>CAVULI010000001.1:0-205998 GCA_963742295.1 uncultured Verrucomicrobiae bacterium
CAGGCCTGGCGCGGCCTGCGCGGCCGTGGTCACGGGCTCCGGTTGCCAGCCGCCCGATGCGCCCGGCACGAGCACCGCGTTCTTCGGCCGATACCCGTGTCGGGTGTGCTCAATCAGCGACAACGCGATGGCGAGTAGTATCCCCTGTTCCACGCCTACGACCACGACTGTCAACGCGGTGACCACAGCCACCCGGAACTCCGATCGCCGTTGAGCGAAAACCTTGCGCATCCCGGCGACATCAATCAGGCCGACTCCGATAAGAAAAACGATGGAAGACAGCGCGGCCTCGGGCATGAACGCCAACGCGGCGGTCAAGAAGAGCAGGATCAGCAACACGATCGCGACCATCACCAGAAGCGACAGTTGGCTGCGACCGCCGGCACGGTCCACGATTTGCGTCTTCGTTGGGCTGCCATTGACGACGAAGGTGCCTGACAGCGCGGCCCCGATATTGGCCAAAGCCAGGCCAACCATGTCGGTGTTCTCGCTGAAACTTTCCTCGTAGCGCGTGGCAAAGGCGCTGGCGGTTGCCGCGCTCTGGGCCAGGATCACCACGAACATCGCAAACGCGGTCGGAATCAATGTCGTTATGACCTGCCAGTTCCAGTCCACCTTGGGCAAGCCCAAGTGTGGCAAACCACTTGGAACCGTCCCGACCACATGCACCAGCTTGTCGAAACCGAACGCCCAACTTGCGACCAGCGCGCCGATCGCCGCGATCAAGGCCCCCGGAATTTTCTTCGAAATCTTCTCGAGGCCGACGATAACCACCAGAACAGCAAGCGCGATCGTCAACTCGTAGCGATTGGCCTCTCCGAGATGTTGCAGGTTGTGCCAGAGCTTCCCCAGCGTGCCGTGGCCGCCACTCTTCAAGCCCAACATGCCTGCGAGCTGTCCCAGCGCGACCTGAATGCCGACCCCGGTCAGGAAGCCGATCAACACAGTGCGCGAGAGGAAGTCTGCCAGAAATCCCAGACGCAGGACGCGGGCCAGAATCAGGAAAACCGCGGACATCAACGCCAACACGCCGGCCAACGCCAGGTATTGATCCGAGCCGATAGCTGCAATCCCCACGAGACCGGCGGCGAGGATCGCGGCCGTCGCTGAATCGGCGCCCACCACGAGGTGTCGTGAGGAGCCAAACAGTGCGAAGAGTGCCGTAGGGATGAGCATGGTGTAGAGACCGGTAATCACCGGCGTGCCGGAGATCTTGGTGTAGCCCATCACCTCGGGGACGGCGATTGCGGCCAGCGTGATACCGGCGATAATTTCAGACGGAACCCGAGAGGCCGTAATCGGCAATATCCCCTGTAGGAAGGGAAAGCGGGTGGTCGCGTTGTGATCGTGTGGCTTCATCGTTGTGTCATTCTCCGGATGGATTCGTTTGCTCACTCCATAACGGCTTTCACGCGTCCTGAGCGCACCGCCTTCTTGAAGATGGCGTAGTCGCGTTCGCATTGATCGGCATAAGCCTCGGCGAACGCGGCGACGGCTGTATCGAAGGCGTCGCTCTTGCCGAGGTATCCGCTAATCTGTGCCGACGCGCCGGAGCGCGCATGCGCCCGCGCCAGCGTCCAGCCGCAAAAATCAGCATACTCGACCATCTTGCCCAAACCAAACTGCTCAACTGGAGCCCCGATCTTCACGTCCCTGAGTTGGCGAACGTAGAAATGCCGTCCGTGCCTGGTCTTCAGCCAGCCAAGAAAGATGTCGCTCGCCGATTGCATCAGGTGGCATCCGTTCACGACCCGCTGCCCATGATTTGCGTAGATGCTCTTACCGGCATACGCCTCCAGCACCGAGGGGCCCGCCTCTTTCATCTGGAGAAACAGGTGATCCTTTTTGCCAGCCGTCATGAGCGCCACGGCGCACCAGGTGCCGACGCTTCCGACCCCGACCACCTTGAGCGCGACATCCGCAAGATCAAAACGGTCGAGGAGCGCGCGGCGGTCTTCCGGCAGTGATTTCCGATAGCCGGCAAAAGACTCCCGGACGAGAACGTCGATCGAATCTTCACCCTGAGCGCGCGGGTGGTAAATCAGCGGCGGATTCTCCTGGATGGTTGGCGACTGGCCGGCGCGGATCGCGAATTTTGGAAAGTGGTGTTCCGACATGCTGCTCGCGCGGCTAGTGGCAAGCCGTTGCAAACCCCGCCGACGGGTCTCCGCGTCTTCGATTCCCGAGATGATCTTTTCGATGTCGATGCTGGCATACCAGATTTCCAGAACCGTCATGTCGCTGTATTCCGCCATGCGTTTCCGATATGCCCGCACGCAGGACAGCGCGGCATCCTGAGCGTCGCCTCGACTGAGACCATTCTCACGGGACGCCAGAACGAAACTTGCGGCGAGGCGCTTAACATCCCATTCCCAAGGCGCGGGGAGAGTCTCATCCAGATCATTGATGTCGAAAACGATCCTTCGTTCGGGCGTGGCATAAGCGCCGAAATTGTTTAGATGGCAGTCGCCACACGCCTGCACACGCTGGCCGGTTGCCGGGGTGCCCGCCAGGTCGACCGCCATGTTGAGTGCCGCTCCCCGGTAATAGGCGAACGGCGTCCGCACCATACGTCCGTAGCGAATGGGAATGAGGTTGGCGATTCGTCCCTGGTTTGATTGTTCCAGCAACCGCAACGGATCCGGCCGGTTGCCGGGGGCTTTCCAGACCGCATGCGAACTACGCGGACATTTCTTCCGCAGCCTCTTGCCGAGGCCGCGGAGCTGAGCCAGCGAAGGCCGCGACTCTGCCGGTTGTCTTCGGATGGTTTTCATATCCTTTTCAAGTCGGCGGCTGTGCCACGATCAATCGGGTCCAACACGCGCTTGGAGGACTTAATTGCTTCGTCAGACATCGACTTGGTCAGTTGGAGTGTTAACTATGTTTTGATGGATAGCTCCTTCACGGAGATCGGGGCGGCAACAGGTAAAGCGTCATCGCGAAGATCACATAGACCATCAACACGAGTACCCCGACGAACCAGGTCGATCGACCGCTGTTCGTGACGAAGGAGGCAGTGAGAGTGGCGATAAGAATCATCGCCACCGCGCCCGGCCAGAAGTGCAGATCCATCGGCGTCGGCCCGATGAAATAGCTCACGAGCACCAGCACCGGCGCGACAAAGAGCGCAATCTGTGACGCGCTCCCCAGCGCGATGCCCACGCTCAGGTCGAGGCGGTTCTTGCGCGCGCCGGAAAACGCCGAGGCCATTTCGGCCGCGCCGCCGACCAGTGCCACGACGATGAAACCGACGAACGCCTGGGTCATCCCGAACGCCTCCGCCGCCTTCTGCACCGACTCGACGAACACCTCGCTGACCAGCGCTACCAACACCGTGACGCCGGCGAGGGTGGCCAGAGCCAGACCGATGGGCCAGGGCGTTTCGCCGGCCTCGTCGTGTTCTGCGCTGGCAAACAGCTCGCGGTGCGTCTTCAGCGAGAAGAGCATGCCCAGTCCGTAGGCAACGATGAGCAGCAGCGCCAGAGCCACGCTCAGCTTCTGGGTGAACGCCGCTCCCGCGGCGAAGTCGTCTTTGGCGACTGCCGAAGGAATCAACAACGCCATCGTAGCGAGGAAGAGCAGGCCGGCTTGCATGCGGGCGCTAACCCGGTTGTATTCCTGCACGTGGCACTTGAGTCCGCCGAGGAGAAACGACGCGCCGAACATGAACAACGCGTTCGTGACAATCGCGCCGGCAATGGACGCCTTCACCAGCATGTATTGCCCGGCGCGCAAGGCGGTGAGCGCGATGACCAGTTCGGTCAGGTTGCCCAAGGTGGCGTTGAGCAGGCCACCGACCGCGTCGCCGGTCTTGGCCGCGACCGATTCGGTGGCATGACTCAGCAGAGCGGCCAGCGGCACGATGGCCAGGACGGATAGCACGAAGAGCAGCGTGTGCGCCTCGGGCTTGAGCTTCGCGGCAGCGAACACTACGGGCACGAAGATCAGCAACCAGAGAAGCGGATTGTGCCGGATTTCCTTGAGTAATGGATTCATTTGGATTCTGGTTCTTCCATCATCCGGCGTTCTGCCATCATCAGGCCGACCACTGCGAAAAAGAATCCGGTGGACCAGCCGCACATCAGAATTCCGGTCAAGGCCTCCACACCGCCCACCAGCCGCCATTTTTCAGGCAAGACAAGATCCCCGTACCCGGTCGTGGTGTAGGTCACGCAACTGAAATACAGGGCCGATTGAAGATCGGCCATGCCCCCAGTCCAGCAGTAGAAAAAAGCCCAGACGGTGATTTCGATCAGGTGAAATAGAATGATCCATCCCGCGATGCGAATGAACAACCACGTCCATGACCAGAATGGCTGCACTGAATCGGTATTGGTATGAGCGCGCACCCAGCGTAAAGCCGATATCACTGCGATGGCATGGAGCGCCACGCACAGAGCCATGAGACACCACGCGATGAGAAGTTTCGAGAGCATGGGTTACATCTTCATCCGGTTTTCTGAAAATTGTCGACCACATCCGCCACGGTGGTGAACCGGTTCACTCCGCCAAGTGTGCGTCCACGCCTTCCGCCCGCAGCCGGTCGCGCACCGACGACCGCGCTTCGACCACCTGCACGCGGACGCCAGCCGCTTTGAGTTCGTCCGGCAAGTTCCGCGAGCATGTGCGCGCTGTGCATGTCCACGTAGCGGCGCGGCGGAAAGGTCCAGCACGACCAGCTTGGGCGGCGTGGCTTCGGCGCGCACCCGATCCAGAATCGTGTCGCGCACGTGATCCATGTTGAAATAGACGAGGCCCGACTCCGGCCGGAAGATCAGCACGCCGGGAATCAGCTCGTTGTCCGGATGCCGCTCGCGATCGGAGAACCGCCGCGTGCCGGGGATGCGTCCGAGCAAGGCGACGTGCGGCCGCGAGGCGCGACGGATCAGGAGCACGAGCGAGATGACCGCGCCGATCATCACGCCGCGCAGCAGGCCCGAACCGAGCACGCCGACGATGGCGGCCATCGCCACGACGAATTCCGGGCGATCGCCGCGCCAGAGTTGCTTGAGCGTCGAGACCTTGAACAGGCCGGCCACCGCCACCAACACGACCGCCGCCAGCACCGGCTGGGGCAACGCGGCCAGCAGGTGCGAGAAGAAAAGCACCACCACCAGAATGATCCCCGCCGCGAAGGCGCCCGAGAGCGGCGTGCGCGCGCCCCCGCCTTCGTTGACGAGCGATTGCGACATGCCGCCGCTGACCGGGAAACCGCGGCCCAGTCCGGCGGCGAGATTGGACGCGGCGAGCGCGAGGAATTCCTGGTTGGCGTCGAGCCGGCCGCCGTGCTTGGCGGTGAACATGCGGCCGATGGCGGCCGTCTCCACCGCGCCGAGCAGGAAACACGCGAAGCGCCAGCGGCAGCAGCTCGTTCAAATCCGCCCAGTGAATCGCCGGGAGTCCGATGGCCGGCAGTCCCTGCGGCACTTCGCCCAGCAGCTTCACCCCGCGCGCTTCCAGGCCGAGCCAGCCCGAAGCCACGAATGCCGCCGACCACGACGAACAACGCCACCGGCTTGTTCTTGAGAAAAATCTTCCCGAGCACGAGCACCGCCAGCGCGACGCCTCCAATCGTGAGCGACGTGGGATTGGTTTCGCGCAGGTGCTTGAGGAAGTTGCCGCTGTTCTCCCAGAAATTGCCGTGCGCGCCGTGGATGCCGAACAACTTGGGCAACTGCGTGCTGGCGAGGAACAGCGCCACGCCGCACTTGAAACCGACCATCACGCTCTCGGAGATGAAATTGACGATCGAGCCCGCCTTGGCCAGCCAGGCGATGAAGGCGATGAGCGCCACGAGCAAGGCCGTGCCCGCCGCCAGCGCGCCGAACCGGCTCGTGTCGCCGCCGGCAATTTCGCCGAGCGACGCGCCGACGAGCAGCGAGATGGCGGAGGTGACCGTGATGGCCGTGTGCCGCGAACTGCAGAACAGCCAGAAGACCAGCCCGCCAAACAGGCAGGCGTAGAGTCCCGCCTCGGGCGGCAGGTTGGCCAGCGAGGCGTCGCCCAGGCCGGCGGGCAGCAGATAGGCCGCCAGCGTGATGCCGGCGACGACGTCACCCCGCAGCCAGCCTTGTCGTAGGTGCGCAACCAGCCGAGAGCAGGCAGCCATCGGGAAACGTTCGGCGACCCGGTCGCAGCGTTGCTCACTTCAGTATTTCTCCGGCACGAACTTCCGTCCCTTCAACGGGGCTTCGTCGTCGTAGGCGCCCTTCATCGAGCGCTTCGGCAGCTTGACCTTCTCGCGCGGGACTTTCTTGTGCGGAATCAGACTCAGGATGTGCGCGAGGCAGTTGAGCCGGGCGCGCTTCTTGTCGTCCGAACGCAGGATGTACCACGGCGCGTGCTTGGTGTCCGTCGCCTTCAGCATCATGTCCCGGGCGCGCGAATACTCGAACCACTTGCTGCGCGACGGCAGGTCCATCGGGCTGAGTTTCCACTGGCGGATCGGGTCGTCGATGCGCGCCTCGAAACGGCGCTTCTGTTCCTTGTCGCTCACCTCCAGCCAGATCTTGATGAGCTGGATGCCGCCGTCCACGATGTATTTCTCGATCTCGGGACAGAGTTCGAGAAAGCGGGCGTGCTGCTCCTTCGTGCAGAAGCCCATCACATACTCCACGCCGGCGCGGTTATACCAACTGCGGTCGAAGATCACGATCTCGCCCGCCGCCGGGAAGTGCTCGCATGTAACGCTGCATGTACATCTGCGACTTTTCGCGGTCGGACGGCGCAGGCAACGCCACGACCCGAAACACCCGCGGACTGACTCTCTCAGTGATCGCCCGGATCGTGCCGCCCTTGCCCGCGGCGTCGCGGCCCTCGAAAATGATGATGACGCGCAGCCCCTTCTGCTTGACCCAATCCTGGAGCTGGCACAACTGGGCCTGGAGCTTGCGCAGTTCCTTCTCGTAGGTCTTCGCTTTCATTTTCTCAGGACCGTTTGGTTTTGATTTCTTGCTCATAGGTTTGTGGTTGATCACAATGGTCGATGGGTTGGCTCTGTGGCCTTGCCTGGTTCATCGAAGTCATTTCTTTTTCTGCTTACGACGGCGTTCCTGATATTGCTGCGCCCACGCGCGCGCGGCTTGCAGCGGATTACTGTTTTCCTGTCGTGCGATCCATGCCTTGAGTCCCTCCTCATCGATCGGCAAGTCGAGAACCTGAGGTGGTCCGGTTAGCCTGCCGAACGTGGTCATGACCTCCGCCATGGTTGAAAAAACCATCTCGTCCATTGCTTCCGGCTTCCCCTGGCAGGCGTAGGCGTTGAAATCCACCCAGCGTCCATCCGGGCGGAGCACGAACATCTGTGTCCTGGGCCGCTCGGCGCGCGGCGCGACGCCGGTCTGGGTGACGAGGTACGGTCCGCGCTCGCTGCCGGAGCCGAGATTCATAATCCGCGCGTCCCGATAGTCATTAGTGATCGTGCGCATCTAGCAATTCTTGGGTTCCGTCCGTCTTTTTGCCACGTCAATCTGATTCCGACCTTGAGTCGGTGTTTGGCCGAACACTGGTTTCCTCGTCGTTTATCGTCTTGGCGGCGGGCAAAGCAAGCTTATTTGAGCTCGGCGGGGGCATCACAGCATCTTTGCTCAGCGGAAACTTCGCGCACCCTCTGGAAGCAAGCTGTCCAAGTTACTCGCCAACGAGCAACCGGCTTGCCGATTTCGCCGCCAAAATGTTGCAAGAACGCAGCGGGATCACTCCCGATTGTTGTTTCGCTGCGCTCTATTCTGTCGATGCTTCCTGCTCTTCCGGCCAGTCATCGTTAGTCGCTTTCCAAGTCTTGTCCGGATTATACCGATCCATGGTCTCGAACACCTTCAGGGTATCCGGCCCAAGATCTTTTTCGTAAACGATTCCGCTCGGTCCGACCTGGAACGTTTTCACTCCCGTTACCCGGTATTGGGCGGGCGCGGCTGCCAAAGCGAATCCGCCGATCATGGCTCCCTCCATGACAAAATCCATTTCGCCTTTGGGCGCGGCGGGACCTTGCCCCTTAAGCACCTTAAAATAGTAGCCGTGAAATGGCTCGCCTTGCTTCGAATAGCCTTGTTCCAGCGCTCGCGCGATGCCTTCTCCGACTGGACCTCCCCATGTGCCGTCGGAGTTCTGCCAGGCCAGACCATCATGTTTGCCGGGCGTGCTGATGATTCGCTGAGCGTACTGATTCACTTTGGCGTCATCATGCTTTTCCTGCGCGTATTGCTCCTGCGCTTCGACAAACCCACGACAGATTGCGATCGCGTCCAGTTCGTTAGTGCCAATCCGACGATTCAGGATCTCCTGGCGGCCGGCCTTCATGTCGAAGACCCATTTGCCCTTCTGTTTGACGATTGGAATCGGAAGCGGAAAATCATCGTTACCGACGGTCAGGATGGCCCGGTTAGGCTTTTTTGGATCCGTCTCGATGTTGCTTTTTTGTTTGGCCTTGGCAGCAAATGCGATGGCCCGGTTTTTGTCAGCAACAGGATCTTGTGAGCTGATGACATCGGTGCTGTCCGGGCCCAGAATTTCGCTCAGGGCTGCAACGTCAAATGACTCAGCCGCTTGAACCAGGTTATCCGCCGCCTCTTGCGGCGTGTTGAATTGCTTTTGTTTCGAATCCGAAACTGTAGCGGCATCGGTTTTGGCCTGCGGCGCCGCCGTTAAGCCGGCGCAGAGAAAACTCGAAGCCGTCAGCACAGACAAAAGGAACGGAAGTTTTAATGAGTTCATAATGTTTGGTCTCAATGTTTTTTGTTCGTTCATCGACGTCTTAGCGCCGCCGTCCTCCTCCGCCTCCCGCCTCCGCCTTTCTTACCGCCGCCACCTTTCATGCTGCTGCCACCGCGACTGCTGGCCGCTTTGGCAGAAGAACCGCTCCCGCCGGCGAACGCACCGCCGCCTCCGCCGCTCTTTGAAGGTTGATGACCGCCAATACTATTGGCGCCACCGCCGCCGCCCGCTTTTCCAGCACCGCCGGCACCGCCCGGTTTTCCAGCACCGCCGGCACCGCCCGGTTTTCCAGCACCGCCGGCACCGCCCGGTTTTCCAGCACCGCCGGCACCGCCCGGTTTTCCAGCGCCGCCGGCACCGCCCGGTTTCCCAGCACCGCCGGGACCACCCGGTTTCCCAGCACCGCCGACCGGCACCGCCACCCGGTTTCCCAGCGCCGCCAACGCCACCCGCACCGCCGGGACCGCCCGGTTTTCCAGCACCACCAACGCCGCCTTGTCCTTTGGCTGTTCCACCATACTTGTTAGCTGTTTGCTTATTTCCGTAGGGCGCGTTCCCGCGATGCTGCGGGTTATGCTGCCAGTTTTGGTTGTTCTGGTTAATGTTCTTGTTCGAGTTCTTAACGTATGTGTTGTTGTAATTGACGTTGACGTTACCGTTGCCCCAGCCGCAGCCGTAGCCCCATCCGCCACCCCACGCTGCGCCGAGGGCGAGTCCCGCCCCCAATGCCAACCCCCTTCCGGCCACGTATCCCGGGTAAGTGACCGTCGGATACGGATAAGCGGGAGCCCCATAGACAACCGCAGGATCATACGACGGCACGTAAACCACACTAGGATCGGCCGGTTCAATCACGATCGCTTGCTGGCCCGACTCGGTAGTCTGCGTTTCCACCTTTTGCTGTTCCGAGGTTTTTAACGTTCCGGTGCCCTGAGCCTTCGCCCGCATGCGCTGGACCGCGGCCATCACGTCCGGCTGCTGCGCCAAAAAGGCGTTCCCGAGATCCGACGTCCACTGAATGTTGCCCGCGAGCATTTCCACGACATCGGGGAATGTAGCCAAACCCTGAATGCTCGCGTCCCATGGCTGCTTGGCCACAGCGTCAGCGAGCGCCTGATCCTTCAGACCGGTGTTCTTTCCCATCCACTGCTGGAGCTGCATGAGTTCGACTGGGTAAGTGGAAGCAACCAGGGTTTGGCTTAAGAGCGGATCGGGATAAAGCGCGATCGGCGCCACGAGCGAGTCCAGTTCGGCATCCGGAACCTTCGTCTCCGGCTCTGTCGCTGTATCGGTGGTCGTTGTCGCAGCAGCGGATTGGTCCGCCGGGGGAGTTTGCGCCAGCGTCTCTCGCGAGGCCGCCAGGACCAGAGCAAGCCACGCGATGGCGGCTGCGACCCAAGCTAACTTGTTAGGGGATCGTGATCTGAAAGATGGTGAATTCATATTGTGGCTACCGTTGTTTTTGGCTGCTGCGAAAAAAGCCCTGGATGTGATCAACATGAATGCTGACACGGTTCAAAAAAGTTGAAAGAAATGTTTTGGTTCCTAAATTTCTGCAGCGCCAACGTTCTCGCTTTTTCAGGTTCAAAACTTGATCGAGCATTCACAGTCGTCGCTGCATTCCTTGCCAAAAACCGGGCGTTTGTTGCGGTTTACGGGGACGTATCGCACCGCGCGTCGGGCATAGATGAGGGCGCGCTGCCGAAGTGCGCGATCGAGCTAATGAAGGCTTTCAACATCTGGAGACTCGAAAAAGCCTCGCTTGGACGGGGACTCTTCTCGCGAGCGTCCGGATGCACAGCCGGCGAGAAGGAGCAGCGAAAACATCAGGAATGAAATGATCGTCCTCACAAAACAGGAAAAAGGCCTAACGAGAAACAGGCCGAATCATTCGGCAATTAAAGGCGGAATGATTTGCTGGATCTTTGCTCCAAATCATCAGCGAAAATGGGTGCGCGGCAATGCCGCAATTTATGCACAATGAAAAGCAATAAATGCCTCGAGCGTGAGCGCACCGTCGTTTATAGCTCGACTCCATGATCGGTCGCGGAGCCATTGGACCAAAGTCCAATAGACGCCGGGCCGGCATTCATAATAATTGGCCTAATTGGGCAAAAACAGCAGGGGAATGACCAAATGCAAAGATCAACTCAGATTAGACCGGCAGCGCGAGATCGTAAACAACGAGCCATTCGTCCGACCCGCCTGCGCGCGGCTCACCCGCGACGTGGGAATGCGGAAATAATCCTCCCTCTGTCTCTCGAAAACACTATTAAGAAGCCATCCAACTACACCAAAACCATGTCCACCCCATCGTCAAAAACGACCAAGACCCCGTCCAAATATCGGGTCGGAATGTTCAGCGCCGGCGAGGCCCGTTGTGATCGCTGGCAGGAAATGGCACATGCCGCCCAGACTCTCGTGGCCCGGTCCGCGGCCGGTTCATCCACCAAGGAAGCAGTCGCGCAAGTGGAGGACTTGTTCCGGCATCTCAGCATCCTCGAGGCGTTCCACGCCTATCCCGGGGAATCTTTGATGGCCGCGTTGAAGGAGGCGCTCGGCCGGGACGATTACTCCGGCTTCTCGAAGCTCAGCACCCGCATCGCCAAGGCGATCATCACCGGTTCCTACCGTCGCTCCGCAAATGCGTGGAAGCTGGGCGAGGAAGGAGAGCAGGAGGGCAACGACCGCCTGATGAAGGACTACTTCGACACGGGCGATCTGACCAAGCCCTACTTCGAAGTCCTGATCGTGAGCGACGACCCCACTCCGGAACAGGTCCGCCAGGGGCGCAACGAACTGCGGCAGCTTCGCCGACCGGAAGATCCCTTCGTCTATGAGGCGGTCACGGTGCCGAGCTTTGAAGACGGCATCCTCGGCGTGGTGCTGAACGCGGATGTGCAGGCGGTGGTCATCAAGGATAACTTCCGTTTCCGCACCCAGTTTGAGGCGCCCAATCTGCGGACCTATCTGGAGCAGCATTTGTCGGTGGAGCTTGGTTCTTTGGAGCCAAAAGACTACGGCGTGGCTCTCGCGCAGGCTATCGGGAAGACCCGTCCCGAGCTGGACGTTTATCTGGTCCTGGACCGGGCGGTGGAAAAGATGGCAAGCCATCTCGACTCGAAAAACATCCGGCGCATTTTCTACGGGATCGAAGATCTCATGGAGATCCACCTCGCGATGATGGAGGGCGTCAACCAGCGCTACGACACGCCGTATTTCAACAACCTGAAAAATTACGCGCGCCGTCCGGTCGGCACTTTCCACGCGCTGCCGGTTGCCCGGGGCAAGTCGGTTTTCAACTCACACTGGATTCGCGATTTCGGTCACTTCTACGGCGCCAACATTTTCCTGGCCGAATCTTCCGCCACGACCGGCGGTCTCGATTCGCTGCTCGAGCCGACCGGCAACATCAAGGTGGCGCAGGAGAAAGCGGCCCGCGCCTTCGGTTGCCGGCAGCTCTTCTTCGGCACGAACGGCACCTCCACTTCCAACAAGATCGCCGTCCAGACCATCGTGCGCCCGGGCGACATCGTGCTCGTGGACCGCAACTGCCACAAGTCCCACCACTACGGGCTCGTGCTTTGCGGCGGGCAGCCGCTCTACGTCGAAGCCTACCCGCTGACCGAATATTCCATGTACGGCGCGGTGCCGCTCAGGACGATCAAGAAAACGCTGCTCGACCTGAAGGCTGAAGGCAAGCTCGACCGGGTGCGGATGCTGCTGCTCACCAACTGCACCTTCGACGGCCACGTCTACAACGTGCAGCGTTTCATGGAGGAGGTGCTGGCGATCAAGCCGGACATCGTTTTCCTCTGGGACGAGGCCTGGTATGCCTACAGCCGCTTCACACCCTTCCACCGCATGCGCTCCGCCATGGGCGCCTGCGAGGCGCTGCGCGAGAAGTATGCCTCCGAGGCCTACCGCGCCGAATACGCCGAGTTCAAAAAGAAACACGGCAAGATCGATCCGAAAAATCCCAAGCTGCTCGACACCCACCTGCTGCCCGACCCGGATGCGGTCAAGATGCGGGTCTATGCGACGACTTCGACGCACAAGTCGCTCTCCTGCTTCCGCCAGGGTTCCTACATCATGGTGAACGACGATTGCTGGGAGAGCACCGAGCCCACCTTCAAGGAGGCCTTCTTCGCCCACACCAGCACGTCGCCGAACCTGCAGCTCATCGCTTCGCTCGACATCGCCCGCCGCCAGGCGGAGCTCGAGGGCTACGAGCTGGTCGGCCGCGCCATCGAGCTGTCCCTGATCCTGCGCCGCGAGGTGAACCAGGATCCGCTCATCTCGAAATACTTCAGCATCGCCACCAACGCCCAGATGGTGCCCGCCCAGTATCGCGCCAGCGGATTCGATGACTTCCATTCGCAGAACGCGACTTGGAAGACCGTCTACGATGCGTGGGCCAACGACGAGTTCACGCTCGATCCCACGCGTATCACTCTCCTCTGCGGTTCCGCCGGCTTCGACGGCACCTCCTTCAAAGGGATGCTCGCGAGCAAGTTCGACATCCAGCTCAACAAGACCTCGCGCAACAGCGTCCTGCTCCAGACCAACATCAACAACACCCGCAGTGACATCGCCTACCTGATCAAGGTGCTCGCCGATATCTCCCGCGATCTCGACCGCAAGCTGGCGAGGGATTTCGATGAGAAGGCTGGCTTCGACGCCCGGGTCAAGAGCCTCATCACCGACGTGCCGGATTTGCCGAACTTCAGCCGCTTCCACGACGCCTTCCGCGAGAATCCGAAGAGCAAAACCAACGAAGGCGACATGCGGACGCCCTTCTTCCTTGCCTATGACGCGGAAAACTGCACGCACGTGAAGCTAAACTCGAAGGAGATCGACGACCTCGTGAAGACGCGGCCAGGCTGTCTCCGCGAAGTTCGTCATTCCCTATCCCCCGGGCTTCCCGATCATGGTGCCCGGACAGGTCATTACCAAGGAGACGATCGACTTCATGCGCAAGCTCGACGTAAAGGAAATCCACGGATATCACGCCGCATCAGGCCTGGAACTGATCAGGCCGGAGAAGCTTGGCGGAGCCAAAAAGAAAGCAAGGAAGTAGACTAGTTCACGCTTGACGCTTTCTAACGAAATTCACCACCCTCAAGTCCGACCACCCGACCTAACCGACAAGAAACGGAGCACGCCATGATTGATTGGTTCTTCGCCACGCTAAAACAGTACCCGGAGATCGCGATTTTTCTCGCGCTAGCCCTCGGTTACTACTTCGGCAAGTTCACCTACAAGGGGATCGGCCTCGGGTCGGTGACCGCCACCCTGATCGCCGCCGTCGTGATCGGGCAGATCGGGATCACGGTCAACCAGCCGCTCAAGGCGTTTGCGTTCCTCATGTTCCTGTTCGCCGTCGGCTACGGCGTCGGGCCGCAGTTCGTGCGCGGGATTGCCAGCAGCGGCCTGCCGCAGGCGATCTTCTCGGTGGTGCAGTGCGTATTCAGCCTGGCCGCCTGCGTGCTGGTCGCAAAGTTCGCCGGCTACGACCTCGGCTACGGGGCCGGACTCTACTCGGGCTCGCAGACGATCTCTGCCGCGATGGGGCTCTCGACCGACGCCATCAACCGACTAGGCCTGCCCGCCGATCAAGCCAAAGCGTTGCTCGACTCAATGCCGATCGCTTACGCCGTGACCTACATGTTCGGCACCATGGGCTCGGCGATCGTGATCGCCGTCCTCGGTCCGAAGCTACTGGGCATCGATCTCGTTGCCGCCTGCAAGGACTACGAGGAGAAGCATGGGGGCGGCAAGAAGGAGCTGGGCGGTGCGGGCACGGCTTGGACACGCTGGGCGTTGCGCGCCTATAAGGTGCAGCCGGGTGGAAAGGCCGCCGGTCTGCGCGTCACCGAGGCTGAGTCGTTGGTGCCCAATGCGCGTCTCTTCATCCTGCGCATTCGGCGCGGGAGCGAGATCATGGATGCGACCGCGGACGCCGTTCTCAAGGAAGGCGACGTGGTCGCGGTCGCGGGCGAGCGCGAAGTGCTGGTGAATGTGCTCGGCGCAGCGACACAGGAGGTGGAGGACCGCGAACTGCTCGCCGTGCCGGTGGAAGGCGTCGACGTCCTCGTGACGAACAAGGATGTCGATGGCAAGACGCTCGCCGAGTTGGCGACGCGCCCGGCGGCGCGCGGCGTTTTCCTGCGCAAGATCACGCGCGGCGCTACTGCCACCGATATCCCCATCCTGCCGAGCACCGAGGTGAATCGCGGCGACTTGCTCACCATTGTCGGCCGCACGCAGGATACTGCCGCCGCGACCAAGATGCTGGGTGTCGCCGACCGTCCGACCGATGTCACCGACATGGCGTTCGTCGGCGCGGCGATCGTGGTCGGCGCGCTGATCGGCGCGCTGGTCTTCAAGGTGGCCGGGGCGCCGCTCACCCTGTCGACCGCCGGCGGCGCGCTGATCGCCGGGATCGTCGGCGGATGGCTGCGCTCGGTGCGCCCGAAGTTCGGACGCATTCCGACGCCCACCGTCTGGTTCATGAACTCGGTCGGCCTCAACATCTTCATCGCCATCGTCGGCATCTCGGCCGGTCCGGGCTTCGTCAACGGCCTGAAAACGCAGGGCGTCGGTCTCTTCCTGTGGGGCGCGGTCGCGACCACGGTGCCGCTGGTTCTTGGCATGTTCGTCGCCAAGTACGTGTTCCGGTTCCACGACGCTCTCAACCTCGGAATCGTTTCCGGGGCGCGCACGACGACGGCATCGCTTGGCCTGGTCTGCGACCAGGCCAAGAGCCAGATCCCGGCGCTCGGCTACACCGTTACCTACGCCGTCGGTAACACCCTGCTGACGATCTGGGGCATGGTCATCATCATGTTGCTCAAATGAAGGAATCACACGGATTTGCCCGCCCCTTTTTCTCACGCCTCAAAACTTGACCCCTAAAACTTATGCCGAAGAAAGCCTCCACCAGCCAAGCCCACCAGAAAGCGTTGCTCAAGCTCAGCCCGTTCGAGCTCAAGGACGAGCTGATCAAACTCGCCAGGGTCGCCGAACGCGATGATGTGGCCCAGTTCCTCGACGCCGGCCGCGGCAACCCGAACTGGATCTGCACCACGCCGCGCGACGCCTTCGGGACACTCCTCCGCTTCGGCCTCGAGGAATCCCAACGCGACACGACGATTCCCGACGCGGGCCGCCAGATTGCGAAAACTCCCGGCCTGGCCGGACGTTTCGAGGCATTCCTTAAAGCGAATCCAAAAGCCCCCGGCATCAAATTGCTGAACGACACCTGGGAATGGGGCATCAACAAACTCAAGCTCGATCCGGAAGCTTTCGCCTACGAACTCGGCCAGGGCATCATCGGTGACCTGTATCCCGTGCCCGGCCGGATGCTCCGTTGCTGCGAGCGCATCGTGCATGAATACCTCGCCCGGGAGATGTGCGACAACCGCCCGCCCGCCGGCCGGTTCGACATCTTTGCCGTCGAGGGCGGCACCGCGGCGATGTGTTACATCTTCGATTCACTGATGCAGAACGGCCTGCTCCATCGCGGCGACACGATCGCGCTGGCGGTCCCGACCTTCACCCCCTACATCGAGATCGCGCACCTGGACCGCTTTGCCTTCAAGGTGGTGCACGTGGATGCGGCACCGGAATACCGGAAGGACGGGAGCCACACGTGGCAATATTCGGACGCGGAAATCGACAAGCTGAAGGACAAGCGCATCAAGGCGTTCTTCCTCGTGAATCCCAGCAACCCGCCCTCCGTGGCCGTGAGCGGCAAGTCGATGAAGCGGCTGGTGAATCTGGTGAAGAACAAACGGCGCGATCTCATCATCATCACCGACGACGTGTATGGCACGTTCGTGCCCGGCTTCCGCTCGGCGATGGCCGAACTGCCGCAGAACACGATCTGCGTCTATTCCTACTCGAAGCACTTCGGCTGCACCGGCTGGCGCCTCGGCGTCGTGGCCGTCCACCAGAACAACATCTTCGACAAGATGATTGCGAAGCTGCCCGCCAAGGTGCGCGCCAAGCTGAACCATCGTTACAGCCCCATCACGCTGGAACCGGAAAAGGTGAAGTTCATTGACCGCATGGTGGCGGACAGCCGGATGATCGCGCTGAACCACACGGCCGGCCTGTCGCTGCCGTCGCAGATTCAGATGATGCTGTTTTCATCCTTCACGCTGCTCGACAAGGCGGACAGCTACAAGAACCTCTGCCAGCTCATCTGTCGCCGCCGGTGGCATGCGCTGTTTGACGGGCTTGGCCTGACGTTGCCGGAGGACAGCACCCGGGCCTTCTATTACGTCGAGCTTGACTTGATGGTGTGGGCTGAGAAGACCTACGGGCCGGAGTTCGCCAAGTTCCTTCGGAAGAATTACCAGTGCATCGATGTGCTATTCCGGCTGGCCGAGCATTCCGGCGTCGTGCTCATGCCTGGTGGCGGCTTCGGCGGACCGGACTGGTCCGTCCGCGTCTCGCTAGCCAACCTAGCCGAGGAGACCTATCCGAAGATCGGCCAATACCTCCGGGAGACAGCAGAGGGATACGTCAAGGAGTGGAAAGCTACAAAGTAACCCGGAAGTTGATGAAAGGTTGAGAGGTTCCTCATGAAAAAAAGAGCGTCTCCTGGTGATTGTGCGTGTGCAGTCGCGGCGTTGCTCACCTTATTGACCGGCGCGGAGATCGCCCTCGGCCAACAGGAGATAGACTTGTCGGCCTGGATGGCTCCCTCTGATATCTCGCTGGGGGCGGTGCAGGTGCAGCAGACCGCTCCCCCCGACAGCGCGCTGACATCTACGGAGGATGGCCGGACGCCCCTGGACCAGTCGTTTGACTTCCGCCAATGGCGCTTGGAAAAGCGGCGAAAAGCCCTGCAAGATACGAAGTTCGAAATCAACTTTCGCACCTTCTACTTCGATCGCAGCGACTTCAGTGGCGCAGAGAAACAGGCCTGGGCCATCGGCGGATGGGTGGGACTGAAGACCGGCTACTTTCTCGATCATGTTGCGTTTGGAGCGACGCTTTACACTTCCAATCCGATATATGCCCCTGACGACAGGGATGGAACCACCCTCTTAGCGCCCGGGCAGAATGGGTACACGGTCCTGGGCGAGTTCTACGCTGATATTCGGATCATGGACGGCTTGAACCTTAACATTGGAGCCAAGGGCTACGACACGCCTTTTATCAACCGCAACGACACGCGCATGACGCCAAATACTTTTGAGGCGGTCGTTTTGCAGGGCAAGTTCGAGCTGGGCAAGAGCAGCGGCGGCGCCGGCACGACCACGGACGGCACGGGCCCTAGCAAAGATGGAAAAGAGGTTGTAGCGGCCCCGTCGCCCACCCCCGCCGCGACTATCAAGTACGGACTCGGGTATTTCTACCAAATCAAGGAACGAAACGACAGCGAATTTGTGTCGATGGCGAGAGACGCGGGCGCTGATGTTGATCGAGGCGTGTGGGCAGCCGGGGCCCTTTATGAGAGAGGGAAATTTTCCATCGGGGCGATCGATTATTACAGCCCGGATATCATCAACATCGCCTATGCCGAGACGAAGCTGGAAGTTCCGTTTGCGGATGACTGGAAACTGAGATTCGCTGCCCAGTACACGGACCAGGGTAGTATGGGGGATAACCTCCTGCAGGACCACAGTTTCTCGGGCCATCAACTCGGCGCCAAAGTAGAACTGCCCGTCAAGAAGGCGCTGTTTACCGCGGCTTTCACCTACGCCTGGGGGAATGCCAACATGCAGAACCCGTGGAGCGGTTATCCCGGCTATACCAGTGTTCAGGTTCAGGACTTCAACCGGGCCGGCGAGTGCGCGTTTCTTCTCCGGGCCGGTTATGACTTGCCCTGGGTCGACGGACTGAGCGCTTATGCCTTGGCGGTATTCGGCACAGATCCGGATTCAGCGACGCAGTACCGGCAGAACGAGTTCGATTCGAATCTCCAGTGGGCTCCGACTAAAGGCGTTCTCAAGGGTTTGTCGCTGCGTCTGCGTTACGGGGTGGTCCAGCAGTTTGGAGGAGATGTCCATAACCTGACCGACTTTCGGGCGATTTGTAACTACGTGATCAAGTTCTAGCCATTAATGAAATTCTTGGCTGAGATCTTCACCAAGTACCCCGAGTTGGCGGTGTATCTCGCCTTGGGGATCGGCTATTGGATCGGCAACCGCAAGATTCGAGGGTTCAGTCTCGGCGGGGCGACCGGCTCGTTGCTGGCGGGGATCGTGATCGGGATGTTCTTCAAGGTGCCTGTTTCCAGCATGGCCAAGTCCGTGGTGTTCCTGCTGTTCATGTTTGGCATCGGTTACTCGGTCGGGCCGAAGTTCTTCAAAGCCATGAAGGGAGAAGGCTGGCGGTTCGGGGTTGTCGGAATCGTGGTGCCGGTAGTCGGTCTCGGCATTTCGTATATCGTGGCGAAAATCCTGAAACTCGATGTCGGCTTTGCCGCCGGCCTGCTCTCCGGCGGACTGACCGAATCACCCGCCATCGGCACCGCCAGCGAAGCGATCCAGTCCTTGGCGCTGGCTGAAGACGTCAGAGCCAAACTCATCAGCCACATCGCCGTGGCCGATGCGCTTTGCTACGTGTTTGGCGCCTTCGGCGTCATCTGGTTCTGCGGCACGCTGGGGCCGAAATTACTCGGCATCAATTTGCGCGCCGAGGCCGAAAAGGTGGAAGCGGAATACGGCGTCGTGAGGACCAAAGTCGGCGTGGCGCCCGCATGGCAACCCTTCGAAGTGCGCGCCTACCGGCTCGAGGCATCGGCCCGGATTGCCGGTAAGACCGTGGCGGCGGCCGAACGTGTGGAGCCAGAGGCGCGGCTGTTCGTCCAGCGCATTCGCCGCGGACAGGAATTGATGGAGCCCACGCCGGAGACGGTCTTGCAAGCTGGGGATATCCTGGCCGTCAAGGGTCGCCGCGAAGTCCTCGTCGGAGTTCTGGGGGAAAAAGCTGTGGAAGTGGATGATCGCGAGCTGTTGAGTATTCCGGTCGCCAGTTACGAAGTTTTCGTCAGCCGCCCGGACTTCGTGGGGCGCACGCTGGAGGAACTGGCGCGCGACGATACGGTGCATGGCGTGTTTCTGCGCAAGATCATGCGGGGGGCCCAAGAGATTCCCATCGGGAAGCGGACCATTGTGGAGCGTGGCGACGTGTTGACTCTGGTGGGATCGGAGGCGGCGGTGGAACGGGTAGTGCCAATGGTGGGTACGGTCATCCACCCGTCGGACGCGACCGATTTTGTCGTGTTCGGTTTGGCGATTTTTCTCGGCGTACTGGTGGGCGCGACCCTTTTCCTTCCCATCGGCGGCACCAAGGTGTTTCTCGGGACGAGCGTCGGCACGTTGCTGGCCGGCATCATGACCGGCCACCTCCGGACGTTGCGGCCCATCTTTGGCCAAATTCCGGACGCGGCAGTGTCGTTTATGCAATCGCTGGGGTTGTCCGGGTTTGTTGCCATGATCGGTCTGGGAGCGGGTCCTGAATTCATCCCCGCCTTCAAGGAGGCGGGGGTCGGACTGTTGGTCGGCGGTGTTTTCGTAACCCTGGTGCCGCAGATTGTCGGACTGTATTTCGGTCGCTACGTGCTGAAGGCCAACCCGATTCTGCTGCTCGGCGGGTTGGCGGGCGCGCAGACGTTCACACCGGGTTTGGCCGCGGTGCAGGAAAAATCCGGCAGCCCGATTGCCGTGTTGGGATATACCGGCGCGGTGCCGGTCGGTCATGTGCTGCTGACTACGTGGGGGACCGTGATCGTCCTCCTCATGTCCAGATGAGGTCACTAGTGACTGTCGATCCGGCGACGGTCCGAACCCTGGCGCTCCCGATTGCGATTGATTTGGGGGCGACCGTCCTTTTCAGTATAACCGGAGCAATAGTGGCCATCCGGCGTCACTACGATCTGGTCGGCGTCTTTGTGCTGGCACTCGCCTCTGGTCTTGGTGGCGGTTTGCTGCGAGACGGGCTCTTCATCCAGGCGGGTCCGCCCGCGGCAATGCGCGATGGTTCTTACATGATTGCGGTGGGGATTGGTTGTGCGGTGGCGATCCTATTTTTCAAGAACATGGAACGATTACCCAAGCCATTCCTGATAATGGACGCCCTTGGCACCGGCGCCTACGGTGTGGTGGGTGCCAGCAAAGCCTTCGAAGCGGGCCTCGCCATTCCTGCCTGCATTTTTGTTGGCGTGGTAAATGCCGTGGGTAGCGGCTTGATTCGCGATATCCTCGTGCGCGATGAGCCGCTCATGCTGAAACCCGGACAATTTTATGCCATTGCCTCAGTGCTCGGGGTCACCGCATTTGCGCTGCTCGCTTACGTTTTCCGAGCTCCCGTCGTGCCGTCTGCGCTCGCCGCGATTGCGATCACATTCGTGTGTCGTCTCATGGCAATCCATTTCGACTGGAAGACCAAATCGGTCATCCCGCCGCCCTCCGAATAAAATTCGTCTGAGGCTTGTCGCTCGCGAGTTTCTCCTTCGTTACCTGCGGGCTCCCATATTGGACTTTAGGCTTATGTCACCCGGCCGCCGCTTTGGGTAGCATCGCGCCGTGTTGAAGTGGAAAGATCGTACCCGCGTCGTCAGCTATCTCCGATCTTCGCTGTGGGTCATTGCAATCGGTGCGCTCATTCTCGAGCTGATATTCGCCAACATTCTCCGAGAGGTGGGGCCGCGCATCGCCTGGGTCGGTCTCGGGCTTGGACTGGAGGGAGCGAAGGCGTTGGCCAACGCGGTGGTGACGCTGACGCTTTCCTTCACCGTTTTCACCTTCGGTTCGCTGCTCATTGCTATCCAGGTGGCGAGCGGACAATACACGCCGCGCATCATCGCCACTACTCTGCTGCGCAATAACGTCATTCGTTATACCGTCGGCCTGTTCGTCTTCAGTTTTGTCTTTTCCATCCAAACGCTCAATCGCACCGAGACAACCGTGCCGCAGTTGCGCGTGTTTATCACCGGGATGCTCGGGCTTGCTTGCATCGCCGCTTTCCTTTTCCTGATCGATTATGCAGCCCGCTTGCTTCGACCTGTCACGCTGGTGGGCAGAGTTGGCGAAGCAGGGCTCGCGGTTCTGAATGACGTCTATCCGCACCGCTTGGTGGAAGGACAGGAGAAGACTCCCACGCCCAGCAATCTTACCTCGGAACAGCGCACGATTCCGCACCGCGGAAGCGCGGCCATCGTCACAGCCATCAACATCGAACAACTCATCAGTGAAGCTAACAAGTCCAATTGTGTCATCGAACTGGCACCGCAGGTAGGCGATTTCGTCGACCTGGGTGAGCCGCTCTTTCTTATTCACGGCGCCAGTAAAATAGATGCGCAGGCTTTGTCGGATTGTATCATTTTTGGCTCGGAGCGAACCATCGAACAGGACCCGCTCTTCGCCATTCGCATCCTGGTTGATATTGCCATCAAGGCGCTTTCCCCTGCGATTAACGATCCTACCACGGCTGTCCTTGCCATCGATCAACTGCATCGCATGTTGCGCCGGGCCGGGCGGCGCGACTTGCATGCAGACTACGTAGCCGATCGCGCGGGCAATTTGCGCGTCATTCTGCGAACGCCGAATTGGGAGGACTTTGTGCATCTGGCCTTCACCGAAATCCGTGCCTACGGCGCGGCGAACATTCAGATCGCACGTCGTTTGCGGGCGATGATCGCAAGTCTGAACACAGCCATACCTGAGCAAAGGCGAACTGCCTTGCTGGAACAGCTGAGACTACTCGATCAAATGCTGGAGAAGCTCTACCTCCTGCCGGAAGACCTCGCGCTGGCCCGCGTTCCTGACTCACAAGGCCTTGGCGCTTCTCCCGTCCCAAGCCTGCCAGTTATCGGTAGCTAAGCTGCCCTGATGTCTAACGTCTTAGACCTGGTCCAGAAAATAACCGTTCTGGTCTTTCTCCTCAGTAGCATGCTGGGAGCCGGACTAGGTCTATCCTGGCAAGGTCTCATCGCTCCGCTTTGCAACGCCCGCCTTGTTCTGCTGGCGCTAATCTTGAACTTCGCGGTCGCGCCGGCCCTCGCCTGGCTTGTCTCTGTTATCATCCCAATGGATCGAAGCTATACCATCGCTTTGTTTCTTCTGGGCGGCGCCGCGGGCGCTCCGTTTCTACCCAAGCTGGTCGCGACGGCCCGTGGCGATCTTACGCTGGCCGTGGCGCTCATGGCTTTACTAACCGTGGGCACGATTCTCTTCATGCCTTTCGTCCTGCCATTCCTCATTCGCGGCATGCGGACAAACGTATGGACCATTGAGCGACCTTTGTTACTTCTCATCCTTTTGCCGCTTGTCGTCGGTATGCTGATAAAGGCGCGGACCAGCATGTTAGCCGCATATCTTGCACTTCCATTCATCCGGCTAGCTAGTGCTAGCTTGCTCCTCCTTTTCGTTCTGCTCCTCGCGCGTAACTTTACTGCCTTGCTGGGGGTGATTGGCAGTGGAGCTATTCTCGCAGCGTTTATCTACGTAGCCGCTCTTTTTGCCTGCGGCTGGATCGCTGGCGGATTACATCCCGGCGCGCGCGAAGTCCTCTCGCTAACTACCGCTGCACGCAACTTCGGCGCGGCTCTGGTTCCCGCGACAACTAGCTTCGCCGACAACAAGGTCACGATCGCGTTGATCGTGAATGCGATTGTGGGTCTGGTCTTTTCGTTCGGCGTTGCCGCCTGGTTGAGGCGCAGAGCGACTACCTAACGAATGCTGATTACGACATTAGTTTTTTTCGCGCTGCGGCCAGATCCTTGAGCTTTTCCTCGCCGACTTTCGGATAGTGCAGCTTTAAGTCATCCAATGTTTCGATCACGGCTGCGGCTACGACCACGCGCGTAAACCATTTGTTATCGGCCGGCACGACGTACCACGGCGAATCCTTGGTCGCGGTTTCCCGGATCATGTCCTCATAGGCATCCATGTAGTCGTTCCAGTAATCGCGCTCCGCGGCGTCGTTGGAGGAGAACTTCCAGTTCTTCAAGGGATCATCGATGCGAGAGAGAAAACGGCGCTGCTGTTCCTTCTTGGAAACATGGAGGAAGAACTTCCGCACCACGATACCGTTGCGCGTCAGGTATTGCTCGAAGTTGCGGATGTCTTCGAAGCGATCGCTCCAGATGCTCTTGCCAACAAGTTCCGGTGGAAGCTTCTGCTTGGCCAGAAAGTTGGGATGCACGCGCACAACCAGAACTTCCTCATAGTAGCTGCGATTAAAGATTCCGATGTGGCCGCGATTTGGCAGCACTTTCATGCAGCGCCAGAGATAATCGTGATCGAGATCGTCGGAAGTAGGAGATTTAAAAGAGGAAACCTGGCAGCCTTGCGGATTGACGCCTGACATAACGTGCTTGATCGCACCGTCCTTGCCTGCGGCGTCCATGGCTTGAAAGATGAGTAACACTGCCCACTTGTCCTGGGCATAAAGCTTGTCCTGTAGTTCAGCTAGAGCGAGAACACCGTTAGCCAGCACTTCCCTGGCCCGGGGTTTGTCTTCCTTGGTGAATTCCAGCGTGTCGTTAGGATCAACGTCCTTAAGTCGGAAATCCTTGCCTTTCGTGACGCGGAACTTCTTGGTGACGTTGCGCGCGCGACTGATCATCTCTTTTGTTTTCATATGTCTCTTGATTGCCGTCGATCGCTCAACGCGGATGAATCGGAGTGATCTTGGTTCCTTGCAGGCCGAGGCCGGCCATTAGACCTTCCTGCCCGAAGATGAAGGCATAAACGCCCTTATGCAGAGTTGTGCTGGAGATTGTCTTTCCGGCGCCCTCGTCGAGAACCACCACACTCGGCCCGCTGCCAATCTCCCAGCCGTTACTCTTGTGCAGGTAGTCGAGCGCATCATCGCTCATGAAGAAGAGAGCATAACTGAACGTTTGCCCGCCGGCCTGCAAACCATAGGAAGCTGCGATTGAGCGGTAGTAACGGACCGCGTTACCATTCTCGAAAAGAGTGCCGTCGCCTGCCTGGCCACCAATGATCAGGCCTGCTTTCACAATAACAGGAAAGATAAGAATGCCTTTGGCGGAGTCGCGCAGACGTCTCGCGGCCGGATTGGAAGCATAGAGCCGGTTAAGGGCGGCGCGTCCGTCGCGACGCATCTGACTCGCGCTGGCCGCGTGCACGGTCGAGGCATGAGCGAAAAGCAGAGCAAGGCTTAGTACGAGGGTGAGTTTTACATTAGTTGAATGTTTCATAGGTCAGGTCTCCTTGGCGCAGATGATGAGGGGCGCGCGTCTCCGCGGCTATCAGACCTTAGACCTATGCCCTTGGGCCGACCTAACGACGCTAATTCTTCGAGGCGGCGGCTTCGATGCCGTCGAGAAATTCGTCGTCGTGCACCGGTTTGAGAAAGAAACCGGAAGCGCCGGCCTGCATGGCCTTGGAACGAATTTCGGGATCGTCTTTGCTGGTCAGGACCAGGACGCGCGTCGAAGGAGAAAGGGTGCGCAGTCGCGTCTGCACTTCAAGGCCGTTCATGACCGGCATCCAGATGTCGATAACTACCACCTGTGGCCGATAGGTCTCGGCATAACCTAGGAACCGGTGTGGATCGCTGAAGGCTTCGACTTCCCACCCGGCGGAAAGCAGCAACCGGCTCGTAGCCTTCAAGACCGACGCGTCGTCATCCAGCAGGCACACCGTTACCGTCTCCTTGAGAAGCGCAGTTACCATTTCATTCCTTCCATACTTCAACGTGCCCAACGGTCAGGTCACTCCCATAGCAGACCCTGCGCCTGCTCATTATAAATTTTGAGCAGGATCATGAACTACATCATGGGCGGACAGACCAAACCAACGGCACCCTGACCGACCGCGAAGTAGCTAAAGTTAGACGACCAATCCACGGGAGAACATGGGACCTTCGTCTTACCACTGGCAATAATAGACCGGAGCTATTTGGCGTTTTCATAACGGGTAACCGGCGAAACCAGGTCTGCTCTTTCGACCAGTCGCACCAACTCGGCGACAGAAGGAACGCCGAGCTTCTGCATAACGCGACCGCGATGAACCTTGACGGTCTTCTCCGCCATGCCTAGTGCGCTGCCGACTTGTTTGTTTAACTTTCCAGTGATGACCAGCTGCATCACCTCAAACTCGCGCGGGGTCAGCCGGTCGAGCAAGGCGCGAGCGGCGTTCTTGTCGGCGGCGCGAGCGCGTTGTTTAGCCGAACGCGCCAGGGCGTCCTCCACGCAATCGAGCAGTTGGCGCGGCTTGAAGGGCTTGGAGAGAAAATCGACCGCGCCCGCTTTCATGACCTGCGCACACATCGGAATGTTGCCGTGGCCGGTGATAAAAACGAGCTGCTCCTCGCGGCGGCGCTGGATGAGAGCGTCCTGCAGTTCGACCCCGTTGAGCCCGGGCATTTGCACATCGACGATCACGCAGGATGGACCGGCGTGCGGGGGACGTTCCAGGAAATCGGTGGCGGAATTGAAGACTTCACTTTCGTAATCGGCGGAACTCAACAAACGCTTCAGGCCTTTGCGGACCGATTCGTCATCGTCGATCACGAACACCAATCGATCTGCGCCGTTCGTCTTCATATCCCATTGCTGGTTGGGAGATTGAAATAAAAGCGGGCGCCGCCGCCGTCAACATTCTCCGCCGCGATTTTGCCGCCATGCTCCTCGATGATCGAGCGCACAATGGCCAGACCCAGGCCCAGCCCGTCTTCTTTGGTGGTGAAGAATTGTTCAAAGAGCCGTTCGCGTGCGGAAGGCGCGATGCCGGAACCGTGATCGCGCACGCCGACGCAGATCATTCCGTTGCCGTTGTGTTGCGTATCGATTTGCACGACCCGGCGATGCGCCGGCGTTTCACTCATGGCGTCAAAGGCGTTGCGGACGAGATTGATCAACGCCTGCTGAATCTGGGTTGGATCACCTTCGATCACCGGAAGATTTTCCTTGAGCGACATTTCCACTTTGCAGGAATGAACGGCGGCATCCGGAGCCACCAGGTGCGCCACGCTCTTGACCACATCGTTTAGGTTAATGCGGCCGCGAATCGCGCTGCCTTTCCTAATCGCACTCCGAACATTGTGGATGATGTCGTTGGCGCGGCGTCCGCTGTCGGCCACGTCGGCCAGAATCTCGCGCAACTGCTCTGGGTCAATCTTTTCCTTGTCGATGAATCGCATTCCGGCATTGGCGTTAGTCACGATGGCCGAGAGCGGCTGGTTCAATTCATGCGCGAGCGATGCGGTCATTTCGCCTAACAAGCTGACCCGGCTGAGCAGCTCGACCTGCTGGCGACGTTGACGACCTTCTTCTTCCGCGGCTTTGCGTGACGAGATGTCGACCACGCTGGCCAAGACAAGAATGCCGTGCGGCGTGTCGATTGGATTCACTCCGATCTCGACCGGAAATTCGCCGCCATCTTTGCGACGCCCGAACAACTCGTGGCCGCCGACCGCACGCGCTTGTGGCGCGGCCCGGAAGTTAGCGCGGTAGGTGGCAAAGTCCGGCCGGAAACGTTCGGGCGCGAGGAGATCCACCGGTTTTCCGATGAGTTCGTCGCGACGGTAACCGAACAGTTCTTCAATGTGGGCATTGACCAGTACGATGCGTCCCTGGTCATTCACCAGCAACGTGCCGCTGGGAGATGCTTCGGTCGCGAGGTGAAATAATTCTTCCGCCTGCTTGCGCTCGGTCACATCCATCGAAACGCCAAGCAATCGCCATGGTGTGCCGTCCCCGTCGTTGACGCAACGAGTTCGGCCCGCGATCCAGCGCACGGTTCCATCCGGCAGCACGATACGATATTCGGTTTCATAGGTTCCTTTGGTCCGTAAGGCGTTCTGCATTGTCGCCTCGCGTGCGGCGCGATCTTCGGGATGCACGCGTTCCTGAAATTCGGTGTTAGTCACTTGAGCATCCGGTTTGAATTGGAATAGCTCGCAGACCTTGTCGGACACCCACAGGTGATTCGTGGCAGTATTGAGTTCCCAGACTCCAAGTTGCGCCGCGTCCGCGGCGAGGGCTACGCGCTGTTCGAATTCGTGCAGCGCTCGCTCTTTCTCCCGCAGGTTTGTGATGTCGATGCAGGCGCCGATGTAGCCGAGGAAGTTGTGCTGCGCATCATGGCGGGGAACGCCGTTGTCGGTGAGCCAGCGATATTCACCATCGTAACGCCTGAGGCGATATTGCATCGTGAACGGCTCACGATCCTGGAAGGCGAACTCGTAAATTTTGACTACCCTATCCACGTCCTCCGGGTGCACGCCCTCGATCCAGCCATGGCCGAGTTCCTGTTCCATGCTGCGTCCGGTGAATCCGAGCCACGCCTTGTTGAAAAACGTGCACAGCTTATCCGGACCCGACATCCAGATGAGCAGGGGCGCGGCATCGGCGGTGGAGCGGAAACGCTGCTCACTTTCGCGCAGCGACGATTCCGCTTTGCGGCGCCGTAACCGCTGCGCGACCAACCCGGCAATCAAGGCCGCCTGCAGCAGGACGATGCCGGCGACAGCCAGGATCCATGGCCGCTCTCTTTCCCACAAATTGGGTGTCTTGTTTCTGAGTTCGGCCTCGGCCGGCACGCGCGATTGCGGCAAGCGCCACCGTTTTAGTGCGGCCGAATTCACGGCCAGCGGATTGTGGATTTCCAATTCGGGCGATCCAAACGGAACCCATTCCCCCCGCAACACTCTCAAGGCGAGATTGGCCGCGGACTTTCCGTTCTTGGCGAAATCGAAAACCGCGCCGCCCACTGTGCCGGCTTCGAAGAAGTGAGAGCTGAATCCGTAAACTGGAGCTTTGGACGCGCGACAGATGTCAGCCGCGGAATCCAATGCCGTCATGAAATGCCCGGCTCCATCCTGCTGCATGGAGATATAGAAGACCGCTGATTGCGGCCCCACCTGCGTAACGTCGCGCACCGTATCTTCCAGCGATTCATCCGTGATCCAGCGCACTCGCGCCCGGTCGCCGAAACGTTCCAGCACTTTTCTCGTTTCCTCTTCCCAGCGTCGGTCGAAGGCGGAGGTTCCACCCACGCACACGATTTCCGAGACTCCGGGCTGCAGCGTAAAGATGAGTTGCGCGGTGCGCTCGATGTCGAAGTGACCAACAATTCCGGTAACATCCGGAGGCAATTGTCCCTTCGGCACTTCCCTCTCATCCGCGGCGAAGAAGACGATCGGAACACCGGGAAACAGTTCTTCGCGGTGCGCGATAGCAAACTCCAACGCGAACCCGGTAACCGTCATGACGAGGTCGATCTTCTTCCCCGCATATCGATCGCGCAGGTAGTTAACGTCGTTCGCGGCGTGCTGCTCGGCGGGAAAACGCGCGAAGTCGAGGTATTCGGGAAACAATTCAACCTCTGGCGCGGTCGAGGCATGAAATGTTTGCCGCACGCTTTGCTCGAGCTCTCGAACCGACGGCAGGTTCCCGCGTTCGCCGCTCAGGAAGAGGACCGTCTTTTCCTCAGCGTTGAGGCTTGCGCCAGGCGTCGCTCCGCTCAAACTCGCGATCGTTGCGAGAGCCGCGATCGTGAAAAGTGATTTGCCAAAAGGACACCGTCGCCGCAGCGCCCGATGCAGCTGAACTGGCAGTGCGTTGCGCAAAGACGAAACGCCCGCCTCGGTGCCATCAGTTCGGACCAAGGTAACATTACCTCTAGCATGGGAGCAGACAGGTGCGAAGGCCGTTTTTGTCGCTTTGAATCACACGAGACATGTTGCGGAGTATTGGACCTTCGTCCGATGTTCACCGCCGGCGCGTGCCTGTATGAACAAATTGATCAATGAGTGCGTCTTCCTCCATCGCTCTTGTCGAACTCGCACCGGCCCGACCGTGGAAGGCGAGTTCGTCGTCGATGTGGGTGAGGGGGCCGGCCTGGGATTCATTCTGGATGTTGAGCGCGCTTTGGCTCGTGCCGGTTGCGGTGTGGCTCGCGCGCGGCTACGACGATCCCGAGTCGAGTCCGCTTGATGTTCTTTATTTTGGTCTAACCGCTTTGTTTTGGATTGGTCATCGGCTCTGCAGTACTTACCTGGCTTACTGCACCGAGGCCTATCGCCCGCTCCTGCGCACGCAACCAATCCGTTTCGTGGTCCTGCCGATTCTGGTCACGCTTACCTGCTTCGCGCTTTTTCTTCCGGACGATTCGGCCTTGCCGTGGACGCGCGAGGAACGCGTCATTGTCATGGCCATCATCGATTATGCCTGGGTCACCTGGCATTTCGCCTCGCAACATTTCGGCGCACTCTCGCTTTATCGCTCGCGCGCCGGTCGTGCGCGTTGCCTGCAAACGCGAAGAGTGGATCGAATCTTCGCATTGAGCGTTGGCGGCGCGCTCGTTTTTGTCGCGGACGTTCTCGCCGGCACCGTCGCCTTTCAGGACCGCTGGATCAGCAACGTGCCTTGCGCGGATTGGATCGTGGCGAACCAGGACGCGATTCGCAACATCGGCACCGCGATCATGCTGGTTGCGACAGTCGCGCTTCTTCTTGTTGAACTGCGCGCACCGCGCTGGTCGTTGCCGCGTCTCCTTTATATTGTTGGCCTCGCGACGATGGTGGGCGTGGCCTTGCGTCCGCGCAGCCTGTTTCTTTTCCTGGTCATCTGGACTTCGCAACATTGGATTCTCGCCACCGGTCTGGCTTCGCAAACGCCTAACGAGGAACCGGCGCCGTGCCGCGGTGCGGTTCGTCGCGCGCTGCACAAGTTGAACATTCGGCCGTGGGCGGTCGTGCTTTTCCTCATGATCCTGTCGGTCGCGCTGCTGCCGTTGTTCGAAGTGGAAGCCAACCGTGAGACCGGGACCTACTATGGCGACCGCATCTTCGGCGCGATTGCGACCGGCTTGCGCACTTCCTCCTGGGTGCCGGCCCTGGTCGCGCTCGGTTTTGCCACCGGCTTCATTCATTACCTGCTTGATCGAGCCGTGTTTCGAATGTCGGACCCGCAAGTGCGAACCGCCGCCAGCGGATTGGTTCGTGCCGACGCGCGCCGTTCATCCGGTTAGCACTCGTTAGGCAAAGCAGGTTGTCATTCCGACGAGGAAGCCGCCGCGCCAAGCCGGCTCTTTTTCACCCGCAAAAAAATCTCAAAAAAAAGCGCTTGCTAGTGAGCGAGTGATATAGTTGACTATATCACTAAACAACGGAATGAATCGTGAATGGAACGAAAGTCAGCCGATCTACCGCCAGCTTCGCGACCGCGGCGCCCATATGATTCTCGACGGCGTGCTTAAGGATGGCGATCCCTTGCCCTCGGTCCGCAATGTCGCGGCCGAGTATCGGGTCAATCCGCTCACGGTTCTGAAGGCGTACCAGCAACTAGTCGATGAGGAGTTGGTCGAGATGAAGCGAGGCCTGGGCATGTTTGTCAAAGCCGGCGCGCGCAATCTCCTCTTGAAAGGCGAACGCGAGAAATTTCTGGCGGACGAATGGCCGCGAGTCGCCGCCACGATTCAGCGACTGGGCCTGACACAGAAAGAACTCGATGCCGCGGCCGCGCGCCGTTCATCGAAAATTGGAAAGGACAAGCGCTAACTATGGCGACAATAGAAGCACGCGGTTTGCGCAAGGCCTTTGGCACAACTATCGCGCTGGATGGCATCGACCTTCGCGTCGAGGAAGGTCGCATTCTCGGACTTATCGGTCCTAACGGCGCTGGCAAGACCACCGCGCTCAACGCGATTCTAGGACTCACCTCTTACCAGGGAGAGTTGAAGGTGCTCGGCCGCGATCCCTGGAACGCGCGCGATCAACTCATGCGCGATGTATCCTTCATCGCCGACGTCGCCGTGTTGCCCCGTTGGGTGCGCGTGTCGCAGTTGCTTGATTACGTCGCGGGCGTGCATCCGCGCTTCGATCGCGTGAAGGCGGAAGGTTTCCTGGCCAGGACTAACATCAAACGCACCAGCAAGGTGAGGGAGCTATCCAAGGGCATGGTAGCTCAACTGCATCTCGCCTTGGTCATGGCGATCGATGCGAAACTGCTCGTGCTGGATGAGCCGACCCTTGGTCTCGATATTCTCTACCGCAAGCAGTTCTACGATTCGCTGCTGAACGACTACTTCGATCACAGTCGTACCATCATCGTGACCACCCATCAGGTGGAAGAGATTCAGGACGTCTTGACCGACCTCATGTTCATCAACGGCGGACGCATTGTTCTCCAGTGCAGCATGGAAGAATTCGAGTCGCGCTATCTCGAGGTCATGGTCGATCCTGAGCGCATCGCTGAGGCCCGCGCTTTGAAGCCAATTCATGAGCGCGCCGTATTTGGTCGCAGCGTGCTCTTGTTCGAAAACGTAAACCGCGAACAAGCCTCGGCCCTGGGCGAGGTGCGGCGGCCGAGCATTGCCGACTTGTTCATTGCCACCATGGGTAACCAGCCAGGCTCATCTCAAGGAGCATCGAGATGACTAATCCATCGTCTGCAGTTACCGAAGTACCTAACGAGTCCAAGTCAGTCTCGCCGACGCGGCCCTTCTACTGGTCGGTGAGACGCGAGCTATGGGAAAATCGTTCCATCTACATCGTGCCGTTAATTGTTGCCGCCGTGCAAATCTTTGGCTTCGCCGTTAGCGCCCACGGTTTGGCCGGACGGAGGCGGGTCGCCCTCCTGCTTGATCCCGAAAACCGGCGACTGGCGGTCGAGCAGTCGTACGACGTTGCGGCTATCATGATGCTTTTCACGGTGTGCCTGGTTGGCATCTTCTATACCCTCGACGCCCTCTACGGCGAACGTCGCGATCGCAGCGTCCTTTTTTGGAAGTCGCTGCCGGTTTCCGATCTGACGAGCGTCCTGTCCAAAATAACTATCCCGCTGCTCGTTCTGCCTATGATTAGCTTTGTCATGACGGTCATCGTGCAACTGAGCATGGTGGTGATAACAAGTGCAGTCCTGCTTGCCGGTGGTGTGAGTCCGGCAACAACGTGGACTTCATTTCCGTTGTTTCAGAACTGGTTCGTTCTTTTCTACGGACTCATTGCGATTGCCCTTTGGCATGCGCCGATCTACGGCTGGAACCTGGTAGTTTCGGGCTGGGCGCGTCGCGCCACATTTCTCTGGGCGGTGTTGCCGTTTATCGTCGCCAGTGTTTTCGAGAGAGTTACCTTTGGCACTTCCTACGTCGCCGGCTTCGTCAAGGATCGGCTGTTTGGTTTCGCGCCAGGCGCTTTCGACTTCCACGGCCGTACTCACCCCAACATCGACTCGCTGGCCCAACTTACGCCGGGTAGATACCTAAGTCTGCCTGGCTTATGGCTGGGGTTGCTTGCCGCTGCCGTGTTTATCGCGGTGGCAGTCCAGCTGCGTCGTTACCGGGGACCGATTTAGGTAACTGATGAAAGGTTACCCATGCATCCAACCGTAAAGGCAGCACGTATCGCCGGCGCCGTCTACCTGACAATGGTATTCACGGGGCCGTTTAGTCTTATCTACGTTCCGAATAAGCTCATCGTGCGCGGAGACGCCACCGCCACTGCCGCTAACGTCGTCGCTCACGAAACCTTCTTTCGTTTCGGCATTCTTGGGGACCTTGTTGGTCACGTTATTTTTATCTGCCTCGGTATTGCTCTCTACAAGCTGCTCAGCGACGTGAACAAGACGTGGGCCCGGCTCATGGTTGGTTTTGTTCTCGTCTCTGCTGGGGTCGGATTTCTGAATACGCTGAACAATATCGGGGCTCTCATTCTTTTCCATGGCGGCGAGTTCCTGACCGTGTTCGACAAAGCGCAGCTCGATGCCTTGGGCATGCTGTTCGTGCGTCTGCACAGTCAGGGAAACCTGATCAATGAGCTTTTCTGGGGCCTTTGGCTCTTCCCCTTCGGCTTGCTCGTTTTCCGATCCGGATTTCTACCTCGCTTCCTCGGTGTCTGGCTGATGATCAATTGTTTTGCCTATATTGCCTTGAGTCTTATCGCGTTGTTCTTCCCGCCTTACTACAGCGCCGCCTTTACCTGGTCGCAACCGGTCTTGTTTGGCGAATTGGCCATAATGCTCTGGCTGTTGATCAAAGGGGCGAAGGTGTCATCCGACACGACCGGAGTACCTAACGAAGCATTCGTGTGAGCACCGTTGTTCTACCTCGTTAGGTAAGTGAAAATAAAACGCATTCTCAAGTGGATTGCGCGCGCTTTTTTGTTCGCCCTAATATTGGCGTTTCTTTTTGGATTTATCGCCTACTGGAGGTCGACTAACGATTGCGATCGCAAGACTGCTTTGGTCAATCCTATGAAAGCTATTGTACACTGCGAGTACGGTTCACCTGACGTTCTCAAGTTTGAAGACGTTGAAAAGCCGGTCCCGAATGACGACCAGGTGCTGATTAAAATTCGGGCGGCGTCACTCAACGCGCTTGATGTCTACTTGATCCGCGACACGTGGCTTGGTCGCTTGATGTTCGGGTTGCGCAAACCAAGAGACACACGAGTGGGCCGCGATGTCGCCGGCGTGGTTGAAACGGTGGGTAAGAACGTAACGCAATTCAAATCGGGCGACGAAGTGTTCGGCGTCGCTCGCGGCGCTCTGGCCGAGTATGCAGTTACTCCCGAACGAGCCCTGGTTATCAAGCCGCCGACCGTTTCGTTTGAGCAAGCCGCCTCTCTCCCTTTGGCCGGACTCACTGCGCTGCAGGGCTTACGCGAGGGAAAGATTCAGCCCGGGCAGAAGGTCTTGATCAACGGCGCGACTGGAGGTGTAGGAACCTTCGCCGTGCAGGTCGCCAAGTCTCTTGGCGCAGAGGTCACGGCGGTTTGTAGCACACGCAATCTCGATCTTGTCCGATCGATTGGCGCCGATCACGTCATCGATTATGCCAATGAGGATTTCACCAAGAGCGACCAGCGTTATGACGTGATTTTCGACAACGTTTGCAACCACACTTTCTTCGAACGCCGTCGCGTGCTAACTCCCAAAGGCATCTGCGTTTTGGTCGGCATGGGCGGAGCCGGCGTAAGAGGAGGCGAGGCCCTCGGCCGCATAGCTGGTAATCTTTTCACAGCGCGCGCATTGTCATCGTTCACCAATCAAAAGTTCGCTCAGTACATGACCAAGGTGAGCAAAGACGATCTCATCATGCTGGGCGACCTCGTTCAGTCGGGAAAGCTCAGGCCGGTTATCGAGCGGACTTACAAATTGAGTGACGCGCCTGAAGCTCTCCGTCATCTTGATGGAGGGCACGCGCAAGGCAAGATCGTTATAACAATAGAATGACTCGTCAGGCTTATGAAAATAAAACGTATTCTGAAATGGAGTGGAAGCGCGATCTTACTCGCGTTGCTCGCGTGGTTCTTCATCGCTTACTGGACGTCAACTAATGACTGCGCTCGTCTCGGCGTTGTTCAGGGCCAGGCGATGAAAGCCATTGTTTACTGCGACTATGGTCTACCCAACCTAAGGGTTGAGAACATTGAGAAGCCTGTTCCGAACGACGATCAAATCTTAGTCAGAGTACGGGCCGCTTCGATAAATCCATACGACTGGCACTTCATCGAAGGCACACCCTATATCATGCGCGCGCTGGGGGTCGGCCTGCGCAAGCCGAAGGACACCCGACTGGGCGTTGATTTTGCGGGGACAGTTGAAGCGGTCGGCAAGAACGTCACACAGTTCAAACCGGGTGACGATGTCTTTGGTGGAAGGCAAGGTGCCTTTGCCGAGTATGTATGTCGGCGCGCCGATGGGGCGGTCGCACTGAAGCCAGCCAGCCTGACGTTTGAGCAAGCAGCTTCTGTCAACATAGCTGGGATCACGGCCTTGCAGGCTCTCCGCGACAAAGGAAAGATTGAGCCGGGGCAGAAGGTCTTGATTAACGGCGCATCCGGCGGTGTGGGGACGTTCGCTGTGCAAATAGCAAAGTCGTTAGGCGCAGATGTAACCGGCGTCTGTAGCACGCGGAATGTCGATCTTGTCCGATCGCTCGGCGCTGATCACGTGATTGATTACACGAAAGAAGACTTCACCAAAGGCGAGCAACGTTATGATGTGATTCTCGACAACGTTCCGAACCACTCGTTGTCAGAATGCCGGCGCATCTTAAATCCCAATGGGAAATACGTCATGATCGGTGGCGGCGGACCGCACGACAATCGCTGGGTCGGGCCTTTCGGTCGTGTGATTCATACACTTCTACAGTCGCCGTTTGTTAGTCAGAAAATGGGCATGATGATGGCAGACAGTAACCAAAAGGACCTGGCGATTCTTGGCGATCTAATGGAATCCGGAAAAGTGAAACCGGTGATCGATCGAACCTATAAGCTAAGTGAGGTTCCCGAGGCTATCCGCTACTTGGAAGAAGGCCACGCGCGCGGGAAAGTGGTTATCGCCTTGGACTAAACTGGAGCCTGGGGAGTCGAGTATCGTTCCTTGTTAAGGCCTACTTCGTCTTAGCTCGTTCCTCCATGTAGCGATCGGCCGCTGCCGCTGCCTCCTCCGGACTACTTCCGTTCCGACGCGCGTTCAAATAGGGCGCGTACCAGTCCCACCAGTGATGCTTGCCATGCGTCTTCTCGTATTGGCCGTGATGCTCTTCCGTGTCGCGCAGTAGCTCTGCCAGGGTTGCAACGTCCTTGGCGGGCGCTTCGGCTAACGTTTTCCATTCGCGGCCAGGCAGTCGCGCTGTTATCTCCTGCAGGAGCCAACCGTTGCCGTCAGGATCCTGGAACGAGGCGAACGAGTAGTAGGAACGACCTTGCGGATCGCGCCCGCCGACGCGTGGGTTCTTCACCGCATTATTGAAGGGACCGCCGGCGTAGTGAAAGACTTCGCCCACCTCAACACCGCGGGCGATCAAGTCGTTACGGGCGGCCTCGACGTCGTCCACAGCCAGGACCAGTTGATCGAACGAACCTGGCTTGGCAGAAGTAACTCCTTTGCCGAAGATGATCGACGCCTCCGAATTAGGAGGCGTGAACTGTAGTATCCGGAAATTCTCGGTAGCTACGTAGTCGATATCCAAGCGGAACCCGAGTTTCTGGTAGAATGCTTTGGCCCGGTCGACGTCGGAAACAGGTATGACTAACACTTCCAGCTTCATGTCCATGGTTATTGCTCCTTTCCTTTGTCCCGGGTCCTGACGAATCCCTACCTATCCTTTCGAAAGCTACGCCCGCCGCCGACCTCGCTTCAGATGAAACAGCCGCACCCCAACAAATGATCGAAATGAGACCTAGTGGGGAGGCGCTGGTTTATCCTCGAGTTTCAAGATTTCCGCCGGCACACCGAGCCAGTCGGCAGCCGCCGCGCGGTCGCGAAATGCGCGCGCCTCGATCAGCGTTCCCTTCATCAGACCTTCGTACATGCAGGCAATGCCAAACCCGATCCAATCTTCGCTCAACAAGGCCGACTTCACCGGCGTGCCTCCGGTGAATTGCTCGGCCCGCTTCCGCGCAAATGCAAAAACATGGCTGGTCCGAACTGCTACGTCCGTTACCAGACTGAAATCAACGAATCTCCGCAACGGCGCCGACTCTCTTTCGAGCTCACAAAGCCACTCCCCAATCTCGTCCAGCAGACGATCATCCAGGATACCTTGCGGTTGCCAGACGATCAGATCGTTAGCAGGGCAATGCCGCAGATGGGCCGGTCCACGAATAGTTTTCGAACCCGGCAAGAGTTCCGAATCGGTAGGGGGATCGCTAAGCATAACTATATTAGCGTAATCAAATTCGGGCAGAGCTAAACCGCCTCCATGATTTTGGGCTAATCGGATAAATCATTGGCCTTCGTGCGTCACCGGTAAAGTAAAATAGAAGCGGGCTCCGCCATCGGCAACGTTTTCCGCGTCGATTTTACCGCCGTGAGCTTCGACGATGGAGCGCACAATTGCCAATCCCATTCCCAACCCCTGCTCCTTGGTGGTAACGAACTGGTCGAACAAGCGGTCGTGGACTTCCGTGGGAATGCCTGTGCCATGGTCGCGCACGCTTAGGCGCACTTCGCCCTCGCCATTGCCAGACGTGCTTATCTCTACCTTGCGCCGGTCCGGTGGTATCTGCTGCATGGCATCAAAGGCATTGGTAACCAGGTTAACCAGGACCTGCTGAATCTGGATCGGATCTCCTTTCACTAACGGCAGGTCCTCCACCAATGATGTTTCTACCTCGCAGGCATAGGCCACTGCATCCAGCCTGACGGCATGCGCTACTTTGGTGACCAGCTCATTCAGATTGATCGGGTGCCGGGTAGAATCGCCCTTCTTAACTGTGTTGCGCACGTTTTGGATGATATCGTGGGCGCGGTGCCCGTCTGCCGCCACGGCGACCAGGATGTCGCGCAAGGTCGCGGGATTTTCCGTGCCGCCGTCAATAAAGCGCCTGCCGGCATTGGCATTGCTGATGATGGCCGAGAGCGGCTGATTCAGCTCATGCGCGAGCGAGGCAGTCATCTCACCAAGCAGGCTAACGCGACTCAGCAGGTTGATTTGCTCGCGTTGACGGTGTGCCTCCTCTTCCGCCTGCTTGCGTTTGGTGACATCGACCGAAACACCTACCAACCGCGTTAGCTCCCCTTTTTCGTCGGCAAGGCAACGAGCGCGTGCACCGATCCATCGGATGGCTCCGTCGCGCAGGGGAACACGGTACTCAAGTTCGTAATCGCCTTTGGTAGCGATAGCCTTTTTGATTGCGGCGTCGCGCGCGGCGCGATCGTCCGGATGCACACGCGCTTGAAAGTCTTCATATGTCGGCGCATCACCATCCAGTTGAAGTAGAGCGCGTACCTTGTCCGAGACCCAGAACTCGTTAGTAACCGTGTCCAATTCCCACACACCGTGCTGCGCGGCTTCTGCCGCCAACGCGACGCGTTCTTCGAATTGACGCAGCGTTGCTTCCTTCTTCAATGAATCGGTGATATCCACGCAGGCACCGACGTAGCCGCGGAAATTTGCGCGCGGTCCATAACGCGGCACTCCTTGATCGCTAATCCAACGATATTCTCCGTCGTGTCGCTTCAGGCGATATTGCATGACGAAAGGTTGGCGTGCGTCGAAAGCGCTAACATAGGTCTGCACAGCCTTCTCCACGTCATGTGGATAAATACCTTCACTCCAGCCGTTGCCCAGTTCGTGCTTCAGGCTTTGTCCGGTAAACTCAAGCCAGGCCTTATTGACGTAGGTCCAAAGCTTATCTTCGCCCGACACCCACATCAGGACAGGCGCGGCATCAGCCATAGCTTGAAAACGTTTCTCGCTTTCACTTAAGGAACGCTCCGCCCGGCGGCGTTTCACGAGATTGGCCAGCAAACCGGTGAGAAGCAGCCCTTCCAGAAGGAAGATCGAAACACCAGCTATGATCCACGTCCGGTAGCGATCCCAAAGCGTCGGCTCGCGGAACAAGATCGTGCTTCCGGCTGGAAGGCGGCGCTCGCTGATTTTCCAGCGCTGTAGCTCGCGCCAGTCGTACTGCGGAGGCAGACGGTCGATCAGCGTTGGAGGAAAACTGGATGCCGGCTCGCCGCGCAGAATGCGAATCGCGATCTGCGCAGCTTCCTTCCCGACGCGCTCGCTCTGGTAAAGGCGCCCACCCACAATCCCGATGCCCAGTTGATGCTCGAAAATGGAATTGATCGGAGCATTCGCCACGGCATGGAGCTGTTGCAACGCCTGATCGCCGTTGAGGGTCACACCTCCGGCATCGCGAAGCAGCAGCAGAAAAAAAATGTAGGAGTCTGGCGGCAACGTCGAGACCCGCTCCTGCATTTGCTTGAAGGAGAGATCGCTGAAGTAGGTGAAGTTAATCCGGCCTGCGAGTGGCTCGGTTTCCTTTTGGAAGACCTCCTGCCAAACATGCTCGAGCGGCGTCGCACCGACGACGACCGCAATGTTTTTTGTCGCGGGCGCAATTTGCAGCATGTCTTCAAGCATGCCGGGAATTTCATACACCTGCCCGATGTAGGCCGCGTTCTTCTCCAACGCGCCCGGCGGCAGTAACCGGCGATCGGCTGAGGCGTAAAGGATGGGAGTTTCCGGAAAAAGACGATCGCGATAGGTCGCCACGAAGATGGATGCGGGTGCTCCGATCGGCACGACGAGGTCGGGCTGCCATTTAGCCCGGCGTTTTTGCAGGTAATCAACAATTGCCTCCTGCATTTCGCGGTCGGGATAACGCGCCATGTCCAGCGAGACCTCGTCGAGATCGACGCGGTCACCCATCTTGCCCACCAGCTCGGTCTCGAACGCCGTGGACTCGACCGTGAAGGGCGGCGAAGCAGTGCCAAAGGAATGGACAAGGAGAACACGCTTCGGTTCTGCTGCCGCCGCGTTTTTCAACCCGAGGAACGCCAAGGCCGCGATCGCGACAAAGCAGAGAGAATTGCGCGCGCCGCATTTTCCGGATGTCACACAATCGTAACCTGCCACGCAAAGGCGCCTTTGCTGCTATTCCCTTCGCAGCACTCGCCGGCGGCATCCCACCTACACAGAGACCGGCCGCCCGAGCGTGATCGTTCCGGTTCACGAAATGTTATCCGTCCTCATCTGTAACATGATAGGCGTGGTGTGAGAAGCACGTCTTGGAGTGATGCCCAGGCTGCGGGGGGCTTGATTTAGAACCCGCCGCCCCAGCGGTATTGCCAGGCGATGCCGACGGCATCGAAGTCGTGGTGCCGATCCGCGTTGTAGCCGGTGAGGACGTAGAATTTCACGGAATGATTGCGCGTCACGGGGAGCGCAAAGGTCGCGCCCAAACGCGGGCCTTCCTGCTGATCGTTGTTTCTCACGCCATCGAGAGTGGAGCGTCCGCCGACGAAGTAGCCGGCATTTAGCGCCAGCCAGCAACTGGGCACGAAAGTGTAGCTGAGGTTTGTCTGAACCGAGTAGATCGGTTCCTGGGCGCGCGTGTGTCCGCCGAAGAAGTCGCCGTTGTCGGTGTAGAAGGTGACAGCGGGCGCGACCTCGGCCGTCCATCGGCCAATCGCTTTCGAGCAACCGATCTCGGTCTTCACCGACCAGCGATGGCTGCCGATGTTCACGAGTTTGGTGTCGTCGTATTGCCCGAGCGGGACGAACACGCGCAGGCTCGCACCGAGGATCAGATCCTGGCGGTAGTTCTTGAACTCTGCCGCCGTCAACGCGGGTGCGCCGATGAAGTTCATGGAGAAGCGAAACGCCGGGTCACCGAAGCCGGTAACGAATCGCTCGTGCGGCTGGCCAAAGGCGATTCCTTTGGCGAAGATCGAGCCATACGGCAAGAGCACGTCGACCTTCGCTGATTTGCCGAACACATTCAGTGTTTTGGCATAAGCGAGCACGCCGAAGTTCGCGTCGTTGGTCACGTTGTCCAGCGGCAAGGCGGGATCAACCAGCACAGAGCCCGTCGCGTAGCCGTAGCCAACGATAAGGAAATTGAGCCCGGTCGGCGAGTTGCTGTAGGCGCGCGGTTCAAGGTCCTGGGCACGAAGGGCGGAACAGAGCACAACTGCCGCGAGACTGACCGCGATGGCCGTGACATGGCGCATGGCTCTCTTGGTTATCATGAACGCTACCAACTGGGCGAAATCAGAATGCCTCTCGGCACTCTTTTCTCAACACCTGAGGCAGGAGCAAGCTATCAAGTTCGCATGCTTTGGGTCACTTCGTGAATGGCCGTCGAAACTAAGAAAGAGATCGGGCTCGGTGTGCCGTTTGATGCGCTTCGAAAAAGCTAACGCTTGGGCTTTGAACCATTCCGCCTGGTCGAACCATCCACGTTCCAACCGGAGGCGAGCATCATTGATTGCAGCATGGTTGTCATGAGTTGACTCTGCGTTTGGATAAACTCCGGGCAGTCCAGGTTTTCTTGTTCGCGGGTCGGAGCAAACGGGCGGTCATCAACTTGTTTGGTGGCGCGGGCAAGGCAATCTTGTTCGACAACCCCGTGCTCGCTTTCGCGTGTTTTGCGGAACAGCCGATGGCGAAGGCTCACAATCGCGCTGCCGCAATTGGCCAAAGCGATAGCAAGTCGCGGAAGCATGATCGTTTGATCGCGATTCACCACGAGCTGCTCCGTGCTTCCGACCAGGTGCTGTGGCGTTCGCCGGGAAACTCGAGGATGATCGGCGGCCGAAAGTTGAATAGGGTGAGGCTGTTGATGAGCAGGGCGTCGTGCTTGTGGGTGCGGCGCCGAAAGATCGACGGCCGCGCACGACGCGAGTTTTTGGTGTTCGTTCTCATGTTAGGGCAGGGTTTGGGTTTAATGTCCCCTGACTGAGTCATGCGGGGGTTGCGCTGGTTTGTAAGAACTGACGAAGGGAAATGTGAAACTGCCGCACAGCGGTACCGAAGCGCCGGCTCCAGTAATGGCAGACGCCTAACGAGACTTCGTGGAGTAAATCCCGGCGGAGTTCGTCCGGTGCGAGGTTGAGTAACTTGCAGACGTTGCGGAACGAAAACGGCCAGCGGTAATTGTCGGAGATGACCCAGGTGTAAGCATCGAGATAGAGGCCGCGTTCGGCCGCGGTCCTTGGATCATGGAACCGGCGCAAATCCCGCCGGGCCTGGATCAGGATGCCGGCGGCCAATTTCTGTTTGGCTTTCGTGATGCGGTGATTTTTTTGGGCGTTCATGTTCGTGATTGATTGGTTTCATTTGTATTTAAGAAATCTCGAACGCCGCATTTCAGAGAATTTCAGATTTCTTTCATTTTGCCGTCGCACGACGGCACGACGACAGCCCCGCGGGAAAGAGTGGTGCTTACTCGGAGCTTTGGAGCGAGGCGCTGCACGCGCGCCTCGAATGCAGGATCGTTTCGCAACGGGTCGCCGAGCGGGCGCCAGCGGAAATCCCCGTCGCAAGGCTAGCAAATCAATCGATTACTTTGGGGCAAGGGAGTTAACAATTTTCTCGAAGCGTGGATCGCCGCGGAGCGGGTCCCACAAAGGATGCAGCTTCAGATCACCGTAATTCGCCTTGAACGCCCAGCCTGGCTTTGAGCCGTTCGCCGCCAACATCTGCAGAGCGAGATCCTTCTCACCCACCCATGCGGCGATGATGCAGAAACACAACTGCATCTTCTGTCCGTTGAGCGAGTCCTTTTCCTCCGGCATCAGCTCCATCGCGCGCCTGCCTTCCTCCAGAGCGAGCTCCTTCTTTCCGAGCGCCGCATCGATCAATCCGAGAACGCAAATAGCAGGCCCGTAGTCCGGACGCTCCGCCACGATTTTCTCCTGTTCGAGACGCGCCGCGGTGAAAGCTTCGGTCGCTCTGGCAGCATCCCCCATCGTCCGAGCGAGCACACCTTCAGCGAAACGACGACCAAGAAAGACAGCGCTATCCTGGATCCACGGTTGATCGCCGAGAGCGGCCAGAGCCTGTTGCGCGCTGTCCGGGTCGCGTTCGACTAAGGCGAGGTCGAACCAGACATTCGCGAAGTCGCCGATTAAATCCGGGTGTTCCGCGCGGATGCGCTCGAGGCGCTCGTGCAGCGGTTTTGTATCCGCTTTCCAACTTCGGAATACATCCGCCCTGGCTAGACGCATGAGCGCATCGTCCGGGGTGATGGCTAAAACGCGATCCATCGTCGCCGCCTGGTCGGCATAACGAAAAAGCGTGCCGTAGCTATAGATCAGCTGCTCGAGGATACTGGTGTTCCTGGGATCGAGTGCGACGGCGCGTTCCAGCTCGCGCGCGCCGTCCTCGGCCTTGCCTTGCCGGCGAAGGATGTAGCCGGTCAACGCGTAGAGCCGCGGATCATTCGTTAGGCCGGAGCGAGCTTTCTCCAATTCCGCGAGCGCTCCGTTGTAGTCACGCAGGCCGTAGTAAAGGTGGAAGGCGCGCGCAAGGTGCGTTTCGGGCGCGTCCGGTCGCAGGCGGGCGGCATTCTGCAAAGCAGACTCGGCCTGGGCAAGTCGTTCCGGGGTGCGATTCGCTCCCGTCGCGTCCGCATAAAGCCGGTCGTGGACCGCACGCCAACTCGCAGTAGGCCTCGAAGAACGATGGGTCCTGCGCGACTGCGTCATTCAAGTAGGTGACGGCCTGCAACCTGTTCTTTTCCTGGGCCAGGCTATAAAACGAGGTTGTCACCAGCGTCCTGGCGCGGCTGTATGCATCAAAAGCGCTCAGGTCTGTTGTCGTCCGCCGTTCGACTGCCGACTTCTCGTTAGCCGAGAGCTCCGCCTGCAATTGACTCGCAATCGTTTTCGCGATTTCAACCTGAACACCGAAGACGTCGTCTAGCGTCCGGGTGTAACTCTCAGCCCAAAGATGCTCATCTGTCGCCGCGCGGATGAGCTGCACATTGACGTGCACGGCGTTGCCCGCTCTTTGCACCGTGCCCTCGAGAATTTGGGCGACGCCGAGCTGCTGTGCGATTTCCCGCAAGTTCTGCGGCTTGGGCCGATAGCCGGCCGTGGACGTGCGCGAGATGACCTTGAGCGCGCCGATCTTGGAGAGCTTCGTCAGAATTTCGTCCTGAATACCTTCGGCAAGAAACGCGTTGTCCTTATCGCTGCTCAGGTTTTCAAATGGGAGGACCGCAATCGAACGCTTCTCCGGCGCCGGAGCGTGTGCGCGTTTGTAGAAGACAAGCGCGATCGCAGTAAGCGCGACGGCAAGCGTTGCAGCGATCGTCGCGATGAGCGCTCGCTTCCGCCGCAAGGTCGCTCGCGGTTCGAAACGGAGATAGGCGCGATGGACTGCTTCGAGCAGTTCCTGCGCGGATTGCGGTCGCTGCGCCGGATCGGGCGCCAGCATTCGCTTCAGCAAGTCAATGATCGCTGCCGGAACGCGCGCCGTTTTGAGCTGTTCGATCGGCAACTTGTTGTGACTTGCGCGAATCTGTTCCGTTGATTGCCCGGAAATCGGCGTGCGCCCGGTGAGGAGATACCACAGCGTCACGCCTAACGAGTAGATGTCGGATCGCATATCGACACCCGCTTTGCCTGACTCGGCAAATTGCTCCGGACTGGCGAAGGCCGGCGTGCCGATGAAGCCTGCTTGCGTTTGTTCGATAGGATTAACTTCCGCCGCGAGCACTTTCGCCACGCCGTAATCGATGATCTTGACGAAGAGCGCACCACTCGCGTCGGACTCGATCATGATGTTTGACGGCTTGATATCGCGATGCACGACGCCGCATTTTTCCGCGGCAACCAAGGCACGCGCGGTTTGTTCGATTACTTCCAGCGCCTGCGCGACGGGGAGCGGTCCGCTTCGTTGCACGCGCGCTTCGAGCGTTTCGCCTTCCACCAACTCCATCGCATAAAAGCATTCGCCATCCTGTTCTCCGTAATGAATGACGCGCGCGACGTTCGGATGTTGAATTTGCGCCGCGGCCCGCGCTTCACGCAGGAAACGCGCACGCGCGATCGGATTTTCCGCCAGCTTCCGCGAGATAACTTTCAGCGCGACGACTGAGTTCAGAACTGTATCTCGCGCGCGGTAGGTCACCGCCATCGCACCGGCGCCCAGTGCAATCGGCGTGCCGGCTTCATCCATTTCCACTTCGAAATGGCCGTAACGCATCGTGACCGAGACATCGGACTCCGGCGCAAACGCCCAGTTCAACACGCAACGCAGACACTCGCCGTCCGGGCCGAGTTGCGTCAACGCGAGTCCGCACGTCGGACAAATTCCAATGTCACTCGTCTGCGTCTTTACCGCCGGTCCAGCGTCACGATTTTCGTCGGGCATCAGGCCATCAGGATTTGGTGAAGATAATGCAATTCCTGATCGACGCTCGCCGGATCGGAAACGGTGCTCGCGACTTCCGCGCGCAAGATTTCGCGGTAACGATGACGCAAACGCGCCAGCCACGTGCGCAGAGTTGCAATCGGCACGCCGAGTCGCGCTGCCACTTCCTGCTGGTTCGGCGGCGCCGCGCCCGCGCCGTCAACAAAAGGTCTCAGTTCGCTCAACCACTCAGCTTTTCCCTCGGCGGTAAGATTCTTCTGCATTTGTTCCCACGAACGTTTCACGATGCTGGAAGCCCAGGCAAGGTCGTAGGAATGGACATCATCCAAATGAATGCTCGCCGAAAGCGCTGCCTCGGCTTCCGCACTTTTCTGATCCAGCGAAACAACCTGCTGGCCGCCGCCTCGTTTTAGCGCGCGCGCCCGGCCATGCTCATCCTTCATGTAATTTTGCAGCGAGGTTAAGAGAAACGTGCGCAGACGTCCCTTCTCCTGGTCGGCACGACTCAATGCGTTTTGTTTGAAGAGATGTTCGAAGAACCCTTGGACCATATCCTGTGCGTCGGCCGGCGAGGAGCCGCGACGCCGAACAAATGTGTAAAGCGGCGGCCAATAGGCTTCGCTAAAAATGGAAAGCGCTCTTTGCGCAGATTCATCGACGTCGGCCTTTCCGGCCTGCAACACGACCGTCCAATGCGTCGTTCGAAACGACGCACCACCCTCCTGCAATGTTCCTGGTATTGCTTTCGTAACGCGGCGGATTCTGATCAAATGAATCCGCTGTTACGACACAAAAACCGAGGCTGTGACGGCGGGAGATTTCTCGTAAGAACGGAGGCCTAACGAGTTGTTGTCGTCGCGAGAACCGGAGCCTACGGGGCTCGAACCCGCAACCTCCGCCGTGACAGGGCGGCGCTCTAACCAATTGAGCTAAGGCTCCTCGCGAAAAGCGGAACATAGCCGACCCATACGGCCACGCTGAAGTTGAAGCCCATCAGGTATTGCAGAAACACGCCGCCGCTCAGCGCGAAGGGCACTGCGAGAATGACATGCGCGGCCTCCTTCGCGTTGCCATAGATGATGAAAAGCAGGATGAAAATGATGAACAAGACGCTCGGCACAATCACGCGCAGCGTCTTCGTAGCGCGGATCTGATTTTCGAATTCGCCGCTGTACTCAATTGTCATTCCGTTCGTTAGCGTCGGGACGATTTCTTTGTTGATCCGCGCTTTCACTTCTTCAACGAAACCGCCCAGATCGCGGTCCTGGACATTTGCCTGCACGAAGACGCGCAGCCGACCATTCTCGCTCGCGATCTCGTTCGGACCTTCGACGCGATTGATCTCCGCGACTTGCCCGAGAGGAATGACTTTGCCGGAGGGCGATGAGACGAGCACGTCTTTCAGGCGCGTGAGATCTTCGCGTTCACTGCGCTCGACGCGCACCTGAATTGGATAACGCGCGCGGCCTTCGATCGTGGTGCTGACGTTCTTGCCTCCGAGTCCGGCTTCGACCGTGTCGAGAACATCCTGAGCATCGCAAACCATAGCGGGCCATCGCTTCGCGATTCACGCTCACTTCGATGAACGGCTTCCCCTGCACGCGACTAGGCGCGACGCCGGTTGCACCAGGAACACTTTGGATGACGCGTTCGACCTCGAACGCTTTCGCCTGCAGAGCGTCCAGGTTCTCACCGAGGATTTTCACCCCGAGCTGTGCGCGAATCCCGGTCGAGATCATCAAGACGCGGTTCTCGATCGGTTGAAGAAAACCGGGAACAGCTCCGGGAACCTGTCGCATTTTCTCCGTCAGCTCATTGACGAGCTTCTGCTTCGTCATGCCTGGGCGCCATTCGTTCTGCGGTTTGAGCATGATCGTGGTCTCGATCATTTCCGTTGGCGCCGGGTCGGTCGCGGTATCAGCGCGCCCGAGTTTTCCAGCGACGGACACGACTTCGGGCGTCAAGCGCAGGACGCGATCCTGCCACGCCATCACGCGCTTCACTTCCGTCATCGCCGTCGACGGAACAAAGATGGGCATGAAGAGAAGACTTCCTTCGTTTAGCGGCGGCATGAATTCTTTGCCCATTCCGGCGGTCAACCGCTGCAACGGCGGAACAATTCTGAGCAAACCGTTAATCGGTCGCGGCAGGCCGAACGCGACAACCGCAGCTGCGAGCAGCAGCAGCGCTGCAATCGCGAGAACGGTCTTGCGCCGGCGCAACGCAAAATCGAGCGCGGGATCGTAGAGGCGCAGCAGGAAACGCATAACGACATTGCGGTCTTCGGAATGAAACGGGCCTCGCACCAGCCAGGTGCAGAGGACCGGCACGACCGTGACCGCCAGCAAGCGTCGAGCCGACCATCGCGAACGTCTTCGTGAAGGCGAACGGATGAAACAGCTTCCCCTCCTGGCCGGTAGAGCGCGAACACCGGCACGAAGGCGAGGATGATGATCGCCATCGCGAAGAAGATCGGTCGGCCGACCTGCTTCGCGGCCGCGAGCACCACCGCAAAAGTTTCCTCGCGTGAAAGGCGCGCGCCCTTCGCCTTCTCTGCCTTCTCGGCATGGCGAATGCACATTTTCCGTCAGCACGATCGCCGCATCGACTAGCACGCCGATGGCAATGGCGATGCCGCTCAGCGACATGATGTTCGACGTGATCCCGAACTGCTTCATCAGGATGAACGAAATCAGGATCGAGACCGGCAGCGGCAAGGTGACGATCAGGATCGAGCGGAAATGAAAGAGGAAAATGATGTGCGCGAGCGTCACGAGAAGGATCTCTTCCGTCAGCGCGTGCTTGAGCGTCTCGATCGTGCGATCGATCAACTCGCTGCGATCATAGAAGGACTTGATGGTGATCCCCGGCGGAAGACTCGGGCTGATCTGCGCGATCTTCTCTTTCACGCGCTCGATCACGTCGTGCGCGTTTTCGCCGGTGCGCATCACCACGATGCCGCCCACGACCTCGTGGCCGTCGACGTCCAGAACGCCGCGCCGGAAATCGCCGCCGATCTCCACACGTGCGACGTCTTTCAGATAGATCGGAATGCCATCGCGCTCCAGGAGCACGATGATTTCCAAGTCGCGTATGCTTTGGATCAAGCCGAGGCCGCGGACGATGAACTCCATGCCGTTCTCCTCGATTGTCTTGCCGCCGACGTTGAGATTGCTGCGGCTAACGGCGTTCATCACCATGCCTAACGAGACGCCGAGTGTTCGCATCTTCTGCGAATTCACCTCGACCTGATATTGCTTCACGAAACCGCCAATGCTGGCGACTTCAGCAACGCCCTGGACGGCGTTGAGTTGATAGCGCACGAACCAATCCTGCACCGAGCGCAGCTCTCCGAGATCGTAGCCGCCGTCCGGAGCGCGCCCAGGATCGACCGCGAGATAATATTGGTAAACCCAACCCAGACCGGTCGCGTCAGGTCCGAGTTTCGCCTCCACGCCTGCGGGCAAACTCCCGCCGAGATAGTTCAGCCGCTCCAAGACGCGCTGCCGGGCGAAGTAGTTGTCGATTCGTTCCTCGAAAATGATCGTGATGAGCGAGAAGCCGAACATCGAAGTCGCGCGCACCGTGTGCACGCCGGCGAGTCCCTGCAGATTGACGGACAGCGGATAGGTGACTTGATCCTCAACCTCCTGCGGACTGCGCCCCGGCCAATCGGCGAAGACAATCACCTGGTTTTCGCTCAGATCCGGGATCGCATCGACCGGCGTCTTCAAGACAGCGCGGACACCGAGGGCGATGACGACAAGCGTCGCGCACGCAACGAGGAAGCGGTTGCGGAGTGACCACTCGATCAATCGATTAATCATGTGCCTTGCGCTGTCGCGTCACTTCACCTCGGTGCCGCACTCCAGCATTTCTCTTCCCATGAATGGATTGCGCAGACTGGGTGAGAATTGAATCCACCTCGCATTTTTCGGAATGTCTTTGCCAGCCGTGTCGCTCATCGGGCAGCGGAAAATTTTGAGTAATCGCACCGCCTCGCGCTTCAACCACTTTTTCCCCGCACTCCTGGCGCAACAAAAGCTTCAACGAATTGCGCACCTTTCTCGTCAAACGTATGGTTAAATCGGGAGAAGGGGATGAAATGATGGATCAACCGGAAGACGAGCTCGAGAAGTACGGCGGCGTCGCCGGCATGGAAGGTCTCTCCGTTCTGCAGGCCTTCGACCGCATCGTCGCCTCGATCGAGCCGCACAATCCGCTTCGTTCCGACCTGATCGCGTTGCGCGCGGGAATTGCCGATCAGGAGGAAATGATCGGCGATGCGCGACAGATGATCGAGAAACTGGAGGAAGTGATCAAGAAGGTCACGTCGCCCGCCAATCGCATCGGTACCTTCATCGACACGCCCTCGCGCGGCACGGCGCACATTGTCGTCGGCGGCTCGGATTACTACTGCAACGTCGATCCGCGGATCAAATTGTATGAGATGAAAAAGGGCACGCGCGTGCTCGTGAACGAGGCCTACGTCATCGTCGGCGATCTCGGTTTTGAAACTTCGGGCCCGATCACACGCGTCACGGAAGTCTTGAGTGACGATCGTCTGCGCGTCGGCGGCGAACACGGAATGCAATCGGCCATCTTGCAGCGCTCATCCGAGCTCGAAAAATCCGCGCTGAAATCCGGCGACGAAGTGCGGGTCGATCCGAGTTATCGCATGGCGCTCGAAGCATTGCCGCATCCGGAGTCGCGCGATCATTATCTGGATAACGTTCCGGAATTGCCGTGGGAAAAAGTCGGCGGCCAGGAAGCAGCCTTGCAGGCGATCAAGGACGCGATCGAACTGCCGCTCATTCACGGCGAGTTGTTCAAGAAATTCCAGCATGCCACGCCGAAAGGATTTCTGCTCTACGGTCCGCCGGGTTGCGGCAAGACACTCATCGGCAAAGCGACCGCCTACAATTTGACCAGGCAGTTGCGCGAAAAATCCGGCAACGAAATGCGCGAGTACTTCATGCACGTGAAAGGGCCGGAGATTCTGAACATGTGGGTGGGGGAATCGGAGCGGATGGTGCGGGAAATTTTCGCGACCGCGCGCGAAAAACGGCGCGAAGGTTACATGCCGTTTCTCTTCATCGACGAAGCGGAAAGCATTCTCGGCACACGTCGCGCCTCCCGTCACTCCAACATTTTGTCGACGCTGGTCCCGATGTTCTGCTCGGAAATGGATGGCATCGACTCGTTAGGCGACGTCGTCATCATTCTCGCCTCGAATCGCGCCGATCTGATTGATCCGGCGATTCTGCGGCCCGGTCGGATTGATCGGAAGATCAAGGTCAACCGGCCGAATCGCGATGGCGCGCGCGAGATTTATCGCATTTATCTGAGGGATGACCTGCCCTACGACCGCTCGTTAGGCCGCGATGGCGAAAGCATGAGCAGCATGATCGATCGGTTGATCACGCGATTGCTGGATGCGCAATTCGCCAAGCGCGAGGAAAACAAGTTCCTCGAGATCACCTTGCGCAGCGGACGCAAGGACACCGTCTATCGCAGTGATTTGTTCAGTGGCGCCATCATCGCTTCGGTGGTCGAGCGGGCCAAAGCGATGGCGATCAAGCGCTCCATCGCCACGCAGCAGCCGAAAGGAATCAGCGAGGCCGATCTGCAAACTGCCTTCAACGCCGAGTTCACCGAGAACGATATTTTCCCGCCCACTGACATGGCGGAAGATTGGTTCAAGCTCATCGATTACGATCCGGAAAACGTCGTGAAGATCACGCCGGCCAAATCGGCGGCGGCGAATCTATTGTCCTCGTCTGTGATTTGACCATTTAGAAAACAACGCATAACTGCTATTCTTCGTCCGTGAGTGCCACTGAGATACTCGCCAATCTGCAAAACCTCTCGCCCAATGAGCTCGAGGCAATTTGGCGTGAAGCGGGATATTTACTCGAAGGACGAACCCTAAGTGGTTCGCGTGAATTGCTCATTGCAGTGGATGAGGGTGACGCATCGGCTCAACGGGAAGGTGACGTCACATTGGGCGAGGCGCGGCAGGTCGTTCGCTCGTGGGCTACGAAGTAATTCTGACTCGTCAGTCGATGCGAGACTTGCATCGCATTCGCGATTTCATCGCGCGAGACAATCCGCACGCGGCTGTCACGTTTTGCCAGACGCTACTCGATCATGCCGAAAGGCTCTCGCAGTTTCCAGAGCGCGGCGGAAGGATTGCCGAGCGACTCGGAGCGCGCTTTCTCGTCGTGGGTCCCTATCTGATCATTTATCGGATCGACGAGACACGCTCGTTAGTGCGTGTTCTGCGTTTTTGGCATGGCGCGCGCGAGCGCGAAGGTCTGCACGAATCGACCAATGATTGAGTAATGAAGCGCGTTTTCGGTCTCGAAACGGAATACGGCATCACGATCAACGGCGCCGAATCCGTGGATGTCGTGGCGGAATCGATCGAGCTGGTGCGTTCCTACACCGAGCATGGCGCGATGATGAAGTGGGATTATTCGCTGGAGGATCCGCATCGCGACGCGCGCGGATTTCGCGCGGCGGAATTGCTCCAGGACACGGACGAGTCGGCCTATTACGAGATCGATAAGAATCGTCCGCTCACTTTCGAGGAAATTAAGAGTGACCTCGTGCTGTCGAACGGTGCGCGCTTTTACAACGATCATGCGCATCCGGAATATTCCACGCCGGAATGCACGACCTTGCGCGAGTTGGTTGCGCAGGAAAAGGCCGGCGAACGCATTCTGGCGGAATGTGCGCGGCGCCGGAACGCGAAGTTGCCTGACGGGCAGGAACTGCGGCTCTACAAGAACAACACCGATTTCATCGGGCACAGTTACGGTTGCCACGACAATTACCTGATGCGGCGCGATGTGCCGTGGAGCCGCATTGTGAGCGGCGTGCTCCCGTTCCTGATCACGCGACAGATTTTCGCCGGCGCGGGCAAGATGGGCGTGGAAGTGGAAAGCACGGGCGGGCAGCCGGGCCTATATCAAATTTCGCAGCGGGCCGATTTTTTCAGCGTGCTCGTGAGCATCGACACAATGAACAAACGGCCGCTGGTCAACACGCGCGACGAACCGCACGCCGACGCGAACAAGTATCGCCGTTTCCACGTCATCATCGGCGATTCGAACATGAGCCAATGGGCTACGGCGTTGAAGATCGGCACGACCGCGCTCGTGCTGGAATTGATCGAACGCGAGGCCGCGCCCGCGATTGAAATTGCGCAGCCCATTGACGCCACAAAATCGATCAGCCGCGATCAGAATTACGATTGGATCATCGAACTGCGCGACGGTCGCAAGATTTCCGCCATCGATGTGCAGCGCCTGTACCTGCACGCGGCGCAACGCGCCGGCCTAACGAGTGATCCGGAACATGCCTGGGTCATGAAAGAATGGGAAAGCGTCCTGAACGATCTGCAACGCGACGTTGGCCTAACGAGAGATCGCGTCGATTGGGTGGCGAAGAAATTTCTTCTCAGCGCGTTGCAGGAAGACGAGAAGCTTCCCTGGAGTGATCCCTGGCTGCAGGCGATCGATCTCGAATATCACAACATCACGCCGGATCAGGGGCTTTACTATGAGTTGCTGCGACAAGGCTTGCTCAGGAGCTTCGTCAGCGAAGAAGAAATCAAAGCCGCCATCTTCGCGCCGCCTGAAACAACGCGCGCTTATTTTCGCGGACGCTCCGTGGCAAAATTCAACGACGCCATCAGTTCGATTCAATGGGACGAAATTGTTTTTGGCGATGGCCGTGACGTCAGGCGTGTTTCATTTCCAGAAGTGGAAATCGACGAGCGTTTGCAGCGATTAAGTTCTCTCGTGCGTGAAACGGAAGAAATGGCCGAGTTCTTAAGTGGACTCGGGGCCGATTTGGTTACGACCACGTAATCAACCGCAACTCATGCGCCTGCGTGAGATGCGGATGCGTGGGCACGACACGCACACTAAAGGCGTAGGTGCCGCTTTCGCTCGCGGGAACGAAACCCTTGTAAACGTAATGGCCGTTGCCTTCGTGATGCGTGTTTTGAATTAGCGGCGCGACGTTCGGATGCGAAACGTTTGAGACGTCATCCTTACCCGGCTCGCCGTAGTAGGCTTCAACGCGCACATGTTGCGGATCGACCGCGCCGAGATGCACTTTGGCGGAAACGAGGAGCGGATCGCCGACCAAAATGTTGTGCCGGTTTTCGTTCCCCACCTGCACGTCGTAGATCTGCACCTGCGACCAATCTTTGCGGATGCGCGCTTTCCATTGGCTCAATTCGGTCGCGGCTTTGCAATTGTCGCGCGCGAATTCGGCGTGCGCTTTCTCCGCCGGAAGATAAAGGCGCTCGGTGTATTCCTGCACCATGCGATGCGTGTTGAAAACCGGCGTAACACTCCGGATCGATTCGCGCATCAACTGCAACCACGCGATCGGCAATTTGCCATCGGGCTTCGCGTAATAGAGTGGAACGATCTGGTTTTCGAGAAGTTGATACAGGCTCGCGATGTCGACGGAGTTTTGAAATTCCGCGCGTGCCGCCTTCGATCTCCGCGCCGATCGCCCAACCGTTCTTGCCGTTGTAACTTTCGCGCCACCAGCCATCGAGCACGCTGAGATTGAGTCCGCCGTTGGGCGGTAATTTCATTCCGCTCGTTCCACTGGCTTCGAGCGGTCGCAGCGGATTGTTCAGCCAAAGATCCACGCCCTGGACGAGACGGCGCGCGATGTAGGTGTCGTAGTCCTCGAGAAAAACGAGGCGGTTCTCGAGGCCGGCGTCGCGACTGAATTGGTAAACTTCCTTGATCAGCGCTTTGCCGCCTTCGTCGCGCGGATGCGATTTGCCCGCGAAGATGAATTGCACCGGCCGCGTCGCATCATTGAGCAAACGCGCCAGCCGTTCCTTGTCGGAAAATAAGAGCGCGCCGCGTTTGTAAGTGGCGAAGCGCCGCGCGAAACCGATGGTCAACACTTCCGGATCGAGTACCTGATTGATCTTGCGCATCGCTTCCGGCGATTCGCCCACGCGCTCGGCGCGCATGCGACTGCGTTCGCGCACGAACTCAACCAGGCGTCGCTTCAACTGTTGATGCGTCGCCCAAAGTTCCGCGTCGGGTATGTCGATCACACCGCGCCAAAACTCGGCGTCAGTCAGGCGATCTTCCCATTTGCCCAGGTACTTAGTGTAGAGCGCGGAAAATTCCGGCGCCATCCACGTCTTGGTGTGAATGCCGTTGGTGATGCTGGTGATCGGCACTTCCTCCTCCGGCACGCCCGACCAAACATCTTTCCAAAGGCCGCGGCTCACGTCGCCGTGCAATTTGCTCACGCCATTGGCGTGGCGGCTGGCGCGCAAGGCGAGAATGGTCATGCTGAACGGATCGTCCGCGTTGACGCGCGTTTGTCCGAAAGTGAACAGCTCGTCGAACGGAATGCCCATCTCCTTGGCGAAGTCGGCGAAATATTTCTTCATCATTTCGCGCGGGAAGGCGTCGTTGCCCGCGGGCACCGGAGTGTGCGTGGTGAAAATGTTGGAGGCGGCCACGAGTTGGAGCGCGGCGTAGAAATCGAGCCCCTTCTCACGCAGTAGACGAATACGTTCGAGGGCGAGAAAGGCCGAGTGGCCTTCGTTCATATGAAACACTTTCGCGTCGATGCCGAGGGCGCCGAGCGCGCGCACCCCGCCGATGCCGAGCACCATTTCCTGGCGCATCCGCATTTCCAAATCGCCGCCGTAAAGTTCCGCGCTGATGAGCCGGTCTTCCGGCGAGTTCTCCGCCACGTCGGTGTCCAACAAGTAGAGATTGATCCGTCCGACGTGCAGTTCCCAGATCTTCGCGAACACGTCGCGATCGAGAATGCGCACGGTGATGAGAATACGCGCATCGCTCCGGCGTACTTCACGAATTGGCAGATGATGAAAATTTTGATTCAGGCTGACGGCTTCCTGCACGCCGTCCTTGTCGATCTGCTGTTTGAAATAGCCGTGCCGATAAAGCAGGCCGATGGCGACGAAGTTCAGATCGAGATCGCTGGCTGATTTGCAATGGTCGCCGGAAAGAATGCCGAGACCGCCGGAGTAATTCGGAATCGATTCGTGGAATCCAAATTCCGCGGAGAAATACGCAACGGTGTTGGTGAGTCCCTGGCCCGCGCCTTTTTTCCCGTAGGTATCTTTGCGCGCGAGATACTTTTTGAAGGTGTCGTGCACCTCCTTCATCTCGCGCAGGAAATCGTCGTCCTCGGCCAGTTCAACGAGGCGGGCCTGGCGCGAAAGCTGAAGCATGCGCACGGGATTGTGGTTGGTGCGATGCCACAATTCCGGATCGAGATGGCGGAAAAGACGGCGCGCCGATGGTTCCCAGGTCCACCAGACGTTGAAGACCATCTCGCGCAACGGCTCGAGCGCGGGCGGCAGCTTCGGGACGACGTTATACGTAATGTACTTTGGCATCGGAATTCAGGGAAGGGCGATAATGTCAGGAATCTGACTAGCAGCAAGTATTCCTAGATGGGCTCGCGGCGCGGCGCCAGGAGGAGGCCGAGAATAAAACCACTCGTTAGGCCACAGATGTGCGCGCTCAGGCTGACCTGCGGGAAATAGAGATCAAAGAGAGTTTGCACCACGACGATGAGGGCGACATTGAGCAAGCGCCGTCGTGCCATCGGTACATGACGATGCATGGCGAGAAATCCGGCCCACGCGCCGACAATGCCCATGACCGCACCGGAGGCGCCGACGAGCGAGCCGGTTTCCATCAAACCGAGCCGGCACAACGCAACCACGCCGAGACTGGAGCCGAGGGCGGAAAGAAAATAACAGAGGGTAAAACGCCACGTGCCAAGCGTTGCCTCCAGCGGCGGCCCGAGGATGTAGAGCGCGTAAATGTTTACCAGCAGATGCGCCATGCCGTAATGCAGAAAAGTCGCGGCGATCAGGCGCCAGTATTCTCCGGCCGCGACCACGAACATGGGTTCGAGCGCGCCGAGGCGATGCAACACGCCCGGATTCATCGAGCCGCCTAACGAGACCTCGAGAAGAAAGACGGCGACGTTGATCGCGATGATGACGCTGACCGCCGGGGTGGCGCGAAAACCTTGTCGCGGAAGGATGGAAGCGCCGTCGCTCGTGACTGCTTGATCGAAACGATCGACCATCGACTCGTTAGGCAAACTGAGTTGTGGTGTGGCGACGCCGCTGGTGGCGCGCCAAAAATCTTTCACCTCATTCGGCAGACGGCGCAGTCGTGTTTGCAAAATTTTCTCGACCGCGTCGCTCCGTCCGCAGAAGGCCAGCATCGTGAGAAGACCGAGAACAAACGTGGATTGATGAGCAGGCGAAGCGAGCAGGGAAGAAACTCGCCCGGTAAATTGCCTAACGAGTTCATCATGCTGATGCAGTTCGCCTAACGAGCGGAGATAAAGCGGGAGCAGAGTCGTGTCGTTTCCGAGGCCGACGCGCGAAATATTTCCCCGGCACCACGTGACCAGTCGTTCCCAATCACCGCGGATGAACAATCGTTGCGCGGCGGCGCGCCGACCGATCGCAGTGTCCTGTTGCGCGAGGGTGGCGAGGATTTCGTCGGCGGCGTTGACCTCGCCGCGCTGCGCGAGTTCGAGCCCGCGCACAAGTTCACGTTCATCCGCGAGCGCGCGACTCGGATGAACAAATTTCAGCCAATCGAGGATGCGCCGCGCGGTGGCGAAGCGTTGTGTCGCTTCGGCTTCGGCGATTTGTCGCAGGCCGATCATCGGCAAGAGGAGCAGCGCGAGCCATGCGCCGCCGCCGATGAAGCCGGCGTAATTCGGCGCGATGAGACAGGCCAGCGCGGTGACAATCAGGACCGCGATGGCCGCGAGCCACCAGGCGCGATTGCGGGTCGCGCTTCGTGCCGTTTTCACCAGGACGATGACCGGCGAAACGAAGGCGAGGAAGAGCAGGATGTAATTTAGGTCCGGCAAGTTGGAGGTTGAATGTTGGACGTTGGACGTTGGACGTTTAGTGTGCGGAAACGGAAACGTCCAATGGCAGAAGCTCCCAAGATTACCGTCACAAATTATCTCGATGTCATTTCTTCCTGGTGTTTCTGGGCCACGCCCGCATGGGCGGAATTGCAAAAGCGTTACGCCGGCCGCGTCGAATTTACCTGGAAGATCGCACTCATGGATGCGTCAGGTTTTCCAAAGACGCGCGAACAAGCCGAGTGGTTCTACCGACGCAGCGGGATGATGATGCAGTCGCCGATCATGCTGAAGCCCGGCTGGTTCAAACCGAACATCCAGGAATGTCTTGAGCCAAACCTGGTCGCGGAAGCGGCGCGCGATCTGGGCGTGAAGGACGATCGCGTTTGGCTCGCCTTGATGAAGGCGACGGTGGTCGATGGAACTCAAACCGGTGATTTCGAAACCGCAGCGACGATCGGCGCGAAGGCCGGCGGTCTCGACCAAGCGAAATTGCTGGAGCGCGCGCGTTCGCCGGAAATTGAAAAACGCATTCGCGCCACCACGGCAGAATTTCACGCCATGCAGGTGAACCAGCGCCCGACCTTCGTGATCGATACCGCCATCGGCGATCGCGCAATTTTTTCCGGCTTCGCCAAGATCGAACCGCTCGCCGTGACGCTCGACGCCATGCTGGATGATGCCGCGATGTACGCGGCCTACGCCGCACATTTCGGCGGTCCGCCAGACGCGTAAGCAAAAGCGAGTTTGCCCTTGCCACGGCAGTAATACTGCTCTCCATTTCCATCGGCTCGCGTTTTTCGCGAACCCGTCGTTGCGGAAATCGCAGCCGCGACGAAGCAGGAGTGTTCGGAGCGGTTCAAGGCCACGCCGGAAAATTGCGATGAAAATAATTACGGCGAGGCGGTTCACTCCCCACTTCACCGGTCAGGAGCTTGACTTAATCTGCAACCACAAATTCGTGTAAACGGCCGGATTCGCGCGCGCGAAGTTCTGGTCATCATGGGAGCCACGGGCGACAAGCTCGGTGTCATGAAGCTCTCGGACGCGCTGCGCAAAGCGCAAACTCTCGGGCTCGATTTGGTGGAAGTCGCGCCCACGGCCAACCCCCCGGTCTGCAAAATTGTCGACTTCGGGAAATTCCGTTACGACCTCTCCAAGCAGGAGAAGGACAAGAAAAGTTCGGGAACGAAACTGAAAGAGATCAAGTTTCGCGTGAACATCGACGACCACGATTACCTGACGAAATTGCGCCACGGCGAAGAGTTTCTCGAGCGGGGAAACAAGGTCCGGGTGCAGTTGCAATTCCGCGGTCGCGAAATGGCGCACCAGGAATTCGGCATGCAGTTGATGGAGAAAGTGCGCGACGATCTGAATGGAATGTCGCAGGTGGAGATGGAGCCGAAAATGGCGGGCCGCAACATCACGATGACCTTGTCACCGTTGCCGGCGGCGCGACGCAAACGGCGTTTTGCCGTGCCGACTCAGGGCGAGGAAGCCGAGAAAGCGAACGGTTCCGACGGAAGCAACGAAGACTAGCCGACGGTTTGCGCCGCGGCTGTTTCAGGATTCGGCGCGGCGATCAATTCATTGACCCGCGTAATCGCGACGGCGCGCCCACACGTTTCGTCCACTTGCACGAGCACGCCGCAGATTCGCACTTCGCCTTTCGCGATCGGAAATTGCGCGGGCAGATTGGAGATGAAACGGTTCACGATCGGATCGACCGCGCGACCGAGAATGGACTCGTTAGGCCCGCACATCCCGGCGTCGCAGATGAACGCGGTGCCGCCCGGAAAGATTTGTTCATCGGCCGTCTGCACATGGGTGTGCGTGCCGAGCACGGCCGAGACGCGACCGTCGAGAAAACGGCCGATGGCAATTTTCTCGCTCGTGGTTTCGCCGTGAACATCGACCAGAATGATCGGTGTCTCCGCGCGCATTTCGTCAACCGCGTTGTCGACCGCTTCGAACGGATTCTCCAGGATCGGCTGCATGAAGGTGCGGCATTGCACATTGATCACGCCGACTTTTCCCTTCGCCGTCTCGAGCACGATCGAACCATTGCCCGGCGCGCCGGGCGGATAATTGATCGGACGCAACAGGCGCGGCTCCGTTTCGAAAAACGGAACGATCTCTTTCTGGTCCCAGATGTGATCGCCGCTCGTGATCACCGAAACGCCGGCGCGCAAAAGGTCGATCGTGATCTTCGGCGTGATACCGCGACCGCCAGCCGCGTTCTCGCCATTCACCACGATAAAATCGATCGCGTGCTGCTGCTTCAATTCCGGCAGGCGCGCGATAACCGCGCTGCGGCCCGGCTCACCGACCACGTCGCCGAGGAAGAGAATTGTCAGCATGGCGCGAAGATGCGTGGTAATTAACGCGAAAGCAAAATCGTGATCATACGAACATTTTTTCTCACGATTTTGTCCTGCGCCTTTGTCTCGTTAGGCAACGCGGCCAATCTCTCGCCCCTCTCGGATCCGCCCGATTGGCCATCGCTGGAGAAATACCAGGGCACGATGACGCACGCCGAATTCGTCCAGCGTTTGCAGGATGTTTATTGCACGCGCGGAATCAGTCCCGAGCTGCTCAGTGTCGATGAAAATTCCGTGCGCATTCTAAAGAACAAAGATGCGCAGGAATGGTTCACGGTGCGTTTGGCCGAGAACGAAACGCAGCGCAAGACCATCACCAACGGCTGGCGGCCAGCGAGTGTTTTGCCGCGCGCCAAATCGGGCCACGAGCTGGCCGGTTTGAAGATCGCGCTCGATCCGGGACACATCGGCGGGACCTGGGCGAAGATGGAAGAGCGCTGGTTCCAGATCGGCGACAGCAAACCAGTGCAGGAAGGCGACATGACTTTATTGGTGGCGAAACTTCTCGCGCCGAAATTGCAGAAGCTCGGTGCGACGGTTTCCCTCCTGCGTGACCAGCTCGAGCCCATCACCACGAAACGTCCCGATGATCTGACCGAAATCGCGCGCCAAGTTTTGCGGCACGAATTGAATGCCGAGCCGCGTGAGAGTTTCGACGATCCGGCCGATCCGGAAAAGGAACACACCGTGCGCTGGCAGAGCGAACTCTTCTTCTACCGCAACAGCGAGATTCGCGCGCGCGCGCAACGCGTGAATGCAAAACTGAAACCCGACATTGTTCTTTGTCTGCATTTCAATGCCGAAGCCTGGGACGACCCGCGCCAGCCGCACATGATCGATCACAATCATCTGCACCTGCTCGTGAACGGTTCCTATCTCCCGCCGGAGTTGGAGTTCGACGATGTGCGTTTCGAAATGGTGCGCCGATTACTCAGCCGCACCTTCGACGAAGAACTGCCGCTCGCGGAAAAATCAGCCTCGGCCATGGTTAAACACACGCAGTTGCCGCCCTACGAATACACGACCGACAATGTCACGAAACTCGGCAGCACCGGCTACGTGGTCGCGCGCAACCTTCTCGCCACGCGCTTGTATCAATGCCCCGTGGTTTACTTTGAGCCTTACGTCATGAACAACGACGAAGTTTTCTGGCGGGTGCAGGAAGGCGATTACGAAGGCGTTCGAAACGTGAATGGCACGGAGCGTCCCAGCATCTTCCGCGAGTATGCCGACGGCGTCGCGGATGGCCTGATTGATTACTATAGTGAAGCGCGTCCATCATCGCAGTGACCCGCGATTTGATTGTGTCGGCGGCGTTAAATTTGCTTCATAAACAACGTCGGAGTCAGGTAGGTTGAGTTGTCCCTTGTGAAGAATCGCGTCGCCATCCGCCGGTTACCGTGCGTGTTTACGCTGGCGTGCGCGTTTGTTTTTTTCCTCAGCGCATCGCGCGCCTCGGCCACGATTGATTCCGCGATCAATCTCACCGTCTGGAAATTGTTCTACGGCCTGACCGATGCGCAGGTGAACGATCCGGTTTGGCTGGCGGCGGATGATGACGGCGATGGCCTGACGAATGGTGCGGAGTTGGCCGCGGGCACCAATCCCGAATCGAGCACTTCGATGGTGGAGATCACGGCGACGACAAGTGATGTCACCTCGGTGTATCTAAGTTTCCCAACGGCGAAAGGGAAGTTGTATTCGGTTGAGTCGACGAATTCGCTGGATGCTCCGCAAAATTGGACCCCGTTGCAACCGGCGGTGCAGGTGACGGGCGATGGCACATCGAAAACTCTGGCCGCGCCGCGCAGCGCCGGCGTTTTTTATCACGTGGCGGTGTCGGATATCGACACCGATGGCGATGGTGTGAGCGACTGGGCCGAACGCGTCACCGGTTTCGATCCGACAACGGCGCACACCAAGAATTCTCCGACCGACGATCACACGTCGCTCACGACCGAGTTGCCGAAAGAGAATGTGGTCACGATTACAACCAGCGCGCCGAATGCGATCCAACCGCCGGATGCCGTAACCGCCGCCACGACCACGGGCTCTTTCACGGTCAGCCGCGGCGGCACACTCAATTTCAGCTCGACCACCGTTCCTCTGACGAAAAGTGGAACGGCGATTGCCGATAGCGATTACGTGGCCTTGCCGAATTCGGTTACGTTCGCACCGAAAGTCGGCGTCATCATTGTTTCGGTGGTGCCGAAATACAACGCGGCGCGACTGAACAACGCAGTCGTGACCTTGCAGGCGGTGCCGGGCTCCGGCTATGCGGTGTCGTCGCCGAACAGCGCGAGCGTAGTCATTTCGCCGGCGGGCAATGCGACCGGCACGGGATTGGTCGGTGATTACTACAACCCGGCCGCCGCGGTCCTTCCGCCGAATGCTTTTGTGGAGAGCAGCATCTTCACCGCGTCGCCGCTAAAAACCCGCACGGACGCGACCATCGACAGTTCATGGAATTCAACCACGCTTCCGACGACGATCAGCACCAGCCGTTTTGCGGTTCGCTGGACAGGCTTGGTGCAGCCGCAATACACCGAGACGTACTACTTCACGGTAAAATCCGATGACGGGGCGAAGCTCTGGGTCAACGGGCAGCTGATCATCGACAAGTTTGTCTCGCAAAGTAACACAGAGTGGACCGGCGCGATCGATCTCACCGGCGGCCTGCTTTACGACATCAAGCTCGAGTATTTCTTCACAAGCGGAAGCGCGCAGACGCATCTCAATTGGTACAGCAACAGTCAGGTGAAGCAGGTCATACCTACTTCGCGGTTGTATCCGATAGCTGCTACCGCTGTGCCAACGGTAGTGAGCCCGCAGGTTGTTTACGGGTTCGTTAATCAACCGTTCAGCTTCAAGGTAGTAGCGACTAACGCAGCCAGCCTTTCGACTAGCTACTCGTTAGGTGCTAATAGCGGATCTTTGCCGCCTGGTTTAAGTCTGAATGCCAGCACCGGATTAATCAGCGGCACACCTACACAGGCAGGCGATTATCAGGTGGCGATTGTGGCGACTAATAGCAACGGCAACGGCAGTTCCGTGCTCGACATCAAGATCTTCGATACCGGTAACGCAATTACCCGTGAGGTTTGGACCAGTGGCGTGACCGGTTCTACCATCGCAGACATCCCGACCAACCTTGCGCCGAACAGCACAGATACGTCGCTGCAGTCGCTGGAAGACAATACGGCCTACGCGGACAACACCGCCAAACGTTTGCGCGGTTACTTCACCGCGCCGACCACGGGTAACTATTACTTCTGGCTGGCGGCGAGTAACGCAGCCGAGCTTTGGATTGCGAACGACAACCAGTATGCGACCAAGGTGCGACGTGCATGGGTCAATGCGCCGGGCACGAGTGCCGAGATTTGGAACACGCAGACCAACCAGAAGTCCGGCTGGCTCTCACTGGTGGCGGGACAGAAGTATTACTTCGAGGTCCTGCACAATCACGGCGCTGGCACGCCTAACGACAATGTCTCGGTCGCGTATTTTATCGATCCCACCGGCACGACGGCCAATCCCGTCGCGAACGGCAGCGGTGTTACTCCCGGTTACCTGCTTTCGCCCTACGATTATCCTGGCGTGGCGAGCACGACCGACACGCTTTACGCGACTAACCTGCAACCGCAGGGAGTCGCGATCAGCACCGCGGTGGGCGCGGCTAGTCTGCGCTTAAGCGCCGACCATACACAGGCCGTTTTGCATTTCAGTTACAGCGGTCTCAGTTCACCGCGCACCGCTTATCACATTCACACCGAGACGGTCGGTAATAATCCGAGCCAGATCGTTTTCGACATCGACGACGTCGATAAGTTCCATCCGGAACTGAAGACAGCGGATGGCGGTTACATTTGGAACATCGCCGATGTCGGAACCTGGACGGCGTGCGGGAATCGTCAGTGCCATTCTCACCGGCCAGACTTATCTCAACATCCACACGGTGACTTATCCCGCGGGTGAGATTCAAGGGCAACCTCACCCAGGTCTTTGGTTCGCAAACGCCGCCGACCTTGCAGGCCGATCCAGGCTATGCCGATGATCACGGGACGGACGCGGGCGCGGCGCGTTTCCTCAACCAGGCCACCTTCGGCGCGAGTCCTACCGATGTTACCTATGTAAAAAACAATGGTTACTCGGCCTGGATCGATACCCAATTTGCTCTGCCTCCTAGTGATCTTGTGCCAGATGTGCTTGGCTAACGTTAACTCCGACCCGACCAATCTTTATCCGGATACCTTGATGTTTAACGCCTGGTGGAAACGTTCGATCCTCGCGCCCGATCAGCTACGACAGCGCGTCGCGTTTGCGCTGAGCGAAATCATGGTCGTTTCGGATGTCGGCAACTTGAATAACAACGGCCGCATCCTGGCCGATTACTACGACACGCTGCTTGACAACGCCTTCGGCAACTTCCGCGACATCATGAAGCAGGTCACGCTTACCTCAGCCATGGGCCTTTACCTCGACATGCGCGGCAACGCCAAGGGGAACCTGACGACCGGTGTGCATCCTAACGAGAACTACGCGCGCGAGATCATGCAGCTCTTCTCGTTAGGTTTAAACAAGCTCTGGCCAGACGGGACGCTGGTGCTCGATTCCGCCGGCAACCTTGTCCCGACCTACAACCAGGATGTCATTACCGGTGTGGCGCGCGTCTTTACCGGCTGGAATTACGGACAGGATTTGCAAGGCAACGGACGTTTGCCAACCAACTTCAACCCGGCGGCCAATTACCTCGATCCGATGGTGCTGGTGCCGACGCAACACGAGCTAGGTAGTAAGATCGTGCTCGATAACGTCGTGCTCCCACCGGCGCAGGGTTACACCGTCGCGGGGGGTTCTACTACCGGCACCGAATCCGATTCGAACCAGGTCGCGTTCGATACCTATTGCCTGAACGACTTGGACAAGGCGATCGACAGCATGTTTAACAACTCGAGCGTAGGTCCGTTCATCTGCCGGCAACTGATTCAAAGACTGGTCAGTAGCAATCCTAGCTCAGGTTATCTTTATCGCGTGGTGCAGAAGTTTAACGATGATGGTTCTGCCCAACATGTGCGCGGTAACATGCAGGCCGTTATTAAAGCCATCCTGCTCGATGGCGAAGCGCGCAGTCTTACTTTGCCGGCGGCGATCGCGAATGTTTCCGGCAAACAACGTGAGCCATTGCTTAGACTTACCGGGCCAGCGCGTGCCTTCCCGGTGGTAGCTACGACCGGCACCTACAGCCAGAGCGGCGGAACCATTCTCAACATCACCACTTCTTCGAAGAACAACTTGAGCAGCGGTAATGCAGTGTTTCTCGACTTTACTGGCAACACGCCAATTCCCTACAACAACCCGACCTCGACGAATTACAGCGTCCTTAGCAGTCCCGCGCCCACGGATTTCACCTTCTCGGTCAATGCCACCGGATTGTTGAGCAACAGCGGAACGGCTTACACGCAAGCGGTGAATTCCAACACCATCACCGTCAACAACGCCGGCCCGGCCGCGATCGGCGCGGAAGTTTATCTGTACTTCACCACTGGTGGAGCGCCGAATGGAATCTATACCGTCGCGTCTTTGCCTGACTCTTCGCATTTCACGGTGACCACTACCGAAGATCCTGCAACGGTGCCGGCGCGCAGCGGTTCAGTCCTTATTCCCAAGCTGTCCGGGGGCTACGCAATCAAGAACGTCGGCAGTCCCGCAACTGCGACGATCACGGTCGGCACTTTCGGCAATCACAACCTGCAAGTGAACGACAAGGTCTGGATGGATTTCTCGCCCAGCTCCGGAAGCTTGAACACCGACGCCGAATTCACCGTTTCGGGCATTGTGGACGAAGATCATTTCAGCATTGTTGTTCCGAATCCAAGCGGCTCGATCAAGACCGAAACGCTTAATGTCCTGACCGTTTACATGCTCGTGCCGCCGCCGCTCACGCGCTCGGGCAACGTGCAATTCCAGACGAGCAAATATGACGTCGGTTTCAGCACCGACCTGCTCATGACCCCGCTCAATTCGCCGACGGTTTTCAACTTCTATTATCCAAGCTTCCAATATCCGGGAACGCTCGCGGCCAACAACGTCACCACGCCTGAGTTCCAGCTCACGACTGACACGAACGTAGTCACACTCACGAACACACTCGCCTCCGCCATCCTTAGTTCCTCGAACACCAAAGGCCTAACGAGTTATCGCGGCGGCAGCGGCACGATCACGATGGATTTGAGTCCGTACATGACGCCGACCCAAACCGCTGATGCCGGCATTCCCGCGCTCGTCGATCAGCTGGGCAATTTGCTCACCGGGGGCCTCAGCTCATCGGCCAGGACAACTATCATCAACTTTGTCGCCAACACCACCAATCTCCCTTACACGACGGGCAATCCGACGCCCACGCAGATGCGCGATCGTGTCCGCGCCATTGTCCACCTCATCATCACCTCGCCGGAGTACGCGATTCAACGCTAGCAATGGATCCGCAATTCTATAACTCAGTTACCACGCGCCGAAAATTCATTCGCCAGGCTGCCTGCGCCGCGCTCGGGACCGCCGCCCTTAGCAATACCATTCGCGATCTGCGCTTCATCAATGCGGCCATGGCGCAGACCGGCATCTCCGATTACAAGGCACTCGTCTGCATTTTCCTGAACGGCGGCAACGACGCGAACAATCTATTCATTCCCACGATCGCTTCCGAATACGCCAGCTACGCTACTATTCGCCAGCCCTCGCTCGCCATTCCAAATACCGATGGCAGCGGTGCCACTGCCCTTGCCTTGAACCCGAGTAACAGTGACGGACACAGCTACGGAATTCATCCGGCTTGTCCGGAACTCGCAGCCATGTTCAACGGCACGCCGACGTCGGTGAATGGAAACACGAACAACGGCAAGCTCGCCGCGCTGTTTAACGTCGGCACGCTGGTCTATCCGATGACCAAGGCGCAGTACAACAACAACAGCGTCACAAAACCGCCGCAGCTTTTTTCGCACAGTGACCAGATCACACAGTGGCAAACATCGATTCCCGATCGTCCGCCGTCGTCAGGGTGGGGCGGACGCTGCGCCGATTTGCTCGACACCGTCAATCCGCGCAACGGCAATGCCGCGGTTCTTTCCCTCGCCATTTCCCTCGCGGGCGCCAACACCTTCGAAGTCGGCGGCGTGGTGCAGCAGTATTCGGTCAACACCAGCGGCGTGGTTTCGATGAACACTTACAGTCCAGCCGCGACCGCGCGCCAGACCGCCTTTAGCAACATTCTCGGCATCGATGAAATTCAGTCGAACATGCTCTTGCAGAATTATGCGCTGGCACTCGATCACGCCATTGCCACTGGCTCGGGCCTTTCCACATCCCTGGGAAACTCGCCGCTTCTCTCGCCTTACTTTAACGTCACGGCGAATTTTCCGAACATCATCGTGCCGAATAGCGGAAAGAATTTCGGTTCCAGCCTCATGTCACAATTGAAGATGGTCGCGCGTATTATCGACGCCGGTTATCGCAGCGCGGCGCAGGGCGGCCTCGGGATGAAGCGCCAGATCTTCTTCGTCCAGGTCGGTGGCTACGACACCCACACTGCGCAAACCGATAACGCGGGCTCGACCACGCAGAACAACGCCACCGTTATTACCGGCAGCCAGGCCAATCTTTTCGCCGAGCTCAGTCAGAGCATGAATGCGTTCCAATGCGCCATGCACAAGATCGGCGCGCAGTACGGTGACGCCGATTTCGAGAAGCGCGTGACCTGTTTCACCAACAGCGATTTCGGCCGCACCTTCCCGAGCAACTTGTTAGGCAGCGATCACGGCTGGGGCAGTCATCACCTCATCATGGGCGGCGCGGTCAGCGGCCAGAAGACCTATGGCAAATGGCCCACGCTCGCCGTCGGCGGACCGGATGACACCAGCACCGGCCGCTGGATTCCGACCACGTCGGTCGATCAGTTTGCCGCCACCATGGCGAAATGGTTCGGCGTCGATGCCAGTAACATGAGCACGGTTTTTCCAAATCTCGGCCGCTTCTCCGTGCCTGATCTCGGCTTCATGAGCTGAGTCATGAGAGAGAGAAGCACTCGTTAGGCAGGATCGATGGCGATCTCGAAACGGCTGCGCGGTCCGCTCCTTCCGGTGCTGGTGGCCGTACTTGCGTTTGGCATTGGCCTGGAGATCTGGGCCAGCCGTCGTCACACCACCAACAGGAAAAAGCCGGCACCGGCAGTTCAAGCTACCGATAACCTAACGAGTAGTTCACCGTCCGTGCCGTCTGCTCCCGTACCTGAACCTTCCGTCTCCATCGCGCCGCGTATTCCCACGCCCGTGCCCCGGCCGGCTAAGAACGCGCCATCGCCAAATGCGAACTCGATTCTGAATGCGAAACAGGAAGCATTCGCGCCGCCTGACCAGGAGGCCATGCTCGAGATCGACAGAGTGAGTTTGATGATTCGCGATTACCGCACGATCGCGGGCGAGAATCCAGTGGGCACCAACGCCGAGATCATGGCCGCGATCATGGGCGAAAATCGCAAGCAGGCCACGCTCGGTCCGCCTGAAGGCATAAAGCTAAATGAAAAAGGCGAGCTGATCGATCGTTGGGGCACGCCGTATTTCTTCCACCAGATCTCGCGCGATCACATGGAGATCCGCTCCGCCGGCCCCGACAAAATTCTCTGGACCGACGACGATCCGGTTATCCACTAGAGCGAAAGCTCTGAGTTGTAGCGGCGGTCTATGACCGCCGAACATCGAGCGGACAAATCTCGCCTTGGTAAAGCCAATCATCCGCGCGCAGAACCAATCCTGCGCGTTCCGGATTCAATCGGACGTAATTCCATTTCTCAGAATAGGATTCTCCGCTACGCAAAACATGATCGAAGAAACCCTTCTGCCAATGTGGCGATTCCATATTTAACGAACGCAGAGTCTTCGAAATCGTGTTCTTCAACGATTTCATCCAGGTCGTGAGACCCGCTTCCTCATCATCGAGAGCGATAAACAAGTGAAGATGATCCGGCATGATAACATATCGTCCGATCCACGCGCCGCGCTCAGTTCCTTTCTGCGCGAATTGAACAAACGCGTCGTGGACCTCGCGATTTGCCAGTAAGGTTCGTCGATTGGCCGTGCATGCCGTAACAAAATAAACCGGCGATCGCAGATAGGTTCTATCCAGACGCCGCAGACGTGCCGGTCGCGTTCCGTTGTTCGGACGCTGCTCTTCGGCGGTCATAGACCGCCGCTACAACGGAGCCGGTAGCACGTATTCCGCGCCTTCGCGCGCGGCTTCGACCTTCAAGGTTGAATTTTTCTCGCGCACTTTTTCTCGCGCGCTGGAAACCATCTCATCGATCTTCGTGTCGTTGTGATCGGGATCGTGATGAAAAAGGAAAAGCTGTTTCACGTTGGCGCGGATGGCGAGATCGACCGTGTCATCCGCGCAGGTGTGTCCCCAGCCGCGGCGCGTTTCGTATTCGGCGAGATCGTATTGTGAATCGGCCATGACCACATCGGCGTCGCGCAAGAAGGCGATGACCTGCTCGTCCTGCAAACGCGCGTGTTCCAAGCCGGCCGCGGAAGTTTCACCGGCAGCGCGTTGCCGTTCCACTTCGTATCGTTCGTAGGCTTCGTGGTCGGGCAGATAAACCACGTCGCCCGCAGCAGTCGTTAGGCGATAGCCGAGACAAATCCCCGGATGATTGGCGAACATCGAGCGGATCTTGATTCCGCCGAGATCGAATTCCATGTCCTCCAGTTCTTCGAAGGTGACACGACTGGCCATTTGATTGAGTCCGACGGGGAAAAATGCGCTCTGCATTTGCTCGAAGAGCGCGCCGCGCAAGCCGTGCACCGCGCCTTCGTAACCAAGGATGCGAATGTTGACGCGCGGATTGTAAGCCGGAATGAAAAACGGAAATCCCTGGATGTGGTCCCAGTGCGTGTGCGTCACCAGCATGGTGATGTTGACCGGCATGTTGCGAAATTCCTTCATCAACGCCTGGCCGAGGCGGCGAATGCCGGAACCCGCGTCGAGGATGATGACCTGATTGCCGGCGCGAACTTCCACGCACGAAGTGTTGCCGCCCGTGACAGCGGTATCGGCGCCGGGGGTCGGAATCGAACCGCGCACGCCCCAGAAGCGCACCAGCGTCGGACCGCTCGGCGCTTTCGTTTCCTCTTTCTTAACGCCGGTCGGTGCGCCGTCTTTGCATTTTTCCAAAACGCGCAGCAACTCCGCCGGCTCGATCGGCTTGACCAGATAATCATCCGCGCCCGCGGCGAAGGCGCTGTCGCGGTCGTTGGCGAATCCGCTCACGCTGGTAAGAATGACGCGCGTGCCGGTCAGGTCGCGTTGTTCGCGAATGGCGCGGCATACCTTGAAGCCGTTGCGCTTCGGCGTACGCAAGGCGCAGAGCACGGCGGCGGGACGATGTTTCATCACCAGTTCGAAACCGGCTTCGCCATTTTCTGCTTCAAAGACGCGCCAGCCTTGTCCGGCGAGCGATTGCGAAATGAGCGCGCGTGTGAGCGAATCGCTGTCGATTAGGACGAGCTCTCTCATTTCATGACTTTGGGCAGGCGGATCCAAAAACGGTTGCCGATCATCTCGCGCGGTTCGCAGCCGATTTCGCCGCCGCAGCTCTCCACCATCAGACGACAGAAATGCAGTCGCAGGAGCGACGAGTTGGGGGCGACCGCGGTCGGCTCGTGTGTGGAAAACATGTTCTCGCAGACATCGGTCGAAACCGCCGCGCCGTTGTCTTCGATATTCACGGTGACAAAGTCCGCGTCGTCTTCGGCCTGAAGGGCGATCTCACCGCCGCCCGGCGCGCGTTCCACCGCGTTCTCGAGCAAATTGGCGATGACACGGTCGAGATGATTTGGGTCTAACGAGACCTTGATTCCGGCGGGCAGTGGAGTCGGGCGGACGAGCCGCACTTTTTTCTCCGCGCTTTGCGTTTCGGCGGCGTCGAGGACGCGATCGATGGAAGCTTGCAGCTCCGCTTCGGCCGCGGTGCCGTTGTGGGTAAAAAGCGCGCTCATTTCATCCGCGAAAACGGCCAGCACCTTGTGAATCAGCGCACGCTGTTCTTCCGCCGCGCGCGAAGCGAGCCCGAGAAGCAGTTGTCCCTTCGGCGTGGTCCCTTCCATTTCGAGGAGGCGAAGCGAAGTGATGACGTTGCCGAGCGCGGCGGTCATGTCTTCGGCCACGCAATGCAGCAGGATTTCCTTCTTCTGAATTTCGGAATTGAGGCGCTGATGCGCGATCATGGTCTCACGCGCCTTTTGCAGCACGGCCTTCTTCGCTTCGAAGGCTTCACCGAGTTTTTCGAGAAGCAGAATTGATTGGCCCTCGAGTGTCAGCGCGGTTGCTTCCAACTCAATTTTCTGACCATGTGCATCCTGTTCCACCCACGGACCAGAACCGGCACGAGCGTCGCCGCCTTTCTTCCAGCACTCGCCGGCATCGACGAGAAAATTTTCCAGGAAGGGTGAGACGCCTGAGTCTAACGAGTCCTCGCCGGATGCAACTTTCGGCCACAGTTCTTTCAACCACGCCGGCGATTCGCCGATTTCGCGCAATGCGCCCGAAGGTTCGCGAAGGAAGAGCGCAAACCCCAGGGTTTGCAGAACGGAGTTTGCGGTCGTTACGCTGTTCGTCGGCATTTAGTTCCGGGGAGCACGGGCTGTTAGCCCGTAGTTGCCGGGAGTTTCCCGGCAACATCTGGGTTGTGTGAATGAATCAAGTTGGGAAAAATTTTCCTTTATGGCGCTGCGCAGCGCCTCGGCAGACTGCCGAGGCGGACGGGCTGGCAGCCCGTGCTCCCCAGAATCATTCTTCGCGCGCATCATTTCGTCAGGCCGCCGTCATCATGCGCGCCAGATCGGTGAACGCGTCCTCGACGCACGCGCCGTCTTTCGCGCTCGTCTTGATTGCTTTCCAGCCACGACTCGTTAGGCCGCTCATATCGCCGTCGTTCACTTCCCATTGCGGCGCGAGGTCGGCTTTGTTCAGCGCCAGGATGAATGGCGCGTCCGGAATGGCCTGCGCCACGCGCGTTTGAATCTCGAGCACCTGCTCAAAGGTGACGCGGCGTGTTCCATCCGCCACGAGCAGGTAACCGCTCGTGCCGCGCAGGTAGGAAGTTTGCAGGCGCTGAAAATCATCGTCACCCGCAAGGTCCCAGATCATGAGCATGATCTCGTTACCGTCGAGGTTGACGGTCTTCTTGTCGATCTTCACTCCGACCGTGGTCAGATACTTGTCGGAAAAAATGCTGTGCACGAACTTCGAAACGAGGCTCGTTTTCCCGACGCCGGATGCGCCGATCATGCAGACCTTTTTTTGGATCACAGTTAAGGTTGGATAAGGATGCGCAAGGCGACGCGCCGGTCCGATTGCTCGGGCGACGGTTTTTCGCCCGGCTTCGGAGGCGGTGGCGCTCCCAAGCCTAACGACTTCATCATCCCTCCGTCCAGTCCGCATGAAACCAGAAAATTACGCACCGCTTCGGCGCGCCGCCGGCTCAGGTCGGCGTTGGCGCCTTCTCCGCCCACGGCATCCGCATAACCGCGAATCTCAAGGTTCGTGTTTATGCCCACACGTTGGGCGGCGGTGAAACAGCGCCGGATTTCGTCCGGCAAACGCGAGAGCGCGGCGAATCCTTCCGTGGCGAAGTTGTCCTTGTTGGTCAGAAAATAGACATACGCGCTTTCGATCACTGACTTCGATTGCTGGAAGGTGCGTTGATCGATGTCCTCGACTTTCTGGTCGTCGAGCTCGCGAATTCCCGGCACTCCCGTCGCGCCGCGTCGCACCCGATCGAGCCAGGCATGCGGTGCCTCCCCGGTCAGACTCAATCGGCCCGCCTGCACATTGGCGTTGACCGAATCCGGCAAACTGAAACGGTCCTGGAAACGTTGCAGGACCAGCTTCGGATCGAATTCGACGATAAGATCATCGCCGTTGATCGCATTGATGCCGGGAAGCTTCGTCGCGCCATCGCGCATCGGCGCGACCCATTCGTACGGCGCGCTTCCGGCCAAAGTCACGGTGCCGTTTGCCACTGCCGCCTTTACTGTAGTCGGCAATGGATACGCGTCCGTGAAACGCTTGAGCGCGAGCGCGGGATCGTAGGTGATTTTCAAATCGCGCTCGTTCAGCGAGGCAACGCCGGGAATCTGCGCGGCTTCACGGCGCACGCGTTCGATCCATTCGTAGGGCGCTTCGCCGGAAATCTGCACCGCGTTCTTGTCGATCGTGACCTGCGGACCTTTTGGCATGCCGAAATGCTGCGCGAATCGCCGTTGCACACTCACGGGATCGAGCGCGAAATAGTCCTTCCAATCAAATTGAATGTGCGACGCATCGACCTTGGACGCCCGGGCCAGAGTCGTCGGGTCAGCCGCCAGCGGATCGTGCAGGCCGGTGATCTGTGAAGAGCGGAACCAATTTTTCTCCGCCGAGGTCACGGCGATGCCGGGCTCGGCGTTGAGACGGTGAAGGAAATCGCGCCAGCGCAAATGTCTTTGCGCCACCGTGTAGGAAACAAAGAGAAGGAACGCAGCGGCCATGGCGATGAGTGACCATGCGCGGGCGTGCCGGCCCGATTCTCCTTCCTTCTTGTGATACTGCGCGCGCAGACAGGCCTCGAGGTCCGGTCGCAAGGTCTCGAACGGCTTGGCGTCGCCGTTGAAATGAGCCAGCGCCGTTCCTTCCAGGATGTGAATGCTGTCGATGGTTTCTTCGAGCGTGGTGCGCAATTCGCGCGGCGGCGTTCCGCGAATGACCGCGGCCAGATAGGCGTGACGTCCGGGTGCGATCCAGACCTGTAACTCGCCGATGCGAAATTCTTCCAGCGCCGAATCGTCGCTCGTCTTGAAGGAATCGCGGGCAAAATCCTGGATCGCGCTCAGCATGCCTGCGATCATGTCGGAATCCTGCGCCGTGTTCGGATCGGCCGCGACATGGACTAACGAGAGGCTGGTCTCACGATGAATGAGGAAGAGTTGCTCGACGCGGTAGACCAGGCTGCGCAGCATCACCACCTCGGCGAAACTTTTGCCCGTGCGCAACGCTTCGAAGCGCCACTTCAATCCCTGCCAGGAAAAAGTGTGCGCGAGTGTTTCGTTTAACGATTGCAGCAAGCGCCGCAGACTTTCCGCAATCGAGCGCCGCACCATCGGCCCGAGAATTGGATGGAGCGCATCGACGAACACTTTCGGATTCGAGCTGATCGATTCGCGCACCGAGCTTTCCACCGACGGCTGTAGCGCGCGGGTTAATTCCTCGTTGTGCGCGCGGCTCATCTTGACCGCCTGCGGCAGGATGCCGGCTACCTCGCGCGCGCGCAGTTGTTGATCGGCCAGCCGTTCGCGCAAACGCGTCAGCTCTTCGCGTTCCTTGCGCAGGAGCAGACGCCGGAGCTCCTCGAGCTCGTCCGGCGAATCCTTCGAGGCGCGCATTGAAAGCGCGGCCTAGGAACCGTTCGGCACGCGGAATTCGTTTTTCAACCGCAGCGAAAGCTCGCTCAACATTTCCGCGAGGTGGTCCTTCGCTGTCATGCTGCCGCGAATCTGTCCGGCTTCATGATCAAGGTTCGCTTTCAGTGCGTCGTGCTTGTCCTTGATCTCGGTGCTAAGCGCTTTGGAATGATCGAGCATTTGCTCGCGCAAATCGCGAATCTCTTTCGCTATTTGCCCATCGAGACTGGTTAGACGGTCGTTCAAATGGCGCGCCGCTTCGGTCAGGTCGCGTCCGATTTTTTCCAGGGCCTGGGTGCGTTCGTTTTTTTCACTCGTTAGGCGATTTCCCAGCGACTCGGTTTCGCCGCGCATAAAAGCCTCGATCGCTTCCAGCCGTTTCTGCAAGTCCCAGCGCAGATTGTTCGCTTCGTGGGTGAGACGTTCTTCCAGGCGCTGGAACCGCCCGTCGTAGTCGCGCATCTGCGGACCGAACAGAATGTCGCGAATCCGTTCCACGTTCTGGCTTTCGTCGATCGCCTGCCCGTCGCCGCGGTTTTGTTCCTTAATTTCAGTGGGGTTAATCATTTGGGAAATCTCCTTCCCGGCTGGCTGTGCTGTTGCCTGCATATAGAGTTCTGCTTCGCATAACAAATTTCGCCGGCGGAAGCAATCCCGGATGCGAGCGGGTGCAGGATGTTCAACCCAGCCCCGCTACCGCCGCTTCGTAAGCGGGAAGCGTTTCCTCCACGCCAGTAACCGTGACCCCAAGGTCGCGCAGCAATCCGTCCTGTATTCCGTAAATCCAGCCGTGCACCGACAACTCCTGTCCGCGTTCCCAGGCATCACGGGCAATCGTAGTCAGACAGACATTGGCGACCTGCTCGATCACGTTTAGTTCGCCCAGGCGATCAGCAGCGGCCGTCTCACTTCCAGCACTCGTTAGGCATTTTTCGTGTTTCTGCCGCACATCCTGCACGTGCCGCAGCCAATTGTCGCTCAGCCCGATCCGGTCGCGGCGCAACGCCGCCCGCACGCCGCTGCAGCCGTAATGTCCGCAAACGATGATGTGGCTGACCTTCAGGATATCGACCGCGAACTGCATGACCGACAAACAATTCAGGTCGGTATGCACGACGATGTTGGCGATGTTGCGATGCACGAAAAGTTCACCGGGAAGAAGTCCGACGATCTCGTTCGCCGGCACGCGACTGTCCGAGCAACCAATCCACAAATATTTCGGCGCCTGTTGTCGCGAAAGATCGAGGAAGAAATTCGGATCCTGCTGTCGGATGCGCGCCGCCCACTTGCGGTTGTTCTCGAAAAGATCGGCCAGGACGCGCATTAGTACTCGTTAGGCAAGAGTTTGCCTCCCCTGTTTATCCATCGATCGCGCCGGGTCAAGCACGACCCAAGGCAGGCGGCCGCTCGGGCGACTGGTTTCTCGGATGATCAAAGGACGTAATCGATTTCATTCGGCACTAAGAGACACGCATCAGGATTATTGGCCAAATGCGTCCATGGGATATATGACTGGACGCGGTCTGCTCTAACGAGGGTCCTGCCGAACGAATGAATCCATGAATCGAAAAGTGTCGATTACAGTGCTCGCCTTGGTTTTTCTCCTGAGCGGGATTGACCGCCTAAACTCTCAAGGCGTCTCACTCTCAGTCGCGCTTCGACCGCAGCTAACCGATAAATGGTGCTGGGCAGCCAGTGCTCAGATGGTGATGGAGTTTCTCGGTGTGAAGGCCACGCAATGTGATGAGGCCAACAAGAGGTTCGGTGAGGGTAGTTGCTGCGATCGCAAAGTGCCTCGCGCTTGTATCCGAGGTGGCTGTCCCGAATTCGACAAGTACGGGTTCACTTTTCTTATGACCGCGGGTGCGCCGCTTAGCTGGGATGATTTAAGAAAGCAGATAAACGATAAGAAGCCCTTCACTTTTACCTGGATTTGGAACGATGAGAGAAACGTTGTCAGCGGACACATGATGGTAGTCGCTGGATACAAGGTTTCCCAGGGAACGCGGTTGGTCCTGGTCAATGATCCATGGCCTCCTCCAGGTCTGCTCAGTTCGGGCGGCGATCAACGTTGGGAGACCTATCGAAACTATGTGAGCGGTCCCGATCACACGCACGGGGACGATTATTATGAGGTCAAGTGAGCGCGCCACTAGGGCTTGCCTGCTCGTGGCAATTCTTTGCATCGGCACCGGGATGGTTTGCGCGCAACAGTCCGAGGAATCCCGTGCGCAAGAAAAGAGCGCCGAATCGCGCGAAGCGGCCGGGCTCGCCTGGAAGCGCCTGCAAGAGAGTGAGAGAGAAAACGCGCGCGAACTTAATTTCGCCTCCGCTGACGAACTGCAAAGTGCCTCGTTAGGCGATTCACTTGTCGTCTTCATGGTCGAACTGGGAGCTTTGAGCGCCTACAAGCCGGACTCAGATCCAACTGGATTGCTCAAGGCGATTGATAAGGTCATTTATCCGGTCAATCTCCGGGGCGAAACGCGCACCTCGCTCGTCATGCAAAAAAGCGAAGAGGGATGGGAAGCGGCCAGCATTGGCGGAAAGAACTTTGCGCGTCTTGCCACGTCCGCGCGTGACAAAGTCTCGCAGGAGAATCATCTCACGCCGGCCGCACTGTTCCTCGTGCAAGTGCCGGCACTGAATGCCTACTTCATTGGTTTCCATGCAAGAAAGCAGCTGATGCTGCGCGCACTGATAGACGATCCGGAAATGAATCTGCGCGCGGACGTCTCGCTCCCCGCGCAAGAGGTTTTTGCTGCACTGGTCCCGCTGGCAAAAAACCACGACGGCCTGCCGAGATAGGCGCTGAAATCGGCGCTTTTCGCGAAAGAAATGGGACATGCTCGTGCTGTGGGCGCCACAACAACTACATTGGAATCATGTCCGGACCACGGGTCGCGACGACGCAACGGATGCTGAATGCCGCGGTTCGTCTCCGCATTGCGAGCGGGAGGCTGCATTTCGCGCCGCCGGTCACGCATGTTTACAATCCGCTCGAGTACGCATGGGCCGCGCACGAGATTTATCTGCAGCGCTACGGCGCGACGCGGAAGCGCGTCGTTTTTCTCGGCATGAATCCCGGGCCGTTCGGCATGGCGCAGACGGGGGTTCCGTTCGGCGAGATCTCCGCGGTGCGCGATTGGTTAGGCATCCAGGCGCCAATCGGTACGCCGCGCCGTCAGCATCCGAAGAGGATCATCACTGGTTTCAGTTGCACGCGGAGTGAAATCAGTGGCCAGCGTTTGTGGGGATTGTTCCGCGAACGTTTCGGCACCGCCGAAAAATTCTTCGCCGAACATTTCGTGGTGAATTACTGCCCGCTCGCCTTCCTCGAGGAGAGCGGGAGCAACCGCACGCCGAACAAGCTTCCGCCTAACGAGAGGTTGCCGCTCTTCAACGTTTGCGATCAGCACCTGCGCGAAGTTATCGCTGCGCTCGAACCCGAATGGCTCATCGGCATCGGTGATTTTGCCACGAAACGCGCGCAGCAAGTTTTTCCAGAAGCACAGCCAAAGATCGCGCGCATCCTGCATCCGAGCCCGGCGAGTCCAGCGGCGAATCGCGACTGGGCTGCGATCGTTAGGCACGAACTACAATGTGCCGGCGTGTGGAAATAGAATTCCGGGGAGCACGGGCTGTTAGCCCGTAGTTCGCCGGGAGTTTCCGGCGAACATTTCGCTGCCGACAAACTTGGCGCTTTCGCGCAGCAGGCCCGGGAGGCTCCCGAGCCGCGGACGGGCTGACAGCCCGTGCTCCCCGGAACTGAGGCGCATGAGCGCGCGTGATTAAGCGGATTTTCGGTAGTGATCGGCGAGCGGGTAACGCCGCGCGACCAGACCGAAAATCAGCGCGGCCACGAACGCGAAGACCGCGAAGAAAAACATCTGGAACGCCATCAAACCGTAGCCGCTCGACTTGATGAAATCGATCACCTTCACGTTTTGCACGCCGGCGTTAACCACCAGCACCCAGAGATTGCCGATCGTGACGGACAGATTCCAAAACGCCATGATCGCACTCTTCATCGCCAGCGGCGCCTGGCTGTAGGCGAACTCCAAGCCCGTCGCCGAGACGAGCACTTCGCCGAAGGTGAGAAACATGTAGGGCAACACTTGCCACGTGATCGAAAAGGCGCTCCCGCGATCGAGCACGAGTTGCATTAGACCAACTACGATCCAGGCCACTCCGGAGAATGCGATGCCGGCAGTCATCCGGCGCAGCGCAGTCGGTTCGTAACCGCGACGGCGCAGCATCGGATAAAGGACGAGGTTGTTGAATGGAATGAGCATCATGACGAGCGCAGGATTGAGCGCCTGCATTTGCGATGACTGGAACCAGCTCGGTTTGCTCATGGCATTGGCCTGCAAAACCCAGGTCGATGCCTTCTGATCGAAGAGCGACCAGAACGGCGTGACGAGCGCGAAGAGCACAAGCACACGCAAGACTGCGCGCACGCCCTCGATGGCTTCGTCGGGATGTTGTCCGCGCACAGCTTCAAGTTGCAACCAGACACCGATGCCACCGAAGGCAATGATCGCGACGAGCGCGAGACAGGCGGAGATGACGAAGCCGCATTTCGCGATGGAAAGAAAGGAAATGACGGCCAGCGCCAGAGCAACCAGCGCAAGAACTTGTCCGCGAATTCCCGACATGATCGCGTCGCGCGACACGCGCAGGAACGAGTGCGGATTGGGCGGCGCGGGCGGCAGCATCACGTATTGCCTGCGACCCAGCCAAAGAATCACCGTCGAGATAAACATGAGCACGCCGGGAATGCCGAAGGCGATGGCTGGTCCGAGCTGTTTCAAGAAAATCGGCATCAAAAACGAAGCGAAGAGCGAACCGAAGTTGATGATCCAGTAGAAGGAATCGAACACGACCTTCGCGCGATGCTTGTTCGTCTGATCGAATTGATCACCGACGAACGCCGCCACGCACGGCTTAATTCCACCTGAACCAAGCGCGATCAGCCCGAGTCCGACATAAAAGCCGGTGCGATTGGTAACGAACATGGCGAGGCAGGCCTGCCCGACGCAATAGACCAGGCTCAACCAAAGGATGGTGTTGTATTTTCCGAAGAATCGATCCGCCAGCCAGCCGCCGAGCAGCGGGAAGAAGTAAACGCCGATGACGAAAGTGTGGAAGACATCCTTGGCCGCATGCTCGCGATCCGCTTCCGGCAGATACATGAGCAGGGACGAAACGAGGAACACGGTGAGGATGTTCCGCATCCCGTAGAAGCTGAAGCGCTCGCAACCTTCATTGCCGATGATGTAACGGATCTGGCGCGGAATCGGCGCATCTGGTTTAGCGATGATGACGTCCGCCTCAGGCGGAGCAACTGGAGCTTCTTTCACGACGCAAGAGTGACCGGAAGCGACCTATTCAGTCGAGACTATTGCACTCGTTGGCCTAACGAGTGGCTTGTTAGTGCGCTGCGGTTTGCAACCCAGCCTTGTGGTAGGTCACTAACCTGAAACCCCACTCGATGAGCGTGGCTTTGTCTCTGTCGATCAGCTTCTTCTCGTTCAGGAACGTGACGATCTTTTGTTTCAGCTCGTTTTGTTCGCCGGCGTCGTCGAGCAATTCGAAAATTTCCATGGAGAGCAGCCAATCATCGGCGTGCTCGGCCTGCTGCGTCTCCCAGATTTCGCCGAGCCGTTCGTAACCTTTCTTTGTTTCACGGATGTTGCGCACCTGTTGGTAAAGGTTCTCGAGTTTCTTGCGCTTCGCATCGGACGGAACTTTGATGGTGCGCTCTTTCGGCACGAGTGCGACTTCAAGGTAAGCATCCTTGTCGGCCGCGCCGTTGAAAACCGAAACAATGCGATCGCCCACCGCCATGTCGTATTCGCCCCATGCCGGGTCGAACAGGACGCGATCGCCGTGCTTCACCGTGCAGTTGGAGAAAGTAACTAGCAAGAGCTTGCCATCCTGCCTAACGAGTCGTTCGACCTTGCCGTTAACTACTACGCCACTTTCAAATTCCACCTTCGCCTGCTCACCTTCGCGCAGCGTCGGTTCCTTCCATTTCCCGATCGGTGCGCCGAATCCTTCCGCGTGACGATCTTTGCCGTGGCCTTCGAGTTGTTTGTAGTTAAAGGCCAGCGCCGTCGGTCCGGTCGTGCGCAGGTAAATTGCCTGCTGTTTATCGTCCATCAGCACTTCGCTGAAAATGCCGGTGACTTGCAGACCCGATGAATATTCCGCCGTGGCCGGGCGCGCGCACTCGATCGCTTTGTGCAAGCCTTCCACTCCTCCGACGCGATAAGCCATCCTGCTCGCGAACTCTTCCAGGACATCGCTCAGATGTTGGAAATCGCGGCAGACGAAAAGCTGCGGTTGCTTGGTAGTAATATCGAACGGCTGCTGCGCCGCCTCGACGGAATACCAAAGCTTCTTCACATTCGATTCGAGACAGGAAACCGATTCGCCGATGGAAGAGAGCAGACCGGCTCCGTAAATTTTTGGCTGCTCCAATGTGCCGATGAGTCCGTATTCCACCGTCCACCAATGCAGTCGCGAGAGCAGCGCCATCTCTGATGGATCGCCGAGATTCGCGAACCGCCGCTCTACTTCGCGCGTTGCTTCCTCCACTTTTTTCGGATCGGAGTTCGGCAGCTCCTTCAAAATCGAAAGATGCCGGATTGCTTCATACAACTCGAAGTCCTTCTTCGTTTGCATCGCTTTTGCGCCGACTTCGCCGAAACGCTGCAGGTAGTTTGAGTATTCGCGATCGACAATGATGGGCGCGTGTCCCGCCGCTTCGTGCACAATGTCGGGCGCCGGCGTGTATTCGATGTGATGGATCTGGCGCATGTCGCACGCGATCACGAGCACCTTGTAAGCCTGGAATTCCATGAAGGCGGCCGGCGGAATAAATCCGTCCACCGCCACTGCGCCCCAGCCGATGCGGCCGAGAATTTCATTCATCTCATCGATGCGCGGAATGCGTTCGAAGGAAATGCCGGTCTCGAGTAATCCCTGGAAGTAAACTTTGTGCGCGTATTCTTTGAGGAAGAAAATGTTCTGCCGCATGATGAATCGCCACACGGCATGATCGACCGAGGTGTATTCGTCGTAGCGCTGATCGACCGCGAATTGCAGCAGGTGTTTGGGAAGGCCGGCGACTGCCGCATTGTCCATGGAGATGCCTTTGGATTGCATAGAAGAGAGGGCCGCCTGCCGCTGGAAGTTTAACGTATGATTGAGACGGCGGCGAGCAAGAGTTGTAGCGACGGCGCTCTGTCGCCGTCCAAACACGTCGACCCCACGCAATGTTTTGAAACGCCGACAGAGCGCCTTCGCTACAACCCGCTTCTTTGGCTGAACCTGGTTTGTCTGGACGCGCCTCTCGTGGCGATCAGTTGGCACTGGCTCTTCGCGCGCACCTTTCACATCACCATTCCAAGCGGCGCGACGCCCGCGCTCTTTTTCACGGCATGGTTAATTTACCTGGCCGATCGCTTCGGCGACAGCCTCTCGTTAGGCCAACACTCACCGGCTTCGTTGCGGCAGAAGTTTTGTCGCAAACACGGTGCGCTCTGGACGGTGAGCATCGTAATGATTGCTCTGGCCGATTTATTTTTCATCGCGCGACTCGATTGGTTCGCGATTCGCGTCGGCGCGGCTGTTGGTTTTTGCGCGCTGCTTTATCTTGCCATCAACCGCTTCGCGCCCTTCGTCTGGCGTGCGCTGCCGCTCAAGGAAGTCAGCATCGGTTTCATCTTCGCCGCCGGAACCATGGTCGGCCTGGTGCGCAGCCTAACCAGTGCAGCCTTGCCGGCATGGCTGCTCTTCGCTGCGCTTTGCGCGCTCAATTGCATCAGCATCGCAATCTGGGAACGCGACCTCGATTTGGCGCAGGGCCGCATTTCAATTGCGACAGAGTTTCCGAAGATCGGCCGCGCCATTCTGCTCTTGCTGGTTGCGCTGGTGGTTATCTCGCTTTCGCCAGGACTCGTTAGGCCAAATGCCGTCGGTATTCGCATGTGCGTTGCCGTGAGCGGCTTTCTGCTCGCGCTACTTCACTCTCCCGGAACCCGCCTGCCGTCAGATGTGCGAACGGCTCTGGCGGATTTGGTCCTGCTCACGCCGCTGGCGCTTATGCGTTAGAAAATCTCGACCACGTCGCCTTTGGTCACGAGATCCTTGATCCGCGCGGCGTCCCAGTTGGCGGTGCGAATGCAGCCGTGACTGGCGGCGCGCCCGATCGTTTCAGGATTATTCGTGCCGTGAATTCCGACGTGCGGTTTGTTCAAGCCCATCCACAAAACACCAACTGGATTGTTCGGACCTGAGGGCAAATTGTAAAACGTATCGGTAACGACGCCGCCGTTGAGCACGCCTTCGTCATGACGAAACCACGGCATGGTTGCGATGCCGAGAATGCGCCAGGTGCCGATGGGCGCGGGCAAAGTTTTCGAGCCGGGTGTGATGGGAAATTCCGCGATCAATTTGTCGCCTTCACGAATCTCGAGAAAGCGCTCGTGCGTATCGACGAACAGTTTTCGTTTCGCGAAGGCCGGATTATCCGGCACGAATCCTTCATGCATGTCCTCGATCTTGAATGGAATGACATTCGGCACGCGCACGGTGTCGCCGGGCTTGAGCTGGTCGAGGTTCACGCCGGGATTGATTTTCCTAACGAATGCTTCCGCGGCGTGGAAGCGCTCGCAGGTCAGTTCCAGGAGCGAGCCGTATTTCAACGCTTTCAATTTCGACTGTTCTTCCGGTTTCGATGACGTCTCGCCGACGAAGTCCAATGCTTCGGGTGGAACCGTCCATGTCGTGAACGCTTCTCGCACTTCGCTGAGCAGCGCCTGATCGACTGAGCCGTTCAACGGCATGTCGTGGGCGCGTTTGTAGGCGAGGAGCGCCTTGCGAAAAAATTCGCCCATCTCGCCGTCGATTTTTCCCGGACCGAATTGGTGGTTATCGAGAAAAATTTGCAACCGTGTGCTGGTCTCTTCGTCGTAATGCGGGAGCGCGATTTGCGGCGTCGGCGCGGCCATGGCGCGTGGAATCGGTGTGGGCTTCGCCGGTGGCGTGGGCGGCGGAGGTGTCGGAGTCGGCGTCGGCTTGGACCATGGCCAGCGTGCGGGGCGGGGCGTTGGCGTTGGCTTCGGCGCGGCCTGCAAATGAATCGCGGCGACGAAAATCAATAACGCCGTTGTCCCGGAAAATTTCATGAGCGGAAGTAATCGACGAGAAGCAGGCAGAGCGCAATCGGTGGGTCGAGCGCTCCGCGCTCGATTTGGATGCGGAAGGGAGAAGCCGATCAGGAATTGCGATTGAGAATCTAAAAGCGCGCGCGGAGCGCACGATCCACCTTGCCTAACGAGCGGTTAGCGGTTCACTCGGGCCGGCAGGCGCCTACTTCACCCAGCTGCGCAAAACTTCCGCCACGCTCCAGGCCTGCGCGATGCAACCGCCGGGTTTGTGTGGAGCGCGCGCGTCGTAGACTTCGCCGATCGTGCCAATGCCCGCTTCGTCGAAGTGATCGCGGAAGCCTTCGAGAAATTTTTTCGCGCCCGCCGCGTCATCGGGATGCACTTTTTTCCACGCATCGATGAAGGGACCGATGAGCCAGGCCCAGACTGTTCCCTGGTGATAAGCACCATCGCGCGCGCGCAGGTCGCCGCTGTAAATCGGCTGGTAATCGGAATCATCCGGCGAAAGCGAGCGCAACCCGACGGGCGTGAGCAGTTCGCGCTCTGCGACGTCGATGACGGCACGCCAGCGCGATTCATCGAGCACCGGATGATCGAGCGAAATAGCGAGGAGCTGATTGGGCCGGCAGGAGGTGTCGACCAGGCCGGATACGCCGCCGCAGTCGATCACGTCATAGAGATAACCGCCGCCCTCGTACCAAAAGCGCGCATTGAAGGATTGGCGGGTGCGTTCCGCCTGTTCTTCGTAGCGCCGCGCCTCGTCTTCACCATTCGTTAGGCGAACCCAGCTGGCGAGCAGCTTGAGCGCATTGAACCAGAGCGCATTCACTTCGACCGCTTTCCCGCGCCGCGGCGTCACCACCCAATCGCCCATCTTCGCGTCCATCCAGGTGAGCTGATAACCCTCCGCGCCCTGGGTGAGCAGCGCGTCCGCGGGATCGAGATGAATGTTGAAACGCGTCCCGCGCAGATGCGCTTCCACGATTTCGATCAAAGTCGGCAGCAACAGGCGCAAGGTGATGCGATCATTCGTTAGGCTAAGATAGCGTCCGAGCGCGTGGAAAAACCAAAGCGTGGCATCAGCGGTATGGTAAAGGCCTTCGTTTTCTCCCTCGGGAAACATGTTCGGGATCAAGCCGTCGCGCACGTAATGGGCGAAGGTGCGCAGGATGTAACCGGCTTCGGCCCATCGACCAGTCGTTAGGGTAAGACCCTCCAGGCTGATCATGGTGTCGCGGCCCCAATCGGTGAACCAATGATAACCGGCGATGACCGTGCGCACTTCGTCGCCCGCGGCATGGGCGCGCGTCGCATCGCTCACTCGGCCGGCCGGTTGAATGATGAATTGATCGGCCGCGAAAACCAATTCGGCCGCGAGACCTTCGCGCGCCGCCGGCGGGGCCTGCGCGAGCAAGCGCGCGCGCCGTTCGTGTTCCGCATTCAACAGCGCCTCGGGCGTGATGACATCGGCAATGCCCCACGCCTCCGTCGAACCGATCAGCGTGGCGGTGCAATCATTCGTTAGGCTGGCTTCGAAAATCCCCGGGCTCCACAGGTCGCCCTCGTGGGCATAACCGCGTTCCTGTTCCACGCGATAGACCACCTGGTGAATCCAGCCCGGCTCGGAACGGAAGCTCGAGTCGCAACCGTGCAGCCGCATGCGACACGGCGGCAGTTTGTTGTTCGCTCCTGAAATTTCGTAACGGCCCTCCGCCACGCTCAGTTTGTAGGGCGCGGAATGGGATTCGTTCACTGCGCTTTCGTGATGACGGAATTGAAACGCGGGCCGCAATTCCAATCGCGGCAATTGTCCTGCGCCGGTGATGCGATAACTGACGTGGACCGTGTTTTGCAGGTGCGGGAGAATGATGCGTTTCTCCACCACGAAGCCGCGCACTTCGTAAGTCCAGATTGGTAGTCCGTTCTCGAGACGAAATTCGCGCAGGTAATCGGCCCCGCGCAGATCGAGCTGGCCGCCGGCGCGTTCTTCTGCGCCTAACGAGACGATGCTCTCGTCGGCGAAGCGCAGGAATTCCGAGAGATGGCTCCACATCACCATGCGACCGAGGGGAGCGGGCAACGCCGCGATGAGAATGCCGTGATACTTTCGCGTGGCCGCACCCGAGACGCTGCCGGAAGCGTAACCGCCCAGGCCGTTCGTCACGATCCACTCGCGATTGAGCAGAACTTCACGCGACTTTTCCGCCGCGTTCCACGGCATGGAACGCACCACCGCGGGTGCGGTTGATAAGTTTCTCCACATGGGGGTTCAGCGCTTTCTCGGAGGGCGAGGCGGCTTGTCGTCGCGAATGGGCCGCAATGCAAGTGTCGCTTCCGCCGGAAGAATCCAGCTTTCGTCCCGGTTGATTTCGCCCGGTCCCGGTCCGCCATAGCGAACCGAATCGCTCGTCCACATCATCTCCCATTGATAACCAAGCGGCGGAGCGAGCAGCGGCTCGGGATTCGGCGCCAATGTCTGGAGCTTCCCGAAATTCACCATCAGCAAACGATCGTCACCATCGTCGCTGAAAAAGCGCAGGGCGAAACTTTCCGCGCCGAGGACCGCGCCATCGACGCCGCCATGTTTCTGTTCGCGAAAGCGCGCGTCTTCGCGACGCAGGCGCAACAGGTCGCGATGCAAATCGTAAAGCTGCGGAAACTTTTCGCGCTCGGAGAAATCAAGTTTGCAGCGGCGGAATGATTCCGGATCGGACGGCGGCGGCAGTTGCTCCTGCACTTCATTGCTCGCGATGGAGGGAAATTGTTTCAGGAATTCGAAGCGACCTTTTTGAATGGCATCGCGCAGCTCGCCTTGCGCATCGCTGAAGTAAACGAACGGCGTCGAAGCGCCGAATTCCTGGCCCTGGAACAACATCGGCGTCCACGGTCCAAGCAGAATGAGCGCGGTCATGGCGCGATAACGGCCCGGTGAAGTTGTGAAACGAACGCGCTCACCGTAGGCGGAATTCGAGACTTGGTCGTGGTTCTCGATAAAAGCGATGAAGCTTTCCGGTCCCAGGCCGAAAGCCGGCTGCCCGCGTTGCGATTCCTGCCAGGTGTAAAATTGTCCCTGGAAAAGATAGCCGTACTTCGCTGCCGAAATGAATTCCTGCGGCGTGCCGCGGTAATCGGAATAATAGGCTTCGTGGCGACCGGTCAGGGCCACGATCGCGCTGTGATGCAGATCGTCGTTCCACAAAGCCATCGAGTCCGTCGCCACCTGCGCGGCGCGGCCGGACGAGTTTGGTGTGCTGCGGTTCGTTCTCCGCCACCAGGATGATCGAGCGCTCGCCCGCCGCGGCGCGCGCGGCCCAGCCGATCTCGCTGACGATGTATTCGTCCGATTTGTCCTGGATGCTTTGGGTGGCGTCGAAACGAAAACCATCCAGGTGAAATTCCTCGATCCAATAACGCGCGTTGGTGATGAAGAACTCGCGCACACTGGCGGAGTTCGGCCCGTCGAAGTTTAACGAATCGCCCCAGTCGTTTTCGTAACGCTGGGTAAAATAATCATCCGAGAAAACGCGCAGGTAATTTCCTTCCGGCCCGAGATGATTATAAACCACGTCGAGAATGACACCGATGCCTAACGAGTGCGCGTGGTTAACGAAGGCACGAAAATCATCCGGCGTTCCGTAGAGGCGACAGGGCGCAAAAAGATCAACGCCGTCGTAGCCCCAGCCGAACTCACCGGCGAAATCAGCGATCGGCATTACTTCGACCGTGGTAATTCCAATCGCGACGAGCTCGGGCAATTGTTTGGCGGCCGCGGCCCAGGTGCCCTCCGCTGTGAAAGTGCCAATGTGCATTTCGTAAATGACCTGGCCGCGCATTTGAATTCCACGCCATGGCTGATCGCTCCACGCGAACGCTTTTGGATCGACGATGGCGGAGGAACGATGCGGTCCCTGCGGTTGCGAACGCGAAGCGGGATCGGGATGGAAATTTTCCGCGTTATCCAAACGGAAGCGGTAGAACGCGCCCGTTCCCGCCGGCGCTATTCCGGAAAAATATCCATCCGCCTCGGCCTCCAGCGCGTGAAAAGTTCGACGCGCCTCGCCATCGGCTGAGTCCTCCAGCACGACCTCGACGCGCTTCGCCTTGGGCGCCCAAACGCGAAAATGGGTCTGCCCGTTGCCCTGCGGCTCGGCCCCGATTGGATAGCGGCGTAATCGCGACATCACTTCACATCTTCGCTGGTCGAAGCCAAAGCTGCTCGCAAAATTATTTGCGCGCGAAGATGAGCGCACCTAACGAATACAGAATTTCACCGCCGGAACGCATGGAAAAGCTATCCCAGCAGGTTCACGTCCTGGAGCATCCGCTGGCGCAGGCCAAGCTCGCGCTCTTGCGCGCTGAACAAACGAACCCGGAGGATTTCCGCCGTGCCCTGCAGGAAATTTCCCTACTGCTGCTAATGGAGGCAGCGCGCGCCTGGTCCACTTCGCCGGTGGAAATAGCAACACCGTTGCAGAAAGCGAGCGGCGCCGTCCTGGCCCGGCGGGTCACGTTTGTTCCCATCCTGCGCGCCGGCTTGGGGATGCTCGATGGAATGTTGAAACTGCTCCCCGACGCACTGGTTGGTCATGTCGGGCTTTATCGTGATGAGATCACGTTACGGCCGGTTAGTTACTATGAGCGCTTGCCGAAAAATATCGCCCCGACCGCGGTGCTGGTTCTGGATCCAATGCTAGCCACCGGTCACAGCGCCTGCGAAGCGGTTCGCATGGTGAAGGCACAGGGCGCGAACAGTGTGCAATTCATTTGCGTGGTTGCCTGTCCTGCAGGCATTGGGCAACTACAAGGGCAGCATCCCGACGTTCCTATCATCGCCGCCGCCATTGACCCCGAGCTAAACCAGTTTGGCTACATTGTCCCCGGGCTGGGTGATGCCGGCGACCGTTACTTCGCCACTGGATAACTCGTTAGCTACTCTTAGCTACCGGGATAGAAGAAGAGCTTGCGCTGGCCAAAGTCGATGATCGAACCATTGGGCCCCAGAATATCTATGCCGAGAAGCCCGATTATTTTGCCGCCACTGGTGTCGTAAAAGGCGAATTTTCCCATGCGAATGTCCGGGGCGCGCGCCGGCACTCCGCCGATCCTAAAGGAGTTCAGATGGGCGAGCTTCGTCTCCGCCGTTACGCCCGCGGCGTCGACGCTGCCGACGTGTGAGCTGTAGGCGCGCACATTCATCTGCGATTGCACCCGGGAATCCACTCCGGCGAAGGTCGCTCCGGTATCAAGGATCATTTTCCCGGACGCGCCATTTACGTCCACGTCGATCAAACACATGTTGTGGTTCTCGATCGTGAAGCTGACTCCGGTGAGACCGGCGGCGGTCAAAGCCTGGCCCAGCATGGCCCGATGTCCCGTGTTAGGTGGCCGGAGATAAAGGACGAGGTTGTGCAAATCAACAATCGCCGAGCAGGTGCGCAGGAACCCCGAGCCGATGAATCCGTCGGCGTTAACTTTCCGCCGCATGTCCGCCTGTTCCAGGCTACCGATCTTTCCGTAGAAGATAGGAACCTTGTGCATTTGCACGTTACCTAACGAGACCACCTCAGCCACACCCTGCCTGATCCCGCCTAGTTCCTTCCCGCCAGCTGAGTGCCCGAAGTCTTTCACTGCCTCCGTGCCAGAGCGCAGTTCCCGGCCGTACTCAGCCGAGACGGTAATACCTTCGTCCGACCAGCCTGTGTCGACGATAAGACGCGCACTGCGTCCATTGATCGTGGCTACAACAACCAGGACGTTCGGTTCCGGACGCTTAAGCTCAACCCTGCCATAACCATCCTGTTGCAGGACACTCAGGTCGATACGGGCCTCGGCCGTCGGTGCCAGGTTAAGAATGAACAAGGCCATCAGTAGAAGCGACGACCTGATGAGAGAGGTAGGAAGAAGAGTAGGAATTTTCATTGATTGGCGCTGGAAAAAGCGGGAAGGCTAGCTCAGCCCGGCACGCCTGGCAAACGAATATTGAACCAATTTCAGCTTAATTATTTTCGAGGTTGTAAACCTCGACCAAGGCGACGCCCGTAGTGTTGTTTTTGCCTCGGACAATCGCGGTGTAGCTGCCCGGAGCTAACGTCCGCACGATAGCTGATTCACGCGGATCCGTGGGCGGAACGGTCGTGCCGATAATTTCCTGTTCCTGGTCGGTCTGCCAATCATCGTTGGAAGCAATGGTAGCTCCGCTAGCATCATGGAGTTCAAGGGTAGTATCGCTCAGAGCATCGGCAACGCTACCCAACGATGGGCCTATGGCGCGCACGATGACCTTGGTCGACTGATCGCCTCCCACAATAAAGCCACCGATCATGACGTTGTCGCCAGTTTCTACTTTGCCTCGAGTCGCGATGTTGGCGATATGCGAAGTGCTATCCGGGTTAAGGTCGTATAGCTCAACGACAGCTACACCGGTTGTATCTGCGACTCCCCGCAAGACCGCAGTGTAAGCACCCGGCTGCAGGCTGGCTACAATGGTTGACTCATGCTCGTCCTGCGGCGCCAGACCGCTGGCTATGACATCGGCGCGATGTTCGTTCCAATTATCGTTACTGATCAGAATGGAACCGTCGCTACCATGCAATTCAAGTGTTGGATCGGCCAATTTGCCAGTGAGGGACAAGGAAGGACCAGTAGCTCGAAGCGCAACCTGCTTGCTCCCGTTGCCGGTAACAATGAATCCACCAATCAGGGCATTATCGCCGGTTTGCGTGCGCAAGCGGGTAGAGACGTTAAGCAAGGTATGTGGCGGGGCGGGAGGACCCGCCGCTGGCACAACCGGGTAAACATACACACCGTAGTCCGTTCCCGCAGCCAGTGTGGTGACAAAAACATAAGAACCAGTGCGATCCACCGTGATGGCAGAAATGTCTCCCCAAACTGCGACGCCGTTTGGAAAGGTGATTGTGCGTACGAGGTTCAGCGAAGCAAGGTCGAACAGCTGAATCCCGGGATTGCCCTGAGAGGTTAGAATAGCTATCGAACCATCAGAGGTGAAGGCCATCTCGTTATCAGTCGCGGCCGGCAGAAGTGTTGCCTTTAGCTGATGCAGATTACTGGCAGACCTAATGGAAATGACGGAAGGTGCCGGATAGAAATCGGTGTCGGCGGTGTGATGCAGGATCGTTTTGCCATCCGGAGTAACGGCAACGTTGTTTCCGGAGTAGATCTCCTGGACGCTCTCGCTCAGGCTCGGCGGGCTGCTGCTGCCTGGTGCTACATCGTACCGAGCAAGGATCGATTTGGCGTAACCTGTCCCGACATACAGCGTGCGTGAGTCCGGACTCAAAGTAAGCCTGCAAGCATCGTCGGCTGGGAAAGGGCTGGGACTGAAAGTAGCGAGCACGGCGCCTGTAGCTGCGTCCAATTGATAAATAGGACCTCGATTGTCAGCCGCCGCGTAGAGACGACCGTCGGCGGCTTGTCGAAGCATGGATGGGGAGAAAGTGATGGTTAGCTCCGGTAGAACCGTCAGCGTGTTAAGGTCGACATGGTTCAATTTTTGGCTGCTATTCCCACATATCCAGAGAGTATCACCGTCGGCAGAAACGCTTAGCTGGCCGAAAGTATAAAAACCGGTATTCGTAACCGTCTTGGTAACGACGAAAGTCTTGGAATCGATCACGGCTACTCCGTCGCTGGTCAGGACGTAAACCAAGTCACGCTTTGGATCTGCGACAATAGTTCCCTGTGCCCTGAGCGAAAGAAAAGCAGCGGCGGTCGATGCTACCGGGATGGGTCGCACCGAAAGAACCAAGGAAAGCGTGGCGTCACCGGCGGCGGCAGAACTGTGCGCTGTGATTTGTATATGGAAATTACCGCTTAGCGTCGGCACTCCGGTTATCTTACCGGTCGCGGGATCGAAATGCAGGCTGGCGGGAAGATTGTCTGCCGCAAAGCTGGTCGGACGATTGTTGGCAGTTATTTGGTAACTGTATTGCGCGCCTATGTCGACAGTGTCGCCGGCATAACTTGTTATAGCCGGGCCGACGATATTTAAGATTACGTTACCGACCGCTTCGGAGGTGGTTCCCTGTGCATGAACTACAACAATATAGTAACCCGGCGTGGTAGCCTGGCCGGAAATAACTCCAGTTGCAGCGTTGATTTGTAAGCCTGGAGGCAGATTGGTAGCCGTGAAACTGGTGGGATTGTTGTCAGTGGTGACCTGATAAAAGAAATTATCCTTAATCAAAACGTCCGGGTTAAGGGTTGGGCTGGTCAAAGAAAGTGGTATTACGTCCAGTTGAAGAGTCATACTTGCCACTCCGCCGTCCCCGGTTGCTGTGATGGTAATGTTAAACCAGCCGCTGCTCGTGCAATGACCGCTAATGAGTCCTGTCGCAGAATCAAATTGCAGCCCGGGCGGCAAGCCGTCTGCGCTGAAGCTTGTGGCATGGTTATCCGCCGTAATCTGGTAGTTAAAGCTCGCTCCGCTTTGTGTCTGCGTTTGTGAAACGCTGGTAATCTTGGGACCGTAGAGAAAGCGTGCGCCGGCAATGTCGTCGTCAGCCAGATGATCCAGGTTACTAATAGCGGAATTCATAATCGCCTGGACGGTTTGGTAATGATCGTCCGGATGGTCCAGGCCCAGCACGTGGCCGAATTCATGCAGAGCAACGCGATGAAAGTCGTATGTGCGATTGGAAACTGACCCAATAAGAGCTCCGCGATAAGATGACCACTTTAGATTGTCATTAAAGATAACATCGCTCTCGGTGGAGTAACTACCCGACCGGCCTACGTAAATCGTGACCGCCAGAATACCTGTGCCCCAACTGTCGCCATATACGCTACTGGAAAAGAAGACTGAGTTAGCGGCATCACCCGCCATGGGAGTGACAGCATCGGTCTGGGCAAACTGAACCTTCGGGACAACGTATTGATTCCAAATCGAAAGAGCATCGGAGGCGGAGGCATTCCACGAGCCGCTGCCATCGAGAAAAGATGCGGGCGAATGACTTAGGCCCAGATGCATGACGATCTGGCCATCCGGCCACTTGTAGCCATTGAGGGAAAAGGCCGGTGCGTTTGCGGGCAATGCCAAAGCAAGCGCGAACGCGACGACTAAAGCGGGGAATGGCCTGAGGAAAAACACGGGTGCTTGCTCTACGTTATGGACGTGAGAACGCAAGTGGAATTCCGACGATTCAGCGGGTAACCTCTGCTACGGAAAGATGAGCCGCGGTAACGGCTAATCCGCCGTCGTCGCCCAGAACTTCCGGAAGGCGTTTGGCCAGCTGCGGCTGATAACTTTGTCGCGGGCGCGGGCGCCCATTTGCTTCCGCAGTTCCGCATCCTGCACGAGTGTGCGAATGCCGCGGGCGAAATCGTCGGCATCCTTGGCCTTGGTTACGATCCCGTCCACGCCGTCTTCGACTAACTCCTTTGGACCACCCAGGTCGGAAACTACGGCAGCTAAGCCGGAAGCTTGTGCCTCAAGGACGACATTGCCGAAGGTGTCAGTCGTGCTTGGAAAAGCAAAGAGGTCTGCCGAAGCATAAGCGATCGCCAGTTGGTTGCCGGCCAGGTAGCCCGTGAAGATGGCATCGGGCAAGGTTTCTTCTAGCGTGGCGGTGTAAGGTCCGTGGCCTACCAGGACAAGTTTCACCGGCAGCTTTTCATCGCGCAATTTCGTGTAGGCAGCGGCGAGCACATCGAGATCTTTTTCTTTGGAAAGCCGTCCGACATACAACAACCGGACAATTTCGGATTTCGGATTTCGGATGGCGGATTTCTTTTTCGCGTACTTCTGCCAGAAGGTAGGATCTCGTCGGGCGGGTGAGAATAGCTCCGTATCCAAGCCACGTGGGAGTAGCTTTAACTTCTCCGGGTCGATGCCGCGATCGATCCAGCTTTGCCGGTATTGCTCGGAGTTAACGAAGACGGTGTCCTGCTGGCCATAAAGCCATTGCATATAACGCCAACCTAACGACTCCAGGAAACGGTCCTCAGTCAGGATGCGAATGTATTCCGGAAAATCGGTGTGATAGATGGCGGTCTTGCGCAGGTTCAGCATGTCCGCGGCCAGTAATCCAGTCAGGCCCATCGGTCCCGGCGTGCTGATGATGATCTCGGTGAATTGCTCGCGCTGGATGTAATCGAGGACTTGCAGGATGGGCGGGAAGCTGAGCTTTTGCAGCTCGTATTCCGGCAATTCGAATTCGCCGATCGGCCGGAAATTCTTGATGCGTCCATCGGTGACGGTTAGTTCGCCGACTGACGTTACCACGACTAACTGCTCGCCCGCCTGCTGCCGCGGCGGCCGACATTTTGCGAATCGTGGTGGAGACGCCGTTGACATCTTCAAGGGTGTCGGTGAACCAGGCGCGTTTCGTGTTCTGCAATTGCGGCGGGATGCGTCCGAGAAAATGACGGCACATTTCGCGCAACCATTTCCGCGAGGGCGCCTCGCTGTGAAATCCGTAAATGTAAGGCGCAAGCAGAACCAGAATCGGCACCGTGCCGCTCAGCGCTTGAATGGCTTCGATGAGGTTTCCGCTCGTCAGTTGTTTCACGAATCGCTCGAAGAAGTGAAAGGTGAGTCGTTCCGAAACGAGATTGGCCATGAGGAAGGCGCGACGTTCCGGTTCTTCCACCACCTCGATTTCTTCCGCGAGCCGCGCCTTCACATCCGACCGTGCGAAGTAACTGGATAGGTCTTTCCAAATCGAAACGTTGCCGCGTTTGGCCAGTTCGAAAATTTTTCCGGAGCGCACGCCTTGCGCGATGAAGTTGACCTTCTCGCCGAGAGTGAATTCCGTTGGATCGCGGCCTTCCATGAAGCGCGAAAACATGGTTTCGACCAGGGGCGCGGCGGCCCCGAGACGTTTGTCGAAACGATCCTGAATGAAGCAGAAGAGCGTGTTGTAAAATCCGTGCGAAAGCGCGAGCGGCGTTCCGCCCTGGCCTTGTGCTTCGCATTTGCCGGCGCGCACGTGGGCGAGAAATTCCGCCGGCGAAATGGCCTTGGGCGTCTCGGTGAAAGCGGTGGCGAGAAACTGGCCGCCATGATCATCCGAACCGCCGATCAAAATCTTGCGCCACGGTTCGGCATGGGTTGGCGCGAGGTCGTGGCGGTTGGCAAACTGATCGATCTTATCACTCGTTAGGCCATCGAGAATTTCCTCGATCAGGTCGCTCAACAGCGCATCGCGCAATCCATTGACGCCTTCGAAATATTTGAAGAGCAAGATCAGCCGCTCCAGGTGCGTCGCTTCCAGTTTGCCGTTGATGCTGTAGAGCGGGTGCGCTACGGCGTGCAGGATGTTTTCGCCCTGCAAATATTTTTGCAGATCGAAAATGTTTTCGCGCAGACGCGTGATCTCGTCGTGCTGTGCCTCCGTTATTGCGAAAGCGAGTAGATGAATCTTGCAGGGATCGTGCGGGAAAAAAGTGGTGATCTGCTCGCTGATGAAGGTGTCGTCATGCTCCGCGATTTCGAGACAGCCGGTGATCGTGTCGTGATCGGTGATGGTGACGAAATCCATGCCGGCTCCACGCAGCGAGGACCGCAGCGCCGCTGGATCGGAATAGCTGTCGGGAACGTCGAAACGGCGGAAGAGCCATTCCTCCGAACGTTCGCTATGACGTGAATGAACGTGCAGATCGCACCGGCTCATGACTCGTTAGGCGGCGTTGCGCGCGCTCAGTCTTCGCTCCGCAATCCAATCGCGGTAGGTCGTGGGCGTGCGTCTTTCGGTAAAGCGATCGAGCAAATGCGTGATCTGCGACCAGATCTCCGCGTGCTCAAGATCCGGCGGATGCAAACTGAGCCGCAACAGCGGCGCCTCCGCCAGCAAACGCGCGCAGGTGCCATTCCAGGCCCGGCTGGCGGCGCGTCGCCAGCTGCTGCGCACACTATAAACCAGCGAACGCGCGGAAATTGATTCTCGCGTGCGCAGATCAATCACATTGGTCAACCGCGTCGTGTATTCCATTTCGGCATCGGCCGCGGCTCGTTCGGCTTCCGCACTCAGCAACCACGCCGGCGCAATAAAACCGCGCGGCCGCAAACCGGCCGCGGTGAATTCATCTCGCGCGCGCGTGATGCGCTGCAGCGCTTCATTGTAATCGAGATCGTAAAATTCTCCTTCGTCGCTCGTGTAATGCTGCGTCATGACCTGCGCGCGCAACGACTCGTTAGGCCGGCGCGGCCGCTGATGGTAGTAGCCGTGAATCACGATCTCGTGCCCGGCCGCTTCCAGGTCACGCAGCCATTGCACGAAGCTGCGATCGTCGACCGCGCGGCCGGTGTGATGATAATCCGGCACGACCAGAATGGAGCTGACGCGCACGCCATGCTGGCTCAGCTCGCGCACGATTTTTTCCGAAGCAGCCCGCGTCGGCGGCGCGACATCATGCAACGAAACCACCAGCGGTTTTCGCTGCAGTTCCGCGGCGCCGAAAATGGAAATGGCTGGGGCAGCTGCGCCTGTCACGAGGCACTTGTCGGGTCAGGCTCGCGCGCAGACAAGTGCAAAGCGCGAAGTCAGCTGTAGAAGCCGCGCGTCCAAAGATAGACGATGGCGGCGACGCCCGCCGCGGCGATGAGGCCGAGCGTGACGGTGCGCAGGATGAAATTGCAACGCTCCGCCCGGGCCACGATTCCGACTGCGCGCTGCACGGGCAGGGCACGAACCAAAATATCTTCGTAAAAGCGGCGATACTCCGACGGCATTTCTTCCACGTCGCCGAATTCGCGACCATTCACGGTCACGCGCGCGTGCAGTTTCGGAACAAAGCTTGTCGCACTTCCGTCCACGTTTTCATGCGCGGAAAAGCGACGCAGGGTGCGATTGTAAACGCGCTGCATGCCGCGCGACATTTCCGCGAAGGGACAGGTCTCCGCGCCGCGGCTGTCGAGATCGAGTCTGAGGGCGATTCTCATAACGACAGCGAGTAACTAGCAGCCTTTTTGCCAACCCGCCCCGCGCCTGCCGCAATTTCAGCTCCCCATGCGAATGATTTCGTCGAATTCCGCCTTCGTCACCGGTTGCACGGAGAGGCGCGAGCAGCGGAGCAGCGTCATGTTTTTCAGCTTCGGATTCTTTTTCACTTCGTCGAGCGCGACTGGCCGTTTCAGCGCCTTCTTCGGAACGAGATCGACTGTACTCCAATCGCCTTCCTCCGCCGTTTTGTCGGGGTAGGCCGTGCGCGATACTTCCGCGGTGCCGACCACGGTCTTCTCGGTGACGCTGTGATAGAAAAGGACGCCGTCGCCTTCTTGCATCGTGCGCAGATTTTTGCGCGCCATGAAATTGCGCACCCCGGTCCAGCTGGTGCGTTTGTCGCGAACGAGATCGGCCCACGAGTAGGAAGACGGTTCTGATTTCACGAGCCAAAAATTTTTCATGGCAGTCGAGCCCTTGTGCGAGGGCGTTCTACAATACAGAATCGCCGCGTGTCACGAGGCCTTTTCATTACCTTCGAAGGATCGGAGGGCTGCGGAAAATCGACGCAGGTCAAGCGCCTGGCCGCGCGCCTCGAGCGTGAGGGGATTCGCTTTTTGCTGACACGCGAGCCCGGCGGAACGGCGATCGGCGAGAAGATTCGCGACCTGTTGCAGTTCGATCCACAGAACGTGGGCATGCGCGCCGAAACCGAAGTGTTGCTTTTTGAAGCGAGCCGCAGCCAGTTAGTGCGGGAAGTGATCGAGCCTGCCCTAACGAGTGGTTCAATCGTGATCGCCGATCGATTTCTTCGATTCGACCAGCGTTTATCAGGGCGTGGCGCGCAAGCTCGACGCAAAGTTTGTCGCGCAACTGAATCGCTTCGCGGTCGGCGATTGCATGCCCGACATCACATTCGTGCTCGATGTCGATTGCGCGACGGCGCGCGAACGGATGTTGCGCCGCGTCCGGCCAGTCGGGTCGCCCGATCGCATGGAACAGGAGCCGGCGGAATTTTACGAGCGCGTCCGCCAGGCATATCGGGATTTGGCCAAGGCCGAACCCGCACGTGTGAAATTGATCGATGGCTCCCGCGCGCCTGAGGAAATCGAGGCGGAAATCTGGCGCATGACCCAATCCGCAATTCGCAATCCGCATTCCGAAATCTAAATGGCCTTCACGCCCGACGCCGCTTTTCAGCATCTGCGCCGCGCGCATGAGCAGAACCGTCTCGGGCATGCCTATTTGATTTCGGGTGCGCATGGCACGGGCAAACGTCGCCTTGCGTCGCGCGTGACCAATCTGGCCAACGGCGCCGCGGAAGAAAATGTGTTTGGCGCCGGAGCAGCCGATGTTTTCGTGGCGGAACCGGGATCGAAATCGCGTCGCATCGTTATCGAGCAAATTCGAAATCTGGAACATGCGCTGCAGATGCGCGCCACGCACGGCGGCCGCAAAGTCGCGATCATTTCCGATGCCGATCGATTGCAACCGCAGGCGGCGAATGCGTTTTTGAAAACACTGGAGGAACCGCCTAAGGACTCGTTGCTCCTGCTTCTGAGTGCGATGCCGGAAGCGCTGCCCGACACGATTCTTTCCCGCTGCATTCCCATTCCGCTGGCCACGCGCGAGGACGTCGAGCCGTTGAAGGAAGAGCAGCAGCTAATCGCGTTGCTGAATGAATTCGCCGGCGAAGAAAAGCCGGAGGTGCAGAGTGCATATCGACTGGCGCAGGGATTCCAGCGTTTGCTCGCGAAAGTGCGCGAAGAAATTCAGAACACGAATGCCGCGGCCTTGAAACAGGAGGAGCAGCGTTACAGGAATACGACGGATGGCGCGTGGCTGGAGGAGCGCGAAGATTTTTTCAAAGCGCTGAACGAAAGCATGTACCTGCAACGCCGCGCGCTCTTGCTGGAAGTGATTTTCCGCTGGTGGTCGGATGTCTTGCGAGCCAGCGCTGGCCTGGATGGAAATGAAATTGCCGCGGCGGCGAAGCAAACGCGGCAGATGGCGAAACGGCTGACGACTAACGAATGCTTGAAACGCATTCGTCGGGTGGAGGAATTGCGCGACCAGCTTGGCCGTAACATCCAGGAAGCGCTCGCGATTGAAGTCGCGTTTCTAAGTATCTTTCGATTCTGAAATTTCGAAGCGGACGGTAGCGAGGTGTCCGCCGCAGCGTTTTGCGCCGAAACGCGCCGCGACATTCTTGTTTCGGGGGAAACGATATTGGCGATCGAAAAGATTCTCCGAGTGCCACTGACGCGCCGAACCGTAGAGAAAAGCTGCAACGCCGAGTGCGACGACCGCGATTCCGGCAATGATCCATCCTTTCGGAATCGGCTCTGCGGGTGGCTCGATTTTTTTCCGCATCGGTGTCGGAGTCGGTGGCGGCACCGGACCGAAGGGACGCTCCTTGAAGTCCGGCGCGGAAGGCGAAGGACGCGGCAACTGCGCCCGCAGGTCCGAAATCGGCAGTTGCACCAACACAAAGAGGAACAGATAGAGGGCGAATCGTTGCATTCGTTAGGCAGGTGCGATCGCCGTGGCCGGCGCGGTTGTCGCGTTATCGGAAAGCTCGCGCAGACGCTGCGTGACTGATTCGATGCAAATGCGCAGACCATTCGTTAGGCCACCATCGCGCATGCCCGCGGCCAGATCGTCGAGCACGTGCTGCAAATCGCTCTGCGTCACGTACGGTTCGAGCCCGTAGCCGACGGTCATGACCGCGGTCCCGGCGTTGAGGTCGATGACGAGGAGCAGGTTGTAATTGTCGCCGAATTTTTTTTCCACCGAGCCGAACTTGGCGCGATTGGCCAGCCAGAATGCGTATTCCGCGACGGATGTCCCCGGCGCCAACTCCACGATGAGGACGGAGAATTGGGTTTGCGGAAATTTTTTCTGAAACAAACGCAGCGCCGCGCGCAATTGCTCCATGTCTTCGAGCGGAAGTTTGCCGGTGCGATCGGTCAGGAAACGCGAATGCGCCGGGACGAGGCCGAATTTCATGTCGAGCCGCGAGATGGAGACCTTGCATTGCGGGCAACGCTCGACCGGCCCCGTGAGCACGAATGCGCAGGAAGGACATTTCATCGCGATGGTGCGCGCCCTTTCACCTTGAGTCGTCTGCGCATGCACCTTTATAAAACAGCCGCGCGCGCATTGCACTTTCTATGACGAGAACACTCGCCGTCGGCCTCGTCGGTTACAATTTCATGGGCCGGGCGCATTCCAATGCCTGGCGGCAGGCCCCGCGATTTTTCGATCTGCCGGCGAAGGTGCGGATGAAAACGATTTGCGGACGCAATCGCAGCGCGGTGCGAAAAGCGGCGAAACAATTGGGCTGGGAAAAATCCGTGACCGACTGGCGTGAGTTGGTGGCCGATCCGGAAATCGACATCATCGACATTGCGACGCCTAACGACACACATTGCGAGATTGCGCTGGCGGCGGCGCGTGCGCGTAAGGCGATCCTTTGCGAAAAACCTCTCGCGCTCACTGTCGCGGAAGGCGAACGCATGCTGGCCGCGGTGCGCAAAGCGCGCGTTGTGCACATGGTCTGTCACAACTACCGCCGCATTCCCGCGATCGCGCTGGCCAGGGAAATGATTGAGGGCGGAGAGCTGGGCGATCGCATCTATCATTACCGGGCGCGTTACGCGCAGGATTGGATTGTCGATCCGAAATTTCCGCTGGTCTGGCGATTGCAATCGAAGATCGCCGGCTCCGGTGCCCACGGCGATATCAACGCGCATATCATCGATCTGGGACGTTACCTCGTCGGGGAATTTCGCGAGGTTTGCGCGGCGATGGAAACGTTCGTGAAAGACCGGCCTGTCTCGTTAGGCGCGCGGCGCAAAGGAAAAGTGACGGTGGATGATGCAGTCATGATGATCGGCAGATTTCGCAACGGCGCGCTGGCCAGCCTGGAAGCCACGCGCTTCGCACCCGGAAGAAAAAACAGCCTCACCATTGAGATCAACGGCAGCGGCGGTTCCCTCTTTTTCGATCTGGAAGAAATGAACCGGCTGCGTTTCTACAACGCCGCTGATCCGGAAGGGCGCCGCGGTTTTCGCGACATTCTCGTGACCGAGCCAGCGCATCCATACATGAAAAATTGGTGGCCGCCGGGTCATATCATCGGTTACGAACACACCTTCATGCATACGATGGTCGATTTCGTGCAAGCAGTCGTTAGGCGAAAAAATGTGCGTCCGAATTTCGAAGACGGTCTGCGCAACCAGCGCGTCCTTGAAGCCGTCAGTCGTAGCGCAACGACGCTGAAGTGGGTACGCGTCACACCGTAGGGCGGAGATGCAGAGTATCGACGAATCGGAAAGACAGTTTGAGATGAACCACGAAGGACTTTTTCGATGGTCGAAGCGCCTCCATCTGGTTCTGACTGTAGGCGGAGGTTTCCTGGGTTTTTGCAATATCGTTCAGGCAATAGCGAGCGATCACGACCGCCAGGCTGCTGAGTGGGTGATCGTCCTGATTTTTGCATTTCTCTATTTTTTCGGTGTCGTTTGCGGCCTTCGTTACAACGAAGGCTCAGATAGATGGCGTCCACTCTTGGTTTACTATTTGATTCAGATTCCGATGTTTACCTCGCCATCCCTCAGCTATTTTTTTACCTCAGCGTTTTCTCTGGCCTTTGGACTTTGGGGCGGAACAGTTGGCTTGAACGGAGGCCTGGGCAGCACTTGGATGTTCACCATTCATCACATGCAACCGTGGGGAATCGCCATTAATCTGGTGCCACTTCTCCTGTTGCTTTCGCTTTTTCGTGTTAATTCGCGTCGTAAGACTGAGTTGGACAAGTCGACCTTATGACAATGAGATTTGAAAATCAGGTAGCGGTTGTGACGGGCGCCGGGCGGGGGATCGGACACGCGATTGCGGTGCGACTCGCCAGCGAAGGTGCGCGCGTCGCGTCGGTCAGTCGCACGGAAGCAAACGCGAAGAAGACCGCGGATGAGATTAACACCTCACACGCGAACGCCGCGAAGGCCTACGCCGTCGATGTTTCCGATCATGCCGCGGTGCAAAAAACCGGCGCGCAAATTCTGGAGGACTTCGGTCGCGTCGACATTCTCGTGAACAACGCAGGAGTGACGCGCGATGGATTAAGCATGCGCATGTCGCCGGAAGATTGGGACACGGTCTTGAACACGAACCTCAAAGGCGCTTTCAATTTCACGCAGGCTTTGCAGCGGTCGATGATCAAACAACGCAGCGGGCGCATCATTAACATCAGTTCGGTTATCGGTTTGATCGGGAACGCCGGGCAGTCGAATTACGCCGCGAGCAAGGCCGGCCTGATCGGTTTCACCAAATCGCTGGCGCGCGAGTTCGCCAGCCGCGGCATTACGGTTAACGCGGTCGCGCCCGGTTTAATCGAGACCGACATGACGGCCGTGCTGTCGGAGGAAGTTCGCAAGACAATTCTGGGTAAGGTTCCGCTCGGCTCGTTAGGCCAGCCGGGCGATATCGCGAGCGCCGTGGCCTTTCTGGCCTCGAGCGAAGCGAAATACATCACCGGCCAGGTGCTCACCGTCGATGGCGGCATGGTGATGTAGTGTCGCCTAACGAGTGGTGTGTAGCCACGCGCCTGCGGCGCGTATACACGGCCCGCAGGGCCGTGGCTACAGCGCGTGCGCCGCTACGACGGTGAGCACCAAAGCTGCTCTTACAGAGCGCGACTTGTGAAGATTCTTTGTCTGCTCGTCGCGGTTGTCTTGCTCTGGTTCGGCTACCGGCATTTCACCGGACCAATCACGCAGCCGCCTGGCATCCTGATCGCGGATGATCCGAAACAAACTGACTTGCCTCCCGATTTGGACACGATCGAGCACGGCGAATTTCAATTGAAACCGCTCGCGCGTTTTTCCCTCGATGCGCGTCTGCTTCATTCGAAGCGTTACCGCTGGGATCGGCAGTCCGCGCTCGTGCCAGTCGATCTCGCGGTCGGTTGGGGACGAATGTCGGACCAGACTGTGCTCGACCAGCTGAAGATCAGTCAGAGCATGCGCTTCTATTGGTACGAATACCGAATGCCGCCGCCGATTCCGCAGGATGAGATCATGAAACACAGCGCGAATCTGCACATTATTCCGGCAAACCGTGAGGTGGAAAAAGCATGCGAATGGGCGCGCGCCGGTCAGTTGATTCATCTCGACGGCGAACTGGTGGAAGCGACCGGCCCGAACATCGGCACCTGGCGCAGTTCGCTGCGGCGCGATGATAACGGCAACGGGGCTTGCGAACTTTTCCTGGTGGAGAATTTCTCGCGGATCGACGTTGATCGCGTCAGCGCTTCGACACAACTCGTTAGGCGTTAGTTGCGCCCGTTCTGTTCCCGTCTGATGCTTCGGCATGGCGACGGAGAAAGCGATGTTTGGCGCCGGATGTTTCTGGGGCGTGGAAGCGAACTTTCGCCAAATCAAGGGCGTAAAGGATGTCGCGGTCGGTTACGCCGGTGGAACAAAAGAGAATCCGACCTACGAGGATGTTTGCACGGATGAAACCGGACACGCCGAAGTGGTCGAGGTAACATTCGATCCGACGCAGGTGAGTTATGAGGAATTGCTCAACGTTTTTTGGCGCAATCACAATCCAACGACGTTGAATCGGCAGGGGCCGGACGTCGGAACGCAATATCGCTCGGTAGTTTTTTACTACACGCCGGAGCAGAAGGCAGCGGCGGAAAAATCGAAGGCGGAGTTGGACAAGAGCGGAAAATTCCGCAGCCCGATCGTCACGCAAATCGAGCCGGCGCCGAAGTTTTATCGCGGCGAGGAATATCATCAGCGTTACCTCGAAAAACGCGGGCTGGCGCATTGCTCGATCTGAGCCTAACGAGTGCGGATGCAGCGCGAGATCATTCGCACATCGAATTTCGTTCGCGACGCGACCGACTTCATCTTGCGCAAGGCGCACAGTGCGTTTTCCGAGCGCGGCGAATTTCGAATCGCGCTTTCCGGCGGCAACACGCCGCGCCCGGTCTACGCGGAACTGGCGACGCGCGGAGACATTCCCTGGGACCGAACCTTCATTACCTTCGGCGACGAACGCTGCGTCCCGCCCGAAAGCGAAAGAAGCAATTACCGCATGGCGCGAGAATCGCTTTTTCTTCCGGCGTCCGTGCCGGAAAAGTCCGTGCTGCGGATGCGTGGCGAGATTGATCCGCATCTGGCCGCACAGGAATATCAGGATCAACTGGATTTTTTGGCGACACAAAGAGGCGAGATGATTTATCGGCACGATTTGGTCTTGTTAGGCTTGGGCGAGGATGGACACACCGCTTCGCTTTTTCCCGGCAGTGCCGCACTTGAGGAAAAATCGCGGCACGTCGTGGCGAACTTTGTCGCGAAATTTAACGAATGGCGGCTGACCTTTACCTATCCGCTCATCGCGGCGTCGCGCAGCGTTTGTTTCCTGGTCGATGGCCGCAAAAATCCGGAGTTGATCGAGGAAGTTCTGGTGGGCGATGCGCGTTATCCGGCGACACAAGTGACCGCGACCGATGACCTGACCTGGATCATTGCCACGCCGGCCTGACGAATGAAGACCGACACGATTATTGTTTCCGGTTCCGCCGGATTGATCGGCTCCGAAACGGTGAAGCGTTTTGCGAAGGATGGTCGTCGGATCGTTGGTCTCGACAACGATATGCGTGCGCGATTTTTCGGCGCGGAAGCATCCACGCGCTCAGTGCGCGACTCGTTAGTCCAATCGATCAGCAATTACGAACATCACGACCTCGATATCCGGGACGTCGCGAAAGTGCGCGAGTTGTTCCAGGAAAATCGCGGGCGTATCGCGGCGGTCGTGCACACCGCGGCGCAACCTTCGCACGACTGGGCGGCGCGCGATCCGCAGATGGATTTTACCGTCAACGCCAACGGCACCTTGAATTTGCTCGAAGGCGCGCGCGAGTCTTGTCCGGAAGCGCCGTTCGTTTTCACGTCGACCAACAAAGTTTACGGCGACACGCCGAATCGCTTGCCGCTGCAGGAATTGGAAATGCGCTGGGAGATCGAGCCCGGTCACGAATACGAACCGGGCATTTCCGAGACGATGAGCATCGATCACACGAAACATTCGCTCTTCGGTGCGTCGAAGGCGGCGGCGGATCTGGTGGTGCAGGAATACGGTCGCTACTTCGGAATGCCGACGGCGTGTTTCCGCGGCGGTTGCCTGACCGGTCCGGCGCATGCGGGCACGGAGCTGCACGGATTTCTTTCCTACTTGATGAAGTGTGTCGTGTCCGGCCGTCCATATCGCGTCTTCGGTTACAACGGCAAACAGGTGCGCGATAACATTCACAGCTTCGACTTGGTCGAAGCGTTCGCGGAGTTCATCGCGGCGCCACGCGCGGGCGAGGTCTACAACATCGGCGGCAGCCGCCACTGCAATTGCTCGATGCGCGAGGCCATTCAGATGTGCGAGGAAATCAGCGGACGTCGCCTAACGTGGAATTACGTCGAGGACAATCGCATCGGCGATCACATCTGGTGGATCAGCGATGTCCGAAAATTTCAGGCGCATTATCCGAAATGGAAATTCCGCTACGGCCTGCGCGAAATTCTCGAGGAGATTCACGAAGCCGTCGTTGCGACGGAAGCTATCGCCTAACGAGTAGTTAGCAACGTGTCATCCCGAGGCTGGCGAAGCGCGCCGAGGGATCTCGCCAAAGATGATCGATCACGCATTTGTGATTCGTGTGATCGCCAGAGAAGCCGAGAGATCCTTCGCCGTCTTCGCGGCTCAGGATGACAATACGCCGTCGTCGAGACGGAAGCTATCGCCTAACGAGTGATGTGCGTGGCGCACGGCCCACAGGGCCGTGGCTACACACTAATATTCTTCGCCTTCCTCGGTGACTTTCGACGCCACGCGATCGGGAATCGCGTAGACGTGGAACATGATTCCGAACCAGTAGATCGGAATGAGCGCGAGACCGAAACCCGCCGTGGCCGTTGCGGCCAAACCGCCGGCCAAAATCGCGAAGGCACCACCGGCCAATGCGATTAGCCCGAGGATCCGGTAGCCTTTGTAGACATAGCCGAGTCCGGGAATGACCTGCAGCATGGCCGCGACCAGGTCGCTCGCCTTGCCCTCAGCGGTCTCGAGTTTGCCTTCCGAACTGCGCGGCACGCTGGCGGGTGCTTCTTCGCTCGTCGGCGCGTCTGTGTATTCGATTTCCAAAGTTGATTCCTTTCGAAACTCCCGACTGCTTCACCGTTCCAAGCGAGACAGATTTCGTCAAGCCTGCGTATTGTATTCGGATGCGAATCGAACTCGCGCAATGCATCCTGCGTTCCTGGCGAATGCGACGATGCGCCCGCCCTGGCCGTGGCGGCGAACAACCGCAATGTCTGGCTGAGATTGCGCGACAAGATGCCGCATCCCTACTCGCTGGCTGATGCGGAGCGTTCCTGGCGCGCGTGACTAACGAGACCAACGCGCACATTGCCTGTATCGAGATCGAGGGCCAGGCCGCGGGCGGAATCGGTCTTCATCCCGGCGAGGATGTGCACCGTCGCACGGCCGAGCTCGGTTATTGGCTGGCCGAACCGTATTGGGGCCACGGCATACGACCGAAGCGGTGCGCGCGTTCGTTGCTTACTGGGTTCGAGACGTTGCCGCTCGATCGCATTTACGCCAGCGCCTATGCCAACAATCCCGCCTCCGTCCGCGTCCTGGAGAAAGCCGGATTTCAATTCGAAGGCCGGATGCGCAGGAACGTGATCAAGGATGGCGTGGTGCTCGACTCGCTCCTTTACGCGCGAGTGTGCGAGGATTGATTTGGCTGGTCAATTGCCACGCGAGTTGCTCAAGTTCAGCCAACCACTCGTTAGGCAAATCTGATGACCGAGCTGACCGAGATCACCAAATACTGCGATCAATTCCTGCACATCGCCGAATGCGACGACTGGCCGAATGCCTTGAATGGTTTGCAGGTGGAGAATTCCGGCCAGGTGAAAAAAATCGGCGCAGCCGTCGATGCCTCCAGCCGGATTTTCCTGGCGGCGGCGGAACACGGGATCGATTTCCTGATTGTGCATCACGGTCTTTTCTGGGCCGGACCGCAACCGATCGCAGGCGCGGCGCGCCGCCAGCTCGCCACGCTTTTCGAGCGCGACATCGCGCTCTACAGCGCGCATCTCCCGCTCGATGTGCATCCGGTCGTGGGCAACAACGCGCAGCTCGCCGCCGCGCTCGGCCTGACCGAAACCGAACCGTTTTTCGAGGAGCACGGACAACTCATCGGCCTGCGCGCGCGCATGCAAATTTTTCCCAACGAACTGGCGCGCAAGTTTGAGCACTCGTTAGGCAGCAGCGTTAAACTCTTCGCCAGTGGACCGGCCACGACCTCGCAGATCGGCGTGATTACCGGCGCAGCGGGCAGCGAAATTTACGCCGTGGCGCGGGAAGGGATCGACACCTTCATCACCGGCGAAGCGCCGCACTGGGCCGCGATTGCCGCGGAAGAATTGGGCATCAACCTTTTGTTAGGCGGTCATTACGCCACGGAAACCTTCGGGGTAAAGGCCCTGGCCACGCATCTGGCGGAACATTTCGATTTGCCGTGGGAATTCCTTGATGCGCCGACCGGTCTCTGAGAAACCTGCGCCTTTGCCGCTGTAGCTGAAACTGATGGAACCTGTCATTCCCTGTCTCGTTCTCGGTCTTGTCGCGGCGTTGTTGATTCCGTTTGCGTTGATGTTCGCGCACGCGCGCAAGATCAAGGCACTGGAGACGGCGTTGGAGAAACTGACCGCGCGCCTGACGAGTCTGGAAGCGCAGCCGCGGGCCATCGCGCCGGTTGAACCACTTGTTAGGCCAGCCGTTGTAGCCGGCGGCGTTGACGCCGGCAAAGAAGCAGCACCGCCGGTGGAAAAGCCGGTGTCAGCGCCACCGGCTCCAGCGCCGGTTGTTCCGCCGCCGTTGCCGGTGCCGTTAAGAAGTGCTGCGACGCCGTGCCTGCAGCCGCGGTGCCACCGCCGTTGCCAACTCCTGTCGCGAAAAAACGCGCGCCGATTGACTTGGAAAGTTTTCTCGGGGTCAAACTTTTCGCCTGGATTGGTGGCTTCGTCCTCTTCCTCGGCGTGGTCTTCCTCTTGAAGTACGCTTTCGACAACAACTGGATCACGCCGGCCATGCGCATCGTCTTCGGTGCGGTCATCGGCTGCTTGTTGATCGCCGCGGGTTGGTTCACCGCGCGGCGGAACTATCGCGTGCCGGGGCAAAGCCTTTGCGCCACCGGCGTTGTTATTCTCTATGCCGACATCTTTGGCGCGCACGCCTTTTACGGTTTGCTCTCGTTAGGCACGGCCTTCGCGCTCATGTGTGCCATAACGGTCGTCGCGTTCCTGCTCGCGGTCTGGCTCGACGCGCAAGTCGTCGTCATCCTTGGATTACTCGGCGGATTTCTCACGCCGCCGCTCCTGTCGCGTCACGTCGACGATCCGTTGCGTCTCTTCAGTTACATCGCGCTTCTCGACATCGGCATCGCGGCGGTCGCGCTGCGAAAACGCTGGAACTACCTGTTCGTTCTGGCGGCGCTCGCCACCCTCGTCCTGCAACTGGCGTGGGTCGATGGGTTCACTCCGAGCAAAGCGACGGCGGGCCTGCTCATCTTTCTCGGCTTCGAAGCGCTCTTCGTTCTTTTTGCCTGGCTGCGCCAGAAAACACAGCCGTCCGAGTACTGGTCGTTAGGCGCGGCCTGTATTGCTGGCGCAGCCGCGCTCGGCTTCGGTTTCCTCTTGTTAGGTCACGACTCGCTCGCGACGCGACCCGGTTACTTCTTCGGTTACGTTTTCCTCGCGGACATCGGATTGCTCGCGCTGGCGGTGACGCGCAAGAATCCCGCGCGCATCGCCGCGCCGGTCGGCAGCGTTGTCTTCCTTATTTTGGCAGGGTGGACGGCGCAGTTCCTCGATCACGATCTGCTTTGGTGGGCGCTGGGCGCGTTCCTTTTGTTTGCGCTCATCCACGCCGGTTTTTCCGTTTGGCCGCCGCGCGAGGAAACAAAAACGACCGGCGTGCCGGCGTGGCAAACTTATGTGCCGCTCCTCGCGCTCGTCCTGCTCTTCATCGCCGTGCAACGCGGCGAAACTTCGTTTGCGCTTTGGGCCTGTGTGTTGCTGGTCAATCTCATCGCCGTTGGTCTGGCCCTGATTTCCAGATCGATCGTCACGATCATCGTCGCGCTGTTCGCCACGCTCATGACGGCGGCGTTGTGGATCGCCAACGCGCCGCCGCTCGACGAAAGCGTCATGGGAATCCTGATCGTGGTCGGCGGGTTCGGTGTTTTCTTTTCCGCCGCGTCCACCTTTCTCACCGGCAGACTTGGCCTAACGAGTGGTGATTCGCGTCGTCACGTGCCGGCGCTGGCGGCGGCGATGCCGTTCGTGCTCTTGCTCATGGTCATCGCCAAACTTCCGATTCCGGTGCCGACGGCGGTTTTCAGCGTCGCTTTGCTCCTGGCGATTTTCCTTCTCGGGCTGGGAATTTATTCGGGCACCAGCTGGATCGCCGCGGTCGCGCTGGTCTTCACCTGGGCGGTGGAACGCGAATGGCACTCACTTCATTTCAATGAGAGCCACGCTCTCATCGCGCTCGGCTGGTATGTCGCCTTCATGCTGGTCTTCGTTAGCTATCCATTTTTCTCCGATGAAGAAGAAAGCTGGCTGCCGTGGAGCATTGGCGCGTTATCCGGTGTTCTTCATTTCTGGCTTATCTACGAAGTGGTTTCGGCCGCGTATCCGAATTTTCGCAACGGTCTCCTGCCCGCCGTCTTCATCGTCCCGTTCGCGTTTGGCGTCTGGCACCTGATCAAGAAACGCAGTGTCGTGCCGGCCTCGGGCGATGCGCGACTGGCTTTGCAGGGTGGGGCGGCGCTGTTGTTCCTCAGCCTCATTTTCCCGATCCAATTCGAGCGCGAATGGATCACGCTCGGCTGGGCCGTGGAAGGTCTCGCATTGCTGGCGCTGTTTCGCAAAGTACCTAACAAGTGGTTGCGCATCGTCGGCGCCGGTCTGCTCACCATTGCCTTTGTCCGGCTGGCGCTGAATCCAGCCGTCCTCGAATATCACAAGCGCGCGCCGGTTCGGATCTGGAACTGGTATCTCTACGCTTATGGCCTAACGAGTCTTTGCCTGTTCGGCGGCGCGCGCCTTGTCCGGAACTATCGCGAGACGCTACTTGGCCGCGTCGTGCCACGCTTGCTCTACACCCTCGGCACCATTCTCACTTTTCTGCTGCTCAATATCCAGATCGCCGACTTCTTTTCCATCGGCCCCACGCTGACGTTTTCTTTCGAGGGTAACTTTGCGCGCGACATGACCTACTCGATCGCGTGGGCGCTGTTCGCCTTCGTCCTCTTGCTGGTCGGAATGAAAAAGCACATGCGCTGGGTGCGTTACGCCGGGATGGCCTTGTTGCTGGTCACGCTGGCGAAATTGTTCCTGCACGACCTGAGCCAGCTCAGTCAGCTTTACCGCATCGGCGCGTTCATCGGCGTAGCGCTCGTCCTCATCATCGCGTCGTTCGTCTACCAACGTTTCCTCGCGCCGAGCGCCGATAAACCTGCCGCCCCATAGCGACTCTTGCGGCACGCGGCCTTGCAGCCAACGTTACCGCATGGTGAGGCGCGGATTGGTTAGGCTGGCGTTGGTAATTTTCGTCGCGAGCGCCATTGCCGCCGAGAAACAGGAACAAGTCGCCGGTCACGGCGCGGCGCAATTGTTTCGCGGTCCGCAGAATCATCTGCTCGTGTCCGCGGCCGTGAACGGACATCCCGCTACTTTCCTGCTCGATACCGGCGAGAATCTCACCTTCCTGCAAAAAAATCGCGCCGGGCCGCTCGGCGTGCAGAGTCTCGGCCGGCAAACGCATGTGGGTGCGCTTTGGTTTTCCCAAGGCCAAATCGATCATCTCGACATTGGCGGTCTTTCTTTCCCTGCGGTGGAAGTGGCGCTTTACGATCCGGCGCAATTTCGCGGTCCGGTTCCGGGCCAGGGCGGCAAAGCGGCCGACGGCATCATCGGCCTGGACTTCCTGCAACATCACGGAGCGGTCATCAATTGCCGGACCCAGCAACTTTTTCTGCGGGCCGAGTCCAACGCGCGTCTCGATCTCGCGGGCACGACCGGTGGACTTGGCTTCACGCGTGTTCCGATTTCATCGAGCGGTCACGGCCAGCTCACTGTGCCGTGCAGTGTCGGCAACGTCAGCGGACGGCTCGTGATTGATACCGGCGCTTTCGTCACGATTTTCGATCAGTCCGCGGTGCGAAGTTTGAACTTGAAGGAAGACGCGACCAAACAATCCGCACGCACCGCTTCCGGCAAAGTGCGGCCGCTCTCGCTCGGCCAGATTAGCGATTTTAAAATCGGCGGTGTCCCGATCGCGCCGCAGAAATTCGCCATCATGGATCTGTTCTCGCCGGCCAAACCTGTGCGCGTTTTTACGCCGGGCCTGGTGAATCGCTTCGAATATTACGACGGCCGGGTTGGGCCCGCACCGCTTCCGGCAAAGTTCGGCCGCTATCGCTGGCCCAGATTAACGATTTCAAAATCGGCTCGGTCGCAATCGCGCCCCAGAAATTCGTCATTATGGATTTGTTCTCTCCGGCCAAACCGGTCCGCGTCTTTACGCCGGGCCTGGTGAATCGCCTCGAGTATTACGACGGACGCATGCCGAAATCGAAGAACGACATTCTCGGTTTGTTAGGCAGCGAACTGCTTTACCAACGCAGCGCCATCATCGACCTGGGCAGCATGTCGCTTTTTCTGAAGTGAATTAGCGGCCGCGCGGCGCACAATTTCACTTTTCAACGGCGCGACTCGCGCTCTTGTCTCTGTCCCAATGGCTGGAACGCCTAACAAGCGAGTAAGTGCGCGCGCGACCGGCGTGGTCGGGATCGCGATTTTGTGCAGTCGCATTCTCGGGCTCGTACGCGAAATGGTCATCGCCTCGCTCTTTGGCGCGACCCGCAATCTCGACGCATTTCTGACGGCGTTCCGCGCGCCGAACATGTTGCGCGATCTGTTTGCCGAAGGCGCGTTGTCCACCGCGTTCGTCACGACATTTTCGAAACAGATCACAACACACGGCGAGAAATCGGCGTGGGCTTTGGCAAACAAAGTCGCGACGCTCACCGTCGTTTTCATGAGCGCGGTCACAGTGCTCGGTGTGCTGTTCGCGCCGCAACTCATCGGGATTCTCGCCCCTGGATTCGATCCGGAAAAGGCCGACCTGACCATTCTGCTCACGCGCATCATGTTCCCGTTCATCCTGCTTGTCTCGCTGGCCGCGCTGGTCATGGGAATGCTGAACGCGAAGGATTTCTTCGGCGTGCCCGCGATGGCGTCGAGCTTCTTTAATCTCGGCTCGATCATCGGCGGCGTGGCCTTTGCCTGGTGGCTCGATCCACATTTCGGTCCACGCGCGCTCATCGGCCTCTCGTTAGGCACACTCATCGGCGGACTGTTGCAATTCGTGGTGCAACTCCCGCCGCTCATAGGGCTCGGTTACATCTTTCGTCCCGACTTTGCCTGGCGCGATGAAGGTGTGAAGCAAAGTTTTGCAATTGATGGGACCGGCCGTGATCGCGGCCAGCGCGGTGCAGGTGAATGTGCTGATCAACAGCGTGTTCGCGTCCTACTTGCAGGATGGCGCCATCAGCTGGCTCAACATTGCCTTTCGCCTGATGCAATTGCCGCTCGGAATTTTTGGCGTGGCGGTGGCGACCGTGACTTTGCCGCTCGTTTCACGCAGCGCCGCGGCCGGAAACATTCCGGAATTTCGCGGCGCGCTCGCGCATGCCTTGCGTCTCGTCATGCTCCTGACGATTCCATCCGCCATCGGTCTCGTCATTCTGGCCAACCCGATCATCGCGCTGATCTACGAACACGGGCGATTCACGCCCTTCGCCACGCAACAAACCGGCGCGGCTCTGCGTTACTACGCCATTGGACTGGTCGGTTATTCGGCGGTGAAAGTTCTCGCGCCCGCCTTTTACGCGATCGATCGGCGCAACCTGCCGATGATCGTTAGTCTCTTTTCCATCGCGCTGAATTTCTGTCTCAACTGGACGCTGACCTTTCATCTCGGTCTGGGTCACAAGGGTCTGGCGCTTTCCACCAGCATCGTGGCGCTGACCAACTTCGCCTTGCTCTACATCATGATGCGACGCTACGTCGGCCCGATCGAAACCCGGACCATGATTGTGACGCTGGCCAAGCTCCTCGTGGCCGGGGCGTGTCTTGGCGTCGTCTGCTGGTTTGGGCGCCACTTTTTCTTCCCGGCCGGCATGCCGCATTTGTTGAAGGCGAAGCTCATCGGTGTCGGCACCACCGTCGTCGTGGGCACACTGGTCTACTTCGGCGTCGCCTACCTCCTGCGCGTGGCGGAGTTGCGGGACCTGATCGACGTGGTGAAACGGCGCGTGGCGCGATAGCAAGCACTCGTTAGGCACACCGGTCATCCCGAGCCTGCGAAGACGGCGAGGGATCTCGCATCAGAGTCGAAGGCACCCGCACGATCTGAGCGTTCAAATACCGGTTGCGAGATCCCTCGGCGCGCTCCGCCAGCCTCGGGATGACTGCTTTGAGTCGCTCTCTATGCGAGCGCTTGTTTTAGGTCGTCGATCAAATCATCGGCATGTTCCAAACCAATCGAGGCCCGCAGTAATCCCGGTGGCGTATCGGGACTTTCGCCCGGAATGGAGGCACGATGTTCGATCAAGCTTTCCACGCCGCCCAGGCTGGTGGCGCGAATGAAAATCTTCAGCTTCGCCGCGACATCCATGGCGGCTGCGCTGCCGGCTTTTACTTCGAAGGACATCATGCCGCTGAATGCGCTCATCTGCCGCGCGGCAATTTCGTGTCCGGGATCACTCGTTAGGCCGGGATAGTTGACCTGCCCGATTTTTGGATGTTGCGCGAGAAATGTCGCCACCTTCATCGCATTTTCGGAATGCGCGCGGATACGCCACGGCAACGTGCGCAGGCCGCGCGAAACCAGCCAGCAATCGAAGGGCGAGGGGACGGCGCCGCATGAATTCTGCACGTTGCGGATGCGGGTGAACAACTCGTTAGGCGCTTTTGTCACCACCACTCCGCTCGTCACATCGGAATGTCCGCCGATATATTTTGTGGTCGAGTGAACCACGAAATCGCATCCGTGTTCGAAGGGACGCTGCACAATTGGCGCCCAGGTATTGTCGCAGGCGCACAGCGCGCCCGCGTCGTGCGCAATCTTCGCCACCGCCGCGATGTCGGTGATCTTCAACTGCGGATTCGACGGCGTTTCCGTCCAGATCAATTTCGTTTCCTTGCGCACGGCCTTCTTCACCGCGTCCAAGATTCGTCATGTCGATGAAGTCCACCGCCAATCCCCAAGGTACGAAAATCTCGCGCAGTTGTTTGAGCGCGCCGTGATAACCTTCGATCGGCGCGATCAGATGGTCGCCCGGTCGCAGCGATTGAAACACCGCCGCAGTCGCCGCTAATCCGGAACCAAAGGCGGCCGCTTCGCTTCCGCCTTCCAGCGCGGCCAGCGCCTGCTCGAGCGCGCGCCGGTTCGGATTGTCGCTGCGCGAATAAATGAATTCGCGCGGATAACTTCCGTCCGCCGCGCGTTCGAAAGTGGTCGAAAGTTGAATCGGCGTCGCGACCGCGCCGGTCGCTTCATCGACCGCGTGAGCGGCATGCACCGCGAGCGTTTCGATCTTCATGGTCGCGTATTTCGCATCGGGCATCACGCCTCGCGAATTAAATTTGACGCATCCGGCTAACGAGCACTGATTACGTTCTGCGTTTCGCGGCTCCCGGCGCTCATTTTCTCCTATGACAATCTATCACGACGAAGTTTTCCAGATGGCTTGCGATCAGTTCCACGTCATCGCCGACTATCTGAACATTGATAAGAACGATCGCGACCGCCTGATGCTGCCGAAGCGCGCCATCGCCGTGACTTTGCCGGTGCACATGGACGATGGCAGCACGCAGACCTTCCAGGGTTATCGGGTGCAACATCACCTCACGCTCGGCCCGACCAAAGGCGGCACGCGTTTCGCGCCGAATTTGTCGATGGGTGAAACCGCCGCGCTCGCCATGTGGATGAGTTGGAAATGCGCGCTGGCCAATTTGCCGTACGGCGGGGCCAAGGGCGGCATCGCCTGTGATCCGCAGAAGCTTTCGATCAAGGAACTCGAAGCGGTCTCGCGCCGTTACATGCAGGAGATGATTCCGTTCGTCGGTCCGCACACCGACATCATGGGGCCCGACATGGGGACTAACGAGCAGGTGATGTCGTGGTTCATGGACACCTATTCGGTCTATCAAGGCTACGCCGTGAACGAAATTGTCACGGGCAAACCGGTCTCGATCGGCGGCACGGAAGGTCGGCGCGAAGCGACCGGACGCGGCGTCGTTTATACGATCGATCGCGCCATGGACCTTCTGAAAATGGATCCGGAAAAATCGACCGCGATTATCCAGGGATTTGGCAACGTCGGTTCGGTCGCCGCGTTGCAGCTCGCGATGAAGAGCGGCATTAAAGTCGTCGGCATCAGCGATGCCCATGCGGCGATCTACAGTCCTAAGGGCATCGACGTGGTCGCGGCGGACAAGCACGTCATGAAAAAGGGGAACCTGCGCGCCTTCATGGAAGCCGACCACATTGATCCTAACGAGTTGTTAGTCCAGCCGTGCGACATTCTCGCGCCTTGCGCGGTCGATCGCGTGATCAACGAAAAGAACGCGAGCAAATTGAAATGCCGCATTCTCGCCGAAGGTGCGAACGGTCCGACCACACCGGAAGCCGATCTCATTTTGAACAAGCACTGGGACGAAATTTTTGTTATCCCCGACATTCTTTGCAACGCGGGCGGCGTGATCGTTTCCTACTTCGAATGGGTGCAGGGTTTGCAGGCCTTCCTCTGGGCGGAGACGGAAGTGACCGACAAACTTTTCCGCATCCTCGAGCATTCGCTTATGCTGGTGACGCGTCGGGCCAAGCAGGACAAGGTCTCGCATCGCACCGCGGCCATGGCCATCGGCGTCGAGCGGGTCATGAAAGCCAAGCACGCCCGCGGTCTCTTCCCGTAAACCGGGATGGCGATTTCCTATCGCGAAGCGCAACACGACGGTCGCACGCTCGATTGCCTAACGAGTGGTGATCTGCATCTGCTCGTCTCGCGGCATGGGGCAGAAGTCGTTAGTCTGACGCGGCGCGGAGTTGGATTCCTTTATCGTGACGGTGATCTTTCCGCGCCGGCCAAAGGCTGGACCAATCACGCCACCGTCATGGGATATTTTCTTCATCGCCTCAAAGGCGAACGCAGTTTGTACCGCGGGCGTACCATCGCCGGAGCTAATCACGGATTTCTTCGGACCAAGGATTGGCCCAGGCCGATCGTCGACGGAAAGGACGCGCGGCTGACTTACCAGATGAGGCGCGATCAATTCACCGAGACGGAGTATCCGCTCAACGTCTCGTTAGACCTTTCCTACTCCATCGAAGGCGAGAGCGTTCGCACCGAATTCCACTTTGTGAATCATGAAACCGAACTGACCGCGCATGTCGGCTTCGGTTTGCATCCCGGTTTCGCCGCTTCGATGCTTTCGAATCATTCCGTTTCGAAATGCCGGCCGGCCGTTATCGGCGTCATTTTTCGCCCAACAATTTTCTCTCGGGTGAAACGCAGGACATTGATTTTGCCGGTGGCGAGATGCCATTCGAACGCGCGAAACTCCCCGGTTCCTATATTCTCGAGTTGGTCGATGTGCCCGGTCGCACTTTCCGTTTCGTCGATCCAGCGAGCCGGCGCGAGGTCTCGTTAGACCTCACCAATGTTCCGTACCTGACCTTGTGGTCGGACGGCGGTCCGTTTCTGTGCGTCGAGCCCTGCTGGGGACTGACCGATCACGACCAGCAGCGCGCATTTGAAGAGAAGGAAGGAATCCAGCAAATTGCCGCCGGCGGAGAACTGCGCGCCAGTTTCGGCATGACTCCGCGCCTAACGAATTAAAGAAAATGCCCGCCGCTTCTCTTCGCGCTTTGCTCGCCGGCACGATCGATTATGCCGGACTTTTCCCGCCGGCGAGTTTGGAACTCGATCCTTCATTGCGGAACTACGCGCAATATCTCTACGCGACGGAATCATGGATGCTGGGTGCGTTCGTTTTGCCAGTGAAAAGATTTGCCGACGCGGCCGCGAATTTGTCCCTCTTCTCAAGAGAAGCCCCTTTGCATTTCTGCGCTCGGACCAAAAACGGAAAACGCGAAGCAGTTTATCGATGCATTAAGCGCTACCGCGAAAACGATCCGCAATCTTCAGACGAAGCACGGCGCGGCGGTCAGGATCACGCAGATCGAAATGGAATTGCCCGCCAATGCCGGCGCGAGTCTGGCCGAGACGAACAAAGCTCTCGCCGGTCTGGATATTCCTGTTTTCTGGGAAGCGCCCGCCGACGAAGCCGAGCGGATGATCGAGTTCATTTCCGCACGTCGTCCCACGGGCACGGGCCGATTTGGTTTCAAACTTCGCACCGGCGGCGTGGTCGCATCCGCATTTCCGTCATCGGTGCAAATCGCGCGCACTCTGGTGGCCGCGGCGCACCGCCAGGTGCCGATAAAATTCACCGCCGGTCTGCATCATCCCGTTCGAAAATTTCACGCCAGTGTGCAAACGAAAATGCACGGGTTTCTCAACGTCCTCGGCGCCGGTGTGCTCGCAGCCGAGCATGGATGGAACCAGCAACAAGCTGCCGCGATGTTGGAAGACGAAGACGCCACGTCCTTCGCCTTCGATGACGCTGCCTTCTCCTGGCGCGAGTGGAAGGTAACAACGGAACGAATCCAGGCGCATCGTGCCTTTATCACTTCCTTCGGCAGTTGCAGCTTTGACGAGCCGCGCGATGATCTGCGCGAACTGGGCCTGTTGTAGCGGCGGTCTATGACCGCCGAATTTCTCCTTAGTCGCAACCTTCGGCGCGGGAAGCAACCACTCGTTAGGTACAACGAGCGCGCGCCGCTTGCCTTTCATCGACGCCTGCCTGGCTACGTGCCGACGCCATTGCTCGATGCGCCGGAGATTGCCCGCACCCTGCGTGTCGGGCAGGTGTTGCTAAAGAATGAATCGAGCCGGCTTGGTTTGCCGGCGTTCAAGATTCTTGGCGCGTCGTGGTCGGTTTATCGCGTGCTCGAGCAACGCTTGGGAAAATCGCTCGAGCCATGGCAGACGATGGAGGAGCTGCGCGAGCGCGTGGCGTCCCTGCGGCCGCTCACGCTCGCGACTGCGACGGACGGAAACCACGGCCGCGCCGTGGCGCGCGTGGCGAAGATGTTCGGTTTTGCCGCGCGCATTTTTGTGCCGGCGGGCACAGCGCAGGCGCGTATTGATGGCATCGCGAGCGAAGGCGCACAGGTCGAAATCGTCGATGGAACCTACGACGAGGCCGTGGCGCGCGCGGCGGCGGAAGCGAACGAGCGGTGCCTCATCATTTCCGATACGTCATGGCCGGGCTACGAAGACATTCCGCGCTGGGTGGCGGAGGGTTACTCGACCATCATGTGGGAAATCGATGATGAACTCGTTAGGCATGACTGGAAAAATCCCGACCTTGTCGCCGTGCAATTCGGTGTGGGCGCGCTGGCCGCCGCGGTCGTCCAGCATTATCAGGATTCGTTGGCGAGGATCCTGAGTGTGGAACCGCTGCGAGCCGCGTGCGCGCTAGCCTCGATGCAGGCTGGAAAAATTGTCGATGTGCCCGGTCCGCACGATTCCATCATGGCCGGTCTGAATTGTGGCCGAGTGTCGCTCATCGCCTGGCCGATCATTTCCAAAGGCATCGACGCCTTCATCGCGGTTTCGGATGAGCGCGCGCGCGAAGCCATGCGCGCGCTGGCGCGGATCGGAATCGTGGCGGGTGAAACTGGTGCGTCTGGTTTGGCCGGTTTGCTCGAATTGCTGACCGGAAGCGAAAACGCGCAGCGTCGCGCCGATTTGAAAATCGATCACAACTCGCGTGTTCTTGTTTTCATTACGGAAGGAATGACCGATCCTGTTTCCTACGTGCAGATTGTTCGTTAGGCCCGATCTTTTCGCATGAAGGTTCCATTCAAGGTCGGCGTGGTCGGACATTTCGGCCTGGCAGTGCGTGATCCGAAAAAAAGTGCGCAATGGTTCGCGCGCGTGCTGGGTTTGAAAAAGGAATTCGAATACGAAGGCGGGATCGCAATCGGGAATGCCAATGTCACGATCGCGCTCTTCACAGGAAAGCCTTCACCGCAAACGATCGATCACATGTCGTTTCATTTGCCGAACATGACGACGCTGCGAAAGGCGCTGGCGCATCTGAAGAAGCACAAAGTGAAAGTGGAAGATCCCGGAGACGAGATTGGTCCGGAGGGCCCCGGTTCGGACAACGTGGGTTTATGGTTCTACGATCCCGACGGCTATCGCTGGGAATTCAGCGTGCTGGGCGGTGGCGCGAAAGCGTCGAAACGAAAACGCCGCTAGGTCCCGGAGTTGCCGTTCAGCAGGATACCTAACGAGAGCTAGTGCATCTTCAACTCGCGACGCGGGACGAGAGTTTCCACATCCAGATGCTGAGAATGGCGGCCACGATCAGCGCGACCGCGCTAAACCAGAGCGGGATGTCATGTGAACCAATGACAATTTGCGAATGCCGGATCAAGCGCCAGACATGAGCGAGGGCGACGAGGGCGAAGATTGTGGCGGACAGCTTCAAGGCAGCAGCGGGTGAATTCATAGTTGTGGCCTCCGGGCGCAGCATGTCAGGCGCGGTTCTGCATGGCAATCTCGAATGCGCGGCGCGATAATCACTTGCCCGCCGACTGAAGCGGCGTAAATACCCTCCCCATCGCCACGCCTATGTTCAAAAGCTTATTCTCCGCTGTTGTCATTGCCCTGCTCTTTCTCAGCACCGCGGCGGCCAAGAGCTGGAAGCTGCCCAACGAGGAATTCCCCATTGCGACGATCGATATTCCTGAGAGCTGGGAGCCGGAGGAAATCAACAACGGCGTCGCCGGCACGAGCGACGATGGCGCGGTTTACCTTTCGGTCGTGGCGGTCGGCAGCGACAAGGGGGTGAAGGCGGAACTGGATAACGTTTTTGCCATGCTCAAAGACCACGACGTCGAGCTGGATCAGGCGACTAAGAAAGAGAGCAAGTTTAAGCTCAATGGCCTCGATGCCGAAGAAATGGTCTTTCAAGGTAAGGATGAAGACGGTGCTGCTTCCGTCAGTATCACCTTTGTCACGATCAAGGATAAGCTTCTGGTCATAACCTACTGGGTTTCCACCGAGGAAGAGAAGAAGCACCAGGATGAAGTCAGCAAGATCATCGGGACGCTCAAGGCATCCTAGGTTGCGACCAGCTGTTAAAGGCAGCGTTCCTTGTAAATCCTCCCGGATCGGTGACCAAAGACTCCATAGGTCTTTTCGTTAGCTAGAACTCTTTGCTCGATTGATGGATCCAAAACACTTAGCACAGCTGCTGCCGCGCGTGCTGCAATGGGCGAAAGCACAGGAGGAGTTTGTTCTGCAACACGGAACTCCTCTCGCGTCCAGGCAACTGGACGACGCCCGCCATGCCGGTGTCCGCGATCCCTCGCGCGTGCGCATCCTGGTGGTCGATCGTATTTCAATGCCGGATGATCCCGAGCTGGCAGAAGCTGCGCGGGGAGGACAGGTCATTACCGAGGCGTCGCGGGCGGTAACAATCGGGCATGGAATTACCATTCGCGCGGATAGCTGGCAGGACCGCGAACTTGTCCTGCACCAACTCGTGCATGTCGCCCAATGTGAGCGGAGTGGCGGGGTGGAGGCGTTTGTTCCGCAATACCTCCGTGATCGAAATGACTCAGCGGACTTCACCGCTGGCTCACTGGAAGGGGAAGCCCGTAACCTTGCCCGGGAAATCTGTGCGAGGGAGAAGGGAACGGAGTAACCGCCGCCTAACTCGCACCGGCGCGGTTTGTTAGCTAATCGATCCGTCAAATCTTCCCTCCGAAACAGCTAAATGTTAGACTTGGTAGCTCCCTTGAGAACAAACACACTTCGTCATTTTGCTTGTGCCCTGCTCGTCGCGCTGCTAGGCGCGACGTCCGCGCTCGCGCAATCCGATGCTCCTTTACACTACTACGACAACGCCATCGGTAAGACTGGCACAACGCTCAAGGCCGCTCTGCAGACCATCATCAAAGGCCAAACGGTTGTTCCCTACACTTCTACCGCCACCGATACATGGGACGCGCTCAAGGTACTCGATCAGGACGCGGTCAGTGCCGATAACGTTGTTTTGATCTATTCCGGCCTCTCTGCCCTGAAGAGTGATCAATACGATGGGAGCACGGGCGCGTGGGACCGTGAGCACTTATGGCCGCAATCCTTCGGCATTACGGCTTTGAACTCGAATAGCCGGGCCAAGAGTGACCTGTTCAACCTGCGACCTATCGACGTAATAATTAACAGCGTCCGCGGCAACAAGTACTACGATACATCTGCTCCGCCGGTCTCGACTAATTCCGGCGCGCCTGGATCCAGCTACGATAGTAACTCATGGGAACCGCGCGATGCCGACAAGGGGTCTATTTCGCGCGCCGCTTTCTACATGGCGGTGCGTTATGATGGCAGCGATGCGGATGTTCCCGACCTGGAGCTTTCCGACACACCGAGTGCCAGTCAGTATCGTTTCGGCAAGCTTTCTACCTTGCTGGCCTGGCATCGCCAGTTTCCGGTCGATACGCCGGAACGCGCGCGCAATACCACCATCTATCAAACGTATCAGCACAATCGGAATCCTTTCATTGATCACCCTGACTACGCCGAGATGGTTTTCCTTGGTGTCTCACCGGGCCAATCATGGAAAGACACTAATTTCACCGCGACACAGCTCAGCAATCCCTTGATAAGTGGCGATGCCGTCGATCCAGACGGCGACGGTGTTAGTAACCTGTTCGAGTACGTCGAGAACCGCAATCCGTGGACGGCTGAAGAGGTGACGACTATGACTGAAAGCATAACGATGCAGAACGGAATCTATAGCTTGCTTTTAAGCTTTCCGCACAATCGTAATGCTACCGATGTTGTTCTTAGCTATGAAGGAACCAACGACTTCACCAGCTGGATAATCCTGTCGTCGCAGCTGGTTAGCAGCGTTGTTACCAGTTCGGAAGCGGAACAGCTTACCGTTCGCGTCGCCGTTCCTACACCGGCTTTCTTTGTCCGGGTTCGCGCGACCAGGCAGTAACTAAGGGTTGGCCTCCAGACTAGGGTTTGTCGGGAACCGACAAATCCTCCGCAGCTACAATTTGCCACTCCCCATTCCGGCGAATCCAGGTATCGGTCCAGACAAAGCGCCCTTTCTCGCCGGTTTTTCGCTCCCATGATTCGCTGCCCTGGGCGACTGCGGTGTCGCCATAGAATCTCACCTTCACTTCATTAAGGTGATTGGAAACAAAGTAGTCGGGACCTTTGCGCGTGTCGGCGATCATCTTGGCCTTGTCGTATGATTGGCCATGCGGATCCACACCGATGAAATCATCCGCCAGGATGCGCTCAACCGCGACGGCGCTGCCGCTGGCTACTGACTCGGCCCATTGGCGTTCGCTTTCGACAATGTATTGCTCGGCCTTCTTGTTATCGTCGACTGGGGTGCAGGCCGCCAAGGTCAGGGCGAGCAAGCTAGTTGGAAAGGCGTAATTCAATATTGGTGTCATCGTCTCGGTAGAAAAATAGCAGGGGAAGCTACTAGCTTCCCCTGCCAGACTAGTTCGGGATAGTAGAACTATTTCCTGTCGTAGACCCCCATGTTCTTGAACTTCTTCCCTTGCGCATTCGTCCCTGTCGTGGTGACGGTGCGGCTCTTGCCATCACCGGACACGACGATGCGACCGCTGCTGACCATCTTGCCGGCCTTCCTCTGCGAGAGATCGAGCGTGTTAGCGTCCACCATCTTGTAGGCACGCATGTCGGCAGTAGGATCACCCGTCAGAGGGTAATACTTGCCGTCGAACTTGCCTCTCCATTCGTTGTGCGTCTTCTTTCCATCGGCCCCGACCCCATCCACGATTACCGTCATGATGTCGCCTTCGGCCTTGTAAGTCACCATCGTGTTCTTGCCCATGCCGGCGGTTAGTTTTGATTTGGACTCGTTCAACTTCCAGGTGCCGACCTGCGGACTGCTAGCCGCAAAGAGGCCGCCTGCAGCGAGAAAGAGTGCGAGAGCTAGTGCAAACGTTTTCTTCATGGCGCCCATCGAGAAACGATTTCGCCGCTGGCGTCAATCTCTTTCGAGAAACGCGAAGATAAAAGTTGTTAGGTGACTTGAGTAACAACGAGCCCAGAGGTGCGCTAACTAACGAGCAGTCGTTCTTGAATCGGACCCGCGAAGGCACTTAGCGCGCGGTATAGGCTCCATCCACGGTAAAGACATCGCCGGTCGCGAAAGAAGCGAAGTCCGAGCACAAGAACAGAACCATCCCAGCCATCTCCTCCGGCTGCGCCGCCCGGCCCATGGGCGATTGGCCCAGTAACACCTGTCGGATGGCCGGATTGTCGAACCACGCTTTGGTCATTCCCGTTTCCACCAAGCCTGGCGCGAGCACATTGATGCGAATGTTCTGCTTCGCGTATTCGAGCGCGGCCGATTTGGACAAGCCGATCACCGCATGCTTCGCCGCCACGTAAGGACTGATGCCGGGATCCGCAATCATTCCGGCAATCGATGCCGTGTTCACGATCGCGCCACCTCCTGACTTCAGCATCTGGCGGATCTCGTATTTCAGGCAAAGAAACACGCCCTTCAGATCGACGCTGATGACATCGTCGAAGTTAGCTTCTTCCAACTCCGCCACCGGCGCAGTCGCGGAAAGGATTCCGGCATTGTTAAAGGCGCAATGCAATCCGCCATAGGTCTTGACCGCAGTTGCGACCAGTTTCTCTACCTGGTCGGCCTTACGGACATCCGTCTTGAGGAACAACGCTTCGCCGCCCTCGTCCTTGATCGACTTAACCACATCGGCTGCCGCCGTATTAACATCGCCGATAACGACGCGGGCGCCGGCGCGCGCGAAAAGCAGCGAGGTCGCCCGACCAATGCCTGTGGCGCCGCCGGTCACGATCACCACCTTGTTGGTAAAGTTGAATTCCATGCTGGCTGATATGGTTGCAGCTTGGCCGGCCAGCGCCAATTCTTAATTCCAGCTTCTCGGAAGCATTGACCACACGGTGCAGTCTGCGGCAATCTGCCGCGCTTAGTTGCGCTGATGACTCAACTCCTGCATCTACCGGCCTGGCTCTGCGGTTTCATTATCGTGGGCGCCTTTGTCCTGATCGCCGTCGCCGGCTTGCCGCTCTTTCAATGGCTCACCGCCGGGCGGCTGCGGATCACGGAGGAACAGAATAATGACATTATCTTTTTTGCCTCAGCTATCGCCGTCTTCTACAGCCTTACGGTTGGCCTCATCGCGGTGGGCGTCTGGACCGCTTATTCCAACGTGGGCGACATTGTCTCCGCCGAAGCTACTTCGCTTGGCACCTTCTACCGCGACGTTAGCGGCTACCCCGAACCCACCCGCAGCCAGCTGCAGGCGGAGGTGCGCGATTACATCGAATTTATTATCAACCAATCATGGCCGTCGCAGGCGCGCGGCGAGATTGCCGACGATGCCACCCGCCGCCTGACCACGCTGCAGGAGAAGCTGGCCGGCTTTGAACCGGCCACAACCGGGCAGCAAGTCCTGCATGCCGAAACGCTGCATCAGTATAACGAACTCGCGGGCCTGCGACGCAAGCGAGTGAATGCCATCGGCGGCGGATTGCCTTCGGTCATGTGGTCTGTTGTGCTAATCGGTGCCTTCCTGACCATCAGTGTTACCTACCTGCTGCAGATCGAGCGCGCCGTGCAGCTAGTTCTTACCGGATTCCTCGCCATGTTCATTGGCCTTGTCGTCTTTGTTATCGCCAGTCTTGATGAACCACTAAGCGGTCCACTAGCTATCGACTCACATCCTTACCAGCTGGTCCTGGAGCGGTTGATTGATTTGAAGTAGTAGGTAACGAACCACGCTGACCTTACTTCGGCCGACCGGAAAAACCGGCGGCGGTGCGCAAGGCGTCGGCGTCGATTAGTCTGCCATCGAGCATGACCAGTCGTGTCTGACGCAGGTCGGCCAACCGGGTCGATGGGTCGCCTTCGATCAGGACAAGGTCGGCCGTCTTGCCGGTCTTAATCGAACCAGTCTTCTTTTCCTGACCTACCAGTTTGGCCGGCATGATGGTAGCAGCAGCCAGCGCTTCTGCATTCGTTAGGCCGGCTTCGTGGTAGATTTCCATTTCCCGCACGATCTCGAGGCCGGAACCATCCGTGCCGGCTATGATGGGTATGCCGGCTTTATACATTCTCGCGAGTAGCTGCACACACTTAGCCCAGCTCGCGCGGTAATCAGCGCGGGTCAGGTCTTTCGGGACAGCAAATCCTCCGGTGCGGAAGGTGCGCTCAGTCGCCGGCGGCAAAGTGCCGACGAAAGGAGCGAGGGCGGGAGAAAGGTCGCCGTTCTCCGGCACATACAAGCCTTCGAAGGCGACCATGGTCGGGTCGGAATAGATTTTCTTTGTCGCCATGGTCTTGACGATGGTCGTCATGGGCGGCGCATCGAGATCCACGTTCTTGGCGTAACGGCCGGGACCTTCGAAGCGCATGATGCCATTGGAAACCTTGATGACATCATCGGGCATGGCTTGCATGATGATCCAGTTGATGTGGGTGATCTCGTCGTAACCGGCCTCAATCGCATCCATCGGTCGAATACCTGCCGGAATATGGCCATGCACATGCAGACCTAGCTTGTGTGCTTCATCGATGCTGGCCTTTAACCATTCGGGATTCAGGGTCCCGTAGAACTTCACGCCGGTGAAGCCTTTCTCCTTTGCCTTATCGACGAGCGCGATCGCTTCGGCCTGGCTGGTGGCGACGTTCGCTACCTGGGCCGTGTAAGGTCCTTTGCCATCGATCAGCGAAGAAGGATAAACGTGCGGGAAAAGAAGATCACCCTTGGCGGCGCGCTCGCGGCGGTCGATGGTGCGCGTGTCGTCGTTACCAGGATCGCGCACCGAGGTGATACCTAACGAGAGCTCCTGCAGACCGGTGTAATCGTCACCGACGTGCATGTGACAATCCCACATGCCGGGCACAAGTGTCTTGCCCTTGCCGTCGATAATCTGCGCACCATCCGGTGCCTTGGTCTCGTTAGCCGGACCGACATTAGTTATGACGCCTTTGTCTACTACAACGGTCTGGTTATCCAGGAAACGCAGACCATCGGCATCGAATAGCTTGACGTTCGTGAAAGCCACCGGCTTATCCGGAGTCTTAGCCAGCGACTTGGCTAATGCAGGCATCCGCGCGGCGAGCGCGTCGCCCTGCGCTTTTTCCAATTTGGCCCGGTCGGTTTCGTAGCCTTCCGGCAGCCACGACATGCCCACGGCGAGACCGAAGAACTTGTTCTTATCGTCGGTCCAAAGCGGGATAGGCGAATTGCCGAGACCGGAAATGGCCCACGCGGTCACTGTCTTCTTCTTCGCGCCTTCACCGACTTCAATACTGGTTAGCTTCTCCGCCGTAGCCTTTCCGCCCGGCAGCAAAGCGAGTGACTTGTCCGGACTGGCCAGCAAGGCCTCGAGGAACTGTGCATTAAGCTGCGATGGACCGCCGAAGGTAACGTAGAAGCCGCCGGACTTACTTGAGCCGGCGTCGATCGGGCTTTTCCATTTCGCCAGGCCATCTGCCATGGTGAAGGTCTCGCCCGCATCGCCTTGCGGAGTGAATCCGCGCACGGTGATGCTGGTGGGCAAGCCATCGGGACCTTGCTTCGCCACCGAATCGAGCTCGAAGACCTGCCCGCGCAGGTTCATGCTTTCGCGTCCCATCCAGCTTCCATCGGGCGCGCGCCAGATCCAACTGTCGCCGTGTTTACCGCCGGTGGAACTGATGATGAGATGCTGGGCATCGGCCGGCGGCTTGGCCAGATCGGCCACGGGTGTTTGGGCCTGCGCGACGATCGCGCCAACGAAGAGGAACAGCAGAGTGCGAACGGTGTCCATAATCCGGCACATTACGGCATGTTAATAGGGAGGGAAGAACGAAGAAGCGATCAATCGGGACTTTGAGGCGGACAAAGTCCGGCAAATTTCAGTCGCTAAAAAAAACGGCTCGCTTTCGCGTCAGCGCTGCGGCTAGTCTGCCTTCCCAAACCAATCCCAAGACTATGTTACACATCATCTGGTCCATCATCGTCGGGTTTATCATCGGGTTGATTGCGCGGGCCATCATGCCCGGGGCGCAAAATCTCGGTTTCATAATGACAACCGTTGTCGGTGTGGTCGGGTCGCTCATCGGCGGTTTAATCGCGCGCCTCTTTTCGCGACCGGCGCCGGGCACGCCGTTTCACGCCGCCGGACTTGTCCTCTCGGTCATCGGAGCCCTCATCCTCCTCTTTTTGATGGGGAAGTTTTATCATTAGGAGGTGCGCAGAAAATTAGCCGCGCGAGACGGCGCGATGCGGAGGCCATGGGTGAGGAACCCGTAGCCACATCGCCGATTTGACGCTGCCTCAGTCAGGGACTAAACGAGGATGAATCCCGCAACCACGCTATGAAATTATTGCCGATCTGTCTTATCGCCGGTGTGCTCCTGACTTTCTTTTCCGGATGCAACGGCTCCGGCTACTACACGCCCTCGCAAGCGTACGCCCAGCACGCCGAGTACGATCCCACCGGGCACCTTTCCAGGTACAATTACTAATTCGACCCGCCGTGACGAGGCGGCGGCGCCGCAATCTGATGCGCTGGCCCAGCGCGAATTTGAAACTTCGCCCAAGTGGCGCGAAAGGAATTCCATGACCAGAAATTTGACGGTGCGTCGGGCGACGGAGTTGGCAGCGTTGTTCATGATCGGGGATGGCGTGATGGGGCTGATCAAGCCGCGCTGGCATTCCCTGCTCTGGTATTGCGGGCCGCAGCTGGCCAAGGCGGTGGTGGAAGAGCTGGCCGACCATCCCAAGACGGCGCGCGCGGTTTACTTTGCCGAAATGGCGGTGGGCATCGCCCTGGCCATGCGACAGACGCCGGAGATGGATTGAACCAATCGGCCTAACGAATCGTTCAACTAGCGGCCTTGCCGTTCGGCCCTGACTTGTTTGAGCAGTTCGGTCTCGGCCTCGATGTAGTTGTCGAAGAAGTTATCCATCAACTCCAGGGCCTTGGGATAAGCGGCGAAGCGCTTGCGCAATTGCTTCGTCGCCGGATCGTAGAAGAAGGAAGTGTCCTGGTCGAGATTGGGATAGATCAACTGGTCGCTTAACTTTTGGAAGTGATTGATCTCGTCCAGTCCGTTACGCAGAACCTCTTCCACCTTGCGCAGAGCAATGATGGTCTTGATATCGAGAAGCTGAAAGCCGCCCGATTGCAGGAGCGCGGCCGTATCCGTCGCGCTATAGCCCGAGACGAAGGTAAAGGGACGAATCGCCGGCATTTCGCCCGCGGCCAGCGCGCGTTGAAACTCAGCCGTGACCTTCTTATGCCGCGCCACTTCCGCGGAGGCCTCGGCGATCTCTTTGCTGACCCGCTGCTCCAGTTCAGCCAGAATCTGGTCGTGCCGCCTTACTTCGCCCCGGCGTTCCTGGTAGTTGGCTAGCCAGAAAGCGGCGTAGACGCCGATGAAAACGAGAACCAGTTCGGCGATCCAATGCTTAAGCCGGTTCACTTGTTAGGTATACCTCGACGGCGCAGCGGGTTCGCCGGAACATCGCTTCAATACCAAACAGGTGCGCGTCAAAGCAAGCCAACTCCGCATGAAGGCGAATCTTTCTTGATCTCCCACAGCTGACATTGTGTTTTGGGCGCGAAGGCGTTTGCTCTTCGCCGTTGTAACCGATAAACGTCGCAGGACACCATTGCGATGAAAGATCTCACGGAAGGTTCTGTTGTTCGGCATTTGCTCCACATGGCCGCTTTCATGGTGGTGAGCATGTTCGTGCAAACCCTTTACTTGCTGGCCGACCTCTACTGGGTCGGGCGCCTGGGTAAGGAAGCGATCGCCGCGGTCGGTGTGGCGGGAAATTTGATGATGATTGTGATGGCTTTGACGCAGATGCTCGGCGTCGGAACAACCACACTGATCGCGCAGGCCGCGGGAAGGAAAGATCAGCCGCACGCGCAGCACGCCTTCAACCAGTCGTTAGTCATGTCGGTCGTGGTCGGCATTTTGTTTTGCATCGTTGGATTTCTGGTGCGCGATGCCTATTGCAATTCGCTCAGCGCCGATGCGCCGACCGCGGCTTTGGCGAAGACTTACCTGAATTGGTTCATCCCGGCACTCGCGCTGCAATTCCCGCTGGTCACACTCGGCTCGACCTTACGCGCGACGGGCGCGATCAAGCCCGCGGTAGGACTAACGGTGTTGAGCGTGATCCTGAACATCATCCTTGCGCCGTTCATGATCTTCGGAATCGGGCCGTTTCCGCGCATGGGTGTAAGCGGCGCGGCCCTCTCGACTTTCGTCGCCATCCTCATCGGCAGCATCCTGACGGTGCTTTATTTTGAAACAAAATATCACTACGTGCGTTTCCGTATTTCGCAGTGGAAACCGCAGCTGAAAATCTGGTGGGCCATGTTGAAGATCGGAATTCCGGCGGGCGCGGAGTTCGTCCTGCTCTCGGTCTACATCGGAATTGTTTATGTCATCATTCGTCAATTCGGCGCGGCGGCGCAGGCTGGCTTCGGTGTGGGCGCGCGCGTTATGCAGGCGATGTTTCTGCCAGTGGTGGCGCTGAGTTTTGCGGTCGGGCCCGTGGTCGGACAAAATTTCGGCGGACGCAAAGCCGACCGTGTGCGCCATTCCGTGTGGGCCGCAGTCGGTCTCGCGGCCGCGATGATGCTGGTGATCGCCGCCATCACCTGGCTGACGGCGCCGCACTTGATCCGTTTGTTTTCCAAGGACCCGGCCGTGATCGCATTTGGCGCGGAGTATTTGACCATCGTCGCCTTCAACTTCGTCGCGGCCGGAATTTGTTTCAGCACTTCGAGTGTGTTCCAGGGAATCGGAAACACAATTCCGCCGCTCCTCAGTTCGGCTTCGCGTTTATTGCTCTTTGCCCTGCCGGCGATAATGGTCGCGCGCACACCGGGCTTCCAAATCAAACAGGTCTGGTACCTGTCGGTCATGTCGCAGGTTCTCCAGGCCATCTTCAATTTGCTCCTTTTGCAACGCGAGCTGGGACGGAAATTGCAATTCGAGGAAGTGCCCATGGCGGGCGCGGCGCCGGCGTGAACGAAACTGATCATCACAGTGACCGCTGGCGTTTTCTCCGCGACGTCATCGTGTTCCAGCTGAAAATGCTGGTTGATAACGTGCGCGATTTTGCGCTCATGCCGGCGACGTTAATCGCCGCCTTGATCGATCTGCTGGCGAAAGGCGAACGCGAAGGCGCGCTTTTCTATCGTGTGCTGCGCTGGGGCGCACACAGCGAAAAAATCATCGATGTTTACAGCGCGATCGAGCAGCACGAAGAACCAAAGGTGAATCCGGATTACACCATTGATGCAGCCATTGCGCGGCTGGAAGACGTGCTCAAGCGCGAGTGTGAAAAAGGCGGCACAGCTGCGACGGTGAAGGCGGCGATGGATCGCGCGATCGATCAACTGCACAGCGAAACGAGCCCGACGCGGGCGAAAGCGACCCAGTTGATGGTGCGCACACACGAGAAATTGCGCTCGACCTTGCAGAAGACGGATGTTGTCACGCCGCGCGACGAGTCCGAATAGGTTTGCGTGACAGACGTTCCTCCGTCGCCGTTGCGTCGTCTCGCGCGGCGGACCTTTCTCGCATTTCTCCTCACCTTCATCGCCGCGCGCACGCTCGTGATTTTGATCATGGCGCGACGCATTCCGGATTTGTTTCTGCATTTGGGCGGAACGCATGTGCATCATTTGAACTACGGCATCTTCCTGCTCGCGGCGGTTGCGGGTGTCCTTCTTTTCACGCAACTGAGCGAGAGGCAGCGAAAGTTCTGCGCGCTCGCCTACGGCGCCGGCCTGGCGTTGACCTTTGACGAATTCGGCATGTGGCTGCATCTCGGCGGCAGCTATTGGCAACGCGCCAGTTTCGACGCGGTCGTGGTGGTGTTGAGTGTGCTCGGTCTGCTGGCGTTTGCGCCCCGCTGGGAACGGATACGCGCGCACCATTTTGCGGGCGCAGCCTTCGTGCTCCTGGTTGTGGCGGGATTTGCGCTGCTGCTGCTCAAGTCGCTCACGCACGCCCAGGAAAAATACGGGCCGCGATTGATCGAGATCGAAAAAAGCGGTCCGGGCTGATTGGGCCGGCCTTCGAAAAAGCGCCGAAAGACTTGAAGGAAGCGAAGTAGTCACGCCACACTCGCCGCGGTGCGAGAAAAATCGAGTGTCTGGCCGCGACAGCCATGCATCGGTCTCGCTCTCGCCGCGGTCGTCGGCATTCTGCTCGCGGATTACTTTCCCTTTCTGACCGCGGGCCTGGTTGCGGTCGCTGCCTTTGCCGCGATCGCATTGCTGCGCAGAAGTTCGCTGGCGACATACGTGTTTGTTGTCGCCGCTTTCTTTTCCGCGCACGTCATGCGCACGGCCGATGCGCCGGGCTTGCAGCTGGCGCGGGAGCTGGGTGATCAACCGCGCGCCATCACGGTGCAGGGATTGGTGGTGAGCGAGCCGAGAGTCTCGGCTCGCGGGACATCATCGTTTCTTCTGCGCGCCAGTTCGATCGAGCTTGATGGCCTAACGAGAGCTTGCCGTGTGACTTTCTCGGCGCGCTGGAGCGGCCATGTCAGCTACGGCGATGAGGTACGAATTTTCGGTGTGGCCGTTCCCGTGGCCGGGCCGCGTAATCCGGGTGAATTCAACATGCGACGTTTTCTCGCGCGCCGCGACATCCATACCGCGCTCATTTCGCGTTACGCCGAGAACGGGCGGCTGCTTCGACACACGGGCGGCAATCCCTTTTTGCGCGCCGCGCAGGTGTCGCGGGCGAAGCTGAACGCGGCGCTGGGACGCGGAATCGAGGACTCGTTAGACCAGCACAGCCTCATCAGCGGCATCGTGCTCGGCATGCGCGAAGAAACGCCGGACGAAGTGGAGGAGCAGTTTCAGCAGACCGGCACCATCCATCTTTTTGCCACGGCCGGATTGCATGTCGGAATTGTGGCTTACCTGCTGTGGACGATCGCGGGTCTGCTGCGGCTTCCACGCAAAGTCGCGATCTGCCTGATTGTTCCGGGACTATTTTTCTACGCCGCCATCACCGGCTTGAACACGGCCAGCGTGCGCGCGGCCACCATGGCGGCAGTCGTGCTCGGCGGCGCATTTCTCGATCGCAAAGTCATGTCGGCTAACAGCCTCGCCGCCGCGGCCCTCCTTCTTCTGTGCGTCAACACGCAGCAATTATTTTCCATGGGCTTTCTGCTCTCTTTTGCCGTGGTGGGCACGATCATTTGGCTGGCCGATCCGGTCTTCAGGTTTCTCGTTCGTTTGTTTCAACCGGATCCGTTCCTTCCCGTGCCGCTGTTCGGTCCATTGACGCGATTTGGCCTAACGAGTTGGCGAATAATCGCGCGCGGCGCATCGGTTTCGCTGGCCGCCTGGCTCGGATCGTTGTGGCTGATTCTGGCGTATTTCTACCTCGTCACTCCGTCTTCAGTCCTGGCCAATCTCGCGGTCGTGCCGATCGCATTCTTTGTCATCGCCGTCGGTTTGCTCTCGCTCCTCACCACCTGGATTGCTCCGTGGCTCGCGCTCATCTTCAACAACGCCAACTGGGCCCTGGCCACGTTGATCCTGCGTGTCGTGAGTTTTTTTGCGCATGCGCCGGCCGGTCACATGTATTTCGAACTGCCGCGCTGGCCGAGTGGCGCGCGCGCCGAAATCACCGTGCTCGATCTCGGCGCGGGCGCGGCCATTCACGTGCGCAACGCGAATGCCGATTACCTGATCGATTGCGGCGCGGCCCGCGATTTCGCGCGGATCGTGCGCGGTTACCTGCACTCGCGCGGCGTCAATCGTCTCGACGGTCTCGTTCTCACGCACGGAGACGCGGCGCACATCGGCGGCGCGCCTTTGGTTGTGTCCGCCTTTCGTCCCCGCGTGATTCTCGATAACGCCGCGCCCGATCGTTCCAGTGTGCACCGCGCCATGATCGCGCGTTTCGATGAAGAGGGGATCGAGCGCCAGCCGGTTTCCGCGCCCTACGAGTGGAAGATCGGGAACAACATCGAAGCGCGGATTCTTTTTCCGCCGGCCGGCTTCAAGGCGAGCACAGCTGACGATGAGACGTTGGTCATTCAGTTACTGATCGATCAACATTGGCGCGTCCTGCTCACCTCCGACAGCGGCGTCGCGACCGAAAATTTCCTCGTCGAACAAGTGGATGATTTGCAGAGCGATATTCTGATCAAGGGTCAGCACCACTCCGGAGTTTCCGGCTCAGCGGAATTTCTCGAGGAAGTTCAACCGCAATTGATCATCGCCTCATCGGTCGCATTTCCTGACAGCGAGTTGGTGAAGGATGACTGGGCGCAAAGCTTGTCGTCGCACGGAATCAAGTTGATGCGCCAGGATGAAACCGGCGCGGTTCGGCTGCGCTTCTTTAACGATCACTGGGAAGCGAAACCCTTCCTGGGCGGAGAAACTTTGCGCAACACCAGCCGATGAATCTCGGCTCCCTTGCTGTGGAAATGTTTTTCGAAGGTGGTCTGCGGCTGGTCTAACGAGTGGTTCGACCTGATCTCGAACCGTGGAAATTCAGAAAGTAATTTCCGCATCGCGGCAAAGTATTCCGCGTGGTCGGTCGCGATGCGCAGTTCACCGTCCGGTTTAAGGGCGCGGCCGGCCGCGCGCAGGAAGCTCGCGTTCACCACGCGACGATTGTGATGACGCTGCTTCGGCCACGGATCGGAAAAGAGCAGGTAGAAGACATCGACCGAGCCGGGCGCGAAGAAGTGTTGCGTCGCATGCAGAATGTCGGTCTGCACGATTTTTGCATTCGTTAGGCCGAGAGCGCCGATCTTGCGACAGGCGCTCCGCACCCGACCGATCAGACGCTCGACGCCGAGAAAATTGGTCGCGGGCGTTTGTTGCGCGAGCGCGACCAAAAAACTGCCGTCACCACAACCGAGATCGACTTCCAGCGGCGCCGTGCGACCAAAGGCCGATTCCAGCTCAAGCGGCGCCAGGATTGTCCGCGGAATAATCTCGGCCGGCGCGAAGGTTCGTCGGTTAATGCGCACAATTGAAGAGTGGCGGGGAAGATGAATTCTTCAAAGCGTGTTATCTTCGCGGGATGTTTCTGCCGAACCAGAAGGTGGTTTGCATTGATGGAAAGTTTCCGCTCGGGATTGAGCAACTCTACTCGGAGCTGCCGAAGGAAGGTGTGACCTACACTATTCGCGACATCGTTCCCGGTGTCGGCCTGACCGGCGAGGAGGGAGAGACTGCGGTTTATCTTTGCGAAATCACCGGGCCGCTCAACGCGCATGGGATCGAGCGCGGTTTTCGCGCCGATCGTTTCGCGCCGTTGCAGAGAGATGAGGAAGCGGCGGAGGAGGAATTTTCGTTTCCGATTCCGGAATTCGCGCCGGCCTAAATCAATCGCTGATCACGGCGTCCACCAAAACGTCAGGGGCGTCGTGCGGAATGATGTCGCGCAGTTGCGTGGCAAAACAAACACCGAGCTTGAACGCGTCACGTCCGCGCCCGGCCAGAAGTCGGTCGTAGAATCCGCCGCCGCGTCCCATGCGATGGCGATCGCGCGCAAAGACCAGTCCGGGCACCAGGACCAGGTCGGGTGCAATGGATATTTCCAGCTCGGGTTCGCTGCGTTGTGTGAATGGAATAACCGCCACCGTTTTTCCCGATTCTTCGGCGCGCGTTTGCAGCTCGGCGATGTCCGGTTCGGTGCGCATCGATGAAAAGAGCAGAACGCGCTGCGCCTTTTCCCATGCCGGCAAAGCGAGCACGCGCTGGCAGATTTTCTCGGAACGCGCCGCGCGATCGTCCGGCGTCATGTCGCGCAACTCGCGCAGAATCTGGTGGCGCAGGAGCGCTTTTTCCGCCGCGATTTCCTCCGCGGTTTTCATCGTGGCGAAAGGTTTTGATTCACCCCTGCGAGCTTATATGCTTACACGAAAGTGCCGATTCCTTTTTCCAAAAAAAGCCGCCGGAATGTCGTCCAGGCGTCCGGTAACGGCGACGGCACTGCCGTGAAGAAGGTCGGATTGCGGCCGCGCGCAGACTGGCATAAGCGCAATTTCCTCACCGAAGTTCTCATTCCCTCGGTCTTCACCAGTCGCGCGGGCAAGAAGGGCATGCCGCTCTTTCCGAAAATCCACGGCGGCGAAATCTGTATTACCTGGATCGGGCATGCCTCGTTTCTTTTGCAGACCAAAAACACCAACGTGCTCATCGATCCGAACTGGTCGATGTGGCTCAAAGTCATCAAGCGGCTGAGACGTCCCGGCGTCGATCTGCATCATCTGCCCGAGATTGATTTCGTTCTCGTCACCCACGCGCACTTCGATCATCTCGACCGGCGCACCTTGCGCAAGATCGCGGCCGATCAGCCGATCGTCGTTCCGCTCGGGGTCGGCAATCTCGTGCACGATCTCGGATTCAACATCGTGCATGAGCTCGATGAATGGCAGCGGGTGAAACTCGGGCCGCTCAACGTTTCGCTCACGCCGGCCCATCATTGGGGCGCGCGCTTCCTGGCCGATTCGCATCGCGGCTTTGGCGGTTTCGTCATCGAAGCGGAAGGACGCTCCGTTTTTCACTGCGGCGATAGCGCCTACTTCGCCGGCTTCGCCGAAATCGGAAAGCGTTTCGACATCGAGATCGCGTTGCTGCCCATCGGTGCCTACGACGCGCCGAGCGGGCGCGAAGTTCACATGAATCCGGAGGAAGCTGTGCAGGCCTTCCAGGAATTGGGCGCGAAAACTTTGGTGCCGATGCATTACGGCAGTTTCCGCCTCGGCTACGAACCGCTGGACGAACCGCCCGCGCGTTTGCTGGCGCGCGCGCGCAAACACGGCTTGGAAGACAAGGTGCTCGTCATGAACGAGGGCACGCCGGTGGTCTTGTAGGAAGGGATGAAGAAAACGTTCAACGTCCAACGTTCAACATCCAACGTTTCAACTAGGAGTCATTTGAACGTTGAACGTTGGACGTTGGGCGTTGGACGTTTCTTTCATTCCTCGCGCTAAGGCTTCCGTGTGGCCCGCGCCTCCTTCCGCAACCACTTGTTAGGCGCATTCGGCGCAGGATTTGTCGTCGTCGTCTTTTGCCTTCTCCTTCTGCAGCACGATCCCCGCATTTTCTGGGTCGACGATTACCAGATTTCCATCCTGCCTGTTTTCACCGACGTAGCGCGAAGCTGGTCGGAAGGTCACTGGCCACTGCTGAGTCCCTACTCTTGGGCCAACGGAAACCTGGCCGGCGAATTTCAGTACGGAACCTTTTCCATTTTCGTCAATGCCGCCGTCATCCTGATCTGGAAACTGCCGCTCGCTTTCTGGCATCAGGCCGCCGCGCTTTCCATCGCGCACCTCTTTGTCCTCGCCATGGGCGCGTATCTGCTCGCGCGCGGGCGAGAACTTTCGCCGCCGCTTTCGCTCATGGTCGCAATCGTCGCCGCCTTGAACGGCTGGATGTTCTGCTGGGGCGCAAGCGATTGGTTCGGCGCGCTGGCCGCTTTCGCGTGGTTGCCATGGTCCTGGTGGGCGATGGAAAAAGCCGTGCAGCGCGATGGTCCGCGCTGGCGCGCCCTGTTACCGGCGCCCTTCATCTACCTGCTTATCGCTGGTGGCTTTCCCTACACGGTGGGAATGCTGGTGCTGGTTACAATCTGGCTGGCGCTCCGCGCTCTAATTCAGCAACGCGACTGGCGCGCAATTTTTCGCCTAACGAGTGGTTGGCTGCTCGGCCTGGGCTTGTCCGCGCCGGCCTGGATGTCGCTGCTGGAAATTTCGCGCGGCTCGGGTCGCGCCGTGGAGCGGTTTGTGCCCTAACCAATGGGTTGTCCCGATCGGTTCGCTGCCCGGATTGATTCTGCCTTCGTGGACGGTGAACTGGCATCAGTTCGAAAGCTGGATTGCTCCACACAGCGCGCTCGAACTGGCCGGCGGTTTTGCACCTATCTCATCCTGAGTCGTCGCGACTTTCACCATGCCAGGGCGGCTGATCGCAAGACTACGCTGGGAAATCGGATTGCTCGTCGTTGTCTTGTTACTTTGCGTCCTGCCTAGCGCCGGCATGTTTCGTTTCAGCTTCCGCTGGCTGGCCTTGTTCCACCTTGTCCTTGCGCTCAGCGCGGCCGAAGCGATGCGGCTTTGGAACCAACAAGTCGTTAGGCGTTTGTTTACGCCCGGCCTTTTTGCCGTCGTTCTTCTTGGCCTCACATGGATAGCGGCATCGCTTTTCGGCCTAACGACACCAAAAACTAATCTTCCGCTTATCCTCCTTTGCTGCGCTGTCATCTGGTGGTTCGGCGATTTGTTCCTGGAAGGCCGCGGCAAATCGTGGCTGCCACCGCTCATCAGCTTCGTCACGCTCCTTGCCACCTACCTCGGACTCGATCCGCATGCGCCGGTGGCGCATTACGACTTCAGCGACAACCTCAATTCGTCCGCGCCACTCGATCCGAATCGTCTCTACCTTAGTCTCTACGTAACGCCGCAATTTTCCTATCGCGTGGGCAAGCCGGGCGGACCGTTCGGTGCGGTTGTTCGGCCCGGCAGCACCTCCATGTATGGAGGCGTGCATCTCATCAATGGCTACACGCCGATCGCACCCGCCGGCGTGGCGCGCTTCTTCAATTGCGCCACGCATGGACAGGTCGATCCCGCCAAGATACGGGAGATCGCAATCCCGGAGGCAGTGGCCGGCGGACTGTTGGAGAAGCTTGGCATCGACGGCATCATCGTGGCGCGCGATTTCCAGTTGCCGAGGTCTTTACCTAACGAGTGGAAGCTGGCTTACTCGGAACGGGAAGGGGATGTTTATCATCGCGAGCAGGCATTGCCATCCGCGCGGGCGCTGACCGACGAGAATCACGCTGAAGCAAAGGTGCAAATCGTGGAGAATTCGCGGTTAAGGATTGTAGCTGACGTAATACCTAACGAGTTAACGAACTCGTCTCTGGTTATTTTCTCACGTCCCTATTTTCCCGGTTATCGAGCCAGCCTGAATGGCCAGCCGCTTCCCGTAACTTCCCTGCAGGGCCTCGCCCCGATGGTCGAGATTCCGGCTGGCGAGAGCGGTCGCCTCGAGTTGGTCTATCGCCCGCGCGCTGTCATCTGGGGCGGAACGCTAAGTGGCCTAAGTGTAGTTGTAGCCACGGCCCTGTGGGCCGTGTCCAGGAAAGAGCGCGTAATATCCTCCGACGTCCCATAGTAGATGTAGTAGAGATAGCACACCCTGATTCGTTAGGAGTAAGACTAAGGTCCAATATCGTGCCAACTGGCGGGCGCTCAGAATCGGGCGGAAAAGGAATAAAGTACCTATGAAGAAAAAGACTCACAATTTGACAGCGTTTTTCGTTGTCGCCGCGTCCGTCGTCCTGCTGGCGACTGTGGACGGCGCCATAATTAATAAGTGGTTTCTAATGGGCGAGCAGACCCTCAGTTCCACCAGTCCCAGCGTGGAGATCAAGACCACAGGGAGTCGATGGAAGAAAGACGTCAAGCGGGTAAAGCTCTCTGTCGAGGGCGCTGACGTCCAGATGATAAAGGTAGTCCTTGGCTGGGACAATCGTCAGGACGACACGCTGGCCCCGGGAACCATAAAGGCAGGGGGAGAGACGGCCCCGAAAGATGCTCCGGGACTTAAGGGCCGCCTGGCCTCGGTCAAGATCCAGTACAAGATCCTCGGCAAGGCAACGACGGCCACAGTCAAGATCTGGGGATACGATTGATCGGGGCGTAACCGCCGACCAGAGTAAGGGCGCTAACTGTCAATAGTTAGCGCAGCCCCGCTTTGTTCGTGTTCTTCCGCGTTTCGGCGAGGTGTGCCCGCAACCAGTCGCCGGCAGGCTCAGTGTGGCCATCCGGGAATTTCACCAGGTAGGGTTTGCCGGAAAGATAGCTTTTGCTGGCAATACCGGTGATGAAGTCATCGGTTGTCTTCACGCGGTCACCGGCCCTGGCGAGTTTATCGCGCAGATGCTTCGCGCCTTCGGCCCCGGAATACTCCGAGCCATTTCGAATGAAACGAACACCGGAGTTCTGGACGTAAGTAATCAACTCATCGATTTCCGCCTTCGTCTGCGGATCAAGTGCCAGCGCGATTGCAGCGGTGAGCAGCAAGGTGAAAATGGAAACGAAAAGCTGGCGCACTAGATCGATGTAGCGGTTTTGACGAGATGGGCTCCGTTACTGTCGCTCGATGATCACTTCCAGTCTTCCATCTTTCACCGCCTTCATGAGAACTTTGTGGTCGCGTTCGCTTTGGTCTGCGTAGGCGACTGAGAAGGTAGCAACGGCTTGGTCGAACTTGTCGCTCTTGCCGAGATAGCCGCTGATCTTTGCCGGTTCGCCGCAGCGGGCGTGCGCATGTGCGAGGGTTGATCCGCATAACTCGGCGTACTGCATCATCGTCGTGCGATTGAAAACCTCGACGAGCATCTTGATCTTCATGTCTCTGAGCTGTCGCACGTAAAGTTGCCGGCCGGCCGGACCGACCGTCCAGCCCTAGGAACAGGTCGCTCGCCGATTGCATCAGCCGGCAGCCGTTCACCACTCGTTGGCCGTGATTGGGATAGATGCTCTTCCCGGCGTATGCCTCCAGCACCGAAGGGCCTGCTTCCTTGACCTGGAGGAAAAGCGGGTCGATTGCGCTGGCCAGCAAGCAGCAGGATGCCACACCAGGTGCCGACACTTCCGACACCGACAACTTTGATCGCGATGTCGCAGAGTTCGTAATGATCCAGAAGGAGCCGGCGATCTTCCTGCATGCTTTCGTGATAGCTGGCGAACGCCGTTTTCACCCCGGAGAAGAATTTCTCGTGCTCATGTTCGCGCCAATGATAAATCAGCGGTGGGTTATCCTTGATCTTCGGCAAACGCCCGACGATTTCTGCGAGCTTGGGAAAATCATGCTCAGCCACGTTGCGAACGCGCGCCTCGCCTTAAACGCTTCCGAATCCGCGAGCGAGTTTTCTTGTCCTGAATCGTGGGGATCAGATCTTTCATGTCAATGTGCGCATACCAGACATCCAGCACGTGCATCTCGCTAAACTCCGCCATTCGCTCGCGGTACGATCGGACGCACGTCGCCGCTGCGTCCCGCGCAAAGCTTTCGCTGTAACCGTTGTTTCGACAGGCGAGAACAAAGCTGGCGGCCAGCCGCTTCACGTCCCATTCCCACGGGGCGGGGAGCGTTTCATCCAGATCATTGATGTCGAAAATGATTCTTCTCTCCGGCGTAGCGAACGCGCCGAAATTGAGAAGATGGCAATCGCCGCAAGCCTGAACGCGCAGCCCGGTTGACGGGCGTGTTGGCCAGATCGGCAGCCATGTTGAGAGCCGCACCTCGGTAGAACGTGAACGGCGTCTGCAACATTCGTCCGTGCCGGACAGGAACAAGCTGCGCAATGCGTCCCTTGTCCGACGCCTTGACGAGCGCAACGGGATCGGGTCGGTCGTTAGGCGGTTTCCAATCCGCGTGAGATTCTCGCGGGCATTTGTCACGCAGGGTCTTGCCCATCGCACGCAGTTCGGCAAGCGACGGCCGGGAAAGGAAAGCTCGGGTCGAACCGGCCGTGCGCCGGCGCGATCTGGATTTGGAAGACTCGTCATGCAACGTCATTTGAATAACTCTACGGTCGCGAATGGTTCCGCCGACCACGGCCGGAAGCGATTGAGCGTAAACTTCGTCTTCTGCCCGGGCTTCACGTCCACGAGCAGGTAGTTGTAATCCTCCTTAGGGCTTGCGCCCTTCCAATATTGATCAGGCGGATAGTTGTCAGGCACCTTGAAGTGTGTCCTTCCAGGAAGGATCGGATCTTGTTCCGCGCCGCCGCCGCCCAGCACCAGATATTTCACGCCGTCCACCTCGTAGAGTTCGGTCGTATGGACGTGCCCGTTAAAGACGGTGATGTCCAGATCCTTCGCGTACGCGGCAATCGTCTTGTGCGGATTCTGATCTTCCGGGATCGGGCCAAAACCGGCGCGGCAGAAGGTCGGAGCGTGGAAGGCAATGAAGACTTTCTTGGTCCCCGCAGCTTTGGCCTCACCCAGCCACTGCTGCAATTGCTTCATCTGCGCTTCGAATGCCGGCCGGGTCGCTTCCCAGGCCGTAGGCGCGCGATAGTCGTATTTGCCGGTCCACAGGAAGATGAAGCGAGCGCCGCCGAAATCGAACTTGTAGATCAGTTGTTTGTCGGAGACCCCGAATTTTTTCAAATAGGGAAAGGCGGTCAACAGTCCTTCGACGTCGGCGTCGTTCCACACTTCGTGATTGCCGACGGCGGGGTAAACGCGGCCCGGCAATCCGGCGGCCCGCATCTGGTCATCCGGCGGGGGCAGTTGGTCGAGCACATCCTTGTACACCAGCTTCCAGTACGGATTCTCCGACGGCTTGGCTCCCTGCCTGCCCCACCAGACCATGTCGCCGGTGTTGAGAATGAACTTCGCCCGCCCGCTCGTCACCGCGCCGACGACTCCGCGAGCAACCCATTCGCCGCCGTGCAAGCGGAACATGGTTCGCCGCACGCCCGGCAGCAGCTTCACGTCCTCGACCGAGGCCTCGGTGATCCAGCCCTTGTCTATCGTCAGAGTCGTCACTTCGCTCTTGCTCGCGAACGGCATGACCATTTGCACCAGCTCTTTGGTGGCCGGGTCGTAGATGAGTTTGACATCCTTCTGGACGAGATCGGCCGCGGCTTTCTCCGGCATCACCAGATCGAACAGGTCCGTCATCAGCTCGCGGGCCTGTGCCTCCTCGTCGGCCTTGTAAGGCAAGTACATCATCGAGCGCGAATCGCCATAGACGGCGAAGGAGAATCCGGTATCGGGCGGCGCTGTCGGCGTTGGCGTCTGGGCGCGGATGGTGGTGAGGCCGGCGACGGAAATCGCCAGCAGGGCGAACATGCTGCGAATTGGTTTCATGGCTTTGGGGTTAGTTAGGTTGGCTAACGCAGTTACTTGGTTCGCTGGTGAAGTCGCTATGCCCTGAGCAGCTTTAGCCGCCGCCGCCTTTGGTCTTGGGTGGGGTTATTCGGATCCAGCGCCGGCCCGGGTTTTTCGGATTCTTCAGGTTTGGAATCAGGTCCACTCGAATCGCCGCCGCGGTCATAATTGCTTATTTGCTGGAAGAAGACGCTGCCGGGGCTGGGTGACTCTGCGGAAAGAGGAGTTGGACTTGAAAGCGGAGTTGCCAGTCGGGACCGTTGTCGGGTGTCACCACATTGTCGAATGCCTGGAGCTGCGCGTTGAAGGATTGTTTGCCGATCTTGAAGATTTTTCCAACGCCGCCGCCGAGCGGCACGGTCCACTTTTGGCCGCTATCGGCATTCCAGTTCGCGGTCATGACCGGCGAAGCGGTCAGATACCACCCGTGCGGCAGGTTGTAGTTCACGAAGGGCTGCAACAGAAGTGCACTCACATTCTGGTCGCCCCAGCCAGCGAAAGACCATTGCTGGTTGGCCACCGCGCCAATGACCCAATGACCCTGGATGGTGAGCGCCACGACCGCCGGACCCGCGCTCCACTTGCCGCTGGTCAAAAGGGGTTCGGTCCCCGTCGGAAAAGTAAACGTCGGCCCGACGCCCCAGATCAGCCCGCCCGGTTTTGCGGGCGAGAAGTAGAACTGCGGGTTGATGTCGCCCAAGCCGAATGCGCTCGGGACGCCGGGCGCCAGCGGAAGGCTGATCGATGATCGGTATGACCGTTCGCGTTATCAGGTTCCAGTCCTTGTTGAGCGAAATCGGGATGACGGGCTGGACGTTGAGATTCCATTGCGTGACCTCGTTCGGGCCGATGCCGAAGTTGAAGTTGTTTTGGAACGGCACGCTGATCATGTTGGCGATCGGGTTCTGGGCAGCCTTGGCCAGCGCTTCCTGGTCGCTGGCGGCCTGGGCGAACAGACCGGAAGCCAGTGCAAGCAAGAAGCCCGAAGTCCCAAAAATGGCTTTTGGTTTCATAAGTTTTTCTTTTGTTCTTTGCCAAAGAGAATTGCTTCGGTCGCTGGTGAATTCGCGGGCCACTCCTTGCGAAGCGGCCCGCGTGTTTCACCAATCGACTGCCAGCCTGGTTAGCCGCCGCCGCCTTTGGTGTTGGGTGGGTTGTTCACGTCCAGCGCCGGCACCGGGTTTTCCGGATTCTTCAGGTTTGGAATCAGGTCATCCGAATCGCCGCCGGGGAAGCGCTTGAGGCTTGGATACTTGATGATGGACTTGTTGAACTCCATCTTCACCTCATCGTTTAGCGCCAAAGCCCAGCCGTTGTCCTGGCCCGCATATTTGCCCGGCGAGTTGGCCACTTGCCGCAGTGACATGGAACCGTTGAAGAGCATGTCGTACTTCTCGTAGGGGTCCATCGTCAGGCAGTAAACCGCCGGCTCAGGGGCAGTGTTCTGGCTCGCGCCCAGCCAGGTATCCTTGGCCGTGTAGAGGAATTTCCACGCAATTTTGAGGTCGGGGTTGCTGGGATCGCCGGCCACGTCCACACGCGCGCCTGGAACTCCTCGCCGCCAATGTAGATCCACGTATTGCGAGCAGAATGTTTCGCTTTTCCGAGAATCCACGCGCTGTTGTCGATGCTGTCGAAGTAGATCGGCTTGCCGTTGTTGTCCTTCATCTCGCCGACAGGCGGCGGGGTGATGCCGGCCATGGTGGCGAGCGTGGCCCAGCAGTCAATGTGCGACATCATCTCGCCGAGCTCCTTACCCGCGGGAATGTGACCCGGCCACCACATGACGCCCGGCACGCGGAAGGCCCCCTCGAAGCACGAACTCTTCTCTCCCCGGAACGGGGTCGTTCCCGCGTCGGGATACGCATCCTGCCAGGCACCGTTGTCGCCCGTGAGGACGACGATGGTATCGGGCGCCTCGGCGCGGATCGCGTCCATGATCTTGCCGACGTTGTCGTCCAGTTCCAGCATCGAATCCGAATACCGCCCGAGTTTGGACTTCCCGACGAACGCCTTGGCCGGGTTGTTGGGGTTGTGCATCTTCATGAAGTTGACGTCCATGAAGAACGGCTTGTCATCCTTGGCGTGCTGCTTGATGTATTCGACCGCCGAATCCGTCTGGCGGACATCGAACTCGGCAAGATAGTCCCAGGTGATCTCAGGACCTTTCTTGGCGGGCTGGCCGGCGACGCCTTCCCACTCGTACATGTTCACGATCTTGAAATACTCTTCGGAGAATTTCGGGTTGTAAGACGGAAACCACGGGTGAAAGGCGTTGTTGGTGTTGGCGTAGGTGTAAACGCCCGGGTAATACGCGCCGAAGTGCTTCATCTCGTCGAAGCCGTGTTCGATCGGATAGGACTCCGGGACATCGCCGAGGTGCCACTTGCCGGAGTAGTAGGTGCCGTAGCCGTTCTTCTTGAAGAACTCGGCGATGGTCGGCGTTTCTTTGCGCAGCCAGTTGCGGTCGCCGGGAACGACGACTACGGACAAAGCCGAGCGGATGGGAATGCGCCCGGTCATGAACGAGCATCGGCCAGCGGTACAGCTCGCCTGCCCATACCAACTGGTGAAGTACGTTCCTTCCTTCGCGAGACGATCGACGTTCGGCGTCGGATGCCCGAGCGCCGCGCCGCCACCGCTGATGTATCCGAAGTCGGACCAGCCGGTGTCATCGGTCATCAGAATGACGACGTTGGGTTTCTTGTCTGCCGCCTGCGCAGAGACCGCAGCGAGTGCGGCAATCAGCGGGACGGCCCATTGTGTTAGTATTTTCAGTTTCATTGTTTGTCTCTGTCTTTCATTGTTGTTGCGTCTGTTGTTTCGTTTGCTTCTGGGTGTTGGTCTTGCTCAGGTCTCGCCGCCTGGCGGATGGCTTCGAGCAGGGCCTCTCCGGAATCCGTCTTGCGGAAGTAGGCGGCGCAGCCGGCGGCCAGCGCCGCTTCGCGTGTCGGAAGTTCGTCGTGCGCGGTGACGTAGATAACCGGGATGGTCGAACCCACCGCGTTCAAGCCGTTGGTGCAACTCGATGCCGGAGATGCCGCCTAACTGGATGTCGAGAACGAGGCAGTCGAATGCGGGGCCGTTTCGTGTCGGCCAGAAAAGCCTCGGCCGAATGATAGGCCAACCGGGTGCATTCCGGCCGCGCGGAGCAGGCGGCAAGAGAACGGAGCAGGCTCTTGTCGTCATCAACAATGGCTACGTAGGTCGGACGAATATCGCGTCGCAACGCTCATCGGCTGGATGAGCTAAGCGTGTTGTCGACGATGCGACTACTGCCCTTTGGGGAAGGCAAGCCGGTTGCCGGCAAACAGACCAGCTTCCTGAACGAGCCGGCTCAGTTCCGCCACCGATGGGACGCCGAGCTTTGCTGGTAACGGCGGTGCGATGTAGTTTCACGGTGCGCTCATGGATACCAAGGTCTGCCGCAATCTGCTTGTTCAACTGGCCGCCAAGGACATGTTGCAAGACTTCGCGCTCGCGCTCGCTCAGCACGGTCAAAGCGCGCGCGCAATCCACGAATTCGCTCGCGTTCGGCGCGCTCGCGGGCTATCGCGATGCGAGAGCACGCCTAACGGCGTCGAGCAACGCTTCGCGTGGTGCGAGCTTGGTTAGAAAATCCTCGGCCCCGCGGCGCATGGCGCGCACCGAGTCAGGGATTTCGCCCGTGACCGGTGAGGAAGACAACCGGAAGCGGATTGGGCATCCGGGCGAGCGCCTCCTGCAGTTCCGAGCCGTTCATGCCGGGCATTTGCAGGTCGGCAACCACGCAGCCGGCGGCGTCCATCGGAAGCTGGGCGAGGAACTCGGCCGGCGGACGAAAACGCCTTGACGGCAAAGCGGGAAGCGCGCAGGAGGCGAGCGACGCTGCGTCAAGAAAGATGGATCGTCATCAACAACAAAGACCGTGGGTTTGTCCGGATTCATGCCGGCGCTCGCTCGGTTCCGCCACGGGCAAGATGCATGCGGAACGTTGCGCCGCCATTTGCGTTGTTTTCCGCGGTCAGACGTGCCTTTGTGCGCGGCGACGATAGTCTGCGAGATCGCCAAACCCATGCCCAGACCGGTAGCCTTGGTGGTAAAGAACGGGGCGAAGAGACGGGCCAGATCCTTTTCCGGTATGCCGCGGCCCGTGTCGCTTACGGCGACCTCGACTTGCGCAGCGACGAGGCTGCACGCTCAGATAGGCGCAGCGCGATTCCGGCGAGCAATCACTCATCGCATCCATCGCGTTGAGCAGGAGATTCAGAACCACCTGCTGCAACTGAATCCGATCGCCCCAGTACTGACGGGACGGGAGAGGCTCGGCTTGGCACACCACCGTTGATTCGGCGTGACTCGGCATCTGACCTAACGAGTAAGTTACTACCTCGCTCACGAGCGCGTTCAGGTCGAGCAGGCTGCCTTGAAACTCACGATGCTTAAGCAGGCTGCGCATCCGATCAATGACCGCGCCAGCGCGTTGGTCGTCTTGCCGAATGTCGGCCAGGATGGCACGAACTTCATTCAGATGTCAGCGTCGCCGTTCTGCAGAAATAGTTCGGCGGCTTCAGCATTTCGGAGGATGGCTCCGAGCGGTTGGTTGATTTCATGGGCAGCGATGACGCCAGCAGGCCCATCGTGGAAACACGCGCGACATGCAGAAGTTCCGCCCGTTGCTGCTGGATTTCGTTTTCCGCCAGTTTGCGGGCCGTGATATCGCGGGAAACGCCGCGCACAAGGACCGGTTCGCCATCGCCGTCGCGATCGACGCGGCCGTGCGAGGAAATCCAACGCACCTGTTCGCCCGGCAACGACGATGCGATATTCCGTTTCATAATCGCCTCCGTGTTCCAGCACATTTGCGAGGGTCTGGCTGAGCGAGCTCGCGATCTTCCGGGTGCACCTTTTCCAAAATGCGTGGCGAGTTCCAGTCGCTCCGTTTTGGCAAAGCCGAACAGGGCGCGCCAACTGATCGCTCGCCCAGATTTCGTTCCGCGCGAGATCCCTGACCCAGATTCCAAACTTCGCGGCTCAACGGCCAAGCGCTCATTCGCTCGCTCGCTTTCCCGCAGCGCGGCTTCGACTGACTTGAAGGATGTGTCAGCCGAGTTGCACGGCCTGGTAGCAAGATTCCTGCTCAGTTCGTAGCTCATTGCCGCGATCATTAACAGGCTATGTGAAGCTGTTGACCAAGGGCGCGTGGATGACTCCCCAAATCAGACAGACCGATAGCCCGAGCCCCAATGTGAGGGAAAAGATTGCACTTCCCCCAACCACGAGCGCGCGCTGCCGGTTGCCGCGCCGCCAGAGCCGCGACAGTGACATCTACAAAAAAGATGAGGAGGAGAAGGAAAGTGAATTGGGTGAGCAGGCTCCACGGACTCGGCACGCCTAGCGGTGCCGAGACGCTCTCTCCCAGGAACGACATATGCCGCAGACCAGTGATTTGCCGGTAATTAATGTTCGGCGTGAAAATGAAGTTGAGAACAAGGACGAGCGTGCGCAGCCCGCAGATAGTCCAGAGCAGCCATCGGCGTCCGGCACGCAGATACAGATGCACGAACCACGAGAGCGACACGACCAACACCCAGCTTGGCACATGCGCCCATCTCATCAGGACGCCGAATTGCGCGGGCGTCTGGGCATGCATCATAGCCAACTCGAACCCTGCGAGTGCTGCCGCCGCGAGGCGTGCTGCACGAAAAAGCGCGAAATGACACCGCTCGCTCGCGCCCACTTGAACCACGCCAGCAGATAGATTCCGAGCGTACGACAGTGAACCAGAAGGCAGTCGCTCGTCCGCATCGAGCACAAGACGACGGGGCGCATCTGCCAGCCATAGCCGACTAGGTTTTTCAGACCCGCTGGGTTAGAGGCCGAGCATCCGCCGGCCACGTTACAACTAAACAATGGGCACTTCGGCAAACAGCGAGGCCGTATCTTCACCGGAGAAAGCTCGAGCAGCTCCTACAACAGTCTCGAATTTCACGCGCTGGTCGGCGATGGCAGCCAGTCATACTGCCCGCTCAGAGCTGGCTCTCGATCGGCAGGCAGCTGATGATAGTAACCGTGATGCGCTTCCCAAGACTGGCCCCGGGCTCGGACTCGTAGCGGACTTGCTTGTTACCCTCGCGAGTTACCCATTCGAGGTGGTTTCCCACCAGTTCGACGCGATAGGCGTTGCGCTCGAGATCGCGCTCGGTGTTCACTGGCAGACGCTTCGCGAACTCCGGACAATCGAAGAGCACACCCATCTCGGTGTTCAGTTTGCTCGAGCGCGGATCGAGATTGTAGGAACCGACAAAAGCAATCCGGCGGTCGAAGGCGAACGTCTTTGCGTGCAAACCTGTTCTGCCGGCTCCGGTCGGTCCGCGCAGGCCGCCCGATCCGCGTTGGTGAAGGGCGCCGACGGTCGGCTTGAGTTCGTAGAGTTCGACGCCGGCCTGGAGCAGCGCTTTGCGGTAAAGCTTATATTTCGCGTGGACTGGAACGGCGTCCGTTGATTCCAGTGAATTGGTGATCACGACCACCCGCGCGCCGCGTTGGCGAGCGCCAGCCAGAAGTTCGACGCCCGCCTTTCCTGGCACGAAGTAAGGTGAAACAAGAAACAGCTCGCGTTTTGTTTTATCGACGACCGCGCGCAGCTGAGGCGCCAGGTGTGTCTCTGTCTTCGAGGAAGAAGTGATTATCTTATCGGGGTTATCGTTCACGATCGTGGCGCGCCCCCAGGAAAACGAAATGTTCCGACTCCGGAGCTGCCGCGCAAATTCGCTCTGACGCAGATCTTCGGCGTATTCGGATTGCCCCGCCGTCTCACGATTTGCGACCAGCGCGGCGCGCTTCGCGGCCAACTCCTCCGGCGTCGTGTTCTGGTGCGAAAGATTCGCGATCGGAATCGAGGCCGGATGATTCCAATAAAGATCGAATTCATCCGACACCTGTTTCACTACCGGCCCGACGACCGCCACGTCCATGTCGGCATAATTCCTCTCTTCGGCAGCTCCGAAATATTCGTCGCCAATGTTGCGGCCGCCCACGATGGAGACCTGCCCGTCCGCCGTGAACGACTTGTTGTGCATCCGCTTGTTGACCCGTCCGAGGTCGCTGAGAACGCCGAGCAGCCGAGGCGAACGAATGGCGACAGGGTTGAACATTCGGACTTCGATGTTCGGATGACTGTCGATGGCGAGCAGAACTTCGTCGGACGGCATGGTGCCCAGATCGTCGAGCAACAGGCGCACGCGCACGCCGCGATCGGCCGCGCGCAGCAGACGTTCGAGCAGGACCTTGCCGACCAGATCCTTGTTCCAGATGAAATACTGCACATCGAGGCTGCGTTGCGCCGCATCCGCCAGGACCAGTCGCGCCGCGATGGCATCGTGCGCGTCCGCCAGCGAGTGCAGGCCGGACTGTCCCGAATGTGCCGCGACGCGTGGCCGCACCACCGCCGCGAGCGAGGTGCCGCCATTGCCCGTCATCGCCGTGGAAGCGGTCCGTTCGCCGCCGGTGGGAAGACCACCGCACGCGGCCAGCGAAAGTATTGCCAGCAAGATGCCGGCGCATTGAATCGAGCGTTGGTAACTACGTTGCATAACCGGTTGGGGACCGGATCAAGCGGAATGCGACTCAATCGAGCGTAGTCGCTCGACATTTGGCGGCTATAAGACCTAGGGCGTATCTGGCGATCTCGCGTGCGAGGAAATTTGGTCGTGCACGTGGAAGCAGAGAATTTCTCTACCTCCTAGTAGACGTCCCTCTTATAGCGCTTGTCGGCTTTTAGCTTCTCCATGTATTCGCCGGCGGCGTCGGGAGTTTTGCCGCCTTGTTGCTCGATGATCTTGCGCAGAGCGGCGTCAACGTCCTTGGCCATGCGCTTGGCGTCGCCGCAGACGAAGAAGTGCGCGCCTTCGCCGTCGATCCATTGCCAAAGCTCGGCTGCGTTTTCCAGCATGCGATGCTGGACATAGACCTTGTGTTCCTGGTCGCGGGAGAAGGCACAATCAATTCTCGTTAGGTACCCGTCCTTCTTTAGCTGGTCGAAGTCGTCCTTGTAGAAGTAGTCGCACTTCTCGGTCTGGGCGCCGAAGAAGAGCCATGACTTACCTTTTTGTGAAGTAGCTCTGCGTTCCTGGAGAAAAGCGCGGAAAGGCGCGATGCCTGTGCCGGGTCCGATCATGATCATGGGTGTATTGGGATCTTCCGGCATGCGGAATTTTGAGGTGGTGGGATAAATCGGCACCGGAACATTCTCGGCGCGTTCGGCAATGAAAGTGGAACAAACGCCGTTGCGCTGCCGGCCATGACTCTCGTAGCGCACCACATCGATGATGAAATGCACTCGGTCGGGGAAAGCTTTCAGGCTGGAGGCGATGGAATACAATCGCGGTTGCAGTTTGGAAAGCAGACCAACGAATTCTTCCGGCGTGAAACGGATGGACCGGTGTTCATGCAGAAAATCGATCACGTCCATGCCCCAGAGGTAATTGTCGAGATCGCCTTTGCGTTCCGGTTGCAACAGCTCGTTAAGCAGCGGCGCGCCGGACGCGCGTTGCGCGATGGCTTTGAGAAACTTCGGCGTCGGCTGGGTGATGCTGTATTGGCGAAAGAGCGCATCGTACAACGGCAACGTCTGACCTTTGGTGGTGCCGGGCACGATCTCGTCGCCTTTGGCGCCGATGGCCATGATGATTTCGTTGACGAGCGCAGGCTCGTTGCTCGGATAAATGGCCATGGAATCGCCGACTTCGTAGCCCAGGCCCCAGCCGGTGAGATCGACCTCGAAATGGCGCGTGTCTTTTTGCGAACCGGGATTGAGCCGGCGGTTAACGAGCAGTTTTCCCGGGAACGGATTGGCCCGCGTGTAGGGTAAGGCAGGAGCAGCAACTTCAGACATAGGGAAAGATTGCCTGCCAATTTGTTTGCTGACAATGTTTGAGCGACGGCTGGGTCAAGGCGGTGTCCATGGCTACGCGCGCACACAATAAACCGGAAATGGCGCTCGAGATCGGTCACGTCTTGTTCATCGACATCGTCGGTTACTCGAAATTGCTCATCAACGAGCAGACCGAGGCGATGAAGGCGTTGAACGAGGTGGTGCGGAGCAGCGACTGTTTTCGCGCGGCGGAAACAGCCGGACAATTGATTCGCCTGCCCACGGGCGATGGCATGGCACTCGTCTTTCTCGATCACGTGGAAGCGCCGGCCAGTTGCGCGTTGGAAATCGCGCGTCTCCTCCGAAATCATTCGGAGTTTGGCGTGCGCATGGGCGTGCACAGTGGTCCGATCGAGCAGGTGGCGGATGTGAATGGCCGGCTCAATATCACGGGCGCGGGAATCAACATGGCCTGTCGGGTGATGGATTGCGGCGATGCCGGGCACATTTTGCTTTCGAAACGCGTGGCGGACGATCTCGCGCCTTACCGGCATTGGCAGACCCGCCTGCATGACCTCGGCGAGGTGAAGGTGAAGCACGGGGTCAAGCTCGGCATTGTTAATCTCTACACCGATGAAGTGGGCAACGCGGTCTGTCCGGAGAAAATTTTGCATGCACGGCAAGAGGCCAAACTCTCGCATCGGCCGGCGGTCTGGTTGTTAGGCACGCTCGGAGTTCTGTTGCTGGCGCTGGCGGCATACCTCTTCCTCCGGCCTAACGAGAGGTTGCCGGAAAAATCGATCGCCTTGCTGCCGTTCCAAAACCTGAGCGCGGATGAGGCCAACACTTATTTCGTGCAGGGCATCGAGGACGAAATCCTCACCCGCCTGGCCAAGATCTCCGACCTGAAAGTGATCTCGCGCACTTCCACGCAGCATTACAAATCCGTGCCGGAGCAAGTATCGGCCATCGCGAAACAGCTGGGCGTAGCCTATATCATGGAAGGTTCGGTGCAGAAATCGGGCGAGACCGCGCGCATCAATGTCCAGCTCATCCACGCGCATAGCGATTCGCATGTCTGGGCGGAAACCTACGACCGGAAGTTGATCGACATCCTCGCGGTCGAGACCGAGGTGGCGAAACGGATCGCGGAACAGTTGCGCGTCAAGCTGACCGGTCGCGAAGAGAAAGCACTCGATCTCAAGCTGACCGACAACACCGCGGCCTACGATGCTTATCTGCGCGGGTTGAGTTACGAAGGGCATCTCGGATTTTCCAATGAGGCGCTGCAGGCGAAAATCAAAACCTACGGCGACGCGGTCGCACTCGATCCGCAATTCGCGCAAGCCTGGGCGCGGCTCGCCACCGCGCAGGCGTGGTATTACTTCAGTTTCGAGCACACGCCGCAGCGCCTAACGAGTGCTAAGGACGCGCTCGAGCATGCCCGGCGTATCGCGCCCGAAGCGGGCGAAGTGCTCATGGCGCTCGGGAATGTTCGCTATGTGCAGCAGGATTTCGAAGGCGCGCTGGCCGCGTATCAGCAAACCGCCGAAGCCTTGCCGAACAGCGCGGAAGTTCCGTTACGCATGGGTGGTGTGCTACGCCGGCTCGGACGCTGGGAAGAAGCGCTCACTTATCACACTCGCGCCACGCAGCTCGACCCGCGCAACATTGAAACATGGAAACATCAGGGCCTGACTCTGCGCGGACTGCGCCGTTACGACGAAGCGGTCGCGGCTTTCGATCATGCCTTGCAGGTCGCGCCCGGCGACGCCGATCTTATTTTGGATCAGGCCACAACTTACCAGATGCAGGGCGATCTGCCCGCGGCCGCGAAGGTGCTCGATACTTTGCCGCCCGATGCCGATCGCGGGCAGGCCACGCCGCGGCGCTTGAATCAGTGGGTTGATGAACGGCAATACGCTCCCGCCATCGCCGCTCTGCAGGATGTGCTGGCCAAGCGGTCCGAGTTTTCCAAAGGCCAACAGGCGCAGACGCTGCACGACCTTGGTTATCTGGAGATTCTCAATGGTCAACGCGAGCAGGGAATCGCCCATCTGACCGAAGCGCGTGACTTGATGGAGCAGGTGCGAAACGCCGGGGGCGAGAATCCGTTCGATGTGCTGGCCTTTGGCGCGGAGATCTACAGTCTGCTCGGGGACCACGCCACCGCCCTACGCGAGATCGAGGGCGTCAGCGCCGCCTTGGAAAAGGATGCGTTCCTTTATCCCCAAGCCCTGACTGCGTTGGCACGCGCCCAGGCGCAAGCAGGCGAAAACGACAAAGCGCTCGCGACTTTGACGCGCGTTCTGCAAATGAATTGCGCCTACGGTGCGACGCCCGGACTGCTGCGGGTCGAGCCGACCTGGGATTCCCTGCGCCAGGATCCGCGCTTCCAGAGAATCACCGCGGATCTAACGACTCGTTAGGCCGCGGTTGGACTAAGGTCGTATTGCGCGTCATCTCCGGCATCTGGTTCCTTGCCACCCAACCTGACTGCACCGGAGCAACCAACCAAAAGGACAAGCCATGAACGCAAGCATTGTTAACTCCAAGTTCGGAAGGACCATGGCCGCGCTCCTCGGTGCGAGCCTGGTGATGTCTTTACCACTCGTTAGGGCAAGTGAGCCGGAGGGACCGGAGGGACCCGATCTGACCGCGATCAGAGAGCAGCAAACTTCCGCGACTCCCGCGCAGGTCTTGCAATGGCTCAAGGACGGCAACGAGCGCTTTGCTACCGGCACACAGAAGACCCGCGACAGGTTGCACGACCGGCAGGTGACGGCGGCCGGGCAATATCCGCGGGCGGTCATCTTGAGTTGTATCGACTCGCGCGCCCCAGCAGAATTTATTTTCGATGTCGGTCTCGGCGATCTCTTCAACGCCCGAGTCGCGGGTAACGTCGCGGACACGGACCTCGTCGGCAGCATGGAATACTCCTGCAAGGTTGCCGGGGCAAAGCTGGTGCTGGTGATGGGACACACCAGCTGTGGCGCGATCAAAGGCGCATGTGACGAGGTCCAGCTTGGTAACCTAACCGGTCTGCTCGAGAAGATTAAGCCCGCCGTGGCGGCAGTTCAGAATCTGCCCGGTGAGCGCAATTCCAAGAACCACGCCTTTGTCGATGCCGTGGCCGAAGCCAATGTGCGGCTGACCGTGGAAAAGATTCGGGAACTAAGTCCGATTCTGAAGGAGATGGAACACGACGGCAAAATCCAGATCGTTGGCTCCATTTACAACCTTGAAACTGGCCGGGTCCAGGTTCTTGCCGGCAGCAAATAACGTTAACGACTCGTTAGGCCGTGGCGAAATTCCGCCAGGCGCGCGGAGAATTCATTCGGATCGAATTCCGATGGTGAACGGATGGTTTTGCTCAAGGGCTCGAGCTTGCTCGCATTGCTCTTATCGTCGCGAGTCAGGCTTTGCAGGGCGAGCAACAAACGTTGCGCGCAGCGGAAGGAGAATTCTTTCGAAGCGCCATTCGGCAATTCGAGCGCGGCCAGATCACTCGTTAGGCGACGGGCGAAATCGCGGTTGAAATTCTGTGGCGCCGCGCGGCGGGCCAGCGCGTCCGCATCGCGTTGCACGGTGCCGTAGTCGGCTTCCTTGATGGCGGGCAGACCTGATGGCGCGGTCTTACTCAAGAGCCAGATGAGCGCCTGCCACTGCGAGCGCGCCGGTTCTGTTTCCTTCTGGCTAAGTTTCCAGCTCAACTCGCGCAGGGCTACCGCTTGTCCGACAAGCCACAGGCGCACGTCACTGTTTTCGGGATCGCGCCAATGTCTCGGCTCGTCGATCGATTGGCGGTCGAGTTCGAAAACTAATTCGGGATGACCGGCTGCTGTGATATCGGCATCGAGATTTTGATGGCAGGCGATGCAGGTGTTGGCGCGCACATAAAGATTCTTCAGGTCGCGCATGCCGGCGCCGACGCGCATGGCATAGGTCCAATCCGTGCGCGTGTGCCCGCGCAACCACGGCTCGGCCGCGCCGTGGCAATTTTCACAGGAAACAGATTCGGTCGGATCGATTGGTCGCAGCAGGCGGGCGGGCGCGATCGTCTGCATGGGCGAATGACAGATCGTGCAACGACTGCTGGCGGTTGCACTCGTTAGGCCAACCGCTTCCGCGATGCGTTGGGAACGCGCGTCGGTCAGGATGGCAAAACCGCGCGTGTGAAAATCCCGGTGCGACCAGGTGAAATACTGGCTGCGTTTCTCGCCTGCGCCGCCGTGGCAGCTGGACGATTTGCAACCGGCCGCGCCGACAAAACGCGGGCCATCGATTCGCGTCTGCAACGGTTCCGCGGCGTGCGCCGCGATGATTGGCATCGACACCAACAGCCAGAGCGTCGTCCGAAACACGGCGCGAGCTTACGCAGGCCGAGAAATCAGACGCGACAATTTTCCCGCCAGCGCTCTAGACTCGCGCCGGGGTCAACGCCCCCGGCTACAAATGAGAATCGATCGGGCGGCACATCTTCCGTGGGCCATCTTCGTGGCGGTCGCGACGGCGTTGGCCTCGCTCTTCTATGCGGCGAAATTTTATCCGGCGCGTGTACCCGCAGGTTTTCGTTTTTTTGGCGATACTCCGCCCGATCATGCGACGATCGGCGGCACACCGCTCGGTCTCGTTCTTGGCACAATCGCGCTGGGCATTTTTATTTTTGCGGCGCTGCTCGGTGTGCGGAAGAAGCTGCCGTTTTTGCCGGTGGGCAATGTGCAACGCTGGTTGCGCGGTCACATCTGGCTCACGCTCCTGACCGTTCCGCTCATTCTTTTGCACAGCGGATTTCATTTCGGCGGTCCGATGACGACGTTGCTGATGGCAATCTATGCCGTCGTGATGGTGAGCGGAATTTATGGACTGATCCTGCAACACAAGTTGCCGACGATGATGAAGGAACGTCTGCCGTCCGAGATTGTGTATGAACAGATTCCGACGGTGCGCGCGCAGCTCTGCGCGGCGGCGGAAAAATTGCACCGCAGTTTGAATCAACCGACCGAAACATCGACCGCGGTGTCGGCGGAAGTGATGCCGGATGTGTCGATGCATGCGGTCTTGAAAACCCCGAGCGCGGCGGAGAAGGGGACAACAGCCGTTGTTGAATCGAACGCAACGGAAGCTGATCTGACTGGCGACCAGGCTTCCGAGGCAGTCCTGGCGACATTCATCGAGCGACGTCTCCTTCCTTATTTACAAGCGCGGCGCGGCGAGAAATTCCGGCTTGGTCATCCGCGTGAGGCTGAGGAGATGTTTCGCCATTTGAAACTGCGCGTCGGCGTGGCTTATCGCGTGCGGGTGGAGGAAATGCAACGCTGGTGCGACGAACGCCGCCTGCTCGACATGCAAACGCGCATGCAACATTGGCTGCACGGATGGCTCTTCGTGCATGTGCCGCTTTCGTTTCTGCTCCTGCTCATGACGGTGTGGCACGCCTTCGTCACGCTGTTTCGCTACTAATCCATGGACGAAAAGCGCGGAACGCAGCGACAGATCGCGAAACGCTACCAAGACCGGGTCGATTACAAACACGCGCGCACGCCGTGGCGCCGGACGCGCTTCTGGCTCAGTCTGCTTCTTCTGCTCGGTGGATTTGTTGCCATTTATTTTTGTCGGAAACAAAGACCACCGGAATTTTTCAACACCGGTCCGCTCTCGCGCGCGCACAGCAATCTGCCGGACGGCTGCGTTTCCTGTCACGTGCCGGAACGCCTAACGAGTAGTTCGGCCGGACCGCCACCGGTTTTTCAGGTGCTGAATGATCGCATCGCCAAAGGCGCGCCGTCGTTCGAGCGCATCGATCGCGCCTGCGAGAAATGTCATCAGCAGCACGCCTTTCACCAGCCGAACGTGATCACGAACCGTTCCTGCTCCGCCTGCCACAAGGAACATCAGGGGCCGGGCGCAATGCCCGCGGTCGTTAGCCAGGATTGCGCGTCCTGTCACAACAACTCGGCGGTCATGCAGGCTTCGGCGAATCTCGGAAGGCAGCTACCGCCCACGCGTTTTCACCTGAATCCCAAGGTGGTGAATTTGCGCGCGGTCACCCTGCAACTGCCGCGCCCGCCGGATGGATTTACCCAGACGTTCGCTTCTTTCAGCGAGGGGCATCCGGAGTTTCAACTGCATCGCGAAAACGTGCGCGACAAGAATGTGCTGCGTTTCAATCATCAGCGGCACTTGAGCAGCGGCGACATTCCGCCGACCAGGTCGGGCGCGAAACTTGATTGCAATTACTGCCACAAGCCGGAACCGAAGGGCCGCTACATGCAGCCGATCAGCTTCGAGGCGCATTGCCAGGAATGTCATTCGTTGCAGTTCGATGTGAAAAATCCGGACTTCCAACTGCCGCACGGCGATGCGCAGTTGGTGCGGACTTTCCTGCGCACGTTGCCCGCGCAGTACGGCGAGCTGGCGCGGCAAAAGCGCGGCCTAACGAGTGATAGCCGCATCAATGAATTCGCCACGCAACAAGTCCGGCAGTTGCTGACGCAATTTCCCAACGCGGAGGAATTGGAGCGCGCGGTGTTCTTCACCGTCGATCCCTACAAGGCTTCGCAGCAGATGGATCCGGCCACCCGCGCGAGATACATTGGCTGCGCCTTTTGTCATGAAGTGAAGCAAGCCGCCGGCGTTTCCTATCCCACCGCGGAAGTAACGGCGCCGGTCATGATCGAACGCTGGCTGCCGCGCGCGCATTTCAGTCACGCCAGGCATGAGGCGGTCGCGAGTTGTCGCGATTGTCACGTCGCGGCGCAGGCGAGTCGATTGACCTCCGATGTGCTCATCCCGACGAAGGAAAGCTGCGTGCGCTGTCACAAGCCGACCGGCCTCGCGAAGAACGCGAGCGAATGCATGGTTTGTCACACCTATCATTCGCCCGGCCAAACCACCGCGTCGGTGACGGCGTCGAATGTTTCGTTTAAACAGATGCTGCTTGTGAAATAAGTCATGGCTCCGCTCGTCACCGCCTTGCAGCGCATCCAGCGTCAGTTCGGTTACCTGAAACGCGAGGCGCTCCTGCAATTTTCCGAGCAATCGGGCGTGCCGCTCTATCGCCTGCATTCCGTCGCCAGTTTTTTCCCACATTTTCAATTCACGCCGCCCAAGCCGGTGACCCTGCGCATTTGCCGTGACATGGCCTGTCACATGGCCGGTTCCGGAAAAATGCTCCGCGATTTGCACTCGTTAGGCAACGGCATGATCAACCTCGAAGGCGTGTCGTGTCTGGGCCGTTGCGATCGCGCGCCGGCCGCCTGCGTGGCCGTGACCGGAGCGGAGCACGATTATTTTTACTGCAAACGTTCCGCGGCCGAGTTGAAACAAATCGCCGAAGACTGGCTGCGCGGCGAAGTGCGCCCGGCCGATCACGATATTGATCAGCCGTTCTCGCCCGCGCCGGTCACGATTGATCCCTACGCGGGGAAATCGCCGGAATACGCCGCGGTCATGCGCGCGCTCCAGATTCGCGATCAAGCACTCGTTAGGGCGACGGATCTTCTCGCGGAAAAATTCGACTGGCCGCAGGACGACATCGCGCGCTTCCGCACCGGCGCGCTCCAGACCAAAGTCGAAGGCGCAATCTCTGATCGCGTCGAGGAAGCGTTGCGTTGCTGGCACACGGAAGATGATTGGGCGAAGGGACCGGAGCTGGCCGGTTGGTCGGAAATTCTGCTCAACGAATTGAAGGAGGCTGATCTGCGCGGGCTCGGCGGCGCGGGAATTCCGGCGATCCAAAAATGGAAAGACGTGCGCGACGCGGTGCGCACCGCGTTTCAACGCCGCGATGACACGCGCGCCTTCATCGTGGTGAACGGCGACGAGAGCGAGCCGGGCACATTCAAGGATCGCGAACTGTTGTTGCGCACGCCGCATCTTGTTCTCGAAGGCGTCATCCTGGCCGCCCTCGTCACCGGTGCGACGGAAGGATTCATTTTCATTCGGCACGAATATCCGGAACAGATCGACGCCTGCCGCGCGGAGATTGCGCGCGCGGAAGAACTCGGGGTGTGCGGACCGAACGCGCTGCTCCTCGGTCGGCCGTTTCCAGTTTCAGTATTCGTTAGTCCGGGCGGTTACATCTGCGGCGAACAAAGCGCGCTCATCGAAGCGATGTCCGATCGGCGCGGCGAACCTCGCAACATGCCGCCGAAGTTGGAGACCAATGGTCTGGATGATCGGCCGACTTTGGTCAGCAATGTCGAAACGTTCGCGTGGGTTCCATACATTTGTTTGAACGGCGGCGCGAGTTACGCGGCGCAAGGCGTGAATGACTGGAAAGGCCGTCGCCTGTTTTCTGTTTCCGGCGATGTGAAACGCCCGGGAGTTTACGACGTGCCGATGGGAATGACGCTGCGCGAATTGATTTACGGCGAGCAATACTGCCAGGGGATCGCGGGCGATCGAAAATTGAAAGGGCTCGCGCCGTCCGGACCGTCGGGTGGATTTCTGCCGGCGAAACTGACGGTCGAACGCCGGGTTGCCTCGCGATCACACCAAAAACAAGTCGTGGCAGGCACTCGTTAGGCGCCGCGGTCTCGATCCGAATGCGAGCGAGCTGGACATTCTCGATTTGGAATTGGAGCTGAATCTCTTCCGCGCGCTCAGTCCGACCCAGGCGCTCGGCGCGGGCTGATCGTTTATGCCGAAGGTCGCGACATGGCGGAAGAAGCGGTTAATTCCCTGGAGTTTTATCGCAACGAATCGTGCGGCAAGTGCGTCCCGTGCCGGTCTAGGCGCGCAAAAAATGGTCTCGTTAGGCGAAAATCTGCTCGAGGGAAAAATCAATCGCCTGCGCTGGACTAACGAATTGTTGCCCATGATCGCCGAGATGGGCCGTGCCATCGAGCTGGCCTCGATCTGCGGACTCGGCCGCTCCGTGCCGGTGCCGTTGCGCACCGCGATCAATTATTTCGAAGCCGACGTGAACAAGCATCTCAAGTAATGCCGATTATTCCCGAAAGATCAGCCGGCCTCTTCGTGCGCGACGACGACGAAGGTCTCTTCAGCCGCGACCTGAACGGACAACTCGTTAGGCTGGATGCGCCCACGCAGGGTGACTACGACAAACAGGTCACCCTGCAGATCGATGGGCAATCGATCACCGTGCCGCTGGCTGAGCCGTTGAAGGACGCGAACGGAAACGTCGTGCAGAATCTCGATGGCGAAACCACGCCGCGTTACACCACGATTTACGACGCGGCGATCAAGCTCTACGGCGACGAAGCGAAAATTCCGATCCCGACCTTGTGTCATCTGCCGCACATGAATCCGGTGGCGGTTTGTCGTTTGTGCGTCGTGCAAATTTACGGACAGAAACGCGGCAAACGCGCGGCGGAGCGAAAACTTCTCCCCGCCTGTCAGCATCCGGTGAAAGACGGCATGGAAGTTTTCACCATGAACGCGCCGGGACCGGATGGCGATCGCGTCCGACAATCCGTCAGAGTCGTGACCGAACTTCTGGCGGCCGATTGTTTGAAACCCGCGCCGCAACCGCAGCTGGCGAAGGAGCTCGCGCCCTTCAATGAGCTGGGCCAAATGGTCGAGCGCACGGGCGCGAACGCGACGCGTTTCAAGTTCGAGCTGTTGTCCAAGCCGCCGCCGGTTCCGCGCGAGCGCGCGGGGCGTCGCCGGCTCGATGCGTCATCGCCCGTCTTCACGGTTGATCACACCGCGTGCGTGTTGTGCGATCGCTGCGTCCGCGCCTGCGATGACGTGATGGAGAATCATGTCATCGGTCGCACCGGCAAGGGCAACACCGCCGGCATCGGTTTCGATCTCAACGATGCGATGGGCGATTCGACCTGCGTGCAATGCGGCGAATGCATGGTCTCATGTCCGACCACCGCGATCACCTTCAATCCGGTTGCGACCGTGAAGCCGCGACGCCGGGCGGGACGCGCGAAAATTCTTTCCGCGGCCGAACTGCTGCGCGATCCGGTTTTCGACGGTGTTCCGCCGAAGTTTCTCCTCTGGCAGCAGGGACTGGTCGTTAGGCGACATCTGCGCGCCGGACAAGTTCTCTGCCGCAAGGGCGAACCGGGAAACACTGCTTTCATTCTGAAATCCGGACGACTGCAAGCCGTGGTACCGCTTCCCGGCGTGCAGTCATCGGGTGGTTTTCTTCGGCTAAGTCGAACGCCGGTCTTCCGTGCGGAACTTACACCGGAGGATTTGATCGTCGGTGAGATGGCGTGTTTGAGCGGTTCGCCGCGTGTCGCCGACGTGACCGTGCTCGACGATGCCGAAGTGTGGGAAGTGCGCCGCAATGTTCTCGACCGCCTCATGCGCTTGCCGAGCCGGCGCGCGAAATTCGAGACCGAGTATCGCGATCGTTCGCTCAACCTTGTCCTGCAAGGCACCGACCTGTTTCGCGATCTTCCCTACGATCAGTACAACGAGATCGTCGATTACCTTCGCCAGCGGATCACATTTCTACGCGTCACGCCCGGCCAGGTTCTGTTTCGGCAGGGCGAGTTGGCCAATGAAGTTTACCTGATTCGACTCGGGCACATCCGCGTCGGCGTGCAGCGTTACAACGACGAAGTGCGCGTCCTGACGCGCGGACCAGGAACAATCTTTGGCGAGATCGGATTGCTCGGCTTATCCGCGCGCGATGCGACCAAGAGCGCTGATGAAATCGATCGCGCGATTAAGGCGGCCTTCGACCGCGCAGGCGACGATGCGGCTGATGTCATTCCCGCAGGCGTGCGCACCGCAACGTGTTCCGCCTTGAATTATCTGGAGATGGCCCGGCTCGGTCGCGCTGATTTTCTCAACATGCTGCGTCACTTCCCGGTTTTGCGCCGCCGGCTGGTCGAGCAATCACTCGCGTCTTTGCGCAGCGACAGCGAAATCAATCCCCTCACGGCCGAGTTCGTCGAGCAAGGTTTATATGAGGGCCAGAGCATTCTCGTTCTCGACATGGATCTGTGCACGCGCTGCGACGAATGCACCAAAGGTTGCATTCGGGAACACGGAGCTGATTCGCATGGTTTGCCGATCACGCGGCTGCTGCGCGATGGCCTGCGCTTTGGCGATTATCTGGTCGCAACTTCGTGCCGGTCCTGCACCGACCCGCATTGCATGTCCGGTTGCCCGGTCGATTCGATCCATCGCGGCAAACATCTGCAAATCGTGATCGAGGATCACTGCATCGGCTGCGGTTTGTGCGCTTCGAATTGTCCCTACGGAAATATTTTCATGGTGCCGAATCAGCGGCGCATCGTGGAAGTGCTGGATCCGACCCGGCCACGTGGCACCAGGCGCATCGCGCAGCTCAAGGCGGCGACCTGCGATCTCTGCGACGCGGCCGGCAATCGCTCTTCGCCCAAGCCGCAATGCGTCGCGTCGTGTCCGCACGAAGCGGCGTCACGGGTCACGGGTCCGGAATTATTGCAGCAAGTAATTCAGCGACGCGAAGAACGCTTCGGCGCAGACGCGACGCGATTCTGATATGAACGAACTTATGGAAACGAACTCTCCTCCCGACGTGATCGTGCAGGGCAACGCGGCTGGCTTTGCGCAGAAAATCGAAACCGGCGCGTATCACTTGTTAGCCGATGAACCAAAATCCTACGGCGGAACCGAAACTGGGCCGGGGCCGTACGATCTCCTGCTCGCCGCCCTCGGTGCCTGCACCTCGATGACGGTCGGTTGGTATGCGCGGTCGAAGAAAATCCCGCTCGAAGATGTGCGGGTAGAGTTGCGTCACTCGAAGATTCACGCGCTCGATTGCGCGGAATGCGAAACGAAACAGGGCAAGATCGATCGCATCGAACTCGAGCTCCATTTCACCGGAAATATCACCGACGAGCAGCGCGCGAAACTGCTCGACATTGCCGGCCGCTGTCCGGTGCACAAGACGCTCAAATCCGAAATCGATATCCGGACGAAATTGGCCTAACGAGTAGTTGTGTAGCCACGGCCCTGTGGGCCGTGCATCCTCCGCCAAGGCAACTCCGGCAACCAGCGAACACGGCCCACAGGGCCGTGGCTACACAATCACGGAACCGGCAGAGGTGTCGGCTCAATCGGCGGTTCGGTCGGACTCGGCGTGGGCGTTGGCAGCGGCAATAACGGCGCGCCGCTGCGCGTCATCAGCTTGCCATCGCGCATTACGACATCTTCCACCCGGTAAACATCCCCGCGCGCTCCGAAATCTTTCGCATCGATCGATTCCCCGGTTCGATAGAACCGCGCCATTTCGTCGAGATGAAACGGACGCGATCCGCGCCGGCCGAACACAACAGTTTGTCCGCCGGTCTCATCCACGATGCGATCGCGATCGAGTCCACGGCCCACGGCGATCGCTTCGCCTGCCGTGTGATACGTCGCGATCAGCCTGGGGTTCGGTCGCGGACTGAAACCTTGGGCGCCGGGAACGGTATCGGGCGAAATCAACTGCACGACCCGCAGACCGTTCCTTCCATCGGCCACGAGCGCAAACATCGATGCATTCACGGCGCCGACCTGCACGGCGCGCGTGTCATTCAATGCGCCGCTGGCGTTAAACATCTGGTCGATGCGCGGCCGTTCCGGATTTTCCACATCGATGATCGCGAGTCCCTCCAGGCCATTCGCGACGTAAGCATAGGTGCGCGCGACATAGAACCGCCCGGCGTTGTTTAGCCTAACGAGTGCTTTCGGAATCGGAACCGGCCGCGACGGCTCGGTAATGTCGAGAACCTTGAGTCCATCATCATCCGTGACGAAGGCATAACGGAACTGTATCGAGACGCAGCGCGGATTGCGCAGGAAACCATTCGTTAGGCTGCCTTCGATCTGCGGATGCGTCGGATCGTGGACGTCGATGACGAACAGACCGCGCGGCGTGCACATGTAGAGCCGATGGCCCGCTGCGGTAACGAAGGTCGCGCCGGTCAACGCGCCGCCGGGATTGAAGCGAATCGTTTCGCTTTCCTTGAGGAAATTGTTGTCGGGATTTCCGTCGACCAATGTTCCGACGAGCACGTTGACTAAACCTTCCTCGCGATCGGAGACGTAAACGTAACCGTAGAAGATATCGATCGGTTGTTCTTCATTTTCCGGTAGTCGCACGCGCAGCGGATCGATCCCGAGCGTGCTCGGCAAGGCAACGCTCGTGGCGTATTTCGTGTGGATGCGCGTCCGCTGACCGAGCGGCGAGACCGGCGCGCTGACGATGCGTTCGCTGAATCCTTTCTGGTCGATGTTCGCGACATCGAAAACTTCGAAACCGCCGGGACCATTCGCGGTGTAGAGATATTCGCCGCGCAGGACCAGATCCTGAATGTCTTTGCCCGAATGTTCGTAGGCTTCCTGCAATTCCGAATTCGCCGCGAGATGCTTCTGGTAATTGGCCGGATAAGCGATGCGATGCAGATGACTTCCGATCGCGGCCTGTGGTTCGTCGGCTTCCGTCCAAACCACGGCGTGAAATCCTTCGCGTCCTTCACCGACGTAAGCGTAGCGGCCAAAGAAATTCATCAGGCCGGTGCCGAAGCCTAACAACTGCGTCATCCAGGCGTTGTTGTCGTTAGACCGCGAGAGGTGACAATCGGTGCAATTCTTGGTCGTGCCGACGCCGCTGGTGGTGTGCGGGAAATGCGGATTGAAGGCCTGCCCGCTGTAACCTTCCGCCGAAACCGTCTGCGCCTGTGAGTAAACCCATTCGCGATTTGCATTCTGCGAACTGACCACGACCGCGCTGGACGAACGCACCACTGCCATGCGGTTCTTCTTCACCGTGCCGTCGATGCCGAGCATGAAAACATCGTCGCGCACCACCTGCGGATTGTAGGTGGTGAAATTTCGATCGGTTACGCCTTCGAATTTATTTTGCGGCATGCGCTGGTTCGCCTTCATCGGCAAATGACAGCCAAAACAGCTCGTAGCCCACGAGCTGTGACAGATCTGACAATCCATCGCGGAATTATTGTGCGCGAGATTACTCGTTAGGCTGGCGCCCCAGCTTTTGCCGTCGCGTTGCAGCGTTTTGGCGTAGGCGCTCTTCGCGTTGTAGTGCGGCGAGAGCGGATCGATCGTGTCGATGGTCTGCGGAATTTCCCATCGCACATCCGGCGACATCGATGACTGCTGGTAGAGTTTATTTCCTTCCCAGACAAAACGTGGACCGAACGGTGCGTTGCTGGTGTTGAGGAGATCGACGCGCCCGGCATTACCGGAAGTGATCAGCGTTGGTCGTTGCGTAATCGTGCCGTGGCAATCGACGCAGCCGATCGTGGTCGCATTGCGCGGCTCGCCGTAAAGATTGCCGTTGCCGTGCACGTCGAGGTCGAAATGACAATCGCCGCACTGCATTCCTTTCGTCAGGTGAATATCCTTGAGGTGAATTGCCTTTTGAAATTTCTGCGGATCGTCGAAGCGCGATTTTGTTGTCGGCCAGGTCTAACAAGTTGCCTTTGCGATCGTGTTTGAAGACAGCGCGAAAGACCCAGCCGTGTCCGTGGTAATCGGCGAACTGCGTGTGTTGCAGTTGCGGATTCAGTTCCGCCACACGCGCGACGAAATCGCGATCTCCCCAAAGTCCGCGCACGGATGCCGCTTCCGGATTGACCTGCGTTTGCCTAACGAGTTCTGCATCGGTCGGGTCGTGTTGCTCCTTCGGATACATCAGCTCGCCGTCGGTTTCCTGGTCCCACCAGGTGTAACCGAGATACGGATTCACGAAGAGATTGCCCTGATGCATGTGGCAGTTCATGCATTGGCTCGACGGAATCGAGCGCGTGAACTGATGCATGATCGGATGTCCGTTTTCGTTTTTCGGAATCGTTTTGTCGGCGGTGAAGCTAAGACCTTCGTGACCGTATTTGCTCCACCAGCCGGAATTAGTCGGCGAACGATCGTTCGCGTAGATGACGTGACAGGCCGAGCAACCGCTTGAGCGATAATCGCCCGGATGATCGTTCGATCCGAGAAAACCAAGCAGCGGATCGTGCAATCGCGTTTTTTGAATGCCGAGAAAAACCGGGTCGGTGCGATTCAGCGTGCCGAGTCCACGCTGTGATAATCGTCGCGCGGGTCTGCCCGGTGGCTCGGCCACAGTCGGATTGCCCAGTTCCAATTGCTTTTCGCCGCCTTTCTCGAAGATGCGCAAAATATTTCCCGGCATGCTGAGATTGAAACGCGGGACCGGATCGAGAAACGGCAGAATGCCGTGTGTCTTGGTGTCGTTAGGCGAAACCGGCGTGTAATTGATCATGCGCAACGGCGCGCCATCGCCGCCGTACTCCTGACCGAAGCGATAATTCTTCAGGTAAAATCCCCCGTTGTTGTAGAGCGCCGCGCCCCACAACATCGCGCCGTGATTCATCATTGAGTGATGGACGTTGTGCACGATGTCGCCATGACAAAGTCCGCAGGCCTGATCGGCCACGCGCAGATCACCGGGATTGATGAAACGAATGAACTCGGCCGATTCGTGATTGAGCCACACGTTTGAGTTCGGCGGATTGGCGGATGTTTTCCAAAAATCCTTGTTTCGCGGCAGGATATGCGCCTGTTCTTTCGTCAGGCCGCGCGCCGGATTTCCGCCGTGGCAATCCGTGCAGCCGAGGACAACGCTCTTCGAGGAATGCATCGGCTCGACGCCTTGATGGCATTCGTTGCAACCGGCGCTCTTGGCGTCGGCTTGCGCCTGGGTCTGGTCGATCCAGTTGCGGCGCGGGGCGCTTTGCGGCCTAACGAGTGGTATGATCGGGAGAGACGGAAGTCGGTGGAAGATCCTGTGCTCTGACTGCACTCGTTAGGCAAATACTTGCCAGGAGGAAACGTCCAACGTTCAACGTCCAACGTTCAACGTCCAAGTGAAGAGAAGAGCACGTCATCGCTGGTTCTTCTCCGCGGTGCGGATGCTCTTCGCGAAAATCTTAATGAGCGCTTCGGTTTCATTCAGGAGCGACTCGACTTTCTTCGCGCTCAGCAACGGAACACGATGGATCAGTCGCAACCAGCGACGCGACTTCGCGAATTTCTTTCAGGCAAATGCCAAGCTTGTGAATGAAATCCTTGCGCGACTCTGCGCCTTGAAGTTCACCATGATTCGCCAGCGGCGAAGTTCCAGCATCGCAGCAATTGATCCGCGACATGCCGTCCGGCTCTTGGTGGCCGGCAGCGCATCAACGCAATCCGAATGATTCGCACCGCGTAATCGAGCAGACGTTCTTCAAGATCATATCGTTTGGCTTCGCGATGCCGCTTCTCTGAGTTGAACGTTGAACGTTGAACGTTGGACGTTGAGCGTTCCTTCGCGCGAACCATATTCCGCGTCCGATTCTTCCCTGACTCGCGCGGTAGTCGTCTCGACTTTTCGGTTTCATCAGTAGGTCAGCGTCACAGTCACGATTCCGCTGTAGAGAAAATCATCCACCGTCCCGACGTTCTCCTGCGGAAATCCCGGCACCGGTCGCGTATTGGCGCGGTAAATATCCTTGTAGCCCTGACCCGGCACGAGAAATCCGACGCCAGCACTGATGATGACGTTATCGGTCAGGAACGGGCGCCATTGCACGCCGATGCTGGCGTCGAGACCGATGTCGTTGCTGGCGTGATTGGTGAACAGCACCTGTTTCGTCACTTCGGTCGTCGCGGTCCAGATGTAGTTCACGTTCAGGAACGCCTTCAATTTCGGCGTGATATCCGCGTCCATGCCATAGCCGACGATGGCGGCGCCGGGATTGACGAAGTTCGGTTGGCCTTCGGTTTTGCTGCTGCGGAAATCGATGACTAACGAGTCGCGCTGCTTAAAATTCACCAGCGTGCCGCCGAGATTGAAACCCTGGTGCACGTAGAAGCTGAACGGACCGCCCATGAAAAATGGCCGATCGAGAATGGTATCGAAGCCACGGGCGGTGCCATCTTTCGGATCGCTGTCGCCGCTGGCGTAGAAGCCGGAGAGTTTGAAACGCAGCCAATCTTTGTCGATCGACAACTCGAGCGCCGCCATCTGCGCGAAAATATCGACGCTCTTTCCGGCCACGCCGTTGTGACTGTCCTCGCCGAAGACGTTGTAGAAAGCGTGCGTGATATTCAGCCGGCCAATGTGACCGTCGCCCGTCCAGCCGAGGTAATACGCCTGCACGTAATGATCGCGTACATCGCCGAGCGGTTCCGGCCTAACGAGAAATCCATTCTTGTCGTAATGCCGGTCGGCTCCATCCCAAAGTCCGTGGAAACTCAGCTGCGCGGTATAACCCTTGGCGAAAAAATCCTGCCGAAAGACATTCGCGATCAGGACGGTTTGGTTGCGCGAATCGAATGAATTCAGGTCCGAATAGGTGTCCTTCTCGCGCATGGAGAACGCGGCCAGGTTGTATTGCCAGCGGTTGTTGTCGTAGTTGCCGAAAATGCGCAGGCCGAGATTCGAGTCGTTGAAAATGAATCCGCGAAAGTCGCTCACAAACGGCTGAATGCCGATGCGCGAAGAAATGAAATCGTAGTTGTTCGAGAGATCGCGCAGATGAATTTCCGCGAAGGCTTCCTGCAGCGAGAGAAAGTCCTTCTGTCGAAAAGTGCGATCGCGATTGGGACCGCGCGGATCGGGATCGAGCACATTCGCTTCCTGCACCGCGATGTAGTTGTAGTTGTAAACGCCTAACAAACGGATGGCCCAGTCGATCGGTTTAAACGCGGTCTCGCCTTTGAAAATGTCGACGCCGATCTGAAAATCGTTCGAAAAGAAAACCTGTTCGCTTCGACCAAAAAATTCCGAGCTGTTCGGCCGCGCCGTACTCACACCGCTCGGAGTCGGGAGACGGCGTCCTTCGAACTGCGAGAAGTTCGTCAGGGTCAGGTTGAGAAAAATATCCTCACCGATGATCGGCGCATCGCCTTTGAGCAGGCTCTGCAAATACGGGTGCCACAACTTCAATCCCGGCGATTGATACGGCGTCTCCGCCGACGGATCGGCATAACGCATCCAGCGACCGAACCCGATGAACCACCGGTTAGGCACCGGTTCATCGCGCGCCGGGACGCCGCGGCCCGCTTCCGATTCCGGATATTCTTCATAGGGAAGTTTGTGTCGCCGCGGTTCGACTTCGCGCACACCTTTGCGCGGCAAGCCCAGCGAACGCGGCAACGGTTCGCTCCCGTACTCGGGCGGTTGCGGCAGGATCGGCGGAAACAAATCCGGCGGCATCTCCGGTTCCTTCGTTTCCTTTCCGCCGCCGGGATCGGGATTGAACTCGTTAGGCGGCAACGGCGGCTCGACCGGTTGCGCTTCCTGGTCGGCGGTCATCCACGCGATGTTGTTGGCCGTCGGCACAATCACCTGCTGGCCGAACGCCGTGGAGAAAATCAACGACGCGGCGACCACCCCGAGACGCCTCAACCAGCAGCGCATTGGCGGCAGAATGCGCAAGCGCGTGGCGCTTGTGCAAGGTGGATCGAGCGCTCCGTCGCTCGATTTAGATGGGCCAACGCGAGTGATGTTGGAATATCTAAATCGCGCTCGGAGCGCGCGATCCACCTTTCGACTCGAACGCGCGCGATTTTTTGATAACGCTCAATGTTGGTCATGCGTTGGTTGGCCATCTTTATCGCGCTTTTTGTTTTGGCTTCGCGTTCGTTCGCGCAACTCAGTGCGTCCGATGTGCAGCAGGTCATCAATCAGGCGACGAAGCGGGCGAACAAGCTTGGCCTGAAAAGCGTGATCGCGGTGACGGATCGCGAGGGTTATGTGCTCGGCGTTTGGGTTACGACGGGAGGGCAACCAACTGATCTCGAAACGTCAGTCGCGGTGGGCAAAGCGGGGACGGCGGCGTTTTTGAGCAGCAACGCGAACGCATTCACGAGCAGGACCGCCGCGTTCATCATTCAGCAGCACTTCCCACCCGGCGTAAGAAATCTTCCGCCAGGGCCGCTCGTCGGTGTCGGTTTTTCCAATCTGCCGTTCTCGGATGTGAACCGATTCAAGAAACCCGATTTCATTCCGAGCAGCGCATCGCCGGGCACGCTCGGTTCGCCCATTCCACTCACCTCGCTCAACGGCATCCCCGGCGGTGTGCCTCTATATAAGAATGGAGCGCTGGTCGGCGGTGTGGGTGTGACGGGCGCGCCGATCACGATCGTCAACGGCATCGGCTCCAGTCCGTCCGGCACGGAATTTCCGCCGACCCTGTTCATCGATGGCTACACCAAGGACGAAGACATCGCGCTCGCGGGACAAAAGGGTTTCGTGCCGTCGTCGGATATTTTGGCGACGAATGTTTTCATCGGCGGAATTTCGCTGCCGTATGTGGCGAGTTCGGCCGGTTCGATTTCCGGTGCGAGTGTAACCGGCAACGCCGCGACTGCTTATCCGGTGATCGCATCGCCCGCGCCGTTTCCGTATGCCACCGCGACGTTCAGCGGGGTGAGCGGACAAATTCGTCAGCCGATTATGGCCGATCCGCTTCCCGGAACAATTAGCGGTCAGCCGCGCCTAACGAGTGCTGAAGTGACCAGTGTGATCGCGGCCGCAGCCGATCGTGTGCGCACGACGCGCGCGGGAATTCGACTGCCGATTGGTTCGCGCATGGAAGTTTTCATCACGGTGGTAAACAATCCGAACGCGCCGGGAGTTGGTCCGACGGTGCTGGGCGCGTTTCGCACCGGTGAAGCGACAATTTTCAGCTGGGACGTGGCGGTGCAGAAGGCGCGCACCGCGGTTGGTTTCTCCAATAACACGCGCGCGTTCTCCACGCGGACGGTTGGCTTTCTGGCGCAATCGCATTTCCCGCCGGGGATCGATCCGGAAAGTCCGGGGCCGTTTTTCGGAATGCAGGAGGTTGTCTCGGGTTTTCTCGCCAGCGCGTTGCCGATGCTGGTTCCGACGATGGCGTTGACCGGTCCGATCTTCGCGCCGCCCAATCCGCAATTCCCTAACGGCATCACGATTTTCCCCGGTGGTTTTCCGCTTTATCGCAACGGCGTCTTGATCGGCGCGGTTGGAATCAGCGGTGACGGTGTTGACCAGGACGACATCGTTGGTGCCTCGGGCTCGAGTGTTTTTCTCCCGCCGATCCAGATCGAAGCGGATCGATTCTCATTCGACGACACGCGTTTGCCATACGCGAAATTTCCGCGTGACCCCGAGGGTATTTCCGATCCGCCGCCGGTGATTCTACCGGTGTTCGCGCCGCAGATTACAGCGGAGTTGGCGAACATTTCCGTGCGGTTACGCGTGGATACCGGCGATAAACTTGCCATCGGCGGTTTCATCATCACGGGCGATTCGTCGAAGCGCGTGGTCGTGCGCGGACTTGGTCCTTCGCTGACGGCGGCAGGTATCGTTAGTCCGTTGGCTGATCCGGCACTCGAATTGCACGACTCGTTAGGCAATTCTTTTGCGCAGAATTTCAACTGGAAGGACACGCAGCAAAGCGAATTGGTCGCGACTGGTCTCGCGCCGATGAACGATCTCGAAGCGGCCGCGGTGCAAATGTTGCCGCCCGCCGCTTATACCGCAACGATGACGGGACAGAACAACGGAAGCGGCATCGGTTTGCTCGAAGTTTATGAAGCCGACCAGTCGTTAGGCAATCGCATCGCGAATTTGAGCGCGCGCGGTTTTGTCGGGACCGGCGATGAAGTCATGATCGGCGGTTTCATCGTGCGCGGGAACGGTGTGAGCGCGAATCTGCTCGTGCGCGCGCTCGGTCCGTCGCTGGCCGCCAGCGGAATTGCGCAACCACTGGCCGATCCAAGAATCGAAATTCGCGACAGCAACGGCGCGCTCATCGCGGCGAACAACAACTGGCGCGACACGCAGGCGAATGAAATCCAGAGCCGCTCGCTCGCGCCGCCGGACGAATTGGAATCGGCGGCGATCATCACGGCTGGCGCGGGCGCTTACACCGCCGTGCTGCAGGGCAACGGCGGCACAACCGGCGTGGCGTTGCTCGAAATCTATCGGTTGCAGTAAAGCGCGCGCCTTTGGATGATGTGACGGATGCGCATCACGCCGGCAGTTTTCGTTTCCTGATCTGTGCAGCCGGAAAAGCCGCACGGGGATCCCGCCGCCTACGAACGACCAGTGGTTAGGCGTCCGGCAACGGCGGAAGGAACGATCGACGAAAAGCGCTCCCGCCATGATCCCTACGCGGCCTTTCGCATCCGCGCGTATGGCTTCTACTCGTTAGGCAATCTCATCTCCGTCATCGGCCGGCAAATGCTGGTGGTGGCGATCGAATGGGAAATTTATCAGCGCACCCACTCGGCCACCGCGCTCGGTTTGGTCGGATTGGTCATTGCCGGGCCGGTCATTCTGCTTTCCCTGCCGGCTGGTCATCTGGCCGATCGCTTCAATCGCAAATACATCATCCTTCTATCGCAGGCGCTCAGCGCCATCTGCTCGTTAGGCCTGGCCGCAATTTCCTGGCAACACCTGGCCATTCCGCGCCTTGGATTTCTGGAGTGGGGGAATCGTGTTCTCACTTCCGTCGCTTCGATCTTCGAACGGAACTCAACCTATCACTTCGATGATTTGTCGGTGCCGTTGATTTACCTGCTGCTGCTGGTCGCGGCCTGCGCACGAACATTCGGCTGGGCCGCGCGCAGTTCCTATTTTCCGACGCTGGTGCCGCGCGACATTTTTGCCAACGCGGTCACGTGGAACAGTAGCGTCTTCCAGATCGCTTCAATTCTTGGTCCGGCGCTCGGCGGATTGCTCATTGTGCGCACGAGTTTTCATTTCATCTACTCGTTAGACGCGGTCTGCGCGATGGCGTTTTTCTTTCTGGTGCTGCCAATCCCGAGAGTGAATCAGGGTGGACGGGTCGTAGGATCCACGTTGGAAAGTCTCAGGGCCGGGTTGCGTTTTCTGGTCAGCAAAAAAGTAATCCTGGCCACGATCACGCTCGACATGGCGGCGGTTTTTCTCGGCGGCGCGACGGCGTTGCTACCGATTTTTGCCGATCAAATTCTGCACTCTGGTCCGATCGGTCTCGGCTGGATGCGCGCGGCGCCGGGCATCGGCGGTCTCGTCATGGCAATCACGATTGCCTATCTGCGGCCGATGCGAAAAGCGGGGAGGATGTTGCTCTGGTGCGTGACCGGATTCGGCGCGGCGACGATCGTCTTTGGCCTGTCGCGCAATCTCTGGCTTTCGCTCGCGATGCTTGTTCTCACCGGCGTCTTCGACAGCGTCAGCGTGGTGGTCAGGCACACCATCATTCAATTGCTCACGCCGGATGAATTGCGCGGACGCATTTCGGCGGTGAACAATATTTTCATCGGCACATCGAATGAGCTGGGCGCGCTGGAGTCGGGACTAACCGCGGCGGCGTTCGGCCCGGTGCTCTCGGTGGTTGGCGGAGGAATCGGAACGATTCTGGTGGTTCTTCTGGTGGCAAAGATCTGGCCGGAAACGCGCAAGATCGGCGCGCTCGACCGGCATTTGCACTAGAACGCCGCGCGGATCGAAAGCGATCCGTAGGGCGCGCCTTGTTCGTAATGGTAACGAATGTTGGCGCGATAATAATCGAAATCGCGCCAGGCCAAGTAACCGCCTTCCACTGACATTTTGATTTCCGGCGCGATTTTCCATTCGAAACCAGCGGCGGCGCGCAGTTCGTTGTAAGTGAGAACAGCGTGATTCAAACGCGGGTCGCCCACTTGGTTGCCGAAGTTTTCGGCCACGCGAAAGCTTGAATTCTTCATGTCGGCGCCAACGAAAATCGTGAAGTCGCGCGTGAGTTCGTAATTGAGTCGCGGCGTTGGCATGACTGCATCCAGGAGCCATTGGCCGGCGAGCCGCCAGCGAATGCCGCCACCTACCAGGACGGGATATTCGCGTTCGTAATCGAAGCTAATCCCGAGGACGAACTGCAAATCCGAGCTGTAAATGTAAGTGCCGCCGAGCACCACTGGCACATGGAAATCGTTGCTGTTGAAATGGCTCGAGCTGTAATAGCCGGGCGTCGCTTCCAGCCGCACGAGAATCGAATCGGAGAATTTTGTGTCGAACCCAACGACGGCAGAAAACGACTGCAGGCCACTTGGAACTTCGAAAAGATTTGGCGCGTTGAAACCGAAACGCTCGTAAACCGCGCCGAGACGGAGGATGCCAACGGCAATGCGGGGCGTGTAAACGAAGCGCGCGTAGACGTAGTCCTCATCGATGTCCTGCACATCGCGCAGGTTGGGCAAACGGCCGCGCGAGACTTCACCCTGCCCGATGTAGCTGTATTGAAATTCCGCCTCGAAGGAGAAGGGATGCGGCTCATCGCTGATACTCGCGGTGGGTGTTTCGACGATGGGCCCGCTGCCGGCGAAGAGCGGACTACTCGTTAGGCAAAAGGCGCAAAGTAGCGCGCGTGAGAGATTCTTCATGCGGAAGCGAGGGTTAAGGCAGCGGCGAGCTTAGCGGCCCCCGCTATCACTACGCAAGGCGCGAACTGACTTCGCCACATCGCGAATCAAAGCCGACTCGGAGCCGAGCCGTTCCACGCCGCGCAGATCGCCCAGTTCGGCGGACGAAATCAGGTCGCCGCGCCAGACGAGCGTGGACGGTTTTCCCTCCACTTCCACCGGCCAGAGTTGGTAAAGAGTGACCGCCGCGTAAAAGCCGCCGCTGGCGTAATAGAGAACATCGGCCGATTGCATTCCGCGACTGAAAGAGGCGCCGAGTGTGAGCACACCTTTGCGATCGACGTCGAGCAGCTCCCAATATTTTTCGCCGCCCGAACCAATCACGCCGGAAAATCGCGAACGAATTTTTCCCTGCTGCGCGAGCATGGAATTAATTTCTTCGCCGGGCCGAATGCTTTTACCGGTGTGATCGTAAGGCGCCCCACCGAAAACGCCGGCGCTGGAGCGTGAACTCAAAATGGCCGACCAGAATTGCGGGAACGGTCCCGACTTGGCCGCTTCTTCACGGCTGATTTGCAGTTCAGTCGATTTTTTTTCGGTCGCGTCCTTGAGCCATTGCACGGAGCTGTCGTTAGGCAGATTGCTAAGCTGAGAAAAATTCGAACCGTTCGTGTGCAGCAGGACGCGCAACTCAGAATGACGCATGGGATTGAAGCTGCGAATGGCCGCGCCGACTTGCGCCGGCGAACCGGGTGCAACCCAGCAGGTTTGGACCGATTGAAAACGCGAGTTGCCCATCGACGGGCCGCGCACCGGCTTGGCTTCGCCTTTCAGTTGCGCGAGGTCGACGCTGCTGAAAGCGGAAAAGCTGGCGAGTTCGCTAACGGGATCGGCATTCGCGACAACGGAAAAGGTGAGAACGATAGCTACAATAAAAGAGAGACGCGAAAACATCGTGTCAACTCTTCCGGCGGAATCCTGCATTGCAAGCAGAGGAAATTCTGCGGCGACCATCGGCCGAAAAAAGCTCTCGTAAGGCGCGAACAAAACCGCGTCGAACTGCGAACAAACCGGACCGGCCGGAAGTTAGCAGAATTCCCGCGCGCGAGAATGCGCCAGAGTTATTTGCTTCATCCATCATGACGGCATAGTGAACGCATCTTCGTCATGAGTGATCTAGTCATTGTTCTCGATCGATTGAGCAAGTCCTACGGCGACGTGCAAGCCGTGCGCGAGCTTTCGCTCACGATCAAGCGCGGCGCGATCTTCGGTTTCCTCGGCGCGAATGGCGCGGGCAAGACGACCACGATGCGAATGTTATGTGGACTCGTTAGGCCGACCAGCGGTCATGGCACCATCGCCGGCCTCGATGTCTGGAAGGACCGGCAGCGCGTGCGGCGGCAATTCGGTTACGTCGCGCAACGATTCAGTCTGTATCGCGACCTGACCGTGGGCGAAAACATGCGTTTCTTCGCCGGCGCCTGCCGGGTGCCGCGCGGAGAAATCGAAACGCGCATCCGCCGGTTGCTCGACCTGACTGACCTGACGGGGCAACGCGATGTGGCCGCGGGAAGTTTGTCCGGCGGAATGCGGCAGCTACTCGCGATTGCCTGCGCGCTCGTGCACGAGCCGCCGTTGCTTTTCCTCGATGAACCGACCTCCGGACTCGACCCGGTGCATCGGCAGCAGATGTGGAACCTGCTCTACGATTTGAGCAACATCGGCATCACCATTTTCATCACCACGCACTACATGGATGAAGCGGAGCGTTGCACCGATGCCGGCTTCATCGATCAAGGCCGCCTGCTGGCCAAGGCTTCACCGCGCGCCTTCATCTCCAGTTTCAATGCCAAACTACTGGAGATCGACGTCGATCCGGTTATGCCAGCACTCGTTAGGCTGCGGAGCGAACCGGATGTGCTTGGTGTTTCGTTACGCAGCGGAAGATTGCGTCTTTACGCCGCGGAACCGGAGAAGCTGTCGGAGCGCTGGCGCAAGGACTGGCCCTTTCCCGAGCTGCGCTTGAAGGGCGAACGCTGGGCCGATCCCGACATGGAAGATGTCTTCACCGCCTACTCGCAAGGTTACACCGCCGTGCTGAAACCGTTGCCGCAATGAGACAAACATCGTTCGAAGCCATCGCTAGCGTGGCGCGGAAGGAGTTTCTGCACATCGCGCGCGATCGCCGCGTTTTGATTTTACTCCTCATCCTGCCACCGATTTTCACGCTCGTTTTCGGGCACGCTTTTGAAGCCGGCGACATGACGGATGTGCCCGCGGTTTTGGTCAATGCCGACAACACACCGCGCGCGCAGCGTTTTATCGACAAGATCCTGACCAACAAAACATTTCGCTGGCGCATGCAGCCGCCGGGCGGCGGCGTGAATCGCGACCTGCTCCGCCAGGGTGTGCAAGCCACGCTGGTTGTGCCGAGCGGATGGAGCGATGGCCTAACGAATGGTAAACCGATCCCACTCGAACTTTATCTCGACGCCAGCGACACCAACAGAGCACCGGAGTTGTTAGGCAGCGTGCAGGAAACGCTGGGCGATTTCCAACTGGGCGAGCGACAGGAAATGATCGACTCGCTGCCGGATGAAGTTTTCGATCTGGCCGAAAAAATTCCGATCGAAGTGCGGAAGCAATTTACCTCCGCGATGGAGCCGTGGGCCATCGACAAACACAAGCTCTACAATCCGAAAGAGCGCTTCATCGATTACGTCATTCCCGGCGTGATCGGCCTGATTCTGCAACTGATCACGGTCACGCTCATGGCCTGCACCATCGCGCGCGAACGCGAATCGGGCACGCTCTACCAGTTGATGGTGACGGCGCTGCGTCGCCGCGAAATCGTCATCGGCAAGGTGCTGCCGTATCTCGCCATTTCGGTAGGCCTCATTCTCATCATTGTCCTGCTGGCCGGCTGGCATTTCGGGGTGGAATTTCATCAACCCGCCGTGCTGGCCTTGATTTGTCTGGTCTTTCTCCTCTGCTCGTTAGGCCTCGGGCTGGTCATCTCTGCTTTCTCGCGCACGCAAACACAGGCGATCCAGTTCTCCGTTTTCTTTCTCCTGCCGGTGTTCGTTCTTTCCGGCGCCTTTGCTCCACTCGAGCAACTACCGGCGGGTATTCGTTACATCTCGGAGATTTTTCCGCTCACGCATTTCTGTCGCGCCTTTCGTCTGGTGAATTTGTATCACGCGTCGCCAGAATTTTATCTGCCCAGCCTGCTCATTCTTTGTCTCGGCACGATCCTGACTTTCGGCGGCGCCGCCTTTCTCCTGCAACGAATCGAGCAGTAACTAACCGATCCATCGGCGGCAGTTGAAATGTTCAGACACGACCCCGTTATCGACTGGCTCCTCGACGCCGATCCGTCGATCCGCTGGCAGGTCATGCGCGACCTCACCGACACGCCGGCGGAAATCGTCGCGGCCGAGCGGTCGCGCGTCGCGTCGGAGGGATGGGGCCCGCGGCTGCTCGATCAACAGCGCCCCGACGGCCAATGGGGCGATGGCGTCGCCACGCCGTTCTGGTGGTCGAATATGTACACCCTGGTGTTCCTGCGCGACCTGGGGATCGACCCGACGAGCGCGCGCGCGCGAACTGCGATCGATCTCGTTCGCAGCAACGTCACCTGGGGACCCGAGTTCGGAGACTCACCTTTCTTCGAGGGTGAGGTCGAGCCGTGCATCAACGGCCGCGTCGTCGCGCTCGGCGCGTACTTCGGCGAGCGCAGCGATCGACTCGTCGATCGACTGCTTGGCGAACAGCTCGTGGATGGCGGCTGGAACTGCGAGGCGGAGCGCGGCTCGGTGCGCTCGTCCTTCCACACGACGATCTGCGTGCTTGAAGGACTGCTCGCGTTTGAGCAGGCGTTCGGCGCCACGCCGGCGGTGACCGACGCGCGGAAGCGCGCGCACGAGTACCTCCTCGAGCGTCGTCTGCTGCGAAGGTTGTCGACCGGCGAGATCATCGATCCGACGTGGACGCAGTTCGCGTTTCCGCCGCTCTGGCACTACGACGTGCTACGCGCGCTCGACTATCTGCGCGCGGCCGACGTGGAGCCGGATGCGCGAGTCGAGGACGCTGTCGCGATCGTGCGCGAGCGGCGCCAGGATGACGGACGCTGGCTGCTCGACGTGCGACACCGCGACACGCTGCACGAGGAATTGGCCGGCACCGTCGGAGCGCCAAATCGATGGATCACGTTACGCGCTCTCCGAGTGTTGGACTGGTCCGCCGGTCGGACTTAAAACTCCGCCTTCAAGATGAGGCGAAAGTAGGGCGAGGGATCGCTTTTGTAAGTCTGATCGGCGCGTTCGTAATTGAAGCGACGTTGAATGGAGTAACCGGCGCCGAGATCGAGAGCGATTGCATTAGTGGCGTGCCAGACGATGCCGCCGCCGACGCGGTAGTCGGAATAATTGACCGCGGCGTGGCTCAACTTCGCGGGAACGATCGTGCTGTCCTCCTCGGTGCGAAACGAGCCGCCGGTAATTTGGCCGCCGACCCAGATGTCCAACTTCTTGTTAGGCATGTAAACGATGCGCGGTTCGGGCTCTACACCGTAGAGCAACCAATGCTCATTGATGTGCCAGACCAAACCGAGCAGCGGGAGGACGGGAAATCGGCCGCGCAAGAAAGCGACGTTCACGCCGGTGAAAAGAAAAACCTTGTCCTTCTTCAGCACCCAGGCGCGACCAAGTGTGATGGGAATATCGAACGAAGAACTATCGACAGTATCGACGCCGTAGAAGCCGGGCCGTATTTCGATGAACGCGCCGCGCTCGCCGTCGACGCAATATTCCAGGCTGAGGACCGCGGCGAGGCTTTGCAGATGATCGGGCACGGGCGCGTTTGTGTCGCCAAACTCGAAGCGGTTGTAAGAGACGCCGGCGCGGAAATACCACTTCCCCTTGATGCGGAAGCGATGGGAATATTCGGTCTCGAGTTCGAAGGCATTCTGTTTGCCGAAATCCGTTCCGCCATCATGCAGCTGCGCTTTCGAAAACGTAGCCGCCCTCGAAACTGAAGAGATCGATCGGCGTTTTCGCCGCGTCCGGGTTGGCGAAGTAACGCGCCTCCGTTCCGGCGCGGGCTGAGAGCGAAAATGCAAGAGCGATCGCGACGAGAACGAAACGGCTTCGCATCGGCGCGAACCTAGCGAAGGGATGTTTTTTCACAATGCGGATTTGCGCGCGCGTCGGGCTGCGCTAAACCAGAACGGCATGAAGCCGCACGACGCTCATTTGTCGCGGAGCCATCCACACATGGCGGACTTGGTCAAGCGGGCGCGCAAGTATGAGCTGCACACCTCAGGTACTCGTTAGACCATTTGATGCTTTGGCCGAATCGATCGCCTATCAGCAACTGAGCGGAAAAGCGGCCGCCACCATCTGGGGCCGGGTGCGCGCCCTTTATGGGAAACGAAAATGGCTCGATCCAAAAGCGGTCCTGGCCACGCCGGATGAAAAACTGCGCGCCTGCGGATTGTCGCGCAGCAAGACGGCCGCGCTCAAGGATCTGGCAGCGAAAACGGTGGAAGGCGTGGTGCCTACTGCTCCGGCCCTGGCGAAGATGAGCGACGAAGAAATTATCGAACGCCTGACGAGCGTGCGCGGCATCGGTCGCTGGACGGTGGAAATGCTTTTGCTTTTCGACCTGGCCCGGCCCGATGTCTGGCCGGTGACCGATTACGGCGTGCAAAAAGGTTACGCCAGGACTTTCCGGAAACGAAAATTGCCGACGCCGAAGGAACTACATCGCATTGGTGAAAAATGGCGGCCCTATCGTTCCGCCGCCGCATGGTATTTCTGGCGCGCGCTCGACAAAGACGAAGCGAGTGAAGTGTAGCCGCGTCCCTGTGGGACGCCCCGTTATGCATCCCAACCTGGCTGGGGTTGCATTGGCACCACAAAGGGACGGCCCACAGGGCCGTGGCTACAACGTTGACTTCGCGCGACGCTCTTCTTAGAACGGCGTTCATATGGCGATGATTCACGTCAGTCGTAGCGGTGCAACTCTCGGGAGTTTTCGAGGAAGAAAAAGTGCGCGAAGGATTGCGCACCGGACAATTTATCGGGACCGATCTCGGTTGGATGGAAGGCATGTCGACGTGGCGACCGCTTTCCGAATTGGAAAGCTTTCGCGCGGCCGCAGCGCCGCCACCAGCACCGCCGGCTGCCGCTGCAACACCAACTGCGACCGCGCAATCGGTCGTTCCAGTGGGCGCAACGACAACCCCCGCGCGCACCGGTTTGCCGTGGGAAAACCGCACCAGTGGCAGTTTCGTAAACGCGCTGATCGATACGATCACGATGGTGCTGACCAAACCGGACCAGGCCTTCGCCATTATGAAACGCGAAGGCGGTTTGGGTGATCCGTTGCTCTACGTGGTCATCTGCGGCTCGATCGGTTCGCTGATTGCGGTATTTTTTCAATTCCTCATGAAATCTTTCGGTTGGGGAATGGGACGCAATGAGCTCGGCATGCTTTTTGGAATGGGTTTCTTGTCCATTTTCCTAATCATTTGCATTCCCGTTCTCATTCTCATCGGCGCCTTCATCGGAGCCGCGATCGTGCATGTGTGTTTGATGATCGTGGGCGGCGCGAAGCAGCCATTTGAAACCACGCTGCGCACTCTCTGTTACGCCAACGGTTCGACGCATCTGCTGAACATTGTTCCCATTTGCGGCGGAATGATTGCGCTGGTCGCGGCCATCATCGTGGGCAGTATTGGCCTGGCGCGAACGCACGAGACCGATACGTGGCGCGCCGTCGTCGCGGTGCTGTTGCCGATGGTAGTTTGTTGCGGCGGCGCAATTCTTTTTGCCATGGCGGTTTTCACCAGCGCGCTTTCGAGCGGCCACTGGCACTGAGCGCGATGCGCTTCGAATGGCGCTGTCTGCATGCGGGTGAACTGGATCATGAATTGATCTGGCTCGCGGCCACCGTGGTCAGCGCGCTTGGGCTGATGGTATGGCTGACCTTTGGTTTGCCGTTGCCGGGTTGTACGTTCCACCAGGTCTTTGGAATTCCCTGCCTGACCTGCGGCTCGACTCGCGCCGCCTTTGCTTTTCTGCATGGCGATATTCTTGCGGCGTGGCGTTTCAATCCATTGGCGACGCTGTGTTTTTTCGCGATCGCAATTTACGATCTCTACGCGCTGGTAGTTCTCGTTAGGCGCGGTCCGCGTCTGCGCATTATCTGGTCGCGTTTTCCGCGCCGCGGTTTCGCGACGCTAGTTCTCGGCGCCGCCCTGCTGAACTGGGTTTACCTGCTGCGGCACCTCTGAGCGGCCAACATCATCGTCCGGCGCGCCGCGATGTTGCCGGATGAATTCGCTCGGATTGATCCAGCCGCGCGTGTCTTCGCGGTAACCGGGTCCAATGAAGGGCGTGATGAATTCGCGCATCTCGAGATGCAGATGAGCAAAATAACGTCCGTTGGCATCGCCGATCGTGGCGATCTGTTCGCCGCGCCGCACATTTTGGTTTGGCCTAACGAGTAGTTTCTGCAGGTGCGCGTAGAGGGATTGCACATACTTGCGCGCGCCGTTCTCTTCGTAGGCGTGCAGGACAATGATGACGTTGCCCCAGCCGGGGCTGGCTTCAGCCGCGAAAATGACACGGCCATCCGCGACCGCGAAAACCGGATCGCCCATATCGCTGTTTTCGCCACCGATGCCGTTGAGATCGTCGCCCAGGTGGCGACTGTCCGTGAACGGCTGCGCATTGTAAGCGAGCGCGCCGAGTTCGCTGCCGATGGGAAAGTCAAAGCGCGCCGCAGTTGGCAGAGCGGCCAATTCAAGAGGCGAGGGGAGTTGGAACGCCGGGTCGCGCGGCCGGGGAAGATCGTGCCGCATGTGAAAAAACGCGTCGATGGCGAAGGCGATGAGAAAAAGCACCAGCAGCGCGAAGATGAGGCCGACGCTTGTTCGCGCCTTGCTCGTGTTCAGCTTCATCTTTAGGCTCGCGCGATGCGGACTTTGGTGACGGGCGGAGCTGGTTTCATCGGCTCGCATCTCGTGGAGAAATTGTTGGCCGCCGGTCACGAAGTCTCAATTCTCGACGACTTCAACGACTTTTACGATCCGGCGATCAAGCTCGCCAACATTTCGGGCTTCGCCAACGACATTGCGGTTCATCGAGTCGATCTGCGCGATTCCGCGGCGGTGCGGGATTTGTTTCATCGCGAAAAATTCGATGTCATCGCGCACCTCGCTGCGCGGGCCGGCGTGCGACCGTCGATCGCGCAACCGCAACTCTATTACGACACCAATGTCGATGGCACGTTGCACTTGCTCGAGGCGGCGCGGCTCACCGGCATCGAGCGCTTCATCTTTGCCTCGAGCTCGTCGGTCTACGGCGTTTCGAAAACGGTGCCGTTCTCGGAGGATTTGCATCTGACGCAGACGATCAGTCCATACGCGGCGACGAAAATTGCCGGCGAGTTCCTGTGCTCGACTCATTCGCACCTTTACCAGATGCGAATCGTCGCGCTGCGTTTCTTTACCGTCTACGGCGCGCGGCAGCGGCCCGATCTGGCCATTCATCAATTCACCAAACGCATCCACGCCGGCGAAGCGATCGATCAGTTCGGCGATGGCACGACGCGCCGCGACTACACTTATATAGAAGACATTATTCAGGGCGTGATGGCGGCGCTGAAGTACGACGGTCCGCTCTTCGACATTTTTAATCTCGGCGAAAGCCAGACGATCGAGTTGCGCGAATTGATCGCCGCCATTGAGCAAACGCTCGGCAAGAAGGCGAAGATCAATCAACTGCCCGAACAACCAGGAGATGTGCCGTTGACCTGCGCCGATATTTCGAAGGCGCGAAAACTTCTGGGCTACAATCCGACGACACCGCTCAGCGCCGGACTGCCGAAGTTTATCGAGTGGTTTTTGCGGAAGGAAAAGGGCGCCTGAAGGGCCTTCTTGCAATCGTCGCCATTTCCGCCATAGTTATTCACAGATGTCGGGAGTGTTCGTCGAATATCCGGGCGTCCGCTTTTCGCGATCGTCAGCAATTTTTGAAACCATGATGCGCACTTTTGCATCTTCGCTGCACGGTCGGGTAATCAATGCGGTCCGCCGTTCGTCGTTCTCCCGTCATCAGGTGGCGGAGTTTCCGGCTGCAAGGCTAAGATTTCCAAGGATCACGCGGTATCCGCTTGCTCCGGAACGGGCATCAATGGATGCGCTCCGCCCGAACTGTAACAACATTGAGGACCAATATGACATCTCATTCATCCGGGAGAGGCCCGCGGCGTTCGCGCGGCGGTCGTTCCCGTCGCGGGGGCGGCGATCGCCCCTATCGTCAGAAAAGCTCACCGAAAGCGCCGGCCAAGAAGACACTTTGGGAAAAAATCACAGGATTTTTCAGCGGAAACGGCAATCACCAACCTGCAACGCGGCGGCCCGAGCCAGCGCGTAACGGCTCACATCAATCACCGCGACCCCCATCGCGTAAACCTGAATCGGTCGAAGTAACAACGCCGCGTCTTTACGTCGGCAACTTGTCCTTCGACGCGACCGAGAGCGATCTCTTCGAATTGTTCAATGGCGTCGGCCAGGTGCAGAACGCCGAGGTTGTGACCTACAAACATAACCAGCGCTCGAAAGGTTTTGCCTTCGTGCAAATGCAAACCGTCGAGGAAGCGCAGCGCGCTGTGAACGAATTGCATGACAAGGAGTTTCTCGGCCGCAAGCTGCTAGTCAGCGGAGCGAAGTCGAGCGAACATCACTCGTTCAGCAGCTAATCGTTAGGCGAAAATTGCAAAAACCGGGAGAGGAGGATGAAAACCTCGCTCCCGGTTTTTTTGTTGTCGGGCCGACCGCGACGGGAAAATCGGAGATCGCAGCCGAAGTGGCGCGCAACTGTGGCGGCGAAATCGTTAGCGCAGATGCGTTTCAGATTTATCGCGGGCTCGATCTGCTCACGGCCAAACCGGAGCGTGAGCTATTGGCGCGAGTTCCGCATCATTTGATTGGCGCCGTGCCGCTGACCGAAGAAATGAATGCGGAGCGATTTCGCGAACTTGCGCTCGCGGCGATGCGGAAAATCGAAAAGCCATTCGTGGTCGGTGGCAGCGGAATGTACGTGAAGGCACTGACGGATGGTTTGTCGCCGCTGCCGAAAGCCGATGCGCAATTGCGCAATCGTCTCGAGCATTTCAGCGAACGCGAACTACTCGTTAGGCTGCGTCGCCTCGATCCGGCAACGGCGCGCCAAATCGACGCGCAAAACAAACGCCGTCTGATTCGCGCCGTGGAAATTTGTTTGTTAAGCGGACGACCTGCTTCCACGCAACGCCAGCGCTCGAAGAGATCCTTTCCTGGAGTCTTTTTGTTTCGCGACCGCGACGATCTTAACGCGCGAATCAATTCTCGCGTGGAAAAGATGTTCGCTGATGGCGCGGTCGAAGAAGTGCGGGCCGCAAAGAAAATCGGCCCGACCGCAGCACAGACTTTGGGTTTGTCACAAATTCGCGAACTCATTGCTGGAAGAATTTCCGAGCGCGAATGCATCGCGGCCATTCAACAGGCGACACGGCGTTATGCCAAAAGGCAATTGACCTGGTTTCGTCATCAAACTACTTTTGAACCACTGAACCTTTCGCAACACGGCTCTGCAGAAGCCATTGAATTGATTACGCGCAAGGCCCGTCTCTCCTTCGCGTCGCCGCGGCAGAATGATTGAAGTTCAGGCGAAGAACCGGCCGGAGCGCGCGCTCCTGGTAGGACTCGAACAGGAAGGCGTCTCGAAATGGGACCTGGCCGATTCCATGGATGAACTGCGCGAACTCGCCAACTCCGCCGGTGCGCAGGTGGTGAATACGGTCACCCAGAAGCTCGAAAAGCCGACCGCGCCTTATTACATCGGCAAAGGCAAAGCGGAGCTGATCAGGGAATCGTTCCAGGATCAGCAGGTCACATCAGTTATTTTCGACAACGAGCTTTCGCCGGCGCAGGGGCGCAACCTGGAGAATCTTTTTTCGAGAAAAGTTCTCGATCGCACGCAGCTCATTCTCGACATCTTTGCGCAACGCGCGCGCAGTCGCGAAGGCCGTCTGCAAATTGAACTGGCGCAACTGCAATATCTGTTGCCGCGCCTGACGAGAATGTGGACACACCTTTCGCGACAGACCGGCGGGATTGGCACGCGTGGTCCGGGCGAAACACAGCTGGAAGTCGATCGCCGCCGCGTGCAGGAACGAATCGCGCGTTTGGAACGCGAGTTGGAAGGCGTGCGCAAAGTTCGCTCGGTGCAACGCGAAGGCCGGCGCCGTCATCAATGGCCGGTCGGCGCGGTGGTCGGTTACACCAACGCCGGCAAATCAACTTTGCTCAATCTCCTTACCGGCGCGGATGTCGTGGCGGAGAATCGATTGTTCGCCACGCTGGATCCGACCACGCGCAGTTTCACGTTGCCTAACAAGCAACGCATGCTGCTGACCGATACGGTCGGTTTCCTGCGCAACCTGCCGCACACCCTCATCGAATCATTCAAAGCCACGCTCGAGGAAGTGAATGAAGCCGATCTGCTCATTCACATCGTCGACTTGAGTCATCCGCGCATCGACGAGCACATCGCGGCGGTTAACACTGTGCTGAAGGAACTCGACGCGTTCGGAAAGCAAACGCTGCTCGTCTTCAACAAACTCGACGCCGCGCCGAGTCCCGATCTGGTCACAGCCTATCGCGAACGTTATCCCGGCAGTGTCGCGATTTCCGCGCGCACCGGCGAAGGCGTGGGCGCGCTCGTGCAGGCGTTGCAGGAACAGGTGACCTCCTGGAGTTTGAATTTGCGGTTCCGCGTTCCGCTGACGGAATCGAGTTTGATCGCGGAGATCCATCGGATCGGTCACGTGCTCGACCTACGTTACGAAGACGAGTTCGCAGTCATCACGGCGCACGTTCCGCCGCAGTTGGAGCAAAAGCTCTCGCCATTCGCCGAGAAATAACGTCATCGTTTCCCGGTGACGACTCGCGAGCGCGTTCAGCAATTAATCGCAGCATTTCAGAAAGTTTATCCGGACGCGCATTGCGAACTGGATTTCAAAACGCCGCTGCAACTGCTGGTCGCGACAATTCTTTCGGCGCAATGCACGGACAAGCGCGTGAATCTGGTCACGCCGAAATTATTCAAACGCTATCGCAGCGCGGCGGAGTACGCACAGTCCTCGCCGGACGAACTGGAATCGATGATTCGTTCGACCGGTTTCTTTCGCGCCAAGACGAGAAGTATTCGCGGCGCGATGATTGCGATCGTCGAGAAACATCGCGGGAAAGTGCCGGGCACGATGGCAGAATTGCACGCCCTGCCCGGTGTAGGACGAAAGACAGCGAACGTTGTTCTCGGTAATGCCTTTCACAAAGACGAGGGCATCGTGGTCGACACGCATGTGGTGCGGTTGTCGAATCGTTTCCGCCTAACGAAACATACCGACGCGGAAAAGATCGAAACCGATCTGATGAAGGTCGTGCCCCGTCAGTATTGGACGATGTGGAGTCACTGGCTCATCTGGCACGGACGCCGGCGCTGTTTTGCGCGCAAACCGGATTGCCGGCAATGCGAGGTTTTCAATCTTTGCCCGAGCGGGAAAATCTACCTGCGTACGGGTGAAGCGCGCGAGGTGGCCTAACGAGTAGTTTGTTCCACCGCGTCGGCCGCCTCTGCGATCTGTTCCGTTGCCTTGGAGGCCTTCTGGCCGATGCGCGCGAATTCACCTTCGAGTTTCTTTAGCTCATCATCGGAAAGCTTTTCCAAATCGACCAGCCGATTGCGCGCGCCCTGCAATGCGCGGATCAATTCATCCAGCTTCAGGTGCACCGCTTTGGCGTCGCGGTTTTGCGTGTTCTGAATCAGGAAGACCATCAGGAAGGTCACGATAGTCGTGCCGGTGTTGATGATGAGCTGCCAGGTATCGGAAAAATGAAAAGCCGGACCGGTCATGGCCCAGACGACGATGATCGACAGCGCGAGGACAAAGGCCCAGGCGCTGCCGAGAACGTTGGAAGTCTTGCGTGCGAAAACGCCAAAAGCGTCGCGCACGCGGCAGAAGATATCGCGCGCTTCTTCTTCGGTCTGCTCGGAATGATTTGTTTCGATAATTGCAATTCGTGCTTGCAGTAGCGGTTGCGCGTATTTAACGGCGAAGCGCAATGCGGCAGGGAGTTCACCTTAATCTCGACGACGCCTGGCCGACGGATTCGTTAGGCCTCGACCTCATCGATGCGACGCAATGGGGACCACAGCTGCGTTTCTCTGCGCCCTCGAGATTGATCGAGAAGTTCTTCGACGAATACGCGGGGCGGCTCGGGCAATTCACGCTTTTTGGCTCCGGCGATTTTCATCACCTGAGCGCGCTTTTGTTGCGGCGAGTGACAGAACCGTTCGCGCTCGTTTCCTTCGACAATCATCCGGATTGGGACGTGCGCCCGCCGCGCTGGGCCTGCGGCGGATGGATCAACCGCGCGCTCGAATTAACGCAGGTGGAGAAAGTGAGCATCTGGGGTTGCGGAAATTTCGAATGCTGGTGGCCTAACCAGTACTTCGGTAATCGTCGCGCGGAGCGGGAAGGAAAACTTGAGGTGCGTGCCTGGGGCGAGAATCGACCGAAACGATCTAATGCAATCTATCGCGAGACGTGGCGCGAAGATTTCGAACGCTTCGTGGCCGCGCTTCATGGCCGCAATGTTTACGTGACCATCGACTTGGATTGTCTGCGCGCCGGGGATTCCATCACGAATTGGGAGAACGGAAGGTTCACCACGGAAGATATTGTTTGGGCGCTGCAAGCGTTACGGCTAACAACGCGCATTATCGGCGGAGATGTTTGCGGCGCCTATTCACCGCCGCGCTACGCGCGACGAAAGCAGCGGTTCGTAGGGGAGTGGGATCATCCAAAGATGTCGGTGCCGGATTTCAAAGAGGCGCAGAACATTAACTCCACCGCGCTGGAAAAACTTTGGCCGGCCCTAACTCAGTGACACGAGCACGAGTCCGGCCGTTATCAGGAGCGAACCAATCGCCAGGCGCAGCGTGAGTCTTTCCTTCAGGAAGAACACGGCCAGGATGCTGACGAAAATCACACTCAATCCCTGGAACGGATCGAGGTAGCTCAGGTCGAATCGTTGCAGCAGGCCGAGAGTGAGGAAAAAGGAAACGGCCATGCTGGCCGTGCCGGCGATGATGAAAAAGAGGAATGTCGGCTGACGAAAACCGCGCGCCACGGTCGATTGCATGGCGTGCTTGAGCAACAGCTGGCCAGCCACAAAAGCCGCAAGCGAAATGACGATGAGGAGAAACGCGAACGGCGTCACAGGCGTTCCTCCATTTTCGCGACCGGTTTTGCCACGAGAAAAAGCCCGATCAGAACCAGAGCGATGCCGCACCAGCGCACCGCGCTGATTCGTTCACTGAGCACGAGCCAGCTGCACAGCGGAACAAGAACGTGCACGGATTGCGAAATGGGAAACGCGACAGACAAAGCCAGATGCCGCAGGACGTAAAGCCATGTGACGAAGCTCAGGATCATGAAGAGGATGCCGAGCCAGACGAAGGGAGAACCAAGACTCGTTAGGCCGGTCCAGGACCAGGCCGACCCGGGCGTGGCGGAACTCATGGCGCCGTGTTTGAGACAAAGCTGCGCCAGTAAAGTGCAAAGCTGGCTGATGACAAACTGCAGCCATGGATTGCCAAATCCTCTTGGCTGCATCACTTCAATTCGTGCGCGTTCGGGAACCGATGCAGCACCGGGTCATGTCGCGTTGGTTCGATGAGTGGGAGAATTCGACGGAAGATGCCGTTAAGCAGTCGCGAGGTATGCATGACGTAAAGGTCGAGCGGCCCGAGCACACAATCGAAATGAAGTTTGGGTTCGTAGTTGAGCGGGCTGCTGCAATAACTCGTTAGGCGATGCTCGATGCACCAGCGGACGATGTCGCGGAAGGTCAGGAAATAGAGATGCAGATCGAGGGCAACGCCATAATCCATTCCGAGATAGTCATCATAGAAAACGCCATCGTGAATCATGCCGATGGTAAAGGCGACGATGCGGCCGTTCTGTCGCCAGAGGAAAAACTGCGCGCGGTCCGGCATGCGCTGGCCAAGTTGGCAGATGAACTCTTTCGTCAACGTCTCGAACTTCATCTCGGATTTTTCATGAACCGCGAGGTAAAGCGGAAGAACTTCATCGACGTAGGGCGTGATGTCGTGCAGCGCCTCAAACTCCAGAGGCGCAAATTTCTCCGCGCGGCGGAACTTACGCCGCAGATCTTTGCGGGTCGCCTTGCTCAGGCGGGCGAAGTAATCGTCGAAAGTGCGGTAGTCGCCTAACGACAAATGCGTCACCGGCATGCTCGGGACGCGGGTGAAGCCGTGCTGGGTCAGTGTGCCTAACGAGTCGCGATCCGGCGCGGGGAAATCCTTGAAGACGACGAGCGAAGCCCCGGCACGGCGTGCGTATTCCGGGATTGTCTGCGCCAGGGCAACGGCGAGCCACTTCTCATCCGTGTCATCGCACGCGCCGAGATGGCCATTGCCGGCCGCGTTTCCAATCATCAACGTCCGCATGGTGAGGAAGCGCGGAAAGAATCGCCGAATCGCCTGGACCGGCCGGTGCAGGGCCGGCACGCCTTCGATCAAATTCTGCTGAAGGAAAAAAACAGGCTGAACACCGCGAATCGCGCCACTGGTGTCTTCGAAAACAAGGTAACGATGCTCGAATCCGTTGCGCAGCGTCTCCTCGGCAATTTGATAGAAGCGGTGATCCTTGGTCTTCCCGGCAAGAGCGGCGCGCCACGCATCACTTCCTCGCAGCGCATCGAGCCTAACGACTCGAGCCAGGCCGTCGCGGAAGGGAATCGTGTGCTCGGCTTCCATCTGGCCGCGGGCTGGCGGCTGAGGTAACTCGGCGACGCGGCTGCTAACCATGGCTCACTCTGGGCGTGTCACTGGGCGTGGCAACAAACAAAAAAGCACGGCCGCAGCCGTGCTTTTTCCAAAAGTATTGCGTGAGGCAGTTACTGTTTTGACTGCTTCTCTTCGATGTATTTGATGACGTCACCGACCGTCTGGAGTTTCTCCGCGTCTTCATCCGGGACTTCGACGGAAAATTCTTCTTCGAACGCCATAACCAGCTCGACGATATCGAGCGAATCCGCCCCCAAATCCTCGATGAACGACGCCTGCGGTGTGACCTGTTCGGGATTCACGCCGAGTTGCTCGACGATGATGTCCTTCACTTTCTCTTCAATTGATTTTTCACTCATAAAATTTCCTGGTTCGGTAGCCCGTTTTCGTTCGGTTAAAGCAGTCCCGGCAAGGATGGCAAGTAAATGAATTAACCGCCTTGTCAATTTTTTTCAGGTAAACAACATGTGGCTGGTCGTTTACTTCGCGCCACGTTGGGGTAAGAGAGAAAAAGATGGCTGAGCCCACCACCACCGCGGATTTGCTCGACCTGAAAATGATGCCGGCGTGGGTCAACGAACCGGCGCGGACGAACGACTACGCCGATTTCGAAGGCGAAGAGACCGGGCGGCAATTCGAGCGGCGCGGTCCGCGACCACCGCGTGATCGCAAACCACGGTCGCGTCGTCCGGAAGGGCGCGAGAAACGCGATGGCAAACGTCCGGACCGGAAAGGCGGGCCGGAACGCAAGGGTCTGCGGAGAGATGATCGTGGTGGTCACCACGAAGATCGACGACCGCGCGAGCCGCAGCGCGATCTCTCGCACATCGTGGTGCGTTTCCTTCCGCATGCCGCGGCCTTCGATAGCGTCGTCGCGCAGATAAAATCGGGCAGCATCACCTATTCGGTTTTTGCCCTCGCCCGCATGTTTCTCGACAAACCCGAGCGTTACGATGTGCAGCTGACGGCTTCGGCGGAGCTGCCGTTGTATCAACTGGGAGAGAACGGCGCCGTGGCAGCCGATCGCGCCATCCTCGAAGGCAGCGCCTTCGCCAGCGCGAAGGACGATTTCTATAACGTCGAGGTCACGCAGACGGAACCGGTCAAAGGCAACTTCAGCAATGTCGCGCGCGATCGCGCGAGTGGTGTCTTGTTAGGCCCGACCAATCATCACGGTTATCAACCGCAACTGCGCGCGCTCTACGAGCAGCGTTACAGCCGGCGGATGAGCTTCCAGGATTTTCAACGCCAGATCGAGGTGGTGAGCGACGCCGCTGTGGTCGAGCAATGGAAGGAACAGGCGCGCAGCGTTACGACTTTCACGACGAAGAACGAAGAGACACCGACGACCTTCAACAACGTGGCGGAGGCGGAGCGGCACTTTCCGCCAGGCGCATCTGCCCGCGCTGTTGCGTTCGGTTAACGAATTGACGATCAGCGGTGTGCTCAGCCGGCGTGTGCCGGATCGCGGACTTGGGCGGTGGATCGAGAACACCTGGTCGCAGGAAATTCGTTCGCCCTCAAAGATGATGCAGGAACTGGCCGGCGGTCTGCGCGCCGCGGGTCTCAATATTTTCCGGCATCGTCGCGGGATGCTTTTTGTTTCGCCGATTCGCATCCGGTCGTTCAATCACGAGAGCGCGGGAGTTTCCGCCTCGATCAACTCCATTCTGCAAACGCTTGCCGAAACACCGGCGCTCAATCGCAAACAGCTGGCCGAAAAATTGCACGCCGGCGAGGGCGCTGATGCGGAAAAAGCCAAGCTCACGCTTGCTTCCGATCTTCATTGGTTGATTCACGAAGGTTACGTGATCGAGTTTAACGACGGCTCGTTAGACCTGCCGCGCAGTAAACCGGCCACGCCGCCAGTTGCAGAACCAAAGGAAGAGACTGCGCCACAGGCCGCGGAACCAACCTCTGAATTGCCGAGCGGCGAGCCGATCGCGGGAACGAGCGACGAATCAGGAATGACGGTCGAACAATCGATCGAACCAGTCGCCGAGCCGACGCAAGATTAACGATTCGTTAGGCCGAAATGAGGCCGGCCTTTTTCAGCGTCTTGTAGGCGCCGTTCTTGTTCAGCGTCTTCATGCCGCGGGCACTGACCTTGATGCGCATGAATTTGCGCAGCTCCGGCACCCAGATGCGATGCTCGTGCAGGTTCGGGCTGAACGTGCGCGGGACGTTCTTGGTCACGTGACGGCCGACGCCGCCTTTCTTCTTGGCCATGCCGCGACGGTGAATAACGCTGCCGCGTACGACCTTGGAACCTGTGATGCTGCAAACTTTAGACATAACGCTCCTGGAAAAGAGCGCGTAAGCTTGCGCGGACGAGTCGATGGGTCAAGCGATTCTTGCGTCTGACAAATCCGCAGCGCTCGGATTTGAACGGACTTTGCGGCCCGCGGTCAAAGTTTATTCGCGCGTTCTGACTCGCTTCTTTCTCATGCCTCTGCACACAATTCCGTATGGCTCGCAGTAAACTTCGTCTCGGCATTATCGGAGCAGGCGCCATTGTGCGCGATCGTCATCTGCCCGGATTGCGCAAACATCCCGATGTCGAAATTGTCGCCGTCTCGAATTCCACCTACGAAAGCGCGGCCAAATTTTGCGAGGAAAACGCACCCGAAGCGGTCCCGATGCAGAACTGGGCCGACCTGCTCGCCATTCCAGACATCGATATGGTTTGGATCGGCACACCACCTTACATGCATTCCGCCGTCACGATTTCGGCACTCGAAGCGGGCAAACATGTTTTTTGCCAGGCACGCATGTCGATGGACCTCGCGGAAGCGGAGGAGATGCTGGCGGCTTCGAAGCGTTTTCCGGAACTGGTCACGATGCTTTGCCCGCCGCCGTTTGGTTTGAAGGGCGATCTCGTCGTCAAAAAATTGCTCGCAGAAAATTACATCGGGCGACCACATCACATTCGCATGCATGCCTTCACCGGCGCGTACTTGAATGCGGATGCGCCGACGCATTGGCGGCAACGCATCGAGATCAGCGGGCTCAATGTGCTTGCGCTCGGAATTTACGTCGAAGTCTTGCAGCGCTGGTTCGGCGACATCATCGGTGTTTTTGCGCGCGGCAAGGTCATTCATCCACTGCGCCAGGGTTACGAAGTCATCGGTACCGGACCTGCTGACGATTCTGTGCCGTTTCGCCAGCGGTGCGGAAGGTGTGCTCGAGTTCAGCGGCGTTGATGCGCTGCCGCCGGGCGATCGCGTGGAAGCGTACGGCGACGCCGGGACCATGACCTACGATTTCGGCACGGACACAATTCGCGCCGGAAAATTTGGCGATCGCGATTTGCACGAAGTCGAAATCACACCGGAACTGGAAGGTGGATGGACGGTGGAAGATGATTTTCTTTCGGCCGTGAGATCACGCGGCAAAGTTCGTCCGCGCCCGGATTTCGAAGAAGGCGTGCGCTACATGCGCGTCGTGCAGGCCGTGGCCGATTCGCGCGCGCGCAACGAGTGGGTGGACGTAAAGGTCTAACGAGTCGTTAGGCCAAATTGCTTTCAATTGTCATCCTGAGCCTGCGCAAGACGGCGAAGGATCTCGCCAACGCAGTCGATGATACACGAGTTAGTTTGCGTGACGCTCGAGCGGTTGCGAGATCCCTCGGCGTGCTCCGCCAGCCTCAGGATGACCGAATCACAGCATCGTCCCGCGCAGGACGAAGAGCGCGACGTTGAAGTAAATCAGCAGACCGGTCACATCGACCAGCGTCGCCACGGCAGGAGCGGACGCCGTCGCGGGATCGAGCCCGCAGCGTTTCAAGACAAACGGCAGCATCGCGCCGGCGAGCGAACCCCAGAGCACAACGCCGACGAGCGAGAGCGCAACCGTCACGGCCACCAGCCAGTGATACGGGCCGTAGTTAAAAATGTGCAGCGCCTGCCACACCGAGATGCGGATGAATCCAATCACGCCGAGGATCAATCCGAGCATGACCCCGGATTGCAGTTCGCGCCGGACGACACGAAACCAGTCGCGCAATTTCAATTCGCCCACCGCCATGGCGCGAATGACGAGTGTGGTCGCCTGCGAACCGGAATTGCCGCCGCTCGAAATGATCAGCGGCAGGAACATGGCCAGGATCGCCGCCCTTTCGATCTCGTTGTTGTAACCCTGCATCGCAGTGGCAGTCAGCATTTCGCCGAGGAACAAAATGATGAGCCAGCTCGCGCGTTTCCTAACCATGCGCGGCAACGAGATCGTGGTGTAAGGCTCATCGAGAGCTTCCAAGCCGCCGATTTTCTGGATGTCTTCCGTGGCCTGTTCTTCGGCGACGTCCAGCATGTCGTCCTGCGTCACGATGCCGACGAGGACGCCGCTCGAATCAACCACCGGCAGCGCGGCGCGGTCGTATCTTCGGAAAATATTGAGCGCGTCTTCCTGGCTTTGATTCACCGTCAGGTGGACGTAATTGCGGTCCATGATCTGATCGACCAGAGTATCGACCGGCCGCAGGAGGAACTCACGAATGCGCAAGTCGTCGATCAACTTTCCGTTCTCATCGACCACGTAGATGAAGTTCAACGTCTCGCTGTCGCGCCCGCGCTCGCGCACATAATCGAGCACTTGCTGCACGGTCCAATTCTCATGCACCGCTACAAAATCCGGCGTCATGATTCGGCCGACGCTGCCTTCCGGATAACCGAGGAGTTGCGTGGCGACTTTGCGTTCCTCCGGCGTGAGCAGTTGAATCAACTGCCGCGCCGCTGCGCTCGGCATTTCCTCGAGCAAGGCGGTGCGATCGTCCGGCGACATCTCGTTCAAAATTCCCACGCACTGCTCGTGCGCCATCGCGCGCAGCAGTTGTTGTTGCGCATCGACGTCGAGATATTCGAAAACGTCCGCGGCCAGCGCGGCTGGCAGTACACGGAAGATGATGACCTGATCGTTCTCCGGCACGTCGAGAATGAGCTCGGCCACGTCAGCCGGCGGCCAATCGGAGAACAATTCGCGCAGCCCGGCGAAGTCGCGCGCGTCGATCAGGCTTTTGATTTCCGGAACGAGAATTTTGCCGAGCATACGCGCGAAGAAAATGCCCGTCCTTCCAAGGGCAGGGCAGTTCTATCACCGCGCCTCGCGCGACGCAACGCGCAGCATCCTCCGCTTGGAATCTCGCGGAATCTCGCCAATATGAAATTGCGATGACGATTACGCGACAGGTGGGTGACGGAATTTGTGTGCTGACCTTCGACCGGCCGGATTCGGGGGCGAACATTTTCGATGCGCAGACGATGAACGACCTGCGGGCGCACGTGGATGAGATCGAAAAGGATTCATCGCTCAAAGGCCTGATCGTTACCTCGGCCAAGAAATCAATCTTCATCGCCGGGGCCGATCTGCAGACGCTCTTGCGCCAGGCGCAGACGGGCGAGATGCGCGCCTTCATCGCGGAAGGTCAGAAGGTTTTCAATCGGCTGGCCGCGCTGAAAATTCCGACAGTGGCGGCGATTCACGGCGCCTGCGCGGGCGGCGGTTACGAAATTACCCTGGCCTGCGATTATCGCGTCGCCTCGAATGATCCTGCGACGAAAATTGGACTGCCGGAAACGACGCTCGGTCTGGTGCCGGCCTGGGGCGGTGCGACGCGTTTGCCAAGATTGATCGGCGCGGATGCGGCCGCGGAAGTTATTACGAAGGGAAAACTCTATTCAGCAGACGAAGCGTTGAAATTAGGATTGGTCGATGAAGTGGTTGCGAAGGAGCAACTGCTCGAGGCCGCGAAGAAAAAAATTGCGAGCGGCAAACGGAAAGCATCGCCGCCGCCGGCGGCGAAGAATGAATTGAAGTTGCGCAAGGATCACAACGCCGCGCCGCAACGCGCGCTCGACATTATTCGGTCTAACAAGTCGATCGAGGATTCGTTAGGCATGGAGCTCGACACCATCGTCGCGCTTGGCGAAACCGAAACGACCCGGAACCTGATTCGCAATTTCTTCCTCGGCGACAAGTTCCGGAAAGGTTCGTCGAAAGCGCCTAACGAGAAGATTCAGCACGCCGCTGTCATCGGCGCGGGCGTGATGGGTTCCGGCATTGCGCACTGGCTCAGTTCGCGCGGTGTCTCGGTCATTTTGCGCGATGTGAACAGCGAGCTGCTCGATCGCGGTTTGCAAAACATCGAGAAAACCTACGGCGACGCGGTCAAGCGCGGTTTGATGAACGACTCCAAGGCGAAGGAAGGTCGGGCGCGCATCGTCGCTTCCACCAATCCGACCGAGATGCGCAATGTTGGCGTGGTCATCGAAGCCGCCTCGGAAAAAATGGAGATCAAGAAACAGATCTTCGCCGACCTCGGCGGCAAGACGCCGGAGAACACGATTCTCGCCACGAACACTTCCGCCCTTTCGATTTCCGAACTCGGCACCACCGCCGGCCACGCAGACCGCGTCATCGGTCTGCATTTTTTCAATCCGGTCAGCCGGATGAAATTGGTTGAGGTTGTCGTCGGCAAACAAACCGCGCCGGCGGTGGTGGAGCGTGCGCTTGGGTTCACGCGGCAGATCGCCAAGCTGCCGGTGGTGGTGCAGGACAGTCCGGGCTTCCTGGTCAATCGCGTGCTCTTTCCGTATCTGCTCGATGCGGCTGAGCTTTTCGAGAAAGGCGTGAACGCTGAGGAAATTGACAACGCGCTTTTGCAATGGGGCATGCCGATGGGCCCGCTGCGCTTGATCGATGAAATCGGTGTCGATATCACGGTCGATATCGCCAACACGTTGGAGAAGCCCTACGGCAGTCGCGACCGTGCGCCGGAGATTTTGCGCAAGATGTTAGCGGGAAAAATGCTTGGCCGGAAAAGCGGCGGTGGTTTCTACAAATACGAAGGCAAGACACAAGCGCCTAACGAGTCGTTGCAACAATGGCGGCAATCGACCGGCGAAAAATTCACAGCGGAAAATCTTTCCGACCGGCTCGTCTTTCTCATGGTGAACGAAGCCGCGCGTTGCCTGGAAGAAAAAGTCGTGGCCACGGCCGAGGACGCAGATTTTGGCATGATGATGGGCACCGGTTTTGCGCCTTTCCGCGGCGGACCGCTGCGTTACGCGGACTTTGTCGGCGCGAAAAAAATCGTGGCGGAGATGGATGCGTTGCGCTCGCAGGCCGGAGATAAGTTTGCGCCCTGTGACCTGCTGCGGCAGCATGCAAAGAACGGAACGAAGTTCTATGCGCGCGATTAATGTCGTAGTGCAAGTTTCCAACTTGCATCCCTTCAATTTCGCAAGTTGGAAACTTGCGCCACAAATATGAAGACACCGCTCGAAGCGCCGCCTGATCAAGCCAAGGCGAAAGAATCTCCCGCGGCCGTCATCGACACCTCAAAGATGTCGAAAGGTCAGCGCGAGGCGCTGGAACTGGCGGAGGCATCACGCGATCCGCTCGATGAACGCGGCAGTTTCGCGAGCAATCTTTTCATCGGGAAATTCAACTTCGAGCGCATCTTTCCCTATCCGGCGCAGAGCGATGAAGACCGCGCCAAGGGCGAGCCGTTCCTGAAACAACTGCGCGAATACCTGGAAGCAAACGTCGATGCCGATGAGATCGATCGCACGGGCGAGATTCCGCAAAAGAATATCGACGATCTTTTCGCGATGGGCGCGTTCGGCGTGAAAATTCCGACGCAATATGGCGGGCTCGGTTTGTCGCAGGTCAATTACGGTCGCGCGGCAATGTTGTTAGGCAGTTGGGACGCGAACGTGACCGCGCTCGTCTCTGCGCATCAATCGATCGGCGTGCCCCAGCCGTTGCTCATCTTCGGCACCGATGAGCAAAAAGCGAAGTATCTCCCGCGCGTCGCGCGCAAGGAAATCTCCGCCTTCGCGCTCACGGAATGGAACGCGGGTTCCGATCCCGCGAACATGAGTTTGAAAGCCGAGCCGACCGAAGACGGTTGGGTCATGAATGGCGAGAAGCTTTGGTGCACCAATCTGATCAAAGCCGGCGTGCTGGTGGTGATGGCGCGCACGCCGCCGAAGATGGTGAACGGCAAGGAGCGCAAACAGATCAGCGCTTTCGTCGTCGACGTGAATTCGCCCGGGCTCGAAATCACCTATCGCTGCCATTTCATGGGATTGCGCGCGCTCTACAACGGCATCGTGAAATTCACCAACGTGCGCGTGCCGAAAGAAAACCTGATCGCGAAAGAAGGGCAGGGACTAAAAGTTGCCCTAACGACTCTTAATACCGGTCGCCTAACGATACCTGCCGCGTGCGTCGGTTTGTCGAAACGTCTTCTCGAGATTTGCCGCAAATGGGCTACCGAGCGCGTGCAATGGGGCGCACCGATCGGAAAGCATTACGCCATCGCGGGCAAGGTCGCGGAAATGGCGGGCAACGTTTTCGCGATGGAAGCGATCACTTTCCTAACGAGTGCTTTGGTCGATCGCAAGGCCGCCGATCTGCGCATCGAAACCGCCATGTGCAAAATGTGGGCGACGGAAGCGACCTGGCGTATTGCCGATGAAGCGATGCAGGTGCGCGGCGGTCGCGGCTACGAAACCGCGCAATCACTCGAAGGCCGTGGCGAACCGCCCATCGCCGTCGAGCGTTTCCTGCGCGATTGCCGCATCAATATGATCTTCGAAGGCTCAAGCGAAATCATGCGTCTCTTCATTGCGCGCGAAGCGCTCGACCCGCACCTCAAGGTCGGCGGCGCGATTTTTAACACGCAATTGCCGATGACGCAGCGGATGAAGGCGATGTTCGGCAGCGGCTCGTTTTATTCGCGCTGGTATCCGAAGCAATACATGAAAGCGAACGCCGGTGATCTTGGGAAACTGCACCCCGATCTGCGGCCGCACATTCAATACGCCGCGACCACGAGCAAGAAACTCGCGCGCGGATTATTCCACGCCATGATGCGTTTCGGTCCGAAACTCGAGCGCGAACAACTTCTGCTCTCGCGCTTCTGCGGAATCGCGTCGGAATTATTCGCGCTCAGCGCGACCTGTTCCTATGCGCAGCACAAGATCGACAAAGGCGAACCGGCTGATGAGGTATTGTCCATCGCTGGATATTTTTGTCGCTCCGCGAAATTGCGCATCGATCATCATTTCGCCGGGACGAGTGAAAACGTCGATAAACGCGCCTACGATCTGACGCAGGAGCTGATGGACGGAAAGCACGCCTCGCTGCAAAGCGGCATTGTCTAGTTCAGTCCTGGAGCGCTTCGTTGCTCCGGCTTGCCTAACGAGACGCAGGCTGATTTCGGCTTGGCGAAATGAATCAAAACAGTAGGGTCGGTGACATCACTAACGACGCCCAGGATTTCGACTTCGTCATGATCAAGCCGTCGCATTACGACGACGATGGCTATCCGATCGTCTGGTGGCGCACCCTTATCCCGTCCAACTCGCTGGCCGCGTTGAACGGTCTCGCGCGGGATTGCGCTGCGCGCCAGGTCCTCGGCCCGAATGTGCGTCTCAACACGCGGCCGATTGATGAATGCAATGAGCATGTCGTTCCGGAGCGCATCATTCGCGAGATCAGGAAGCGCGGCGCCAAGACATTGATCGGACTCGTCGGGGTGCAGTCGAACCAGTTTTTTCATGCGCTCGATCTCGCGCGCGAGTTCCGCGCCGCCGGCCTGCCCGTGGTCATCGGCGGCTTCCATGTCTCGGGTTGTCTCTCGATGTTGAAACACACGCCGCCGGAAATTCAGGAGGCGCTGGACATTGGTTGCTCGCTCTTCGCCGGCGAATGCGAAGAAGGCCGGCTCGATCGCTTGCTGCTCGATGCGTGGAACGATCAGCTCCAGCCCATTTACAATTACCTCGCGGACCTGCCCGGGATCGCGGGCGTGCCTTATCCGGTGCTGCCGCCCGAATCGATCGCGCGCAACTGGGGCAACTGGTCGAGTTTCGATCTCGGCCGGGGCTGTCCCTTCGCCTGCAGCTTTTGCACGATCATCAATGTGCAAGGCCGCAAGAGCCGGTTCCGCACGCCCGATGATTTGGAAAAACTCATGCGCGAGAATCTGGCGCAGGGCGTGAAAGCCTTCTTCATCACCGACGACAATCTTGTCCGGAACAAACATTGGGAGGATTTCTTCGATCGGCTCATTCACCTGCGCGAGACGGAAGGGCTGAAGGCCAATCTCAGCATCCAGGTGGACACGCTTTGCCATCGCGTGCCGAATTTCATCGACAAGGCCGTGCGCGCCGGCGTGAACCGCGTCTTCGTCGGGCTGGAGAATATCAACCCGGACAATCTGCTCGCCGCTAATAAGAAGCAGAACAAGATTACGGAATACCGCGACATGTTTCAGCAATGGCATGAACGCGGCGTCTTCACCTGGGGCGGCTACATTCTCGGTTTTCCCGCCGACACGAAAGAGTCGATCATTCGCGATATCGAGATCATCAAGCGCGAACTGCCGGTCGATATTCTCGAGTTCTTCATCCTCACACCACTGCCCGGCTCAGAGGATCACCGCAAGCTGCACGAGGCGGGCGTGTGGATGGATCCAGATCTCAACAAATACGATCTGCATCACCGTGTCTCGCATCATCCGAAAATGTCCGACGCGGAATGGGAGGAAACCTATAAGGCCGCCTGGGCTACTTATTTCACATGGGAGCACATGGAAACCGTCGGGCGCCGTCATGCGCGACTCCCGAATGGGCGACCGCACAAGGCCATCAAGTATCTGAACGACTTCAGAATGCTCTACGCGTTTGAGGGCGTGCACACACTCGAAGGCGGAGTCGTGCGTCGCAAACGCCGTTGCTCACGCCGTCCCACCTTGAAGCGCGAACCAGCCGTCGTTTTCTATCCGAAATTCGTCCTCGAATCCGCGCGCAAGGCCTTCAGCTATTGGCGCGGCTACCACCGGCAGAAAGCAATTATCAAGCGCGTCATGAACGATCCGGCTCGCTACAGTTATACGGACCTTGCTTTGCAAAAAACGACCGACGAAGAGCTCGATCACTTGGACATGTTCCAACAGACGCGGGGCGGTATGGAGGCAGTCGCGCGCAAGCATCGCCTCGACGAAAGCATGAAGGCGGCGAAGTCGCTCGAGACGATTCCGGCCTGAGAAGCGTTTCGTGTTTTGCAGCTTTCGTGCGTTGCAGCTGAAGCGCTCGCGAACCTGCTCCGGTTGACCAACTGGGGGCGAAAGCTACGATTAACGGATGAGTATGCCTCCCGTGCTCACGGAGGCGGCCCGCACCAGTTCGCGGCGCCGTTCTGCCCAGAGCAAGCCCTCGCCTGACAAGACGAACCGTTCCGCCGCCGACGCGCTGAAAGCATTGGAGGAGCACATCCTGATGGATGGGTTCAAGATCGTGTTCGATCTCGAACGCAGCCGCGGTTCCTACATTCATAATGCCGTGACCGGAAAGCGGTTGATCGACTTCTACGGCTTCTTCGGTTCGGTGCCGGTTGGTTACAATCATCCGCATTTCGATGAACCCGCCGTGCGCGAAGAATTGGCGCGCGCCGCGAAGACGAAGATCGCCAACTCTGATGTTTACTCGGAAGACTACGCCGCATTTGTCGAGACCCTCGCCCGGGTCGCCGGGTTGCCGCCGCTCGACCGCTATCTCTTCATCGAAGGCGGCGCGCTTGCGATCGAGAACACGCTCAAGGCAGCGATGGACTGGAAGGTGCGCAAGAACATGGCGGCAGGACTCGGTGAACGCGGGACGGACATCATGCATTTCCGTCACGCCTTTCACGGGCGCAGCGGCTACACCATGAGCCTGACGAATACCGATCCGCGCAAGACGGACTTGTTCGCGAAGTTCAACTGGCCGCGCGTTTCGCAGCCGAGCATCGACTTCTCGTTAGGCGAAAAAGAACGCGAAGCCGACGTGATCAAGCGCGAGAAGCACTCGGAAACGGAAATCATGCAGTTCCTGCACCAACGCGGGATCGATATCGCGGCGATCATCATCGAGCCCATTCAAGGCGAAGGCGGCGATAATCATTTTCGCGCGGAATGGTTGAAGAAGCTGCGCGAAATCTGCGACGAGAACGAAATGCTTCTGATTTTCGACGAAGTACAAACCGGTCTTGGCACGACCGGCAAGACGTGGTGTTCGCAACATTTTGGCGTGAAGCCCGACCTGATGGCGTTCGGCAAGAAGGTGCAGGTCTGCGGCGTCATGGCCGGACCACGACTCGATGAAGTGGAGGACAACGCCTTCCGTCTGCCCAGCCGGTTGAATTCGACCTGGGGCGGAAATTTCACCGACATGGTGCGTTCCAAGCATTTCCTGCAAATCATCGAGAAGGAAAATTTGGTCGAGAACGCGCGCGTCATGGGCGATCGCATCGTGCACTCGTTAGGCGAAATCGCCAAGGAATGCCCAATGATGAGTGCGGTGCGTGGTCGCGGTTTGTTCGTCGCCTTCGATCTGGCTGATGCCGCCACGCGCGATCGCGTGTGGAAGAATCTTGTTCGACGACGGCGTGCTTGTTTTGAAATCAGGCGAACGCGCGATTCGTTTTCGTCCCGCGCTCGACATCAGCGCCGAAGTCGTGGACGAAGCCATGAATGTCATTCGCGACGAATGCCGTCGCATGTCTCGTTAGGCCATGCAGTCTGTTTTGGAAAAGCTCGGCCTCGGCGCGGAAAACCCCGGCGCATTCGATGGCGAATGGCGTGGCGGCGGCAAGGTCTTCGAAAAACATTCGCCGATTGACGGCAAGATCATCGCGCGCGTCCGCGAAGCGTCGCATGACGATTACGAACAAGTCGTTAGGCGCGCGCAGGAAGCTTTCCAAAAATGGCGCACCATTCCTGCCCCGGTGCGCGGCGAAACCGTGCGGCAGCTCGGCAATGCCTTGCGTGCGGCGAAATCCGATCTGGGCAAACTGGTCACGATGGAGATGGGCAAGATCATCGCGGAAGGCGAAGGCGAAGTGCAGGAGATGATCGACATCTGCGATTTCGCCGTCGGCCAATCGCGCATGCTCTACGGCCTGACGATTCAATCGGAACGGGCCAGCCATCGACTGATGGAACAATGGCATCCGCTCGGAATCGTCGGGGTAATTTCCGCGTTTAATTTTCCAGTCGCCGTCTGGTCCTGGAACGCAGACGCTCGCTGCGGTTTGCGGTGATGCGACAATCTGGAAGCCATCGGAAAAAACTCCGCTGACCGCAATTGCCGTCACGAAAATCGCGGAGCGCGTTTGTCGCGAGACTGGTGCCGATCCCGCGATTTTTTCGCTTCTGATCGGCGACCGCCACAGCGTGGGCGAACCACTGGCGGCGGATGGTCGAATTCCACTCGTCTCCGCGACAGGTTCGACGAACATGGGTGTCGCCGTTGCAAAATCGGTGCATGGCCGGCTCGGCAAAACCATTCTCGAACTCGGCGGCAACAATGCCCTCATCGTTTCGAAAAGCGCCGATCTCGATATGGCGGCGCATTCAATTTTCTTCGGTGCGGTTGGAACGGCCGGTCAACGTTGCACTTCGACGCGGCGCGTCATCATGCATGAATCGGTCGCCGACAAAGTGCGCGAGCAACTTCTGAGCGCCTATAAATCGATGCGGATCGGCAATCCGCTCGATCGCGCCACGACCGTCGGACCGTTGGTCGATGGGCAGGCCGTTGATGACGTGCAGCGATTCGATCGGAAACGTGAAGGCGGAAGGCGGCGAAATGCTCTTCGGCGGCGAGAAGCTGGACGGTGCGGAATTTTCCGGTGGCGCTTACATGCGTCCGGCGATCGCGCAAATCCCGCATCAGCCGAGATCGTGAAACACGAGACCTTCGGTCCGTTGCTTTACCTCATGAGCTACCGTGATTTCGACGAAGCGATCGCGATACAGAACGATGTGCCGCAAGGATTGAGTTCCGCCATTTTTACCAACGACATGCGCGAAGCGGAGAAATTCGTCAGCGTGGTCGGAAGTGATTGCGGGATTGCGAATGTGAACACCGGCACGAGTGGCGCCGAAATCGGCGGCGCCTTCGGCGGCGAAAAGGAAACCGGCGGCGGCCGCGAGAGCGGGAGCGATTCGTGGAAGAGCTACATGCGCCGGCAGACGAACACGATTAATTTTTCCACCGAGCTTCCGCTCGCTCAAGGGATTCAGTTTGGATCGGACGAAGGAAGCGCAACAGCCTAACCAGCAAACGCCGACATTCCGGTGATCTGCTCGCCGAGCACGAGCAGATGGACATCGTGCGTGCCCTCGTAAGTCTTTACGCTCTCCAGATTGCACATGTGCCGGAAGCACTGGTGCTCATCGAGGATTCCGACACCGCCGAGGAGGTCGCGCGCGCTGCGTGCGGCGTCGAGCGCGATCTCGACGTTGTTCATCTTGGCCATCGAAATGTGGTAGTGCTTCGCGGTGCCGGCGTCTTTCATTTGTGCCAGGCGTAGCGCGAGCAGTTGGGCTTTCGTAATCTCAGTCAGCATGCGCGCCAGCTTTGCTTGCACCAGTTGGAAACCGCCGATGGGACGATCGAATTGCACGCGGCTCATGGCATACTGCCGCGCCTCGTCGTAACACGCCATCGCCGCTCCCAGAACTCCCCACGCGATTCCATAGCGCGCCTGATTGAGGCATAGGAGCGGCGACTTCACCCCGCCGCTTTCTGGCAACAATGCGTCCGCTGGAACGGCGCAATCCTTAAACGTCAGTTCTGCGGTCAACGCCGCGCGCAGCGACAGTTTGCCCTCAATCAGCGCTGCAGTGAAACCCGGCGTGCCCTTTTCGACTAGGAACCCTCGAATCGCACCGGCATTTTCCCCGTCGACCTTCGCCCACACCACCGCCACATCAGCGATGGTGCCGTTGCCGATCCATTTCTTCGAGCCATTGAGTCGATATCCATCCGCGGTTTTCTCTGCCCGGCACCGGAGTCCGCCGGGATTGGAACCAAAATCAGGTTCCGTGAGCGCGAAGCAACCCAGCTTGTTCCCGTTCGCCATCGCCGGCAGCCATTGGGTCTTTTGCTCTTCCGAGCCGAACAGGTTGATCGCCATCATGGCGAGCGACCCCTGCACTGAAGCGAAGGTGCGAAGTCCGCTATCGCCGCGCTCCAATTCCTGCATCATCAAGCCGGCCGCGACACTCCCGAGTCCGGGGCAGCCATAGCCTTTGATGTTCGGTCCGAGGGCGCCGAGCTGCGCCAACTCCGGCACGAGCTCCATCGGGAAGGTGCCGTCGCGATAATGTTGCGCGACGACCGGCAGGAAGCGCTCCTGCACCCAATGACGCACCGCATCGCGAAGACGCCGCTCTTCCGCTGTGAGCAGTTCCTCGAGATTGTAGAAATCGGCAGCTTCGAACGTCGGCATCTCGTCGAGAGCCTAGCAGCGCTTCCGGCTACGAGTCGATGGCTTACCGCGCTGTGGTCAGCTCAAAGAGCCCGCCGAGATCCCTGGCGGTTTCCATGCTCATGATGAAACCGTTGCAATTTCTGGCATTGATCCTTGCCGATGACGTCGCCACCGAGCGCGGTAAATTTGACAGCGATTTCTTCCTCGGTCATCGGAGATCTGCTCGCCGAGAATGAGCAGGTGGTGTTCATCTGGCGTCCCCTCGTATGTCTTGACGCTTTCGAGATTGCACATGTGACGGAAACACTGGTGTTCGTCGAGGATGCCGACGCCGCCGAGGAGGTCGCGGGCCGTGCGGGCGATGTCGAGCGCGATGGACACGTTGTTACGCTTTGCCATTGAAATCTGCACGTGCGTCACCTTTCCGCGTCCTTCAAATTGCGCGGACGGAAACGCGAGCAACTGCGCTTGGTGAGTTCGGTCAGCATCAGCGACAACTTCCGCTTGCACGAGCTGAAACCCGGCGATCGGTTTGCCGGAGGCTAGCGGCGGCCGGCGTACTCGCGGGCTTCGTCGTAACCAGGCCATCGCCGCGCCGAGCACGCCCCACGCAATGCCATACCGAGCATGGTTGAGACATTGCAGCGGTGATTTCACCCCGCCGCTTTCTGGCAACAATGCGTCCGCTGGAACGGCGCAATCCTTAAACGTCAGTTCTGCGGTCAACGCCGCGCGCAGCGACAGTTTGCCCTCAATCAGCGCTGCAGTGAAACCCGGCGTGCCCTTTTCGACTAGGAACCCTCGAATCGCGGATCCCGGATCGATTTTCCGCCGTCGACCTTGCGCCCACACCACCGCCACATCAGCGATGGTGCCGTTGCCGATCCATTTCTTCGAGCCATTGAGTCGATATCCATCCGCGGTTTTCTCTGCCCGGCACCGGAGTCCGCCGGGATTCGGAACCGAAGTCAGGTTCCGTGAGCGCGAAGCAACCCAGCTTGTTCCCGTTCGCCATCGCCGGCAGCCATTGGGTCTTTTGCTCTTCCGAGCCGAACAGGTTGATCGCCATCATGGCGAGCGACCCCTGCACTGAAGCGAAGGTGCGAAGTCCGCTATCGCCGCGCTCCAATTCCTGCATCATCAAGCCGGCCGCGACACTCCCGAGTCCGGGGCAGCCATAGCCTTTGATGTTCGGTCCGAGGGCGCCGAGCTGCGCCAACTCCGGCACGAGCTCCATCGGGAAGGTGCCGTCGCGATAATGTTGC
>CAVULI010000002.1:0-796989 GCA_963742295.1 uncultured Verrucomicrobiae bacterium
TAACCGCTGAGCTATAGGCCCGTGGCGATGGCCTGACTAAATCACACAACGCCTCCGATGACCAACAACGAACTCTTTCGCTTCGCGCGCGATCACTCGTTAGGCGAAAGCGCCGGCAGCAATTCGTTCCGCACCGCGATGAACTGGCGGGCGCGAAACGGATTGCCCGGCAGCCATTTTGAATCGGTGCGAATGGTGCCCGTCTGCGCGTAGACAACTGTGTAATCGGGCAGCGCCGGCGCGTCGCCGATGTCGAAAATGATGTCGGGCCGCGGTATGTGGCAATCGCGTTCCAGTTCATCGCGATGCGCGAAATAGTAATCGTAGTTAAGCTGCAACCCGCCGGCAGTTCGATCCAGATGCGCCAGCGCCGGACACGAACTGAAACGCCGATCCACTAATCCGCGCCGATCAAGAATCTCGACCTCACCGAAATTCTGATCGACGACGTAGTAGGCCACCATCCCGAGTTGGGCGCTCATTATTCGCACCGGTTCGTAGTCCGATTTGGCCGCGCGCAGTTGCCTAACGAGTGCATCGAGATGTTGCACGGTCGGGATGTCGCGCAGGTTCGGACGATTGGCGTGTTCGAACCAGGTGAAGTCGCGCGCGTGCGCCGCCGTCGCGTACGGCTCGGGGGTGACTGAACTCCAAATTGGCACCGCGGTTGAATCGCGCGCCGCCAGGAAATAAATGGCGCTCAATTGCCCGAGCACGATAACCGCGGCGCCAACACGAGCCGATGTTAACGACCAACGCGACAACGCGAACGCCACAAACAACGCCGCCAGCGGGAACAGCGGAACAAAGAAACGTCCCGCTTCCATCCAGTCGCCGCCCGCCAGCAGGACAAACGCGCCGTAGCTGATCAGAAACAGCAGAGCAAAAATCAGATATGGATTTTTTTCGCGCCACGCACGCACCGCGCCTGTGACCGCCACGATCACGAAAAGCAAAACACCGGGCTGGAAGAGAATATGTTTCCGATAGTAGCGCAGTCCGACCGCAAACGTGTGCATTGAGAGGCTACCGGATTTCGCGCTGACCGGCTGGGGAAACAGGCTGCCGAACGTGTGCCAGCGCCAATGGAAGATCGCCGCCACCAAAAAAACGGCGATGAACGCGAGGACGAAAACTCTCCGCACCGGTTCGCGTTTCCAAATCGCCAGCGTCACCGCGCCCGCCAGCATGCTAAACAAAACCAGGGGTTGCTCTGGCCTAACGAGTAGAAACAACAGCATTACAAACGCGATCCAGATCAATCGCGCGCTGAACAACCTCTCGTCAGGCGTGGCCACGTAGTCGCCGAAGAGCAGGACAATCCAGACCGCCAGGAGCGCGCACAGCGTTGCTTCCATTCCACCGAAACTCCAGTAGGCGAAGTAGGCCGAGCTCGCCGTGAGCAAACCGGCCGGCATGGCCAATCGCCGGTCAATCCGCGCCGCCAGCCGTTGCACCAGCAGCACCGCCGCGACGCCAAACACCATCGCGGACAACCGCCCCAGAACAATCATGTTGATCCCGCTCAGGCGATGCGCCGCCGCCAGGATCAAGGCGTGCAGCAAAGTCGAGCTCTGCTCAATGGCCGCGCCGTTGTAATTCATCGCTTTCCCGAAACGCGACAGGCACAGTGCGACCCAATACCCGATGTGCGCGTCGTCGCGGCCGCCGGATGGGAAAAACACGACGCCGATCGCGAGCAACAGGAGCGGTGCGATGGAGCAAAGCGCGACGCGGCGAAGCGCGACCATGCGCGCAGAGTATTCAGTCGCTCGCGGAAGTCGATTGTGTCTTGCACGGCGCGCGCACTTGTGCGCGTATCTCTGCATGGCTCCGGCTCGCGCCGCTCACTCGCTCGCCATCGTCTGCCCGATGGCGAACGAAGCCGCCACCGCGGTTCAGTTCGTGCGCGAGGTTCTGGAAAACTGTCGCGGCTTTCGCCAAACGAAGATGCTCATCGTGCTCGACCACGTCAGCCAGGACAACACGCGACAACTCATGGAAGAACTGGCCAAAACCACGCCGGAAGTCGAAGTCATCTGGGCTCCGGAAAATCGCGGCATCGCCGATGCCTACGTCCGCGGTCATGGCGAAGCGCTGGCGCGCGGGGCCGATTGGATTCTGGAAATCGACGCCGGCTTTTCCCATCAACCTTCCGACATTCCCCTGTTGCTGGCCAAGATCGATCAGGATTACGATTGCGTCTTCGGCACGCGCTTTTCCCATGGCGGCAGCTCAACGGACAGTTCGCTCGGTCACTCCATCGTCAGCCGCGGCGGCACCTGCCTAACGAATCTTCTTCTGGGCACCAGGTTGCACGACATGACGAGCGGTTTTCAGCTTTTCTCCCGCGCGGCGCTCGACATGATCTTGCGTCGCGGCATCCATTCGCGCGGCCCGTTTTTCCAAACCGAAATGAAAGTTTACTGTCGCCAGCTGCGTTTCGCGGAAGTTCCGATTCAATACAGCTCCGCCAGTCATCATGTGGGACGAAAAGCGATCAGCGATGCCCTGACCAATCTCGGCCGGCTTTTCCGCCTGCGTTTGCGCGGCCAGGTCTAACGAGTGCTTATGAATCATCGCACCTGCATTGTTGTTACCACCATCAACAAAGGCGATGTGCTCGATGGTTACTGCCGCCAGATCGAGGCGGAAGGAATGCGCGAACGTGTGCGCATCATTGTTATTCCCGATCGGAAAACGCCTAACGAACTGTATTCCCTCTGCGGCGGGCTCAGTGCGAGCGGCTTCGATGTGCGTTGTCCGACGATTGAAGAGCAGGACAGCTACCTGAAGAAATTCCCCAAGCTCGCCCCGCTCATTCCCTACGATTCCGAGAACCGCCGCAACGTCGGCTACCTCATGGCGCTCGAGTCCGGTTATGAAGTGTTGTTATCGATCGATGACGATAACTACTGCCTGGGCGAAACCTTCACCACCTGCGGCCTTGTTTGTGGCGAGAAGCTAACCATGCCCGCTGCTCACAGCGATAATGGCTGGATCAACTTCTGCGACATGCTCGATCTTCAACCTAAGTCTCGCGTTTTTCCGCGCGGTTATCCTTATGCCCGGCGTACGCAGAATCCTGCCATTACCTACTCGAATGAAACCGGTCGGGTCCGGATGAACGTTGGACTTTGGCTGGCTGAGCCTGATCTCGACGCCATCACCTGGCTGGCCGCGCCGGTACGCGCGCAACGTTTCACGGCCGAGTCATGCCTGCTGGGTCAGAACACCTGGAGCCCGATCAACACACAAAACACCGCGCTGCATCGCGACCTCATCGTTAGCTACTATTGCGTGCGCATGGGTTATCCGCTGGCCGGCATGCCGATCGATCGCTTTGGCGACATCTTCAGCGGTTACCTTTCGCAAGCCTGCATTCGTCATCTCGGCGATCGCATCCGCGTCGGCACACCTATCGCCGATCACAGGCGTAATTCGCATAACTACCTCCGCGACCTTGCGGGAGAGTTCGGCGGCATCCAGGTCCTGGAGCCTTTTATTGAATGGCTGCACGACGCGAAGCTGGAAGGTTCAAGCTACGCCGAGACCTATCTCGCCCTGGCCGATGCCATCGACACGCAAGTCCCGCATTTCACCGGCCCCATCTGGTCCGACGCAACCCGCGGTTTCTTCTCCCAGATGACTAACTGCATGCGTCAATGGGTCGATGCCTGCCGCGCCATTGGTTAAAGGCTCGCATTGTCGAACAACTCGTTAGGTATGAGCCATTCCAGGTTGCCGCTCGGCGTAAAGTTTATGGTCGGCTTCTTCGCCTTCGGCGCGCTGATGTGTTCGCTGACCGTCTTTCTCCTGCTTTTCCCAAACACAACCCTGAGCTTTCTCTGGCGGTTGAATCCGGAGGCGCAAACTGCGTTTCACGCCATGGGAGGCTGGGCCATTCTTCTCATGCTCGCCGTCGGAGTCGCCTGCGCCACGGCCGCGGTTGGACTTGGCCGGCGTCGCGCATGGGGCCGCGCCACCGCCATTGGCATCCTGCTCATCAATTCGTTAGGCGACATCGCCGGCGCTCTTGCTCGTCATGATTATCGCCAGTTGATTGGCCTCCCCATCGCCGCGGTCATGATTGCGTATCTCTGCTCCCGGCGGGTGCGCGCGTCCTTTGCGCAGGAAAACTGAGGCTCAAGAAAAAGGGCTTCAGCTTGCTTGACCTTCTCCAGTGTGGGTCCCTATGATGCGCCCGCTGGAACATACCGAAAGAAAAATTCATGGCTCTGCTACCACGCCAAAAAAAGAGAACAGAAGTCTTCGTCTGCGATAACTGCGGTTTGCGCAAACGTCTGTCGAGCGACGAACGTCACTGGTGCGAAAATTGCACGCACGGTTCACCGATCGAAATGCGCCGCGCCAACGACAAGCGGCTCAACTTCGGCCGCAGCCAACCGCCGGAAAAGGCGCCCGCACCAACGCGTTCCTGGTAGATTGGCCGATTACTCGTTAGGCCGCGCCCCGCGCTAGGCCGGGAAATCATCGCCCCATTTTTCTCGCAGACAATGGCGCGCCACCGCCGCTTCCCGCCAATGCTCGCAGTATTCCAGGCAGTCGACGGCGAGCGCACCCATGACGCGGCGCAGCTCATCCCCGGGCTGCGCATAACTTAGATCCGATGAGCCGAGCGCGAAGGCCAGCGCTTCATCCACCGGAATAGTCAGCCAATAACGCTCCTCCATTCCATTCATGATGATTGGGAATCGTGCCTGCGCCCGGGATTGGTTCCATTCCGCGCGATTTCCCGGAGGGCCCGCGAGCCCCTCGCTTAGGAAGCGTGTTTCAGCGCGCTGCGCAGCTCGTGAAAATCCACCGGCTTGGTCAGGTGAAAATCGAAGCCCGCCTGTTTGCTGAATTGCGCATCCTGCTCGGTGATGAATCCGGTCAGGGCGATCGCTTTCATCGCCGGATGTTTTTTCTTCGCTTCCGTCGCCAGGGAATAACCGCTGCCGTCCGGCAGGCCGATGTCGCTCAAGAGCACATCGAATTGGCTCTCGTTCAACCGCGCCAGCGCCTCCCCGGCGCAATCCGCTACCACCACCTTGTGCCCGCTGTGCTCGAGCAGCCTGGCGACGATCTTGCGTGAGTCGAGGTGGTCCTCGACGAAAAGAATCCGCAAGACGCCGTTGGATACTGAAGTCTCCACACTCATGGTTTTGTCTTTCTCGCTCGTTCCAGCACGAGGCAGACATGTTCACTGTTTTCTGGCCGCGCGCAAATCGCTCGCACAACCGTGACCGATTTGCCATCCTCCTGAGCTTCCAACCAACCCGCCCACCATCATGAAAAAACTCGCCGCCTCCCTGATTGTCGCAACTGCCGCTGTCATTGCCCTGCCCGCTCATGCCGCTCCGGATGACGCCACCAAGGATGTTTTTCGGAAACTGATCCAGGCCACCGTCATGAACGACTACGACGCCTTTGTCGAACCAGCCGACGCCACCCTGAAAGCCGCTATAACCAAGCAGATGCTGGAAGGTGTCAGCCAGCAGATGGCGCCGCGCATGAAACCGGGCTTCGATTCCTACTACATGGGCGAGTTAAACCAGCAAGGCTGCAAGGTTCACCTCTGGCGGCTGCAGTTCAAGGACGGCGGCGACGATGTCCTGGCCACGCTGAGTATCAAGGACGGCAAAGCCGCCGGCTTTTTCTTAAAGTAGTTTAGCCGCCTTAGTACCTAACGAGTCGTAGATGGGAACCAACGCGACCCGGTTAATGGTACATACGCCGGCGGAGCTGTGCGCCTTGCTGCAAAGCCGGGAAGCTTACGAACAACAAATTGGCCTGAAGGCGGCTGATGGTTTGCGAGAATTTCTCATCAGCCCGGACACCTCGGCGGAGTTCATCGCACGGATAAAGAGCAACCCGCCGCCCGATCCGTGGAAGGACGGTTTCGGCGTCCTTCACCTCGCGGACAATATCGTGATTGGATTCGGGGGCTTTACCGGACCGCCGGGCGGCGATGGAATGGTAGAACTAGCCTACGGCATTGCTCCCGCCTACCAGGGCCGCGGTTACGCCACCGAAACAGCCATGGCTCTTATGGAATATGCCATGGCCGATAAGCGCGTCCGGAACATTCGTGCTCACACTCTGCCCGAACACCGTGCCTCGACCCGCGTGCTGGAGAAATGCGGCTTTAAGTTCGTCAAAGAACTAACCCATCCGGTAGATGGCCTTGTCTGGCGCTGGGAAATCGCCGTTGGAACCCATGAGTCGTCGTAGATCGCGGAGAGCGCGGAGCAAAGCCAGGCGCGCGAAACAAGCAGCGCTTTTGCCCGAATGCGTTAACGTGAACGCCAATGAATTTTCTCCGCTCGCTCGTCCAGAAGTTTGCCGGCAAACCGGTTGATTGGGACGAACTCGAAGAATCGCTCATTCGCGCCGATCTCGGTGTGCCCATGAGCTTGCGCATCGTGGAAGCGCTGCAACAACGCGCCACCACGCAGACCATCACCGCCAACGATATCGCCGAAGTAGCGCGTGATGAAATTGGGCGCGTCCTGCCGATCGCGCCGCCGCCGATTCGTCCTTTGCCCGCCGGGCCCAAGGTCATCCTGATTGTAGGTGTTAACGGCACCGGCAAGACAACTTCCACCGCCAAGCTGGCGCATTACTTCAAGCGCAACCGTCACACCGTACTCCTGGCCGCCGCCGATACCTTTCGCGCCGCCGCCATCGAGCAGCTAGGCATCTGGGCCGAACGCATCGGGGTCGAGATGATCAAAGGTCAATATAACGCCGACCCGGCCGCGCTTTGTTACGATGCCTACCAGGCGGCGGACAAAAAAGACATCGAGTTTCTCCTTTGCGACACCGCCGGACGTTTGCATACCAAGGCAAACCTGATGGCCGAGCTGGACAAGGTGAAACGCAGCATCGCCAAGCATGATGATAAGGCGCCGCATGAGACCTTCCTCGTAGTTGATGCTACTACTGGCAGCAATGCCTTATCGCAGGCACGCGAGTTTCACCAGGCCATTGGTCTTACCGGTCTTATCGTGACCAAGCTCGACGGCAGCGGCAAAGGCGGCGTAGTCATAGCCATTCAAAACGAGCTCGGTATACCTACCCGCTTTGTCGGCACGGGCGAGAAGCTGGAAGATCTGGCGCCCTTTGATGGGCGCGATTTCATCGCAAAGATGATCTAAGGCTCTTACCCACCAGAGAATGTCATAACTTATGGTAGAACCTAAGCTCAGTCGCGTTCCTTAAGCGAGGCTGAGTTGGAATAAAGATAGATTAGTCATCGGGGAAAAGTGACCGCGTCCAGGAAGGCATTAGCTGGATCGCAGAGCTAAATGCCGGCGTGCTACGAAGCGAGAAGCGTACGAACGGCGATATCTTCGTCGACGTCGTCCCAATGAATGCCGACACCGTGTCCAATGAGACGCCACTTAGCCCTCTGCGCGGGGGTCGCTTTGAGGAGACGCGGAAACCACTCCAGCGGAGCAGAGACGCGGCGGCCGTCAGCAAGAGTGACAAGTAGCTCATCGTCGGTACAAGACACATCGACGGCGTCTGCCACGGGCTTACTGGCTAAAGTGCTCATTCCAGGCAATAATAAACTTCTCGCGGTTTTGCGCAATTATAGAATGAATTTCGCGCAACTCGGCGCCCCGGAATCCGCGGGCCTCCGCCAGTTCAATAGGCTCGAGCCAAAACTTCGCATATCGTTCGGCTTGCTCCACGTGGATATGACGAGGCTCCTGCCCCTCGCGACTAAAGAAGAAGAAGCGGAAGTCGCGAACGCGTAACACTTCGGGGCATTACGGCGCATTGTACTGATGTGCGCTAGCGCCGCCAGCACCGAAACATAGGTCACATCATCAAGTCGCCGCCGTTGATGTCGAGGGACGCGCCGGTGATGTAACCGGCTGCCTCGGAGGCGGCGAAGCAAATCAAATCGGCGACTTCGAGGGCGGTGCCGAGGCGCGGCACGGGATAGCTCGCGGCCAGACCTTCGAGTAACTCGTCCGAGGCATGTTCGCGTGTCAGCTCGGTATCGATCATGCCGGGGCAGACGGCGTTCACAGTGATGCCGAACTGGCCGAGCTCCTTCGCGGCCGCGCGCGTCAGTCCGAGGAGTCCGGCCTTCGATGCCGTGTAGTGCGCACCGCCGAGCGTGCTTACCATCCGGCCGGCCGTGGACGAGATATTAATGATGCGGCCGTAGTTCTGAGCGCGCATTGCTGGAAGAACAGCTTTCGTCATCAAGAACGGCGCGGTGAGGTTGACCTCGATCACTCTGCGCCATTCCTCGGCCGTGAGATCGGGAAAGCGTGTCGACAGCGGAAGCGCGGCGTTGTTGACCAGGATGTCGATCCGCCCGAAGCGTTCGAGCGTGCGGCGCGCGATCTCGTCGGGGACGCCGTCGGCGGCGACGTCGCCCGGCACGGCGAAGGCGCGCTCACCGATTTCCTTCGCCAGCTCCTCGGCGCGCTCGCGATTACGGACGTTCACCGCGACCGAGGCGCCGCGCTCGTGCAGGCGCGCTGCCGCAGCCCGTCCGAGGCCGCGCGACGCACCGGTGACGACAGCGACGCGTCCGGCAAAATCAGCGTTTTCCATCAGGCGCTGGATGTAACAGAACTAGCATAGAAGGGTGATGAGAAAGAGAGCGATGCCGCTTAGAGCTATGTTAAAGAACACAAGTGAGCGTACTAGCCCGAAGCCGGCCGCGGCGGCCAGGACGTAGCCTACTCGTCCCCAGAAGTAGAGCTGAACTCCCCACAAGGTCAACGCACCGTGGCGGTCAGCGAGATGAGCTGCCAAAACGACGGCGGCGAAGAAGGGAAAAGTTTCCATGAAGTTGGTGTAGGCCTGATCCACTCGGTCTGCGACCCCGCGCAATGGGGGCACGGGCTGCTCCCGATTACTGGCTGTCCAGCGATAGCCGAGCTGAAAGCTGATGAGATGGGAATCGACGATCAGGTGCACGAGTCCCAGAATCACCGTGGCCGCTAGAAATCGAAGCTCGGTAGTCATGGTTAATGGAAGTGCGGCAGCGGCCTAAAGAGACTCAAGGTCAGCGCCACTGTCTGATACCAGATGCGCAGACAGTCGCGGTCATTTCAGTCCACTGTCCCTCATATCAGCGCTGAAGCCACACCACGTCATCTAACCAATTGGCAACTTAACTACCAGGCAAGGCCGGCTTCTCCGCCGGCTCGAAGGGATCGAGTGTACCCGCGGCTAACAAGGCTTGCCGCCGTTGCACCTCCAGGGCAAGTAACTGCAACTCAAGCCCTACCTTCTGGGCCTCGGCTTGTTCGCGCTCGAGCTTGATTAAGTTGGCTTGTTCAAGCGTCGGCTCGCAGGAAGAACAATGCGATAGTTCAGGATCGTAAACCACGCCATCGGTCGGCACTGCCACCAGCGTGGGATGCTGTGTTTCTTCGCCTACCTTGGGCAAAGTCTTAAGTATCGCTGCGACGGACGCGCGGATATCGCCGGGTAACTGGTCGATTTCATCCGGAGTAAGAACCGGCGAGTTAAACTTGAGCGACTTTACCTGGAAGGTAACGGCGATGACTTTGGTGGTAACGACAAAGACATCAAGCACTTTTCGCACAAAGTAGTTCACGGCATAACAGGCATTGTTGTTCACGAGCGTGCGCTGGGTCGTGGAAATGGACTCCGTGTCTTCAAAGGTGCTGATGGTAATCGAACGCTGCATGTCCGTGTATTGCGAGGCCTGGCTCGCCGTGGAGACAAAGGAATCGGAGCTGGACTGCGTGGATAGGTCCTTGAGATTGCTGGAACTGGCGCTTGACGCGCTACCGCCGACTGCGCCTAAGACTCCCAGCGGCGTGGCAATGCCAATCCCGCCGGCATTCACTTCACCACTCGAGGTCGTATTCAGGATCTGGCTGAGCGAGCTGGAGCTATTGAAGTTGCGCTGTTGATGCAAGGCCGAGACAAACTGCGAGTAGGTTGTCTGCACGGAGAAACGCGCCGATTCCGCCGTGGTGCGCCGGTAACGATCGCTCTGGTACAGTGTGACCTTTTCGCCGGGTAACAGGGTCAGGGTATATGCCAGGCCGCCGTGCTGCTTGCCGACCAGGCACATGGTATGTTCGTACGTGACGGTAACAATGAGCTGCCCGCGGATGACATCGCCGCTCTTTGTAGGCGGCAGATCGACCGTGACTGTCTTAATTTCGGTGAAGGTGACGCAGCTGGCCTTTTTTCGCCACGGCGGATCGCATGGCACCTGACAACATTCTTCCAACTCCGGCAAAGTAACCGGCGTAGTTCCATCGGCAGGATCGAATAGCTGATTCGCAGGCATAGTCTCCTCCTTCTTCCGAATTGTTCCGCGACGTCGCGCCTGACTCTTGAGCGGCTTCGTGATGCCGTAGTATGCGCCCCAGTTGCGGCGCCGCCAAGTCTTTTTCGTTGTGCCGGACGAATCTGCGCTGCGCTCTGGCCCGCTGGTAATTGGTCCAGGCCGATCCGATTCGTGCTCCCGGCGATGGCACAGGATCTAATCCTGCGCCATCGCGTGAAGAACTATCGCGCCGGCGATTTGAAACGCAGCTACGTTTCGTTAGGTATCGAGGAGGATTTCTTCCTTAACTACGGTTAGGCGGACTAGTCGATTCGACCGACAGGTTATTCTTCGACCAGGAGTTCACCGCCCCAGTCGGATGGATTGGAATCGAAGATCGTCTCCGAGAGCGTCCACGGATGTCCCCATGGGTCGAGGAACGAGCACTGGCGTTCGCCATACATGTGACCCGCGGGTTCAGTGAGGACACGAGCGCCGGCTGCCTTGGCGCGTAGAAAGAGTTCGTCCACCCCCGTGACACGAAGCATGACGGAGTGTGCCCCGGGACCCTGCAGTGTTGAAGGAGCGGCGTCGGCGTGTCCGCCGGGTCTGGCGACGACGATGGCCCCGTTGTTGTGCGAGAGCTGACATCGATGGTCGCCGATGCGGAGACGTTCGGTGAACGGCAGGGCGGTCGTGAGCCATTCGACGGCTCCGCGCACGTCGGGGTAGTAGAGCACGGGTACCACGCCACTGTTTGGTGCTGAGCGGTTTTTCTTCAACATGAGCTTGTAGATACTAGTGTTTCCCTGGTTCTCAAACTCGACGAAACGCGATTTCATCGCGAAGATGGTCGAAGGAATGGCTACTACCACCACACCAGCAGTGGGAACGGCGGACAAGATTGGACCCGCTCCCGCGCGCGGTCTCGCGGGATTCATCGCGAAATTTACCGTGCTGCGCGGCGCAAAGCGCGAGCTATGGCTCACCTTCCTGATCAAGTTCCTGATCTACACGGCCTATTCGGTCACGAACAAGACGATGGTGCTGTGGCTTTCGAAGGACCTCGGTTTCAGCGACCAGGCGGCGGGTGCATTGGTCGGCTGGGTCTGGGCGCCGGCCATGACTGTCTTTACGTTGCTGGCCGGGTCGCTCACGGACGCGATCGGGCTGCGTCGCACGTTTTTTCTCGGTGTAGCTATCTGCACGGTGGCGCGCAGTGTCATGGTAACAACCACCATCCCATGGCTGGCGCTTACCTGTGGTGTTCTTCCCCTGGCGGTGGGCGAAGCGCTCGGGACGCCGGTGTTACTGGCGGCGACGCGGGTTTATTCCACGACCCGGCAACGTTCGATTTCTTTCTCCATCATCTACGCGATTATGAACGTGGGTTACCTCGCCGCCGGCATAATTTTTGATTTCGTCAGGCAGCGCGACTTTCATCCTAGTTTCTTCGGTTTCGCGCCTACCACTCATCAGCAGCTATTCTTCGTTAGTCTGGCTTTCGAGATTGTCCTTTTCCCCACCATCTACTTCCTGCGCCGCAACGCCGAAGGCAAGGAAGGCGCGACCTATGTTACCCCATCCGGCTCATCTACTTTCCTGGCTCGCATAGGAGCTACGGTGCGGCAAAGCGCGATTGCTACCATCCAGCTATTCCACCGTCTGCTGGGCCAGTCGGCTTTTTACCGGCTGCTGGTCTTCTTCCTCCTCATCGGATTCTTGAAAGCCATTTTCCTGCAAATGGATTACGTCTTTCCGAAATTCGGCGATCGCGAACTAGGTCTGCACGCGCCCGTCGGCAAGCTAGCCAACATCAACGCCATCATGATCATTTTTCTCGCGCCGATCGTGGGCGCGCTTACCCAAAAATTTGCCGCCTATCGCATGGTCATCATCGGCGGCGCGATTTGCGCGGCGGGAGTCTTTGTCATGGCCTTGCCGACAGATTGGTTCCAAGCGGCCACGGCCAGCGGTTTCGGACAATGGCTGGGACATAGCTACCTCGGCGTGCAAGGCAGCCTTCATCCCTACTACATCATGACCGCGATTTACCTGACGATTTTTTCCGTCGGCGAAGCTTTCTATTCGCCGCGCGTTTATGAATACGCCGCCGCGATTGCGCCTCCTGGCCAGGAAGCATCCTATGGCGCGCTGGCTTACATTCCCTTTCTCATCGGCAAGCTTCTGGTCGGCACGAGCGGCTGGATTCTGGCGGCGTTTTGTCCGGCGGAAGGTCCGCGACGTTCCTACATGATGTGGCTTATCTTCGCCCTGGCGGCGTCGGTTGCGCCAATTGGGTTACTCCTTTTCAGCCGTTACATTCGCGTGCCGGAAGCTGGAAGAGAGAATCCAGCCTAGTTAGCGAACAGTCCGGCCGTTTCGTTGTCTAAGAAGCAATATGCAACGTTCACGCGCCGCCGTTTTGGTCGCGATCCTGACTGTATTAACCACTGCAACCCTTATCCTTCATCATTCCATGGCCCAGAAAGAACAAGCTTCCGCGCCCGCTACTAATGCATCCGCCAGTCCCGCCGCCAGTCCCAATGACGCCGATCTGCGCAAGAAACTAACCCCGGAGCAATATCGTGTGACGCAGCAATGCGGAACGGAGCCGGCATTCCACAATGCTTACTGGGACAATCACAAGCCCGGCATTTACGTCGATGTAGTTAGCGGCAAAGCGCTCTTCACTTCGCTCGATAAATTCGATAGCGGAAGCGGTTGGCCGAGTTTCACCAAGCCGGTCGCGAAGGAAAATGTGAAGGAGAAAACCGATACGACCATGGGCATGAAACGCACGGAGGTGCGCTCATCCGGCAGCGATTCGCACCTCGGTCACCTCTTTGATGACGGCCCGCGCGACAAAGGCGGCATGCGTTACTGCATCAATTCCGCCGCGCTTCGTTTCATTCCGGTGGAGAAGCTGAAGGAAGAAGGTTACGGCGAATTCCTGCCGCTGTTCGAAAAGAAGCAGTAGCTCGCTTGCGTTGTAGCGACGCCGCTCTGTCGGCGTTGATCGCATGCGATTTCTCTGCGCGTTTTTACGGCGACAGAGCGCCGTCGCTACAACAAGAGCTTCTCGAAACGCGGATCGCCGCGGAGTGAATCCCATTCCGGTTCCACCCGTAAAGTGCCCGGTGTCGCCGCCATCGGCACGCCGCGGAGTGAAGTGAGTAATTCGATCGCACGATCTTTCTCGCCGACTTGCGCGTAAATCATCGCCAGGTCTGTGGCAATGCCCGGCCCATCGAAAGCATCGCGCGAAATCGGGAGCATGGCCGCGGCGCGTTCGCCGTCGCGAATCGCTTCTTCTTTCTGGCCAAGCGCCGCGCGCACAAACGCACGCATGAGCAACGCTTTTTCATCCTCGGAACAACAGGCGATGTCGTGTTCCACATCTTCCGCCGCGGATTCGAAGGCACGACGCGCGGCCGCTTCATCGCCGGTGGCGCGGGCGAGCAATCCTTCCAGCCATGACTGCGGAAAGCTGTAGCTGTCGATGACTCCCGCAATCCCGCCGTCGCCCGTGTCATTGTAACGAGCATGGGACGAGGTGGTAAGAATGCGCTGCGCTTCCGCGTAATCGCGTTCCATCAAGCTGAGACGAAATGCGACCAGCGACACGCCGCCACCGGGATCAAATTCGCGCGGGATTTGTTTCAGGGCCGCTCGCATCGGTTTCGTATCGCCGGTGCTGCGCAGTACAAGCGTTCCGCGCAGCACGTGAAAGAGGTAGGCATCGGGATTCACCTGCAGGCCCTGGACGATCATGCGCTCGGCCTCTTCCATGCGGCCAACCAGGGCGTAGGTCTCGGCCAAATTCCAAATCCCGGAAGTATTTCGCGGATCGAACTCGCGCGCTTTTTCCAGATGCGCGATGGATTCATTCCATCGCCCCTGACGGCGGTCGATCGCACCGAGCGCGTCCCAAATTTCCGCGTCGTTCGGCATTAACTGCAACCCAATTTTCAATTCTTCGCGCGCCCGATCGTAATCGCGGAAACCGAAGTAATGATAGAAAGCCAGCGCGAGATGGGCGCTGCCCGCATCCGGACGCAGACGCCAGCGCGACTCTCCGCGGCCTTCTTCGCTTTTTCCAAACGCGCGTTGCTGCGATCGAAGCCGAACCAATACAGCTCGGCGTGCCAGCGCGAGGCGAGGGTGTGCGCGCGGACGAACTGCGGATCGAGCGTGATGGCGCGATCGAGATAACGCAGCGCCTTCTCGCCGTTCTCATGCGGATCGCCTGCCCCGCTCCAGCGAAAGAGATCGCGCGCGCGCAGGTAATTTTCGTAAGCCTCAAGATTGGAAGTCGAATGAATCCTGAGACTGGCTTTTTCCTGCGGCGAAAGATTGGCCTGCAACGCCACCGTTATTTTTTCCGCCAATTCGCTTTGCAAGGCGAAGAGATCGGTCAGCTCGCGATCGAAGGTATCGGCCCAAATGTGGTCATCGGTGCCGGCGTTGATGAGCTGCACATTCACACGCACGCGATTCTGCGCGCGCCGCACCGTGCCCTCGAGAATGTGCGCGACACCGAGTTCGCGCCCGATCTCGCGCAGGTTACGGCTGCCGGTCTTGTATTGGCGAACGGAAGTCCGGCTGATGACCTTCAGGTCGGAGATCTTCGAGAGATTGGCCAGGACGTCGTCCTGAATTCCGTCGCCGAAATACTCGTTAGTCTGGTCGTCGCTCAAATTTTCGAACGGCAAAACCGCGATGCTTTTTTGCGGAATCTCCGCTGGCGGCGGCGCGCTTGGTGCAGCCGGCAAATCCTCGGTCCGTTTCACACCCTGCGGCGTGATGTCGAACAGCCACGAGAGCAGAAGCGCCAGGGGAAACCCGAGCACCACCAGAACGATGACCAACTTCACGATCCAGTTGGGAATGTCGAGAAACGGAAAGGTCTGGGTCGCGACCTGAATGAGCACCCACGACACGACGGCGTAACTGATGCGCGACGCGATAGACCTTGCGCCGCTTCAGTTCGCTGAAGAAATCCTTGGCTTTCACCGCGCTTCAGTGATGCAGCGGGTGCGACGCAAGTCAATGCGTCGCGCGTTGCCCGGCGGCGTCATTCGTGAAATAAAGCGGCGTGTCGTCGTCCCCTTCCGATTTGAAACATCGCCACGAACGCACCGCGTTGCTGGCCGGCATCGCCGCCTTCGGATTCTGGGGAATCATTCCGATCTACTGGAAATTTCTCCAGGCGATTCCGGCCGCGGAAATTCTGGCGCATCGTTTCGTCTGGACGACAGCGTTTCTGATCGCGCTGCTCACCTGGCAGAAACGCTGGCCGGAGGTCTCGGCGGCCGCCACGCAACGCAATCTGCTTTACTGCCTGGCCAGCGGCTTCGCCATCACCTGCAACTGGTTCATGTTCATCTGGGCCGTGAATGCGAACCGCGTGCTCGAAACCAGCCTCGGATATTTCATGACGCCGATCGTCAATGTTCTCTTCGGCGCGATTTTTTTGCGTGAACGACTGACGCGCCTGCAACTCATCGCCTTTCTGCTCGCGACGATTGGCGTTTTGAATCTCACCTTCGGTTACGGCCGCTTTCCGTGGATCGCGATTGGATTGTGTTGCTCGTGGGGCAGCTACTCTTTGCTGCGCAAACTTTCCGGCACCGCGGCGATTCCCGGTTTGTTTTTCGAGACGACGCTGATGCTGCCATTCGCGGTCGCGTTTCTCATTTATCTGCAAACGCGCGGCACGCTTCTCTTCGGCGCGGAACACATGAAGCTCAGCGCGATACTGGTCACCTCGGGAATCGTCACTGGCCTGCCGCTGCTATGGTTCGGTCACGCTGCGCGCTATCTGCGCCTAACGACCATTGGCTTCCTTCAATATCTCGCCCCGACCGGCTCATTTTTCCTCGGCTCGACTCGACATAACCAGTCGATTCCTGCGCCGCGTAAGTGAAGTAGTCCGGACCGGCAAATCCAGGCTCCGCAAAGTAAGTCGCGACGTTACCGACGAGGGCGACCGTGCCGTGGCTCGGCTGCTGCACGATGCGCAAAGTGGAACCTGTGCCGCTCGCGCTCAACGTCATGGACGCGGAGGCGCCGGAGACCGCGAGCGCGGAATTCGCCGGAACCACCGGTGCAACTTTCCGCGTCGTTGTCATCCGTATCGACTCCGTTGTGACAGTCGTAACAGCTCACCTTCTGTCCGCGCCAGAAGTTCATGGGCGTGCCTTTGAAGGACAGAGTCGCGATCGCCCTGCGCGCGCGAAAGGACGGTGCCGCGGTAATCTGTTCCGTGACAAATCTGGCACTGCGCGAGGTTGCCCTCCGATCAAGTCGTGGTGGTTTGTCACCCAGGTCTGATTCGGTCGGATGCATTCCGTGCGGTCCGCCGGTGACCGTGCTCGGCATCGAGATGTGGCAGGAAGTGCATTCGGCCAGTTTTCCCCACATGCCCCTGCGTGGTCCAGCTTTGCAGGTTGTCGTTGCGATAGGCGGAAGGAAACTCCGCATGCGTGGAGCCGTGACAGGTCGGAGCATTGCAAGCCGCCGTGTCCGCTGGAAAAACGGTAAAGCGATAAGCCCGCAGCCGGCGTGTTCGGATTGGTCGCGAAGCGAGTGTTAGTGGGCACGCGCATGTGTCCCGGTGAATCGAAAGAACTGGTGTAACGGATCTGGCCGCTGTTGCTCAACGCATCGCCGGTGTGACAACTCTGGCAGTTGGGCTCCTGTCAACCATCCGGTGCGCGCGGACGATCCGACCTGGCTCATCGAGCCGTGGCAGCTTTGGCATTGCATTAACATCGATCCGTCCGCCGTGGAAACCGCCGAACCCATCGCACCACGCAAACATCGCGTGGTCGAGCCGGGATGACACTGATAGCAACTGGCGCGATTGTTCGACGTCGTCCAATTTCATGCCGGTATTCGGGTCGATCACGATTGGCGTGCAGAGAATGCATCGAAGTCGTCAGCTGCGACGTGCCGGGCGCGCCGGGTGTCCCGAGCGCCTCGGACTGGTGGCAGACCGCGCACAGGATGGATTTTCCATCGAGCACGACGCTGTCATACAAGCCGGTGCTGCGGTAATTGAATTGGGCCAGCGCAGCGACGTAGGCCGGGTTCGAGAGGTTCTTCTGGTCGTGAAGCAGCAAGGCGTTGAGCCGATAGTCGTGCTGCGGATTCGCGATTATAGACCCAGGCGGGTGACGGCATCGCCTGTGGCTGTCCAGTTCCCGAAGCGTGACACGAACTGCAATTCAGCTCGGTCGAAACCGGCAGCACGACGTTCGTTTGTGCGAGCACGTTGCTGGCCGCATCGCGCGCCACCAGTTTGAACAAGGGATAGGAATTGGTGCGGCCGCGATCATCAATCGGCGTGATCGGAACTCCGAGAGCTTGAAAAGTGTGGGCCGGTGCGCCGGTCGCGGCCCAGCTCATCAGTTGCGGCGTGTTGCTCGAGCCCGGCATCGTTGTTCCCGGCAAACCGGTATCCAGCGGCAGCGCCGCGCCGAAAAGAATGAGTGCGTAGTCCCAGAAATTGCTCTTGCCGATCGAAGTCGTATTAATTGATCCGTCCGGATCAGCCACTGCCTCGTAACGTGACCGTCACGCCGGCGGGCAAAGCCGTCACGAGCTTGCCGGTGTTATCAATGAGGTGCGCGTTGACCGTGTTGTAAGGCGGCAAAATCGAAAAGATTGCGTAGTCATCGTCCATGCAATGCATGCCGAGATTATTCCAACCGATGATTTTCCAGCCAGGCACTGCCATGGCGGAATCCGCGAAAAACATTAAGGCGAACATGATGGCCAGCCGCGTCGCTGTCGTTACGCGCAACGAGCCGATACGGAACAAGCGACGCGATCAACTGATAGCAAAAAACCGCCATCAGAGCTTAATTCCGCACCTAACGCAGAGTGCGCGATCGATTCTTGCGATTGACTGCGCGTTTTTTGCGAACCGCGCTTCCGCGCGTCACGCTTGCGAAGCAGCGCACTCCGATTGCGACGAAAGTCAGTCGCCCTATCTTCGCATCTTGTTCGATGTTCAGCGAAGATGATTTTCAATACGCGGCCGAAAACACCCGCGTCATTCTCGCGCCTGAACATCAGATCGCGACTTTCGGTTCGACCAGCTTTCGTTTTTTTCTCGTTTCCGAGTTGATGGATCAGGTCAACGAAGTGCGCGTGCGTGACGGACAGATTCACGCCGAGCGTCCGCAAATCCTCACACCCGATCATTACGCGCGCCTATTGCTGGAAGGCTTTGGCGAAAAAGCGCAGCATTACGCCGAGCAGTTACGCGAACGGATGCGCAATATTTCTGTCCTGCGTTACGGATTTCAGTTCCGCAAAACCGACGTAACCGAAAACAGGTTCCGCGAATCCATCGATGCCGTGGTCGAACGCACCAAACGACGGGTGGAAGATTCCGGCGAACCGCTCAGCGCCGTCATCCAGGGAGTGGATGACGCCTGGGAAGTTTGCCTGCTGAAATTCACCATCGACCTGATCGAGCGCTCGAGTGGCGGAAACCTCGGCGACTTCCGCCGGCGCGGATTATTGTGACGCGATTTTTTCGTAGCGCCGCATCAGCTTGAAAAAGCGAATCGTGTCGCGCACCGGATGGATGCTGCTGACTTCGTCGGAATAGACGGTGCTGATCGGGACTGAATCGATGCGAAAGCCTTTCCGGCTCACGTTGATCAGCATTTCGGTTTCGTAATCGAAGCGCGCGCTGCCTTCCAATAACAGCGGAATGACCTCGGCGCTCACCAGGCGAAAGCCGCATTGCGTGTCGGGAATATCCTGACCGCAGGCGCGGCTGATCTTCCGGCTCATGTAACGGTTCACCATTCGCCTAACGAGTGGCATGGTGCTGAGATCGCTCATGCGGGTGCCGATCAGCAATTGCGCGCCGTTGGCGGCTGCGTCGGTGAAGCGATTGATTTCTTCCGGCAAATGCTGGCCATCGCCGTCGAGGATCACGACATATTGAAAGCCGCGGTCTAACCAGTGGCGCAATCCGCTCTTGATCGATTCGCCTTTGCCGCCGTTGCGCTCATGGATCAGTACTTCCGCGCCGGCATTGCGCGCATTGGCGCTGGTCGCATCGCTCGAACCGTCATCGACCACGAGGACGTGATCGAGTTGCTTCAGGACGCGCACGACCACGTCGCCGATATGTTTTTCTTCCTGAAACGCGGGGATGATGGCCGCGACCGTGGCGCGATCCATCGTCAGCGCACCACCGGATGGAAATCCGCCGCGTGATACGAGCTGCGCACGAGCGGACCGGACGCGACATGCGAGAAACCCTTGGCCCGCGCGATTTCGCCGTAGGCATCGAATTTTTCCGGCGTGATAAATTCAATCACCGGCAGATGTTTCGGACTCGGCCGCAGATATTGGCCCATGGTCAGAACCTGGCAGCCGACGTCGCGCAAATCGTCCATCGTCTGGAAAAGCTCCGGCTCCGTTTCGCCGAGACCGAGCATGACGCCGCTTTTGGTCACGATCTTCGGCGAAAGCTCTTTCGCTTTGCGCAAAACCTGGAGCGAAGTGTGATACTTGGCGCGCGACCTAACGAGTGGTGTCAGACGTTCCACCGTCTCCATGTTGTGATTGAAAATCTCCGGCGCGGCCTTGGTCACGATCTCGATGCACCAATCCTGCGCGTGAAAATCCGGCACGAGCACTTCGATGATGATGCTCGGATCCATTTCGCGCACGGCCTGGATGGTGCGGGCGAAATGATTGGCGCCGCCGTCGTCCAGATCATCGCGCGCCACCGCCGTGATGACGACATGCTTCAAATCCATCCGCCGCACGGCTTCGGCCACGCGCTGCGGTTCGTCTTCTTCCAGGGCGTAAGGTTTCGCCGTTGTGACCGCGCAGAATCCGCAGGCGCGGGTGCAACGTTCGCCCGCGATCATGACCGTGGCCGTGCCCTGGCTCCAGCATTCCCAGCGATTCGGGCACTGCGCGCTTTCGCAAACGGTGTGCAAGCGCAGATCGGAAATGAGCGCCTTGGTCGAAAAGAATTTCGGATTCGACGGCAAACGCACCTTGATCCACGGCGGCTTCTGCGCCTGGTGCAGGCCCGGATCAATTTTTGCGCAGGACATCAGAACGAAAATAAGAGTTCAGTTCTCAAAAGCAAACCATGCGCCTCTCAGTTGAATCATTGAACGTTGGACGTTGAGCGTTGGACGTTTCTTCTCTTCCGGAAACGTCCAACTTCCAACGCTCAACGTTTCAACTGAATCCTGCTCGACAGCGCCTGATACAGCGTCAGCTCATCGGCGGATTCGAGTCCCCCGCCCGCGGGCAAACCATGCGCGATGCGCGTGAGCGTGACTGGAAATGCCTTCAGCAATTCGACCAGATAATTTGTCGTCGCTTCTCCTTCCACATCCGCAGCCAAAGCAAGGATCACTTCCTTGAACGCACCGCTCTCCACTCGCCTAACGAGTTCATTGATGCGCAAATCTTCCGGACCGACATGATCGAGCGGCGAGATGCGTCCGCCTAACGAGTGGTAGCGTCCACGAAAGGCGCTGGTTTTTTCCAGCGGCAAAATGTCGGTGGCCTGTTCGACCACGCAGAGCACATCGAGGGCGCGCGTTTCGTCGGTGCAGATTTCGCACAATTCCTCCACGGTAAAGAAACCGCATTGCTGGCACGGCCGAACGGAGCTGCGCGTCGTCGCGATGGCCTGCGCGATCCGCTCCGGTTGATCGCCGCGCGCCCGCACCATCCAGAGCGCGATGCGTTCGGCTGAGCGAGGACCGACCCCGGGCATCTGTCGCAGTTGCGCGATCAATTCCCGGATCGCCGGCGGATACTCGATCTTCCTCAAGCGCTAGGTCGTTTCGGTTAGGTGCAGGGCGAGCGGCTCGATGCGGCGCAGGTACAATTGCAGCGGCGCGTCGTCGTACTCGTTAGGCCCGCGCGCCTTTTGGAATTGCGCATACGCTTCCGCCCAGCGCTTTTCGCGATACAGCACCACGCCGTTCCAGAAAAAATCGCGCCGCGCGATTTCCTCCGGCGTGGCTACGTCGATCAGTTTGAGTGGCTCGTAAATCTCGTGCCGCTCGCGCACATCGACGCCGCTCAGAAAATCGATCGGCCGCGCCACCACCGTTTTCCTCGAGAACTCGAAGGTCTGCGGCCCGATCAAAACGCGTGAGCCATAGAACCGGTTGGCGATGCAGAAGCGCCGCGCCAATTCGATCGGCTCGCCCGTGGTCAGCAAGGCAGTCGAATTTCCTTCCATCGGCGCGACCACGATCATGCCCGTGCTGATCCCGAAGTGGACATGGAACTTCTTGAACGCTTCATCGCGGCCGTTGGCGCGCAGTTCATCGAATGACTCCAACAGCGACAAGGCGTGACGCGTTGCCTTCTCCGCCTGGTCGGCGTCCGTTCCCGGAAAACCGAAGACCGCGACGATTCCTTCGCCGTTGACGGTTTCAATGTAGGCGCCGGCCTTCAAAAACGATTCGGTCGCACGCCGAATAAATTTCTCCGTGAGCTCGGCCAGCTCGGCTGGAGAAATTTCATCCGTGAGATCGTGCTTGTTCGCGATGTCACACACCACCGCGGTCGCTTCGTAGGTCTTGGCTTCGTGATCGAAGATGATTTCGCCCGATGAAAGCTTGCTCAACTGCGAGTCGGAAAGGCGATCAACAAAGAAGCGCCGCGCCACCGATGATTTGCTCGTGCCGAGGAAATGCAGGTAGCCATTGGCAGCGGCGAAACTCAGGCCGACCGCGAGAAGCGCCGGGAGCGGTTGAAAGAAGGCGTGGAAGAGCCGGAAAACGAGGGCGAGCGTGATGAACTCGAGCGCGAGAACGGCCAGCGGCCAGCCGAGTTGCTGGCGGCGGGAACTATTCAAGACGAGCCACGCGACCGCCAGCGCGAGCGCGAGCACGAGCACGCATTGCCACGCCATCGCCTTCCCGCTCGCGACCACCGGCTCGGCCGAAGAGATTTTCGCGAAGAGATTCTCGATCGGCAGCAGGGCATGAGTCGCATACAGCACAATCACAATTGCGCTGACGACCGCACCCACGACTAAAGCCGCGATGGAAGAGCGTTTCACGAGCCGCACTGCTCTCAATGTTTTTCCGTGGACGCAAGCGGATAATGCGAACGCACCACCAACTCGCTCAGGAATTTATCGGGCGCATCGACCGCGGCGCGCGACAACTGGAAGCTGCTTTGCCCCGAATTCTTGCGCACCAGACCCAAACCGAATTGAAAATCCTTGAAGAGATGCGCGCACAATTCCTCCATCGTCATGTGCTCGGCCTGCGCGCGTTCCACCAGGCGTTGCCGCGCGGCCTCATCGAAAACCAATTCCAGGCCGTGCTCGTGCTTGAAGTGATCGGCAAAATCCTGCGTGCTGCGTTGCAACGCCGCGGCTTCCTGTTTGTGATCCTCCGCCATCAGGCGATCGAGGACGCGCCGCGGTTCGCGCACCAATTCGGTCGAAACGCGCAGCTGCGTCAGAGTCGAACCGGCCAGATGATATTTGTAATCGCGGAACAATTTTTCCCAGACCGTGAGCAAACCGCGCGCGCCGGTTTTTTCTTTGGCCGCTTCTTCCGCCATGAGGCGCAAGGCGTCGTCCTCGAAACTGATTTCGATTCCGTAGGCGCGAAAGGCCCGCTCGTACTGGCGGAGAATGCTACCCTCGGAAAATTTCATGATCTTGTAGAGATCGTCCGCGCTCAGTTCTTCGCAGACGACGCGCACGGGCAGACGGCCGATGAATTCCGGCTCGAAGCCGTACTCGATGAAGTCCTGCGTGGTGACGTACTGGAACAATTCGTTGTCCATCACCGGCCGCGGACTCGCACTGAAACCGATCTGCGCTTTGGCGATCCGCCGCGCCACCTGTTGCTTCAAAGTTTCGAACGCGCCGCTGACCACAAACAGAATGTGACGCGTGCTGATTGTTTCGCGCTTCGCTTTGCCGCGCCGCTGAAATTCAAACGCCGCCTGCAGTTGCGATTGAATATCGTTCGCGCTGCGCACCGGCACTTCGGTTTCTTCCATCAACTTCAAGAGCGTGGTCTGCACGCCGCGCCCGCTTACATCGCGACCGTGCAGATTGGAAGCGGCCGCGATCTTGTCGATCTCATCGATGTAAACGATACCGAACTGCGCGAGGCTGACGTCGCCATCGGCCTTGTGCACCAGCTCGCGCACCAGATCTTCGACATCGCCGCCGACGTAACCGGTCTCGCTAAATTTCGTCGCGTCCGCTTTGACAAACGGCACCTTGATCAGCTCCGCGATGTGTTTGATCAGGTAGGTTTTCCCGACGCCGGTCGGGCCGACCAGAATGACATTCTGCTTCGCGTACTCGGTTTCTTCCGCGCGCTTGGCGTCCTCCGTCTCCAGCCGGCGGACGTAATTGACGTGGTTGTAGTGATCGCACACCGCGATCGAGAGCACCTTCTTCGCTTCGTCCTGCTTGATGACGAAACGATCGAGATGCGCCTTGATGTCGCGCGGCAGAAAATTAAAAGCGAACTCGTCGCTCTTCTTGGGCGGTTTCTCTTCGGCCTCGGCCGAGGCCATGTCGGGCTGGGTGTAAGTCGAGAAAGAAACCTTGTCGCCGAAGTTCGTCTTCATGAACTCGGAGAGCTTCGATCTTAATTCTTCCGGCGAGGGAAAGGGCGGGTTTTGTTCCATGTAAAAACGCGAAGTGCGCGGATGAATTTATCCGCGCACCAAAGAGTGTAAACCCGCGCTGCCGGCGGGGCCGATTTACCCCGCCAGTTGGAACCGCAAACCGCTAGCCCCGCTTAGTGGCCGTACTCCGACAACTCGGCATTGCCACTCGAGGCGTGATACCGGTCGAGCAGACTGCCCTCCCCGGAGTAATCCTGGATATAGGCGATCGCTCTCCTATCGAGCGCGATGATATTGCGACTCAGCCCCACACTTTCGTCCATCCAGTGCGGCCCGAGATTACTGCCCGTCATGCTGGCGACGAAAATGTAACGGTGACCGTTGAGCACCTTCACGTTCGGGTTACCCGCCACCGAGACCGCGTTCTCATTCGCCATCTGACCTTCGATGTTTAGTCCTCGGCCGACCTTGATCCGCATGGCCACACCGGGACCGGCGAATTGCTCGCCGCGCACCGCGTCGGCAATCACTTTTTTCACACCGGCGCCAACCACCACCAGGTATTGATTCTTCTGCAACCCCGCGCCGTCCGACCGGAGCTGCACGACATAGTCACCGGGCGAGAGGTGCGGCGTATGGAACACTCCGTTTCCATCGGTTGAAGTTTCGCAAACGGTTTTGCCACTGGCATCGCTCACCGTCACCTTGACCGACGGCCCGCCGTAAGCGGCGGTGGCACCGATGATCAGCAGCCCCAGAAACAAACTCGTAATCGTTTTCATGAGAAAACCCTAGGCCCGCGCGAGCCTCGCGTGCAATGTGCAAAGGCGAGCGACATTTCCGCGAAAATGTCGCTTACGAGGGAGAGTTTGCCCGGAAGTCTGGAATGGTCGTTATTTAAGTCTGCCATGAAAACCTGCCTCACTGCCATTTTAAGCGCACTTCTGTTTTTGAGCTGTTGCCTAACGAGTCGTGCCGCGGAATTGTCGTCCGAAGACAAAGACTTTCTCGCCAAATACGAAAAAGTGCGCGCCGCGCTCGCGGCCGACAATCTGGAGAACGCGAAGAAAGCCGCGGCCGATTTGGGCGAAGAGGGCGCCGCCATCAACAACGCGGAGAAGATCGCGACGGCGCGCGAGGAGTTTGCCAAGCTGAGCGAGCGCGCGATCAAACTCGCTTCCGGCCAGAGCGGCTACTATGTCATCAATTGTCCGATGTTGAAAAAAGATTGGGTCCAGCCGACCGGCTCCATCTCGAATCCGTATGGGGGACAGGCAATGCTGACGTGCGGTGCAATCAAGAAACCAAAATGAAAAACACAAAACCAATCCTCGCTCTTCTGGGCAGCGTAATCTTCTGCGCGGCGCCGTTGTTTGCGCACGAGAATGAGAGTGCCGAGACAAAAAAAATTACCGGCGAAGTTGTTGATCTCGCCTGTTACATTGATCATGGCGCTGGCGGCGCAACCCACACTGACTGCGCGAAGAAATGCATCGAGAGCGGACTGCCCGTCGGATTGAAAGCCGATGACGGCAAGACCTACCTGCTGATCGGCGAACACGCGCCCCTTAATAAAGAGCTGGCCCAGTACGCCACTAAAAAAATCACGGTCGAAGGCAAAGTAGTCTCGCGCGACGGCATCAACCTGATCGAAAACGCCGTCGTACAGCAGTAATGCTGGAGCATCTCGGTAATCCCGAATACGTCCACGTTCTGCTCAATCCACTGCCGGTTTACGGACTGGCGGTTGGTTTGCTCGGTCTCATCATCGCGCTGATCTCACGCACACGCGCCGCGCGTGTCACGGCGCTCGCCATCGTCTTCATCAGCGCGCTCGCCGCCGCGCCGGTCTTTTACTATGGCAAACAAGGCTACGACCGTGTTCTTTCCATGGCCGATGGCGACGGCCGCAAATGGCTCGATGAACATGAGCATCGCGCCGAGAAGTTAGTTGCCCTCTTCTATATTGTAGCAGCGTTCGCCCTGGCCTCGTTGCTCGGCGAGCGCTTCGCTCCGCGCGCCGCCTTCATTCTTTGCCTAACGACTGCTGTCTTCGCCGCTGCCACCCTGGCGGCCGGCGGCTACATCGGCGCCGCCGGCGGACGGATTCGCCATCGCGAATTTCGTTACGTCCCGCCGCCGGAAAAATCAGGCGAGCACAGCGAATAGGTTGCCACGCGCCCTTTGATCGGACGCGACTTCATCCGTCGCTGCAGCACATGGTTAGGCTGCATGGCCACTACGTCCTCCTGCCTTCCGAGTTCGGCGGCATCACGGGAACAAGCCCGTGTTTCAGCATCACCGCTTTCAGCTTTTCAACATCGGGAGGGCCTCCAGCATTCACGATCGCTGCCGTCTCCTTGAAGTAATCCGGTCCGATGAGCGCGGGAGTAACGATGGCCAGAGCTTTCGCATCGGTTTGGCTTCAGGTTGTTGAAACCATGAACGGCGCCACGCGGAACAAAACAAGATTCCCCCGGGCCGATATCCACCGCCTTTCCTTCCACGGTGAACGTCATCACGCCCTCCACCCCGTAGATGGTCTCGTCGTATTGCTTGTGATAATGGGGCAGCGGCACCTTCGCTCCAACCGGGACCGTGAATTCAAACATCGCCACGGAACTGTTCGTGTCGGCAGCCTGGAGGAGGAAAGTAACCTCAATCTTCCCCACACGGATGGTCTCTTGTTTCAAAGTGATGGCGTTTCCAATTCTGGCTTAACGAGACTCGAGATCAGCGACCGCGCGAATGAGAAATGATGTTCGTATGCTCTCCAAGATAGGCATAAGGACGGTCCGCGGTTCGACCGGGCTTGATTGTAGAATCAGCAAACGCGGCGCCGGCTTTGCGACCGAAATTCCGTTGTCGTTGGCCGCGTTCGCTCTAGCGTCCCGTCATGCGTCTATTCTGTTCGCTGGCAATTTTGCTGGTTGTCGTCGGCTCTTCCGCCCTCGCCGATGAAGGGATGTGGCTCTTCAACAATCCGCCGCTGAAACAATTTAAGGACACGTATCAATTCGAGCCCACGCCGCAGTGGCTGGAGCATCTGCAAAAATCGAGCGTGCGCTTCAATTCCGGCGGGAGCGGCTCGTTCGTTTCCAGCAACGGCCTCGTCATCACCAATCACCATGTCGGCCTCGATACGTTGCAAAAAATTTCCAGCGATAAGATCAACTACGTGCGCGACGGTTTCTACGCCAGGACGCAAAAGGACGAACCGAAGGCGACCGACCTCGAGCTCAACGTCCTCATGTCGATTGAAGATGTAACCGCGCGCGTCAATGCCGCGATTCAACCCGACATGTCGCCCGAAGACGCAAGCAAGGCACGCGCGGCCGCGATCGCCCGCATCGAGAAAGAAAGCAAAGAGAAAACCGGACTGCGTTCCGACGTCGTCACACTCTACCAGGGCGGCGTTTACAATCTTTATCGCTACAAACGTTACGACGATGTGCGTTTGGTTTTCGCGCCGGAACAGCAGATCGCCTTTTACGGCGGCGATCCCGATAACTTCGAGTATCCGCGCTACGATCTCGATATTTGCATCTTTCGCGCTTACGAAAATGGCCAGCCAGCCAAGCCGGAACATTTTCTGAAATGGAATGCGAAAGGTCCGAGCGACGGCGAACTCACCTTTGTCAGCGGACATCCTGGCCGCACCGATCGGCAACTGACGACCGACGAACTGTCCGATCTTCGCGACGACGAGGTGCCTTATTACCTGGGCATGCTCAACCGGCGGGAAGTGGCGTTGAATGCTTTCGCCGCGCGCAGTTTCGAAAACGCCCGCCGCGTCCGCGAAGATCTTTTTGGAATCCAGAATGGCCGGAAGTTTTATGTGGGTTATCAGTCGGCGCTGCTCGATCCGGAAATTTGGAACGCGATCGAGGATCGCGAGAAACGTTTGCGCGGCGCGTTGAATAGCGATTCGAAAATGAAAGGCACGCTCGAAGCCTACGATCGAATCAAACAAGCCACGGAAGAGATCAGCCAGATCTCCTCGGTCTATCATTACTTCGAAACGAATCGCGGCAAACCCACGGCCACCTACCGCGCGCCGCGCGCTTTCTACAGCACGCTTTTCAAATATGCGCGCCGTCTTGTCCGCGCGGCGGAGGAACGGCCGAAACCAAACGGCGAACGTTTTCCGGAATTCCGCGACAGCAACCGCGAATCGCTCGAACTCGATTTGTTTTCGACTGCGCCGGTTTATGACGATGTCGAGCAACTAACGCTGGCCGATTCGCTGACTGACTTCGCGTCCTTCTTCGGCGGTGATGAAGAGCTCGTACAAACCGTGCTCGCCGGAAAATCGCCCGTGGATCGCGCGGCCGAATTAGTGAAAGGAACGAAGCTGAAAGACGTGGCGTTCCGCAAACAACTTTACGAAGGCGGCGCCGCGGCCGTGACGGCGGCAAAAGATCCGATGATCGAGCTGGCGCAAATGGTCGATGACACCGCGCGCGAAGCGCGCAAGGCCTGGGAAGCGCAGGATGAAATCAAGCAACAGGCCTATGCGGAGATCGCGAATGCACGTTTCGCCCTCCAAGGCACGAACAGCTATCCCGATGCGACGTTTACCTTGCGCCTGGCCTACGGTCCCTTGCGCGGCTACGAAGAAAACGGAAAACAAATTCCGGCGCTAACAAATTTCGCCGGACTTTATCAGCGCGCGGCCGAGCACAACAACGAGCCGCCGTTCGACCTTCCGAAACGCTGGCTTGATCACAAAGCGAAACTCAATCTCAACACGCCATTCAATTTCGTGACCGACGCCGACATCATCGGCGGCAACAGCGGCAGCCCGGTCGTGAACAAGGAAAACGAGTTCGTCGGTATCATCTTTGACGGCAACATCCAGTCGTTAGTCCTCGACTGCATTTATTCCGACAAACAATCGCGCGCCGTCAGCGTCGATTCCGCCGCCATCACAGAAGCGCTGCGCAAAGTCTACGACGCCGGTGCGCTGGCGGATGAGCTAGGGAAATAACTCGGCAGGAAATGTAGCCACTGCCCTGCGGGCAGTCCCATTACGTCTTCCAACAAATCGCGGAAGGGGTGGCGAGCATAACGGGACGTTCCACAGGAACGTGGCTACAATTGCGAGCCGTGGCTACAGTCGCTTCGCAAGCCTCGCGAAATCTCCATTAGGAGACGCTCAGTTACTGACGTATACTTTTCGCTTCCTGGGCGAGGCATCACCGTCGTTGTCGCGCGCTTTTTTCTACGCTCCACCACATTTAGCTCACTATGAATTCCACTCTTCTCACCCGCGCCAACCACGTCGTTCCTGATACCGGCCTGCTCGTTAACGTCGTCCGTCTTCGCGTGCGTCAACTGACTCTGGGTCATCGGCCGCTGATCGAAGTGCCACCCGGCATGGGGATGGCTGATGTCGCGCTCAGCGAAATTGCCGCGGGCAAGATCACCAGTGCGCCCAGCGCCGATGACGCCTCAGCCGCGCTGCCTGCCTCGGTGATTGTTTTTCCCGCGGTAGTTCCGAAAAAGAAAGCCGCCTAAGTGTGCCGACGCACACCGTTATGTCCATCACGCCCGCTCCTGCCGTCGAGGTTAGCGCGCGCGATTACAATCTTGCGCATAACGGCAAGCTCATGCGCATTGCCCGCGAGGAAGGCCGCGCACGCGACCCGGCCGATTTCTTTCAGTTCGAATCCGCCGGCACACATCCTACCGGCCTCTTCGTTACCGGTATTTTCGCCGATGGCAGCCGCAGCCATATGAAAGCTTCCCTGGTCAGAGACGCCAGCGAAGCCGAGATCGCCTGGCGGAAGCAGGTGAAGTAATGCCCACTTACATTTACGAGACGACCGATACCACGCGGCCGCTCCGACGGTTTGAGCTGAGGCAGAGTATTCATGACGCCCCGCTCCACACGGACCCTGCCACCGGCGAAACCGTCCGCCGCATCATCTCGGCTGGCCATAGTATCCTGGTTCCCGGCGGCTCGGTTGGTCCATCTGTCGGCTCGGTCGGCTCGCACGAATAATCCGTCGCCGTACAAACGCGTCGATTGCAGGTCGAGCGCATTTACGCCGACAGAGCGGCGTCTCTACAACTCGTTAGGCAGGTCGAATTACAGCTGCTTGAGCAGCGTCTTCCAGCGTGTCCAGGCGTCGTCGCGCGCTTTCTTGTTTGCTTCGTGATTGGCGTCGGTGCTTTCGGGCGCCTGGCCGTCGCGCATGAAACCGTGCCCGGCGCCGGCATAGATCACCGGCTCAAATTTTTTCCCCGCCGCTTTCATCAATTCTTCCCCTTTCGGAATGGTCGCGTTCACGCGCTCATCCTTCTCGCCATAAAAACCGAAAACCGGACACGGAATTTTTGCGATCTGCGCCGGATCATCGAGGGCCACGCCGTAAAATGAATAGGCCGCTTTGAGTTTCGGATTCATGGCCGCATAGGCGAACGACCAGCCGCCGCCCCAGCAGAATCCGCACACGCCGAGGCTTCCATTGGCCGCCGGAAATTTCAGCGCGTAATCGGCCGTGGCATTGAGATCAGCTTCCACCTGCTCCTTGGGCAAGGCCGAGATCGCTTTGCGCGCGCCGTCCACATCGGCGTAGGTCTGTCCGCTGAGCAGATCGGGCGCGATCGCGATCACGCCGTTCTCCGCCAGTTGATCGCACACGGTGCGCACCCAATCGGTCAGGCCGAAGATTTCATGAATGACCAGAACAACCGGCGCCTTGTCCTTCCGCTCGGGATAAACCACGAAGGCCTTGAGCGTGCGATCGCCCGATTTGAATTCGACCCACTCACCGTGACGCGGCGAATTGTTCAGCCGCTCTTTCGCCCAATCCTGCGCCTGCGCGCTGACGCCGAGCGCGCAGAACAGCAACCCAACCAGCAATCGATTCATTCGTTAGACCTTTCTCTCCCCGGCTTCCTTGGATTTCCAAATCAACTCATCGAGACTTATGCAACCCGGACCGTGAAAGAAGATGAACAGGAAAACGAAACAGTAAAATACGGCGGCTTCGCCACGATTAATGATGGGAAAGAAACCGCCATGGGCATGCACCATGAAATACGCGACTGCCATCATGCCGCTGGCCAGGAACGCCGCCGGACGCGTCAGGAAACCGAAGGCGATGAGGAATCCGCAAATCAATTCGATGTAGCCGCCGACCATGCCCAGAGTGTCGAGCGTCATCGGCTTGCCCGTGGGCGGAAACCCGAGAATTTTTTGCCCGCCGTGACAGGCAAACAACAATCCGACGATGAGTCGCATAATGGAGTAAACCGCACCCGAGTAACGCTGGAAAAAGTTCATGCGCGCGAGGCTGAGCCTTTGCCATGGCGCGGTCAAGATTAGTCTAACGAGTGGCGGAACGAATCATCATTGTCGGCGGCGGCGCGGCGGGATTCTTTGCCGCCATTGCCTGCGCGCGTGCTCGGGCGGCAAATGAAATTCGCATTCTCGAAGGCAGCTCCCATTTTCTCACCAAAGTCCGAATCTCGGGCGGCGGACGCTGCAACGTCACGCACACCGCGCTTGATCCGCGCGTTTTCAGCAGCCGTTATCCGCGCGGCGCGCGCGCCTTGATCGGCGCGCTCCATCGATTTTCGGCGGAAGATACGGTGGCGTGGTTCCAGCGACACGGGGTTCGACTGAAAACAGAAGAGGACGGGCGGATCTTTCCCGTGACCGACTCATCGGGCACGGTGATTGATTGTCTGCTCTTCGAAGCGAAGACGGCCGGGGTGAAGTTGCTGACGCGCGTGGCGCTGGAGAAAGCGCGCCGCCTAACGAGTGGTGAATTTGAGCTGACTCTGGCCGACGGCAGCGCGTTGACCTGCGATCGTCTCCTGCTCGCGACCGGCGGCGCGCGCAATGCGAGCGGCGCAGAGATTGCGCACTCGTTAGGCCACACCATTGAGCCACCCGTTCCGTCGCTCTTTTCCCTGCACGTTGAGGCAGCATGGCTCCGCGCCTTGCCCGGCGTTTCGGTCAACGAAGTCGAGTTGACCGTTCCCGAAAGCAAACTGCGCGAGCGCGGCGCGATCCTGATCACACACGCCGGTGTGAGCGGGCCGGTGGTCCTGCGACTCTCGGCCTGGGGCGCGCGCGTGCTGGCCGCGCGCGATTACAATTTCACTCTGCGCATCAACTGGCTGCCGCAGTTAAACGAAAGCGCGATCGCCGACGAATTTCAAAAGCGCCGCGAAACGCAGCCGAACAAACTGGTGGCCAATTCACCGATCGCTCCCCTGCCCGCGCGCTTGTGGCAGGAGCTGGCCCGGCAGGCCGGCATAACAGACGAGACGCGCTGGACCACGCTGCCGCGCCAACGTGCTCTTGCACTCGTTAGGCAACTTCACGCCACCGAAGTTGGCGTGACCGGCAAGACTCTAAACAAGGATGAATTTGTCACCTGCGGCGGCGTGCGCCTGTCCGAGGTGAATTTCAAAACGATGGAGAGCAAGGTGGTGCCGCATCTTTACTTCGCGGGCGAATTGCTCGATATCGACGGCATCACCGGCGGCTTCAATTTTCAGGCGGCCTGGACAACCGGCTGGATCGCAGGACACGCCATGGCAGATGCGAGTGAGACCAAAAAATTCTGACGAACAGACGCGAACGCTCGAAAGCGTGCGGCAGGTATACGCCGAGCTGGCGCAACGGCCGATCGAACGAAATTGCCTGCGCCGGAAAGATTGCTGCCACTTTAAACTAACCGGCCGCACACCTTACCTGACGAGAGGCGAAGCACTGGTCGCGGCGCGAGCTTTCAAAGCCACCGGTCGCAAAACATTGCCGGAAAATTCCGATGGCATTTGCCCGATGCTCGATCGCGCGACCGGCGACTGCCTGATCTACGAGGCGCGTCCGTTCGGTTGCCGGACACATTTCTGCGCTGCGGCCGGCGGACCGTACGCGCGCCGTGAGGTGGCCGATCTGATTCATCGGCTGGAAGCAATCGACCACTCGTTAGGCGGCGACGGGGCCAGCGCGTTGCCGCACGCGTTGCGCGTTGCGCTCGCGCAATTCTGCGTGATGATTCGTTTCACGTTGTTCTTTTTCGCGCTGGCCGCTTCCGCCTCGGCGGCGTTGCAACCCGCGGCTATCAACGCCGCCGCGCAATATTCGACCAGCCGCGGCGGCACATCGCTGGTCGTGCTCGAGAACGGCAAGACGCTGCGCGAAGACGGCGCGCACGAGGCGCGAAAAATCTACAGCGGCACGAAAGCATTCTGGAACCTCGCCGCCCTCGCCGCGGCCGAAGATGGATTGCTCAGTCTCGACGAGCGTGTGGCCGAGACAATTCCGCAATGGCAAAACGATCCGCGCAAAGCGCGCGTCACGATCCGGCAGTTGTTAGACTTTTCCTGCGGACTCGAACCCGTCTTTCGTTTGCACAACGATGATCCCGGCGACCGCGATGAGATTGCGATTCGATCAGCGCTCGTAGCCGAGCCGGGTCGCACCTTCATTTACGGACCGAGCGCGCTGCAGGTTTTCCATGCAGTCTTGAAAACGAAACTGCACGGCGAAGACCCGCAGCATTATCTCGAGCGGCGCGTCCTGCATCGACTCGGTCTCGGCTCGCAACGTTACCTGCTCGATCGCGCGGGCAATCCGTTGCTCGCGGCCGGTTGGGAACTAACTCCGCGGCAGTGGGCCAAGATCGGCGAACTGGTGCTGCATCACGGCGCGCCCGTGGTCGCGGAAAATTCGCTCGATCAATGTTGGCGCGGTTCGGCGGCGAATCGCGCTTTCTCGTTAGGCTGGTGGAATAACCGCGCCGCGCCCGGTGGCCGTGAATTCGATTTTGAAAAAATGCTCGACCAGAAATGGCAAACGCAGAGTTGGAGCGGCGCCTGCCTTTGCCGCGACGCGCCGGGCGATCTGGTGGCGTGCATCGGCTCCGGTTACCAGCGGCTTTACGTCATTCCGTCGCTGCAAATCGTCGCAGTGCGCAACGGCAATTTCCGCACGTTTTCCGACGCGCGTTTTCTGCGCCTCCTGCTCGGGCGCGAACGTTAACCGTCCGCCGGCAGCGCGCGAAGAATCGGCGTCTCGCGCGGTTTCGGAGTCGCGATCATCAACATCCCTTCCTCTTTTTGCCAATGATACCCGAAGGCAAATCCCAGCCCATGCGAAGGACCGCGCTGCGCCAGCGCGAGCAAATCCGGCTGCGTGTATTTGGCGAATTCCGTTCGATGCGGCACGTAGTGTCCGTAGACACTGACCGACCAGCCTTTCGGAAATGCCCGCAGCGGAATGCCCGAGTCGTCCTGAATAATGACTTCGCTGTGTTCGAGGAGAAAATTGCGCACGCTGGAAAAGCCCTCGCCGTGCAGGAGGAAGGAGGCCGCTTTCAGCAGACTCAAGCCCGGTCCGCGTTCGGCGCACCATTTCAGAAAGGCGCTGCTGCTGCCGTCGCCCAGGTTGGTTTTGAAATAGAACAACGTTTGCGTTTGCGGCCGCTGATTGTCGCGGAAGGTGATCTTCACTCCTTCGGCTGGACTCGTTAGGCGCTCGACCTCGAGGATGGTGTTGCCGGTGCGCGCGAGAAAAACATACATGAGCGGGAGCGTGCCCGAGATGCTGCGGCCCAGCTGGCTGCGCATGTCTTTCGTGATGAAATACTGGAAGCGCAGGAGGTCGCTGAGCGTGGCGCGCAGGTTACCGAGGTTTCCCACCACGTCTTCCGGCGGAATACGCGTGAGATCGAGCACCTGACCGATCGGTTCCAGTCCGGCCAGAATGTAAGTGTTCGAATTGGGAAAGAACGTGTTGGCGTAGAGAAAATCCGGACCGGCAAACATGTAATACATCGTGTCCGTGCTGGTGAAGAACTCGTGCGCGTTGATCGACATCCAGTTGCGGATCGGCGTGATTTGTTCCGCCTGCTTCTTGGCCCACGCGTCGTCCATGGCGCGCGCGTGTTCCTGCCATGCCGTGGTCTGCATCAAGGGCGCGAGCGGACCTTCCACTGGCATGCCGGCGAGGAAACGCGCCGTCTCGTCGAGCGTGGGCGGAGTTTGTGCCACCACGAGCAGTGGCGCGATGAGAAAAAGAAAGAGACAACGCTTCATCGCCTAACGAGTAGTTGCGGTTTTGGGCGACGCAAAATAGATCACCAGCGCGAGCAGCGTCGTGCCCAGACCGAGCAACGAGGGCAGGCGGGTCGAATGATCGGCCAGCAAATGCGTGAGCATCCAGAGGCTGATGAAAAGGAAAATAAGCGGTGTGAAGGGATAACCCCACACTTTGTAGGGACGGGGCAACTCCGGCCGGCGCCAGCGCAGCACAAATACGCCCAGCACGGTTAGCGCCGAACACAGCGTGAGACTGAATTGCACGTAATTCACCACCGATTGGAATGTCGCCGTCAACAGCATCACATTCACAATCGCAAATTGCAGCAAGAGTGCGTGCACGGGAATGCCGCGCTGATTGCGGCGCCCCAGCCAGCCTGAGCGCGTGCAAGTCCTCACCCATCGTCATCGTGACCCGCGGGCCGATCCACATCATGGCGCTGACGGTAGAAACTAACCCCAGACAAATGAACAAGGCCATGATCCGGCCACCGGTCGCACCGAAGATGTGGGTGGCCGCGATGAAGGCCACTTCCGATTTGCCGATCATCTCCGCCGCGGGCGTGGTACGAAGAAAGACGGCGTTGAGCGCGACATAGAGAATGGTCACGATCACGGTGCCAATTCCGACCGAAAGCAAAATGTCGCGCGTCGGATGACGCAATTCGCTCGTGATATAGGTGGACGCGTTCCAGCCGGAGTAGGCGTACATGACCCAGAACAAACTGATGGCGAACGGCGCGCTGCCAATGAGGGCGGCGTCACCCCGCACAGGATGAAATGAAATTGGTTGGGTGTGCCTAACGAGTAGTCCGGCGCAGATGATGACGAGAATCAAACCTACTTTGAGCAAGGTCGAGGCAATCTGGAACGCGCTGCCCAATCGAAGATCGAGCAGCAGAATCGCGGTCGTGATCCAAACCACACCAAAAGCCCAGAAGAGCGGATGGGTCCCGGGAAAAAGTTGACCCATGTAAACGCCGAAGGGCATGGCGGCAATCGCGACCGGCGCGGAGAATCCGACCGTCCCCGAAACCCAGCCGGCGAGAAAGCCGAGCGATGGATGATAGATTTCGCGCAGGAAATTGTATTCACCGCCGGAACGCGGCAGGGCCGCGCCGAGTTCCGCATAGGAAAGCGCGCCGCACATCGCGCAGAAGCCGCCGACCACTCCAAAGCATGACGATGACGAATCCGCTCGGCAGATCGCCAATCTGAAAACCGAGGCTGGTGAAAATGCCGGTGCCGATCATGTTCGCGATCACGATGCAGGTCGCCGTTAACAGCGACACTTTCGGTGCATCGAGAACTCGCGAATTCACGCGCTACATCTCGTCGAGCCTGGCTTCTTCATCGAGAACGCGTCTCGCTTCCTCAAAAATCGTGCGCGCGTCCTCCGGCGAATTTCCCACCGCGGTCAAACCAAGCAGCCCGGTCGTGCCGAGCGCGCTGAGCATGTGAAAGACCACGCCGGTTTGTCGAACCTGCCCGAAATGCAATCCGCGCCTGACGACCAGATCGAACAAGTCGTCGGGCGTGAAGGCGCGATATTTGGGCGACTGCACATGATCGCTCGCGATCAGAAATTTCTTCTGACCGTTCGGCGCGGTGAAGATGCCGTTTTCCCAATCGTAACTTCCGCCGGTAAGAAATTGCAGGGTGAGAAACGGATGCGTCGTGCCGCCTTTACGCAGATTCACCTCGATGGCGTAACACTCCCAGGTCGCGGATTCGTTCGCACGCGTCACGACAAAATCGATCGCGAACCGTCCAATGACACCGGCTTCGGCCAGAATTTCGCCGACCTTTTTCGCTTCGCGAGTGATGGCAACAGCGTAGGCCGGATCAGCCGGGAAAATGCAGCCGAGATAACTTTGCCCGCTCGGTCCGCCCAGCATCTGGTCGTGCGTGGAAAGCAGTTCGACTTTGCCGAGCGGCGTAATGCGCATCTGCACACTGGGACTGCGCACTTCCTGCGCGCCGACACCGACGCGCTCCTCGACAATGCCGCCACGATTTTGAAATTTCGCCGCGTAACCTTCGAAGGTGATTCCCTTCATCTCGAAACGCATGGCGCGCATGCGTTCCGCGATTGACTGCTCGTTAGGCGAATCGAGACCGGCCAGGTCGACCAGCGCGTTGCCTTCGCCGGAAACGCCTTCGTTCAATTTCACCACCGCCTGCTGCATCGATGGCCGTTGCGCCAACATCCTGGCCAAAGCGGCGTTCACTTCCTCGATGCTGCGCAAATTTTCCACGCCTAACGGATGGTTCACTCCGGCGCGGCCGAAGAGCTGACGACATCCGGTCTTGGTTCCGAAATGGAAAAACTTCGGATCCGCTCCGTAAAGCGGAATGCCGAGACGCAGCGCGACATTGCGCTCGAGAAACGTCGTGTTGTAACAGACGAGATGCGCGCGGTCCTTGTCCGGGATGAGCGCGCGGATTTGTTCGAGCAGGTGCGGACGCTCGAGCAATTTCAAACTCAGTGGGCGCGCCGATCCGTCATGCGGCGCGATCAAAGTGAACCGTTTGAAGGCGTGGCTCGGAATTACGCCCGGCAAGAGATCGAGATAATATTCGATCACGCTCGGATGAATCGCCTGCGACGTGACGTAGATCAGGCGCGCCCGCGGTTGCGCGAGCAGCAACAACAAAAACAGAAAACGCTCCTCGTAAGCCTGCGCTTCCGCGCCAGTCGCGGAGATGTCGATCGTCATCGACGGCACGACAACGATGGTTTGCTCATCCTGATTGAAGGATTCAATCGAACGCCAGAGCGGCACGAGTTTCTTTTGCAGCGCGTCGAACTCAGCTGCCGCCTGTTCCGCTGTGCGATCACGCAATCCGACCAGCGATGGATCCGCGCTCATCTGGGAGGAATCTTGTTGGCGCCGCGGCGAATCAGGCCGCGGCCTCGAGTTGCTCGCGATTTATCCCGCGCAGATCGAAGAGACGAATGAGCGTTTCTTCAATGAGATTATTTGGGCAGGAAGCACCGGCGGTAATGCCAACCACCAGGCGTCCCTCAGGCAGCCAATCCTTCGCGATCACTTCCTGTTTCTCGTGCAGGTTGTAGTGGAGAATCTCCCGCTTCGAAAGCAAGCGCGACGCGTTGCGGACAAAATACGTCGGCAGTTTTTCTTCGCCCATCTCCGCGAGGTGCGACGTGTTCGAGCTGTTGTAACCGCCGACGACCAGCAGCAAATTCATCTTCACATCGAGCAATTCGCGCAAGGCATCCTGGCGTTCCTGCGTCGCGCCGCAGATCGTGTCGAAGAAACGGAAATTCTTCGCGCCGAGCTCCGGACCATCGCGATCGGTGATGGCCTGACGAATGCGCCGCTGCACTTCCTCCGTTTCGCCGCGCAACATCGTCGTCTGGTTGGCCACGCCGATCGTGCGCAGATGCAGATCAGGATCGAAACCGGGCGAGTAGGCATTGCGAAATTTCTCGAGAAACTCCTGCTTGTTGCCGCCGTGGCGGATGTAATCGCAAACGTAATCGGTCTCGGCCAGCGTCAGCACGACCAGGTAATGTCCCTTGCCATCGCCGAGCGCGCGCGAGCTGGTCGCCTTCGTCTCTTCGTGCTCGGCTTTGCCGTGAATGATCGAGGTGGCGGATTCGCTGGCGTATTTGCGCACGCGTTTCCAAACACTCATGACGTCGCCGCAGGTCGTATCGACAATCTGACAACCGCGCTCCTTGATGTGCTGCAAGGTCGCAACGTCGGTGCCGAAGGCGGGCACGATGACGACGTCGTCCGGTTCCAGGTCGTCGATGTCGGCTTCCTTGTTCTTGCCCATCAGGTTCTTGATGCCTAACGAACGGATCTGCTCGTTCACTTCCGGGTTGTGAATGATTTCGCCCGAGAATGAAGAGCCGCCGGTCCTTGAAAACTTTTCCGGCGGCGTAGGCCAGGTCGATCGCGCGCTCGACCCCGTAGCAAAAACCGAATTGCTTCGCCAGACGCACGGTGACATCGCCTAACGAGAGGATGCCGCCGTTGCGCCGGATCTTATCGACGATATCGCTGCGATAATGCGATTCCACCTGCTCCTGCACCGCCGTCATCACTTCGGGCGTGCGCAGGTTCACTTTCTCGCGCGCGGTCGTGCCGCTGGAGATCAGATTCGTCGTCACGAGTCGGAGTATCGAGGAAAGTCAGCCGAACGCCAGTCGAGGTTATGGCGACGGTCTGTGACCGCCGAAAGCCTATCGCCGCAATCCACGCATTCGGCGGTCATGAACCGCCGCTGCAGTTGTTAGTCTTCGAACAACGCTCCGGACGGGCGCAAGAAAGCCGCCTCCGAAATGGAAACGCTGCCCGGCGGATCGGGTGTGCGTGAGTCATCCACCCGCTGCACTTGTTTGCCTAAGGTCGCGTCTTCCGGCTGCGTTTCCGCGATGTCTACCGGCGTCCCGTTGTGGACGAGCGCGTAGAATTTCGGCGCCGCTTCACCTTTCAACCGAATGCAGCCGTGACTGCGCGGCGCGAGATGCACGTAACCCTGATGAAATCCGTAGGCCGGCGCGAACTCGCACCAATAACCCATGGGATAACCAACGTAGCGGCCGGGAATATTCGAGCCTGCTTCGGCGGGAATGACTTTGTCGCCCTGCACGCGAAATCCGTACGACCCGCTGCGCTTGTGTTCCTCCTTCCGGTAAATGCGGAAGTTGCCTTTCGGTGTCGGCTTCGCCGGAATGCCGACGGTGCAGGCCACGGCCATCAGGCAGCGGTCGCCCTCCATGACGTAGATATTTTGTCGCGCGAGCGAGACCTTGACGCGCACGGCATCGGGATTGTGCGGACGATGCGCGACGACGTGGTAGTTGCCGCTGGAGACCGAGGAGGTGGAAGTGGTTCCGCAGCCGGTCAGGAAGACCGCGACCGGCGCGGACAGGAGAAGGACGATTCGGGAGAAGAGTCGCATGAGCAATGCAAAAGCCTAAGCACGGGCATTTGTCAATGTCTCAGGAAGTGGTTCAGACTTTTCCGCCTCGGCCAATAGCCGGCTGAAGTGCCACGATTCATTCGCGTAAAAGGGATAGGCGCGCGCGGCCTGTGGCGGCAGATAACGCCAATGTTTGTACATCCACAACCACGGCGCGGGATTTTGCCTAACGACTGGTTCGAAACGATCCCAGCAGGCCTGTGCGATTTGCTGATGGCGTTGCTTGTCGTTCGATCTCCAGCGCCGGATGAAAGACGAGACGATAACGTCCGTGCGATAACGGCTCGCAGTGCGTCGGAATGATCGAGGCGCCGGTGCGCTGGTGCAGCCACGCGTGCGCGATCGTCACACAGGTTTGCAATCCGAAACAGGCGATCGGCACGCTGGGCAGACGCGGTGAAACAGTGAGGTCGACCGTGAAGGCGACGTTGCGCCCGCTGCGCAGCGCACGAAACAAACGGAGCAACGCGCCTTCGCGCTGGATCACCTGCTGACCGGAAATTTCGCGCAGCCTGCTGATCATCGGAGTGAGCAACGGGTTCTTGAGCGGTTGCGTCACGAGCGTGCAATCGAAGCCGAGAAAACGCAGCGCGATTCCAATCCACTCGAAGCCGCCGTAATGCAGACAGGCGAAAATCACCGGACGCCCGCTTTTCACATTGGCGAGATCTTCGATTTCAAAAACGTCCGTGAAATTTTCACTCGTTAGGCGGCGACTCCAATAGAGATCGGCCTGCGAGTGGGCGAAGGATTGATAGGATTGCCTAACGAGTTCTCGTTTGCGTGCCACGGAGATCGCCGGACCGAAGGCGCAATCGAGATTGCTCAGCGCCACCTGCCGGCCTTCCGCATGCACCATCGAGGCAAAAGTCCCGACGGCATGACCGATGGCGCGTGCCATTCGTCGCGGTAACAACGGCAGGATGAAAATCGCGATCCTGACGATGAGCCATTCCGCGCGTTGCCGGATGCTTTTCCAACTCATGATTGCACCGCCTGCGGAATACGACTGCGATCGAGCTTCTCGTAATTCGGCCGCGACGCGATTTGTTCGAAGAAGGGCGATTCCTGCGAGTAAAACGGATACGGCCGCGCGGCATTGACTGGCGTGTAGCGCCAGTGTTTGTACATCCAGAGCCACGGCGCCGGATTTCGCCTAACGACTGGTTCGAACGCGTCCCAGCAGGCCTGCGCGATTTCCTGGTGCGTCGTGCCGGGCGCGGGCTGCACCGCCGGCAGAGTCGTAACGCGATAACGGCCGTGCGGGAGCGGTTCGCAATAAATCGGAATCAAGGGAACACCGGTGCGTTCCTGCAACCAGGCGTGCGCCACAGTCAGGATGGTTTTTAATCCGAAGCATTCGATTACCACCGTGGGATGATGCGGCGGCAAAGTCGTATCGACGAGCAGAGCGACGCGGCCTTTCCGGCGCAGCGTTTTGTAAAGACGAATGATGGCGCCTTCGCGCGCGACATTCTTGTGGCCCGATTGCTCGCGCAGCTTCTGAAAGAATTGATCGAGCAGCGGGTTTTTGAATTCCTGGGTGAGGATGTCGCACGGATAACCGAGCCACGCCGTGGCCAGACCGAGCCATTCGAAATTTCCGTAGTGAAAAGTGCCGACGACGCAGCTGTGGCCGTGCGGAGCGACCGCCGCGATGGCCTGTTCCACGTTCTGAAATTCGATGTAATCGCGGAAATTTTCACTCGTTAGGCGCGGACTCCAGAAAAGATCGAGCATGGTGCGCGCGAAATGTTCGTAGGATTCGCGCACGATCTGCGCGCGACGTTCCGGCGAAAATTCCTCACCGAACGCCGCCTCCAGATTCGCCAGCGCCACGCGTCGCCCGGCCCGATCAAGATGCGCGGCCAGTCGTCCGAAGAATCCGGCGATCCGGTAACAGGCATCGCGCGAAAACAGCGGCACGATTTTCAACGCCGCCATGAGCGCGAGCCATTCCAGCCGGTAGCGAAAGTTCTTCCACATCGAGGCCGAACCTACGCAATCTTCTCGACGCTCGCGAGTGCAGGCGCGAAAGAAAGAGCGATGGCGCACGCAGTTGTTCTCCTGAGCGGCGGGCTCGATTCGTCCGTCACGCTCGCCCTGGCGCGCGCGGCAAAGTTCGAGCCGCACGCCCTTTCCTTTGCCTACGGACAGCGCCACCAGATTGAAATCGAAGCGGCCAAACGCGTCGCGCACTCGTTAGGCGTGCGCGATCATCGCATCGCGCAGATCGACCTGCGCATGTTTGGCGGCTCGGCGCTGACGGACGATATCGCCGTTCCGCAGGAGCGGGCAGAGAATGAAATGGCGCGTGCAATTCCGGCGACCTACGTGCCGGCGCGCAACACCATTCTGCTCTCCTATGCGCTCGCTTTCGCGGAAACACTCGGCGCGACGGACATTTTCATCGGCGCGAATGCGATTGATTACAGCGGCTATCCGGATTGCCGGCCGGAATTTCTGCGCGCGTTCGAACAGCTGGCCAATCTCGCCACCAAAGCCGGGGTGGAAGGCGCGCAGTTCAAAATCCACGCGCCGCTGCTTCGCCTGACGAAAGCTGAAATTGTGCGCAAAGGCGCGGAGCTTGGCGTCGATTTTTCCCTCACCCACAGTTGTTATGATCCCGCACCGGACGGCAGCGCCTGCGGCAAATGCGACGCGTGTTTGCTGCGACTCAAAGGATTTCGCGAAGCAGGCCTGACTGATCCGATTCGTTACGCGCGATGAAAAAACTGCGGCAAGTCTTTGCGCTGACGGTGTGGGAGCAACGTGTCGTCATTATTCTTCTGGCCGCATACGTCCTGTGGATCGCATGGGATGTATTCCGCTTACGACGCGAAAACGCCCTGCCGGCTGTGTCTCAATCCCCCAGCCCAGGAATGGCGCCGTAGCCGACAAAGTCCGGGGTGCGGCCATTGGTGGCGTTTTTTCCCGGACGCGACAGCCGAAAATCGAAAACGCTCACACCGTAGCGCGATTCGTCATGATAAGTGCGCCCGTCGCTCGCCCCGATCATGATGCGGCGACCGTTGCTCTTTTCGCGCCCGAGATAGATCATGGCATGCGTGATGGGCGGATCGCGGTTGATGTCGTAGGTGCCCGTCCAAAACATCAGGTCGCCCGGTTTCAAATTTGCCAGCTCAAACGTGTCGTCGCTACGGCTCACGACGGCTTCGAATTTCCCTGACTTCCGCACCCAGACGTAGAGCTCGCTCGAATCGCGCGGGACATTCGCGATGCCCTGCTCCTTCAACAGATAATAGACGAAACCGGAGCAATCCATTCCGCCATTGGCCGGATCGGCCGAGCCGTACTTGTAACTGAGATTGCGTCCGGCGAGCTCAAGCGCGGAGGTGATCAGCTTCTTCACCGGCTCGGGATAGGAATCGAAACCGGTGATCTCGTCAGGCGGAATGGAAACACCGCCGAGCTTCTCCTTCTTCTCGTTAGGCGATGAAGTTGGTTCCGACGTCGCGCTCGGTGATGGAGTTGGAGTTTCCTCCGATTTCTTTTTCTTTTTGCCTTTCGGCGTCGGCGACTGACTCGGAGTTTCCTCCGGCGTTACGCTGGGCGATGGAGTGGGACTCTCGGAATACTTCTTCTTCTTCTTGCCTGGCGGCGTCGGACTCGGGCTGGGCGTCGGTGTTTGCTCCGGAGTGGCAGACGGCGTCGGTGATTCAGTTGGTGACGGTGACGGTGACGGCGTCGGAGTGGTCTCCGAATTCTCCGCCGCCGCGGCTTTGTGCGTCCGACGATGATGTTTCTTCTTCGGCACCGGCGTGGGCGTCGGGTGGAAGACGCGCTTGACCGCGTGACCAAACGTCTCCTCCGCTCGCACGAGCGGCAGCGACGTTTCGCACGCCAGGGCCAGCGCGAGTAGAATGCCCGCTGTCGTTCTCCAGCCGCCGAACCTCAACGCGCCAGTTCCTTCAGGATGGCTTTGTTCAGGCGAATTCCCGCATCGAAATTCTCCAGCGGGAAGTTCTCGTTAGGCGAATGCGCTTTGCAATCCGCCAGGGCGAGACCGAGCAGTAAAGTTTCGACGCCGAGAATCGTGCGGAATTGCGCGGTGATCGGGATGCTGCCGCCTTCGCGAATGAGCGCGGGTTCCTTGCCATCGAAGGCTTCCTTCAAGGCGCGCTGCGCCGCTTTGCCAACTTCGGAATGTGGATCAGTCAAATACCACGGTCCGCTGTGACCATCGGTGATGTCGAGCGTCACGCCGGGCGGACAATGTTTGCGCAGATGTTTTTTCGCCAGCTCCAGAATGTCTGGCCCGTCCTGATTGGGCACGAGACGAAATGTGATCTTCGCGATCGCGTAACTCGGCAGAACAGTTTTCGTCCCCTGTCCCTGATACCCGCCGCCGATGCCGTTTAGCTCCGCGGTCGGCCGCGCCCAGATGCGTTCGAACGTCGAAAAACCCTTCTCGCCGAAAAGTTCCGGCGAGCCGCTTTCATTCAAAATCAGAGCGTCGCCATCCACCGGCAGCTTCTGCCACATCTCGCGCTCCCAATTTTCCAGCGGCCGAACCTTGTCGTAAAAACCTTCGATGGCGACGTGGCCATTGGCGTCGTGCAAACTCGCGATCATTTTCGCGAGGGCGGTGAGCGGATTTGCAACCGCGCCGCCGAACACGCCGGAGTGCAAATCGATTTTCGGCCCGGTCACTTTCATCTCCAGTGCGGTCACACCGCGCAAGCCGTAGCTCAAGGTCGGCGTGCCTTTTGCAATCATGCCGGTGTCGGAGACGACGATGACATCGCATTTCAACGCCTCCTTATTTTGTGAAAGAAAATTCCCGAGATTGCCGCTGCCGATCTCCTCTTCGCCTTCGATGACGAAATGTAAATTCACCGGCAGGTCGCCGTCTTTCTCGATCGTTTCCTGCACGCCGAGAATGTGCGCGAGAATTTGTCCCTTGTTGTCGGTCGCGCCGCGCGCAAAAACGTAACCGTCCTTCAAGACCGGCTCGAACGGCGGCGATTCCCACAGCTCGAGCGGATCGGGCGGCTGCACATCGTAATGCCCGTAAATCATGACCGTCCTGCGTCCGGGCTTGTGTTTGTTTTTCGCCCAGACAACCGGATGACCCGGCGTGGGCATTAACTTCGCTTCCAAACCGATCGCGGTCAGTTTTTCCACCAGCCAATGCGCGCACTCGGCGACGTTATCGGCGTAGGCTTCGTCGGTTGAGACACTCGGGAACCGGAGAAATTGATAATACTCTTCGAGGTGACTTGCGCGCATGAGCGCACGTTAGACAGGTTCTGCGCATTTTGCTATTCGCTTTGAATGCCTAACGAAACGAGCACGACGGCGCGACCGAAAGATCCCGATGCACAATTGGTCCGCGCCATCGGCGTGCCCGCGCTCGCGGCCAACATCGTCAACACCACCATCGGCGCGAGCATCTTCGTTTTGCCCGGCACGATGGCCAAGATGCTGGGCGGCGCGGCGCCGATTGCCTTCATCGTCTGTGCGATCGCGCAGGCAATTTTTGTCACCTGCTTCGCCGTCGCCGGCTCGCGTGTCTCAATGACCGGCGGACTGTATGCCTACGTCGAAGTCGCGTTTGGCCGTTACGTGGGTTTTCTCGCCGGCCTGATGAATTTCACCACCAACCTTCTCGGCGTCGCCGCGGTCATGAATGTGCTGGTCGACGCCGCGGGCGCGATGTCACCGGTCGCTGGCCACGAGCGCGGCGCGCCTCGGGATGATGTTGCTCATTCTCGTAGCGCTTGTCGCCATCAACGTTCGCAGCGTGCGCGCAGGCGCGAGCGCGGTGACATTGGTTACTCTGGTCAAACTGATTCCGCTGCTTGTCTTTATCGCGGCTGGAATTTTCTTCATCAAACCGGATGCGCTTGCCCTGTCGGTGCCGGCCGGCAACCACTCGTTAGGCAACGCCGTTCTCCTGTTGATGTTTGCCTTCTTTGGCATCGAAGGCTCGCTCACGCCCAGCGGCGAAGTGCGCAATCCGGCGCGGACGGTGCCCCGCGCCATTTTTCTTGCGATTGGCCTGACGACTCTTGTTTACCTTCTCATCCAGTTCGTCGCGCAGGGAGTGCTCGGGACGCGTCTCGGCGAAAACACCACCGCACCTTTGGCCGAAGCAGCCGGCGTCTTTCTCGGCAACTTCGGGCGAATGCTCCTGCTGATCGGCGCGACCGTTTCCTCTTTCGGTTATGTCACGAGCGACATTCTCAGTTCACCGCGCACGTTGTTTGCCTTTGGTCGTGATGGTGTGTTGCCGAATTGGTTCGCGCATGTGCATCCGCGATTTCGTTCACCTGACGTCGCCATCATCATTTATGCGGCGTTGGCGCTCGTCTTGTCGTTTAGTTCCAGTTTCGAAGGTCTCGCGGTCATGTCCAACGTCGCGGCCCTGCTTCTATATATGTTATGTTGCGCGGCGGCGTGGCAGCTGGTGCGTGGTGATGTCCGGACCGACGGCGCCCCGTTTGGGTTTCCAGGCGCGCAGGTATTTCCCTTCATCGCCGTCGCGGTCATCATCTGGATGCTGACTCATGCGAGCGCGAAGGAGTTCGCGGTGCTCGGTGCGGTCTTGGCGGTGGGCTCGGGCTTATACTTTCTACGACGGCTTGTAGCGGCCAAGTGAGCCGCCGAACCCAATATATGGTGGTTCGCACCGCGGCCAAGGCCGCTATCTTGCGTTTATTTGCTTGCGCCGAGCCGTTCTTGCACGTTACTCATTTCCAAACGCAGCTGCATGCATCTCAAGTCGCTCGAGCTTCTCGGCTTCAAGTCGTTTGCCGATAAAACCACTTTCGAATTTCACGAGGGCGTTACCGCCATCGTCGGCCCGAACGGTTGCGGCAAATCCAACGTGCTCGATGCCGTCCGCTGGGTGCTCGGCGAACAATCGGCCAAGGCACTGCGCGGCGGCGAAATGGCCGACGTTATTTTTAACGGCACCGACTCACGCAAACCGCTCGGCTTCGCCGAGGTTTCGCTCACCTTCACCGATTGCGCGCAGGAACTCGGCGTCGATTGGCACGAAGTGCGCGTGACGCGCCGCGTTTTCCGCGACGGCAATTCGGAATACCTGCTCAACAAGACCGTCTGCCGGCTGAAGGACATCCACAGTCTTTTCGCCGACACCGGTGTGGGCCGCACCGCCTACTCGATCATGGAGCAGGGCAAGATCGATTTGATTCTCAGCTCACGTCCGGAAGATCGCCGCACGGTTTTCGAAGAAGCCGCCGGGATCACGAAATACAAAGGCCAGAAAAAGGAAGCACTCCGCAAACTGGAAGCAACCGAGGCCAATCTTTTGCGCATCGGCGACATCATCAAGGAAGTGAAACGCCAGATCGGTTCGCTCCAACGGCAGGCCGGCAAGGCGCGGCGCTACCAGACGTTGCTGGCCGATTTGCAGGTGCTCGATACGCATCATTCGCGGCGCAAACTCGAAGAGCTTGAAGGAGAACTGGAACGATGCCGCGCCGAGATTGATCGCGTTTGCCGGAAACAGAACGCGAGACGCTGGCGAAAATCGAAGCGAGCGAAAACGAACTCGCCGGCAAACGCAGCGAACTGGACAACGTCGACGCGCGCATCGGCGATGCGCGCGCGGAGGTACAACGCTTGCACAGCGAAATGTCCGGCACACCGCAGCCGGATTGAATTCAACCAACAGCGCGCGCAGGAGATTGCCGAACTGATCGAGCGTTACACGCGCGACATTGCAGTCGGCGGAGGCAAAACGAAACGAACAGGCGACGCAGATTCAAGAAGCCGACGCGCGGATCGAGAAAACGCAGCATCTGCTGGAAGCGAAGCAGAATGAACTCGCGGAACTAACTGCCAGGTCATCGGCGTTGCGCAAGCAGCGCACCGAACGCGAGGCCGAATTGCAGTCGTTGCAGACCGCGCTTTCAAAGGCCGAGAATCGAGTCAACGCGCTCGGTGATGAAATTTCGGGAACGAAAAGCCGCCGTGACACGACGTTTGCGCGAATCACGGAACTCGGAGCGGAGATCAGTCACGCCACGCAAACGCGCGACGAAGCGCAGGCCACGCTCGATCGAGCCAGGACGGTGAGCGAAACGAGGGAGCAATCGGTCGAGAGTCTTTTCCAGGCGGTGCGCGCGGCCGAACAGCAACTGCATGCGCATCAGCACTCGTTAGGCGAAACGGAGAAGGAATTTTTCCGGACGGAGCGCGCCATGGCCGAGAAGCAATCGCGCCTGGAAATTCTCCGCCAGTTGAATGAGGAAGGCGAAGGCCTGGCCAAGGGTTCACAGGCCGTCCTGAAAGGTCTCGACGATCCGAAACGCATTCGTCCCGCGCTGGCCGGCGCGCTGGTGTCGGCCCTCAACGTCGACCGCGAATTCATTCCGGCGCTCGAGGCCGCGTTCGGTCGCAACATGCACGCGGTCGTTTTGCAGGACCCGGCACTCGCGACCGAGATTTTGCGCAACGTCACCAGCAACAGTCTCGGCCAAGCCGCTCTCGCCCTGCCCGCGCTCAGCGTGGCGGGCAGCGACGATCACCTGGTCGACCTGCCCGATGGCGCAGTTTCGTGGGCCATCGACAAAGTCGACGCGCCGGAACGCTGCAACCACTCGTTAGGCGATTGTTGCGCGGTGTTGTCATCGTGGCCGATCTCGAGACCGCCTTTCGTTTGAAGAAAGAGCATCCGGTCCTGCAATTCGCCACCGTCGCGGGCGAATTCATCTCCACCGCCGGCGTTGTTTTCGGCGGGACCGGAAGTCAACGCGACCTCGTTGCTCGGTCGCAATGCACTTATCGCCGACACCGCGGAGGAAGTGCGTGACCTGGAAAAGAAGCTCGCGCAGATCAGCAAACGCCGCACGGAAATGGAAACCGCGGCGGTTTCGGTGACGGCGACGTTGGAGCAGGCGCGGCATCAACATCAGACCGCGCACTCCGAGCATTCGCAATCATCCGCGCAGATGCTGTTGCTCGAGCATCAATTGCGCGCCGCGGAGGACAAGCTGCATCAACTGCAAAGCGAGCGAGCGACGCTGGAACAGCAAACGAAACTCGCGGACGAACGCATCGCGCAACTCGAAGAGGAGCTCGCCGCGCTGCAAACTTCAGTTTCCGAACAGCAAACGCGACAGCAGCGCCGCAGCGGATGCCAACGAACAGGCGCGTTTGCATGAAGAGGAAACCGCTGAGCATCTGCAAACGTTGCGGCTCGAGGTTGCGACCGAAAAGCAGCGCCAGGAAAGTCTCGTTAGCCAGCGTCAGCCCATGGCGGCGCGCGAAGAAGAATTGCGCGAATTGATCGACGCGCGTCACGCCGACATTGCCAACTACCAACGTCGACTCGAAGCGCAGGGCACCGAATCGCAACAGGCCGAAGCTGCGATTGCCTCGCACACCGCCGAGTTGGCGCGCGCGGAGGACAAGGTCGCGACCGTTGCGCAGGATCGATCGACCCGCCTCGCCGCCGTGAACAATTTGGAATCCGCCCTGCGCACGGTGCGCAATTCTTTGAACGAACTGCACGACGCGCGCGGCCAGGAACAGGTGCGACAGACGCAGTTGCAGTTGCGGGTGGAGAATCTGCTCGAGCATGTGACGCGGCGTTACCAGCTCGATCTGCGCGAATTCGCCGCCGACCATTACGGCTTCCAGAAAACGCTGCGCGTGCAATTGAAGAAACGCGAAGCCGGGGAAAGTGAATCGACCGAGATCGATCCGACGGAACTCGAAAATATTATCGGCGATCTGACGAAACAACTGGATGCGATGGGTCCGGTGAACCTCGACGCCGTGCAGGAATACGACGAGCTCGAAGAGCGTTATCGTTTCCTGGAAGCGCAGAACAACGACCTGACCGCCTCGCGCAAGGAATTGCTCGACGTTATCGCGAAGATCAACAGCACGACGCAAAAACTTTTCGCCGAAACCTTCGCGCAGGTGCGAATCAACTTCCGCGAGATGTTCGCCGAGCTTTTCGGTGGCGGACGCGCCGACCTCTCGTTAGTCGATGAAAGCAATCCGCTCGAATGCGGCATTGAGATCACGGCCAAACCGCCCGGCAAACAGTTGCAGAGTATCTCCCTGCTTTCCGGCGGCGAGAAAACCATGACGGCAGTCGCGTTGCTCTTCGCCATCTACATGGTGCGCCCGAGTCCGTTCTGCATCCTCGACGAAATGGACGCGCCGCTCGACGAATCGAACATCAACCGTTTCATCAAGGTGCTCGACCGCTTTGTCGAGCAGAGCCAGTTCATCATCATCACGCACAACAAACGCACCATCGCGAAAGCCGACGTGCTTTACGGCGTGACGATGGAAGAACGCGGCGTGAGCAAACTGGTCGGGATGAAACTCGCGGCCGATAAAGGCAGTGACGGTCGCCTGATCGAGCGTCGCCGTAATGGCACGGCGTCCACGCAGTTCTCCGCCGAAGCGGCCGAACCGGAACGCGAACTGGCGTTGAGTCGTTAGGCCACCCGCCTCAGTTTTTCTTGTGCGGTGTCGGCGTCGGCGTCGCGGTTGGAAGCGGTATTGGCGTTGCCGAAACCACCGGCACTGGTGTGGGTGTGGGCGCGGGCGGGTTCCAGGTCCAGTTGATATCGTCGATCTGCCAGAGCGCGCCCGGATGCGAAATGTGCACCTCGAAATAGGCGGGCCCGGTCGGATAGGCGAATTCGCCGATGAAGCTTCCGTTCGGCTCGAAGAACTGCTGCGTGAACGTCACCTGCCCTTTCAGGTTGTAATTCGGATTGGGCTCGCCCGGTTCGCGCACGTAATCCATCAGGCGCATGCGAAACGAGGGTGGATATTGCTGTTGCGCTTTTTGCGAGAGATAAAAATCAAGGAAACGCTGATCGCGTTGCAGGACAACGTGCTGCATCGCCTGATGAGCGAAGGCCAGACCTTCTTTCTCGCGCCGGTCGCGCGACGATTTTAAGAGCCACCAGCCGACACCGACCGCGGCGAGCACGACCAGGAGAAGGACGATAACCGAACCGCTTTCGTGTCCGCGGCGGCGAACGAAACTACGAGAGAAATGCATCCGCAGAGCGAAGCAGGAAGACACCGCTCTCGCCAAGTGCAATTTCAAACATCTTTGCTACCTTGGTCGCCGCATGGAGCACCGGCATTATGATGTGGCGATCATCGGCGGCGGTCCCGCGGGCAGTGTGGCGGCCGCGTTGCTGGCGCAGGCCGGCCGGCGCGTCGTCATTTTCGAGCGCGATAAATTCCCGCGCTTTCACATCGGCGAATCGCTCCTGCCTTTCAGCATGAAGGCGTTTTCGCGCCTCGGCTTGCATGAGAAATTCCAGCGGGCCGGTTTCATCGAGAAGTTCGGCGGCGCCATCTATAGCGCCTGCGCCAACGACGGGGTGAAATTTTATTTCGAAGACGGGTTCCGTTCGCAGACCGATCGCTCCTATCAGGTGACGCGGGCGCAGTTCGACAAGATCCTGCTCGATCACGCGGCGGAGAAAGGCGCGGAAGTGCGCGAGGAAACGTCGGTGAACCAAATCGACTTTCGGGCTGATGACGTTTGCCTAACGACTTCTGGCGGCGAAGTCCGCGCGAAATATGTGATCGATGCCAGTGGCCGCAATTCCATCATCAGCGCGAAGTTTCAGCTGAAGAAAAGCTACGAACATCTGCAAAAACTTTCCGTCTTTGCGCACTACGACGGCTTTGTCCGCGATGACGGCCGCGACGGCACACTCACAACCATGGTGCGCGCGCTCGACCGCTGGTTCTGGGTCATTCCGCTCGAAAACGGCCGCACCAGTATCGGCGTAGTGCTCGACGGCGCGGTTTACCGGAAATCAAAACTCAGTCCGGAAGAATTTCTCGAGCAAGCCATCGCCGAACAGCCGTTGCTGATGGAACGGATGCAGGACGCGCGAGCGCGTCAGCCCGGTGAACATGGCGGCGGATTTTTCCTACCGCAGCGCGCGATTGACCGGCGACCGCTGGATGCTGGCCGGCGATGCCGCCGGTTTTATCGATCCGGTTTTCAGCAGCGGCGTCTTCCTCGCCATTCTCGCGGGCGAACAAAGCGCGGATGTGTTGCACGAAGTGCTCGATCATCCCGCACGCCGCCGCCGGCGATTCCAGCGTTACGAAAAAAACATCAACCGCGCCATGGACGTTTACCTGCGCTTTGTCGATGCGTGGTACTCGAAGGAATTCATCGAGGTCTTTCTCCATCCGCAGGACGTTCTCCAGATTCCGCCCGCGGTGAATGCGGTGCTCGGCGGCAACGTCGGCACGAGCTTCGCCATCAAATGGCGCATGGCGATCTTTTACCTGCTCGTTCGATTACAAAAATATTTTCCGATCGCGCCGAAGCGCACCCTGCTTCCGCAAAAAAAATTCGAGGAACTTGTCCCGCTTTCATCCTGAGACCCATGCGTCACCTAAGTCTTCTTCTCCTTTTTTGCCTAACGAGTTGTTCCACAACTTCCACTCACCAGTTCGCCTCACCTGCGCCCAACTGGCAAAGCAGGGCCGGCCAGCTCGCCTACAAGGGCCCGAAAGTTTCGCTCATCGGCGAAGTGGTCGCGCTCTATTCGAGCGCGGGTGATTTCGAACTCACCTTTACCAAAGGTCCGGGCGTGAAATTGATCGTCATTCGCCAGGACGCGCAGTACGCCAGCGCGGAAGGTCCACTGGCTCGCGGCGCCTGGGCGGGACCGATCGCCAGCGCGCCGGCGCGATTGCACGGCTGGTTTGGTTTGCGCGACAAGGTCGTCGCCGGCGGCAACAATGTGCGCCTAACGAGCGGCGCGGAAACTTTCAATCTGCGTTTTTGAAGCGCGCGGCCCGTAACACCCAACGCTCGTCGTCATGTCTATTTCCGCCACGATCAGTCGTCTCGTCACGCAGCGGCGCGGCCTTGTCTGGCTGAGCGTGGCCCTGCTCGCGGCCGGGTCAATTCTCGTCCTCATCACGCGGATGAAACTCGACACCGAAGTGTTGAATCTTCTCCCGCGCGGCTTCGAATCGGTTGAAGGACTGAAGGTTTACAACCGCGATTTCTCCCAGGTACGTGCGCTGACTTTCGCGCTCGTCTGCAAACCCGACGACGCGGACCGGCTGGAAGAATTCGCGCCGCAATTTGCCGAATCGTTGCGCCAACAGCCGTGGTGCGCGCGCGTGCTCGCGGGGACACCAATGGAAACGCCAGACGGCATTCGCGATCTGCAATCGATCGCGGTGCCGTTGCTGCTGAATCTCGAACCGGACGCCTTTGCCGAAACAGTTTCGCTCTTGCAGCCGGCGAAAATTTCCGAGCGCCTCCACCGTTTGCATGAAGAGATCGAAGCCGGCTCGCCCAAGCCGCAAATGGAACTAACACTCGATCCGTTAGGCGTGATCGCGCCCGCGCTGAAACCTTTCGCGAGCAACGCCACCATGGAGGAAGACCAGCCGCTCACCTCAGCCGATCGCACGATGCGCGTGTTTCTCATCGTGACGAATCAGCCGGACATTGGTGCGTTCGCCTGCCAGCGCTTGATGCGCGACGTGAATGCGTTTCGCGCCAAAGCGCGTGAAGGCTGGGATGGCGGACCACTCGAAATTCTCGTGACCGGTCGTTCGGCTTACGTCGCGGAAATTTCCTTGAGCATGCGACATGACGTCATCGTCACCCTGCTCGGTTCGATCTTCCTGGTCGGCGGAGTCTTCTGGCTCGGCTTCCGTCGCTGGGTGCCGCTGATCGGAATGGGATTTTCGTTGCTGCTCTGTTGTCTGGTCGCGCTCGCGGCCGGTCTGCTGATTTTCGGCGAGCTCAACATGGTCACGGTCGGCTTCTGCGCCATTCTCATCGGGCTCGGCGTCGATTTCGCGATTCTGGTTTTCGGCCGCTATCAACAGGCGCGCGATGACGGTTGCGATCATCCCGGCGCAGTGACCGAAGCGGTGAAAAATCTCGGCCGCGCCGTTTTCTTCGGTGCCCTGACCACTGCGGTTGGCTTCCTCGCGTTGCTGCTCAGCGGCTCGGCCGGCTTCACTCAACTCGGCGTTCTCATCGCCATCGGAATTTTCCTCGCCGGATTGTTCACCATGACGGTCTTCTTCTTGTTTCTGCGCAACGCGACGCACAACGTGCGGGCCGATTGGATTTTCACGCTGGTGAAAAACTACGTGCGCTGGACGGTGCGACGGCCGGCCATCATGCTCTGGATTGCAACGCCGATTCTGCTCATTCTCACTGCGATCGCATTTTCACCGCGGCCGCGCCTGATTTTCGACGCGAGCACGCAATCGCTCGAACCAAGACGCAGCGCCGCCGGTTATGCCTTGCACACCATCATGCAGAAAATGCCGACGCGCTGGGAACCGGCTCTCGGCATTGTGCGCGCATCGAACGCGCAGGAATTGCATGATGCGTGGCAAAAGGTCGCCGCGCATTGGAGTGAATTGCAGGCCGCCGGGAAAATCAAAAGCTTCTCCACGCCGGCGGCGCTCGCGCTCTCGCCGCAACGCGCGGAGGTGAATCGCGAGAAATTGCGCACGGTCGATTTCGTCGCCGCGAAGCAGGCGCTGGAAAATGCGATTACGCAGGAAGGATTCAGCGAGGAAACTTTCGCCGCCGGGTTTTACTCTGCTCGACGATCTGGCACGCGTCGCACCCGCGAACGCCGCCGTGCCCGATTGGCGAAAACTTCTGCCGAGCACTTCGAGCTGGTGGTTCCTGGTCGATCGCTACTTCGCGCCGGATCCTCTGCTCACGACCGGATTCGTGACCACCAACGAACCGATCACGTCGCAGGAACAGAAGGAAATGTTGCGGCGCGAACTGCCGGTCGCCGGTGTGCCGATGGTTCTTTCCGGTTGGAGCTTTACGCTCACCGATTTGATTCCGTGGTCGCGGCACCAGCTCATTTTCATCAGCACGCTCATGGCGATTTTCGATGCCACGTTGCTCGCGTTTCTTTATCGCGACTGGCGACTGTGGTTGATCCAGATCGCAACGCTGATGTTTGCGGTCGCGCCATGATCGCGTCGATGAAGCTGCTGCAAATTCCGCTCAATCTGCTCAACGTTCTCGCTTTCCGTCTCGTCCTCGCCATCGGGGTGGACTACGGCATTTACGTCCTGCTGGTGTGGCAAAGAGCGCGACAACTCGAGCACGATGTCGCCGGCGTGGTGAAACCGGTGATCCTCGCGGGACTCACCGCCATCGCCGGCTTCGGTTCGTTAGGCCTGGCCAATAATCCGACGCTGGCCGGACTCGGCATTGCCTGCGCGATTGGCATTTTCTGGAGCCTGGCGGCGACAGTATTTTTCACTTTACCGGCAACAGCGGCGGCTGAACCCAAGACATGGCGCGAAGAATCTGTAGAGTCTCACGTCGTCCAGATCGAACATGTCTAAGTTCCTCCCCTGCCTCTTCCTCTTCTCGCTGCTTGCTCGCACAATTTTCTCCGAGCCGCTCGCGCCTACCGACGTCAAAGCGCTGCTCGCGCGCATCCGGGAGAAACGCGCCGGCGCACCGCAGGTCCACGCCGAATTCAAGGAAGAGAAAACGATCCGGATGATGAACAAACCGGTGACCAGTTCGGGCAAGGTCTGGTTTCAGGCGCCGAACAAGTTCAAGCGCGAAGTCACCGGTAACTCGCCGAGCATCACGGTGAGCGATGGTTTCACGCTCTGGATTTATTATCCGAAATTTCAATCGGCCGAGAAGTACTCGTTAGGCAAGCATTCACCGCTCGACGCCGGCATCGCCGCCATCACCGCCAGTTTGAATCTGGAAGGCGTCGAGCAGACCTATCACATCACCGGCGCGCACGAGGGCACCACCTACATTCTCGAACTGATGCCGCGCACGCCGTCGATGAAGCGCTTGCTCCAGCGCTTCATCATTCACTTCAACGAAGCCTTGCAAGTCGAGCGCACGGAAATGTTGCAACCAAACGGCGACCGCATCATCACGACCTACTCAAACGAATCGCGCGCGCCGATTGATCCCGCCACCTTCCAATTCACGCCGCCCGCGGGCACAAACATCACGACGCCGCTCGGGCAGTAGCAGCTCTTCCGGCGCATCACGCCGCGAAGTAACGGATCGCGCGCAGACTTGGCAGGAAAAAATATGCGCCGCCGCGCACCGTCACGAATTGCGGAAGGTCATCGATGCGTCGCGGCGCTCCGTCGCTTTGCGGCATGGTGAAATCGCCCACGACCGGACAACCGGGAATCTTTTCGCGATTGCCTAACAAGGGATCGCTCTCGCCGGTCATGCCGGAGAATTCGGTGTTAATGATCCAGGCGTTCTGCAGAAATTCGAATTGGCGCGTGATGTTTGTATTCAGACAAACAAAATGCAGACCGCGTTCCGGTTCGTCAGGCAACGGCGGTGTGAGCGCGTCTTCCGGTTCCAAACCCGGACCGTATTCCCGGCCGCGACGCAGAATGCGATGGAAACGCACCGGCGACATCAGGTCGTCGCGAAAACCGTTCGGACCGAAACCGAGCATCGTGATCAACTTCTTCAATCCGGTGGGCCGGCCTTCGAAATCGGCGTTGCGCGGATTCGCGCGAAAAATGTGCGCGCCGAAAGGACAGCGCGCGCCATCCTTGTTTTCCGCGAAGGTGAATTGATTCTGCGCCGCGGTTTTCGGATCAACTCCGGGAATCGGTGCCGATTGCGTCGGCACCAGCGGATCGCCTGCGCGCGTGCGTCCGACGAAAGCCGCGCCGAGCTTGTCGGCTTCAGCCGCATTGCCGCCGCTGTGTTGGTAAAGGAATTGCCAGAACGTGCGCACGTCCTGCCGGAGCTGACGGATGACCAGATACGTTCCGTTGCGTCCCAGGTCTTTCTTTTGCGGCGCATCTTCGGCCGCAAATAATTCGGCGCTCTTTGCATCCGGATCGAGCAACGGCCGCTCCGCGTACTTGTTGTACTCGTTAGGATAACCCAGCAGAAATTCTCCGAGCGCGGCGATGTTGCTGTAATCGAGTTGCGCCGCCGTGACATTCTTGCGCCGTTCCCAATCGATCTGCGGCTGACTGATTCCGTCGGTGAAACCAAACGGCTCGACGCCATCGAGATTGGCGGTTTGCAGCCAATGAATTTCTTCGAAGGCGCTGTTCCATTCCGAACTCTTCGCGCCTTGGGTCAAACTCGCGAGCTTGCCCGGTTCAGCGAAAAACATCACGACCAGGTGCGGAACCTTCCCGTAACCCCACTCCCAGTTTTCCGGCGCGTTCGCGCCCGTGTCGCCCAGCCGGCGCGCGCGACTTTCCTGCGTCATGCCGGTGAGAAAATCCGCGGAGAATTGCTCGACGACGTTGAGGGGAACACCAAGACTCGTTAGGCCATCAGCGGTAAATGCCACCTGCAACGCGGTCGATGGCGGCGGATTCATCGCGACCGCGCTGGTGATAGGCGCGCTGCGCAGCCACGCACGCGCGGCGGCAGTATTACGGATGCGCAGGAGCGCGTAGCTCGCTTCGGTCATCTTACCGAAGCCGAATCGCACCAGACCTTGCACGTCGCTGTAATCGACCGGTGTCATAGAAGTGCGGCCCAATCGCGCGCCTCCTGTTCGCTCAGATTTTCCTTTTCGATTCCTTCGCGCAGCCGGCGGTTCCGCTCGAGATCGATCGCGGTTAAACCGGGATAGGCCTTATACCAAACCTGCGTCGGCACGGTGTGACGTCGCAGATAATTGCGATACTTGGTTCCATCCTGACAACCGCCGAGCACGAGCCAGTCGACCCGCGGATAACCGATGCCGTTACCGAAAACCGCGTTCAGACCGAACCCAGTCTTGTTGATGAAATCGTCCATGTAACTCTCGACCGTGCCGTCGTAGTTGCTGAAAAAAATCATGCGCTTCGTGCCATCGAGAAAAACCCAGCGCGCGAAATGAATGGTGCGAATGCGACCGAGCCGGCCCGGCCTAACGAAATGTCGCGCGGCGTAATCCACCGTGCCGAGCACGCCGACGACCGTGGCGAGCCGCATCAAGCCGGGCTTCAAACTTCCCATGGCGCTGAATTGATTGGTGAGAATGCGGTCCTCGGATTTCGAAAGATTATCGGAATGCTGCTGATCGACGCGCGGGCAAACTTCCGGATCGCTCATCTCCGCCTGGCGCAGCAGAAGAATGTAGATCGGCGCGATCATGATGAGGAGCGGCAGAAAAAAAAGGACGAGCAATGGAAGTCCGATCATGTGAATGGCATTGCGAACGCACCAGTCGGGCGGCGTTGGTTGCTCCGGCGTTAATGGGAGACGACCGGCCGCCTGCTCTGACCTGACAAATTGCCGCAACTTGGCGTGCAACTGTTGCGCCGGTAAATTTTCCGTTTGCCTAACGAGTGCTTCACGCAGGGCCGCTTCCTCATGAATGCGGCGCACGGTGCGGCCGCGGCAGTTGATGTAGTTGGCAATCGGCGGCGCGCGATGCTGTTTCAGCCACGAGTAGAGATCGATTTGCGGATGATAGCCGGCGCAGGCAAAAATCTTGCACAGACCGTCTCCCGCCTTCTTCGCCAATTCGGCCAGGAAATCATTTTCCTCGCCATCGATGTCGCCGAGAAAAGCGAGATACAGCGGATAGACCGGCGTCGGTCCGCCGCTGTAAACGCGCGCGTCTTCCAGCGTCTGGTCATCGAGAATGAGCAGGCGCGAAAAGTGCAGCTTATCGAATTGCGCGAAGGGAATGAGCGCGTTGTTCGGATTCACCATGCCCGGACTGTCGTTCATGGAGTCGAGCAACTGCCGCAGCTCCGCTTCGCGCGACGGAATGATCGCGGCCAGCACCATGAAGTTGGTCTGCGGCGTCATTGGAACGTTTCGTCACCGGTCGGTTCGAAATGCGGCACCGCGTTCAAGTCGTGCCGCAGTTTCGAGAGCGCGTAGTACATGCGCTTACGCGCGCGACTCTGATTCCCGAGCGGACGATGCTCCGCGATGGTGTGCCACGGATTGTAGGAGAGCTTGCGGGCGAAGGCCATTTGCGCGGGCGAATCGAATGTTTGTTTTGGCAGACGCAAGGTCGCGACCGTCACGCGCGGCGAAATTTTTTCCGGCCACAACACGCCGTTGTGTTCGATCGGCATGAGGAACGGATCGGTTTGCAATTGCAGTTTAAAATCAAACTCGACATCGCCTTCGGCTAACGACTTGCGCATGGCGTCGCGCAAATAATCATCCGGCGGACGACCCGGAAGATTCGGGATCGGCGTCTTCCTGTTCGACCGCGGCCAGACGGAATACTGCATGGCCTGGCCTTCGCCTAACAAGTAAGGCACGCAGCTGAAATAAGGCGCCTCAAACGGACTGCTCTGCGTCTTGATGAAGAGCGACTGCATGATGGCATCCGCGACATGCGGCTGGGTGAAATTGAAGAAGTGAAAGATCTGCGCGTTGCGCAGGCTCCAGTATTGCAGGTGCGCGTTCGATCTTGTGTCGTTGGTGACAAAGGTCGGCGGCGAGACGCCGAACATATCGAGCGTGTTTTTTTCTTCCTCCATCAACTTCGGACCGGGCACGCCCATGAGCTTAATGCTGATGCTCATGAAACCGACGTCGTCGATGTCCGGGTACGATGTAGGGACCGGGACCGGAGAACCGCACCCAGCAACGAAAGGTTTGCGGCTGCGCGTAAATGCCGTGGCGAAATTGCGGCGCCAGATTGTCGTGCACAATAAATTCGCCGCGACAAATTCCGTGCGTCTTGGTGTTGCCGCCGCGCTCCATTCCACCCGGCTTCCACAACTTCTGCATCTGCGTCGTGAAAGCGTTGATGATGGAATCGAGATATTCCTCCTCGTTAGGCAGCGGTTTTTCTTCCGCGATTTTCAACCCCTCGTTAGGCCGGCGCAGGTTGATGCAAGCAGTCGTCAGGCGCGCGAGCGGGTCACGCAAGGTTGCGTCGAAGAGCGGACGAATCCACGGATCGATCCGGCGTTCGAGGAGAAGCGCGCGAGTCGAGACACGACTGATCCAATCGAGCACAGCCGAGCCGGTATTGGGCAACGGCTGCGGCGCGCTTCTGTTTACGATCGGTGGCGGCGGATTTTCAGGAGCGCCAGCCATACAACGATTCGTTAGGCAACCGGAAACTTGAGCGCGAAGTGGATTAGCTTCTTCTGGCCCCAGTAAACGAGACCGAGATAGACGCCGGGACTGACCTCGCGGATTTCGTCACGAATGTAATGCGCCACGAGCGAGGTCTTCGAGTAATCGAGCACGATGCACTCCTTCTGGTCGAACCAGCTCTTGTCCTTGTAGACCTTGGCCACGATCGCCTTGTGACCGAGCGGCAGGATCTTGTTCCGCAGTTCGCCTTTCACCGGATCGAACACCTTGCCTTTCCAGGTAAAGATGTTCACGAACCAGGCGATCTCATCGGAAACTTCGGTGCCGGGCGCGATGATGGCGACGCCGGCGCCTTCGCCCTGTGGGATGTTGCCCGCGGCGCTGTTGCGAAAAATTTCGTCGAGCTGATCGCCCGACATCTTCAGAAATTCGTGCGGATCTTTGATCGTTGGCATACTCGTTAGGGTCTCGTTAGGCCGATTTCACAACGTCTTGAGAAACTCGATCAGGGCGCGCTTGTCCTCGTCGGACAAATTCGTTCCGTAATAGTGACCTTTGTCCTCGATGAAATCTGGGCACTTGTTCGCCGCAATCAAATCCGGCACCGCCTTCATCATTTGCTCTTTGGCCTGCACTGGATCGGCGCCGAGCAGGGCGGGCGCGAGTTCCGTCGCAAGTTTCACGGCCTGGACCAGGTCGGGCTCGAGATTGGCAATGAGATTGATGGGCGTGCCTTTGGGAATCGGACCAAGCCGCACATAACCGTCGGGATCGGCCATCTTTTGCAGGGCGGCGGGAAGAAATTCTTTCCGTAGTTGCAGTTTGCATTCGTCCTGCGTGCGCCAGATCGAATCTTTGCCCAGCCGTTTGTCGGGCCAGAGAAGTTTTTCCGCCGCGTCGTTGAACGCCTCCATCCGCCCGGCCACCGATGGATCGCCGGTGAATTTGCCTAACGAGTTGTTGTGCAGGAACGGCGCCGAGCTCCACACACTGACGAGCGATGGCACGCGATAGTAACCCGGACCGGTGTTCTTCGTCGCCGGCTGGAACTTGATCGGTTGCGTTTCGTCGAAGGGATTGAAGAACTCCACTTCAGCCGGCGCGCTCAGCTCTTTGTAGGTTTCGGAGGAGAAGTTGTCCCAGACGTGTCCGCGTTTTGCGTTCGTGCCAAAAGCGCGCCCCGCATTTGTCTTGATCTCGGTCAGCGGAATGCGCGCGTCGGTGGAAAGGAAGTTTTCGTTCAAAAATTCTCCCTTCGCCATCTGGTCGCGGAACCACGCTTTGCCTTCGGGCGATTGCGCATCAATCCCGTTGGGCGGTTGGTGGCTCGAATGACACGAGGCGCAACTCTCGGCAAACACTTGTCCGCCGCGCGTCATGACTGATTGATCGGTCGTGATGAAAGTCGCGCCGCCGGGTGCGTCGGCCAGATGAAAAGGTTTCAGTTTGGTGAAGAAGGCCGCGATGTTGCCGAGACGTTCCTCCGTCGCGCGCCAGAAAACGGAATGCTCACGCGCATACGGAATTTCGAACGGTTGCTGCGGGACCAGACCGACGAGTCGATTGTGCCGCGTCAGCCAATATTCGGAGAACATCCCGATGTTGACGTAAACGCGAATGGTGGCGCCCGGCACGCCGATGGAGTCCGCCCCATCCTTGAGGATGTGAGCCACAGGCATCTCCGCCTTTGTGCCGGGCAACGCTAAAGTTCCGCCCGCCAGTCTTTCCGGAACCTGGATGCGCATGCGTTCGCCCAGCAGGAAAATCGGGTTGATCGCATTCGGATTATTAATGTGGTCGGTCGCGATGCGTGAGGTGTCGGAAGTGCCGGGCGGTTGCGCCAGCAGCATCTGGTAGAAGAAACCGTGCTCATCGACGTTGGGCGCAAAAACTTTTCCTTCGCGGATGTATTGATTGCCAATGGCGGAGGCAAGATTTTCCCAGCGCGGTTCCTCGGGATCGGCCGGCGGATTGGTCGGCAAGGGCGAGATGTGACACGCCCCGCATGAAACTCCCACGCGATACGGCCTAACGAGTTTGTTGTCGTTGTAATAAGTCGCGTCCTCCATGAACCGCTTTCCGTCCCAACGTTTGCGCGCGACCTCATCGAACTCCGGGTTCGAAAAAATGCGGAAGCCCATCACGCCGGAAGGCTTGCCGTAAATCTTGGTGTCGATCCCTTCCGGCTCGGGATGCGCCGGATCAACCGGCTGATCGAGCATGAGACCAAATTCATCCGGCTTCTCCGGCGCGCGAAAGCCCGGCTGATTCGAGAGACCCAGAGTTTTGAAACGCTCGCCGCGTTTGTATTTGCGGTTGTCGAGCATCTTCAGCAGATCCATCAGGCCATAGCTATCCTGCGCCACGTGATTCCAAAAATGCTGGTTGCCGCCCGTCCACAGGTTCCAGGCATTGCGGCCCATGATTTCGTTCGGCGCCAGTTCGACGCCGCCATCCATCGGCTTGAAAACGTCGGCCGTGATCTGCGGCAAATCAGCCGTGGTCAGGCCGGCCATCTTCGCTTCATCTTCCGGCGGCTTGCTGCATCCGCTCAAAAAAACCAGCGCGAGCCCGAGCGCGCCAGTCCCCACCCTCGCGATGCGGAGAAATTTCACGGCAATCGGCATTTACGCCCGCGACGAAATTTCCTGCAAGGAAAAACAAAATCCCTTCCCCGTGGCGAGATCATCACCGGAGTCGTTCGCCTTCGTCCTTAATCTCGAGAGAAATCTCGGAATTATTGAGATTTAAAAACTTTCGCTAACATTGCCGAAGCCATTTGATTGGCAGGGCACTGGGCACTAGCGATATGTCCGACGGACAGACCTACTTTCGTTCAAACAACCCGTTTAGTCTCTTACCCGCCGCCGCATTTCCCGACGGCATGCCGGATAAGGGCACGAGCACGAGCATTAATTTGGGGCCGGCGGTGTGTTCTCCTACTTGTTCGCCAAGTATGACCTAAAGTCTAATCAATCGCTGCAAACTGCGGTCGGCCAGCTTCGCCTCATCTGCCAGCGGCGTGCTGCATTCGCCGAAAAAAACCAAGCGCGAACCAGTCCCTACCCTCGCGATAGGGAGAAATTTTCACAGCAACTGGCTGGGTAGTTAAAAGCGACGACCGTAGAAGCCGCCGTAGAAACCGGGTCCCCAAGCGCCGCCCCAGCGATACATGGCATCGTTGTTCATTTGCGCGGCCATGAGGTTGTCGTTGGATATTTGTTTGGCCAGGCGGAGCTGTTGGTAGGCTTGGAATTCTTTAGGTGTGCCTACGTAGGCCTGGTTGTTCGGGACATCCGGTTGCACGTAAAAGCTCTTGCCTTTCCAGGTAACTAACGAGAGCTGGCCGGTGGGTAGCGACTTGAGCAGCTCCTGCTTTTTCGGAGTATCGGCGGCGATGACCTTGAAGCCGGCCGCGGATAACATGTCGGTCGTTGATGTGTGGTCGTGGCGCAGCCTACGACCAGGGTCACCAGCGCAATCGCGCCAAGGACGGTGAAGGGTTTGAATGATTGTCTCATGGGTTTGTTTTCCTCTGTTCTCTCTTGTTTGGCTCGTTGTAAATTGCTTCGCTCGTGAACTCGCGGGCCGCCTCGCTAGGAGACAGCCCGCGCGTTTCAGGGAGGAAAGGTTACACTTACTGGCCGGTGCCTTTGGCTGCTGCCTCCGCCTGGGCCATCTTAGCTGACATCTCCGCTTTCACGGCGTCAAGATTGAAGCTCGCGCCTCGCTGCATGGGCGGGAACTCGAGGAAGCTCTGGAGTTCCTTACCCATCACCTGCTGGACGAAAACAAAGCGCCAGAATTGGAACTTGAACCAGTCGAAGTATTGCTGCGCGCCTTCCTTCGTCCCGTCGTTCGGCCAACCTTGTCGCTCGAATGGATCGAGGCGCAGATTGATCAGGTAAGGCACGTCAACATGCGTCTTTTCACCCAGCCAGCCTCGCGGCTGGTCAATGAAACGATACTTGTAGTCGTCAATGCGTATCGCGCCGATAGAGCTTTCGCCGAGATAAAAGATCTCGTGACGCGTGGAAGGACCTTTGGCGGTAATCATGCCGGTCTGATCGTAGCCGTCGAGATGGTTCTTATAGGTCCGGTCGCCGAGTTTCACACCCTTGAGCAACTGGTTAGTGATGTCCGGGTTGCCGGCGGCGGTCAGGAAGGTCGGGAACCAATCCATGCCGGACATGATTCCGTTCTGCACGGTATCGGCTGGCACGTGACCGGGCCAGCGCAGGATGCACGGCACGCGGAAGCCACCTTCCATGACTGTGCCTTTGCATTGCGCGAACGGCGTTGTTCCACCATCGGGCCAGGTAAAGAGCTCGGTTCCATTGTCGGTGGTGAAGACGACGATGGTGTTGTCGTCCACGCCCATGTCCTTGAGATGCTGCAACACGAGGCCAATGTCGTTATCGAGTTGGGCCATGCCGGCTTCTTCTTCCGACCAGCCATTCTCCGAGTTACGCGTCTTTTCCCATTTGTCCGAGAGATGGGTCACGATGTGCATGCGGGTCGGGTTGAGCCAGCAGAAGAATGGCTTGCCGTCTGCCTTGGCCTTGTCGATGAACTTCAAGGCGAGGTCGCGGATTTCGTCATCCACCGTTTCCATCCGTTTCGGATAGAGCGTGCCGGCGTCTTCTATCTTCTGTTTGCCGACCTTGCCCCAGCGCGGCATATCGGTCGCGTCATCGGTATCGGTCGCCCAGCTATGGACCATGTTGCGTGGGCCAACCTTGTCCAACAGGTCCTGCGGATAGTTAGGATGCGCCGGATCTTCCATGGCATCGAGGTGATAGAGGTAGCCGAAGAATTCGTCGAACCCGTGGACGGTGGGCAGGAACTCATTCTTGTCGCCAAGGTGGTTCTTGCCGAACTGGCCGGTGGCATAACCCTGCGCTTTGAGCGCCGTCGCAATCGTACAGGCTTCCGCCGGAATACCGACCGACGCACCCGCCTGGCCGACGGTAGTCATGCCTGTGCGGATTGGGAGCTGGCCCATGATGAAGTTTGCCCGGCCCGCCGTGCAACTCGCTTCCGCGTAGTAGTCGGTGAAGAGCATGCCTTCCTTAGCCAGCTTGTCGAGGTTAGGTGTCCGCCCTGCCATCATGCCGCGATGGTAGGCGCCGATGTTCCACATACCGATGTCATCGCCCATGATGAAAAGGATGTTTGGTTTCTTATCTGCCGCCTGCGCGGAGGCCGCAACGAGTGCGACAATCACGGAGGCGAACAATTGCCTACGGGTGCTGATTTTCGATTTTGGTTTCATTGCTTTCTCTAGTTTGCTTGCCTTGATTTGCATTGCGATCGCTTGGCTCTTGTGAGTGACCTTCAGCAAGAGCTTTGATCCTTAATTGTACCTGCCGGGCACCCAGTCTCGCCCTGACCGCCTGGCGGCGTGTATGAGACCTTAGTAGTACGACGGCGCGCGCAGCGTGCGGCGGGACAGCTCGCGTTTCATGTTCCCGAAAGAGCGAGACGCACGGCTTAACATCGTTAACTGGGCGTAGGCCACCCAGCCTAACGACTCATTTCTCTCAATGAATTTCCGCGTCCCAAATCGTCCCGGTGTATTTGCCTTCGCGATAGGTGACGCGGAGACGATCGCCCATTTTGATGCGATCGAATTGCGCTTGCTCGACGTGCACGTCCACGCGACGAAGATCGTAAATCATTTCCACTTTCACGATCCACTGATCGTGGTCGAGCACGTGTTCCTTGGATTTTGTTTCTTCCGTGGCCGCGGCGATGAATTCCTTGTCGATGACAACTGCGTCGCCGCTTTTCGTGTTGCAGCCGGCGAGGAGAAACAACGCAGCCACCGCGAGAAGCGCGCAGCGCATCACAGTTGTTCGATCCGGTAACCCTTCGCGCGCAAAAGCGCGAGCAATCCGTTGCGGCCACCGAAATGACCGGCACCGACAACAACGAAGTAGGTGTTACCGCTTCGAATGAAGTTCTCGATCTTCGGCACCCAGGCGCGATTGCGCGCATCGAGCAGTCGATCGTTGAACGCGGGAAATTCCGCCGACTCGCGTTCCATGATGCGCGCCAGCGCTTCGGCATCGCCGCGTCGCCATGCCTTGATGATGTCATCGTTACCGCCGGATTCATGACTCGGGATGAAGGTGGTAAGAAGAAGAATCTCGCTCTCGCGATCGCTCATCCCGGAATAAACGCGCGCATGTTCCTGCACGTTTTCCAGGCCGACGATGGGCATGTGACGTTTCGCGGCGCGTTTCATCAGGAAATCGTCCACGCCATTCTCCGGCAGCGAGCGCGCGGTGGAAGCGGATTGCAACATGAGAACGATGAACCAGGGCCGGCATTGATTCAGCGTTTCCTCCGAAACATTCATGAGTCCGAAAAGCTTTCGCATGTAAGCGTAGGTACGCGGATCGACGTGATTCCTGAGACTGTCGCCGCGCTTGTATTTACCCTGCTCCATCAGGGCATTGCTCGATTCCGAGAGTGCCTTGACATCGACCTCAAAGGCGATGCGCGACGAAGCGTCGAAGGCGCGCAGGAAAGCGGCGGGCAACGGGTAATCGCTCTTGCGCAGGGAATGAACCGACCCGCCGAGATAGGCGACTTTCCCGTCCGGCGCGGTCATTTTCCAGACACAGCCCGTGGCCGCGCGCGCGTTCGCGAGAGTGGAAATTGCGCAGAGCGCAATTGCGTGGATAAAGAAGCGGGCCAGGCGGTGGCGCAACATCGGTGCTCCTTAGCAGCGGGCGACCGCCCGAACAAGCGAGACATTTATTTTGGACGGGAAATCATCTTTGGGACTAGCATTTGCCATGAAGTTTCGCTGCCGCGGCTGCGTTTTCATCGCGGTCATCATTCTTGCACTCGTTAGGCTAAGCGCACGCGGCGCGACCGATCCGGAGATCGACCGGCTCCTGAAAAAACTTCCGCCTCCGGAGAAGCTGGTTAAGGCCGACCAGCGCGTCGTGCGGGTGAACGACCCGGCCTTGCGTGACCCAATCCTGAAGGAAATCGAGACTGCAGCCCGCGAGAAGAAACCAACCCGCTGCTTGGAATTATCGCAGCAACTGGCGGCGCATTATCCTTCCAGTGCCGCGGCTCACGCCTACTGCGGTCTGTTTGCGCTCGACCTGCGCCGCTATCCGGAATCAGTCGCGGCCTTCAAGCATGCGCTGTCGATTCAGCCCGACTTTGTCCTTTGCCATTACTGTCTCGCCTCGGCGGAATGGAAGCGAAACAATCCTGCGGCCGCGCTTCCGCACCTGCGACAGGTGACGAAACTCGAACCGCGGGCCGCGGCGGGCTGGGCTTTCCTGAGCGTTTGCGCGGAGACCGTTGGGCAATTGAACGAGAGCGTCGTCGCCGCCCGGCATTTGGTGGAATTGGAACCGCAACAAACGGCAGCCTGGTTTCGCCTCGCCATCGCGGAGAAAAATGTGGGGAATTACAACGCAGCGGTTGCGGCCATCAATCGCGCCACAGCTACAGCACAGGCGGCGCGATCAACTGCGCACAAATCTGCGTCGTCGAAAAAGAAAAACTAAACGCGACCCGTCCGCGTTATTTCCGATATGCAACGTCCGTGACCGGTGGGCGCGCCAGGGCGAAGACGGAACCGGAGATCTGCGACGCAGGTTGAGATTTCACCAGCGACGCAATCAGGCTTTCGCCGCCATCAAGATGCGCGGTGGCGTGTTCTAACGAGCCGCTGAAGAGCAGCCGGCCATCCGCGGCAAAGAGAAGCGCTTCGTCCGAACTTCCCGCCGCGAAACGGCGGACTTCGCCGCCATCCTCATCACCGACCGGCGTGACGCCGGGAATCACGGCGAGATCACGCCAAAGTTTTGCCTGCGCATTCTCCGATTTTTCGAAAAGCACATAGGCCTTGATCTTTCCCTCGAGCTCGGACATGACCCGCGCGAGTTCGCTGGCGGACGATTGCGCAGAGGCGAGCAGGACGAGCGTCGGCCGATCCGTCGCTAAAAAGAGCGCCGATTGCGCCGGAAAATTCTTCGGCGCGGCGGGCGACTGTTCATGATGAAACAGGGCGCGCATGCCGAGACCGAACGATGCGATCCACAACGCGCCGATGAGAAAAAAGACCACGGCGTTGCGATGAAGTCTGAGCGGGACGTGGAGCATGTCGTGATTTAGGAGCAGACGGCATTCCATCCAGCGCGATCCGATGTAGCCTTTTGGCATGAGTAACGAGACCTCTTCGCAAAAGGCCGCCGTGGCCAAGTTCCGCGCCCTGCACGACTCCGGTTGTTTTGTCCTGCCCAACCCGTGGGACGTCGGCAGCGCTATCTATCTCGAGCGCGCCGGATTCAAAGCGCTGGCCAGCACATCCGCCGGCTTCGCTTTCTCCCGCGGACTTCCCGATGAAGGCCTCTCGTTAGACCTTGTCCTCGCGCATCTGCGCGAGCTCTCGGCCGCAACCTCGCTGCCGGTTAACGCCGATTTTCAGAATGGTTACGCCGATGAACCCGACGATGTGGCGACGAATGTGCGACGCTGCCTAACGACTGGTGTTGCTGGCGTCTCGATCGAAGATAACACCGGCCGCAGCGATGCGCCGTTGTACGAAAAGAACCTCGCGATCGAGCGAATGCGCGCCGCGCGAAAAGCAATCGATGATTCAGGAACAGGCGCGATCCTTGTCGGTCGCTGCGAAGCATTTCTTGTCGGCCAAAGCGATCCATTTCATTTCGCGCTCGATCGTCTCGTCGCCTATGCCGAAGCCGGCGCCGATTGTCTTTATGCGCCGGGCGTGAAGTCGCCTAACGAGATCTCGGATATCGTCAAAGCCGCCGCGCCTAAGTCGGTCAATGTTCTCGTCGCTGGTTTTGATCGCGAATTGTCGCTCGCGCAATTGCGCGATCTCGGTGTGCGCCGCATTTCGGTTGGTTCGGCCTTGTCGGCCGTGGCGTGGGGCGCATTTACGCGCGCCGTCCGCGAAATTGCCGAAAAGGGCACCTTCGATTGTTTTGCCGGCGCCGCGCCTTTCGCGGAGATCAATGACATCTTCGCGGCGCGGACGCGCCAGTGATTACTGGCCGCGGAAGAAATTCCACCACCGTCGGGTGCCATGCTCCGAATCCTGCGCTTCGTCGCGCGGGCGCTTCGCCTCACTCGTTCGATGCGGCTGCGACGTTTCTTCGAGCGCGCGCACCGCATCGGTAATGACCCAGGCCCAGCGCGGTTCCGAACCGTAGGCCCAGCGATGTTCGGCGGGATTGTAGCTGAAGCGTTTGTATTCGTTCTCATCCCTGGCGAAAACATTGGCCCATCCCTTGTTCGCGCCGCTCGAAATCAGAACCTTTTCTCTTTCGACCGTGATCAATTCCCAGTTGGTGCGCGGATCAGCCGGCCAGCCATGATCGAAATAAGCCAGCAACCATCCCTCGGTTTCTGGCGCGCGCGGCAGTTGCGCGTAGGCGGCGAAGATATGCTTGCAGCAACGCGTCAAATGTCCGGCCGGCAAATGCGAACGACGGTGACGCCATTCCGGACAACTGCAGTGTGGACCGTTTAGATCGACTTCGTATGCCTCCTTGGAATCGCGCCAGGCCGGCACCTGCACCCGCGCATCCAGGCTCGGCAAAACGGCTCCACTGGCGGTGGGAGAAACAATCGCCGGCAATTGAATCGCCGCGGCACCCGCGTCTTCTCCTTCAGGACGCACGGATTTTTCGCGCAACAGCCTAACGAGTAGTCGCGCGAATTCGTGCAGCTCATGCCGGTTGACCGTTCCATCCGCCCAAATATCGCGCAGCGGCTTGACCACTTCGCTGGCCGGCCAGGTGTGCGCGACGTGCGGATGGTCGTTCAACCATTCCGCCATCCGGAAAGCTTCTTCGGCTGACACTTCGCCATCATCCAGAATGGCTTCGCCCAGTACGATGAAGTCTCTTCCCTCGTCGTCCGACATGATTTTCTCTTATCGCTTTCTTTCGCAGTCTTCGATCCCAAAAAAAGCGCGACTTCAGAAGGCCCAATGGCCGAGGGCGAACTTGCCCGCGAAAAACGAGAGCAGGAGCAGGGAGGGAAATGAAATCATGGCGAAGACGAGCGGACGTCCACGCGAGACGCGCGCGAAGAGAATGAACATCGGGAACATGACCAGTGTGTAGCGCGGCACCGCCAGGACGAATTTGTCGCAAATGCACAGGATGACGTTGCCCGTCATCCAGATGGAATAGGAAGGGCGCAGTGTGCACCAGCACCAGATCGTCATGCCGATGGCGAAGAGGGAAAAAGAAGTTTCCGCCAGGCCATTCATCATGGCGAACTCGCCGCCCGGCGCGCGGATGTTACCCATGACATTGCGCAAGCCGGTCCAAGGCGGCGCGAAGCTTTGGTAAAAATTTTCCTCCCAATACTTCGTGAAAGTGAGCGGATCACCGGTGACGTGATAGTTCAGCCAGAGATAAATTCCGAGACCACTCGGGACAACGGTCAGCCAGAGCCAGCGGCGATTGAGACGACTCGTTAGGCGATATTCCTGCCACGCTTCCATCGCCACCGCCGGCAGGACGATGATTCCCGGCAATCGCGTCATCGAAGCGAGCGCGCCGAGCAAACCGGCCAGGGCCCACTGGCGTTGTCGTGCCGCCCAAAAACAACCGAGCACGAGCGCGAGCAGCGTCGCTTCTGTGTAAGCGATGTGCAGGAAGTAAGCGGTCGGATAGATGAAGCAAAACCAAACCGCGAGCCGGGCCGTTTCTTCATTTTCGTCCGTGCGCACCAGTTGCCAGAGCAACAAGCCAACCGCGATGGAAGCAGCACCTGTGACCAGGAAGGCCGCGAGTGGAACATCAAACACCAACCACGAAACAGCGCGGGTCAGCCATGGGTAAAACGGCAGACCGGTGAGATTGTAACGTTCCTTGCCCGTCGTGAGATAACCTTCGCGCGCCAGTTGCAGATAACGCACTGCATCCCAGCGGTTCCACATTTCCCAAAAACCGGTGCGGTTTCCTGAGACCGCCGGCACGGCCGCGAGGGCGAAAAGAAAAAGCGCGGCCTTGGCGAAGAGAACCCACGCCATCACCTGCCAGTTCAGTCGCCGCAGCCAGTTCATGCGATGGGCTGCGTTTCAATATTCCACGAAAACTTCGTCCGGATAGCAGTAGAGCCAGCGCTCGTTAGGCTGACCCGAGGCGATGACCGGATGTCCGCTGGCGTGCGCGTGTTTGGTGGCGTGCTGATTCGGCGAACTGTCGCAACACAAGGTCACGCCGCACTCCTGGCAGGTGCGCAAGTGCACCCAGTTGTCGCCGATCTTCACGCATTCTTCGCAAACGAGACGGCGCGGATGCTTGACGTCGGTGACCGCGTCAATGTGAGAGCAGGTGTCGTTAGGCATCTTCGCCCAATGCTGCACCGAGATTCGCCGTTCGCCAAGTTGACATCAACCTCATCACATTACACGAAGACTCATGGCCGACGCCACGCTCGGAATTCCGCTAACCATGACGCCGCAAGCGGAACGAATGTTCCCCACCCTGACAGATGCGCAGCTGGCGCGCATCGCCGCTCACGGCAAAAAACTCCCGACCGAGGAAAACCAGATCCTGCTCGAAGCTGGTGATGAAAAACCGCGCGTCTTCGTTGTCCTCCGCGGCGAAGTGGATATCATCGGGCGCCTTCGCGACCACGAGGGCCTCATCGCGACGTTGAAGCGCGGTCAGTTCAGCGGCGAATTGAACATCCTGGCCGGCCGGCGCGGACTGGCCCGCATTCGCGCTCGTTCCGCCGGCGAAGTGGTCGAACTCGATCGCGAACAACTTTTGCCTCTCGTCCAGACCGACAGCGAACTAAGCGACATCATGATGCGCGCTTTCATCCTGCGCCGCGTCGAGATGATCGCACAGCACATCGGCGACGTTGTTCTCGTCGGCTCGACCCATTCCGCGGGAACGCTGCGGATCAAGGAATTTCTGACCCGCAATGGTTATCCGCACACCTATCTCGACGTGGAACGCGACTCCGGCGTCCAGGACTTGTTAGACCATTTTCACATCAAGGTCGCCGAAGTTCCTGTCGTGATTTGTCGCGGTGAAAATGTTCTGCGCAATCCGACCAACCAGGAAATCGCGGCCTGCCTCGGTTTCAACGAAGCCATCGATCAAACGCATGTGCGCGATGTCGTCATTGTCGGCGCGGGTCCGGCGGGATTGGCCGCGGCGGTTTACGGCGCGTCGGAAGGATTGGACGTGCTCGTGCTGGAAGCGAATGCGCCGGGCGGCCAGGCCGGTTCCAGTTCGAAGATCGAGAACTATCTTGGTTTCCCGATGGGAATTTCGGGAAACGAATTGGCCGGTCGTGCCTACACCCAGGCGCAGAAGTTCGGCGCGGAAGTAATGATTGCGAAAGAAGCGGAGCAACTTCTCTGCGAACGCAAACCGTACGCGATCTCGTTAGGCAACGGCGAACGCGTCTCCGCGCGCACCATTGTCATCGCCACCGGCGCGCAGTACCGCCGGCTCGATGTCGAAAATCTGGCCGACTTCGAAGGCGCGGGCATTTACTACGGCGCCACCTTTGTCGAGGCGCAGCTATGTCGCGGCGATGAAGTCATCGTGGTCGGTGGCGGAAATTCCGCCGGGCAGGCCGCGGTCTTCCTCGCGCAAAACGCCAACTGCGTCCACGTGCTGGTGCGGGCCAGCAATCTCAACGACACCATGTCGCGCTATCTCATCCGGCGGATTGAAGAACATCCCGCGATCGAATTGCGCTGCGAAACAGAAATCGTCGGACTCGACGGGAACGACCGACTCGAACGCGTGACCTGGCGTGATAAGGCGACGAACAAGACCGAAACGCGCGACATCCGGCACGTTTTTGTCATGGCCGGCGCCTCGCCCAACACCAACTGGTTAGGCAACTGCGTGGTGCGCGACAAAAAAGGCTTCATCAAGACCGGCACCGACATCACGCGCGATGAACTGGTGGCGGCGCGTTGGCCACTCGTTAGGCCGCCGCATTTGCTCGAGACAAGTCTGCCGGGAATTTTCGCCGTCGGCGATGTGCGCGCCAATAACATCAAACGCGTCGCTTCCGCCGTCGGCGAAGGCTCAATCGCCATTGCCTCCGTCCATCAGGTCCTGCGCGAGTAGGCCACGGTCAATGTTTCTCGATCTTCGGTTCCAGGTAACTGAAGGACCCGAGCAGCTGCTTCAAGGCATCCTGATGTTTCCGAAAAGCGCTTTCGTCGTCGGATGTATAGACAATGTAGGCGACCGCCTTCGGCAACTGCACATAAGCGACACGTTCCGTCCGCCGATACTTCTCGTTAGGCGAATATTCGTTGATAAACCACGCCCGTCCGTCCTTCGTCTGGCCGGATTCGACCCGTGTAACTTTGACTTCGCCGCGTCGTTTTTTCATGTCGGCGATGGCGTCCTTCACAAATGCGTCCGCATCTTCGACCGATGTGCTCGCGATCTTCGCATACATGATCGGATCGCCGTTCTCCCACGATTGGCCTTTCCGATAAAGCACACACGGCAATCCCTGGGGCGAGCCCGCGCTGCTGTCGATCACCCACCCCTCCGGCGCGGCGATGTTGAATGCCGCTTTCGGTCCGTAAACGATCGCGAATGGCACCGGCTCGGCCACTGAACTCCCCAGCGCCGCAACGATCACAATCAGCGCGAAGAATATTCTATGACTCATGCTCAGCTTTCCCTTTGCGACCTTTGCGAACTTTGCGCGAGGAAAATTTCGGGTGCGCGAGAAAATTCCATGCCTGAATTCCGTCGATGCGTCGCGCACCGAGTTCCGGTAATTTACGCGTATGAAAGATAACGTGATGGAGTTACTGCCATCGTTCGACGTCATGTATCGCGCGCTCGAAAAACGCGATCCGAGCTTCAAAGGCATCTTCGTCGTCGGCGTGCGCACGACTGGAATTTTCTGCCGCCCGACCTGTTCCGCAAAAAAACCGGCGCGTCAGAATGTGGAATTCTTCGCCACTTCCAGCGAAGCGTTGCACGGCGGCTATCGCCCGTGTCTGCGCTGCACGCCGATGGATCCCGATCAGCCGGCGCCGAAATTGATCCAGCGTCTGCGCGCGGAAGTGGAACGCGCGCCCGGCGGCCGCTTGACCGACAAGGAATTGAGCGCGCTCGACATCGATCCATCGACGGCGCGCCGTCAATTCAAACGACACTACGGCATGACCTTTCAGGCCTATCATCGCGCGCGTCGCATGGGTCTCGCGCTGCGCGAAGTGCGCCGCGGCGGTCGAGTGGATGAAACACAAAACGGCGCCGGTTTTGAATCAGCCAGCGGATTTCGCGAAGCCTTCACGCGCATCTTCGGCGCGACACCGAAGGCGGCGAAAGACAAAGCCTGTCTCCTGGCCGAGAGAATCGACACGCCACTCGGCACCATGGTGGCGGTGGCGGACGACGCGGGTTTGCGCCTGCTCGAATTTGTCGATCGCCGCGCGACCGAACGCGAATTGCAGAAACTGCGGCAACGTCTGCGCACCAACATCGTTCCGGGCGAACATCCGGTGCTCGACGCGACGCGAAAACAACTAGCCGATTATTTTTCCGGAAAGAACCTGGAGTTTAACGTGCCGCTCGCACCGGTCGGTTCCGATTTTCAAAGACGCGCCTGGAAAATCTTGTGCACCATCCCGCTTGCTGAAACCCGTTCCTACCAATGGATGGCGCAGAAGCTTGGCATTCCCCGCGCCATGCGCGCGGTCGGTCGCGCCAACGGTTCCAACGCCATCTGCCTCATCATTCCGTGCCATCGCGTCATCCGCGCCGACGGCACCCTCTGCGGTTACGGCGGCGGTTTGTGGCGCAAGAAATGGCTGCTGGAACACGAGCGCAAACATAAAAGTGCAAACAAACGTTGAATACAGAGACCTGATTCCAATAGCCCCCGCTGCATTCTGCTACGCGCGTGCCTAAGGGCTTAGCGAAGCGCCGCGGCCTAAGAGACCCATTAGTGAAGGGGACGCCAGGAAGCCTGCTAGCTTCTGATTATAGCTTACTCAAGGTTTCTTTAATGGAGGTTGAGGAGAATAAATATCTACCTGACCTCGCTTTAACTGTTCTTGTAAAGATTCAGAAAAATCCCTGATTTCATTATCCAAGTTATACAGGTAGTTCAACAATCCATCTGTCTTACTAAAATCTTCTGGCATAGGTTTGTTATCTCGAAAAGCATTTTTGGCTGCCACCAATTTATCGTTGATGTAGTCAAACTTCGGAATAAAACCCTTAAACTGTTCTTCCGTCGCTGCTCCAAAATATCGTTTGGTTAAGGCCAATATACTGTAACGATGTTCGTTCCAATACGTCTGCATGTTTTCATACTGTTGCCAGTGAACCATTTCGTCGTCATGGTACTGAAATCCTATGGCAGCACGAAGTGCGTAATAATGCCGCTTACCTATCGTATCGATTATATCGTAGTAAGTATTGGTAGCGGCTTTTCTCGACTCGGTGTAAATCGCTGCATTTTCTTCCTGAACTTTGAAATGGTGTGAAATCCAGGCCGCTGCGATACTAGCAAGAACAACCGTCAAGATAGATTTGGCAAGATCAAAGGCATGACCAGATTTAGCTTTTGCCTTTTTGTTATCTTCTATCTTAACTTCATCGGACATATTCTAATGGAGAAATAATTCGACCTGCCTTGACACCTACCACATCGGCAGACTTCTTGCAGGTCTAACTAGATATAGACGATTAGGGTCAGTCAACATATCTCGATAAGGGTGGGAATGGGTCGTGTCTAAACATTTGATATTGTGTCGGACGATAGCTAGCGACCAGCAGGACTTTTTTCATCGCACGAGCTTCAGTTGATCGCGCTTCAACCAGACGATGATGGCGCCGATCATCGTCGTGATGACCAGACCGATCCCGAATTCGTCGATCAGGTACTTTGTCGGACCGGTGTCATTGGTCAGCGGCGTGAGGATCGATTGAATCCACAAGTTATGACTGCCGTGCAGAATCGCGGCCGGCCAAAGGCTGCCGGAACGCAGCGTCAGCCAGGCGAGAATGAAACTTTCCGCGATCACGCCCAGAGAAAAGCAGGTGAGCCCAAACCAGACCGGCGTGCCGGCGTTGTAATCGCCGAAAATTAGAATCGGAAAGTGATAGACTGACCACATCACGCCGCTAATCAAGCCGACGCCACCGAAGCCAAGCACCTTTGATAATTCCGGCACCAGAAATCCGCGCCAGCCGATCTCTTCGCCGAGCGCGCGCGAAGTCTTGGCGACCATTCCGAGCGTGGCGGTGAAGAGAACGAACAGAAACAAGGTCAGCGGCGCCGGAAAATTCTGCCAGCCGAAATTCTCGGCGGTGTGCCTAACGAATTCAGAACTGGCAAAGCCTCCCCACCCGCCGAACCAGACGAACAGGTAAACCGGCACGGCGTAGGCGATGGGAATGAGATAGCCGAGCCAAAGATATTTGGCCGAGCCCCAGCGCCAGGCGAAGCCGCGCACGCTTTCGCCGAAGAAAATTTTTGTGAGGCAGGCGGCCAGGGCCGGACTCCACATTGCACCGGTGACGTAAAACAGATTGCCCGCATCCATGTGTCCGGCGTGCAGCACGAACGCGTCGAAGGATCCGCTGAAGAGCATGGTCAGCGCGTAATAGCAGCCGATCTTTTTCCAGACGCGTGACCTGGTTTCCGGCATGCGCGGGAGAGTATGCCAAGACGAAAAGCTCGTCACGACCGAAGAGAATGTTAGCGTCGCGCCATGGCAGGCGTTTGCGTGATCGTGGCTTACCGGCCCAGGCCGGGAAAAGAAAAGGACTTGTTAGACCTGGTTCGTCAGCGGGTGCCGACTCTGGCTAAGGAAGGCTTCGTCACCGATCGCAAACCGACGATCATGCGCGCGAAGGACGGCACCATTATCGAAGTCTCAGAATGGAAATCGCCGGAAGCGATCGAGGCTGCGCACAAGAACGAAAACGTCTGGGCGATGTGGAACAAGTTTTTCGAATTGTGCGACTGCATTCCGCTCAAGCAATTGCCGGAAGCGGAAGAAATGTTCGCCGGGTTTACGCCGATAGACGATTAGCGCCGAAACTCGACGACATGGAACCACCACCAACCATAGCGCGCATCCTGCACGTGGACGATCACCAGGATACGCGGCTGATGATGGCGGCGCTTTTGGCCGAGACCGGTTACGGAATCATCACGGCCGGCAGCGTGGCGGAAGGTTTGAGCATGGCGAAAGAAATCGCTTTCGATCTTTACCTGCTCGATGTGCGTTTGCCGGATGGAACCGGCGTGGAGCTTTGCCAGAAACTGCGCGCGCTGCGGCCGGAGGTGCCGGTACTCTACTATTCTGCTTACGGTGGCGAACAGGAACACCAGGCCGCGGTCGCGACCTGCGGCGACGCCTACCTGCGCAAGCCGGTCGCGATCGAAGAAATCGAAAGAGCCATCGCGGACTTGTTAGGCAGAAAGTAACGACTCGTTAGACTTCGCTGGCGGCAAGGTCCGCATGCGGGTCTTGCGTCACACGCACGCGTCCACGGACCTCCTCATATTTTCGTCGCAACAAACGCCGCAAATGAAACGGGCGCGCCAATTGCAAATAGACCGGCCAGCGGGCGAGCGATTCCGGCCAGCGGCGGCGATCCCTGATCGTCAGGCAATATTCGACCACGCGATGGAAGGCGACCTCGGGCGAAAACCATTCTTCCCATTCGCGGCGCGCCCGTTGTCCCATCGTGACCGCTTCGGCTTCGCGTTCCTCCAGCAGTCGCGGGACCTGCGCGAAATCCTTTTCCAGCACGCGCACACTGAATTTTTCCCAGCACGGGCCTTCCGGTGCGACCCATTCGTCGGAAAGAATCACGGGCACGCGACCCATGCGCATGGTTTCGAACAGGCGAATGGTGGCCGCGCCCAGCCCGCGCGGGCAAAGCACGAACTTGCTCGCCTTCGTCAGCTCGGCGTAACGCCGGTAATAATCGCGCCGGTCACGCACCGACATTTGCAAATGCAGCAGGCGATCGAAATCGCCGGAGGTGTTTTGGAAAAATGCGCGCGGATGCGAGAGGGAAGCGAGATCGCGGCGCACGGGTGCGTTCGCCACCGCGCCCATGAAACTGAAAAGGTAGGGCAGATTTTCATCCGGCGAAGTGAAGCTGGTGAATTCGTTCCGGGGCGGGCCGGGAAAAAATCCGCCACACGTTCGCTCCGACGACCACCGTTTTTCGACCGAAGCATAAACACCGGGCAGAAACGGAATCACGATCGCGTTCGAGCAGAAGAGAAAACATTTGTGGCGTTGTTGCCTAACGAGTGGATGCGCGCGCAGCCGTTCGAAATGAAAACCGCCGCCGTAGTATTCCGCGAAGATGATCAGGTCGGCGGTGAAGGGATTGTCCGCCACGGTGTGATGACGGAATCGATCGCGGGCCGCGCTCTCCTGCAGCGCATGCAGGGGCGCGAAATTGTAATCGGTCTGATCGTCTCGCGGCGTCGCCGAAGCCAGGAAGACTTGCGCCATCGCCGTAATAATTAGCAACTCCCAAGCCGATAGAAAGCCCGATTAGACGGCGCGCTTCTCATCGGCTGAACCTTCGCAGCGACAGAAAATCGATCTGGTGTCGCGTGCCGCCGTCCAGCGCGAGATCGGTCGCGATTTCGCCAATGACCGGCGCGAACTTAAAGCCGTGTCCGGAAAAACCTCCGCACAAGATGAGGTTGGAATGCCCGGATGCGGATCGACGACGAAATGCTGGTCGGGCGTGAGGCTATACATGCAGACCTTGGCTTCGCGAAATTTCTGCGCCGCGCCCGGCATCCAATCGTTCATTCCCCTAACGAGTGGTTGCAGGTCGCGCGCTTCATCGATCTCACGCTGGAGCTGCGACGGATCAGTCAGTTCGCCGCCGCCGTGAAAAGCGGCTTTCACTCCGTCGCCAAAATTCGGGAACCCGTAGAGCGGCGCGGGCAAACCAGCGCGATTGATCAGGAACGGCGGGAAAGCCGGCGCATCGTAGACGTTCGTCGCCGGCGTGAACCAGAACTGCACGTTGCGTTGCACGCGCAGCTGCACCCCGAGCTTTCCCATTTCCTGCGCGAACCACGGGCCTAACGAGAGGACGAGTTTGCGCGCCGCGACTTTCGATTCATCCGACAGTGAAATTTCGAATCCTTCATCGATGGCGCGCCACTCCTTCATCGCCACGTCGAAACGCATTTCCGCGCCATTCTTTTTCGCCTGCTGCAAGTGGGCGCGAATCGCTGCTTCCGGGCGCAGCACACCGGCGTCGGCTTCAAACAAAATCGACTCGTTAGGCAGGAATTTCAGCGTCGGATAGCGCGTGGTCGCTTCGCGTTGACTCAAATCCTCGATCCGCAGATTGTGCGCCCGGGCCGCGCGGCGCGTTCCTTCCATGATCTCGCTGTCTTCCTCGCCGACGGTGAGAAGGCCGGTGATGGTGAGAAGTTGCGCGCCGCTCGAGTGCTCCAGTTCGCGCCACAATTCATAAGCGCGCAGAATCAGCGGCACATAAGCCGGATCCTCAAAGTAAGCCTGGCGGATCAATCGACTCTTCCCGCTCGAGGCGCCGAGATCATGCGCCGCACCAAATTGTTCCAGCCCAATGACCGATGCCCCGCGCGCCGCGCATTGGGAAAGAATCGCGCTGCCCATTCCACCGAGACCAACTACCGCAACATCGTAAATCATGCGCGCTGCAGATGCCCTTGCTTTGCCTAACGAGTGCTATTCGATCGTGAACTTCAAGGTCTGCGCCAGCACGTCGCCGACATAAAGTTCCAGCCGGTATTTGCCCTTGACCCATCCTTTATCGGGCTTGGCCAGCAGGAACGCGCCGCCTTCGTTCGCCACCCGCGTCACCACACTGGACTCATCGATCTTGGAATTCTTCGGTGTGTCGGTCACGTCAGTCGCAATCCAGACACTGCGCACCTTGTCACCGGGCAGGGTCGCGTCGCCTTTCCAGAAGGCGTAAATCTTGGCTGCTTCCAGACCGAAGGTCGTCTTGGCATCGCCGTCCAACTCTTCCAGCAAAGTCGCGTGCAGAAGTTTGTCCTTGTCCGCGCCGCGGACGAGCGCAGTCGTGCAAAGAATCGCGCTGAGGAGGAACGCCAGTTTCATCATGCCTAACGAATGCATCGTAGCAGAGGCGTCAATCTGATCGTGCAACCAGCTATGGCAAGGGTGGCGGCTCCGGCGTGGGCAAAGGCGTGCCGGCGTTTCCCCACACATCGTAGCCCGGACCGAACTGGCGCAGGAAAAGCAGAGTGTAACTATAATAGAAGACGTAGAGCGGCAGGAGAACCACCGTTCCCACGTAGGGAATAGCCGCTACGCAACAGGTCACACAGGTCACGACACAACCGGCAATCATTCCGGCCAGGATGAGAACGAAAACAAAAAGAACGTAGAGCAGGAAAGGCCAGGGATAACTGGCCATTAATCCAAGCACCTGCGTGCACGCCGCTACCGGTCCGACCCGTTGCCGGTACATGACCGGCACCATGAACCAGAGCGTAGCCGCCCACAAAATTGAGAGCGGGATGAAGAGCAGAGCGACACCGATCAGGAACAGGATTCGGATGGCGTCGAACCGCGGCAGTTCACCGTGCAGCCAATACGGAATGATCCAGGGCAAGGCGATGATCGCCCAGAGACACAGGGCCACGAAGGCGGCGGCCATCTTGAAAAGAAAGAGGCGGTTACCGTCCTGACGGTACTCGCGCCACGGTTCGGCGATCGCGCCGCGATTGCGCACGATGCAATCGATAAACATGAACCGCCCGCGTGATCCAAGCCAGGCACAGAGAATCACCAGCGCGACGAAAATCAGCATGACGAAAATGATGACGTTGAGCGTGAACCAGTTCGGAATTTGCTCGCGCAACCTGGCGAGGTCCTGGTTCGCGGTCTTGCCCGGTGAATTCCAGTTGCCAGGATTAAAGCTGCCGCCGCCGTGCGATCCGTCCCCCAGGCCGGCAAGAAAAGCGCAAAACCCGATGGTCAGCCATTTCATCAGATCGAATGGCTGAAACAGAATGCGCTTCGTCAGATCGACTGCGGTTTCGAAAGGCGCGAAAATTTCGATCTTCGGTTCGTTCATAAGCAAAACGCGACAGGACGGACTACGATCCGATCATAACGGACATCCCCTGCCAAATCCGTTTGCGCGGCGGATTTATTAAACGCATCGTGCGCGACCATGAAGCTTCCCGTCCTTTTCATTTTGTTCGCGATCTTCTGCATGCACCGGCTTCGCTGCCGAGAAAAAAACGGAGTCTCCCGCGCCAGAAGTTGCGCCGGAGAAGTCCAACGCGCCGCAGTACGGCAAGTGGGGTTTCGACGCCGCCGGCGCCGACATGAAAGCCAAAGCGGGCGACGATTTCTTCCGTTTCGCCAACGGCACCTGGATCGATCATGTGCAGATTCCCGCGGACAAAGCCGCCTACAGTTTGCGGCTGATCATGACCGACAAGACCGAGCAGCGGCTGCATGAGTTGATGGAGAGCCTGGGCGCGAAAGCGGAGCGCAGCCCGGCGACGACGGATGGAAAAGTCGGCGCGTTCTACAAATCGTTCATGGACGAAGCGAATGTCGAGAAGCTCGGCGCGGCGCCGTTGAAAGAGAAGCTCGATGAAATTCGCGCGGCCAAAGATCGCGATGCCCTGGCCGCGCAGATGGGAAAACAGAATTCGGATTTGGAAGGTGGAATCTTCGGCCTCGGTATCGACGTCGATATTGCCGACCCGAATCACTACGCGGTTTACCTGGGACAAGCCGGGCTCGGACTGCCCGATCGCGATTATTATTTGAAGCCGGATTTCGCGGCGCAAAAGACAAAGTATCAGGATTACGTCGCGCAATTGCTCAAGTTGATCGCGTGGCCGGAGGCGGAGAAACGCGCCGCCGACATTGTGGCGTTCGAAACGCGCCTGGCTGAGGCGAGTTGGACGAAAGCGGAGCAGCGCGATCCGGTTGCGACCTACAATCCAGTCTCGTTAGGCGAACTGGAAACGCTCGCACCGGGTTTTGCCTGGCGCGCCTTCCTCAAGCAGGCCGGTCTCGACAAAACGGATCGCGTAGTCGTGGCGGAAAAGACCGCGTTCCCGAAACTCGCTGCGATTTTCGCGGAGACGCCGGTGGAAGTGTTGCAGGCGTGGCAGGCCTTTAACGTCGCCGATCATGCCGCACCTTATTTGGCGAAATCATTTGGCGATGCGCTTTTCGAGATGCGCAACAAGACGCTCTCGGGTCAGGCGGAACAACAGGTGCGCTGGAAACGCGGTGTGCACGCGGTCAGCGGCGGCGATTACGGCGCGGGCGATCGTTACGATCGCTTCGGCAATCTCGGCTGGGCCGTGGGCCAGCTTTACACCGCGAAATATTTTCCGCCCGAAGCCAAGGCCAAGATCCAGGACCTGGTCGATAACCTGAAAGTCGCGATGCACGCGCGGATCGAGAAGCTCGATTGGATGGGCGACGCGACCAAGAAAGAAGCGCTGAAGAAACTCGACACCTACCAGATCAAGGTCGGTTATCCCGGATAAGCCGCGCGATTATTCCAAGGTCGAGATCAAGAGCGACGACTTGTTAGGCAATGTGCGCCGCGCGGCCGCGGCCGATTGGAAATTTTATGTCGATCGTCTGCCCGGCCCGGTCGACCGCAGTGACTGGGGCATGACGCCGCAGACCAACGACGCCTACAACGGCGCGCTGCGCGACATTGTTTTTCCCGCGGGAATTTTGCAGGCGCCGATGTTCGACGCCAACGCCGATGCGGCCATCAACTACGGCGCGATCGGCGGCGTGATCGGTCATGAACTCACCCATGGTTTCGATGACCAGGGCCGCAAGCTCGATGCCGAGGGCAAGCTGCGCGATTGGTGGACAGCGGAAGACGCGAAGGCTTTCGACGCCCGCGCCGCCATCCTCGGCAAACAATATTCGCAATACGAACCGTTGCCCGGCGTAAAGGTGAACGGCGAACTAACCATGGGCGAAAACATCGCCGATCTCGGCGGCCTGACCATTGCGCTCGATGCTTATCGCGCTTCGCTCAAAGGCAAACCCGCGCCGGTCATCGACGGCCTGACCGGCGATCAGCGTGTCTTCCTCGGCTGGGCGCAGGCCTGGCGCGGCAAGTTGCGCGACGACGCGATTCGCAAACAGGTGGTGAGCGATCCGCACTCGCCGCGGCAATATCGGGTGAACGGTCCGGCGCGAAACATCGACGATTGGTATACCGCGTTCGAAGTGAAGCCTAACGAGAAGTTGTATGTCGATCCGAAGGAACGCGCCCGTATTTGGTAGAGATACCTAACGAGTGGTTATTCTGGTTAGTTTTCACCGCAGAGATCGCCGAGGGCGCAGAGGATCTAATGAAAATGCTTTCTTCTCCGCGACCTCTGCGATCTCTGCGGTGAGAATTCTTACCTTTCAATGATCGAGTCACAAACACAGCGCGCGCTCGCTATTCTGCACGAGTGGGTGCAATCGGAATCGCTGCGCAAACATTGCTACGCCGTGGCTGATTCGATGCGGCACTTTGCGCAACGCGCAGGGGCGGATGCGGATTTGTGGCAGGCTGTCGGTTATCTGCACGACATGGATTACGAGCGCCATCCGAACGCGGAGATGAAGTCCGACGGAAGGTCATCCGTTCGTCGGAGTGAAGTGGCTGCGCGAGAACGGCTGGGAGCGAAGAAGTCTGTCGCGCCATTCTTTCGCACGCCGATTATGCCAACGTTCCGCGCGAGACGCCGATGGAACGCACGCTCTACGGGGTGGATGAGTTGAGCGGCTTCGTTACCGCCGTCGCACTCGTTAGGCCATCAAAGAAGATCGCCGACGTCGAAGTCTCATCGGTGAAGAAGAAGATGAAAGACAAAGCCTTCGCCCGCGCCGTTAATCGCGAAGACATCATCCGCGGCGCGCAGGAATTAGGTAGGCCACTCGAAGAAGTGATCGCGGAAGTTATTACCGCGCTAAGAACCGATGCCGACCGGCTCGGTCTGTAGTGTGGAGGCGGCTGTCTCAGCCGCATTGCTTACGAAGGCATCGCAGCTGCCTCGCTACGTCACCGTGAAAGAACGCCTAGGGTTGTAGCGGCGGTCTATGACCGCCGAAGGCCTGCAATCTGCGCGTTGTCGGCGGTCATAGACCGCCGCTACAAAGGGCTACAATCACGCTGCCCAGTGCGCCCTGCGCCTTGAAGTTTCCAGCAGCAGCGCATCTAGTTAGGAGACGACTCGCCGATTTCAATCAGGGCCAGACGTGTTCCGTCGGCCGATAATTGCAGGTGCAAAGGCCATGAAGTCTTATTGTCGACGTGGTAAGAGCATTTCAAATCACGTGTCTCCGGGTCGAAGCTTTGGATGTAAGTGGTCGGATACTTTCGTTCGCGCTTACCTCCCAGCTCGTTGATCCGCGAGACTTCCTCGGTCGTTAGACCGTTCTTTTCCGCGTAATAGGAAATCGGGAACGGGCCAAGATCATTCGGGAAAATAAGGGCGAGACTCTTCCAGTTCTCCTCCACCGTCCGGATGAAAAGTTGCGCCGCCGGCAGATCAATCACCACCAGCAGCGGTCCGGCCTCATAAACCTGCGGTTCAACTCCGTCGGATACTTCCCCAAACCATTCGATCCTAGCCGATCCCGGCGGACGGTAGCCGGCGCGCTGCGAAAAGCCGTGCTCACTCCGGCCACGCGCATTTCCGTCGATGATTAGACTGCCGTGATTCGGGAGTTGCACTTCCCGACGAACAAACTGCGGCGTCGTGAGATGCGGCCAGCCGACGAAGAGCATGACGATCAGGACGAAGGGCAGCACGGCCATAACTGCGGCAGCGGCTATGCCAATCTTAATTGTGCGACGCATTTATTGTCTTGAGCGCCGCAAGCTTTGTACCAACATAGTATCAGCTCTATTCCTACGAGAACGGAGGCGTCGGCAGCGCCGCGCCGTGCATACGAAAATTGTTCGTAATCAGATGCGAAGTTTCATCTAGTTCACGTTAGGCCAACTCTCGACTAGCTGCCGTATGCCAAAAGAAATCAGATCGCTCGCAATCGCGCTCCTGTTCAGCTTGCAACTACAGGCACTGGCTCAAACTTCAGCCGCGCCAGTGCCGACGTTGGAAGTCGTGCTTCTCGGAACCGGTTACCCTCGCCCAGCCCCGGATCAAGCCGGACCTTCTACCGCCGTTATCGTCAACGGCACCTATTTCGTCGTCGACGCCGGTCGCGCTGTTGTTTTGCGACTAAGCGCGCTGCAACAGCCATTGCCCGAGATCGCGGCGGTGTTACTTACACATTTGCATTCCGATCACACCAGCGGTCTGCCAGACCTATTCGCTACCAGCTGGGTGATGGGACGCAAACATCCGCTTCAACTCTACGGACCACGCGGGACACAGGAAATGGTCGATGGCTTGCTAAAATTTTATGCCGATGACATTCACGTTCGACGCGATCTAGTCGAAGAACTCGAGCCGGATGGTGCCAGGATCGATGTGCATATCGTGGAAGAAGGCACCGTTTACAGAGACTCCGCTGTCACAATCACCGCCTTTAAGGTCGATCATCGGCCGGTTGAGCCGGCGTTCGGTTATAAATTCGAAGCCGGCGGGAAGATGGTGGTGATTTCTGGTGATACCGCGCCCAGCGATAACCTGGTGAAGTTCGCGCATGGCGCCGACATCCTCGTCCACGAAGTCTTTATGCCTGGTTACTTCAGCGAGCCGCATCATTCCGACCAGGGCCGCGGCGACCCGGTTGAAGTTGCGCAGAGGCTAGGTCGTTACCACACGGACGCGGAACAGGTTGGTAAAATCGCCGCTGCGGCAGAGGTGAAGAAGCTCGTCCTCACGCACATTATTCCGCCCAAAGACGGCGAGAAGATGCGTGAGCTCGCTGCTAAACATTTCAAAGGGGAAATCATCGTTGGCAGCGACTTACTGCACGTGACGCCATGACGGCAGAGCGACGTCATTCGGAACTTCGCGTCGGCATCGCGGGTCTAGGAGCAAGGGCTCCGGGTTGGCTTAGTGGAAGAATTTCGACTCGGGACTGTAATGTCACGGAGTTCTTAGCTTTGGTACACATACCTAGACTGTTTACTCGGCGGTCATAGACCGCCGCTACAAGAACGTGATGCCGCGTCTTGTTATCGATTCTGCAAAGGCGCTTCTGGCATAATCGGTCGCTATGAAAATAACTAAGAACATCGGCATGGTGCTACTCGCGATTTACCTGATCGTTGATGGCTTGTTAGGCTTCGGCTTAAATCTCGGACCGGGAATTTTCCTCCTCTACCTGCTGGCGCTGGTCGCGGGCGTTTTTATTTTGCTGGGTAAGTAACCGGCGAATCAGATCGAGATTTCCATTCCTTCGCGGGCAAGCACCGCGTTGGGGAACCGTTCCTGACATAATTTTTCGATGCGCTCAAGGAACTCGTCGTCGTGCTCGGGGTCATGATGCGTCATGGCCAGGCGTTTCACGCCGGCCATTTCGGCAACTTGCATGGCTTGATCGAAACTACTGTGTCCCCATCCGCGCCGTTTCTGCAGTTCCTCGGCGGTGTATTGCGCTTCATGGACTAACAAATCCGCGCCGCGCGCCAGCTCCACCAGCCGCGGATCGATCTCCTCGCCATGCTCGACATCCGTGCAAACGACGAGCACTTTGCCGTTCCGCTCGATCCGGAAACTATACGCGCCGCCGGGATGGTTGTGCCTTTGCGCGGTAACAATGGTTGGCACATTGCTGTAGATGGTGAAGTGTCTGCTGGCATCAGCGATTTGCAGGAATTCGAAATTGGCCCCCATGCGATCCAATTGCACCGGGAAATATTCGGCCTGCATTTGGACTTCGAAAATCTGCCGCAGATCCGTCACGGTCTGGTCCCGGCCAAGCGTCAGGAGCGTGATTTTCTGTTTGGGATCGTAAGCCGGGGCGAAGAACGGAAAGCCCTGGATGTGGTCCCAGTGAAAGTGCGTGAACGCGATCGGGATTTGTTCCTGCTGGTGGCCGATCGCGCGAAGGTCTCTGCCCAGGTTTCGCAGGCCCGTGCCCGCGTCGATAATGACGATGCGGTTCATGTCGGTGAACGTGACTTGCAGACACGTGGTGTTGCCGCCGAATTTCTGAAAACCGGCGTCGCAGATGGGGATGGATCCCCGCGTCCCATAAAACTTGAGCTTCATAGAATCGTTTTCATGAGGGTAAGTCCCCAGCCCGCGAGCATCAAGCTGGCAAGTGGCTTCCAGTCTATTAAGTCCTTAGCTGCATCGCCTCGCGCAATCGCTGCCGCCATGAAAATGATTCGCTGGCAGAGCCTTAGCTAATTAAAACATTGACCTTTCCCTGAAATCTTTGCTCGATAGAAAAATGAGAACCAAAACCATTGCACTGAGCTTGGGATTGATATTGGTCGCCGGGGCGTTATTCGCGGGCGAGCAATTGATGGGTACGTGGAAGCTAAACGAGGGGAAATCAAAACTGACAGCCGGCACCGGCAAGAATCTGAAGGTCGTCTATGACGGTCATTTGATCCGAAACAAGGTGTCGGTGACAGTTGACGGCGTCGGGCCAGACGGAAGGCCTTTCCATTCCGTATGGAGAGGAAGGTTTAACGGCAAAGATAGTGAGGTAACCGGCGATCCCACTGCGGACATGCGAGCCTACACGAAGCTAAATGATCAGACCCTCGATATAGTCTCCAAGAAGGGCGGCCAGGTCGTGGGCCACGCCCGGATCGTCGCGGCTGCCGATGGAAAAAGCCGGGTCGTGACTGTAAACGGAATGACAGCGGATGGGAAAAAGTTTACGAACACTGCCTTTTACGACAGACAATAATCCGTAAGACCGAACAGGCGATGCCGCTTCCAGAGCCGCGGCAGGATGGTTCCTTCCGGGCAGCGAAGATGGGCGAACTACGTATTAGCCTAACGAGAAATAGCGCGAAGGTTCTCAACTAATTACGAGCTAGTTTTCGTGTAGTCGCAGGCGTTTTTGTTCTGCCTGGTAAGTAGGCCGGGGACTTTTTTAACCGCGGATTTCGCGGATGACACGGATGAGGAACAAACATCCGCGCTATCCGTGCAATCCGCGGTTTTTCTTCTTCGATATCAGCCTAACGAGTTGTAGCCGGGGGCGCTGATCCCCGGTTTACAGGCCGGCGTCGACGCCGTCAGCTACATGAGGAAGCGATCAAGCGAGCCGGGCTGCAATTCGAGCGGAGGAAGTTTACGGCGGTAGAGGCGGCCGCCCGTTTTGCCTTTCAATTCGCAAGAGCCCTTTTCCAGGCGCAGCCACGCGCCTTCGCGCAGGGCGATGACCATGGTGTCGTTCTCTTCCATGAATTGCAGGAGACGTTCCTCCCGGGTCTCGCCCATGTGGGTAGAGTTGGAATCGGCATCCTGATAATGCGGATTGATCTGGAAGGGCACGATGCCTAACGAGTCGAAGGATGGCGGCTGCACGATTGGCATGTCGTTCGTCGTCCTGATGGTGGGGCCGGCGACATTCGAGCCGGCGCTGGAGCCCATGAAAAGCATGCCGTCGTTTACGCGCTGGCGAATGATGCCTAACAAGTCGTGATCGTAGAGCGCCTTCAAAAGGCGAAAGGTGTTTCCGCCGCCGATAAAAATCGCCTCGGCTGTTTCGACCGCGCCGCGTTTGTCTTCGGCGCGATGGATTGATTCCAGGGTGTAACCTATCTGCGCGAATTTCTTTCGCGCGCGGCCGGCATAGGCATCGTGATCATGCAACGCGAACGGGACGAAGAGAACGCGCTTGGCCGTTCCCAAAAAATCGCGCACTTCCCCTTCGGCGTAATCGAGATATTCGCCACCGAAAATTGTCGAGGTGCTGAGCAGAAGAAGACGAGCGGAACTCACGGGGTCAGGAAAATTTTCTGGCTGTATGGATCTTTCACTTCCGTTCCCGGCGGAAAGCCGCGCACGTCCACAAATCCGGCGGTCGGCGCATAAGGACTGGTGACGAGACCTGGCCGGCCCGGAACCGGCACACCGTAGGGAACATCGCGGCGGGGATTGGAACGGGGCACGCTGCCGGCGGTGCGAACGGCTGACGGCGAAGGCGACGGAGAAGGTTCGGCTGGCGCATTGGTGATTTCTCCCGGCGACGGACTCGCCTGCGGGCCCGCGGTCTTACCGGTGGTTGATTTGGCACCCTTATGCGCCGCCGTTTTCGGCGGCGGTTTATGCTGGGGATGGGCAATGGAATTGCCGAGGCGCTTGAAGAAATCGCCGATTGGATCGGCCGGAAGTTGCGGCGCGGTGAGCAGAGATATCAATATCACCGCCAAAAATTTCGCGGCCCGCAGCCAACCTCGTTGCATACGCCTGACTAAAGCGAAAGCGGAAGAATCAGGCAACAGGGATCGCGCGACGCCCTTGCCCTCTGGTGTATAGTGCGCGCATGTTGACCGATCCGGTTGATTACAAGATTCGTCCTCTTGCCGCCACGGATGAGCCGATCCTGTGGGAAATGCTCTACGAAGCCGTGCAGGTTTCGGGCAAGGAGAACGTCTCGCGCGATGTGATTCGCCAGCCGGACCTGGCGCGCTACGTCGAACATTGGGGAAGCAAAGGCGATGTCGGTTTTGTGGCGCACGACGCTAACGGCGAGCAGGCGATCGGCGCGGTCTGGTGCCGGCCGTTCATGAGCGAGGGCGCGGATTCATCCGAACTCGCCTTCGCTGTCCGTTCCACTCATCGCCGTCACGGCATCGGCGCAGCTCTGCTCACGCAATGGGTGCGCGCGAACCCGGGACAATCCGCGGTGCGATTGCGGGTGAAGCCAACTAATCCGGCGGTGCGTCTCTACGAACGCTTCGGTTTCAAACTCGTCGACGACAAAGAGGGCATCGTCACGTTGCGGCGCGACCTCTGACGTTGCCTAACGAGTAGTGCACGCGTAAGCGCGCGCGGGGATCAGCGGGCGAGGACGACGTCTTTTTTCGTCCAGGCGTGCACGTTGTTGCAGTGCTGGCAGGTGACCTTGCGCGGTTTCAACTTCGATTCCGCCCACGTTTCTTCTTCGACCGTCTGCCCGGTCGGAGTGAGTTTGGCGGTCGAGGGACAACGAACGAGGATGCGCTTGGTCATGGTTTCTCCTGTGAACGCGCCCGGGCTGGGGACGCGAGAGCGCCCATTGTCGCTAATTTTCGCGAAAACTCAACCGCGATTTCCGTCTGTAGCCACGGCCCTGCGGGCCGTCCCCTTTATGCATTCTAAATAGTGTTGATGAAATCGGCCGCACAATGAGACGGCCCGCAGGGCCGTGGCTACAAAACGAACGACACGATTTCGTTGGCCGCGCGGTGATTGCTCCAGAAGCGCGTGCCATCGAAGGTGAGCGAGCGCGAGGCGAAGGGAATTTTCGCCACGTCCTCGATCCGGGGCGTTACTTCGCGCGGATCGAGACGAGCGATGCGCCAGTCTTCGTCCGGTTTTTCGACTCCGCGCAAAACATAGAGCACGCCGTCGGCAAAAGTGTGGCCGCAAATCTCCGCGCCAATATCGATCAGGCGCTGAATTTTGCCCGTCCCGTCGAGTTGCAGGATGCGTTTGTTGTACCACTGGCTCAGGTAAAGATGTTTGCCGTCGTAGCTGAGATATGAGCCGGTCAATTCCGGGCAGGCCAACCGCTCGTTAGGCGAAAATCCGGAACCAGGGTCGCAGCGCCAGATGTAACGATCATCGTCGTCGCCTTCGCCGATGGTAAATCGCAACGCATCGCCGCTGGAAACTGCCGCCCAGGGAATTCCCGGCGGCTCGAACTCGCGCGTCACTTTCCAACTCGCCACATCGATTCGATAAACGCGCCGCAGATCGCGCGAACCCATCCACAAGGCGCCGTCGTGCCAGGCCAGCGCCTGCGGGGTGATGGCCGGCGCGGGATGTCGCGTCATCTCCCGAATGGCCGACAGTTCTTGTGTGATCATGAAAGGAATTTGAACTTGGAGGACTAACGAGTCCAGTCACGTCTCCTAATGTTTGCTCCGGCCATCGTCCATTCTTTGCGCGATTATCGGCGCGCGGATTTTCTCGCCGATCTCGGCGGGGGCGTCACGGTCGGCATCATCGCGCTTCCGCTGGCCATTGGTTTCGGCATCGCCTCGGGCGTAACGCCACAGCAGGGACTTTGGACCGCGATCATCGCCAGTCTCGTCGTTTCATGTCTGGGCGGATCGCGTTTTCAAATCGCAGGACCAACCGGTGCATTCGTGCCCGTTCTGTTCTCGATCGTCGGCGTTTACGGCTACGCCGGCCTTGCCCTCGCGACCATGATGGCGGGCGCGATGCTCGTGCTCATCGGCGCGCTGCGCATGGGGCGACTCCTAAAGTTCATCCCCTACCCTGTGGTGGCAGGATTCACCAGCGGCATCGCGGTCATCATCTTCTGCGGACAGCTAAACGAATTCCTCGGTCTCGGTCTGAAAATGCCGGCGCACGTGCCGCAACAACTTCATGCGCTCGCTGCCAACCTTCGTTTTCTTGACTGGCACGCCTTTGCGATCGGCCTGCTCACTCTAATCATATATTACAGCTGGCCGCGCCTAACGAGACGTGTCCCGGCGAGCATTGTTGCCGTTGTCGTCGCCACGACGGTGGCGTGGTTCGCCGGCTGGCCCATCGCCACCATCGGCACGCGTTTCGGAGGGATTCCGGCCGGTTTGCCGGCGCTGCACCTGCCCGCGATTTCGCTCGAGACGATGCGCAATTTGATGGCCCCCGCCTTCACCATCGCCACGCTCGGTGCGATCGAGTCGCTGCTCTCTGCCATGGTCGCGGACGGAATGACCGACACACGGCACGATCCGAACCAGGAACTGGTCGCGCAGGGAATTGCCAATCTCATTTGCCCGATCGCCGGCGGCATTACTTCAACCGGAGCGATCGCGCGCACGGCCGCGAACATTCGCAGCGGCGGGCGCACTCCGGTTGCAGGAATCATTCACGCGCTTGTTTTGCTCGCCGCAATTTTCTTGGCCGCGCCGCTCGCCAGTTTCATTCCGCTCGCGGCCTTGAGCGCGATTCTGCTCGCGGTCGCGTTACGCATGGCGGAGTGGCACACCTTCGTCGAACTGTGGCGCGGTCCGCGCGCGGACTTCGGCGTGCTGGTTGCCACCTTCGCGTTGACCGTTGTCTTCGACCTGACGATTGGCGTCGGCGCGGGGTTGATCATGGCGATGGTTCTCTTCCTCCGCCAGATGGAGGAAGTCACACACGTGCGTCTCATCACCGAGCAGAGCGAAGATCACGCGACCGGTTCGCACAGTATCCGCGGCAAAGATATCCCGCCGGATGTCATTCTTTATCGGATCGAAGGCCCGCTCTTTTTCGCCGCGGCCGAGAAACTCGACATGGCCTTGCGCGGTTCCGGCGGCAAACCCCGCGCGGTGATTTTTCGCATGCGCAACGTGCCCGCGATGGACGCGACTGGTTTGCATGCCTTCGAAGTTGCGATCGCAAAATTACAGCGCGATCGCGTCGAAATTTTCCTGACTGCGGTTCAACCGCAGCCGATGAAAGTCATGTTCGAGTCCGGCCTGGCCGAACGCCTTGGTCTCGATCGATTTTGCGCCGATATCGACCAGGCGCTTGCCGCCGTGCGCCAGACCTTGAGCCGCACCGACGATTAGCTTTTCGGATAACTCGGATCCGTCTTTACTTCCTCGATCTGCAAGGTGTGCCGTTTGCAATGCATCGCGTTAAGGAGCAGCCACTGATAGCCATCCAATGTCTTGAAGGCCGGATGTTCTTCGAAGTGATCGCGCAAATCGTCTTTCGTGTCTTTCAGATAAGCGATCTCGGCCGCGCGCGTCGCCTCGAAATTCTTGATCAAATCCGCCCTGGTCGCGAAACGCCCGGTCGGCACGAGTTGCTCCGGCGCTTTGGCTTTGCGCGAACGATCCGGCACCTTGCTCACGATCAGTTCGTCCTTGCCCTGCACTTCGGCGCGTTTCTCCGGTGTCGCGGGCGACTTCATCATTTTCTCGCTGATCAATTTCCAAATCGTGTCTTCCGTGACCGCGATGTGCTCGGCGCATTCCGCGATCGACCAGCGATCCGGAGCGGCTTTGAATTTCCATTGCGCGTCCGAGACATTGTTGATCGCGGCCAGGAAATCCTTCTCCGTTTCCTGCAAATGAGCGATGGCCTTGTCGCGTTCCTCTTTGCTTAATGTCGTGGACGGTGCCGCAGCCGTCATCGCCGCAGGCGACGATGCGCTCTGACCGAAGATCGAAGCCGCGGAAAGCAAAACCGCGAGCAAAACGAGGGATGGGATTTTCATGTTGTTCTTTTGCCGCAATCCGGCGCGCTCGGCAAATAACATCGAGGCCGGTTCAGCTTTTCGGATAATTCGGATCGGCTTTGATTTCGGCGATCTGCGCGATGTGCCGCTTACAATGCACGCCGTTGAAGATGAAAAATTGATAGGCGTCCAGCGTGCCCGCGGCCGGCTGTTGTCCGAAATGATTGCGCAGATCGTCTGTTGTCTCACTCAGATAAGCCGACTCCTGACCGCGCGTCGCCTCGAAAGCTTTCGTCACTTCGGCCGCGTTCGCCCAGCGGCCGGTCGGTAAGACAAACTCCGGCGCCGGCTGCTTCATGAAACGCTCAGGACCCAGCGCCAGGAGAATCTCATCCTTGCCTTTGGCTTCCGCCGCCTTCTCCGGTGTGGCCGGTTCCTTCATGATTCTTTCGACCAACCGCCAGAACACTTCCTCCGCCACCGCGACATGCTCGGCGCATTCCGCGATCGACCATCGATCTGGCCCCGGTTTGAATTTCCACTGCGCCTCCGAGAGGCCGCTGATTGCGGTGAGAAATTCCTTCTGTGTTTCCTGCAGGCAAACGAGCGCGCGATCTCGTTCCTCTTTCGTCAGGCTACCGGAGGGCGCCTCCATGCTTTTTTCATGCCGCAGTTCCACGCGTCTCGGCAAATGACATTCGCATTTTCGTCTTTCGTGCCTTGGCGTTGACGGCTAAGCCTAACCAGAAATTTATGCGCAAAATTGCTGCCATCATCGTCGCTTCATTTTCATTTCTCTCCACCATGCCCGCCGCCCAAACTCCGCCGGAACGAATCGCAGAAATCCAAACTGCTCTGCGCGCCGCGAAACTGGATGGCTGGTTGTTCTACGATTTTCGCGGGAGCGATCCCCTCGCCCTGCGCATTTTGAAACTCGACGAACACGCCGTCGGTTCGCGGCGCTGGTTTTACTTCATCCCGGCCTCGGGCGAACCGACCAAGATCGTCCATCGCATCGAACCGGCGAAGTTGGATGCACTGCCAGGCAAGCGCGTGGAATACAGCAGTTGGAAAGAACAACACGAAGCGCTGCGCGTTTGCCTAACGAGTGCCAGCAAGTCCGCCGGCCGGACGGACTCGTCCTCTGGCGAGAAACCGCGCATCGCCATGCAGTATTCGCCCATGAACGACATCCCCTACATGTCGCGCGTGGACGCCGGCACGATCGAACTCATCCGCTCGTTCGGCGCCGAAGTCGTCAGCAGCGCCGAGCTCGTCCAGCAATTCGAAGCCGTCTGGTCTCCGGAACAATTGCAATCGCACATCGAAGCGTCGGATAAGATGCATCGCATTTTCTTTGATGCTTTCGGCGAAATCGCGCGCCGCATTCGCGCCGACGAACCGACGACCGAATACGACATCGAACAGTTCATCATCAAACGCTGGCATGAAGAAGGAATGGGCGGCGAACACGACGACGCCATCGTTTCGGTCAACGCCAACACCGCCAATCCGCATTACACGCCCACGCAAGGAAAGCGCGCTCCCGATCAAGCGCGGCGATTTCGTCCTGCTCGATCTCGCTTCCAAGCTGCGCACCCCGCACGCCGTCTTCACCGATCAAACCTGGACCGGCTATGTCGGCGAAGAAGTACCTAACGAGTACAAGAAGATATTCGACATCGTGCGCGAGGCGCGCGATTCCGCGGTCGAGTTTGTGCGCAAGAATTTGGGCGAAGGAAAATCAATCCGCGGCGCCGATGTCGATGACGTTTCGCGCGGCGTAATCACGCGCGCCGGTTACGGCCAGTATTTCACCCATCGCACCGGTCATTCCATCGGCGAAGAAGTGCACGGCAACGGCGTCAACATCGACAACTTCGAGACGCGCGATTCGCGCCGCCTCACCCCCGGCGTTTGTTTCTCCATCGAGCCCGGCATTTATCTCCCGGGAAAATTCGGCGTCCGCTCCGAGATCAACGTCTACCTGCGCGGCAACGAGGCCGACGTCACCGGCCAGCCGATCCAGACCGAAGTGGTGCCGATTCTGAAGCAGTAACGGCGGCACCCGCAGCCAACTCGCCTGGAGCGCGACGCTCCGTCGTCGCGAGGCCGAAGGGGCGATTGAAACTCGCGATGACAGAGCATCGCGCTCCACTCGCGCGCCGTATTTCAACCGCTCCTAACCTTGGCCCGAAGGCTCTCCCTCTAAAGTATCGCCGCCGGGGCGATAAATATATGGCCACTTCTCCTGGCCATTCCCGCATTACCTCGATGAGAAGGGCAATTCGAAAAAATCAAAGCGCACATCCCCCACGCACATGTTACTCACGTGGCCGCATTCGCTTCACTCGCGAGAGCAACATCCAGGACTGCAAGGAAAGCTGCGCTCTTCCTGTTTTCGGTTGCGGTGCTGCTGACGGGCGGCGCGGCGTCGGTTCGCGGGCAATTCGCCGACGGTTTCGATCCGCACGCCAACAGCAACGTTTCTGTCGTCGTCGTCCAACCGGACGGCAAGATTCTTATCGGCGGCCAATTTACAACGCTCTCGCCGAACGGCGGCGCAACTGTCACGCGCAACTGCATTGCCCGACTGAACTCGGACGGCACGCTCGACACCGCCTTCAACCCGAACGCGAGCGGTAGCACTAATGGCTTTCCTACGGTCGTATATTCGATCGTGCTGCAGACGGACGGCAAGATTTTAGTGGGCGGCACGTTCACCAGCATTGGCGGCCAGGCGCGCACCTGCATCGCCCGGCTCGATGCCGTGACCGGCCTGGCAGATTCGTTCGCCCCTAATGCGAGCGGTAGTTCTCTGGGCGTTGACACGGAGGTCTTTGCAATCGCGCTGCAGGCGGACGGCAAGATGGCGGACGGGAAGATATTAGTGGGCGGCAATTTCGCGAGCATCGGCGGCCAGCCGCGCAACGGCATCGCCCGGCTCGATGCCGTGACCGGCTTGGCAGATTCGTTCGATCCAAACTGTAACGGCGTTGTCGTTGCCATCGCAGTGCAGACGGACGGACGTGCCATAGTGAGCGGCGGTTTCGGGAGCATCGGCGGCCAGCCGCGCATTGGCATTGCCCGGCTCGATGCCACGACCGGCCTGGCCGATTCATTCAACCCGAACTCGAATAGTGTTATTCGCGCAATCGCGGTGCAGCCGGATGGCAAGATTTTGGTGGGCGGCGATTTTGATGCGGCCCACGGAACTCCCAGTATCGGCGGACAGACGCGCAACCACATCGCCCGACTCGATCCCACAACTGGCTTAGCTGATACCTTCGACCCGAACGCGAACAATATTGTGTATTCAATCGCGGTGCAGGCGGACGGCAAAGTTTTGGCGGGCGGCAATTTCGCAAATATCGGTGGACAGCCGCGCAACCGTATTGCCCGGCTCGATGCCACGACCGGCTTAGCTGATACCTTCGACCCGAACGCACCCAACGGTATCATCAATTCAATCGTGGTACAGTCGGACGGCAAGATTTTGGTGGGCGGCAATTTCTTCATGATCGGCGGACAGCTGCGCGGCAACATCGCCCGGTTGGCAACCGGCTCTTCCGCGGCATGCGCGCCGGCGGGAATAATCGGATGGTGGCCGTTCGAGGGAGACGGCATTGACGTCTCCGGCAATAATAACAACGCCGCCTTGTCCGGCGTGTACTCTTTCGTAGGCGGAGTGGTCAATCAGGGCTGGCAGGTAACGAATGGCGCAGCACGGGTGGCGGACGCCGCAGTCTTGCGTCCATCGACGGCGGTTACTGTTGAGGGATGGGTGAAGGCCAATTCGTCGCCCGGTATTTTCAGTTATCTCTTTGGCAAGAGCTACGATGGTTGCAGCAGCTCATATGCGCTTTACACGGGCGGATCCGGCGGTCTCCAATTCTACGTACGAACAAGTGCAGACTGCTTTGGTTACGTCGGATCGCCGGACGCCGGAATAGGTATCTGGGACGGCCAATTCCATCACGTCGCCGGGACTTACGATGGCAGCGCAGTGCGTCTCTTTGTCGATGGCGTGGAACAAGGCACAGGCACCCCCGCCACCGGTCCGATCCTGTACCAGGCAACTGTTGAGAACGGCGACCTTTTCATCGGGCGCTTTGATTCCAGCAGCCAATTTTTTGTCTTCTCCGGAACTCTCGATGAAATTGCCCTCTATAGTCGTGCGCTTTCGCCAGCAGAAATTCAAGGCATCGCCAATGCCGGCAGCGGAGGCAAGTGTCTGCGGGCGTCGGCCATCACGAGCGCGAACAACACCACTTTTACTGTGGGAAGCAATGGCAGCTTTACGGTGACGGCGACAGGAGTCCCGACGCCGACGTTGAGTGAAAGCGGAGCGTTGCCGAGCGGGGTGACGTTCACCCCGGCAACGGGTGTGCTGAGCGGAACGCCCGCGACAGGAACACAGGGGACTTATCCGATTACCTTCACCGCGAGTAACGGAGTGGGCAGCAACGCCGTGCAAAACTTCACCCTCACGGCCAATCCAACGCCGCAAGCGCCGGCCATCACGAGTGCGAACAACACCACTTTTGCAGTAGGGAGCAACGGCAGCTTTAGCGTGACTGCGACAGGAATCCCGACGCCGACCTTGAGCGAAAGCGGTGCGCTGCCGAGCGGGGTGACGTTTACTCCAGCCACCGGCGTGCTGAGCGGGACGCCTGCGGTCGGCACGGGCGGAGTTTATCCGATCACGTTCACTGCGAATAATGGAGCGGGCAGTCCCGCGATGCAGAGCTTCACCCTCACGGTCAATGAAGGGCCAGCCATCACGAGCGCTAATAACACCAGCTTCTCGGTGGGCAGCAACGGCAGCTTTACCGTGACGGCGACCGGAAACCCGACGCCGACCCTGAGTGAAAGCGGCGCGTTGCCGAGCGGGGTGACATTTACTCCGGCGACGGGTGTGCTGGGCGGGACGCCCGCGGCCGGCACAGCCGGGACTTATCCGATCACCTTCACGGCGAGTAACGGAGTCGGCAGCGCCGCCATGCAGAGCTTCACGCTTACGGTCATTCAACCTCCGCAAGCGCCGGCCATCACGAGCGCGAACAACACTGCATTTGCGGTCGGTAACAACGGCAGCTTTACCGTGACCGCGACAGGGTTCCCGACACCGACGCTGAGTGAAAGCGGAGGGCTGCCGAGCGGGGTAACATTTGTTCCGGCAACGGGTGTGCTGGGCGGGACACCAGCGGCAGGAACAACCGGGACTTATCCGATCACCTTCACGGCGAGTAACGGAGTCGGCAGCCCCGCGATGCAGAGCTTCACCCTTACGGTCACCCGCACGCCGGGCGCGGACGCGCTCGACGGTTTCGATCCGAACGCGGATGGCCCGATCCGCGTCGTTGTTGTTCAGCCGAACGGAAAAATTCTTCTCGGCGGCGATTTTACCACGCTCTCGCCTAACGGCGGAGTGGCGGTCACGCGCAACCACATTGCCCGGCTGAACCCGGACGGCACGGTCGATACCGCCTTCGATCCGAATGCAAACGGCATCGTCCGTTCCATCGCTTTGCAGACCGACGGCAAGATCATGGTGGGCGGTGATTTCTTCGGAGCAAACAGCATCGGCGGAGCGACGCGCAATCGCATCGCCCGGCTCGATGCCACGACTGGAGCGGCTGATTCCCTCGACCCGAACGCGAACAATACTGTCTATGCGATCGCGGTGCAGACGGACGGAAAGATTTTAGCGGGCGGTGTTTTCACAAACATCGGTGGAGCGACGCGCAATCGCATCGCCCGGCTCGATGCTACGACCGGATTGGCTGATTCGTTCGACCCGAACGCGAACAACGATGTCCATTCAATCGTCGTCCAGGCGGACGGCAAAATTTTAGCGGGCGGCGCGTTCGCGAACATCGGTGGAGCGAACGCGCAACCGCATGGCCCGGCTCGATGCTACGACCGGGTTGGCTGATTCGTTCGACCCGAGCGCGAACAATGATGTCCACTCAATCGCGCTGCAGGCGGACGGGAAGATTTTGGCGGGCGGTGTTTTCACAAACATCGGTGGACAGACGCGCAATGACATCGCCCGGCTCGATGCTACGACCGGATCGGCGGATTCGTTTAACCCGAACGCGAACAATGATGTTGAGGCGATCGCGGTGCAGGCCGACGGAAAGATTTTAGTCGGCGGCGATTTCAACGGAGCGAACAGCATCGGCGGAGCGACGCGCAACCGCATCGCGCGACTCGATGCCACGACTGGCCTGGCGGATTCCTTCGATCCGAATGCGAACGATATTGTTTATGCGATCGCGGTGCAGGCGGACGGGAAAATTCTGGCGGGCGGCGCTTTCATCACGCTCGCGGCGAACGGCGGACCGACGGTGACTCGCAATCGCATCGCCCGTCTGGAAATCGACGGCAGGCTCGACCAGACGCTCGATCTCGGCATTGCCGGCAGTCAGGTTAACACCATGGCCGTCCAGCCGGACGGCAAGGTCGTCATCGCCGGCCTCTTCAGCAGCGTCCTGGGCGTGGCGCGCAACAACATCGCGCGTCTGAATTCGGACGGCACGCTCGATATGGCTTTCGACCCGGGCGTAAACGCAAGTGTCTATTCGATCGCGTTGCAGACTGACGGCAAGATCCTTGTCGGCGGCATTTTCACTAACGTCGGCGGACAGTCGCGCAAGCGGCATCGCCCGGCTCGACGCAGTAACCGGAGCGGCTGATTCGTGGAACCCGAACGCGGGCGGGAACAGCAATGAGGTCGATTCGATCGCGGTGCAGCCGGACGGCAAAATACTGGTCGGCGGCAATTTTAGCGTTATCGGCGGAGCGACGCGCCGCTTTATTGCCCGGCTCAACGCAACGACCGGCTTGGCCGATTCGTGGGACCCTGACTCGATCAGTCAGGTCTATACGATCGCGGTGCAGCCGGATGGCAAGATCGTGGTCGGCGGCGGGTTCTTCGGCACTATCGGTGGGCAGTTTCGCAACAAAATTGCCCGGCTCGACCCCGTGACCGGCGCGGCTGATTCGTTCAACCCGATTACTGACGCCACTGTTGTCTATACGATCGTGGTGCAGGCGGACGGCAAGATCCTGGTGGGCGGCCGGTTTGGCAACATCGGCGGACAGGCGCGCAACAGCATCGCGCGGATCGATGGCGTCACCGGATTGGCCGATTCCTTCGACCCGAACACAAACGTCAACCAACTTGGCGGCGTTTATACAATGGCGGTGCAAGCGGACGGGAAGGTTTTAATGGGTGGTAGTTTCAGCATGGTCAGCGGGCAGCTGCGCAACGGCATCGCCAGGCTCGATGCCATCACCGGTGTGCCTGATTCGTTCGACGCGAATGCTAGCAACGGCGCTTTTGTCTTTTCAACCGCGGTGCAGGCGGACGGCAAGATCCTGGCGGGTGGTATCTTTGGCAACATCGGCGGGCAGACTCGCAACTCCTTCGCTCGTTTGACCAACGATACTGCTGCGCTGCAAAACGTGATCGTGACGCCAGGCATCGTTACCTGGACACGCGGTGGCGCCAGCCCGCTGCTCGCGCGCGTTACCTTTGAGTACTCGACCGACAATTCTAACTACACTCCTCTGGGCGATGGGACGCAGGCTGGCGGTGCCAGCTGGACCCTGACCGGTTTGAGTTTGCCGACCGGGGCAGAACATCTACGTCCGCGCCCGCGGCTATTATCAAAGCAGCTTCTTAAGCAGCTCCGGCGGCATCACGGAATCAGTGCGCAATGCGTTCTTGGGAGCGGGCTCGGCCGCGGACTCTCTATTGCGCGTGATTGCTGTTGCGCGCGATAGCAACGACATCGTCATCACCTACGATGCTACCGCAGCCAGGACCTATCGGCTGGAGCGTAAGCTGACACTCACCGATGCGACATGGCACCTTATTTCCGGAGTCGCTGACCAGACCTCGGGCGCTAGCGGTCCCGCGCAGATCACTGACCCGGGCGCCATGAGTCTGGGCCAGGCGTTCTATCGGGTGCGCTTGCTTCCGTAAGGTGCCGATCTTGAAGCTGCCCTAGGTCTCTCCAACTCAAGCCGATTTGTGATAGGCGAAAATTTGTTCGCCTTTAGAGACGAACATTCGTCTAATTCTCGTTAGGTGTTAAGAGCGCACCTGAGGACTCGCTGTCTGCATCGTGCTCGCAACACGCACGTTAGGATGTGGCTCCACGTTCCTATATCACATCGGCGAGGTCGTTCATCGCACTTGTCGTTCGCGATGCGTTCTGCGGCGCCTGTCCAGAGCATCACTGCACCAAAGAGGTTACGATGCGCGCGAGTCGACGTATCGTGCCGCGCTACTGCCGCTGGCTGAATCATCCGGCTGACTACCTACGAGTACGTCCGCGTTCACAGCGCCGAATCGATTGTCGCGCGCGATTGCGCATGTCTTACCGCTACGATCCGTCGCTTCCACGTAACACTTCTGACGATCGTCGAGTTCAGCCGCTCTGAACGCTATCGTAACATGGTCTCCGAGCCGGTCACATCTCGCAGCGTCACGATCGCTATCGGCCGCGCGTTGCGACGGCCAGACGCGATGGCACATCTAGCCGCCGGAGTTAGGCATTAGCTGTACGAGCACTCATAGACGTCAGGCGACCGCGAAGAGCACCTAACCATGCGATGGAGCGAACGGCGGCTGCCTTGGTCCACATTAGATGCTAGCACCATTCCATGCCAGCGCACGCGCAGTTCTCGGCCGCCGTCGCTCATCTTGGTCTCGTTAGGCACAACTTTCAGAGGTGTTCGGTTAATTGATTCCTTGCCGTTCGCGGAAAACTTCATCCAAGTTATGCTATCGAACATGAATACCATCGCAGATATTGAAACACTCTACGCCCGTTTAGGCGAACGCGACTACGAAGCAGTGATGTCGTATTTGGCTGACGACATTGTCTGGATCGTGGCTGACAATTCACCGTTGGCCGACCGCAGCCCTTATCACGGAATAGCTGAGGTGCGCTCAGGCATTTTCGAACGCTTAACGGCGGGTTTCGACAAACTCGTCTTTGACGTGGACGAGATCTTTGCGTGCGACGGCGGCGAGAGAGTTGTGGCTCTCGGCTACTATTACTTCAGATTTCACGGGCAAGCTGAGGAACGCAAAGCACAGGTCGCCCACGTCTGGACGATCCGCGATGGCCGGGCCGTTAAGTTCCAGCAATACCTCGACACGCTCCAGGTCGCACGCGACGCGGGCACGGTCTAAGGCTCCATGCACGTTCCGACGAAGGCACCGCCGCCACCTTTGGCAACTACTCATGGCCGGACAGCTGCCGATCATACTCTTCTTCGCGATCAGGTGGCTACCGCAGGCACCACGATATGCGCTGCCGGTCCTTGCGCTGCAAGCAGCCGCAGCAGTTGCTGCACTTGCACCAGTTTACCTACTCCATTGGTGAGTAAAGGCCTAACCGCAGATTTAACAGCATGCGAGCGCCATTTCTAACTCGCGCGCGTCGCTGATCTTGAGTCTCGTTAGGAATCATGCGTATCCGCCCAGGCAATCCCGGCGACGCGAATGCTGTCGCGGGTTTGATCGCCAGCTTTCAGCCGATCCTCACGCTTGATCCCAGCGGTGCTGGCGCTGAGCAGTTTCTCGCTTCGGTTTCCGAGGACGCTGAACGCCAATACCTGGAGTCGCCTCGTTATGCCTATCTGGTCGCGGAGCTGGAAGGGCAAATGGCCGGCTTTGTCGCCATGCGGGACCACAAGCACCTCTTCCACTTGTTCGTCGCCACCGAGCATCAACGCAACGGCATCGCCCGCGCGCTCTGGGAACAGGCGCGACAGCTCGCACTGCGCGCCGGACCGCTCGCTGAGTTCACCGTCAATTCAAGCCTGAACGCCGTGCCTGTCTACCGTTCCTTCGGTTTCGTTCCGGCCGGTGCGGTAACCGAGGCGCATGGCATAGCCTTCCTGCCCATGCGCCTAACCCTGCAAAATGACGCGTAACCCTTGTAGCCACGGCATAGGACAGGTGTCTTGGGAATCAGGGTCGGAGTCCGTCCTCTGTCGCCGTGTTCTACGCCTCGACTGAGGGATGCGGCTACAACGAAGAAGCCGCGGAGGGAAACTCTCGCGGCTTTTTGTTTATTAGTACCTAACGAGACTCAAGATCAGCGACCCCGACGTAAAGCAAAGCACGTGGCAGACGCGCGCGTTCCGTTTACTTGCTTGTCACTCATCACTTGTCACAGGTCACTGTTTTCTGACCGCAACTCCATCACAAGTTCTTCGCCATCATCGCCCTCGCACCTATCCTCTCGTGCCAGTTGGAATCCGCATTTTTGTAAGACACGTATCGAAGCGACATTGTGCCTGGCCACATGCGCGTAAACTGGTCGCGCCTCTACTTTAGTCAGGAATTGGACCAGGGCCGCACTGGCAATCCCCTTCCCCCAATGTGTCTGGCCGAGCCAGTAGCCGATGTTCGGCTCCCCCGCCGCTTCCCAATAGACGATGTTGCCCGCCACGGTCTCGTCCGCCAGGATGGTGTTTAGGATTCCGGTCTGGTTGGTCTCCTTATTCATGATTTTGGCCCAGTGCGCCATAAAGGCGTCGCGGTCGCGGCTGGGGAACGCCGCCATCCGCGTCGCCTCCGCATTCAGCTGATGTTCAAAAAAAATCGGCAGATCTTCCTGGGTAACTTCGCGGAGTGTAACAGTCATCTGATTCTTACCTAACGAGACTCAAGGTCAGCGACGGCGCAAGCTACGAGTGACATTGTGAAGCAGAGAAAGCTACACATCAGAGCGGGCGGCGGTTCGCTGGATCGCAGGGTTAGATGGGTTGCGAGTTCCATATGCAGAGCGCTCTAATTGTCGCGTTCCGAATCTGTCGACTTGGGGCGAATCACTACCAGCGAGCAGACAGCCAGTACCGGCAAAATGATACCGGATAAGACAGCCGGTGCATGGAGCAGTGCCGATGCAAGTATCGCAGCTGCCCAAAGAATGGCATTTCCGATGAAATATTTATTGTTCATAGATGATTGTGGATTTCTGCTTGCTGACATCTAACGAGAAAGAGGTGAGCGACGGCGGAGAGGGCGGGTGGCTACTGCACGAGAAAGATGCTAGCTACTCGAAGCGTGGAGCACAAGGCCAGGCGCCGTTCGCTCGACCGACTGGTTAGGCGCTCGGCGTGGTGGTCCGGCGAAGATGTCTGCGCGCGCACTTCTGCATCGGGGCGCGCACCACTGGGACGAACGTCTCCGCGTGTGAGCTGCCGGACGGAGTGACGCGCGCATGTCCCAGCGCGCGGCGACGATGCGACCGAGAGTAAGTGTGAGCAGCTATCTGTGCGCGTGGCTCGCAGCTGCGCGTCCCTCTCTGGCGAGGAACGACGCTGGCGGCGCTAAGTGTGTCCGAACTACCGAAGCTACTTCGCTGCGTCGTCGCGGCGTAGAAGTAGCTCCCATCCAAACGCGAGATGCAGCAAGTCACCTAACGAGGAGTAGAACTAATTTTGGGGTATTTCAAGAGAAAGACCCGATTCTTGGGTCTAATCAGGCTAGTACCTAACGAGAGTTAGTCCTTGTCGTCGTCGTCATCGTCCTCGTCGGACTCGGCGTCGCCTTTGCCGGCTTTGATGGTGAACTTGACCGAGGTGGCAAGGTCGTCGCCGACATAGATGTCCACGTGATATTTGCCGACGGGCCAACCCGCAGTCGGTTTGCTGAGTGAGAAGGAGCCGGAGTAGTTATCGCCATCCGCGGTCAAGGTAGCTTCGTCGATCGTGGTATTGGCCGGAGCTGCGTCGCCCACATCGTCGGCGATGAAGACACCGCGGACCTTGTCGCCTTTCTTGGTGCCGGTGCTGTGGAAGAACGCGTAAACCTTGGGCACATTGGCGGGGAAGGTGTCAGTCGGCTTCGAGTCCTGGTCCTTCGCCATCTTCGCTTCGACTTTCGGCGCGGCGTGAATCTGCGCGGCGCAGAGGAAGGAGACAATCAACAGAGCGGCAATGCGTTTCATGGCCGGGAACTTGGAGAGCAGGTTTCGGCGGTCAATCGGAAGATGCCTGCGCCTTGCGCACAAAACTGATGACGGCGTGAAATAGCGCTGGTGTGGCGGGCGCAAAAGCGATTTCCTAGCAGCCATGGGCTTTCCCAGATTGACAAGGCGGCGCGAACAAAAGCCGCGTTGGCGCGTGTCGCTGCGTCTCGTCCTTCTCGCCTGCGGCCATGGCAGCGACGGCCTGTGGACCGGCGACGGAGTCACCGAAGCCTCACGTTACGTCTGGTGAATGGCTGGAATTCGAGGGCTCCTGGAATGCCACGGGTAGTCGCAAGACCATCGCGCTCGGCGCGGATCGGCGCGGCTCGATCATCGACCTGAGCGGGACGATGCTGCTGACGGGCTCGGACCGACCCGGTGTAGGATTCCGCTCCGAGGTAATCGCGCTGGTCGACAGCGCAACAGGAATGCTAGGCCGCAGTGTCTGGACGGATGAGCGCGGTGACCAGGTGTTTAGCGAACTGCAAGGTGAAGGCACAGCGGAGCACAACCACATCACCGGAAAATTCCTGGGTGGCACGGGACGTTACGCCGGCGCAACGGGCTCCTACGAGTTCTCCTGGCAATGGGTGATCGAGGCAGAGGACGGCACAATCCAGGGGCGCGCCGTCGAATTGAAGGGCCGCGTTCTACCCGGCCCCGCAGGCTTACGCAAATGAGCAAACTAGGATTGAATTTCAAGCAGGCGGTGCCGTTCGTAATCGCGTTTGGAATCTGGTTCATCCCGGTTCCGGCCGGGCTGACCGCTCCGGCGTGGCATCTCTTCGCGGTCTTCGCCGCGGCTATCGCGTCGGTGCTTATCGGCGCGTTCCCGTTGCTCACGGCTTCGATGCTGGCGGTGGGCGCCATCGTCCTGACCGATACGATCACACCGGCACAGGCTTACTCCGGTTTCGCCAATTCGAGCGTGCTGCTCGTGGTAGTCGCATTCATCGTCGCGCAGGCCGTGGTGAAGTCGGGCCTCGGCCGGCGGATCAGTCTCTTCATGGTCAGCCGCTTCGGTGGCTCGTCCACAGGTCTCGCCTATAGCATCGTGTTAACCGACGCGGCCATCGCGCCGGCCTTTCCCAGTAACACGGCGCGCGGTGGCGTGCTTTACCCGATCGTGTTGTCCGTGGTCCGCGGGGCCGGGTCTAAACCCGAGGATCCCGAAGGTCGCCGGCTTGGCGGCTACCTCATGTTCTGCACCATGGCGAGTCTCGCGGTCTCTTCCGCACTCTGGATGACGGCTACCTCCGCCAACCCGATCGCCGTGCAGATCGCAGAAAAAGCCGGGCTCAAGATCGATTTCGCGAAATGGCTCCTGGCCTCATCGGTTCCCTCGCTGGTCGCGATCGCGCTCCTGCCTCTGATTATGGCGAAGATCTTCCCGCCGCGCGTGGGCAAGACACCCGAGGCTCCCGCGGCGGCGCGCAAGGAACTCGCCGGCATGGGAAAGATGTCGCGCGACGAATGGATCACGGCAATTACCTTCGTCTTCATGGTCGCCGGCTGGGTGTTCGGCCACAAGCTGAACCTTAATACCACCAGCGTGGCGTTCATGGGCTTCGGTGTGCTGCTGTTGTTAGGCGTGATCACACCGGACGACATCACCAAGCAAGGCGATACGCTGGTTACCTTCCTCTGGCTCGCCGTTCTCTTCGCGATGAGCGCGCAGTTGAACGAGCTCGGCTTCATGAGCTACGTGGGTGAGCGCCTCGCCTCGGGCCTGGGTGGCCTGTCGTGGCCGACTCTTTATGTAACCCTCATCGTTCTCTACGTCTTCATCCACTACATGTTCGTGAGCCAGACCTCGCAGGTGCTGGCGTTGTTCGGCGTCTTCCTCGATGTCGGGACGCGCGGCGGCGTGCCTCTGCCGCTGATGACTTTCGGCCTGCTTTTCGCGAGCAGCTATTTCTCGGTGATCACTCCGCAGGCCGGAAGCCAGAACATCATCTTCGCGGCCAGCGGTTACCTCACCCAACGCGAACTCTACAAGCTAGGTCTCATCATCACCATCGCCTTCCTGGCGATCTACCTGTTGATCGGGTCGCCGTGGGTCTACTTCGTCACGCGTTGACAGACGCTGTCGAAAGCAGCGCAGAAGCGCCGCAAAAAGACTTAGCACTAGAAGTACCTAACGAGAGCTAGTCCTTGTGTCGTTATTTCGGAAGATACCTTCGCCCCGCCGTTAAGACTCATGACCACATGAAAGATGGCGGGGTTGAGCGTGATCGAGAGCAGCGCGCCGGCCAGGATTAAATTCAAACCTTCCGCCGGCAGCAGACCGAAAGTAATTCCGAGTCCGGCGAGGATGAAGGAAAACTCGCCGATCTGCGCGAGCGCCGCGGAAACAATCAGCGCGGTGCGCAACGGACGCCGCAGGAGGAGAACAATGCCGAAGGCAACGAGCGATTTTCCGAACACGATGATGGCGAGAACAATCAGCACCTGCAGCGGTTGCCTAACGAGTATGGAAGGATCGAACAACATCCCGACCGCCACGAAAAAGAGGACGGCGAACGAATCCTGCAATGGTTGCAGGTCACGCGCGGCGCGATGGCTGAGATCGGACTGATTCACCACCATCCCGGCGAAGAAGGCACCGAGCGCAAAGGAAACGCCGAAGAGCCTGGCCGAACCGAAAGCGACGCCGAGAGCGACGGCGATGACCGCGAGAGTAAATAATTCGCGCGACTTGGTCATTTCCACGCGCGCCAGCAGCCATGGAAAAAAGCGGGCACCAAAGATCAGCATCAAGCCGATGAAGAGCGCGACTTTGCCGAGCGTCACGCCGCACACCTGCCAGATGTTGGCGTTCTCAGAACCGGGCGATCCCGCGACCGCCGGCAACAGGACGAGCACGAGCACCATGACCAAATCCTCCACCACCAGCCAGCCGACCGCGATCCGGCCATCGTTAGATTCGACCAGCCCGTGCTCTTCCAAGGCGCGCAGCAACACGACCGTGCTCGCGACCGAGAGCGACAAACCGAAGATGAGTCCAGCGCCTAACGACCAGCCCCACAAGTGCGCCACGCCCGCGCCCATGGCGGTGGCGAGCACGATCTGACCAATCGCGCCGGGCAGCGCGAGACTGCGCACCGCAAAAAGATCGCGCACGGAAAAATGCATTCCGATTCCGAACATGAGCAGGATGACGCCGATCTCGGCCAGTTGCGGCGCGAGGTGTTTGTCCGCGACAAATCCCGGGGTGAAAGGACCGACCATGATGCCGGCGAGCAGGTAACCGACGAGCGGCGGCAACCGCAGCTTTACCGCTACGAATCCACCGACGAAGGCAAAGGCCAGGCCGACCGCGATGGTGGCGATGAGCGGAACTTCGTTTATGGCGGCGGCAAACACGCGCATTCCTTCGCACCTGCGCGGCAGATGCGCGAGGTGTGTCTTCGAAAAAATTGCCTAACGAATTCTTCCACTCGTTAGGCCAAATCGATTTCGATTAAACCGCAGGCAAAAATTCTTCGCGCACGATCTTGCCGTCTTTCACGGTGTAAACGCCGACTTCCGACATCTGCATGCGCTTCTTCGATTCGCGGTCGGTCACATCCATGTCGTATTGCACGACGAAACGATCATGCGCCACGAAAGGTCCGCTCACTTTGCAACTGTGCACTTCCATGGCTTTGACCCACCAATCGACCTTGCCGTAGATGCCTTCGATCCCGCGCGTTTCATGCGAATCACCCATGCCGCGCGCTTCCACGCTGACAATGTCCTTCGCGTAAAGCTGATCGACCGCGTCTTTCCATGCTTGTTTCCGGGTTAGCTCCACCACCTTGCGCGCAACTTCTTCCGTATTCATGCCGGAACTATTTCGCCGCGACTCCGCGCGCGCAACCTCTCCTCGAAATCCGAATTTCTCCCGTTAAGGTCGCGGGATGGAGACGAACCGATTGGAAGCCTTCAGCGATGGCGTGCTCGCCATCATCATCACCATCATGGTGCTGGAATTAAGAGTTCCGCACGGCTCCGATCTGGACGCGATCAAACCGTTGCTGCCCGTTTTCCTCACCTACGTGCTGAGCTTCATCTACATCGGCATCTATTGGAACAATCATCATCATTTACTCAAAGCCACCCGCGCCGTCACCGCCGGCATCATGTGGGCCAACCTGCATTTGTTGTTCTGGCTTTCGCTCCTTCCCTTCGCCACCGGCTGGATGGGTGAGAATCATTTCACCACGCTGCCCTCCGCGGTTTACGGCGGTGTGCTTTTCATGGCCGCGATCGCCTATTACATTTTGCAAAGCCTCATCGTCGCGGCGGACGACGGCCGTTCCAAACTGGCGCGCTCCATCGGCACCGATGTGAAAGGAAAGATTTCGCCAGTGCTCTACGCCGTCGCGATCGGTGTTTCTTTCTTCCGGCCGTGGATGGCCGGCTGCATCTACATCGCGGTGGCTTTGATGTGGTTCATTCCCGATCGGCGATTGCAACGAGTCGTGGACGAAACGAAATAGCGCGCGCCGAACAATCACTCGGCGGGAAATAATTTGCTGGCAGGTATGCTTGCTGCCAAAATCTGCCGATGCTTTCTACGGCGGAACGCGGCGCGAAAAAAGGATCGAAAAAGGCGCCAGCGCACGAGCGATTTCTTGAGGCTTTTCGCTGGATGCTGCTCGCGCGAATTTTCGAGGACAAACTCGCTGCGCTGTATCGCGGCGGCATGATCGTCGGCGGCGTTTATCTCGGCCGCGGCCAGGAAGCGGTCAGCGCAGCGTGCGGAATGTTTTTACAAAAAGGTGATGTCTTTGCGCCGTTGATTCGCGATCAGGCCGGGCGTTCGGCCTTTGGCGAACCGCTCCTCGATGTGGCGCGCACCTATCTCGGTTCGCGTTCCGGTCCGATGCGCGGACGCGATGGCAACATTCATCGCGGCCGTCCGCGCGAAAACCAGCTCGCCATGATCAGCCATCTTGGCGCGATGATTCCAGTGGTCGTCGGCAAATTGTTGGCCAAGCGGATGAAGGGCGAAAAAGGTTTTGTCGGCCTGACGACGATTGGCGAAGGCGGCATGCAGACCGGCGCGACCCACGAAGGCATGAACATCGCCGCGGTCGAGCATGTGCCGCTGGTGATTGTCGCGACCAACAATCATTACGCCTACTCCACGCCTAACGACCGGTCGTTCGCCTGCGCCGACCTGGTCGATCGCGCCAAAGGTTACGGCTACGAAGGCAGCTCGGTCGATGGCACTTGCCTAACGAGTTGTCTCGATGTGATCGGCGCCGCGGTAAAACGCGCCCGCGCGGGTCGTCCACCGCAACTGGTGGTCGCGTCGACTTTGCGTCTCGCCGGTCATGGCGAACACGACGATGCCAGCTACGTAAGCGACGACATCAAACGCGAACCGTTCGCGCAGGATGCATTGATCAAGGCGGAGAAAGTGATCATCGAACAAGGACTGCTCGATCGCGAAGGCTTGCAGAAAATGCGCGCCGAGATTGCGGCGGAAGTTGATGAAGCCGTCGCGACCGCGCAGCAGGAAGACGCTCCGCAGGGGAGCAAAGAAGATTGGTGCGCGATGGCCACGCGCGAGATGGCGGATCAATTCGCGTGAGCGTCACCTACCTCGAAGCCATTCGCGAAGCGCAGGCCCGTCTTCTCCGCGAAGACGAGCGCGTCTTCATTTACGGACAGGACATTGCCGGAAAATTCGGCGGCGCATTCAAAGCCACCAAAGGTTTGGCGGAACAATTTCCCGGCCGCGTCCTGAACACGCCGATCAGCGAAGACGCGATGGTCGGCACCGCCATCGGCGCGGCCATGGAAGGAATGCGGCCGATCGTCGAGATGCAGTTCGCGGATTTCTCGAGCATCGCGCTCAACCAGATTCTCAACAACGCCGGCACGCAATACTGGCGCACCCAGATGCCCTGCCCGATCACGGTGCGATTGCCCTCGGGCGGAACGAAAGGCAGCGGACCATTTCACAGCCAAAGCATGGAAGGTCTGTATTCGCATTATCCCGGGCTGGTCGTCGTCACGCCCGCGACGGTGGAGGATGCCTACACCATGTTGATCGATGCGGTCGCGATCGATGACCCGGTGATTTACTGCGAGCACAAGTATCTTTACTACCATCTCAAGGCCGACAAGCTGCCTAACGAGAAGTTGCCGATCGGCAAAGCACGAATCGTTAGGCCGGGACGCGATCTCAGCATCGTGACCAACAGCGCGATGGTGCACGAAGCACTGGCGGTCGCGAATCAACTCAGCGCGGACGGTTATCGAAATCGAAGTGGTTGATCTGCGCAGCGTGAAACCGCTCGATACCGATACCGTGCTCGCGTCGGTCGCACGCACCGGACGATTGCTTTGTGTCGGTGAAGCTTTTCCATGGGGCGGTGTCACGGCGGAAGTGATCGCGCGCGTGGCGAGCGAAGGTTTTCATCTGCTCGACGCCGCGCCCGCGCGCATCAACGCCAAGGACACGCCGATTCCATATCACCCAAACCTGTGGAGCGAGCATCGCCCGAACGCGAAGACGATCGCGGCCAAAGCGCGCCAGGTTCTCGCCGAATAATGAAAGCGATTTGCGAAGCTGTTGTAGTGACGCCGCTCTGTCGGCGTAAGAACGCCTTGCCTGCAATCCACGCGTGTTTACGGCGACAGAGCGCCGTCACTACAACGCTGTCGCGTTTTCGCCTAACGAGTAATTTTATGCCGCAAGTTCCAATCACCATGCCGCAGCTCGGCGAATCGATGGCCGAGGCCACGATTGTCGCGATCAAGGTCAAACCGGGTGACAAAGTTTCCGCCGACCAGGAGATCATCGAAGTCGAGACCGACAAGGCAGTCATGGGCGTGACGACGCCGTGCGCCGGCGAGATCGCAAAGATCGATGCGGAAGTGAAAGGAACTTATGCGGTCGGCACCGTGCTCGGTTATGTCGAAGCGAGCGAAGCCGACGCCGCGCGTTTCCAAAAACGCGCGCCGCAGCCGCCGAAAGGCGAAGTCGCAAAAGGAAATGCCCGGTCGCGAAGAGGAGACCACGAAAGGCCAACGGAAGCGGCTCGCATTTCCAAGTCGATGAAACAGCGATTGCCACAAGTCGCCGACTCATTTCCAGGTCGATCAAGTTGGCGGCTTGCCGGTTCCCGCGGCAGCAAAAGGCGCAGGTTATCTTTCACCGCGTGTGCGCGCGCGCATGCTGGAGCTTAGCCTAACGAGTGCTGATCTCGCCGGCATCGCCGGCACCGGAACAGCCGGACGCGTCACGGTCAAAGATCTGGAGAATTTCCTCAGCGGAATCGAGGGACAACCGGCCGAGAAACCAAGCGCGATTCGCACCGGCGTGGCCGATGCGATGCGACGCAGTTGGACGCGCCCACTCGCCACCGTTGGTCTTTCTGTTTCTCTGGATCCCGTTTTGCAGGACCGCGCGAAACGCGATCCGAAACCGGGCCCCGCGCTCTACGCCTTGCGCGCGCTGGCCCTCGCCCTCGCCGAGCAACCTAACGCGGCCGCGCGTTTGATCGGTGGCCGCGCCATTCGATCGGAATCGATCGACATCGGCGTCGCGGTCGAAGCGCAGGACGGCATCATGGTTCCCGTCATTCGCAAGGCCGACAAAACTTCGCTGGCCGACCTGACGAATCGTTACACCGAGCTGGTCGAACTGGCGCGCAAACGCCGACTCACCTCCGAGATGACGTCCGGCGGCATCGCCTCCGTTTCCAACTTCGGCACCTTCGGCCTCGATTGGGGCACGCCGATTCCGTTGCCGGATCAGACGTTGTTACTCGGAATGGGTGCGGGGAAAAAAGCGCCGACCTGGAGCGAGGAGAAGCAGCAATTCGTCCCGACAACCCAGGCTGAACTCACGCTGAGTTTTGATCATCGCAGCCTCGATGGTGGCGGCGCCGGACGTTTGCTCAAGCGCGTGACGGAACTGCTGAACGATCCGGCGAAGTTGTAGCGGCGGGCGTCCACACCCGCATCGGGAGGTTTGCGCGTGAGGACACGCGCCTCTACACCGGTTGCGATTCAAGAGCGCGCCTTTAAGTTCAAATCGCGATGAATTCCGCGACCGCGATCGATCCGAACATCACCATGCGGGAACTGCTGGAGCAGTTTCCCGGGGCGCAACGCGCCATGTTCCGGAAGTATCACATCGGCGGTTGCAGCAGCTGCGGATTTTCGCCTAACGAGACGTTGGCCGGCGTTTGTGCGCGGAATGAAAACGTCAATGTCGAGGACGCGATCGAACATATCGTTGCCAGCGATGCGGCCGATCGCGCCATGCAAATCGAGCCGGGCGAACTGAAGGAAAAGCTCTCGTTAGGCAAGAAGATAAATCTCCTCGATGTGCGCACGCGTGAAGAGTTCGAGGCTGTTAAAATCCCCGGCGCGCAGCTCTTTACCCAGGAGTTTGGACAAGGATTGATCAGTGATTGGCCGCGAGAAGAGCTGCTCGTGATTTACGATCATCAAGGGACGCGCAGCCTGGACGCGGCGGCGTATTTTCAGGGCCACGGCTTCAAGAATGTGCGGAGCTTGCGCGGCGGGATTGACGCTTACAGCGCCGAAGTCGATTCGTCGCTGCCACGCTACACCCTCGAACAGGCATGAACGCGGACGATAATCTCGAAGCGAAAATCGAAGCGGCGGTGAAGAACCCGCGCAATCTCGGCGAAATGGAAAACGCCGATGCCGTTGGCACAGTCGGCAGTCCGGATTGCGGCGACATGCTGCGAATGTGGATCAAGTTCAAGGAAGAGAACGGCCGCAAGATTATTGATCGCGCCAGTTTTCAATCCTTCGGTTGTCAGACGGCGATCGCGGTCGCGAGCGTCGCGACTGAATTGCTTGCCGGCAAGACGGTCGAAGAAGCCAAGACAATGTCGGGCGAAGAGCTGGCGGCGCCCCTTGGTGCGCTGCCGCCGGTGCGAATTCATTGCGCGCAACTGGTGGAAGGCGCGTTGCGCAACGCCTTAACTGGCGAACAAACTTCCCCGCCGAACGAAACCAAATCCCCCACGCTCATCGATCAACTTTCGCCGACACCCGGCAAAGTGAAGATCGTGATGAACAAATAATGCCATGCAAGAAAACACTGAATTCACTTTGAGCCGCGACACGGAAGCGATCCAGATTCCGAGCGGCCAAAAGACAACCATTCCCGCCGGGACGACAGGCGTGATCACGCAGACGCTCGGCGGCAGTTACACCATCGCGACTTATCAGGGACTAGCGCGCGTTGCCGAAAAAGATCTCGATGCGCTCGGCATTGAAAAACCACAGCCGTCGAACGGCGCGACCGCGTCAACTACCGACGGGGAAGTCGATGAGAAAGCCGTCTGGGACCAGTTACGCCAATGCTACGATCCGGAAATTCCGGTCAACATCGTCGATCTCGGTTTGGTCTACGATTGCAAACTGCAGAAGAGCGAGAACGGCGGAACGAAAGTGGAAGTGAAAATGACGCTGACCGCGCCGGGTTGCGGCATGGGACCAGCGATCGCACACGATGCGCAGAGCAAAATCATGAGCATCGAAGGCGTCGACGAAGCACAGGTCGATCTCGTCTGGGATCCGCCTTGGAATCAAGACATGATCAGCGAAGCCGGGCGCATGAAGCTCGGCATGGTCTAACGCCGCGCAGTTTAATCCTGCACATCCTCCAATTCCGAGCCGTCGTCGCGCGGCAGGAACCAGTGGCGTTTACGCAGATCTTTTTCGTTGTAGGCGTCCCACACGACAAAGCCCCAGCCGATTAGCGGCACAAGCAGGCCGAAGCCGGCGGTGGCCAAACCGAGCAGGATTCCGATCCAGATCAGAGCTGGCATTCCGAGAAACAGCCAGAGCAATCCGGATTCCACATGTCCTTTGTAGATCTGTCCGAGCCCCGGCAAGATCAAGCTCAGTGCTGCGGCGATCTTGTTCTCGGCGCCGATCAAATCTTTGCCGAACAATTTCATTGATGCTGTCTCCATCTTTAACACCTCCTTAAATGCATTATCTGGCGTCGGGCGCGCCGCGCTCACCATTCTCTGGCAAACGCGAGGCAGATCTTGCCTGGCGGACGAAGCTCGGCTGATCGATCGGATGGCGCGCTAGTAAAACGCGGCGCGATAAAATCGGCTGGTAAAATTCAACGGCGAATTCAGATCGTCGAAGGTCCAGTTGCCACTCACGTCGGTCGTGACCTGCGCAATTTCTGTGAAGCTATTCGCGCTCGGATTAGTGGCGGCCTGTAAACTGTAAGTCGTGCTCGGATCACCCACGCCAGTGACCCGAATGTGACCGGACAACAGTGCAGTCGAGGTGATGCGCAGGTGCGAGTTTGATAAGCGCACCAGGCAAAACCGCGCCATGCCCTGGTAGCTGGAGAAATTTCCGCCGAGGAGAAGTTTTCCATCGGGCTGAACCGCGATCGCATCAAATTCGGCCGCTAAAGTAGTGGCCAATTCTGAAGCGGTCAGGCCAGCACCGGTGACAAGTGTCGTATCGCGCGGACCGGTGGCAGTAAAACGCGCGAGCTGATTGACCGGGCGAAGTGAAGTTGCCGGCGATATTGATCTTGTTGTTTTGCTCAATGAGGCAACGCGGAGTGAGGTTCATGGCGGGATTTGCAAAACCAGTGTCGAGGCTGCCATTGGAAGCCAGACGCGCCAGACGACCGCGCGCCGTTGCATTAAATGCAGCGAAATTTCCGGCGGCATAGTAGCTGCCGTCACCACGCAAAGTGAGTGCGCGCACCGTGCTGTTGAAACCGGTCCCGCCCGCGGTGGTGAAGGCGGTGTCGAGTGCGCCGGTGGTGGCATTCACTCGCGCGATGCGATTGGCGGTAGTGCCACTGTATTGGTTGAACGATCCACCGAGCACCAGCCCCGCGGTCGCAGTCGGGGGAGCAAGTGCATTGATGGCGCCGTTCGGACCGAGGCCGGGATTGAAGGTCAGATCGACCGCGCCATTCGGCGTGAGCTTGACGAGATTCGGACGCGAGACGCCGTTGAAGGTGGTGAATCCCCCACCGACGTAAACATTATCCGCCGAATCGACCGTGACCGCGTTGACCGAATTGATGAACGCGCCGAGGCCGGCGTCGAAAGTGAGATCAGGCGAGCCATCGTTATTCAAGCGCGCGACGCTGGCCCGCGTCACGCCGTCGAAGCCATAGAAAGCTCCGGCGACGAGAAGCTTTCCGCTCGATTGCCTAACGAATGCACGCACGGAACGCGACGCACCAAGAGTAGTGAGAAAACTCGAATCGGTCGAACCATCCGCATTCAGTCGCACCAGGTTGTAATGCGGCTGGCCGTTGACCGAGCTGAACAATCCGCCGACCACAATCTTGCCGTCGCTCTGCGGCGAGATGGCGAAAATTTGCGGATTGTAATCGATCACACCGGTGGTGAGCGGCAGCGTCGAATCGTTGGTGCCGTCGGTCTTGATCAGAACGAGATTGTTCCGAACCTCGGGTCCGTAACTGGAAAAATAACCACCGACAAAATATTCGTCGTCGGTGTTGCGTTTCACGAAGCAGGAAACTTCGCCGGCCGTTTTTGTTCCGGTCGAATCGAAACCCGGATCGCGCGCACCGTTACTGTTCAATCGCGCGACAGCGCCGGCCGCATTGCCATCGAGCTTGTAGAAGAGACCGCCGACCAAATATCTTCCGTCGGACTGTTTGATGACTGCTTCAATGGTGACGAAGGAGTTGTAGTTCGTGAACACACCGGGCGCGAAGCCCGTATCGAGAGCGCCATTTGCGCCGAGGCGCGCGATCTGATTTCGCAGCGTGCCGTTGTAAGCGGAGAAGTTACCGAAGGCCATAACCTGATCGTCGTCCTGCACGTAGATGCCCCACATGTTGTTGATGTTGTCCGGGCCGGTGCCGACGTTGAAGGTCGCATCGTAACTGCCGTTGGTATTCAAACGCACAATTCCCGGCACGGCGTTGCCGTCGAACTGCGTAAAGAATCCGCCGACGATCACTTTGTCGGTGCTTTGGCGCGCGGCGAACGCGGCAAATGGCCCGTTCGGATCCGCGGTCGTCATTCCCGCGCCGGGATTGTAGCCCGAATCAAAAATGCCAGCGCTATCGAAACGAGCGATGCAGGAACGCGGCGCGCTCGTGGTCGGGCCGGTCGCGACGGCGGCGAATGCACCGAGCACGACAATTTTTCCGTCGCTCTGCAACACGGCCTGAAAGATTGTGCCCGGTGTCGACGGCAGGCCGCCGCTGATGACACCATCCGCGGAAATCAGCGCGCCCGGATTGAACGACAGGTCGAGCGATCCATCCGAATTCAAGCGCGCGATGTTGTTGCGCGCCGTGCCGTTCACCGTCGAAAATGTGGCGCCGCTGGCCGCACTGGTGCCCCCACCGACGATGATGAATTTTCCATCGGCCGGCTGACGGATCACCTGCACAATCGACCCGTCGGTGCTGCCCGCCGGATCGAAGGTCAGGTCTAACGAGCCATCGGCGTTCAAGCGCGCGATGTTTCGTCGCGCCACGCCGTTCACTTTTCCGAATCCACCGGCAATGACCAGCTTCCCATCCGGTTGCATCAACGCCGTCTGCACCTGGCCGTTGGTGAATTTTCCCGGATTAAAACCTATATCGAGATCGCCGTTGGTTTCGAAAGCGAACGCAGTGACGCTCGAAAAAATCGCCAGACCAACCGCGCATAGCAGCACCTTTTCTTTTACCATTCACCGAGCGTATGAGATGGCTTCGAACTTTCCACGCGGAAAACTTTTCGTTGTTTCGCGCGCATCGTTTGACATCGCACCCGAGGTTCCTATAATCGCGTTCCCCGCGGCGCTTCGCGCCCAACATTTTTATGCCTTCGACTCAAATCATTCTCACGGAAAACATCCCCGGCCTCGGCGCGGAAGCGGATGTAGTTAAGGTGAAACGCGGTTTCGCGCGCAATTTTCTGTTGCCTCAAGGCAAAGCCTACGAGGTCACGCCGGCCACTTTGCGCAAGCTCGACATGCTCAAGGCGAAACGGGCGGAGCGTGAGGCGAAGGAATTGAACGAAGCGGAAGAGATCGCGCGGCGCATTGGAAAATCGAAGCTGGTCTTCACGCTCGAAACCGGTGAATCCGGCAAGGCGTTCGGTTCGGTCACGGCCAACGACATTGCCAATCGTCTGAAGAATGAAGTCGGCGTAGACATTGATCGCCACAAGATTCATCTCGAACATCCGATCAAATCGACGGGCGAACATGAAATTTCGATCAAGCTGCACACGGAGGTCGCGGCGACGCTGAAGTTCGCCGTGAAATCCGCGACCGAACCCAAACCCGAAACGGAAGAAGCACCCGAGTCCGGAATGCGGACTCGTCCCATCCGAACACGCGATAGAAAATAAATGGCGCGCAACCCCGCAGGAGAAAATCCTGAGGGGCCTCGACGCACGGCGACAAATGGCGCTGGCCGAGGCTCGGCGGCGCGAAACGGCGGAAAAGTTACTGACAGCCGTTTAACAGCTTCCTCGCAGGATATTGGTCGCACGCTGCCACACAGCGTCGAAGCCGAGCAAGGCGTGCTCGGTTCCATGCTCATCTCGCCGCGCGAAATCATCGCGGAGTGTGTGGAGAAAATTACCGAGGAATATTTCTACATCCCCGCGCACCAGACGATTTACACGGTGCTGGTGGAACTGTGGAACGCGGGTCAGGGCATCGACCTGATCACGTTCACGCAGGTCTTGCGCGACCGGAATGTGCTCGAGACGGTCGGCGGCGCTTCGTTAGTCACGAGTTTATTCACCTTTGTTCCCACCTCGGCCAACGTCACCTACTACCTCGAGATCGTTCGCGAGAAATACATCCTGCGCCAGATCATCGCCGCCGCGACCGAAAGCGTGCGCCGCGCTTACGAAGAGCAGGACGAGGTGAATTCGCTCCTCGATGAAGTGGAGCAGAAAATTTTCGCCGTGGGCGAAGATCGATTCAAGGGCCAGATGCCCGGGATGAAAGAGCAGGTCATGGGCGCGCTCGAATCGATCGAAAAACTTTGGGAGCGCAAAGGCGGCATCACCGGAATTCCGACCGGCTTCCACGAACTCGATCGCATGACCAACGGTCTGCACGACGGCGAAATGATCGTGATCGCCGCGCGTCCGAGCATGGGCAAGACCGCGCTGGCCATGAACATCGCCGAGCATGTCGCGATCAACGGCAAGTTGCCGGTCGCAGTGTTCAGTCTGGAAATGAGCAGCCAACAGCTCGTGCAACGTCTGCTCTGCTCACGTGCGCGGGTGAATTTGCAGAAAGTGCGCGAAGGATTCCTGGCCGAGCGCGATTTTCCAAGCCTGACCGCGGCAGCTTCGAAATTAGCCGAGGCGGAAATCTACATCGATGACAGCGCGGGCTTGAGCATTCTCGAACTGCGCGCGAAAGCCCGTCGTCTCAAGGCACAGAAGAATATTCAGCTCATCGTGGTCGATTATTTGCAGTTGCTGAGATCCACCACGCGACGCGCCCAGGATAACCGGCAGTTGGAAATCTCGGAAATTTCCGCCGGCATCAAGGGTTTGGCGAAGGAACTGAAGATTCCGGTCATCGTTCTCGCGCAGTTAAATCGCCAGCCGGAAGCGCGCTCGGGCGGCAAACCGCGCCTGAGCGATCTACGTGAATCGGGCTCCATCGAGCAGGACGCCGACCTGGTCGGACTACTCGTTAGGCCGGAAATTTACGAAGAGGACGAAGAAGCGCGCGCCGAGAAAGCCGGCGAAGCGGAGTTGATCATCGCCAAACAGCGTAACGGCCCGGTCGGTGAAATTCCCCTCACCTTCCTGAAGGAATTCACCCGCTTCGAAGATCGCGCGCGATCGTCGGAACCGCGGTAGTCGTCATCCCGAGCCCGCGCAGACGGCGAGGGATCTCGCGACCGATCTTTCGTTTTCGATCGTCGAAGGAGGTGGGCGACAGACCGGTTGCGGGATCCCTCAGCGCGCTTCGCCAGCTTCGGGATGACGTTCGATCGCGTTATTGCTTCACAAAGGTAAACACGCCGTAGCGCATCGCGCCGACGCGATAAGCGATCCAAATGCGGAAGATCGTCAGCGCAAAGATCCGATTGTGGGCGTGCCGATTGAAAAGAAATTTCAGGTAGGCTGGATTGCTCATTAGTTTACCCCAGAGGCGCCGCACGATGGCGGGCCAGGTTCGCGATACACTGGACGTGATGTCTTCGAAATAGGCCAGGGCGAAGCCGGCGTTTTCGCCTAACGAACGATAATCAGCAACCGTTCCCATGATCGGCATGCGTCCTTCCCGACAGATCGGCTCAAGCAGCCAGCGCGACTGCCACCGGCTTGGATCGTCCGACGAGAGCCAGGCGGTTACGACCAAACGTCCGGCGCGTCGCAGAACGCGATGGGCCTGGACAAAGAATTCGCGAATGTCCGGCATGTGTTCGGAACTTTCGATCGCATAAGCGGCGTCGAAGCTCTCGTTAGGCAAATCGTTCCTTAACCAATCGCCGAGCTGGAATTCAGCTCCGCCTTCTTCTTTCGCGACCGCGAATTGCGCGGGCGAAATCGTAACGCCGGTTACGTGCGCGCCTCGCCGGGCCAAAACGCGTGCGGTTGCACCGTAGCCGCAACCGATGTCGCAGACTCGCACGGCCGGGCGCGATTTGCGCTTCGCGCGCGACGAGATCGACCAACTGCAACACTGCTTCCTCGCGCGTTTCGTTGCCGCGACGCCAAAGACCGTGATGCACATGGTCGCCCCAGACGTCGCGGTAAAAATGATCGAGCTCGTCGTAATGCGAGGCGACGGCCTCGCGCGTGACCTCGGCCGAGATCATCTCGTGGCGCAAGTTTCTAACTTGCGTTTATAACAGGTTCGCAAGTTGGAAACTTGCGCCACCTTTTACAGCGAGCGCGCCGCTTCGATAACGTGCTGGGCGTCGATGCCAAGTTCCTTCATGACCTGATCACCGGGCGCGCTCATGCCGAAGCGATGCAGTCCGACAACTTTGCCGTCGAGTCCGACGTAACGATACCAGGTGTCCGGCACACCGGCTTCGATGGCAATGCGGCGTCTGCACTCGTTAGGCAAAACTTCATCACGATACTCCGCCGATTGCCGCTCGAAGCGCTCGAAGCACGGCAACGAAACAACGCGCGTTCCTTCGCCAAGTTCCTTGGCCGCGGCCAGCGCGTGCTGCAGTTCGCTCCCGCAGGAAAGAATGATCAGATTCAAATCCGCGCTCTCACGCCTGGCGATGTAACCACCACGCGCCACACCTTCACGCCGGACATTCACATCGATGTCGTTCAAGATCGGCACGGCTTGTCTCGTTAGGGCGATTAGCGTCGGACCATCGATGCGTTGCGCCGCCGCGGCGAACGCGCCGGCCGTTTCCTCCGGATCAGCCGGGCGAATGACATCGAGTTGTGGAATCACGCGCAAACCGCTCACGGTCTCGACCGGTTGATGCGTCGGCCCGTCTTCGCCCACGCCGATCGAGTCGTGCGTGAAAATGTAAATGTTCGGCAACTTCGAGAGCGCGGCGAGGCGGATCGAGGGCCGGCAGTAATCAGCGAAAACCAAAAACGTCGCGCCGGACGCACGGAAGATGCCGTGGTAGCTGACGCCATTCATGATCGCGCACATGCCGTGTTCGCGAATTCCGAAGCGAATGTTGCGACCTTTCGGATTGTCGCGCGTGAAATCCTCACCGCCTTCGATGTAGTTCAGCGTCGAGCCGTGCAGATCGGCGCTGCCGCTGATGAGAAGCGGCATCTCTTTCGCAATCGGCTGCAACGCTTCGCTGCCGGCTTTGCGTGTGGCGATCTTCGCGTCGGCCGGAAAATTCGGGATCTTCGCAAGCAAATCCGCCGGAACCTTTCGCTCAATCGCACCGTCGAGTTGACTCGCCATCTCCGGATTGCGTGCGCCGCCATTCCTCGTAGGTTTTTTGCCAGCGTTTGTATTGCCTAACGAGTGCTTTCTTGTGCTTGGCGAAATAATCGCGCGTCTCCGGCGAGACGAAGTAATGCTCCGCCGGCAAACCGAGATTCTTGCGCGCCTCATCGACAAATTTTGCGCCCGCTTCGCCATGCGCTTTCGCCGTGCCGGCAACTTCCGGAATCCCTTTCCCCACCAGGGTATGCGCGATGATCATTTGCGGCCGGCCGTTGTCGCGCCCTTTCGCCTTCTTCAGCGCCTTGAGAAATGCGGTCATGTCCTGACCGTCGACCTTCTGCACGTCGAAGCCGTACGCCTGAAAGCGTTTGCCGGTGTCTTCGCTCTCGGTCGCACTGGCCATGGCGTCGAGTGTGATGTCGTTCTGGTCGTAAATCAGAATCAGATTATCGAGACCGAAATGTCCGGCGAAGGCGCTCGCTTCCGAGGCCACGCCTTCCTGCATGCAACCATCGCCCGCGAGACAAATGATGTGCTGATCGAAAATCTGATGATCGCCGGTGTTGAAACGCGCCGCCGCCATCTTCGCCGCCATGGCGATGCCGACGGCATTGCCAACGCCCTGGCCAAGTGGACCAGTGGTGCATTCCACTCCCGGCGTTTCGAAAAATTCCGGATGTCCCGGCGTTTTGCTGTGCAGCTGCCGGAATCTCTTGATCTCGTCTAACGAGAGGTCGTAACCACTCAGATGCAGCCAGGCATAAAGCAGCATGCTGCCGTGGCCGGCGGAGAGAACAAAATAATCGCGATTGATCCAGCGCGGCTCGTTCGGATTGTGCTTGAGCTCATGACCGTAAAGAACGGCGGCGATTTCGGCGCAACCGAGCGGCAAACCGAGATGACCGGATTTCGAGGCCTGCACAGCGTCCATGGCGAGGCCGCGCGCTTCGGTCGCGGCGCGCGAGAGCGCTTCGATGTTCAAAGGCATGGCTCGTTATACGAGCGTCGCGCCGGCAAGCAACTCTTGTTGCATTCGCTGGAAAAGACGCGCACTTGTCGGCACCTTTGAGACATGAACCAGCCGCTTTTCCTCCACATCGTCGAACGGCTGGAAGGTTTTCTGGGGAAACTACCGGAGAAACTTCAGAAACCGATCCTGCATGAACTGACGCCGCTGAAGGAATTGTTCCTGAAACAACGCGAGCCGCGATTGGTCCTGACCGGTTCGCACAAATTCCCGGTGCAGGAAGTTTTCGCCGCACTATTTGCCAACGCCTATCCGGACGAAATGCACAATGTGTTGGTGGAAGTTTTTCGCTGGCAGAACATCACGGTGGGAAACTCGGGCACGATTGCGTTGCTCGACGCGCGCGGCGCGGATGACGAAGCGCTCAAGCAAATCGAGAGCGAACTGCGCAACGAACCGGCTGATGCGTTCTTGCACGTGATCGACGGCAGCAGCGCACGACCAATCCTCTCGCGCGAGACCGAAACGCTCGCCAGTCTGTGGAGTTTGAATCGCGTCAACGCGGCCAAGGTCGTTGGCATTTCGCTGCTGCCGGAAAGCGAAAAGAAAACACCGCACGGCGACGAACATTCCCGCAGCGAGCGCGCGGAAACGAAACTCCAGACCGTGCTCTCGTCTCATCCGCAGATCGGTGAGCACTTCGTCGAAGTGATTGAGATTCCCCTCACCAAATCGGCGGCGACAAGTGCGCCCGGCTCGGAGCGTTTGATCTCCATGCTCGCGCGCGAACTGCCGAATGAGGCGCGCATCAAGATGGTTCGCCTCTCGCGCGATAAGGCGACGCAAAGGGAAATCGCGCATCAGTTGATCAAATCCACCACCGCTATCTGCGGCGCGATTGGCATGCAGCCCATTCCCCTGGCCGATCTTCCCATCCTGACCACGCTGCAGTTGGTCATGATTTCCGGCATCATGGATGTATCGGGACGCGAGCGAAGCCTGCGTGCGGCGACTGAGTTTGTCGCGGCGCTCGGGGTGAACGTCGGCGCCGGGATGGTGTTGCGCGAGGGAACGCGCGCGCTGCTCAAGTTTTTTCCCGGCTGGGGTAATGTAATTTGTGGCATGGTCGCGGGCGCCGGCACCTACGGTTTGGGACGAGCGGCCGCGGCTTATTTTATCGAGGGCGTTTCGCTGAAAGACGCGCGACGCACCTACCTGCGAGACCGGCGAAAGTCACCCTCGCGGAAGCGCCTGGCCAATCATTGAGCGCAATTTTTCCTGGCATCTCCGAGCGCGCGCTCAGCGCCGCGAATAACTTGTGAATAAGGAAGCCTGGCGTGTCGCATCTTGTTCACAGCTCTTTGTGAATAGCGGTTTGATTTCAAGGCGAATAACGTCAGCGCGCGATGAAGCTTTCTGAAATCGACGCCACGCTGCGCGAGATCGGCGTCGCACCGGTCAAAACGCTCGGTCAAAATTTTTTACACGACCGCAACCTGGCCCGCTGGATTGTGGAGCGCGCGCGATTGAGCGCCGATGATTACGTGGTCGAAGTCGGACCGGGGCTCGGCGCGCTGACGGAATTTCTTCTCGCCAGCGGCGCGCGTGTTCTCGCGATCGAAAAAGATGCGCGGCTCGCGAAATTCTTGCGCACGCGTTTCGAAACGGAGCGGCTCGAAATCATTCACGCGGACGCGCTGGAGTTCGATGTGCGCACGCTGTTCGCGCAGCCGCGAGTAAAATTCGTCGGCAATCTTCCTTACAACATCTCGAGCCAGGTGTTGCTACGCTTCACAAAATATCCAAGCCCCATTGCATTGTGGTTGTGCATGTTACAGAAGGAGATGGCGCGACGACTTTCCGCGCAGCCGCGCGCCGCTGACTACGGCGCGCTCACGCTCATCATGCAATTGCATTATCGGGTCGAGTATTTGCGCACGGTTCCCGCGAGCGTTTTCCTTCCGCAACCCGAAGTCGAATCGGCCTTCGTGAAATTGGAGCCGCGCGCCCCGAACGAATTGCCGGCTTGCGATGCGGAACGTTTCACCGCGCTGGTGCGCAAAGGTTTTTCGCAGCGCCGAAAGCAACTGGGCAAACTGCTGCGCGATGAGATCGACAACTGGCCGGCAATTGCGGGCGCGGTCGGATGCGATGCCAAAGCGCGCGCCGAAGAATTATCGCCACAACAATGGATCGCGTTGACCAATCTGGCGACGTCAACTGATAGTGGGAATGCATCCGCCAGCGCAGCCGAAGAATTCGCGGTGGTCGACGAGAACGACCAGGTCGTTGGGCACGCGCCGCGCGCCACCGTGCATGGGAATAACTTGCTGCATCGCGCCGTTCACATCCTTCTTTTCAATCAGCGAGGCGAGCTTTTCCTCCAGAAGCGCTCCCACCTGAAGGACCGGCATCCGTGCCTGTGGGATTCCAGCGCCGCTGGCCATGTTGATGACGGTGAAGAATATGATTCTTGCGCGCAGCGCGAGCTAAAGGAGGAATTGGGCGTCGATTCGCAGTCGCTGGAGCGAGTTCTCAAGCTTCCCGCATCCGAGCGCACCGGGCATGAGTTCATCTGGCTCTACCGCGGGCAAAATGACGGTCCATTCCGCCTGGCACGCGACGAGATCGAGTTGGGCGAATTTTTCCCACCCGACCTCGTGACGAAATGGCTGGCGGCACGGCCGGGCGATTTTGCACCTGGCTTCGCCGAATGCTGGCAAGCGTTTATCGGCCAGGAATCAGGAAAAGCAGGGAAGTTGTTAGCTTCCCCGCAAAGTTCCTAACGAGTCCTGCGTGTCGTGCCTAACGACGGCGACGCGCGCGCCTGGCGGCCTTCCTGGCTTTCGCCGCCACCGGACCGCGGAAAACGCGGTCGGGCAAATTGCGCATGCTGGAGCGTTTGAATTTCCGCGCCGCGCGACGGGCCAGTTCTTTGCCACCGTAAACGGTGTCGCTGAACATTCTCGTCACCGCTTCGTTCCCGCGCAGAAAGTGCACTTGAAATCCGTGGGTCTGTTTCTTCGCCTTCGACTTGGAATCGATGCGGCGAATGTTTGCTTCGGAATCAGGATTGGCTCTTTTTTTCATAGAGGGTTTGGCCTAACGAGACGAAGACTAGAGAAAAAATCGCGCCACGCAACGGTCAACCATTGTTTTTTCTAACGAGTGGATGACGAGGCCGGCGGCGGCAAATTCCAACTCTGCCATTTTTCTTTGTACTCCGCCGCGGGCAGAAGCGCATAACACGGACGCGACGGCGCGCGCAGCCATTGAATCACGCGCACCAGGTTCTCCTTCGCCATTGTCGTGCAACCGGTCGTCGGCCGCGTCACCCCGCGACGAATGTGAAAGAAGATCGCGCTCCCTTTCCCCGGCACCGGCGGATCGGAGTTGTGACGAATCTCGATCAACCAGTGATAGGCAAAATCACCGGAGCGCATTTTTTCATGCGAATAGTTGTCCGGCGGATTATTCGGATCGATCACGACATGACGATTGTAATTCGGCGAGCGCGGATCATCGCTCCAGATGTCGCCTTCGCCGACCTGATGAAATGGATAATCGGAACCGGGCGGCAATTGCGCATCGTAGGTGTAAACCGTGCCGAGCCGAAAAATTCCCGCGGGCGCGCGGCCATCGCGTTCCTGCTTGTGCAAACCGCTTTCGTTTTGCCCCGCGACTCCCGCACCCCAGGCCAGACCGTTCTTGCCGAACAGGACCGCAATCGGTTCGCCGCGTTGCGTCCATTGACCGCCGCGATCGCGCTCGTACATGCGCATTTCGCCCTGCTTCGAATTCCAATCCGGCGCGACGGCTAGGAGCAGCTGGCGGCAATCGTCCGGCACACCGGCGGCATAGGCGCTGCTTGCCAGCACAGCGAGAAGACAATAACGGCGAAGAAGTGTGAGAAACATTTGCTGACTTAAACGCGCAACTTATTGCTTCTGTCCATTGCGGCGGTGAAAAAAATTCTTCCCATCCTGCTCCTCGGCCTAACGACCCTTGGCGTTTACGCGCCTGTGATTCGGAATGGTTTTGTCTGGGACGATACCGCGCTCATTCAACGCGACCCTTTCATTCGCAGCTGGCGTCTCATTCCGGAAGGTTTCCAGCATTTTCTTTTTACCGACGCGACCGCCTCGGATTTTTACCGGCCGATGCAACGACTGAGCTACACGATCGAGTATGCGGCGGTCGGGTTTCAGCCTGCGCTGTATCACTTCACGAATGTCCTCCTGCACTTTCTCGCCGCGGTCGCGCTGTTCTTTCTGGCTCGCGAATTGATGCGGGCATTCGCAGTTGAGGAGCGCGTCGCGCAAATTGCCGCCTGCGCCGGCGCGTTAGTCTGGGCAATTCATCCAGTCCTAACGAGTGCTGTCGCCTATGTCTCAGGTCGCGCCGATTCCCTCGCGGCCCTGTTCGGATTCACCGCTCTTTTTGTTGGAACGATCGCGACGCGCAAGACGGGCGCGCAGCGCTGGATGTTGTTCGCTCTCGTCGCGGTTCTTTTTCTTCTCAGTGCGCTGAGCAAGGAAGGCGGTCTCATCTTTCCTGTCGCATGGATCGCTATTTTGTTGATGCAACGAAACTGGAAAGGCCTTCTGCCGGCGAGCGGAGCGATTGCCTTCACGCTTGTGATCTACGGTGTCCTGCGTTTTTCCGCCGAACACAATCCCGCGCCGGCGGCGCGCACGTTGCCAGGCACTCGTTAGGCCGGTGCTGATGGCGCGCGCGGTCGCGGAATATGCCGGCCTTATCGTCGCTCCACTTCATTTGCACATGGACCGCGATGTGGAAACGCATCCGTTTGGTTTCAGTAACGCAAGCATGACTGCGGCGGCGTGGCGCGAATTGGAAACACTGGCCGGACTCGCGCTCGTCGCGCTTTTCATCTACTGGATGCTCCGTGCGCGAAAGCGCGATCGCGCGGTGTTTGCGCTGCTGGTCCTGACTGCGATCAGCTATTTGCCGATCAGTGGCCTCGTGCCCTTGAATGCGATGATCGCGGAACATTGGCTCTATCTGCCGAGCGCATTCTTCTTCGCCGCTCTCGCCTTGGTGGCGACGCGATTTCTGCAATCGCGCAATCTCTCCGCTCCGCGGCGCGGTCTGTGTCTCATCGCGCTCGCGGTCTGGATCATTTTTCTCGGCGCACGCACCTTCGTCCGCATCGGCGATTGGAAAGATCAGCGCACCTTTCTCGAACGCACTATCGCCGACGGCGGCGATTCGGCGCGCATGCTGATTAATCTCGGCGGGCTCGACTTAAGTGAAGGCCGACTCGACGAAGCGCGAAAACACTTGGAGGCAGCATTGCTAAAAGAACCGGAGCAACCTCTGGCCATTCTTAACCTCGGCGCGGTCGCGGTGAAGCAGAACGATTTCAAATCCGCGCACGATCTTCTGTCTCGCGCCGCGCAGTTTCCGTTGGTCGAAGCGCAGGCTTACGAACTGATGGCCGTCCTGGAGAGCAAGGAAACCGGCAAGGCGAATTTGCAGCGGATGCATCTTGCCTCACGCACCGGCGCGCCTAATTGGTCGATCGAAAAACGCTACGTGCAATTACTCGACGAACTCGGCGGCACCGATGCAGCCATCACGGAATTGCGCCGTTGCCTCGAAACGCAATGGTATCGCGCCGACTCGTGGAAGTTGCTGAGCGAACTGCTGACGAAAGCGGGCCGCACGCAGGAAGCGGCGGAGGCACTGGCACAAGCGCACCGTTGCGACGTCCACCTCGACGAGCGGGCGTAGAACCACTCGTTAGGCGGTCGCGTGTTCCACCGCTTCCGTATCGGCGCCGAGGAAGCGCGTTCCGATCATCCAGATGATTCCGGCGAGCAGCATCATGAAGCCGACAACCAGAAAAGCGACGTTCATGTTCGTGTGACCGCCGATGTAGCCGATGATGGGAAAGGCGGCGACGTCGCCTAACAAGTGGATGACGAGAATATTCAGGGCGAAGGCCGTGGCGCGCACCGACGGGCGGGCCACATTGGCCAGGGCGGTGTTGGACGGTCCGGTGTTGAGGAAGGCGAAAAAAATCGCGGCGAACATGAAGAACCATGCAGCCGGAAACGGAATGTAGAGCGCGGCGAGGAAGAACGGAAAGGCGAGCAGCATTCCCACGCCTGAAACCAAAAAATACGATCCGGGGTAGCGTGCGCGCAATCGATCCGCCAGCCAGCCGCCGAGCAAGGTTGAGCTGAGTCCCGCCACCACGGTGATGAGACCGAAGTAGGCGCGTTGCGAATCGGGCAGGCCGCGAAAACGCAAATAGGCCGCGACAAAAAATCCAAGTCCGCCGAGGGCAAAGGTGAAAGCCGTTTGCGCGAGGCAATTCAAAACATACGAACGTGTTCTAAGCAGCTCACGGTATTGCTCCCAGCCGGCACGAACGCGTTCCGCACGCACTCCGGCAACCGCGCGTGGGTCGCGTTGCAGAAAGCAGAGCAGACCGAGCAAAATGCCCGGCGGCGTGACAACATAAAAAGCCCAGCGCCAGCCAAAGTGCGCGCCAATCGCGCCACCGACGACATAACCGAGCGCGCTTCCCACCGGAATTGCTGCACAAAAGAGCGCGAGGATTCGTCCGCGTTTCTCCAGCGGATAAAGATCGGCCAGAACTGTCGGCGCGGCCGGACCGTAACCGCCTTCGCCGATGCCAACGAAAATCCGCGTGTGAAAAAGCATGCGATACGACGAGGCGAGACCAGAAGCGCCGCTGGCCAAACTCCAGAAAATCACGGAGAGACCCATGATGATCCAGCGCGAGAAACGGTCGGCCAGCCAGCCGAGAATTGGCGCGGTTAGCATGTAGCTAATCAGGAACGCCGAGCCCAAAGCTCCGGTGATGGCCATGGCATTCGGGTCGTTAGGCGAAAAAAATGCGTCGCGAATTTCCGGCTCAACCGCGGCCAGCACTTGGCGGTCGATGTAGTTGAAAAGATTGATGGCGAGCAGGAGTGCGAGCGCAGTTTTCGCGCCCCGTTTCACAGCTGATTGCGCCTCCGTCATCGAATTGCGCGATTGCAGTGAGACGCGCGCTGAATGTAAATCATAAACAATGGCCCATGGCTCTTTCGCGGAACGCCTCCTCTACTTCATCGGGCTTGGTCTCGCCCGCGTGATTTATCGCGTCCACGTCACCGGTCGCGAGCAGCTGCCGTCGAGCGGATTTCTGCTCCTGCCTAACCACATCACCTGGATCGATGCGTTCATGCTGCAGCTGGCCTGCCCGCGCAAGATTCGTTTCATTGTTCAGGAGGAATATTATCGGAATCGATTTCTGCATCCGATCCTGAGTCGCGCCGGATGTATTCCGATCACGGCGACGCGCGCGAAAGAGGCCGTGCGCGCCGCGGCGGAGAAAATTCGCGCGGGCGAAGTGGTCTGTCTTTTTCCGGAAGGACAATTGTCGCGCTCCGGAACGTTGATGCGATTGCGCCGCGGTTATGAATTGATCGCGCGCCAGGCCGAGGCGCCGGTCGTGCCGGTGTGGTTGGATCAACTTTGGGGCTCGATGTTTTCCTATCAGGGCGGGCGCTTCTTCACCAAATGGCCGCGCGAATTGCCCTATCATGTGCAAGTCGCGTTTGGGCGTCCGCTCGAAGCGAAGGAGGCCGACATCGCGACGGTGCGCGAAGAATTATTGAAGCTCGGCGAACTTTGCTACAGCCAGCGTCCGATCCTGCGCGAACATCTGGCCTACGCCTGCCTGCGCGGATTGAAACGCCGGCCATGGCGCACCGCGGTCATCGACGGCATGGATCACACCACGCTTTCGCGCGGCAAGTTGTTAGGCGTCGCGATCGCGTTGTCGCGTCATCTGAAAACGAGCGAACAACGCATCGGCATCGTCCTGCCGCCGGGCAAAGGCGGACTCGTGGCCAATCTCGCCGTCGTGCTTGCCGGAAAAACTCCGGTGAATCTCAACTTCACCAGCGGCCGTGAATCGATCCAGTCCGCCATCGCGCAGTCGGAATTGAAAACCATCATCTCCGCGCGCGCGGTCGAGAAGCGCCTGGAAAATTTTCCATGGACGCCTGAGGTCATTCATCTCGAAAACCTCCTGCCCGCGATCAAACCGTCGATCGTCGCGTGGTGGCTGCTCTGCCAGATCATTCCGTCAGCATTGCTGGCGCGCATTCTCGGCATCCCGCGCATCGGCGATCGGACGGAAGCGCTTTTGCTTTTCACCAGCGGCAGCGCCGGTGCGCCCAAAGGCGTGCCGATGACGCACCGCAATATCCGCGGGAACGTCTCGCAATTCACTGTCCTGCTCGATTTACAGAAGGACGAACTGATGCTGGCGTCGCTGCCGTTCTTTCACACTTTCGGCTGCACGGTCACGCTTTGGTATCCGCTGATCGAAGGTGTTCGCATCGTCACGTATCCCAGTCCGTTGGAAGCGGGCAAGAATGCGGAACTGATCGAGCGCTATCGCGTCACGGTCATGTTTGCCACACCCACATTCCTGCGCGGTTACATGCGCAAGGCCGAGCCGAAACAAATGCAAAGCCTGCGTCTCATCATCACCGGCGCGGAGAAATTGCCGAACGATGTGGCGGCAGCGTTCGAAGCGCGCTTCGGCAAAACGGTTTACGAGGGCTACGGACTGACGGAAACATCACCGGTCATCAGCGTTAATCTTGCCCGATCCAATTCCTGCGGTCGCGGGTGTTTCCGTGCAACCAGCGAACCGACCGGGCTCGACCGGAAAAATGGCGCCCGGAATCGCGGCCGAGATTCGTCATCCGGAAAGCGATGAGAAACTGGCGCTGCACGAATCGGGTATGCTCTGGGTCCGCGGAGCCAACATCTTCGAAGGTTATCTCAAGAACGCCGAGCTTTCCGCGGAAGTGCTGCGCAACGAATGGTTCCGCACCGGCGATCTGGGACGTTTCGACGAAGATGGGTTCCTCTACATCGAAGGACGGCTCTCGCGTTTCTCAAAAATCGGCGGCGAAATGGTACCGCACGAAATGGTGGAGCAGAAAATTCTCACTGCGCTGAACATGAATGGACAAGCCGAACGCTGCATCGCCGTCATGGGCGTGCCGGACGCAGCCAAAGGCGAAGCGCTTGTTTTGTTGAGCTCGATCGAGATCGACGCGCAGCAATTGCGCGCGGCATTGCGCGCCGCGGATGTGCCGAATTTGTGGGTGCCGCGCACCATTTGTCGCGTCGAGGCGATTCCGGTGCTCGCTTCCGGCAAACTCGATCTCGGCAAATGCAAAGAGCTGGCGAGCGCCTCGTAACTACTCGTTAGGCCGGCGCTGCACCATCGCGTTCGCCACGTAGCTGAGCACGACCTCGCCGTTCTGATTTCGCAGCACGTTGCGAAGGCGAATGATCCCCTGGTGCGGTTTGGATTTCGACGCGCGCATTTCCAGGATCTCCGTTTCAAGCTGTAACTGGTCGTTAGGCCGCACCGCCACGGGCCAGCGCAATTCATCGACGCCGAGTCCAACCGCGCCGCCAGCAAACGGAATCGTGGTGGTGAAGAGTCGCATCGCGATCGCCGCGGTTTGCCAGCCACTCGCCGCCAGACCTTTGAAGATGGTCTGGTTAGCCGCGATCGGATCGAGATGAAATGTTTGCACATCAAACTCGCGGGCGAATTCGATGATAGATTGCTCGGTGATTTCGTACGTCTCGGAATCAAAACGCTGGGCGATTTTCAAATCGTCGAAATAGATCGCTTTCATCCAAAAAGAAACGTTCAACGTCCAACATTCAATGTTTCAACGGCTCTTCATTTGAAAGTTGAGCGTTGGACGTTGTTCAGCGATTCCGCCGTCAGGCGGCTGGTGCCAGGGGGGAGAGTTGAACTCCCGACCAAGGGCTTATGAGTCCCCTGCTCTACCACTGAGCTACCCTGGCGTGGGCGAGAAAAGTGGATGCCGCAGCGGGATGTGTCAACGGACTCACCCGCCGCCCGAAGCTTCGTGGACCGGCTTGGCCAGATACGGCCTGAGATCCCTCTTGTCACCACGCAGCGCGGCCATGAAACAAACGCCATTCTTCACCTGCACCGCGCCGGTCCAGCCTTCCTGTTCGACAAATCGCCAGCCGTTGAAGAGCACTGGCTTCATGTCCTTCGGATTTCGTTCCGCGGGAAAAATGAAAAACTGCATGCGTTTTTCCGGCACGCTGATTTGCGCGACGCGATGGCCTTCGTCGTCATCGAAAACTTTGCACGCGCTCGCCTTCAGGTGGGCGAACTCCGGTGCGACGTCGTAATGCTCGAGGCGATACTTCATGAAAAAGAAATCGCCTAACGAGCCGGCCTCCACATTCATCGGGTCGAGCGCACCGGACTTCGTCGCGCTCGCGATGGTCAACATTTTGCGCGCCGTGCCGGACCCGGGGAATTCCTTCATGCGTTCCATGACGATGAAAACACAAATTCCGACGATAACGGCAACAGCGAACGCGACAGAGATGACGGCTGGATTACCCGCGGTCTTGAGCCAGCTCCGTTTCTTTTGTGGAATCAGTTTCTCGTTACGGAACCATTCGGCGACTTCGTCGGTGACGGGCGTGGCCTGTACCAGTGCAGCCACGGCTTTGTCGAACGATTGTTGGAAAGCAAAATGTCTGCGCGGTGTGTTTGCCGCGTCGGGCCCGCTGAATCGCGACACGCATGCGCCGATCGATTCCCGGCTTGTCCGTGATCGGGGCGAAATGCGTCAGGAGTTGATGACGACGCGAGAAGCGAAAGAAATTCATTCGTCCTCGTAAACGTGAACCGGGGCGGTAGCGTTGAGCCAGGCTTGAAATTGCCGGCGGCCGCTGCGGAGAAAACGCGAAAGCTCGTGCGGTTTCAGTTCCAGCAAGATCAGAATCTCGCGCGAGGTAAATTCATCCAGATAAAAAAACGCGAGCGCGCTGCGTTGCGGATCGGGCGCAGCGGAAATCCAGATGGCCAGCTGCTCCGGATGCAGTTGCCCGACCTGCTCCGGCGCGCGTGAGGAAATTTCCTCCTCGTGCAATTCAGACTCTTCGGATTGCAGACCTTCCTCCGCCAAAACAAGGCAGCGAAAACGCGCCTCGCGAAAGAACCAAAGCCGGTCGGGCGGCGGTTCGCCGTGCGCGGCGCGCAATGCGCCTTCGCGCAACGTCGCCTGAAAAGCTTCCTGCGCCTTCGCAGCATCTCCCGTCATGAGAAAGCAAAAGCGATAAAGTTGCGGAAGATTTTGGTTCGTCTCTAGCACTGCGATTTTTCGACGCGCATTGTAGCCGCCGCGATGGTTTATCGCAATTTCTGCAAACGACGACCCACTTCCTCCGCATTGGCGCGGCTGTTGAAGGCAGAGATGCGAATGTAGCCTTCGCCACATGAGCCGAAACCGCTGCCCGGCGTAATCACGACGTGCAGCTCTTTCAGCATGCGATCAAACATTTCCCAACTCGTTAGGCCAGCCGGCGTTTTCACCCAGATGTATGGCGCGTTTGTCCCACCGAAAACTTCGAGGCCAATCTTGGTCGCCGCTTCGCGCAGGATGCGCGCGTTGCCCATGTAATGATCAACCAGGGCGCGCACCTGTTGCTTGCCGTCGTCGCTGTAAAGCGCTTCCGCGCCGCGCTGCACCGGATAACTGACGCTGTTGGCTTTCGTGCTCCAACGTCGATGCCAGAGTGGATGGAGCGGGAGTGAACGGCCGTCGCTCGTCTGCGCGTGCACTTTCTTCGGCATGACAGTGAAGCCGCAACGCACGCCGGTGAAGCCGCCGGTCTTGGAGAAACTGCGGAACTCAATCGCACATTCGTCGCCGCCCGGAATTTCGAAAATGGAATGCGGAATCTTCGGATCGCTGATGTAGGCTTCGTAGGCGGCGTCATAGAGAAGAGCGCCTTGTGCTCGCGCGCGTATTCGACCCAGCGCGTTAGTTCTTCGCGCGATGCCACTGCGCCGGTCGGATTGTTCGGAAAGCAGAGATAAACCAAATCGGCATGCTCGTTAGGCGGCGTCGGGCACGAAATGATTTTCCGCCGTGCAGCGCAGGTAAATCAGGCCTTCGTAACCGCCATCCTTCTTCGCCAGGCCGGTATGACCGGCCATGACATTCGTGTCGACGTAAACCGGATAAACCGGATCGGTGATCGCGATCTTGTTCCGGTGTCCGAGAATATCGAGGATGAAACCGCAATCGCATTTCGATCCGTCGGAGAGAAAAATCTCGTCCTCCGCAATCTCAACGCCGCGCGCGCGATAATCATTTTTCGCAATGGCCGAGCGAATGAATTCGTAACCCTGCTCGTGACCGTAACCGCGAAACGTTTCGCGATGCCCCAGTTCATCGACCGCTTTGTGCATCGCTTCGATCGCCGCGCGCGGCAATGGCTCAGTCACATCACCGACACCGCATCGAATCAGATCGGAGGCAGCGTCGGGATTACGCTCGCAGAAGTCCTTCACGCGCCGGGCTATCTCGGGAAAGAGATAACCGGCCTGAAGCTTGAGATAATTCTCGTTTAGAAAAGCCACGCGTTACTTCTCGTAACGCTTCGCCACTTCCGCCCAGTTCACCACGTTCCACCAGGCCTTGATGTAATCGGGCCGGCGATTCTGGTAGTTGAGGTAGTAGGCATGTTCCCAAACATCCACTCCGAGCAACGGCGTGTTGCCGTCCATGAGCGGGCTGTCCTGGTTAGGCGTCGAGATCACTTCGAGCTTGCCGTCCTTGTTCTTGATCAACCAGGCCCAGCCGCTGCCGAAACGTCCCGCGCCAGCCGCGGCGAATTTTTCCTTGAATTGATCGAAGCCGCCGAAGGTCGACTTGATGTCATCGGCGAGTTTGCCTTTTGGTTCGCCGCCGGCATTCGGCCCCATGATTTGCCAGAAGAAGGAATGATTGGCGTGACCGCCGCCGTTGTTGCGCACCACCGTGCGGATCGCTTCCGGCACCGCATTCAGATCGCTGATCAAATCCTCGACCGACTTGCTCGCGAGATTCGGTTGATCCTTGAGCGCGTTATTGACGTTGGTGATGTAAGCCTGGTGATGCTTGGTGTGATGAATTTCCATCGTGCGCGCATCGATGTGCGGCTCGAGCGCATCGTAGGCATAGGGAAGTTTCGGTAATTCGTAGGCCATAAGACCTAACAGTTCGACGCGAAACGCGGCGCGTCAATTCAGGGGTGTAGAGGCGCGTGTCCTCACGCGCGTTTGGATCGCAACACCTGTGCGGGTGAGGACACCCGCCCCTACACTAGCAGCGGTAGAAACTCGGCGGATGTCCGAGGCCGTGGCGGTAATTCACATACGTCGCCAGGGCCATAAGCGGAAAATTCTGCCGATAGAAATCGTACTTCAGATAGAAGACACCGGGGAAACCAGTGCCGGTGATTTGCGGCTCCGTCCAGGACCCATCGTCGTTTTGCGTGCTGAGCAGGAAACGCAAACCGCGTTGGATGCTGGCGCGATCAAGATCGCCGCACGCACAAATTCCCATCAGGGCCCAGGCGGTTTGCGATGCAGTGCTAACGCCGCGTCCTTTCAAGGTCGGATCTTCGTAGGTCGCGCAGGTTTCGCCCCATCCGCCATCTTCGTTCTGGCAGCTCTCCAGCCAATCACGTCCGCGCAGGATCCAATCCTGCGTCATGTTTTCGCCGATGGCGCGCAAGCCGCGCAACACCTGCCACGTGCCATAAATGTAATTCACACCCCAGCGGCCGTACCACGAACCATCGTCGTCCTGGGTGTCGATCAGATATTTTAGCGCGCGGCGCACACAATCGCGTTTGGGATCGAAGCCGATGTAGCCGAACAACTCGAGGGTACGCGCAGTCAGATCGCTGCAAGTGGGATCGAGAATGGCATTGTGATCCGCGAAAGGCATGTCTTCGAGCCAGTGCGTCGTGACCTCCTTGTCGAACGCCGCCCAGCCGCCGTCCCGACATTGGAAACTCAGCTGCCAATCGATGGCGCGAGCGAAAAGTTGGTCGAGTTTCGACTGCTCGTTAGGCCGGACCAGCCGCAACCCCATCAGGACCATCGCGGTGTCATCGGTATCTGGATAGTAGACGTTGTTGTACTCGAAGGCCCAGCCGCTCGCTTCCGCGTGCGGATTGTTTTCCTTCCAATCCCCGCGCATCCGCACCTCCTTGCTGATCAACCACGCGGCGGCTTTTTGCAGCGCGGGATGGTCGGGTGCAACGCCGGATTCGGCGAGCGATATGATATTGATCGCGGTGTCCCAGACCGGCGAGAGACACGGTTGAATGCGAAAGTCCTCCGGATCGTCGACGAACAAGCCGCGAAAATCGTCCGTCGCTTTTTTGTAAACCGGATGCGTCGTCGCGTAACCAAGCGCGCGCAGAGCAATCAGCGAATTGAGCATGGCCGGAAAAACGGTCGCGAGTCCATCGCTGCCTTCGCCGATTCGCTCGATCATCCAGCGCTCCGCTTCCTCGAGCGCGCGTTTACGCATCGGACGCCAGCCGAATTTCGAAATGATCTTGATGGCGTGATCGGCGCGCAGGAAAAGATTGCGCCAGGTGAAGGTGCGCTCGTCGCGCGGCAGGGTGAAATCCTTGTGCTCAGTGCCGAGCGGATAAAGTTCGTGCAGTTGTTTCAAGCCGGGCAGTTCGCGCGTCGGCTTGAAGTGATTGATGATGGCGAGCGGCACGAGCATGGCGCGGCTCCACGACGACATTTTGTAAATGTGGAACGGCGCCCATTTCGGAAAGAGAATCATCTCCACCGGAATCGAGGGCAGATATTGCCACGGGAACTGGCCCAGCAGCGCGAGGTAGAGCTTGCTGAAGGTGTTCATGTGCGGAATGCCGCCCAGCCGCAAAATGTTGGCGCGCGCTTCCTGCATGAAGGGCAGATCGGCCGAATGACCCGCGAGCTTCAGCGCGAAATACGCCTTCACCGATGCGTTCACTTCGCTCGGTCCGTCGTAGTAGATGTTCCAGCCGCCATCGGGCAGTTGGCGTTTCAGAATGTGGCGAACGCAGCGTTGTTGAATCGCTTCATCGACATCGCCTGACCAATGCATGAACAGCACGTAGTCAGAGCAAAGCGTGCTATCGACGAGCAGTTCCCCGCACCAGTGACCATCCGGCTTTTGTTGCCGCAAAAGATTTTCCTGCGCACGCACGATCGCGTCGCTCAACGCCGATAGTTCAGGCGCGTAAGATTGCGTCGCGTTGGGCGACGCGCTCGGCAGAGGAATGACGTTGGAAGAACTCGGAGGCATCCGTCAGGAGGCAACCGCTTCTTCGACTTCCGCGCGTTTGCCGGTCAGATGTCCGTTGCCGGAAGTGACGCCGTTGTAGGCGAGCACTTCGTTACCAAGACCGGTCGGTTTTGGTTTCGCGCCGAAATTGAACTTGATGGTTTTCCACGTGTCGCCGCGTTTGGCGTTGAGGCCGAGACTCGCGGTTGGTTCGTAGCCGCAATGCGTCATGCAATTCTCGCAACGTGGATCGCGCGCCTTGCCGTCGACCACGCCGTATTTGTCCCAATCGACGTTCTCAAGCAGTTCGGCGTAGCTGCCGTAATGTCCGGTGCCGTTGGTGCCGACTTTGTCGGTCATGAAATAACACGGCGCTTTCCAGCCTCCCATGTTGCGCGTCGGGATGGCCCAGGCTGAGCAAGTCAGATCGCGTTTGCCGGCGAGAAATTCGAAATAAACCGGCGTGCCGAAAAAGGTGTACTTCGCCATCCACTCTTCCATCTTGGCGAATTTCTTCACCGTCAGATCGCGGGTGAGGAAGAAATTCTCCGGCTGCAGATTCAAACGCGTGACCATGTCTTTCTTGGCCGCGTCGTATTCGTAGCCCGGCGTGATGGTGTGGCCGTCGACGCCGAGATCGGAAAGGAAATCGAGCATCTGCTCCACTTCCTGCATGTCGGTTTCTTTGTAGATCGTCGTGTTGGTCGCGACCTGATAACCGAGAATCTTCGCCATCTTGATCGCGAGGATGCATTCCTTGAAGACGCCTTCGCGTTCCACGATCAAATCATGCGTCCGCTCCAGTCCATCGAGGTGGACATTCCAATACATCCATTCGCTCGGCGCGATCGTCGGCGTTTTTACTTCCGATTTCGGATCGCGAATCGCTTCCGCGTCTTTCGTCGTGATCAAATTCTCGCCAATCAGTGTGGCGATCTTGTCGTCAAGTTCTATCCGGTAGCGCGGTATCCGCTTTCCGATATTCCGCCTTGAGCCATTCGCGCATTTTTTTGCGCATGAACATGGCATTGGTGCAGACGTAAACGATCCGCTTCTGTTCGAGCAGACCTTTGATCAGCGCATCAATGTGCGGATAAATCAGCGGTTCACCGCCGCAGATCGAAACCATCGGGGCGTTGCATTCCGTGGCCGCGCCGAGGCAATCCTCGAGCGACATCATGTCCTTGAGCGAAGTGGAATATTCGCGAATGCGTCCGCAACCGGTGCAAGTCAGATTGCAGGTATGCAAGGGTTCAAGCTGCAAGACGGTGGCGAACTTCTTCGTTCCGCGCAGCTTATGACCGATGATGTAGGCTGCGATCTTGCTCGTCAGCGCGAGCGGGAATCTCATAAAGGCGGGATGATACTAACGAGTGCTAGCGTGTCAATAGGAGCGAGCCGCCAAGAGTTCGGTCGTCCACGGTAGTTACTATGGCAGAAAAATCGGAAATAGTCGCGGTTTTAGGTGCTTCGCGGAAACCCGACCGCTATTCCCATCGCGCCATGATCATGTTGCGCGATTACGGACATCGTCCGATTCCGATCAATCCGGCATTCGCGGAAATCCTCGGCGAGAAGTGTTATCCGAAAATCGAGGAGGCGCCGAAACCGATCGACACCGTCACGATGTATGTCGGCAAACATCGCTCCGATCGGTTGATTGACGAAATCATCGCGAGCCAAGCCGCGCCGCATCATCATGAATCCCGGCGCGGAGAATGAAGACCTCGCCGGCAAAGCACGCGCCGCGGGAATCGAAGTGGTCGAAGGCTGCACTCTGGTGATGTTGCGGACCGGAAATTTCTAAGGGCGTCTGCCAGCCGCGCCGGATCAGACTGATCGCAATCGCCGCGAGCAGGAGCGCGATTAGTTTCGAGACGCCGCGCAAACCTTGCTTGCCCATCAAGCGCGTGAAGCGGTCGGCGTTGCAAAGCGCGACCGCCACAATGGCGAGGTTCAGGACTAACGAGAGCAAGGTGAAAAAGATGCCGACGCTATCGACCAGAATGAGCAAAGAGGTGAGCAGCGCGGGTCCGGCGATCAACGGCATGCCCAATGGCACCACGCCGAAATCTTCACCGCTGTGTCGGTCATGTCCGCCTACCCCGACCAGTTCGCGCACAGCAAGCGCGAGCAAAATCAATCCTCCTGCGACCTGAAAATCAGCCACGGTAATGCCGAGCGCCGCGAAAATAATCTTGCCGAGAAAGATGAATCCAACGGCTACACAAAGTCCGGTGATGATGCCGAGGAACGCCTGATGCCGACGGTTCTCGTTCGAAGTGCTTGTGCCCAGCCCGAGAAAAATCGCCACCAGCCCGATGACATCGATCGCGACAAAAACAGGAATGAACGCGACGAGAAATTTGTGGTCGAAGTCGTGCAACATAAGAGCCGCTTTACGCTGCGGCGCTTCTACACAATGTTCGTTGCCCCTTCAACTGAATGAAACGATTTCTGCTGATCAAGAAAGTTTTCGTTCTTCTTTGCGTTTGTACGTTGGCCACGGTCAAAGCCCAGACGCCGACGCAAGCCGCGCTGGACACAATCACCGCCGACAAGCTGCTCGGTCACATCAAGGTGCTGGCCTCGGATGAATTCGAAGGACGCGCACCGGGTTCGAAAGGCGAGGACCTTTCCGTCGAATACATCTACAAGCAGTTCAAGGCGCTCGGCCTCAAACCGGGAAATCCAAACGGCACCTACACGCAGGAAGTTCCGCTCGCCGGGATCAAGACAACGCCGACTGCTTCTTTCAACATCAAAGGCAAAACCACCGATCTGAAATTTCCGGCTGATTACGTCGCTTCCTCCGCGCGACTGCAGGACAAGGTGAAGGTCGACAACTCCGAGCTCGTTTTCGTCGGCTACGGCGTGGTCGCGCCGGAATACGGCTGGGACGATTACAAGGGCGTCGATGTGAAGGGCAAAACGCTGGTGATGTTGATCAACGATCCGCCAATTCCCGATCCGAACGATCCAACGAAACTCGATCCGAAAATGTTCGGCGGCCGCGCCATGACTTACTACGGTCGCTGGGTCTACAAATACGAAATCGCGGCCGAGAAAGGCGCCGCCGCCGCCATCATCATTCACGAAACCGAACCGGCGGCGTATCCCTACTCGGTCGTGCAGAGCAGTTGGTCGAAGGAAAATTTCGAGATCGATCGGACGAACAAGAACATGGACCAGGTCGGCGTGCGTTCCTGGATCACGCTGGATACGGCGAAGAAACTGCTGGCCGACAGCGGCCAGGATTTCGACAAACTCAAAGCCGCGGCCTTAAGCAAGGATTTCCGGCCAGTCTCGTTAGGCGCGACGGTTAACTTCGATCTCAAACAAGACGTGCGCTCGTTCAAGTCGCACAACGTCGTCGGCAAGATCGAGGGGAGCGATCCGAAATTGAAAGACGAATGGGTCGTCTACAGCGCGCACTGGGATCATCTCGGCAAACATCCGGAATTGCAGGGCGATCAAATCTTCAACGGCGCGCTCGACAACGCTTCCGGCGTAGCCGCGCTCATCGAGCTGGCCGATGCGCACATGCACTTGCCGAAACCGACGAAACGTTCCGTGCTCTTCATCGGAACGACGGCGGAAGAAGCCGGTTTGTTAGGCGCGAAATATTACGCGGAGAATCCGCTTTATCCGCTGAAGCAGACTCTGGCCAACATCAACATCGACGGCACCAGTGTGTGGGGAAAGACGCATGACATCGAAGACATCAGCGACGGCAATTCCGATCTCGACGACTTGTTAGGCCAGGTGATTGAACGACAGGGCCGCGTCCTGGTTCCCAATAGCCGGCCGGAACGCGGCAGTTTTTATCGCGCGGATAACTTCGAGTTCTCGAAAGTCGGCGTGCCGTCGCTCTACACCGGCCGCGGCCGCGACATTCTGGGCAAGCCCGGTCTGGGCGAAGAGAAGGCGGAGGAATTTGTGGCCAAACATTATCACCAGCCGTCCGACGAAGTTCAGCCGGATTGGGATCTCTCCGGCGCCGCGCAGGATGTGCAGGCGATGTTTACCGTGGGCTACGAGGTGGCGAACGCGGAGAAATTTCCGGAATGGAAACCGGGCAATGAATTCAAGGCCCGCCGCGATGCCATGCTGAAAAAATAATGCGCTCGCTCGTTTTCGCGCCGTCGTTTGTCGCCGGCGGAGTCAAATCGCTCTACGCGGTTTGCGAGTGGCTCGATCGCTTCGGCATTTGTCGTATCGAGCCATTCGGGGACGACAACTCGTTAGCCGATTGGTTCAAGCACGATTGTCAGCTGTTCGATTCGTCATACGAACCGGAACTCGTCGTTTACCCCGAAGTGCATCAACCGGATCTCGGACCGAACGTTTTTCATCTCTGCTTCGCGCTTGGACAACACCAGCAGATCAGGGATCACGCGCAGCTCGTCGTTTGCCGATCGCCACGCGTGCGGGCCTGGGTGCGCGAACATGCGCCACAGCTTCCAGCGAAGATCATCGCAGCCAGCATCAAACGTGAGCCCTTTGAATACGACGGCCGCGCGAAACGAAACCAGATCGTTTACTTCACGCGACCGGACAAGCATCCGGAAACGGCCGTGGCTCTGCGCGAGCGTTACGGCGACCAGGTCGTGGAGATTTCCGGACGAACCGAAGTTGAAGTGGCCGAGATTTTGAAGAGCGCGAAAATTTTAGTGTGGCGCGGGCACGAAAAGGAAGGTTCGCCACGTCCGCCCAAGGAAGCGCTCGTCGCCGGCTGTGTGGTGATCGGTTTGCAGGAGGATTTGCATCCACAATTTTCGACGGATTTTGGAATGAAGTGCGAGTCGCTTGCGGAATTGATCGCTGCGCCGGCGCGCGCCATGAACTCGAGAATTCCGACGTCATCGGAACGCGCAGTCATTCGCGATAGCGAAGAAGAGCGCAGGGATTGGGAAGCGCTCGTCGCGTCGCTCGAACTTCAGCCGGCGCCGGCATTCAGTCGATGAGCAACATTTCGCTTCCACTTTTCAGCGCAATCATCGGCGTGAGCGTTCTATTTCTCGGACGAAAACTCTTCTGGCTCTGTGTCGCCGCGCTTGGATTCGCCGCCGGCGTCGCAGTCGCGCCGCATCTCCTGCACGAACCGACACCGGTCTTGCAACTAACGATCGCGCTCGTGCTCGGTTTTGCCGGCGCGCTGCTCGCGCTCCTGGTGCAAAAAATTGCCGTCGGTCTTCTCGGCTTCGCGATTGGTGGAAAACTCGCCGTCACCCTGGCGGCGGGTTACGTTCTCGCGCACGCGAATTCCTACTGGATCGCTTTCGCCATCGGCGGCGTGATCGGCGCGCTGCTCCTGCTCGCGGTCTTTAACTGGGCGCTGATCTTTCTTTCTTCGCTCCTCGGCGCCTACCTCATCCTGAGCGTTATCACTCTGCCGCAAACAATCGCCGCCTTCGCTTTCGTTATCCTGACAATTGTCGGTGTGTTCGCGCAATCCGCGATGTTTCGACGACGGACACGCCGCCGCTGCCTAACGAGTGGTTAGCTAATGCCGGAAGTGGCGCACGCCGGTGAAGATCATCGTCATGTTCCGCTCATTGGCCGCGGCAATAACTTCTTCGTCGCGCACCGAACCGCCGGGTTGAATCGCGGCGGTGGCGCCGGCATCGGCGGCGGCGAGCAAACCATCGGCGAAAGGAAAGAAAGCATCGCTCGCCACCGCGCTGCCCCGAAGTGAAAGACCTGCTTCCTGCGCTTTCCAAACCGCGATGCGCGAAGCATCGACCCGTGACATTTGTCCCGCGCCGATGCCGAGCGTGCGATCCGGCCCGGCGTAAACAATCGCGTTCGACTTCACGTGCTTGACCACGCGCCAGGCAAAAGTCATGGCGGCCAATTCTGACTTGTTAGGCACACGCTTCGTTACCACCTTCGTCGTCAAATCGATTCCGTTGCCGGTGTCTCGGTCCTGCACCAGCACGCCGCCAACGACGGAGCGAACATCCATCTCGCGCATCGTCGATTCCTCAGGAGAAAGCGAACGAATCAGGCGCAGGTTCTTTTTCTTCTGAAAAAGCGCGCGCGCGTTCGTTTCGAATTCCGGTGCAATGATGACTTCGCTGAAAATTTCGCCGATGGCCTTGGCCAACTCTTCATCGATCGAACGATTGCAAATAATGATGCCGCCGAACGGAGCCTGCTTGTCGGTGGCGAACGCTTTCTCCCACGCCGCCCGCAAGTCCTCATCGCTGCCCACGCCACACGGATTGGTGTGCTTCAAGATGGCGACGGTGGGCTCACTAAATTCCGCGATCAGGTTCGTGGCCGCGCTGATGTCGAGAATGTTGTTAAAGGAAAGTTCCTTGCCGTGCAGTTTTTCGAAACGTTCCTCGAAATTCCCGTAAAGCGCCGCGGTCTGGTGCGGATTTTCGCCGTAACGCAGCCGGCTAACGAGTGGTAGCGACAAGGAAAACGATGCATCCGTCGTCTGCTCGCGATTCAGAAAAGTTCCCGATCGTCCGATCGTAGGCGGAGGTCTTGATGAAGGCCTTAATCGCAAGCCGTTCGCGTAAACGCAGCGAAGTTGCGCCGTCGTTGTCGCGCATTTCTCCGAGCACAACGTCGTAATCCGACGGATCGACCACCACCGTGACCGACTCGTAATTCTTGGCCGCGCTCCGAATCATCGACGGCCCGCCGATGTCGATTTGCTCGATCGCTTCCGCCAGGGTCACGTCCGGTTTTGCGATCGTCTTTTCGAAGGGATAAAGATTCACCACCACCAGATCGATCGGCTGGAACCCCTGCTCTTTCGCCTGCTGTTCGTGCAGCGCGTTGCCGCGTTTGTAGAGCAAACCGCCATGCACGCGCGGATGCAGTGTTTTCACGCGACCCTCCAGCACTTCGGGATAATCGGTAAAGCTGGAAATGTCGCGCACCGGCACGCTTTCCTTGCGCAGAAGTTCCGCGGTGCCGCCGGTCGATATGATATCGACTCCCTGTTTTTCCAGCGCGCGGGCGAAGTCGGCCACGCCGGTCTTGTCGGAAACGGAAATGAGTGCGCGTTTGATTTTCATCGGAACGAGGTGCGGGATGCGCGATTCGAGATGCGGGATTTCTTACAACGCGACAACATCACGCATCACGAATCCTGCATCTCGCAGCCCGACTCAGCGATCAAGCACGATGTGCTTCGCCATTGGATAAAGCACAGGACAACAACCGATCGTCTCGCAGAATGCTTTGCTGAAATGGCTCAGGCTCGAGTAGCCGACTTCGGTCGCGGCTTCGGTCACGTTGTAACGACCGCTGCGCAACAATTCGGCCGCGCGTTCCATGCGCAGATTGCGCAGAAATTGCGGAATGGTCAGGCCGACTTCACGCGAAAAAATCCGGCTCAAGTAAAAGGGACTGCAACCGACTTCCTGGCCTAACGACTCCAGGCTCGGCGGATTGACCAGGTCGCGCGCCAGCAATTCCTTCGTGCGCTGGACGCGATCGCGCGCCACCCGCTTTTGCCGCATGCAAAACAGCTCGGGATCTTTCGGCGCGAAAAGAAAATGGGACATGAGCTCGAGCGCCTTGCTCTGATACCAGAGACTTTGCGCGGCGCGCGGCACCGGCGGCTGCCGCAGGGTGGCAACAACCGCGCGTTCCTCCGCCGCCATGGTGCGCGGAGTGGAGACGACATTCTTTTCCTCATCCTCGAAAACGGCACGGCGCAATTGCGGATCGAGATCGCTTTCGCAATCGGCCAGTTGTCGCTGCAGATGATCCCGGGAAAACTCGAGCGTGACGAACTGGTGGCGGTCGCCCGCCCGACGCGAAGCAGGAAGCGGTTCGTCGCCTAACGAGTAGTAGCCGGAACTGCCGGGCAGATAATCGCTCTGGCTACGCGCGCCGACCGCGCCGCGACCTTCGAGATTCAGACAAAATTCTATGCTGTGCGGCCGGAACGTTTCGCCCCAGTTCAGTTGCTGGTCGGCCCGCACATCGTGCCACTCGACACTGAGCCCGAGGCGATCGAAATCGCCGTAGAGTTGTTGCCAGCCGTCGCGCCACGAGGCGTTTAGCTCATGGCCTGTTTCGGAAATCATCGCTGCCAATTACCAATGTGCCGCTGCGAAATGCAAGGTGGATCATTCGTGATCGCCCGCGATGAAATCAGCAAAGGAATGGCGCACGCGATGGAACATTCCCGCCGCACTTTCCTTGGTGCGGTGGTACATTTTCTTGATCCGGCGTTTCACGACGTTCTCGTCTTCGTCGCCCTGTTCGATTCCTTCGTCACTGCTCGAATCGACGTTTTCATCGTTCGGCGCCGGCTCGTGAACATTCTCGCGCGCGATACGCTGACCGCGATCCTGTTCCACATGCGCCATGCTTGCGCCTTGATACATACCCTCCACTCGCACGACGTTGCCGCGGCTGGCGTTAATGTGAATCGTGCCGAGTGGTCGCCGCGTCTGGTCCTGCAGCGTGATGATCCAGACCGGCTCACCGCGATCGTTCGTGCGCAAGGTGTAACCGACGCGATCGAAATTCACATGCGCCTGATCCGCGGTATGACTGGCGACCTGAAAGGCGCCGCTCGAATCGAGATTTAATTTCGCGGCGACGAAAGCGGCGTTCGCAGCAGAGCCAACCACACCTTGCGGCGTTTGATTGGAAATGATGCGCCGATTCGCCACCTGCACTTCGCGCAATCCGCCGGGCGCCGCGCGATCGGCCAGGAGCACGGTCCACTTCGTCGGTTGCGGATCGCCGTCCACACCAGTGAGCGAAACGACGCGATCGAGAGAGCCATGACCCAACTGCTGGCCGATGACCTTGAGCGCCTGGTATGCGGTCGTCTGCTCTTGCGCGAAGATGGAAGAAACCGTGAACAGGACCGCCGCCGCCATTGTCAATCGCCTCATCATGCGGCAGACCAAACTGTGATTGCGCCTCGATGTCCAACCGATTTCCGTTCCCGGCTTGAACAATGGCCGTGCAGAGTTCAGCGTTCCTGCGTTCGATGAAAAAGCGCAAGGTTGAATTCTCCAGTCACACTGGGAACCTCGCTCTGATGCGGAAATTTGTGCGCGCATTTCTCGACGCCTACCCGTTTTCGGAAAAGGAACGAACACTCATGGTTCTGGGCGTAGACGAAGCCTGCACCAATATTATTCGGCACGCCTATCATTTGCAGGACGATCAACCGATCGCGCTCTCGCTCGAAGGCAGTCGAGATTCCGTCTGCCTGCGCCTGCGCGATTACGGCAAACAGTGTTCGCACGAAAAAATGAAAGGCCGCGCGCACGACCTGATCAAACCCGGCGGTCTGGGAATGCATCTCATTCGCAATGCCTTCGACAAAGTTGATTACGTCCTGAAAAGCCGCGGCACCGAACTGGTGCTGACGAAAAAACTGGGATGAATTTGAAAACCAAAAAGCCAGAAAGAAACTGAATCGCATTTCTTCTTTTCTGGTTTTCTGGGTTTCAAATTCCTTTTCCTCTGTAGTTTCATTTCGCTGATGAAACCGCCTGAGCCTGATCCTGCTTTCGAAATCTCGCTGCGTCCGCCGATGTTCAGCGAGTTCACCGGTCAGGTGAAGGTTTGCGAACGTCTCGAAGTTCTCGTGCAAGCGGCCAAGAAACGCGGCGATGTGCTCGAGCATATTTTGCTCAGCGGCCCGCCGGGACTCGGCAAGACGACGCTGGCTTACATCATCGCGAACGCCATGGGCGTGAATGTGAAAAACACCAGCGGTCCGGTGATTGAAAAAGCCGGCGAATTGGCCGGTATCCTAACGAGTCTCGAAAAAGGCGACGTCCTTTTCATCGACGAGATTCATCGGCTGCAACCGACCATCGAAGAATACCTTTACCCGGCGATGGAAGATTACCGGCTCGACATCATCATCGATCAAGGTCCGCAGGCGCGCAGTCTGCGCTTGCAACTGCCAAAGTTCACGCTCATCGGCGCGACCACGCGCGCGGGCATGGTGAGCGCGCCATTACGTTCGCGTTTTGGAATGACGGCGCGGCTCGATTACTACAGTGCGGAGGAGATGCACAAAATCATCCTGCGCAGCGCAGGTTTGCTGAATGTTCCAATTGACGACGGTGGCGCAGCGGAGATCGCCGCTCGTTGTCGCGGCACTCCGCGCACCGCCAACAATCTCTTGCGCTGGGTGCGCGATTACGCGCAGGTCAAAGCCGACGGAAAAATTAACGCGGAAATTGCTGATCGCGCACTGACCATGTTGGAGATCGACCGCGATGGATTCGATCAATGGGACAAGCGCATCATCGAAGCGCTCATCCATAAATTTAACGGCGGACCGGTCGGCTTGAATTCGTTAGCCGTGGCCATCGGCGAAGAAGCCGGCACGCTCGAAGAAGTGAACGAACCGTATCTGATCATGGAAGGCTACATCAAACGCACGCCGCAAGGTCGCGTCGCCTTGCCGAATGCTTATCGCAAGCTCGGCCTGAAACCGCCGGTCGGTCCGCAGTCGAACTTTTCGGAGGTTAATTCTTACCGCGGAGGTCGCAGAGGACGCAGAGAGGAAAAAAATTGGATTTCCTCTGCGATCTCTGCGTCCTCTGCGGTTAACCTCTTTCTCGAATGCAGACCGAATTCCTCCAGGAGACCGCGAGAGTTTTCACGGTCGCCGAACTAACGCGCGCGATTCGCGGCGCGCTTGAGACGAAATTCGGCGCGGTTTGGGTGCAGGGAGAAATTTCGAATTACAAACTGCATCCGTCCGGTCACCAGTATTTCACCTTGAAAGATCAGCGCGCCCAGATCGCGTGCGTGATTTTTCGCAACACGCTCATCTCATCGCCGTTGATTGCCGACGGCGCGCAGGTGCAGGTCTACGGACAGATCTCCGTTTTCGAGGCGCGCGGTCAGTATCAACTCAGCATACAGATTCTGCAGCCGCGCGGACTTGGCGCATTGCAGGCGAAATTCGAAGCGCTGAAACGCAAGCTCGACGCGGAAGGACTCTTCGATCCGGCGCACAAAAAACCGCTGCCGAAATTTCCGAAACGCATCGGCATCGTGACTTCTGCCAGCGGCGCGGCCATTCGCGACATGCTCAACGTTCTCAAGCGTCGCGCGCCGCGATTGGAGATCCTGATCAATCCCGTGCGGGTGCAGGGCGCAGGCGCGGCCACAGAAATTGCGGTGGCGATTCGCGAGCTGACCACGCCTAACGAGTGCTGGGCGGCGCTCGATCTGATTGTCGTCGCGCGCGGCGGCGGCAGCATCGAAGATCTGTGGGAGTTCAACGAGGAGATTGTCGCTCGCGCCATTTATCACGCCGACGTTCCGATCGTCAGCGCAATCGGACACGAAATTGATTTTACCATCGCCGATTTCGTGGCCGACCTGCGCGCGCCCACCCCCAGTGCCGCCGCCGAATTGATTGTGCCCGACATTGCCGACGTGGCGCGCCGTCTCGATGAAGTGTCCGCGCGCCTCGATCGAGATTTGCGCGGCGCGCTCACCCACGCGCGCACGCGCTTGCGGTTTCTTTCCGAAAAGGCGATCGGACGCGAGTTGACTCAGCGTCTGCGCGACGCACAACAACGCATCGACCTGATCAAGGACTCGTTAGGCCGAAACGTCAGCGCGCTTTTAACAACAAAGCGCAGCACGCTGGCCAGCCGCGCGCAAACGTTACAGCTGCACAGTCCCGTGCGCGAACTGGCCGCCCGCCGCACGACGTTCGATCAATTGCATCGGCGTTTCCTCGCACAACCGTCGCGAGTTTTGGAGAGCACACGAAAGAATTTCCAACGCGTCGACGCCATGCTGCGCTTGCTCGGACCGGATGCGACTCTGCGCCGCGGCTACAGCATCACGCTGGATGCGAAGGGAAAGATTATCGCCAGCGTCGAGCGACGTTCGGCCGAAAATGAAAATCCGCACGCGTCTGCGCGACGGCGAATTTTCTTCTACTGCTGAGTAAGGATCGAATTGGCGGTCTCGTCCTGCGGCGTGGAGGATGCGCCCGTGTCGTCCGGCATGCGGCCAAGCAAGGTCTTGCTCGTGGCCTGCTGTTTCTTGAACGCGGCGCCGTCGCCACCTTTGTGGATGACGACGAAACCTTTGTCACCGAACGGTTGCGCCGCGGCGCTCAACGCCGTGGTTCGCGTTGCTGGAGAAGGTGAAATTTTTCGTGGCGAGAAAAATTGTGTCGCCGCCGTTTTTGTCGCTCACGGCGTAAATCTTAAACGCGCTGTTCTTCGTTCCGTCGAACGCCGGGCTGAGCGAACCTTTGCTCGTCGCATCCGCTGGCGCGGTATAAGTGCCGATCCACGGTGTTATGCCTGAGGTCGCAAAAACTTTGAGGTCGCCCGATTTCAAATAATCGTTGTCGACCAGTCGCTGCACGAAATCCGCCACGGTCGTGATTTTTGCCGTGGCGTCGGAGGAAGCCTTCAGGTCGCCCGGCCATTGATAGCGCGAATCGCCGGTGGTGGCGCCGTCGTTGGCCATGGAAAAAGTCGCCAGATAAATCTGTCGGCCGTTGCTGACGGCCTGCGTCATTTGCGATTTAACGACCGCACCGCTGATCGCCGGAAATGCAAGTGCGGCGATGACAGCGATAATGGAGATGACCACGAGCATCTCGACCAGGGTGAAAGCGGCGGAATTCTTAGTCGTCATGAGAGAATTGGTAATCGGAAAAACTGCGGGCGCACGCAACGTCGGTCAAGCTGAATGAATTGAACCGATTCAGGCCGCGGCCGGCCGTTCTAACTTAAACGCCAGCGTCGCCAGCGGCGGCACTTCGATCTGCAGGGAATGGGTGCGCCCCTGCCACGGCTCGTCGCTGGCCAGCAGGCCGCCCATGTTACCGACGTTGCCGCCGCCATAGGTTTCGCCATCGGTGTTGATGATCTCGCGATAAAAGCCGGCTTCCGGCACGCCGATGCGATAACCGTGCAAAACCTGCGGCGTGGCGTTCACGACAAAGGCGATGATGTCGCCGTGTTGCGATTTGCGCAGGAACGCGACGCTGCTGTTATCGGCGTCATGGAAATCGATCCAGTCGAATCCGTCGTAGGTGTCGTCGAGATCCCAGAGCGCGGGTTCGTTTTTGTAGGTGTAATTCAAATGCTGCACCAAGCGCCGCAGTCCGTCGTGTTTCGGCAATTGCAGGAGCGACCAATCCAATTCGCCGTCGTGATTCCATTCGCGCACCTGGCCGAATTCGCCGCCCATGAAAACCAGCTTCTTGCCCGGATGTCCGTACATCCAGGCCAGGAACATGCGCAGGTTGGCGAATTTCTGCCATTCGTCGCCGGGCATTTTGCCGAGGAGCGACCGCTTGCCGTGCACCACTTCGTCGTGACTGAGCACGAGCACGAAATGCTCACTGAAGGCATACATGATCGAAAAGGTGATGCTGTTGTGATGAAACTTCCGGAAGATTGGGTCTAACGACATGTAGTCCAGGAAGTCGTGCATCCAGCCCATGTTCCATTTCATGCCGAAACCGAGCCCGCCGAGATAAGTCGGTTTCGAAACCGCGGGCCAGGAGGTTGATTCTTCCGCGATCGTGACGATGCCGGGAAACTTTTCGTAGCAAATCTCGTTGGTCTTTCTCAGGAAAAGAACCGCCTCGAGATTTTCGCGCCCGCCGAAGGCGTTCGGGATCCATTGCCCTTCCTTGCGCGAGTAATCGAGATACAACATCGAGGCGACCGCATCCACGCGCAGTCCGTCGATATGATATTTGTCGAGCCAGAAGAGCGCGTTGGCCGTGAGGAAATTTCGCACCTCGTTGCGGCCGAAATTAAAAATGAGCGTGCCCCAATCCTGGTGCTCGCCCTGCCGCGGATCCATGTGTTCGTAGAGATCGGTGCCGTCGAACTCGGCCAGCGCGTGCGCATCTTTCGGAAAATGCGCCGGCACCCAATCCATGAGCACGCCGATGCCGGCCTGGTGACATTTGTCGATGAAATGTCGCAACTCATCCGGCGTGCCGAAGCGGCTGGTCGGCGCGTAATAATTCGTGACCTGATATCCCCATGAACCTTCGAATGGATGCTCCGCGATCGGGAGCAACTCGATGTGCGTGTAGCCCATCTCAACCACGTAAGGAATGAGTGTGTCCGTCAGTTCGAGATAACTGTAGGAACGATTGCGTTCGTCGGTGTGTCGTCGCCACGAACCGAGATGCACCTCGTAAATCGACATCGCGCTGCGGTTCAGATTTTTCTTCGCGCGCGATTCCATCCATTCGCTGTCCGACCATTGGTAACGCTCGAGGTTGTAAACGAGCGACGAGGTCTCTTTGCCCCACTGATTGAAAAACGCGAACGGATCGCTCTTCAAAAGCAGTTGGCCGAGAGGCGTGCGGATTTCGAATTTGTAATGCGCGCTCTCGCCAACATCGGGAATGAAAATTTCCCAGACGCCGCTGCCTAACAAACGGCGCATGCGGATTGACGCGTCCATCCCAGAAATTGAAATCCCCTACCACACTGACGCGCTGCGCGTTCGGCGCCCAGACCGCGAAGTAAACGCCATCGACTTCCCCGACTTTGCGCAGGTGCGCGCCAAGTTTTTCGTAAAGCTGATGATGACTTCCTTCCGCGAAGAGATGCAGATCGACCTCGCCCATGAAGGAACCGTAGCAATACGGATCGCGCACCGTTTCTTCCGCGCCGCTCCAGTTCGTCAGGCGCACCGTGTAGTCGCAGTCGCGTTTCCTGTTCGGCAAGACGGCCTGGAAGAAACCATTGTCATGCAGACGATCGGCGGGAAATTCCTCATCGCCCGCGATGATGCTCAGTTCCTCCGCGTCCGGACGAAAGACGCGCACGACCAGGTTCTCGCCCACACGATGCGGCCCAAGAATGCGAAACGGATCGTGATGCGCGCCGGCCAGAAAGGCGTGCATTTCATCAATGGGCGGGCCGACGATTTCGAAATTGCTCATGCGAGGTCTGGCATCTTAGTCAGAACGACTGTCGATGAAAACAGCGGATGCGTCGCGCGAGACCATTGCGACAATTCTCCTCCGGCGGTACTATTGCGACGATGAATCTGACTTCGCGCGATGCGATCGACGAGCTGTTGCAAACCTACAGCGAAACCGGCGGCATAAATTATCTCGATGCTGCCGCCATTCTCCCCTCGCGCGAGGCGGTGCAATCGATCTGCGCCGAGTTGATGAGCCTCATGTTTCCCGGTTTTCGCGGTGAGGCGCTGGTTGATTCGGGCGATTTGCCCGACGTAACGCGCAGCCGCGTCCGGCAAATTCGCAACACCCTCATACCGGAAATCTGCAAGAGCTTCGGTGATTTTCCGCCGCGCCCGCAAACGCAAAAGAAAGCCGAAGAACTGCTCGAGCATTTCATTTCGCAACTGGCCGAGCTGCGCCGACTGATCTGGACCGACATCGATGCGGCCTTCGAAGGTGATCCCGCCGCGACCAGCTACGAGGAAATTATTCTCGCTTATCCCTCGCTTGAGGCCATCGCCATTCAACGCATGGCGCATGTCCTTTATCTGAAAGAAGTGCCGTTCATTCCGCGCATCATGACGGAATGGGCGCACAGCCGCACCGGCATCGACATCAATCCAGGCGCCAGGATCGGCCCGCATTTCTTTATCGATCACGGCACAGGGTGTGTCGTCGGCGAAACGTGCGAACTCGGTTCGCGGGTGAAGCTCTACCACAACGTCACGCTCGGGGCGCGTTCGTTTGAGAAAGATGAGCAAGGCAAGATCAAGAAAGGCGGGAAACGTCATCCCACCGTGGAAGACGACGTCACGATCTATCCGAACTCGACCATTCTCGGCGGCGAAACTGTCGTCGGCGCGCGCAGCACCATCGGCGGCAATGTCTTTCTCACCAAAAGCGTCCCGCCGGATTCGCTGGTCTATTACGAAGCGAACCAGATCAAGATTGTCTCGAAGAAGGAACGGCAGGTCGATGGCAATGGGAAGCTGTGAAGCGGTTTTCCCGCGTCGATGATCTATCTCGATTACAACGCGACCACGCCGCTCTGCGCGCCGGCGCGCGAGGCGATGCGGCCGTTTCTCGAGGAGCATTTCGGAAATCCATCGAGCATTCATGCCGCCGGCCGCGAAGCGCGGGCCGCAATCGACGACGCGCGCGACCGGCTGGCGCACTTGTTAGGCGCGAAGCCGCATGAATTGATTTTTACCGGCAGCGGGACGGAATCGAATAATCTGGCCGTGCTTGGCCTGGCGCGCGCGAATCGCGCGCGCGGCCGCCACCTCATCTGCAGCAGCACGGAACATCACGCGGTTCTGCATGCGTTCGAGCATTTGCAGAAACATGAAGGCTTCGAGGTCACGTTTCTGCGCGTGGATTCGTTAGGCCGAACTGATCCTGCTGATCTTGCCGGCGCGATCCGCCATGACACAACTTTGGTTTCGATCATGTCGGCTAATAACGAGACCGGCGTAACGCAGCCGATCGATGAGATCGCAAAGATTTGCCGCGCGCGTGGCGTTCTCTTTCACAGCGACATGGTCCAGTCCTTCGCCAAACAGGCGACCGACCTCTCGTTAGTCGATGCCGCCAGTTTCGCCGCGCACAAGTTCTATGGACCGAAAGGCGCGGGTCTTCTGTTTTTGCGCGCAGGAATACCTATCGAATCGATTCAGTTTGGCGGCGCCCACGAAAATCAACGGCGGCCCGGAACGGAAAACGTTGCCGCCATTGCCGGAATGGCGGCGGCGGCAGAATGGGCGTTGCGCGATTTCGAGCAGGAACAAAAACGTGAAGCGACTCTGCGCGATAACTTGTCAGGCCAAGATTCCCGACGCGCAGCAGAACGGTGACACCAATCATCGCTTGGCCAACACGTTGAACGTCAGCTTCCCCGGCATCAGCTCGGAAACGATGTTGATGGCGCTCGATCTCGAAGGCGTCTGTGCCTCGAGTGGCTCCGCCTGCATGGTCGGTTCGGTGGTGGCATCGCATGTCTTGCTCGCGATGGGCGCGCCTAACGAAATCGCCAGCTCGGCGATTCGCTTCTCGTTAGGCAAACAAACCACCAAGGAAGAAATCGATTCGGCCGGCGCGGCGATTGCGCGCGTCAATCGCCTAACGAGTAATAAGAAAGCACGAAGCGACGCGTATGCTGTTGTTTGAGCAGCTCGACTTCGTCTTTTCGTTTCCCTCAATTTCCACTGGCCGCGATGCGGCTCTGGAAGCGGAAGCGCGTCGCCTGCTCGGAGATCTCGGCGCAACCAGACTCGCGCGCGCGGTGCGAGTGGAATGGAATGCCCGTATGCGCAGCGCCGCCGGACGAGCAGAATTTCGCCACGCACTCGTCTCTTTGAATCCGCGACTACGCGACGTCGGCGCGCCGGAAATTGATCGCACCTTGCGTCATGAACTCGCGCATTTACTCGCACAAGCGCGCGCGGGTCGAAGACGCATTGCACCGCACGGCGCGGAATGGCGACGCGCCTGTCGCGATCTCGGCATCGCGGACGAAGTGCGTTGCCACACGCTACCGTTCCCTGCGTCAATGCGTGCTCGTCGCTACCTGTATCGTTGTCCGCGCTGCGAAGAAGATTTTCCGCGCGTCCGTCGCATTCGCGGCGCCATGGCCTGCCTCGCCTGCTGTCGCAAACATAATCGCGGCCGATTCGATCGGCGCTTTCAATTGGAATTGGTCCGCGCCGTTCGGCCTGACGAGTAGTTAATCGATGTCGCTCCCCTCGCCCTTCTTCGCTTTTTGTCCGCGCAATTTCGCCTGAATGAAGGGATCGATTTCGCCGTCCATGACCGCCTGGACGTTGCTCGTCTCCGCGCCGGTGCGGTGATCTTTTACCATCTGATAGGGCTGGAAAACATAGGAGCGAATCTGGCTGCCCCAGGCCACGTCGCCCTTCTCGCCGTACTGCCGGTCGATCTCGGCACGTTTCTTGTCCTGCTCGATTTCGTAGAGTTTCGCTTTCAACATTTTCATCGCGAGTTCGCGATTGCGTCCCTGGCTGCGCTCGGCCTGGCAGGCGACGACGATGCCGGTTGGTTTGTGCACGATGCGCACGGCGGTTTCGACTTTGTTCACATTCTGACCGCCTTTGCCGCCGGCGCGGAAGGTATCGACTTCAATGTCGGCGGGATTCACTTCAATCGGTGTGGCGTCGGCGATTTCAGGAACGACATCGACACTGGCGAAGGAAGTGTGCCGGCGCTTGTTCGAATCGAAGGGCGAGATCCGAACGAGCCGATGCACGCCGCGCTCGGTCGCGAGATAACCGTAGGCGTATTCGCCGCTGACCAGAAACGTGGCCGATTTGATTCCGACTTCTTCGCCGGTCTGAATGTCGATGGTTTGCGATTTGAAACCGCTGCGCTCGATCCAGCGTTGATACATGCGCAAAAGCATGTCGGCCCAATCGCATGATTCCGTTCCGCCCGCGCCGGAGTGAATGGTAACGAACGCATTCGACGCGGTCGTTAGGCCCGGAGAGAAATTGGCGCAGCTCGAATTCTTCCAGCTTGTGAATCAAGCGCGCGTGCTCGGCGGCGAGTTCAGTTTCGGCGTGATGTCGTTGCGCTGCGTCCGATTCTTCGGCGGCGAGTTGTTGCAGGGCTTCGAAATCCTCCGTTTCGCGTTCGAGCTCGACGAAAGGGAGTGATGAGCGAACGCAGACGCGAAACTTCCTCGACGTCGGCCTGCGCGCGTTCGCGATTGTTCCAGAAATCGGGCGCGGCCATGCGCGCCTCCACCGTGGCTAGCTGATCCTGCAGCCTGGCGACGTCAAAGAAACCTCCGCAGTTCGCCGACGCGCGACTTCAAATCTTCTGCGCTGATTTCCTGAACTTCTGTGGCCATGCGCGAAGATACAGCACCGCACGCGCAACGCGGAACCGCGCACGGCGAGACGCTCGACTCTCGACTGTTCGCCCTAACGACTACTTGCGCTTCCGCTGACTTGCTCGAGACGAAAGATGGTTTCGCCTTCCTTCATCAAGTCGAGCCGGTCGCGCGCGATCGTCTCCAGGTAAACCGGATCGGATTTCAACAGATTCACTTCGCGTTCCTGCCGGGCGAACAACATCTTCTGTTCGTTGACCTGCGTCTGCAGAATTTCGATCTCGTGACGACTTTGCGCGAGGCGTTTTTGCTGCGGAAGGAAGAGACTAACGACAACAAGAATTCCGGCCAGCAACAGCAGCACGCGCAGGACGCGATTGAGCTGCTGCCAGACTGAGGCTTCGCGACGCTCGCGAAAATCCGGATAATCCACTATGCGCGCATTTTACCGCCGTAAACGGCCTTGTCACCAAGTTCTTGGTTGATGCGCAGCAGCTGGTTGTACTTGGCGACGCGATCGGTGCGGCAGAGCGAACCGGTCTTGATCTGACCGGCGTTGGTCGCAACCGCGATGTCGGCAATGGTGGTGTCTTCCGTTTCGCCAGAGCGATGACTGATGACGGCGGTGTAATTGTTTTCCGTCGCGAGACGAATGGCGTCGAATGTTTCGGTGAGCGTGCCGATCTGATTTACCTTCACCAGAATGGAATTGGCCACGCCCTGCTCGATTCCTTTTTTCAGGAACTCGACATTGGTGACGAACAAATCGTCGCCGACCAATTGCATCTTCTTCGCCGAGGCGATCGGTCATTTTTTTCCAGCCGGTCCAATCATTTTCCGCGCAGCCGTCCTCGATCGAAATGATCGGGAACCGTTTCGCGAGATCTGCGTAAAGGTCGATCAACTCTTCCGCGCTGCGTTTGGAACCGTCGGATTTCTTGAAGACGTATTTGCCGGTTTTCTTGTCGTAAAATTCCGACGCGGCCGGATCGAGCGCGATGAAGATTTGTTCGCCCGGCTTGTAGCCCGCTCGCTCGATCGCGGTCACGATCGATTCGAGCGCGTCATCGGCCGATTTCAACTGCGGCGCGAAACCGCCTTCGTCGCCGATCGCCGTCGAGAGTCCGCGTTCTTTCAAAACATCCTTGAGCGCATGAAAAACTTCCACGCCGTAGCGCAACGCCTCGGGAAAATTGGGCGCGCCTTTCGGCATGATCATGAACTCCTGAAAATCGATCGGCGCATCGGAATGCGCACCGCCGTTCAGGATGTTCATCATCGGCACCGGCAGCGTGACCGCTTTCGCGCCACCGAGATAACGAAAGAGCGGCTGATCGGAAGACGCCGCCGCGGCGTGCGCGTTGGCTAACGAGACGCCGAGCAACGCATTCGCGCCGAGATTTTTCTTATTCTTGCTCCCATCGAGCTCGATCAATTTTTTGTCGATCGCTTCCTGATCGAGCGCATCCGCACCCTTAAGAGCCTGCGCGATTCTCTCGTTCACCGCGCCGACCGCCTTGCTCACACCCTTGCCGCCGTAGCGATGCTTGTCGCCGTCGCGCAATTCCCACGCTTCGTGCTCGCCGGTGCTCGCACCGCTCGGAACGGCCGCGCGCCCATGGGCTCCGCTTTCCAACCAAACATCCACTTCGACGGTGGGATTGCCGCGCGAATCAAGGATTTCGCGCCCGATGATTTTGCTGATGCTGGTCTTGGCCATAATACGATGGCAATGATGGGCGGATCGGCGCCCCGCAGCAATGAGACTTTGGTTGCACCTCGTCCGGAGTCGAAGCGCCGTTGTTAGCTTCGTTCGCGATACAACTTCAGGTCGACCGCGGCAGCCATTTTCTCTGCGTCGAGATGACCGCCAAGAAAGCGATTGATCTCTTCGGCGACCACCGATGGTTCACGCATGAGCCTTTGATGCTCGACCACCAAATGTGTGAAACACGGCGTCCGCGCGAGCAAACCTTCGGTCTCCGCGAGCTGACTTTGGAAAACGCGTTTGAGGGTCGCGGTATCGGCACTTGGTTTACCCGCGCGCGTGAGCATGGCGCGCTGGCTCGCGACAACTTCATCGAGCGACCGGTGCATCAAAAGCACGCGATAGGAGAAGCTTCCGTCGGTCGGGAGTTCCCGCAGAAGAAGATGAATGATTTTTACCGCATGTCCTTGCGCCGATTCCAGCCAGCTCTGGTCTGAGCGCAGGCGTTTGACCGGATCGAACTCGAAGTAACCGCGCGGATTGTTTTCATCCGCGGTTCGCAGATCGTCGATCAATGGTGGCAGACCACCGGCTACCAACATCTGCATTATGAGGGAAGTGCCGGAACGCGGCAGACCGCTGACGATGGTGATTGGTTCCGACATCAAACTCCCTGCCGAAACGCCGGGACAGTGCGGCCGAGTTTCCGCCTCAGTTCCCGCGCGCGGAGTAGATGGAACAATGCTTTATCGCGATTAGGCGCGCCGCGCCGATAAATCCGCGCCAGACATCGATGCGGATAAGGCTCGGCGGGTACCAATTCGGTGGCTACTTCGAACGCGCGAATAGCCCAATTGAACTGCCGCGACTTTGCAAGGCTGATTCCGAGATTGATATGCGTCTGCGCGCGATCGTGCTGCAACGAAATAGCGCGCATATGTTCGAAAATTGAATCTTCCATCTTTCCCAAATGCCGCAGGGCGACACCCAACCCATCATGCGCTTCCGCGAAGTCGGGATCAGCAGCGAGTGCGCTCCGAAAAGTTGCCGCCGCCTCTTCCCATTTCTCCTGGCGCAGATAGATGGCGCCGACCTGGTTGTGCAGCATGGGCATCTGCGCTTCCGAGTTCCTGAGATCCTTGAAAATGCTTTCCGCCTCTTCCTCCTTTCCCTTCATTAAAGCCGTCTGGCCGGCCAGCATCTTCGCGAGGCCATACTGCGGCGTCGCGGTCAGCACTTCCTGCACGATTTTTTCGGCTTCATTGAGCTGTCCCAAACCGAGGAAGCACATCGCCTGACGACATCGATAACTGGGATCCGGACTTCGCGCTGCAATCGCGTTGAGTAATTCCAGCGCTTCCTCGAAGCGCGCCGTCGCGAAGTAAATCTGCGCAAGATGACTGTCGTGCGCCTCCCGCGCCTGCAGGACCGCCTTCGCTCCATTCGCCGACGGCGCCTCGATATAACCAAGCTCTGCCAACTGCAGAAGCGCCTGCTGCGCCGCCCATGGATCCTGATCCTCCGATGGAACATCGCGCAACATTCCATCCTCGGGATGGGGTGACTCATATGTCGGCACAGATTTTTTCTCGGCCTTGTTCGAAAAAATCTGTGTCAGGACTTGCCCCTCAAAATCTTCGGGCACCGGAAGTCCGAGAAGCGCGAGGAGTGTCGGCGCTACATCGAGCAGCGAAGCGCTGTGCACGAGCGTGTCGGATTTTATCCCGGGACCGTGCGCGACAAACATCCCGTGCAGCCGGTGCCAGATCAAAGGATTGGTGTGCACGCCTGGAGGTCGTTCGCCGGAAATACGACCTCGCTCTGCCAGAGGTCGCCCCGCCCCGTGGAAAAAGCCGTGATCGGACAGAACGATCACAGCGGTCTCCTCACCCGCTATTTCCAACCAGCGACCCAGCATCAGATCGTGGTAGCGATAAGTGCTTTCCATCACGTGGCGAAAGGTCTGAAAGTCCTCCTCGGAAACATGGGACATGCGGGGCGCGGCGTATTCGGCGAAACCATGCCCGGTGTGATCAATCATGTCATAGTAGACCGCCAGGAAATCCCAGTCTTCGGCTTCGGCAAGGTAGGTAGCCGCGTTATGAGTGCTGGCGCACTGTGCGACAATCTGAGCCAGCGAATGCAAACGGGGATCATCATCCTTCGGCAGTTTCTCCAGAAAGAACGGCAGCATTTGCGTCGGTGTGAGCATCGGCGGCGTAACCCGCAGTTTCTCCATCACCGGAGCGAGGCCACGCGGATGGAAAGAACTTGGCTCCGCCGCGCCAGGAACAAGCGCCGCCTCGGAAAAGCGGTTGGACACAATTGCGCCACGAATCGGCTCGGCGGGATGCGATGCGAACCAATTCACCACCACACTGCGTCGCTCGAGCTGACTCAAAATATTCCAAAGCGCCTTCACACGACGAGAAGCGCTACCCACCGTTCGGATTCCGTTCCCGTCCGGTCTTGGCTCGACGAACGAAAGCACGCCATGCTTGTCGCCACGCTTTCCCGTCGCAATCGACGTCCAGAGAATTGGCGACAAGACGGGCTGCAGGGTGGCAATGCGTCCGCTCACACCGCCTTCGATCAAACGCTGCAGGTTCGGCATCTTACCGGCGTCGAGGAGCGGCGTCAGAAAACCCCAGTCGGCGGCGTCCCAACCAATCAAAAGGACACGTTTGGCGGAAGCGTTGGACATAAAAAACGAGCCCCCGGCTTTCGATCGAAGCGGGGGCTCGAATTTAAGAACAGGTCAACGGCAAAAACAAACGCTAGGCGCGGCGGCGCTTGATCGCCGTTCCAAAAACGCCTGCGGCGCCTAAGGCCAGCATCGCCAGCGTGCTTGGCTCCGGAATCACGCTGCCGGTGCCGGCCGCGATGCCCGTATTAGGAGTCGTTTCCCAAGCTGCGCTGACAAAATCGATAGAGCCCGGACCGACAGACAGATTTATCCAGCCGAAGTGGGTTCCGTCCGCAGCCGTAAATCGGAAACCAGCAAAGGCAAACGTCCCTGGAGTCACTGCGCCATTTCCGTTGGGACCGGCGGCAAAGCCGCCATAGTAGGTCGGAATCCCGCCGGAGCTATAGCGAGAACCTAATGTGATCTGCGTCGCCGTCGTCGAAAAGGCCGAGCCCGCGTTGATAAGCGTACCATTGGTCAGCGCAAAAGCATAGCGGACGAACGGGCCGAGATAGCTAACGACGCTATTGGTCGCTGCTGAGCCGGAAAACGGGTTCAGGTTCGCCTGCCAGATGACACCGGTGGTGGTACTGTTTGGAAAACGAAAATTAATCGTGAAGTCGTTGATGCCATCACTGTTCACGTCCCAGTTCTCTGAAAACGTGGAGGTGCCAGCCGACACGGTGACATCCGGAGGAGGCGTCACCAACACTGGAGCGGCATAGGCCTGCGTTCCGGCGGCGATGGCGAGGGCGCCAGCCAGGCCAGCGGCGGGTTTTTTCAAGGGGGAGCTTTCGTTCATGCGATTCGTTTACCAACAGTCATAATTTGTAACAAGCAAAAAGTGGCCTACTTTCGTGATTTTTCTCACGCATGCTTTTCCGCGCCGTTCTCATCGCAATGTGTGTGGCGAGCATTTTGCATCACTAGCGACGCCCTGAGCACGACAGACCACGGACGATAGTGATGAAAGAGCCGCTCATTCTTGCCTAACGAGTAGTGGAGGCGTGACTAAACTCCCTGGCGAAACGCCGGCCGCGCGCGGCCCAGGTTGCGCCGTAACTCGCGCGCGCGCAGAAGATGATGACGCGCTTTCTCGCGATCGGGCGCCATGCGCCGATAGACCTTGGCCAGGCAACGATGCGGGAAAGGTTCGCGGGGTGCGAGCTCGCTCGCGACCTGAAAAGCGCGAATCGCCCAGTTAATCTGCCGGGACTGGGCGAGACTAATTCCCAGGTTAACGTGGCTTTGCGCGCGGTCGTGCTGAAGTGAAACCGCCTGCATGTGTTCGTAAATGGCGTCTTCCAATTTCCCGAGATTGCGCAGGGCAACGCCGAGACCATCGTGTGCCTCGGCCAAATGCGGATCCGCCTCGAGCGCGCTCCGAAAAAGGGACGCGGCTTCCTCCCATTTTCCCTGGCGCAGGCAAATCCCGGCAACCTGATTGTGCAGAGCCGGCATCTCGGTTTCGGTTTCGCGTAACGTGCGAAAAAGTTTCTCGGCCTCCTCAGTTTTTCCCTGCAGCAGTGAAACCTGAGCAAGGAGCATGTGGGCCAGGCCATAATGCGGCGCCTTCTCAATGACCTGGCGAATGATGGATTCCGCCTCGTCCAAACGTTGCAGCGAGATCAGACACATCGCCTGGCGGCACAGGTAACTGAGATCGCTGGAGTTTTTCGCCAGCTCTCTCAGCAGTTCCATCGCTTCTTCATGACGACCCGTGCCAAAATAGATTTGTGCGAGATGACTGTCTCGCGCTTCACACGCCAACGCCATCTGCTTCGCAGCGTTTTCCGGCGCGACGTCGATGTAACCCAAATCCGCCAACTGCTTGAGTGCTTGCTGCGCCGCCCACGGATCCTGGTCTTCGGTCGGCAAACCGCGATGCATTCCGTCGTCGGGATGCGGTGCTTCGTAAGTGCTCACGGTTTCAACTTTCGGACGCGTCTTGAAAATTTGCGTGAGCACCTGGCCTTCGCAGTCTTCCGGGACCGGAACATCCAAGGCCGCGAGAATGGTCGGCGTTATGTCGAGCAGCGACGCACCATGCACCAGGCTATCGCTCTTGATGTTCGGTCCTTTCATCGCCAGCAAACCGTGAGTGCGATGCCAAACGAGCGGATTGCGATGAACGCCCTTCGGCCGCTCGCCGGACAATCGACCGCGCTCCGCCAGCGGACGCGCTTCTCCCAAATAGAATCCGTGATCGGAGAGAATGATGACCGTTGTTTCCTCGCCCACGATCTCCAGCCAGCGGCCCAGCATCATGTCGTGATAGCGATAGGTGCTCTCGACGACGTGACAGTAGGTTTTGAAATCCTCCTCGGAGATGTGCTCCATGCGCGGCGGCGCGTACTCCGCGAAGTCATGACCGACGTGATCGATCATGTCGTAATAGACGGCGAGAAAATCCCAATCTTCCGCCTCTGCCAGGTAGGTCGCTGCGTTATGCGTCGTCGCCGCCTGGGCCATCATCCCGGCCAGTCGCCGCAAACGCGGATCGTCATCCGACGGCAGCTTCTCCAAAAAAAATGGAAGCATCTGGTTGGGGGTGAGCTTCGCCGGGTGAATACGAAGCTGTTCCATGACCGGGGCCAGGTCTCTCGGGAAAAACGCGGAATCCGCCGCGCCGTTCGGACCGAGCGAGGCATGGACATAGAGATTGGAGACGACCGCTCCGTTGATCGGTTCCGCCGGATGTGAGGCGTACCAATTCACCACGACGCTGCGTTTGCCGAGCTGACTCAGGATGTTCCAAATCGCCTTGGCCCGCCGGGTGAAACTGGTTACGGGCTGAACGCCGTCGCCTTTCGGAGTGGGTTCGACGAAAGAAAGGACGCCATGTTTGTCGCCACGCTTGCCGGTGACGATTGAAGTCCACAGGATCGGAGAAAGAATCGGTTGAAGTGTGGCAATCCGGCCGCTGGCGCCACCGGGATATCACGCGCTCAAGGTTGGGCATCTTTCCGCTTTCCACCAGCGGAGTAAGGAATTCCCAATCGGCTGCGTCCCAACCGATGAGCAGGACCTTCTTTGAAACAGAATCGACCATGAAAAAGCCCCCACTTCACATTGAAGCGGGGGCTTATTAAAGCTAACCGAGCTTGACGGGCAACTGCCTAGCTGCGGGTCCGGCGCTTGATCGAGGCGCCCAAGACCGCGGCCGCACCGATCGTTAGCATGGCCATCGTCCCCGGTTCAGGGATTACTCCAGCGCCGGTGAGAATGGCCGTGTTCGGGGTGGTTTCGTAACCCGCCGAGACAAAGTCGATGATGCCTGCATTCACGCTAAGAAAAATCCATCCGAAGTGCGTGCCATCAGCCGCGGTAAAGCGGAAGCCGGCATAGGCATTCGTACCCGGAGCAACCGAACCCTGAGGTCCATTCGCGGCGAAGCCTCCATAATTGAAAACGCCTACGGTGCCATAACTGTATCTAGACCCGAGCACGACCTGCGTTTGGGTGGAGAATGTGCTCAGGCTCGAATCGACGCTGACTCCCGACCCCAGAGCAAAAGCGTAACGGACAAACGGACCGGAATAACTTACCAAGCCATTCGTCGCGGCAGACCCTGTGAACGGGCTCATCGAGAGCTGCCAGACAACGCCGTAGGCGCCGGGAGCAGTATTTTGAAAGCGGTTAAGGAAGGTAAAATCGTTGATACCGTCGTTGTTCACATCCCAGTTAGAGCTTGTATTCGCTCCTCCCGGCACGTTCGTCAGGTCGGCGGGGGTCGATACGATCACCGGCGTAGCGTAGGCTTGCGTTCCGGCGGCGATTGCAAGGGCGCCAGCCAGGCCGGCGGAGGGTTTTTTCAGTGGGAAGCTCTCGTTCATGTGGTTCGCGTAGCAGCAGTCATGATCTGCAAACAAGCAAAAACTGACCCACTTCTGTATTTTTATCTCCGCTGCAGTCGATAATTTAAGATAATGTCGAAGTCGCGTCTCCTTTGTCTACGACCAATGCGCGCTGCAGCTTTGCAAACGTGCGCATGTGCTCGCGTGCCTTGACCTCGTCTTTTTTTACCCGGCGATAAATCATCGAGAGCCATCGGTGCGGGAGAGGATGGGTGGGGCTCATTTCGGCCGCGACGGAAAACGCGCGAATCGCCCAATCGAACTGCTGAGCATTCGTAAGGGCAATGCCGAGATTCACGTGAGTTTGCGGACGCAGGTGCTGCAAAGCGGCGGCACGCATGTGTTCGTAAATTGCATCTTCGTAGCGGCCAAGTTTTCGCAAAACGATCCCGAGACCGTCGTGGGCTTCGACGCTATCGTCGTCGCGTTCGATCGCACGACGGAATGCATCCTCCGCTTCGGGCAGGAGGCCGCGACGCAAATAGATCAAACCAAGGGCCGACTGAAAGATTGGCCAAACGCTTTGTTCAACCTGCAATGGCTCAAGGACAGCAAACGCTTCGTCGATCCGATCAAGCGACATCAGGATTCGACCAAAGATGATTCGAGCGGAGCTTTGGTCGGGATTTTCGTCTACTACTTTTGCAATGATCGGCTCGGCTTCCGCCGAGCGACCGAGAGCAAGCAGGCATAGTGCAACGCGGAGGCGCAGATCCGATCGATCGCGTTCCGCCAGCATCTTTTCCAAAAGGTCGAGCGCTTCTTGCGGCCGGCCGGAAGCGAAGTAAACCTGCGCCAGGTTGCTATTGCGTTCCCAGATTGCCTCCTCCGCTTCCTTCTTCGGATCTTCTGCGTCAGGTAACTGAATGTAACCAAGAGCGGCTAACTGTTGGAGTGCTTCACTCGCAGCGAACGGATCGGCATCTTCCGCTGACACATCCCGATGCATGCCATCCTTAGGATGCGCCGGCTCGTAGGAGGAAATTCGTTCCACATCCACCGGCTCTGCAAAAATCTTCGTCAGCACGCGGCCATCCATGTCGTCTGCGACTGGCAATCCGAGCAATGCAAGGATAGTGGGCGTAATATCGAGCAGGCTGGCGCCGTGAATCAGTTCATCACGTTTCAGTGGCTTTCCTGCGGCGACAAAAATTCCCTGTGGTCGATGCCACGCCACCGGGTTCATCTTGGCGCCGAATTTATCGATCGGCTTGCGCGAATGCTCAGTTACTGGCGGGCGCAGTTCATCGCAGTGAAAGCCGTGGTCCGAGAGCAAAATAACGGTGGTCTCCGGTCCGGCGAGATCGAGCAAACGACCAAGCAACATGTCGTGGAAGCGATAGGTCGCGATCACAACAGAGTTATAAATCTCCGCATCTTCCGCGCTCACGTGTGTCATCGCGGGCGGATAATATTCAATGAACCCGTGGCAGATGTGATCAATGGTATCGTAATAGACGGCGAGAAAATCCCAATTGTCCTGAGCCGCAAGATGTGTCGCGACGTTGTGCACCGTCGCGCATTCCGCGAGAATTTTTGCAATCATTCCGGGACGAAGATCACTCCGATCTTCCGGCTTCTTGCCTGGGAAGAACGGCAGCATCTGCTCCGCAGAGAGAGCATGCGGATGTATCCGCATTTCCTTGGCCGTTTCGAAAAAATCCGCTGGATGAATGCTGCGCGGATCTAAGGGAAGGACTTCCACATTTGAACCGACTACTGGCGCAAACCGGTTGGAAATTACCGTGCCATTGATCGGCTCCGCTGGATGCGAGGCAAACCAGTTCACGACGCTACTCTGGAGGCCAGACTGGCTGAGAATATTCCAAACCGCTTTCGCTTTGCGCGACGTGCTACTAACCGGGCGCGCGCCGTTTCCATCTGGTGCCGGTTCAATAAAACCTAAAATGCCATGCTTGTCGGCCCGTTTGCCGGTGGCGATTGAGTTCCACAGAATCGGCGAAATGATTGGCTCGAGGGTCGCGATTTTTCCACTTACCCCAATCTCCATTAACTGCCGCAGGATGGGCATCTTCCCCTCTTCGATCAGAGGATCTAGAATCTTCCAATCCGCGGCATCCCACCCGATAAGTAGGACGCGTTTCGTCAGTCGTTTCATAAAGCGAATGCGCTAAATGCAAAATCCCGGTCGCCACATGGGCAGCCGGGATTCGCAACGAAGCGAGAAGAATACCGAACGTTAGGCTTTCGCACCTGCCTTACGGCGACGCAGAGCAACTCCACCGAGAAACGCCGCACCCACGGCTAGCGACGCCAGCGTCCCGGGCTCGGGAATAGCAGCCGTGATAGTGATGGGCGTGTTTGGGGTAGATTCATAGAAGGCTTGGAAAAACGTCTGCCCGCCTGGGCTTCCAGCACTTGTGAATGGGTCCGTCATGAGCTCAAGATAGCCAAAGTGAAGTCCGCTCGCGTTCGTAAATTCGAAACCGATGAATCCACGGTCGTTCGGTGGATTAAACTGTCCATATAGCATGCCGCTGAAGCGCGATGCGAAGGCAGCGACGTAACCGGTGTCCTGGTTAAAAATGCTGGTCGGTCCAATGGACGTACCGACTGACAGTCGGTTCACGTAAACAACATACGGTCCGACGTACGCGACAGCCGCTGCCGTACCGACGCCGCCATAGCCATAAATCCCCGAAACCCAATTTCCCGACGTGCTGGCTTGCGAAAAAAACAAATCGAAATCTGCCGTTCCATCACCGTCAACGTCCCATGACTCTTGGTGAGCTGGGCTGGTCACACCGCTGGATGGAATAAAATTCGCTGGGAGGGAGTTTGCCGCAGTGACCGCACCGTATGCTTCGGTTCCTGCCGCTAAGGCAGCCGCTCCGGCGAGGCCCTTGGAAAGATTTGATACTGCTCGATTTGCGCTCATCGGGGTGGGTTTTATAAGAGTTTGAAAGCTCAGTCAATTTCGTAAACAAAAAATCTGTTAGGAAAAGAGACGATCAGATCTCCGGACATTCTTGCTGGCAATCTCTTCGAGCAGAGATAATCTGACGCATGCTTTTCCGCGCCGCATCAGTCGCAACGTGTGTTCTGGCCAGTGCGCTTTTCGCAAGCGCCGCGCCGCCTGCGGCTCTTCCACCTGACCAAATCACCAAGGCAATCAAGACCGATTCCCTCACCATTCCCACACCGGGAGAATTATTCGCCGCGCTCGAAAAGCCCGGGAAAACAGATTGGTCGGGACAATATCGCGGACCGATTCCGACCACCTACAGCAATCGCGCACAGATCGCGCTGAATCTTGGCGGTTTGATTGCGGATGGATTCATCGCGGTGGAGGCGCAGGACAGTCAGCAGGTCAAGAACATCGGCACCGATATTCTGAAACTGGCGAAGGCGCTGGGGGTGAGTGAGCAGGTGCTCAGTCGCGGCAAGAGCATCAACGAATTTGCCGAGAACAATCAGTGGGACGCGTTGCAGGAGGAACTCGAGGCGACGCAGAACGAAGTGAAGACCTCGATGGAATCCAACAAGGACCAGGACTACATCATACTCGTTAGTCTGGGCGGCTGGATTCGCGGCACCCAGGTGGTGACCGGCTCAGTCCTGTCGAATTACAACGAAGCGAGCGCGAAAGTGCTGCGACAACCGGCGCTGGTCGGATTCATCCAGTCCAAGATCAAGGAGATGTCGCCGGAATTGCAAAAAGATGCGCTGGTCAAAAGTGTGAGCGATCAGCTTTCGGACATCCAGAAGCTGGTCACCTTCTCCGGCTCTGGCACTCCCACTGCTGAAGAGGTAAAGAAGCTCAACGAAGCGGTCACGAAGTTGATGAACGAAATCCAGAACAAACGCGACACGAAATGAAATTCACCCGCTCCCTTTGCGTCATCATCGCCGTCGTCGCTATTTCCCTTCGCGCCGAGGAAACCGACCATCAGGTAGAAGCGCGCCGGGTCGCGCTCGATCTGGCCGGGGCGTTTTCCAATGACGGCTTCAAGCTGCGCGATGGTCACTGGTCAGGCCCGATCAAGAAAGGCGAACAGGCCGTGGTCGCGGTCAATTTGTACGCGGGGAACCAGTATTGGTTTTCTGTCGGCGCCAGCCCGAGCACGAAGAAAATCGGCCTGCAACTTTTCGACGAGAACGGAAAGCCCGTCACGGTTGAAACATTCGACGAGGAGGACATGGCCGCGGTCGGATTTGCCCCTACCATCAGCGGTCAATATTTCGTAGCCATCTCGGCGGTCGACGCCGACGCCAGTACCTACTGCCTCGTCTATTCCTACAAATGAAGGACGCGCTTGGACTCGTTAGGCGCGGACGGCTCCCGCTTGTCCTGGCGACCTGCGGCGTTTTGACTTCGTGCACGCCGATGGGTGTCAAGCTGCAAAGCAGCGGGCAAAAATTCTTCGCCGTCAGTTCGGACAAGACGTCGTTTTATCGTTACGGCCCGCAGCAAGGCAACGGACCAGACGAGAGCCTGCCGAAGGATACTCTCATGACCCTGATCCGGCCGTCGTTTGGTTATTGCAAAGTGCAGCTCGTGGCCACGGCGAAACAGGGTTACGTCGCGAGCGAGGACATTAAGCCGGCGCCGCCGACTTTGGTTGCCGCTTTGAATGCTCCACCGCCTGATGCAATAGCAGCGCGAGAGCATTTCGATATGCGTTCGAGCGAACCGCCCCCGCCGGAAAAGCTGCCCGATCCCGATCTGCCGCCGACTAACGGCGAACCGTCATCGCATTAGTCGTCAGCCTTCGCTCGACGCACCGCCAGCATTCGTTAGGCTAGGATGCGTCATGACGGCAAGACAGGTTTTCTACGAAGGCCATGTCCAGGGCGTGGGCTTTCGCTGGTCGGTCAAGCACATCGCCCGCGGCTTTGATGTCACCGGCTGCGTGCGCAACCTTCCCGATGGCCGGGTCGAATTGCAGGTCGCGGGCGAACCTGAAGAAGTGACCGCTTTCCTGGAAGCGATCGCGCAAAGTGATTTGCGCGCGCATATCAGAAAGCAAAACGAAGCACCGCTGGCCGCGCCGCCCATCATGCGCGGTTTTGAAATCCGACATGACTGAGCCCGCTGTTTCCATCACGGGTGTGACGAAAGTCTTTCCGCTGCACTTCCAGCGGAAATCGATCGTGGCCGTGCGCGATCTGACGCTCAGTGTGGCGCCCGGTCAGGTCTACGGCCTGCTCGGACCGAATGGTTCCGGCAAGAGCACCACGCTCAAAATAATTCTTGGACTCGTTAGTCCAACGCGCGGTCACGCGAAAATTTTCGGTCGCGACAGCGCCAGTGTCGCCAGTCGCGAAGCAGTCGGTTTTCTGCCCGAGAGTCCCTACTTCCCAAAATATCTCACCGCGCAGGAGATGTTGCGCTTCTACGGAAAACTGTGCGGCCTGCGCGGCAACCGGCTGACCAGGCGCGTGGCAGAGTTGCTCGAACTTGCTGGCCTAACGAGTGCCAAGGATCGTCGCCTCGGCGGTTATTCCAAAGGCATGCTGCAACGCGTCGGACTCGCCCAGGCGCTCGTGCATGAGCCCCGCCTGGTCGTGCTCGATGAACCAACCGCCGGGGTCGATCCCAGCGGCTCGCGCCAGATTCGCGACCTCATTCTCGACCTGAAAGGGCGCGGCATCACCGTTCTCCTTTCCTCGCACCTGCTCGCTCAAGTGCAGGAAATTTGTGATCGCATCGGCATCCTCGCCAATGGCGTGCTGGTGCGCGAAGGTGCCGTCCGCGAATTGCTCGCGATTCAAAATCAAACCGAAGTCGTGCTGGAAAACGCCGCGCCGGACTTAATCGCGCAGATTGCGCAACTGGCGGAACGTTCCGGCGCGCGCGTCCTCGAGCAGCGCGCGCCGCAGGCGAACCTGGAACGGGTTTTTCTTGATGCGACGCGCGACCGCGGCGGAAATAACGAGTGATGGAAATCGCCGCGCCTGAAGCTGTCCCAGCGCATCGCGTTTTCTCGTTAGGCCGAGTCAGCGCGCTCGCTTCCAACACGCTGCTGGAGCTGACGCGCCAGAAAGTTTTCTACTTTCTTCTGCTTTTCGCCGTGCTCGTCATTGGCAGCTCGGCCTTCATGGCGCGGCTCACGTTTCAGCAGGAATTTCAGGTGCTCAAAGACATCGCGCTCGGGGCCATGAGTATCTTCACCTCGCTGCTGGCGATTCTGGCGGTGGCGCGCATGCTGCCGCAGGACATCGAAGAGCGCACGATTTACACGATCCTGGCCAAACCGGTCCCGCGCTTCGAATACTTGTTAGGCAAACTGATCGGCGCCCTGTTTTTTCTCGCCATCAGCACCGCCGTGATGGCCCTGCTGTTTTTCGCCGTGCTCTATCTGCGCGAACAACTCGCCCTCGCCGAAACCACGCGGCAGCTAACCGGCGCGACTTCGGAACAACTCAACGACGCGCTCAATGAAATCCGCAACGCCTCCTTCAATCGCAATCTTCTTCCCGGCATCGTCATTATTTATGTGAAGGCGGCGCTGCTCGCCTCGCTCACCCTTTTCATTTCCAGCTTCGCCACCAGCAACATCTTCACCGTCGTCATTGGCGTCTTCGTTTATTTCATCGGCCACTTGCAGGCGACCGCGCGCGAATTCTGGCTGCAGGAACAAGGTGGCGGCGGCTGGCTCAGTCGCGTTTTTCTCGCCGTGGTCGCGCTCGTTTTTCCCGACTTGCAGCTATTTAATTTCGCCGATGATGTCGCTCTCGGGACCGCAATTCCGCATATGTTGTTTGTGAAGACGGCGTTGCTCGGCGGGTTTTATGTCGTGTTGTATTTGCTTCTGGCCACCGCCGTCTTTTCGGGAAGGGAATTATGAGGATCGCGCTTGTCTTCGCCGCCCTGGTTGCTTTCGGCGCGCTGCGATTGCCGGTGGAACACGCGCTCTACGACCTGCGCACGAAGTACAATCTGCAATCGACTTCGCTCAACCTCAGTTCGCGCGAACAAATCGGGCAACTTGGTTTCATCGCCGCGCTCAGCGGATTTCGCGCGCTCGTGGCCGACTTCCTTTTCATCCAGGCGCACGTCTCGTGGGAACGAACGGATTGGACGCGCGTTCTACTCTTGTTCCGCCAGGTAACGATGCTGCAACCGCACGTCCCGCTTTTCTGGGACATGGCGGCATGGCACATGGCCTGGAACGCAAGCACGGCTGCGATCAATGATCCGAAACAGCCGCGGCTCGCCCTGCGCATGAAAGCGCAACGCGAATACTTCGATCTCGGCCGTGATTTTCTCGAGGACGGAATTCGCAACAATCCGCAGGAACCGAAACTTTACGAAGCGCTCGGCCGTCTTTACCGCGACAAGTACAAGGATCACGAACGCGCGGCGGAATATTTCCAGGTCGCGGCAGAGAAGCCGGGCGCGGCGGCCTACGTGGAACGCTTCGCCGCCTACGAACTTTCCTACGTCGAAGGCCGCGAGCGCGAAGCCTACGATCGTCTGCGCGCCCTCTACGATCGGAGTGAACGCGAGCGGTTGCCGACCTTGATCAGTCGTTTGAAATTCCTCGAAGAAAAGCTCAACATTCCGCTCGCTCAGCGCATTCCGGAGTCGGCGCGCTAGCTAAAGCCAAATGCGCATTGCGATTTTCAGCGATCTGCACGCCAACCTCGAAGCGATCGAGGCGGTGATGAAGGACGCGCAGGAACACGAATGCACGCACCACGTTTGCCTGGGCGATCTCGTTGGTTACAACGCCAATCCGCACGAATGCGTTGAACTCGTTAGGCAACTCGAATGCCCAACCGTGAAAGGCAATCACGACGAGCAGGCCTGTCTCGGAGCCTCTTCGCGCGACTTCAATGATTTGGCCGAACAAGCGATCAACTGGACACGCGAGCACTTGACCGACGAAGACAAGGAATGGTTAGGCGCCTTGCGCATGACCCGGCAGGTGCGCGATTTCACCATCGTGCATGCGACGCTCGATACGCCGGAGGAATGGGGTTACGTCTTTAAGAATCTCGATGCGATCGCGAGTTTTACCTACCAACACACGCCGGTTTGTTTTTTTGGACACACGCACGTGGCCGGCGCCTTTGTGCGCGATGAAGGTGTGAAACGCGTCCTGACCGAACAGCTCATGATCGAGCCGGGCAAAAAATATTTCATCAACGTCGGCAGCGTCGGTCAGCCGCGCGATGGCGATTGGCGCGCGGCCTACTGCATTTATCACACGGACCGAAATGTCGTGCAGCAGCGCCGCATCAAGTACGACCTGAAAACGGCGCAGGACAAAATCATCAAGGCGGGATTGCCGCGCTTGTTAGCGGAGCGTCTCGAACTGGGACGGTAAGTTGGGCCGCAAATCGATTCTCATTATCAAACCGAGTTCGCTCGGCGACATCGTGCATACGTTGCCCGCGGTCTCGGCGATTCGTGATGCCAATCCCGACGCCGAAATCACGTGGGTGATCAATCCCGAATGGTCGTCGATCCTGCGCGGCAATCGCGACATCGATCACGTCCACATTTTTCCGCGCAAGCAATTTAGCGGACTCGGTGCGCCGCGCAGTTTGCTGCCGTGGATAAAGAAAACGCGCGCGATGAAGCCCGACATTGCGATTGATTTTCAAGGCCTCCTGCGCAGCGCGCTCATCGCAAAATCCAGCGGCGCGAAAGAAATCTACGGCATGAGCGATGGGCGTGAAGGTTCGCGGCTCTTCTACAATCACGTCGCGAAAGTCGATCGGCGCGAACACGCCATCGAACGCTATCTCAAACTCGCGGCTGCCACCGGCGCTACCATTAGCAATTCATTACGCTGTCCCCTGCCCACCGGCGATCATCTGCCACGCTTCGACGAACATCCGCCATTCGTCCTCTTGCATCCATTTGCGCGCGGAAACGGCAAGTCGCTCAAGGTCGATACCATCGAAGCTTTTTGTCACGCCTTCGCGCCCGCGCGCGTCGTCGTCGTGGGCAAATCGAATCGCAAACTCAATCCGCCCGAAAATTGCGTCGAGCTGACCAATCAGACGACGCTGCTTGAACTCGTTAGGCTGATCCGCGCCGCGCATTTCGTCATCAGCGTCGATAGTGGTCCCATGCACATCGCCGCCGCCATTACCGATCGGCTCATCTCCATTCACAACTGGACCGATCCGCGCCGTGTTGGTCCTTACAATCCCGATGCCTGGGTTTGGAAAAACGGCGCGATCCTTCGCGTGGCCGATCTCGATCAGACTGGAAAATTGAAACGCGGGCGGCGCTTCAAAAAAAACGACGTCGCGGAAGTGGCGAAGTTTGTTGGGGAAACGTCTCCCGTACCGACTTGGTGAGCAACGGTTGTAGTGACGGCGCTCTGTCGCCGTAAGAACGCATCGATTTCAGGCATCGCACATTTACGCCGACAGAGCGGCGTCACTACAACGATTCAACGCCGTGCGCTCAGGACCATTTCCGCCAGTTTCAAATCATCGGGAAAGGTAATCTTGAGATTGAGCTCCTGGTTAGGCACGAGCAGCGCCTTGTGGCCGAGCCGCTCGACCGCGGAAACTTCGTCAGTAATTGAAATCTTATCCTGCTGCACGGCCTCGTAGGCGCGAAGCAAGAGTTCGCGCGCGAAAATCTGCGGCGTTTCCATCGCGTAAAGACCCTCACGTGAGACCGAACCGGAAACGAAAAACTTCGGATCGACTTGTTTGATTGTATCCTTCACCGGAGCGGCCAGGGCCGCCGCTCCGTTTTTTCGCGCCTGCGCAAAGACCGCCTCGATTTGTTCCGGCCTAACGAGTGGTCGCGCGGCGTCATGCACGGCGACAAACTGCGCGTCGTCACGCAACACCTTCAAGCCGTTCGCGACCGAATCCTGGCGATGCACGCCGCCGGCCACAACCTTTGTCACCTTGCGAAAATTTTCCGACGCGGCCAGTTCCAGCAATTCGCCCAGCCGCTCCTCGCGCCCGACCAGAATGATCTCGTTCACCGATGGCGTCGCCTCGAACGCCGCGATCGCGTAGGCAACGACCGGTCGCCCGTCGAGCAGCGCGAAAGTTTTATCCAAACCCATGCGCCGGCTGCTGCCGCCAGCCACGATAATCGCGGAAAGCATTCGTTAGGCGCCGAGCTGCCGCTGCACTTCCTGACTCAGCGTCTTGCCGTCAGCGCGACCAGCCAGTTTCGTCTGCAACGCTTTCATGACCGCGCCCATCTGCGCACGCGAATTCGCGCCCATGTCCGCGATCGTTTCACGCACGGCCTGCGTTAGTTCTTCCGCGCTCATCGCCTGCGGCAAATACGAATTCAAAATCGCCAACTCCTCTTTTTCTTTCGCCGCCAATTCCGGTCGGCCGCCTTTTTCAAATTGCTCGATCGAATCCTGCCGTTGCTTTACCTGCTTGCGAATCACCTGTGTGGCTTCGGCATCGTCGAGCGTGGCGGTGGCGCCGCCTTTTTCGATCGCAGCATTTTTCAGCGCCGATTTCAGCATGCGCAGAACGCCGAGCTTGCCCGCGTCCTTGGCGCGCATTGCGTCTTTCAGCTCGGAATCGATTCGTTCTGGAATAGTCATGCCGCGCGAAGTTACCGCGATGCGCGTTTAGTCAGCAACTCCGAAGAATGCCGGCAGCGCGCGCCGGCCGAGCGCCTTCCAGATCTTGATCACTTCGTAAACGATGATGGTGGTAAAGCTCACCGCCATCCAGACGCCCGGTTCTTCGATGGGCAGATTCGACCAGGCACTGACATGCAGGCCGATCATCGCTTGATTGCGAAAGGCCCACCATTCGTTAGGCAACGCCAGCGTCACCTCCCAGAGCAGGCTGATCAAGAGCAGGAGAAAAAATGTAAAACTAAACGCGCGCCAGTTGATGAAACTTTCCGCCGTTTTAAAAAAACCAGCCGCTGGAATGAACGAAGCGCAGACGAGGTAAATGAAATACCAGGGAAATCCCGACGGCGCACCGGAGAGAAATTTTCGGTAAACAATCGCAGCCGCGATGAGCAACGCGCCGAGAATTACCGAGGTGAAATGAAAACGCACGATGCGCGGAATTCCCGCCGCGGCCGTCTTGTAGTCGGGCACGTTGTAGGCCGCCATCCAATATTCGTCGCACCAGATATAACTCAGCAGCGTGAGCATGAAGCCGGTGAGATAGAAGATGAATTCCTCAATCGGAATCGGCCCGCCAATTGCCGGAATATTGAGACCAAGCGTGGCGGCCTTGTTTGGGAAAACAAAAAAGGCGTTTCCGAAAAGCAGATCGAGCAGGAATCCGAGCGGGGCGAGAACCGCGATCGTGCGCCAAAACGCGGCGCGCGGAAATTGCAGATCGGGACGCCGCGCAAACCAGCACGCCAATCCGATAATTGGAATGATGAAGAGCGAAAGACTCCAAGTGTAACCGAAACGCCCGACATGCTTGAGCGTGATCGCCGCCGGCAACACCAGCAACGCAGCGATGGCGAAGACAACCTGAAATGCTTCTCGTGATTGCCTTGCGCGCATCGGGCGAAAGCACTCGTTAGGCAGCTTGGAGTTTCTCGGCGCAAGCCCGCACGGACGCGGGATCACTCACGCTGATCACTTCCGTGCCTTTGCGTGTGCGCTGGAGCAAACCGGCCAGCACACCGCCCGGGCCGAGCTCGATGAACAAATCGCAACCGCGACCAAGCATCCATTCCATGCAATCGGTCCAGCGCACCGTGCCTGTAACCTGATCCTGCAAGGTGCGGCGAATTTCCGGCAGCGTTTCGGCCGGCGCGCCGGTGACGTTGCTCAAAACCGGAAATTTCGGCAGCTGCAGTTCCGCTTCGACCAGCGCTTCGCCTAACGAGAGGTAGGCGCTGTTCATCAAACGCGAATGATACGCGCCCGCCACGTTCAGCATGGTGGCGCGACGAATGCCGTGCTCCTTCGCGAGCGAAACCGCCATCTCAACCTTCGCCGCTTCGCCCGAGATCACGATTTGTCCCGGCGCGTTCAGGTTTGCGACATCGACATCGGTGTCACTGGCGAGCGCGCGCACTGCGGTTTCATCCGCGCCGATCATCGCCGCCATCGCACCGGCCGTTGCCTCGCACGCTGCTTCCATGAAACGGCCGCGTTGTTCGACCAATTTCAAACCGGTGGCGAAATCAAACGTCGCCGCGGCGGCGTGCGCCGTCCATTCGCCTAACGAGAGGCCGGCCGCTGCTTCCGGCTGCAAGGCAGGAATTAGATCACGTAACGCCGCCAGACAAGCCAGCCCGTGGACGTAGAGCGCCGGCTGACAATTCGCCGTGCGCGTCAGTTCTTCAATCGGACCCGACCAGGCGAGTTCGCTCAGCTTGCGACCGAGAATGGCATCGGCGCGCTCGAAGATCTCGGCGGCAACGGAAAACTCCGCGGCCAGGTCCTTTCCCATGCCGACTACTTGCGCGCCCTGACCCGAAAAGAGCAGTCCGATTTTTTGCATATCGACAGCTAAACAGAAACGTTGAGCCGAGCGAGCTTGGAACAAAAGTCCGAAATCGTCGGAAACATAGTCAGTGCGTTAAAACTTGAAATTTTCCCAAAAGATTCTCACAATGATGGCATGAGCCAACAACTGCAGTTAACAAGATGGTCTCGAATCGTGGCCTGTGGAGTGGTTGTAGCCGTGGTTTCGCTTTTTGCGGCGAACTCGGCACACGCTCAGTGGGCCTCGAAGCCAGCGCCAGCGCTACCACGTGCGGTCCTCGATCAAGCGTGGTCCGGTTCGGTGGTGCTTGGCTTGGTATTCGAGAGTAACGGACAAGTCAGGGATGCTCACATCATCCGCAGCAGCGGTTTCGCCGGTCTCGACGAAGTCGCGTTGCGCGGCGCCATGAGATGGCGCCTGGATCCCTCGGTTCTGCAACCGGGCGATACCACGGTGGGACGGCAACACCTGGTTAAATTCTTCCAAGACGCACGGGTCTCCCGCCGCGTCGAGCCGTTCTCGGCTTACTGGAGAGAACTCTGATCCCATAGATCAGATCACATCGCACCGCGGTAATCCCGCCGCGGTGCCAGGAGTGCGCGAAATTTCTTCGCGCATTTTTTTTGCGCTTGCGCGCTCATGCGCTGTTGCGAGCATAAACGCACGTCTGTCATATGGCTTTCACGACGCGCGAAATCGAAAATCCTGATCCGGTCACGCGCGTGGCGCAGGCCGACAAGGAGCTCGCGCCGCTGAGCGACGACATCGGCGAAAAGATGGTGCTCAACATGGGCCCATCGCACCCGGCCACGCATGGAGTCTTGCGCCTCATCCTGGAAATGGATGGCGAGATCATTACCAAAGCCACACCGGATGTCGGCTACCTGCATCGCGGTGACGAGAAGATCGCGGAGAACATGCAATACAATCAGTTCGTTCCTTACACGGACCGGCTGGATTATCTCGCGCCACTGGCCAACAACGTCGCCTACGCCCTCGCGGTCGAGAAGTTGATGAACTGGGAATTGCCGCCGCGCGGCAAAGCGATTCGCGTCATTTGCTGCGAACTGGCGCGCATCCAGGCGCACTTGTTAGGCATCGGCGCCATGGCGCTCGATCTCGGCGCGTTGACCGTCTTCCTGTACACCTTCACCGAGCGCGAGAAGATCTACAACCTGTGCGAAGTGATTTGCGGCGCGCGTTTCACCACTTCTTACACGCGCGTCGGCGGACAAACACGCGATCTGCCGGACTATTTCTTCCCGCAACTGCGCAAGTTTCTCGATGAATTCATTCCGGTAGTCGATGAAGTCGATCGACTGCTGACGCGCAATCGCATTTTTGTCGATCGCACGCGCGACATCGGCGTGATTCCATCGCGATCGCGCCATCGCCTACGGAATTTCCGGACCGAATCTGCGCGGCAGCGGAATCGAACACGATCTGCGCCGCAAACATCCCTACCTCGATTACGACAACTACGACTTCGAAGTTGTCATCGGTTCAGCCGGCGATGCCTACGATCGTTATCTCGTTAGGCTGGAAGAGATGCGCCAGAGCGCGCACATCCTGCGGCAGGTGATAGAGAAGATGCCGACCGGTCCGATCAACGTGGCCGATTGGAAAAACATGCTGCCGCCGAAATCGCATGTCATGACGAAGATGGAGGAACTGATTCATCACTTCATTGTCGTGACGGAAGGACTGGATGCGCCGCCGGGTGAGATTTATTTCGGCGCCGAGAATCCGAAAGGCGAGCTCGGTTTTTACATCAACAGCAAAGGCGGCGGCGTGCCGCATCGCTTGAAGATTCGTTCGCCCTCGTTTGTGAACCTGAGCATTTTGCCGGAACTCCTGCCCGGCGCCAGTCTCAGCGATGTCGTCGCCATCCTCGGCAGTCTGGACTTCGTCATGGGCGAATGCGACAGATGACCGGCATGAGATTCCTCCCGCTTGCCTTGATCGCGTGCGTGGTCATTGGCCTAACGAGTTGTGGCGGACCGCGTCTGCGCAAGGCCAACGTCGACGAAGTCGAAAAAGGCATGGCGAAGAAGCAGGTCGAATCCATTCTCGGTCCGCCCACCACGATCGACCTGAAGGATTTCGCCGCCTTGAAAAAGACGGTCTACATCTACACGCAAGGGAAAGATACAGTCACCGTCACGTTTAAGGACGATAAGGTGGAACTCAAGGAATCCACCCTAACCGATTAGCGTCCCGTGGCCGCGCCGACCGACATCGTGCCCGCCGCGCTGGAGCGCGAAATGGACAAAGCGATCGCGCGTTATCCCGCCGATCACAAACGCAGCGCGTCGATGCCGCTGCTGCATTTGTGGCAGGAACATTTCGGATTCATCAGCGACGACGGAGTGCAATGGATCGCGCGCAAACTCGGCCTGCAGCCAATCAATATTCTCGAGCTGGTTACGTTCTATCCGATGTTTCGCCAGAAGCCGGCGGGGAAAAAACATCTGCGCGTTTGCCGCACCTTGAGTTGCGCGATGGCCGGAAGCTATGCCTTGCGCGAAAAACTGGCCGCAGCCGCGAACATTTCCCTGCACCATGATGGACACGAGGAGGTCGCGGTCAGCGCCGACGGAAATTACAGCATCGAATTTGTCGAATGCCTCGCCAGTTGCGGCACGGCGCCGGTCTGCATGATCGATGATGAGTTGCACGAAAATGTACGAGCGCATTCGGCCGCTGATGTTCTCACTCGTCACTCGTCACCCATCACTCATCACTCTCCCCACCCGCTCGAGCATCGATTGATTTTCAAACACATCGGACGCGCTGGTTACACGATCGACATCGATTGTTACCTGAAGAACGGCGGCTACGAGGAGCTGAAGAAAGCGGTCACGATGTCGCGCGCTGACATCGTCAACGAAGTGAAAACTTCAGGGGTGCGCGGCCGCGGCGGCGCGGGATTTCCCTGCGGAATAAAATGGGGCTTCATCAAGCCCGACGAACCGAAGCCGGTCTATCTCATCTGCAACGCGGACGAATCCGAGCCGGGCACATTCAAGGATCGCTACATTATTCATCAGGATCCGCATCAGTTGCTGGAAGGCATATTGATCTCTGCTTACGCGGTCGACGCGAAGACCTGTTACATTTACATTCGCGGCGAATTTCCCGAAGGCGCGAAGATCCTGGAACGCGCCATTGAAGAAGCGCGCGCCAAGAACTTGTTCGGCAAAAACATTCTCGGCCGCGATGGGTTCGATTGCGAAATCTACGTGCACCGCGGCGCGGGCGCTTACATCTGCGGCGAAGAAACCGGTCTGATCGAATCGCTCGAAGGCAAGCGCGCTTATCCGCGGATCAAGCCGCCCTATTTTCCCAGCCGTGCTCGGTCTCTACATGTGTCCGACGATCGTGAACAATGTCGAGACGCTGTGCCACGTGAAGCACATCATCGCGATGGGCGGCGCGAATTACGCCCGGCTCGGCCGGCCCAACAACACCGGCACGCGCATCGTTTGCGTAAGCGGCGACGTGCAACGGCCGGGCTATTTCGAAATCGAAGTCGGCGCCGTCACCATGGGGCAGCTCATCAACGAAATGGCCGGCGGTCCGCGTCGGGGACACAACATCAAGGCCGTCATTCCCGGCGGCAGTTCCGCGAAAATTTTGCGCGCGGATGAGCGCTTCAAAATCAAGGATGGCGACGGAAATGTCGCTCTGGGATTTGCCGACGGATTTCGATTCATTAGCCGCCGCCGGATCGATGGCTGGCTCAGGCGGCGTCATCGTGCTTGATGATTCGCGCGACATGGTCTGGGCACTGAACAACATCAACGAATTTTATGCGCACGAGAGCTGCGGCCAATGCACGCCGTGTCGCGAAGGTTCGCTTTGGATGAAAAAAATCACGCAGCGCATGTTGTCAGGCGGCGGCGTGCACGAAGATCCAAAGACCTTAAAGACGGTCGCCGACAACATCGCCGGTCGCACCATCTGCGCCTTCGGCGAAGCCTGCGCCTGGCCAACGCAAAGTTTCGTCGAAAAATTTCCCGAGGAATTTGCCCGCAAGTCTAACAAGTCATCGCCGCCGCCACTTCCGCCGGAAATCACGCCCGACGAATTAATCGAAGAAAGAAACGGCGCCATCCCAACTGTCCCCCTCGCCCACGATCCCGGTTGGGAAAAAGCCGGAGCGGCCGGAACCATTTGAAGAGAATGAATTTGGAAACCAGGAAACCAGGAAAAGAAGCAGGGATCTGGATGATCTAACGGAACGCGATCATCGGCGCAGCGATTCGCGTCCATACCGAGCTGGGTCCCGGATTCCTTGAATCACTGTACGAGGAAGCGCTCTCCGTTGAATTACGAGTGCTCGGAATCCAATTCGAACGGCAGAAACCAGTGCCGATTTTTTATCGCGCGCAAGCAATCGGCGAACATCGCATCGATCTCCTTGTTGAACGCCGTCGTAGTCGAACTGAAAGCAACCGTAGCGCTAGAGAAGGTTCACTTCGCAATTCTGCGCTCGTATCTGAAAGCGCTTGGACTCTCAGACATGCGCTGCTCTTCAACTTCGCGACGACTCGCCTAACGATCAAAAGAGTCGGCCGCGAGTTTCACTCCCACGCCGATCGAAGAAGACATCTCCTTCTGATTCCTGGTTTCCTGGCTTTCAAATTAATCTCCTCTTCAATGTCCGACGCCGCAGCCAGTCCAGATGGTGAACGTCCAGATCGACGGCGTCTGGAAACAATTCCCGAAGGGCACGCGCCTGATCGAAGCGTGCGAGCAGGCCGGCAGTTACGTGCCGCGCTATTGCTATCACAAGAAGCTCACCTCGCCCGGCAATTGCCGAATGTGCCTGATCGAAATGGGCATGCCGAAGATGGGACCGGATCGCAAGCCGGTGATCGGTGCGGATGGAAAACCGGAAATTAATTGGATGCCGCGTCCGCAAATTTCCTGTGCGCAGGATGTGGCGGAAGGAATGGGCGTGCGCACAAATTCGCCGCTGGTCGAGGAATGCCGGCGCGGCGTGATGGAATTCCTGCTCATCAACCATCCGCTCGATTGTCCGATCTGCGATCAGGCCGGCGAATGCCGTTTGCAGGAATTCAGCGTCGAGTACGGCAGCACCGCCTCGCGTTTTCTCGAGCACAAGGTGAAGAAACCGAAGAACGTCGAGCTCGGGCCGCGCGTCACGCTCGATGACGAGCGTTGCATTCTTTGTTCGCGTTGCATCCGCTTTTGCAACGAGATCGCGAAAGACGATGTGCTCGGTTTCATCGATCGCGGTAGCCACAGCGTCCTGACCGCGCATCCGGGCAAGCGGCTGGAAAATAATTACTCGCTTAACACCGTCGATATCTGTCCGGTCGGCGCGCTCACTTCATCGGATTTTCGTTTCAAGATGCGCGTCTGGTTTTTGAAGGAGACGAAAAGCTTCTGCACCAGTTGCGCGACTGGTTGCAACACCATCATCGGCACGCGCGAAGGCGTGATTTACCGGCAAACACCGCGCGAGAACGACGCGGTCAATTCCTGTTGGATGTGTGACTACGGACGGCTCAATTTCGATTATCTGCGTTCCGACAAACGTCTGCTCGAACCAAAGATTTCCGGCGGCAAACAGTTGGTCGAGACCGATTGGAAAACTGCGATCACGCACGCCGCTGCGCAGTTGAAGCAATTTCACGGCTCGGAAATTGCCATCATCGCTTCTGCGCGCCTAACGAATGAAGAACTCTGGCTGACGACGCGTCTGGCAAAATCACTCGACGTGCAACTGATCGACGTCGTGCCGCACTTCGGTCCGGGCGACGACATTCTGCTCAGCGCAGATCGCAATCCCAACACGCCCGGTGCGTGTTTGATTCTCGGCCTAACGAGTGCACCGGGCGCGCAATTGCCGCGGATCGCCAGCGGAATTGCCAACGGCCAGATCAAAGCACTGATCGCGCTGGCCGAGAATCCCTGCGAGGCCGGAATCAAACCGGAACATCTCTCGCGTTTGTCTGCATTCATTCTGATGGACCTGCTCGAGAACGAAGCGACCAAGCTCGCCACAGCCGTGTTGCCGTCGTCCGGTTTCGCGGAGAAACGCGGCTCGATGATTAACGGTGACGGCCGACTGCAACGTTTGAATCGCGCCATTCCTGCGCCGGGAAATGCGCGCGACGATTGGGAGATCCTGCGCGACCTGCTCCAGGCCTGCTCCGGGCAAAACGGGATTTACACGATCGAAGAAGTCTTCGCGCAGATGAGTCAGGCGGTGCCGCAATTCAACGGGCTGACCTTAAGCAAAATCGGCGACCTCGGCGCTCCACGTCGTCGAAGTCGATGAGACACCGGGGCCTCTGCATGAAGTGCCAGAAGACGACGACGAAATCCGCGATACCACGAGACCACCAAAGGCAAAGTGATGGACTACGTGTTTATCGGAATCACTTTCGCGAAGATCGCCGCGCTGCTCGCGGTCGTGGTCGTTCTCATGAACTACAGCGTCTACGCGGAGCGACGCATCAGCGCATTGATTCAGGATCGACCGGGACCAAATCGCGTTGGGATTCCGTTGACGAACATTCGGTTCTTCGGTTTGGGCCAGCCAATCGCCGACGCTTTGAAATTTCTGCTCAAGGAACAGTTCACGCCCGCGCACGTGAACACCTTTTATTACTACCTCGCCCCGTGCATGGCGATCATTCCCGCGATCACGACCCTGGCGGTCGTTCCCTTCGGCAGCACGCTCTTCGGCGTGCCGATGGTCATTGCCGACATCAACGTCGGTGTGCTTTTCGTTTTCGCCATCGCCTCGTTAGGCGTTTACGGCATCGTCATCGCCGGCTGGTCTTCGAATTCCAAATATCCATTCCTCGGCGGCGTCCGCTCCAGCTCACAAATGATTTCGTACGAGCTCTCGTTAGGCCTGGCTGTCATTCCCGTCTTCATGCTCGCCGGACAACTGCGTCTGACCGGTGTCGTGCAGTATCAAATCGAACACGGCTGGAACATCGCACCGTTCATCGGCGATTGGACAAACCCCGGCAAATGGCTGCTGGCGATTCCGATGTTCATTTCGTTTGTCGTTTTCATGATCGCGATGTTCGCCGAGACAAATCGACTGCCATTCGATCTGCCCGAAGCGGAAACCGAACTCGTCGGCGGTTACCACACCGAATACGGCGCGATGAAATTCGGTCTCTTCTTCCTCGGTGAATACATCTCCATGATCACCGGCTCTGCCATTATCGTGACGCTGTTTCTCGGTGGCTGGCATTTGCCGATCCCGTCGTGGCACGGCGGATTTCATTGGGCGCTGCTCGACGGTTCGCGCGGAAATCTGGCGGGTCTTTTCAACATCTTTGTCTTCTTCGCCAAAATCATCGCGCTCCTTTTCATTTTCATCTGGGTGCGCTGGACGCTGCCGCGCTTTCGCTACGATCAGTTGATGCGACTCGGCTGGATTTTCTTTTTCGAAATCGCGCTCGTGAACATCTTTGTCGCCGCGCTCATCCTCGCGTATTTCCCGCAATGAGAAGGACAGGATTAACAGGATTTTGCAGGACGCGAGAAGACGCCTGGCACGCTGGCTCTTCAAATCCTGTTCATCCTGTTAATCCTGTCTGAAGAAGACATGGCCATCACTGTTCAACGTCCCAATCTGACCTGGAAAGAGCGCGCGTATCTGCCCGCGATCTTCAGCGGCATGGCGCTCACCTTTGGCCACCTGAAGAACATGCTCCTCGGCCGGACGAAAGTGACCATGCAGTATCCGGACGAAAAATGGGACGAGCATCTGCCGGAACATTATCGCGGCGCGCCGGCGCTGGTGCGTGATGTTGCCGGCCGCGTTCGCTGCGTCGCCTGTCAGCTCTGCGAGTTCATCTGTCCGCCGCGCGCGATCCGGATCACGCCCGGTGAAATTCCGCCTAACGACAAGTTCGCCAAGGTGGAAAAATTCCCGAGAGAGTTCGACATCGACATGATCCGCTGCATCTACTGCGGCATGTGCGAAGAGGTTTGTCCGGAGCAGGCAATTTTTCTGCGCAAGGATTACGCCATTACCGGCCTCACCCGCGCCGACATGGTGCATGACAAGGAGAAGCTGCTCGAGATCGGCGGAGTCATGCATGGCGTCGTGCTGAAGTGGAACGAGAAGAAATGACGAGTGACGAGTGCCGAGTGACGAGTTGCGATCAGCCGAAAGGCGCGCGTCGCGCCTGTTTCTTGTCACTGCGTCCACTCGTCACTGGTCACTCTGATATGCCGGCGTTTCTCTTTTGGGCTTTCGCGATTCTCATGCTCGTCTTCGGCGCGGCCGTGGTGCTGAATCGCAACCCGGTCGCGAGCGCGCTTAGCCTTGTCGTTAGCTTTCTCGGGCTCGCCGCGCTCTTCGTGTCGCTCGATGCCTACCTTATCGGCGTCTTGCAAATCCTGGTTTACGCCGGCGCGGTCATGGTGCTGTTCCTTTTCATCATCATGCTGCTCGATTTGCGCGCGGAAGAACGGCGCAAGATAAATCTCGTTCCGGTCATGGGCGGCGCGGCGGTTTCGCTGGCCTTGTTTGTGCAGATTTATCTCGTCATCAAGCAACTCCACGGCGCAAAAGATAATTTCCCACCACTCGTTAGGCCGCACACCGATGATGTCCGCGCGATTGGCCTTCTCCTTTTCGATAACTTCAACCTGCCCTTCCAGATCATCGCCGTTCTCGTCCTGGTCGCGACCATCGGCGTGATTGTGTTGAGCAAACGGGAGCTGCGCTGAGATGCCGACCCTGGGCGATTACCTTCTGGTCAGCGGGCTGCTTTTCACGATCGGGTTCGCCGGCGTTCTCCTGCGACGCAACATCATCATCATTTTCATGTCGCTCGAACTGATGCTGAACGCGGCCAACCTCTCGCTAGTCGCTTTCTCACGCTATCGCCTCGGCCCGGACGGCCTGCCGAATTACAACGCGCAGGTTTTTGTTTTCTTCATCATCACGGTGGCGGCGGCGGAAGTTGCGGTCGGCCTCGCCATCATCGTCGCGCTCTATCGCGCGCGGCAGACTACTCATGTCGAAGACATCAACGCCTTGAAGTTCTGATGAGCGGCGCGCTTCCCTGGTACATTCTGCTCCTGCCGCTGATTTCGGCCGCGGCGATTCTCCTTCTCCTGCGGCGTAACGCGGCGGTGAGCGCGTTCGTTTCTGTGGGAGCGGCTGTCTTCGGATTTCTTGGCGCGTGCCTTGTCTTTCGCTCGACCGAGCTCGGCCCAATCGATTTTACCTGGATTGATCTGCGGCCGCTCTTCTACGTGCCGCTGGGATTAACGCTCGATCGCTTGAGTAAGACGATGCTGCTGCTCGTGACCGGCGTCGGCGCGGTCATTCACATCTACTCGTTCGGCTACATGCGCGACGACGCGGGCAAGTCACGTTACTTCGCGTCACTCTCGTTCTTCATGTTCTCGATGCTCGGCATCGTGCTCGCGAACAATTTCGTCATGATGTTCATCTTCTGGGAACTGGTCGGCGTCAGTTCCTATCTGCTCATCGGGCATTGGTTCGAGCGCGACAGCGCCGCCGACGCAGCCAAGAAGGCATTCCTGACCAATCGCATCGGCGATTTCGGTTTCATGCTCGGCATCCTGATGGTTTGGAGCGCGACTGGTTCCGTCGTTTTTCGCGACATCGCGGGGAAGATGAACAGCCTAACGAGTCATCCGGGCTATTTCACAATCGCGGCCCTGCTCATTTTCTGCGGCGCGGTCGGTAAGTCCGCGCAATTCCCGCTGCATGTCTGGTTGCCCGATGCGATGGAAGGTCCGACGCCGGTCTCCGCCTTGATCCATGCGGCGACGATGGTGGCGGCGGGAGTTTACATGCTCGTGCGCGTGAACTTTCTCATCATCGGTTCGGCGCAGGCGCTGCACGTCATCGCGTGGATCGGGACCATTACCGCGGTCATGGCTGGTTTGATCGCGACGCAGCAGGACGACATCAAACGCATCCTCGCTTACTCCACGCTTTCGCAACTCGGCTACATGATCATGGCCGTCGGACTCGCGTCCGGCGAAGCCGCCATGTTCCATCTGTTCACGCACGCCTTTTTCAAGGCGCTCCTCTTCCTCGGCGCCGGCGCGATCATCATCATGCTGCATCATGAGCAGAATATTTGGAAGATGGGTGGCCTCGCGAAACGATTGCCGATCACCTGCGCAACATTTCTCATCGGCACACTCGCGCTCATTGGTTGTCCGCCCTTCAGCGGATTTTTTAGCAAGGACGCCATCCTCGCGCTCGCCTACGAGAAGAACACCGCGATTTTTGCGTTCGCGCTTTTCGCCGCGTTCCTGACCGCGTTCTACATGTTCCGTCTCGTGTTCGTGGTTTTCTTCGGCACGCCGCGCAGCGAGGATGCGAAATCAGGCGGCGAAGCTCCGTTCGTCATGACCGGACCTCTCATTCTCCTTGCGGTTCCGGCGTCAATCGCGGGCTTTGCATTTGTCGCTACACGGTTCTTGCCGTTACCGCACAGCGAAGAAGCTGGCCACACCGTGCAGTTGCTCGCTGCCAGCGCGATGCTGGTCGGCGTGTTCACGGCGTTTCTTCTTTATCGCAAACGCGAGACCGATCCGATCGATATCCCTGTGCTGCGAAAGAAATTTTATTTCGACGAACTTTACCTTTGGCTAATCGGCGTCACGCAGGAGTTGGTCGCCAGGATTTCCGCCTTCGTCGATCGCTGGATCATCGATGCCCTCGGCGTGCGCGGCGTGAGCACGAGTGCGTATGGCGTCGGTTCGCTCCTGCGGCTGTTGCAGGTCGGCAACCTGCAGGGTTACGCATTTCTCTTCGGGCTCGGAGTCGTCGGACTCATCTACTTCGCGGTGTTCAAATGATTTCGCTCGCTCTCGTCTTCATCCCCCTGCTCGCAGCGGTTGCCATTCTCGTTGGCGCGCCCGCGCGGAAAACGGCGCTGCTTGGCAGCGGCCTTGCCTTGCTCACCGCGCTTTTCGCGTTCGCCAATTTCGATCGCGGCCAGCGTTTCAATTTCATCAAGTCATTCCCGATCAGCGCGGAGTGGAACTGGAACTTCTCGTTAGGCATCGACGGCCTGAGCCTCGTCATGGTCTTGCTCACCGCCATCGTCACGCTCGCGGCGATTTGGTTTACCGGCGAAATCAAACGCAATGAAAATGCGTTTTACGCTTGCCTGCTTTTCATTTCCGCCGGTGCGATGGGCGCCTTTGTCTCGTTAGATCTTTTCTTCTTCTACGCCTTTCACGAGCTCGCGCTCATCCCAACATTTTTGCTCATCGGAATCTGGGGCAGCGGCGATCGCTACGCAGCGGCGTGGAAGATCACCATCTATCTTGCGACCGGCAGTTTCATTCTGCTGCTCGGACTGATCATGCTTTATCGCAGCGTCCCGGAGGCGGCGCGCTCGTTTGATCTGCGCGCTCTGCAATCAGCAGCCGCGCGATCCCGGCCGAGGCACAGAATCATATTTATCTTCTGCTGCTGATCGGCTTCGGAATTCTGATTTCGCTTTTCCCATTCCACACCTGGGCGCCGGAAGCCTACGCCTCCGCCCCGGCGCCAGCCGCGATGTTGCACGCCGGTGTGCTGAAGAAATTCGGACTCTACGGATTGCTGCGTGTCGCGCTGCCGATTTTACCCGAAGGCGCGCGCCATTGGGCGTGGCTACTCGTCTTGCTCTTGTTAGGCAATATCATCTACGTCGGCCTCGTCACCATCGCGCAGAAAAAGCTCGATTGGATGCTCGGCTATTCGAGCGTCATGCACATGGGTTACATTTTTCTCGGGATCGCCAGCGGGAATCTCGTCGGGACAAACGGCGCGGCCGTCCTGATGTTCGCGCATGGACTTTCCATCGCGCTGCTCTTCGCCATCGCCGGTGAACTGCGTGTTCGCACGCGAACTCTGGCCTTCGAAGATCTCGGTGGCCTGGCGAAGGTTATGCCGCTAGCCGGACTAGCATTCGGTTTGGGCGCATTCGCGTCGATCGGTCTGCCAGGCTTCGCCAACTTCGCCGGAGAAGTGATGGTGTTCTTCGGCGCATTCCACAACGGCGTCGACATGGAAAAATTTCACATTATGCAGATCGCAACCGTGCTCGGCTTGTGGGGCGTGGTTATCTCCGCCGTCTACATGCTGCGCGCTTATCGCGCGGTTTTCATGGGCACGATGCTGGAACGATGGGCGAACCTGCCCGACCTGCGCGCGAATTTCCGTTTGCCCATCGGCCTTCTCGTCGCGGCGCTGCTTTGCATCGGTTTTTTCCCGCAAACTTTCGTGCGGATTCTGACACCCACCTTCACCACCTATTTCTCCGGCCGTTAGAATGATCGCCGCACCCTATTTGGAAATCGCCGTCGTGGTTCTCGGCGTCGTTATTCTGATGGTTGAAGCTTTCGCCGAGCGAATCGACAAACGCGTCTTCGCGGTCGCATCGATCATCGGGTTGGTTCTCATCCTGATCGCGAGTTTTTTTCTTTCGCCAGCCCCGGCGGCCAGCGCGACGGGATTCTGGTCATTCTACGCGACTGACCCATTGGCGATTTTCTTCAAACGCTTCGCGCTCGTCGCGACAATTCTCGTGCTGATCATGATGATCGATTACGCACCACTCGTTAGGCAATCGATCCACGGCGCGACCGCCCAGGCCGGACTCGGTGAGTTCTTTGCCCTGCCGCTCTTCACCTGCGCAGGACTGATGTGGATGGCGTCCGCCGTCGACTTCGTCATGATCTTCGTCTCGCTCGAACTGGTGACGATGTCGTTCTATGTGCTGGTCGCTTTCACGCGCCGCAATCCGCTCGCGCTCGAAGCAGGTGTGAAATATCTGATCCTGAGCGCGCTCTCGACCGGGTTTTTGGTTTACGGCATCACCTGGATTTTCGGCGTAACCGGCGAAACGAATCTCGCACGCATCACAACTGTGATTGGCAGCGGAAGTGTCGAGAAAGTGCCGCTGCTCTTTGGCATGGCGCTCATTCTCGTCGCGCTCGGTTTCAAGATCGCCGCGGTGCCATTTCAAATCTGGGTGCCCGATGTTTATCAAGGCGCGCCGACGCCAGTGACAGCCTATCTTTCCGTCGCTTCGAAGGCTGCGGGCTTCGTTGTGCTGCTGCGCGTGCTCGTGCCGTTCTTCATGCTGCCGCAAATGCAACGCCTGCTCGTTGTGGTCGCGATCCTGACTTTGCTTTACGGAAATCTCGCCGCTTTGCCGCAGACAAACCTGAAACGGCTGCTGGCCTATTCCAGCATCGCGCACGCTGGTTATCTGCTTATTGGAGTTGTTTGTCTGGCCGGCGTGGCCGTCGGTTTCTATCTCGTGGCCTACCTGCTCATGACCATCTTGAGTTTTGCCATCATGGTGGTGGTCGCGAATCAAACCGGCGATCGCATCGAAGATTTCAACGGCCTGGCCAAACGCGCGCCGTTCCTCTCGTTAGGCATGCTCATCGCCATGGCCTCACTCGCCGGTGTTCCATTCACCGCGGGATTTCTCGGGAAATTTTTCATCTTCGACGCGGCGATCCGGCAGCATCAAACCGCGTTGGTGATCGTCGGCGTGATCACGGTGGCGTGCGGATTCTATTATTACCTGAAAGTGGTGCGCGCGATGTATTGGGAAACCTCCGCAATCAGTGACCCGATTCGCCTAACGAGTCTTTCGCGCATCACGATGATCGCGCTGATCGCCGGAATTATTTTGCTCGGCGTTTATCCGCAGCCGATCTTGAACGCGATGCGCTAGTCGCTCAGCTCGACGTTCCAGTAGGCGAGATCGACGAAGTGTCGCCAGCTTTCGTGATGTTGTGAGGAGAAGGTTACGTGCACGAACGGTCGCCATTTCGGCCGTTTCGGTTTGCGAATCAGCGTCATGTGAGCTTGATGCGGCAGGCGATTTCCCTTTTTCGTATTACACGGGATGCAGGAACAGACGACGTTTTCCCATGTGGTCAGGCCGCCTTTGTCGCGCGGCAACACGTGATCGAGATTCAATTCGCTCCGATCGAAGACGTGACCGCAATATTGGCAGGTGTTTTTGTCGCGCTCGAAAACGTTGTGGCGAGTGAACTTCACTTCCTTCTTCGGCAGGCGATCGAAGAGAAGTAGCACAATGACGCGCGGCACACGGATCTTCCACGAAATGGTCGTGACCATTTCCTGTTCCGGGGCGGTTCCGGAAAAATCGAGCCAGCTGTCGAAGTCGTGAGTGAGGAAGTTGTTTTGCGGATCGGACGAAACGACCTGGGCGTGGCCCTGATAAACGAGGGTGAAGGCGCGACGCGCCGAGCAGATATTGACCGCCTGCCACAAGCGGTTCAAAACCAAGACCTGACTATTCAGGAGCGTGTTCAGAATTGGGGCGACCGATAGCATTCCGCTTTTCGCGTGTCAATGCCGAGCGAGTATCCGATAGTAACATAAGCACCATAATTAATGCGAAAAATATCCAACCAACACGCCGCCTTTACCCTTCTTCGAACCCTCCTCGCCATTCTGCTTTGCGCCGTCGGAATTCTCCTTGCCGTAAGAAGTTTCGTTATTCCCAGGGAGAAAACTGAAACACGACTCAAGGACATGCCGGTGTTCGGCGAAAGAGGCGAAGAGCTGAATGAACTCGAGCTCGATTGGTCGAACCGTCTCACTTACCCGACCGGCGTTTTCAAGCCCGAATGGGTGCGCGCGGCCGCGAACATGGACGCGGCGATTGAGCGCGCAATTCCCGCGGGTGCGCAGCTTTCGCGTGTCGGCAAAGGCGGATTCACTTCGGCCTTGAGCACGAGCGGATTCACCGGGCTCGGTCCGGCGCCGTTGCGCATGACTGGCTGCTCAGGCTGCTACAACTACACAACCACGGCCGGTCGCGTTAACAGCATCGCGGTTGATCCGACTACAACCACGAATGGCTCGATCGTGGCTTACATCGGCACGGTCGGCGGCGGCGTTTGGAAAACGCTCAACTGTTGCAGCGGCACGACGACATGGAGCATGCTGACCGATGATCCAATGATCAGCACGACGAGCATCGACAGCGTGGTGCTTGATCCGAACGATCACAACACCATCTACGCCGGCACGGGCGACCTGAACTACGGCTCATTCTCCATGGGCAGTCAGGGCATTCTTAAGTCGGTCGACGGCGGCGTGTCCTGGACAATCCTCGGAGCTGATGTCTTCGGCGCCGCTTACACGCAACCGGCCGGGCAATTCCCGCAGTACGACGCGGTCGGCAAGGTGCGAGTTGATCCGAACAACAGCAGCAACATTGTCGTTGGCACGAAGAAAGGTCTCTGGTTCTCCTATGATGCTGGAGCGAACTGGACCAACTGCCTAACGAATGGTTTCAGCAGCCAGCGCCAGGACATCACCGGCCTGGAGTTGACTAATATTGGAGGCACCACCCGCATCATCGCTGCGGTTGGCGTGCGCGGCTTTCCTACCACGGTGCAGTATGACCTGGGGTTGAATGGCGCCAACGGAATCTACAAGGCGACCATGCCGGTGAGCGGCTGTCCCGCCTTTACTTCCATCGCGCGCAACGACAATGGTTTCGTCTTTGGAACCGCAGTCACAGGCAGCGGTTACGCAACCGGCGCGCTTCTGAACGCTGGCAGCGGCGTTCCTTGTAACTATCCGATCACGGGTGGCACCGCGACCTTTTGCGGCAACGCCGTCAACAACTTGAGCCGTGTCGACATCGCGGTCGCACCGAGTAACCCGAACTACATCTATGCCCAGGTAGCTTCGATCAACTGGAATAACAACAGTCAGTGCGGTAATACCACCGGCTGCCAACTCGGTGTGTTTGTCACGACTGACGGGGGCGATAACTGGACGATGATGCAAGGCTCCGCCGGTGGTTCGCTCCTGGATTGCTCAAGTGCCGCGGGCGACTACAACCAGAACTGGTACGACCAGGGGTTAGTTGTCGATCCGAACAATCCGGAGCGGGTCTTCATCGACACCACGGACATTTGGTTTGCGACTCGCACCGGCACGAGTTTCAACAATCTGTCCTGCGTTTATTCCTTTTCCGGATCTGTCGGGCCGGTCCACGCCGACCAGCATGCCCTCGCGTTCGTGGCCGGTTCGTCATCCATCTTGCTGGCAGGTAACGACGGTGGCGTCCATGGCACCACCAACGCGAATCTTGTCACCAACTCGACTGACCCGACGTGGTTCAACATGGACTCCAATCTGAGCACGATTGAATTCTATTCTGGCGACATCAGCGGAAACTTCGCCACTTCGGCCACGCCACAGGCGAACGGTGGCGCGCAGGACAATGGCGCAAGCTCCATTTCCTTCACTGGTAGCCCGACCGGGCCGGTGCAATGGCAAACGGGATTGGGCGGTGACGGATTTTCCGGCCAGATCGATCCGGTCGGTACTGGAACTAATTTGCGTTTTTGGCAAGGCAACAACAGCGGCGGGCTGAGCAGATGCGTCAGCAATTGCACAGCATCATCGGGCGTGACTTGGACGAGCAAGCGCGGCGCGTGGACCGGCGATACGCAGTCGTTTGTTCTTCCAATTAATCTCTTTCACGGCGGAATCTCTGGCGGCGATGATTGTCCCCCGGCCGGCTCGAACGGCGGCGGTTGCGGTCACTTGATCGCAGGCACGACGCGCGTGTGGGAAACAATCACGGGCAATGCCTCAAGCACGGTGACGTGGTATGTGACCAACAACCCTACGACACAAAACCTGACCAAGCAGTCGTTAGGCAACCGTTCCTTCATCAATCAGGTGAAGTACTCGCCGAAGTTTCAGAGCGTCGCGATTGTCGGGACGAATGACGGCAATGTGCAGATTGGTTTCAATCTCGGCACCGGCACACAGGCGCAGGCGAATTGGGTCAATGTCACCGGCGCTAATGCTGTTTTGCCCAATCGTCCGATTCTCGGCATCGCGCTCGATCCGGGTGCAGCCTCAGCCGCCGTGCCGACCGGATACGCCGCGGTCGGTGGCTTCAATGCCAACACGCCAACGACGCCCGGTCATCTTTTCCAGGTCGTCTGCACGAGCAACTGCGCCTCTTTCACCTGGAACGACAAAACCGGAAATCTTCCCGACATTCCGATCGACTCAGTGATTGTGAATCCAAATTTCCCGCAGCAGGTCTTCGCGGGAACCGACTTCGGCGTTTATTACACCGATGACGTTACCGTCGCTTCGCCGACCTGGTATCGGTTCCAAAACGGATTGCCGAGCGTGATGATCTGGGACATGTCGATCGATCGCGGCGCGACGACGCTTTCCGTCTGGACCCGCGGTCGCGGCGCGTTCGTCTGGCCATTGCCGGCCGCGCCCACGATCAACCTCAAGATTGTTTCCATCACCGATCCGGCGACCAGCACCATTCATCTTGATTGCCGCGGCGTTGCGGGTGTGATCAATCGAATCGAATCTTCACCGGATCTAAGTCCCGGAAGTTTCCAAACAATCGCCTCCGTCGTGGCTGATTCGAACGGCGTCTTCACTTACGACGATACGAACGCCACCGGACCGAAGAAGTTTTACCGGGTAGCGTACCCCTAACGAGTCGTTGTCTCAACGACGCGCCGGCGTTTTCGTTTTTACAAAATTTCCCGGCAAACGCTTCTCGTCGTCGGGCACGGCGCCGATGGCATCGGCAAGATGTTCTTCGTCTGCCGGCAGGAATTTCTTGAAGAGATTCTTGTCGATCGCCTTCATGAAGGCTTCGTGCGGCGAGACGATTCCCTGCTGCAGCAAGGTCCAGATCGCGTCGTCCATGAACTGCATTCCCTGGCCTTTGCCCGCGACGATCACGTCTTGAAGTTTTTGCGTCGCGCCTTCGCGGATGATGGCGGAGACGGCGGCGTTCGCGATCAGGATTTCATTGACGGCGACGCGGCCGCCACCGGCTTCGGCAGTCTTTTTCAGAAGCAACTGCGCCAGGACACCGCGCAACGAATTCGCCAGCATCGTGCGCGCCTGCGCCTGTTTGTTCGCAGGAAAAACATCGACCATGCGATCAACCGTCTTGCGCGCATTGTTCGTGTGCAGTGTTCCGAAAACGAGCAGACCGGTTTCCGCCGCGGTGAGCGCGAGTGAAATTGTTTCCAGGTCGCGCATCTCACCGACGAGCACGATGTCCGCATCTTCGCGCAAGGCCGCTTTCAATCCGGCGGGAAACGACACTGTGTTACTCGGCACTTCTCGTTGCGTGATCACGCTGCGTTTGTTGTCGTGCACAAATTCGATCGGCTCTTCGATCGTGACGATGTGCCGCGAGAAGTTGTCGTTGATGTAATCAATCAGCGCCGCCAGCGTCGTTGATTTTCCTGAACCGGTCGGTCCGGTAACGAGCACGAGTCCGCCGCGCAAATGACCGAATTCTTTCACCACGGTCGGGATTCCCAGCTCTTCCAAGCTCGCAATTTTCGTCGGAATCAAACGAAAGACCGCGCCGTAACCATTGGCCTGTTTGAGGTAATTGCAGCGGAAGCGTGAGTGCGCGTCCATTTCGTAGGCGAAATCGAGATCGCCGCGTTCTTCGAAAATCTGCCAGTTATGCGCACCAGCGATTTCGCTCAACATTCCGGCCGCTTCTTCGCGCGTCACCACTTCCTCGCGGATCGGCGCCACGTCGCCGTGCTTCCGAATCTTCGGTGGCTGACCTTCACCGATGTGCAGATCCGACGCGCCTTGCGCGACGAGCAATTCAAAAAATTGATCGATGTAAGCCATTCGTTAGGCACCGATATGTTCGCGCATCATCTGTTTCTGTTCGGCGCGCGCGTAAGCTTCGTCGCCGCTGATGATGCCGCGGTCGAACAGATCGATCAGCGCGTCATCCATCAACTGCATGCCCTGTTTGCGTCCGGTCTGGATGATTCCCGGCAGCATGAAAGTTTTCGCTTCGCGAATGACGTTGGCGACGGCGGGGGTGTTGGTGAGTGTTTCCAAGGCGAGCGCGCGGCCCGTTCCATCGACACGCGGAATTAATTGCTGACTGATGATGCCGCGCAGCGATTCGCTCACCATGATGCGAATCTGCTCCTGTTGATCGACGGGAAAGACATCGAGCAGGCGATCGAGCGTGCGTGATGCATTTCCGGTGTGCAGCGTCCCGAGAACAAGGTGCCCGTTTCCGACGCGGTGATGGCGAGCGAGATCGTTTCCAGATCGCGCATTTCGCCAATCATGATGACATCGGGATCTTCCCGCAGCGCGCCGCGCAAGGCTGCGCCGAACGAAAGCGTGTGCGTGTGCACTTCGCGTTGTGTAATGTGGCAACCCTTCGATTCGAAGACGTACTCAATCGGATCTTCCAGCGTAATGATGTGTTCCTTCCGCTCCATGTTTACCTGTTCGACCAGCGCGGCCAGCGTAGTCGACTTGCCGCTGCCGACGGAACCAGTGACGAGAATGAGTCCGTTTTGATAGCGCGTGAGTAATTTCAGATGTTCGGGCAAACCGAGCTCATCCATCGTCTTCACTTTTGTGTTGATGATGCGAAAGACGAGATCGGTGCCGAGCCGTTGCCTAACGACACTGGTGCGGAAACGGCCGAAGTCGTTGGCGTAGGCAAAATCGGCGTCGCCGCGATCGCGCAGATGTTCCTTTTGCACCTCGGGAAGAAAAGCATCGGCGAGCGCGGCCGTTTCTTCTTTGGTCAGGCGCGGCGCGTCGGGCCAGATCGGTTGCAGCACACCTTGCATTCGCCAAAGCGGCGGCGCGTTTACTCCAAGATGAACATCGGATGCGCCGGCTTCCTGGCCGACCGCGAGATAATCATCGACGTGCTTGTATTCTTTAACTTCGGTCGAAGACATGCGTCACCGCGGAGAGATTCTTCGCCCGCGCAATTTAGCGCAAGCTTCTACTCGCACTCGCAGACCACGCGGAAACCGAGATCGTTGCAGGAGAAATTCGGCAGATTGGAACTGCGAGTGGTGGCGCGCATGCTGTTGAAGCGCGATTTCCAACTGCCGCCGCGATAGACGCGCTTCTGTCCGACGGTCGGGCCGCGCGGATTCACTTTCAGCGTGCCGCGATACGCTTCGAAATAATCCGAACACCATTCCCAGACGTTGCCTCCCATGTCTTCGACGCCGAACGGACTCGCGCCGAGCGGATACGCGCCCACCGGCGACGTCTCGGGAAAGCCGTCGTCGATGCTGTGATCGCTCCAGGCAAAGACGGTGTTGCGGTCGGCAAAATTTCCAAGATCACCGCGACGCTCGTGATTGCCCCACGGATATTTGCGGCCGTCCGTACCGCGGGCGGCAAACTCCCACTCGGCTTCGGTCGGCAGGCGATATCTCTTGCGCTCGCGCGTACTGAGCCATTGGCAAAACTTGATCGCCTCCAGACTGCTGACGTAAATGACCGGATGCTGATCGCCGGCGCCGGGTGCGCGCTTTCGCTTATGCGATGGATCGAATTCCTCGAATTGGGCATTGGTGACGGGAAACTTTGAGACGTAATAGCGACTGAGCACAATCTTGGTCAGCGGCTTCTCGTTAGGCGCAGCGTCCGGCGCTTCACTTCCCATCGTGAATTCGCCGGACGGAACGAAGACCATCTGACCACCGAGTGAATTTGTGTACGGCGGATGCGATTTCTTTTCCGTGACCGGATCGATTGTTGGCAAATCCTCCGGCGCGGCTTCAGGGGCGGCGCCATTTGATCCGGACGATGCGGGAGCCCCAGCCGCGGGTTTGGCCGTCGCCGGTCGCGTCCCGTTGTACGCCGGCGGCGGCGGTACGTCCGTGCCATTGAGACCGTCTGCTTCATCGAGATAATCGTCGATGGTTTCCTCGGCGTCGGCCGGCTCGAGGCCGAGATTCTCGGCCATGTTGACGAAGGCATCGCGGGTTTCGTCCGTCATGCCGTCGCTATCGAGCGCGCTGAGACGCAGCATGCGCATGAATTCTTCTTTCGGCGGCAACGCCTGTCGCCGGCGCGAGGGTCGCGGCGCTCCTTCGGCAGTGGCCGTGGGAACAACCACCGGGGTCTCAGCTGCGCCGCGCCGCGCGCCACTCTGTTTCAATTCTGCTTCAATATAGCCGTTCATCGCCTCGTCGGTGAGGTGATGTTCGTGACCGAACCGGAACAGATTCTTCTCACCGTCCGGAGTCAGAATTCCATCGGCGATGGCAAAGGTCAGATACTTGTGAAATTCGGCGATCGCCTTTTCTTGCGCTTGCGCGGCCAGCTCGCTGTCCATGGCCTGGCGTCGGACCGGATCGAGCAGTTCGACGCGCGCTTCGGTCAGGTAACGCGACGATTCGTCCATGCCGGGACGAAGCAATTGTGAGAGCGGGTTGCTCGGCTGACTCTTTAGCGGCAGCTTTTTTTGCCACCAGCGCATGAGCTCGCGGCAATGCTCCTCGATGACTTCGTTAGTCGGGTTCTCTTTCGGATCGAGACAGAGCCGCTCGTATAAGTTTGGTGACTTATACTTTGTCCAGCCGTCCCACTTGTTCGGATCATCGGGAAGCGGCAGCGAAAATTGCACACTGACCGCCACCATTGTTACGTGACGTTAAGTGCTGAGAGGTTTGCTTTCGCCTGCTCGAACTCATCCGGCGCCAGGCCGGTATTGCGCGCAATCGAGACCCTCTTCTCGTTGCCGGCGGCGTGGACCGAGACTTCGAGAATCTGGTTGGCGTTATATTGATAACACAACTCCACCGGTGAGCCCTTGGGCAGGAACGGCGGCAGTTCGACGTCACACGTCCCGAGCGATGTGCATTCCGCCGGCAGCGTGCTTTCGCCTTCCACGATGCGGACAATGGCGCGCGGCATATTGGCGTTGGCGGTGCCGAAGAAATTTTTCGCCGTGGCGGGAATCGGACTCATCTTGTTGATCATCGGGAAGACGTATTCGTAATGCTGCCCATCATCCCAAAGAACCACGCCGAGTGTGTGCGAAGTGATGTTGGTCACCTGCATCAGTCCGCCTTCGCGTGAAGAAAATTGCTGTCGCGTGTCGTCGGACAAGACGGCTTCGCCTGATTCCTTTTCTTCCTGCAGCATGATCAGGATCGCCTGAATGGCGGCGCCGATCGCGACGGCTTCGTCGGGATTCACGTCATCGGCCAGCGGCAACGAGGAGAGGTTTCCGATCAACTCACGCACCATCGGCATGCGCGTCATGCCGCCGACCAGCAGCACTTTCGTGATCTCGGACCATTCCATCTTCGCTTCCTGCATGACCAGCTCGCAGATGGTCTTGATTCTCTCAACGAGGTGGCGCGTCTTGCGTTCAAATTCCTCCCGCGTCAGCTCCACTTTCACACTCTTGCCGTTGAAGCTGTGCACGATCGCGGTGCGCGGCCGGCTGGAGAGCTGAATCTTGGCTGCGAGCGCGCGGCTTTGCAGCTCCTGGTAACTTTGCAGATCGAGCAGCGGATTTTCGCCGTGCTCGCGATCGAATTCTTCCGCGACCCAGTTGACGATGATGTCGTCCCAATCTTTGCCGCCCAGGCGGTGATCGCCGTTGGTCGCGAGCATCCGGATCTGATGACCTTCGATCTGCATGATCGTGACGTCGAAGGTTCCGCCGCCCAGGTCGAAGACGAACACGGTTTGATCCTGGTCGAGTTTATCGAGTCCGTAGGCCACGGAGGCGGCGGTGGGCTCGTTGATGATTTGGAGAATGTTGAGACCGGCCAGCTTGCCCGCGGTTACCGTGGCGGTGCGCTCCGCGTCGTTGAAATAAGCTGGGACCGTGATGACCGCGTCGGTGACGGTTTGCTTGAGGAATTTCTCAGCATCGTTCTTCAGCTTGCGCACAATCAATGACGACAATTCTTCAGCTGAATAGACTTTCCCGTCGATTTCGCGGCTGAACTGCTCCTTGGGTTTGCCCATTTCGCGCTTCACGAAATCGACGATTCGCTCCGGCTCCGCGACGGAATGGTTCTTGGCAATCGTTCCCACGATCGCACTTTGGCTTTCGAACAAAATCACCGAAGGCGTGATCCGTTCGCTTTCAGAATTCGGAATGATTTGCGGTTTCCCGTACTTGTCGATGTGGGCCGCGACAGAAAATGTCGTTCCTAGATCGATGCCGATGGCTTTGCGCTGAGACATTGGTGAAGTTGCTGACGTGGTTTGCCCCCACGGCAACCCACTCCTCCCTAGTCGCAGTTTCCGTGCCGGATATCGCGTGGAATTTACCAGCGGAAAAAACGAATTTAGCGGAAGCGTTTCGCCACCACTTCCTCCGCGCGCAGAACCTGGTCGCGCCAGGTAAAACCGCGCTTCACGCGGGCCACGATCAGTCCATCATCTTCCGTGGAATTTGCCGGTTCGAAGGTCACGACTCGATGCAGCGCGGGATTCACTCGCTCATGCTCCTCCATCGGATCGACATCCATGCGATGAAGAACCTCGAGCAAAGCCTGAGTTGCGTTCTGGAGATTGGCGCACCAGCGCTCGATCATGCCCGCCTTCTTTGTCGAAGACGTCGTGGCCGATTGCATCTGCTCGTGCAACGCAGTCAGATCGTCGAAGAGCCGGACGAGATCGCGCGTGAAAGGCTTTTGCAAAGACTCGCGCAGGAAATTATCGCGGTAACTTTTCAACTCCTCGTGGAGCGAATTGAAAAGGCGATGATTCACGCTCTCGGTCTGGCAAAGCGTCGCGAGCTGACCCTCCATCCGTTCCAGTCGCGCCGTCAATGCGGCGGAGGAATTCTGTTCTGCCAGTTGCGAGAATGAGTGGTCCAACCCACTCAAGCGCTCCGCTACTTTCCCGAGCTGTCGAAACATGGCGGCGTCAACCTCACTCAAGCCGGCGCCGTTTCGTGGCGAAACGGTCTTCTCTGCTTCCGCCACCAGTTGCTGCATGGTCGAGGCGAATTCGTCTGGCAATGTGATTTCTGGATTGGCCGGCATGTTATTCCTTCGCGCCGTAAAATTTTTTGATCGCATCGACCAAACCTGGGATGTCGTGCCGCTTCGCTTCCACATCTACTTTCAGGCCGTGCTCGCGCGCGGTCTTCGAAGTAACCGGCCCGATGCTGGCGATTTTCATTCCCTTCGGCCAGGGCAAGCCGAGCGCGAGAAAATTTTCCACGGTGGATGAGCTGGTGAACGTGACCAGGTCCGCGCCTTCCTCCAAAAGCCGGCGGCGCGCGCCGCTATCGTCGCGCGTCTCGGGTTCAGTCCTGTAAGCGAAGCCTTCGTCCACAATTGCCCCTTGGGCCGCGAGTTCCTTCGGTAGCACGTCGCGCGCCTTTTCCGCGCGGGCCACGAGAATGCGCAGATTTTCGATCCCGCCCAGCTTCTGGAACTCACGCGCCAAGGCCTCAGCGACGAATTCCTCCGGCTGCAGATCGACGTGCATGCGGAAATGCTTTAAGCGCTCCGCCGTGGCCGAGCCAATCGCAGCGATTTTCGCTCCGCCGATCTCGCGCGCGTCGTCGTAAAGTTTGTAAAAGATCTCGAAGAAGGCATTCACGCCATTGGGACTGGTGAACACGATCCAGTCGTAGGTATGCGCATCCTGCACCAGCTCGGCAAACGCGCGCAGATCGGTCGGCGGTTCGATCCGGATGGTCGGCAGCTCGAGCACATCGGCGCCTAACGAGTGCAGCCGCGCGCTCAACTCGCCTGCTTGCGCACGCGTCCGCGTCACCACGATTCGTCTTCCCGACAGCGGCCGATTCTCGAACCAATTCAGCTTTTCCCGCAGTCTGACAACATCTCCAAAAACGGCGACGGCCGGCGCTTCGAATCCGCTTTCCTTCACGCGTTGCGCGATAGTCTGCAACTCGCCGACCAGCGTGTGTTGTTGTCCGGTTGTTCCCCACCGAATCAGCGCCACCGTCAAATCGGCGCGCATGCCACGCGCCAGCATTTCCCTGGTAATCGCGTCGATTCGTTCCATACCCATCAACATCACCTGCGTCCCGCCCAGCCTGGCCAGCGCTTCGAAATCGATTGAACTTTCCGTCTTGGCCGGATCTTCGTGCCCGGTGAAAAATGTCACGTGGGAGTTGTTCTCGCGATGCGTTACCGGAATTCCCGCGTAAGCCGGCGCCGCAATCGCCGAGGTGACTCCCGGAACGATCTCGATCGGAATTTTCGCTTCGACCAGGGCCAGCGCTTCCTCTCCGCCTCGCCCAAACAAAAACGGATCGCCGCCTTTCAGCCTAACGACTTGTTTCCCCTCGCCCGCCTTCTGCACCAGCAGCGCATTGATCTCATCCTGCGACAAAGTGTGCGCGCCCGCCTTCTTTCCGGCGAAAATAGTTTCCGCATCGGCGCGCGCCCACTTCAGCATGCCGGCGTTGCAGAGATAATCGTAAACGATCACATCCGCCTGCTCGATCAGCTCCTTCGCCCGCAGCGTAACGAGCCCGAGATCGCCCGGCCCCGCACCAACGAGAGCGCAGCTTCCGTGCTTAGATTTTTTCTCCATACATGCTTCGAAATAACGCCGCGGCGACTTCCTCCGGTGGCTGACGCAATCTCACCTGAGCAATCCTCGGCTCAACTTCCGCACTCGAGAAAACCTGCGCGCGCACGCCCATCCATTCGTCGTCCAATGTCGCCAGCACGCCGACCGGCGTTCCGCAATCGCCCTGCAACAATCGCAAAAATTCTCGCTCCGTTCGCAAACACAAATGCGTCGGCGCATGATCGATCGGCGCGAGAAGTTTCTTCATCCCTTCATCGTCCGATCGAATCTCGAGTGCGATAATACCTTGTCCGCCCGCGGGCACGAACTGCTCGTTAGGCAAAATTGAAATTCGCCACTCGGCCCGTAACAGCCAGGCGGTTCAAGCCGGCCCGCGCCAGGATGATTCCCTCCCAGGGACTTTCGGCCAGTTTGCGCAAACGCGTCGGCACGTTGCCGCGCAAATCTTCAATCTTCAGGTCGGGCCGCACCCGGCGAAGCGCGCATTGCCGTCGCACGCTGCCGGTCGCAATCGTGGCGCCCTTTACGACCGTGGCGAGAGATTCCGCATTCTTCGCGACTAAAACATCCTCGACATTTTCGCGCGGCAGCGTCGCAGCAGATTTCCAAACCACTCGTTAGGCTACTCGGCAGATCTTTCGCACTGTGAACCGCCGCATCGATCTTTTTTTCGAGCAACGCGCGTTCGATCTCGACCGTGAATAGACCCTTTCGTCCCTGCGGCAGGTTTTTCTTTTCATCGCCACTGGTTTTGATGATCTCGATTGCGATTTCGATCTGCGGGTGCGCCGCCCGCAGAGCGGCGGCGACAAGCGACGTTTGCGCGCGCGCCAGCTCACTGCCGCGCGTGCCGAGCACGATGCGCTTCACGATTCCTGCGTGCGCAGCGGCGCGTCGGCAATCTCGCTGATGCGCGCGTGCCTTCGTCGCGGACGCGACTCATTGCGGGCGCCATGCAGCCACGTTCCGAAATCCGTCACGTGTTCCGCGATGATCTCTTCGCCGGCGGCGATCTGTTCGCGACGCAAAGCGAGCGATTGATCGGCGATCGATTGCAGCGAGTCGATGTCGTAAAGATAAACGCCTTCCATTTCGTTCACCTCCGGCGCGACATCGCGCGGCACGGCAATGTCGATGATGAAAAGCGGTCGATCCCAGCGTTCGCGCAACATCGGCGCAAGAAGTTCCCGCGTGAGCAGCGGCTCGTCCGCGGCGGTGGAGGAAATCAAAATATCAACTTCGCGGCATTGTTCTTCCCATCGAGCAAACGCGATCGCACGACCACCGACCGAAGCGGCCAGAGTCTCGGCGCGTTCACCCGAACGATTCGTGACGCGCAGGTCAGTTACGCCGCGCGATACCAGAGCGCGCGCGGTGCGTTCGCTCGTGTCGCCCGCACCGACGACCAGAACTTTGCGTTCGCGCAGTTCGCCAAAAATTTTTCCGGCCAGCTCGACCGCGACTGATCCGATCGAAACTGCGCCGCGCGAAATGTCGGTATGCGTGCGCACTTGTTTGGCGACGCGAAAGGCGCGCTGAAAAAGTCGGTGCAAAAACGGTCCTGCGCCGCCGGTGTTACGCGCCGCTTCGTAGGCCTGCTTCACCTGACCGAGCACCTCGGTTTCGCCGACGACCATCGAGTCGAGACCCGACGCGACACGAAACAAATGCTGCACGCATTCATCGCTTTCGTAGCGATAGAAGGCAGTCGGATCGTCCACTTCGGCATAAAGGCGGCCGACGATGGTTGCGCTCTCGATCCGGTGATCGCATACGCCGTAGACCTCGACGCGATTACAAGTGGAGAGCACCAACGCCTCCGCGCACCCGATTTTTTCGCGCAAGGCCGATGCGTCCTCGCCGTTGCACGCATAACGCTCACGCGTTTCCACATTGGCGGTGTGATGGCTGAGGCCGACGCAGAAAAGATTCATGAGGCAGATCCCTGCGCGACGAAGGTGATTCCCCAGAGAACGGACACGGCCGCGCTGAAAGCGACGACGCAAAGGACCGCGACGTGTTTGGGCGTGAGCCGGAAAAGATGACGCCCTTCCAGAATTGCGCCGTAGAAAAACCAAACCGCGACCGCGCAGATCATCTTCACGCGCGGCAAGGGTTCGCCGGTGAAAAATCCGCTGATCAATCCCGCGGTGTAAAGAACGAAGCCTAACCAGAGCAAACGCATGATCGCGGCATGAAGATCCGTCAGCGGCGGCAGATGATGAAAGATGGAATGCAGTTGCCGCGTTTTGAGTTGCCGCTCCTGCACGAGATACATCAGACCGGCGACGCAGGCCAAAGCGAACGCGCCATAGGCGATCATTCCCATCGAGGCATGGAACTCCAGCCAGGGATTGGCGTGCGCGCGCGTTTGATGCGGTACGTCGATCGGCGCAAGCAGAGCGAAAACCTGAATCACGAAAACAACCGGCGCGGTGAACGCGCCCATGAGCGAAAGCCGATATGCCGGACCAACCAGCATGTAGATGAGGACGATCGACCAGGCGAGAAAGGCGAAGACTTCGAAGAGATTTGTGATCGGACAGCGCCCGACCTGATGACCGCGCACCGCGAGAAACGCCGTTTGAAAAACAAAACCAAGTGCGATGGCAAAGAAATTGAAACGGCCGAGCCGGAAATCGCGCGCGCGGAACGCCAGCAGGGTACGGACGACCGCGACGAGGAAACACGCAGTCGCGACGACTAGAAACGCTCGATCCATTTCAGCACGATTGTTGTAGCCGGGGGCACCGACCCCGGCAACGATAGATGTGATCGCGTGTCGCGCCAGCCGGGGTCAACGCCCCCGACTACAACTTAGTTGATCATCACCACAGTGCCGACGGGAATCTCGGAAAATAATTTCCGGGCCGCGGCCGCCGGCAGACGAATGCAACCATGTGACGCGCGATAGTTCGGCACGCTGCCGCTTTCGTGCATGCCGAAGTCGCGACAGCTCAAACGCATGAAATACGGCATCTCCACCTTGTAAATGGTAGAGCGATGGTTGCGGTCCTTGTCCGTAATCACATACTCGCCCGGGGGTGTGGAGAAGCCGGCACGACCGGTCGAGCAGGTCGTTCGGAAGATGGAGGCGCCATCCTTGATGACGTAGACCTGTTGCTTGGCCAGGGAAATTTCGATGCGCAATTTCTCCGGCAGCTGCCCGCTGCCGAGAAGAATCTGCGTTGTTCTCCATTTGCCGGTGTTGGCGGCGAAATAGAGCGCGATCATCTTGTAATGACTCGTTAGGCGATTGCGTTCCGCGCCGGCGGCGAGCAGCGTCTGCACAAATTCCACCTTGCCGAGCGCGGCTGCGATCATGAGCGGCGTGATGCCCTTATCGACCTCCGCGTAATCACGCAGATGCCTGGGCAGCGCAGCGAGAAAATCTTTTTCCGGCGGCGCAGGCAAAGCGACATTCGGATCGGTGCCCGCAGCCAGCAGCTCGGTGCAGGTGTCGAGATCACTGTCGATCAATGTCTGCGCCAGCAACGGTGTGGTTTTTCCTTCCACCGTCGGAGGTGTGGCATGCTTTTCCAGCAACAGATGCGTCAAGGCGGTTTGGCCGCGCGACAAGCTCGTCCGCAAGGCGCGCTGCGTTTCCGGTGTCCAGGCAAGATTTCCCGGCATGTGATTCAGCACGGCCGCCACCATTTCCGGCTGTCCGGAATCGTCGGCTAACGAGAGCAACGGCGCGCTCTCCTGCGGCGAAAGTTGCGCTTCCGTTCGCCCGCCGAGCAACGCCTCTAGCGCTTCGGTTTTTCCCGCCAGGATCGCGTAATGCGCAGCCGATTGTCCCTTCGCATCGCGCAAATCACGGTCGGCGTTGTGTCCCAAGAACGCCCGCACCAAATCGGTATCCCCGTTCTGCGCCGCCAGCATCAGCGGCGTAATTCCATTCGCGTCAGCGGAATTCACATCCGCCCCGGCATCGAAGACACGCTGCGCCATGTCGCGATCGTGAAGTCGCACCACGTCCCAAAATGTCGCCTGTTCCTTCGGCGTCGACGGCGAAGCAGTTGCGCTGGAAGGTTGCGTTGCAACGGTCTGCGGCGTTGCAGTGGTCACCGGCACGGGCGATCGATTCTGCATGCGCCCGACGAAAAGAATGGCGCACACGAAAAGGAGACCGACCAGGCCGGCCGTCACCAACCCTTTACTGGGCAATTTCATTCTAATACCGGATTTTCCCTGCGACATGCTGAGTGGTCAAGACCAAGCAATCGGCGCGCCCATGAACCGCGCGACCGTTGACCTTTCGAAGCCAGCCGCTAGCATCCCGCGAAATGACTGCTGCACCGGTGGAAGATTTGCGCGGCTCCATCCGTGACGTGCCGGATTTTCCGAAACCCGGGATCATCTTCAAGGACATCACGCCCATTCTCTGCGACGGCGCATTGTTCCGCCGCGCCATCGATCTTTTTCTCGACCGCTGCCGCCAAATGCAAATCGACAAAGTGGTGTGCATCGATGCGCGCGGATTTCTCTTTGGTTCCGCCGTTGCCTACGATCTCGGCGTCGGTCTGATTCCAATCCGCAAGAAAGGGAAGCTGCCCTACAAGACGGAGCGCGCCGCTTACACGCTTGAGTACGGCGAAGCGGAAATGGAGATGCACATCGATAGTATCGAAAAAGGCGAACGCATCGTGCTCATCGATGATTTGCTCGCGACCGGCGGCACCTCAGCCTCGGCTGCGGCGTTGATCAGAAAGGTCGGCGGCGACCTGGTCGAAGCGCAATTTCTGATCGAACTCGATTTTCTGCATGGCCGGCAAAAGCTCGACCCGACGCCCGTCGTTTCGTTCCTGCACTACTGACCACTAGTGGTCGTGACAGGCGCAGCCATTGCCGCAACTGCCGGCAGGCGCCACCACCACTTCCATTTTGATTTCCTGCAGCACGAGCTGGTCGTGAATCAGTCCCAGCAATTCAGTCGCGCGTTCGTCCGGCACATCGACGCAATGCAGTTCGATCCGCGCCGATTTGCCGGCCAATTCCGGATGCGCCGCGATCATTTCGCCGTCGAGCAGAAACGAAACGTAGGCGTTAAACTTCTCCTGCACTTCATGGAGACGCAGATCGGAACCGTCCCACGGCCGATCCTCCTTCATGATGAGCAAGACTTCGTCCGTCTTCGGGTCGTGCGCGAAAAGATCGATCACAGCAGGATTGGCGACGCCGGTTGAATTGGTCATGCTCGGAGAGCTTAGATTGCACAGCGAATGACACGCGTGAAGATAATTTTGTTCGCGGCATTCTTGGTCCGCGCGGCCAGCGCGCAATTCACGCCGGCGCTGATGCGAGAGAACAGCTACTGGGGCGACGGTAAGGCGGAATTCAGCATCTACGGCGCTGAAATCATGCGGGCGGGAATTCCGCGAAAATGCGAAGTGCTGCACATCCTCAGCCGCGACCAGCTCGATTCCGTTCATGTTCTGAAGCTGAACCAAATCCTAACCATTCCGACCGGACTGACCATGCAGCAGCAGATGCATTCGAGTTACTGGCGGGTGGACAACGCGCAGCTGATGAAATTTTCCCTAACGAGTAGTGACGGCGTGGGAAACATCTACAAGGAAATGCGTCGAAACGGCGAACAGCTTGTCTGCGAGTATCGCGGCGCGTCGGTCACGACCGAAGAGATCACGCCGCCGCTGAACGGATATTTCTATGACGAACTGCCGTGGCTCGTGCGCACGGTTGATTTCTCCAAGCCATCCGCGCCGTTTGAAATCCAGCTCGCTGCTTCGGTGATCAATGCGCAGAAAAGCAATTTCGAATTCAAACCGGCGAAGATTTCCTTCCGGACAACCGACAGAACGATCGAGGTCACTGTTGCGCATGCTGACGGCGAAGATCATTTCACCCTCGATCGCGACTTCCCGCATTTGCTGCGCGAATGGAAAGCGGCCGACGGCAGCCACCTGAAAATGAAGCGCAACCTCAAGGTCGATTACCTGAAGTATGACAAGCCGGGTGACCGCGAGCGTGCGCTGAACGATCCGATGTTGCGCCTGCCGGATTGATCGCGGTCGCGATTCGCGTTAGGAAAACCCTGTGGCGAAAAAATCGACGAAACTCACTCTGCTCGGTCGCAGTGAAACACGGCTGCCCGCTTCGCCTGACGCGGCCACACTCGAGACGTTTCCAAATCCGTCGCGCCGCGCCTATCGGGTTCGATTCGAAACCGCGGACTTCACTTCCCTTTGTCCCATCACGGGACAGATGGATTTCGCGCAGATCACAATTGAATACGTGCCTAACAAGTTGTGCGTCGAAACCAAGTCGCTGAAATTTTATCTCGCCTCCTTCCGCAACGAGCGCGCCTTCAACGAGGCGGTTACCAATCGCATCCTCGATGATTTTGTCGCCGCCTGCTCGCCACGCGAAGCAGTCGTGACCGCGCAATTCTCGCCCCGCGGAGGCATTGGCCTGACGGTGCGCGCGGAATTTCCCGACGGTGGCGCGCGTTGACTTGATTCGCCCAAGTTCTAGGGTTGCCGAGCTACGCCACCGCCACCCCCATTGTGAAACACGTCCTCTTCGTCTGCACCGGAAACATATGCCGGAGCCCGATGGCGGAAGGTTTGTTTCGGCAACTGGTCGGTAATCGCAAAGACATCACCGTTAGTTCCGCCGGCGTGCATGCGGTTCGTGGACAACCGCCGAGCCTTTACGCGGTCGAAGTTTTGCAGGAACGCGGCGTCGATATTTCCGATCTGCGCAGCCAGCCGCTCACGGCCACGCTGGTCGAACAGGCCACGCACATTTTCGCCATGACCGGCGCGCATTTGGAAACGATCCAGATGCTCTTTCCGCAGGGAATGGAGAAATCATTTTTGCTGCGCGAATTTGAAGAACCGGGCACGACCGTGTGGCGCGATGTGCCCGATCCGATCGGCTGCAATCGCGAGGTCTATGTGCTGTGCGCGGCCACGATTGAAAACGCTTTACCGGGCGTGCGGGCGTTCGTAGAAGAAAGCGAGCTTGCGGTCCCGGCCGCCACTCGCTCCGGCGGAATTTCCTACTCTATGGCTGACTTGTCTTCCCATCCTTCCAGCGGCGCGGCCAGTGGCAATCCCAACGTCTCGTTAGGCGGCGCGCTGCGCAGAACCGATCCGGAAATTTTCGACGCCATCGAGGCGGAGGAAAAACGGCAGCGCGAAAACGTCGAGTTGATCGCCTCGGAAAATTTCACCAGCCGCGCCGTCATGGAAGCGCAGGGCAGTTGCCTGACGAACAAATACGCCGAGGGCTATCCGGGAAAACGCTGGTACGGCGGGTGCGAAAACGTCGACACGGTCGAGCAGCTGGCGATCGAGCGCGCGAAACGCCTTTTCAATTGCGAGCACGTCAACGTCCAGCCGCACAGCGGCGCGCAGGCCAACATGGCCGTTTATTTTTCGGTGCTGAAACCGGGCGACAAAATTCTCGCGATGAATCTCGCGCACGGCGGCCATCTCACCCACGGACATCCGGCGAATTTCTCCGGCAAGTTTTACGCCGTCTCGCAATACGGCGTGAGCGAGAAGACCGAGCACATCGATTACGACGCGCTGCAAAAACAAGCCGACGAGGTGCGGCCCGCCATGATCACCGCCGGCGCCTCCGCCTATCCGCGCATCATCGATTTTCCGCGCCTGCGCCAGATCGCGGATTCGGTCGGCGCGCTCTTGTTCATCGACATGGCGCACATTTCCGGATTGGTCGCGGGCGGACAACATCCCAGCCCGATTCCGCACGCGCAATTTGTCACCACGACGACGCACAAGAGTTTGCGCGGCCCGCGCGGCGGCATCGTCATGTGCCAGCAGCAATTCGCCAAACAAATCGACGGCACGGTTTTTCCCGGCGTGCAGGGCGGACCGCTCATGCATGTCATCGCGGCCAAGGCGGTTTGTTTTCACGAAGCGTTGCAACCGCCGTTCCGCGATTATCAGCGGCAGGTGGTGGTGAATGCGAAGGCGCTCGCGGCCGGGTTGGCCAAGCACGGTTACCGCATCGTTTCCGGGGGCACCGAAAATCACCTCATGCTGGTCGATCTGCGCCCGAAGGAAATTAACGGCAAGGAAGCGCAGGAAGTTCTCGATCACGCCGGCATCACCGTGAACAAGAACGGAATTCCGTTCGACACCTATCCGATTTTCAAACCGGGCGGCATCCGCGTCGGCACTCCCGCAGTCACGACGCGCGGCATGAAGGAGGAAGAGATGCTCGACATCGCCGACCTCATCAACGAGGCGCTGGAAAATCGCGCGAATCCCGCGGCGTTGGAAAAGGTGCGCGACAAAGTTCGCGAGATCACGCGGCGTTTCCCGTTGCCGTCGTAAACGGCGATGCAAGCGCAAAGCAATCCGCTGCGCGAAGGTATTGTCACCCGCACGGTGCCGGAATCGTGCACGGTCGTGATCTTCGGCGCGACCGGTGATCTCACCCATCGCAAACTAATTCCCGCGCTCTACAACATCGCGGCTGATGGCGAAATGCCACCGGGTGTTGCGGTGGTCGGTTTCGCGCGACGTCCAAAAACTGATGATGAGTTTCGCGCCGACCTGGCCGAAGCGACAAAGAAGTTTTCACGACAGACGGTGCGCCAGGATTTGTGGGACGGTTTCGCCAAGTCCGTCTTCTACCATCAAAGCGAGTTCCATGACGCCAGCGGTTACCACTCGTTAGGCGAAAAGTTGCAGCAACTGGAAAAGGAGCGGCCGACCGGCGGCAATCGTCTTGTTTTATCTCGCAGTCGCGCCCGATCAGTTTGAGCCCATCCTGAAAAATCTTGTCGCGGCCGGTTTGAACAAACCCGGCGGCGATGCCTGGGCGCGAGTGATTGTCGAAAAACCGTTCGGCACCGATCTCGCCTCTGCGCGCGAACTCAATCGGCTGGTCGAGTCGGCCTTTCCCGAGTCCGACACCTACCGCATCGATCACTTCCTCGGGAAGGAAACGGCGCAGAACATCTTGGTGCTGCGTTTCGCCAACGCCATTTTCGAACCGCTCTGGAACACACGCTACATCGATCACATCCAGATCACGGCCGCGGAAACGCTCGGCGTGGAAGGCCGCGCCGGTTATTACGAAGGCGCGGGCGCGTTGCGTGACATGGTGCAGAATCATTTGCTGCAATTGCTCTGCCTCGTTTCGATGGAGCCGCCGACCGATCTGCGCGCCGATTCCATTCGCGATGAGAAAGTGAAGATCGTGCGCGCGTTGCGACGCTTCAGCGTCGAGGACGTGGCGAAATGCGTCGTGCGCGGCCAGTATTCGGAAGGCGCCATCGGGGGAAAGACCGTCGCCGGCTATCGCGCGGAAGCTGAACGTGAACAAGGAATCGACCACGGAAACATTCGTCGCTCTTCGTCTGTGGATCGACGACTGGCGCTGGGCCGATGCGCCGATTTACATGCGCGTCGGCAAACGCCTGCCGAAATCTGCCACCGAGATTTCGGTGCATTTCAAGAAAGCGCCGGCTGTCCTTTTCAATCGTGAGAACGAGTCGTTAGACCAAAACGTCCTCGTCATTCGGATTCAGCCCGATGAAGGAATTTCGCTGCGCATGCAGGCCAAAGTTCCCGGCACCAGTTTTCGCATCGAGCCGGTGAAGATGGATTTTCATTACGGAACATCGTTCGGCAAAGCCAGCCCCGAAGCCTACGAACGTCTTCTCCTCGACGCCATGAGCGGCGACGCCACTCTCTTCGCGCGCCGCGACGAAGTCGAACAGGCCTGGGAGTTCATCGATCGAATCGAAGACGCGTGGCGCGAAGAACCTCCGCCGTTATACGAATATCCGGCCGGTTCGTGGGGACCGGATGCGGCCGACGATTTGCTCGCGCGCGATGGGCGCGCCTGGCGACGTTTATGATCTTGCCTAACGAGTAGTGAGCGCGAGCGCCGAAACTTTCGCCATCGGGATGCCGGTCGAGATCGGTCAGATCGACCGCGAACTGAAGAAGCTGTGGGAGACGGGCGGCGAGAAGATGACGCGCGCCTCGCTCATTAATCTGGCGGTTTACAGCGAAGCGACCGGACTCGTTAGGCGCGAACACCCAGATCGTGGCGCAGATCACGGAGGATCATGCCTGCCGCGCCATTGTGATCGAGGCAGACCGCTCCGCCAAAGAAGAACGGGTGGAAGCATGGATCGCGGCGCATTGCCACGTTAGTCGCGCCGGTAGTAAGCAGCTTTGCTCCGAACAGATTTCATTTTCGCTCGCCGGTTCCTTCGCGCAGTTGCTGCCGAACATTGTCTTCTCTCATCTCGATTCCGATCTGCCGTTTTACCTCTGGTGGCAGGATGAACTGCGCAAACCGATGGACCCGCAGCTTTGGACCTGGGTCGATCGACTCATTTACGACAGCCGCGACTGGAGAAATTTCGAGGCGCAGATGAAGCTGGTCGAGATCGCGCAAAAAGAGACTAACGAGCGGTTGGTCCTGTGCGATTTGAACTGGACGCGGCTGGTGCAACTGCGTCTGGCTCTCGCGCAATTTTTCGATTTCCCCGCAACGCATGATCAGCTCGCGCAAATTACACGCGTCGAAATCGCGTTTGCGCCCGGTTACCGTTCGACCGCGATTCTGCTGCTGGGCTGGCTGGCCGCGCAGCTCGGCTGGATGTCGCAGGAAATCGCCGATGAAGTGACGCTCAGTTTCTCCGATTGCGCAGGTGAACTGATTCAGGTGGCGTTGCAGGAAACCGAAGGCCAACCGATCAGCCGTTGCAGTCTCTTTTGCCTGGCGACGGAATTTCGCGTCGTGCATCCTGCAAAGTCGGATTTGCTCGGGACATCGGTGCTCTTCGACGGCGTAGAGAAGATGCATCAATTGATGCCCGCCAGTCGCGATGACCTGGTCTCGCTGATGAGCGAAGAACTCATGCGCGGCGGGCCGCATCGTGTTTACCTGCGCGCGGTGCAGGCCGTGCGCGCGTTATTCTAACAGCTCGCGCAACGCGCCGACGTTTTTCGCGAGCGAGAATTTTTCCGCCGCGATCTCGCGACTTCTTTCTCCAAGACTCTTCGCGCGCGCCGAATCAAACAACATGGAACCGATGGCGTCCGCGAGATGATCAACGTCTCCCGGCCTAACGAGTTGACCGTTCACGCCCGGTTGAACCATTTCGGGAATCCCGGCGATGGCGGTCGAGATCACGGGCAATCCCGCGGCCATCGCTTCCATGATGACGGTGGGCAGATTATCCATCTCGCCACCGGCGGTGACGATGCACGGCAGGACAAAAACATTCGCCGACGCGAGACGCTTTGAGATTTCACTTTGCGTTGCCGGACCGGGCATCGTCACGCAATCGTTTAAGCCATTCTCGCGAATCTGCGCGCGCAGAGATTCTTCGAGCGGTCCTTCGCCAATGATCTCGCAAAGAAAATCCGCGCCGGCCTTCCGCAATCTCGCGCAGGCCGAGATCAGATCGGGAAATCCCTTCTTTTCGATCAACCGGCCAATGGAAAGGACGCGCGGCGGTTGTGATGTGAAATCAGCGCGCGGGAATTGGTTAAGATCTATCCCGTTGTAAACCCGACGAATCTTCGTGGCGTCTCGCGAAAATTTTTTCTGCAATTGCCCGACGGCAAAATCACTCACGGTCACAACAAGTTTCGCGGCTTCGAAAAGAGTCACTAGACCAATGACGAAATCGCGCGGCGCAAAAATGTCGTTCGCATGCGCCGTGAAACTGAAGTCGATCGCGAAAAACTGCCTGATCCAATAGGCCGTGCGCGCCGCCATGCCGGCGAAGTGCGCGTGCACACGTTTGATGCCCGCCTCCTGCAAACGCGCCCCAATCAAAGCCGCCTGATAAAGACGCAGGAAGTCCGTCTGTCGATTCCATTCCCGGATGGAGCGCATGGCCTTCTCGGGAATGCGTCCCGCCCCGGCCAGGCGTTCGACTTCGCTCAGCAATTCCTTTTCCTCGGGCAAGTAGACAACGCCTTGCACGATTTCCGGGTCCCAATCCTGCGCCGGTTCATTGCCCGGGCGGCGAATGGAGAAGATCGAAACATCGACGCCCTGACGTTTCAGTTCCGCCACTTCGCGATAGCAAAAGACCTGACCGAACGAGGGAAAACGCTCGAAGAGGTAGGCGATTCGCATCGACCGACTCTAGAGGGATCGCACGAATCTCGCACCTACCATCAACAACCGCCTTGCCCTGCACGACTCCTGCTCTAAAGCGGGCGTGGCGAATCGTGATTTCTTTTCGTTTTGTACCTCGCTCAAGCCGATTGAGCGCAGGGCTCTTGGGGCGCTTTCCCAGGTGCGACACCTGAAGGCGCAGGAGGAAATTTACCGCGCCGGCGATGCGGCCGACGCGATTTACATCATCAACCGCGGGATGGTCGAGGTCGTGCAGGACGACGAATCGCGCGCGACCGGGCACAGTTATCTTTCGCGCGGCGACATTTTTGGCGACGTCGAACTCCTGACCGATCTGCCGCGCAATCATTCCGTGCGCACGTGCGAGCAGGTCAGTGTGCAAGTTTTTGCCCGCGAAAATCTCGACGAGTTAATCCGCCAGATTCCGGCGTTTTTTCATTACCTCTCCGAGCAACTGGCCACGCGTCTTTTCCAGGCGAGAAACGCAGCCATGTCTCGCAGCCACTGTCTCGAACTGAGCGGCACGCTTGGGAATTTCGATTTGGTCACGATCTACCAGACGATCGAGCACTCATCGCAGACCGGCGAACTCTCCATTCGCGATGAGAGCGACGAACTGCTGGCCTCGTTCCAGTTCACCGCGGGCAAAGTTTGTGGCGGACAATTCCAGCACCTGATCGGCGAGGAAGCCTTTGCCCAGCTCTTTCTCGCGACAGATCTGCGCGGCACATTTTCGTTCTCCTCCGGCGACAACAAGATCGCCGAAGCAGTGCGCAAGAACACCTTCACGCGCGACCCGGGCGAAATCCTCATCGCTGCTCTGCAAGGCCGCGACGAAATGGAAGTCTTCCGCAAACTTATGCCGGACGAGAACGCACGTTTGCTGCGACAGAAACTGGAATTCGTCGCGGAAGAAATCGCGCCGGAAGTGTGGCCGGTCGCGCAAAAGGTCTGGGGTCTGGCTAGCGGCGGTCGCCTGCGTCTGGGCGAGATTTACGGAAAGCTCGATGTCTGCGAACTGAAGATTTACCAGGCGGTGCACGATCTCACCGAAGCCGGCCAACTGGAACTGGCCGGCATCAGCCTGGTGCCCAGTGCTGCCTAACGAATGCTGCCGATGAAAAGAAACATCTCCTATTTACTCCTGCTCGCCCTCGCGCTCAGCGGTTGCTCGTCGTTTTCCAAATCGGCCCGGCAACAGCGCGCCTACGCAAAGTATGTGCGCAATTCCAGCATCGCGCGCGTGAAGCAGCAAAACAAAATGCGTTCCGGCAATCCGCAATTGCCGCCGCTGCAACCGGTGAGCGATCCCGTCGTCACCGCCGAGGCCGGCCCGCAGGCGATAACGTCCGGCGAAAATCAATAATCGCTACGACTCGCGTTTAACCGGGATCGGGTTCCCTTTTTCGTCCACGGCCACGTAGATGAACATGGCGCGGGTGACCCGCTCGATGTGTCCGCCCATGCGCCGGCGCACCCACGCTTCCACCGGAATGTGCATCGAGGTGCGACCAATTTTTTCCACCGTGGCATAACAGGCCACGGTATCGCCGACTTTTACCGGCAGGAGAAACGACATCCCCTCCATCGCCACCGTCACCACACGACACTTCGCCGTTTTTGCCGCCAGAATTCCGCTGCCCAGATCCATTTGCGCCATGATCCAGCCGCCAAAAACGTCGCCACTCGGGTTCGTGTCCTTTCGGCATGGCGACGGTCTGAATGACCAATTCACCGGTTGGTTGTTCGGAAGAATTCATCGCGGGAAAATTTGTATCGCTCAAAGAATCAGCATGCAATCTCCGTAGCTGTAGAAGCGGTAACGTTCGCCAATCGCTTCCGCGTAGGCGCGCAGAATGAATTCGCGGCCGGCAAACGCGCTCACCAGCATGAGCAGGGTCGAGCGCGGCAGATGAAAATTCGTCAGCAAGACATCCGCATGTTGAATCTTTCTCGGCGGATAAAGAAAAAGATCGGTGCTGCCTTCCTGCCTAACGAGTTGTCCATCGACGCGCTGCGCTGATTCGAGCACGCGCACACTGGTGGTTCCGACCGCGACGATGCGCTGCGCCGCATTGATCTTCGCCGCCGCCTCTTCGGAAATCGAAAATCGTTCCGAATGCATTTGATGTTCGATGATGTTCTCGGTTTTCACCGGCAGAAAAGTTCCCGGCCCGACGTGTAGGGTGATGAACGCGTGCGGCAGGCCTTCCAGCATCTTCTCGGTGAAATGCAGACCGGCCGTTGGCGCCGCCACCGCGCCCGGCACCTCCGCGAACACCGTTTGATAGCGCTCGCGATCCGCCTCTTCCGCCGGCCGGCGCATGTAAGGCGGCAACGGCACGATCCCGCCTTCCTCCGGCGAAATGTCGGAGGCGAACTCGACCACGCGGCTTCCGTCCGCTGAAATTTCGACCACGCGCATTTCCACGCCGCCGATTCGACTCGTCGCGTTGAGGCGCATCTTGCGTCCTGGTTTCACCAATGTGCGCCAACGACGCGGCGCCAATTTTTCGAGAAACAGAAACTCAATCGTCCTATCATCGGAAAATCTGCGCGCGGTGATCACGCGCGCGTTGTTCAGAACCAGCAGATCGCCATCGCGCAAAAATTCGCTCAACTCGGCAAAGCGCCGATGCTCGATGCGTTGCGTTTCGCGATGCAACACCATCATGCGCGAATCTTCCCGGCGCGGCAGCGGATGCTGCGCGATCAATTCGGGCGGCAGTTGGTAATCGTAATCACGCAGGGATTGGCTCATCGAAGGATCAATTTAACCGCGGAGAACGCGGAGGGCGCGGAGGAAGAACAAAAAAAACAATTCTTTTTCCTCTGCGCCCTCCGCGATCTCCGCGGTTGATCAAAAAAATTGCCGCCACGCGCAAAACTTCACAACATCGTGCATGGCGCAATTCCAATCGGCCCTCGGCCTTGTCATTGAACGATTGGAACAGATCCGCGACGGCGGCGGACGCTGGCCGCGGGCCTCGCGCGAGAGCCTGGCGAATCTCTATCGCACGCCGCAAACCGATGCGCAGCCGTGTTTGAACAAGAACGAAGCGCTCGATGAAATGCGCGCACGCGTCTCCGTTTGCCAAAAATGTCCGCACCTCGCCACTACGCGCACGCAGACGGTGTTCGGCGTAGGAAATCCGGATGCGGACCTGATGTTCGTCGGCGAAGCGCCAGGCGCCGATGAGGATCGGCAGGGTGAACCGTTCGTCGGCGCGGCGGGACAATTACTGACGAAAATAATTACCGCGACCGGGTTGAAACGCAGCGACGTTTACATCGCGAATATTTTGAAATGCCGTCCCGACACGCCGGGCCAGACCTACGGCAACCGCAAACCGACCTCGGACGAGATGGCCACGTGCATTCCGTTTCTGCACGAACAGATTGATTTGATCCGTCCGAAGGTTTTGGTCGCCCTGGGCGCAACCGCAGTCGAAGGGCTGCTCGGGAAAACGATTGGCATCACGAAACTGCGGGGAAACTGGCGGGAGTATCGCGGCATTCCATTGATGCCAACGTATCATCCGGCGTTTCTGCTGCGGAATCAGGCGCCGAGCGAAAAGCGCAAAGTTTGGGAAGACATGCTCCTCGTGCTCGAGAAACTCGGACGCCCGATCACCGAAAAACAGCGCCGCTATTTTCTGCCGCCTAACGAGTAGTTGAGCAGCGCCTCGAAGATACTCTGTCGCACTTCGGCGCGGCTGATTTTCAATTTCCTCGAAAAAACTTCCGACGCCGGTTTCGCGCAACAGTGTGAGTGTGCGCGCACCGATCAGCGCGGGCAGAACGGTCGCAATCCGCACCCGCGCCGGATGCAGCGCGCGGGCATACTCGACTCCGGCGGCGATCCCCTGCTCCGCTCGCTCGCGCCACTTGTTTACGATTGGCAAGGCTCGCGCCGGTTCAGTCAGCAGAGTTTCTGGCGACAGGCCGACCGCGTTTAATTCCTCGTTAGGCAAATAGCATCGACCAGCGCGCAGATCGCCTCCGAGGTCGCGCAGAATATTGATGAGCTGTAATCCCTTGCCGTAACTGATGCCTAACGAATTCATTTCTTCGCGTGGGCGATTGGCAAACTGCGGCAAATGTCGAAAACCGATGCTGGTCCAGAATTCGCCGACGCAGCCGGCGACCTGGTAGGTGTAGTTATCTAGGTCCGCCAATGTTTCCAGTGCCGTCACGCGCGAAGGGTCGGCAAACAAGAGCACATCCTGCGTCTGTCCTTGGTTGATCTCCAACAACGCTTTCGCGATATCGGTTTGATCTTCGCGCGGTAGCGATCGCAACCACTCCAGACACGTCGGCACGTTTTGCATCAGCGCTCGCTCAGCCTCGTTCTTCTGCTGCGCGACAAACGATGCCGGCGACTCATGATTGATTTCCTCGCCCTGGATCTGTGCCGCCAGTCTTTTCAATTCCCGCGCCCGCAGCTCCGCGCTGATTTCGCTCGTATCAGCGATCGTATCGGTCGCGCGCGCCAGCAAGTAGGCCAGCGCGATCGGATCGCGCAGTTTTTCCGGCAGCAGACGAATGGAAAGATAAAACGAGCGCGAGACCGCACGCAAAACAGGGCCGCGCAATTGCGCTCGGGAAATTTCGCCTAACGAGTTCAAAAAAGATGTCGCTCGTCGATCCGGGTGAGGTCCGCGTTGCCCAATCCCATTTCGCCCGCCAGTTGCACATGCGACGCCAGCTCACCGATGGGCGGCATTTTTGATTCGGCGCGCAGTTGCTCGAGACGCCGCAGGGCCAGCGCGTCGATCGCCACCGGATCCTTACTCGCGAAAAGTGTGGCGTTGTGCACCGCGAAATTTGGATCGCATTTCGGTCCGCCTGCGTAGGCCGCCAGCAGTCCATCCATGATGTTCAGGACAACTTTGGGACCGATGTGCGGATCCGCATAAACCTGCGCCACACCGGCCGCGCCAAACCTGCCGTAGAGCGCGAAGCGCCGCCAGTTATCGATGTTCGGCAGCGTTATGTTACTCAGACAACCTGCCAGCCCGGTGGCGTAACTGTCGCTCATCACCGGCACGTTGATAATTTTCGTGACCTGACCCGTCACGATTTTCGCGAAATGACTCGTGTCGCTCGTGTTCGCTGTTTCCGTTCGCATTGGATTTTCGCCGCGCTGCGGAATGTAATCGAGATCGCCCCAGATCAATTTCCCCATGGCCGGCGCGGAAAAAACGGCTTTGGCATCGTAGCCATCGCGCGGTGGAATGGAGAGCAGTTGGTAACCTTCCGCGCCCGGTTCGTAACCGGCTTTCTTGATTTCCTCGATGTTCCGATCCCAGACAATGATGTCTTTGCGTGAATGTCCGCCGGCGACGAGTCCGTTCACAATCGCGTTCACCACATCGCGATGCGTGGTGAAAAGTTCGCCGCCCGCCGCGGAGATTTTTATCCCGACCTTCTCGTTAGGCGGAACCAGCGAGGCCCAGGCCTTGCCCACATCGGTCTGCGCGGTCACGGCAATGACCAGCCGGTCCACCATCTCGCGCACCACGGCAGGATTGGTGCGGTATTCCTTGATCGCGGCGTTGTCGTGGATCGAATAAACGACCGATTTCGGAGTTGGCGTCGGCGAGGGCGCGGGTGGCGCCTGTCCCAACGCAACGGCTGCGCCGGGAAAGAAAAGAAGCGCGAAAAGGCGGAAGAGCGGAATATTCAGCGGTGACAATGGAATTTGTGGAAGCCGGCAACGTTCAACGTTCAACGTCCAACGTTCAACGTGCAATTATGCGGCATCTTTATGTCCACATTCCCTTTTGTGCGCGCATCTGTCCGTATTGCGCCTTCTACAAAGAGCGCGCCGATCCCGCCCAGACGCAGCGTTTTTGCGATGCGATTCTGCGCGAGCTGGAAACTGCCGCGGACAAATACGACATCGCCGCCGAGACGATATTCTTTGGAGGCGGAACGCCCACGGCGCTTTCCACCGCGCAGCTCGAGCACTTGTTAGGCGGATTTCGCCGGCAACTCGATCTGACGCGATTAGTTGAATGGACGATCGAAGCCAATCCCGGCAGCGTTTCGCCGCGCAAGGCCAGGCTGCTGCGCGACCTTGGCGTGACTCGCATCAGTCTTGGCGTGCAATCGTGGGACAACGACTTGTTAGGCCTGCTCGGCCGCGAACATAACGCGGCGCAGGCCGAGGAATCGTTCCGGATCTTGCGCGACGCCAGCCTGACCAACGTGAACATCGACCTGATGTTTGGTTTGCCGGGACAATCGCTGGAGCAATGGGAGGAGACGCTCGAACGGACGATCGCGTTGCATCCGGAACATGTTTCCGCTTACTGCCTGACTTACGAGGAAGACACCGAATTCTTTCTCCGCCATGCGCGCGGTGAATTTCGCCAGGACGAAGCGAACGATGCGCGCTTTTTCGAAACGGCGATGCAGTTGCTCGAAGCCGGCGGTTATCGGCAATACGAAATCTCGAATTACGCGCGGCCCGGTTATGAATCGGCGCACAATCGCAGCTACTGGGCGGGAAGTGATTATCTCGGCCTTGGACCAAGCGCGTTTTCAACGATGGGAAATACGCGCTGGCAGAATGTTTGCGATTACCGCCGCTACAGCGACCTAATTCTCGAGGAAGAATCGCCGCGGTTATTTCAACGGAACCGCTCAGCGCGAAAACGAAGCGGGCCGAACAAATTGCGCTCGGCCTGCGCACGCGGGAAGGCGTGCCTAACGAGTGGTTGCAGTCCTGGCCTAACGAGTGCAGGGAGTTCTGCGAACTTGGATTGTTGCGCCGGGAGAACGGTCACCTCATCCTGAGCCAAAAAGGGAAACTGCTCGCCGACACTGTCGCAGCAGCCTTTATCTAACCGACGCCGCCGTAGCGTCGCTGGCGTCGCCCGAATTCTTCTACCGCCGCGAAAAGATCCTGCCGTGTGAAATCCGGCCAGAGTTTCGGCGTGACATACATTTCCGTGTAGGAAAGTTGCCAGAGAAGAAAATTCGAGATGCGCATTTCGCCTGAAGTGCGGATGAGCAAATCGGGATCGGGATAGTAGCGCGTGTAGAGATGTTTGCTGAACATCTCGACATCGATCATGGCGCTGTCGATGTGGCCGGCTTCGACTTGCCGCAACAAGCTCTTGATCCCGTCGATGATCTCCAGCCGGCCACCGTAACTGAGCGCGAGAATCAAAGTGAGACCATCATTGGCTGCCGTCTGCTCGATCGACTTATGCAATTGTCGCTGGCACGCTGCCGGCAAATCGGTTAACCGGCCGATCGCTTGCAGCCGCACATTTTTCTCGAGGAGTTCGGGCGTTTTTTCCTTCAGGAATTTCTCCAGCAGATGCATCAACGCCATCACTTCGGCTTTGGGCCGCTGCCAGTTCTCCGCCGAAAAAGCGTAGAGCGTGAGGAATTCAATCTTCAACTCGCCGCAACCTTCCACGCATTCGCGGACTGCTTCCGCGCCCTGCTCGTGACCTTTGATGCGGGGCAATCCACGCTGCTTCGCCCAGCGGCCGTTGCCGTCCATGATGATAGCCACGTGGCGCGGAACGGATTTTATCGGCGTGGCCATCGCTAGAGAATAATCGTCTGACCGCGCGCCGGACCTACGCTCACGATGGTCAACTTCGCGCCGGTCAATTCCGCCAGTCGACGCACGTAACGGCGCGCCGCCGCGGGCAGATCGGAAAATCTCTTCGCTGCGCCGGTCGGTTTGCGCCAGCCTTTCACTTCCTCATAAATCGGCTGGCATTTTTCGAACTGCGTAGCGTCGCACGGCGGAACGTCGAGCCGCTTTCCGCGCAAGCGATAGCCGACACAAATGCGGATCCGGTCTAACGAGTCCAAGCCGTCGAGATTCGTAATCGCCAGTTCGTCGATGCCGTTGATCATGGAAGCGTAACGCGCCGCGACCGCATCATACCATCCGCAACGTCGCGGACGCCCGGTAGTCGCGCCGAATTCGCGTCCCATCTTGTGCAACATGTCGGCGACCTCGGCGTTTTCCGTCGGAAGTGGTCCCTCGCCCACGCGTGTCGTGTAGGCTTTAACCACGCCAAGGACGACATCCATGCGATGCGGCGGAACACCCGAGCCGGTGCAGGCGCCGCCGGCGGTTGTGTTCGACGACGTCACGTACGGATACGTGCCGTGATCGATGTCGAGAAAACTTCCCTGCGCGCCTTCAAACAAAATCGCCTTGTTCTTCTGCAGAGCGCGATGCAACCAGACGACGGTGTTGGTAACGAACGGCCGCAGTTTTCTCCCCGCCTCGAGATAGCTTTCGTTAACGGCGCTAAAGTTGATCGGCTTGGCGCCGAGTGCGCGCAGGATGCTGTTGTTCTCAGTGATCTTGGCCTGCAACTTTTTCGAGAACAACGCCGGCTGCATCAGGTCGGACATGCGCAATCCGGTGCGGGCGGCTTTGTCTCCGTAGGCCGGTCCGATGCCGCGCTTGGTTGTGCCGATCTTCGCGTGGCCTTTGCGCAACTCGCGTTGTTCGTCGAGCACGCGGTGATACGGCAGGACGAGATGCGCGCAATTACTGATGAGCAAATTTTTCCCGACCGCGATGCCGAGCTTGCGCAAGCCTTCGATTTCACCGAAGAGCGCGATCGGATCGATGACAACGCCGTTGCCGATAACGCAAATTTTGCCGCGGCGCAGGATTCCCGAAGGAATCAAATGCAGAACGTATTTCGTGCCGCGATGAATGACGGTGTGACCGGCGTTGTTGCCGCCCTGGCTGCGCACCACGATGTCGGCCTGCGCGGTCAGGACATCGATGATCTTGCCTTTGCCTTCATCGCCCCATTGTGCGCCGACCAGGATCGTGTTCGCCATTGCAGCCAAAGGAATCGGCAACAAGCCATGCGGCTGCAAGCAGTTTCGGACGGCAGGCGCGAACTACTTCAAGCCGTGCGCGATCAGGTAAAACAACACTGCGCCGGCGAGGATGCGATAAATCGCGAAGGGAGCGAAGCCGCGTGATCGCACCCAGCGCATGAACCAAGCGACGACCGCGAGCGCGACCACAAAGGACACGATCGTTCCGATGGCAACGACGACCCACAGATGCGCATTCATGTGCAGCGGCGCAATCGCGGCGTCGGCCGCATCCTGCGTATGTGGTCGGACCGTTTTCAGCAGATCATAACCAGTCGCGACGATCATCGTTGGCATGGAGAGAAAGAAGGAAAATTCTAATGCCGCGCCGCGCGACAAGCCGGCGGTTTGCCCGGCGGCGATGGTGGACATGGAGCGCGATGTTCCCGGAAAAACAGCCGACAAAATTTGCACCGCGCCGATCCAGATCGCCTGCGGCAAACTCATTTCCTCCATGTGATTCGTGGAAGGATGCCGGCAAATGGCGTCGACCAACCACATGACGACGCCGCCGATGATAAGCGCCCACGCCATTACCGAAAGACTTTCGAGATTCAGTCCGATCTGCTTTTTCAGCAGAAACGCGGGAACCGCGGTCACGACGAATGCGATCATGGTTAGACCGAGCGGATGCGTGAGAAAATTGCGATCGCCTCGTTCGCCGCGGGGAAATGTGATAAGAAACTCGAGGATGCGTCGCCAGAAATAAACCGGCAGCGCAAGAATGGCGCCCAGTTGAATGACGATCGTGTACATCTTCCAAAAACTGTCGTGCAGATCGATGTGCAGGAGGGCTTCGGCGATGCGTAGATGCGCGGTCGAGCTGACGGGAAGAAATTCCGTCAGGCCTTCGATGATGCCGAGCAGAATGGAAAGAAGGTAGTGATTCATCGGCGAAGGCGGCACAGTAGAGATCGACCTTTAAAGCGCAAGCGCTCGCGACCAGAATGAAAAGCGGTAGACTTGCGGCCTAACGGCTGCTTTCCCTTGGGGTAACACCGTAATTTCGATGTACGATTATCTCATTGTTGGAGCCGGATTCGCGGGCAGCGTGCTCGCGGAACGGCTGGCGCGCGACGCGGGCAAAAAGGTCATGCTCGTGGACGTGCGCCCACACGTGGCCGGCAATGCCCACGATCATCCGGACGCGGCGGGCGTGCTCGTGCACAAATACGGTCCGCACATTTTTCACACAAACTCGCGCGAGATTTTCGCTTACTTCTCCCAATACACGGAATGGCGTCCCTACGAGCATCGTGTCCGCGCCGTGGTTGACGGGAAACTGCTGCCGATCCCGATCAATCTCGACACCATCAATCAGCTTTACGGATTGAACCTCGACTCGGCCGGGGTCGAAAAATTCTTCGAGTCGAAACGTGAACGCATCGCGGAAATTCGCACTTCCGAAGACGTTGTCGTCAACGCGGTCGGCCGCGAGCTCTACGAAAAATTCTTCCGCGGTTACACCCGCAAACAATGGGGACTCGATCCGTCCGAGCTAAGCTCTCAGGTCACGGGCCGAATCCCGACCCGCACGAATCGCGATGACCGTTATTTCACCGACGCGTTTCAATTCATGCCCCTGCATGGGTACACGCACATGTTTGAAAACATGCTCGATCACGAAAACATCACGCTGCAGCTCGGGACCGATTATCGCGACGTGAAAGACTCCGTCCCGTACCGCGAAATGATCTACACCGGGCCGATCGATGAGTTCTTCGATTTCCGCTTTGGCCCGCTGCCTTATCGCTCGCTCGAGTTCCGCCACGAAACGCACGACAAGGAAGTTTTCCAGGCTGCGCCAGTGGTGAATTATCCCGACCCGAATGTCCCGCACACGCGCGTGACCGAATTCAAATACCTGACCGGACAGAAACATCCCAAGACCAGCGTTGTTTACGAATATCCCAAATCGGAAGGCGATCCGTATTATCCCATTCCGCGCCCGCAAAATGCCGCGACCAATGCCAAATACCAGGCATTGGTGAACGACACGCCCGGTCTGTATTTCGTCGGCCGGCTCGCTTCCTACCGCTACTACAACATGGACCAGGTGGCGGGCGCGGCCCTGACTTTGTATGCGCGCCTGCGCGAACAGGAGCGCAGCGGCAAAAACCGGAGCAAGGCTGCTGTCGTCTAGCCGCGTCTATGTTAGCGTTAATGCCTTCGCTACAGAATGATTGATCACCTCGCGTCTCTCTTCGAGAAATATCCCGTCTTGCGCGAATGCGAAGCCGACCTCAACTCGGCCCTACGCATTCTCGTGGCCGCGTTCGAAGCGGGAAACAAACTGCTCGTTTGCGGCAACGGCGGCAGCGCAGCCGACAGCGAACACATCGTGGCGGAGTTGATGAAAGGTTTCCTCAAACCGCGCCGAATTTCCGAGGCGGATGCTGGTCAATTGAAGAGCAAAGCCGGCGCACTTGGTTCGGAGATCGCCGGCAAATTGCAAGGCGCGCTCCCCGCCGTTTCGCTCGTCTCGCAAACATCGCTCATCAGCGCGGTGGCGAACGACACTTCGGCCGACATGGTTTTCGCGCAGCAAGTTTACGGTCTGGGAAAACCGGGCGATGTCCTGCTGGCCATCACCACCTCCGGTAATTCACGCAACGTGATCAACGCGGTGGCGGTTGCGAAAACCTTTGGTCTGAAAACAATTGCGCTTACCGGACGCTCCGGTGGTGCAGTCGCGCCAATGGCCGATGTCGCGATTCGCGTCCCGGCCGATCGTGTCGCCGAAATCCAGGAACTACACCTGCCCGTCTACCACTGGCTCTGCATCGCGACCGAGGAAAAATTCTGGTAATGCTACAGGGCTGCTCCGCGAGCATCACTTCCGCGCCACGACCAGAAATTGCCCGCCGAAGAAACGCCAGGCCCAGGTCAGACGCAGATAAACGCGCAGGAACGCCAGCGGATAATGCGGCTGGTTCACCATCGTGTACGGCAGAAATGCCGGCAGCGATTGTTCCACCTCCAGACCGTGCAGCAGCATCAGCTCGCGCAGCGATTGTTCCGTCAAGGCCAAGTGATGATCCCAGAAATGCCAGTAAGCACCGCCTACCCGCGCCGCGTTCGGTCCCATCGCGATCAGCCGGCCACCCGGCCGCAGGCATCGCCGCGCTTCGCGGACTGTCTCGTCGAGCGCGTTCTTGCTGGACAGATGCTCGAAAAAGTTGCTCGTGAAAACCACGTCCAACGAGTCGTTAGGCAACGTCCAGCGCTGCGCACAATCCTGCTGCAGAAACGTCACTCTCCCGCCTAACTGCCGGGCCGTGTCCGGATTGAGATCCATTGCAAACTTCCGCGCCGCTTGGATCCGGTTGATGAACTCGCCGTAGCCGCAGCCCAAGTCGAGCACCGTGTCGGTCGGCTTAACGAATCGTTGCCAAAAATCGCGCACCAGCACGTCCCAAACGCGCCCGCGGTAATCAAGGCCCGTCTCCTCGAAGCGCTTCCGGTAGATCAATTGCAGATCATCGCCCGCACCCGCCTGGAAGCGCTGCACGCTCGGCGGGGCGGTCAATTCCTCGATCGCAATCTTCGGCTCGATCATCGTTCCTGCCTTTACATATCAGAGCGCCTTCCCGCTGTCCATGCGTCTGAAATCTTGGTATTGGCAAAATTAGGACACTGCCCGAATCTTGCTAATGGTACACTGCACCACGACGAGAATTATTTTCTAGATCATGTCAGCCGAAACAGCCGAACTTATCATCGAAGCCGGTCACACCGAACGGAACTACTGGCGCGACCTCTTTCGTTATCGCGAGCTATTCTACTTCCTCGCCTGGCGCGACGTGCTCGTGCGCTACAAACAAACCGTCATCGGCGTGCTTTGGGCGGTGCTGCGCCCGTTGCTCACCATGATCATCTTCACGGTTGTCTTCAGCCGCATCGCGCGACTTCCCGCCGAAGGCATGCCTTATCCGATCATGGTCTTTGCCGCGATGCTGCCCTGGCAGTTGTTCGCCACCTCACTCTCGGAAGGAAGTAACAGTCTTATCAGCAACTCGAATCTAATCTCAAAGGTCTACTTCCCGCGACTCATCGTGCCGGCCAGTGCGGTGATTGTGTCCTTTGTCGATTTCGCCATCTCCATGGTCTTGCTCGCGATCATGATGGCCTTCTACAAGGTCTGGCCCGGGATTCATCTGCTAAGTCTCCCTTTCTTCACTATTCTGGCCTTACTAGCTTCGACCGGTGCCGGAGTGTGGCTCGCCGCCTTGAATGTTAAGTATCGCGACTTCCGCTATGTCGTGCCGTTTCTGGTTCAGTTCGGCCTCTACATTTCGCCCGTCGGTTTCTCCAGTAGCATCGTTCCCGAAAAATGGCGGATGCTCTACTCACTCAATCCCATGGTGGGGGTGATCGACGGTTTCCGCTGGGCCATCTCCGGCGGCGCCACCGCCTTCCCGCGCGACAGCCTTCTCCTGTCGCTCATCACCACGGCCATCGTCCTGGCCAGCGGCATCTGGTATTTTCGCAAAACAGAACGCACTTTTGCCGATGTGATCTAGCGCAACTAGAGTAAGTCAACCGAGCAACCCAACCTCACTAACGTGCGCTCCGCCTCGTCTTTCGACACCATCGGCCCGCGTCTGCCGGTCATCATTGCCATTCTGGCCGGTCTCGCCTTAACGCTCCTGATTGGCATAGCTATCGGTGAAAGCGATTTCATCCAGGTTTACCTGGTCTTCTTCACCGTCGGCGCGGTCGTAGCGATCCTCGCCTTGGGTCCCAGGTATTGGATACATTATTCCAATCGCCTTCTCCTTTAACATCCCGGCCATACCTTTCTTTCATCGCGCCTTTGACCTATCCGAGCTCGCCATTCTCATGTGCGCCGGCCGTCTTTGCCTTGCGTTACGCGCTCAATCCGCGGGGCGTGGCACTCTTCCGTCGCGCCCATGTGGGAGTAATGCTCTACACGGCGTGGGCTGGCTGATCTTCTTCATGCACCCGGTCGGCCTTAGCGGAATGGGTTCTTCCCTCGGTGGCGCGCGCTTCTACTTCAAGATCGCTTTGGCGCTGGTTTCATTCCTGATCCTGGCTAACCAGAAGATCACCGAACGCGATGCGAAATGGCTAATTCGCCTCCTTATCATCGGATCAATCGTTAGCCTTGCCCTCGAGTTGCTTCGCTTCTGGCTTTTTGGCACGATTGCCCAGGCCTCTCGCGGACCCAAGTGCCGAAGCCTATTACACCTGGCACCAGGCTCTAAGTGGCACCGGCTTACTGGATCATGCTCTACCTGGTGTCACGTTACAAAGTAAGAGAAGTGATCGGATTTACCAGGCCGTGGGTCATGGTCGTAGGCGCTGTTTTGTATCGCGCTGGCAGCTGTTAGCGGAAAGAGAGCCGGCTTTGCTTCGGTCATGTTACTTCCTTTGGTCGCGGCAGCTCGTACGCAAGGAGTATTCCTACGTCATCATCGGCGGAATCCTGGCTGCGATTTTCATCACCTTTCTTACCCTGGGCCACGGAGAATGGTTTAAGTTACCTCTGCAGGCGCAACGCGCGCTCTCCTATTTTCCCGGCAAATGGGATTGGGAAGTTAAGTCGGAGTTTCAGGATGGCATCGACCCATTTCGCACCCGCATGCGAGAACTGGCGTGGGATCGTATCAAGGAAAGCCCTGTTATAGGAAAGGGCTACGGTGTAACTCGCCGCGAAATCATCCCGGTCGCGTTCCTTTACGGAACGGAAACGGTCGCGCAGAATCTGGCTTCTGGTTCGTCATGGCATAACACATGGCTGGGAATTTGGGCGGACTTTGGTTTTCCAGCGATGCTCTTTTGGGCCGTTTTTTGGGTCCAGGCTGTGATTGTTGGCTTCTCTGTCTATCGAAGAACCACTCACCGCACGCGCTGCGCACGCTGTCTCTGATGCTGTTACTTTCGTTCATTCTTGCGATCTTTCGCTCCTGGACCAGCGGACATTCCGCCGAGGATGCCTTTTCCACCTGGTGGATGTACGGAGTCCTCGTGTCGCTATTTTATAGCCTTCCCCAAAAGGAGGTCACTCCTACGAAGAGAAGCGCTCCCAGAGAGCCATTGGCGCGACGTGCTGCCGCTTGAGATTTCGCCTCGCGAAAACACTGGCTTAGCTTTGCCATGGTTGACGGCATTCGAAAAATAGTTGCGCTCTTTTCCGATCAGGAACGCCGCCAGTTACCTTGGCTCTTACTGGCGGTGGTTCTGATGGGAATTCTGGAAGTCGCGGGCATTGCTTCCGTAATGCCCTTTCTCGCCATCGTAACCAACCCGGATACGATTCAGACAAGCCAGAAGCTTCATGCGATTTATCAGACTTTTGGCTTCACCTCGGTAAAGTCATTTCTCGTCGCGATCGGAGCCGTCGTTTTACTCCTCATCGTCCTGAGCAACCTCGTAACTGGCCTGACAACCTGGCTTCTTTTCAGGTACAGCTGGATGCGCAATCACACGCTTTCCACTCGTTTGCTCAAGAACTACCTGAATCAGGATTACGACTACTTTCTTTCCCGCAATACATCCGACTTGTCCGCCAATATCCTGGGAGAGGTCGCCCAGGTAACGAATGGAGTTATCACGCCCGGACTTAACCTTTTCGCGAGGGCCATCGTTGCTGCCTTAATCCTCATTCTGCTATTCCTGGTCGATCCTATCCTAACCATCGTGGTCACGATCGTTCTGGGAGGCGCCTACGGATTAATCTACGCACTGGTCCGCTCCCGCCTGCTTTCGGGCGGCGAGGAACGAACTCGCACTAACGTAGCACGTTACAAACTTGCCAATGAGGCCTTTGGCGGCATCAAGGATCTCAAGCTACTCGCAAAAGAGCAGACATTCGTGGATCGCTACACCCAACTCTCCCAGATCTATTCTCGCAGCCAGGCCAGCGGAGCCGTGATTTCGACCGTGCCGCGCTACGCTCTGGAAACTATTGCTTTCGGCGGCATCCTTGTCTGTGTTTTGTACCTGATCACGGCGAATAAGAACCTGGCCCAGGTCATTTCTGTAGTAGGTCTTTATGCCTTCGCCGCTTATCGATTGTTACCGGCCTTACAGCAAATTTTCTTTGGCGCGGCCACGGTTAGATATCATCTTCCCGCGCTCGATACGCTTTATCGGGACATTACGGAAACTAGCTCACATGTTCGCGACAGGGCACCGGTGTCCAACGCTCCGGTCGAGTTGCAGCATGAAATTTCCTTGCAGAATATCACCTTTCGCTACGCGACCGCAGATTATTCCGCACTTGAAGAGCTATCACTTACGATCAAGAGCAATAGCACCGTAGGATTTGTGGGCTTCACTGGCTCTGGTAAGACTACTGCGGTAGACATCATTCTTGGCCTTCTTCGTCCGCAGAACGGCAAAGTCCTGATCGATGATCTGGAACTTAAGCCTGAGAATGCTTCCGCCTGGCAACGCAAGGTGGGGTACGTTTCACAGCACATCTACTTATACGACGATACCATCGCGCGTAATATCGCCTTCGGCGTATCCGTGGAGGAAATCGATCAAGCCGCGGTCGAGCGCGCCGCCCGTATCGCGCACCTGCATGAGTTCATCACAGAGGAACTCGGCCAGAGTTACGACACGGTCATCGGCGAACGCGGCATTCGTCTAAGCGGCGGCGAAAGGCAGCGCGTTGGTATTGCCCGAGCGCTGTATCGGAATCCGTCCGTCCTAATTCTTGACGAAGCCACCAGTGCTCTCGACGGAATTACGGAAGCTTTGATCATGGCTGACATTCACAGCCTTGCCCACGAGAAGACTATCATCATGATTGCTCACCGCCTGGCAACGGTGCAGAGCTGCGATGTGTTATTCCTGCTAGAACAAGGTCGAGTCATAGCGCAGGGCAATTACGACCAGTTGATGCAAACAAGCCCGCGGTTTCGCGAAATGGCCCAATCCTCTCGTCCCGGACGGGAAACCAATACCACCGCCTAGCAAGTGCACCTCACTACGACGATCGGATGGATATGGGCGCCTCGCGCGAGTAGTGTAGACAAACTCCCGGTGATTAGGGATGAAGCACGAATTCTCTGAAGCAGAAAATTGGACCAAGCCTCCACGGACGCTGCTCTGGGACCGGGGCTCAGTCTGGGATCCGATTATACGGAATCTTCAGGACGAGCGTATTTGCGAAGTGGTTCTACGTTTTGCGTTCGAACAAAAGGGCACTCATTATTCGCATTCGTTCTATTCCGGCGAGTTCACGAACCCAGCTTACCAGGGTGGTGGCAGCGAAATCTACGATAAGGTTTACGAGGCTTTGCCACGGTTCATCGACATGAACTGCCGCAACTCTGGCTATGACACGACGACCTACTACAATGAAAAGACATTTCACGATCACCTGCATCTTTTTAATCAACTCTTCGATTACTTCTACAATCTGGTTGTCGCGAATAAGATTGAGTTAATCATTTTCAGCCGCGTTCCTCACCTGGGCGCAGATTTTATTCTTTACCTGATAGCTCAATACCTAGGCATTCGGTCGCTGTTCTTCTGGCAATCCCTTTTCCCGGCCAGGTTCTTTTTCTGTTATCACTGGGACGATTTCGGCGACTTTCGGGAAGTCCCACAACTCAGTGACCCCGTGCCCTTCCATATTGAAAGGCGGCACGAGCGGGAATGGCATTCGTTCTATAAGCCTCAGCCGCCACCGAAAATTGTCCGTGAGCAATGGCAGCGGACTCTTAAGCGACTTCGTGATCCTCAGACGCGCAGCGAAACCCTCTCTCACCTTACCAGTGCGCGTCACTATCTTAGATTCTTAGATCAAAAGATGGATCAGACCATTGGCTTGCGCTTCGTCAAAGATCTACTCACCCGGGAAATGCGTGGCCAGGCTCTTTTTCGTTACCAGAACGAGCGTCGATACTACCGGGATATGCGTCGTTTTGCGGGCCAGTTCCGTCCCGATATGAATTACGTCTACTTCCCTTTGCATCTCCAGCCGGAAGCCACGACCTCCGCTTTGGGACATATTTACTTCGATCAAGCTCTCGCCATTGAGCGCCTGTCAAAGCTACTCCCATCAGATTGGCTTATCTACATTAAGGATAATCCAGTTCAAAACAGCACGATGCGTGGACGCTGGTTTTTTCGCCGACTTCAAGCCGTTAAAAATGCAGTGATTGTTCCCACGGAAACGGATACCTTCGCCCTGATTGGTAACTCTCGCTTTGTTTGCACCATTACCGGGACCGCGGGATGGGAAGCGATTAGCGGCGGAAAGAATGTACTGACCTTCGGTCAGGCTTGGTACAAGACCTTACCAGGCGTCTTTAGCTATCACCCAAACATAAGCTTATCCGAGATCCTGGACTATCAGATCGATCATGCGGAATTGGAGAGAGAGATGAGTCTGTTACAGGCAAAGATGGGAGAAGGCGTAGTAGACAGCGGCTTCGTAAGCATAGTGTCGGACTTCGATGTCGAACGGAACGCGCGTGTCGTAACGGACTCTTTAAAGAAAATGTTGCAAGGAGCTCCTACCTAGAATCAAGGCGTGCCTGACGCATTACATAATGACCGGCCGACACTGTCTCGCGGCCCGCACAAGCTTATCAAGAAATTATCGTCCGAGAGCATCCGGTTTTATCTGCGTGCCACCCAGGACAGCTTCAAGACTCAGCTGAGATATCTCAAACGGGGGGAGATCGCTAAAGCTTTGCGCGGTTTTAGCATTTATCTTTCCGTCGGCGCCAACGCACTTTCTTCCATTCAGTTACTGCCCAGGCGGCGCTATTGCGAGTTTTGTCATTGGTCCGGGTTTGCTTTCATCCCAATCTACTACGTAGACGGTTATCGAGCGGAGGTCTTTTGCCCAAACTGCCGCCTGATGGATCGTTATCGGACAATGGTCTATTTTGCCCGACGTTCAAAATGGGGCGAACGCGTTCGCCAGCTAAGACCGCGCACGCTCGATGTAGCCCCTACCAAGTCGAGCGGAAAGATGTTAGCTCAAGAATTAGACAGTCGCGAAACGATCGGCTTTGATATTTCCAACCCTGGGCGGATGTTCAGGGTGACCTGCAGCACATGCCTTTCGCATCGGGCTCTTTCGATTTTTTTCTTTGCTATGAGGTACTCGATTACATTCCAGACGACACGGCGGCTCTCAAAGAACTTTATCGTGTTCTAAGACCGGGCTCCTACGGACTCTTGCGGGTAGGTTTCGATCCGCATCAGGCCGAAACAATCGATTACACGCAGGCCGATGCCGATGACTCTTATCATATTCGCCGTTATGGTCGCGACCTGCCTGACCGTTTGCGCACCGCGGGCTTTGAAACTGAAATACTCGATCTGACCGAAGGTGTGTCCCAGCATGATCGGATCCGCTTCGGCTTGGATAACAGGAAGGTCTTTCTCCTTCGCCGCCCCAATACCTAACGAATCATGTTCAAGGCTGGTATCAGTTCGGCGCTAAAGGAGGCAATTAGCCGTTCCGGTTTGCTACCGTATTGGGAGGATAAGATAACGCCATGGCCACGCGCCCTTCTCTACCATTGCGTTGGCCATCCGCAGAGCGTCCCATTTCTTGCCGAGATGACACTGTCCCGAGACGACTTTCTTAGGCACATCTCCATGTTGCGAAAGCGATATCGTTTCCTCTCCTGGGCAGAATACAAGGAGGCCCTCGTAAACCCAGGCGAAGCTAAACGCTGTCTGCTGCTAACTTTCGACGACGGTTTTCAATCTAGCTGGTCTGCGATTTCGGACCTGGCTGCCGATCATCAGATACCTGCGCTCTTTTTCGTTAATACCAGGGTCCTCGATAATGCTTACACGCCATGGCATATCCAGTATCAGTTCCTGCGTCATCAGTCGAAAGGAGCTTTTCTCGCTCCGCTTTGGCGCTCGATCTCGAAGGGACAAGCTCTCGCACCCAATGCAGCGCGCAAGACAATGCATGAACGTTTTGGTCTCAAGAGCGTGGTCGAACCTTTGGCAGAAGGCATGGCCAGCTTTGGAATAACGCCCGCCGAACTGGCCCAGCGATATCAACTGTATGTCACATCGGGGCAGCTCCAACAGGGCAGAGACTTGATCGAAATTGGCAACCACTCCCATTCGCATCATATCCTGAGCAAACTAACATCAGCTGAGCTGGAAGAAGACCTGCGAGTCAGTCATCAGCTACTCCAGAAAGTTACGCAGCGAGAGCCGGAAGCATTTGCTTATCCGTTTGGCATTCCCGGCGAGCATTTCAATCATGAGTGTGAGAAAGCACTGCGACAGGTTGGTTCCTATCCTTACATCTTTTCAGCAGCAGACATCTCTTCGCCGGGTGAACTGGGGCGGATTTGTCTCGATAAGGTTGCTTTAAGTCAAATCAACGCCGTTGCTGCTAAAGTAACTCCGCGTGCCTTGAAGCAACTCTTATGAGCCTAGTAGTTGCTGGTATACCTTTAGATGCGATCGCGCGACTTCAGCGGGGTTGAAGGCGGCCACAACCGCATTACGCGCCATCTCAGCCGCGGCATTGGCTGGAACTTCTTGCAGTGTTTTCAAAATTGCATTCGCCAGGGCCTCTGGATCTTCTTGTGGAACGATAACACCGTTGCCAAATCGGCGCACATTCTCCGCCAACGCCGTTCCGCCGGCCACGATGCCATGCGTCCCTAAAAGCAGGGCCTCGATTAGTTGGTTACCAAACATATCTTCGAACGACGGCGCCACGAGTGCCGTTGCAGAAGCTACAATCCTGGCCAGCTCCATTGGTTCGAGCGTGCCGTGAAACACCACCCGATCACCCAGCGTTTCGTGCAACAACTTCTTCTCTTCGATTTCGTAGGGAAAAGCTCCCGTCTTGTGGTCGCCAATTACATCTAAGGTTACAGTCGGAATAACGCGACTCACATCGAGTAACGCCTTGCGCAATGTATGGACGCCCTTGTGCGGTGAAATGGTTCCCACATAAACGAGACTGTTTGTTCGTTTGTTAGTCCTTACATCGAGAAGACGCTCGTCGAACGTATTGGGGATTAAATGCAGAATGAGATGCGGGAAGCGGCTTTTAAGCTCGCGCGCTACGTAATCACTCTTGGCGATAACATGACGTGCCCGTGAGAAGGCCAGCCATTCCGTGAATTGAACAGCCCGCGCGCGGCTCAGTATCCGCGTCTTCACTTTGCGGTTAAGCTGAAAATGAAGACCCTGCGCCGTCAGGACGTTGGGCAGGCCGCTGCGTTGAGCTGCCAAAGCAAAGGCATCCTCGGTGCCGTGCGCATGAGCTATATCCGGGCTTAGGCTACGAACCTGTTTTGCCAACCGGATAGCATCCAATTGAAATAGAGTCGCAGACCGAAGCTTATCCGGCGCCGCCACGTAATGGACGGGAACGCCGTCCAGCTCGGTTTCGTAATTTCGTGAGCTACCAGGCACCTGGACAAGAAGTTCCGCCTGAATCCCACCGTGAGTGCGTTGAGCCTTGGCCAGGTTCAAGGTCCAGCGTCCCGGATGCATCGCTACTCGACCGTGATCAGGATGATCAGGCGCGAGCGGCGCGGTGCAAAGATGAACGACTTTCACGAATTATCTACGAAGCGACCGGCTAAGGCTTCTTTTGAATCGATTCACTGTTAACTTGAATCACGCTCCCATCAGCTCGGCGGTTCTCCGCACTCGGCGACCTTAACATCTCGCGCCAAATAGATCTCGCTGCTTCGGCTTTTCATTCGCAGAGTGTTGTGGCGCAGAGTTACCTGCTTGACGCGACCAATCGCGATGGCATAGGAGCCGGTGGCAGAGTAAGGATCCTGCTGGCCGACATCATTATCGGCGATCAAACAACTACCAAGCTGATTTGCCGAGAGCACGATGCCACCCGTTGTAGCTATGCCGGAAATAAAGCGAATCTTATTCCGGAGAATCCTGACGTTGTCATAGGAGGTAGCTTCATGCAGATTGATTCCGCGCATGACGTTGATGAGCTCATTGCCTTCGATGTCGTAGCCATCCACGCTTCCGGTATCGGTATAGACACCCGCGCCCTGGGCACCAGCGATTCCAGTCAGGTTGACCGCGCGATTATGCGCCACTCGTCCGCGGACGCAAGGAGGCATGCCATTGTCACTTCCACTCATGCCAAAAGCATGAACGAAACGTGGCTTGCCCAATTCCTTTCCCGAACTGTCGCCCACGTCTATATCATGCACGTAACAATCTTCGATGGATGAGTCATAATAGGTGCCACCAATAAGGACGCAGCTCAGGCCTGCTTTCCAAAGGATCCTGGCCGGCTGAGTTACCTCGACTCGCCGGATTCGGCCATTCACTTTCTTAACGGTGCTGGCTCCGCTGTACATCGCGACTGGAAAACACTCATTGTCATCCGTCCGACCCGGATTGATCACTTTGATATCTTCTATCGTGCAGTTAGAGCCATTCAGGACAATTCCTTCCGCCCCGACTCGGTCGGCGTGGTTCTGCGCATTGCAGTCAACCGTTAGCCCTCGTACCGTAACTCCATCTGTCTGGGTGAAGTAGTTATTGCCGATCAGTTGAGCTCCATCGGTGCTGGTAGGTTGAGAGGCCAACGGCGCCCATCGTAATGTCGTTAGGTTCACGCCGGCGCCGCTCACCGTCTGACCGCGCTTCGTTACCAGGCTGGATGGAAGTTCGAAGACACCGGGGCCGATTGCGATCATTTCGCCAGGCGCTGAAGCCGCCGCCGCCCTGAGAAGTGCTGCTCCCCGTTCCTGGTCGGTCGGAGCGGCAGGACGATATCGCGTACCCTGTCCGTTAGCATGATAGACGACAACCACTCCTGGTTCCGCCCGCACAGTGGCCGATCCACCCCGACTCTGCTCCAGGCCGAAAACCGCCAAAAACAATGAAAACAGAGTGGCACGCCGCCTCAGACCAGCTGTCATTTGAAGATTCGGCAAGCTTGAGTTACACAGTTCCCGCATTCAAGCTGAACGTTACATGTGCAATTGCCATTGGGCGAGCGCGGCAGGTTATGCAGAAGAATAATCGAATCCTAGTTGCAGTCGCGATCTTATTCTACGGGTGCATTATCGTTTTTCATCTGGCGAGTGCCAAAGCCGGTTACTCACACTATCGCGACATTCACCTGGGGACGGCGATCGAATACGCCAAGGGCAAGGTAGATTTGCTTCGGCCGATTATCGTTGGCTTTAACGCCACCCAGACACCGACACCGCAGGAGCTTCCGCTCTGGCAGGCGTTGGCTGGCTTTGGGTTCAAGCTATGCGGCCCTTGGTTTGGCTGGGCCAACCTGCTCTCTTTGCTTCTGTTCGCGGCGGGCATTTGGCCATTCTATCGGCTGGCGGAAAAATACACGCAACGACGCGCGGCATGGTGGGCGGTTATCTTTCTGCTTACCCAACCAATCATCATTCTGATCAGCGGTCAGGCATCAGCCGATGGGCTTTCGTTTGCCTTTGCTCTCTGGTTTCTATTCTTCGCTGATAAGCTTATCGAGAATGGTCACGCGGTCTGGCTGGTGCCGGCAATCCTTTTCGGTTCGTTCTCCGCAGTAACCAAGCTACCGCTGTTCATGTCTGTCGGCCTGACCAGTTGCTTGCTCCTAATGGGCCGCGCGCCTCGTTCGGCGAAAAGGTGGCTGCTGCTTATGGCAGCTGGCGGAGTAAGCGGCCTGTTATTCTTTGCCTGGACTCGCTACACCGATTCATGCCTGGCCCAGGCGGAATTCCCCTATGTCGATCTAAGTCTTTCGCGCAACCCAGATATGTGGAGATGGTACTTTGGCGACTGGCATTACCGCCTAAGCCCGTTCAATTGGGGTAAAGGCGGCTGGGCTGCCCTTAATTGCCTCTTCGGTAGTTTTGCGCTCGTAGCTTTGGCAGCGTGGGCACTGTTCTTCTCATCCAATAAGCTGGCCAAAGCATGGTTGATCGCCGCGCTTGTAACCACGCTGATCTTCTCGCATCTGGTTTTGGTCCATCGTCACTACTTCATTCTCTATTCGCCCGCCATCGCCATGTTATGCGCCGCGGGCGTGGTTCGCCTTGAAAGCTTATTGAACCTTCGGGTCCCGTGGCAACGCACCCTGACGGCAACAGGTCTTTGTGCCGTGCTACTCCTTTCCGCCGTGCAAGGACTAATAGGGATCAAAATCGTCCTCGACTATGATCCGTATCCACAGCTGATGGCGCGGACGATTGATCAGTATACGACCCCGGCTGACAAGCTACTGATTGCGGGAGGTGGCTGGGGAGGCGAAATGCTAATCCTGTCGCATCGTCGAGGCTTGACGATCGATAACACAAAGATGCTCGAGGATACGCAGGCTTTGCAACGCTTGCTCGCACTGGGTTATACCAAGCTGGTCATGATCAGCGATTCACCGTTGCTACATGCTTTGGAGATGATCGACCCGGGCGCACTCAACAAGAAACGACCTACCTACGAAGAAAATGTGACCACCGTAGCAGAGCCATGGCCGATCTTGTTTCAATCGCCAGACATCCTCATTAAGGACCTGCCAAGACAAGCTCCGTAGTTTCCTTATCCGAACAGAAGGTATCTCTAAGTGTCGCCAGTATTCTCCATCGTAACTCCAAGTTACAATCAGCTTGAATGGCTCAAGCTCTGCGCTGCATCCATTTCCGACCAGGAGGGCGTCAAGGTCGAACATATCATTCAGGATGCCGGCACCGGGCGCGCGGTGGAAGAATGGGCCGCAACCCAACCCGGAGTCAGACTGTTCGTCGAAAAAGATAACGGAATGTATGACGCCGTGAATCGTGGTCTGCGCCGTGCGTCGGGTGACCTACTCGCCTACCTGAACTGCGATGAACAATACCTGTCGGGCGCGCTAGCCGAGGTTGCAAGAGTCTTCGAGCACAATCCCAAGACCGATGTCGTGTTTGCTCACGCCATAGTGATAAATCCAGCCGGCGAATTCGTGGCCTATCGGAAAGCAATTCTGCCCGGCAAATATCATACGTGGGTGAGTCAAAACATAGCAATCCTGACTTGTGCGACTTTCTTTCGCCGGCGCATTCTCGACCGAGATGGCTTGTTCTTCAATCCCGATCTAAAAGATGTAGGAGACGCTGATTGGATCATCCGTACGCTTAGTCACAAAGTTAGGATGAAGGTCCTGCCGATCTTTACTTCTACCTTCGCGGAGACAGAAGCGAATCGCAACCTTGCCCCTGCGGCCTTAAAGGAGAAGGCGGAGATTGTCGCCAGTGCTCCAGCCTGGGCTCGCACGTTCCGTCAAGCAATCATAGCTCACTACCGTCTTCGTCGCTGGCTCGCGGGTGCTTATCGGCAGAAGCCGTTCGAGTATGCCATCTACACCCTACGCAGTCCCCTCAGCAGGACGACGTTTCGAGTGACACATCCGACCTACCGGTGGCGGCGGTAGCTATTTCTTGATGAAGACAAAACTCGTGCAGTGGCTTGTCTGCCCGGTTGACGGCACTGCGTTAAGACTGGAAGGCGATAACAAGCAGGGTGAAATCGAATCGGGACAGTTGCTATGCACGAAGTGCAAGGCCTCTTATCCAATCATCCGCGGCGTGCCGCGCTTTGTTGAACCAGACAACTACGCAACCAGTTTCGGTCTGCAATGGAATCAACACGCCAGGGTCCAGCTGGATTCAGTTAATGGTAGCAGCTTTTCGAGGGATCGCTTTTACAGCATCACGGAGTGGTTGCCATCGGAACTTGATGAAAGGCTGGTGCTCGACGTAGGCTGTGGTGCCGGGCGCTTCGCGGAAGTTGCGCTTGACGACGGATCTGAAGTTATCGGAGTAGATTTGAGCTCAGCAGTCGAAGCAGCGTATAACAACCTCGGGCACCATCCGCGTTTTCATTGTATCCAGGCTTCGATCTATAACCTGCCATTCGCACACGCTATTTTCGACTACGCCTATTGTATCGGAGTGATTCAGCACACACCAGACCCATGCAAGGCGGTAGGAAGCATCCTCCAGAAGATCAAAGCAGGTGGGAAAGTAGGTCTTTGGATTTATGAGCTGGACTGGAAGGCGTTTGTCGGCACGGTAGGCTTCAAATACCTCCTACGCCCAATCACGCGCCGCTGGGAGTTTGCGCAAACCCAAGGCTTCTCTACCTCGCTGGAGCGTTTGTGTTGGCCTATCACGCGCCGGGCTCGTTATAGCGGACTTATCGGTAAAATCGCTATGAGGCTGCTGCCGGTCTCATCAGCGCATCTGCAAGGCATCCCGCTAAGTGAGGAGCATTTTCGGGAGTGGGTGCGCCTGGATACCCTGGATATGTATTCGCCGGCGCACGATCATCCGCAGACCTTCGCGCGCGTGAAACATTGGCTGGAAGCCGCTGATTTCGCGGTTGAGCCAAGGCATCCGCACGGAGGTATCTCCGTTACGGCGCAGCGGCGCCCGTAACAGCTACACCTTCACCAAAGAAGTTATCGGCCCACATTTCGAAAGCGACGATGGCGTGTAGCTTGCGGCCAAAGTTGCGTCGGCTCGAGGTATGAGACTCAACAAAATGCTGAACCGTTTTCGGGTTTAACAAGCCGCGTTTCGCAATTCTTTCCGACGAAGTGTATTTCTCCAAAACCGGACGCAGCGGCCCTCGATACCAGTCGTGCACCGGCATACCGAAGCCGCTCTTCGGTCGATCGAACAGTTCGCGCGGCAGATGCTTCGCCAGCATCTGCTTCAGCACGTCTTTACCGGGACGAGCGCGCGATGCAATTTGCAAGGCAGATCGCTACCATGTTCTGATCGAGGAAGGGACTCCTGACTTCCAGGCCGTGGGCCATGCTCGCGCGGTCGACCTTGGCCAGGATGTCGTTCGCGAGATAGGTCTCCATGTCGGTAAGCATGAAGCGCTCGATAACGGGAAAGCCAGCGAAGCGATTCCAGATGCGCGAAAAAGCATCTGACTCGTTAGGTACTTGGGATTTGCCTTTAAGCAGCCGTTGAAGCTCGGATTTCTTCCAAAGCGTAGACAACCAGCGCGCCATGCTTTCATCATCGGGCGCAGCCAAAGCCTCCAGGCTCTTGGCGACGCGATCGCCTCCCCGTTCGCCGACCAGGGAAAGTGCTGCCTTCCGTGTTCCCACTGGCAGCAGGCGTCGCAGGCGTCGTGCGGAAACGAAGCGGCTGTACTTGTCGTAGCCGCAAAAGACCTCATCGCCGCCATCGCCAGAAAGAGCAACGGTCACTTCCCGCCGAGTTTCACGCGAGATAATGTAGGTCGGCAGGTAAGAATCGTCTCCGATCGGTTCCGAAACACGCGAAAAGATGTCTACGAATTCGTCAATAACCGATTGCGGACTAACCATGATCTCATGATGATCGGTGCCTAAGTGTCGAGCGACACCGGCGGCGTGATGAGCTTCGTTCATGGAAGAAGCTTCGAAGCCGACCGAGTAGGTCTTGAGCCTGCCACGGAGTAAATCCTGAGCATGCGCGGCGACCAGGCTCGAATCGATCCCGCCGCTGAGGAAACAACCCAGGGGAACATCGCTAATCAGGCGACAAGCCACTGCGTCGCGTAACGGACCTTCCATCTTTGCCGCAGCCTGACTTATCTCAATGTCTTCATCTCGCGCTGGCGGATTTTCCGGCAGGGCCCAATAGGCATGGATGGATAAGCCGGCGCGACCGAAGGTTGCGTAGTGGCCGGCCGGAAGCTGAGTTACTTCATTGAGAATAGTGCGCGGACTTTGCACATAGCCGAACTCGATGTATTCGGAGAAGGCCGATGGAGAAATGGAAAGAGTCAGTGCAGGGAGGTGGCGAAAGACCGTTAGCTCCGAGCCGAAAGCGAAACGATTATCATCAGCAACAAAGAAGAACGGCTTTTTACCGAGGCGATCGCGCGCCACGACCAGGTGCTGCTCTCGCTTATCCCAGATGGCGATGGCAAACATGCCGCGCAATTTTTCGAACAAGCCTGCCCGCCATTGTGCGTAACCGTGCAACAAAACTTCCGTGTCACTGCGGCTCTTGAACATGAAACCGCATGCCTCCAGTTGGCTTCGCAGCTCAATGAAGTTATAAATCTCGCCATTGAACATCACCGTCACCTCGCCGCTTTCATTGCTCATCGGTTGAGCAGCTAAGGGCGAAAGATCGATGACCCGCAGGCGGCGATGAGCGAAACCACAGTGTTGATCCAGCCAAATCTTACCTTCGTCCGGTCCGCGATGCGCGAGGCATTTCTCCATCGCGCGCAAGACTTCCGCCGCGGGCGGAGTAGTCCAGCTGACGTAACCTGCGATGCCGCACATGAGTGAGACACTTATAGGCGATTCGCCAAGGGCGTCGAAGGAAAAGGCAAACGCCGGGATGCCGCGACGCATTCTCTTTGTCCACAACAGCGCCGATATTTATGGCGCGAGCCGGTCGTTGCTGCGCCTGAGCGCTGCGCTGGATCGCACGCGGTTTCAGCCAATCGTTCTCCTGCCGGAAGAAGGGCCGCTGGTTCCGCTGCTCAAACAGGCCGGCGTGGAAGTGATGATCATGGGCGGAATGAGCATCATCACGCGCGACGTTTTCAAATCCTGGCGCATGATTCCTTTTCTCTGCAATGTGCCGATCGCGGCTGCCCGTTTGCGCTCAATTATCCGGCGTCATCGCATCGATCTCGTCCACACCAACGTCGGCACCATTCTTTTTTCCGGGCTCGGAGCGCGTTTCGCTGGCGTTCCTCACGTCTGGCACATCCGCGATTGGTACGGTGAGTTTCGCGGACTGTGGCACTGGTATCGGAAATACATCCTGGCTTTCTCCGATGTGGTGATTTGCGTTTCACGCGCGATCGCGGCGCAATTCCAAGGAGATCCAAAGGTCGTCGTGATCCACAACGGTTTTCGACTGCGCGATTTCGAGCAACAAGGGCGAGCGGAATTGCGAAAGCAATGTGGGATCGAAGAGAGTCGCGTAGTTATCGGCTGCGTCGGTCGAATTAAGTTCGTGCGAAAAGGTCAGGAATTTCTGGTGCGCGCGGCCGCGGCATCTGCGCGAGAAAGATTGCGACTTCGCGCTCCTCATCGTCGGCTCGCCTTCGCCCGGCAGCGAAGATCATTTGCCCAGGCTGCGTCAACTCGTGGAGGAATTGGGTCTGACCGATCGAGTAATTTTCACCGGTGAACTGGATGATCCGCGGCCGGCTTTTGCGGCACTCGACATCTTTGTTTTGCCTTCAGCGCAACCGGAACCGTTCGCGGGCGTGGTGATGGAAGCGATGGCTATGGCAAAACCGGTCGTCGCCACGGCGGTTGGCGGTTCGCTCGACCAGGTAGTGGACGGCGAAACCGGTTATCTGGTTCCACCGGCCGATCCAAGTGCGTTAGCCGAAAGAATTCTCACCCTCCTGCAAGTTCCCGATCTGCGCCGGCGAATGGGCGAAGCCGGCCGGGAAAGAATCCGAACCCATTTTGATTTCGCGTGCATGGTGGAGCAGCTAGCGAAAATTTACGGCGAGGTGTTGGCGCGATGAAAATATTGATCACAGGCGGCTCGGGATTCATCGGCACGAATGCAATCGATGCGTTCGCTTCGCGTCACACCATTCTCAACTACTCGCATCGGTCGCCGCTCGATCCCGGGCACAACGCCTATTGGAAAGAAGGCGACATTCTTGATCCAGCCCAAACCACCGCGGTCTTTCAGGAATTCGCTCCCGAGGCGGTGCTTCATCTGGCGGCGCGCGCGGAGTGCGATGAGAACACAACCGTGGAAGCCGGTTATCGCGTCAACACGGAGGGAACACAGAACGTGCTCGATGCCATTCGCGCCACGCCTTCCATCAAACGCACCATCATTACCTCCACGCAGTTTGTCTGCGCGCCGGGTCCATTGCCGAAGGACGACACCGACTATTTTCCCGAAACCGTTTACGGTCAGAGTAAGGTAATAACTGAGCAGCTAACTCGCGCGGCCAACCTGCCGGGTTGCTGGACCATCATCCGGCCGACCAATATCTGGGGCCCATGGCACCTGCGTTATCGCCGTGAATTCTGGCGCGTGGTGGCGCGCGGTCTTTACCTGCACCCAGGCCATGAACCCGTGATCCGTTGCTACGGCTATGTGAAAAATGTCGTGCACCAGATCGAGAAAATCCTGGAAGCGCCGGCCGAGTTGGTTAACCGGAAAACAATCTATCTCGGCGATCGACCGATCAATCTCTACGATTGGACGAATGGATTTTCGCAAGCGATCACCGGACGCAAAGTGCGGGTGGCTCCTCGATCAGCTATGCGCGCCATCGCGTTGTTCGGCGATTTCGCCACTGCCATTTCGGGGAAGGGTTTTCCTCTCACGAGCTCGCGGCTGCGCAGCATGACCACCGACTACGACACGCCGATGGAAGCTACATTTCAACTACTGGGGGAGAATCCCTATCCTCTGGAAGAAGGTATTAGACAAACGGTCGAATGGCTGAAGTCCTATCACGGGAGCGAGATGTCGGCGGGAGGGTTCTGAGTACATGGATAAGCCAGAGTTGACCGTGGTAATGCCGGTCTACAATGAAGAAGCCAACATCGGCGCAGTCCTGGCGGAATGGCTGCAGGCGCTGCAAGCCTTGCCCACGTCGTTTCGCGTCCTGGTTGTTAACGACGGCTCGACAGATCGAACGGGCGACATGGTGCGCGCGCTACAGCTAAGGAATGGCGTGCAAGTTCAGCTGATCGACAAAGCCAACTCCGGTCACGGCAGAAGTTGCCGCGCTGGTTACGAGGCCGCCTTGCAACAGAACGCGCAGTGGATTTTGCAAATCGATTCCGATGGTCAATGCGATCCACAATACTTTCCGCAATTCTGGCAGGCCCGCGCTGAGGCCGATTGTATCTTCGGCGATCGCGTTACGCGGGACGACGGCTGGATGCGGGTCTTTGTTTCCTTTTGTTGCCGCGTGCTCCTTTGGTGTTTCAGCGGCTCTTATGTACACGATCCGAATGTGCCTTATCGTTTGATGCGCGCTGATGTCTTGCGACGGAGCCTGGAGCGAGTTCCGCCATCGCTCGATCTGCAAAATGTCTTGCTCGCCCTCGTCTTGAAACGAGACCGCACCATTCGTTGGCGTGTCGTGCCCATTCATTTCCGCGCGCGCGCGGCTGGGCACAGCACGATTAACCTTCGTCGTCTGGTTACCATGGGTCTGGAGATGCTCACCGACGTACGCCGCATCAGGTAAGTTCGATCCTACAATCGCGATGAACCTTCGCCGCAAACTACTCCTTGGCGCCTTCGCTCTTCTTCCGCTCCTCGCGCTGAGTAACAGCAGCCTTTGGATCGACGAAGCGAACTCCGCGCTGAAAGCGATCCAGCCATCGGCCAGCTCGTGGTGGCAGGTCATGGCAAGCGAGAAAGGCTCTGACCTGCAAATGCCGTTCTACATGTTCTACCTTTGGGCATGGGAGAAAATCGCCGGTCATTCGGAACTGGCTTTGCGCCTCGCTAATGTTCCCTGGCTCGCCGTCGCTCACTTTGCGCTCTACCGACTTTGCCGGCGCCGCGGTTACGATCCGCTTCCTTTGCTCGCCATCGCCTCGGTCAATCCATTCCTCTGGTTCTACCTGAACGAAGCGCGGCCTTACCTCATGCAATACGCCGCTTCGTGCATGGTCCTTTGCGGCTTGAGCGGAATGTTCGCACCGAAAGAGAATGGGACCAACACGGATGCCTGGTATTTCGCCAAAGGAATTCTTATCCTGGCCGGAACCAGTCTTCTCGCGACCTTGTGGGTCGCTGGTGCCCTTGCTGCCTTTGCCTTCCTGTTCTTTCGTCTGCGCCGGCGAATTCAGACAAGAGAGCTAGCGATTCTTGGCGCGACCTTTATCCCACTGATTGCGTTGGCGGGCTACTACCTCTGGACGCTCTCGCAAGGCGCGCGCGGTTCCAGTGTCGGACAAATGGAATTTCGCAATGTGGCTTACGCTGCGTTTCAACTTGCTGGGTTTCGGCGGACTCGGACCTGGCGTCCTGCACATCAGGGAACTAGGACTGACGGCGTTTCATGGATTTCTCCCAGCGTTATCCACGCTGGCTGTCGTGCTTTGTGTCGTGCTCGCGCAATCACTTCCAACAATCCTGCTACCCGCGAATCGAACGGAGCTTGTTGCTGCTTTGATCTACGGCCTGGTTCCCGCAATCGCTCTTGTCATCTTTTGCTTTATCACGGATTTTCGTTTGTTAGGCAGGCATCTCACGCCAGTTACTCCGCTCGTTTTAATCGTTCTAGCCATAGGTCTGGTGAAGCTATGGCAAACGCGATGGAAGGTAATCGGCGCCGCTATGATCATTCTGTGGTTAGTTTCTGCGCTTTCGTTACGCTTTGCCGCCCGACATCAAAAGGATGATTACCGCGGCGCAGCCGCCGAAGCAGAGGCCGCCATTAGCCAACACAAGGCTGTCTGGTGGTCGGCCGATCGCGCCGCGGCGATCTACTACCAGCTACCAGTCTGGAACACAGACGCACCTGTCAGTCTCGCTATTAACCTGGGTGAAGCAAAGCTACAGGAGCTTCCCCAACCCGACACCATCATCCTGTCCAAGCCGGAGCTTTACGACGAGAGGCACGCCGTTAGTGCCTACCTGGCCGAGCAGAAGTTTCGGCTTGTGAAAACGTTGCCCGCCTTCAGCGTGTGGCAACGCTAGCTGTTTCTCCCGGACGATGAATCTCCGGGACTAGCTGCTGGATGAAGCCTTTCAACATCTCGTCCGTGTCGGCTTCGCCATGGCCCATCTCACCCTGCGGAATATTGGCCGCAATGGTAATGTAAGCCCAGCGCTGGTTGTAGCCGTAAAGAACACGGTCGCGAATGTCCATGTAAGTGCGGCGCAGATGCGACGCCGTGGTCTCGTTGTAACCAACGAACCAATAGTAGTTCAGGTTGTAAACGGAAACCACCTGGCCATCAAGCGTCGTTGCCTTGCGCACGTTATGCAGTCGAGTCATCTCGAGTTCGCCTTTGTTTCGAACCGGAATAGCGACGCGCCTCGAGTCAACCACGCTCCAACCTTGCGCCGGTAGACAGCGTTCCGGGCGATGAATGCTGTTATCGAGGTCCTGGCCCGACATGACGATGGAGACGAAGATGCCATGCCCCTTTCCATCAACGTAAAGCTTGCGGGCGAAGGATGTGTCCTTGGCCAGAACTTCCCGTTCCTTCGGCGTGATTTCCTGGTCTTCGCCCAGCCAGTTGCCGACCGTTCTTGGCAAAGCCAGCTCAATCCCCTGCGGCGTCGAGTTCGCCACCTTCGGCAGGAAAAAGACAGTACCTAACGAGACCAAAAGGATTACCTGAAGAAGAAGGAGGCGCTTAGTAGTCATAGGTCACCTTCTCCTGTTGCCTCAAGGCACGGCGCGAGTCCTGTTTAACCTGGCGGAAATTCATGTTGAGCAGCTTGCTGGTCAAAATCATGCAGCCAAGCGCGAAGGGAAAAATGATAAAAGGCGACCAGTCGTGGTAAAGGCCTCCGGCAAAATCCGGGAAACCCAGCCGGGCCAGAAGAATGATGGTGAAAATGCGGCCGATGTTGCCGATCACGGCAAAGACAATCGAAAGACTGAAGATCACAACCTTCTTCCAAAGCTGCTTCTCCATGATGTGCACATAAATGGCAGTGATCATGGTCATGGCGATAAGCGAGCGAATCCCGCTGCAACCTTCCGAGATATCGAAGCCCCATGTGCCGTCGACCGCGCGCAGCGTCGTGCCGACGGAATAGATTTTGATCCCGAAGAAATCGCTTAGTTTCTCGACCACTCCCGTGATCAGGAATTGCAGACGGAAACTGGTTTGCTCAATCGCGGCCGCGGGAATGAGGAAGAACAGGAACGCGAAAGGAAACGCCAGGATGCGTGCGACCCTTTTTCCCCAGATAAACATGACCACCCCGGCGAGCAGGAACGGGAGCGCGAATAACGCGACGCGCGCCTGCAGCGCACGCGCAGCTACCAAATAGAAAAATGCACCAAAGCCGATCAGCGCCAGGCCCCAGTTACTTCCCTGCTTCGGCGCTTCCGCCAGCGCCTTGCGGTGATACCAGACGAGAAAGGCGAAAACGAATGGGATAAGCTTGCTGTGTTCCTGGTTGTATTCGGGCAGGTAACGAATCCAGGCCCAGTTCGAGATCGTGCGGCCGGCGTAGAGCGGGAGGATGCCGTAGAAGTAGATCAGCGTGCCGCTAATCGTAGCCAGCAACAAAGCCGGCAGCGGATTGCGTTTAATCCACGCCAGCGCCGACTGACCGGCTGCGATAACTCCGGAAGACATGAAGGCGCAAATCTAGGTCAGGAAAGCAGACGCGCAATTGACGCGCGCTTCATCCTTAGGCGCCGACGGGCAGTGCGGCCTTTGGCTTGCCTTCCCGCCGCGCCATCATGTCGTCGTAAATCCAGCGATAGGTGCGCTCCAGTCCGTCACGCAATTTCGTCGAGGGTTCCCAACCGAAAACTTTTTTGATCAGCGTGTTGTCGCTGTTGCGGCCGTTCACTCCTTTCGGCGCGCTCAAGTTGTAACGCCGCTCAAGTTTCACCCCGCCGATTTCTTCCGCGAGATCGACCAGGCGATTGATGGTCACAAGTTCGTTGCTGCCGAGATTGAGCGGCTCGAAGAAATCGCCCTGCATGATCATCTGCGTGCCTTTCACGCAATCATCGATCCACTGGAAGCTGCGGGTCTGCTGACCGTCGCCCCAGATTTCGATCGCAGGCGAGCCGGAGAGTTTGGCCTCAATCACTTTCCGGCAGATGGCCGCGGGCGCCTTTTCTCTTCCGCCATCGTAGGTGCCGTGCGGTCCGTAGACATTGTGATAACGAGCCACCCGCGTGATCATTCCAAAGTCTTCACGGAAGTGCCGGCACATCCGTTCGCTGAACAATTTTTCCCAGCCGTAACCGTCTTCCGGCATCGCCGGGTAGGCGTCTTCCTCCTTCAGCGCGGTCACGTTCGGATCAGTCTGATGCTCCGCCGCGTAGACGCAGGCGGATGACGAATAAAAGAAACGCTCCACGCCTTCTTCTTTTGCCGCCATGAGCAGATGCGTATTGATCAGCACGCTCAGCATGCACAACGCCTTGTTGTTCTCGATGAAACCCATTCCGCCCATGTCGGCGGCGAGATTGTAAACCGCGCCCGCATCGCGCACCGCTGCATCACAAGCGGCGCGTTCCTGCAAGTCGCCCTGCACGTTTTCGGCCTGCGGAAAAATCTGGTACCACTCATCGAGCGGTTTCAAATCGACCGCACGCACGGTTTCTCCCTGCCGCAACAAATCCACGACGAGATGGCCGCCGATGAAACCACCTGCTCCACAAACGACAATTTTTTTCCGGGCCATAAGGGTGACGAAGCTGCGCGAGTTGATTATTCCGCAAGTAATTTCGCAGGCCGAGCAAGGGTGCGATGATAGCACACTTTCGAAAATGTCAGCACCCTTCGAGACTTGTTCCATTCTCGGCAGCCGCTCGCTTGACCACTTACGGCGACGCCGTCGCGATCTTAGAAGCTGGGCGGCGACGGGCCGGTTCATGCGGTCGATGCAGCCAACACCCATGTCGTCTCGCTCGCGCGGCACGATCCAGTTTTTCGGGCCAGCTTGCAAAAATTCGACCTGCTTCTGCCCGATGGCATGCCGCTGGTCTGGTGCATGAATCGGCACTTCGCCGGAAACAAAATCTCCGCGATCGCGTTTACGGACCCACTTTTATGCTGCGCTGTCTTGCAGCGACCACCGATGCGAAGCATTTTCTGCTCGGCGGTTCAACGGCGCTGCTGGAAGAGCTGACACAACGACTCGTTAGGCAAATACCTGGGTTGCAAATCGCCGGACGCTACGCGCCGCCATTTGGTAGCTGGGACGAGGCGGAGGATGCGAAGATTTTTCGCGCCATCAACGACTCCGTCGCGCGCTTCGTTTGGGTCGGGCTCGGTTGTCCAAAACAGGAATTGTGGATCGCGCGCAACAAGGAACGCTTGCCCCGCGGCGTCTACCTTGCGGTCGGCGCCGCTTTTGCCTTTCACGCCGGCCAAGTCCGACAGTCGCCGCGCTGGCTCCAGGATCACGGTTTGGAATGGCTCTACCGCATTTGGAGCGAACCGCGCCGCCTCGCAGGACGTTACTTTCGCTATAACAGCTTGTTTCTCTTCTATCTCCTGCGCGAATCCATACTTGGACGCGACCAGCACTAGTTAGACTTTCCGGCCAAACTTTTTCTCCAGCTCGGCGTGCGAAATTTGAATCATGGTCGGCCGACCGTGCGGACAACAGTAGGGCAATTCGCAATCGAGCAGATCGCGAATCAGTTTCTCCACCTCGAGGTAACGCAGCGGATCGTTCGCTTTCACGGCGTGACGGCAGACCGTCTTCGCAATCATATCTTCACCGAGGCGCAGCGCGGAGCTGCTGTTGCTGGCGCTGCGCAGCTCGTCGATCACGTCGTGCATGAAACGCAGCGGATCAGGCGCGCGGAAAAACGTCGGCAGACTGTCGACCTTGAATGTGTTGGTGCCGAAGGGCTCAATCCCGATGCCCATTTTTTGCAGGGTGGGAAGGTTACGCTCGACCCATTCGGCATCACGCGGCGGCAGCTCGAATGTTTGCGGCAAGAGCAGGCGCTGCGACGGCACGCCCTTCTCCTCCATGCGCCGCCGTAGTTCCTCGAAAAGAATGCGCTCATGCGCGGCATGTTGATCGACCAGGACAAGACCGGCGGCGTTTTCCATCAGGACGTAAAGTTTGTTCAGCACGCCGATGATCTGGAATTGCTGATCGGTCGTTTGCTTCCATTCCGCGGGGGCCGCGCCGTTTGGCCTAACGAGTACTGGTTCGCTTTCCAACGGCAGCGTTGTCGCCGTAGGCGTTGACTCCGGCCGCGTAAACGCGACCTCGCTCTTTGTTTCCGGAAGAGTCGAGAATCGGAACGGGCCGGAGTCGGCGCTCCCGGCTACAGCAATCGGCGGGCGAAATTTTTCCTGCCATTCCTCGCGTCCGCTTTCGAGGGTGCGGCGGACTGCTGCCACCACTGCTTCGCGCACGCCGTTCGGATCACGAAAACGCACTTCGCGTTTGGCCGGATGCACGTTTACATCCACCGCCGACGGATCCAGCCTAACGAATAGAAACGTGACCGGATATTGGCCCTTCATCAGCGCAGTGTGATAACCCTCGCGCAAGGCCGCATTCATGACCGGGCTTTCAATCGCGCGACCATTGACGAAGATGAGTTGTTGCGCGCGCGTCTGCCGGCTCAACCCAGCCTGACCAATGAGCCCGAAGATCTCGATCCCTTTGCTCTCGTTAGGCTGAACTTCCAGCAAACGCGCCACCAGATCGTTTCCGTGCAGATCGCGCACGCGCTCGCGCAGCGAATTCGCCGGCGGCAATTGAAAGACGACCCGATCGTCACGCACAAAAGCAAACGCGATCTCGGGATGGCCGATGGCCTGCAGATGCAATTGATGTTCGACGTTGCGGCTCTCCGTGTTCTCAGAACGCAAAAATTTCCGCCGCGCCGGCAGATTGTAGAAAAGCGAGCGCACCTCGACTTGCGTTCCGGGCGCTTCGCCGCCATCGCGCACCGTTTCGATTTTCCCCCCGGAAACCACGATTTCCGTTCCAGCGGTGGCGTTCGCTTCACGAGTCGTTAGGCGAAAACGCGCGACACTCGCGATGCTCGGCAACGCTTCGCCACGAAAACCGAGCGTGCCGATCGCCGCCAGATCCTGCGCCGTGCGAATCTTGCTCGTCGCATGTCGTTCCAGGGACAGCAGCGCGTCGTCGCGATCCATGCCGATGCCGTTGTCGATCACGCGCACGAGCGAACTTCCGCCGCGTTTGATTACCACTTCCACGCGGCCCGCGCCGGCATCGATGCTGTTTTCCACCAACTCTTTCACGACCGAGGCCGGCCGTTCCACGACTTCGCCCGCCGCCACCTGGCTGGCGAGAATGTCGGGCAAAAGCTGGATGCGGCTCATCGGTATTTTCGAATTTAGATTTTCGATTTTTTATTGCGAAGAAAAAGCGCGCCAATGGGCGAGGTTTGACCATAACTTCGCAGCGCGATAATTTTCCCTCGAATGATTGACGTAACCGACAACGCCGTCCGGCAGCTGCGTTTGCTGCTGCAATCGCGCACCGACGCCGAGGGCAAAGGGCTGCGGGTGCAGATCGCCAAGGGCGGTTGTTCCGGTCTGCAATATGAGATGTCGCTCGAGGCACGCCAGGCGGGCGACGCTGTGATCGAACGCGACGGCGTGCAATTTTTTGTCGATGACGAGAGCGCGCAATTGCTGCGCGGCGCGACGCTTGATTATCACGATGACCTGACCGGCGCCGGTTTCCAGATCGTGAATCCAAACGCCGCGCGAACCTGCGGTTGCGGCAGCTCTTTCGAGCCGGCCCCGTCCGCCACGCCTGCGCCTAACGATGCGGGCGCGGCCCGCCCGGCGTGAAGATCGCGTTCGCGCTACGACGTTAGATGGATCGCGGCTATCATCGTTACGACGAACCGTACGGGCGCCCGCGACGCAAAGCGAACTGGTTTGGCTGGACCGTCGCGATCCTGCTGCTCACGGGCGCGACCATGGCGGCGTGGTTGGGCAGCTATTACATTTTCGGGCAACCGGAACGGCCGGACAGTTATCGCATCCTGAAAAAGCTGCACCGGATCGAGCAGCCGAAACGTTTTCAACTCACGGCCGCGCCACCCGGGGAATTTCTTTCGCCGCAGCAACTTTTCGAACGCTACGGCGCTTTGCATTCCGCGGAACTCGCCAAGACCAACGCGGAGCTGGCTCGCAATTTCATCCGCAACTATCAGCAGGTTGCGGGACTGGTGCCGTATGTCGTCGGTCGTTTTACCATCGTCGGCGCGCGCGAACTCGGGCCTGACGACTTGTTCACCACCGGCATGGTCACGCTGACCGATGCGGTCGATTTCGGCGAAGTGCTGATGGAACATGTTTATCCCGCCGATGCGCAGACGGTGCCGGTGATGAAGGAAACGCTCGTGCCTGGCCTCGAGACCAAACTTGAACGCTCGCATGATCTTTCCGTTGTCGTGCACGCCGAGCGCCTGAGCGATGGACGCCTTCTCATCACGACGGTGCCGTTGCTCTACGGAAGTTACACCGTCACGCAGGGTCGCGGCACTTTTAGTCTGGAACCGCCGCTCGATTTGAACATGGCCGGCGGCTGGCCACTGATGAAAGACGACGAACGCAAAACAGTGGAGGCGAGCTACCGCAGCGGCGCCGCCGCGGTCAAACCGAAATCCGAGATACCGGGCATCACGATTCCGGGAATCGGGCCGAGCGCAACTCCGGCTGTCGCAGCCAATGAATTGGTTCGCGTGGAACAGGCCGTAGCGGTTGAAACACCGACTCCAACCCCCACGCCGAAGATGGCGGCGAAAGCTTTGCCCACGCCGAAAGGCGGGAAACTGGCGAAAGGCCTCAAGCTTTCGCCAACGCCGGCAACCGCCGCGAATAAACCTGGCGTTACACCAACGCCGACACCGACTGCGCTCGCCGCCGCCAGTCCTCCAGCGCAACGCGCGACGCAGCCTGCGCCCACGCCATCAGTCGCAGCCGCATCACCTGCTCCGCGCGCGGCGCAACCCACGCCTGCACCGTCAATCGCAACCGCACCGCCGGCCGTCGCCGTAACCGCGCCGACGGCGGCGCCGATCAAACCGGTCGCTCCCGATACAACTCTCGCGTCTACCGCGGGCGGCGCGTCGTGGAGAACTTATCCGGCCGGCAAAATGCCCGTCGGCCGTCTCATCGATCCTTCCAATCTCGGCGATCTCGCCGAACACGGCATGGCCGGTGAGCGCGTTTATTTGCGCGGACAATTCGTGGTCAATTTCACCGACGCCAACCACGCCGTCTTGCGGCCGAAAAATAAACTGACCGACACCGTCCTGCATTTCGGCGCGCCGTCGTCGACCCGCATCGTGGTGGAATTTCCCGCCGGTTACACTCCGCCCGCGCAAGGTTCGGTCGTCACGCGTGACGAAGCGCGTCCCTTCGAAATCACGGAGGTGCGCAGACAAGCTGACGGTCTGCTGAACGTGATCGCGCGCGAGATCATGCAGTGATCGACCACCTCCCTGTAGCGGCGGTCTATGACCGCCTTCCGCCGGCGCGATCAACCTCTCGTTAGGCAATAATTTCGGCGGTCACAGACCGCCGCTACAAATCATTCGCCGCCCGACTGACTGGTCACGCGATTATTTTCGATCCGGAAACTCCGGATGTTTTGTTTGTTCAACCAGCTCGAAATCGCCTCACGCGCCGACGATGCGCCGAAGAAATGTTGGTCCATCACGCTGTCCGGCATTTCTTGACCCGATAGCGTGATGCTCGAAATCTCGGCCTTGTTTGGGTCGCCATCGGGTGCGGCCTTCACCGTCGCTTCGCCATTCAGGTAGCGATCCCTCATCATCGGAACGGTCCGGAGCGGGATGCTGAAGCGCACTCGTGCCACGTCGTTCTCGATCCGCACATAAGCTTTGTCGCGCGTCTTCTTGTTGTTCTGCAGGAGAGAATTGATTTCGGCCGCGCTCAGGGAAATCTCCGCTTTCTCATTTCGATCGGCCGCTTTTTCGAATGCCTTCCATTCCGCTGCCACCGGCTTGCGCGGCGTCGCGGTCGCAGCAGGCGTGGCCGGCGCGCCGGGCGATGTGGGCGGTGGAGTCGTTGTCGCAACCGGCGCTTCTTCTTCCGTCACGACGTCCTGCGGCATCGTGATCGGTTCGGGCGAAGTATATTTGTGCTTGTAATGATGCACTGCCCAAATCGCGCCGCCGGCGAACGCGACGGCAAAAAACGCGATGAGCGCGAGCAGCGTGGCACAACCCATCCCGCAACAACCGCTGCCGGCGTTTGGCGGTGGAGCTGGGGCCGCTGGAGTTTCGTTCATGGTTTCCCTTGCGCGAGTTTCGCCTGCGTCGCCATCAGTTTCTCATAAAGACTTTGCAATCCTTCTGAGAGCATCCGCGTTCCCGCCAGCACCGGCATGAAATTCGTGTCGCCATTCCATCGCGGCACAATGTGGATGTGCAAATGATCCGGCACACCCGCGCCGGCGCACGGCCCGAGATTCATTCCGATGTTGAAGCCCTGCGCCTTCATCGTTTCGCGCAGCAATCTTTGCGCGTGCACCACCAACTGCCAAAGCTCGACAATTTCATTTTCGCCTAACGAATCGATCTCGCTCGTTTTGCGATACGGCACCGCCATGAGATGCCCGACCGCATACGGATAACGGTTCATCATCAGAAACGCATTCTTGCGTCGCGTGATCACCAGATGCGCCGCGTCGTCACTGGCGCGCGCCGCTTCGGAAAGAAAATCCGGATTCGGATTTTCCTTCTCGAAATACTCCACCCGCCACGGACACCACAGCGTTTCGATTTCAGCTTTCGGAAAATCGCTCACGACGCGGGAACAGTTGCGTCGAACGTCCGCGAAGTCGAGGAGCGGTTCGTCTTTCGCAGGAGAAGATAACGACGTTGCTCGCCATTGATTGTGATCGACGCCTCAAGTCCCGATGGCGCGCAATCGTGCATTTCCTGGAGCAGCCGCGGCGAATCTTCGGACGGCGCTACGATCGCGTCGAGCTCGCCTTTATTCCAACGCTCGATCGCTTCCTGCGGCCTAACGAATCGTGCTTTGCGCAGATAAAGCAGCAGTCCCTCCTCTTTGCCGCCGATCACTTCGTAGCGCCAATTACTTGCGGCCGCCTCGTGTCGCACCGCATTTCCAAATCGCGCCAGCGCACCGTCATCACGACGATAACCGCTCATCATCCGCTCCGCGGCGTAGGCACTGGTGCCAAGTGCCGCCACAATCAGCGCGACGGCCGACCAGCGACGGATCGATGCTGATCGCGGCGAAAATTGCGCCGCGATCAACAAACAAAGCGGCGGCACAATCGGAAAAATGCGATCGACGCGCTTGGATGGAATCAAGGACATGACGAGAAGTCCGCCCAGGCTCCAAAGCACGAGCCACAGAACATCGGGAGAAAGATTTCGTTTCCCCGCGCGCCACGCGGCGATGCCCAAGCCTAACGAGAGCAAGCTCCACGGGGCAAATTTTTGCAGCAGATGCGGCAGATAGAAATACAACGGCTGCGGCCGATGCATCGTTTCGCCAAAACGTCCGGCAAATTCCTTCAGCACGACTTGTTCGTAGAAACCGGGCACATACTTGATCCCGCCCGCCACCCAGAGCCCGAAGATGGCCAGCGACGCGAGCCACGGCCACCAACCACACCACGCACTGATGATGTTATCTCGTTTCAAAAACTGAAACGCAACGATGCCCGGAAGGAGAAATGCATAGACGATCGGTCCTTTGATCAACATGGCCGCGGTCAGAAGCGCGAACATGATCAGGCGATCGCGCGCATTCCACGGTTCGGTCGCGCGAATTTTCTCCCAGATTTTCAATCCGAGGAGAAATACCACGAGCGCGAGCGGCATGTCTGTTCGCACCAGCGTGGCCAGTCGTGGTGCAAGCGCGTTTAATCCGAAGGCGCCAATCGCGAGCAGCGCAGCCGCTGTTCCATACGCGCGCAGCGCCGCCCGACGAAGCGCGCCGAGCAACAGAAACACCGCCGCAATTGATGGCAGTCGCCAGGCCACATCCCATGAGCGTGTGACCGCGTAGCAGCCAGCCGACACCCAGCCGACCAGCGGCGGCTTGGTCGCGATCTTCTCGTTAGGCGTGTGCTGGTAGAGCCAATGACCTTCGTTCACCATTTCGAACGAGGTGAAGGCCTGCTTCGCCTGATCGTAATCGTCGAGATGCCAGGGCAAATTTGTGATCGCGAAAAGAATCGCGATTAGAATCAGCACGCTCCAGTGCAGCGCTGGCCGTTCCAGGAATTCAGGCTCGCTCAGTCCTGCCACAAAATCGCCCGCACCGGCGCGCCATCCGCACCGGCAATTTTCAACGGCAATCCCGCGAACTGATATCGACCTTCCGGCACGGCGCTGAGATCGAGCGATTCGACAATGCTGATGTCCGCCGCGCCTAACGAGTGGTGATTCTCGAGCGTCTTCGAGTCGATCTCGTCAACCGAAGGCAGATCGAGTCCGAGCAACTTCACTCCCCTCGCCTGCAACCACGCCGGCACGTCGCGCGCGATCACCGGAATCGTCTTCGGAAAAACGCGCGACTCAGGCCACACATTTGTTTTCAGGAGCAGACGTTGCGTCTCCGGTGTTCGTTCCAAATCCGCCACTGCGATTGGCCGCACGCTTCCGTCGCGAAAAAGACTCGTTAGGTCGAGAACAAACGCGGGGCCGATGTAGGTTTCGAGCTGCGCCTGTTCGATCGTCCATCCGCTCGAATCGAAATGAAATTTCGCATCGGCATGCGTTCCGTTGTGCAGGCTCGTCGTGATCGCTCCCACGTTGACGCTGCTTCCTTCCTCGATTTTTCCCTTCAGCTGAAAATGAAACGGCGTGTCGCCCGGCCAGGGCGCCAGTTCGTTCGTCAGGCTGCGCGAGATGTCGAAAATTTTCATCGGCCGTTCGCGAGCTTTACGCGAACTGCCGCGCACATTGCAAGACGCGGCGCACGATTGTGGCGCGGCTGCCCCGCACACCATCAAGTCCAAGCTTGTCGATCGCACTTTGCACAAGGTCGAGCGGTTGATCGACGAAGAGTCCGATCAGCTTCGTCTCCGGAAATTCCTTTCGCACCGCCCCAACAATCTCCCGCGCTTGCGCGCCGCTGATGCAGCGTGCGCTTTGCGAAGAAAAATTCAGACCCAGCATGTTCACCCCGAGCTCAGCACACAAACGCGCGTCGCTTGCACTCGTTAGGCCGCAGACCTTGATCTCCGTTCTAGACATGACGCAAAGATCCCAGGAGTGCGACCGGATCCCGCGCGCGCATGAGCGCTTCGCCGATAAGAAAACCGCGATAGCCGCACTCCCTTAGGCGGCCGATATGCGCCGCCGAAGAGATTCCGCTTTCACTCACGAGGGTCAGGTCGTCATGCGCGTGCGCGGCCAACGCAATCGAAGTCTCGATAGAAGTTGTGAAAGTGCGCAGGTCGCGATTGTTCACGCCGATTAATTTAGCGCCGGATGCAATCGCGCGCGCAAATTCATCCGCGTTGTGCACCTCGATCATCGCATCGAGGCCAAGTTGCTCCTCGGCATGCCGCCGCATGCCTAACAAGTCCTGATCGCTCAAGGCTGCGACAATAAGCAGGATCGCGTCGGCGCCGTTGACGGCTGCTTCGTCGATCTGGAATTCATCGACCGTAAAATCTTTGCGCAAAATAGGAAGCGCGGTGGTGACGCGGGCCTCCTGGAGATCTTCGATCGAGCCATGGAACGAATGTTGTTCGGTCAAAATCGAAATGGCCGCCGCCCCACCGATTTCGTAAAGACCGACCATTTCCTCCAGGATCGCATCTCGGTTGATCACGCCCGACGAAGGCGACGCGCGTTTGAATTCTGCGATGATGTTCACGCCGTCACCTTGCAGTGCGGCGCGCAAACGATGCGGCGATTTTCCTGCGCGCGCTTCGACCGCCTCGTGCCGCATTGTTTCTGCAGCAGCCGCACGCTGCGCCGCCACCTGCTGTCGGCGGCGGGCCACGATCTGTTCGAGAAAATTCACTCGATCAAACTGGTCAGCTTCATGTTGACGGCGTCAACCAGTCCTTGATCGGTGAGTTTCAGCGCGGGAATCGGCGACAGGCTCAGGAACGAGAGCGACATGAACGGCGCGGGAAGTTTGCTACCCAAGTTTCGCTGCGGCGGCTTTGAGCGCTTCGATTTTCTCGACGACTTCCGCCAGCGGGCGATCGGAGACAAGACCGGCGATGGGTAATGGCAAGGCCGCGATTTCTTTTCCGTTTTCGATCGCAACCTGACCGCCGCCCATTTTTTGCAGCGCGCTCACTGTCGCGACAATGTCGCTGTCTTCGACGCCGACCACGACAATGTTGTGCGCGTCGTGTGCCACGGTCGAACCGAGCGCGCCGCGTTGCAGTTGGAATCCGCGCACAAAACCGACACCGACATTTCCGGTCGCGTTGTGTCGCTCGACCACGACGAGTTTCAGAATGTCGCGCGACGGATCGGAAACGATGCGGCCATTCTCGATCTTGGGCGGAAGACTGATCGCATTGGTGATGATCTGATCGGGAACGATCTCGATGACTTTGATTGTCTTCGCGTTCTTCGCCTCGACCGCAATGTCGTCCGCGCCGCGAAAACGCACGTTCATCGTATTGCGCGGCTGCTTCACCGCCTTGACTTCCGGGCCGCGATATTCGCCGTTCTCCGCCACCAGCTTTCCTTTCTTGTAAACGCGCCTGACGACAAATTTCTCCAGATCGTCGAGCACGATGAAATCGGCCCAATAACGCGGCGCGATCGCGCCGTGATTGCGCAAGCGATAATGTCGAGCGGTGTTGATCGTGCCCATCTGGATCGCCGTCATCGGTGCGACGCCCAACGAGATTGCCTTGCGAATGGAGTGATCGATGTGGCCTTCGCGCAAAAGATCGCCGGGCAGTTTGTCATCGGTGGCAAAAGAGCAATTGGCCGCATTCTCCGGCCTAACGAGTGATATGATGTGTTCCAGATTTCGCTCCGTGCTACCTTCGCGCACGAGCAAGTGCACACCGAGGCGCAATTTCTCGCGTGCTTCCTCCAGGTCGGTGCTCTCGTGATCGGAACGCACGCCGGCTAGCGCATACGCATTCAGATTCTTCCCGCGCAAGCCCGGCGCGTGACCGTCGATTAACTTCCCTTTGCCCGCGCGGATTTTCGCCAACTCGGATTCCATCCCAAGAAAAACGCCGGGATAATTCATCAACTCAGCCACACCGGCGATGCGTTCGTCGTTGATCATCTCGACCAAATCCGAAGCGGTCAGGCGCGCGCCGCTCGTTTCCAAATGCGTCGCCGGAATGCACGACGGCAGCATGATAAAAAAATCGATCGGCAATCCCTTGCTCGCATCCGAGGACGTATTGGATTCCGTCCTTGCCGAGAACATTGGCGAACTCGTGCGGGTCGATCACCATCGCGCCGGTGCCGTGCGGCACGACGGCACGGGCAAATTCCGGCACCGTGACCATCGTGCTTTCGACGTGAAAATGTCCGTCGATCAGACTCGGCGCCAGATAGGCGCCTGCGAGATCGATCACTTCGCGCGCTTCGTAGTCGCCCAACCCGACGACGCGTCCGTCATCGACCGCAACATTGGTCGAATAGATTTCGCCGCTGAAAACGTTAACCAGCCGCGCGTTCTTGAAGAGCGACTCGGTCGGCGTCTCGCCCCGCGCGACACGCAGTTTGTGCTCGAGTTTTCTCATCGAGGACGGTCACTGCGCGCGTGTAGCCACGGCCCTGTGGGCCGTCCCATTGTTCGACCAACTGGCAAACGAGCTGAATTGGCAAACACAAGGGAACGGGCCACAGGCCCGTGGCTACACGCGTTCGCACCGGACATCATTTTAAGGTCTCCTCCGCGATGGCATGCCCGGGGGAACGGTTCGTTAGGCTGCGAATCGCGCTGAAAATTGCCTCCGCCGTCGCGGGCGACGCGAGCGGCACTTGACCACTCGCTAGGCCAAACGCCGCCACCGCGTCGCGAATCGCTTCGCGCACCGAAATCGCCAGCATCAACGGCGGTTCGCCGACGGCTTTGCTGCCGTGAATCACATTTCGTTGCGTCGCATCCGAAAGCAGCGCGACATTGAAGACATCCGGCGTGTCGCCGACTGCGGGAATCTTGTAGGTGTCGGGCGAATGCGTGAGCAGCCGGCCTTCTGCATCCCAGACCAGTTCCTCGCACGTCAGCCAGCCCGCGCCCTGCACGAAACCGCCTTCGATCTGTCCGCGCGTCACGCCCAGATTCACCGGGTCGCCGACGTCGTGCAGAATATCGACGCGGCGGATGTGATGCATGCCGGTGAAGCCATCGACCTCCACTTCGCTGACCGCCGCGCCAACCGCGAAATAATGAAACGGTTTCCCGCGGCCCGCGTCGCGATCGTAGATGAATATCCGGCGTGCGGTAAAATCCGGTCGCGCTCAAGCTGGTGCGCGCTGAAGTAGGCGCGCTGCAGCAATTCGAGAATCGGCAGACGGTCCTCCGGCACGCCGCGATCGAAAGAAAACATTGTCGGCGAAAACGATCTCATCGACGCGAAACGGCGCGCCCGTTCTTTTCCTCCAGCATCTCCGCTGGCGAATGGCAGCAAGCGCGCGCGCAACGTGTCGCAGGCGTTCTTGACCGCGGCGCCGTTCAAGTCCGTGCCGCACGACGCCGCGGTGGCGGATGTGTTCGGCACTTTGTCGGTGCGCGTGGCCATGACGCGCACGCGATCAGTCGTTAGGCCGAGTTCGCGCGCGGCGATCATGCGCGATGTTGGTGTGAACGCCCTGGCCCATTTCCGTGCCGCCGTGATTCACCTGCACGGTGCCGTCCTGATAAAGCAAGACGAGCGCGCCGGCCTGATTGAGATGCGTGGTCGTGAAGGAAATTCCGAACTTCACCGGCGTGATGGCGAGGCCGCGCTTGCGATGCGGATGCTGCGGCATTCCAGGCTTGCAGATTGCTTCGCGCCGCGCACGCGAAGTCGCTCGACTCGATCAACTCCTGCCAAATGCGCTGGATGCGGTTGTCTTCAATCTCCTGTCCGTAATGCGTCGTGTTGGTCTCGCCGCGGCCGCGATAAAGATTGCGCTGCGCACGACTTCTGGCGCGAGACCGGTGGCGCGCGCGATGCGATCGATGATTTCCTCGATGACCAGCATCCCCTGCGGTCCGCCGAATCCGCGAAAGGCGGTGTTCGAGGCGAGATTGGTTTTCGCGACGGTCCCGCTGAAATCGACGTGCGGAATGTAGTAGGCGTTGTCGAGATGGAAGACCGCGCGATCGGTCACGGCGCGGGAGAGGTCGAGCGACCAGCCGCCATTCGAATACAAATCGACTTTCGCGGCGAGCAGCATGCCCTTCGTCATCGAAACCGACTTCGAATTTCCCGAGAAACGGATGCCGCTTGCCCGTGATCATCATGTCCTGATCGCGATTGAAACGGACGCGCACTTTGCGTTCCGTTTTCGTCGCGGCTAGTGCGGCCAGCGCGGCAAGAGCAGCAGCCTGCGTTTCCTTTCCGCCGAAACCGCCACCCATGCGCGGACATTCGACGACCACGTTGTTCATCGGCAGGGCGAGAACGTGCGCGACGATGTGCTGCACTTCGGATGGATGTTGCGTCGACGAACTGATGAAGACGCTCCCGTCTTCGCCCGACTTCGGCCCAGGCAGCGTTCGTTTCGAGATAGAAATGATCCTGTCCGCCGAAGGAAAATTCGCCCGACAACTTGTTAGGCGATTTCTCCAGCGCGGCCGCGACATCGCCGCGACGAATGAAATTCGGTTCGGTATGAAAACTGTTGGCCGCGATCGCTTCTTCGATGGTGAAAATCGGCGGGAGCGGTTCGTATTCGACCACCACTTTTTCGGCGGCGGCACGACAGGCTTCCTGCGTTTCACCGACAACCAGCGCGACGATCTGGCCGTGATAAAACGCCTCCTTGTCCGCCAGCAAAATTTCGTCGTGCCGCACCGCGCCGACGTCGTTCAAACCGGGCACATCTTCGGCGAGCAGAACGGCGGGATGCCGGGCATCGCGCGCGCCGCCGAAACATCGCGCGACAAAATTTTCGCGTGCGCGTGCGGCGAACAAACCGGCCAGTCTCCAGCATCCGTTCCGATTGCGCGTGGTCATCGACGTAAATCGCTTCGCCGGTGACATGCTTGTGCGCGCTCTCGTGCGGCAGCGCATTCTCTTTTTCCGGCAACCAACGCGCGATCTTCTGCGACAATGTTCGTCTCTTCTTCGTCGGCAAAGAATTTTCGCAGCAGCGTTTTGATCAACTCCTGCCGATACGTCGCGCTGCCACGCACATCGGAGATCGGGGTGAACTCCGATTCCAGCACCGGCAAAACCTCTTCGCACGTTTCGTCGCGCCAACGTTTGCCGATCAACGCCTCTTCGGTTTTGCGCGCGCGCATTGGCATGGCCGCGACGCCGCCGTAAGCGAGGCGCGCATGCACGATCGTTCCGCTCTCGGTCAATCGCACGGCAAAGCGCCGGCGACCGTGCTGATGTCCATCTCGCGACGCTTTGAAACCTTGTAGAACCTGCGCACCGATCGCGCGTCCGACGGAATGCGCGGAACCATGATCGATCTTCAAAATCTCGTCGGGCTGCAGCGCCGTCTTGCGATAGGCGACGAAGAAATCGTCGATCGGCAGGACGCGTTCGCCCTTGGCTGAGGCCAGAACGACCTTCGCGTCTAACGCGAGCAGGACCGGCGCGGAATCGCCGATGGGCGAAGCGGTGACGAGGTTGCCGCCCATCGTGGCGCGATTGCGGATTTGGCGCGAACCGAAAACCAGCAACATCTCGCGCAGCTCGGGATATTCCTCGCCTAACGAGTCGTCGATGCGCGTGAGCGTGACGGCTGCGCCAATCGTCCATTCGTCTCGCGTGGACGGAGACGGCGGTCAGTTCCGGAATCGCTTCGACCGAAATCAGGACAGGAAACTTTTGGAATTTCTTGGTGATTTCGAGACCGAGCTCGGTCGCGCCGGCGATCAGGCGGGCCTCCGGATTCTCCGCCATCATGGCGAAGAGTTTCGGGAGCGAAGTCGGTCGCAGGAATTTCTCGCCGCCAAGTGCGTAACGCGCCGCGCCGAGTTTCGCCTTGGCGCTCTTGAGCTGTTCGTCGAAATTGATCGCTGCCGTTACGACTCGTTAGGGCGTCGGCCACGGCATCGCGGATCGGCCGGTAACCGGTGCAACGGCAAAGATTGCCGCACAGTTGTTCGTCGAGCTGCGCGGCGGTCTTGAGATCTTTGCGGTAGTAGCCTTCGAACATCGACATGATGAAACCCGGCGTGCAGTAACCGCATTGCGACCCGAAATTTTCCACCATGGCGCGCTGCACCGGATGCAATTGTTTCGCGCAGCCGACGCCTTCGACCGTGACGATGTCGCGACCGGACATGAGCGGCAGCGGCACGAGACAACTGTTGATCGCGCGGTAACACTGTCTTGCCACGCGCATCGCGATCGACGATCGCGACCGAACACGCGCCGCAATCACCTTCCGCGCAGCCTTCCTTCGAACCGGTCAGGCCGCTCGTGCGCAGCCAGTTCGAGCAAGGTCTCGTTAGGCGAAACCGAGTCGACACGAACCGGCTTTCCGTTCGAGTCGAAACTCGATCGCGCTGCTCATTTTCCGCGACGTGCTTCGAGAATTTTCAGGAACGAACGCGAACGAATTTCCTCGATGGTCAGGCCCGTCTCGAGCGCTTCGTCTTCCGTGATCGCGCCACAGGCAATTCCGCGCAGAAAGAAATTGAGCAGGCCCTGCCCGGTGGCGGCGTCGTCAAAGACATCGCCATGCAGCGAAGCCAGCGCCGCCTTTTCGACGAAAGCCTTGAGACGATTGGAAGCACTCGTTAGGCCGCCGAGAAAGAAGAGATAGACCGCCGCGTAACGCGTCACGAGCTGCGCCGGATGCAGGTCCCAACCCTGGTAAAAACCGTTGCGCAACGAGTGCATGGTGTCGTCGAAACCGAGCCGCCACGCGGCATGAACCGCCTGGCGATTTTGCTCCTGTTGTTTGCCGCTCAACTTTTCGCCTTCGCCGGCACGATGCGGACCAACCGGCAAAATGTTGGTCGCGCCATCGGAAAGATGAACGCCCGTGCCCGCGATCGAGACCAGCATGACTTGCCGCGCGAAATCGCACGCCGGATGGCGCATTGTTTGATAGGCGGCGGTGATTCCACACGACGCGGTGTAATCGTAGACGCCGAAATGGATGCTCTGGCAGCGTCCTTCGCCCGCTTCCACGATCGCGACTGATGGCGGAGCGCCCGCGTGCATCGATGATGGCCTGCGGCGTCTCGATCATCGGCTCGATTTTCAAAATGCCCTCGCTCAAACCGTTCCGTATTTCCAGCATTTCGAGGAGCCGCACCGCCGCGGTCATTTGCTCCGGCAGTTGAATCTTCGGCACGGTGATGACGAAATTTTCCGGCAACTCACTGCCGGCTTCCGCCACGAGCGAGGTGACAAAAATGTCGAGCGTGCGCACGCTGCGCACGCGCAAATCTTCATTGAGCGGTTTGATGCGGATGCCGATGAAAGGTGGCAGCGTCCCGCCCTTCAGACCGCGGCCGATTTCGACCGCACTGCTCGAGGCGTGTCCGTCTTCTTCCGCATCGGCCCGATTGCCGTAACCGTCTTCGAAATCGAGGCGAAAATCTTCGACTGGTTCGCGCTTCAATTTTTCCACGACGCGATCGAAGATTTTCTGCGCCAGTTCGTCATCCGCGTAACCGAGGGCGTTGGCCAGACTCGCGGCGTCGGGCGCGTATTCCTGGATCGAGCGCAGGGCGACCGCGCCGAGGCGCTGCGCGGAGTCGGCCTTAAAAAGATGCGCGCCGCCATAAACGGTATGCACGGCCTGGCGGCGATTCGATTCGCCGGGATAACGCCTAACGAATGCTTGATTCGCTTCGCTTAACTTCGCGCCGATCTTTTTTACTTCTTCCGGCCAAAGGCTGGTGTGTAGTCGGACCTTCAAATCAAAGTGGACTCCGGTCGTGGTGATTCATGATTGCGATGGTCTAACCAATTGTCCCATTGGCCGTTCAGCAAACTTACCATTCTCGAAGATTGTTTGTCCTCGCAAAATTGTGCGCACGATGCGGCCGCGTAGTTTTCGGCCAAGGTAGGGGCTGTGGCGATGCCGGTAATGCAGCCCTCCCGCGGTTACCATTTCTTCCGCGTTCAGATCGATCAACGCGAGGTCCGCATCCCGGCCTATTTCCAAGCCGCCCTTCTCCGGAATCCGAAAGCGTTGGGCCACGCCGGCACTCGTTAGGCGCTCGATCTCTGCGCGCGGAATTCTTTCCAGCAGCAAGGGCAGCAAATGCTGACAACCCGAAATGCCACCCCACACCTCGAAGAAATTCGACGCCTCTTTCATTGACCAGGGCGAAGGCGAATGGTCGGAACCGATCGTCGTGACCTCGGGCAATCGCGTCCAGAGATCCTTTCGTTCGTTAGGCGAACGCAATGGCGGCGCGCATTTTGCCACCGCACCGAGTTCGATCATATCGTCGTCGGTCAGCAACAAGTAATGCGGGCATGTTTCGCAAGAAACGTCCGCCCCATAGGCACGCGCATATTGGACCAAAGCGACGCCGCGACCGCTGCTGACATGCACAATGTGGAGACGACAGCCCGTTTCGTGCGCGAGCTCGATCGCAGTTTTAATTGCGGCCAGCTCAGCCTGTATCGGGCGTGAATTGAGATAATCGCGCACGGTAGTTCCGTGGCGCGCGGTTTGTAACGACTCGTTAGACTCCGCGTGCACCGCCACGAGCAGATCAAGTTCAGCCGCGCGCTTCATTCCCGCGCGCAGCGTCGCCCGATCAACCGCAGGAAAATCGTCGATCCCGCTGTTGCACATGAACGCCTTGATGCCGACCACGCCGCGATCACGCAGCGTTTCCAGTTGATCGACATTCCCGGGAACCAATCCGCCCCACAAACCGAAATCGACCAGCGAATTTTTCTCCGCCGCGGCCCGTTTCGCATCAAATGCTGCGCCGTCGATCGTCGGCGGATGCGCATTGAGCGGCATGTCGAAGATGGTGGTCGTGCCGCCAGCTGCCGCTGCGCGCGAACCGGTCGCGAAACCTTCCCAGTCCGCGCGACCCGGCTCATTGAAATGAACGTGCGCGTCGATTACGCCGGGAAAAATGGCCAGCTCATGCGCATCGATTTCTGACTTCGCCGCGCCACCGAGATTCTTGCCTAACGAGACAATTTTCCCGTCACAAATTCCGATGTCTTGCTCGCCGCGCACGAGCAGATCGAAATCACTCATTCGTTAGGCAGAACCGGCGGCCCCACACCCGCAAACGGCTCACGCCGCCGTCGGGATAAATATTCAGCCGCAGGTGAGTGCAGTTTTGCGATCGGCGAAAGTTCCGCTCGAAGAAATGTCGCGTGTCCGCCTGCAATTTCGTCTGCGGCAGAATTTCGCCCCAGATGCGTCTGTCCCGTCGTAAGTTCCTCGGTCGAAGCACCGGGCGCGATGCAACCTTCGATTGAGCACGTGTCGGGATAGTTCCCTTTGAAGTGATTGGTATCGACTTCGATTTTCTTGATCGCGCCGGGCCGGCCGAGTTTCAAAATGATCCAATCGTATCCCGGACCGCGGCGGCGCTTTGTTTCCCAGCCATCGCCCATGTTTTCGGAACGACCGGGCATGATCAGGTTGTTCATCGAGCTGAAAAACATGTCGCTGCAGGCTAGCGGCACGCCGCCGTTCTCCATCGCGGCCAGATCGACCAACTCGCCCGGTTTCACCTTGCTCCAGTCGGGCACGACAATTCCGTAGACGCGCAGGCGCGCCACGCCGCCGTCGGGAAAAATATTCAGCCGCAGATGCGTCCACGTCGAATCGCTCGTGATGGCGAACAGATTTTGCGATCCCGGATTCAACGGCGATTTTTCCAGAACGGAAGTCCACGAAAGTTTTTCGACGGCAGCGGCATCGACCGGGAGACCACTCGTTAGGCAAATAGCATCGAGGGACGCAAACGGCGGATGGTTGCCGAGGAAATGGTTCGTATCGATGTCGACCTGTTTGATGACGCCGCGCAGACCCAACTGCACGACACACCAGTCATTCCCGGGTGTGCGCCGGCGCCGGCTCTCCCAGCCATCCATCCATTTGCCGCGGTCGGTGTACTTGTCGGGAATGAAAACGCCGCGACCGGGTTTGAGCAGATTTTCCTTCTCGGCGAAGAATTCATCGTTGGCGAGCAGCGCAACGCCGCCGACACGCGCAGCCGCGAGATCAACCAGACCGGCTGGTGTGGAATCAATCGCAGACATGGGGGAAGCTCCAAATTCCAAGCTCCAAGCTCCAGAGAAATTCCAAGCTCCAAGTTCCAAACGACGCACCTGTGTTTGATATTTGGATGTTGAGGCTTCTCTGGATGTTGGATGTTGGTGCTTGGAATTTCATCAATCAGCTGCCGCGATACGTGCTGTAACTCCACGGCGAAACGAGCAATGGCACATGATACTTCGCGTCGGCGTCGCTGATGTTGAAGCGAACGGGCACACGATCGAGAAAACGTCGCTCACCAAAGTAATCGCCGACGAAAAAGACGAGTTCGTAACTGCCGGTGGCGAACTCCTGTTCATTCAGCAACGGCGCGTCCGTGCGGCCGTCGGCGTTGGTCGTAACGCTCTTGAGCATCCTGCCCGACGACCAAAGCTCGATCTTCATCCCGGCGGCGGGACGACCGTTCATGGTGTCGAGCACGTGAGTGGTCAGGCTTTTCATTTCAGCAAATCCTGCAGGCGCAAGTCGGCGATCTTGTAGATTTCTTCCAGCGCGGTCTTCATTTCTTTTTCAGGTGAATTCTGCAACCGCAGCGGGAAGGCGCGCAAGATCGCTTCTTTTTTGTTTTGTCGCGCGCAGATCACAAAAGGAAATCCAAATCGCTCACGGTAACGCGCATTGTAATCCTCGAACTGCCGTGCTTCGCCGTCGGAAAGATTCCCGAGGCCGGCGCTAGCCTGTTCGCTTTGCGATTCCCGCGTCAAGACCGCGCGCGTCACCAAGTCCGGGTGCGCGCGGATCAACGATAGTTGTTCGTCGGAACTGGCGGCCTTCACAGTTGCGCGCAGCGCGGCGAGCAATGCCTGATGGTTGGCGAATGGCCGCTGCGCCCACGCGCGTTCCGCGATCCATGGCGAATGCTCGAAGACCGGACCGATCACACGCGAAAAACCCCCGCGATCGAGCGCATTGATTTCCGCGAGGTTTGGCATCGCGTTGTCGGCTTAAACGAATTACTTCTGAGCGGCAATGACGAAGGTGACCGAACATCGCTACGGCAAAGCGCGCGTGCGCGTGATGAAAATTCTGCGCGAAGACGCCGTGCACACATTGAAGGACATCGACGTGCGCGCGCTGCTGCGCGGCGATTTTGTTTCTTCTTACACGAGCGGCGACAACAGCAAAGTGGTCGCGACCGACACGATCAAGAACACGATCAACGTCCTGGCGAAAGAATATCTCGGCTACGAGATCGAACGCTTCGCCATCAGGCTTGGCGAACATTTCGTTTCGAAATATCCGCAAGTGCGACGAGCGGAGATCGAAATCGCGGAGCGAAGATGGGAACGAATGACAATCGACGACAAACCGCATCCGCATTCCTTCGCGGCCGGGAGCGAAGCCCGTCACATCACGCGCGTTATTTGCGAGGGTGGCGCGAGCGCGGTGGAATCGGGCGTGCGTGATCTCGTCATCCTGAAATCGACCGGCTCCGGTTTCGAAAAATATCCGCGCGACGAATTCACTACCTTGCCGGAAACGAACGATCGCATCCTCGCCACGTCATTCAGCGCGAAGTGGCGATTCACGAATCATCCGCCGAGTTACGCCGACGCGAATGCAGCGATTCTCGCGGCCATGCTGAAAATTTTCGCGGAGAACTACAGCCCGTCCGCGCAGACGACCTTGTTCCAAATGGGCGAGGCTGCTTTGGCCGCTTGCGCGGAGATCTCGGGACTCGATCTCGCCATGCCGAACAAACATTGTTTGCTCATCAATCTCACGCCGTTTGGCCTAACGAATGATAACGAAGTTTTCGTCCCGACCGATGAACCGCACGGACAAATCGAGGTAACCGTGGCACGCGAGGAATAAGCAAAGCTCCAAATTCCAAGCACCAACCTCCAGAGAAACACCAAGCTCCAAACATCAAACAGCGCCGCCTCTGCAATTGGAGCTTCGGATTTGGAGCTTCTCTGGTGCTTGGAGCTTGGAGTTTGGAGCTTTAACGTTCGCGTGATGACGGATGAATTGCTGGCGGAATTAGCTACCGCGCGACAAACACGAACGCCATGCGCATTAGTCACCGTCGCGGCCACAACCGGCTCCGTGCCGCGCGCGCCGGGCTCGAAGATGTTGGTTTACGCCGACGGCAGGATCAGCGGAACGATCGGCGGCGGAAAATTCGAAGCGCTGGTGCGCGACGAAGCGATCGCGGCCTTGCGCGACAAGAAACCGCTCCTGAAAAATTATCCGCTGCACGAAGGCAATCCGGATTCGTTCGGCGCGATCTGTGGTGGCGAAGCGACCGTCTTCATTGAGCCGCAAATTCTAAGCGAAGCTGTTTATCTCATCGGTGGTGGACATTGCGCGAAAGCGATTGCGAACCTGGCGATGGACTGCGGCTTGTTCGTCACCGTAATCGAAGATCGCGCCGAATCGCTCGATGATTTTCCATCGCCGGTGCAGTGCCTAACGAGTGTTAGGCCGGCGGAATTTATTGCCGCGCACGATTGGCAAGCCGACGAAGCGCTGGTCATGGTGAGCCGCAATCACGAGATCGATCGCGAGGCCTTGGCGGCCGCGGTGCAGCACGCGGACGGCGCCGGTTATATCGGCATGATCGGGAGCAAACGAAAGGTGCGCATGGTTTTCGATCATTTGCGTGAACGCGGTGTGCCTAACGAGAAGTTAGAGCGCGTCTATGCCCCGCTTGGTTTGGACATCGGTTCTGATTCACCGACGGAAATTGCCGTGAGCGCCGTGGCCGAAATCATCGCCGTTCTGCGCGGCCGCTCGGCCGCGCACATGTCCGCCAAAGGCGCGAAGGTGTAGCGGCGGGTGTCCTCACCCGCAATTATTTCAAAGACGAGCGGGTGAGGACACCCGCCTCTACACGGCAAGATGGTTTGACGGTGGCGACGCGCGAAAATACGTTCATGCCATGACCACGCTCGCTGACCCGCCCACGCAATCCGTGCAGTCGCCCGTCGATCTGATGAATTGGATCGAGAAAAACAAAGAACTTTTCAAACCGCCGGTCAGTAACCGCTATCTCTACGATGGCCGCGATTTTTTCGTCATGATCATCAAAGGACCGAATGCGCGGAATGATTTTCACCAGGTCGATTCGGAGGAATTTTTTTATCAACTGAAAGGCGACATCAAGGTGCGCATCCGCGAAGGCGACAAGATCGTCGATCATCTCGTGCGCGAAGGTGAGACGTTTTTCATTCCGCCGAATGTGGTGCACGCACCGGTGCGCCCGCCCGACACGCTCGGCCTTGTAGTCGAACGCCGCCGCCCGCCCGGCGAGCACGAGCACGTTATTTTCTACTGCGACAACTGCGGCGCGCTGGTGGAAGACATCGACTTCGATTGCGGCGACATCGTCGAACATTTCAGTCAGGCGATGAAAGATTTCTGGAACGACGACGCCCGTCGCACCTGCAAGAACTGCGGCGAGAAAGTCAAAAAGCCGGAACCGGTAAAGCCGTTCTAGGGTGTAGAGGCGGGTGCCCGCTGCGTTCACGCTGTCCTCACCCTCAATTATTCAAAGACGAGCGGGTGAGGACACCCGCCTCTACACGGCAACACAGTGCCGTGGCTACGCCTCAGCAAATTCGCCACTGGCTTCGCCCGTGCGTCGCGGGACACCTTCTGCTACTTTGGCCGATGCGAAATGCTTCTTTGTGGATTGGTTCTCGCGCTGGCGTCCCCGGCCTTCGCGGAGATGACGTCGGTCGCCGATCGCGTGGCGGAGCAGAATAAATTGTTCGACGAGTTTTATGAGACGGGGCTCAAGAACTCACCCGAGCGTGCAACGTCGTTAGGCGACTACCGCTACAATGCACTCCTGGGTCAGTATTCGATGGAAGAGATCGCCCGCCAACATGCCGAAGGCGATGAGTTTCTTCGCCGGCTAAAAGCGATCCCGACCGACGGAATGAGCGACAAGGATCTGCTAAGCCATCGACTGCTGGAGCGGCAGATCGAACGCGAAGACATCAACTACGACCTGAAGAACTACGAGATGCCGGTGAACCAGCAGAATGGCGTTCATACCCGGCTGGCCGATCTGCCGCTCTCGCGTGCCTTTCGATTCCGTGCAGCACTACGAGGATTACATTTCCCGGCTTACACCAAATCCCGCGCGTGCTGGATCAGATCGACTCAAGGTAATGCGGCAGGGCCTGAAGGACGGACTGATGCCGCCGAAGCTCGTGCTCGAGAAGCTACCCGGCCAATGCGATGGCATCGTCGCCGCGAATCCATTCCTTCTCCCGACGAAGAAGTTTCCGACGGAATTTTCCGAGGAAGATAAGAAGCGGCTGACCGACGAAATCACGAAGGCGGCGAACGACGATGTCCTTCCGGCCTACAAGAAGTTCGCGGAATTCCTGCGCACCGAATACGACCCGAAAGGACGCGCGGAGCTTATCGATCGAAAGCCTGCCCGACGGCAAGCGGCGTTACGCCGAAGCCGTGAAGTTGATGACCACCATGAACGTCACGCCCGCCGAGGTGCATGAGATTGGGTTGAAAGAAGTGGAACGCATCACCGCGGAGATGACCAAGCTGGCCCAGGCGAAGGGCTACAAGGATCTGGCCAGCTTCCGCGAAGCTATCAACAAGGATCCCAAATGGAAGCCGACGAGTGAGCAACAGATCGTGGATGACTTTGCCAAATACATCCACCAGATGGAACCGAAGCTACCTGAGTTATTCGGCCTGTTACCGAAGGCGCCGGTAACGGTGGAACCAATCCCCGACTTCGCCAAGGCCGAGTCGACCCACTATGTTGGTGGCACCCCGGATGGGAAACGACCCGGCCGTGTGGTTGTAGCTGTCGCTGATCCGACCACGCGCACGATGGTCAACGAACGAAGCCGTTGCCTACCACGAAGGCGTCCCAGGTCATCACATGCAGATCAGCATCGCGCAGACCTTGCAGGACATGCCGAAGTTCCGCCAGCACGGCGGTTACTCTTCCTACGCCGAAGGCTGGGCGCTTTATGCAGAAGAGCTAGGCAAGGAGATCGGCTTCTACAAGGATCCGGTGTCCGACTATGGCCGGTTGAACTCCGAGCTATTCCGCGCCGTGCGGCTGGTGGTCGATACCGGCATTCACGACAAGGACTGGAGCCGCGAGAAGGTGATCGATTACATGCACGCCAACGACGTGAACGACGCTGTCGCGCAGACCGAGACCGACCGCTACATCGCCTGGCCGGGCCAGGCCCTGGCCTACAAGATGGGACAGCTCATGATTCGCAAGCTACGCGACGAAGCCAAGGCGCAGCTCGGGCCGAAGTTCGACATCAAAGCCTTCCACGACGAAATCCTGAACGGCGGAGCCATGCCACTAGACCTGCTACAAGAGCGCGTCGAGCGATGGATCAAAGAGCAGGCGGCGGCGAAGTCAGGCTCATAAGCATTTTGAGCAGCGACCGTTGGCCGACGACCAGTGACAAGTAGCTAAGCAAATTGCCTGAGCTTTGTAAGATGGACATCAAAAGAGCTGGCTCACAACCTTCTAACAAAGGACCTAACGACTGGTTTACCGGCACCGTGCGCATCGATCCTTTGTTTTCTGCTAACGCTCCTGCTCGCGTCTCGGGCGCCAGTGTTACCTTCGAGCCGGGCGCTCGCACTGCCTGGCATACCCATCCGTTCGGTCAGACTTTGATTGTCACTGCCGGTTGCGGTCGCGCGCAGCACGAGGGCGGTCCGATCGAAGAGATCCGGCCGGGCGATGTAGTTTCGTTTGCGCCTAACGAGAAGCATTGGCACGGCGCGGCGCCGACCACGGCTGTAACGCACATCGCCATTCAGGAAGCGCTTGATGGCAAGGTCGTCGAGTGGATGGAAAAGGTCAGCGACGAACAATACCAGGCCTGATCGACAGCCGCGACTGTGGCGGCGGGTGTTGGTGTGGGAAAGACGCCTCTACACCTTGAGACGTCGACACGCTTTTTTGTTGAAGTGGTCTGCCTCTTTTTTCCGATGTGGACATGGCTACCAGCGTTTGGTTTTGCTTCTCTAGGTGCGCCCGGATGCGCGCGTAGTTGCTAACTCAACAATCGATCCGCCAATGGTTCTCGCTACGCTCTCGGAAACCGCTCCCGTCGTGCTCGCCACCTGCACCGCTGGTGTCGTTTTTCTCTTGATCGGACTCTGGTTTGCGCGAAAGGAAATCGCCCAGGCGCGTGGCGCGGACAAGATCGTTGCGCTGGGCAATCTCTGTATCGCCATTCCGCTGGCCGTCTTCGGCGCGGAACATCTTTTCGGCGTCGAACTGGTGGTCGATGCCGTGCCGAAATTTATGCCATGGCGTTTGTTCTGGGCCTATTTCGTCGGGGTCGCTTTGCTGGCGGCGGCCCTCAGTATCGCCACCAGGATTGCGGTGCGCTGGTCTGGTCTCTTCTTCGGGATCATGATGTTTCTGTTCGTGGCCATGATCGATCTTCCCGGCACGCTGGCCCATCCGCAGAACCGGTTTTTCTGGGCTTTGACTTTGCGCGAGGCATCCTTCGGCGGCGCCGGCTTGATTCTCGCCGGCCATGTCATGGACGGACGCGGCCAGGCGACGCTGATCACGATCGGCCGCATCGTGCTCGGGATCACCGCAATATTTTATGGCATCGAGCATTTCCTGCACGCGACGTCACTTCCCGGTGTGCCGCTGGAAAAGGACATGCCGGCGTGGATTCCGGGGCGGGTGCTGATTGATTATGTGACGGGCGCAACTCTTCTCGCAGGCGGTGGAAGCTTCCTCTTAAATTGGAAAACGCGGACCGTGGCTACCTTCGTGGGCGGTTGGATTCTGCTGCTGGTCCTTGTTGTCTATGGGCCTGTCCTGATCGATGCGCTCGCTACTCCGAAAATGCCGGTGCAGATGGTAGGTATTAACTATTTTGCCGACACCTTGCTGTTTGCTGGAGCTATTCTCGCCCTGGCCAGTGCCATGCCACGATCGGATCGAAACGCCGGCGAGCTTTCTGTGGTTAGTTCCGCTTAGCGCGAGAATCGCACGCCCTTTTTGTTTATACCTCGACAGGCAGGGATGCCTCACGCTACGGGCGCAACGGACGCAAAGGATCGGAGGAAATTAACCTGGCTCTATCGGGGTTCATGGCTTCTGACTTCAAAACCTCGGCGGACTTTGCGACCTTGGCGTGAGATGCCTTTCGTAGTACCTAACGAGTGGTTTCGTCGCCCAAGGGCGCGTCTCACATCGGCAGCTGCGATAGGAAGCACAGCCAAGGCGCCAGCCTGACGTTCCTTGTTCGGAGGCTCGGAAGGCTAGAGGACGAACGGAATGATGCGTTTCACGCGTTGCTGATAAGCCGCATATTCATCGGAGAACTTTTGCAGCATGAGCTTTTCTTCGTAACGCAATTTTATCCAGATGCTGACGAAGACGAACGGCACCGCGATTATTCCAGCGATGTGGCCGAGCACGAGCAGAGTCGCAACGAACATGGTCAATAGCCCGGTATAAATGGGGTGGCGCACCCAGGCGTAGGGCCCGCGCGTAATCAATTCGTGTCCGCCCTTTAAGGTGACGACTCCGCTCCAGTTGCGCCCGAGTGTGAAACGCGCCCAAAGACAAAAGGCCAGGCCTGTGACGCACAGAACCATGCCGATCCAGGCCAAGGCCTCGACGTGTGGTATGACGCGATAATTAAGCGGGTCGCGGAACCGATTGCCTTTCGCGAGCATCCATCCGCCGAGAAGGAGCGGGACGACGTAACGCAACCTCTGCGCGGTGCTTTCCTGATAAACTGATCGTTTCGTCCAGAACGCCGCCAACAGCCAGATAACAGCAAAGATTGTCCAACAATAGCCGATGACGTCGAGCGCCAGACGATACGTTTGCATCAGGCAAGGAAACAAAAAGATGCCGGACATTGATGTCGTCAACTCGCGAAAGAGGTGATGATGGCACTAACGCCGGAATCCGTTATCATCATGATCATGATGCTGAATTCTCCTCGTGCCTGCGCTGGTGCTGCCGCTCTTGTCGCCATAGTCTGTCTTGCCGCCGCGCCTTTTGCTCGCGCGCAAACGGGCAAACCGGTGCCGGGCGAATTGAAAGTGCAACTCGGAAAGGAGACACAAAGCGCCGCTGAAAGCGCCACGCCGGGCAGCAAGGACGCGAAGGATCGCGATAAGGACAAAGGCAAGGACGAGGAGAAAGAACCGCCACCGAGTGTGACCGAGCACACGCTCACTGTGGGCGGCAAGACGATCCGTTATCGCGCGACCACGGGCTACATGGTGATGCGCGATTACAGCGAGAAGAAAAAGCCGGAAGAGGGCGAGGGCGAGAGAGAGCGTGGGCCGGCGTCGACGCCGCCAGCTACAGCAGCGAAAGAAGCCGACAAATCGAAAGACAAAGACGGCAAAGACGAGCCGAAACAAAAGGCAAAGGTCTTCTACGTTGCCTACACGCGCACCGACGTCGGCGACGATCCGGCAAAGCGACCGATCACCTATTCCTTCAACGGCGGGCCGGGTTCCGCGAGCGTCTGGCTGCACCTGGGCGCGCTCGGCCCACGGCGCACCGAATTGACCGAGCGTGGCGAAGCTCCGCTTGCGCCTTATCATCTGGTAGACAACGACGCGACGTGGCTCGATGCGACCGATTTGGTTTTCATCGATCCGGTTTCCACCGGTTACAGCCGCAGCGCACCGGGTGAAGACCCGAAGCAGTTTCACGGCTTTAAGGAAGACCTCGCCAGCGTGGGCGATTTCATCCGGCTTTACACCTCACGCAACGCGCGCTGGGCGTCGCCCAAATTCATTATCGGCGAGAGTTACGGCACCACGCGCGCTGCCGGCTTAAGCGATTATTTGCAGGAGCGCTACGGCTTTTATGTCAATGGCATCATCCTGGTGTCCTCCATCCTTGATTTTTCGACGGCCCGCTTCAATCCAGGCAACGACCGGCCGTATCCACTCTTTTTGCCCACCTACACTGCCGCGGCGTGGTACCACAAGAGACTGCCGCCGGATTTGCAGAGCAAACCGCTGACCGACGTGCTGCGCGAAAGCGAAAATTTCGCGTCGAACCAATACCTGCTCGCGCTCAATCGCGGTGATCAGCTCGACGAAAATCAGCGCAAAGAACTCGCCGGCAATCTGGCACGGCTCACCGGCCTACCCGCAGACATGATCGCGCAATGGAACTTCCGCATTCCCGCGCGGCGCTTCTTTTTCGATTTGCTTAAGGATAAGAACCGCTCCATTGGCCGCTACGACGCGCGCTTCACTGGCATTCGCTACGAGCCGGGCACCGAGGAATACGATTTCGATCCGAGCTACGAAGCCGTCCTGGGTCCTAACAGCGCGATGATGAACGACTACCTGCGCCGCGAGTTAAAGTTCGAGAGCGACCTTCCCTACGAAATGATCGCGGACGTGCGGCCTTGGAACTATGCGAACGTCGCGCAGAACCAATACCTGGATGTCGCCGAAGACTTGAAGAAGGCGATGAGTCGCAATCCGTATTTGAAGCTGTGGGTTTGCTGTGGCTACTACGACCTCGCCACACCCTACTACGCCGCCGCGAACGTGCTGCACGGGATGCGACTCGATCCGACTATCCGAGACAATCTGCGGATGACCTTCTACGAAGCCGGTCACATGATGTACATCAATCACCCGTCGCTGCTGCAATTCCGCAAGGACGCTGCGGCCTTTATGGAGGACGCGCTTAAACCGCGCGTCGTGCCCGCCGCGGAGCCATAGTTACTCGTGCTCTTGCTCCTGATCGTGATCCTAATCGGGTACGCGAATCAAGAACACAGGAAAGCAGGACGGCCGGTGCATTGTTACCAGGTCTGGCAATGGCTGGCTTTCTGGCCTTCCGGAAGAAGAAGTACCTAACGAGTCGTTAGGACACGAGATTAACTTGCGAAAGCGCGCAGAGAAACAAAAACTGTCCTGCTTTCCTGATTGAAGCTCACCGCGCACCGTCGCCATTAAGCGCGCTCTTTATCTCAGGAATAACCTTCTCGTAAAGCTGAAGGGTAAGGGGCTCCTGCACGTTGACATCACCCAGGTAGACCATCATGGCCGTAGCCAATCCTTTAACGTTGTCGCCTGACATGCTGGCCGGGGTAAAGGCGGAAGCGAGGAAGCTGTTCTCCAAAATCTGAAAGGCATTCTGCTGGGTGTAGACCTTGGAAATGTCGAAGGCCAGTTGCGGGTCGATATAAGACAAGGCCTGAGTAGCGAGAGCAAGGTCCCAGGCGGTGTGCTCGAAGATGACGGGACGCATCCCCTGAAAATGCACTTCCTTGTTCAGCCGCTCTTCGTTGGCCGGCTCTTTGCTATGGACAAACTGGCTTAGCTCCTGCCTGAGTGTTTCGTGGTAGGCGCGATTGCCTTGGATCGCCTGGCGGTTGGCCTCCATTTCTTCGGCGAAATTGCGCAAGGCGTCACGGGCCTTGGCGCGATGCTCGCGGTCCTCGTGCCAGTTGTTGGCCCACAAGGCAAGGAAGACGCCAACGGCGATGAGGATGACCTCGAACAACAGGCCGATGAAGGTTCGTCCATGTCCGGCGCCGCGCAGGCTCATGGGCGAGATGATCAGTGAAGGTTCGACCGCATTTCAAGCCTGCAAGTCCAGAAGCCTCACTGGATTCCTGGTTTCCAAATGCCAAATCTTTCCTTGTTTCCTGCTATCCTGATTCAAGTCGCTCCGCTGGCCTTAGCGAGCTTCGACACCGTGGCGTGAGATGCCTTTCCACACTTTGGTTCTCCTCGGCGCGATCAATTCGCGCCGGCGGGCGGACCTTTCGGGAATGGCATCTCCGGAATTGAGTTCGTATTTTGGAAAGCGACGATTAGCCACTTGCCGCCGTTTTTCTGCACGAGCTTAGTCTGGATACCTTGCTGCGGGGTGGGCAGACCTTGCGGGGTGCGGGCACCGGTCATGGTCCAGCGAGTATGCACCACAGCGAGGTCTGGATTGAGGAAGCGGATGTCGACTTCGCCGACGGTGAGGACACTCTGCGCGAAGACGAAGACGTAAGCATCGGTGAGCTTCTTCTCGATCTCGGCGCGGCCTTTCCACCACCAGCCGAGCACATTCACGCAATCTCCATCATCCGTGAAAAGATCCGCATAGGCTTTGGCGTCGTGGCGATTCCACGCTTCCTGCTGCTGCACTTCGAGTTTGCGAATGGCCGTTTCGTCGGCGGGATCGCTCGCGGCTGAGGTCATGCGCGCGTGCGGCAGGGTCGATGCGACCACGAGCAAAAGAATGTATTTCATGAGCCTGTGTCAGGATTCACATCGGAAAAGTCAATGAAAGACGCTTCACGCAAGGGTCGCAAAGGACGCGAAGGAAAATGTCTCCGGGCTTGTCGGCCTTCGCGACCGTGGCGTGAGCTGTTTTGTTCTTTCAAGCAGGAAATCTTTGCGGCTGAGGACAGCCGCCTCTACAACTTAAGCGCAGATGAAAATCGACCTGCATACGCACATTCTCCCGCGCGAATGGCCGGACCTCGACGCGAAGTACGGCTACGCAGGATTCGTTAGGCTGGATCATTACCAACCGTGTTGCGCGCGGATGATGATCGGCCAGCGCGTTTTTCGCGAGATAACCGACAACGTCTGGGATCCGGTCCGACGGATCGAAGATTGCGATCGCGCGGGCGTGACCATGCAGGTGTTGTCGACGGTGCCGGTGATGTTCAGTTACTGGGCGAAACCGGCGGACGCGCTCGATCTTTCGCGGCGCCTGAATGATCACATCGCCGACGTGGTGCGCGCGCATCCGACGCGTTTCGCCGGTCTCGGGACGATTCCGTTGCAAGATCCGGAGCTGGCGGCCGGTGAACTGGAACGTTGTGTGCGCGAGCTGGGTTTGCGCGGCGCCGAAATCGGCACGCATGTCGATGTCAATGAATTTTGCGCGCCTAACGAGTGCAGAAATCTCGATGACGCGTCACTCAATGCGGTTTGGAAAACGGCCGAACAACTCGATGCCGCGATTTTCGTTCATCCATGGGACATGCTCGGCAAAGAACGCATGCCGAAATACTGGCTGCCGTGGCTGGTCGGGATGCCGGCGGAAACTTCGCTCGCGATTTGTTCGATGATGTTCAGCGGCGTGTTCGATCGATTTCCGAAACTGCGTGTCGCTTTCGCGCATGGTGGCGGCGCGTTTCCGTTTACGGTCGGTCGCATCGAACATGCCTTTCATGTGCGGCCGGACCTGGTAGCGGTCGATAACAAAACCAATCCGCGCAGTTATCTGGCGCGCGATGGAAGACCGGCGCGCTTTTATGTGGACTCGTTAGTCCACGATCGCGATGCGCTGCAGTTGCTCCTGAAAATTTTCGGGGCGGAACGGGTGGCGCTTGGTTCGGATTATCCGTTCCCGCTCGGGGAACATGAGGCGGGCAAACTCATCGAATCGATGGACGAGCTTTCCGCGCGCGACAAAACGCAACTGCTCTCCGAAACCGCGCGCGAATTTCTTCGTTTGGCCTAACGAGTCAGAAAGCGAATTTCGAAACCAGAAAGCTCGGAAAAATCTTGAAGCAGGAAAAGGGCAAAGATTGGAATTCGGAAACCATGAATCCAGGAAGTAACAAGGACAGGAAAAGGACCTGTCCTTTCTTTTTCTGGTTTTCTGGCTTCCGAATTCAACCCTTTCTTCATCGGCGGTCATAGACCGCCGCTACAAGAAAGTTCAGTAATGGCCGGGCGGAGGCACGGTCGCGTTTTGCTGGAAGCCGTGGAGCATTTCCGACGCAGTCTGGCCCGTGCGGAATACTTCCCCGAGCAGCGGATCGATTTGCGAGGCCTGCAGCTCGAGGCGGAAGATCGTTTCCTCGAGCGCGTGGCGCACTTCGTAGAAAATTCCGTCGAAGATCTGGCTGAATTCTTTTTCCAGGCGATCGCGAAATTCCTGGCGCGAGCGACCGATCTTTTTTCGTAGCTCGAGCAGGACACTCCGGCGTCGCCAGACCAGACCGAAACCGACCAACGCAAAGCCCATCGAGGCCAGGATAAGTCCGCCGATCCAAAGCCAGTCGCTCGGCGCGATCAGGGCGATGAGCATGCCGATGAACGCAGCGCCGCCGCCGGCCAGCGCGAACCTGCGAATGTCCGAAGTCCGTTCCACTTTTTCCGTGACGTCGTCTTCGCCGATGCGGATTCGCGCCAGGCGGGCGCGCAACTTCGCCAGCATGGCGAAACGGTCGGCGCTCGGCGGCAGTTGCGCATTCTCGCGCACACCCTGCTGGCGTCGCGCAATGCTGAAGGTCACTTCGTCGAGCATCATTTGCATTTCGTCGAAGAGATCCTTCGATAACTCCGGCGCTTCAGCGGTGATTTGTTTGCGGGTCGATTCGCGAAAACCCACTTCGAGTTGCGAGATCCAGTTCTCCAAACTGCGGTCGCGCATGTAGGGAATGGTGCGGCGGAGCAAATTCACCAGCTGCAAACCTTCGGTGAAATCGCGCTCCGATTCCGACGCGAGTCGATCGTAGGTGGCGCAAAGGTTTTCGATGATCAGCTTCTTGAGTGAAGTGGCCGCGACCTCGCGTGCTTCCACCTTCTGCAGCAGGCGTTGATAAAATTCGCGCTCCGCTTTCAGCGCTTCGGTTTCGCGACGAAAACGCGCGTGCAACTTCGTCATGAGGGCGCGGATTGTCTCGTAGCAGCCTTCCACTTTCATCCGCCACACGTCGCCTTGCGCGACGGCGTTTTGCAGGAAATGACGAAACTCTCCGAAGCCGCTTTGCGGATTTCCCTGCATCTCGAGCTTGGCCGAGAGGGTGAAGATGGGGGGCTCGATCACGTTCCGCGCCTGCGCATACTGGCGGACATTTTCGCGGTTGGTGGCCAGCTCGGTCTGGCTGGCGCGATCGGCCTGCTGCATGACGAAAACCGTTTTGCGATGCCATTCCTTGCGCACGAGCGTGAGCAATTCCCACGCGGTTTTGGTGTGCGGATTGACCGCGGAAAAAACGAACACGACCAGGTCGCTCTGTGGAATGTATTTTTCGGTCAACGCCTGATGATCGTGAATGATCGAATTGGTCCCCGGCGTGTCGACGATGGTGAGTTCGCGCAGAACTTCCTTCGGCAAGAAGACGCGCTCCCAGGAGTGAGCGACATTCGTCACGGCCGGCTCGTTTCCGTAAACCAATTCCTGGATCGCGGCCGTGCATGGACCGGGCGCGACCGGACAAACGTCCTCGTGCACGAGCGCGTTGATGAAGCTGCTCTTGCCCGCTTTCACTTCGCCGACCACGACGATGAGCGCGGCCGCCTGGATGTTCTCGAGGCGCGTGCGCAAGATCTGCGTCGCATCGTAATCCGTGCATTTCTCCGCCAGCCACAACGCGCGTTGCAGCAAGACACGCAGCGCTTCGTATTGGTGTGAAAGATCGGGGCCGAGGATCTGAAACTGCGGCGGTTCCTCGGGGTGATTGGCGATTTGCGCTTCTGCTACGTCCAGCATTAAACGCGCATCATATTGATCGCGCGCGTCGCTGCCTATGCAGAACTTCGCAAACCGCGATTTTTTCGCATTTTTTTATCCGACGTGCCGCAAGTACTCGCGGTCCCACGCTGCCGGAATGCTCTCCCGCGGCGAATAAGGCCCCGGCCGATAGGCGCGCGAAGCGATCCCCTGCTGGCTCAGTTCGCACACGTGCCAGTCCTGCCGGTTGGTCACGTCCCAGAATTCGATCGCGTCGTCCGGACGAAAATCCTCGCGCGCGAACGCGTCGGGATGAAAAAACCAATCACACTCGATTAGCGTCCGTTGCGGCGATTGCGGCCAGAGCTGATGCACCATGACGTAATCGGGATGCATGCTCAGGAGCATGTTCGGGAAAATGGAGTAATAAAAAACACGCGCGTGATCCTCGCCTTTGATGTCGCCCACCGGCAAGGCGCAGGCGTTCCCGCTCATGGTCAGGCTCGCGCCTTTGGTGATCGACATGAACCCGCCGAGAAACGGACCTTCGCACAGATCGTTCTCCGCCGAATCGTAGGGCGAAACTTTCGAGAGCATCGGGTGCACGCCGGGGCAGTGGTAGCACTCGGAGTAATTCTCGAAGATCAATTTCCAGTTGGCGCGCACGTCGTAGTCGATGCGTTTGGCCGAGCGCAACTGCGGCAGATTCCAGTGCGTGAATTTACCCAGGAGCGACGCGAACACTTCGCCCAGCGGCGCCGGCGATTCCGCCAGGTTGACGAAAATGAATCCTTCCCACATTCCGAGATGAACCGCGCCTAACGAGTAGTTGGCTTTATCGAAACCCGGCACATCGTCCATGTGCGGCGCGCCGATGAGGCGGCCGTCGAGCGCATAGGTCCAGGCGTGATACGGACATTGGATCGCCGCCGCATGCCCGGTGGCCGTTTCGCACAAGCGCGTCCCGCGATGGCGACACACGTTGTAGAACGCGCGGATGATCTGCTTCTGGTCGCGCAGCACGATCAGGCTCTCGCCTGCGACTTCCCGCACGAAATAATCACCGGCTGCGCCGAGCTGACTTTGATGACCGACGCAAACCCATTGCTTCGAAAAAATCGAAGCCTGTTCGGCGGCGAAAACTTCCGGCGAAACGAAATACCGCTGCGGCAACGTCGTCGCTCCGCCGGCGAACGTTTCCGTCGTCTTGCGAAACGCTGGTGCTACCGCAGTCTTGTCACTCGTCACTGGTCACGATTCCATGACCGCCTGGTGAAACCCATTCCAATCATCGAGATTGTTCAGGTTCACCGCATCTTTAAATGCGCCCGTATCATCGGGCAGGTTGCATTCGCTCAGAATTTTTTTGCGCGTCTCGTCATCGTGAATGTAGCCGCGCACCGCCGCGTTGTGTTTCTCGATCGACTCGCGATTGAGTGACTTCGCGTTCTTCTTCACCCACGCTTCGAACTGCGGGTAAGTCGGCTTTTCCTTCTTGATGTAATCCTTCACCGCCTGCTCATCGAGACCGAGCGCGGCGCAGGTCATGGCATCGTAACCGCGGCCGATACCGGGATAACCGGGGGCGAGTTTACCCGCTTCTTCGAGCGAGACTTTTAGCCAGAGGCGCGGGAGATGCAGAACACCGAGTGGTCCGGCCGTGCCGGAGCTAATCATGGGAACGTAGGTATTGCTCATAGGAGTGGTTGGTTGGTTTACCAAGCTTTACAGCCGGCTGCGCCAAAACGCCAGACCGCGCAGCCGCTTTTGTCGGCACGAAGTCCTACACCCGCCCTTGAAACGGCTTCACTCTTAGTAGATGAAACTCTCACTCGCCGCCGCCTCAGCCCTTCTCGTCGTCATCGTCGCTCTTACCGTCAGGTCCGCGCCCGACGAACAGGCCGCCCTGAAGGAGCATCTCGTCAGCCTCGAGAAACAATCGTGGGAAGCGTGGAAGAATCGCGACGGAAAATTCTTCCAGGATTTTCTTTCCGACGACCACGTCGAAGTCGGTTTCGGCGGCGTGGCGGGCAAAGCTGATATCGTCGGCTTCGTCGGCAGCCCGGTCTGCCAGGTCAAGAGCTACCAGCTCGATCATTTCGAATTGAAGATGCTCGATAAGGACACGGCCCTGCTCACTTATTGGGAGAACCAGGACACCGTCTGCCACAAAGCAGTCCCCTCGCCCTGCTGGGTCAGTTCGCTTTACATGAAACGCGGCGACCGCTGGCTCAACGTCTTTTATCAGCAAAGCCAGATTGAGAAGTAGGCGCACATGCTCCAAAAAAGAATCATGAAACTAAACTACGCGATCAAATACGTCGGCGATATGGAACGGGCCGTCAGCTTCGGCAGTCGCATCGCGAAGTTCAAGGATTCCGAGGGCGCGGAGTGCAGTGTCAGCGGGAAGTAAATGATTGGAACGAGTGCCAGGACAGCGCGACTAACACGACATGCACCCTACTTCCCCGTCGCCAACGTCGAGCGCTCGGTCATCTATTACGAACAAGTCCTTGGTTTCCACTGCGAATACTCAGCCGGCACACCATTGCAGTTTGCCATTTGCAGTCGCGATAACCTCGCCATCATGCTGCGTCGCGTCGTCAATCCCAGCTTGATTGTACCTAACGAGAAGCAGGGTGGCACATGGGAGACCTTCTTCTGGGTCGATAACATCAAGGCGCTCCATGCCGAACTAAGATCGAAAGGCGCCAACATTGTTTACGGACCTGTCGTGCAAGAGTCCTATCACATGCACGAGTTCGCGGTGCGCGATTGCGACGGCCACGTCCTCGGCTTCGGCGAAGTGTTAGGCAGCCCTCAAATCGGCACCTCAAGATAGCCGGCACCGACAGTGCCATCCACGGCAGCCACGATTGCATCAACTCGCTTCTGTATCTTGGGCCAACTTGTTGAGAGGAGAACGACGATCGCAATTTTCCGCCCTTCGAAATTCTGCTGGTCCTTCAAATTAGTGTCCGTCGTCACGAGAATCTCAAACCCTTCTGCCTCAGCGGCAGCCAACAACTCTCCGTTCTTAAGCGTGCTCCATCGCATTTCGTAGACAGTCGAGACCGCATGACGGGTGAGATGAGTCCGTAAAGGAACTGGGGTGCCTTGGTCGAACAGAACCTTCACGCCGGCTGGAGACTTCGGGCGGCATGCTCAAGTACTGCATCCACCTGTGTCCGAGTAACGCCGGGAAACCATGCCAGGAAATCATCTACCGTAGCTCCCGACTCCAGATTCTCAAACAGGGCTGAGACAGGGACGCGGGTGCTACGAAAGACCCAGGCTCCGCTTACTCTTTCCGGAGAGCGTTCGACAACATTACATTGATCCCAATCAAGCACAGAACAAGAGTAAGGTGAATGCCTCGAAAGGCAAGAGTCGCGTTCAGGCTAACGAGAACAAGCTGAGCCAACGCCAACGGGAGCGAGCGTGGTTTCGAGCGAAGCTGTTTTGATCATTTGAAGCGTGAACGTACGCCGGAGTGGCGGTTCGCTCCATCGTCTAGATAGATGCGTTCGGCGCTGCGGGATTACTCCGCTTTAATATGAATGCCCAACCGCCGTGCGGAAAATGTATCCGAAGCTGATTGGATGTGAGGTCATCGATCTCGCAAACGTAGAGCCGCGTGGAATCGGGCTCTTCCGAGCAAAGGTAAATGTTCTTCCCGCCAGCATACCAATGACCGGTCTGAATTACTAGGCTGTCCCACGCCATCCTGCACGTGCGATCCGAGTAGAAGTGGGACTCGAGACGAACGTCGTTCGAGCCGGTAGATTCCCACGAACCCACCAAAGCGTTCTCTCCCGGACCGCGATAATAGCGCTCGAAGGTGTAAATGCCCGCTCCCGTTAACACAATGCCAACGAGCGCCAGACCTACAATGATTCCCTTCTGGCGTGAGGTCCAAGCGCGTGTGGAAGGCAGAAGCATCTAACGAGAATTAGACGAGACTTCGCAAAACATTACGAACATTTTTTGTATAACACGGCTGCTAACGGCTTAATAAGCGAACTCAGATGTTAGCTGGCTCAGCAAGAGTTGTATTGCTTTTCGTCGCTATGGCGGATAACCACGCGACGTGTGGTTAGACGAAGATAAAGTCCGCGCGCTCCTGCGCATGGAGGAGCTGATTCCGGCCATGGCGGAGGCGATGCGGGAGCTCTCGTCGGGCAAGGTGCAGCAACCGGTGCGGCAGGTGTTGCCGGTGAGCGATCACGGCGGCTTCTTCGGCGTCATGCCGGCTTACGGGCGCGCCCTCGGGGCCAAGCTCGTCACCTTCTACCCGAATAACAAAGGCATTCACACGCATCACGCCATCATTCAGCTCTTCCGTCCGGAAACCGGTGAGCCGCTCGTGACCATGGACGGACGGCTCATCACCGAGATGCGCACCGCGGCTGTCTCCGCCGTGGCGACCAATCTTCTGGCGCGCCACAACGTTGCGACGCTGGCCATTCTCGGCTCCGGGGTGCAGGCCCGCAGCCACCTCGAGGCCCTACGACTCGTTAGGCACTTTCGCGAAGTGCGCGTGTGGAGTCCGCGTAACGCCGACAAGTTTTCTCGCGAATTCAAGGTTAGCGCGAAAGCATCCGTGGAAGAAGCGGTGCGCGGCGCCGATGTTATCGTCGTAGCTACTTCGGCCACCACGCCGGTCCTGGCCGGCAAGTGGTTATCCGCCGGCACCCACATCAATGCCGTCGGCGCGACGCGCCCGAACTGGCGCGAGCTGGACGATGATCTTGTCCGACGCGCGCGCCTCTACGTTGAGTCACGTGAGCCGGCCTCGAAGGAATCCGGCGACGTCATTGCCGCCGGCAATATTTTCGCCGAGCTGGGTGAAGTCGTGGCCGGGACAAAGCCGGGCCGCCAATCCCCCGACGAAATCACACTCTACAAATCCGTCGGGGTCGCGATCGAAGATGTGGTCGCAGCCGATCTGGTCTATCGAAAATCGATCGCGAGCGCGGCGAATAACTAAGCCCGGCCTTTTTCTCGACAGCGCGCTGCCACGTCCTATCGTGATTCACTTATGCGATTCACAACTTTATGGGCAGCGCTGTTCATCGCCGCGCTGGCCATTTCCACGCCGGCGCAGACACCTACCGAATACACCGCGCTCGAAGCCGGAAAACACATCGGCGAAACGGCGGTCGTGACCGGCAAAGCGGAGCGCGTGAGCAAGGCCAGCGGCGGAAATATTTTCATCGATCTCGGTGGCAAGCATCCCAACGCGCCTTTCACCGTTTTTATTGGAGCAAAGGATGCCGAAAAAGTAGGCGACGTGCAGCAGTATGAAGGCAAGATGATTGCCGTCACCGGGAAGATCATCGCTTACAAGGACAAACCGGAGATCACGGTTAGTTCTTCTTCGCAGATTACGATCCGCAATGATGTGACCGGCGGCGACGCCAAGAAGTAGCTAAGGCGCGGTTTGGCAATCGATCTTGCTATGAAAGGAACAAATCACCTGCGCGGCGCGCGTATCTACCTGTCGGGCCCGATGGATTTCGTGGCTTCACGCGCGGAAGAGAAAAACACCGGCTGGCGCAATCGGGTGGGCGATTTCCTCCGCGCCTATGATTCGATTGTGTTCGATCCGTGGTTCAAGCCGGCCGTGCGCGGCCTGCATCAATACGGGCTGGAAGACGTCAACACCATCGACACGCGCGAGACCTGGACTTTCGAGTCAAGCCAGCAGGGCGACGAAACCCGCTCGGCCTGCGCGGAAAACTTCTGGGAAACGCTGCACATCGATTTGCGCATGGTCGATACCAGCGACTTCACCATCGCCTATTGCCCGACCAACATCTACAGCGTCGGCACCGCGCACGAAATCATTCTTTCGCGGCAACAGATGAAGCCGGTGCTGTTCGTTAGTCCGCCGGTTACCTTTCCTGCTTTCGAGCAACTGCGCGACCACTTACGCAATGATCCAAAAGGCGTCGAGCTACTCGACAAGCTAGTTGCAGAAGTTCCGATCAAACCGAATCCGCGCGGCATTCCCAGTCTTTGGTATATGCCGTTGATCGGCAGCGGAAACTTCTTCGATGGCTTCGGCTTCAAGAATTACGTCGAGCGCTTTAGCTGGAAGCCTATCCCGATGGACGAACGCGAAGCCAGGCATCCGCCGCAAAACCCGCTCCTTCCTTTCCTGGAAAAACTATCGCAGCAGGTCCCTCAGCGCTGGGACAACAAGCTCAAGAAATACGTCACGAACGACGACTGGCTCTTGTGGGAGCTGGATTCTGCTTCTGCCAAAGGCGATATCAGCACCGAAGGCGAAACGTAGAATCGCCGGCCTTTTCCCTCACGCAAAAGCAGGGTTTGTGTTTCGGTTGAACTGGGCTATACTCCGCCCTTGGATTAACTCTGTTTGTTTCGTTGCGCGGTAGATCGTCAGGTGAGTTTCTCATTGGTGATTTGAAACCCGACTCTCGGGAACGGCTCTGCAGCTGGCAGTCTTGCTCTAAGAAATCATCATGAAATTGTACGTAGGAAATCTTTCCTTTGATACCACTGAAAACGATCTACAGGATCTTTTCGAAAAACACGGTCAGGTCACGGAAGTGGCGCTGATCAACGACCGGATGACCGGTAAATCCCGCGGGTTCGCCTTTGTCACAATGGCCGACGCGGCTGCAGCTAAAGCTGCTCTCGAAGCCTTGAACGGCAAGGACGTGCAGGGTCGCGCCCTGACCGTGAACGAAGCGCGCGAACGTGAAGCACGTCCGCGTCAGTTCTCCCAGCGCTAATTTTAGACGCTCCCTCTTGCGGTCGCGCTTTGCCAAAAAGCGAGGCGCGGCCCGCAGGACAAATTCACATGGCCGTAGTCAAATCACTCGAACTGGAAGGCACGATCGTTTCCGTGCTGGCCGGGACCATGTTCCGCGTCGAGCTGGCCAACAAGCACATGGTCCTCGCGCATATCTCCGGCAAGATGCGCAAACGCTTCATTCGCCTGACCACAGGCGATCGGGTGAAGCTGCAGATGTCGCCTTACGACATCGACAAGGCTCGCATCGTCTACCGGCTCGGATAGAGCCATACCTTGTTAACGGCGATTGGTTTCTTTTTGGAACTAGACGCCGCCGCTTGCGAAACGTAGTAATAGCACAACTAGCTTAGCTACAAATGATCGCGCGCGGACTTAAGATCGCGATCCTAATCTATCTATGGGTCGCGCTGCTGGAGGACACAGTTCTGTTCCTCATGAGCTGGTTCGCACCCAACCTATGGTTCCATCTCTTTCATAACACGAGCGCGGCCACTGTTCTTGAAGTCGCTTTCCTGCGTCGCTCCGGCGGCCAATGGGCTGCCTTCGCCCTGGCCCAGGCCATAACCTTGTGGCGCTGGCAAAGGAATCCCGTCTGGCTTCCGATCATGGCTGGCGTTCGCTTCTCCGATCTCTTCACTGACATCTGTTACATCATCGCCGCGCCGTCGCTGACCAAACTCGGCTGGGCGCTTCTCCTTCCGCCGCCCGTGCTAAATCTCGTCGGCGTCATCATCATGTTGTGCGGTTATCGGCAAATACGAGAGCGCACGACGACGACAAATTTAGGAAGAACAAAGTCGCCGTAACCAACATCCGCTCACGTCTGTCTTTCCCTAAAGACACAACGTCTGTGCATGATGCGAGCGAATACAATTGAACGTGGGGCTGCCCTAAGCAGCGTGAAGGAGCGGGGCAAACGCTGGCGCTCGGAGGCCGTCGGACTTTTCGATATTAACTTTGACACCGGGGAACGATATTGGTCGCGCGAACTGCGTCACATCTTCGGCATCAGGAATGATGCGCCGGCTGACTTCTCACTCTTTCTCCAGCACGTGCATCCCGAGGATCGACGCGCGGTCAACGCCGTGGCCGTGCAAGCATTCCGATCCGATTGTCCGCCGTATAACACGAGTGAATTTCGCGTCGTGCCGGGCGATGGCAGCGTGCATTGGGTGCATGTAGAACGAGTTACGATCTACCGTTCCAACGCGACAGATGATGTCGTCCGCGTCGCCGGCTTCGTGATCGAAATCGACGCGCCGGGGAAAGATCGAAACCTTCGGCACAGCCATGCATCCTGTCACCCGTGCGTTTCTTCCATGAATTGATATGAGCTACAATTTTCTCCGTCTGAACCACTGGCCGCTCGCACGGGCCAGATTCTCGCGCAAGAGACAGCTAGCGCTCCTTCTCTTCAGCGGTGCTTTGTTTGCGGCCGCTTGTGCGGACGATTCCCTGGAGAACAAGTCGCAATCTCATGCGCATCACCACGGCGGACATGGGCACGGGCAGTACGGCAGCGCCGGCAGTCCTACACCTACGCCTTCGCCTTTCTAGCAATAGTTACTAGCCGAACGGGTCATCGAATAACTACTCGTTAGGTAATCCGAAGGCAAAACGGCTATTCTAACGTTTGACGCTCACCCGCTCTTAAGACTAAGACAGGGCGCGTGAACAAGAGCAACGTGCGACGCGCCAGCTATGGGCCATGGCTGGTCGGACTAGGCGCGGCACTGTGGGGCACGGAAAGCGCATGGCGCATCCCGCTCAACGATCTCTTCGATGCCAAGGTCATCGTCTTCTGGGAACATGTGCTCATCCTGCTCATGTTCCTGCCGATTCTCATTCCGCGGCTGGGCGAGCTGCGGCAGGTTTCCGGACGCACCTGGGCTTACCTCCTCTTCTCGGGCTTTGCCGGTTCGGCCGTCGGCACAGTCTTCTTCACCCTCGCGCTAAAGAATGGGAACCCGACGGTAGTAAATGTCATTCTGAATATTCAGCCGGTTATTTCTACTCTCGGCGCCTTTGTTCTCTTCAGCGACCGGCTTACACCGCGGTTCTTTCTTTATGCCGGCATCGCGATCATCGCCGGCGTTTTCCTTTCCGTGGAACATCCCACCCTGATAGGTGTCTCGTTCGCGCAAGCAGGTTTGAACCTGGGCACCGCTTATGCCTTGGTTTGCGCCCTTTTCTGGGGACTTTCCACCGTAGCAGGACGCGGCGCGATGCTGGGGATGTCCTTGAAGCTAGCCTCCAGCATGCGCATCGTAGTTGGGCTGGTCTGCATGACCTCCATCCTGGTTGCTTATGGCAAACTCAACACCGCCGATCTTTGGCCAACCGCCGCGCAAAATCACGCCGGCACAGCCATCGTCGCGCTCCTTCTCCTGGCTTCTATTTCCGGAGGTATTCCACTCCTTATCTACTTCGAAGGATTGCGGCTGACCCGTGCTTCTACCGCCGGTTACTTCGAGATGCTGCAAACGCTCGCGGCCGTTTGCATAACGTGGGGCTTTTTTCATGCAACCTTGTATCCGCACCAGGTCGTTGCCGGTCTTATTCTGATGGCGGCGGTCTTCATGGTGCAAAAGGTGCAAGCGACGGTGGAAGAAACCTGATCGCTGACGCCTCACGCGACGCGTTCGTGCCGATTTTTTTCGCAAGATTATTTCCCAGATACGCGTAACTTTCCCAGCTCGCCTCAATGAATAAACTCGTCGCAATTTGTTGCGCCTCACTCCTGCCCGTCGTCGCTGCAGGCACAAAGCTTCAACCAGATCACCGACCTATCCTCCGTGCCGGAAAATCTCGGGCTAGGTCTGCGGCAGTTAGCCGCGCTTGACCAACAGGACCACAACCAATCACGCGCGGCCGTTGCTTCATCAAAGTCGATCATGAGCGACGCAGCCGGTCGCGTAATTGTAAACGTTAACCTCGATGGCACTACCACCGTAACAAACCTAAGCGCGACGCTAACTAACCTTGGATCCGAAATCATCGCAGTCGAAACCACCTGGCGCGCCGGAGTTATCTCGGCATCGATTCCTCTTTCACAGCTAGCAGCAATTGCACAGCTACCCGGTGTTCGCAGTGTCATGCTCGCACCTCGTCCGACGCGGCGCGTAGGTGTAGTCACGGCCGAAAGCAGCTTTGTGGAACGGGCCAAGGATGTGAATACGCCGGGCACGATAACCGGCCAGGGTGTCCTTGGTCGTAACATCAGTGTCGGCATTGTCTCAGACTCCTACGATCAGGCTTCCGGTGTTACGCGCGCCAGTGTAGGCGTAGCAAAACGGAGACTTACCCGGACCGGGAAGCCCCGATGGTTACGCGCAGCCGGTCGTGGTGCTAAGTGACGACTCGAGCTCGGGCGTGGCTGACGAAGGTCGCGCCATGGCCGAAATCGTGCACGACATTGCGCCGGCCGCGAAGATTTGCTTCGCCGCCGCCGGAGGCACGCAAACGACTCCTGATGTCGAATGACAACTGGCAGGAGGATTCCTTCCAGACGATACAGATTCAAACTGTAGGTCTGGCCCCGGCTAACGCAGTGGAAGCCGCGATTACGACCCCACTCGCACCCGGCGCCTACACCGCGATCGTTCGCGGCGCGCACAGCACCGCCGGCGTCGCTACGGTCGAGGTCTACGAGGTGCAGTAAGCCTGGCCCATTCTCGCCGACCTAACGAGAGGAACTACTGGAGGTCGGTTGACGTTATCGGCACGTCGTAGTCCGCGCCCATGTAGCGCAACCTTACCGTGGTTGGAGTGCGGACGGTAAATGGTAGCTTGGTTCCGACCGGTATCTGACTGAAGCCATACGGAACCCGGATGTTAACCGCCTTTGTAATCGTAGCCACCTGCGACACATCCGCCGCTGGTGATGGCGAAGGCGCAACTACCGACGCAGGAACAGCTGTGGCAGAGCTAGCCGGCGGCGGAGTCGAAGCGACAATTGTCTTCTCGCCCGGAGCCTGCAACAACGTCACCAGTAAGTCGGCCAGGCGCCAGCCAGCCCTGTGTAGCTCCTCCTGCACGACACCAGCCGACCAGTCGCGATAAGAGACCTTGTTCGGCTTTTCCACCGCACTACCAACAGCGAGCGTGTCGCCGTCTTGGTTTGAGCTATGCATGTTTTGAAACTGGAGACGCTCATGCGCTTCACGCGCAATCGGCAGAATCTCGTTCGCCCATGCTTCGGGGTAGTCGTTAGGTTTCAAGTTGGCTGCCAGACGCCAGTCCTTCGGTTCCTCCTGCGCCAGCTTCTTGACCAGGGCAATCATGGCCGTGTCGCTTTCGATCCGCCGCTGGTCCTTGGGTGTAGCTCCCGAGAGTGATGGCAGAAAAGTAGTAACCGTCTCGCTGTCCCAATAACCATGAAGCTTCTTCTTTCCACCCATAGCCGGCAGGGTGATGGTATTGCCTCCCTGGTCTTCCAGACCCGACCCACCTTTGTCCGGGTCAACCGGTTTGCCCGTGGCATCGAAGTATTCCGCACCGACATGTAAGGGCTGATGAATATCGCCGACATAATGCGCCAGGAGAATGATGGCGATCGGCTTGGTAATCTTGCGCGCGTTCTCCTCCGGCTCTTCTCCCCGCAGAACAGCTATGGCATAACGCATCATGTGCACGATGTCCCATTGGCTGCGCCCGGTCTTGCCATCGGCATATTTCTCGAGGTTGAGCACCGGCACATCGGTGTAGTGAAACCAATGATGCGAAGGCGTAGCCGATTGCGAATCTTTCGTCGGCGGATTGGCCTTCCAGAAAGCCCGCAGTTGTTCGTCAATCCGCGGCCGCGAGCTGTAGTGGAAGATGCCCGGATCATCCGCGCCTTTCTTGTCCCAGCCCTTGATCTCATCGGCAATGACCGCGGCTTTCTCGAGCGTAAATCCGTCCAGCATCTCTGCGACCTTTTTGCCCGTGGGCGTATTGGCCAATTTCTCGTCGGCGATGGCACCGACGATCTGATGGCCGACCGGACCGTAGGCCTGCGCCTGGACAGCGCAAAGGAATCCGACGATCGATAGAAGGAGGCGGATGGTTCTCATGACATTCGACCGGCGACCATAGCAGATCGCACCAATCGCGACAGCGCAGGTTTCGTGCTTCTTTGGTTAATAAAGCTAACGCCAGCTACTCGCTGTCTTCTTCTTCCGGCTTAGGCAACGCCGAGGTGATCGTTACCTTGGTTACTTTTCCTCCGGGGTCGCGCTTTGCTTCCATTTCCAGTTCTTCGCGTGGCTCCGTCCGGGTGCTAAGAAACAGGACAATGGTTTTCTCGCCGTTAACCGTAATGTTATTCAGGCTCTTATTGATCGGCTTATCGGCTACCCCTGCTTGCCAGGCATCGCCTATAGCCTGGGGCGTAGCTGTGGAGGTTCCGGTCTGAACGGTCTTGACCTGCTCGTCATCGATCTTCTTCGCCAAAGAACCGGTCGCGGTAAATTGCGGCGTAGCCGGTGTCCAATCAGGCAGCTTGGCCGGACCAGACTCAGCCAACTGCTTTTCCAACCGCTTTTGCAGAGCGGCCTTCTCCGCTTTCTCCTGCTTGTTCTGCTCAGCTTCGATCTTCTTGGCCTCCTTCTGCATTTCCTCCATTCGCTTCTTCAAATCGGACATGCTGGCCGGTGTGCTGCTTTTCTGCAGCTCCTGCGCCTGCTGCAACATCTTCTGAAGGTCGGGATCGTTGAGTGGATTGTCCTGTGCACGCAGGCCGGTAAGAACGCCGAAGGCGATAAGAAAAGCGAGGAAGCGAAGACTCGAATTCATAGCCTCGCTTCTAGCAATGCGGGCCCGGAGAAGCAAGCTCAGGCTCGATCTAGTGCGTAACCAGGGCAAGACATGCCAGCATGAGCGCAACCGCCGCGCCGATGATCAGGCCATAGATCATGCGATCCTGCCAGCGCGCGCGACGCGCCGCCTCCGCATAGGGAATGCGCGTGAAGGTTACCATCGTATAAAGTGGCAGGTAGCTGCCGGGTAACCAGCCTTCCAGGGCATGATCGAGTTTTTTCTTGAGGCGGAAAACACGCGAAGCCGTTTTGTCGCGCATCTCGATGAAGTTCTGCACCGCCAGATCGGCCAAGGCGTCGGCGTTCTCTTTTCGCCGCGCGAAATACCGGGCGAAGGCGCGCTCGCGATCGTCGGCAAAGGTGGACAGGCATTCGTCGAGCACGACACAGTCTTCAAAGGCCGCGTTCATGCCCTGACCATAGAATGGGACAACGGCGTGGGCGGCATCACCGACCAGCGCGACCTTGTCCTTGTAATACCAGGGTGCGCACCTGATCGTGACTAACGAGCCAGTCGGGTTCTCGCTGTAGTCTTCGAGCAAGGCAGGCATAAGCGGAACCGCATCGGGAAATTCTTCGCCAAAGAAGCGGCGAATGTCGTCATCGGTAGTTGTCGTAGCAAAGCTGCGCGGTCCTTCGAATTCCCAAAAGAGTGTGCAGGTAAAAGAGCCATCTGGATTCGGCAGGGCGATCATCATGAAACTCTTGCGCGGCCAGATGTGGAGCGCGTTCTTTTCCATCTGCCAACCGCCATCGGATGCCGGCGGTATGGTTAGCTCCTTGTAACCATGCGCGAGGTAACTCTCGTTATAACTGAAGCCGTTGATCTGTTTCTGCATCGACTGACGCACGGCGGAGAAGGCGCCATCGACGCCGATGATTGCGTCGCCTGAAGCCAGGACAGGTTGAGTGGTTGCGAGGTCGAGTAGCTGAGCTGTAGCACCTTCCAGATCTACCGCGGTACACTTGTGATTGAAGTGAACACTGACATTCGGATAACGCTGGGCCGCTTCAATCACGGTGGCGTTAAGCGCAGCGCGACCGATGGAATTAATCCACTTGTTAGGATCACGGTCGTAAGGACTGAAATGCAATTCGCCTGAGCGGTCGTGGATCATGCGGCCACGCATGGGAATGGCGTGCTGCAAAACTTCCGCAGCGATGCCCAGCTGTTCGAGGGCGTGAATGCCGCGCGTGGAAAGGGCGAGGTTAATCGAGCGACCGCCAACAAAATTCCCGGCGCGCGGATCGGCACGCCGCTCATAAAGCGCAACTTCGTAGCCGCGCTTACCCAGATAGGCGGCGAGCAATCCGCCCGCCAGCCCGCTACCGATGAGGGTCAACTTTGTCACCGCATCAAACTCGAACAACGATGATGGCGTATTTCATAGACTGGAGGCACTTATTTCATCGCAAGCTCCGCGGTTCAAAAAGAATCGGCGTGACATGGTGTTTTTGAGGCACCGTCGAAGTGCCTCTTGGAATTGGCATTGCGACTGCTAGGGCACCTGCTTACCTATGATGCCAGTGCCTCAGCCTAGCAATCCTCAAAGCGGCGGCGAGCTTACGCTTAAGGCGATCCTGGTCGTCGATGACGACCAGCAACTGGCCACCGCTTTGCAATGGATTTTGGCCGATGAAAATTTTCTGGTCGACATCGCCTTCGATGGCGATGAGGCCCTGCTCAAGGTCAAGGCGCACGCCTACGATGCCGTGATTTGCGACTTGAAGATGCCGCATATGCGCGGTGATGACTTCTACGTGCAGGCCCGGCAGTTGCGTCCGCACCTGGCCGACAGCTTCATCTTCATCACCGGTTACGCGACCGATCCGCAAATCCGGGCGTTCCTGATCGAGAACGAAGTGAAGTTCCTGGTCAAGCCATTCCCGATCAAAGGCCTGATTCAGTGCCTGAAACAGCTGTTGGGCTGAACCGCATTCTTTTGCTGGACGGCGCGCCCGCGATTCGGAAAAATGCGCGCCGTGAAAACAAAATCATTGTTAGCGGCAGCGTTGCTCTTCTGCGGTTCTTTCCTGATGGTGTTCGCGGCAGCAAAAGTCGAGACCTGTGATGAGAAATTCAAGACGTGCTCCGAGGTTTGCATGAATCAGAAGTATGCAAACAAGGCCGGCAGCAGGACCGAGGAAAGCATCAACGCCAGTTACAAGAGCTGCATGAACGCCTGCAACAAGGCTAAGGCTGATTGCGAGAAGAATAATCCTCCCGCGAAGCCTGCGCCGAAAAAGTAAGGGCAGCTCGGTTACGCGCGGCTATTCGGTGGTTGACAGCTGATCGAACCGATCAGGTGGTCACGCTATTTGAAGATGAGGTGCGCTACCTTCGTCTCGATATCGTGGTAGATAATTGCCAGCGCGAATAGATCGAAGGCGGCGTGTGCGATCATCAGGAACCAGATGCGTCTGGTGATCGCAAAGATTGTTCCGAAAACGAGCCCAACGATGAAGGCCTGTTCCGTTCCAGGCACACCTTGGAAGGAATAGTGGGCGAGTCCGAACCATGTCGCTGTGATCAGGACAATCAGAACGCTGGCCCAAGTCTTCTCGCCAAGGATTTTCCCAAAACGTTCGAAGGCATATCCGCGAAAGATCACTTCTTCGCCGAAACCGGCACCGGCAATGATGACGTAGAACATCTCCGGCAACGCCGCCCGATTGCCCACTAGATGATGAAAGGGCTGATTGATGGGGTCGGCGCCGAGGAGCGGCATGACGATCGCTTTCATGACTAGCTTGAACGCGACGCCGAAGACGATACCGGTCGCGATGGTCACCAACCAGCTTTTCGGTCGCGCGAAGCCGAGTTGCTTCCACGGTGTTTTCGAAATCCACGCCCAGAGCAAAACCAATAGAGCGCTCAACGGACGAAAAAGAAGGTTGCCCGCGAGGATGACAATAATGGCGAGGATGCCGACCAGCCCAAATCCGCGCAGATCCTTTGCCAGATCCTCCGGCGACTGATCGGTCATCGATGCTTCGAAAGAATCTGCCCGAAACGCCAGACCTCGTGGAAGGTGTTGTAGAGGGGCGTGGGCGCGGCGCGGATCACGTTCGGTTCGCGGAAATCAGTCTTCACGCCGGCGGCCTCGAGCGCAGCGAAGAGTTCCTTCGGATGTTCGTGCGCGAGAATGGAAAGCTGACAACCACGCTCGTCAGCTTCACGCGGAGTGATAACCGTGAATCGCTCCGAGCCGATTTGGTCTAACAAGAACTGAAGATAACCGGTGAGCTTTATCGATTTCGCGCGCAGCGCTTTCATTCCTCCAGCTTCCTCGAAAATCGCGAAGGAAGTGCGCAGCGGCGCCATGGCCAGGATGGGCGGATTACTGATCGCCCACGCATCGGCCGAACGCACCGGAATGAAATCAGGCTCGAGCTGCATGCGGAAACGCGTCGCCGGATCGTTCCCCCACCAACCGGCGAAGCGGGGCAGTTCGGTGTTGGTCGCATGCCGTTCGTGCACGAAGGCGCCGGCCACCGCACCCGGGCCGGAGTTCAAATATTTGTAAGAGCACCAGACGGCGAAATCGACATTCCAATCGTGTAATGACAGCGGCACATTGCCGGCGGCGTGCGCCAGGTCGATGCCGACGGCGCAACCGCGTTTCTGGGCCAGCGAGGTGATTCTGGCGATGTCGAAAAATTGGCCGGTGAAAAAATTTACGCCGGCAAAAAGCACCAGCGCGATTTCGTCGCCGTGTTTATCGATCGTCGCTTCGATATCTTCCGCCCGCACAGTGAACTCACCCTGGCGCGGTCGCGCCAGCAACAACGACTCGTTAGGCTCAAAGCCGTGATGCACAATCTGCGACTTGATCGCATAGTTGTCGGAAGGAAAGGCCGGGTCTTCCATCAGAATCTTGTGGCGCGATTTCGTCGGCCGATAAAACGTCGCCATCATCAGGTGCAAATTGATGGTCAGGCTGTTCATGCAGACGACTTCGTTCGGCCGCGCGCCGACCAGCCGCGCGGCGGCCTCGCGCACCGTTTCGTGATAGGAATACCAGGGCGTCGTCCCTTCGAGATGCGCATCGACCGCGAGTCGCGCCCAATCGTCCAGTTCCTGTTCGACTGCGCGCCGGGTCGTCGTGGGCATCAGGCCTAACGAATTGCCGACAAAGTAAATCAGCGGCTCGCCTTTGGCATTGAGTGGAAGACAGAAACGCTGACGAAATTTGCCTAACGAGTCCTCGGCATCGAGTTGCCGCGCAAAATCCTCGCTGGTGGAGTAATTCGATTCGCTCATGAACAGGGATGATGCGCGGTCGCGCTGTTTCTCCGCAAATGGAGAAGCAGCAACCAAACAAAGACCAGGGCTGCGGCGATGTCGAGCCAGCTGGTGTAGTTCCATCGGACCACGGCATGCTCGACGGCGCTGGCCGGACGCGGGCCGGTCGGAATCAAACCAAAGACGGTGAAGATGAGATCAACGATCACGCCGGCCAGTACCATCGTGACGTAGAAGATTCCCGTAATCCAAATCGTAACCCGCGTGCCGTAATACTTCGTGTAAACAATGATGAGTGGCACGACGAGCAGGTCGGCGTAGATAAACGAAATCACGCCGCCGAAACTGATGCCGTTCGACCAGAGATGACTGGCCAGTGGAATATTGCCGACCGAGCAAACGAACGAAGCGATGGCGATGATCGGTCCAATGAGCGCGTTCGCGACTAGCCGCAACCCATCCGGACCGCTTTGCAAGAACAGCGCCTGCCACCAGGAATGCGGCACCAGCGTGGCGATGAATCCGGCGATGAGAAATCCGGCGAGCAATTCTTTCCACATCATTGTCCAATCCATGATGAATGCGCTGGCCAGGGCCAACCACTTGTTAGGCACAACGCCGTCGCCGTGCTCATGACAACAGGAGCCGCCACTCCTTGCCTCCGCATTTCTGCGCATTTCCTCCGCAACACTGTTCGGCAGAAACAGCCTAACGAGTGTCCAAACCAGCGCGATCAGAACAAACGCGCCGACGAATTCCGCCAGGACGAAACGCCAGCCCATCAAAATCCAAAGCACGACGCCGAGTTCAATCACGAGATTGGTCGAAGCGAACATGAAGGCGAGCGCGGGAACTACCGCCGCGCCTTGTTGAATCGCGCTGCGTCCCGCCGCCGCCGCCGCGTAAGAACACGAACTACTCGCCGCGCCGAATCCAGTGGCGAGCGCGACTGATCGGAAAGTCGTCCGGCCAAAGGCACGGCTCATCTGTTCCTTGCTCACGAAAACCTGCAGCGCGGCGGAGATTCCAAAGCCGAGCACGAGGGCCCAGAACGTCGCCCAAAACATGGCGAGCGCGTGATACAAACTCATCCACAGCCAGCTCATTTCGCCATCTCCCCTGCTCCACCGTGGTTCATCTGCTCGCGCGATGGTCGCACCCGCCAGAAGATTTGAAATGAATACGGCAAGTCCGTTCCGTAGTAACGCTCCAGATAATCGGGCATGTCGTTCAAAGTAAATTGCGCGCCAAAGCCGATGTCGATGCCTTTGCCGTGAACGAGGTCGCGCACATAACCAATCGTGTAACCGGAAACCGGAAAGATGGTGTCGTGGTCCGCCTCATCGAGCGCCAGTTCGTGGCCGGATTTCTCCACACGTTCCCAGCGCGCGTAAATCGTGTCGCGCCCGCGCTGGAAATTTGTTTCCACCAGGAACGACTGCGTGGCGCGTTCGCCCGTGTTTCGATCCTGTCCCCAAACGAGGGAGGTCGCCCAGTTGGAATCTTTGCCTAACGAGTGGTTGTAAATCGCCGAGACACTCGTGCGATGCTGATTGATATCCGGCTCGAGCGCTTCCGGGCTATGCACGTAACCATGCGAAACCTGCAAGGCCAGATCGCGCGTCGGATTCCACGAAATCCTTCCGCTGTAGGAATCGAAGCGCGGTCGATCGAAGTCGTAGCGGGTTTCATCCGGTTCGCGCCCGGTGAAGATGCTGCCTTCGACCTTCACGTTCTTCCAGGCGAGGCCGAGCGTGGCGACACCGAAAGTGATGTGCGTCGAGTCCTGCCAGTGATGACCGATGGGCGCGTCGGGATTATCCATCGCACTGGCACGATGCATGAAGGTCGGCGGTCCCAGCGCCGGCTCGCCCGGCATGCCGAAATAGATGTAGCTGGAAAAATCGCGCGTGAATTTTTGCGAATAGCTCGCGGACAATTCGGCAAACAAATCGTGCGGATGCTGACGATCATGCAACGGCTGGCCATCCCATGTTTCGCCGCTTTGGAAAAGAAGCGGATAACCGCGCCCGCCTTCGGTGAGCAGATCGAGACTCATCATGGCGCGCAAGCCGAGCTGCGCATTCCCGCTGAATGGATGCGAATACATGGCCATGATCCAGTTCGGCGCATCGATGCGATCGTCGCCGCGCTGTGTGCTGGCATTGACGTAACGCGGCCAGATCGCCCCGTGCAGCATAAGCATGTCGTCGCCAAACATGAACATCCTGCCGTAAATCGGGGTGGAGTCCGGCACCCAGGCCGTACCGGAACTTTCGCGACTCATGGGATCAGCAATGCTGATAGAAGAAGACATTGTCATTTGGTGCGCATGCTTCTCGGCATTGGGCGTTGGACGTTCGATGTTGGACGTTGGACGTTTTTTTTCCCTAATCAGCACGAGCGTCATCCCGCACTTAGGACACTTACCCGGCGCGTCCGCCACCACTTCCGGATGCATCGGACAGGTGTAACGCACCTGCGATTCAGCACTCGTTAGGCCAGATGGCGGCGCCGGTTGCCCGAAGGCAGTTGCGATCGCAACGAGGAAAAACAGCAAAATGGAAATTCGTTTCGTCAGCATGAAAAAAAATCAGCGGCACGAAGCAAAATCGTCGCGCCAGACCCCGCCGGATTTCTCCGGCGGGGCGGTTTTAACCAAGCGCTGCGCTTAGTGCGCGCAGCAGCTCTTGCCGATCATGCAGCATGAGCCGGGGCAGCAACCATCAGCGTTCGAAGTCGCCTTCGCACTGCCGATGAATGCCATCGCCGTTAGAATGATCAGTAGATACTTCATGGAATCCTCCTCTTAAGAGTTCCGTTTCAATCTCGCCGCGAACGGCGAGCCAACACATTGCTAACTGAGCGACGTGCGCGGAGGCGGAACAGGAGGACGATGCGGCAAGGCATCGCAATGAGCAGAAAGGATGACGAAATTTTCTTCGCCCGTTTGCGCATAAACAAACGACGGCGATGCGACGAAAAGCAGGAGAAGACCGAGCGAACACATCTGGCAGCAGGATGATTGATCGCGCTCTTTCGATGGCGCTTGATGCGGGCAGGAATGGCCGCCGTTCATCTGCATGTGTGCGCAGCAACTCTTCTCGGCTTGCGGGTTCGCCTCGATGCGACGCGGCGCCATGAAGCTGCTTAACGCCGCGCAAAGCAGCCCGACGGCGAAGAAGCGAAACATCGCGTGCATCACGCTTTGATTCTACAACACATGCGTTGTGGTTCAACCTTCGCCCAGCGCCGCGATCACCTTCAGTTCAATCGCGATGGGCGTCGGCAATGCTCCAACCTCAACCGTCGTGCGCGTAGGATTGGGTTTTCCCGCGCCGGCGAAGTACTCCGGGTAAATGCGGTTGTAGATCGGGAAATCTTTCTTCATGTCGGTCAGGAAAACCGTTACATCAACGATATCGTTCCAGGTTGCGCCCGCGTCTTCCAGGACGAGGCGCACATTCTCAAAAACCGCGCGGCATTGCGTTTCGATATCGTAGCTGACGATGTTGCCTGACGAATCCAATTGCACGCCGGGAATTTCCTTGCTCCCACGCACGCGCGGCCCGATGCCGGAGAGAAAAAGAAAATTGCCCGCGCGTTTGGCGTGGGGAAATGCGCCGACCGGTTCCGGCGCGCGTTTACTCTCGAAAGACTGGGACATCGCGTTGCCATTGTAGGGCAGGTGTTCCGCCTGCCAATTCGAAAGACGTTCAACCGGGCGAGCGATGCGCTGGCCCCGACAATATTATCCTCCTGCGATTGCGCCCATGATGAAAAACGGCTCCGTGCCGTTGGCGATTGCATCCGGTAAAGCTGAGTCCGGTGACTCATGTGAAATATCTTCTTCGCAAGCAAAGAAGCGCACCATCGGCCGGCGTTTCTGCGTAACATGATCGCGGATCGTTCCGCGCAATGCCGGATAATTTTTTTCCAGCGCGTCGAGAATGGCGCGTGGCGTGGCGACCCCATTCAGATCGATTACCACTTCATCGCCGACGCGGGCCAGCGTGCGCAGATGATGCGGCAAAACCACGCGAATCATTTGAGCGTTTGCACTTCGACGGAGAGGACCGCGGGCAAATCGCGCACGATCGCATTCCACGAATCGCCCGAGTCCGCGGAGCAATAAACCTGGCCGCCGGTGGTCCCGAAGTAGATGCCGCATTGGTCTAACGAGTCCACGCACATCGCGTCGCGCAACACATTCACGTAGCAATCGCGCTGCGGCAGACCGTTCGTCAGCTCCTCCCATTCGTTCCCGCCCGTGCGGCTGCGATACACGCGCAACTTTCCGTCCGGCGGATAATGCTCGGAGTCGCTCTTGATCGGCACGACGTAAACCGTCTCCGGTTCGTGCGCGTGAATGTCGATCGGAAAACCAAAATCGCTCGGCAGATTCCCGCTCACTTCGCGCCACGAATCACCGGCATCGTCGCTTCGCATCACGTCCCAATGTTTCTGCATGAACAAGCGTCTGCGGCCGTTTCGGATGCAACGCGATACGATGCACGCAGTGACCGACCTCCGCCTTCGGATCGGGCATGAACTCCGAATGCAAACCGCGATTAATCGGCTTCCAGCTCTTGCCGCCGTCGTCGCTGCGAAACGCGCCCGCCGCCGAGATGGCGATGAAGATTCGCTGCGGATTCGTCGGATCGATCAGGATGGTGTGCAGACACATACCGCCCGCGCCCGGTTGCCATTTCGGACCGGTGTTGTGCGTGCGCAATCCGGATAATTCCTGCCACGTCGTGCCGCCATCTTTCGATTCAAACAGCGCCGCGTCTTCCACGCCGGCGTAAACATGATCGCGATTGCCTAACGAGGGCTCAAGATGCCAGACACGCTTGAATTCCCACGGGTGCTGCGTGCCGTCGTACCATTGATGCGTGCCGGTAATCCCGTCGTAAACGAACTTGTTACTCTCACCTTTCGGCATTCCGTCGGGCGTGCTGACCATTCCGCCGCCCGGCGTCTCCCAGGTTTTCCCGCCGTCATCCGAGCGCTGAATAATCTGACCGAACCACGCGCTGGTTTGCGAAGCGTAAATGCGGTTCGGATCAGCCGGTGAACCTTTGACGTGATAGATCTCCCAACCGGCGAAGTGCGGACCTTCCACTTTCCAGTCCTTGCGCTTGCCGTCTGAAGTAAGAATGAACGCGCCTTTGCGCGTGCCGACTAAAACTCGTACGCCACTCATAGACTTGGTCTGTAATCAAGCGCGGCCGCGAACGTTTTGGCAAGCGAGGACAAAAAATACATGCACGTCGGCGGGAGGATTCCTTGCCAGGAAAAGGAATCTCCCGACAGTATGCACGCTTGCAAAAACGAGAACTAACAACTTCCCGGTGCGTCATCGGAGCCCTGCGCGGCGAAGGTAGTGGACCGGAATTAGTCGAGGCCGCATGTAAGGTGCTGGAAGCAGTTGAAAGCGCGTTGCCTTGTGAGTTGCAAATCAGATCGAGTGACGAAATCGATCATTCCTCGCCCACGCTGGCCGAATTCTGCCACGACATTTTTGCCGAGGGCGGTGCGCTCCTTGCCGGCGCGGTCGGCGGGCGTTTTGTTTACGAAATGCGGCGCCGTTTTCATTTGCACTACAAGCTCAATCCGTTGCGCTCCTATCCTGCATTGGCCAGGGCTTCCCGCTTGAAGCCAACGGCACAGCCGATCGACATCCTGGTTGTGCGCGAAAATCTGGGAGGTATTTACCAGGGCAGTGAAAGCGAGCGCACTTCAAGTGATGATCGCGAAGTCACGCATACCTTTGTCCAGGGAGAAAAGAGTGTGCGCGCGCTGTTAAGTGTGGCCGCGCGTGCGGCACGGGAACGGCGCGGAATGCTCAGCGTGGTCGGTAAAGAATCAGGCCTTCCCATGATTCACGCGTTATGGCGGCGGTGTGCCATGGAAGTAGGAGAGAGCCTGGGTATCAAGGTCGCAGTCCTCGACATGGACTACGCTGCCTACAAGCTTTTGCAGGAACCGGAATGGTTCGATGTCGTGGCCGCGCCAAATTGTTTCGGCGATATTCTGTCGGATCTCGGCGGAATTCTCGCCGGTTCGCGCGGTCTGACTTTCGGCGGAAGTTTTTCTGCGGACGGCGCAGCTGTTTACCAAACGAATCATGGCGCCGCGCACGATTTGGCCGGCACTGACACGGCCAATCCCGTCGGCCAAATTTTTGCGGCCGCCATGATGTTGCGGGAAAGCTTCCACTTGCCGGAGCAAGCGCAGTTAATCGAGGATGCGGTGCAAGCCGTGTGGCAGGCCGGCTGGAGAACGCGCGAGCTGGCGGAGCCTGGATGTCGCCTGGCCGGGACACGAAAGTTCACCGAGCTGATCGTGGAAGAAATCAACCGCAGAGCGGTCCGCGCGTGCGAACCCTTGTCGGCGTTGAATTGAACTTCGCGACGCAGTCAGAGATTTCGGCTGCGCGCGCGAAGGCTAACCAAGCACTCAAATCGTGGCGAGAGACGCCGGTGCGTGAGCGCCTGCGCGTGCTGCACAGTTTTTCGCATGACTTACGCGAGCACGACACCGAGTTGATCAACTTGCTGGTGGAAGACGTCGCGAAACCCATTCGTTACGCGCGTGGCGAGGTCGATCGCGCCATAGCTCTCATCGCCGCCCTCGATCAACAAATCATCCTCGAGCAGGATCAGCTGCCACAGGCAACCGGTTGCCGTCGCGTGCCCCTCGGAGTGATCGCGCTGATCGCGCCCTTCAACAATCCGCTCGCGATTCCGATCGGAAAAATTGTGCCGGCATTGCTCTACGGAAATGCGGTGATTTGGAAGCCGGCCATTCCTGGTTCCAGAATTGCGCAGAGAACGGCGGAGATCTTCGCGCGCAGCGGCGACTCGAGGCTGCTTCAGGTTATTTGCGGTGACGAAGCGACCGCGTGCGAGGTGATGAAGGTTTGCGATGCGGTCACCATCTCTGGCTCCATCGCCGCGGGACACAAGGCGCAGGAGATTTGCGCGCAGCAAGGCATTCCTTTGCAAGCCGAGCTCGGCGGAAACAATGCGGCGATCATCTGGCGAGACGCGGATTTGCCCAGCGCCGCGAAGCAGGTTGCAGACGGCGCGTTTGTTTTCGCAGGTCAACGTTGCACCGCGAATCGCCGCGTCGTCGTGCACGCGGAAATTTATGACGGCTTTCTCGACCACGTTATCAAAGCCACGGAATCACTGGTGGTTGGCGATCCGAAAGATGAAAAAACGCACCTCGGTCCTCTCATTTCGGCCGCTTCCGCGCACCGCGTCCGGAGCGTGATCGAACGCGCCCGCGCAGCTTCGTCTCGCGTCATTACTCCATTTGCCTCACGTGATGAAAGCTGGATCGCACCAACGATAATCTGCTGCGACGATCCGCAGGCGGAAGTCGTGCAGGAAGAAACATTCGGGCCGGTGTTGGTGGTGCAGCGCGCCGCCGACTGGGAAGAAGCAATCGCGCTCTGCAACGGCGTGCGACAAGGTTTGGTCGCGGCGCTCTTCACCCAGTCGCACGAGCGAATCGGCGATTTTCTGCGCAGCGCGAAATGCGGCCTCCTCAAGATCAACAGCTCAACCGCGGATGCCGCAGTCGATTTGCCATTCGGCGGTTGGAAGGCGTCCGGGATTGGACCGCCCGAGCACGGCATCGCCAACCGCGAATTCTTCACCCGCTGGCAGTCGGTTTACTTCGCCTAGGAGGGATCTGGGATTGGGGCTCAGACCTGTCATGATGGCACAGGCGTTTAGCCGATGTATACGCCGCATGCATTCAACCGGCTAAATGTATATTTGTGAGCCTTTTTTATACATTTAGTCCTGCTACTGTTTAAACCGCATGCATTTCAGCCCCGAGAAGCCCTTCAATCAGCTTCCCGATCTACCGCCAAAAGCAGAACTCGAAACGCCCCGAGTTCTTAAGGCTACGACCCGCGCCAGCCGTGCCTTGGCTGAACTGAAGGGGCGAACCCACAGTATCCCGAATCCTACGATCCTGCTCAATACCCTCGCGCTTCAGGAAGCGAAATTCAGTTCCGAAATCGAGAACATCTTCACGACTCACGACGAGCTTTATCGCGGTCTCGCCGCCAACGGAAACGGCGCCGACGTTTCCCCTCACGCCAAAGAAGTCCTGCATTACCGCGACGCGCTCTGGCGCGGAATGGATGTCATCCGGGAACGACCATTTCTCTCCACCAACCTGGCCATTGAGATAGTCAGCATCATCAAGGAAAACAAGGTCGGCATCCGCAATTTGCCCGGAACGAAGCTCCAGAATCCCAACACCAGGGAAGTCATTTACACTCCGCCTGAAGGCGAAGACTTGCTTCGCCGCAAACTGGCTAACCTGGAAAAATTTTCCAACGACTCCTCATCCGATCTCGATCCGCTCGTTCGCGTCGGCGTTGCCCACTATCAGTTCGAAGCGATTCATCCGTTCTTCGATGGCAACGGACGCACTGGTCGAATCCTGATCATCCTTCAACTGATCATGAATCAGTTACTCGAACTCCCGATCTTGTTCCTGAGCCGGTTCATCATTGAGCACAAAGCGCAATACTACCGCAGCCTCCGCGCCGTAACCCAACGCGGCGAATGGGAAAGCTGGCTGCTCTACATGCTTGAAGCGATCGAGAAAACAGCCCACGGCACCACCGAAAAGATCAACGGCATTCGCGATCTCATGGCAGAGACTCTTGAGAACGCAAAACGTAAACTGCCCAAGCCAGTTTTTAGCAAGGAACTGATCGAGCTGATCTTCGAGCAGCCTTATTGCAAAATCCGGTTTGTTGAGAATGCGGGAATCGCCAAACGTCTGACCGCGACAAAATATCTGCGCGAATTGGAGAAGGCCGGCTTCGTTGTCCCAACCAAGCGAGGCACGGAGCTAATCTTCATCAATCACAAGCTCTGGCGGCTTCTCACCGGCGAACCGTTGCCGAAAGCAGCTTCGGCTAAATAACGACATCAAGATCAACAGCTCGACCGCGGATGCCGCGGTCGACCTGCCCTTCGGCGGCTGGAAGGCGTCTGGGATTGGACCGCCCGAGCACGGCGTCGCCAATCGCGAATTCTTCACCCGCTGGCAGTCGGTTTATTTCGCCGGCTGAGACGGCGCGCGCGCCTTGGCGAGGGCTTGGCGCAAAGTAGTTGCCAGCGTGGGCAAAAAATCGCGCTGGATCATCTCCTTGTGCGTACAGGAAATCCGGTGGTAGCGCGCGCCGCCGAGTGCCACATGATTCCAGAGCGGGAGCAAAGCCGCGACTACGCTGTCACCGACGATCAAGTCGATCGCGCCTGGATAACGTCGCAACTGATAATCGAAAGACGCCGCCGCGTAATAGTCCTTGAACCCGGGTATCGTCGGCGGCGTGCTACTGCATTCCGGCGCTGCGAGCACGGCACGCGGCCGCGCCTGATTTCGCTTGATCCAGCGGCGCAATCGTTTCATCCGGCGCTTGAAGTGGAAACTCTCGCGAAAGCCGGAACGCACCCAGCGCCCGAGATGATAACGAGCGCTTTGCGCGAGCAACGGCGCGATCGTCCGCCCGTAAACCAGCCACGGCGCGGGGCGAGTAGGAGGATCCAGCAAACCCAAGAACTCGACACGCTCGCCGTGTTCATATGCCTGACGAGCTACTTCGAATGCGATCACGCAACCCAGGGAGTAACCAATGAAATGATAGGGTCCGTGCGGTTGCACGGTGCGAATTTCCTCGAGGTAGTGCGCGGCCATCTCTTCAACCCGGATATGCCGCGGAGCTTTGCCGTCTAATCCGACTGCCTGCAGACCATAGACCGGCTGCTCAACTAAGAGCTTGGCTAGCTCACCCCAGAAGTGCACATCGCCGCCCCAGCCATGAATAATAAAGAGAGGCAGCTCTAAACCTCCCGCCTTTAACTCAACCAGCGACCTAGTCGGCGAAGTAGCTTCCCCGGGCGTGAGGTGCCGGGCGAGTGCTTCGATCGTAGGTGCCCAAAACAAAGTAGATGGCGGGAGCGTGCCACCAAGCAGGCGGTCAACGGCGGCAGCTACTCGTGCGGCAGCCAGGGAATGGCCACCCAGCTCAAAGAAATTATCGTGAACGCCGACGCGCTCATGGCACAAGACGTCTTGCCAAATCTGTGCAAGGTCAGTTTCCAGCTTGTTCCGCGGCGCAAGATAGTTCGTGCGCGAGTTACTCGCCGTCTCATTCAAGGCTGCTAGGGCCTTGCGATCCACTTTACCGTTGAGGCGCGGCAACGTCTCAAGCCACATGAAACTCGCCGGAATCATGTAGTCCGGCAACTTTGTCGCCAGCCGCGAGCGCAATGCCGACGTCTCCACTCTCTCGCCATTGCCATTCGTTAGGTAGGCGACCAGGTCCTTCTCTTCACCACGCGTTCTTGCTATGACGGCGCAATCGGTAACCTCAACTTGTTCGCGCAGGGCCCATTCTACTTCGGCTGCTTCAACCCGAGCGCCGCGAATCTTGATCTGGAATTCGTTCCGCCCGAGGTGCTGAAGCAAGCCGCCCGGAAGCATGCGTCCGAGATCGTGGGTACGAAAGACGGGAGCGTTACCCCCGGAAGGATCAGGTATAAAGGCCGAGCTACTCAGCTCTGCCCGGCGCCAGTAACCTGGAAAAAGGTAGTTGCTACGAATAGCTATTTCGCCGGTTTCGCCAGCGGCTACTTCGCGCTGAGACTCATCCAGGAGCAACACCTCTGTATCTTCAACCTCGTAACCCACCGGAACAACCGGTCCACTGAAGTTACTCTCGTAATCAAGCAACCAGTAACGCATGCTGTTCATCTCAGTTGAGCCGAGACCTACATACAACAAGGCACGCTCCGCGAAGCTTTGCTTGTATAGCTCGAAGTCGCCTCGAGTGATTGCTTCGCCACCTAGCTTGATCAAGCGCAAGTGTGGGAAGCTCTCTCCATTTACTACTTCGGCCAGGTGGCGGAAGACAGCCGGCACCGAGTGGTAGATCGTGATCCTTTCCTTTCCCAGCCAATCGCGCAGAGCGGTCATACCTTCTTCTTTCAGCCGAAAAGGCAGAAGCTTTCCGCCGTTGAGCAACGCACCAAAAACGTTCGAAGTGGACGCGCCGTAGGAACATGAGGTAAGCAGGGAAAATCGATCGTCGCTGGATAGGTGACAGCCATTGGTATACTTGCGGGTGTGATGCAGGACATTGCGATGGGTCTGACAGACACCCTTCGGCGTTCCACTCGAACCTGAAGTGTATATCAGGTAAGCGAGCGCAGTTGGCGGGACTAGTAACTCTGGATTTGCGGACGGTTCGCTACCAATCAGATCATCAAATGCAGCACCGATGTTTGGAGCTACTTCATGCGCGCACGATTGATATTTCGCATCCGTGATCAGTAAGTCTGTTTGAGAATCTTCTATGATGCGGCGGAGCCGGTCGGGCGGGTGCGCGGGATCAAGCACGACATAGAACCGGCCGGCTTTGAGCACGGCGAGCATGGCTGCAATCAACGGCGCGTCATGCTCCATGAGCAGAGCGACGGCTCGTGGGCTGGCCGAACTTCTTCCTATGATCGAATGCGCGAGACGATTCGCCAGTTGGTTTAGCTGCTCATAGGTCAGCTCGTGCCGCGTGGTGCGAAGGGCGACGCGATCGCGATGTTGCGCCACCTGCTTTTCAAAACGGGCCGGGATGGAGCCTTCGACTTCTGAACGCGGAAATTCCGCATATGCGTTTGTTGGGTGAACGCGTCGCGACGTGCAATCGACAACCGGAGTCACGGTTACTTCGCGATACAGATGTTCTTCGGCTCGGTGAAGAAACGCAGCGCTTCGTCGCCGCCTTCGCGACCGACCCCGCTTTGTTTCATGCCGCCAAACGGCACGCGCAGATCGCGCACCATCCAGCAATTCACCCAAACCGTGCCAGTGTGAATTTGTTCCGCGACGCGATGAACGCGGCCGAGGTTTTGCGTCCACACGCTGGAGGCGAGCCCGTAATCGCAATCGTTCGCATAGCCGATCACTTCCTCTTCACTTTCAAACGGCGTGATGGTCACGACCGGTCCGAAAATTTCTTCACGGTTCACGCGGCAGTCGACCGGGAGATCGGTGATGACAGTCGGCGGGAAAAAATATCCATCACGACACCTCTCGTTAGGCAACTTGGGCGATTCACCACCGAGAGCAATCTTGCCGCCCTCCTTCTGCGCGAGATCTACGTAGAACTTCACCTTCTCCAGCTGCGGCTTGGAAACGATCGCGCCCTGGTCGGTCGTGCCTTCGAGCGGATCGCCCACTTTCAATTTCGAGGCGGCGTTAACGAAGCGCTCGATGAATTGCGGGTAAGCCGAGCGTTCGACGAAGACGCGCGAGCCGCAGAGACACACCTGACCTTGATTGGCGAACGACGAGCGCAAACTTCCGGCAATCGCTGCTTCCATATCGGCGTCGGCAAAAATGATGTTCGGATTCTTGCCGCCCAATTCGAGCGACACCTTCTTGAACTGCGGCGCACATGCTTCGGCCACTTTGCGACCCGTGACGGTGCCGCCGGTAAACGAAATCGCGGCGATCTTGCGATGCGCGGTCATCGCGCTCCCGACATTTTGCCCGGTGCCTTGCACGACATTGAGCACGCCAGCCGGCAGACCGGCTTCGCGACACAATTCGCACAAGAGAAACGCCGTCATCGGCGTGAGTTCGCTCGGCTTGGCAATGGCGCAATTTCCGCAGGCAAGCGCGGGCGCGATTTTCCACGTCAGCAAATAGAGCGGTAGATTCCACGGCGAAATGAGACCGACGACGCCGAGCGGTTGGCGCAATGTGTAGTTGAAGGCCACGCCGTCGGTGACGTGCGCTTCGTTTTCGGTGTGCAGAATTGCCGTGGCGAAAAATCGAAAGTTGGTTGCAGCCCGCGGAATGTCGAGATTGCGCGCGAGGGAAAGCGGTTTGCCAGTGTCGATCGATTCTGCGCGCGCGAGTTTGTCGACGTCGCGATCGATCAGTTCCGCAATGCGAAGCAAAATCCGCGAACGATCCGCCGCCGGCGTGCGTGACCAACCGGGAAAAGCTTTTTCCGCCGCGGCGACCGCGAGTTCGACATCGCGGGCGTCGCTGTCCGCGACCTGCGAATAGGGTTTTCCGGTCGCGGGTTCGATGTTGTCGAGATATTTCCCGCCCACCGGCTCGACAAATTCTCCGCCGATGAAGTTAGTGATTTTCGGCGCAGCCATACGTCTACTTACTTGAGCACCTGCTCTAAAACGCGCAGCCAGTTTCCGCGCAGAATTTTTTCGATCTGTTCGTCGGTGAAACCGCGCTCGATCAACTTGCGGGTGAGATTGCGCGCCTGCGAATGATTCGTCAGCTCGGGAATGAAATGCGGCGTCGTCAATTTGTTCTGCATCGCAGCGCGCTCGGCCTTCGGCATTTGGTCGAAGAGAAATTCACAGAAATCAAAACCAATCCCGACGCCATCGATGCCGATGAGATCGACGATATGCTCGATATGATCGACGTAACGGTCGAGGGTGGAATCTTCCTTCTTTGCACTAACGAGGATGGCGTTGGCGCCGATGACGCCGCCACGCGCGCCAATCATCTTTGACCTGCTCATCGCTGATGTTGCGCTCGATGTCGTAGTAACGTCGCGAATTGGTATGCGAAACGATCAGCGGACCACTCGTTAGGCTGCAAATCTCTTCGAAGCCGGCGGCATTAATGTGGGCCAGGTCGATCAGAATGCCGAGCTCCTGACATCCACGCACCACGTCGCGGCCGAATTTCGTCAGGCCCGTCGGCGGCGAACCGCTGGCGGCGAAAATTCCACCGGCCGCGGCGGCGTTCGGGCGGGCGTGCGTGAGAGAAACAGCGCGGAGGCCGAGTTCATAAAAGACGCGCAGCAAATCCGGATCGTCGCGCAACGGCTCGGCGCCTTCCATCGTCAGCATCAAACCGATGCGATCTTCGTTTCGCGCGCGTTGAATATCGGCAAACGTCTTGCAAAGCATGAGCCGCGGCGTGTTTTCCACCTCCACGTAAACGCGCGCGATCTGATCGAGCGCGACCTGCAGACCGTGCGCCGGCAGATGTTTGTCCTCGACGTAGGTGGCGACGCCGAGCAGCGCGATGTCGCCCGCTTCGAATTGGTCGAGAAAATCCGACGTGACAACATTCTGCCGCGCGCGATTCCAAAAGAGACTGAGCGGCAAATCGAAATGCATGTCGATCAATCGATCGGCATGTAATCGCGCGATTCGTTTCTCGATATCCTTGCTCATTTCAGTTCCAGCGAGAATAGCACGGGCCGCGTTCTCGCTCGCGCCGCTCGTTCCAAGTTTCGCAATTACCGAATCGAAGTCAGCAATCATTTGTGTGCAGTGACTTTCGTTGCCTAACAAGTCCAAAATCGCATGCGCAATCGTACTCGGTTTCGCTTTCGCCTGGATAAATTCCGGCACGATTTCCCGTTCGGCCAACACATTCGGCATTCCGAGATGTTTCACCTTCACGACGAGACGCGCCGCAAAATAAGTCAGCCACGCCACGCGATATACCAGCACGAACGGCATGCGGAAAAAAGCGGCTTCGAGCGTCGCCGTGCCGGAAGCGACAATGCCCACGTCGGCGCGTTGCATCGTGGAATAAGCTTCACCAGTCGTTAGGCTAATCTTGCCGGATGGCAGACCCGAAGTGCGCAGGGCCAACTGAATTTCGTGCGCCAGTTGTGCATTCGCGGCTGCAATCTCGAACCGCGCCTGTGGTCTGCGTCGCGAAATGTTCCTGGCCGCACCCAGCATGACGGGAAGAATCTTGCGCACTTCGCGCAATCGGCTGCCGGGAAACAAACCGACCAGATCGGGTTCGCGCGCGACGGAAATTCGACGCGCGTTCAAGTCTCTCCATCATGGGATGGCCAACGAAAATCGTGCGCAAACCGGAGCGGTTGTAGAGCTCAGCTTCGAAAGGGAAGATGCAGAGCATGAGGTCCAGCGAGCGCGCCATTTGCGGAATGCGGCGTTGATTCCAGGCCCAGACCTGCGGGCTGATGTAGTAAATGATCTTTCCGCCTAACGAGTGGTTACGCAGCGCGCGTGCCAGGCGCAGATTGAATCCGGGATAATCGATCAAGACGACCGCATCCGGTTTCTGCGCGCGGATTTCTTCGATGGCGACGCGAAACTCCTTTCGAAAATATCCGTATTGCCTGACGACTTCCCACAATCCGAGCACGGCGGAGTGTTCGCTCCAATCGAGGAAATTCTTTCCCGCGATCGCGGCCATGCGCGGACCACCGCGTCCGATCAACTCGAGATCAGGTCGCCGCGCGCGCAACGCCTGCATGAGCGCCGCGCCATGCGCATCCCCGCTGGTTTCGCCGGCAACGAAATAGATTTTCAGGAATTTTGCGTGCCGTTTCCGTGCCCGTTCTCATGCGCGGGCAACAACTCCGGCGCCTGTAATTCGCGCGCGATCTGTTCCACTTGCGGCAGCACTTCGATCTCCATGCCGAGCGGCGCGGCGCCAAGGTCGCGGAACTTTCGCGCACTGACCAGGACGCGCGTTTCGATATTTCCCGCGGCGCGATTATAGGCTTCGACGGATTGGTTGAGGCTCTTGCCCAGCCGACCAATGTGAATGGAGAGATCGGCGAAGCGCTTATACAACTCGCCGCCGAGCTGGCTGATCTGGCGCGCGTTCTGCGCCAGTTTTTCCTGACGCCAACCGTAGCAGACCGCGCGCAGCAAAGCGATCAACGTCGTGGGTGTGGCCAGGATGATTTTCCTGTCAGCGCCGTACTCGATCAGCAGCGGATCGCGCTCAAGTGCGGCACTGAAGAAAACTTCGCCCGGCAAAAAGAGGACAACGAAATCGGGCGCGTTCTCAAATTGTTCCCAATATGCTTTGCGCGACAATTTCTCGATGTGATGGCGCACCTGCTGCGCGTGTTGCACGAGCAAACTCATGCGTGCGTCGTCATCTGACGCTTCGAGCGCGTCGAGATATGCACTGAGCGTGGCCTTGGCATCGACGACGATCGATTTTCCGCCGGGCAAATGCACGATCACGTCCGGCCGCATCCGCCCGTCTTCGGTTTGCACGGTCGGCTGCTCGAGGAAATCGCAATGCTCGATCATCCCCGCGAGTTCGACCACGCGGCGCAACTGCACTTCGCCCCAGCGGCCGCGCACGATCGGCGAACGCAGCGCCCGCACCAGGTTGCTCGTTTCCGAGCGCAAATAATTTTGCGTTTCGGCCAGCGAACGCACCTGCGTGGAAAGCGCTTCGTAAGCGCCGCTGCGCGCTTTCTCCAGCTCCTGGATTTTCGCGTCGACCTTCTCCAGCGATTCGCGCATCGGCTGGACGAGCGCGCCTATTTCGCCCTGGCGCTTTTCCAAGTCGCTCTTCGCGCTCTCGTGCGTTTTCTCCAGCGTCGTTTTCGCTAATTCCAGAAACGAAGTGTTGTTCGCTTTCAACGCGTCGGCCGAGAGCGCCTTGAAGGCATCGGAGAAACGCTTCTGCGCTTCTTCCAGCACGCCCAATTTTTCTGTGGTCGCCTTGCGTTCAAGCTCGAGCTGCGTTTCCAAAGTGGCGATACGATTGCTCGCCTTCGCGTGTTGATCGCGATACGTCTGCATCTCCTGCTGGGCTGAAGACAGATTCAATTCCAATTCCGGGATGCGTGAATTTTTTTCCTGCGCCGTGGCCAGGCACTGTGAAAGCTGAACGATCTGTCCGTTCATGGCCGATTCACAGGCCGTGATCGCCATGAGACGTTTGTGCCGCAGGAACAACCAGACGATGCCGCCGCCCAACGCCGCCGCACCGAGCCCGACCACAACATAAAGCGCGTAACCGGTCGAAATCAGCCACTGAATTATGCTGGTTGCGATCATTTGATCCGTCGTGGAATCGCACAACCTAGCAAAGCGTTTCGCCCCTGACTACCCTTGTCTCTGCGCTACCAATTCACGCGCACTCCGGCATAGGCGCCGCGACCGAGCACGGGAAACCCGAAGACCTCCGAGTATTGTTCGTTCGTCAGGTTGTCGACGCGCCCGAAGATGCTGAAGTGTGAATTGATTTCGTATTCGGCGGCGATGTTGACGAAGGAATAATCTTCGATGTCGAAATTCGGTCCGCCGAAATTCAGTTCTTCGCGCGCATTGACGAACTTCGCTTCCACGGTCGTGCGCAGTTTCTTGAACCAGAGATACGAACCTGAAACATAAACTTCGTTGCGCGGCCGGCGAGGCAAACGCGCCCCGGGCAATTGTGAGATATCGGCGCTGCCCAGGTTTTCCGTGTCGAGATAGGTGTAACTCGCGCTGAAAAGCAGATCGGCGATCGGACGCACTTTCAATTCTGCTTCGAGTCCCTGCGTGCGCGCCTCGCCAAGGTTCAGCGTCTCGAACAGGCCGTTGAAGCCGATGAGATTCGAAAGGTGATTGTGAAAGTAGGTCGCGCCTAACGAGACCTTGCCGCTACAGAAACGTTGCTCGACTCCGGCATCCCAGCCGCGGCCACGCTCCGGATCGAGATTCGGATTCATCCCGAAAATCTTGTCCTGACTCGAGGGCGGACTGAATCCGGTCGCGTAGCTGGCATGCAGCGTAGTGTCCGTTTTCCTGATGAGATAACTGCCGGCAAAACGATACGTCCAAACGGTGCCGAATTGATTGAATTGATCGAACCGTCCGCCCGCGACTAACAGCAAATCCTTCAGCGGCGTGACGCTGGCCTGCGCGAAAGCGGCGGTCTCCACTGTTTCATCACTGATGAAGGTTGGTTGCGGCCCGAAATCCTGCGAAACGAAAGGACGCTCCTGCCCGGCATCGACATGACTGTAGAAGAAACCACTCGTTAGGGTGAGCCACCACGTTGGCTTGAGATCGTTTTGATAATCGATGGTCAGCCGCTTAAAGAGCGCACGCGTCGGACCGACAAAGGTCGTGTTGGGAAAGAAGCCGTCGAAATTCGGATCGTTCACCTGCCGCTCGTGATCGTAGCTGACGATGAGTTGATGGCGCCACCACTCCACCGGCTGGAAATCGATGCGCGGTCCGATGAGCCAGCGCTCCGTCAGGAAATTGTCGTACGGCTTCGGATCGAAAATCGTGTTCGGATTTCCCGTGTCGGCCAGCGAGTAGGTAAACAAACCACCAATGCGCAACTTCTCGTTAGGCGACCAGCCGATATTGGCGACACCGCTGCTGTTCCGATACTGGTCGTTAGGTCTGTCGTTGTCCGTATCGAGCCGGCTCAGGCCAACGGAATAATCGAACTGTTTCCACGACCCGCTGCTGGCGAATGTCTCGCGAAAGGTGTCGAACGATCCGCCTTCGAAGGTGAACGTGCCGGTCGGCGGCCCTTCGCCGCGGCGCGTGAAAATCTGAATGACCCCGGCGAGCGCACGCGGTCCATACAAGGTGCTTTGCGGTCCGCGCACGACTTCGATACGATCGATATCGTCCACAGTCAGGTCGGCGAAGTTAAACAAGCCGGCCAGGCCTTGATTGACCGGAACGCCGTCGAGCAAGACCTGCGTATGCTCGCTGCGCAATCCGCGCGTGAAAATTGACGTCAGCTGGCCGGGTGCGCCGGATTGCACCACCGAGATTCCCGGCACTGCACGCAACGCGTCCGCCACGCGCTGCGTTTGTTTCTCTTCGAGATCTTCGCTCGTGATGACGCTGACGGTGGCCGGCGATTCATCTTCCGGAATCGGTAAGCGCGTGGCGCTGACGATTATTTCTTCCCCTTCGGTGACGGTATCCTGCGCGCGACCGATCAGCGGCGTTGCCAGCAAAGCAACGCCAACGAGTCGAATCAACCAGGGCCGGCATTTCCGCATTTTCGTTTCCTCCATTTGTTGAGAGGCGGACGACCCGCATGCGGCAGCCCACAGCTCTCATTCTTCTTTTTGCGAAGAAGTTTTTTCGCGGGCGCACTCGCGCACACGAATGAGGTGGAACGGACGAATATTCTGGCTCCTGGCTTACGGCATTGGCCTAACGAGACCAAGCACACCTCCTTCCCGCCTTCACCCTCGACCCGGTCGAGGATTGGCTCTTGGGAAGTCGTATCCAGTTACAGCAGCGCAACTGCTCCCGATTCGCACGGGATTTCTCGCGCCGATCCACTGATCAAACTCGCAAAGAACTGCGCGCAGAATGCGCCGCGCCGGATGACAGGTCAAGCAGACGCTGCTATAAACGTCTCTTCGTTTTGGCTATGCCCAAGAATTTCCTCATCACTGGTGGCGCCGGCTTTGTCGGCTCCAATCTCACCCTTGCCCTGCAGGAAAAATTTCCCGACGCGCGCCTGACCGTGATCGATGATTTCCGTTCGGGCGATTTCAAGAATCTCGCGGGCTACGAAGGCGATTTCGTTGCGCAGGATTTGAAGAAACTGAATTGGGCCGACCAGTTCGGCGACGAAAAGTTCGACGCGATTTTTCACATGGCGTCGATCACCGACACGACGCTGCACGATCAGTTCATCCAGACGCACGACAACGTGGAGAGCTTTCGTCGTCTCTTGAATTTCGCGCGGCCGAACAAGACGCGAATCGTCTACGCATCATCGGCTGCGACCTATGGCGCGGTCAAAGGCGCGAGCAGCGAAACGAGTGGCGCGGCCCCGGCCAACGTCTACGCGTTTTCGAAAGTGATCATGGACAACATCGCGCGCCGAGCCGCGGCGGAGACGCCGGGATGGATCTTGGTCGGCCTGCGTTTCTTCAATGTTTACGGCCCGCGCGAAGCGCACAAAGGTGTACCGGCCAGCATGGTTTATCACTTGTCGAAACAGATGACGGCCGGGCAACGGCCGCGCATTTTCAAGCACGGCGAACAGCAGCGCGATTTCGTTTACGTGAAGGACATCGTGCAGGGCTGTCTGCGCGGGATGGAAGCGAAGAAGAGCGGTGTTTACAATCTCGGCTCCGGCAAGGCGCGCTCTTTCAACGAACTGGTGCAGATCCTCAACCACTCGTTAGGCAAAAATTTCGAGCCGGAATACATCGAAAATCCGCACGCGCATTATCAGAATTTCACCCAAGCGGACCTGAGCAACGCGCGGAAAGAACTCGGCTACGAACCGCAATTTTCCTTCGAAGACGGCGTGGCCGATTATATGAAGTGGTTGTATCCCGACTGACGCACAGGGACGAAACGATGAAAGCCAAACGGCCGTCGAGAAGCCCAGAAGAGATCAACGCCGCGCTTGCGGCAAAGAAGGGTCCGATCTCGAAATTCATCGCGAAGAATTATCGTCACTTTAACGCGGCCGCGCTGCTGGACGCGGCCAAGGGGTACGAGACCCACCTCGCCGCCGGCGGCAAGATGCTGATGACGATCGCCGGCGCAATGTCGACCGCCGAGCTCGGCATCTCTTTGGCGGAGATGATTCGCCGCGACAAGGTGCACGTCATCGTCTGCACCGGCGCTAACCTCGAGGAGGATATTTTCAATCTCGTCGCGCACGATCACTACGAACGGGTGCCGCACTACCGGCAGCTCACGCCCGGCGACGAACAGCAACTGCTCAACCGCCACATGAATCGCGTGACCGACACGTGCATTCCCGAAATGGAGGCGATGAGGCGGATCGAGAAGGCAGTGCTCGAGGAATGGATCGCGGCCGATCGCGCGGGAGAACATTATTTCCCGCACGAGTTCATGTATAAGATTCTGCGCAGCGGCAAACTGAAGAAAAGTTATCAGATCGACCCGAAGAACTCGTGGATGATGGCGGCCTGCGAAAAAAATCTGCCGATCGTCGTGCCGGGCTGGGAGGATGCGACACTCGGCAACATGTACGCGGCGGCCGTGATCCGCCGCGATGTGAAGAACGTGCACACCGTGCGCACGGGGATCGAATACATGACCTGGCTCGCGGACTACTACACGAGTAACGCGAAGAAGCTGCGCAACCGCGAAGGTTCAATCGGTTTTTTCCAGATCGGCGGCGGCATCGCCGGCGATTTCCCTATTTGTGTCGTCCCGATGCTGCACCAGGATCTCGGGCGCACCGGCGTGCCGCTGTGGGGCTATTTCTGCCAAATCAGCGATTCGACGACGAGCTACGGCAGCTATTCCGGCGCGGTGCCGAACGAAAAGATCACCTGGGGCAAGCTTGCGGCCTCAACTCCCAAGTTCGTGGTCGAAAGCGATGCCACGATTTGCGTGCCTTTGATCTTCGCCTGGGTGCTCGGGCAGTAAGAAATACGGCAAGCGACGCGCTTAACCTTCCCAGAAGAATTTCGTCGGCCGCTCGATTTCCGGCGGCAGACTTTTGTGCACGGGACAGTTGAGCGCTGTCCGCTCCAGTAACTCGCGCTGCGGCGTGTTTGGCGGCAACGGAAAATGCACTTCGGAAGGAAGCGCTATAATTCTGCGCGGCGCGTCTTTCGACATTCCCTTGCTCACTTTCACGGTCATCCCTTTCACATCGACGCCGTTGTCCTGCGCGACGATGCCGACGGTCGTGGCCATGCAGCTGGCGAGCGCGGTCGCCACCAGATCAGTGGGCGAAAAAGATTCGCCTTTCCCTTTGTTGTCGAGCGGCGCGTCCGTCGCGATTTCTGTTTTCGATGGGCCGTGCGTCGCGGCGCAATGTAAATCGCCGGTGTAGCTGACGGAGATTTCAACCATGCGGACAGTATGCGCGCATCGAGCGCATTGTCGATGCAGGTCGCCGCGCGACCGTCAAGAAATCGTCGCCTTTCTTATTTCGGCTTAATCGGCGGCGGGAGAATGTCCTCTGTGTCGCCCGTATCGACGCCGTGCTGCAATTTGCTGTGGCCGGCGCCGTAGAGAAAATAAATGACCAGCCCGATCAGAAGCCAGACTACAAAGCGAATCCATGTCAGCACCGGCAGGCTCAGCATAAGCGCGATGCACAATACGACGCCGATGATCGGGAAGGTCGGAACAAATGGAACGCGGAAAGGTCGCGTTCGTCCTGCTTCCGTCCGGCGCAAAATAATTACGCCGATCGAGACAAGGATGAATGCGAACAGGGTGCCGATGTTGGTGAGATCGGCCAGCGAACCGATGTCGGCGAACATGGCCACGCCACCGACCACGATACCGGTCCAAATCGTCGTGATGTGCGGCGTGCGAAATTTCGGATGGATGCGCGCAAAGTAATTGGGCAGCAAACCATCGCGCGCCATGGCCATGAAAATGCGCGGTTGCCCAAGTTGAAAGACCAGCAGCACGGACGTCATGCCCGCCAGCGCGCCCGCACTGACCAGCGCCTGGGCCCAGCGCGTTCCGCCAAATGCCGTCGCCACCGCAGCCGGATCGCCGGCGTAAATGGTGTACTTTTTCATGCCCGTCAGCACGGTGGACATCAAGACGTAAAGAATCGTGCAGACGATAAGGCTGGTGATGATGCCGATCGGCATGTCGCGCTGCGGATTGCGCGTTTCCTCCGCTGTGGTCGAGACAGCATCGAAACCGATGAAGGCGAAAAAGACAATGGCCGCGCCGCTCATCACGCCGGCAAAACCATTTGGCACATACGGATGCCAGTTGCCGGGATGCACCATGGTGCCGCCGAAAGCGATCACGAACACGACCACCGCCACCTTTAAGACCACAATCATCGTGTTGGTCTTCGCGCTTTCGCGAATGCCGTAGATCAGGAGAATTGTCACGGCCGCAACGATGACGAAGGCGGGGAAGTTAAACGAGATCGCGTGTCCGCCGATCATGGGAAGCGTCGTCGAGGAAAAATTCGCCAACGCGTCACCACCTTTCGCGATCAGGTCCTTCGCGGTTCCGGGATCGTTCACCAACCAGATCGGGAACTTGAGTCCGGCGCTGTTACAAAGTTGCACAAAATAGCCCGACCAGCCGACCGCGACCGACATGTTGCCGACCGCGTACTCGAGAATGAGATCCCAGCCGATGATCCACGCGATAATCTCGCCGAGCGTGGCGTAGGAATAAGTGTAAGCCGAACCCGAGACTGGAATCATCGAGGCGAGTTCGGCGTAGCAAAGCGCAGCAAAGCCACACGCGATCGCTGCCACGACAAACGAGACTGCGATAGCCGGGCCGGCGCCGGCGCGGCCTAACAAGACCTCGCCGCCGGAAAACCATGCCTGCATGAAATTGAGCACCGGCGTTTCCAGGCGCGTGGCAAAGCTCTGTCCCGCCGCCGCCGTTCCCGTCAGGGCGAAAATTCCCGAGCCGATAATCGCGCCGATGCCGATGCAGGTGAGATCGAATGCGCCGAGCGTGCGTTTCATCTGCCGCTCCGGCGCAGCCGCTTCGCGCATGAGATGGTCGGGGCTTTTCGTCCTGAAAAAATGAGAGGCCATGTGTCTTAGATTGAGGGGAGGCTAGCGAACACGGGCAGCGGCGTTAACAAAATTCGCTCGGACGACCCGGCCAGCGCACGGCTGGCGCGCGTTAAGCTATGCAAAGCAGCCATGCCCGGCCTTGGTGGAGCAGAACTGATCGGCGGATTGATCTTCAGTTCGGTCGGGTTCGTCGCCTTCGTCTACGGCAAGCGCCGCCACCTCTGGAAATCGATGGTCATCGGCATCGCGCTCATGGCTTATCCGTTTTTCGTCCCGACGAATGTTCTCTTGTATTCGTTAGGCGCCCTTCTCACCGGCGCGCTTTTTGTCTGGCGCGATTGAGACTCGCCGCGCTTGTCGCACTATCGAGCGCATGCTAAGTGCGCTGCATGGGTCGCCAATGGCTGCATGCAAAACGCGAAGTCGCAGGTCTGAAAAAGGGCCAGGTCACGACGAAGCTGGTCAAAGAAATTTCCGTCGCGGCCAAGCTCGGCGGAGCTGACCCAAGCGCGAACCCACGCCTCGCCGCCGCCGTCGACAAAGCGCGCAAAGCCAGCGTGTCGCGCGATGTGATCGAGCGCGCCATCAAGAAGGGCGCCGGCCTCGGCGACGAGAAGTTAGTAATGGAGCACGTCGTCTTCGAAGGTTACGCGCCGCACAAGGTGCCGATCATCGTGGAAATTCTGACCGACAATAACAACCGCACCGCGCCGGAGATTCGCGTCCTCTTCAAGAAAGGCGGACAACTCGGCGCGCCCGGCAGCAACAAGTTTCTCTTCGATCACGTCGGCCTGGTCGAAGCGCATCATGCCGACGCCGCGGCTGACATCGAGGCGGCGGCGATCGAAGCGAACGCGCAAAATGTCGAGCCGCTTTCACATTCGGCCAATGACGACATTCCGGAAAACGCCACCGGGGCGCGTTTCATCACGGAACGCACCGATCTCCACAGCGTTTCGCAATGGCTGGCCGCGAACGGCTGGACAGTCGTGACCAGCGAACTCGGCTACATCGCCAAAAGCAACGTCTCGTTAGGCGAAGTCGAACACAACGAAGTGGGTGAGTTCCTCCAGAAACTGGAGGACCACGACGATGTCCACCGCGTTTGGGCCGCGGTCTAGCTCAAGGACCGACTAGTGTTTGCCGGCCGCAAAAGCGATGCCGGCTTCGGTCTCGCGAATCGCCGCATCGACATGCTCAAGCGCGCGTTCGCGATGTCCGCCCTTGTTGGCCTCCGCCCGCGACAGCGCCGCGCGCGCTGCGCGCAAATGGGAGAGCGCATCTTGCATGTGCGGCTGGCCGGCAAAAGCCGGCGTAGCCATAGCCAGGAGAATGACAACCACAGAAACGAGGGTGCATTTCTTCATGGCGAAATGCCTAACGAGCGACCGCCTTTTGTCAATCATCTCCCGCATGGACGAACGCGTTCCAATTTCCTAGGCTGCGAGCCATGTCGGACGAAACGACTCAGTTCATCCTCGGAGATGCGGCGGCTGATGCCACCGGCCAGGGTCGCCGCGGTTCGCGTCGCCGGCGAAAGCGACGGGAAACCGATCGTGTCCTGACCAATTGCGAGAACTGCGGCGCGGCGCTGACGGGTGAGTTTTGCGCGCAATGTGGACAGCACGCGGTCGATTATCGCCGCTCGCTCTGGCGCGTGCTCATCGATGCGGCGGATTCGTTCCTCAACTGGGACACGAAATTCCTCAGCTCGATCTGGGTCCTGCTGACGCGGCCGTGGAAGCTAACGAATGATTTCAATGCCGGTCGCCGCGCGCGCTACGTGCATCCGCTGCGCCTTTACCTGCTCGCCAGCATCGCGTTCTTCCTCATGACCAAGCTCATTCATTTCGAAGGCGGCGGGCCGATTGTCTTGAAGCCGGAAGACCGCGCGGAAATCGCGAATGCTCTCACGAAATTGACCGGGCCCGACTCAATCTTGAATGGGGAGCAGCGCGCAAAAGTCGAGTCGGTGCGGGCGCGTTTGACGGAAGGGAATGGTGCGATTACCGACGAAGAACGCGCGGAGATGAAGAAGTTGATCGGCGCGGCTTTTACCGCGCAGTTTACCGATAAGCTGAGCGCAGGAATTCAGCGCAAGGAACGCGCAAAATTGAAAGCGGCGCTCGCGCGAATTCCCGAGGTGCCGGAGGTGCCGTCGCCGCCGCCGATTCCGGGCGCAGAAAATTCCGAAGCATCACCGGCCCCTTCGATCGCAATACCGAAGAAGCCGCCGAAATCTCCAGGCATTCACTTTGGCAATGACGAGAACAGACCGAAGACGCCGTTTGAAGAGTGGATACAGAACCGAGTGAAGGACAAAGTGGGCGACGGCGGCGCGAAGGCGAAACTTTTCCTCGAGACGCTGCGCAACAACATCCCGACCATGATGCTTGGTTGCATTCCGCTTTTCGCGCTCGTGCTCAAGATGCTCTACCTCCGACAGCGTCGTTATTACGTCGAGCATCTGGTTTACGCGCTGCACATTCACACCTTCGCCTATCTCGGCGCGTTGTTGATCACGCTCATCGGCATGGGACTGGCGCAATGGTCCAACGTGGCGCGCGTGCTCGTCTGCACCTTCCTGGGTATCGTGATGTTCGTGCTGGTGTTTCTTTCCATCCGTCGCGTTTATCAACAGGGCTGGTTCTTCACCACCTTCAAGTTCCTCCTCGGCGGCGTGATTTATTTTGTCATTCTTGTCTGCGGCGTTGGCATAACTGCCATTGCCACCTTGTTACTTCCCGATTGACGACCATAAAAACATTCCTTCTCGCGTTCTTCGCTATCGTCTCGTTAGGTAGCGCGGCTCCCGACAAGCTGGCCTTCAACACGCAACAAGCCATTGGTCAGCCGGCGCATCGGAAGATCGCGGTCGCGAGCGAAAACAGCCATGCTTTGACTCGTTAGGGTTTGCTCGACAAAAAAGAGCCGTCGCTCTTCCGCATGTCGCTCAACGGCAAAGATCGCAAGCTGCTTGTGAAAGGCGCGCGTCTGCCGGGCATTGCGCCGAACTAGCCGCCAACAATTTCGCGCGCCCGCGCGAGCGCTTCGGCTAATTTCGACGCATCTTTCCCCGAACCGCGCGCATTGTCCGGACGTCCCCCGCCCTTTCCGCCAACGATCGGTGCGATCTGTTGAATGATTTCATTCGCGCGATAACTACTCGTCAGGCTCTTCGGCACTGCCGCCACCAGATCGACACGACCATTCGTTAGGCCGGCCAGCACAATCGGTCCGGCGATCTTGTTTTTCAGAATATCCGCCACTGCCTGAAGCAAATTGCCGTCCGCCTCCGAGATTTCGCCGACATAAAATGACGCCTTCGAAATTTCTGCCGCAATCGCGGCCGCACGTTTCTGCAACTCCGCTTCCGCCGCTTTCGCGTGTTGTTTCTCCCACTCGTGCACTTCGCTTTCCAGCTGCTTCAAATGCGCAGCGCGCGTTTCGATCGAAGCGACATCGGAATGAGATGGCAGTGGTGCGATGCCCGGCTTTTTCTTCGCGACAGCATTTCGAATTTTTCCTGCTGGCGCGCCGCTTCATGCTTCGCCCAGGTCAGCACTTCATCACCCGCGACCGCTTCGATGCGACGAATACCCGCCGCGATCGCTTCTTCCCGCACGATCTTAAATTGCTTGATCTCGCCCGTCGCCCGCACATGCGTGCCGCCACAAAGCTCCATCGAGTAACCATTCAACTCGTTAGGCGTCCCGCCAATCTGCACCACACGAACGGTCTCACCGTACTTGTCGCCAAAGAATTGCTGAACATCGGAACGCTTCTTCGCTTCGGTGTAGGGAATTTCCGTCCACGAAACCGGCGCATCTTCGGCGATTCGTTCATTCACCAACTTCTCGACCGCCCGCACCTGCTCATGCGAAAGTGCCGTGCTCGAAAAATCGAAGGTCAACTTCTCCGGCCCAACGTAACTCCCCTTCTGCACCGCCTCGCGCGAAACAATTTCGTGCAACGCCCAATGCAAGAGATGCGTGACGGTATGATGTCGTTGAATCGGATTCCGCCGCGTCTCATCGACCGAAATGCGGACCGCTTCGCCCGGTTCCGGCGCGCGACCTTCGCGCAATTTCCCAATGTGCACGAAGGCCTCACCGCGCTTCTGCGTATCAGAAATCGCGAGTTGACCAACTTCGGTGCGGTCGTGTCCCGGCACATGGAGCAAGCCGCGATCACCAACCTGCCCACCCATCTCCGCGTAACAGGCAGTGCGATCCAGCACGATGTTGAACTCGTTAGGCGCGCTACCCGGCAGCACCGCCTCTACGACCGCCTCCGTCTCGAGAAAGTCCCAACCAAGAAATTTCGTCGGCGCCACATCGAGCTTGTCATCCTCCAGCGTGATCGCCTGTTTCTTCTGAGCCTTGCGCGCCCGCTCACGCTGCTCATCCATTAGCTTTTCGAAACCGGCAATATCAACGGTTAATCCGCGCTCCCGCGCCATCAACTCCGTCAGATCGAGTGGGAAACCCTGTTCGTCGTAGAGTCGAAACGCGAACTCACCGGCTATGACATTCGCTCCGATTTCGCGCTCGAATAACTCGATCCCGCGGTCCAGCGTCTTGTTAAACGCCTCTTCTTCGCGTCGAATCGTGTCGCGCACGAGTTGTTGCTTCGCGCGCAGTTCGGGAAAGACATCGCCCATCGTGCGCGCGAGCACGTCGACCAGCTTGTAGAAGAACGGTTCGTGAAAGCCTAACGAGCGGCCGTAACGCACCGCGCGTCGCAGAATTCGTCGCAGAACATAGCCGCGTCCTTCGTTGCTCGGTTGAATTCCATCTGCGATGGCGAAACTCAGTGTGCGGATGTGATCGGCGATGACGCGGAAGGCGACGTCGATTTTTTCCTGTTCGGTTTCGCCAGTGCTGCCGGGTTTCGGCAGCGTGCTCCGTATTTCTTGCCGCTCAGTTTTTCGATCTCGTCGAAGATCGGACGGAAGACATCGGTTTCGTAATTCGAAATCGTGCCGCGAAAAATCGGTCAGATCTCTTGTGCCTTGAATGATGGCGGTGACGCGCTCGAAGCCCATGCCGGTATCGACGTGACGTTGCGGCAGTGGCACGAAGGTCCCGTCGGCATTGGCATTGAACTGGATGAAAACCAGATTCCAAATCTCGATGCAACGCGGATCGCCGGCGTTGACTAACGAGCCTTTGGTGTCGCCGTTCGGCGTGAGATCGACGTGCAATTCGGAACATGGACCGCACGGGCCGGTGTCGCCCATCATCCAGAAGTTGTCCTTCTTATTGCCGTTGACGACGTGGATCGCAGGATCGAGTCCGGCTTCGCGAAACAATCTCGCCCAATGATCGTGCGCTTCCTGGTCGAACTCGGACGGCTCGTTCGGCCCGGGTTTGTAAACCGTTGCATAAAGCGCGCGAGGCCGGAAATTTCCAGCGCCTAACGACCAGTTCCCAGGCCCATTCGATCGCTTCCTTCTTGAAGTAATCGCCGAAGCTCCAGTTGCCGAGCATCTCGAAAAAGGTGTGGTGGTAGGTGTCGAGCCCGACGTCGTCGAGGTCGTTATGTTTGCCACCGGCACGGATGCATTTCTGCGTGTCGACCGTGCGCGGCGGTTGCCACGGCGCTTTTTGTTGCCCGAGAAAAATCGGCACGAACTGGTTCATGCCGGCATTGGTGAAAAGCAGATTGGGCGAATCCGGCAGAAGCGAAGACGAGGGCACGATGGTGTGTTGTTTCTCGCGAAAGAAATCGAGAAACGATTGGCGAATTTCGGCCGAGGTCATTATGCGCTCAGAGTAGCGCACGGGAGGCTGCGGTAAAGCGGAGCGACGCGCACGTTGCAGGTATTTTTTGTGCGCGGAAGTCGTCGCGAACATTTGGAAGACCTGCGTTGGCCACATCGCTACTTCTGGATCACGAGCGACATTGCCGCTTTGTCATGTCATCTGGAAGCCATTGTCAATCTGGGCGTTATGGTTATTCGATTTGAGAAAATTCGCCCTTGTCGAACTTTCTTACATTCCTCTCCCATGTGAGATCTTGACCAGCAATTAATCGCATTGCATATAGCACTCGCTCTCAGTGTAATAAGGGTGACCTTCCGACTGCGAAAAACAGCGTGGCCTGTTAGTTGCTAGAAGAATGTCGACCCCGAATGGGCGATGGGATGGGGCAAATTAGATCCGAAAGACCACATCTCATGAAAACGACCCTACTTCGCCACCTGGCCTTAATCGCAATCGTCGCAGTCTGCGCCTGTTCTGCCCGAGCCGGCGCTCCGGCGCCAACCTTGTTATCACCGAGGTTTCGGACACCTCAGCTCACCTGGGTATGGAACGGCGGCCCGACCAACGGCGGCACGCAAAGTGGAACTGCTTCCTGATATCGGGCTACACGCACGACGCGTGGACCTTCGACGTCCTGAACGCCCAAATTGTTACGACTCTAGGCGGCACACAGGATGTATTCGTTTATTGGAAGGAGAATGACTTTGCGACCACGAACGAGGTGAACCTCGTTAGGTTCTTCCAGTACGGTCCCGCGGCGAATGGCTGCACGGTCACGGTCTTCAGTGATTTGCTGCGTACCGAAGGCTACCCCCTGATCAGATAACAACGGATTATTTTCCTTCAACCCGCCGATCCCCGGCGGTCTAATTGCGCAATTCATTGACAATGCTGACAGCTCGGAAAGCGGAATCACTGCGGTGCCCGACAGCGGCTCAACTCTTGTTCTGTTGCTGATCTCGTCGGCTGCGTTACTCGGTGCGGCGCGGCGCCTGCGTCCGGCCGTCTAAGAGTTAGCGCGATCGCATTCGGTTAGCCGAGTTATCGGCGGCCGAGTTCCGTCCCCTTCAGTCCGCGGGCGTCAATCGATAGCTACGTCTGCTAACTGTCTGACGCCCGGCGGTCTCCCGCCTTCTGATCGAGCGACGGATGCGATCACGAGTAAGCGACCGCACGCTGCCAGGCAGCGATGATCATGCAAAGGCTGCGCTGGCACCACCACCGGAGCTTTCACCTTTCGACGTTCCCAATTGAGTAGAAGCACGGTCGCCGGCTGAATGACGCCGGTTAATGAGTAACACTCAAGTGCAGGAACAACTTGCCGCCAGCACCGGCATTCGATAGCGGCACCTGGGCCTTGATTAGTTGCGTCACCCCATCATCTGAGAGAACAACATTTACCGGTGTCACTGTGCTCCAACCTTGGAGATCGAGCGATTGTTCTACCGCATAGGTCAGATCGGTTGCCGCCAGGACCTTGACGTAAATCAGTGACAGGTAGGTTGAGTCTTGAACCGTATAGGGTCGATTGGTGGTCGAAGGCTGAGTCGGGTCGAGATTGAAAGCGTACTCGAGCAGGTTACCCAAGGCATCACTATCGGGATCGGCTGCTTCTCCGGTGACGCTCGGATCGGCCATGTCCTGTTGATTGAAATAGCCTTGTTCCCACAGAACAAAACGGCTGGGCAACGCTCCCGTGGTATAGATGAAATCAACCGGCACGAATTCGTGATTCACCGGCGCGGTGTTAACGTAGTTGCCGTTCAAGATGTAAGTCGCATAATCCACCGTTGCGACCGATGTGGTCGTGACGGTGGTGTCGTAGTCATACCATTTATCCTGTCCGTCTGTCTCCTGACTTAGGACGTAGTAGGAAGTATTAGCCGCCAATGTTATAGGATAGGCAAGGTTGGCATAGGCGAAGTTACCAGCAGTTCCGCCGGAGGTATTCACCGTGGCGCTGCCGCCTATCACGTCGGTGCCATTGCTGGCCAACACCAGCTTAACCGCGTGAGACTGAGTGTTGCCCGGCGCCACAATCCTGCCCAGGGAAAAGATGTTGATGGGCGTATTGCCAACCGTGATCCTTATGCCAACAAAGCCGGTATAGGCGGTCCTGATCGTGCCCAGGTGCTTCGAAGTGGTGAAATAGGTCCCTGAAGGTGTTGGTGTTGGTGTTGGTGTTGGTGTTGGTGTTGGTGTTGGTGTTGGTGTTGGTGTTGGTGTTGGTGTTGGTGTTGGTGTTGGTGTTGGTGTTGGTGTTGGTGTTGGTGTTGGTGTTGGTGTTGGTGTTGGTGTTGGTGTTGGTGTTGGTGTTGGTGTTGGTGTTGGTGTTGGTGTTGGTGTTGGTGTTGGTGTTGGTGTTGGTGTTGGTGTTGGTGTTGGCGTTGGTGTTGGTGTCGGCGTTGGTGTTGGCGTTGGTGTTGGTGTCGGCGTTGGCGTCGGTGATCCAGTGGTGTAGACGAAATCCACCGGCACAAAAGTATGATTTGTCGGCGCCGTATTGACGTAGGATGCGCCTGAGCTGTAGACCGCGAAATCTACTGTCGCCACCGAGGTGGGTACCACGGTGGTGTCGAAGTCATACCATTGATCCCCGCTCCGATGGTTTCCTGGCTAAGCACGTAGTAGGAGGTGTTGGCGGTCAGGGTCAGAGGCGAGGCAAGGTTCCCATAGACGAACCCACCAAGGGTCCCGCCGGAAGGATTAACTGTGGTGCTGCCTCCGCTCACGTCCGTCCCGTTGCTAGCCAGAACCAGCTTCAAGGTGTGCGTTTGGCTGCTAGTCGGAGCCACAATCCTTCCTAGCGCGCTGATCGTGATTGGCGTGTTGCCGACCGTGATCCTCATCCCTACCCAGCCGGAGAAATTGTTCCTGACCGTGCCTAGTGTTTTTGAGGTAACAAAAAAGCCGCCTGAAGGAGTGGGCGTCGGTGTTGGAGTTGGAGTCGGCGTGGGGGTAGGTGTCGGTGTGGGAGTCGGCGTTGGGGTCGGCGTGGGGGTCGGCGTTGGGGTCGGCGTGGGGTCGGCGTCGGCGTCGGCGTCGGGGTTGGAGTTGGAGTCGGTGTAGGCGAGCCTGTGGTGTAGGCGAAATCTACCGGCCCATACTCGTGACCGGCCGTCAACGCCGTGAGATAGGACGCGCCCGAACTGTAGACAGCAGAGTCTAGCGTCGCGACCGAGGCGGTTTGCGCCGTGGTGTCGTTATCGTACCATGAATCCTGGCCCGAGGTCTCCTGCGTTACGACATAGTAGGACGTGTTGGCCGACAGCGTAAGGGGAGACGCGAGGTTGCCATAAACAAAGGTGCCGAGTGTTCCGCCGGAAGTGCTGACACTTGTGCCGCCGCCACTGACATCCGTTCCGTTACTGGCCAGAACGAGCTTCACATTGTGCGTTTGAGTATTACCAGTAGCTACGATTCTTCCCAAAGCACTGACTGTGATCGGCGTGCTGCCGACGGTAATTTTCATCCCAACCCACCCGGTGTAATTGTTCCGGTTCGTGCCGAGTGTCCTGGAAGTAGTAAAGTAGCCTCCCGAAGGTGTGGGCGTGGGTGTGGCCGTAGGCGTAGCAGTCGGAGTCGCTGTAGGTGTAGCGTGGGAGTCGGCGTTGGCGTAGGCGTGCTACCTCCGATAGGATCAACCCGGAAGTTATCGAACTGGGCCGTAGTCCAGCCCAGCGTGCCAATACCGGCCATCCCATGAGAGATGTTAATGTTATTTGTCGTATTGACCGTGACTCCATCGATGACCACCTGGAGCGTGCTGCCATTGATAACCAGCTTCAGGTTATGCCAGGTGTTGAGTCCGATTGGTGCAACGCTGCCCGATGCAAGGTAGTTAAAGTTACCATGCTTCAAGGACCAGTTGCCCAAATTATCGAGATACAACTGGTAGGCGGTGATATCGCCGCTGTTGAGATTTTCTCCTGCCATGCGGCCGAAGATCTTGGCTGAGCCCGCTTGCTCGAGTAACACGTCGGCGCTGACCTGATAGTTAGTCCAGTTGATGTCGCCCAGAACGGTGGCGGGCTGGAACGGACCGACCAGGGACCAATAAATGGGCGCGGCCGGCACGGCCTGACGCACGCAAAGGCCGTTGCGACCGCCGCCGCAAGGAGTTATCTCGAAGGAACCATTGAGGTCGGAAAAATATTTGGCCTGCGAGTCGATGGCATAGCTCTCAAAATCATCGCTGTAAGGGAAAGGAAAGGCCGCGGCGGGTGGCGGCTGAGCGTTACCCTTGCCCTGACCCGTGGTGGTAGTAAGCGAATAGATCGAACCCCCTGCGACAGTGATACTGAACGAACCGCTTACCGGGACAATGTCGGCCTGCTGGATAAACTGCGTGTTAACGTCCGTCTTCCACACGTGCAGCGTTCCGGTAGAAAGGCCGCCGGAGACGTTGAAGTTCAAAGTCTGGCTGCTGCCGGAATCGGTCGTTTCAACAATGACACTGTAGTCGGTGCCATTCTTCAGAGTAACGAAGCTGCCGCCATTGCTGAGGTAACCACAGGCACCATCGATGTATTGCCAGCCGGGTTGAGCAAACTGTGTGGTATGAGCTGTGGCCCAGATAGCTGGCTGCACATTGAAGTTACCCGACCATGGGGTGTTGGCATACATCAGGCCGGCGCCGGCGAGGAAGAAGATGTCGTAAAAGGAACTGATCGGAGCCCAGATCAGGTGCGACGTGACCTTGCCATCGATGTAAGGACGGTTGTAGGCCTTGGCCAGGAACTGGGCCTTTGCCCAGTCGCTACTCCCATTTAAACTAAGAGAAAATCCATCCTCGCTGCCCCATAAAGGCTTACTGCTAAACTGCGGCGGCAACGGATTGGAGCCATTGATTGCCGGATAATGAATTCCTACGACATCAATCGCTGCGGCCAGGGCAGAGTCGTTAATCATGTCAGCTTACGATACTTCCGTTACCTTCATCGGCCGCGATAACCTTGGTCGACAGACCGGCTGCCTGCAGACCGGCCTTCAGGTTCTTGATCCAGGTCGTGTTATGAGGCGTCTCGTTCCAGATGCCTACGTAACTAATGGTCAGCCCATAGGTGATCTGCGCACCGTTAATGTAGTTAACGATGTAGTTGATCATGTCCTGGGAGTAGAAGTTCCCATTGCCGATCCAGCCCGGTGCGCCCCAGGCCAGGATACTGAAAATCATGTTCGGGTTACGCGCCTTGGCTTCGTTCATCAGCCACCATTCGTAACCGCGCCGGTAGTTCTGGTCCGCGGCCGTGTGCATGTGACTCGGCTCCGAACCGTCGGTCGAGTTCATGTCCCCGCCCAGCTCGACCTTGCAATGTTGCAGGCTGGCGCCGTAACCCGGCTTGAAGAGGTAGTCGAGAATCTGACTGCGATAAGGCTCCGGGTAATCAATTAACAGGCGGGAAGAAGCACCCGCGCTGACTGAACCCATGCCGTCAAAGATGCGACCGCTGCCCGCGCCGTTGATGTTGATGGTCTGCGCCGCCGGGGCGGTCCTGGCAACGAGAGCCAGGGCGCCAAAGGCAAAAACCAACCAGACCAAGCATTGTTTTCGAGAATTCATGCAGCCTGGTCTAGGAACGTGGGTGTTGGGTAGGCGGTGTTAGGGAGACACTATCTACATTCGACTGCGAAGTGCGCCTGAAGGCGAGCCCTGGCTCGCGAATCATTGCGGTTCGCGACGGCCGCCTGTGCGGGCAGCCAGAAGTAGTCTACGACGTTGCGTATATGCGATTGCGGCGAAGGTGAGAGCCGCAGCCAGCCAGGTAGCCGGCTCTGGGACAGGAACAACTTCGCCGTTGGAAAGGATAGTCGCGCCGTAGGTGCCGCCGAAAATCCGTGCAGGATTGAGGAACTGTATCTCGGCTATTTGGGAGGCGGTCAGTCCCGTGTTGCTAGTTCCAAAGATAAGTTGGTCGAAGCCCCCGCCGACCCGCACCGCCGAAGCGGGCCACTCCAGTTCTGAATGTTAGCGTATCTGCCCGCTACGTCCAGGTAGTCCCAGGTTGCTTGCAGCGAAACTGCAGAACATTAGTTACAGATTGCCAGTTCCAAGAATTGATGATCGACTGAAGCCTGCAAGGTCAGCGCCGCCGACCGTTTCGCCGAAACCACCCGTGTTAAGTGTGCCGCCGTTAAGCGTCATGGTGGCGCTATCGTTAATGCCGGTTCCTGATTAGACCGTACCGCTAAAAAGTAACTGTACCGCCACTGTTCACCGTGACGGAGGACGTCCCGGAAAGCGACGCCGTTATCGCTACTGTCGCTACTGGATTTGGAGCGTGCCTCCAGAAACGGTCGTGGCGCCCGTGAAGCCGCTGCCGGTTTTAATCATGAGAGTGCCTGTGCCGAGCTTGGTAAGGCTTCCACCGGAGCTTTGCAACCCGGTTGTGAAGGTGACGTTTTGGCCATTGGTGTCGAACTTGTAAGCCTGGTTGGCTCCCTGGCTGAACAAGTGTGAATAGTTTTGGCCGCAGAGTCGACCACTGCAGCGTGCCGCCCCCGAAAGTGACAGTCCCGCCTCCGAGTGCGCCGGTGCCGGCGACAGTCAACGTGCCGCCATTAATGTTTGTCCGCCACTGTAATTGTTTGTGCCGCTGAGCGGTGGTCCCGCCACGGTGTGATCACAGATCCCGCCGGAAATTGTTCGCCACGGACATGCGATTGCTTCGATTGAACGAGAGGTTCCCAGTAGTTACAGTAACATTACCCGAACCAAGATTGCCGGTAGTGCCACCGTTGCCGATCTGTAACCACGGTTCCAGAGTTCGATACTGTCGTCGTGCCCGTGTACGCATTATTACCCGCGAGAATCACGGTTGCGCCGCCACCGACGGCCAAATTGCTGGCCACCGTATTAGTACCGCTATTGTTTGCGATTGCGCCCGTCACTAGGGTCGTTGTTCCGGCAGAGCCCGACGCTGCGGTATTTCCAAGGGTAAGCGTTAGACTGCTTGCTTGGTTGCTGGCGATGAAAATGTTCCCAGCAAGTGTCAGCGTCACTCCACTTGCCGTGTTGTTGAAGGCACGGTTCGATGCATTGGCTCCAGTTAGCGTGCCATTAATTGTAAGGCTGTTAGCTCCTGTAAACGTTAGGCTAGCGCCACTTAGTGAGATATCGTTGGCGATGGTATGCGTGCCACCTGAAGAGGATACGTTCGCGGTGGCGCTGACGTCAGCGCGCCACTTCCTAGTGCCGAATCGTTGCCGATCACAAGCGTGCCGCCGGAGCCATTTAAGGTTGTGCCGCTGCTTAAGTGTTCGTTCCGGCAAGTGTCACCGTTCCGGCGCCGGCGAGATTCAATATTTTGCCAGAGCCCGAAATAACCCCGTTTACGATCAGTGTCCCACCGCCAGCCTGGTTGAACGTTGAAGTAGAACCCGACGCGGGCGCCAGAATCAACGGGACATCGATCGTGTTGGTGCCAGAAGTGTTATTCGCGGCAATCGCTGCGGAGTCGGTATTTGTCGTTCCGGTGGTAGTCGTTGTCTGGCTGGCGGTAAGCGTGAATGAGGCACTATTGGTCCTGGTATGTCGTATCCGGAAGAACCTGTTGATTGGAAATAGAGTCCAGCGATTGAAAGCGAAGCACTCAGGTTCGGCGTGAGTGATACCAGCAGTCATAAACCAAGCTACGTCGCCAGTCCCGGTGCTACGCCACCGGTTCCAGCCGCCCAGTTGGCGTTGGTGTTGAAATCACTGCCGACGTTCGCCCAATCCCGCTCGCGTCCTCGAGGCTCGGATCAGCCTTGGGCGCCAGAGACCGCTGACGGCTTGGACCGTCGTTGGGAGCGATCGGTAATGATCGACCCGACGTTTCGTCCCCGCTCAAGTAAGTGTATTTCCTGAAGGCCCACCACCGGTAACTGCTCACCACATCGAGGTCGTCGAGCCAGTTCGCGGCACCTATTCTGTCCGCACCGTCATAATCCGTTCCCAGCCCCGGCGCAGCACGCACCTCTGCAAGAAAAAGCAGGGGCAAAACGAGGACGAGACACGTCCATCGGCTGACGGAATAATTCATGACTTGGGGGGCCGAACTAGGGTCGCATGTATTCCAGCAATTACAACGGGGCCCGTCAAACAAAAAATGATGTTCTTTTGCACATTTTACGGGAAATTTTTTGGCGGAAAAAGTAGCGATTTGGCCACTGCTCGAATTCAGTCGCGCAGAGCGAAATTACCGATCGAAAAACGGGACTCGGCGTCACGACAATTCAAGGCCAACCGTCCCCGTTCCGCTTGAGGCTACGGCAGCAGTTGGACCTTGTAGAAACGCGGGCCGCTGTTGAGCGCGCCGAGGTCGCGAAATGACAGCGTGAGCTGGGACGGGCCGGCGTTGAAGAAACCGTTGGGCGCATTCTGCCAACCACTCGTCAGGCTGGAACTCCAGAGCACCTGGTAATTTCTGCCCGGCACGGAATTCCAGGTGAGGAGGACATCGGAATTATCGCGCGCCGCGCTGCTGAGAAAATCCCTGGCCGGATCGAGCCGGTCGTAAACACCATCGGCGTTCTGATCGAGAATCGCCGGGATCTGCAAGGCGAGAAATTCATTGGGATCAAGATTGCCGTTACCGTTGCCGGCGGGACATTGGGCGACGAGCGGGCTGTTATCATCCGTGCCGTAGGCAGCCGAGGCGAGGTAAATGGTTTGTGGCATGGAACCAAAAGCGGCCACGAGATCGATTACTCCTTCCAGCTGTCCGCTGTTGGTGGACGCTTTCGCGAAACTACTCGTCAGGGGCGCGTTGAACCAACCGGCGTAAGCGTTCTGACTTTCGCCGGCGAGGAATGGCTTGTTCTCTGCCACGCCAATCCTTCCCATCTTAGCCCAGGGCGCGATGGTCGAAGCCGAAGGCAGAAGTTGATCGCTAACGAAGATGAAATAGTCATTCACGCCCGAACCATTCGAGCCGGGCGACCAGGTCGCGACGTAGAGCAACGTTCCGCGCACGGCCGCGTAGATGGTCATGCCGTTCGATGCTTCCAGGTAGCCGGTCGCATCTGCGTTGCCATCCATGGTGAAAGGAATCGGCGAGGCCGGATTCGGCATGTAATGAATCTCATCCGATGGCACGCTCTCGCTGCCGTCTGCCGTGTAGGCGGTGGCGGCAAAGTAATACATCGTGCCTTCAATCAGATTCGGCACATCAACTGTCGTTTGATTTCCCGCGTCGATCGTGTTGGGATAGCTCCCGCTGTATTCACCGTAATATAAACGGTAGCCAGCAACATCGGGGCTATCTGACGCCGTCCACGTGAGCGTGATGGTGTGCATGACCGTTTCGTCGCTGAATCCCGACGACGCGGAAAGCAAGAGCGCGGTCAGTGTTGCCGCCGCAAATTTTACCAGCGCTGAAATGCCGGATGGCCTTCGGTCACGGCGACAAATGTGCCGCGACAGGTCGCACAGATTTTTCCGCCAGCCGCAAGTGTGCCCTCGACGGTGGCGCGGTTGCCACTCGACTCGGCGACTCTGGCAGAGAGGTGAGCCGGCCCGTTCGTGGGTGTGGGCCGCAGGAGTTTGACCGAATAATCGGCTGTAACGGTACACGGCAGATGATTGGGTTGAGGCCTTGCGGGATGACCATCTGGAAGGGACCGGAGGAGATGCCACGCTGCGGTCCAATTGCAATGGCAATCGAGGAGCGTGCCGATAATTCCGCCATTTAGCGCACCGGAAAATGCTTCGTACTTCGGCTGCGGCTGCCAATCTGCGATCACTTCATCGCCGCGGGCGAAACTGCGAATGTGCAAGCCGTCCGGATTCGCCGGCCCGCAGCCCGCCGGAATTAAACACGCCGATCTTTGCCGCATCGCGCGCAATCACGGAAACTCATCAGCGCGCGATTTGAGCCGAGGAGTCTGCGATTCAACGACGAAGGAAGCTAGCCCATTCTCGTGAACCGTTTAATGCGATTGCCTAACGAGAGCTAATTTCTCGCGGATTTCAGGCTCACGTTCTGCCGGGTTCGCTCAGCGCGGACGAACTGGCGCGGCCGGCGTCACTTTGCGTGGCAAACGGCGATTCATCGCATCCTTGTTCTCCTGCCATTTGTGATCCGGGTCGCCGGGCAATGGGCCCCAGAGCAGGCGGCCCGAACGCCGCCAGTTATCCAGCATCAGACCCTGCTCAAACGGCTGGCCTTTGGCCGTAACGACGATGACGTTATGTTCGGTGTCGGTCCCCGCATCCGATTCGGCCCAGTGGAGATCGAGCGTTTGCAATTTCTGCGCGTCCAACCGGAGCAGTAACTCGGTGGCAAACTGATAACAGTAGCCGCCTTTTTTTGCTCCGATGTTAATCAGGAAAACCTGCACACCGGGCGACGACACCATTTGCCATTTTTGGGCAAGTTCGCGTCCTGTGGTGTAGGCAATCGAAGCGACGCGCCGGGCTTCGTCTGGATTTACGCGCGGATCGAGATCAACGATTCGCTGTCGTAAAACCGGGTCCTCTGCGGAGGTGGCGAGGAACAATCCCCAGGGTCCGCGCGGATTCGCCACCGAGGGGGCTGCGGCGCATGCCAGAGCGATCGCGAAGATGGCGAGATTGGCGATGAGACGCCGCGGCGAAAACCATGCGTCGACGCTCAAACTCATCCAGCCGGCTACTTCTTATCCTCGTCGAGCTTCGCTTTTACCGCCGCTTCGATTTCTTCGTAGAGCGCGGTATCAGATTTGAGCACGTCCTTGGCAGCATCACGCCCCTGCGCCAATTGCGTTCCTTTGTAGCTAAGCCACGAACCGCGCTTCTCGATGACTTGTTTTTCCAGCGCGAGATCAAGCAAGGCGCCGGTGGAAGAAATCCCCTCGTTGTACATGATGTCGAACTCAGCTTCGGTAAACGGCGGCGCGACCTTGTTCTTAACTATTTTGACGCGCGTGCGATTGCCGGTGACCACGCCGTCGGTCTGCTTGATCGCGCCGATGCGACGAATGTCCACCCGCACGCTGGCGTAAAATTTCAGCGCTTTGCCGCCGGGCGTCGTTTCCGGATTGCCAAACATCACGCCGATTTTCTCGCGGATCTGGTTGGTGAAAATGCAGCAGGTGCGTGCCTTCGAAATGAGCGAGGTCAGCTTGCGCAACGCTGCGCTCATTAGGCGTGCTTGCGCACCAACCGTGGCATCGCCGATCTCACCTTCCAATTCCTGCTTCGTCACGAGCGCGGCGACGGAATCGAGAACAATCACATCCAGCGCATTCGAGCGAACGAGCGTCTCGCAAATGCGCAACGCTTCTTCGCCCGAGCTGGGTTGCGAGACGAGCAAATCGTCGAGATTGACGCCGAGCTTGCGCGCGTATTGCGGATCGAGCGCGTGCTCAACATCGATGAAAGCTGCGAGGCCGCCGCGCTTCTGTGCCTGCGCGACTACCGTCAATGTCAGCGTCGTTTTGCCGGATGATTCCGGTCCGAAAACCTCCACGACGCGACCGCGCGGAAAACCGCCGACGCCGAGAGCGCGATCGATCAAAATATTGCCGGTCGGAATGACGTCGATGTCGACGATCTTTTCGTCGCCCAGGCGCATGATGGCGCCGTCGCCGTAATCCTTCGCGATCTGTTGAATGGCGAGGTCGAGATTCTTGTTCCGCGCCGCGGTGACTTTGTCTTCCGCGCTTTTCTCTTCGGTCTTGCTGGGCATAACGGTTTTCTAGCTAAGTCGCTTTGACCGTCCACGCCAAGCTGAAACGCAAAAAAGCCGCAAGCCCAATCGAGCCTGCGGCTTGGTTGAAGTCTGAATCTCGCCTAAGAGACGGCGATCTTGCGCGGCTTCACCTGCTCCGCCTTGGGCAGAGTCAAGGTGACGACGCCCTGCTCAATCTTCGCGCTGATTTTGCCCGCATCGATCGACGGATCGAGTTCGAAGGTGCGTCGGAAATTCTCCCGGCGCGACTCGCGATGCAGCACGGTGCCGGAAATGGCCGGCAGCGAACGGCGCCCACTGATGGTGAGCTCGTTGTTTTCGACCCACATTTCGAGGCCGTCCTTGTTCACGCCCGGCATTTCCACTTCGAGGATGTAGCCGTCGGCGTTTTCGGTCACGGTCGCGACCGGTGCGACGAATCGCTCCGCCGACTGATTTCTGTTCGCGCGGTCTTCCGTGCGATTTTCACGAACTAAAGTTTCCATTTTCGATTTCCTTTCGTTTCTCGCCTAACGAGTGGTTAGGCAACGTTAACCTGAATCTGTTTTGGTTTGACCTCTTCCGCCTTCGGCAGTGTCACGGTCAGGATGCCATCCTTGTACGTGGCGCTGACTTTGTTCGCGTCCACTCGGGTGGGCAGCGAAACGCTGCGACGGAACTTACCGACAAAGCGTTCTGTGCGCGCGGTCTTGTCCTGGGCCGGTTTTTCGTCTTTACGTTCGCCGCTGATCGTCAGCATGCCGTCGTGCAAGGAGATTTCGATTTCCTCTTTGCGCATTCCGGGAAGTTCCACCATCGCGACGATGTCATCGCTCGTTTGGTAAAGGTCGAGCGCCGGCGTCCAGCCGTTGAACAGCTGCGCCTGCGGCATCGTCGACCAACCCGGTAATTCGAAGAGGCTGTTGATCTCGTCGCGGAGATTCGACCAGCGGTCGAGCGACTGCCACGAGACATCGGGAATCTGATATCGGATTAAGCTCATGTTGAATATTCCTTTCGATTTGAAATTGTTCGTCACCTACTGAGCGACTCAAATGCCAGGATGGAATAGGCTCGCTCCAGTCTGTATAATCACATGGTTTTCAATTATTTATTCCATTTTAAGAGGACTGACTGCTCTTGATTTGGATTGCGACATTGCGTCACGATGACCTTCGACCGCACTGTTGAATAAGCGCCATTATTTCACGTAGGAATTCGCCGTGCGGCAATGATATCGTTGGAACGTGCCAGCCGAAAATGCCGACGAAATTTTCATGCGCGCCGCCCTGGGCGAGGCGGTAAAAGGGCTTGGCCTAACGAGTCCAAATCCTGCCGTCGGCGCAGTCTTGGTGGCGGAAAATCGGATCATCGCGCGAGGACATCATCGCCGCGCGGGAGAAGCGCACGCGGAGGTCGACTGTTTGCGCACTGTCGGAGGACGCGCGCCACGAGGGTCGACGCTCTATGTAACGCTCGAGCCTTGTTCAACCGTCGGTCGCACGCCGCCATGCACGGAATCGCTGATCGAATCCCGAATCGAAACCGTGGTCATCGGCGCGGTCGATCTGAATCCAAAACACGCGGGCCAGGGCATCGAACAACTTCGTCGTGCGGGAATAACAGTTCGGACCGGTGTTTTGGCGGAAGAATGCACGCAGATCAACGAGTCGTTTAACAAATGGATCCAGACCGGGATGCCCCTGGTCATCGCAAAATGCGGCATGACGCTCGACGGTCGCCTGACGCGTCCGCCTAACGAGAAGCAGTTGATCACGAGTGCCGCGGCGCGTCGTCACGCGAATCGCTTCCGTTCCCGGGTCGATGCCATTCTCATCGGCGCGGAAACTTTACGCACCGACGATCCGCGACTGACGGTCCGCAACGTAAAGGGCGCACGACAACCGTGGCGCGTGATTCTTTCCCGCAGCGGAAAACTGCCGGCGAAGGCGAAGGTGTTCACCGATCGATTCGCGGAGCGAACGCTGGTCTTTCGGAAGCGACGACTTCGCGACGTGTTGCGCGAACTTGGGAAGAAGGAAATCACCAGCGTCCTGATCGAAGGTGGCGGCGAGGTTCTAGGCCAGGCGCTCGACGCGCGAGTCATCGACAAGGTTCACATCTACGCCGCTCCGCTGTTCTCCGGCGGGCCGGTGGTGGCGTTTTCCGGTCGTGGAGTGGCAAGGAGCAGCGATGCCCTGCGAATGCGCGATCTCCGGTATCAACAAATCGGCGATGATATTTTTGTTTCGGGAAATGCGACCTACGGCGAATCTTCTTCCGAATAATAAAGAGGAACTTCTCGTCCTAACTTGTGTTCAATCAGCACGCATGGAGGTGAAAACAATGAATTGGAAAAAGCTTCTCTTGGTTGCGGTTGTGGCGGGCGGGTTTGCCCTTGCGGCCGCGCCACGCTCTGAAGCGGGCGTTTCCGTCGGCATCGGTCTGGGATTTCCAGTCGGCTTCGGTTACGGCTACTACCCGTACGCCGCGCCGGCCTATTATCCGTACGGTTATCCCTACGGTTACTATGCCCCGGGGGTCAACGTCGTGGTTGGACCGCGATATTACTGGCGTCATGGCCACCGCGTTTATTATCCGCGGCATTACCGGCGCGGTTACCGTTACTGGCGGTAAACAACCGAAGAATCGCAAAAGGGCTGGCTGAATTCGTTCGGCCAGCTCTTCTCTTTTGGTCGCGGCCTAACGAGCGCTACTTATTCGGCGTCGGTGCCACTGACGCAGCAACATTCGGCGTGGCGGTGTTTGGTCCGGTGCCGAATTCCTTCTTCAACTGTTCCTGCACCGGAGCGAGTTCCCGCTGGCGGCGCTCTTCCATTTCCAAACGCAACTGCCGTTCGATCCGTCGCCGTTCCTGCATGTAACGCCGCTCGTAGGCCTCGCGCTTCTCGGCCTCGAGTTGTAACCCGGATTGCTGCAGAGCCGCATCCGCTTCACGCTGTAACCGCTGCCGGCGCATCATCTCGCGTTCGCGCAAGACGCGGCGCTCTTCCGGTGACATCTGCAACCAGCGTTCCGCGTTCATGCGAAAACGTTGCCGGTCTTCCGGTGACATTTGCCGCCAGCGTTCGCGCATGGGGCTACCGCGAAAACCGCGATTAAAAAATCTCCGCTGTCCGCCGCCTCCACCGGGGCCTGGCGGCGATTGCGCAAATATCGGCTCAGCTGCGAAAAGCGACAAGACGCCGCTTGCAATCAGAGCGACACAGAGTCGCCGTCGGTCCATATGCCATCGTCGTCCGTCGCAAGGAGATCGTCCAGATCAGCGACGGTGTCGTAATCCTGCGGATCAATCTTCGCGATCATCTCGGGTGGATTGTCGCCGGAGCCCCTGGTCGAGAAATGCAGCGCCAATCCGCTCACGGCCATGACCAACGCCACCGCCGCCGTTGGAATGAGCCGGCGCGGCCGCAACCAGTCGCGCACGCGATCCATCCAGGTTTCCTGCTGTCGGATTTCGCGCAGGACATTCCTGGCAAAAAATGGAGACACGCCCGGCTGGCCGGATTTAGCCAACAAGTCCCAAAGCTGCGGATCGTCTTCGCGGTTCATCGCTCGAGAAATTTAACTTCTCGTCGCGCCGAAAGTTGCGCAGCCGTGGCTGCTTAGGCAAGCCTAGACCTCGGCCGCCTCGAGGAAACCCTCCAACTGACGGATGCGCGTCGGGTGCCGCATCTTGCGCAGAGCCTTGGCTTCGATCTGGCGAATGCGTTCGCGCGTGACACGGAACTGCCGCCCCACTTCTTCCAGCGTGCGGCTGTAGCCGTCGACCAGGCCGAAGCGTTGTTCGAGAACCTGACGCTCACGCTCGGTCAACGTTTCCAGGACGTCCTTGATCTTCTCTTTCAGCAGAACAATCGCGGTCATGTCGCTCGGATTTTCCGCGCCTTTGTCTTCAATGAAGTCGCCGAAATTCGTTTCCTCACTTTCACCCACCGGCGCCTGCAGCGAGATCGGCTGCTGCGCCATCTTCAAGACCGCGCGGACGCGATCGACCGGCAGCAGAATTTCCTCCGCCACTTCTTCCGGGCTCGGTTCGCGACCGTACTCCTGCACCAGCTGTTTCTGCACGCGCATCAGTTTGTTGATCGTCTCGATCATGTGCACCGGGATGCGAATGGTGCGCGCCTGATCGGCGATGGAACGCGTGATGGCCTGGCGGATCCACCACGTCGCGTAAGTGGAAAATTTGTAGCCGCGACGGTATTCGAATTTCTCGACCGCTTTCATCAGACCCATGTTGCCTTCCTGGATCAGGTCCAGGAACGACAGCCCGCGGTTGGTGTATTTCTTCGCGATGGAAATGACCAGACGCAGGTTCGCTTCCACCATTTCCGTCTTGGCCCGCAACGCCTTGCGCAGCCAGGTCTTCAACTGCTGATATTGCTCGCCGTATTCATCCAAACTCAGCCAGAGCAAGCGCTCCAGTTCCTTCGCTTTCGCTCCGACAGTCGAGCGCGCACCATTGTCACGCGGATGTTTGTGCATCTCGCTGACGATGTGCGTCATCATCAGATATTTTTCGTCCGCCAGATGAACGAACTCTTCCGTCACCTTCTGCTTGAAGTAGAACTTCGGATAAAGTTTCTGCAGGGAGGTGACTGATTTCTGGAAGGCCTTCAGTTTTTTCTGGTCGACCCGCGAACCGCTAAACATGCGCGCGTATTGGTGCGCGATTGCCTCCCTCTGCCTGGCGACCTGTTTGCACAAGCGTGGCAACATTTTCATGTAGCGCTCACGGCTCTCGATTTTCTTGTCGAGAATCACGCGATCAAAACGCTCGCCGCCTTCGTTGAGCTTTTGCGCGAGGTCGAGATGGGCCTGCGCGATGAAACCAAAGCGGTTGATCAAGCGCTGCACCATGTTTTCGGCTTCTTCGATGCGCTTGGAAATTTCGACTTCCTGCTCGCGCGTCAGGAGCGGCACCTGCCCCATCTGCTTGAGATACATCCGCACCGGGTCGTCGAGAATATCGAGCTTGGTCTCGGGCTTTTCTTCTTCCTCTTCCTCGGCGTCTTTCTTGCCGTCCTTGTAACGATCAACCTCGGACGCCTCGATAATGTCGATCTCCATCCGGCGCAGCCGCGTGAGAATCGCATCCAGCTCATCGGCGTCGGTAACTTCCGCGGGCAAGGCTTCGTTGAGATCGTCGAAGGTCAGGTAACCCTGTTCCTTGGCCAGTTTGATCAACTCGCGGATGCGAGCCTGCGTATCGGCGGGTGTTGACGGCACGGCCGAAAATTTTTCCTCTGCGCTAACCGCGACTTTTTTCGCGCGCTCCGCTTTCACGCGCCCACCGGCTTTTTTCTTCGGCCGACCGCGACTCTTCGCCACGGCCACGCGTCGCGCCGGTTTGGAAATTCTCTTGGCGCGCGGGCGAACAGCGGCACGCACCGCGCGTTTGGCAGACTTCTTCGGCTTCGGACGAGCCGCTCCGTTACGTTTCGAATGCGTAGACAAAACTGGGTGCTTGTAGAGGATTACTGCGTTTCCTGCCCCTCTTCGCTTACCGGTCGAGCACGCGAGCAGACGAAAGCGCGCCAAGCTCACCGAGTTGCGCTTTCAGGTCAACAACTTGTTTCTGCAAAGCCGTCAGTTCTCCCGCGCTCAACTGCGGAATTTTCATCCTCCCTTCGGCAATTTGTAGCTGGCGGCGTACCGCGGATTGTTGAATACCCGCCCACCAATCCCTCGCCACGGCACCCGGTTGTGGCGGCACCTTCTGCAGCAGCCAGGAGGAAGCCAGCGCCTCTTCCTCCGGGGGTAACGTCGCCAGAAAAGCGGTCGTGGAGGCCGGATCGTCCGGTTGCAGATTGCTTTCGAGAATGCGCACCAGCATTTCCGACTCTGGCGTTTGCCCAAGCACTTCGCGCCAGTCCTGTTGCAGCAAAAATTCCCGTGCCTCGCTGTCGCGCAACGCGAGCAGACAAAGCATCGCCACATCGTGCTTCGGCATTGGCGCAGGTTGGGTCCGGGCGCGCTGCGGCTCGGCGGTTGAGAAGCGATGGGCTTGCGGTTTCGCCAGCAAGGCCCGGAAATCCTGTGGCGTCACGCCGATACGCGCAGTGACTTTGTTCGCGACTTCGCTGCGCATCATCGGGTCGTGCACCCGTCCCACCATTTCCGCCAGGCGCCGCGCCAGCTGCATCTTCGCGCCTAACGAATTCAAATCGGTCGTTTTCGCTTCGCGTTCGATCCAGTAATCGAAAAAATCACGCGCATCCGTGATCCGTTTTTCAAATTCCTCCCTGCCCTTCTTGCGCACAATCGAATCCGGATCTTCGCCCGCCGGCATCTCCGCGATTCGGACTAACAAGTCGTTTTCCAAAAGCGACTCGAGCGAACGTTCCGCCGCCTTTTGACCAGCCGCATCGGCGTCGAAACAAAGGACAACTTCCGACACAAAGCGCTTCAGAATTCGCGCCTGATCCTCGGTGAAGGCCGTCCCCTGCGGCGCAACCACATTGGTAATTCCCGCCTCGTAAAGCGTGATCAAATCCAACTGTCCTTCACAGACGATCGCGCAATTCGCGTCGATCAAGGCGCGTTTGGTCTTGTGCAGGCCAAAAAGAATTTTCCCTTTGCGAAACAGCGGCGTCTCCGGCGAATTCACGTACTTCGCACCCTCACTATCGTTCCCCAGGACACGCCCGCTAAACGCAATCACTTCTCCGACATCATTGCAGATCGGAAACATGATCCGTCCGCGAAACCGATCATAAGTTGAACGTTGAACGTTGGACGTTGGACGTTGGACGTTTCCCTCATCCTTCTGGCTCACCAACCCGCTTTGAATCAGGAGCTGCTCCGTGTAACCGCGCTCTTTCGCCCAATCGCCAAACGCCTGCCACTCGTTAGGCGCAAAACCAATCTGCCAGTTGCGCGCGATCTCCTTGTCGATCCCGCGCTTCTTCAAATATTTTCTCGCCGGTTCCGCCCAATCGCGCTTGAGCAAATTCTCGTGAAACCATTCCGCCGCCTCCGCGTGCAGAGCGAGCAACGTCTTGCGCGTTTCGTGCTGCCGATCATCCGATGCGCTGAAACTTCGCTCCTCGATCACCGTGATCCCGACGCGCGTCGCCAGTTTTTTCACCGCGCTGGGAAAATCGAGATGCTCGTAATCCATCACGAAACGGAAAACGCTCCCGCCCGCGCCGCAGCCGAAACAATGAAACGATTGCCGCTGCGGACTGACATTAAACGACGGCGTTTTCTCCTGGTGAAATGGACAGAGCGCCTTGAAGCTCGCGCCCGCGCGCTTGAGCGGAAAATACGCGCCAATCACTTCCACGATGTCGTTCGCGGCGGCGACCTGTTCGATAGTATGATTCGGGATTGTTCCCATGACGGCAGATGGCAAAGTATGTCGAACATCTGCTCCCTTCCAATCCCGAGATGAAAACACTGCCGTTTCTTTTCCTCTGTCTTCTAATTTCCGCACCGGTAACCGAAGCGCGGCAGACAATTCACAAGGGCGACATCGTCGTTGTGCCGGTGCAGGGCGAAATCGCGCAGCCGACGTTCCTCTTTCTGCGGCGCGTGCAGAAAGCGGCCGAATCCGCTGGCGCCGCCGCCTTGATTCTCGACATGAACACCTACGGCGGCGGACTCGATAGCGCCGAGGAAATCACGCACCTGCTCAACCAGGCGAAGATTCCCACTTACACTTTCATCAACACCAACGCCGGTTCCGCCGGCGCGTTGATCGCCCTCGCCACGCGCAATATTTACATGGCGCCGGTCAGCGCGATTGGTGCGGCCGCGCCGATTCTTTCCACCGGCGAAGATTTACCGACGACCGCGAAAGAGAAAACGATCTCCTACTGGTCGGCGCTTGTTCGCGGCTCAGCGACTCGCAACGGACATAACGCCGACGTCGGCGAAGCCTTCATGAACAAGGAGAAGGAAGTGAAAATCGGTGATCGCGTCGTGCATGCGAAAGGTTCGCTCCTCACGCTCAGCGCCCCGGAAGCCGCCGAAAAAATCGACGGCAAACCGTTGCTCGCTGCCGGCATCGTCGATTCGATCAACGATCTCACGCGCAAGGCTTCGCTCAGCGGCAACGTCGTTAAGATCGAGCCGACCGGCTTCGAACGGGTCGCCTTCTGGATCACTGCGCTCGCGCCCTTGCTCTTGTTAGGCGGAATCATCGGCGCGTGGCTTGAATTCAAAATCCCCGGAGCCAGTCTGCCCGGCGTGATCGCCGCGATTTGTTTCGCCCTCTTCTTCTTCGGCCATTACATCGCCGGACTCGCCGGTTGGGAAGCGGTCGTGCTTTTCATTCTCGGTGTCTTCTTCGTTGTCATCGAAGTTCTTTTCTTTGCGCATTCCACCATCGTCATCGGCGTCATTGGCGTTTTTCTCATGCTCGGCTCACTTCTCTGGGCCATGATCGATCGCTATCCCGGCGAAACCTATTTCCCGACCGGATCAGCGCTGCGTCTTCCCGTCCTCAATCTTCTTATCGCCATGACCGCGTCGGTCATCGTCATCGCGATGCTGGCGAAATATCTGCCCCGTACCAGCGTTTACCGACGTTTCGTTCTTTCCGCGCAAAATCCATCCGGACCGTCGTTGTCTTCCACGCCGCACGGCTTTCACGGCGCCGTCGATGTTTCACCCGGAACACACGGTCACGCCCTCACGACTCTGCGTCCGAGCGGCAAGGCGCGTTTCGGCGAAGCCGTCGTCGACGTCGTGACCGAGGGCGATTTCATTCCGGCCGAGACGGCGGTCGCAGTCGTCTCGACCGATGGAATGCGCGTGGTGGTGAAGGCTCTTGCCTAACGAGTGATGTTCGGCATCCAGCCTTCGCGCTCTTTCTCGGCGCCGGAATTCTTCTCAACCTTACGCCCGGCCCGGACACTGCGTTCATTCTCGGTCGCACGCTGGCCGGCGGACGACGTGCAGGAATCGCGTCCGCGCTGGGGATTTCGGTCGGCAGTATTTGTCACACCTGCGCAGCAGCAATCGGGCTCTCCGCTTTTCTCGCCACTTCGGCGTGGGCCTTCACGATCGTGAAGTCGTTAGGCGCCTGCTACCTGTTTTATCTCGGCGTGCGCATGATCCTGCAACGGCAGCACGTTGTTTCGCCCAATGCGAAAGGGAAATCGTCCAGTTTCGCCTCAGCTTTCCGACAGGGAATCCTCTGCAATCTCTTGAATCCGAAGGTCGCGCTTTTCTTCCTCGCTTTTCTCCCGCAATTCATCGCGCCCGGCGCAACGGCGAAGGTGCCGGCGTTTCCTGATCCTCGGTTTCACGTTTGTCACGACCGGCACAATCTGGTGCCTCATCCTGGCGTGGTTCGCCGATGCAATGAGCCGGCGACTGCGCGAAAGCGAACGCTTCGGGGCGTGGTTGAATCGGGCCGTCGGTGCGCTCTTCATCGCACTCGGAATTCGCCTGGCGACTACTCGTTAGGCGATTTCGTTAACCGCCGGCGACGACGCGGATGAATTCTACTCGATCCTGGTCGCGCAGTTCACGCGAGTTCCATTCGCGCTGATGCAGCGCCGTGCCGTTGTGCTCGATCAGGATACTGGTGGGATGGAGTCCGTATCGATCGGCCAATTCCGCCACGGTGCGTGCGCCGCGCGTATCTGCGCGTTCGCCATTGAGCACAACCGTCATGACGCGAGCAGCGCCTGGTCCCAGTCTTTCCAGACCGGTTCGAAGCCACGGCGACGCAGCGCGTTCGCGATCTCGGCCGGAGAACGTTCGTCGCTGATCTCGAACTGCCCGGTCGCGATTTGATCGAGGCCGCCATCGAACTCGGGCGCGACGATGCGGCCGCGGACGGTTTGATGCAGATGCTCGCGACCTTGATGGGTGTAGCCGCCTGGCTCGGTGTGACTGCCGGCACTCATCATGGTGACGCCGAGGGGCACGAGTGCATCGCGCAAGGAAGCGCGTTCGCGCGTGCTGAGGACGATGCCGATTTGCGGAAAGGAAATGCGCAAGGCGCAGACGAGTTGCGCAAGCTCGCGATCGCTCATGCTGAAATGCGGCTCGAATCCGCCAGCGGCGGGACGAAGTCGCGGAAGACTGACACTGATTTGCGCCTGCCAGCAGCGTTTCAAGAGATATTCAACGTGCGCCGCAAGTGCGATGGCTTCATTGCGCCACGGTGCGAGGCCGAAAAGCGCGCCGATTCCGATGCGACGAAATCCCGCTTCGTAGCCACGCACGGGACAATCGAGGCGCCAGTTGAAGTCGCGCTTCGGTCCGGCCGTGTGCATCTCGCCGTAAATTTGGCGGTCGTAAGTTTCCTGATAAACCACGAGCGCCTCGGCCCCCGCCCTAACGAGTGGTTGATACTCGACGCGTTCCATTGGACCGACTTCGATGGCGATGGAGGAAAAATCCGGCGCGAGGGCGCGGACGCAATCGGACAAATAATCGCCGCTGACAAATTTCGGATGTTCGCCGGCGACGAGCAGAACCTGGCGAAAACCTTCCGCGGCCAGATAACGCGCTTCATGGATGACTTCGTCGAGCGTGAGCGTGACGCGCAGAATGGGATTGTCGCGCGAGAAGCCGCAGTAGCGGCAGTTGTTGATGCACTCGTTAGATAAGTAGAGCGGCGCGAATAACCGCATGGTGCGCCCGAAATTCTGCAGGGTGAGACTGCGCGCTTCCTGGGCCATCGTTTCAAAGGCGCGATCGTCTTTCGCCGCGAGCAGGCGCTCGAATTGCCGGACGGCCTGGGATTTCTCCAGACTCAGATTGTCGAGCGTGGCGGCGAAGGACATGAAATTAGGATCGCGGTTCAGCGTTTGTTCGCAACCAATCCCGACAAAACAAAACGCCGGGAACACTTACGGTGCTCCCGGCGTTTGAGATTTTTTCGCTAACTTCTCTTAGAACGCGAAGTTGATACCGGTGCGAACCATCCAGAAGTCGTTGTGGCCGTATTCGACCTGGTTGTAGCTGCCGTCGAGCGTCCAGCCGATGTGCGGCGTGAAACGCACTTCGAAGCCGAGGCCGTACTGGCCCATCAGACGGGAATCGCCGTTAGCTGACGTCGTTTAAGCGTTCGTTCCGAAAGTCGACCTCGACACGGTCACCGCCGCCCCAAATTCCGCCGATACCCCACCAGGCATAGGGAGCCCAGCGCGAGCACGGAATCGGGTAACGCAGGGTGAACGTTCCGACCACGCCACCAATCCAAGTGCTATTGGCCGTCTCTAAACCCTGACGCCGTCGATAGTGACGTCATCAGTGCTGAGGGCGAGGCCAAAGCCCTGTATGCCGACACCGAAGTAACGGTGGAAAAAGTATTTGAAATCACCCGCAACGCCCCAAACATTATTGTTGCCGAGCAAGTCTCGCCCGACAGTGAAGTGCGAAGGGAACTCATCGAGCGGATTAATACGCGGGATGTCGTTATTATCGCCGCCGCTGTTGACCCCAGTCGCGTAGATACCGGAGATACCGATAGTCCATTCGTTGTCCGCGTACCACTGTGGGCAAGGCGGCGGTGCCGCGACGTTCTTGCTGGAATATGTCTGCGTGCCAGCAAAGGCGCCCGCGGTCAAGACCGCAAGCGCGCACAAGATTAGAGTTAATTTCTTCATATTGTTGTTCCTCCTGTAGTTGGTTAAGCTGGGGCCGGGCCTTTCGTCAAACAAAATTTACCGCCCCCTATTTGAAATGCACCTCAGCATTCCTGTCAAGGCCGGCATTCTGGCACGATAATGTCGGATTACCAGCGTTTTATTCCTAAAATTTGACAAGGCTCATTTTCTAATAGTTACAAGCTCCCTACGGTTTTAGTTCCGCACCCGAGTTGGCATCGGTCACAACAAACTTCTCGTGGTGATAGCTCGGGTCGCCGCGGAACAGGAGCCGGCCGGCGTAACGCCGCTCCAACTCGACCAGCAGTTCCTCGTCCTCTTCCTTCAAGCGCTTGAGCACATCGGGATTCAGAATGACCCGGATGTCGTGCACGCTATCCTGATATTTTCGCATGACGGTGTTGAGCGTGCGGTGCAACTCCACGCTCGTGGTCATCGATGACTTGACCAAGCCGCGCCCCTGACAATAGGGACAGTTTTCGTAGATTGAATCGCTCAGGCTTTCCTGGGCGCGTTGCCGCGTCATTTCCATAAGGCCGAGCGCCGAGAGCGGCAACACGTGCGTCTTGGCTTTGTCGCGCTTCAAACGCTCGCGCATCAAATTATAAACCGCCTGTTGATCCCTGCGGTTCTTCATGTCGATGAAGTCGCCGATGATTAATCCGCCGATGTTGCGCAAGCGCAGCTGCCGCGCGATTTCGTCGGCCGCTTCCAGGTTCGTTTGCAAAATCGTCTTCTCGACGTCGCGTGCGCCCTTGTTGCGGCCCGTGTTTACGTCAACGGCGACGAGCGCTTCGGTTTCGTCGATCACAATGTAACCGCCGCATTTCAACCAGACCTGGCGATGGAAGGCATCGTCGATCTGCTTCTGCACGCCGAATGTCTCGAAAATCGGCGCGGCGCCATCATAAAATTGGATGCGATTGCGCGCGCGGCGCGAAATCTGGCCCACCATGTTTCCCATGCGCTCGATCGCGACGCGATCGTCACAAACCACTTCGTCGATTTCGTCGGTGAGAAAATCGCGCACCGTTCGTTCGACCAAATCCGGTTCTTCGAATACACGCGACGGCGCCGGCTGCTCGCGGATGGCCTGTTCGACCCGCTGCCATTGCTCAACCAGAAAAGCCAGATCGCGCACGAAATAACGCGCGCGTTGACCTTCACCGACGGTGCGGATGATGACGCCGATGCTCTCAGGAATTTCCAGTTGCCGCAAAATTTTTCGTAAACGTTCGCGTTCCTTTGGATCTTCGATCTTGCGCGAAATGCCGCTGCGATCGCTGTAAGGCATGAAGACCAGATAGCGTCCGGCGAAGCTGAGATTGGTCGTCACGCGCGGGCCCTTGGTGCCGATCGGTCCCTTCGTCACCTGCACAATCACGTCGGCGCCGACCGGATAAATATTCGGAATGTCCTTCGCCGTGATCCGCTTTCTCTGGCCGCGCTTGCCCGGTCGGTCGATCTCTTCGATGCCGCTGTCGAGCGCCGCCGGAATCGCATCCCAGAAATGGAGGAAGGCGTTTTTTTCGAAGCCGATGTCGACGAACATCGCCTTCAACCCCATCTCAATGTTTTTGACCTTACCCTTGTAAACGCTCCCGACGATGTTGCGGGAGCTGTTGCGTTCGACGCTATATTCTTCGAGACGGCCGTTTTCCAGCAGCGCAACGCGGCGCTCCAGTTTCTCTACGCTGATGACGAGCTTGTTGCCCGTCTTGCGTGAGGCTAAGCCCAAAATCCGTTTCACTTTCTCTATCATAAGCAATGAAAATTTCTGCGATCCGGAATGAAGTTTCCATTTTCATTCGCGTGATCATGGGTTGGTTCGGCGCGGAGGAGTTGGTCGACCGCGCGCGGGTGGTGGAGCGGACTGCGGGGCAGGACGCGCTCCAAAGAGTCTTTGGAAAAAATTGGGTTTCTGCGGCGGTGTGGCCGCGGGTCTAGCTGTTTGGGCGTTGGCGCGTTGCGCTCGCGGAACTATTTTCCCGCGCGCGTCCGCCTCGGGTTCGACGTCAGGCTCGGCGGTGCTGGCCGACATCTGCACCGTCGCGTTGCTGGAATCGAGATTCTCTTCGTCGCTGTCTTTCACATCCGGTCCGCTGTCTTTGAAATTGATCGCTTCGATCATCTGGAACGGATTCGGTTTGTTGGCCGGCGCGAGCCAGGCCAGTTGCGGATCGAAATTCCCTTCGTCCATCGCGAGCGTGCGCTGCAAAATGCGGGTTGCGATCGGCGCCGCCACCGACCCGCCATGCGCGCCGCCCTGTACCATCACGACAATGGTGTACTTTGGATTGTCGTAGGGCGCAAAGCAGGCGAACCACGCAATCGTGTCCTTCTTTCCTTCCAGCATGGCCTGCGCGGTTCCGGTCTTGCCGGCCACCTGCACATTTTTCAAACGCGCTTTGCCGCCGGTGCCGCCGTCTTCGTTCACCACTTTCCAAAGACCGCGGCGCGCCAGTTCAATTTGCTCCGGACGAAAATCAAAGCGCAGATCGCCGTGCAATCGCGGCTCCCGTGAAATTACCGGCTCCCCGTTTTCCTTCAGCAGCGATTTCCCATCTGTGCCGACGACGTTTCTGATCAAGCGCGGATAATACGAGATGCCGCCATTCGCGACCGTCGCGTAAACCATCGCCAGTTGCAGCGGACTAACGAGATCAAATCCCTGGCCGATCGAAACGTTCGCTGTATACGCCGATGTCCACTTCTCACGCGGATAAGCGATTCGCATCCATTCCGGACCGGGCAAACAGCCGGGCGATTCACCGGTGATTTCAATTCCGGAAGCTTTGCCAAGACCGAGCGTTTCCCCGGTTTCATCGATCGCGTTGATGCCGGCGGCGTTGCCGAATTGATAGAAAAACGAATTGCACGAGACCTTGATCGCATCGCTCAGCGTGAGTGTTCCGTGACTGCCGCCTTTCTCGCCGATCCAGCATTTGAAAAAGTGGTCGCCGTAACTGACGCCGCCGCCACAACTGAAACGCGCGGTCGACAAGTTTCTTCGCAAACCGGCCAGCGAGGTGACGAGTTTGAAGGTCGAGCCCGGCGGAAACGCGCTCACCGCGCGGTTGATCAGCGGATTGGCTTCGTTCTTGCGCAACGCGTCCCAATCCTTCGCCTTAATGCTGGGAATGAAAGTGTTCGGATCGAACGACGGAACCGACGCCATGGCGAGGATGTTGCCGTTGTTCGGATCGACTACCACCGCGGCGGCGCGGCCGGCTGAACGCAACGCTTCTTCGGCGATCATCTGAATGCGCGCGTCCAGAGTCAGAATCACATTTGCTCCCGGCGTGGGCGGTTCTTCGCGCAGCATTCCTTCGATCACGCCCTTGGCGTTGCGCCGCATGTAACGCACGCCCGGTTTGCCGCGCAGATATTCGTCCATCGTTTTCTCGATGTTCGATTTCCCTTCCACATCGCCCTGATAAAACGTGTACTTCCTCGCCTCTTCCTTGTTCGTGTCGTCGGGCGCGCCGACGTAGCCTAACAAGTGCGCGGCCAGTGCGCCGTAAACGTAGGAGCGCACCGGCCGAATCGCGATATCGACTCCGGGCAATCCGACATCGTGTTCGGAAAATTTTGCCATCGTCTTGAAGTCGATGTCCTTGATGTAAGTGAACGGCACCTCGGTGTTGGTGCGATACTGCTTCTGCAGTTTGCTGGAGTTGTAATCGCGCGCCAGGTTCAGGTCATCCAGCCGCGGAATCACGCCATCGTTCACGATCTTGACGATGTCGGCTTCCTTCATGTCCTTCGGCATGCCGCTGATCTGCGCGCGATAACTCACGGTCGGCGGCTGGCCGACGCGGGCCTTGTAGCCCTTCACCATCTCAGGAAGATAAAAATCGACTTCGTAACTGGCGCGGTTCTGCACCAGCGTCACGCCGTTGCGATCGCGAATCTCTCCGCGCACCGACGGAATGCGCACCGTCACGGCCGAACTGCCGCGAATTTTTGCCGTCCACTCCGGACCATGCGCCACCTGCACCCACCAGAGCCGGGCCGCGACCGCGCCCAGACCCATGAGCATAAACAAGCCGAGAATCTGAATGCGAATCCGCGGGGTCAGAATGTGGCGGCGGCGATTCATCAATAGGCCTCTCGTTCCGGAAGGTACGGATTTCCTGTCGCCTGACCAATCGTATGCAAAACCCAAAACAGCAAAGGCGCCATGATGACCGCGAGGACACCGGGCCCGCCGATCTGCCACCAAGCTTCCGGCGTAAACAAAATCGTGCCGCGTCGAAAAGTGATGAGGAGATATTGTGCGAGCAAAATAAGCGACGTGCAGACACCGCTCATGATGCAATGAATTTCCCAGCGTCCCCGAATGAATAACGGTCGCAGGCCATGCATGATCGACGCGAGCACAGCGTAAATCACTATTGACCATCCAAGGGCGATTTCAACCTTGTCGCCGATCACTTGCATGGTCAGAACGTCGAGAAGAAACCCCGCGAAAGCCGCGAGCGCGATCATAAGTGGAAACGGTAGCGCCATCGCGCCGTAAAAAACCACGATCGGCACAATGTAAACGTGCGCGTTGTACATCCATTCCACCGGTGGAATGAAGAGCTCGATTACCTGCGCGATGAAAACCAGGACAACGAGGATGGCGAAGAAAATCATTTCTTGATCCCGGTAACAACAAAGACGTCTTCGAGCTTCGACAGGTCAATCGCGGGATTGAGGTGCGCCTGGCTATCGAGTTCGCGCATCTTGAAATCCTTCACCGAGCCCACGAGCAATCCGGAAGGGAAAACACCGCCCACGCCCGAACTATAAACTCGCTGACCGGGCGACAGGTTCGCCTGTTTGGAAAGAAAATTGAGATCGAGCAAGGGCGTCATCATCGCACCGGCCACGCGCTCGCCGCTGACGATCCCCTGCTCGCGCGTACCTTCCACGCTCGCGGCCACGCGGCAGTTTTCATCCGTGACCAACAACACGACCGAAATGGTGTCGGCAACCGTCGTGGTCTTACCGACCAAACCTTCCTCCGTCACCACCGCCATGTCAGTCTGGATGCCGTCCTGTTTGCCGCGATTAATCGTAACGGTGCGCCACCAGGTCGAGGCGTCGCGCGTGATGATCTCCGCCGGCACCAGCTTGAAGACGGAACGCTCGCGATAATTGAGCGCCGCGCGCAACCGATTCACCTCATGCTCGACATCGCGCAGCGACTGATTGGTCGCTTTCAAGGCGCGGTTCTCAACTTTGAGCGAAGCATTGTCGTGCTCCAAATCTTCCAGGGTCTGCATTTTCGAGCGCATCCCGGTGATTTGTTTTTCCAGGCTCGAGCCGCTGCTCAGAAACGGCGAGATGAGCTGATAAAAGCGTCCCTGCAATTTGCTCGTGCTCTCGGGTCCAAGGCTAAGGAAGTAGGCCAGCACCGCCCCGAGCAGGAGTAGCGCGATGATACTCCAGCGATTCATTCGGGTTTCGGAAACCGGAAAGTGGAAAGTGGAAAGAAAACGAAAGCGCTCGTTAGGCGTTTATCTCTTTCCGCCATCCGGTATCCGTAATCCGAAATTGCGCTAGCGCCATGAACGATCGGACGAAGCGACTTGTCGTAAAAATTTAAGTTCATTCAGGCATTTGCCCGTCCCTTCCGCCACTGCGCTTAAGGGATCTTCCGCCACATGGACAGGCAAGCCCGTCTCTTCGCTCAAAAGTTTATCGAACCCGCGCAGCAACGCGCCGCCACCGGCCAGGACGAGACCGCGATCGACCAGGTCGGCGGAAAGCTCGGGCGGACAACGTTCCAAAGTAATGCGGACGGAATCCACGATGGTCGAAATCGGTTCGAGCAACGCTTCGCGCACTTCCTGCGAAGTGATCATGAGCGTTTTCGGCAACCCGGCCACCAGATCGCGCCCTTTCACTTCCACGCTCGTCTCCTTCTCGCTCGGATAAGCGGAACCAATCTTAATCTTAATTTCTTCCGCGGTGCGTTCGCCGATCATCAGATTGTACGCGCGCTTCATGTATTGCACGATCGCTTCGTCCAGTTCATCGCCCGCCACGCGAACGCTGCGGCTAAACACAATTCCCGAGAGCGAAATGAGCGCGACTTCCGTCGTGCCGCCGCCGATGTCGATGATCATGTTGCCCGCCGGATCCTGCACCGGCAGACCAACCCCGATCGCGGCCGCCATCGGTTCTTCGATCAGATAAACTTCGCGCGCGCCGGCATGGGTGGCCGATTCGCGCACCGCACGCTTTTCCACTTCCGTGATTCCCGATGGAACCGCGATGACCACGCGGGGACGCGCGCGCACCCGGCGGTTGTGCACCTTGGTGATGAAGTGGCGCAGCATCGCCTCGGTCACTTCGAAATCCGCGATGACGCCATCCTTCAGCGGACGCACCGCTACTATATTAGAAGGAGTGCGACCAAGCATGCGCTTGGCTTCGTCGCCTACGGCCAGCACTTTGTTTGTGCCCGCCTGCACGGCCACGACCGACGGCTCGCGCAAGACGATGCCCTGGTCTTTCACATAAACCAGCGTGTTCGCCGTGCCGAGATCGATCCCGATGTCGCTCGATAAAAACCCGAAAAGTCCGTTAAACATGATTAGCTTTTGACGCAGGTTTCAGACTGTCGGGCCGCGTCCACCTCCTTCCCCACCCTAAGCAGCTACCGTGCACTGCGGCGCGAAGCCAACCGGCTGAAACGCAGAGTATCTAGAAACAGAGTCTGGCAACGTCAAGGGAAAGCTGTGAATAACGTGCCGAAACGTCCGAGATCCAACGTCCAACCGCTCAATTTTCAACACCAGACCATTTGAACGTTGGACGTTGAGCGTTGGACGTTGAACGTTCCTTCGAATGACGCCCCGAACTCTTATCGCGCCTTCCATTCTCGCCGCTGATTTCTCGCGCCTGGCCGCGGAAATTCAAAACGTCGAGGCCGCCGGCGCCGATTGGATTCATTGCGACATCATGGATGGACATTTCGTCGACAACATTTCCTTCGGTCCGGCGCTGGTGAAAACGGTGCGCGGCCTAACGAGTCTTCCGCTCGACGTGCATCTGATGATCGAACATCCGGATCATTACGCTCCCCGTTTTGTCGAAGCGGGCGCGAACAGCATCACCGTGCATGTTGAACCGGAAGCGAAGCACGATGTGGCGAAAACCCTGCGCGGGATTCGCGATGCCGGCTGTCGCGCCGGCCTTTCGCTTAAACCCGGCGACACCATTCGGCGCGGTTGAGCCGTATCTGGCGCAAATTGATTTGCTCCTCGTCATGACGGTTCATCCCGGCTTCGGCGGACAAGCCTTCCGTCCCGAGATGATGGAGAAAGTAAGAGCCGCGCGCGCGTGGCAGGAGTCTAACAAGTCCTCGCTCGACATCGAAGTTGATGGCGGCATCAATGCTGAGACCGGCGCGCTTTCGATCAGGAACGGCGCGAATGTTCTCGTCGCCGGGACATCGATCTTCCGCGCCAAAAATTACGGCGTGGAAATTCGCCAGCTGCGCGACAGCTAATAGGGTGTCATCCCGAGCCGCGAAGACGGCGAGGGATCTCCCTAATCCCGACCGAGCACGCTCTTGCCCAGATCCTCCCATTTGGGATTCAGACTCTGCACGAGCGCATTTTTCTTCTCCCGCCGCCACGCTTTGATTTCCTTTTCACGCGCAATCGCATCACTCGGCTTGGCATAGCTCTCGTAGTATACGAGCCGATCCAAACGATAACGTTTCACAAAGCTGTCTCGCTTGGTTTCAGCATGAAACCACAGTCGCCGCTCCAGGCTATTGGTTACCCCGACGTACAACACGACTCTGCTGCGATTGGTCAGGAAATACACGTAGCAGGTCTTCACTTCGTTGGTGAGATCCCTCGCCGTCTGCGCGGGCTCGGGATGACAATTGAAAGCGGAAGGACCTAAAAACGACTACTCGTTAGACCGCGATCGGTTCGGCCAGGGGCGCGGGTGCGCTTTCCAGTGAGGTTTCGGAAATGATTTCGTCGTTCTGCGTCACGCGCACGACTTCTTCGATGGTCGTCTTGCCTTGCGCGACGCGGCGCCAGCCGTCGTGTCGCAACGTCTCCATGCCTTGCGCAACCGCGATCTGCTTCAGTTCGCCACCATCGCGTTTTTCGACAATAGCGCGGCGCATCGGTTCATTGACGAGGCAAATTTCGTAGATGGCCATGCGGCCGACATACCCAGTGTGGCGGCAATTTTCACAACCGGCGCCACGGCGGAAACGCGTTCCCAGTTCGAGCGGAAATCCAATTTCGGACAGATACTCCCGCGGGTATTCGACCACCTGCGCGCAATCAGGACAAATCGTCCTAACGAGTCGTTGCGCCAGAAACGCGCGCACGGTGGAGGCGAGCAGAAATTGTTCGACCCCCATATCGAGCAAACGCGTGATGCCGCCGACCGCGTCATTCGTGTGCAGCGTGCTGAAAACCAGGTGGCCGGTCATGGCCGCGCGGATGGCGATCTCCGCCGTCTCGAAATCGCGAATTTCACCGACCATGATCACGTTTGGATCCTGTCGCAGGATGTGGCGCAGGCCTTTGGCGAAGGTCAGATCGATTTCCGGTTTCACATCGATCTGCGAAACGCCGGGCAACCGGTATTCGACCGGTTCCTCAATCGTGATGATGCGACGCTCGACCGAGTTGATCGAGCTGAGGAAGCAATAAAGCGACGTTGATTTTCCCGAGCCGGTCGGACCGGTCACGAGCACGATGCCGTTCGGCTGCGCGAGCAATGATTCGATGATGCGGGAATGTTCCGGGCTGAGATCGAGCCTTTCGAATCCGAACTGCTCGTATTGTTGATCGCGACTCAGGAGACGCAGACTGATCGACTCACCGTTCACAGTGGGAATGGTCGAAACACGCACGTCGATGTTCGCGGAGTTGGATTGCAGATTAATGCGGCCGTCCTGCGGCAAACGGCGCTCCGCGATATCCATGTGCGCCATGACTTTGAGCCGCGAGATGATGGCTGATTGCAGCAGACGCAACTGCGGCGGCACCGCCACTTCGTGCAGGATGCCGTCGATGCGATAACGAATGCGCAGATCGTTCTCGAGCGGCTCGACGTGAATGTCGGTGGCGCGTTCCACGATCGCTTCGCGAATGATCTGGTTGACGAATTTCACCACCGACGCTTCCGGATCGTCGGCGTTGAGATCCATCGCATCCTCAGTGTCCTGCAACGCGTCGAACGAGCCGCGCGTTTTCAAAATTTCGTCGAACGTCTCCGCGCCGACGCCGTAAAGTGTTTTCATCGCGCGCAGAATCTGCACGCGCGGCACCAGCACCCATTCAACCGGACGCTTTAACAATTGCGACGCGAGCTGCCGGCCGACGGAATTGAAAAGGTCGTAGGTCGCGAGCACGACGGTGTTGTCGCGCATTTCCAGCGGCAGAATGTGATGCTGGAAAACAAATCGGCTCGGCAACAACTGCAGCGTTTGTCGATCGATGCTCTTCGCGTCGATCGCGACCACCCGCACCTGGAAATAATTCCCGATCGCGTTCAGGAAACGGACTTCGTCCACCTTGCCCGAATCAAGAACCTGCGCGGTCCAGGAACCGCCGTTAAGGTTCGAGGCAAGCTGCGCTGCTTCTTCGCGCGTTTGAACTCCCGCCGAAAGCAGCAATTCAATCAACGACTGACCGACTGCCGGATTCACTTATACGAGCGGGTTTCCGGAAGGTCGGGCGCGGGCAACTGCTTGTCGTTGCCATTCACGCGCGGCGGACAATCCGGGCAATCGTCCTGGTCAATCTCGGGGCCGAAATGCGTTTTCTCGGTGTTCCGCTGCCGCAGACGTTGCAGGTCGGTCTTGGTCAAGCTCACTTCCGGTCGCATCAAAACGATCAATTCGTCGCGCCGTTTTTGGTTGCTGGTATTTCGGAACAAACCACCGATGAGTGGAACCTTGCTCAGGATGGGAATACCACCCTTGCTCAGGCGTTTGTTGTCGAGAATCAATCCCCCCAGAATAATCGTCGAACAATTCGGGGCGGAAACGGTGGTCTTGATGTAACGCGTCGCGATCGTGGGAATGGAGTTTCCATCCACCGTCGTGGTGTCACCGGTGAGGCTGTCCACTTTTTGCAAAATATCGAGCGAGACCTCCTTCTCGGAGTTGATCAGCGGCACAACTTCCAACTGGAGCGCGACCTTCTTGAACTGAATGTTCGACTGTTGCGCGAGGCCGCCGCCGATGATGGTGCTGCCGTTGTTCGTCGAGATCGTGCTAACCGGCACCGGAATTTCCTGGCCGCTGGCAATGATTGCCTTCTTGTTGTTGCTCGTGAAAACGGTCGGCCGCGAAATGGTCTTGAAGCGCCCGGTCGAATCGAGCATGCGGACAATCGAAGAAAGTCCTGCGCCCGTGGAGAGGTAAATGTTGGTCGCACCGATCGCCGCTTTCGCGGCTGTGTTAGCCAACTCGGTGAAACTCCCGAGGTTGCCCGGCCTCACAATCGCCGAGCCGGTGTTTCGGTTGAAACCTGCGATACCACCCTCACCCCCATTGAAAGCCGCGAACTTATACAAGTAATCGACGCCGAACTCCTGGTCGTTTTGCAAAGTCAGTTCGCCAATCACAGTGCTGAGCGTGACCTGCGGCGCGCTCACATCCATCTCGTCGAGAATCTTCGAGACCTTCACCACCACTTCGCGATTGCCCAGAATGATGATGCTGTTGGCCCGCTGATCCGCGATGATCTTGGCGTTGCCGATCGTGACTGCTTTCGGCGTGGTATCGACCGATTGAGTGGAAAGTTCTTCCGAGAATCCCTGGCCGCCGCCGGAACTCGAGCCGTATTGATCCGAACCGGACGAGCCGAATCCCGTGTTCGTGTTACTGGCGGACCGATTGCGCTGCTGATTCTGCTGCTGCTGCTGCTGGTCCGGGTGCGCGCCCGCCGCACCTTCGCCGCCTTGATTTGAACCCGGCTCCTGCAGAGCCTGCACAATCACCGGCAGGACATCAGCCGCCGAAATGTAACGCAGCGGACGGGTGATCGGTTTGGCGAAATCCACATTGGCGTCGAATTCCGAAATCAATCGCCGCACAAAAGGCATGTTCACCGGACGCGTGATGACGTGGATGCGGTTGGTGCGCACGTCGGCCGCGATCTTGATCTTGCCGATGATGATCGAGTCTTCGGAAAGCGCAGTCAGTGCACCAAGGTCAGGCTCATAGGCCGGCTGTTGTGGTGGAGCGGCCGGTTGTCCGGGTCGCACCGCACGCACGACGCCCGCCACTGCACCCTGCTGCTGTTGCTGTCCCTTCTCGAAAACATCTTTCAGCATGTCCACCACTTTGCCGGCGTCGGCTCGTTCCAGCTTGATGAACTCGCTCACTACTTCGGCCGGCGGGATATCGACCTGATTGATGATGTTGACCAAGCCGCGAATGACACTGGAATTTTCCGTCACCAGAATGCTGCCCGATTTCGGCAGGGCCAGGAACGAAGTGTAGGGCTGCGGCGGCGTGAGGTACTGACCAAGCACCTGCTGCAATTCAGTCGGGTCAGCGAAGCGCAGTTTGAACAGGAAACTGATGACGTGCTCGCCCGACGGGATCATTGATTCGTCGGAAATGATCGGGACGCCGGCGTTGCGCGGATTTTTTCCGGTGCCGATCACCTTGACCAGATCGCCGCCCGCCGGCACAAGTGAGAAGCCGTTCATGAGCAGGTTAATCTCGATGATGCGAACGGCTTCTTCGCGCGGGATCGGTCGGGCGATGAAGATGTTGACCTTGCCCTGGACGAAGTTATCCAGGATCAGCTTCTTGTTCGTCAGCGTCTCGTAGAGGCGCAGCACATCGGCCACGTCGCTGTTCGGATATTGCAACGTCACCATGTCGGCCGCGGTATTGGCGACCGAAGGTTGCACCCCTGCCCCCGCCGGCGCGGGGTTGGCCTGCGGAAATGTCTGCTGCTGCGCGCCGGCAAGGGGCGCAAGGCAGAATCCGAGCATGGAAATGAGAAGGGCGGCGCAACGCACAGCGGTATTTAACGATATTAACGGAAGAGAAGCAACTCCACCTCTAAAGGGAGAGCATTCGTTAGGCCGCGCGCAATCCGGCCAGGATCTTTTCGTGGATTCCGTCGAAGCCGCCATTGCTGAAGACAACCACGACATCTTTTGGCCTAACGAGTGGTAAAAGTCGATCTAAAATGTGCGCCGCGTCCTTTTCGTAAAAGGCCGGACGGCCCGAATCCGCGATCGATTTCATCACCGCTTCCGGATTCAGCCGATCTTCCGCCGCGAGCTGGTCGAGCCGCGCCACCTGCGAAATGAAAACACCGTCGGCCAGCTTCAGCGCATCCGGCAGTTGCTGCTGGAAAACTGCGCGCCGTGTCGTGTTCGAGCGCGGTTCAAACACGGCCCACAGGCGATGACCCGGATAGCGCTGACGCAACGCGGTCAGTGTTTGCCCGATTGCGGTCGGATGATGACCGAAGTCGTCGATCACGGTCACGCCGCGCGCTTCGCCGCGCACTTCCTGCCGCCGCGCGATTCCTTGGAAACTCTTCAGAGCTTCCCGAATTTTTTCCCACGATGCGCCGTAGAATCGCGCCGCCGAAATCGCCATCGCCGCATTGCGCACATTGAATTCGCCCACCAGCGGCACTTCAAACTTCTGGTCGCCTAACGAGAAATAGGATGCATCTGCCGTATACGACACCTCCCGAATTTTCTCCGCGCAATTTTCCGAGAAACCAATCTCGACGATCGGGGCCGACGCTTCCTTCGCCACTTCGATGCAGTTCGCATCGTCGCCGTTCAACAGCACCATGCCGTTCTGCGGCACGATGCGCAGGACATGACGAAAGCTCGTCTTCACCTGTTCGAGGTCGCGAAAGATATCGGCGTGATCAAACTCGACGTTGTTCACGATCAGCAATTCGGGAAGGTAATGGACAAACTTCGAGCGCTTGTCGAAGAACGCGCTGTCGTACTCGTCGCCTTCGATCACGAAATACTTCGAGTCGTTGAAGTGCGCGCCTTGCCCGAGATTTTTCGGGATGCCGCCGATCATGTAACCGGGATCGAAGCCCGCGACTTTCATGATCCAGGTCAGCAGCGCAGTCGTGGTCGTCTTTCCGTGCGTGCCGCTGACGACGAGATTGTGCCGGCCGCGCAGGAATTCGTTCCGCAATATTTCCGGCAGCGAAACGTAATGCAGCTTGCGATTGAGCACCGCTTCCACTTCCGGATTGCCACGCCGCATGGCATTGCCGATCACAATCGTGTCAGCGTCGTCCGGAATATTTTCCGCGCGAAAACCCTCCTTCAAAATCACGCCGCGCGATTCCAGGAAGGTCGACATCGGCGGATAAACATTTTCGTCTGACCCGGTGACAATGTAGCCGCGCTCGCGCAACGCCGCCGCGACCGATCCCATGGCCGTGCCGCAGATGCCGAGAAAATGAAAATGCCGCGTGCCGGACTTCACGGGCGTTCTTTAAGCGTGAACTTTCAATCTGTCATCCCGAGGCTGGCGCAGCGCGCCGAGGGATCTCGCAACGAAGACGGAGATATCCACGCTGGCTCGCGTGATCAAATCACTTGGGCGAGATCCCTCGCCGTCTGCGCGGCTCGGAATGACCACGCGTTAGGCACAATTATTTCTTGGTGAAGATTTCCGCGCCGGTCCACGATTCATCCGGCGGCTGCTTTTCGTATTCGACCGTGCGATCGAGGTACATCTTCGCGAGGTAATCGTTCGGATACGACGAAAGGAAACGCGAGAAACTGGCCTGCGCCTTGGCGAATTCGCGTCCGCGAAATTGCACGAGGCCTTCTTCATACGACTCAAGGTGTTTCAAAAGGTCAGGATCGAAATCGTCGCCCTTGGCGCCCAACAAAGTCGAAACCGCTACCGGAATAGTTTTTCCCTTCACCTGCACACGCGCGACGCTGCGCAGATGAAAATCGTCGCGAATTAATTCGGCCGCTGCTTCGCCGACCAGAAGATCGACGCCGTACGTTCGGGTCAGCGCTTCGAGACGCGAGGCAAGATTCACGGCGTCGCCGATCACCGTTAAGTCGGCGCGATCACCCGAACCAATGTTTCCAGCGAGCGCTTCTCCGGAATTAATTCCCACACCCATGCCGAGGGTCATGCGGTTTTCTTTTTTCCAGCCGTCGTTCAATTCCTTCAGCGCCGCGCGCATGCCGAGCGCAGCCCGCGCGCAAGCCTTCGCATCCGCCACCGGCCCGGCGCTCTGCACATTTCCCCAAACCGCCATGATCGCGTCGCCGATGAATTTATCGAGCGTTCCGTTGTGCTGAAAAACAACCCCAACCATCTTGCTCAAATATTCGTTGAGTTGCCTAACGAGTTCTTCCGGATCCGCGCGCTCGCTCAAAGTCGTGAAGCCGATCAGATCGGTGAAAAGGACCGACACTGGAATGCGCGCGCCTTTCATCGTGCTGTAAAAGCTCGCGGGGTTATCGAGGATATCTTTGACCAGATTCTTCGAGACGTAGCGCTCGAGCGTGCGCCGTGTTTTCAATTTCTCGCGGCGCTCCAGAATGTAATCGAGACCGAGCGACGATGCGCCGCTGCCGACAAACGCGACCAGCACCGGCATGGTGAGAATAAAAAGACCGCGCGTGTCGTAGAGCACACGGGCCAGGACGAGATAACCAAGCGCAATCGCGGCGACCGCGAGAATCTCGAGCATCGGCCGACGCAACAACGCGGTGATGATCCATGCGATCAGCGCGCCGACAATGATTGTTGCGTATCCTACGACTGGTGAGGCGTAGGTTAGAAACTCGTGAGCCGAGGCCGCAGCAAGGGCGTGCAAATGCAACGCCGGTCCGTAAGTGCTCGGACCGAGTGGTGTATCGACGACGTCGTGCATGATCTGCGCAGATGCGCCGACGACGATGATCTTGTCCTTGAAGAATGCGCCGCCGCCATAGTTCGCCTTCCAGGTCGCGTCGTCGAAAATTTCCCAGAGACTGTGCGGCCCATAGGCGCTGGCGGCGCCGAAACGAATTGGACGCGGTTTCAGATCTTGGGGCACATCTTCCGCGCGACCTAGTTTCGTCAGACCGCGCGCGGAAAGCGATTCGTAGATCGGCTCGCCAGGAAATGGCGGTTGTCCGGCCAGTTGACGCTCCGCCACCCGGTATTGCGGCGCGCGCACTTTCCCATCAGTTAAATCCGGCCAGAAATTAACCAGCCCAACACGATCGTCCGCGCCGGCCGGCGGCGGAATCAACGTCGCGTTTGGTCCAATCAGCGTCCCCTTGGATTCGTCGAAGTTCAGACCAATGACGACGCGATCGCGATAACGATTCAAGGCCGCGGCGAAGGCAGCGTCGCCATCGTTCGGCGGATTGAAGATCATATCGAACATGACCAGCCGCGCGCCCGACTCGAAAAGCCGGTCGAGCAGCAACGCCCAGACTTCGCGCGACCACGGATAGGGCCGCTCCGTCATCAGCTGCAGTCCGCGGCTGGCGGCGACTTCGTTCTCGTTCACCGCATCCAACTGCAACGATTGCTGATCGATCCCGACAAAAGCGAAGTCGTCCCGCGTCGGCGTTTTGCGTCCATCGCGGCGCAGGATGTCCTGAAAGCTTTGTTCCCCGCGACCAATTGCCGAAAGAAACGGCCAATGCGGATGGCGTAACGCCAGCAGCACCGCCACCGACCAGAAAGCGCAGATTAACGCGAGAACGAGCCGTCGATGGCGCGAGATCCAGTTCATCTGCCGAACTGTGCTAGAAACGTGCCGGTTGCATCAACCCCAGACTTGCTTACCTTCCACGCCCCGACGCTTCCGCGTCATTGAACAGTATCTGCGCTCCTGTCCGCCACGGCGGACTAAATCAGCGAGTGAGGTCGTGCAGATCTATAATAGAACAGCTCGCTGAAAGAGGAGTCCGAAGAAATTCGGACAAAACAACATGCCAAGAGCAACTAACGCCCCGGCCAGCCGGGAGCGACGCAAACGCGTTCTCGACAAAGCCAAAGGCTATCGCGGCCGCCGTTCCAAACTTTTCCGTTACGCGAAAGACGCGACCATGAAGGGCCAGTATTGGGCCTATCGCGATCGCAAAACGCGCAAACGTACCTTCCGTTATCTCTGGATCCAGCGACTCAACGCCGCCGTCCGCGCCCAAGGCCTGACCTACAGCCGTTTCGCTGAAGGACTCAAAGCCGCCGGCATCGGGCTCGATCGCAAAGTTCTTTCCGACATCGCGATCACGGACGAAGCGACCTTCAAGTCGATCGTCGGGCAGGTGAAAACCGCGCTCGAAGAAAAAGCGAAGTCGAAAAAGAAAGCGGCCTAACGTCTTTCTTTCAGTTGAATGTTGGACGTTGAGCGTTGGACGTTGAACGTTCCGCCTTCCACATGAGTCACCCGCTGGAAGAACTGCGCGACGCTGCCTTGCGTGAAATCGCTGCTGCGCCTGACGAGCAATCGCTCGAGGCCGCGCGTGTCCGTTTTCTCGGCAAGAGCGGCAGCATCTCCGTGTGGAGCGAACAGATGCGTTCGCTCAGCAAGGAAGAGAAGCCGGTCGTCGGCAAATTGCTGAACGAAGTGCGCAACGCCGTCACTGCGGCATTGGACGAAAGCGGCCAACGTTTGCGCGCGGCGCAAGAATCCGCCGCCCTGGCCAACATCGACATCTCTCTTCCGGGTACGCCGCACGAAATCGGCGCGATTCATCCGCTCACGCAAATGCTCGACCGCGCCCGCGCGATTTTCCGTCGCATGGGATTCGCCCTCGCCACCGGACCCGACGTCGAGACGGAATGGTATTGCTTCGACGCGCTCAACACCGCGCCCGATCATCCCGCGCGCAACGAGCAGGACACATTTTATTTGCCCGATGGTCGCCTGCTCCGCACGCACACTTCGACGGTGCAGATTCACGCGATGCTAAATGCGCCGCCGCCGATCCGCGTCATCGCGCCGGGCAACGCTTATCGTCGTGATGAAGTCGATGCCACGCACAGCGCGCAGTTCCACCAGATCGAGGGACTTTACGTGGACGAAAAAGTCAGCGTGGCCGACCTGAAAGGCACGCTGGAATTTTTCCTGCGCGAACTTTTCGGTGCCGACACCGCGGTGCGTTTTCGTCCGCATTATTTTCCCTTCACCGAACCGAGTTTCGAAATCGACGTGAAATCGAAAGCGCTCAAGAGCGGCGAAAAATGGATCGAAGTTTGCGGCTGCGGCATGGTGCATCCAGCCGTTTTCGAAGAAGTAAATCGCGCGCGTAAAGACAACGCTTACGATCCGGAAAAATTTACCGGCTTCGCCTTCGGCCTCGGCATGGATCGGCTTGCCATGATCTTGTTCGGCATTCCCGACATTCGTTTATTCGCGCAGAACGACCTGCGTTTCCTGAGGCAATTCGCGTGAAGAACGATCGGAACACAACCGAGCGGGTCATCCTGAGCCGCGCAGACGGCGAAGGATCTCACCAACGCAGCGTTGATTACGCTTCGGATCCAAGAACGTCGTTCGCACGATTGCGAGATCCCTCGTCGTCTGCGCGACTCGGGATGACAGTTTTGAGGAATTCGCGATGAAGTTTTCCGTTAACTGGCTGCGCGAATTCGTGGAGCTGCCGGCGAAGATCGACGACCTGGCCGAATTGCTCACCTTCGCCGGAATTGAAATCGAAGGCGTGGAACAGCGTGGCGGAAATTTCGACAACGTCGTCATCGGCCAGATCAAGGAATCGGTGCAACATCCGGACGCCGATCGACTGAGCGTGACCAAAGTCGATGACGGCAGCGGCACGATTCGTCAGATCGTTTGCGGCGCGAAGAACTACAAGGTCGGCGACAAAGTTCCGGTGGCGTTGCCGGGCGCGGAGTTGCCGAACGGACTCAAAATCAAAGTCAGCAAACTGCGCGGCGTCGAATCGCAGGGAATGCTCTGCAGCCCGAGCGAACTCAAGTTGTCCGAAGATAGCGACGGACTCTTGATTCTCGGCCCGGAGGCAAAGATCGGCGCAGCCGTTCGGTTCACTCGTTAGGCCAGACACGATTCTCGATGTCGAAATCACGCCGAACCGCGGCGACCTGCTCAGTCATTTCGGTTTGGCGCGCGAGATCGCGGCGTTAACCGGAAAAGTTGTAGCTGCCGATGTCCTCATCGGCAGTCTGCCGCCAGAAACGGCGGCAGCTACAATAAAAATTTCTTCGCCTAACGAGTGCCCGTTCTACTCCCTGCGTCGGATCGACAATGTCAAAGTCGGTCCGAGTCCTGATTGGTTGCGCGCGAAACTGGAGGCGGCCGGGATGCGCGCGATCAACAACATCGTCGACATCTCGAATTTCGTGATGCTGGAAATGGGACAGCCCACGCACGCCTTCGATGCTGACAAGATCAAAGGTTCGATCCACGTCCGACTCGCGCGCGAGGGAGAAAAATTTCTCGCGCTCGATGGCAAAACATATTCGCTGACTGCGCGCGATTGCGTCATCGCCGATGACGCACGCGTCGTTGGCATTGGCGGCGTGATGGGCGGCGAAGACAGCGGCGTCACCGAATCGACCCGCAACATTTTGCTCGAAGCCGCCTACTTCCTGCCGGCCAGCATTCGCCGCACGGCGCGTGATCTGAGTTTGCCGAGCGACGCAAGTTATCGCTTCGAGCGCGGCGTTGATCCACAGGCAATCTTGCCGGCATCGGCGCGCGCCACTGAGTTGATGCGCGAAATCGCCGGCGGCTCACCCGCGAAGGAAATTGGAGTGGCGGGCAAACTTCCGGCGAGTCCGGCGGACGTTTCGCTACGCTATCATCGGTCTAACGAGTTGTTGGGAATCGAAGTCGCACCAGACCGGGTCGACAAAATCCTGCACGACTTTGGCCTAACGAAGGCTGGCAGCACGAAAAATGGCGCGACCTGGAATATCCCAAGTTATCGCCCCGATCTCTGCCGCGAAGTCGATCTGATCGAGGAAGTGATTCGCGCCCATGGCGTGGACAAAGTTCCGGTAGCAGATCGCAGCCGTTTCACGCCACTGAGCAAGGCGGATCGCACGGCAAATTTTGAAAACGAACTGCGGCAACGACTCGTTAGTCTGGGAATTTTCGAAGCGCGCACTTCATCGCTCATTCCGCGTCACGCCATCGCGGCGGAGAAAGGTGCGGTCGAACTGCGCAATCCATTGAGCGAAGATCACGTCGCGCTGCGGCCGACTCTCGTGCGTGGGTTGCTCGAAGTGCTGGCGCGCAATCTCAACATGGGCGCGAGCAGCGTCCGCTTGTTCGAACTGGGAACAATTTTTCTGCCGCCCGACGCGAAGGAAAAACGCGCGCTCGGTTTCGTTTTCGCTGGCGCCGCGTCGTCGCAGCCGCATTGGCGCGGTGACGCCAGGCGAAAACTCGATTTCTTCGACCTGAAAGGCGCACTCGATGCGTTGCACATTCCGCAGCTCAAATTCCGTCGTGCGGAAAATCCCGCTTACGCGCTCGCGGCCGAAATCCTGCACAGTGAGAAGACGATCGGCTTTGTCGCGCAATTGAACTCAGCCCATGCCACGGAAATCGGCGCGAGTGTCCCGGTGTTCGTGGCGCAGATGGAATTGGAATCGCTGCTCCCATCGGACGACGGAGAAAAAAACTTCGCCGAGATTGAGCGTTATCCATCCATCACGCGCGACATCGCCATGATGATTCCGGAGAAACTAAGTCACACCGAAATCATGCAGACCATTTTCTCCGCGAAAGAACCGTTGCTCTCGGAGGTTCAACTCTTCGATATTTTTCAAGACAAAAACGCGATCGATGTAGGACTAAAGTCCATGGCATACACGTTGACATACCGGGACAAAAATCGGACACTGACGAACGACGAAGTCACCGTGGTTCACGGGAGGATTCGCGAGAAACTGAGAAGCGAATTGGGAGCAGAACTGCGGGAATAGTTCTTTGAAATTTGTTGGGAGTTTTTGAGCGAGGGTTGGGATGGAAACCAGCGCTTTTCGCTCAACTCTCACCCAAGAGCTTTCAACAACTTTACCCTGTGGTGTTCGAGATTACAGGTGTGATTCCCGGACCGATATTGTGTTAGCTAAGGGGGCTTGGTCGTGTGGGGAAGATGACATGCCTTAATTGGAAGTCAGGCGCTCCTGCGATGGTCACCCGCCCGTTACCGAAAGGGAACGGGATATCCACCTAAACGGCACCGGCGGGGTAATATTTTTGCGAAGCCCGAGTTGCGAAAGCGGCTCGGGCTTCTTTGTCGTCGAACACGATTTGAAATTTCCCGCGGAACGAACACAGTGCGCGAGCATGCGCGCGATCCTCGCTCTCGAAGACGGACGAATTTTCGAAGGCGAATCATTCGGCGCCACCGGCACACGTGTCGGCGAGATTTGCTTCAACACCTCCATGACCGGCTACCAGGAAGTGCTGACCGATCCGTCGTATCGCGGACAGATCGTGGCCATGACGTATCCGCATATCGGGAATTACGGAACGAATGCGCTCGACCAGGAAAGCCGCGAGCCGCACGTGCGCGGATTTGTCATCGAGGAGTTGAGCGAGATTCCGAGCAGCTGGCGCTCGGAGCGATCGCTCGATGATTATTTGCGTGAGTGGAAAATTCCCGGCGCACAAGGAATCGACACACGCGCGCTGACCCGGCATCTGCGCGAGCGCGGCGCGATGAAAGCTTGCCTAACGAGTGATGCGCTTTCCGAAAAGGAAGCGGTCGCAGAAGCGATCCGCGGCCAGGGCGTCATCGGCATGGATTACGTACAGGAAGTGACGGCACGCGCGGCCTACGAATGGGATCCGGAGAATCGCGAGAGCGCGAACTGGTCGGTGCCGGTCGGCAGCAATGGCGAGATGCGCAATCAGCCGTTGCCACCAGTGCGACATCGCATCGTGGCCTACGATTACGGCATCAAGGAGAACATCCTGCGCAATCTTCGCCGCGAAGGTTTTGCGGTCACGGTTGTTCCGGCAACGACGACGGCGAAGGAAGTTCTGCGACTGAATCCCGATGGAGTTTTTCTTTCCAACGGCCCCGGCGATCCGAGCGCGTTGGATTACGCGCACAAGTCAGTGCGCGATTTGATGGGAAAGAAACCGATCTTCGGCATTTGTCTCGGGCATCAGGTGCTCGGCTACGCTTTTGGCGGTCGCACCTTCAAACTGAAATTCGGTCATCGCGGCGGAAACCAGCCGGTGAAAGATCTGCGCAGCGGAAAAGTCGCCATCACTTCGCAGAATCACGGTTTTGCGGTCGATCCGGAATCGTTGCCGAAAGAGATCGAACTAACGCACATCAATCTAAACGACGGCACGGTAGAAGGAATGCGCCATCGCGAATTGCCAATTTTCAGCGTGCAATATCATCCGGAAGCCGCGCCCGGTCCGCACGACGCGAATTATTTCTTCTCGCAGTTTGTCGAACTGATCGAAAGCTCTCGTTAGGCTAACGACGTCGCAGTTCGGCGATCTCGCGCAGCATCCGAACACTGTCGCGCACATAATCCACCTTGCTCCCGTCGTGATGATCCCAGCGCACGGGAATTTCGCGCATACGCAATCCGGCCTTGTGCGCGAGATACAAAAACTCGACGTCGAACCCGAAACCGGCGATGTGCGATTGCTGAAGAATCGGACGGAACACTTCCATGCGGAAGGCTTTGAAGCCGCACTGCGTATCCCAGTAGGGGAGGCCGGTGGCGAGGCGCATGATAAGATTGAAAACGCGGCCGCCTTCCTCGCGATACCAGGCCTGTCGATTCCCGATCAGCTTGCGGTTCAATGCGCGTGAACCAAATGCCACATCGAGTTCGTCATTGAAAATCGGTTCGAGAAGTTTCGGCGCTTCATTGATCGGCGTGGACAAATCCGCATCGGAAAACAACGCGACCGGCCGCGTAGCCGCCTCCAAACCAGTCCGGACCGCGAAGCCTTTGCCGTGATTGGGCGCGGGCTCGAACAACTTTGTTTCGATCGGCGCCGCTTGCGCAAGAACGGCACGACTCACCTCGCCCGTCTTGTCGTGGGAACCATCGTTGACCACGATCAGTTCGCTCTGCGGACTGACCGCGCGCAGATAATCAAGGACCTGCGACAAACTCTGGCCGATGCGTTCCGCCTCGTTAAATGCAGGAATGATTACGCTGAACGGCGGCAGCATCGGCGCGGAAGCGTGAGAAAAGACTTTGCTTTCACAGGCGCGAGTCTACGAAGTGGCCCGACAGTGTCGACGGCATTTGATGAAGCCGAAGAAAAGGCAGTTTCTTCTTTCCCCAAAAACTAACTAGGGCAACCTCTTCCCCGAACATGGCCGACCAAGCTGGGAGAAGCGCCGATAACGGCAACAAGATTGAGACCAATCCGGTCGTCGTCGTGCAGGAAGTCGGACAGCTAAGCGAGGGATTCCTCCGCGAAGTCGGCAGCATGTTCTGGTTCATCGTCAGCACCTTCGCAGAAACGATGGACAACGTGCGGCGCGGTCGCGCGCCGTTTCGCGCTTCGAGTTTTTTCGAACACACCGAACGCGCCGGAGTCGGCTCGGTTCCGCTGGTCGCGATGGTCTCATTCTTTCTTGGCCTGACCATGGCGCTCTTGACCGGATATCAATTGCAACGCTTCGGCACAGAACGGCTCGTGCCCGGCCTGGTTGCAATTGCGTTTACGCGGGAGCTGGGGCCGTTGCTCACCGGCATCATGCTGGCGGCCCGGATCGGCGCGGCCTTTACCGCCGAGCTCGGGACCATGGAGGTCTCCGAAGAAGTCGAGGCGATCGAAGCCATGGGAATCAGTCCGCTACGATTCCTGGTCGCACCGCGCATGGTGGCGCTGACTTCGCTTATGCCGGCACTATCTGTTATTTCCAGCATCGCGGCCATCATCGCCACTGCCATCATTTGCGGGACTTATTTCAACATCGCGTCGGTCTACTTCAAGGATCTCGTGCTCGATGCTCTGCTCATTCGCGACATCGTCACCGGCGTGCTCAAGAGTTTGCTCTTCGGCATGTTGATCGCCGCCATCGCCTGCTATCGCGGACTCAGTGTCAAAGGCGGCGCGGCCGGCGTAGGCACCGCAACTACTTCGAGCGTGGTGACCGCAATCACGGCGGTGATTGGCTTCGATACTCTCTTCAACATCGTTTACGTCGTTTTCTTCCCATGAGCGAAGCGCACCATCCCCCAGTCGTTGAGTTGCGCGACGCGCATCTGCGCTTCGATGAGAAAGAAGTGCTGCGCGGCGTGTCCCTGGTCGTCGAGCCACTCGATCGTATGGTGATCATGGGCCAGAGCGGTGTGGGCAAGAGCACCATCCTCCGTTTGATCCTCGGCATCCTCACCCCGACAGAGGGCTCGATTTTTTTCAAGCAATTCGAAATCTCGCGTTTGCCGCGACGCAAACTGCAGAAGGTCCGCACCCACATCGGGATGGTCTATCAATATTCCGCCTTGCTCAGTTCGCGCAATGTGCGCGACAACGTCGCCTTGCCTCTGGAAGAACTGACCGACAAAACGCCCGCCGAGATCGATGGGATCGTCGAGGAAAAACTCGAGCTCGTCGGCATGGCGGATGTGAAGGACAAGATGCCGTCGGAATTGAGCGGCGGCATGCGCAAGCGCGTAAGTTTGGCGCGCGCCCTTGTCATGGAACCCGAACTCATCTTGTTCGACGAACCTTCCGCCGGTCTCGATCCTGTCATCAGTTCGGTCATCGACGAACTGATCATCAGCCTGACCGAGCACTCGAAAGTCACTTCCGTCATCGTCACGCACGAGATGGATAGCGCTTTCCGCATTGGCACCAAGATGGCCATGCTTTATCACGGCGAGATTATTGAGATGGCGGAGGCTAACGAATTCAGACGATCACGAAATCCGGTCGTGCAGCAGTTCCTAAGCGGCAGCACGGAAGGCCCGATATTGGAAGGAAGCCAGGATGCAATTGCGCCGAAATGAAGTTCTAACCGGCCTGCTGGTCATCGGGACCATGGCCGCCATCGCCGGCATTCTCATCCTGCTCGGCGCGCCCGGATTGTTCCGGCCGCTCGTCACCTACAAGATCTACATGGACAACGCCGCCGGCATCAAACTCGGTGCGCCAGTTCTGCTGGCCGGCCGAAAGATCGGACAGGTGGACAAAGTGTTTTCGCCGGTCACGCAGGAGGAATCGGACCGTGCCGCCACTCTCGCCAATTCGATTTTCCCGCCCGCCGCGGGCACGACGCCGCCGAAGCGAAAATTTGAAGCGCGCATCGACGTGAAAGTTGATCGCAACGCCAACGTTTACAAAAGCGCCAAGGCGCGGCTCTTCACTCTTGGTTTGCTTGGCGAGTACGCCATCGACATCACCGAAGGCATTGAATCCTCCGGACGCGCGGAGGATGGCGAGATTTATCCGGGCGAACGCGTGCCGGAATTTGGTGAAGCGATTGCGCACATGCTCGACATCATTGATCCGGTGGCCAAGGAAGCGACCGGGACCTTGAAGGATTTGCAAACCACGGCGCAGAACCTGAACAAGATCACCGACGAACAATCGCAGTTGAACATGGCGCTGGCGCAGATGCGCACCTTTGCCGAAAACCTGACCAACATGACGGCGACGGACAGTTCGTTGCAGCTTTCGCTCAAGCACGTGCAGGAGATCACGACCAACCTGGACAAGATCAGCACCGATCTTTCGAGCAACGACAACATTCACGTCATGCTGCAAAACTTCCGCGAGTCATCCGAGAAACTGAAATCGGCCCTCAATGCGCTCACGCCGGATTTGAAGGCGACTGGACAAAATGTGTCGGACCTGACCGACACGTTGAAACATCAGCCCTGGCGTTTGGTTTATCCGGCCACGAAGAAATATCCCGGGGAAGAAAACGCGGCGGCGCACAAGACGAGCAAGCCGCAATCCTCTCCTACTCCAACACCGCGGCGGCGGTAAATGAGAGGAAAATGGATATGCGCGAGCGCCGGACTCGCGGTCGTCGCGTTTCTCGCGGCGGTTTATTTTCATCGCCTGCCATTGCATCCGTCTTCGACAGCGCAGCCGCCACCCGCTGAAACCGTCGAAGCTCTCATCGCAAACGCGCGCGCCTGCGTGGAGAAAAACGATATTGATGGAGCGATCCGCCATCTCGATGCGGTGATTGCGAAGGAGCCGGCCAACCAGGACGCGCGCCGGATGCGCGGCGATCTCTATTACAAGAAGAACGATCTCGACCGGGCGATGGCCGATTACGCCGAGCTGCGCACCGAAATGGTCGGGCAATGGACGCAGACGGAAAAGAAGCCGGTGTTGCGCGACCGCGAAGCCACCGAGCAGATGCGGATGGCGCAAGTCGATGAGGACAGCGGACGAATCGATGACGCTTTTGCGCGTTACACCGTAGTGCTGACCTGGGATGTTTCCTCCGCGACCGCTTCCACCGCTTGTCAGAACCGCGGCAATCTTTTCAATCGCCGGGGCGAGATCGACAAAGCGCTGCGCGATTACGAGCAGGCGATTCGTTTGAATCCGCGTAACGCCGGCGCTTACACCAACCGCGGAGTTGTGCTCGCACAAAAAGGTGATCACGACGATGCGATCAAGGATTTCAACGCGGCGCTGCAATTGGAACCGACATTATTCAAGGCCATCTACAATCGCGGCCTTTCCTATCGCGACCTTGGCGACCCGGAAAACGCGGAGCGCGATTTCGATGCGACGATCAAGCTCAGCCCGAACTTTGCTCTGGTCCATGTGAACCGGGCCGCGCTTTATGCGCAGCAGAAAAAATTTGCGCAAGCCGCCGCAGATTACAAAGCGGCGCAGAAACTCGACCCGAGCATGCCGGAACCGTTCATCGGCCTCGCCTTTCTGAATTTGCACGAAGGCAAACAAGCGGAAGCAGTGAGCAACCTGGAAAAAGCGCTCAAGCTCAGACCGGATTATCCGCAAACCTTGAATGCGTTAGGCTGGTTGCGCGCCACTTCGCCGGTGAAATCTTTGCGCGATGGTCGCAAGGCAATCGACCTGGCCATGCAAGCGTGCCAGCTGAGTGATTGGGCGGAGTTTCAATTCGTCGACACACTGGCGGCGGCCTACGCGGAGACGGGCGAGTTCGAAAAGGCGGTCGAGTTCCAACGCTTCGCTCTCAACCTGCCCAGCTTACCTGAAACGCAACGCGGCGACGCGGAGAAACGATTGAAGCAATATTCGAATCACCAGCCGTATCGCGACGCGACGCGGCCGTGATTATTTCTACGCGCCGTAGCTCTTGGTGAATTTCTTGCGCGATTCGCTGTCACCTTCCGTCGCTGGCGCGGGAGCCGGCGGCTCTTCCTTTGGTGTTTCGGCGGCGGGTGGAGGCGCAGATTTTTCCGGGATCTTGCCGCCAGCCTGTTGCGACACTTCGACGAATGCCATCTGTAAATTTGAAATCGTGTTTTTCAGGACCGTCGCTTCTTCGTTCGACAAATTGCCGCGCGTTTTTTCCTGAATCATCGCCAGTTGGTCGATGAACATTTTCGCGACCTCGAGGTTCACTTCGCCCTGACCAGTTTGCGGATTGGGAATTTGCCCGAGAAAAAGCGCGGCGTTTTGCGCCTGCATCATGATGAATTCGACGAAACGCTGCGCCATCTCGCCGGTATTGGTGTTGGTTTGAACTTCGGCCATAAACTCAGCTTGTTCCGTCGCCCGAAGGTCGCACCGTGGCAAGGACGAACGGCTGGTCGCGAAAATATTTCGCCGCCACGCGTTTCACATCTTCCGGCGTCACGCTTTCGACCTGCGCTTCGAGTTCCTTGTAATGATCAAAACCGAGTCCGTAAATTTCGTCGAGCCCAGCAGCATAACTGAAACTGTCGTTGCTCTGGTTCGCGATCTGTTGCTGCCCGATCAATTTCTTCTTGGCGCGCGCCAGTTCTTCACTCGTTAGGCCATCGCTCGCCAGTTTTTGAATCTCATCGAGCAAGGCTGCTTTCACCGCCGGCACTTTTTGCGGATCGGTCCCGAGATAGAAGGCAAACATGCCCGGCACCAGTCCCTGCAATTGCGAAGAGCCGACGTAATAGGCCAGGCCCATTTGCTCGCGAATGCGAATGAAAAAGCGCGAGCCCAGATCGCTGCTCGCTTCATCGATCAAATCGAGCACGTAGCGATCTTTGCTGAACAAATCCGCGCCGCGAAATCCAGCCATCAAAACGGCCTGGGCTTTGTCGCGCGTGCTTTCGACCTCGATTGCTTTCGTGATCGGAACGCTGGACGCGACCTTTTCCAAGGCGAGTTCGCCAGGTTTCATCTGCGCGAGCAGTTGTTCGAAAAGCTCTTTCACTTCCGCCGCCTTCACATTTCCGAAAACAGCGAGCACGCCGTTTCTCGCCACGAGAAATTTGTCGCGGAATTGCAGCAGATCCTTTTGCGTAAGCTTCGCCACCGCGTCGGCCGAACCCTTGCCGCGCAAGGCGTAGGGATGATCGCGGAAGAGAGCGGCGCGCAAAATATTTCGCGCCACGGATGTGAGTTGTTCCTCTTCGTCCTTGATCGCGGCCAACTGCACGTCCTTTTCGCGCGCCACGACCTCGTCCGGCATGGTCGCGTTCAGCAAAACATCCGCCAGCAATTCCGCGCCGAGACGCAAATCGGGCTGCGTAACTTCCATCGTGATGCTGAAACTGTTGTTGCCCGAATCGCTCCCGAGATGTCCGCCGACCGATTCGATGGTCTCGGCAATCTGCTCGGCGCTTCGTGTCGTCGTACCTTTCAGCAGCGTCTTCGCCATCAAATGCGTGATGCCATTGGTCGCCGGCGTTTCCGCCAGCAAACCGCCGCGAAAGATGGCTGTCATCGCAATGAGCGGCAGACGCGTATCCTCCCGCACGAGAATGCGCAGACCATTCGTTAGGCTAATTTTCTGAATCTCGCCCGCCGCAGCGTGTTGCGCGCTATCACTCGTTAGGCCGAGCGCGCCTTTTGGGTTGAGCGAAGTAATGGTGAGATTCTCGCGCGTGAAATATTTGCCGGCGACGCGCAGGACATCGTCTTCTGTCACCTGCTGCACCGCGGCGAGATAATCACGGGTGAAATTCAAATTGCGCGTCAGCAGCCAGTTGCCGCCGAGATCGGACGCCTGCCCGCGCATGGTGGTGAGCGCGGCAAGATGATGGCTGAGCGAAATCTTTTTCGCCTTGGCCAATTCCGCCGCCGTTACGCCGTTCCTTCTTGACTTCGTCGATGATTTCGAGAATCAAGGCCTGCGTCGCGGCGCGTTTTTCCGGTTCGGTCATGGCGTCGATTCCGAAGAGTCCCGGCTCACCGGGCGTGTAGGAATAAGCGGAAACACCGAAAGCCAGTCCGGCTTCCTCGCGCACGCGCCGATACAACCGCGAGCTGCGTCCGTCGCCCAGAACAGTGGAAAGCAGATCGAGCGCGGGCACATCCGGATGCGTGACTTCCGGAATGTGCCAGGCGAGTGAGAGGCGGGTCAGCTCGGTATTGAATTCCTGATGCACCTCGCGCAACCCGAGCTGCGGCGGTTCCGGCGGAATGTAAACCGGCTTGAGGGAACGCGCGGGTTGATCCTGGAAATGCCTAACGAGTTGTTCGCGCACCGCCTCCGCGTCGACATCGCCGACCACGACAAACGTCATGTTGTTCGGCACGTAGCGCGACTTGTAATACTGCATCACCTGCTCCTGCGTGAGCTGGTTGAAAACATCGAGGAGACCGATGACCGGCAGGCGATAAGAATGACGTTGATACGCGGTGGAAAATAAAAGCTGACCGGCCATGCGATCCGGATCGTCAAATCCCATCGCGAATTCGCGCCGGATCACTTCCTGTTCCTTGGCATATTCCTCCGCGGGCAGAGTCGAATTCATCATCGCGTCGGACAAGATCTCGATCGCCGCATTCACGCCTGCTTTCGGAACGTCGATCCAGTAGACGGTGCGATCGAATGAGGTGTAGGCGTTGATGTAACCGCCGACATCCTGCACCGCGCGCGCGATGGCGTTGCCGCCGCGCGTCTTCGTTCCCTTGAACAACATGTGCTCGAGGATGTGCGACATGCCAGCGCCGAGACGTTCGTCTTCGTAAATGCTGCCGGTTTCGCACCAGGCCTGCACGCTTGCCACCGGCGCGCTGCGATCTTCCTGCACGATGACGGTAAGGCCGTTGGGCAAGATCCATTTCTGCGCCGTGCTCGGCGGAAAACCGAGCGCCGCTGCGGAATCAGATGAAGCAGACTTGGGCTGAGCAGGCGCGTGCATAATGAAAATGCGCCGCTAAAATTGCGGCGTCGTTTCCGTTCAGGAAACTTTCGGCGCGGGCAGACTTGGCGGCAACTTCGCCGGTGTCGCCGGTTTCCGCGGCGCGAAGGGTTTCACGAAAGCGTCCTCGAAGGTGTAGACGCTCTTGAAGTCGTCGATCGAATCCTGCTCGGTCTTCCCGAAAATGCCGGCGCCGATGAGATTGAAAACCATGTGGCCGATGTCTTCGCAACAACGAATTCCCCAACAAGAAAAAACCGTCACGACCATCGGACCAAATTCCTTCAGCGCGTACTGACGTACGCCTTCGAGCAGTTCCGGACCAGCGACGTGACGCACCGGCGCGCCTTTGATTTTCTTTTGCTGCTTGGTCGTGAAGTCGAGCGCGTCGCGCAAAAAAACGTAGGCGTCGCGGCTATAACGCGGGTCAGCGGCGATGATCGAGTCGAGCGCTTCAGCGAATCCAATTTTCTGCATAAGGAAGATGGCTCCCGAAGAAGCGGCGACTATCATACGCAGCAAGATGGGGTGCGGCAAGCCGACGAAACGTCTTAGTCCTGGCGGTGGTGGGGCATCCAGTCGAACCACTCGTTAGACCAAAGATTCTTTCGCACCAGATCGCAGTTTCGTTTCAGCCGCCACAAAACCACCGGAAGGGACAGCTGGTCCTGATAACTCCAGCGCACGTTTTCGCTCCACCACATTTCCTCGATCTCGCTCAGGTCGGCGGAGGTGGAGCGCGCGATCAGGCCACTGGCAATCAAGCCGTTCTCCGCCGGATAACCTTCCGCCCGATACGCCGCCGCCTGCGCCATGACCGGCTGATCGAAATACTTCGGCATGCTGGTGGAAAATTCCGCTTCGGGATAAATGCAGCTGCGGTCGGGGTGAATGAACATCGACCAACCGGCGGCGCCGATGTGTTGGACGAACTCGCGCACGAAACTCGCGCTCTTGACCCGGATGCTGCCGTCGATCCAAAGCGTGTGCGTGTAACGTGGCGCAAACAGCGAACGCACGCGCCGCAATCGTCCGCGCGGGAAAATTCGATGGTGGAGAATCTTGGGAAACCTGGCCCGCATCCGCGGATGACGCTGGCCGGCATCCTCCACCGGAAGAATTTTCCACTGGCCAGGATTCGTTAGGCGTATGTCATCGCTGAAGCAGACATAATCGCAGGGAACATCCTGCTCGGGGACGGGCTTGAGCGTGTCGTAATTGCCGCAGATCGCGGTGTAAACGCAAACGCGCGCCATCAATCGCCCAGTTGCGCCTCGAGCGCGTCGAGATAAACCGAGATCGGGTCGTGCCGACGACGCTGCGTCTCCCCGGCGCCAGCGGCGTTGATATACCCGCGAAATGTTCCGCTGGCCGAGCGCGCCTGCGTGGCTTCAAACCAGTTCATGTAATCCGCGATTGCATCCATGCGGCGGACAACATGCTCGCGCGTGCCGCGAATTTTCGCCAGCCGCTCGGTCAGGTGTCTTGTTTTCTTGCGCTCGAGCAGTCCAATAATTTGCAGATATTCGGCAATGATCGGTCGATAGAGCGGGTGCGCGTTGCCGGACAGCAAAAGCAACTGGGTGTGGAGTGAGCGCAGTGCGCCCGGCGCAGCATGATCGCGCCGGAATGCCGAAAACTCCTCCAAGCCGTAAACCGCGAGCTGGTTTCGCGCACGATCAGGAATTTCCACCCGTAAGACCTCCGCCAGTCGTCGCTCCGTTTCGGCGCATCCGAGCAATCGATAACGTTCCGTGGCACAAACCCGCGCGACATTCAGCGCCCAAGTTTTTTGCAGTGCCTCCGCATTTTCACTTAGGTCCGGAAAGCCGGCGCGCAAGTTGCCTAACGAGTCGTTGCCGGAGCGCGGAAGGTTGGCCAGGAAGCGCGCCAGGCGCTGCCGTCCGTTCGGCATATCAATCAACATCGCGACCAGCGCCGCGGAGTAAGCGCGATAAACATTGCGCAGCGGCGTTTCCATGAGCGTCGGGCGTTGTTGCAAAAACTCCTCCAGCGATATCACGCCGCCGGACGCAACTGCCGTGCTCAAGGTCAGCGCGATCTCAGCCGGATCGCCTTCCAGCGCGAGGGCGAGAGCGCCTTCCAGCAACCAATCCGGCGGTTCGACGTAGGCCGTGCCGGCCGGAATGTCCGACTGCGCGCGATACATCATTTCCAGAAAAACCGCGCGCAACATTTCACGCTCGATCCGCGGCGCGCTCACATCCGTGTCGACCACCAGTTCCAGTTGCAGCTTCAAACCGACGCCGGTCTGGCTGACGTCCAAATGGGACGAAGGCGTCTCGGGCAAATTGGCTTCGGGATAATGCGCGTTGATGACGATCGGCGTTTTCCACGCGTCGCGTTCGCTGAGCAGGATGAGCGCAGTGCGTTTCGTTCGTTCGGCCAAATCGCAAACGACGCCGCGCAAACGCGCGTCGGGTCCGTAGACAATGAATTGTCGCGAAGTGCTGACGCTGCGTTCCGGCGCCGCCGCCTTTAATGGAAAGACGAAGGCACAGAAAACGAGAACCGGGAAGAGTCGTTGCACGAGCGGAAGTAACACGAACCTAGGGCGCAGTGCGTGGCGCGACGAGCGCGAACTGGAACCACGTTCGCGAAAATCGCAGCGAAAGAATTTCCGAAACATTTGTCGTGCGATGGGGTCTAATATTTAACAGCATTAACTATATGAAAAGGCTTACTCTCTTGGGCAGCATCGCAATCGCGGCGATGATTGCTTTGCCTGTCACGACAGCAGAAGGCCGCGGAGCGGGAGGCCGAGGAGGAGGCGCTCCTTCCTCGGGCGGCGCGCGCGGTTTCTCATCGGGTCACTTCGCAGGCCACTCGATGTATGGCGGACACGCTTATTACGGAGGCCGGTCGATGTACGCGGGACGTGCCTATCACGCGGGCCGTCCTGGCATGGCGTACCGCACAACAGCCACCCGATTCAACGGTGCCAGTCCACGTTGGACCGGCAATCGCAACCGGAGCGGCAATGGTCACTGGAATGGGCACGGTAACTGGAATGGGAACTGGCGGACCAATGGTCATTGGAGCCACAACGGCCACCGCTTCCATTGTAACAACGGAGTCGTCTTCGTTAGCACCTATCCCTTCTGGCCGTGGTGGGATTGGGGATACTTTGATTCGGGCTACTATGGGTACAATCCTTACGACTACTACGGTTACGGCTACGACTACAGCTATGGCGGACAGGATGCCAGCCTGGCGACCAACGTTCAGGAAACCCTGGCCCGAAAGGGTTACTATCGCGGAGAAATCGACGGGGTGCTCGGGACGCGCACCCGCAGCGCGATTCGCAATTACGAACGTGCCAATGGTCTGCCAGTTGACGGCCTGATCGACCGGCAACTGCTACACACGATGGGATTGGGCTAAAGCTTTCTCCACCGAAAAGCGCGGAGCGGGTTTGCGATCAACAATCGCGGCCCGCTCTTTATGTTTGCGGTGGTTTCGGGACAAAGACGATCTGCTTGGGATGAAATTCAATCGCGCCAAGCTTTGCCAGCAGTTTGCGATCGCGCTCCAGCGCACTGGCTACATCAGAGAAAATTAAATCCGCATAGTGCATGAGCTGCGGATGCAGGCGCAGTCGGCCAATCTGACCGCCGAGATCCTTGAAGATGAGTTTTCCATCTTTCAGCTCAACGCTGTAGACGCCGGTGGTGTAGACCGAGTAGCCATACTGCGATCGCTGCGTCGTCACGCGCACCGCGCCTTCGTCGAAGCCCAACACGAGACGCTCGAACTTCAAATACTTGCTCAGCGTCGTCTGTTTGCTCTTGAGCGTGTTAGCGAGGTAGGCGTTCACCTGGTCTTCCGAATATTGCAACGGAGCTGCGTTCGCACTGCGCGTCGCGTTCTCCAGATCGAGGCTAATTTGCGGCGGCATCTCGCCCGGCGCAGGCTTAACCAGCGGCGGCACATCCGGCGGCCGAAATACCTGCACGAGCAAGGCGACGAGACCGGCGCCAAGAACAAGCTTGCTCAGCTTGAAAAAATCCCGCTTCAATTTGCCACGCCGCGGATCGAACATCGATTCCACCCGGCGCTTCACTTCCTTCGGATCTTCCGCTTTCGGCACGACCTTGGCCAACGACGCGCGATCGAGGCGAGTTCCGCAATCATGGCAATAGATGCGTTGCGCTTCGTTCTCGCGCCGGCACTCCCGGCAAACCAACTTCGGTGTTTCGAGCGTTTGCATTATTCGCCGCTCTTTGGCTTGGGTTTATTCCCGGCTGGTTTGGCCGGTGCGCCTTCCTTCTTAGCGGGCGATTTCTCGGAACCACTCGCGGCGGGCGCGTCCTTCTTGGCCGCTTCGTGATACGACTTGCTCCGGTAATCGGTAATATAAAATCCTGATCCCTTGAAGATGAGTCCGGCGCCAGTGCCGAGGAGCCGCTTCACTTTGCCGTGGCCCCATTTTTTCATCTGGCAATGATCCTTCGGGCACTCGGTAAACGCCGCATCCCGCATCGATTGGAAGACCTCGAAATTCTTTTCGCACTTCTCGCAATGATACTCGTATGTCGGCATGGATCGGGCAGCCTGTAACAGGGCGGGCGGCATTCTGCGTAAAAGAAAGCAGAATTCAAGCCCACCCCGGAATGGTGCGGCACACGACCCGCTGCATCGGGTCAGTCCCTTGACTTTGACTCCCTCCGAAAGTTACTTGCCCTCGGTTTTTTTATGGATCGACGTTTCCCTTGGATCGCCAACGTAATGCTGGCCTGTGTCACGACATTCGTTCTCAGTTCGTGCGACGAAGCCAGCATGGGGACGCAATACATGGGCGGCGCTTACGGTCCGGGCGGGGTTCCGGGTGGCCCGCCGCCCGACACCGTTTCCTACTGGGACGGCGATACCGCCCCTGGAAAGGCGTCGGTCAAAATCAGGCTCTCCGAGCAACGCGCTTATTTCTACAAGGGCGGCTCGCTCGTCGGCGTGTCGCAGCTTTCCACCGGTCGTGAAGGTCTGAACACTCCCACCGGCCGTTTCTCCATCAGTCAAAAGGACAAGGACCACATCTCGAGCAAGTACGGCGATTTCGTCGACGATTACGGCAACGTCGTCGTTCCCAATGTCGATGCGGACAAGGATCACAGGCCGCCGGGCACACATTTCAAGGGCGCGCCGATGCCTTACTTCATGCGCATCGTTGGCGGCATCGGAATGCACGCCGGCTATCTGCCCGGTTATCCGGCTTCGCACGGTTGCATTCGCATGCCGGAATTCATGGCGGAAAATTTCTTCCGCTCCGTCAACACCGGCACGCCGGTCACGATTTCGAACTGACTGGAGCGGCGCGTCCGCTCTTGCGTCCGTTCCAATCACCTTGCATGCTCGTTTTCGTCTAACGAGCAATGATCATCATCACTGAACCAGGCGCGACCGAAGAGCAGATCGACGAAATTGTCGCGCGCGTTCAGGAATTCGGCTTCGAAACAGAAATCAGCCGCGGCGATTCACGCGTCATCGTCGGTGTGATCGGGCCGGAAGAAGAGTTGAACGAAACCGCCCTCGCGGAAATTCCCGGCGTCGAAGCGATCGTGCCACGACTCAAGCCATACAAACTCGCCGCCTATCAATCGCGCGGCGCTGCCTCCACCGTCGAGATTTGCGGCGTAAGCATCGGCGGCGATTCCGCGGTCACGCTCATTTGCGGTCCGTGCGCCGTGGAAAGCCGCGAGCAGGTGCTGTCCATCGCGCGCGTCGTGAAAGATTCCGGCGCGAGAATCCTGCGCGGCGGCGCATTCAAACCGCGCACTTCGCCCTACAGCTTCCAGGGTCTGCGCGAAGAAGGCCTGCGCTTTCTCGCCGATGCCCGCAACGAAACCGGTCTTCCCGTTATCACCGAAGTGATGGACGCGCGCGATCTTCCCCTGGTCGAACGCTACGCCGATTGCCTCCAGATCGGCGCGCGCAACATGCAAAATTTTTCGCTGCTACGGGAAGTCGGGCACAGTCATTTGCCGGTTTTGTTGAAACGCGGCTTCAGCGCCACGATCGACGAATTGATCATGAGCGCGGAATACATTTTGAGTGAAGGCAACGCCAACGTGCTGCTGTGCGAGCGCGGCATTCGCACCTTCGAACGCGCCACCCGATACACTTTGGATTTAACCGCGGTGCCGATCCTAAAATCGAAAACGCATTTGCCAATCGTGGTCGATCCGACACACGGCGTTGGCTTGCGCGATATCATTCCGCCGATGTCGGTCGCGGCTGTGGCGGCCGGTGCCGACGCCATCATGCTTGAAGTGCATGAATCACCCCACGTCGCGAAGAGCGATGGCGAGCAGGCGCTCCTGCCGGAAGCTCTGAACAAACTCGTCCCGCGTTTGCGCGCAGTTGCCAACGCCATCGGGCGCGATTTGTAGTTTCACTTCACTTCGACGAAGCGTTTCCGGTGCAAGAAAACCGGGACGCGCAAATTCTTTCGTGCGTCGTTAACGCAGAACCAATCGCGCAAAAATTGCGCGCGATCGAGGCGGGAAATTTTCCGGTCGCGTTTTCGCACGTTACGGAACCGGCGCAGCCATTTCTCGTCGCCGCGCTCGCGCAGAAACTTTCGCGCACGATCTGGGTTGTCTGTCCGAGTGTGCGTTCGCAGGAACTGCTTTACGAAAGCCTGCTCAACTGGAAACCGGACGCCCTCTTTCTCCCCGAGGCGGAATTCGCCGCGGTCGAAAATATCTTGCCCGATCCTGAAATTGCGGCGGAACGTCTCGCCTTACTCACGCGCGTGGCGCGCGAGAAGGGTCCGCACCTGATTGTCGCCACGAGCGCCTCGCTTGATCAAGCGGCGCCGAGGAGTTCGGCGATCAACTCGGCTTTCCTGCGCTTGAAACGCGGCGCGCGCGAAAAAATGGAATCGCTCTTGCACTCGTTAGGCGAGGCCGGTTACGAACGCGTCGCCCAGGTCACGACCCGCGGCCAATTCGCGGTGCGCGGCGGCATCCTCGATTTGTTTTCATGGCAGGCATCGCTGCCGGTGCGCGCGGAGTTTTTCGACGACGAGATCGAATCGCTGCGTGAATTTGACATCGATACGCAAGCGTCGGTGCGCAATTTGCAGTCGATCGACGTCTTGTTAGGCGCGGCCGATGAGCAGGGCGCCGCGGCGCGCGATTACATCGCATCCGACCATGTCCTCATCGAAGTTGAGCCCGGCCCAGACGAGCAACTCGAATGCCTTAAGCGGCCGAGTTCTCATCAGCGAATCGTGGCTTGAGGAAGGCGCGGAAGATTATTCGGGTGCGTTTCTCGATGCCGACGTTGGCGAATTTTCCGCGGGCGATTTCATGATCGCGGAAGCGAAACGGACGCAATTCTCCGCGCGCCTCGACGAATGGAAAGCGAACAGCAATCGCATCGTCATTTATTTCCAGACGGAAGGTGAGATCGAGCGTTTTCGCGAAATCATGGGCGCGCTCGACGACGTCGAATTAGCGGAAGGAACGCTCGCGCGCGGTTTCGTTTTTCCGGCAGGAAATCTGGTTGTCCTTTCCGCCGCCGAGATTTTCGGTCGCGCCACCACGCACGGCCGGCGTCGCTTGCGACGCGCGGAAAAGCTCGGACGCAATCGCGCCCAGATCGATTTCAGCGAACTGAACGAAGGCGATCTCGTTGTTCACCTGGAGCATGGTGTCGGTCGTTTCCTGCAGTTGATGAAAACGCCGGCGGCAGGCGGCGGCGAGCAGGAAGTGCTCGCACTCGAATTTGCCGATGAAGCGAAGCTCTATGTTCCGCTCGAACAGGCGTATCTCGTTTCGCGTTACGTCGGCCTTGGGAAAAAATCGCCGCCGCTCAGTTCGTTAGCCGATGCGAAATGGGCGCGCGCGAAAAGAAACGCCACCGCCTCGATCTTCGATTACGCCGGCAAAATGCTCGCGGTGCAGGCGGAACGCGAAACGCAACGCGGCCATGCCTTCGGCGCGGACACGAAATGGCAGGGCGAATTCGAGCATTCATTTCCATTTCGCGAAACCGTCGATCAACTCAAGGCAATCGACGACACCAAGCACGACATGGAACGCCCGCGTTCCATGGATCGATTGATCTGCGGCGATGTCGGTTACGGCAAAACCGAAGTGGCGATTCGCGCCGCCTTCAAAGCGGTCATGGAAGGAAAACAGGTCGCGGTCCTGACACCGACCACGGTTCTGGCGCAGCAGCATTTCGAAACATTTCGCCAGCGCATGCTCGATTATCCGGTGCGCATCGAAATGCTCAGCCGTTTTCGTTCGCCCGCGGAACAGAAGAAGGTTCTACAACTTCTGCGCGAAGGCGGAGTCGATATCGTCATCGGCACCCATCGCCTGATTTCGGGCGACGTCGTCTTCAAGGATCTCGGGCTGGTCGTGATCGACGAAGAGCAGCGCTTCGGCGTTCTGCACAAGGAGAAATTCAAGGAGCTGTTCAAGCTCGTCGATGTGCTGACGCTTTCCGCCACGCCGATTCCGCGCACGCTCTACCTCTCGTTAGTCGGCGTGAAGGACATGTCCACGATCGAAACGCCGCCGCTCAATCGTCTGCCGGTCGAGACCGTGGTCTGCGGTTACGATGAGCGGATCATTCGCGACGCGATCAAGCGCGAACTCGAACGGCAGGGCCAGGTCTTTTTCCTGCACAACCGCGTCCAGACGATCGAACGCATGCGCGAGCGCATTGTCGAACTTGTGTCCCGAGGCGCGGGTCGAGTTCGGTCATGGCCAGATGGATTCCGATGAACTCGAAGCCGTCATGCATCGTTTCGTCGCGGGAAAAATCGACGTGCTGGTTTGCACCACCATCATCGAGAGCGGCCTCGATATTCCGAACGCCAACACCATCATCATCGACCGGGCTGATCGTTTCGGTCTGGCCGATCTCTATCAACTGCGCGGCCGCGTCGGCCGCGCAGAGCACAAAGCCTACGCCTATCTGTTACTGCCGCGCGAAATGATGACGGTGGGCGCGGCGCGCAAACGCATCAACGCCATCAAGCAATACAGCTCGTTAGGCGCGGGTTTTCGCATCGCCATGCGCGACCTGGAAATCCGCGGCGCCGGCAGCATTCTCGGCACCGCGCAAAGCGGACACATCATGGCGGTCGGCTTTGATCTTTATTGCCAGCTGCTGCGGCAAGCCGTGGCGCAGTTGAAGGGCGAGAAATACAAACCGCGTCTGGAAGTTGAAGTGCGTTTGGATTTCGTCGCGACGAACGAAGCGGAATTTGCGCAGTTCGGTTCGGCGCAACGCGTGCCCGCGTTCATCCCGACGAGTTACATCACCGAAACAACATTGCGCATTCAGGCCTACCGCAACCTGGCGCAGGTTTCCACGCACGAGCAGCTCGACAAATTGCGCAAGGAATGGCGCGATCGTTTCGGGAAAATGCCCTCGTCGGTTGACAATTTGCTCACTCTGACCGAAATCAAACTCGCTGCAGCAAGGGCTGCGGTGGCTCGCGTTGAAGTCCGGGAGGAGAAGCTGATGCTGACTCGCCGCGGTGACTTCATTTTAGTGGGCGGAAAATTCCCCCGCTTGAGTCCCGGACAAATCGACCGGCATTTGAGTGAGGTCATGGAACTGACGAAAAAAATTTAAATCAATGATTCGTTTCGCTTTCGCCACGATTCTGTTTTCGCTGGCGCTTTCTCTCCAGCCGATGTGTCGCGGCCTGCTTGCCGCCGAAGCCGCCGTCATCGACGGCATCGCCGCGATCGTGAACGGCGAAGTGATTACCTTCTCGCAGGTGCGCAGCATCACCCTGCCGCGAGAGCGATTGCTGCGCTCGCAATACAAAGGCGAGGAATTGGAGAAACAAATCAAAGCCACGCGCGCGGAAGCGCTACAGGATTTGATCGACCGCCAGCTGATCGTGCAGGAATTCAAAAAGGACGAGTACCAACTGCCGGGCTACTTCGTTGAGCAGCGCATCACCGACATCATCAGGGAAAATTTCGGCGGCGATCGCAACGCCTTCATCAAGACATTGCAGGCGCAGAATTATTCGTTGAGCGAATTCCGCAAGAACGAATACGAGAAGATCGTCGTCGCGGCCATGCGCGGCAAAAACGTCAAACCAAACACGATCGCCTCACCGACCAAGATTGATGAATATTACCGGACGCATCGCTCGGAGTTCACGACCAAGCCCGAGATTCATCTGCGCATGATCATGATCCCGAGCCGCGCCCTTGAAGGAAATGCCGCGTCGCAGAAAGCGATGGCGGAGGAAATTCTCGGCAAGCTCGCCGGCGGCGCCGACTTCGAACGCATGGCGCAGATGTATTCCGAGGACAGCACGCGCGATCAGGGCGGCGATTGGGGCTGGATCGGCGAGAAAACGCTCGCGCCGGAACTGGAGAAGATCGCGTTTAGCCTGCCGGTGAAAAAAGTCAGCCGCATCGTGGAATTGGGCGGCAATTTTTATATCCTGCGCGTCGATGAAAGGCGCGGCGGCGACACCAAGTCACTCGCCGAAGTGCGCAGCGACGTGGAGAAAAAACTCTTGAACGACGAAGCGCGCCGCCTGCAGGAGAACTGGCTGGCCGGGCTGCGCCAAAAGGCCAGTATTCGCACGTTTTAGTTGTCGCTGACGCCGACTCAGCGGCAGAGTCGATCGTTGTGAAACGCATCGGCATCACACTCGGCGACGCAGCCGGCATTGGTCCGGAGATTGTTCAGGCGGCGCTGCGGTCTAACGAGTTGTCGCGCGAGTTCGAATACGTCGTCATTGGCGATTATCCGAAATGCGTCCCGGGAATGCCGAGCGCGGAGACGGCATGCGCGGCCATAGCGGCGCTGGAAGAGGCGGCGATGCAGGCACTCGATGGTCGTGTCGCGGCAGTTGTGACCGGTCCGATCCACAAGGCACGCATGTACGAGATCGGTTTCCAATTTCCCGGCCAGACGGAATTCTTTGCCGCGCGCAGCGGCGTGGAAAATTTCGCCATGATGCTGACCGGCGGATCGCTCACCGTTGCGCTCGTGACCACGCACATTCCACTGCGTGATGTTGCGAATGTTTTACGCAAAGACGAAATCGTGCGCGTCGGCCTGCTTCTGGAAGCATTCGTTAGGCAACGCCGCGCACGAGCGCCGCGCATCGCGGTGGCGGGATTGAATCCGCACGCCGGCGAATCCGGCGCGCTTGGTCGCGAAGAAATCGAAATTATCGCGCCGGCGCTGGCGGAGCTAAATCAGCGAGCAAATGTTTTCCGCGGGCCGCTTTCGCCCGATACAGTTTTTCATCATGCCGTCGCCGGCGATTACGATGCCGTGCTCTGCATGTATCACGACCAGGGATTGATTCCGCTCAAGCTGCACGCTTTTCACGACGGGGTGAATGTCACGCTCGGACTCCCCTTTCCGCGCACCAGCCCGGACCACGGCACTGCCTTCGAAATCGCCGGCAAAGACATTGCGCGACCGGACAGCATGATCGCCGCGATCAAACTCGCGACCGAATTGGCCTAACGAATGCAAGCGGCGAAATATTTGTCCGTCTTTAAGATCGGCCTGCAAAACACCTTCGTTTATCGCTGGAATTATTTTCTGCGCGCGGTCTTCGGTCTGATTCCGCTCGCCGGCACCGTTTTTCTCTGGCGCGCCATCTTCAACGAGCCCGGCGGCGGCATGCGTGGCTTCACCTACGGCTCGATGATTTACTACTATCTGCTCGTCATCCTCGTCTCAAACCTGGTCACGCCGACAGAGGACGAATGGCAGATCGCCTCCGACATTCGTGAAGGCCAGATCAATTCCTTCCTGACCAAACCGCTCAGCTACCTCGCCTATCGCTTCAGCATTTTTCTCAGTGGCCGGTTGGTTTACACCATCATCACCATCGCGCCGATTGCGATCATCTTCTTTTTCTTTCGCGCATTCATCAAGCTGCCTGACTATCCAATCACGTGGCCCGCCGCCTTCCTCTCGTTAGGCATGGCGGCCATGATTCAATTTTTCATCGCCTACAGCGTCGCGATGATGGCTTTCTGGATCCTGGAAATCTCCACCATCGTTTTCATCCTCTATTCCTTCGAGTACTTCCTCGGCGGCGCGATGTTTCCGCTCGATATCATGCCGCCGACCGTTCACGCCGTCCTGAAGTGGCTGCCGTTTTATTACGAACTCTTCGCCCCCATCGCGATTTTCATGGAGCGACTCAAAGGCGCAGAAATGTTCCAGGCACTCGCGATTCAAACCGGCTGGATGCTCGCCACCTGGAGTATCGCGCGCTACATGTGGCGGCGCGGGCTAGGTCACTACCAAGCCGTCGGCGGGTAGCCGGGCATCGAAGCATCTTGCATTCTTTGGTGGAGAAGGTTCTCCGGGAAAAATCCAACACCGTTGTGGAGATTGTAATCAAATTCGGATGGTTGTCGCTTTGGTTCGCCGATTAAGATCAAGGGCAACGCCGGATTAAAGATCACACTCCAGGCCGACATGATCGAAGGCGTTTTGATCAACAGGCTGCATTTCGAAAGCAGCCAGACATCGGTCAATGCCTCCAGGCCTTTCTGGAAAGTTCCCGGCTCGTCGTAGTGCGCTTGTCCACCTGGCTTGCGCGAATATTTCAGCTGCTTCGACGGGATGCGCTCGCGCATGAGTTCGAAGAAATCCAGATCGTCAGTCGCGAGATAGATGGAACGATCCGCGCCCGCCGCATCTTTGGCCGCTTCCAGGACCAAGCCATAGGACACCGGCGAGCTTTCCAAACCAGCAAATTTGTCCGTACCGCGAAAGTGAACTCCGATGGTGTGTTCGTTCACGAGGCGCGCGGCCTCCGTTTCCATGCGTTGCATGATCTCATCTCGAATCGTGAGAAAATGATGGAACAGGCACGCCCCTTCTTCGATCGAGGTTAACTCATCGCTGATTTCATTTTCGATCTTTCCACGCGCGAGGAGATTGATATCGAGCCGATTGTTAATCACGAGCTCCTCAACTTCGTCATCAGCCGCGGGCCAAGCTTGATGACGAAACAGGCGATCGAACCAGTCGCTCCCATACAACTCATTCTCGATGGAAAAAATCGGGCGAATGCCTTGTTCCAGACAATACTTACACAGGAACATGCAATGACTGAGCGTGGCAAATAGCCCGATGTGCTGCGGCATTCGGAAGCGCAGAAATTTCGTTCCTTGCGACGTCATCCTAATCTGTCGTGTTGGGCAAACCCGCCGCCTTCCACGCGCGAAAACCACCACGAATTGAGCGCACATTTTTGTAGCCCATCTTCTGCAGACTTTCGGTGACGAGCGCCGCGCGACTGCCGCCGCCGCAATAACAGATGATCGGTTGATTCAGATCAGGAATTTCGTCTTCGATTTCCAGTTCAACAATTCCGCGACTGAGATGCTTCGCGCCCTCGATATGGCCTTCGCGCCAATCGTTGTCTTCACGCACGTCGATAACAACCGCGCCGCGATCAAGCTGCCTCTTGGTCTCGTTAGGCGAAATTTCGACGATGTTCTTCTTCGCTTCTGCGACCAGCTTCTGAAAGCGATTCGGCTCTGGCATCAAAGAGAATAATCTAGACAGGATTCACAGGATTTCAGGATTGGATTTCCGGAAACTGCTTCTCCTAAATCCTGACAATCCTGTTAATCCTGTCCAAAGAAATCATTCGTAACGCAAGGCGTCGATCGGATCGAGCTGGGCAGCTTTGTAGGCCGGATAAAGTCCGAAGCCGATGCCGATCAAAGCACTGATGACGAATGCGGCAACGATCGAAACCGGCGAAATCAACGCGGGCCAGTTCTTCCAGACGGAAATCATCTTGGCCGCTCCCACCCCAGCAAGAATGCCGACAATTCCACCGGCTACGCTTAGCGAAAGCGCTTCAATCAAGAATTGCCGCAGGATGTCGCGGCCGTGCGCGCCGACCGCCATCCGTGTGCCGATCTCGCGCGTTCGCTCGGTCACGCTCACGAGCATGATGTTCATGATCCCGATCCCGCCGACAATGAGCGAGACGCAGGCAATCGCGAAAAGCAATCCGGTCATGACATCGGTCGTGGCGGTGGCAGTGTCGGCGATTTCTTTTTGCGTGCGCACCGTGAAGTCATCGTCGTGGCCGGCGCGAATGTTGTGACGCTGGCGCAAAAGCGAAATGATTTGTTGCTGCGCCGGTTCCAGATCGCTCGCGTTCGCCACCTGCACATTGATGCTGCGCAAAGTCGTGCCGCCGGTGACGCGCTTCATCGCACTGGTGTAAGGCATGATGATGACGTCATCCTGATCGTTGCCTTGCGCGCTCAATCCCTTCGGGGTCAGCACGCCCACAACGGTGAACGGCACATTCTTTACGCGAATCGTCTGGCCGACCGGATCGTCGTTGCCGAAGATTTGGGTGGCGGTGGTTTTGCCAATGACGGCAACCTTGTTCGCGCTGCGAACATCCTGCGGCGTGAAAGGCAAACCACTCGCCAGCGGCCACTGTCGAATGTCGAAATACTCCGCCGATTCGCCCATGATGCGCGTGAACCAGTTTTGATTTCCGGCCGCGACCTGCGAGGTCGATGGCACTTCTTCGCTGACCTCGGTCACGCCGGGCACTTCACGCCGGATGGCATCCGCATCTTCGATCTTCAAGGTCCCCGCTCCACCCCAACCGGTGCGAATCCCGCTCGCGGTCGTGCTGCCGGAAAAAATCAGAATCAGATTTTCTCCGAGGCTCGCGATCTGCGCTTCCACTTGCGCTTTGGCGCCGTTGCCAATGCCGACCATGGCAATGACCGCGCCGACACCAATGATAATGCCGAGCGCGGTCAGCGCGGAGCGCAGCTTGTTCCGGCGCAAGGCGCGAAACGCAATCTTGAAAGTGGAAGTTAATCGCATGCTCTATTTTTCCGTTGCCGGCACGTCGTCGACCGTCATGACCTTTCCCAGTTCGTCGGTGGCAATGAGTCGCCGCTCCACCGCGCGATCGCTCCGGACCAGGCCGTCGCGCATGACCACATTGCGTCGCGCGTAGGAAGCAATGTCCGCTTCGTGCGTGACCATGATGACCGTGATCCCGCGATTGTTCAGCTCCTGAAAAATACCCATGATTTCGATGCTCGTTCTGCTGTCGAGATTTCCGGTCGGCTCATCCGCGAGCAAAACTTCCGGATCATTGATCAGCGCGCGCGCAATCGCGACCCGCTGCTGCTGGCCGCCGGAAAGCTGGCTGGGATAATGATCTTCGCGCCCGTGCAATCCAACCGCGGCCAGAACGCGGTCCGCCTTTTCGCGCAACTGTTGATTGCTCAGCCGATGCTTCCCGTAGAGCAAGGGCAGCTCGACATTTTCGCGCGCGGAAGTGCGCGGCAGCAGATTGAAGCTCTGGAAAACAAAGCCGAGTTTGATATTGCGGATGTCGGCCAGTTGATCGCGATTGAGATGCGAGACGTCAGTGCCGTCGAGCAGGTAACGTCCGCCGGTCGGCCGGTCGAGCGCGCCTAACAAGTTCATGAGGGTAGATTTTCCCGAGCCGCTCGAGCCCATGAGGGCGACGAATTCACCGCGATGAATCTCCAGCGAAACACCGCGCACCGCCCGCACTTCCATTTCGCCGGAGCGATAGGTTTTCTCCACATCGACGAGTTGAACAACCGCTGCGCCGTTCGCACTCATGATTCGTTAGGCATTCGTTAAGCTAAAAGCCCCGCCGTCCGCTGAACGGATTCGCGTTTTGGGCGGCAGCGTTGGCCGCATTCAATTGCGCCGTCACGACGCGATCGCCTTCCTTCAATCCCTCCGTGACTTCCGTGTAAACGCCGTCGCTGATGCCGGTTTTGATTTGCACTGACTGTGTCTTGTTGCCGTTGAGAAGGTACACCGTGCGATCCACGCGTCGCTCGCGCGGACGACCGCCGCCAGATCCCGGCGAACCGCCCGGTCGGCCACCGCGATCGCCCCGCGCCGGCCCGGGCGAACCCGATGCCTCGGCTGAAGGCGGCGGCGTGTCGGCTGGACGATAACGCAAGGCGGCGTTCGCGATTTTCAAGACATCATCCCGACGCGCGATGATGATGGAAACATTGGCGGTCATGCCCGGTTTCAATTTCAAATCCGGATTACTCACGCCGATGACGGTGTCGTAGGTGACGACGTTTTGCACCGTGATCGGCGCGTTGCGCACCTGCACAACTTTTCCATGGAAGGTTTGGTTCGGGAAGGCGTCGACCGTGAAGTCAACAACCTGGTCAATTGTCACCACACCGACGTCCGCTTCCGCGACATTGGCGTCGATCTGCATTTTCGTCAGGTCATTCGCGATCGTGAAAATAACCGGTGCCTGCAAACTCGCCGCCACGGTTTGTCCGACATCGACGTTGCGCGAAATGACGGTGCCGTCGATCGGCGAAGTGATGGTGCAATGATCCAGATCAGCACGAACTTTATCGAGCGCGCCTTGTTTGATTTTCACGGTCGCTTCCGCCTGGTGCAGGTTCGCCGTGGCCAGGTCGAGATCGGCCTGCGCGGAATTCTTCTGATCGAAAAGCTGCTTGGTGCGTGCCGCATTTAGCTTCGCCAGCTCGAGCTGCGCCTGGGCGCTGGCCACATCACCTTCGGCTTGCGTGACCGCGGCCTGAAACGTCGCCGGATCAATCTGCGCCACAGTTTGGCCCGCTTTCACATCGGAATTAAAATCGGCGAAGAGCTTGGCAATGTTGCCGGAAACCTGACTGCCCACCTGCACGTTCACGACCGGGTTCAACGTGCCGGTGGCGGTGACAGCCTGTGTGATCGAGCCGCGCGTGACGACGGCAGCCTGGAAGCCCGACGCTTCGGAAGTTCCGCAGCGCGAAAGGACGGCCGCGATGATGATAAGCGCGACCACAACCGCAATAATGAGATTGCGGCGGCTCACAGTTTTGTCGCTTCGCTGGTTCCGCGCATATAATCAAGACAAACGAAAGGCATGCGGCGTTACATCGAAATTTATTCCATCATGTTGCGCAACTCGCTTATTCGCGAGATGAGCTTCAAGGCCAACTTCCTTCTTTGGATGCTGGTCGAGGTGCTGTGGTTCTGCGGCCAGATCATCTTCTTCGGCATCATCTTCGGTCAGGTCGATCAAATCGGCGACTGGACAAAATGGGAAGTGGTCCTGCTCGTCGGCACGCATCAGATCATCGCGCAGATTTTCCAGGCGTTCTTCTTCGTCAACATCTCCAACATTCCGGAATTAGTGCGCACGGGAAAACTCGATCAACTGCTTGTTCTGCCGGTTAACAGCCAGTTCGCCGTTTCGACCAAACAATTCGGACTCGACAGCGTGGTCAACGCGACCATCGGTGCGCTCGTCGTCATTTTTTCGCTGAAGCAATTGCACATCGTCCCTTCGTTAGGCTTTATCCTGCTCTACCTCATCGCGCTCGGATTCGGCGTCATCATTCATTACTCCATCATGCTGACCCTGGCCGCGATCAGTTTCTGGATCGTGCGCGCGCAGGGACTGGTCTACGGTTACTTTAATTTCCTCCAGATCGCGCGTTATCCGGATGTGATTTTTCCGCGGCTCTTCCGCTTCATTTTTGGCTGGATCATTCCCGTCATCATTGTGGCGAACATTCCGGCGCGGCTGCTGATCAAACCGCTCAGTCATCCGGCGGCGCTGATCTTCCAACTGGTCGTGGCCGGCTCGATCGCGTTGTTCTTGTCCGGAGTTTTCTGGCGATTCGCTTTGCGCCGTTATTCCAGCGCCAGTTCATAAAACGCTCTTTGTCAGCCTCATTTTCGCCCCGTTTTTTGCGGGGAAATCTTCCCCTTGCGCGTGCAAGGCATCTGCTCTTAAGTATGCCTCCGCTCGGCGCCCGGTAAGGCGCCTTTCCCTCTATATGCCTACTTCGAAGAAGAAATCCGCCAAAGTCGCGAAGAAGCACGCGTCCAAGCGCCCCGTGGCCAAAAAGGCTGCGAAAAAGAAATCAGCGCCGGCCCGGAAAAACTCCGCGAAAAAGAATTCGGCGCCGAAAGCTGTGGTTCGCAAAATCGTGCGCGGTTCGAACGGCGCGCGCGGCCGCGAAAATTCGACCACGCAGCAGATTCTCGGCGTCAATCATAAGCAGCGGAAACTCGATCCGTTTGTGCGCGGACAAAAAGACAAACTGTTGCAGTTGCGTGACGCCATGGTCGATTCGATGGCGGGTGTGGCGCAGGATACTTTGCGCTCACGCGCCGAAGGCAGTGAAGCTTCCGCCTTTGGCATGCACCAGGCCGATGCCGGCAGTGATGCCTACGATCGCGATTTCGCACTGAGCCTTCTTTCGCAGGAACAGGATGCGCTCTACGAAATCGACCAGGCGCTGAAGCGGATCGAACTCGGCACCTACGGAATTTGCGAGATGTCGGGCAAACCCATTTCCCATGCGCGCCTGGAAGCGATTCCGTTCGCGCGTTTCACGGTCGAATGCCAGTCGCAGCTCGAGAAGCAGAACAAGGCTTCGCGCGTGCGCCAGTCGGTCACCTCGCTCTTCGGCCTGACCGATGACGAAGGCGGCGAGACGGAAGAAGAAGAGACCAAGACCGAAGAGAGCAACAAGGAATAGTTTATGGCGCAGGAAATCATCACGCTCGAATGCACCGAGGCGAAGGCCGCAGGCAAACCTGTTTCGCGTTACATGAGCACGCGGAACAAGAAGAGCCCGCGCACGCCCAATCGCCTGGAGAAAAAGAAATACAATCCGTTCATGAAGAAGCATACTCTTCATCGCGAGACTCGTTAGACCAATGCAACCGAAAACCGCCAAACGCCGTTCCGCTTTCCGCCGCGCTAATCGCACCATGCCGCGGCGTCGCATCGACATCGCGACCGAAGCGATCGATTACAAAAATCCCGACCTGCTGAAAAAGTTCGTCACCGAAAGCGGAAAGATTTTGCCGCGTCGCGTTACCGGAATGCCGGCGCACATGCACCGCAAAATTACCCGCGAGATCAAACGCAGCCGTTCGGTCCTGTTGATGAAGTAAGCGACGCAAGTCGCTGTTGTAGCGACGCCGCTCTGTCGGCGTAAGAAGCTGTAACTGCAATCCGCGCATCTTTACGGCGACAGAGCGCCGTCGCTACAACGCTGGCGCGTTTATGGCCACGTCGCGTGATAGCCTAACCCGTCGATTGCACGTCAGGCTTTCCCCGTGCGCTCGCCTTGCTCGATCAATTTCCAGAACTCGCGCGTCTGCCCGAGTTGATCGTCCTCCGCCACCGGTAGTTTGCTGCGGAAAAGAAAATCCCGCAGCGTGTTCTTGTGCAGCACGCGATGCACGGTGATGCCTTCGGGCCGCCGCTCGAAATAAATGCGGTAATCCCTGGCGCGATAGCGATGCAGTTTTTTTCCATCGCGCTCGATCACGCCGAACTTGCTCCTGTCCAGATTGTCCAAGTCTTCCGGCAGAATTTGAAACTCGGCCAGCAGGTCGAGCTGCAGCGTTTTCGGCAAGGCCGACATTTCCGCCGCGCTCAACTCGTTAAAGATGATCTGGAACATCTCGCTTCAGAGATACACCCGCGCCACGCGACTGCCAATGCCGGTGAAAATCTCCCATGGAATGGTAGAGGCGCGTTCCGCCACTTCGCGCGCGCTGATTTCTTCCTCGCCCTGGCGTCCGATGACCACGACCTCGTCGCCTAACGAGATGTCGTCCACGCCGGTCACATCAGCCATGGTCAAATCCATCGTGACTCGTCCGAGGATCGGACAACGTTGCCCACGAATCAGCACGGCCGCGTCGCGATTTGAAACCGCGCGCGGCAAACCGTCCGCGTAACCAATGCTGATCGTCGCAACACGAGTCGGCCGTTCCGTGATGAAGGTGCGCCCGTAACTGACGGAACTTCCCGCTGGAAGATCGCGCACCAGCGCGACGCGTGACTTCAAGGCCAGCGCTGGAAGCAGGTCACTTTGAAATTCCGGCAGCGGCGAGACGCCGTAAAGTATCAGGCCAGCGCGGACGATATCGCAGCCTTCGCTGCTGAAACCAAGAACACCGGCGCTGGGCGACGCGTGGATTTTGTAAGCGCCCGGCACAGCGGCGCGCACTTGCCTAACGAGTCCATGAAAACGTTCAAGTTGTGTGCGCGTGAAAACCGTGTCCTCATCGGCCGACGGCAAATGGGTCGAAACACTGTGGAGTGAGACGCCCTTGAGGGCGGCGATTCGTTTCAGTTCCTCGACCGCAACTGTCTCCGCCGCGCCCATGCGACCCATCCCCGTGTCGATTTTGTAGTCAATCGCAATTGATGAACTACTCGTTAGGCGACTGAACTCCTGCGCTTCGTTGAAACTCGAAATCGAAGGAATGAAATGATGCTCAATGATTGCCGCGCGCTCTGACGGCAGCGCCGGACCAAGAATCAGGATTGGATTCGAGGCCGCGCTTCTGACCTCGATCGCCTCCTGCAAATTGGCCACGCCGAAGAGTTGCGCATCATTCGTCAAGGCTTTGGCAACGGCAGTGAGCCCGTGTCCATAGCCATTGGCCTTGATCACAGCGAGAAGCTCGACCTTCCCGTCGGTGCGGCGGTGAGCGACACCGGCGTTGTGACGCAAGGCCGCGGGATCGATTTCCGCCCAGCAACGATGCATCATTTTCGCGCGGCTCTCGGTTGAGTGATGTGCGGCTCGCGGAGGTAGAGCGGTTCCAGCGGCGCGCGCATCGCGCTGGATGAAGTTGTCGCGATTTCCGACAGCACGCGAGCGGATGGAAAGGCGAGCGGAATTTCCGGAAACGCGACGAGCGTTTCGGAGGTGAAGATCGGATGTGAGATGAAGCGAATTTGTTCTGCCAATTCGTCGCGCAGGCAAAGCGTCGGCTCCATCACGCAGCTTCGCGCCCTCACCTGCGCGAACCAGAACGATTGCCGACGCGCGTCGCCGACAACGGTGTAATCAATCGCGTCCGTCGCCATGGCCAGAAACGATGGCACACCGATCAACTCCGCGCCGGTCGCCGCTTGCAAGCCAATTGCCGTGGCGATGGCAATGCGAGTGCCCGCGTATGATCCGGGACCGAGTCCCACGACGAGGCGATTCGGTTGGCCGGCTTCATCGCGGCAACGCTGGAGATTTTCGAAGAACGCGCCGGAATGTTTGCGATCGTTGGCGAACTCTGCGGCAAAGACTTCATGATTGCCGTCGCGCATCGCGATGCTGCCCTGCCCGCTCGAAAGTTCCAGGGCCAGGATTTTCATTGGCAGACGATCTCGCGTTCCGTTTCACTTTTCACCCGAAGGGAAATCCATTTCGTGCGTGGCGGGAGAAGATTTCGAAAACGATCGGCCCATTCGATGATACAAACACCGTCGCTTTCGACATACTCATCGAATCCCAGCCTAACGAGTTCTTCGGCCGATACGATCCGGTAGAAATCGAAATGATAAACCGGCAGCGGGCCGCCGGAATATTCGTGGATCAGTGTGAAAGTCGGGCTGGTCGCTTCTGCCGGGCTGCCCATCCCCGCGACGAAACCTTTCACGAACTGCGTTTTGCCCGCGCCCAGATCGCCGGTCAGGCCAATCACATCGCGCATCTGCGTTTTGGCCGCGTAATCAAAACCGGCACGCACGGTTTCCTCCGGACTATGTGAAATGGACATAGCCGCGGGGGAATTTTCGATTTTCGATTTTCGATTTTCGCCTGAGTTTTCCAATGCGTGCGAGATGAAGTTTCGGAAATTTCTGCCGCCACGCCATTTGCAATTTCTTGCTCTCGTTAGGCGAAATTGCGAAGAGCAATTCATAATCTTCGCCATCGGAAATTGCCTGCGCGATCGTGCAGCCGCGATTTCTTGGCAGCGCGCTCTCATCCACTTCAAATCCTACTTTGCTCGCGCGCGCGAGGCGCGGCAGGTCGGCACCGAGTCCATCGCTCAAATCCATCATGGCGTGAATGCGAAAATTTTTTGCGAGCCAGCGTGCTTCCTCGATGCGCGGCCGAAAACGAAGGTGCCTTCCGCCAATTGAGCCACCAAGTTTACCGGTGACGAAAAGGTCGTCGCCCAACTTTCCACCAGCGCGCGAAAGCCGACGATTTCTTTCCACGCGGCCTGCGATGCTGACGGAAATAACGACCGGTCCTTTGATTCGACTGGTCTCGCCGCCGACGATTGCAACATCAAAAGTGCGCGCGGCTTTGGCCAGTCCCCGGTAAACTCCTTCAACCCAAGCAACCTTGATCTCGTTAGGCGCGATGAAGGTCACGAGCGCGAACTGCGGCAGCGCCGCCATGGCGGCGAAATCGCTCAACGGTCGGGCCATCGCCTTCCAGCCAATATCGATTGGCCTCGATTTTGCATCGAAATGAATTCCGGCCACGACACAATCGGTCTTCAAGACCAACAACTCGTTAGACCTTCCGAATTGCACGAGCGCACAATCATCGCCGGCGCCAGCCACAACGAAACGATTGCGAGGCAGTCCGGGCAGAATTTTGCGCAGCAGTTTCTCTTCACCGAGAGCGCGCAATCCGCCATCCGGACGGACTCGTCCTTTGGCGAGATTCATTGCGACAGGTACTCAGGAAAAGCGAGCGCGACTAACTGGAGCGCATTGAAAAGCGCGTGCATCGTCATGGAAACGAGAATCGAGCCGCTCCATTCATAGGCGAGCGTGAAACAGGCGCCGAGGACGAAGAGTGGCGCCGCCGATGGCAGGTGCGAGTGCACGGCAGCAAAAAGCGCGGCGTTGACGATCAGGCCGGCGAACCGGCCGACATAGCGGCGCAGGACACCGTAGAGAAAAAAGCGAAAGACAAATTCTTCCACCAGCGGAGCCATGGCGACGGCGAGAGTGATAACGAGAGCGCGTTGCGCCAGACTTTGCGAGTTGGTGAAAAGTTCAACGATCCCCTGGCGGCTGGGCTCTACATTGAGCACACGCTGGGTGATAACGTCCGCGATGAGGACAAACGGATAAGCGGCGAGAACCAGGATGGCGCCGGTAAAAAACGTGCGCGAGAAGCCGAGCCGGGAAAATCCGCCTAACGAATCCACATTGCGGCCCCGCATAATGAGGAAACCGACAAGCAATACGACGATACCGGTTTCGACGAACCCAGTCAGGATCAGATCACTGGTTTTCGGAATGACCGATCCGGTTTGTCTCACCGAACCGACGGCACTCAAGAGAAGGATCGCCCCGAGAATGAGGGACACGATCACATCAGGAACGCCGAAGGTCTCTTCCCGGACGAACGGGACGGCGTGGCGCGCGATGATTTGCCTAACGAGAGCTATATAAATGTAGACCCCGGCGAGGAGGAAGATCGCGTTGGTTACAGCACTAGCCGCCGTAAAAAAGCCGTCCGTCATGGCCGCGGCGAAAATTACGGAGCGTAGTAGCTCGGCAGGAAATAGGCGCGGCCGGATTCGAGCTGCGGCATCAACTGCTTCGGCAAACTAAGCTCGAGCTTGGTAGTGCCGCTCTGGCTGAGCGCGCGGAAGATATTCTTCCAGGTGAAGGGCGGGCCGTACTTGACCACGGTCGCGTCCGTGGCGCCACCGAGCTCGCGCGCTTTGCGAAAGGCATCCTCGATCTGGCCAACCGCGTCGATCAACTTGTCGGAACACGCGTCTTTTCCCGAAAGAATGCGACCATCGGCGATGGTGTTCCGCAGAGTGTCGGCGGAGAGATTGCGTTCTTTCGCCACGATGCCGAGAAATTTGTCGTAGGTGCCCATGACAAAACTCTGCACGTATTCGCGTTCTTCGGGCGTGATGGGACGCGCGCCGTTCAGCATGTCCTTGAACTTCCCGCTTTTGAAGACCACCGAGGCCAGCCCGATCTTATCGAAGAGATGTTCGTAGTTCAGGGTTTGAATAATGACGCCGATGCTCCCGGTGATGGTGGTGTCATTGGCGATCAAATATTTTCCGCCGCAGGCCACGTAGTAACCACCGGACGCGGCTAACGAGTCCATGTAAACCACGACTGGCTTCCTCGCGCGCGTCCTGACGACCGCATTGTAGATGACATCGGAAGCAGTGACTTCGCCGCCGGGCGAATCGATTTCCAAGACAACCGCGCGCACATTGTCATCCGTGCGCGCCTGATCGAGCGCGAGGCGCAGATCGTCCACCATGGAATCGCCGACGTTACCGGGGAGTGACGAACTGATCACACCGCGCAGATTGATGAGCGCAATTTTGTCCCGGCTGCCTTTGTGACCGCGATCAACCACCGTCTCACGAAATTGCGGCAGCGGTTCCTGTTCGCGTGAAGTGCCGGCCAGGCGCGCGAAGAAGGCACCGAAAAGCACAAGGTTAAAGAAGAGGCTAAGGCACAGGGCGACGAACAAAAAAATGCTCAGACAACCCAGGTTTCGATTCTGCATGGCGAGGGGTAATTGACCGGAGAAGCGCCGCGACACAAGCGGTTTCCAAACGCTGGCCCGCAAGCTGCTTTTAGGTATGGCATGAACAGCAGTGGCCACCTCCCGGTCAGCGATTCCGCTGCACGCCCCAAGGCGAAACGCGGCCGTCCACGCAAGCAAACCAACGGTGCTGCGCCGCGCGAATACGCCGCGGTCGGCACGCTTACGCGCACGAAAAGCCTGCTCGCCGCCGCGCTTAAAGTCTGGGAACTAAAGCAGCGCGGCCTCGGCAGCTGATTCTGGCCTAACGAATGGTTGCGGCGTTGTGGCGATGCCACGGCCACGCATCACTCCATCGCCTGCGAACGCGAAGACGCGCGTTGTCCTTTTTCCAATGCGAAGGGAGAAGCAGCCACACGGTGGTACTTGTATTGAGACAAAGAGGGAATGCGTCGAATCGCCGGGAAAACGGACACAAAAAATAGTTTCGCGTTGAAAAGCGTCTAATCTAACATCGAGTGAATGGTTTCTGATCCACCTGCGCCAGGGGGCGTTTCAGATGTAACGGAGATCCTGGTTCGCTGGCGCGACGGTGACACCGAGGCTCCGACTCGCCTCATGCCGCTGGTCTACGAAGAACTGCGACGCCGGGCCCGCGATTACCTGCGCCGCGAACGTTCCGATCACACGCTGCAGGCGACCGCACTCGTGCACGAGGCTTACCTGAGGATGGTGGATGACAAGAAGGTGAGCTGGGAAAGCCGCGCGCATTTTTACGGAATCGCCGCCCGGGTCATGCGCCGCATTCTGGTCGATCACGCTCGCGCTCATCAGACGCAAAAGCGCGGCGGCCTGGCGCAGAAATTCAGCCTCGATGAAGCGCGCGCGCTTCCCTGCGAAAACACCGCCGACCTCGTCGCGCTCGATGGCGTTCTGCAAATTCTCGCCCGCACTTATCCGCGCAAGAGTGAAGTGGTGGAATTGAAGTTCTTCGGCGGCTTGGAAACGAAAGAGATTTCCGCCGTGCTCCAGATTTCGGAGAAGACGGTTCTGCGCGACTGGAATTTTGCCAAGCTCTGGCTCTGCCGCGCCCTGAGCGAAGATGCCGCCTGAAAGCCAAGCGGAAGCGGCCGGCCTAACGAGTAGTCGCGCCGAGCGGGTCGCCGAACTGGTGGAGACCGCGTTCGATCTTGAGATTGCGGAGCGGATTAATTTTCTCGATCGCTCATGCGGCGACGATCCGGAACTGCGGACGGAAGTTGAGTCGCTCCTGAAATTTCAATCCTCCGCGCAAGGTTTCATCGAAGCACCGGCCTATCAGATGGCGGCGGAAACACTGGCGGCCGACGCGGGCGAACTGCAGGCCGGCGAAGACATCGGCGGTTACAAGATACGTTCCCTCCTCGGTGAAGGCGGGATGGGCGAAGTTTATTTGGCCGACGATCTGCAATTCGGCCGCACCGTTGCGATCAAGCTGGTGAAAAGTGCTTTCGGTCGCGCCAGTTTTCTGCGCCAGTTCGAGCAGGAAAAAAGAATTCTCGCCGGACTAAATCATCCCAACATCGCGCGCCTGTATGGCGGCGCGGTCACGCCCGGTGGTCTCCCCTATTTCGTGATGGAATATGTCGCGGGCGAACGGCTCGATGACTATTGCACGAAGCGGCATCTCTCCATCGCGCAACGATTGGAGATTTTTCGCAAGATTTGCTCGGCCGTTTCCTACGCGCACCAGAATCTCGTCATTCATCGCGACCTGAAGCCGGGCAACATTCGCGTCACCGATGAAGGCGAACCGAAGCTGCTCGACTTCGGCATCGCGAAGTTGCTCGACGATGCGGCGGATGTTCCGGAGCAAACCGTGACACTGGCCAGCGTCATGACGCCGGATTACGCCAGCCCCGAGCAGGTGCGCGGCGAACGCATGACGACGGCGAGCGATGTCTACTCGTTAGGCGTTATCCTCTACGAACTGCTGGCGGGCGAAAAACCATTTCGCCTAACGAGTCGTCGACCGGAAGAAATCGCCCGCGCCATCACGGAAACTGTTCCTTCCCGTCCCAGCGCGGTCGCGGTCGAAAATCGAAAACTGCTCGACGGCGATCTCGACAACATCGCGCTCATGGCCATGCGGAAAGAACCGGAGCGACGCTATTCTTCCGTCGGACAATTTTCGGAAGATATTCGCCGGCATCTCGAAGGTCTGCCGGTCCTGGCGCGCAAAGACACCTGGAGTTATCGCAGCGGAAAATTTGTGCGCCGTCACAAAGTTGCGGTGATTGCGGCGGTGCTGCTCGCGCTCACTTTGCTCGCCGGAATTTTCACGACTTCGTGGGAAGCACAACGCGCCGAAAAGCAGCGCGCGCTCGCGCAACGTCGCTTCGATCAAGTGCGCAGTCTGGCGCGCTCGCTCATGTTCGACATTCACGATTCCGTCGCCGATCTGCCGGGATCGACTCCCACGCGGCAACTGATCGTGAATCGCGCGCTCGAATATCTGAACAATCTTGCGCAGGAAGCCGATGATCCTTCGCTCTTGCGCGAGCTGGCCTCGGCCTACGTGAAGGTTGGCAACGTGCAGGGCAATCCGAACAACTCGAATCTCGGCGACACCGCCGGTGCATTGCAGAGTTTCCAAAAAGCACAACGCATCGCCGACCGGCTTCTGGAAAAAGATCCGCACGACGCGATCGCGCAGCGCCAGCTCGGCGTGATCGAAGAAAAAATGTGCGATGTGCAATCGGCCATGGGCGATTTGCCCGGCGCGGTGGCCAACGCGCAACGCTCACTGGCCGAATTCAAATCCATCGCGGACGCCAATCCGCACGACGTCGCCGCGCAGCAATCGCTCGCCATCAGTTACTTCAAGACCGGCGACGTTCTCGGCAATCCGAATTTTCCCAACAACGGCGACGCCGCCGGCGCGCTGAAACATTACGAAGCCGCGCTCGCCCTTCTGCAATCGCTCCCGCCTTCCACGCCGGACGATTACAAGACGCGTCGTCTGACTGGACTGGTGCAGGAACGCATCGGCACAATGTTCGAGGAGTCTGGCAACATCGCGGAGGCCGAAAATCATTACCGCGATTCACAGACGATTCGCCTCGAGCTGGCGGAACAACATCCAGAGAATACAGACGTCGTGCGCGACGCGGCCATTGCTCACGAAAAAGTCGCGAATACGCAGACCGCGGCGGGTCATCTGGATGCGGCGCTCGACAGTCGCGCGCGCTCGTTGAAAATCTTCACTCGCCTGGCGGAGGCCGATCCGAAAAACGTTCTGGCGCAGCAGTCGTTAGGTATCAGTTACATGCATCTGGCTGAACTATCGGCTGCGCTTGATCGGCGAACGGAAGCGATCGCGGACTTTCAACGCGCCCGCGAGATTCTGACGAAGACGGCTGAATCATCGGAGTCGAAGATTGGAGAGTATCTCCGCACGATTCAGGAACAGCTGGTGAAACTGCAAGCGGCCGACCGTTAGCTAAATTTTCCGAAAGATGCTTCGCACCTCGATGAAAGTCGGGATGTAGTGCGCGAGGCCAAACGCGATCACCGTTCCCGCGATCACGCCGGAAATGCCGTAGATTTTCGCCAGCGGAATCGACAGACCGATGTTGAGAATGGCGGTGATCGTTCCTGAAATGGCCATGCCTTTGAGATGACCGGTGGCGTTCAGTAAACAGCTCGCGACATACAAGGTGGCCAGCATCAGGTTCCAAATTCCCATCCAGATGATGGTGGCAAACGGCGGCACGGCGGCTTCGCCCGCCCAGAAGCGAATGATGGGCCGGCCAAAGGCGATGAGAAATCCGACAATGAGGAACGCACTGATGAAGCTGAGTTTCATGTGCGATCGAAAGGTGCGCCGCATCCAGGCGAAATCCTTTTGGGCAAAGGCTTCGCTGTAGGCCGGCCAGAGCGATGGATAGGCCAGCGTTTGCAGCAAGGTAGCGGAGGCGAAGGTGGCGAAGGTGACCGCATAAGGCGTGACCTGCGCCGCGCCGAGATAACGCGCGATGACCAGATTGTCGGTCTCCGAGTTCACCATCCAGACCGCGCCGATGACGAGAAATTTCCAGCCGCTCGAGAGAAGGTCTTTCACCACCGCGCGATCGAGCCCGGCCAGGCGCGGCCGCAAGGACGTGCGTCTCCGGCCGAAAAGCCAGATGGCGCAGGCGAGATTACTGGTTAGGCCAAGACCGGATGAACCGAGCACCAGCCAGATCAAACCGCCACGCGTGTGAATCACGACGAGAATGGCGACGAGATTGAGCAGCGTTCCGCCGATGGCCCACAAGTGCGAGAGCGCGATCTCATGATGCGCCGCCAGCACCTTGTTCGTGATGAGGAGCGGAATGTTGAGGGCAAAGATGATGAGCGCGAGCAGCAACGCCGGTTCGGTTTCCGCACGCGCCTGCGCCGATTGGAGATTGGGAAAAAATGATGCCGCCAGTTGCGGCGCGAAGATTGTCGCCGCCGCGATGACCGCAACCGCGATCAGGCAAAAGAGAAAAAACGCGGATGAGACGTAGCGCGCCGCTACTTCGGGCTGTCCTCCGCCGTAAGCCCGACCGAGTGCGTTGCTCAGGCTGTTGGCGATTCCGAAATCGGTGAAGCTGAGAAACGCCAGCAGCGTGCTGATGGTGACCCAGATTCCGTAACACTCCGCGCCCAGATAACGCAGGGTGAGTGGCACCATCGCGAGGCCGACGACTGTGCCGACGCCGCGCGCGACCACGGCCGCGACCGTGCCGCGCAGCACACCCTGCGAACGGCGGGCGCGCGCATCCTCCGCAGAGGGACGCGCCACGCCGAGCGCGCACCAGCCTTTAATTTTTTCGAGCAACCCGCGCACAGGAAAAGCGCGCGTCAGCGTCTTCTATTTCACCTTAAACGGCAGGGAATACTGCGTGCCTTCCCAGGACATTTTCATGACACCACCGCCGCCGGCATTCTTGTCGATGGCCATGGTGAACTGGTCGACCGCAGTGCCTAACGAGTCCTTTTTCAAGTCGATGCGGGCCAGGTCCTGCGCTTCATCGTACTTCGTGCCCCACTGCCCGGTCTGCTTGTTCACGATCAACTTCGCGCCGTTTTCATCCGGCCACATGTAAAGCGAGTAACTGCCGGCCGGAATTTCTTTTCCGCCTGCCTCGATCGCTTTCTTGGTCGTGAGGATGGTCGCTTCGTTCGCGCCCATTCGCCAAACTTTCCCATAGGGCACGAGGCCTCCCCAAATTTTGCGCATCTCACCGCTCTTGGGATCTTTGGTGTAGGGGCGCGAATAGACAATCGACATTTCATTGCCGTCAATCGTCGCGTTGATCGTGTCGCTCGGACTTACCCGCGGTTTGTCCTGCGCGAGAAGCGGCCAGGCCGCCAGACAAACTGCCACCACTGATAGAATCGCTCCGGTTGTTTGCTTGATCATAGAATTGCAATTTGTCGCAGCTTTCCGCGGCGTCGAGATCAAATCTGCGGACTGCAAAGCCGCGCCGCCTTTTTTCTTTCTTCCGCTCATCCGCTTCCTCATACTCCGCCCCTTACCAAGGAGTTCTTATGACAATGCGAATTCTTCTCGCCGGCCTTCTCGGCGCAATTGCGATGTTTGCCTGGTCTTTCGTGGCTCACATGGTTTTGCCACTCGGTTACATGGGCATCTCGGGGATGCCTAACGAGGCGCCAGTCCTGGCCGCGATGCAAAGCAGCATCGGTGATCGAGCGGGCGTTTACATTTTTCCCAGTGGCGGTGCCGGGCCGGATGCGACCAAGGAAGAACGTGCCGAAGCCATGAAACGCTCGGCAGTTGAGTTCGAAACGAAACCGACCGGTCTCCTTGTTTATCGTCCGCCGGGCGATCGCGCATTCAATTTTCCGAAATGGCTCATGCGCGAGTTTGGCTTCCAATTTGTGGAAGCTCTTCTCGCCGCCTGGCTGCTGGCGCAGGCCAATCTTGGCTCATTCGCCAAGCGCGTTGTCTTTGTCAGTGTCATCGGCATTATCGCCGCCATCACCACCAACATGTCGTATTGGAACTGGTATGGCTTCACCAAGATTTACACCATCGGCTACATGACGACACAGGTGATCGGCTTCTTCTGCGCCGGCCTGGTCGCGGCCCTTATCCTCAAACCCCGCGCACGCGTCTGAGTGCGGCCGGGGCGTCCGGCGACAACAAACGCCATGAACTGGGAAGCGATCAATGCCACCGCGCAGCTGATTAGCTCCGGCGCGGTCGTCGCTTCGCTCTGGTATCTCGCGGCTCAAGTCCATCGCAGCACGCGCATCGCCAGGCTGGCTGCGCAGGATTCAGCCACGACCGCCTTGCGCGAGGTGACGCGTCCCTTCGCCGAGAATCCCGAAGTGGGCCGGATCTGGCGGCAAGGCCTGGAGAATTTTGACTCGTTAGACGCCGAGGGCAAAGCGCGCTTCTACCACATGTCTTTCCAATTCCTGAAAGCAATGGAGACCATCCACCATCACTACGTTTACGGCCTGATGGAGGAACAGGTCTGGCGCGGCTGGATTAATCTTTACCGGCATTATTTCGCTACGCCGGGACTGAGCAGTTACTGGAAACTGCGACAGGACGTTTTCTCGGATCGATTTCGCAAATTTGTTAACGCGGTGCCCTTGCCGGAGGAACGTCTCACCGTCGGCAATCTTCTGGGCGCCGAAGCACCGACGGTCTTGCCTAACGAGTAGTTGCCCGGTCAAAGATCGTGCGACATGGCCAGCGCTTCGATTTCTTCCCAGCCGTTGCGCAGCCAGAACTCGCGGCCTAACGAGTTGTCCTGCGCGACCAGGATGATGGCGCGTTGCAAGCCGGCTTCGCGCAATCCGCGCACACATTCGTCCAGTAAACGTTTGCCAAGGCCGCGTCCGCGAAAATCGGGCGAGACGGCAAGATGATAAATGAAACCGCGCCGGCCGTCATGACCGCAAAGAACCGCGCCGGCCAGTTTGCCTTCCGTCCAGGCCACGCGACTCAGACCCGGATTGCGCGCGAGATATTCGCGAATTTCCGCCTGCGAATCGCCTTCGCAAACCTCCACGTGCTCGATTTCCGCCCACAGCGCAATCGCCGCGTCGTAATCGTCCATGGAAAATTCGCGCGTCGTAATTTCCGCCATCACGCTCGAAGTTTCTCGTTAGGCAACCGCCGTTGCAATCTCAATGGCGTCCGATTCGCCGATGTTTTGCGTTTGCCTTCGTCTCCGGTTTTCGCCCAATCTACGCCGCAGTGAATACCGACGAGACAATGACGGAGAAAAAGCGTCCTGAACTTACGATTCGCGGCCTCATCGTCGGCGTGATCATCACGCTGGTCTTCACCGCCGCGAATGTTTACTTCGGCCTCAAGGCCGGGCTCACCTTTTCGACTTCGATTCCGGCGGCAGTGATTTCGATGGCGATCCTGCGCGCTTTCCGGAACGCGACCGTGCAGGAAAACAACATCGTGCAGACAGTCGCCTCGGCGGCGGGCACATTGTCGTCGATCATCTTTGTTTTGCCGGGTCTGATCATGATCGGCTGGTGGACGGAATTTCCGTTCTGGATCTCGTTCCTGATCTGCGCGCTCGGCGGCGTGCTCGGCGTGATGTATTCAATTCCGCTGCGCCGCGCCCTGGTCACTAACTCCGACCTGCCGTATCCCGAAGGCGTCGCCTGCGCCGAAGTGCTGAAAGTCGGCAGCGGCGACAAGACGCACGCGGAGGATGTCGAACACGGACGCGCCGGTCTGCTTGCGGTCTTGTGGGGGTCGATCGTCTCGGCGGTTTTCGCGGTGATCGTGGCGACGCAATTATTTGCCGCTGATGTGGCGGAGACCTTCCGCTTTGGCAAACGCGGCGGGGTGAGCGGTTTTGATTTTTCCCTGTCCTTCGCGCTGCTCGCGATTGGTCATTTGTGCGGACTTGCCGTCGGCATTGCGATGCTGATCGGCGCATTCATCGGCTGGGGCTGGGGCGTACCGCATTACTCCGCCATGGTCAACGATTTCACATCGACGGCGGCGCAACTCGCGCAAGTGACCTGGAGCAAGAAAGTGCGGTTCATCGGCGCGGGCGCGATCGGTGTCTCGGCCATCTGGACATTGTTGAAGTTGATCAAACCGGTGGCGACTGGCCTCGCCGGCGCGATGGCGGCGAATCGGGCGCGCAAAGCCGGGAAGGCCGACACACTGCCCATCACTGAGCGCGATATTCCGATCGGCATCGTCGGCTTGATCACTCTTGCCTGCATGCTGCCAATCGGCTGGGTGCTGGGAGTTTTTGCAAACCAGAGCGGCCTCGGCGCACATCTCCCCGCGCTCATCATCGGCGGTGTCGCCTACGTGGTCCTGATGAGCTTCTTCGTTTCCGCAGTCTGCGGTTACATGGCCGGTTTGATCGGTTCGTCGAACAGTCCGCTCTCGGGCATCGGCATCATCGTCGTGATCGGCGCGGCGCTGCTGCTTGTATTTGGCATCAAGCCGCATGTCGGCCCTGACGCCGGCAAGGCACTCATCGCCTTCGCGCTTTTCACCACCGCGGTCATCTTCAACGTCGCTGCGATTGCAAATAACAATCTGCAAGACTTGAAGACTGGTCAGCTGGTGGATGCGACGCCGTGGAAGCAACAGGTCGCGCTCATCATCGGTGTCCTCGCCGGCGCGTTGGTCATTCCGCCCGTCCTCGATCTGGTCAATCATGCCTACGGTTTTGTCGGCGCGCCGGGGGCGGAATCGCTTCCGCATCCATTACCAGCGCCTCAGGCCGGCCTCATCTCTTCGCTCGCGCAAGGCGTGATCTCCGGCAATATCGATTGGAGTCTGATCCGCACCGGTGCCTTGATTGGTGTCGCCATCATCGCGCTCAATGAAACCCTCACCCGCACAACGAAGCACATGAGCGTGCCGCCGCTCGCGGTCGGGCTCGGCATTTATCTGCCAACTGCGAGCACGCTCATGATTGTCGTCGGCACCATCGTTGGCCACATCTTCGAACGCGCGGCCGATCGCACGCCGCGACCGGAACCGACCAAGCAACTTGGCGTCCTGCTCGCTTCCGGCCTGATCGTCGGCGAAAGCATCATCGGCGTTGTCATCTCGGCCATCGTCGTATTCTCGGGAGTGGCTGCGCCCCTCGCGCTGGTGGGCGCGGGATTTGAAAAGGCCGGAATAATCATCGGCGGTGTAGCCTTTGTCGCCATCGCCTTCGTGCTTTATCGCTGGATCTTGCGCATGGGTTCGCGCGCCGCCTAAAGCGCACCACTCGTTAGGCAGTTCGCGGTAACCACTCGTTAGGCAGGATTGCTCCGTGCAGCCCATCACCTCTCCTTCAACAAAATCAGCTTTGTGACGAAATTGTTCGCGTCGCTTCCGGCTGTTCTGTAAACAGCGTGCCATGTCTGATTCCGACGACAATCTCCACCTCGAGATCGGACATGTTCTCTTCATCGACATCGTCGGGTACTCCAAGCTCTTGCTTGAAGAACAGAAGGAGCGGCTGAACCAGCTCACTGAGATCGTGCTCGCGACCACGCCGGTCCGCGAAGCGACCGACGAACAACTCGTTAGGCTGCCGACCGGCGATGGGATGGCGCTGGTCTTCCATCATAGCGCGGAAGAACCGGCCCGCTGCGCGCTCGAGATTGCCGAAGCGCTTCAGAAACATCCGGAACTTCCGGTGCGGATGGGTATTCACAGCGGTCCGGTCAGCGAGGTGACCGATGTGAGTGGACGCACCAACATCGCCGGGGCCGGCATCAACATGGCGCAGCGGGTGATGGATTGCGGCGACGCGGGGCACATTCTTCTCTCCCAGCACGTGGCCGATGATCTGGTGGCTTCCCGGCAATGGGCCTCGCGTTTACGCGACCTGGGGGAATGCGAGGTCAAGCATGGCGTCCGGCTCCATTTGGTCAATCTCTACGCCGAGCCGCTGGGCAACGCCGCGTTGCCGCAAAAGTTTCAACAGACGAAACAAAAACTGAAGCGACGCAGTATCGGATCGATCGTCGCCCTCGTGCTGGTCGCGATCCTCGTGACCAGCGGAGTGTACTATTTCACGCATAGGCCCGCGACGAAAGGCGCCGCCATTCCCGAAAAATCGCTTGCGGTCTTGCCTTTCGAAAATCTGAGCAGCGACAAAGAGAACGCGTTTTTCACCGATGGCGTGCAGGATGAGATTCTTACGGACCTGGCGAAGATTGCGGATTTGAAAGTGATCAGCCGCACGAGCGTCATGCAATACAAGAGCGGGGCGCCGCGCAATCTGCGCGAGATCGGTCAGCAACTCGGCGTGGCACATGTCGTCGAAGGCAGCGTGCAGCGCGCGGCCAACAAAGTGCGGGTGAACGCGCAGTTGATCGACGCCCGCACCGACGCGCATCTGTGGGCGCAAACCTACGATCGCGATCTGGCCGATGTCTTCGCCATCCAAAGCGAAATCGCCAAGGCGATTGCCGATCAGTTGCAGGCGAAGCTCTCGCCTAACGAGAAGAAAGCCATCGAGCAGCCGCCCACCACTGATCTGGCGGCTTTCGACCTTTACAGCCGGGCGAAGTCACTTCTCCTCACGGCAGGTTTCAGCGCGACGAGCGATGCCAGACCTGCGGAAGGCAATTGAACTTCTGGATGAAGCGGTCAAGCGCGATCCCTCATTTTTCGACGCTTACTGCCAGCTCGCCTATGCGCACGAATACTTTTATGCAGTAAGGGGTCTGATCACACTCCCGCCCGGCTGGCGCTGGCTGAAGCTGCGGTGCAAGCCGCGACCCGGCTGCGGCCGGATGCTGCCGAAACGCATTTGGCGCGCGCACAATATCTCTACTTCGGGCTGCGCGACTATGCCGGCGCCCTCGCCGAATTGGAGATCGCGCGGCGAGCGTTACCCAATGATCCGCGTCTCTTCGAACTCACCGGCTACATTCTGCGGCGGCGCGGCCAGCAGGAGGAAGGTCTGCGCAATCTGGAGCGCGCGGTGGAGCTGGATCCGCGCAACTTTTATACTCTGCAACAGATCGCGCTCAGTTACCAAAACCTTCGGCGCTATGCCGAGGCGATCGCTGCGCTGGATCGCGCGTTAGCGATCGTGCCCGACAACGTCGAAACGCGGGCCAATCGTGAACTATATTACCTCTGCTGGAAAGCGGACACCCGGCCGCTGCACCAGACGATTGATGCAATCCTCGCGCAAGGACCGGGCGCCATTGCTCAGCGCCGCGGACACCTGGTTCTTTTGCGCTCTGGCCGAACGCGATCCGGCTGCGGCCGAACGAGCACTCGTCGCGCTGGGCGACAATCCATGCTGGACCGACTCCGGCGATTAATCTGAGCCACAGCTTTGGTGAAGGTCTGCTGGCGCGCATGACCAAAGATGAGGCAAGAGCGCGCACTGCGTTTGAAGCGGCTCGCGCCCAGCAGGAGAAGATCGTGCAGGCGCAGCCGGACTACGGCCCGGCGCTCTGCGTCCTGGGCTTAATCGACGCTGCTCTTGGGCGCAAAGACCTGGCGTTGGACGAAGGCCGTCGAGCGATCGCGCTCACGCCGCTGGAAAAAGATGTCGTCAACGGCAGCCGCGTCCTTCAATATTTCGCCATCACGGCAGCGTGGGCGGGCGACAAGGAGCTTGCCTTGCAGCAACTGGAAGCTGGACTGCGTGCTCCCGCCGCATCGCACATGCTGAGCTACGGCGCCTTGAAACTGTTCCCGGTCTGGGACCCGCTCCGCGGCGATCCGCGCTTCGAAAAAATCGTCGCCTCGCTTGCGCCGAAAGATGCGAGGTAGATCGCGGCGACTCGCTTGGTTAGGCTGCTCAAGTTCCCATGCCAAACATCGACCTGTCCAATCCGCCTAACGAACCGTCCGGGATCGTCGAGCAAAGGGCGGTGAATCCGTTTCTCGCCTCCTTCAAACCGCATGTGCCGGCGGAAACGCGCATTCCTGAGCTGACGCCGATCCCGCTCATCATCGGTACCTCTGCTCGGAATTGTTTTTGGCGCGTCCTCACTTTATCTCGTGCTCAAAGTTGGATTGACGGTGAGCGCATCGATTCCCGTCGCTGTCCTTTCCATCACGATCTTTCGCATGCTTTCCAAGATTGGCCTGCGCGACGCCACCATCCTGGAAAACAACATCGTGCAAACCGCCGGTTCGGCTGGCGAATCGATCGCGTTTGGACTCGGCGTCACCATGCCTGCCATCATGATTCTCGGGTTCGATCTCGAGATTACCCGCGTCATGCTGGTGGCGGTGACCGGCGGATTGCTCGGCATTCTCATGATGATTCCGCTGCGCCGCGCCATGATCGTCGATCAACACGGCTTCCTGAAATATCCCGAAGGCACCGCGTGCGCGGAAGTTTTGAAAGCCGCCGAAAAGCGCGGCCCATCAACCGACGCAGAGAGTAAAGAACAGGAAGAAGTAGCCGGCAGCGGCAAAACGATTTTCACCGGCTTCGGCCTTGGCCTCATCTATTACGTGCTGGGTAAGGCGCTTTTTTTCTGGAAGGAAATTCCCGAGAAAATCTTCGGCACGCCGTTCAAAGGAGGCTCGGTCGGAATAGAAATTAATCCGGCGTTGCTCGGCGTCGGCTACATCATCGGGCCGCGCATTGGTTCGATCATGTGTGCGGGCGGTGTGCTGGCTTATTTGGTTCTCATTCCCGCGATCAAATTCTTTGGCGAACGCGTCGTCGGTGTGGTGCCGCCGGGAACGATGCCGATTGCCGAGATGGTGCCGGATGATATTCGCGAAGCATACGTGCTTTACATCGGCGCCGGTGCGGTCGCCGCCGGCGGCATCATCAGCATGGTGCACGCGCTGCCGACCATCTGGCACGGAATGAAAAGTGGCCTGGCCGATCTGCGCGGCACGCACGGACGCGGCCCCGAAACGCCGCGGACGGATCAGGATTTATCGATGAAGTTTGTCGTGGGCGGCGTGATTCTCCTGCTCCTGATCATCATGATCGCGCCGCAACTGCATTTGCGATGGAACTTGTTAGGCGCGTTTCTCATCGTCGCGATCGGATTTCTTTTCACCACCGTCTCCTCGCGCCTCACCGGTGAGATCGGTTCTTCTTCCTGTCCGACTTCCGGAATGACGGTGGCGACGCTGCTGCTGACTTGCCTGGCCTTTCTCATCGTCGGCTGGACCGGGCCGGCCTACTTTGTCACTGCGCTTTCGATCGGCGGCATCGTTTGCATCGCTTCGTCTAATGGCGGGACGACATCGCAGGATTTGAAAACCGGATTTCTCGTCGGAGCGACGCCGCGTTCGCAGCAGATCGCAATTCTCTTCGGCACGCTCGCCTCCGCGCTCGTCCTCGGACCGATTCTCCTCGGGCTAAACAATGTTTACACAGTCTACGTCCCGGCAAATAAGTTGGAACCTGCTATCGCAGCCTTGCATGCGCCAGCCGATCAACTCGGCCGCACCGAACAACTAAAGGGCCCGCAAGCTGGCGACGATCAGAAAACTTATCGCGTCTGGCAACGGCCCGATCCTTCCGGAGGTGCCGCGCAACGTTATCTCGTGAACGATGACGGCAGCGTCGCTTATCTGGTCGATCCCGGAATTAACGGCACGCACAAAGTCCGCCCCGACGGAACTACCGTGAGCAAATTCATCGCGCCGAAAGCGACGCTCATGTCCTACATCATCAAAGGCATCCTCGGCCACCAACTGCCGTGGGCGCTTGTCTTACTCGGAGTCATGATCGCAATTACGCTCGAGATGAGCGGCATTCCTTCACTCGCGTTTGCCGTCGGCGTTTATCTGCCCCTTTCGGCTTCGACTCCAATCTTCGTCGGCGGCATGGTCCGTTGGCTGGTCGATCGCTGGTTGCGCAAACATAAGTTCCGCAGGCATCGGTTAACCCACGAGGAACTCCTTGCGGAGGGCGATCGTAGTCCCGGCGTGTTGCTCGCTTCGGGTTACATCGCGGGCGGCGCGCTCGCCGGCATTGTCATCGCCTTCATGACTGGCGTGCCCAGACTCATCCCGATCAATCAGCATCTGCAGGAATGGCAGGCGGCGCACAATCCGTTCTTCGACGGCGCCTACGCCGATCTGCTCGCGCTCATTCCCTTCTTCGTTCTTTGCCTGCTGCTGTATCTGGTCGGCCGCGATCTTTGGCTCGCGCCGAAACGAACCATTCGTTAGGCACTGCCGGCCTTCTGGTCAATTGCGCTCCTTGTCTCCCCGGGAGAGTCTACCGGACATGGAAATTCTGCCGATGGGTGATTCCGCTCTCGTGGTTCGTGTCAGCGAAACGCTGCGCGATCCACGTGCCGCGCTCGCGCAGGTCCTTGCCGCGATGGAAACCTTGCGCCGCGCTGCCTTGCCCGGCGTGGTGGAAATAACCCCGGCCTTTACCAGCATCGGAATTTTTTACGACAGCACCAAAGTCGCTGAGGCTAGTGCGGAAGAAATACCTAACGAGTGGTTAACTAAACAGATCGAGCGGTTGCTCAAACAAAAAAGGAGGATCGTAGCAGCGCGATGGCGCCCGCGCCTGGTCGAGATTCCGGTTTGCTACGAAGAGGTCTTTCGCGCCCGATCTTGCCCTGGTGGCGGAGCGCGCTGGAATCACAGCCAGCGGATGTCGTGCAACGCCATTCCGCCGCGGAGTATCGCGTGCATTGTCTCGGATTCGCGCCGGGCTTTGCTTACTTGAGCGGACTTCCGCCGCAGCTGGCCACACCGCGGCGCGACACCCCGCGCAAAGAAGTGGCAGCCGGATCGCTCGGCATCGGCGGAACACAAACCGGCGTTTATCCGCAGGCTTCCCCCGGTGGCTGGAACTTGATTGGTCGCAGTCCGCTCCGTTTCTTCGACGCGCATTCTTCTACGCCCGCGCTATTGTGCGTCGGCGATCGCGTCCGTTTTCGCCCGATTACCGCCGCACAATTCCATGCAACTACTCGTTAGGCGTGCCGGCTTTCTCACTACGGTGCAGGACCTCGGGCGCACCGGCCATCGTGCCAGTGGCGTCTCCTTAGGCGGAGCGCTCGATACCCATGCCCTGCGCGTGGCCAATCTTCTCGCGGCAATGAAGAGAATTGCGCCGGGCTTGAGTTGACGCTCGGCACCATCCGGCTGCGTCGATGGACGATCGTCTGGTGGCATGGTGTGGCGGACCTTTCGAGGCGTCATCTTGGCGGGAAAAACTTTTCTTCCGGACGTCCGGCTCTTCTCAAGGCGGGCGATGAACTTGAGTTACAGTGCGCCGCCCAATGGCGCGCGCGCTTGGATCGCCATTTCCGGCGGAATCGATGTGCCGCTCGTTCTCGGCAGTCGTCGACCGATTTGCGCAGCGGATTCGGCGGACTGCGAGGCCGCGCCTTGCGCGATGGCGATCAGCTTCCGCTCGGCCAACAATCGGATCACGCTACAGCAAATGAAAAGGTGTTGTCGACCACTCGCGATCGCAGACTGGACCGCGCCTAACGAGTGGTCGAACACGCGATCGAGTCACGAAATTCCTTCGTTTCGTCCGCGGGGCTGAGTGGGCCGAGTTTCCAAATGGCGCGTCTGATCGATGCGACCTTTGTCGTTTCGCCCGACTCCGATCGCATGGGCGTGCGACTGAGCGGCCCGGTCTGGAACGCGGGAGAAGACAAAGCGATTTGATCTCGGGACCGGTCGCGCCGGGCACGATTCAGGTTCCGCCGAGCGGCCAGCCGATTCTGTTGCTGGGAGATTGCCAAACGATCGGCGGCTATCCAAGATCGCGCACGTGATCACGGTCGATCTGCCCGCCGCCGCGCAGTTGCGGCCGGGCGACGAAGTGCGGTTTCGTTGAGGTCTCGTTAGGCGAAGCGCAGCGGCTGCTCGTTGCGCGCGAGCGCGAACTGGAACAGTTTCGCATCGGACTGTCCCTGCGCGAAGAATGGAACTGAGCGTCGATCTCAATGCCGACCTGGGCGAAGGCGCCGGTCACGATGACGAGCTACTCGCGCTGGTCAGCTCGGCCAACATCGCCTGCGGGTTGCATGCCGGCAGCGCCGACCTGATGCGGAAATCGATGCTGGCGGCGAAGCAACATGATGTCGCCATTGGTGCGCATCCGGGCTTCGACGATCGGAAAAATTTCGGCCGCACCGAGATTTCGCTGCCGGCCGATGAAGTTTTCGCGCTGGTCGTTTATCAGCTCGGCGCTTTCCAGGCGATCGCGCAGTCGTTAGGCATGAAGCCGAACCATGTTAAAGCGCACGGCGCGCTCTACAACATGGCGGCGCGTAATGAAGAAATGGCGGATGCGATTGTGCGCGCGGTCAAAGCCGTGGATGCAAAATTGATTTTGTTTGCGCCGGTGGCCAGCGCCCTTTCACGCGCGGCCGAGTCTAACGAATTGCATGTTGCCCTCGAAGTCTTCGCCGATCGCAACTACATGCCGGACGGTTCGCTCGTTCCACGCACCCGGCCGGACGCGCTGCTGCATGATCCGGAAGAAGCGGCCAATCGTGTCTTCGGCATGTTGCGCGACAACAAAGTGCGCGCCGTCGACGGCAGCGAAGTACGGGTGGAAGCCGATACGATTTGCGTGCACGGCGATACACCCGGCGCGGTGGAATTCGCCCGCGAACTTCGTCTTGCCTTGCATCAAATGGGCATCGTGGTCGCGCCAGTCGGCAAATAAGATGTCGCAAGAGCCGCGTCAGCTCGCGCACTCGTTAGGCCAGCTCGACGCCACCATGATCGTGATCGGGTCGATGATCGGCTCGGGTATCTTCATCACGTCGGCGGAATCGGCGCGACTCGTCGGCGCGCCCGGCTGGTTACTGATGGCGTGGGCGCTGGCCGGGCTACTTACCATTACGGGCGCACTCTGTTGCGCGGAGCTGGCGGCGATGATGCCGAAGGCCGGCGGCCAATATGTTTTCCTGCGCGAAGCCTACTCGCCGCTTTTCGGATTTCTCTTTGGCTGGGCGATTTTTCTCGTCGTGCAAACCGGCACGATCGCGGCCGTGGCGGTGGCATTCGCGCGCTTTGCCGCCGTTTTTGTCCCGGGCATTTCTGGAACGGACTACCTCATCCCGCCAATTCACCTCGGCAGTAGTTACGCCATCAGTCTTTCCACGGAACAGCTCGTCGCCATCGTGATGATTCTTCTTCTCACCGCCACCAACACGCGCGGACTCAAACTGGGCAAGCTGGTGCAAAATGTTTTCACCTTCGCCAAAACGGCGGCGCTCATCGGTCTCATCATCGTCGGCCTCTCGTTAGGCTGGAGCCTGACGAGTGCTGCGCGCAGTTCATCGTGGTGGCATCCATGGTCTAACGAGTGGTTACCGCAAGTCGCACAGCCCGGCCTCGCTGCCACCGGCGCCTTCGCTCTCTTGATGTTGTTAGGCAAGGCGATGGTCGGCCCGCTCTTCGCCCAATCGGCTTGGAACAACGTCACCTTCACCGCGGGAGAAGTGCGCGATCCCGGACGCACTTTGCCGCGCGCGTTGCTCATCGGTTGCGGGGTAGTCGTTAGTCTTTATCTGCTGGCCAACCTGGCCTACATCGCCACGCTCCCGTTCGAAGGAATTCAGCACGCGCCGCAAAATCGCGTGGCGGTCGCAGCCATGGACGCCGTGCTCGGACCGCCGGGCACAATCCTCATGGCAATCGCGATCATGATCTCCACCTTCGGCTGCAACAACGGTCTCATCCTCGCCGGCTCGCGTGTCTACTATGCGATGGCGCGCGACGGTTTGTTTTTCAAAAGCGCCGCGCGACTGAACAAGCACCAGGCCCCGGCCATGGCGCTGCTGGCGCAAGGTCTCTGGACATCGTTCCTGACTTTGCCGCGCACCATCATTCATGATCCGACCACGGGTGCTGTTACCTACGGCAACGTCTACACCCAGTTGCTTGAGTACATCATTTCCGCCGACCTGATGTTTTACATTTTGATGGTCGGGGCCGTGATCGTCTTGCGGCGAAAAGCGGCAACGATGGCGCGACCTTATCGCACCTGGGGTTATCCGATCGTGCCCTGGATCTACATTTCGATCGCCGGAATTCTGATCATCGATTTGATTTATCTGGCGCCTTCCACTTCCGGCATTGGATTCCTGTTGGTTCTCACTGGTGTGCCGATCTATCTGATGTGGCGGAAACGTGCAGCAGCGGCAAAACTATCTGACGCCGCGCTGGCCAGCGAGTAGGTTACTGTCGTGCGCGGAAGCACGTTACTCACAGCAGCGGTGCTAGTATTAGCCGCGGGCTTCTTCAGCCTGGAGAAAATCGGGGCAGATGAAGTTGGCCCGGTGAACGCCGACGGAATGGCGCTGCCGCACGGCGTGGATTTCGCGACGCAGATCCAGCCGGTCCTTTCTGCGCGTTGCATGCCCTGTCATTTTCAAGGCGGTATCATGTACGAGAGGCTGCCATTCGATCAGCCGAAGACAATCACCCGGCTCGGTGAAAAGCTGTTTACTCGAATCAAGGACGAGAACGACCGGAAGATTATCCGCGAGTTTCTGGCGCAACCATCCACTCGTTAGGCAGAGCGGTTCTACTTAAGGCTCCCCTTCTCCACATACCATTTCAGAAATTCGGGCGCGAGCCGGCCGATCTTGATTAACGGATCGCCCGCGATCCATTCGCGCGCCGTCTCCTGCGAATCGGTCGCGAGAATAAACATGCCGCGCACATTACGACCGGAATAATCTTCGAACGGTCCGGCCTTGAGCAGTTTTCCTTCGTCGTGCAGGCGGCGAATGTTGGCCAGATGCCCTTCCTGGAGTTTGTCCAGCTCGTCTTTCGCAATCTCGGGCGCGTTCGCCGGCCTAACGAGTAGAACAACAATGAACTGATCGAACTGCGTCGGCGCGCCATCGTGTTTTGGCGGGGCGCTGGCGGTCGGAACCGGCGTCGGCGCAGCGCTGAGCAGCGCGATGCTACAGACGAAACCGGTGAGTGATACAATGAAGCGAGTCATGAAACAGCATCGCCGAGGCATACGTTGCGGACAAGGTCCGTTGCGTGCCGCTTTCAGCAGCGCGCTGTTCCTGTTTTCGATTTCAATTCACGCGCAATCACTCATCAGCGCAGACGCCGTGGTCAGCGGCCTGGATGCGCCGGTCGCGATTACCACCGCCGGCGATCAGCGTTTGTTCATCACCGAACAAGCCGGCCGCATTCGCATCGTCGATTTTTCGACCAACCCGCCGACGCTAAATGCCACCCCGTTTCTCGACATTCACGACCTCGTGCTTTCGCCCGCGAACGGCGGTGATGACGAACAAGGCATGCTCAGCGTCGCGTTCGATCCGAATTACGCCACCAATGGTTTCTTCTACGTCTATTACAACGATCTCGACGGCAACATCGTCATCGCCAGCTACAGCGTTTCCGCCAACCCGAACGTCGCGAACATCACCGGCACGCCGTTGTTAACCATCTCGCATCCGACGAACAGCAATCACAACGGCGGCCAGCTGCAATTTGGCAAAGACGGTTTTCTCTATCTCGGGACAGGCGACGGCGGCGGCGGCGACGATCAGCCTAACAACGCGCAGACGAAGAGCGTGCTGCTCGGAAAAATTCTTCGGCTCAAGGTGAATGGGCCGGCCCCCTACCAGATTCCGCCGGGAAATCCATTCGCCAACGACCGCGACCCAAACACGGCGGCGGAAATCTGGGCCTACGGTCTGCGCAATCCATTTCGTTTCACGGTCGATCGACAAACCGGCGACTTGTTTATCGGCGATGTCGGGCAGAATGCCTGGGAAGAAGTGGACATCGCGCCGTTTGGTGTGGGCGGTTTGAATTTCGGATGGCGCGTCATGGAGGGCTTTCATTGCACCGACCTCGATCCGCTCAACAATCCGCCCTGTAACGATCCGAGCCTGACGTTGCCGATCCTGGAATACGGGCACATCCCATATGACAGGTCCTACGCCATCATCGGCGGCCCGCATTATCGCGGCACGCGGCTCCTTGCGCCGGGCACTTATCTGTTCACCGATTTCTACGATGGCGTGATCAAACAGGGCGTTCAGGACTCGTTAGGCAATTGGTCCAGCAGCACGTTGTTAAACACAGAGGTGAACATCAGCGCCTTCTTTGAAAGCAAGGATGGCGAAGTTTTTTTCACCGGCTACGACGGCACGCTCTACAAACTGAATCCTGTCGACAGCGACGCCGATGGCTTGCCCGATTGGTGGGAACTCAAATACTTCAGCTCCGCCACCGCGGCTTTGCCGAACGACGATAGCGACGGCGATGGCCTGACGAATGCACAGGAGTTCGCCGCCGGCACCGATCCGCGTTCGGGCGCGAGCGCGTTGCGCGTGAGCAACATCGTCAATGACGCTTCGATCATTCGCATCGATTTCCCCAGCGTCTTCGGCAAATCCTACCAGCTCCAGTACAAGAACAACCTCACGGATTCGAACTGGACAGAGGTCGGCACACCGGTCACCGGCAATGGCGGAATCGTGGAAGGAAGCGACAACAGCGCGGGCGGCGGACATCGATTCTATCGCGTCACGCTACCGTGACTGCTGAATTACGTTGCGGCGGCACGCGCCGCTGACATCATCCCGCTGCTCTTCGGATGAAAGTTTGGAAAACGCTCCTGCTCGCTGCCGCGCTCATTATCGCGCTCTGGTTTCTTTCTCCCTCGCGCGCCATCAACGACGAACCGGGCGTCGTCGAAATAAGTTATCTGGCGGACAATGGTCCAAACGCCGACGCGGTGAACGACGCCATTCGCGTTTTCGAAAACGAAAGCCGGCAGCGTCATGCCCAGGACGCCAAGCAGCCGATCTATCGCGTCATCTGCAGTCAAAATGCCTCGCGCGATTTCACCGCTGATCCAACACGTTTCCTGGTCAGCGTCGCCGGCGGACAACCGCCCGACCTGATCCTGTTCGATCGTTATGCCATCAGCGAATGGGCGGCGCGCGGCGCGTTCCTGAAGCTTGATGATTTCATCGCGCGCGGCCTAACGAGTGGTGACGCCGAGGCGATTCGTCCGGAAAATTATTACAAGAGCTGCTGGGACGAAGTCATGTACGAAGGCGCGATCTACGGCGTGCCGGAACGGGTGGATGATCGCGCGCTTTTCTACAACAAGGACCTGCTCAAGCGCGCCGGCTTCGTCGATGAAAATGGCGAAGCGCGTCCGCCGCGCACGTGGGAAGAGCTGGCCGCGATGGCGCCGAAGCTGACCGAATACGACGCGCGCGGCAACATCACGCGGCTCGGTTTCGCGCCGAACTACGGCAACGCCTGGCTTTACCTTTACGCGTGGATGAACGGCGGCGCGTTTCTCACGCCGGATGCGAAGACTTGCATCGTTAATTCTCCAGCCGTCGTCGAAGCGCTGGATTGGATGGTGAAGATGTACGACGCAGTGGGCGGCGCGCCCGCCGTCTATGCTTTCCAAAGCAGCGCGCAAGTCGGCCAGCTCGATCCGTTCACCATGGGCAGCGTGGCGATGAAGATCGACGGCTACTGGAATTTTCCCGAGAACCTGGCGCAGTTCGGCGCGAACTTGAATTACGGGCTGGCCGTTCCGCCGCTGCCCGCGCGCGAAATCGCGCAAGGTCGCACCGGATTCAGCTGGGTGAGCGGCTGGTGTTTCGCCATTCCATCGACTGCGCGCAACAAAGAGGCGGGCTGGGAATTGCTGCGATTCCTCTGCAGCCAGCGCGCGACGGAAATCATCACCGAGAGCCGGCGACTCGAACTTGCGAGCCAGGGTCAGGTCTATGTGCCGACGCAAAATGCAAATCGCCACATCAACGAATGGCTCTACGCCAAATATATCGCCGGGAATCCATCCATTCCGGCGAAGGTGCGTGACGGCGTCAAGTTGCTCAACGATCTCATCGAGACTTCGCCGGCTCGCCCGGTCACGCCGGTCGGTCAGTTGCTGTTTAACGAGCAGAAACGCGCGACCGAAAATGCGATCTTCCACAAACTTTCGCCGCAAGCGGCGCTGGACGAGAGCACGCGACTCGTGCAAGGCGCGCTCGATCGCGCCCTCAGTCCGCCGCGCGGTCCGCTCCTGCCGTGGAAATATTTCATCGGGGTCTACCTCGCGCTGCTCGTCGCCGCCGCGGCCTTCATTTATTTCCGGGAAACGAAACGCGCCACGATTGAAGGGACGCGCAGCAGGTATTTCCGATCGCAGTGGCGCGGCGGCTGGCTGACGGCGTCGCCGTGGATCATTGGTTTCATCGTCCTCACGGGTGGGCCGATTCTTTTCTCCATCGTCATCAGCTTCTGCGATTACGACGTTCTCAATCCCGCGCGCTTCATCGGCCTAACGAATTATCGCGCGATGTTCACGGAGGATCCGCTCTTCTGGAAAGCGATCGGCAACACCCTCTACATGGTCATCGGCATTCCGCTCGGCATGGCCCTCAGCCTGGCCATTGCCATGCTCCTCAATCACGAAATTCGTGGCGTCGCCGTCTGGCGCACATTTTTTTTCCTGCCGTCGATCGTGCCGGCGGTCGCGGCCAGCATCCTCTGGATTTGGATTTTCAATCCGAGCACCGGCCTGTTGAACAATGTCTTGCTCTCGTTAGGCATTCACGGGCCTAACTGGTTGCAGGACGAACACACCAGCAAACCCGCGCTTATTCTCATGGGACTCTGGAGCGCAGGCGGCGGCATGATTATCTGGCTCGCCGGATTGAAAGGAATCAGCACTACCTATTACGAAGCCGCTGCCCTCGACGGCGCCAACGCCTGGCAACGTTTTCGTTACGTTACCTTGCCGCTGCTTACACCCTACATCTTCTTCAACATCATCATCGGCCTGATCGGCACACTACAAATTTTCACACAGGCCTTCATCATGACGCTCGGTGGCCCGGTCGATTCGACGCTGTTCTACGCCTATCACCTCTTCAATAAGGCCTTTCGCTTCCTGCAAATGGGCTACGCCTCGGCCTTGGGCTGGTTTCTCTTTCTTGCCGTTTTCGGTCTGACGCTGCTGCAACTCAAACTCTCCAAGCGCTGGGTGCACTATGAGGAATAGGAAACGCCCAACGTTCAACATCCAACGTTCAATGTTCCAACGGCAGAGGGCTTTTCCCATTTGGACGTTGGATGTTGAGCGTTGGACGTTGGACGTTTCCTACGCCGTATGATGCGTCGCATATTCATCTACGGCTTGCTCTTGTTAGGCACAATTGTCTTCGCCTGGCCCTTCCTCTGGATGGCGGCGACGACCGCCAAGCTCGATCGCGAACTCTTCGCCGGAAATCGTCTGCTGCCCGAACGTCCGATCCCGCGACAACACTCGCCCTACGTGGACGATCGTCTCTTCGCCGACGTAAACGGACCGCGCATGGAGGAGGCGCTTGTGGTCATCGAACAACAACTGGCCGCCGCAGATTATACATGGCCGGCCGATGTCGATCGCGCCCTCCTGCAAAGACAAACCGCGCGCGGCATTTATCAAAAGCTCGCTAACATCCTGCCCGCGGAGAGATGGAAATTGCCTAACGAGCAGTTCAGCGCCGCCATCGTCTCTGCCGTGAATCCGGAACTGATTCGTGAAACTTCCACACAACTACGACGGGTCTTCTGCCTCGGATCGTTGCTCGCACGTTCCTACGATTTGGAGGAGGACAAACTTGTCGATCCGGCAAAGGCCGCGGCCGCATGGAAGATTACTGGCGACGCAAGAGCCGAGCTCGTTCAATCCGGCACAAGCGATGAGCCCTTCGCCGAACTACATTACGACTTCTCGCACGGCAATCTGGTTGCGCTCAGTCAAACGTTCACGACCAGCTTTCCGGTTGAACGACTGCACCGCCTGCAAATGTCGATGCGCTACGACGACACGTGGCACACACTCGACGTCTACGCGGAAAAGAATGGCATCCGTTACCGCGCGGAGCGGATGTTGGAATCGTCAGATAACAATTGGGTCGTAAACACCTGGCAAGAACTTGGACCCGACGATCAACCGACAAAGATTCGAACCTGGACTCTCCTGCGCCCGATAAAGAGCGGCGCCGAGTTGGGTCCGAACGAGTTGAAGATTACCATTTATTTCCAGCGCGTAAATCAACTCCAAGCCTGGTGGGAAAAGATCTCCCGGAATTACCGGCTCACGCTCGATTACATCCCGTTCTGGCGTTACGTCGCCACGAGTGTTTTCCTCGTTGTGCTAAATCTCGTTGGGACGCTGCTTAGCTGCTCGTTAGTCGCCTACAGTTTCGCGCGATTGCAATGGCCGGGACGAACCGTCTGCTTCGCGCTCATGCTTGCGACCATGATGCTGCCGCCGCAGGTCACGATGATTCCACAGTTCCTGATCATGCAGAGACTCGGCTGGTATAACACGCTTTACCCGATGTGGATCACGAGCTTTGTCGCGCCGGCCTTTTATGTTTTTCTGCTGCGGCAATTTCTCAAGGGTATCCCGCGCGACCTGGAAGACGCGGCCCGGCTCGACGGTTGCGGTTTCCTCCGCATCTACTGGCACATCATGCTACCACTCGTTAGGCCAACCCTCGCCGCCATCGCTATCTTTACTTTCATGGCGACGTGGAACGATTTCATGAACCCGCTTATCTACCTGGCCGATCAACGGCTCTATCCCCTTTCCTTCGGTCTTTATGCCTTCCAGGTGCAGATCGCCAATCCCGGCACGGCCAAGGGCATGGGAATGATGATGGCTGGTTCGTTGCTCATGACCCTGCCCGTAATCGCGATTTTCTTTTTCGCGCAACGCTACTTCCTGCGCGGCGTGACGCTGACCGGAATGAAAGGGTGAGCGCGCGCACTCGCATATTCCTGTTGTCCTTCACGCTGCTCTTCTTCGAGCTGCTCTGCATTCGCTGGATCCCGGCTTACATTCGCTACCTTAGCTACTTCACCAATTTCATTCTGTTGGCGTCGTTTCTCGGACTCGGGCTGGGAATTCTTTCGGTGCGCCGTCCGCAGTTTCGCTTTCCTTCCTTTCCCGTTCTGCTGCTCGTGCTGACGATCGTCGTCGCGCTGAACCGTTTCGAATTGCACCTCGCCAGCACCGACGTGCTCTACTTCGGTTCCGGCACAACGGGCGTGGCGCAGGCGGAAAGCTTTATCCTTCTGCCACTGATCTTCACCCTCGTGGCGGTGGCCTTTATTCCGCTCGCTCGTTCGTTAGGCATTCTGTTCAGGCAGATCGCTCCGCTCACTGCCTACACGTTCGACATCCTGGGAAGTCTGGCCGGCACGGCCGCCTTCTTTTTTCTCAGCTACTTCTCGTTAGGCCCGATTTGGTGGTTCGCAATTCTTGGCGGGCTTGTTCTTCTGCTCACAACTCGCACTCACCTGTTGCGTTCGGCGATCCTGCTGTGCGCGAGCGCGGCCATCGCGCTCTTCCTTCAGCGGGGAACTTATTGGTCGCCGTATTACAAGATCACGCTCACGCCGGCGCAGCCGTCCGGCTACCAACTCGACGTCAACAGCATCGGACATCAGAGCATGATTCCGTGGCAGGCGAAGGAACCGTTTTACCGGCGCGTTTACGAACTGCTGCCGGACAAGACCTTCGAGAACGCGCTCATTCTCGGCGCCGGCACGGGTTCGGATACAGCGACCGCGCTCGCACATGGTGTGAAACGCATTACCGCGGTCGAGATCGATCCGGTCATCCAGAAACTCGGCGCGCAATTGCATCCGGACCAGCCTTATGCCGATCCGCGCGTGCGTTTGGTTAATAACGACGGCCGCGTTTTCCTGAAGAACACGCACGAGAAATTCGATCTCATCATCTTCGCCTTGCCCGATTCGCTCACGCTGACCTCGAGCATGGCGAATCTTCGCCTCGAGAGTTTTCTCTTCACCCAGGACTCGTTAGGCAACGCGCGCGCCGCGCTCACACCCGATGGCATTCTGGTCCTCTACAACTACTACCGCGAGCCGTGGTTGATCGAGAAACTGGCCGGAATGGTGAGCCGCACTTTCGGACGCGAATCGTTTTGTCTCCACTTACGGCGGTCACGGTCGCGGCGCCGTCATCATCAACGGCGCGCCGCTCGCGAAGCTGCAATTACCGAGCTACCGCGAGGAAACTTCACCGAGCCGGGAAAACGAATTGCGTGTTACTGGCGAGGGACTCATGCCCATTGTCGATCACCCACCAGCGACGGACGATTGGCCGTTTGTCTATCTGCAGCAAAAATCCTTCGCCGGCATTTACATCAAGGGCCTGCTCGCGGTCTGCGCGATTTCGTTGCTCGGAATTTTCTGCATCGCTCCGCGTTCGACCTTGAAACAATTCGACGGGCACATGTTTTTTCTCGGCGCAGCCTTCGCCCTGCTCGAAGTCAAAGCGCTCACCACCTTCGCGCTGCTCTTCGGCAGCACCTGGATCGTGAACTCGTTAGTCTTCTTCGCCATTCTGCTCAGCGTGCTGCTGGCGGTGCTCTTGAATGCGCGTTTCCGGATCAAACGCATCTGGATCGCCTACGTTCTGCTTTTCGGCATGCTGGCAGCGAATCTCGCCGTTCGACCGGAGACATTGATCTTCAACGACGCCATCTCGCGCTACCTCATCGCCAGCGTTCTCATCTTCGCTCCGGTCTTTCTCGCCAACGTCGTTTTTTCCAATGCATTTCGCGACACGGAACAGGCCGACATCGCCTTCGCCTCGAACCTTCTCGGCATCATGACCGGCGGGATGCTCGAATACTTCAGCATGCTCATCGGCTACCACATGCTGCTTTGGTTCGTGGTCGCGTTTTACGCTTTGGCCACGCTCTGGCGTTTAAGTTCCTTCAAGAGCGGCGCACGCGTGGCCGGCAGTTTGCCGAACAAACTCGCCAGCGCGAAAGCCGGGTCGCTTTTGAGCATCTTGCTGTCGTGAACGCCGGCAATGCGCGCCAGTTCCGTTTCGAAATGGGAAACGGCGCGCGCGGTTGGCTCGTTCGCGCTCAGAAAACCGAAGGCGCGTTGCAGTAAGGCAAAGAGTTCTGGTTCGTGGTGATCGGTTTCGGTGCAGATCTCGATCAACTCCACAAAATAGGACGCGGCCTGCATGCGCAGGTAGCTCTCGCGAATGCCGCCGAACGGATTGCGCAGCGCCACTTCGCGCAAAGTGTGAAGATTGGATCGCCTGCTCCGCGCGATGGAAATATCGGCCTCGAAAAATAAATCGAGTTTGCCGGCGAACGGACTCTTCGCCTGACGCGCGCCCTTGGCGACGGTCTGGATCACGCCCAACGAATTTGTGCACCACGAAATGATCAGGCTGGTGTCGCTCAGCTTGCGCTTCCGCAACAGAATCGCGGACGTGCTTTCCATTCGTTAGGCACTCGTTAGGCTAATCGACATACTTCTGCGCGATCGGCATGCGACGGCCACGACCGAAGGCGCGACTCGTCACCCTGATTCCCGGCGCCGCTTGTTCGCGCTTGTATTCGTTCAAGTCGACCCGCCGTTGCACCCAGCGCACCGTCTTTTCATCGAAACCATGCGCGACGATGTCTCGCGCGCTTTGATTTTCTTCCACGTACAAACGCAGGATTTCATCGAGAATTTCGTAGGGCGGCAGTGTGTCCTGGTCCTTCTGGTTCGGTTTCAACTCCGCGCTCGGCGCTTTCTCGATGGTCGATTTGGGAATGATTTCGCGTTCGCGATTTATCCAGCGCGCCAGTTCATACACCATCGTTTTCGGCACATCGCTGATGGCAGCGAGACCGCCGGCCATGTCGCCGTAAATCGTGCAATAACCGACGGCGAGTTCGCTCTTGTTGCCGGTGCTGAGAAGGAGATGCCCGAACTTGTTCGAAAGCGACATCAGGATCATGCCGCGCAAACGCGCTTGCATGTTTTCCTCGGCGGCATCTTCGGTCAAGCCGGCGAAGACTTCGCGGAACTGCGCCTTGAACGACTCGAAAGCATTCGCGATTGGAATCTCGAGACACTTGATGCCCAGATTGCGCGCGAGGGCGAGCGCGTCGTCGATGCTGCCGCGCGAGGAGTACGGGCTCGGCATGGAAACACCCACGACGTTGTCTTTGCCGAGCGCATCGACCGCGACGACTGCGACCACGGCGGAATCGATGCCGCCGCTCAGACCCGAGCACGGCGGATTTGAAGCCGCATTTTCGCAAATAATCGCGCACGCCTAACGACAAGGCGTCGAACAAATCCGCCGATGTTTCGCGCGTCGCGAACGGTTTGGTGTCCGCGCTCTCCGTATCGACAACCAGGTCGGCTTCACGAAACGGAAGCAGTTGCGCGATGATATCGCCGTTGCGATTAACCGCGAACGAGTTGCCGTCGAAAATGAGCTGATCGTTGCCGCCGATCGCATTGCAATAACAAATCGGCCGCGCGTAAGTGCGCGCGAGCGAGGCGACCATTTCCCGGCGGATAGCCGGCTTGCGCAGATCAAAAGGCGACGCGCTCAGATTCAAGATCAGTTCCGAACCTTGATCGACCAGCGAACGCACCGGTTCGACATCGTAGAGCGGGCGCGGCAGGTAATGTTCGGTCCAGATGTCTTCGCAAATGGTCACGCCGATCTTGCGGCCGCGGAAGTCGAACGGCGCCACCGCGCACGCCGGATCGAAGTAGCGATCTTCATCAAAAACGTCGTAGGTCGGCAGCAGCGACTTGTGTGTTTTTTGAATCGCACGTCCGCGTTCGAGTAACGCCGCGGAATTGTGGAACGGTTTGCCGCGTCCTTCGTTGCGTTCGACAAAACCGACGAGCAAGCCCGCGTCGCCGACGGACGTCGTGCAGTCGTTCGAGCACTTCGATATTCTGCGGAACGAAACGCGATTTGAAGACGAGGTCCTGCGGCGGATAACCGGTGATGGACAACTCCGGGGTGAGGACCAGTTCGGCGCCGGCCGCGCTCAGTCGCTGATAGGCGGCGAGAATTCTCTCAAAGTTGCCATTCAAATCACCGACGGTGGAATTGATCTGGGCAAAACCGATTTTCATTCCTTACGCAGACTATGCGCAAAGGAACAACCGGCAATTTCTTTCCGGCCTAACGACTGGTCGTCAGCTGAACGGTGGGCGCAGTGTGCTTGTAGCCGGCGTTAAGCGCGTCGTCCGCGCCGGTGACAAAAACCTTTCCCCACTCTATGAGGCACGCGGCCAGGAAGCCCGCGATCGCACAGAGGATGACCTTGTGTATGAAAGTCGTCCGCATTTCTCATAATCTTGAGCAAAAGGGGTGCCATGAATGGCGCGATCACCAGAAACCCCATTGGCGGGTCTGCATGATCCAAAGACCGAGGAGCAAATTGGTCAGGGCGTGGACGAGGACACACGAGCTGAGGCTGCGCGTGCGATAAGCGACCAGGTTGTAAAGCGCGCTGCACGCCGCGGCCGCCGGCCAGTCGGCCATCGAATGCGAAAAGGTAAAACCGAGACTCACGATCGCGAACGACAGGGCCGAGAATGTGCCGAATGGAACCTGCTCGAATTTCTCGTCGATGAAATAGCGCAAAAGAAATCCGCGCCAAAAAATCTCCTCCACCAGCGGCACGACAATGATGAGCCGGATGAATCGCATGATAATGGTCGTCCAGTAGAGTGAAGGACTCGCGGCAAAGATGGTCGGGTTGAAACCCTCCGGGCGTGCGGCGAAGCCGAAGAACTGTTGCGGCGCAATCCAGAGAACAAAAACGAGCAGGGCGATTCCAATCACGAAAAGCAACCGGCGCGGCGCGCGCATTTCGTACTCGCGCCAGAAGTAGATGAGCACCGCGCCGCTAACCACGGTTTGCAGTGGGAAAACCCAGTATTCCGGCGACGCGATCCAGAACGGCCCCTGAAAATTCTTCAGCAGACTAACGAGTGCAAAGAGCCCGACGAACGCCGCCATCGGCAGGACGAAGGCAACAAGCTTGCGTCGGTTGCGGGCGTTGCTTACAGGTTTCATGAGTCGTCGGATCGCATAGGAATGTTCTGAACCATGGAGGAGGGCAATCGTAAACCACCGGAAAACGATCCCGAAGTCATGGTGCGCCTGCTTGAGCTGGAGCTGGCGCAGAAACGCGCTGCCCGTGAGCGGAGCACGGCGCGACTAAAGAGCCTTCGCCTCCTCAGTTTCTTTTTTCTCGTTCTCGTCCTAGGCGGATCATTCTTCGCCTTCTATCTTTTTTTCCCGGCGGACCGGCTCAAGGAAATGAAGGCGCGTCAGTCGAGCAGCGCGCAAACGTCGCCCTCTCCCACTCCGCCATCGCGATAAAAGGCGCGCGGATCGGCGGGACGAAATTTCCGGCATTTTTTACGTGGCGCGGCGGCCAGCCTTGGTGAACTGGTATGGCCGGTGCAGAACGGCGAATTCAAATTTGAAATGCGACACGCCGGTGCGAGAGTCGTCGTCCGCGCGCGCAGGCTGCACCACCGTCCATTTCAGGACAATCGCATCTTCTAATCCTCCCATGAATTCGCTGGAGATCGTTCATCTGGAAGGCAACGATCTCGATGCCGAACTAGTGCGCGAGCATCTCCTCGCCAGCGGCATCGAGGCGCACATCGTGCGCGTGAAAACAGAGAAGGCTTTTCGCGCTGCGCTCGATCGCGCGCAGCTCGACGTCATCCTGGCTGATGGCGCCGGTCCGAAACGCGATGCGACACAAGCCCTCGCCATCGCCAGGAAGAAACGGCCGGAAGTGCCCTTCATTCTTGTTTCGGGTTCGATGGACCCGAACCAGGCAATCGAATCGCTCGCCGACGGTGCGACGGATTTCGTTTTCAAGGAGCACCTGACCAAGCTCGTCCCCGCCGTGCGCCGCGCGGTGAAGGAAACGCGCCAGCACTTCGAGTTGGTTCGAGCCCACGCCCACCTGAGCGAGCAGGCGGAATTACTCGATCAGGCCAAGGACAGCATCATTCTCTGCGACGCGCGCGGCAGCATCACCTATTGGAATCGCGGTTCGCAAAATATCTACGGCTGGAGTCCCAACGAGGCCGTGGGCCGGAATGTGCACGAACTCTTGCGGACGCAGTTGCGCGATGGCGCGCTCGATCTGGAAAAGATTCTGCAGAAGAAATCGCATTGGGAGGGCGAACTGCATCAGGTCCGGCGCGACGGACAACCGATCCATGTCGCGAGCCACTGGACTTTGAAAGGCAAGGGCGAGAATTCGCAGCGGCTGCAAATCAACACCGACATCACGGCGCGCAAGCGAACCGAAGAGGCGTTGCGCATCAGCGAGGAACGGTATCGCCGCTTCGTCGATGAAGGATTCACCGCCACCTTCATCATGCGCCCGGACGGGAGCTTTATCACCTGCAACCCGGCTTTCGTTCGTATCTTCGGTTTCAATTCCGAAGCGGAAGTGCTCGGGACAAATTTCATGTCGCTCCTGCGCTCGCGCAAAGACGGCACGCACTTGCTCTCGCTCGTGGTGCAGCACGGAACCGTCGAGCGTCATGAGCTGGAAATGCGACAGCCGACCGGCGAAGCGCTTTATGTCGTGGCGCAGCTGGTGGGCACATTCGATGAACACGGACACCTTACCCAGTTACAGGGCCATTTGTTCAACGACACCAAACGCAAGCGGCTCGAACAACAACTGGTGCAGGCGCAGAAGATGGAAGGCCTCGGCACTCTGGCGGGTGGGATCGCGCACGATTTCAACAACATTCTCGCCATCATTCTTGGTTACACCAATCAGCTCGATAAATGGGAGACGCGGCCCGAGTTGGTGCCGGGCGCGCTCAAGGTCATTCGCGAAGCCGTCGAACGCGGCGCGGCACTGGTGCAGCAGCTTCTCGCTTCCGCGCGCCAGGCCGAAGCGAATCTTTCCCCGCTCGATCTGAACGGACTGGTGCGCGAGCTGGAAAAAATGCTGCACGCCACCTTCCCGAAGATGATCACCTTCGAGTTGAATCTGGATCCGAACCTTCCGCCGATCACGGCAGATCGCAGTCAGATTCACCAGGTGTTGCTCAATTTGTGCGTGAACGCGCGCGACGCCATGCCCAGCGGCGGCGTCGCTCAGTCTCGAAACTTCGGTCGCGCGCGGCGAAGAACTCGCGGAATTCTTTCACCGGCGCGGAATCGCGCAGCTACGGTTGCCTGCGCGTGCGCGACACGGGCATCGGAATGTCACCGGAAATTAAGGCGCATATTTTCGAGCCGTTCTTTACCACGAAGGAACGCGCCAAGGGAACCGGACTCGGGCTGTCCGTCGTTTACGGCGTGGTGAACAATCATCGCGGCTTTGTGCAAGTGGAGAGCGAACCGGATGTCGGCACGATGTTCTCAATTTATCTGCCGCTCGCCAGTTCGGAGCATTACGCCGCCTGCGCGCGCGATCGACCGACGCAAAACGCGGGCGCCGCAAACGATTCTGCTGGTGGAAGACGAAGAGATGCTGCGCGATCTCGGCGCACAGATTTTGGAAGGCGAAGGCTATCGCGTGCTCTCGGCCAAGGATGGCGAGGAAGCGGTCGAGACTTTCACGCTGCATCGCGATGAGATTGGTCTGGTGGTCTGCGATCTCGGGCTGCCGAAGCTCGGCGGCCGCGAAGTTTTCCTGAAAATGAAACGGAGCAAACCGAGCGTCCGCGCCATTGTCGCGAGCGGCTATCTCGATCCGGCGATCCGCTCAGAAATTTTGAAAGCCGGCGTGCTCGACTGCATTCAAAAGCCCTACGACTTCCGCGAGCTGGTCGGAAAAATCCGCAGCGTCATCGGCAAAGCACAAAGCGAAGACGATCACCCGCAGTTGTTCTAACGGCGGCCTAACGAGTCGCTTCAACCGCCTAACGAGGCGTGATCTCTGCCGACGGCTTCATGCCTTCGGCCACGCGCACGCTGCTCTTGCGCTGTCTCTGCACGAAGGTGTTGTTGTCGCCGTATTTCGCCCACGGTCCAGCCGGCACGTTCGCGAAATCGACAAACTTCCAGTCGGTCACATCGGTATCCTGCAGGCCGAGAAAATCACGCACGGCCGGTGAAACATCGAGGCCAGCGCCCTGGTTCAAATTCGCTTTCGGTCGTTCGTTGCCGAAGACGTATTGCCAGTGATCGGTGCGGAACGGTCCGGCATCTTCCCACTGCGCGTAAGCCACGCGGTTACCTTTGCGAATCGCGATCCAGCGATCCTTGCAGGTGGAAACGCCAGGCCCCTGGTAGGCATCCTTGAACCACGGCACGACCTGGGACGCTTCCGGGCGATGGCCATCGCGCGCCTTGTCGTTGTAAGGCAGTGCGCAGTAGAACGGATTTTGTTTCGGCGTGAAACTGACCGGGATCCAATTGCGTCGCTGCGTGCGGTCCGGGTTGTCGAACCCGCCGTAGCTGCCGGACCAGTTCGCGTCCCACGAACTGGAACGATTCGGCGTGGGATTATTTCCGCTCGGCCTTTCGCCAATCCAGAAAACGGTCGTGACGATATTCGGCTTCCACTGAAACCCCCGGGCCTTGCTCGAGGACGATGTTGCCGTGGTCGGCACAAACACGAACGGGCCGCTGTTGGATTTTTCCTGCTTAATCTCCTGCTTAGCTACCGGCTTCTTTTCCGGCTTGTCCGCCTCGGATGTCCTGATCGCTTTGACCTTGGATTTCTCCCCGTTATCTGTCTCCGAGGTCTTGCTCGACTTGACCTTTGAGAAAATGAGCGGCGAGGTCGCGTCCTGCGAAAAGAGCGACGTGACACTCAAAAGTAGAACCGCGGCGGTCTGTAAAATTGTTCTGGGTTTCATCAAGAATACACGTTGTGCGATGTAGGATTCAGCTTGTGATTCGTTATCAGCACCGAACTGCATACGAGCGGGGAAATCACCCGGCGTCCAGTGCACTCTCACAAGAGTGATGTTGTAATCGTGGCGCACAAGAAAGCTGATTTTCCCATAATGTCAACCGCTTGCCGACCTTTCTTTTGGGCAGTTTAATAACGCGGAACGCTCGGGTCGATTTCCTGCGACCAGGCATCGATGCCGCCGGCCAGATTGAAAACTCTTTCGAAGTCCGGCCTCCTGCATCAACTGCACAGCATGCGCGCTGCGCATTCCGCTGTGGCAATGGATCACGATCTCGGCCTCCTTGTCGAACTCCGCTATCCGCGCAGGAAATTCGCCCAGCGGAATCAAGGTCGCGCCATCGATGCGCGCGATCTTGTACTCGTTAGGCTCGCGCACGTCGAGCAGCAGGAATTTCTCGCGCGCATCCAGTTTCCCCTTCAATTCGTGCACGGAGATTTCCGACACGGTGCTGAGCATACCGCAGAATTGCTCATAGTCGATCGGCTCGCGAATCGTTGGATGCTCGCCGCAGACCGGACACTGCGGATCGCGGCGCAATTTGAATTCGCGGAACTTCATTTTCGCGGCCTCGAAATGCAGGAGACGACCGACGAGCGAATCGCCCAGGCCGATGATGAGCTTGATCGCCTCGATCGCCTGCAACATGCCGATCACGCCGGGCAAAACGCCGAGCACGCCGGCTTCGGCGCAATTTGGCACCGTGCCCGGCGGCGGCGGTTCGGGAAAAAGACAGCGGTAACACGGGCCGCCGAGATGCGGCGCGAAAACCGTGGTCTGACCATCGAAACGAAAAACGGAGCCGTAGATGTTTGGCTTGCGCGCGAAAACGCAGACGTCGTTGGAAAGATAGCGCGTGGGAAAATTATCGGAGCCGTCGACGACCAGGTCGTAGTCCGCGATAATTTCCATCGCGTTCGCGCTGGTGAAGCGCGTCTGGTGCGCACGAACTTCCACGTGCGGATTGAGGTCATGAATACGGTCGCGCGCCGCTTCCACTTTCGCGCGCCTGAGGTCCTTTGTTCCGTAAAGCAACTGCCGTTGCAGATTGGAAAGATCAACGTGATCGGCGTCAACCAGGCCGAGCGTGCCGACACCGGCCGCGGCCAGGTACATGACCGCGGGCGAACCCAAACCGCCCGCGCCGATGCACAGGACACGCGCCGCTTTCAATTTCTCCTGCCCGGCCTCGGTGACTTCCGGCATGGTGAGATGCCGCGAGTAACGCCGGCGCTCTTCACTCGTTAGGCCAACGCGCTCGCTCACGACTTCACCAGCTCCCAGTTGATTCCGACCACACGCATCTTTACGAAAGGCTTGAGCGATTTCGGAAACGTCAGATAACGCGCGCCTTTGCGCTCACAAAATTCCGGCACACCAAAGTCCGTCCCCGAATCCGTCCGCTGAATTGTCATGACGCGATTGCTCTTGCGCAAGGTTTGCAGTTCGCGATCGGCCCGCGGTTTCAGCCACAGCGTGTACGGTTGCGGCGTGCCGCATCGCTCCACCACTTCCGCGAACCGCACCGTTTTCACCTTGAGTAACTTCATCGGGATGTCGCCAGCATCGCCGGAAAAGAAAAGTCCGCCAGAGAACTACGGCAAAGTGGATCAGACTACCGTTGCTGCATTCCTGCCCTGGCGGGATTCGTAAGTCCGCAGTCCATAGCCCCTGACGGAGTGCAAAAGTTCGCGCAACTCGCGCGCGGCGCAATGCTCTTTTCTTCGCGACGAACTCAGCCCGCGTTGACATGGCAGAATGCTTCTGGTTGCATCGCGCGCGTGAAATGGCTTCCGCTCCTCGTCCTCCTGCTCGCGGGCACGTCCTGCACCACCCTGGAGAACCGGCGCGATCTTTATCGTTCTCCGCAGGAAGGCTACGAGCGACATTTTCCGAATCCGCCGCCCACGCGCCTGCCGGGCAGTAATCCCGTTCCGGCGACGGCGGTTCGCAACGGTCCGGGAGCGGTGGAACGCAACGGCGTCGTCACCTACCCCGACGAAGGTTTACCGCCGGGTCACTAACCTCTCGTTAGGCGTAAGGCAGATTCGCCTTGATCCGGGCCACATCGGTCTTATCGACCAAAGCCGCTTTCGCCATCAAGCGCTTGCGCTTGGCGCTCTTGGCCGAGAGCAAATGACGACGCGAGGCATGCTGGCGCAAAACCTTTCCAGTCGCGGTGATTTTGAATCGCTTGGCGACGGCTTTCCGGGTCTTACTGCGCGCAATCGGTTTCGGCATAAGGCGCGCAAGGTAGCGCGCTTTCTCCCTGAGACAACTGCGGATTTTCGCGCCACGGAAAATCGGGCTCGCGTTCCCCGCGCTTCGGCGGAGCATTTTAGAAATGGAACCGGAACCGCAAAAACCACGCGTCGTGATTATCGGCGGCGGCTTCGGTGGATTGGAAGCGGCCAAATTGCTCGGCAACGAACCGGTGCGCGTCACGATTATCGACCGCACCAATTACCATCTCTTCCAGCCGCTGCTCTACCAGGTGGCGACGGCGGCGCTTTCGCCGGCCGACATTGCATCGCCCATCCGCTGCGTGATCAATCGTTATTGCAACATCGACGTCATGCTGGCGGAAGTGACTGACATCAAGGTCGCGGCGAAGAAGCTGATCGCGGGCGGCCAGGAGATTTCCTACGATTACCTCATCATCGCCACTGGAGCGCGGCATTCCTATTTTGGAAATGAACAATGGGAGAAACTCGCGCCCGGTTTGAAGAGCCTGGAGGACGCGATCGAAATCCGGCGCCGTTTACTGCTCGCCTTCGAATACGCCGATCGCATGACCGACGAAGCCGCGCGCAAAGCCGCCATGACTTTCGCCATCGTCGGCGCCGGACCGACCGGCGTGGAATTGGCCGGCGCCATCGCGGAAATCGCGCGTTACACGCTGGCGAAAGATTTTCGTCACATCAATCCGTCCGATGCGCGCGTCATTTTGATCGAAGGCGAGCCGCGCGTTCTCGCCGGTTTTCCAGAAGACCTTTCCGCCAAAGCGCTGAAGCAATTACAGGCTCTCGGCGTGGAAGTCATCACGGGCGTGCATGCGAAAAATCTCACCGAGGAGGGTTTGGAGGTGAACGACAAGTTCATTCCCTGTCGCGTGAAAATCTGGGCCGCAGGCAACACCGCTTCCGCGCTCGGCAAAAGTCTCGGCGTACCGCTCGATCGCGTCGGCCGCGTGCTCGTAAACAACGACCTGACCATTCCCGGTCATCCGGAAATCCAGGTCATCGGCGACCTGGCCAACTTCCCCTACCAAACGGGCCAGCCGCTTCCGGGTGTTTCGCCCGTCGCGATGCAGGAAGGCCGCCACGCCGCACGCAATGTTCTGGCCATGATCGATGACCGGAAGCCGCAACGCTTCTGGTATTGGGACAAAGGCAGCATGGCCACCATCGGCCGCAACAAAGCGGTGGCCGATCTGAACTTCATTCATATCAGCGGACTGCCGGCGTGGCTGGCCTGGCTCTTCATTCACGTCATTTTTCTGGTCGGCTTCCGCAATCGTCTCGCCGTTTTGTTCCAGTGGGCCTGGGCCTACTTTACTTTCAACAAAGGCGCGCGGCTCATCACGCGAAACTTCCAGGCCGAACAGCGCCCGCCAGCCTGACGAATGGCGATTTCAGTTAGAAATCTGCAACGAAAACAACGCTTCGATTGCGAGGCGTTGCAGCAATTTGCGGAACGCGCGCTGGCCAAGGTTCGGAAGAAGCACTCGTTAGGCGAAATCGACGTCTTACTCGTGTCCGATCGGCGAATGGCGATATTGCATCGGCGTTTTATGAACATCGCCGGACCGACCGATGTGATCACTTTTCAGCACGGCGAAATTTTCGTCAGCGTCGAAACCGCCAGGCGCAATGCGCAGCGTTTTCACACTTCCACCATCGATGAGGTGAAACTCTACATCGTTCACGGCCTGCTCCATCTGCACGGTTACGACGACAAAAGCGCGGCCGGAGCGCGCGCCATGGAACGGTTGCAATTTCGTCTGGTCAAGGCGGCCAGCCGCCCTTGATGCAAAGCGTAGCGATGTTAACTTTCTCTCCATGAGTTCGCAGGCAGCGAGCCGCGGGACGAAGGGACGCCTAACGAGTGGTTCAACAGCAATTTTCAAATCGGCCACGGCAGCGCCGATCATCGAACACGAGACGCGCGAAAAACAGGAACTCGATCTTGCCGTGGCAGGTGGTGGTGCACAACGACCCGATCAACCTGATGAGCTACGTGACGATGGTTTTCCAAAAAGTTTTCGGCTTCCCCCGCGAGAAGGCGGAAAAGCATATGCTGGAAGTTCATCAGCAGGGACGCTCGATTGTCTGGAGCGGCTTGCGTGAGCGCGCGGAGCTTTACGTGCAACAGCTGCATGGCTATCTGCTCCTGGCCACGATCGAACGCATTAACTAATGGAGATTCGCCGCCAGGATGATGTGCTCGAGCTTTCGGAACTCGATCCCTTCCTGGCCGAGCTGCTGCGGCAAATTCCCGAGAGCACCAATCCGGAGGACAGCGCGACAGCGCGCGAGCGTTTGTTCAGTCTGCCGGCCGATGCTTCGGAAAAAGAAATTTGCCAGGAATGGAAACAATACGTGGAGCCCGAGCTGCATCGTCTTTTCCAAACGGCGACGGAAACAGTGGCCGCCGATTTGAAACCGTTGAACGGCAACAACTCAAAGCCGTTCGCCAACTGCACCCTGCGTATTCCGACGGAAAACGCCGAGGCCTGGCTCAACGCCCTGAACCAGGCGCGGCTCGTCATCGCCTCGAAGTACGGCTTCACCGAAAGCGAGCTGGGCGATCATTACCGTTCGCCCATCGGTTCGCGCCGCGATCTCGGTTTGTTCCAGGTAAACTTCTACGGATTTCTGCAGGAATTTATCTTGCACGAACTGCGCAACGGCTCGAACGAAGGTCTAGCTACTTCGATTTGCGGTTGCGCACCATCTCCATCAACCGCTCTTTGATCGCGTCCGACGACTTGGCCGGCTTCAGGCTCAACGCGAAGGCTTCGTGCAAGTTGTAGCACTCGGCGATGAAATCTTCGGCTTTCTGCCCGAATTCCTTGCGCGCTTCCTCGAATTCCGCCAACTCTTCGGCTTCCAAGGCGCCAATGACATAGAGCCGGGCGCGGTTCTGGAATTCTTCAAAGCTCATCGCGAAACTCCTTCAGGCCGTCATAGATTTTTTTCAGTCCTAATTCCAGCCGCGTTTTCACCGTTCCCAACGGTGTATTCGTATGGGACGCGATTTCGCGCTGACTCATCCCACGAAAAAATGCGAGATTTATCGCCACCTGCTGCGCCTCCGGCAAAGTATTGATCACTTTCCGGACCAGGGCGCGCGTGTCGCTGAAGGTAATTTCCTCTTCGGTGGCGTTGTGCACCCAGGCGTCGGGCTGCTGTTCCGTTTCGTTCTGCAAGCGTTCCTCCGCGCGCGCATAGGCCTGCTTTTTTCGCAGCCCGTCAATGGCGCGCCGCCGGGTCAGCGTCACCATCCAGCCCAGCGGTTTGCCTTTTTGCGCCGAGAAATTCTTCGCCTGTTTCCAGATCTCCATGAAGATTTCCTGCAACAAATCATCCGCCTCGGCTTCGTTGTGGATGACGCGCAGGATCAGCGCTTTCAGGATTCCGTGATAACGATCGTAGAGGGCTCGAGAGCGCCTCGGGATCTTCGGCCTGGATTCCTTGCATCAATTCCAGATCGGTTACGCCAGACGCCGGCAACGCCATCATCCACTTTGCTTGAATCCATGGGTCCTGTGCAGGCTCTATTAGTGCGCGGGCGTGCCTTCGTCCAACGTCATTTCCCGCATTCATGCAGCGCGGTAAATCGAGTTGACCGTCAAGTCGCCCGCACTACGATGCGGCCAAGTTCGCGAGTTCGTCGCGCGCGGGGATGAAAAACCGAATTTTTCTGATTGGAGCAATCACGCTCGCGTGGCGGGCAATGGCTTTCGGACAGGACGCGCCCGCGTCGACTTTGCGTTTGCCTCCCCCACCCGTTCCGTCGGCTACACCTGAAGCAACGCCGAAGCCGACCCCGGTTCCAAAACCGAGGCCGACTCCCAAACCAAAACCGTCGCCGACGCCGGAACCGGCACCACCGCCTCCTTCGGAACCAATGGTTGAGACGGCGACGGTGGCCGAACCAACGCCGAAACGTTCGGCCAAACCACGATCGACACCTGCGCTCGAGCGATCTTCGCGCAGCGTGTTGAATCCGGAGCCGGTGCGCGCAGTTGAGCCGCACGCACCGCACGTGCGCAACATGTCGTCAGAGGTTGAGCCTGCGCCACGCAGCTATCATCAGGGGAACTACGAAAGCAGTTGGATTACGCGAACAACCATTCGTTCCCTTGAAACCAAATGGCAGGACGCCATCAGGAAACGCGACCCCGAGGCGCTGGACAAACTGCTGGCGGACGATTTCCGGACAACATCTGCTGATGGAGGAGCCGCGTCGAAATCGCAGATCCTGCGCGAAGTGCGCGACAACACGAACACCTATCATTCGGCCAAGGCCTCTAACATGGTGGTGAAGATGCAGACGCCGGAAATTGCGGTCGTCACGGGTATTGCGAAACAGAAAGGCACGAAGGAAAACGGCGAGAAATTTTCCAGCACGATCCAGTTCACCGACACGTGGAACCTGCGCGACGGCCAATGGGTTTGCGTTTCCAGTGAAGCCGAGAGGGTCGAGCGTTAGCCGTGCCTAACGAGTTCTGACTTGCTCGTGATCGCCGCGCCATTATCTTTTCGCCAGGCAATGGAGTTTGCCTTCCACCATCGAGTGGAGAACCGCGCAGGCTGATGACTCCTATCAACGCCCGCAAGGCAACGATAGGAGTTTTTTATGCTGAATTATCTTTCTGTGATGTTAGGCGGTGCGCTCGGCACGGGCGCACGCTACTGGGTTTCGGGCTTTGTCGCGGAGCGCTCGGGTGAGTTCTTTCCCCTCGGCACTTTGCTGGTCAACATCAGTGGTTCATTCATCATCGGCTTCTTCGCGGCCGCGACTGATCCGCAGGGGCGCCTCTTCGTTTCGCCCGCCTTCCGGCAATTTTTCATGATCGGTCTGCTCGGTGGTTACACCACCTTTTCGTCATTCAGTCTGCAAACACTCGACCTCGCCCAGGCCGGCGATTGGTGGCGAGCCACCCTGAACATCTTGCTTTCGTTAGGCGGTTGTTTGCTTGCCGTCTGGGCCGGACGCATCCTCGCCCTCGTTCTCCTGCCCAGATGAATCGCGAAATGCATTTGCCCAAAGACGCTGTCGCCCTCCGTATTTTCATCGGCGAAAGCGATCGCTGGCAGCATCAGCCGCTCTACGAAGCGATCGTCCGCAAAGCGCGCGAATTGCATCTGGCCGGCGCGACCGTCCTGCGCGGCTCCATGGGATTTGGCGCGGCCAGCCGCATTCACACCGCGAAAATTCTCCGGCTTTCGATGGATTTGCCCATCGTGATCGAGATCGTCGATACGGAGGAAAAAGTGAATTCACTCCTGCCCGCGCTGGACGAAATGATGGGCAGCGGTTTGGTCACGCTCGAAAAAGTGAAGGTCATTCATTACCGTCACGTCGAAGGGAAGGGCTAGGCGCGCGATTGCGCCCTTGGGGATTGTGCGCCACCTGTTAGCGCATGCCCGAGACGTTGCCGTCCGATCCGCTCTGGTACAAGGACGCCGTCATCTACGAGCTGCATGTTAAGACCTTTCACGACAGCAACGGCGACGGCATCGGCGATTTTCGCGGGCTGATCGAAAAGCTCGATTATCTGCAGGAGCTCGGCGTAACTGCGCTCTGGCTGTTGCCGTTTTATCCATCGCCGCTGCGCGATGATGGCTACGACATCGCCGATTATTACGACGTCAATCCGAACTACGGCACGCTGCAGGATTTCCGCGATTTTCTCGCCGCCGCGCACGAACGCGGTCTGCGCGTCATCACGGAGTTGGTCATCAATCATACCTCCGATCAGAATCCGTGGTTCCAAAAAGCGCGGCGCGCTCCGCCCGGTTCGCCGGAACGTGACCTCTACGTCTGGAGCGATTCGCCCGACAAATACTCCGGCGCCCGCATCATCTTCAAAGATTTCGAAACGTCGAACTGGTCGTGGGATCCGGTGGCGAAATCTTACTACTGGCATCGCTTCTATTCGCATCAGCCGGATTTGAATTTCGACAATCCCGCGGTGCACGAGCGCGTCGAAAAGGTCTGCGATTTCTGGCTGAAGATGGGTGTCGATGGTTTGCGGCTCGACGCCGTTCCGTATCTCTACGAACGCGAAGGAACCAACTGCGAGAACCTTGCCCGAGACGCACACCTACCTGAAGAAAATACGCGCGCACATCGACGCGAACTTCCCCGACCGCATGCTGCTCGCGGAAGCGAACCAATGGCCGGAAGACGCCGTTTCGTATTTCGGCAAGGGCGACGAGTCGCACATGAATTTCCATTTCCCGCTCATGCCGCGGATGTTCATGGCGCTACAGATGGAGGATCGGTTTCCGATCATCGATATCCTCGAGCAAACGCCGGCCATTCCGGAGATTTGTCAGTGGGCCATGTTCCTGCGCAATCACGACGAGCTCACCCTCGAAATGGTGACCGACGAAGAACGCGATTACATGTGGCGCGTTTACGCCACCGATCCGACCGCGCGCATCAATCTCGGCATTCGTCGCCGCCTCGCGCCGTTGCTGGCCAACAGCCGCCGCAAAATCGAGCTCCTCAACATTCTGCTTTTTTCCATGCCGGGCACGCCGGTCCTCTACTACGGCGACGAGATCGGGATGGGTGACAATTTTTATCTCGGCGATCGCAACGGTGTGCGCACGCCGATGCAATGGAGCCCGGATCGCAACGCCGGCTTTTCAAAAGCGAATCCGCAGCAGCTTTATCTGCCGATCACGATTGATCCCGAGTATCACTACGAAGCGATCAACGTCGAGAATCAGCAGAAGAATCTGTCGTCGCTCTTGTGGTGGATGCGGCGCGTCATCGCGATGCGGAAAAACTTCAAGGCGTTCTCGCGCGGTTCGCTCCAATTTCTCCATCCGGAAAACGCGAAGGTTCTCGCGTTCCTGCGTGAGTACGATGGCGAAACAATTCTGGTTGTGGCGAATCTCTCGCGCTTCTCGCAAATCGCGGAGCTCGATCTCTCGCGTTTTGCCGGCTGTTCGCTCATGGAAGTTTTCAGCCAGAATTATTTCCCTCCGATCAGGAAGACGCACTACCCGATCACGCTTGGACCGCACACGCATTTCTGGTTCGTCCTGCGATCGCAACCGAAACGGACCGGCACACACAAGCACCACCTCGTTCCCGTGCTGAGTGAGCCGCCGAATTTGCAGACGTTACTCGCCGATGGAGTGCGCAAGCAATTCGAGCGCGAAATTCTGCCTGATTACATTCGCAGTTGCCGCTGGTTTGGGGCCAAGGCCCGCACCATTCGCGAAATGCGCATCGCCGAGCGCATCGATTTCGCAGAGAACGGCGCGCAGTTCTGGTTCCTGGAAGTGAATTATGTCGATGGTGCGCCGGAAACCTACGCGCTGCCGGTGCACATCGCGGTGCGCGAGGCCGCCCATTCCATCTCAACCTCCGCATCACATGCCGTCATCGCGCGTTTTTCCGGCGCCGATGAGGCTGTGCTTTACGACGCGATTTGGGACACAGCGTTTCGCGAGCAGCTCTTTCGTTCCATTCTTGAAGGCAAACGCTGGAAGGGAAAATCCGGTGAATTGCGCGGCGTGAAAAGTTCCGGCCTAACGAGTGAAACGAAAGTGCCGGACTCGAACGTTCTCAATGCGGAGCAGAGCAACTCCTCCATGCTCTTCGAGAATAAATTCTTCCTGAAACTTTATCGCAAGTTGGAAGACGGCGTAAATCCCGATGTCGAAGTCACGCGCTATCTCACGGAGAAACAACACTTCGAATGCGTCCCGGCCTTTGGCGGGATGATTGAATATCGGCGCGCAAAAGGCGAACCGACGGTGGTTTGTCTGTTGCAGGCGGCGGCACCGAACCAAGGCGACGCCTGGACCCTCACCCTCGATGCGGTCGGCCGATTCTACGAACGCGTCCTTGGCCGGAAGGGCGATTTGCAGGACGCGAAGAAACCGACCGCCGCCATGCTGGAAGAATTACTCGGTGGCGTCTATCCGCAGAAGGCGAGGCTGCTCGGACAACGCACGGGCGAATTGCATCTCGCGCTCGCCTCCGAGTCCGACGATCGCGCTTTCGCGCCGGAGCCGTTCAACTCCTTCGCGCAACGTTCCGTCTTCCAAGACGATGCGCGCTTCCACGCGGAAGACGCTTCGCGCTTCTGCAAAGGAAGCTGCCCGATTTGCCGGAAGCATTTCGCCCCGAGGCCGAACAGGTGCTGGCGGCCGAGGACGAAATTCTCGCGCACGAACAACGCATTCTCGAACAGAAGTCGGCGGCGATGAAGATTCGCATCCACGGCGATTATCATCTCGGCCAGGTGCTTTGGACGGGAAAAGATTTCGTCATCCTCGATTTCGAAGGCGAACCGGCGCGCTCCTTGAGCGAGCGAAAACTGAAACGTTCTGCGCTGCGCGATGTCGCCGGCATGATGCGTTCCTGCCAGTACGCCGCCTACAGCGCGCTCTGGCAACCGGCCATGCGCACGGAAGATGTCCCGTTTCTCGAGCGCTGGGCCGACACCTGGTATCGGCAGATGAGCAGCATCTTTTTGCAAAGTTATCTCACCACCACGGCGGGCGCGCCGTTCATCCCGAAAGACGACAAGGAATTGCAGGTGCTGCTCGAAGCTTATCTTCTCGACAAAGCCGTTTACGAAATCGGCTACGAATTGAACAACCGCCCGGACTGGGTCGTGATCCCCATTCGCGGCATCAAACACATCTTGCAGAAAAGCTGACGAAGTATTCTACGGATTCGTCATTTACGAATGCAATTTCTTTCTTCAAGATCGGCAAGATACGAAAAACTTCCGCCTAACCACCAATCCCATGAACAAACATCTCGACGACATCGATCAACAGATCGCCGCCAGACATTTGCTCACCCATCCGTTCTATCTCGCCTGGACCCGCGGCGAACTAAGCAAGGACGCGCTGTGTGATTACGCGCAGCAGTACTATCAGCACGTCGCAGCTTTCCCGACTTATCTCTCGGCGGTGCACGCGAAGTGCGATGATCAACCGACGCGCCGGCAAATCCTCTCCAATCTGATCGACGAGGAAGCGGGCGATCCGAATCATCCGGAGTTGTGGCTGCAATTCGCGGAGTCGTTAGGCACAACGCGGGAGGAAATTCGCGCGGCGCAGCAGCAACCGGAAACAGCGAAGTTGATCGACACCTTCCGTTCTGTCTGCGGAAGCGGGTCAACCTGCGAAGGACTGGCCGCGCTCTATGCCTACGAGAGTCAGATTCCAAAAGTCTCGGAATCGAAGATCGACGGGTTGAAGAAGCACTACGGCCTAACGAATCCAAAGAGCTACGAATACTTCAGCGTCCACGTGGAAGCGGATCGCGAACATTCCGCCGCCGAACGCGCCATGTTGGAGGAGCAGATCAATGACGACAACGCGACGCCGGCGAAAGCGGCGGTCGATCGTGTGCTCGGTGCCTTGTGGGATTTGCTCTCCGGCGTCTGCCAGCGACACGCCATTGCCTGCTGAGTTGTGGCGCAGTTGGCCATGCACAGACTGCTGATCGCTGTTTGCCTAACGACACTGGCGACGCGCGCGTTCGCCTTTGAAGGAAAAATCGAAATCGAGGTCACGCGCGGCGGCGAGAGCACTCCGTTGACTTACACGCTCAACGCAGAATTCCCTGCGCATCGAAGCATCGGGAGGAAATTTTCCCAACCCGATTAACATTGTCGATCTCAAGTCCGATGCGACCACGATTGTTTATCCGCATAACCGCAGCTTCGTGCGGCTGAAGCCGGCGAGCGAGACGGCGGCTGCGCAGATGCCGCCGGGAATGCCAACACCGCCACCGGGAATTGGCGCGCAGCCTAACAAGTCAGCCGCGGGCGCGCCTCCCATGCCACCGATGCCAGCCGGCGTCGGTCCGCAGGCCGACAAAATGCCGCCGGGAATCCCACCAATGCCACCACCTCCGATGGGATTGCCTCCCGGAGTGGGACCGCAAACCGGTCCACCTGGCGTGGGCGCGGCCGGTGCGCCGGGAAATTCCTCCATGCCGAACATGCCTGGCGTGGCCGGGGCGATGCCGCGCATGCCGATGATGCCGCCGATGCCGATGGAGAAACTTGAACTGACCGCGACCGGCAAGAAGGACAAGATTCTCGGCTACGAGTGCGAGCAATTCGAACTCAAGCAGCGCGGCGAAGTCATGGAGATCTGGGCGACAAATCAGTTGCTCCCCTTTCAGCCTTACCTGCGCAACGAGCCTCATCGCTTCGGACCGCGCATGCTGGAAGAACAATGGGCGACGTTGTTAACGGCAAAGAAACTTTTCCCGCTGCGCGCCAGCCTGCGCTTCGACATGGGGCCGAACCAAAGTGCCGCGCCCGAGCGTTTTCATTTCGAGGTGAAATCGATCAAGCCAGGACAAGATCAGCGACGAAAAATTATTTCAGCCGCCGGAAGGTTACATCGAGATTCCGCCGCTGCCGTTCTAGCCAGTCTCCTCCTCATTGGAGTTCGAGCGGAAAATAATTCGCCGATTCAAGCTGATGCTGTATAAGCGTCGCGCTCTCAAATCCTCGCTGTGAAATTCATCCAACACTTCCTCATTCGCTTCACGAAGAATCAATTTTTCCTGATCGCCGCCGCTCTTTGCGCAGGTAGCATCACCGCACCCGGCCAGGGTCCAATCACTCCGCCCGGCGCGCCAGCGCCGACGATGAAGTCGTTAGACCAGGTCAAGGCTGGAACGCCGATCGATCCAACGCAGCCCGGCTTTTCTTATCCCTACAATATTAGTGTACCCGGAAATTATTATCTCACGGCGAATCTGACCGTGAATGGCACCAACGCGATCAACATCACGGCCAGCGGCGTGACGCTCGATCTCAATGGCTTCACGATTTCATCCACCTCCAGTTCTGCGTTTGGCTATGGCGTGCTCCTGTTCAACGCCGGTGATGTCACCATTATGAATGGTCACATCGCGGGCGGCGTGACCTTTGACGGCAATTCGTTTTCGAGCGGACCGGGATTTCAATACGGAATCTACGTGCCGTTACCCGGCTACGGGAACATCCGCGTCTCGGGCGTTTCCGTTTCCGGTTGCTCGGCCAGCGGAATCGAATTGGGATTTGAGTTTTCCAACGTGGTCGATCATTGCGTCGTTCGCGTCGTCGGCGGCCAGGGAATTCATGCTGGCGTAGTCGAGAGTTCGACGGCGTATCAATGCGGCAGTCACGCCATCAACTCGCTCACCGTGACTAACTGTTATGGCGTGAGCACGAACAGCTCGCATGGCGTTTTCACTTACAATGCTACTAACTGTTACGGCGTTAGCTCTTCCGGTTTTGGCATCAGCGCTGTGAGTGCTTCGGGTTGTTCGGGCGTTAGTTCTTCCAATCACGGCATCGATGCCGTGACTGCGTCGGATTGCTCCGGCACGAGCACAAGCAACGTGGGGCTGTATGCCAGCGATACGGCCAACAATTCCGTCGGCACGAGCACGAGCGGGATTGGTCTTCAGGCGTTAAACGCAACTAACTGCCGCGGTCGGACCACGACCGGTAGCTACGGACTTTACACCGCTTACTCGGCGACGGGTTGCTATGGCGTTAGCAATGGTCTTGGCACCGGGCTTTTTGCCACCACCGCCTTGAACTGCACGGGCGGAAGCAGCACTGGAACGGGACTCAGCACCAAGACGGCTACGAATTGTTATGCGTCGAGCAGCTCAGGCACCGGCTTGACTGCGGAAGTTGCGACTGGCTGCAACGCGATCAGCGTCAATTCGACTGGCCTAAGCACAAGCCTGGCGGAAAACTGCTCCGCCACCAGTAGTAACGGGACTGGGCTGCAGGCTACTCGAACCGCGATCAGTTCCTATGGCGCTACCTTTACCAACAGCGCCATCGGGCTTCAGGTCAGCGGGATCGCCAGCTACTGCAGCGGTTACAATCAAGCCGGTGGCACCGCCATCAACTGCGCGATTGGCATCGGCTGCACCACCTTCGGCGGCGCCATCGTTGCGCCGCAGGGAAAATTTCTCGGCACACCCTGATTCAGTTTTCCCGCTGGCCGAAGCTGGCTATCGTCAGGCCTTATGACGAATCAAGTGCTCGCAGGAAAAACCGGCGTAGTCTTCGGCGTCGCGAATAAACGCAGCATCGCCTGGGCGATTGCGAAGGCATGGGCGAACGCCGGCGCAAAATTGCTTTTCAATTATCAGGGTGAGCGCTTGAAGGAAAACGTCGAGGAATTGGTCGGCGAATTCGGCCCCGATACTTTTTTGCAACCGTGTGACGTTTCGAAAGACGAAGAGATCGCGCAGTTTTTCCAGAAGGTGCGCGGACAAACCGACCGCATTGATCTTATGCTACACTCGGTCGCCTTCGCGCCGAAGGAAGCGCTCGAAGGCGAATTCGTGAACACAACACGCGAAGCGTTTCGCATGGCGCACGACATCAGTGCCTACTCGCTGGTTGCGCTCGCGCGCGAGGCCGCGCCGTTGATGACGAACGGCGGCAGCATTGTCGCGATGACTTACTACGGCTCGGAGAAAGTTGTGCCGCACTACAATGTGATGGGCGTGGCCAAGGCGAGCCTCGAAGCTTCCACGCGTTATCTTGCCTACGATCTTGGGCCAAAAAAAATTCGTGTGAACTGCATCTCGGCCGGCGCGGTTAATACGCTGGCGGCACGCGGCATCGCCGGATTCACCGCCATGCTCAAGCATTACCAGGAGCACGCACCGTTGAAGCGCAGCTGCGAACCGTCGGAGCTCGGCTCAACCGGTGTGTTCCTCGCCAGCGATGGAGCCGCCGCGATAACCGGCCAGGTCATTTACGTTGACGGCGGTTATCAGATCATGGGCATGTGAGCCTGGCCGACGAGTTACAGCACTTGTTAGGTAACAGTGTTGTAGCCAGCGATCCGGAAACGCTCGCGACGCACGGCGGCGACAAGTGGTTCGCCAGTCATTTGCCGGAAGTTGTCGTCTTCGCGGAATCGACCGATCACGTCAGCAAACTGCTGCGTTTCGCGTCGGAGAAAAAGATTCCCGTCACGGCGCGCGGCGCAGGCTACGGATATGTCGGCGGTTGTGTACCGGCGAGCGGCGGCATTGCCCTCTCCCTCGCGCGCATGAATCGCATCAAGGAAATCAGTTTCGCCGACGCGATCGCGATTGTGGAACCGGGTGTCATCACCGCCGATCTGCAGCGCGCCGCGAAAGCACAAAAATTATTTTATCCGCCCGATCCGGCCAGCTTCGAGCATTGCACCATCGGTGGAAACGTCGCGACCAACGCCGGCGGGCCGCGTTGTTTGAAATATGGCGTGACGCGAAATTACGTCATCGGTCTCGAAGTGGTGCTGGCCAACGGCGACATTCTGCGCACCGGCGGACGCGTGCACAAAAACAAGACCGGTTTCGACTTGTTAGGCCTTTTTGTCGGCTCGGAAGGAATGCTCGGTGTCGTGACGGAGATTACCGTAAAATTGCTGCCGTTGCCGCCAACGCGCGCGACGCTTTCGGCCTCGTTCGATTCCATGTCGGAGGCGGCCGCGTGTGTGCAGGAAATTTATCACGCCGGATTTCTGCCCGCGTCGCTTGAAATCGCCGATCACTTCACGCTCGAGGCGGCGCGGCGCGATTCCGGCGCGACCCATGTTCCGCCGGGGAACGCCCATTTGCTGGTCGATCTCGACGGTCACGATGAAACGGTGCTGGTGGAAATGGCGAAACTGGAAGGACTCGTTAGGCAACGAAAGCCAACTGCGCTCGAGATCGCGAGGAACGAAGTCGAATGCGAGCGGCTGTGGGCTTTGCGGCGTGAGTTCAGCAATTCGCTCCGCGCCACCGGCCTGACGAAACTGAATCAAGACATCGTCGTACCGCGCAGTCGTCTCGTCGACCTGGTTGCCTTCGCGGAAAATTTATCGGCGCGTTCCGGTTTTCCCATCGCGTGTTTTGGTCACGCCGGCGATGGCAACATCCACGTCAACATCATGGCCGATCGTTACAATCGTGAGGCAGCGGTGCGCGAAAAAGTGGAAGGCGTGCTCGATCAGCTTTTCGCGCAGGTGCTGGCGTGGGGTGGTGTCATTACCGGGGAACACGGCATCGGTTTGGCGAAGAAGCGCTGGTGGCCGGAAGCGACCAGCGACGTTGCGCGGAAGCTGCATGCGCAGTTAAAAAAAACCCTCGATCCGCAAGGCATTCTGAACCCGGGAAAGTTTGTGGATTGAAAAACGCGCGCTGAAGGCTCAGCATGCGAACGTTGCTTCAGAGCATCTGCGAATTTTTTCGGAAACTACTTCGGCATCTTATGAGCCAGTACCCGCGACCCGCCTACCATTTCACGGTGCAATGGGGCGGCACGCGGCTCGGCGTGGCGGAAGTGAATGGACTTCAGCGCCGAGATCGCGGTGATCGAGCTTCGCGAAGGCAGCGATCCCGAGGCGACAGCGCGCAAGATGCCGGGCCTGCACAAGTTCAATAACATCACTTTGAAACGCGGCATCGTCTCGGGCGACAATGAATTCTTCCAGTGGTTCAACACCGTGCGGATGAATGCGGCCGAGCGGCGCGACGTCGTGATCAATCTCCTGAACGAAAACCACGAGCCGATCGTCGCATGGAAAATCCGCAATGCGTTTCCCTGCAAATATTCCGGGCCGGATTTGAAGGCGGATGGCAATGATGTCGCGATCGAAACTCTCGAACTGGCACACGAAGGTTTGTCGGTCGAAACGCCCTAACGAGTAGTCGTACGCGAAAATTTTCGCGCGCATTGTCATCCTGAGGCCGGCGGAGCACGCCGAAGGATCTCACAATCGCTCTGTCGGCACCGCATTCGATAACACGCGATCGGGAGACCAGTGGTGCGATCCCTCGCCGTCTGCGCGGCTCGGGATGACACGGTTCGGGAACCCGATCGGCCATACTTTGCCTAACGAGTAGTCGGCAGAACGAATTCCGCGCGGATGGCGCGATGATCGCTGGAAGCGTCGGAAGTCGGCAGCGCTTCCGCCTTCTTCAAGGTCGCGCCGCGATAAAAAATGTGATCGAAACAGGCGGCGGGAAAACGTTTGTCCGGCGGCAAGGTGACGCGTTGGGCAAACGGCACGTCCTGCCAGGACCAAAGAAATCCTCTGCCGGTGAGGAGCGACGTCGTTTTCTCGCTGCGGAAGCGCGCGTCGTCCGGCGCGGTGTTGAAATCGCCGCCGACCAGCCAGGTGAGTGTGCCGAGATTCGCGTAGGCGGTTTCCATATCTTTCATGTGCACGAGCAACTGCCGGACTGATTCTTCGCGAATCGCAATGTCTTCGACCGTTTCGCCGCGGTTGCTTTTGAGGTGCAATCCGTAAACGAGCAGCAGATTTTTCGGCGCGACCTCATAGGCGGCAAAAGCAAAACCGCGCGGCGGCGTGATCGCGCTGCCGGCTTTCCATTCTTCGGCCCACGCACTCATCGGTTGCAGACGACTCGTGATCGCGACCTGCTGCGTTTCGGTTTGTCCTTCGCGCGGCGGAAAATTCGCGCACACATCGACCTTGAATCCAGGCAGTGGCTTGACCGCGAGCGCGGCTGCGTCCCAGTTGCGTACTTCCTCGAAGCCGACGACGTCGGCCTCGAGTTTCGTGATGTCCTGGTGAACCGAATCGATCTGGCGCGTTTCTTCGGTGCGATAAGCGTTCGGACGTCCGCCCGGAAACCAGCGGATGTTCCAGAAAGCCGCGCGAATTACTGAATCACCCGCCAGGGAAATTTCCGTCAGCGAAAGAAACGCAAAAACAGCGAAGCGAAATGTGGTCATGGTGCGGCGGAATTATTCCGCAGCACTGATCGCTTTGGCGAGCATGTCTTCCGACGGCACTTCATTCCAATGCGCGATCACTTTTCCGTGACCGTTGAAAACAAAAACGGCCAGGCCATCGAACTCCGGCGTGAGACCAAGCTGCGTTACGGCGCTGCCATCGAAATCCGCCACGACAAACATGTCCTGGCGCGGGTCGTGATCGATCTTCTTGCTCGTGTACTCCGGTCGCAAACGATCCGCTTCGGCGTTAAGACGATTGCGGATGATTGCCTTGGTCAGGCCTTGCAGCGCCGACAGAAGCTTGTGCTGAAAATTGACCATCGTGACGTAGCGATAGTGCCGGTCGCCGAGGTAACGATCGGGGACGTGATCGGCCACGGCCTGCGCCTTCGCTTCGTTTTGCCGCGCGATGACCGTAATGATGGTGACGTGACCATTCGCGGTGGAGAGTTCGTTCCCGTCGACATCGTGAAATACCAGCCGGGCCGTACTTCCTGTTTGCACCGGATTCGCCGCCGCCAGAAAGATCAGCGACAAGAGCGCGGTCGAAATGCGTTGAAGGGTGCGAACGATCATGTTTAAGGACGGTGCGATGATGCGCGCGAGTAGCAAATCCTTCTCAAGTTCGAAGCGCGCGGCAAATCTGGCCGTCGCGCTCTGTGTAGCCGCGCTCGTTCTTTTCCCATCGTGCAATCGCATGGCGACGCCGCCGGCGAAGCAGCTCTTAAAAGATGCGGACGCGCGCACGGCCAGCGGCGATTTTCTGCTGGCGATCAATCTTTACGAAGACGCGCTCGATGGCACTGAACGTTCCGCGGAAATTCACTACAAGCTCGCGCTGCTTTATGACGACAAGTTGGGCGATTCGCTGAACGCGTTGCATCACTTCAAACGCTACCTCACGCTCGCGCCCACCGGCTCGCATGCGGAGGAAGTGAAAGGGTTCATGAAACGCGATGAGCTTGCGCTTCTCACCACCTTGTCCGGCGACTCGGTGGTTTCGCGCGCGGAAGCGGCGCGGTTGAAGAATGAAAACCTCGAGTTACGCAAACAACTCGATGAACAACGCACCGCTGCGCGCAGCGTCACTACGGGTGACAAGACCACCGCGCACGCGGCCCGCACAAAGAGCAGCACGCATTCGAAAAAACGCGCGAAACAAAACTCGCCGCAACGCTAATCCCAGTTAGCCTTATTTTCGCATGAGAGGGATCAGGCGCATCGCTCCCGATGTCGGCTGGCTGCCGATCAGTTTTGCCAACATTTATTTTCTCGGACGACCGGGCGGCCCGTGGGTGCTGGTCGATACCGGATTGCCCGGCAACGCGCGCAACATCATAGCCGCGGCGGAAGCGCGTTTCGGCGCCGGCGTCAAACCGGAAACAATCATTCTGACTCACGGACATTTCGATCACGCCGGGTCCGCGCATGCGCTGGCGGAGGAATGGAAAGTGCCGATCTATGCGCATCGTCTCGAACTGCCCTATGTGAGCGGACGCGCCACTTATCCGCCCTCCGATCCGACGGTCGGTGGTGCGATCGCGTTTCTCTCGCGCTTCGTGCCTCCGCGCGCGCATCCGGTGAACAATCGCGTGCGCGAACTTCCGCCTGACTCCGAAAGTATTCGCGAGCGAGGCGAGTTGCCGGGAATGCCTGGCTGGGAATGGCGCCACACGCCGGGGCATTCGCCCGGACACATTTCTTTATTCCGTCCCTCGGATCGCGTGCTGATCGCCGGCGATGCTCTGGCCACGATGGACATGGATTCGTGGACCGGACTCCTGAGCGGAAGAAGAAGACTGGCCCGCTCCGATGCGCCCTTCAATTGCGACTGGCAGGCAACAGAGAATTCGGTCAAGGAACTGGCCGGGCTGCGTCCGAACGTGATTGCAGCCGGTCATGGAATTCCGTTGAGCGGAGGCGACCTCGCCGCGCGACTTGAGCGCTACGCCGCCAAATTTCGTCCACCGCGCCACGGACGGTATGTGCGTGCCGCGGCGGTCACGGACGAGAACGGCGTCGTCTCGCTGCCACCCGCGCCGTTCGATCTAATTCCGTTCGCGACCGCGGCCGCGCTTATTGTCGGTGGGATCGCGTTGGGGGCCGGGTTTCTCGACGACAAGCGCCGTTAACTACTCGTTAGGTTACGACGCTTAACAAACGTAGCGTTCAAGCCGAATTGACGATATGCGGGTCTGACCCCTCTTGCTTCTCCCCTCTTGCTTCTCTGAGAACTTCATAGTGCTTAATACTTAAGGGGGCAGCGCTCCCTTTCGACACCGCACCACTCCGGCCTACCTAACGAGTAGTTGCCCTACCTGCCGTTGCCGCGGCTGCCCGTGGCACCTATGCCGGTACCAGTGGCACCGATGCCGGTAGGACGCGACGGCGGGGAATCAAACGGCGGCGCATTGCTCAACGGTTGAGGATTGTGCGCGCCATTGCCGCTGAACGTTCCGTTGTTCGGATTGTTCCCGCCGAAACCCGAGTAGTTCGGATTGTTGGTGTAGACGTTGGCCGCTCCGGCGTTGCCGGAAATTGTCACGACCACCTGTGGATTGATCGTGATGGTGTTGGCCGCGAGATCGATCCTGCTGCCGCCGCTCAAAGTCGTGTTGGCGACGAAGATCAGCTGGCCGTTGCTGCTCGGCGCATAAAGCCTGATCAAGGTGTCGGCGTTGAGCGTGCTGTTACCGATGGTGAGCGAACCGTTGGCGCCGAACGCGCCCGCCTTGATCACATCGGCGGAAAGCGTGGCCGTTCCGGCGATGTTGACGTTACCGCCATCGCCGTTGTGCCGGATGTCGATCGTGCCGCCGTCGGCTTGAATTTTCGCACCGCTGATATTGACATCGCTATTCGCGCCGGTGGCGAGAATGGTGACCTTACCGCCGGGGCGCGGGGTGGGCGCGGCGGCGAGAAGCGAGAGCAACTGCGCACTGCTGGTGACGTTGATGGCCACGGCGCGATTCTGCGCGTCGCCGGACTTGCCGCTCTTCAAGGTAATGTTACCACCGCGCGCACTGCGCCGGCGTGGCGGCGGAGATGCCGTGGGCGCAGCCGCCGGATCATTGGATGAAACCAGAATGCGATTATCGACCGTGACTGTGCCTCCGTCGGAATTCAGGGTCACGCTTCCGCCATTACCGGACGGCGCAAAATTCTGCGGCTGCAATCCGGTGGTCACATCGATCGGATTATGAACCTCGATGTCGCTGTCGGCATTGACGGTAAGGACACCGCCATCACCACCGCCGAGTTCATTCTCGAATTGATCGTAACCGCCGCCCGCGCCGCCACCCAAGCCGACCGGGCCCGAGATCAGATCGTTAGGCAATGTGATCGGGCCATTGGGAACCGGGCGATTGGTGTCGCCGCCACCGAACGCGATTGCATGCACGTTGAGCGTGAGATTACCGCCGCCGCCTGCCGCGTTGAATCCAGAGCTGGATTCGCCGCTCAGGTTGATGCCGCCATTCGAACTTACCGCCGGCGAGCTGATGACAACGGGCAAGTCGGAACGCGATCCGCCCGGGAGCATGAAGGGCTGGATGCCGCCGTCACCGACCCTGATGTAGGCGCCGGGCCCGGTGGCGGAAACATTCGTGCTCGAAAGCGTGCTGGCGATAATCGGACCGTTGGCGTGCACAGTGCCGAGAACGTTGAGGACTCCTTCCACATTGATCTGACTATTGGCCGAGACGTTGGCGGTAAAAATGCCTGAGGCGAGTCCGCTGCCGCCGGAATCGTCAACATAAGCATCGAAGCGATCGCCGAGAACCAGAATGGTGTCGGCGTTAATATTGATCAGATTGATGGTGGCCGCTCCGTTGACATTTCGGAACTGCAGCGGATCGCGCGCGATGACGAAGCTGGTCGAACCCTGGATCTGCATGAGCGACCCAATCTGAAAGTTAATTGTTCCGCCATTGAGAATGGAACCACCGAACCTGCTATCGATCCTGGTGTAGAGATCATGCGCGGCGAGCATGCCGCCAACCGTGACAGAAATGTTTCCACCGGTGCCGATCTCCGCGTTCTCGTTCTCGATGTGGAAGGTCATCCCGCCGTTGAATCCATCCTGCGCCGTTTTGAAATCCGTAAAGGCGTTGACCGTGATGTTGCCGCCGTTGTCGATCGTGTCGAAAGCGGTGTTGTAGATCGCGAAGTTATATTGCGGCGCACCCAGGATTGAGCCGTTGCTGCTCCGGACAAGGATATTACCGCCGGAGGTGATGTGACCGAACTGGTTGTCCACCGTGGCGGTGAACCCGTTATAGTCCGGGCCGGTGATGTTCAAATTACCTACGACATCGACCGTGATGTTGGCGCCGCTCTGCAAACTCACATCTTCGTCAACGCGCGTTCTCAGGTCCATTTCGAGGGCGTTCAACCAGCCGCCCGAAGTGAGGGTGATGTTGGCGCCGGAACCGGCGTCAGATCCGACGTAGGTCGACGCCGAAACACGCCCGCCATCGAAATTGCGCCCGGAATTTACCAAGATATTTCCACCACTTGTTAGACCGGAGGCGTCCGTCTCGAGAGCAAGCCATTGCCCAACCTCGAGGTCCAGGCCGGCGCTGACGGTGAGGTTAAGGCCATCCGTGGCGCCGTGGTTGGTTCGCGAAACCTCAATCGAGCTGAGTGAGATCGATCCGCCGGCAACGAGACTTACGTTGCCGCTCGAGTTCCGGACAAAAACGGTCTCGTCGTCGTTATTACCGATGGATGAAAACTCATCGCCGCTGATGTTCCGTTGCGCCGATAACGAAATCGTCACGGCATCGATGGTCGGAGAGCCGTCATCGCCGACTTGGATGTCGCCTTTCGAAATGACGTTGAAAATTTCGCTGCTGAAGAAACCATTGCTGCCTAACGAGACCAATGGCGCCGGCGGAAGTCCCAGCGGGGAGGGCCGACCCGGACTGCCATGATTGGAAATCGTGATCGTGCCGCGATCGGCAATGATTTCGCCGTCGGCAAAAATATCGCCGCCCTCGCTGATAACGCTGATGGCGCCGCCGGGTCCGGGCGCGCACCAGCTGAGAAGCGAGAGAAGTTGCGATTCCTCGCCCAGGCTGATGGCGGTTCCATTCGTTAGGCCGCTGTGAATGCTGATGTTGCCACCGCTGGCACTCCGACTCAGTGGTCCGTCTCCATGATCATTGGATGAAACCAGAATGCTCGAATTGACCGTCACCATTCCGTGGGACGCATCGAGGGAGACGGTGCCGCCTTTGCCACTGAAAGAGACGTCGGATTCGAGATCGTTCTGGCCGGTCGTGGCCGAGATAAATGAGCCGACGTAAATGTTACCGGTTGTCGTGGCCCTGAAGACGCCGCCGTCTCCACCGCCCGCGGGATTGCCGGCACCAAATGCATTCGCATCCGCGCCGTTGAAATTCACATCGGCTATTCCGTCTTCCGAATCGAAGCGCAAGGTACGGGCATTAATCGTGAGCAGACCACCGGAAGACAAACCGCTGGTTCCGCCAAATTGATTGCCGCTGAAATCGATTCCGCCGGTCGAGATAATGGAATCAACCGTGATGGTGTGTTGCAGGTTCGCGCCGTCCTGCGGTGGATCGTGTGGATTATGCGGATCCTCAAATGATTCGACGAAAGGACGAATGCCGCCATCGCCGACGCGCAGGACGCCATTCGGACTCGTGATGGTAGGAATCGCCGTGCTGTTGGCCGTGATGTCGCCGCCGGCCATGGCGGTTCCGAAACCGGAGAGACTTCCGCCGACGAAGATGGTCGTGCCGGCAGTAAAGTTACTTCCGAAAAGATTTCCGCCTACGTAGATGCTGGTGCCGGCGGTGAGATCACCGGTGTTCACGTTGGCCTGTGCGTTGAACAATCCAGCCGCGGTGATTGTTCCGGCAACCGCCCGTTCCACCGGCTGGATCCTGAGTGTAGTGCGTGCCGTAGATGTAAATGTCGCCGTCGGAAAACAATTGCAGGTTCTTCGCTTCAAAGCCGACTTCGGGTCCCTGAATGCCGCCGGTGCCAGCGTGAATCTCGTCAAGGTTGCGTCCGGACTGAACTGATCAGGAACGGGCTCGTCATCGTCGAGCAGGTTTATCGTCCGGCCATAGGCGTCGAAGGTGCCGGCCTCGGTGAAGACAGCTCTGATCTCCACCAGTCGGATCGATGTTGAGCACGTTGCCAGCGTTTAGCAGGACATCGATGTTGTGAAAATCGCCGGCGGAAAATTGGCTGCTGTTGAAGTTGAGGTCACTCAGCGCGGTGATGTTGATGCGACTGCTCGTGATCACTCCGGAACCAGCCGAGGAAATTGTTCCGGCAAGGCGTGGAAGTATTCGGCGAAAGTCCGACCGTTGATCTGGATTGAATCCTTCCGCATCGATACGCAGATCATCGACATCAATTGCTGCACCGAGGGTCACATCGAACCTTCGCCGCGCGCATGAAAGAAAAGTCCGTCGAGGTCGCCGATGGTGAAGCCCGCTCCCAGCGTGATCGATCCATTTTGCGTCGCGAGCAGAAGTTTTTGAGACCCGAGAAGTCAGCGTGGCCACCGGCGCGCCAGGGACGGAAGTAATGTTGCCGACGCTGATGAGCGCGAGATTGAGCGCGCCGCCGTTCGCCGTGGAAATGGTGGGATTCCCCGCAATCGTCAGGCTGAGGAATTTGAAGGCCGCGATCGGAACATCGCCTTCGTGCACAAATTGATTATCGAAATCCGTCGCAACATCGAAGGGCGACGTGGCGGTGAAGAAGAAAGCCGAAGCTGATCCATCCTGTTCCGGTCCGCGATAAATCTTGCCGAAATCGGTTTCGTTGTTGCGCGTGATCGACGGATCCGTGTTGATGACCGTGCCGCTATCGATCGTCGACAAATTCGGTGAGGTGATGGTGTTGAGCGCTCCGTACTTGCCTGGTGTCGGCGTGGGTGTGGGCGGCGGCGTGGGCGTCGGGGTCGGTTGGTGTTTCCACCGGCGTTGGCGTCGGCGTGGGCGAGGTCGCCGTCTTCTGATCGATCGTATCGTGCAAAGTCTGGGCATTCAGCAGCATGCTCTGCACATCGGTCCCTCTCGCGTCCAACTGCGCCAGAATTACCTGTTGGATCAAATCTTCGCTACCAAGCTTGCCGAAGCCGTTGGTTAACTGCGAAGTCTTCATCAGTTTCTTGATGTCGACGTCGACCGCTTTGCCCAGCACGTCACCGACCCGGCCAAACAACATCTGCCCCGGACCGAGATCGACGCAGGGCACGGGCGCTCCGCTCGCATCATTGGCGGACACGCCGGGCTGCTGGCAAATCTGCGCCGTGCCTTCGAGCATGATGAACTTGTAGTAAGACTTGCTGTGATACTCCGCCATCATCGTGGTACCGGTGATGGCAGCCGTCACGGCGGCGGTGCTGATTTTCGCGCCACCGGAATCTTTCGGGACGCGCAGGAGAATCGCGCCACCGCCCAACTCGACCGTGCGTGAGGCTTTATCGAAACTGAAGATCGTGTTCGCGCCCAGGCGCGCGATGGTCAGATCGGAAAACGTCAGTTCGCTGCGCGAATCAACGCCGGTGCGAACGGCCGTGTCCTGCGTGACCTTGTCGTTCACCGCCGCTGGTCGCGGCTCGGCTTGGCCGGGCAGCAGCTTGACGTCCTTGATCACTGCGGTGACCCGCGCCTCCTTCAGGTCGGCAGCACTCAAATTCCCAAGCGCGACGCACAGACCGAAAATGGCGACGCTTGGCCGTGGAGAGAACAAACCCTTCATACTCATACAGTGTATCCGAAAGTTTTTACCGTGGTCGATGGTTTTTGTTGGTGCAAAGCTGGTTATCGCTTGGGTGTAGGCGTTGGCGTTGGTTTGCCAGTCAGGCGTTCCAACTGGTCATCCGGGGTGGCTGGGGTGAGTGAAACCAGTGTGCCCCGGCCGAAAATGACAAGGTTGGTATCGGCCAGCGCGCCGGCGGATTTCTGTTTCTTCTGATCGCGCTCCTTCGCAGCGATGGAGGATTCGCTTCCGAGCGGCGGGTAACCTTTGATGAGGCGCGAGGTCGCCATTAAACGCTGGATATCGAAATCAACCGGGTTCGGCAGTCCAGTCGGCGCGGGCTTGAGATGAAACATGATGAGTTGCCCCGGCTCCACCAACACCGACTCGCCGATGTGACCGGGCATGAACATACGGGCCGTGCCTTCGATTGAAAGCAGCTTTGTGTAGGCCTCCGGGTAATGCTCGATCAACGACGTCGTCCCGGCCACGGATGAAACCGCGCTGCCGGTGGTGATGAGAATTTCGCCGGCAGATCTCGGCGCGCGCACCAGCATGGCGCCGCGGCGCAATTCAAACCTGCTTGTGCCCTGTTTGACGGCGAAGATGGAATTCTGTCCCAGCCTGACGAGGACGCCATTGGGGAAGGTCATCTCGGCCTGCGTGCCGGCACCGGTCTGGATCGGGCGACCGCTGGCGATTGCCTCTTTGAAATTCGCGGGCCCCAGCGGCTTCGCTTCTTTGGCTGAGATGAATTGCGGAAAAGTCAGTGAAACAAACAACCAGGACAGAAAAACTTTCTTCATGCGTGTCCGGGGACTTTACGCGGAGTCTATTCCGCGTCGATGGCAGATCGTTCCCGATTAACGCTCCAGCCGCGGAACCTGCGAGACACTGCCGGCGACGGGCACTTTCGTTTTCTCAACCTCAGGCGCGCGATCGTGACTTGTTCTGGCGGTGTTCGAACCATTACCGTTTTGGCGACTCGTTAGGCCAGTGCCGATCTTGCGTGTGCGCACCGCTTTGACCATCAGCGTCCCGTCAGCCGCGCGTGACGCGTTCTCCATCATGTTGAGAAGCTCGGTGGAATTCTTCACGTCAACCACGCGACCGGCGTTCTTTGTCGCCGCCCTATTGACGGACGACTGGCGCACAACACCTGGCTCGATCGTGTCATCACGTTCGATCACGGCGCGATTTGCGGCGCCAGTTCGCGAATTCATTACAACCTTCTGGCCCGTTCGAGCAACGGCCGGTTGGACGCTGCCTGGAACATAACTAGAGAGAACCAGGGTCGTGCCGCTGTAAGTGACAAGAAATGACCCGGCAGAGTCCGTAGTTTCGAGGCGGCTGCCGGATGCAATATTGGCGAAAACGCCGGTAAGGGCGGCGGTCGAGCTGAGAACGGTGAAGCTGTTACTTCCCGTCACGCTATTCTGGAAACCATTGACGAAGCTAACGAGTAGTTGTCCGCCTAACGAGACGTTGCCCGTCACATTCATGAAGCCGTATTGCGTTCCCTGAGTTAGCCCGCCGAGTTGGAAAACTAGGTTGGAAGCACTAAGCAACGAGACGTTGCCGGTCACGTTAAGCGCGCCACCCAAACCAGGTCGCAACATGGCGCTGTTGCTGATCGCGGCGTTGATGTTGCCGAAACCGGTGAGCAATCCGCCCTGCATCTGAAGCGTGCTGATCGAATTGAGGTTGGCACCTGCCAACTGCGTGGTGCCTGCGGTTTGGGTGAAGCCGCCGTTAAAGACGAGCGTGCCGCTGTTCGCGTTCACCGTGCCGCTATTGTTGAAAGCGATGCCGTTATTCACAGTGAACGTTCCCGTACCGGTGTCGCGTGTGAACGTGCCGGTGTTGTTGAAGGTGCCGTTGCCACCGTTGTTGAATAACCCCTGATTATTTTGGGCGAGGAAGGCGCCGGCGTTGTTGAACACCGAGGCACTCTGGAAAAAGAAGCGCGCGTTAGCCTGCGTCAGGCTCGTGCTCTGACCGGCTGCGAGGTTCAGGGTGCGTTGCATCAGGAACGTGTCGCTATTGCCAAAAACAATTCCGCCGTTCGCGTTCGTGATGCCGCTGCCGCTCATCGCCCCGCCGGACCAATTGAATGGGCCGCTGACGTTCAGCGTTGTCGCACCCGTGAGCAAACCACTCGTTAGGCTAAAGTTCGAAACGGTGAGCGCAATATTCAGATTCAGCGTCGAACCCGTGATGAGCAGACCAGGCAATGAGTAGGTGCCGTTAATCGATTGCGTCCCGCTGGAAAAATCGATCACGCCCGCACCGGACAGGTCGGAGGAACCGGCGAAGTTGAAATTACTATCGAGCAACAGCGTGGCGCCGGCCGAAATGTTAAAGTCACCCGTCGTGCTGCCGGTATCGCCGCCCAATAACCGCAACGTGCCGCTCTGCACGTTCACCGTCCCGGTGTTGTTGAGAACGATCCCGCTGTTGATCGAAAACGTCCCCGTTCCCGTATCGCGCGTAAACGTTCCGCTATTGTTGAAGGTTCCGTTGCCGCCGTTATTGAAGAGGCCCTGATTGTTCTCCGCCAGAAAAGTTCCGGAGTTATTAAAGACGGCCGCGCTTTGGAAAAAGAAACGCGCGTTTGCCTGACTCAGCGCGGCGGTTTGACCAGCAGGAATATTCAAGATGCGCTGGGTCAGGAAAGTATCGCCGTTGCCGAATACGATTCCGCCATTCGCATTCGTGACTCCGCTGCCGCTCATCGTCCCGCCGGACCAATTGAATGGGCCGCTGACGTTCAGCGTTGTCGCACCCGTGAGCAAACCACTCGTTAGGCTAAAGTTCGAAACGGTGAGCGCAATATTCAGATTCAGCGTCGAACCCGTGATGAGCAGACCAGGCAATGAGTAGGTGCCGTTAATCGATTGCGTCCCGCTGGAAAAATCGATCACACCCCCGCCACTTAGATCGGACGAAGCCGCGAAGTTGAAATTGCTGTCGAGCAGCAAGGTCGCGCCGGCGGAAATATTGAAGTCACCGCTGGTCGAGCCGGTGTCACCGCCCACTAACCGCAACGTGCCGCTCTGCACATTCACTGTGCCGGTGTTGTTGAGAACAATCCCGCTGTTAATCGAAAACGTGCCGCTGCCGGTGTTGCGCGTGAACGTGCCGCTGTTGTTGAACGTGCCGTTGCCGCCGTTGTTGAAGAGGCCCTGGTTGTTCTCCGCCAGAAAAGTTCCGGAGTTGTTGAAGACCGAGGCGCTTTGGAAAAAGAAGCGCGCGTTCGCCTGGCTTAACGCGGCGGTTTGTCCGGCGGGAAGATTGAGCGTGCGCTGCAGCAGGAAAGTATCGCCATTGCCGAATACGATTCCGCCATTCGCGTTCGTGATGCCGCTGCTGCTCATCGTCCCGCCCGACCAATTGAACGACCCGCTCACATTCAGCGTAGTCGTGCCAGTGAGTAAACCACTCGTTAGGCTAAAGTTTGTTACGGTCAGCGGAATGTTCAGATTCAGAGTCGAGCCCGTTAGCAGCAGATCAGGCAATGTGTAGGTGCCGTTGATTGATTGCGTGCCGCTGGAAAAATCGATCACCCCGGCGCCGCTTAGGTCAGACGAGCCGGCGAAAGTAAAATTGCTATCGAGCAGAAGAGTGGCGCCGTTGGAAATATTGAAGTCGCCGCTGGTCGAGCCGGTGTCACCGCCCACTAACCGCAACGTGCCGCTCTGCACGTTCACTGTCCCGGTATTGTTGAGAACGATCCCGCTGTTGATCGAAAACGTTCCAGTTCCCGTGTTACGCGTGAAAGTTCCAGTGTTGTTGAAGGTGCCGTTGCCGCCGTTGTTGAAGAGGCCCTGATTGTTCTGCGCTAGGAAAGTCCCGGAGTTGTTGAAGACCGATGCGCTCTGGAAAAAGAAGCGCGCGTTGGCCTGGCTCAGCGCGGCGGTTTGTCCGGCCGGCAAATTGAGCGTGCGCTGGGAAAGGAAAGTATCGCTGTTGCCGAATACGATTCCGCCGTTCGCGTTGGTGATTCCACTGCCGCTCATGCTTCCGCCGGACCAGCTGAGCGCCCCACCAACATTCAGAGTGGTCGCCCCGGTCAGTAAACCACTCGTTAGGCTAAAGTTTGTTACGGCCAGTGGAATATTCAGCGTCAGCGTTGAACCGGTAAGAAGCAGATCAGGCAACGTGTAGGTGCCGTTGATCTGCTGTGCGCCGCTGGAAAAATTGATCACACCCGCGCCGCTTAGATCGGAGGAATTGGCGAAGTTGAAATTGCTGTCGAGCTGCAAGATCGCGCCGGCGGAAATGTTGAAGTCACCCGTCGTGCTACCGGGATCGCCGCCGAGTAAGCGCAGCGTACCGGTTTGCACGTTAACGCCGCCGGTATTGTTGAAGACGATCCCGCTGTTGATCGAAAACGTTCCCGTGCCGGTGTTACGCGTGAAGGTTCCGCTGTTGTTGAAGGTACCGTTGCCGCCGCTGTTGAAGAGTCCCTGATTATTCTGCGCCAGGAACGTGCCCGCGTTATTGAAGACCGATGCGCTCTGGAAAAAGAAGCGCGTGTTCGCCTGGCTTAACGCGGCGGTTTGTCCGCCAGGAAGATTGAGCGTGCGCTGGGTCAGGAAAGTGTCGCCGTTGCCGAAAACAATTCCGCCGTTCGCGTTCGTGATGCCGCTGCCGCTCATCGTCCCGCCGGACCAGTTGAACGGTCCACTCACATTCAGTGTTGTCGTGCCAGTGAGTAAACCACTTGTTAGGCTAAAGTTCGAAACAGTGAGCGGGATGTTCAGATTCAGCGTTGCACCGGTAATGAGCAGACCGGGCAACGAATAGGTGCCGTTGATTGATTGCGTGCCGCCGGAAAAATTGATCACGCCCGCGCCACTTAAGTCGGACGAGCCTGCGAAAGTGAAATTGCTGTCGAGCAGCAAGGTCGCGCCGGCGGAAATATTGAAGTCACCCGTCGTGCTGCCGGGATCGCCGCCGAGCAGACGCAACGTTCCCGTCTGCACAGTGACGGTGCCGGTGTTGTTGAGCGTAATCCCGCTATTGATCGCGAATGTTCCGGAACTCGTGTCGCGCGTGAAGATGCCGCTGTTGTTGAACGTGCCGTTGCCGCCGCTGTTGAACAGTCCCTGATTGTTCTGCCCAAAAAATGTTCCGGCGTTGTTGAAGACCGAAGCCTGGAAGAAGAAACGCGCGTTCGCCTGAGTCAGTGCGGCGGTTTGTCCGGCCGGCAGATTCAACGTCCGCTGATTTAAGAACGCGTCGCTGTTTCCAAAAGCGATTCCGCCGTTCGCATTCGTGACGCCACTTCCGCTCATCGTTCCGCTGTTCCACGTGAACACTTCGTTCATGGTCAAATTGTTCACGCCCGTGACCGTGCCGCTGGTCAGCGTGAACTTCTGGATCGTGATCGGTTGATCGAGCGTGATCGTGCTGCCGTTGGCCAGCGTGGCATCGTAGGCCTCGTTACCGGTGGGCTGTCCGTTGTTCGGGAAATTTGGATTGCTGCTCCACTTCGTGGCGTCGCTCCAGTTGCCGCTGACGCCGGTCCAGGTGGCGGAGATGCGATTGCCGGAAATGAAGTTGGAAAGAACCAGCTGCGTGCCGCTGTAGCTGACCAGGAACGAACCGGAGCCGTCGCTCGTTTGTCAGCCGACTACCCGAAGCGATGTTAGCGAACGCTGCCGATGAACGCGCTGCTGGTGTTGATGAGCGTGAAGGTGTTGCCCGATGTGACCGAATTGCCGAATCCGTTCACGAACGACACAACCAATTGTCCGCCTAACGAGACCTGACCGTTGACGTTGATGAACCCGTACTGGCTTCCCTGCGTCAGTCCGCCAAGCTGGAAGGTGAGCTGCGAAGCGGAGAGCAGCGAAATATTTCCCGTGACCTGCAAGCCGCCGCTGCCGAGCGCGGGCCGCAGATTGGCGTTGTTCGTGATCGATGCGTTCATGGTCCCGAAGGCGTCGACCAACCCGCCTTGGAAATTAAGCGCGTTGTTGGATTGCACGCTGCCGCCGGCAAGACGGAACGTGCCGGCGGTTTGGGTGTAGGTGCCCGTCGCGGTCAGCGTGTTGCTGCCGACATCAACCGTGCCGGAGGAATTGACGGCGGCGTCGAAGCGTAAGGTGCCGCCGTTGATCGCGGCGATGGCGCCGCTGCTGTTGAAGGTACCGCCGTTCAACCGGAGGACGGCGTTGTCGGCGCGCAGCGTGCCGTTATTGGTGAAGTCGCCAGTGCCTCCTCCCGGCTGGATAACCAAAGGGTTCGTTAGGTTAGCCAGGACGGTGCCATTGTTCGTGAAGGTGGTTTGGCCGATGCCGAGGTTACCGCTGCCCTGGATGGTCTGGCCGCTACCTATCGTGAGACGATCGCCGCCGGCGTTGGCAAAGATGCGGCTGTTTCCCACGCCATCCAGGTTGATCACCCCGTTGCCCGCCAGGCTGACGTTTCCGCTCAAACGCAGATCAATCCCGTTGCCCGTATTAGCGAAGGTCAGGGTGCCGTTGTTAGTTAAGGTCCCGATTAGGGTGGTGGTGCTGTTATTGGCCAGACTCAAGTTACCGACATAAGTTAGCCCGTTGAGGGTGGCCGTGTTTACGACCTGAATTACGCCCGTGCCGAAAGTAAGGAAACTGCCAGTGCCGCTCACGCTCACTCCGTTCCTGAATTCCACGCTCGAGCCGTCCTGCGCGCGGACGATGTTATTGTTGACGAAGTTCCCACCAAGGAGTTGAAGGGTCGCGCCATTTCTAGCTTCTACGATCCCGCCCGTCGCATTGGTGAAGTCGCCCGTGCCTCCTCCCGGCTGGATAACCAAAGGGTTCGTTAGGTTGGCCAGGACCGTGCCATTGTTCGTAAAGGTGGTTTGGCCGATGCCGAGGTTACCGCTGCCCTGGATGGTCTGGCCGCTACCTATCGTGAGACGATCGCCGCCGGCGTTGGCAAAGATGCGGCTGTTTCCCACGCCATCCAGGTTAATCACCCCGTTGCCCGCCAGGCTGACGCTCCCGCTCAAACGCAGATCAATCCCGTTGCCCGTATTGGCGAAGGTCAATGTGCCGTTGTTAGTTAAGGTCCCGATTAGGGTGGTGGTGCTGTTATTGGCCAGACTCAAGTTACCGACATAAGTTAGCCCGTTGAGGGTAGCGGTGTTAACGACCTGGATAACTCCGCTGCCGGCGGTGAGGAAGCTGCCGTTGCCAGTGATAGTAACACCGTTAAGAAACTCCACGAATGAGCCATCAAGCGCGCGGACGATGTTGTTATTAATGAAGTTTCCACCGAGAAGCTCAAGGGTGCCGCCGTTGGCGGCCTGCACGATTCCGCTGGAGGTATTGGTGAAGTCCCCAGCGCCTCCTCCCGGCTGGATAACCAAAGGGTTCGTTAGGTTAGCCAGGACGGTGCCATTGTTCGTGAAGGTGGTTTGGCCGATGCCGAGGTTACCGCTGCCCTGGATGGTCTGGCCGCTACCTATCGTGAGACGATCGCCGCCGGCGTTGGCAAAGATGCGGCTGTTTCCCACGCCATCCAGGTTGATCACCCCGTTGCCCGCCAGGCTGACGTTTCCGCTCAAACGCAGATCAATCCCGTTGCCCGTATTAGCGAAGGTCAGGGTGCCGTTGTTAGTTAAGGTCCCGATTAGGGTGGTGGTGCTGTTATTGGCCAGACTCAAGTTACCGACATAAGTTAGCCCGTTGAGGGTGGCCGTGTTTACGACCTGAATTACGCCCGTGCCGAAAGTAAGGAAACTGCCAGTGCCGCTCACGCTCACTCCGTTCCTGAATTCCACGCTCGAGCCGTCCTGCGCGCGGACGATGTTATTGTTGACGAAGTTCCCACCAAGGAGTTGAAGGGTCGCGCCATTTCTAGCTTCTACGATCCCGCCCGTCGCATTGGTGAAGTCGCCCGTGCCTCCTCCCGGCTGGATAACCAAAGGGTTCGTTAGGTTGGCCAGGACCGTGCCATTGTTCGTAAAGGTGGTTTGGCCGATGCCGAGGTTACCGCTGCCCTGGATGGTCTGGCCGCTACCTATCGTGAGACGATCGCCGCCGGCGTTGGCAAAGATGCGGCTGTTTCCCACGCCATCCAGGTTAATCACCCCGTTGCCCGCCAGGCTGACGCTCCCGCTCAAACGCAGATCAATCCCGTTGCCCGTATTGGCGAAGGTCAATGTGCCGTTGTTAGTTAAGGTCCCGATTAGTGTGGTGGTGCTGTTATTGGCCAGACTCAAGTTACCGACATAAGTTAGCCCGTTGAGGGTAGCGGTGTTAACGACCTGGATAACTCCGCTGCCGGCGGTGAGGAAGCTGCCGTTGCCAGTGATAGTAACACCGTTAAGAAACTCCACGAATGAGCCATCAAGCGCGCGGACGATGTTGTTATTAATGAAGTTTCCACCGAGAAGCTCAAGGGTGCCGCCGTTGGCGGCCTGCACGATTCCGCTGGAGGTATTGGTGAAGTCCCCAGCGCCTCCTCCCGGCTGGATAACCAAAGGGTTCGTTAGGTTAGCCAGGACGGTGCCATTGTTCGTGAAGGTGGTTTGGCCGATGCCGAGGTTACCGCTGCCCTGGATGGTCTGGCCGCTACCTATCGTGAGACGATCGCCGCCGGCGTTGGCAAAGATGCGGCTGTTTCCCACGCCATCCAGGTTGATCACCCCGTTGCCCGCCAGGCTGACGTTTCCGCTCAAACGCAGATCAATCCCGTTGCCCGTATTAGCGAAGGTCAGGGTGCCGTTGTTAGTTAAGGTCCCGATTAGGGTGGTGGTCGTATTATTACCGAGCTGAATGAGGCCCGCTCCGGACAAAGTCGCACCATTCGTTAGGCTATAGGTGCTGAAGATTTCGAGCGTCGCGCCCGCGGCGGCGGAAAATGTTCCGGAGCTGCTCCCGCCCGCGGTCAATCGCAAAACGCCGTTCTCGACTGTGACTGTGCCGGTGTTTTGCAGCGGAATGTTAAAGTTGTCGCTGGCGCTGCCACCGACTTTACGCAGCGTCCCGGAGTTATTGAAGACGTCGCCGCCGCCAGTGAAGACATCGCTGTTATCGAGCGTGACATCGTATGTGCCACTATTATTAATCGTCAGACCGTTCGCGCCCATGGGCGCGGATTGCGTGCTGATGCCGGCGATGTTGAGCACGCCGGAATTAATGTTGCCGCCGCTGAAGATGAGACCGGAATTCAGCGTGAGCGGATTATCCAGACGCAAGGTGCCGCCGCTCATGAAGAGCTGCTCGATGACGACACCGGGCGAAATATCCTGCACGAGAAATCCGCCCGCGATCGATGCGCTGTAGGTATTGCCGGGAACGTTGTTCGGAACAACGTTCGGATTCCACACCGTCGGATCGCTCCAGCGTCCATTCGATGAATTATAGGTAACGGTCTGCGTTCCCGGCGGCGGTGTGGGAGTCGGCGACGGCGTGGCGGTTGGTGAAGGTGTTGGCGATGGCGTCGGCGAAGGAGTTGGGGATGGTGTCGGTGAAGGTGTTGGACTTGGAGTTGGGCTAGGTGTCGGACTTGGTGTGGGGCTAGGCGTTGGACTAGGTGTCGGACTTGGAGTTGGGCTAGGTGTTGGACTAGGTGTTGGACTGGGCGTGGGGCTGGGCGTGGGGCTAGGTGTTGGACTTGGCGTGGGACTGGGTGTTGGACTAGGCGTTGGACTAGGCGTTGGACTAGGCGTTGGACTAGGCGTTGGACTAGGCGTTGGACTTGGTGTCGGGCTTGGTGTCGGACTTGGCGTTGGACTTGGCGTTGGACTTGGTGTCGGCGACTCGTTAGGCGTCGGCGTTGGCGTAGGACTCGTCAGGTCCTGCACCGCCGTTCTTTGATCAACCGCGGTGGTCGATTCCGCCATGGATGCAAACACCATCTGGTCGGTTTTCTTCGAGTTCGCCTCTTCCTCCACAGCTTCCGAGCGCGCCAGCTCCTGCGCCTGCGTGGCCTGCGTGATCAAATCCAAACTCGGCAGTGGTTCGAATTCGGGCGAGAGCAACTTCGATGTTTCGGTCAGCTTCTTCAGATCGACATCGACCGGTTCCGGCAGCGAGGTCGGCGGCGGATTCACTTTGACGCTGAGGAGCTGGCCCGCTTTCACCGGCACGCAAGCGGCCGGATTTCCAGTCACCGACATGCAAGCCGTGCCTTCGAGCACAACGAACTTGGCGTAGCCTTTCGGATCGTACTGCATCATCACCGTGGTGCCGGTGATGGCGGCGGTGACGGCCGAGGTTGTGATCTTGGCGCCGCCGGCATTTTTCGGAACGCGCAGGAGCATCGCGCCGCCGCCCAGTTCCATGTTGCGGGTGCCTTCCTCGAAACTGAAGAGCGTATTGGCGCCCAGGCGCGCGATCGTTTGATCGGTGAACGTCAGTTCGCTACGCGATTCGATTCCGGTGCGGACAGCGGTGCCGCGGCGCACTTCATCATTCACTGTCGCCTTGCGTGCGGCGGCGGCGGCCGGCAGCAAATTCACGTCGTTCACCACCGCGGTGACTTTCGCTTCCTTCAACTCCGCCCCGGCGATCGGCAACGCGAACACTAGGCTCAGCAGGATCCAGCGACGCACACTCATGGGGGGAAACATTGGTCGCGGCAATCGGGCGCCGCTCTCCTTGTAAGTGCGGAAAAATACTGCCGAGCCGGACAAAATTCCACCAGCAGAAAAGTCGCAGCGCGGCGCGCGAACAATTTTATCCGATCGCCTGCAAACGATCGGAGTAAACATGACTGCGAGTTAGAACCGAAACGTTCCGGAAAGTGCGCCGCCGATGTTGAAGACGTTGTAATCAAACACGTCGATGTTCGAATCGTTCGTCGCGAAGCTGGAGACGGCGCTGACGGCGAACCACTTGTTGAAACGGTAGGTGAGGCCGAGAGAGAAAATTCCGCTCACATCGGTGCGATTGATGTCATTGTAATCGCGCACGGCCAGACGGGCGGCGGCGTTGCCGCTGAGGTTGCGCGTCAGGTTCACGCTGTAAGCAATGTAGGCGCTGTAATCGTTGCGACCCGGCGCGGACGGATCGGCGTGAAGGACAACGCGTGAATCCACGCCGGCGACGATCTGTTGCGCGCGTCCAATGGGGAACGGCATCTCCGCGCCGAAATCAATCGCGTGATCGGCAAAAAATTGATCCATGCCGGAATCCTCGGTCAGACGATTGAAGTCGTACTCGGCGTGCAAGTAGAGATTGTGCCAGCGCGGGACGACGTAGGTGAGACCGGCACGAGCGTCGAAGCTGCCGAAGTCCAGCGCAGTGAATCTGCCGTAATAAAAATATTGCTGCAGGACCGAGAATGACGCGTAGAGGTTGCCCGTAATCTTGGGAACGAACAGAACGGCGAAACTGGGGGTGAAGAGGGAATCGCCTTCCACATGGTTAGGCACGAGCGCGACGTTGGAGGTATAGGAAATGGGCGCCGCCACCACTATTGTCCATGGTTGGTAGCTGTCGGACCGCTTCAGGATTTGCTGTTCACCAAGATCAGGATCGTTCGGCGTCGCCACCGCGTGCGAATTGTCCGGGCCGGTCGGTTCCGCGCCTTGATTACCCAGACCCGTTTGGTTCTGCATCATCTGCGCGCGATCCTGCGCGCTCGAAATATTCTGCGCTCGCGCGGTGACAATTCCCGCGCATGCCAAGAGCGCGAGAAATCCCCGCGCCATCATTGGGTTCCCCTTGCGGCGAGCAATTACCATGAGCTCGGAAGTTTCAACGGGCTGTGCGCCGAGCGTCAAGTCGAGAAACCTACAACTTTAGCAGGTCGCGTTGCCAGGGGACAAGCAGAGCGGCACTGCGCGCCTCGTCCGCCGCGATGGATTCCACCGCCGCTCTTGGCGCGATAAACGACGGCTCCAGTCCCAGTTCTTCCGCGGCCACGTCGCGACGGCGCCGGATATTTTCCGCAGCGCGCTCCATTTCTTGCGTCGGCCGTGACCCGCCGCGACGCACCCGGCGTGGCAAAACTTCATCCGGCAACTTCATGGCTTGCTCGGCCGCCTCTTGGAAAAAACGGCGGCGCCGCGGCGTGAGATGACGAAACTCCGGCGTCTTGCCCGCTTCGAAATCCTTCGCCGCCTGCAACAACAAATGATTTTGCAAAATGTGAAACGGCGGTCGATCGGCCGTGCGCGCTTCCCGATCGCGCCAATGCCAGAGCGCGCGCAGGACCGCGGCCGCGCGGGGCGAAAGTGTGCCCGCACCACCAATTCGCCACGCTTCGTCCTCATCGCGCACGCGTTCGATTGCGATCTGCGCCAGGCTGCGCTGGCAGGATTGATGGAACCATTCCAGGCGGCCTTTCGCTTTCAGATCGGCCTCCAGTTTCTCGGCCAGCGGCAAAAGATAATGCGTATCGTTGATGGCATATTCCGCCATGTGTTTCGGCAAAGGCCGCTGCGCCCAGTTGGCCTTTTGCGAACCTTTCGTTAGGCGCACGCCGAAAAATTGTTCCACCAATGCCGCCAGGCTGAAGGAACGAATGCCGAGCAGACGCGCGGCCACCACGGTGTCGAAAACACGCGTGGCCGTAAAACCAAGATTGCGTTTCAAAAGCCGCAGATCGAAATCCGCGCCCTGCAGGACCAGTTCCTTCTCGCCCAGCAATTCCGCCAGCGGCGCCAAATCAAAACCAGCCAGCGGATCGACCAGGTAATCCTTTCCGTCGAAGCTCAACTGCAGGAGACAGAGTTTCTCGAAATAGCAGTGCAGGCTGTCGGCTTCGGTATCGACCGCAACCCGAGCAATCGGGGCAAGCTGGGGAAGAATCGCGGAGAGCGCGGCGCTGCTCGTGATCACCGTAACCCCGCGAGCAGCAACTCCGCGTTGCTCTTCGTCGCTTGCAAATTGCCGATGAGCATCTCCATCGCTTCGATCGGCGGAATCTGCGCCATGACTTTACGCAGAAGTTTTACCCGCTCCCATTCGTCCGGATGATACAGCAGCTCTTCGCGGCGGGTGGCGGATTGCTGCACATGAATCGCAGGATAGAGACGCTTCTCGACTAACGAACGGTCGAGATGCAGCTCCATGTTTCCCGTGCCTTTGAATTCCTCGAAGATGACCTGGTCCATCTTGCTGCCGGTATCGATCAGCGCCGTGGCCAGAATGGTAAGACTGCCGCCTTCGTCGGTGTTGCGGGCCGAACCAAAGAACTTCTTCGGTTTCATCAACGCTTTCGATTCGACACCACCGGACATGGTGCGGCCTTTTCCCTGCATCGCGTTGTAGCCGCGGGCCAGACGCGTGATGCTGTCGAGCAAAACGACCACGTCTTTTTTCTGCTCGACCAATCGTTTGGCTCGCTCCAGCACCATTTCCGAAACCTGAACGTGACGCAGCGGCGGTTCGTCGAAGGTCGAGGTGTAAATCTGGCAATCCACTTCGCGTTGCAGGTCGGTCGCTTCTTCCGGTCGCTCATCGACGAGCAGAATAATAAGGACGATCTCGGGATGATTTGCGCGAATCGCCTTCGCGATTTCCTTGAGCAGAATTGTTTTGCCGACGCGTGGCGGCGCTACGATCAAACCGCGCTGCCCCTTGCCCAGCGGCGTCAGCAAATCGATGGCGCGCGCCTCGATTGAATTTGTCTTCGAATTCTCCAGGAAGATGCGGCCTTCCGGAAAAAGCGGCGTGAGATTATCGAACGCGGTCGGTTCCTGCCATTCGGCCGCGGGAATGCCTTCGATCCGCGTGACTTCATCGAGCATGAGCGATTTCTCGCGCTCGCGCGGCAGACGCACCGTGCCCGCGATCAATTGTCCGGGACGAAACTTGAATTGCTGGATGGTGGCGCGCGGCACGGCCACATCTTCCGGAAGCGCGAGGAAGTTGAGCGCCGGACTACGCAGCAGACCGAACGACTCCGCGACCTGCTCGTAAAAGCCTTCGGTCGTGACCGGAACATTCTGGCTCAAGGCGCAACGAACGATGTCGAGAATTTCGTGGTGACGCGAGCGGCCGGGATGTTTGCGCACATCCATGCGACGGCAAAGATCATCCAGCTCGGTCTGCGACATCGTTTGGAGTCGCTTGAGGTCGAGCGACGACGGCATGTCGGGACGCGGCGCAACCGCAACCGGTGCGTCGTTCCCTTTCTCAGTCGGTGTCAGAACTTTTTCGTCCATCAATCTTATCGCCAGATTTGCGCGAGGATATCGACCTGCGCCGCCAGCGCGCTTTGCGGTCCGTTATTCCAAATCACGTGATCGGCGCGGGTCATTTTTTTAGCGAGCGGCATTTGCGCGGAAATCATTTCGTTAGCGGCAGATTCATTGAGCGAAGATCGCGCCATCAGTCGTTGCAATTGCGCCCGCGGTGAACAGGCCACCACGACCACCCGATCGCAGCAGGAATCACCGCCGGTTTCATAAAGAAGAGGAATGTCTGCAAAAAAAACTTGGTTCGAGGTGCGCCGGCTTTCGGCCGCCCACTGACGCCGGATGCGCGGATGCAGAATCTGCTCGAGCGCTCGTTTCTTTTCCGGGTCGCCGAATATTATCGCGCGAAGCGCCGCCCGATTCAAGTGTCCCGAGGAATAAATCTCGGAGCCGAAAGTCTGGGCGATTTCTTTCTGAACCTCGGCGTCATTGTCGGTTAGCTCGCGGGCGCTCTGGTCTGCATCGAAAAACTCCGCTGCCGGCAGGCGTTCGCTTAGCAAGCGCAAGACCGCCGACTTCCCGGTCGCGATCCCCCCTGTAATGCCGATCACAGGCATTTGTTAGGCCATGAAAACTCCGTCAAAACGCACTCTCGTCCGGCTCTTGCCTAACGAGTGCTACTTCTTATACATCGGCACCGGCGGCAACTGCGGCGGCTCGACTAAATCCTCGGCTTCCTCCTGCTCCTCGGTTTGATTGACCAACTGGCCGCCCGGCGTGATCAGACGCGCCGTCACGAAAATGACGAGGTTGCGTTTCAAATGCTGCTCCGCGTTGGTGCGGAAGAGACGTCCGACAATCGGGATGTCGCCCAGGATCGGCGTGCGGTCTTCGCTCCTCTGCACATCTTCGCGCATCAACCCGCCCAGGACGACCGTTTGTCCGTCCCACACACTCACGCTCGTCGTCACTTTGCGTGTGCTGAAGATCGGCTGATTGATGATGTTCGGGGTCAAGACTACCGTCTGCGCGCTCAAACCAAGCAAGGTCGGTTGCACGGTTTGAATCGGGCTGCCGTAGTTGATGAAACCTTCAAACTCCACCACCTGTGGCACCAGATTCAGGTCGATCGTTTGACCATCGGGTCCGACGACTGGCTCCACCTCCAGCGTCACGCCGGTGTTGCGCGTTTCGAACGCCGTCGGTGTCGTGGGCGTAACCGGAAAAGCCGCCGCGGCCACCGAGGCGCCGGTGCTTATGCCCGTCCCTGAATCGCCGCCGCGGAAGTTTTGCGGGATTTGCGGTGGCTGAAATTGCGTCGGGTAACGAAACTCACGCACGATCTCGATGATGGCGCGCTGCCCGCTCTTCGTCGTAACGCGCGGCGCGGAAAGAAGGTCGACGCCTTTCTTCTGGTTCAGGGCGCGAATAACGACCTGGAATTGCGGGTCGGTGAAAACGCCGCTCAAGGCAAATATTCCCGGCGCCAACGCGCTTCCGCCAGTCGCTCCAGCCAGGAGTGCGTCGATCGCATTGCCCGCGATAGCCAGGCCGCCACTGCGATTGCCGCCGGTCACGGGAAATTGTCCGACCGGCGGACCGCCCGGCGGAGCAAAAGGATAATCCGGCGAACCTGGGGGCACCCCCGGACCAGTCGCCTGACCGGTCGTTCCGCCGCTGCCAAACACGCGGTGGCCGCCGATGTTAAATTGCCCGAGTAACCAATCGAAGCCGAGTTCCTTCAGATTATTTTGCGTGATCTCGACAAACTTCGCTTCGATCTCAACCTGCTTCGGTCCCGAGACATTCGCCTGCTCCACAATCGCATCGACTAGCTCGAGACTGTCCGGTGTGTTGCGCACCACCAGCCGGCTGCTCTGTGGCAGAAAATTCGCGCTCGATCCCGGCGGAAAGGGCACGCCCTGACTTTCCAAATACTCCTTGGCACCCTGACGCGAAACAAGCTGCTGGCCACCGGTCGATTCCTGCGTCCCGGTTGCCGTGCCGTGGCCGCCAAGGGAAGGCGCCGCCGGCTGACTCAAAGCTGAAGCGCCCGGATTGAGCGTGCTCTGAATGAAACCGGGCGGAACGCGATATTCTTTCGTGATCAATTCCTGGCTCTGCTCGCTCAAGGGAATGATCGAGACCGCGTACGGTTCCACTTTCACCTTCAGACCTGCCTGACTCGCGATGTAACGCAGCGCTTCGCCGAGCGGAATCTGATTGAGCGTGATCGTAATGCGCGCGTCCTGTGGCGAGCTAGACGCTGCCGCTGGGACTGCGACCGGCGCCGGGTTCACCACCGCCATTTGCTCTTGTCCGGCCGGCGCCACCGGGGCAAGCGCGTCGGTCACCGGCGCAAGCGCTGCCGGTCCGCGACCACCAAGCGCATTTAGGCGCAGCACGATGTCGACGCCGCGGCGTCCATCGGTCGACGGGTCATTGGCCGCAGCCTGTTGCCGGAGAAAATCAATCGCCTCCCGAATGCTCGCGTCGCGAAACTCGATCTTCGGAATGATGATGGTGTTGAGCTTGTTGGAAATTCGCGCCGTGCCCGTTGCCTCGTGCACGCCGGCTTCGCCGGCGGGTCCGGCGGTCGTGCCGTATTGCTTGACCGGATTTTCCCAACCGTGCTGCACCTGCCACATCGCGCGCGAACGCGTTTCGTTGTAGGCCTCTTCGCCGTAGCGATATTTCTGGTTGTTGATCTTCTCCTGACCGCGACGCGCCGCCGTGTTGTAGGGATCCAGATTGAGGACCTGTTCGTATTTTTTGAAAGCGAGGTCGTAACGTCCGCTATTATAGTACCCATCCGCGTCGACCAGCAGTTTGCGCACTTCCTCCACCTTGCCGATGAACTTCGGGCCCATGGTGCGATTGATCTGGCCGGGCTCGCGCAGGCTCGCGAATAACTTTTGCGCCGGCCTGCAATTCGGATCGTACTGATCGCTCAAAATGTCTGCTAAGATCGCTTCCGCTTCGTTGTATTTTCCTTCCTGCACGCTCTGCTCGGCCACTTTCATTCCGCTCTTGCAGAAACCGTCCAACGCTTCGTCGTGCAGTTTCCCGCTCACCACCGCGTCCGGCAGATACGCCACCGCCATGCGAAAATCCTCGTGCGCCTGGGCGTAATTTCCCGACAGCCATTTCGGCTTTGGCCCGCGCCAGCGCTTCCTGCCCGCGGGGCAAGGCCGCATCACGTCGCGCGATCTCGCGCTCCGCTGCGCTCTGCACGTCCTGGGCGCAGAGCCGTGGCGAAACGAGCGTCAGACTAACGAGAAGTAGCAAAGCGAGAGAAGGAAGGAGGCGAGAGATTCTTGTCATCGTGGGGTGATCCTTTTGCTTATGGCGTGAGCGGACCGATTTCGATCCGCTCCTCGGGTTTTTGCGTATTGATGATGACAGCTTTGTCCGGCTGAACGTCGATCAGCTTGTATCTGATTTCGGACTGCGGCGGCAACGAAAATTCCTGATCTTTCTTGATCTGCATCTCCTTCTTCTCGCCCCACAGATAGACGAACGTCCCGACCGACTCGGGCGAGATCATCACTTTCTCCTTCACCAGGACGATCGGTTCCTTCGTGTCCTCGTTTTGGATCGTCAATTCGGACACATCGTCGTCGCCGCCCGTCGCCGGATTCGTGTGATGTTTCTCCTCGAATTTCACCAGCTTGAATTTTGTCCCGGCGATCGTGTCGCCGATCTTGAGGAACTGCGTCGGCTCTTTCAGGTCAGTGCTATTGATCGTGTAGGTGTCCCCCGTCGTGGAGGCGAAGACGAGATGGAACGGCTCACGATTGAACGCCTTCAATTTCAGCTTGGCGATGAAGGCCGGATGCGAATTCTTGTCCGTCGGATTGGTGTGACCCTGCCATTCCTCGAGATTGGTGAAACCGTCGCCGTCCGGGTCCTGTTGCAAAACATCGGCATCGGCAATGGGCAGGCCGAATTGATCCAACCACTCGTTAGGCACGGGCGGATGCACTTCCGTGTTCTGCAACGTGGCCGGCATTCCGCCCGGCCCGATGAAATGTTTTTCCGGCACGAAAAGGCCCGAGCGTCCGCTGAAAGTCCATTGCGGCGGCTGGGCCAGCTTTTGCGCGGCTGCGTCTACTTCCAGTGCCTTCTCCGTCGGCGCGGCCACTTTCGCCGGACCGGCCGGTTGCAGTGTGCTGAAGGTGTCGGCAAAACCGGATGCACTGCGCCAGATAAAAAAAGCACAGAGCAAAAGCACCAGCACGGCGGCCAGCAGGGCCACTCGATCGTAATTCGCGCGGACCCAGTTCATGGAAGATTGAATCGCAGCATCTCGATGCGCGCCGCGGCCTGGATGTGCTCGCTGCCCACGATAAAATTGAGTGCGGCGTTCGCGGGCGGCGGAGTTGTCGCGGCTGCCGCAGCGGCATTGGCACCTTCACGCACCGGACCTTTGTCCTTGTCGTTCAAAACATGAATGGTGCGCACAACAAAGAGTTGCTGATTGACCGATGCGACCTGATCGAGAACGCGTCGCGCCGCGCTCGGCGTCGCCGTGAATGCGACATCAAACACGGTGCGCTCGACCAACTGCGGCGCGGGTGAAGCATTCGGCGCCGGAGACGGACGTTTCGCCGCCGCCGGTGCCGGTGCGGCCGCGGCCAGTTCTGTGGCGGCAACGCGATGGAAAGCAGTCAGCGCATCGACGCGTGCATCGATGATGATGCCGGCGAGCAGCTCCGCCTGCGCCAGTTGCTGGCCCAAACCCGGCGCCGCTGCCGTGTCCGGCAAGGCGGAGGCGAACTCTTCGAAGCCGAGGAAGAAATTTTCCGGCAGCTTCACTTTGTTGGCGCGCGCTTTTTCGCCTAACGAGACCACGGCCTGGCGCAACTTCGATTGGAACTCGTTAGGCGCCATCGGCGTCACCGGCAGCACGCGCGTCTTCAATTCCTCTTTCAACTTGTTCAGCTCAGTCGCGTAATCCTTGGCCTGCGCCGACATCTTTTTCAGGTTGGCTTCATTCGGAAATGGATTGAGCCGCTCCAGCCGGTTCAGCTCGGTCGCGTTTTGATCGAACGCAGCCTTCGCGTCGTCGAAGCCGCTCTTCGCGCTCCACAAAAAGAGGAGCGCCGCCAGCGTAGCCACGCCGAAAATGACCAGGAACGTGCCGAGGAATTTGTTTTGCCGGAACCAGTTCATGGAATTTTCACCGGCTTCTTCAATTCCAATCGCAGCTCGTAGGGATAGGCCCACTCCGTGTTGGTCGGCGTGCTCGGACGAATCACTTTTGACTGGTTGTTGGGATCGACGTTGAAATAGGGCGAGCCAGTCAGGTTCCGGAAATAATCGACCACCACCTCCTGTTGCTTCGGATTAAACAAATACAGTCCGCGCACCAAAATTCCGTCGATCGCCGGCTCGGCTGGTGTTGCGCCGGGACGCGCCGTGGGCGTCGGCGTTGCCATCGGCACCGGCGTCGCGTCGCGTGCGCGTCGATTTGATGTCCCCTGCTCCGATCGGCACACCGCCGGAAGTCGCGACCAATTCCGTGATCCAAATGTCTTCCTTCGGCAGCCGCTGATTAAGGTCCTCGACAATTTCCGGCCAGAAACTGCGATCGTTAATCGCGGCCACCAGCGGCGTCGCCGTGCCGTCGAGCGCGGTCGTTTCCTTGCGCACATTGTTCATCAATCCCTCGATGTGCCGCATCGATTCCACCTTCTGCGAAAGCTGCTCATTCCCCTGGCGCACCACGCCGGCCGCGCGCGTGTAATAAAATCCCCAGCCGAGCAAACCGAGAACGAAACAGGCCGCCGCTAACATGAATAGCGGACGACGGCGATGAAGCTCCTGCCGCTTCACCACACTGGCCGGTCGCAGGTTCAACTCCATCGGACAGGTCGTGGCGTTGCGCAGCGCGAGCCCGACCAGTTCGCCTAACAAGTGGGCCGAGCTCGCCACTTCCGATGTCTGCACCGTCTCCGCCACCGCGACATTGCGCAGCGGATGGAAAAACTCGATCGGCAGTTGCAGTTTCTCGTGAAAGAACTCGCGCATGTAAGGCATGCTCGCCGTCCCACCGCACAAGAGCACTCGCGCCGGCGCGTTGCCCTGCTGCTGCGCGCGATAGTGGCTGATCGAGCGCATCAATTCCGCGTGCAGTCGCGTCATCGTGCTGCGCACCATTTTTGAAACGCGCGCCACGTCCGGATCGCTCGGCTCCGCATAGGCGCCGCCCAGACTAACGAATCCGTCGCGCTTCTTGCGAAACTCCGCTGCGCCTATCGGCTCGTTGAATTCCTTCGCGATCGCGGCCGAGACTGAGCCGCCGCCAATCGGCACGCTGCGAGTGAAAATTTTTCCCGGCTCGACGAAAAGCAGGTTGGTCGTGCGCGCGCCGATATCGACCAGCAGCGAACAATCGGTCACGTCGCTGTAGTTGTAACGAAAGGCGTTGTAGAGCGCCATGGTCGCGACATCGACGATGTTGGTTTGCAGTCCCGTTTCCTCGACTGCGGTGTTAATGCCCTCGAGCAAATCGGATTTGATTGCGACGAGCGCGACCTGGATTTGTTCGTCGCCGCCGGCCGCGACCAGTTGGTAATCCCACACCACTTCCTCGATCGGAAATGGCACATTCTGCTGCGCTTCAAAGGCGATGATGCGCTCGATCTTTTCCTCTTCGACCAGGGGCAGCTTGACGAAACGCGCGAAGACCGATTGCGCCGCCACACAATAATTCACCGGGCCATTCTTGATCCCCATTTCAACCATCATCTCGCGCAACGCCGCCGTGATCTGCCGATTGCGCACCGCGTCGTTCCCGGTTTCGGCAAGAATTTCGCGCAGCCGATATCCCATCAAGACCACGCCGCCGTTCGGTTGCGTGCGGAATTCCGCCAGCCCGACAGTTTGCGAGCCGAGGTTGAGAGTGAGGATGCGGGTTGAGCCAGCCACGACGGAAGAAATCGCCTAACGAGTCGGCGGCTTGATCTGCTCGTACCGATCCCAATACAATGGCGCGAACGGCGTTTCGTTTTTGTTGAGCAGCAGCCCGCTCACCTGTTGAGCGCTGCCGAACCAGTTCACTGGCGCGCGCTCCAGGCTCATCTCACTTTTCACCGCGCCCTGCTGCACGATCTGCACCGCGATGTTTGGAATCGCTGCCACCGTGACCGCACCGCCATTCATAAAACGCAGCAGAACTTTCGGCGGCACATACATGACCGAGCGGTTCAGTTGGCCGGCCGGCACATTCATATGCGTCACTTCACCGGTCAGCACTTTGTTGCCCACCATAATGTAGTATTTAAAGGTCAGGTCATCGGCAAACGCCGGGGCCGAGGCGAACTCCACTTCCACCTCCAGCCAGCGGTCGCGCAGGTTCTGCGGGAATTGTTCTGCGCCCACGAAAGTGAAACCGGGGCTGCTGATCAGGTTCTTCGTGATCTTGGTGATTTGAAACTGGGTGTCGGCCCGCGCGGAAGCGAATGCGCCTAACGAGAGCAAGATCGCAAGGAAAAGAGTGGATTTGGTTTTCATGATAAATTTTCCAGCGTGTCATCCCGAGCGGCGCGGGATCTCACAACCGGTCTTTCGTCAACGCCCAACAGGAAATGCAATCAACGCGACGATTGCGAGTCGAATTCTTAACTCCCGATCACCATTATCCCTTGCTCGTTTCCATCCGGTCGCCCAGCTCACCCCGCTCCAGGCAACCGCGAAAATACTCGATCGTCTTCTTGATTCCTTCCTCGAAGGAAACGCGCGGTTCCCATCCGAGAATTTTTTTCGCGCGGCCGATGTCCGGCTGCCGCACCTTCGGGTCGTCCACCGGCAACGGTTTGTAGGCGATCCCCGCCTTCGTGCCGGTGATGCGAATGATCTCCTCCGCGAATTGCTTGATCGTCATTTCGCGCGGATTCCCGATGTTGACCGGCTCGTGGAAATCCGATTGCGACAACCTGTAGATGCCGTCGATCAAATCCGACACGTAACAGAACGACCGCGTTTGCGAACCGTCGCCAAAAACCGTCAGCGCCTGGTTGCTTAAAGCCTCGCCGATAAACGCCGGCACCACTCGCCCGTCGCGCAAACGCATGCGCGGCCCGTAGGTGTTAAAGATGCGCACGATCTTCGTGTCCATCCCGTGATAACGGTGATAGGCCATCGTCATCGCCTCCGCGAAACGCTTGGCCTCATCGTAAACACCGCGCGGCCCGATCGGGTTGACGTTGCCCCAGTAATCTTCCTTCTGCGGATGCACCAGCGGATCGCCGTAACATTCGCTGGTGGACGCGAGCAAAAACGCCGCGCCTTTCGCCTTCGCCAAACCGAGCGTGTTATGCGTCCCGAGCGCGCCGACTTTCAACGTCGGAATCGGCAGCTCCAGGTAATCGATCGGCGAAGCCGGCGAGGCGAAGTGAAAAACGAAATCGAGTTTTTCCTCCGGCAGAAAAATGAAATCGGAAACATTATGTTTCACGAACCGGTAATCCTCATTGCCCGCGAGATGCTCGATGTTGGCGAGATTGCCGGTCACGAGATTATCGATCGCGATGACCTTGTGCCCTTCCGCCAGCAGTCGATCCGTCAGATGCGAGCCGAGAAATCCGGCGCCGCCGGTGACGACAGAAGATGGGTTTGGCAGAGACCGGACATAGAGGGGCTTTACTTAATTTGTCCGGCGAACCTTGGCCAGCGGAAAGACCGACCACCGCCATCTCCTGGTCGCCGTCGTGATTCAATCCGCTTGACCAATAACTTGACTTACACTGGACCAATCTTCCTAAGCCAGATCAAACCATTGGACTAATAACTTGACTTATGCTTGACTTATCTGCGTGAATTTCATTCCGACCTACACCATCACACCGCACCTGCTCTCACAGGTCGAGCAGGTCGCAGCCTTGCGCGAGCGCATCCTGGCCGCCGCCGTCCAGGTGCCTTGGATACCGGCTTTGCAAAAGGATTCACGCATCCGCAACGCTCATTTTTCCACCGCCATCGAAGGCAATCCCCTCACCCTCGAGCAGGTGCGCGCCATCGAAGAAGGCCGCGAAATGCCGGCCACGGCGCAGCGCGCGCGCCGCGAAGTGGCCAATTACTTTGCCGGTCTGCGCTTTGTCGAGAAGAACGCTCGCCGCCGTGCCATCACTCACGCTGAGGTCTTGAAGCTGCATCGCATCCTCGCCGCGGAAGTAATGGACCAGGGCCGCGCCGGCGAGTATCGAACCATTCGCGTGCGCGTCGGTAGTTACGTGGCGCCGCCGCCGGCGCAGGTCGAAGCGATGATGGCGGCCTTGCTTAAGTGGTGGAACAAAGAGGCGGCCAGGCTTTCACCCATCCTGAGCGCACCCGTCATCCATCATCAGCTCGAGGTCATTCATCCCTTCGCGGATGGCAATGGCCGGGCCGGACGCATGCTAAGTCTGTGGGAACTTTACCGCCGCGGTTTCGATAACCATCACATCTTTGCCATCGACGAATTCTATTGGGAGGACCGACCGCGTTACTACGCGGCGTTGAAGAACGTGCAGCAGGAAGAGGGCGACCTGACCAGCTGGCTCGAATACAGCGCGGAAGGATTGCGTCTCACTCTTGAGCGCGCCTGGACGCGGATACAAAAGCTCTCGGCCCATACCGGCAAAGCCAAGCTGGTCTTGCGACCGAAGCAGGAGCAGCTTCTGCATTTGCTGCGCGAACACAAGGCTCTCGCACCGCGCGAAATCTGGGAAGCCATCGGTGTATCGAAACAAGGTGCGCTCGATTTGTTGCGGCCGCTGATCAAAGCCGGCCTGGTGCGCCGGATCGGAACAAAAAAGACCGGCCGATACGTTTTGAAGTAACTGAACGGAGCCGGCGGCTGTCGTTATTAGTAGGTCGCCTGCCCGTCGCGTTCTACGCGGTCCTCAGCCGAAAGATTTCAGCTACAACTTTCCTGTCCGCGCCAGATGCTTAGCGATTAACTTGATCTCGTTCTGAGCCAGCTCTGGCTGACGTTGCTTGAAGTACCTAACGAGTTAGTGAGTTTCTCGACGAGCTGACGGCTTAGCTCTTCGGGCCGATACACCGATTGTACTGGAACACGCACGAGTGGAAAGCCGACCGCATCGAACAACCGGTTGACATCATCGTCACGACGACGCCGATCCTCTCGCCGATGCGATGAATCATCTAACTCAATGGCTATGATCGGACGAAGATGAAAGTCGCAAACCACAAAGTCGATGTGCTTGGAGCAGATGCGCCTGAAATTCGCTTTCCAGAACTTGTGCCGGTCGTCTGCGCCAATTAGGTCCACCAACCGGACCTTCGCCAAGACCGAGTAGCCTCGCGCGACTGCTCGAAGCGCTGTGTAGAACCCTTGCTCCGTCTCTGACAGCAGTGACTTCCGCCGAAAATAAGGACGAAGAAACGACTGCATACGAAATCACTAAGCACCTGACATGCCTTCGTCATCTCGGACCGCATGCAAAAAGAAAGAGCGGACGGCTCGGGAAGAAAAATGAAAGTAATAGGTAGAAAGTGGGAGATAAGCAGCCGTTGCGCGGAAGGCTTTGCATTCGAAGTTGTGATGGGGCCGAATCTCAGCGAGAATCGAAAATATGAGCGCGACCGAGGCAACTGCTGAAGTTTTCGTGACCGCCTTCAAAGCTTTGAAGCGGAAGGAGCGAGAGGCAGTTTTGCAGAAGCTTGTCGCGGATGCGGAGCTGGCCAGTGACCTCCAGGATACGCTCGCGCTGGAGGCGCGGAGAAGCCAGCCTCATACACCGTTGCGCGATACGCTGAAAGATCTCCGGATTCGCGCGTGAGCTGGCGAGTCGAAATCGCCCGAGATGCGAAGAAGGAGTTGGTTCGATTACCTGTTGCGCTGCAGAAGCGCGTCGCCCGCGTGCTCTTATCGCTGGAAAACGAGCCTTTTCCAGCTGGCTGTAAGAAACTCAAGAATCGCGACGGCTGGCGGGTCCGCGTCGGTGATTATCGAATTCTTTACTTTGCCGATAAGGCAACGCGACAAATCATTATCGGAGTCATCGCACACCGGCGGGAGGTCTATCGGAGATAGGACTTCATGCGAAAGAAAGATCCGGAAGCTTCACGTCATCCCAGGCTGTTAGTCCTGGTCGATGAATCGAATGTCGGTAGCTCGGTGCGGACGGCGGGACGCGGGCTCGATTGGTTGCAGCTGCGCAATTTTCTGGCTGGTCCGGAGTCGGGGCGCGAGCTGATCGAGATGGTGGTCTATGCCGGGTTGCCACCGCCTATTCCTCTTTGGCAGGAGGAGCGGGATAAGAAGAACAAGTTCATGCATTGGCTGCGCTCGAATGGTTTCCTGGTCGTGACCAAGGATGGGGCGCCGGCCGAGGAAGGTCATTACAAGGCGAACGTGGATGTGATGATGGCGATCGACGCGCTCGAGCTAGCAGCCGAGATGCAACCGGAGGTAGTGATCCTGGTAACGGGCGATGCCGATTTTGCTTATCTCGCGACCAAGCTGCGCCGGCGCGGCATTCGGGTGGAAGTAGCTTCGGTGGCGGCGAACCTGAGCGGCCTGCTCAAAGCCTCGGCCAACGCCGTGATCGATCTGGCGCCCTTGTTCCGGACCTTCGAGCTAATGCCCGTGCCGGATGCGCCGCCATCGGCCGCGCGCAAGAAGCGCGCCTAACGTTGCCAGTTGTAGCTGCCGATGTCCCCATCGGCAGACGGACCGCTTCGCACCCGCGCTCGCCTATTGTTCTTGCCGAGCGGCGTTGCGTCATCCACCTTCCTCGTAACCCTGACCCCGCACTTAAGGCAGCATCGCCAGGCGAAGGTTCGCTGCGAGAGTCAACCCGGCCTCGGCTTCGGAGTTACTCTTATGAAAACGACTCTCGTCACTTCCCGCTGGTTCCTTATCACTGCCGCCTTTCTCTTCCTGCCCGCCAGCGCGGCTTTTCCCCAGGGCAGTCTTACTCCACCGGGTGCACCCACCCCGACGATGAAATCGCTCGATCAAATCGAAGCGCGCACGCCGATTTCGTCTCTGCCTTTCACGATTAGCGTCTCCGGTTCCTACTATTTAACGAAGAATCTCGCTGTTACTTCGGGGAACGCGATCGTCATTGCCGTTGACGGTGTCACCCTCGATCTCAACGGCTTTACTATCTCTTCCACGGCAGTTTCGGCCGCGGGCGTGGGCATTCTCCTGACCGGGACGAAGCGAAACATTGAGATTCGCAACGGTGTTATTAGTGGAGGCGTAACTGTGAGCGGTGGAATCTACAGCGGCAGCGGGTTCGCTTACGGAATCCTCTATCTCGGTGAGCCGACACCGGCCAATGTGCGCGTGGTCGGTGTCTCCGTTTCGGGCGTCATGTATAATGGCATAGACATAGGACGTGGCGAAGCGGGCACAGGTGATTCGACCACGATCGAATCGTGTAACGTACGGACGGTGGGCGGATACGGAATCACCGGCACCAGTGTTACTCGATGTACGGCTTATGAGACCGGGAGCGGGGGAATTTTTGGCACGACCGTCTCCGATTGTTATGCCTCTTCCGCCAGTAATGGTATTTACGCCGACACGGCCAGTAACTGCTCGGCTTCCTCTAGCAATGGGATCGCTCTTTACGCCGCAAATGCGATCAACTGCACTGGCGTTACTACCAGTTCTTCTGCATTCGATGAGGGGCTCCTTGTCACCAATGCCACCAACTGCGTCGGTTCAGGTGCCGCCGCCAGTGGCATTAGCACCTACACCGCCACTAACTGTTATGGCTACAGCACCAGTCGTAAGGGTATTTATTGCCGTACGGCCACGGCTTCTTTCGGTTACAGTTCCAGCGGCACCGGTCTGGAAGTTCTCTCCGTGGCGAACAATTCTTCCGGGCAGAGCGACAGTAGCGTTGGTATCGATGCCGCTGGAGCTGCGGTTAATAACTGCTATGGCCTTAGCAATGGTAGCATTGGTATTTCGGCCGACGCAGTCAATAACTCGTGGGGCAAGAGCAGAGACAGCCAGGGCATTAATGCCAAGACGGTAAACAATAGCTATGGTTACAGCGAATTTAACCGTGGCATAAGCTGTAGTATCGTCACCGGCTCCTACGGCGAATGTAATGGTGGCTCCTTCGGCATCAATGCCAGCCGGATCGCGATCGGGTCCTACGGCTTCAGCGCCACTGGCACTGGTTTGGCTTCTACCATTGTCAACTCCTGTGCCGGCTCATCGCTTGGTTACACTTACCATTACAACATGCCGCCGTCGCCGGTAACGCCGTGAGAAAGCCATTGCGTAGCGCGCGATCCTTCCATTCTCCTTGGTCATCCATCTTTACACCGCCTGTTGGAACGAAGAACGCATCATCCCATTCTTCCTCCGGCACTATGAGCCGCTGGTCGATCGCATTGTCGTCTACGACGATAACTCTACTGACCGCTCGGTCGAGCTTCTTTGTGCTTCGCCTAAGGTAGAACTTCGCCCCTTGCGACGCGGGGTCGCATCCTTCTTAGACGCGCACATAGCTCTTTTCGAAACCTGTTGGCAGGAGAGCCGCGGGCGGGCCGATTGGGTTTGCCTGGCCGACATGGATGAATTCCTTTTTCATCCCAGCTGGCACAACTATCTGGCTGCGCAAAAGGACGCCGGCATCACCATCATGCCCGCGATCGGTTACGACATGGTCAGCGAAAATTTTCCGTCCGCCGATGCTACGCTGGCCACGACACTTACCCGCGGCCAGCGCGATTTTCATCTGGATAAGACCGCCCTCTTCGCGCCCGACGCTATCGAGCAAATCAACCACATTGTCGGCCGTCACCGCTGTTCCCCGGCCGGCCGGGTCGTGCCTCCGGCGGAAAACCAGGTGCAATTACGCCATTACAAGACTCTAGGTCTCGACTACCTCCTAGACCGGACGCACGCTCTGGCTAACAGACTAACTAACGACGATCGCATCCGTGGTTGGAGCACGCACTATCTGCGGGACGACGACGCCATCCGGACTCAGTTTCGAGAACAACTAGCCCGGGCCGAGCCAGTACCTTCGCCGCCGAAAATGAAGCTAAAGAAGGAACCTCACAAGAGACGGTAGCTTCCGAAGAGGCTGCAAGCGCGGCATCCTTCGATGCGTAATGTATGGGACCTTCGGACGGCTCAAAGTGCCGTGGCTACAAGGACAGGCGACAAAGACCGGCGTCCGGTTTCGTCGGACTGAGAACTGCGGCGACCGCATAACTTTCGTGGACACCTGATGGTTTCCTCGCGCACATTGCCGGAGCATGGACGCGGATCGGACCAGCCGAATCTTTGTCACTCTCCCGCGCATCTGCGCGGCGCTGGCGGTCGCGCTTGGGTTGATGACGTTCATCGGCTGGATCTCGGGGCTGCAATTGCTGGCCAGTGTGCGAGCCAAATACATTCCGATGGCGCCGAGCACGGCACTTTGTTTCTCGCTCGTCGGTGTCGGACTACTCGTTAGGCAGAAAAGGCGTTTGCTCACGCGCGTCTTCGCGCTCCTCGTGCTGGGGATTGCGCTGGCCAAGTTGTTTGAACTCGGCGGCGCTTATCATTTCGGCATCGATGAGTCCTTCGTGCGCGATCCGGAATTGTTCGGCGCCGTTCCAACCGGGCGCATGGCCCCGCTCACGGCGCTGAATTTCGTTTTTACTTCGCTAGGTCTGCTCGCGCTCACGACAAAAACGAAGTGGGCCGGGCCGCTCGGCGCGGTCGTAACGGCGGTCAGCGCGGTCATTCTGCTGGGCTACTGCTACGGGACGCCGTTGCTTTACGGCGGCACCATTATTCCCGTGGCGCTCTCGACCGCGGGCGCGTTTCTGCTCTGCGGCATCGGTCTCGTGGCCGCGGCCGGCGTGGAAGGCTGGCCGTTGCGTTCTTTTCTCGGCGACTCGACGCGCGCGTTGCTCTTGCGCTCGTTCGTGCCGGTAGTCATCGCGGCCGCGCTCATCAACGGCTGGGTGAACGCGACGCTGTGGCAACATGTGCGCGCCAATCCCGCGGTCACGGTCGGAATCGCTGCGGTTGTTTTTGCTGCGCTCATCACCTGGGTCGTGTCGGAAGTTTCCGTGATCGTCGGCCGGCGGATCGATCGCGCGAAAGCGCAACGCGATCGCGCGCGGGCCGAATTGGTCGCGCTCAACGCGGAGCTGGAAGCGCGGGTCGAACAGCGCACGCGCGAATTGCAGGAGAAGAATGAGCAGATGGCGGAGGAACTGCAGATGGCGCGTGAACTGCAGCTCGCCTTGTTGCCGCAGAGATTTCCCACGGTGCCCGCGCATGCCTCGGTGCAGGAGAGCGCGTTGCGATTCCTGAGCTGGTATTTTCCCACCGGCGATGTGAGCGGCGATTTCTTTACCGTATTTCCGATCGGCGAGAAAGCGGCCGGCATTCTCATCTGCGATGTGATGGGGCACGGTGTGCGCTCGGCGTTAATTACAAGCATGATCCGCGGTCTCGTCGAAGAACACGCCGAGGTGGCGCACGATCCGGGCGAGTTGCTCACGCACGTGAATCGCGCGCTCACCGCGATTCTGCGCCAGGCCGAGACCACGATGTTCGCCACCTGCTTTTATCTGGTGGCCGATGTGCAACGCGCGGAATTGCGTTTCGCCAATGCCGGTCATCCGAGCGCGTTGCATGTGCGCAATCACGGCTCCGCCACCGAACCGCTGCGCGCCGACGGCAACATGGGCGTGGCCCTCGGCATTCTCCCAACCGCGATCTACACCACCTCGAGCCGGCCGATGACGAAGGGCGATCTCGTCATGCTTTTCACCGATGGACTTTTCGAAGTGGAAGACGCGACCGGAAATCTTTTCAACCAGGAACTGCTCCAGGAAACAGTGAACCGTCACGCCGCGCTGCCGCCGCAGGATTTTTTCGGGCAGGTCCTGGCCGATATCCGCAACTTCTCGCGCCGCGAAACATTCGACGATGACGTTTGTGTCGTCGGCATGGAAGTGCGGCACCTGGCGCAACGGGAAATCCCCTCTTGATGTAGCCGCGATTTGTGACCACATCACGGGGACTCATGCGAATCTTATCCGGCATCCAACCCACCGGCATGCTGCACATCGGAAATTATTTCGGGATGATGCGGCCGGCGATCGCGCTGCAGGACGAAGGTGAGGCGCTCTATTTCGTCGCGGATTATCACGCGCTGACCAGTCTGCATGATCCAAAGCTGTTGCGAGAAAATGTTCGCAGCGTGGCGCTGGATTTTCTCGCCTGCGGACTTGATCCAAAGCGCGCCGCGTTTTTTTTGCAATCGGATGTGCCGCAGGTGACGGAGCTGACCTGGATTCTCTCGACCGTGACGCCGACGTCGCGGCTGGAACTGGCGCATTCTTTTAAAGACAAAGTCGCGCGCGGCATGTCGGCCAACGCCGGTCTCTTTACTTATCCGGTCTTAATGGCGGCGGACATTTTGATTTATGACAGCGATGTGGTGCCGGTGGGCAAAGACCAGAAGCAGCACATCGAGATCACGCGCGATATCGCCACACGAATGAACGAAACATTCGGCGCCGATGTGCTGAAGTTGCCGGAAGCGCGCATTCAGCCGGCGACGGCGGTCGTGCCCGGACTCGACGGCGAAAAGATGAGCAAGAGTTACGGCAACACGATCGATATTTTCGGCCCGGAAAAAGAAATGCGGAAGCGCGTCATGAGCATCGTGACTGACTCGACGCCGGTTGAGTCGCCGAAGAATCCCGAGGGCTCGACCATCCTCAATCTCTACTCGTTAGTCGCGAGCGCGGAGGAAGTCGCGACGATGCGCGAGCAATTCGAAAAAGGCGGCGTCGGTTACGGTGATTTCAAGAAGCAACTGTTCGTTAGGCTGTGGGAATATTTTGAACCGATGCGCAAACGGCGGGAAGAGATTCTCGCGCAGCCCGATTACATCGATGAAGTGCTGCGCGCCGGGGCGAAGCGCGCGAACGAAATCGCCGACAAGGTGATGACGCGCGTGCGACGAGCGGTTGGCCTAACGAGTTAGGAACCACCGAGGTAGGACGCGAGCCGCAGCAGATCAGCGAAAACGCCGCCGGCGGTGACTTCCGGTCCTGCGCCGGGACCTTGCACGATGAGCGATTGCGTATGGTAACGCTTGGTGGTGAAGGCGACGATGTTATCGCTCCCGCTCGTTCCGGCAAAGGCGTGCGTACGCGGATAGCTCTTCAAGCCAACTGAACAACCGACGCCCGGATCGATCATCCCGACGTAGCGCAGAACTTCGCCCCGCGCTTTCGCCTCCTGAAAAAGCTGCGTCATGCGGGCGTCGTGTTCCGGACCAGGCGAGCGAGAAAATCATCGATCGATCCTGCGCGTAACGATTCCGGCACCAGGCTTTCGATTTGCACCTGCTCGAGTTCGACCGCGAGCCCCATCTCGCGCGCGAGAATGACGAGCTTTCGTCCCACATCCGTGCCCGAGAGGTCATCGCGCGGATCGGGTTCGGTGTAACCTTTCTTGCGCGCGTCCGCGACCAAGGCAGAGAATGGCGTCGTGCCGTCGAAAGTGTTGAACAAATAGGAAAGCGTTCCGGAAAGCACCCCTTCGATTCGGCGCACTTCGTCGCCGGTGTGCACAAGTTCGCGCAGCGTGTTGATGATGGGCAAGCCGGCACCGACCGTAGTCTCGTAGAGGTAATGGCGATTCCGCGAACGCGCGGTCGATTGGAGCGCGCGGTAAAACTCCATCGTGCCCGTGTTTCCCTTCTTGTTTGGCGTGATGATGTGAATGCCGCGCTCGATCCACTTCTTGTATTCGTTAGGCAATTCCGCGCTCGAAGTGCAATCAATGATGGCCGCGTGCGGCAAATGATCGGCCTGCACGTGCTCGACGAATTTCTCCAGGTCGCTCGCCGCGTCCGTCCTGCCTAACGAATCGCGCCAATCACCTAACGAACGCCCTTCGTTCAGCAGCATGCGCTTTGAATTCATGATGCCGCGCACGCGCAGGTCGATCTTGAATTCGCGATTCAATGCTTCCATCCGTTCGCGCAATTGATCGAGAAATGTTCCGCCGATCAGACCCGCGCCGATCACACCGATGGAGATGGTTTGATTGGAAAGATAAAACGCGGAATGCACGGCACGCAGGGCGCGTTGCGAATCGCTGTGATCAATCACGGCCGAAATGTTCCGCTCCGAGGATCCCTGCGCGATGGCGCGAATGTTGATGCCGGCTTTGCCGAGCGCGGTGAAAAATTTTCCGGCGACGCCAGGATGATCGACCATGTTGTCGCCCACCGCGGCGAGAATGCTGACGTTCGGTGTGACGTCGATGGTTTGAATCTGGTTGTGATGCAGCGCGGCGAAAAAGGCGCGCTCCAGCGTGGTGCGCGCGAGTTTGGTTTGCGCTTCCGGGATGGCGAAACAGATCGAGTGCTCGGAACTGGCTTGCGAAATCATGACGACCGACACGCCGACTTCGCGCAGCGCACCGAAGAGTTGATTGGCCACGCCCGGCACGCCGATCATGCCCGTGCCTTCGACGTTGATCAGCGCCATGCCATCGACCATGGCGAATCCTTTCACCGGAAAATCGGAGTCAGTGCGCTCGTGAATTTTCGTTCCCGGATGATCGGGGTTGAAGGTGTTACGAATCCAAATCGGAATGCTGGCGTCGATCGCCGGCGCCATCGTGTTGGGATGCACTACCTTCGCGCCAAAGTACGCCAGCTCGGTCGCTTCCTGATACGAAACTTGATCAAGCACGACCGCATCCGGCACGAGACGCGGATCGGCGCTGAGCACGCCGTTCACATCCGTCCAAATCGTAATCGCTTTCGCATCGAGCAGGCGTCCGAAAATCGAAGCGGAAAAATCGCTGCCGTTGCGCCGCAGCGTGGTTGGAATTCCATCCGGAGTGGAAGCGACAAAGCCGGTGATCACGATCCAATCACTCGTTAGGCCATCGAGCCACGCGCACATCTGGCCTTGCGATCGTTTCCAATCGACCCGCACCACGCCATCGTCCGGCTCGACCGTGAGGACCTTGCGCGCGTCGAGATAAGCAGAGTCAAAACCTTCCGATTGGAGATAGGCGTTGAGTATTTGCGCCGACCAGACCTCGCCATGGCCGGCGATGAAATCGAGCGTGCCATTCGATGAACCGCGACTGAGATAGACGCCGCGCAGGATTTCCTTGATGTCCTTAAAGTCGGATTCGATCACCGCGCTAACGGCCGCGCGCGCGTCGGGCGGAAGAAGCTCATCGATGGTTTGCAAATGACGTGCACGAAGCGCTTCGACGCGGCTGAGATATTCATCGCGCTGCGCGGTGGCGAGCTGGACGATTTCAAGCAAGGCGTCGGTCACTTTGCTCATGGCCGAAACGACAATCGCCTGGCGCGCGCCACTCTCCTTGCGCAGGATCGTGACGACATGGCGATAACGCTCCGCGTCCGCCACACTGGTGCCGCCGAATTTGTGAACGACCCAGGGCAAATTCGTCATGATCGGCTAAAGTCTAACAAGATGATCGAGGTTAAGCAGCTTTCAGACGAGGAGTGGTTGGTGACGGTCGAAGCGCAGCAAAGAACGACCCATCGTGTGCGCCTGACCAAAGCCAACGCGCAAAAATTCGGTCATGGCAAGGCCGAGGCCAAACAACTTCTGGAAGCGAGCTTCCGTTTTCTACTCGAGCGGGAACCGAACACATCGATCCTGTCGACGTTCGATTTGCCGGTAATCGGCCGTTATTTTCCGGAGTACGAACGCGAGATCGAAAAATATTTCGCCGCCTGATTCACCGGCCCGCTTCGCTCGGCATGATCATTACGCCCTTGGGCGGCTCGAAGATAGACGCATCGAACGGCACTTCCGCATCGTAGGACAAGTAGCGGATTGAGGCGGACGGCCGGCCAGACTTCACCAAATCGATCTGGTAGGGACGATTCGTTTTTCGTTCGAGATAGAGAATTACCTGCTTCTGCCCGCTGGTGATGGAGAGCGCCTTGCAGGTGCGGCCTTCCACTTTCTGCCAACCCAGATTGCGCGCATGGCCTTCGCCGAAAAACGCGATCTCCTCGCCGAATTCGAGCCCGCCGAAATCCGCGTCCGGTTTTCCATCGGAGTCCCAGAATATCGGCAGGCGCGTGTTGAAATCTGGACCCTTGTCCAGGACGTGAAGAGCGGTCTGTTCCTCGAGGTTGATGACCCAACTTTCCGGCTCGTTCGTGACGATGAGGCGATGAATGCTGCGATCCGGATCACGTTCCTCTTCCAGTCGTGAATATTTTTTCCCGGCGCGATAAAGCGTCTTCGGACGCCCAGCCGCAGGATCGCTCTTCGTCCCTTCACCCGTGAGGCGCGTGACCATTTTCGTCATGGTTTTCGGCGTGTCCGGCTCGGCCGCAGAACAGAGCGCGGCGCATGTGCCTAACGAGAGCAAGCAGAAGATTGTTCGCGAAAACGAAATCATTCCGGACGCTTTCCCGCCGCGACCTGCCGCCCAGTCACATTGCTTTTCAATTCCGCGAAGATCAGCCGGCCGCCGGCGGTTTGCAGCGCGCTCGACACCACCACGCTCGCGACTTCGCCCATCAGCGCACGGGCGTGATTGACCACGATCATCGTGCCATCCGGCAGGTAGCCCACCGCCTGGTGCGGATCGCGGCCTTCCTTGGTCAGGTTCAATTCCAGTTCGTCACCCGCCACCACCGTCGGACGCAAGGCGCGCGTCAGGTCAGTCAGATTCAAGGCCGGCACCTGCTGCAAACGCGCCACCTGGCAAAGCGCACCGTCGTTCGTAAGCAAACGCGCCTGCAAAACTTTCGCGACACGCACCAGTCGCGCGTCGGTGTCGAGATCGCTGTCGCCGCTGGTGTCATGAATCGTCAGCTCGATCTCGCGCGATTGCTGGAGTTGATTCAAAATCTCCAAACCGCGCCGGCCGCGTTCGCGTTTGGCCGGATCGCGCGAGTCGGCCAAAGTTTGCAATTCGCCGAGAACAAAGCGCGGGACGATGAGGGTGTGGCTCAGGAATCCGGTCGCGCACAGTTCGCCGATGCGACCGTCGATGATGACGTTGGTATCGACCACGAGCGGTTCGTGCTGCGTGGTTTCGCGCGCGAAACGGACGTAGGGAATGATGAGCGAGAACGCGTCACGATTGCTGCGCATGGCCAGCATCATGCCGAGATAACCGAAGGTGCAATAAACTACGAGGCGCGCCGCCCATTGCACCGTTTCGGATTGGTAACGCAGAATATCGGACGCGCTGAGCAGGTTGGCGAAAAGGAGACCGAGGAGCAGACCGAAGGTGGCGGAAGAAAACGCGCGCAGCGAAAGGCCATGCAGCAATCGATCCGCCAGGACGACGATCAAACCGAAAACGACACCGAGGATGACGCCCGGCACCGCGCGGTCCTGCATTCCCGCACCAACCATTCCGCCGATCGTCGCGCAAAAGGTAACGAACAGGACCCGCAGCAGATTGATCGTGACCAGCGGAGTCATCAGCGTCCTCGTTTCCGGATGGGCGACGCCTGCGCACGTGCCTGCGCGGCGCGCTCCGCGTCCTGGCGCGCGCTATCGCGATAAAACAGAACACCGTGCGCCCGCAGGTTACTGATCAGCGCCTGTAAATCTCTCGCGACCGTTTCGTTGTTCAACAATGTGCCGAGCAAACCCTTGCCGTTTTTTGCTTCACGAAAAACATCGCCCGCGCTCTGCACGGTCTTGCGCGCATCGCTGATGACGAGTTGCAACTCGTCTGCGGCTTTGCGCGTCGAATCCATAGTGGTGCCGGCTTTTTCGATCACGCCGTTGATGTTTTGCGATGATTCAGAAAGCGAAGTTGTCGTTTCTTTCAGGTGCTCCAGACTCGCCTTCAGATTGTCCATGTTCGACTGCGAGAGCGTCTGCTCGTTCAAACGCGTGACGGTGGAGTTGATGTTTGCGACCGTGCCGCGCAAGTCTTTGACCAGCTCGCCACCTTCGCGCGTCAGATCGTCCATGCCGGTCTCGCGCGTGCCGGCGACGGTGGTTTCGTGCTGCAGGTAATCCTTGATCTGTTCGCGCGGCGGCGCCCAGATGGAAACGAAGCGGTCGCCTAACAAACCCGAACTGCCGACGACAAATTTACTCCCAACGGGAATTCTGACGAAGCCGTAAATGCGCAGCGGCACGAGCACGCCTTCGCCGTCCGAATTCAAGCGCGGCCCACCGGAAACAAGACCGATCTTCGCGCCCGACATCAGCACATCAGAACCCTTGAGCAGGCCGCTCGCGTCGGGAAAATTCACCGTCAGGTTGTAGTAGGTCTTGAAGCCTTCGCCGAGGCGACCGAATTGCACCGCGAGCGCCCCGAGTACAGCGAGGCCGACAAAGACAAACAGTCCGACCTTGAATTCCAAACCTCGATCGCGTTCGCTCATCGTTCCTGCCTAACGAGTGGTTGCGACCGGTTCGGCGCGGCCGAGCAAAAAATCCTGGATGATCGGATCCTTCGAACGCTGGATTTCATCCGTTGTTCCATAAAAATAAATCCGACCTTCGTGCAGATAGGCGATGTGATCGGCGATGTGAAAGGTGCTCTTCATGTCGTGTGTCACGACAATGCTCGTAACGCGATAACGTTCCTGCAACCGCCGGATGAGATGATTGATGCTGTCGGAGACGACCGGGTCGAGTCCGGCGGTGGGTTCATCGTAGAGGATACATGAGGGCCGGCGAATAATCGATCGCGCCAGGCCGACGCGCTTCTTCATTCCTCCGCTCAGGTTCACCGGCATCTTGTCTTCCTGTCCTTCCAGCTCAATCACTTCCAGCATCTCGCGCACCTTTTCGTGAATGACTTCGCGGTCGCGCTCGCCCGCTTCGACCAGGGGAAATGCAATGTTCTCCTCCACCGTCATCGAATCGAAAAGTGCGCCGCCTTGGAAAAGGATGCCGACCTTCTGGCGAATCTTGGCCAGCCGGCGCTCGCTCAAGCCAATAATGTTTTCGCCTTCGATCCAGATGTTGCCGGCGTCGGGAAACATCAAACCGACGAGATGTTTGAGCAGCACACTCTTGCCGCCGCCGCTGCGGCCGATGATGACCAGCGTTTCCCCTTTCGCGACATCAAGATCAACCCCGCGCAAAATGTCCTGTCGCCCGATACTCTTCGTTAGGCCGCGCACCGCGATCATGGCGGACGAGTCAGCCGTACTTGGTTGTGAGTCGAGAGATGCCTCTCGAACCGGGGGCGCGTCGATCATTGTTAGACCGACTCTCAACTCTCCACTCTCAACTCTCAACTTTTCCCCTGCTAATATCCCGCGGGGAAAAAGATGTTGAGCATCATGGTGAGGAAGAAATTGAAAATCAGGACCGCGAGTGAGGCGTTAACCACCGCCTCAGTCGTCGCCCGGCCGACACCGACCGCGCCTTCACGACTCGTTAGGCCTTTGTGGCAACTGATGAAAACAATCAGCACTGCGAAGCTGACCGCCTTGGTCAGACCCATGATGATGTCGCGGCCCTGCGTCCAGCGCACCATGTTTGCGACGTAATAGGTGCCGTTCACTTCCAGCAGGCTGATGGCGACAATGTAACTGGCAACGATCCCAACCCCGATCGCTTCCGCCGTTAGCAGCGGCATCGAAACCATCATGGCCAGGGCGCGCGGCACCACGAGGTAATCAACCGGATGCACTGCCAGCGCGCGCAGCGCATCGATCTGCTCGGTGACTTTCATGGTTCCAATCTCGGCCGACATGGAAGCGCCGACGCGTCCGGTAACCATGAGCGCAGTCAGGACCGGCCCGAGTTCGCGACAAATCGCCACCGACACCACCGCGCCGACAGCCGAGCCCATGCCGAGTTTGTTGAATTGAAAATAAGTCTGCGCCGCGAAGACCGCACCGGTGAACGCGCCGGTGATGAGCACGACCGATTGCGAACGCAAACCGATCTCGACGATTTGCTGCATGAAGATTCGCCAGCGAATTTTCTGGGTAAAAATCGAGGCGAACGTCTCGCCGGCCAGCACCACCACCTCACCCATGTAGGTGAAGAACCTGATGAAGCGCGCGCCGACCGCGGTGATGGGAGAAGTCATATTCAGCGCACGACTTGCGCCGCGGCGCTATTGCGTCAGCGGTTGTGTTTTTATTTTCGGTCGCAACTCGCTCGGGATGGAGCCGATGAAACGCGGATCGAGTCCGAGCTTGCGGAAAGTGGCGCGGATTTCGCGGAAGCTCACGATCGGTTCCTCCATCTCGAGATAAACCAGGTCATGATTGCTATCGACCTTGTAACGCAGACCGGCGACGGTGCCCAGTTCGTGATCCAATTCCAGGATCTTGTTCAAATCGCGAACGCCGGCCGCGTAAACTTCAAGCTCGAGCATGCGGCGCCAAACTTAGAAGGAACGACGCGCCGCTGCAAAGCAGTTTGTGCCCGATTGTTTGCACCGCGCCGTGCTCTGCGATAGAAGATGCCTTGTTCCCTACAAAAATGAATCGCACTCTTCGCTCTTTTCTCACCCTGCAGTTGTTCGTCGGCGCCCTGTTGATTTCCGGCTGCGGTGGCCCGGACGTTACGCAGGGAATTCAACAGGCGAGAACGAACATGGCCGCGAGCATTCAAGCCGAGCCGCCGGGCGATTACTACATCGGCCGGCGCTACTTCAAGCCGGTCTACAAATTCTGGGGCTACGTGCGCCGGCCAGGCCAACCGTGGAGCGAATCGAAACTGGTGATGTTTAATGAAAAACAAAAACTCGCGCCGGACCGCGCGCAGAACAGCTTCGGCATCGACAACGGCTACGAATACAAACTTTACGGCGAATTCAGCGGCGAGACGGTTTACGAACCGGCCAGCAACGGATTCTATCCCGAGTTCGTCCTGAAAAATTACGAACTAAAATCGACCAATCCGCCGCCGATTTTCAGGAGCCAATACAACGGCCGTGCCCAAGCCGCGACCAGCGGCCTGACGATTGAGAAACCCGAGTAGCGTCGAAGCGCCTGCTCCGCCGAAACGCGACACGCTGGCGGAGGAATTCCTGCGCTATCTCGACGTCGAGCGCAACGCTTCCGCCCGCACGATCACGGTTTATCGCCAGGCACTGGCGGCGTTCCGCGCCTCGCGGCCTAACGAGAGCTGGAAGAAATACCATGCGGATGATTTCCGCGATTATCTCTTCGCGGCGATGAAGAAAAGGCAGGCGCGGTCCTATATTCGCCTACAATTCTCCGCCTTCCGCACCTTCTACAAGTTTCTGCGCGAACGGAAAGGCCTGGCGAATGATCCGGTGCGCGAACTGGAATTACCCAAGGCGGAAAAGCGCCTGCCACTCGTGCTTTCGCGGCAACAGATTGACGACTTGTTAGGCGCGCCGCTACGTGTACCGAAAAACAAGAGCGCACCGAGTTGGATGCCGCTGCGCGACGCTGCGATCATGGAATTGTTTTACAGCAGCGGACTGCGCCTGGCCGAACTGGCGTCGCTCAATGTCGCCGACCTCGATGTTTACACGGAATCGGTGCGCGTCCTCGGCAAGGGCCGCAAGGAACGGGTCTGTCCAGTGGGCGCACCGGCCCTCGAAGCTGTCTCGCGTTATCGCGCCGCGGCCAATGTGCAAACCGGCGCGCTTTTCATTAACAAACAACGCCGTCGAATTTCCGTGCGCTCGATCTGGCTGATTTTGAAACGCTACCTGCGTCACACCTCGATTCCGGTTTCGATCAGTCCCCACAAATTGCGGCACAGCTTCGCCACCCACATGCTCGATAGCGGCGCGGACCTGCGCAGCGTTCAGGCCCTGTTAGGCCACGCCAGTTTGTCGACGACGCAAATCTACACCCACGTCACGGTCGAGCGATTGAAGCGTGCCTACAACGACGCGCATCCGCGCGCCTAACGAGTTCTAGCTCGCGCTCGCCGGCGTGACGGTCTGGTCCGCGGCAACGTTGAAGGTCAATTTGCCTTCTTTTGCTTCGACGTGCACCACGTCGCCGGCTTTCACATTGCCGCGCAGCAGCTCTTCTGCGAACGGATCTTCCAGATGCTTCTCGACCGCGCGCCGCATCGGGCGGGCGCCGTACTGCGGGTCGTAGCCTTTCTCGATGAGAAATTCCTTGGCGGATTTTTCCAAAACGATGTGCACTTCCTTCGCCTTGATGCGCGCCAGCACCTTCGCGACTTCGAGATCGACGATCTGGAAGAGATCGGCTTTCGAGAGCTGATGGAAGACGATGATGTCGTCGAGCCGGTTGATGAATTCCGGCTTGAAGGCCTTCTTCGCTTCTTCGAGCAACTTGTCGCGCATCACGTCGTACTCGTGTTCGCCGATCGGCTTGGTCGCGCCGAAGCCCATCGTTGTGTTCCGCTTCAACACCTCAGCGCCGACGTTGGAGGTCATGATGATGATCGTATTGCGGAAATCGATCTTGCGGCCTAACGAGTCGGTGACTTTGCCGTCCTCGAGGATTTGCAGCAGCAAATGCATCACATCCGGATGCGCTTTTTCGATTTCGTCGAAGAGCACAACCGAATACGGACGACGCCGTACCGCTTCGGAAAGTTGTCCACCTTCTTCGTAACCGACATAACCCGGAGGCGAGCCGATCAGACGCGAGGCGGTGAACTTCTCCATGTACTCCGACATGTCGATTTGAATGAGCGCGTCACGATCGCCGAACATGAATTCGGCCAGCGTCTGGGCGAGGAAAGTTTTTCCAACGCCAGTCGGGCCGAGGAAAATAAAGGAACCGATCGGACGACGCGGATCTTTCAGGTCGGCGCGGCTGCGGCGGAGCGCCTTCGAAATTGCCACGACGGCTTCATCCTGGCCGATGACCTTGCCTTTCAACTCCTCTTCCATCTTGAGAAGTTTCTCGGTCTCCTTCTGTTCCATGCGCTGCATCGGAACGCCGGTCACCTTCGAGATGATGTTCATCATGTCGTCGGCCGTGACGAGAACTTGCTTCTCTTCGCGCTCTTCGCGCCACTTCTCCAGGATCGCTTCGAGTTTATCTTTGGTTTGCTTCTCCTTGTCGCGGAGCGCGGCGGCTTTTTCGAAATCCTGTGCCTTGATCGCGGCTTCTTTCTCGATGTGAATTCCTTCGATTTCTTTCTCGATGTCCTTCACATCAGGCGGACGCGTCATGGCGTTGATACGCGCGCGGGCGCCGGCTTCGTCCATCACGTCGATGGCCTTGTCGGGCAGAAAACGTCCGGTGATGTAGCGCTCGGAAAGTTTCACCGCCAGTTCGAGCGCTTCGTCGGTCAACTTCGCTTTGTGGTGCGCTTCGTATTTCGGACGCAGACCTTTCAAGATCAGAATGGCCTCTTCCACCGTCGGTGCTTCGACCTTCACGGTCTGGAAACGCCGTTCGAGGGCCGCGTCTTTCTCGATGTATTTGCGATACTCGTTCAAGGTGGTCGCGCCAACGCATTGCAACTCGCCGCGTGAAAGCGCGGGCTTGATGATGTTGCTCGCATCCATCGCGCCTTCCGCCGAACCGGCGCCGACGATGGTGTGTAATTCGTCGATGAACAGAATGACGTTCTTGCTCCGGCGAATTTCGTCCATCACCGCTTTGATGCGCTCTTCGAACTGACCGCGATACTTCGTGCCCGCGACCATCAGCGCGAGGTCGAGCGTGATGACTTTCTTGTCGCGCAAAAGTTCGGGCACATTGCCGGTCGCGATTTCCTGGGCCAGCCCTTCGGCGATCGCGGTTTTGCCCACGCCCGCTTCGCCTAACAACACCGGATTATTTTTCGTGCGACGGCAGAGCACCTGAATGACGCGTTCGATTTCGTTGTGCCGCCCAATGACCGGATCGAGCTCGTTCTTCTTGGCCAGCTCCGTCAGGTCGCGACCGAACGCGCGCAGCGCCGGCGTCTTTACATCCTTCTTTCCGGTCGGCGCGTCGCCGCCGTTTTCATCCGATTCCGGCGGAGTGAAATTTGGATCGAGTTCTTTCAGGATTTCGTTGCGCGTCCGTTCGATGTCGACTTCGAGACTCTTGAGCACGCGCGCCGCGACACCCTCGCCTTCGCGCAACAGGCCTAACAAAATGTGTTCCGTCCCGACGTAGGAATGATTGAGCGCCTTCGCTTCCTTGCCGGCGAGCGCGAGAACTTTCTTCACCCGCGGCGTGTAGGGAATATTCCCGACCATTTTCGTTTCCGGTCCGGAGCCGACCTGTTTCTCGACCTCCATGCGGACGGTCTCGAGATCCATTCCCATTTTTTGCAGAACGTTGACGGCCACGCCCTGCCCCAACTTGATCAGGCCAAGCAGGAGGTGCTCGGTCCCGACGTAATTATGATTGAAGCGGTCGGCTTCTTTACGCGCCAGGGCCAGGACCTGCTGCGCTCGCGGAGTGAAATTGTTCATTGGTTCGTCGGCTCGGAAGTCGCGTCGTTCCCCGATTCCCTTGCCACTTTACTAATATCAGGCTTGGGAAACACCCGCAAACGCTCCCGAATAATCTCCGCGCGCAATTCATCGCGTTCCTCCGCATTCAGCTTCTGCTGCGAGCTCTTCTGCAAATGCGCCGGCTGCGTATCGATGAACAATTCGTCGATCGGCAAACGCCGATCTTCCGGGAATGCGCCGAGATCAACACCGAGTTTGATGATCGACAAAAGGTTGAGCGCTTCTTTCGAAGTCATGGCGTGGGCATACGTAAGCACACCGTATGCGCGACCGATCTGGTCCCAGAGTGTGTTCGGTTTTTTCTGAATCAAAACCTGCCGGGCGTCGTGTTCCTTCTCGATGATCGTCTCGATCACTTTGCTCAAACGGTTGATGATCTCGTCTTCTTTTTCGCCGAGCGTGGTTTGATTCGAAATCTGAAAAAGATTTCCCATCGCCTCCGTGCCTTCGCCATAGAGTCCGCGCACGGCCAGACCGATTTTGTTCACGGCCTGGATGACCTGGTTGATCATTTCGCTCAAGACGAGCCCTGGCAGATGCAACATGGCTGATGCGCGCATGCCGGTGCCGACGTTGGTCGGACACGCGGTCAGGTAACCGAGCCGCGAGTCGTAAGCGAAATCGAGTTTGCCCTCGAGCGTGCTGTCGACTTTATCGACGAGCTTGAAGGCCTGCTTCAATTGCAAGCCGGAGCGGATCGATTGCATGCGCAAATGATCCTCTTCGTTGATCATGATCGACAGCGTCTGCTTGCGATTCATCACGACCGCGCTGCCCACACTCTTGGCCGCGTGTTCGCGCGAAATGAGATGACGCTCGACCAGCACCTGTTTCTCGAGCGCGGACAAATCCTGCAGCAATTCCGAAAATGAATCCTGCATTTCCGGCAACTCTTCCACGCGCGGTTTGATCATTTCGAGAATGGCGGTGCGTTCCGCTTTCTTCGCCCAACCGGGAAAGGCGCGCTGGCGCAAATTGCGGGCCAGACGGACCCGACTGCTCACCACCACCTGGTGATGCGGACCTTCGCCGCGCAACCATTCACCGCCGCCCGCGATGATGCTGGAAAACTTCATTCTAGGTCGTGATCTGTGCTTCGAGTTGCCGGATCTGGTCGCGCAACGAGGCAGCCGTTTCGTAATTTTCCTCCGCCACCGCCTTGCGCAGGTCGTCATTGAGAGAACGCATCCGGTCGCTGAGTTCCAGCTCGCGATGCGCGCGCTGCGGCAGTTTGCCGACGTGTTCCGTTCCTTTGTGCATGGCTTTGAGCAAGGTGCCCAAACCCTCCGCAAAAGTTACATAGCAGACGCTGCACCCAAGCCGCCCGGTTTTTTTGAAATCGGCCTGCGTAAAGCCGCACACCGGGCATTTCTGGGTCGGCGCGCCCTTCTCGATTTCCTCGGCGGCGCCGATGCCTAACAAGAGATCGGCCAGCGCGAAACCAGTCGGGTCCTGCACGCCTTTCTCCTTCGAGCAGGCGTCGCACAGGTTCACCTTCTGCATTTTCCCTTCCACGATCTGGGTCAGGAAAACGGTGGCGTCATTACATTTGCAAACGTCGCACAACATCCTGCTAAATTAGACTGCAAAAAGTTTCCAACATTCAACACGCCAGCTCGCGTCACGAATAGATCGGCGTGCCGGTCGAGCGCACTAACTCACGGAAACGCGCGATGATCTTGGTCGTGATCGGCCCGGGTTTGCCGGTTCCAATCGGTCGGCCATCCGCTTTGATCACCGGAATCACTTCCGCCGCCGTGCCGGTGAGGAAACACTCGTCGGCGATGAAGACATCGTGCCGCGTGATGTCAGTTTCGGCGACCTTCATGCCGAGCTCTTCCGCGCATTCGATTGCGACCGAACGCGTGATGCCGCGCAACGCGCCCGCCGAAATCGGCGGCGTGAAGATGCGGCCCTTCTTGATCACGAAAACGTTATCGGCCGTGCATTCGGCCACGTTGCCCGCGTCGTTCAACATCAGCGCTTCATCCGCGCCGGCCAGATTCGCTTCGATTCGCGCCATGACGTTGTTGAGATAATTCAACGACTTCACCGCCGGATTAAGTTGCGCCGCGCCCGTGCGTCGCGTCGCGCAAGTCACGACCGTGAGGCCGTTGCGAAACGCTTCCTCCGGATAGAGCGCGATCGTGGTGGCGATGATGATGACGCTCGGCTTTTTACATTGCACCGGATTGAGTCCGAGATTCCCGACGCCGCGCGTGACGATCTGGCGAATGTAACCGTCTTGCAGTCCGTTCTTGCGGATCGTTTCGAGCAAGGCCTCGTTCATCGCTTCTTTGCTCATCGGAATTTCGAGACAAATCGAACGGGCCGAATCCCAGAGACGATCGGTGTGTTCATCCAGACGAAAAACGCGGCCGTTGTAGAAACGAATGCCTTCGAAAATTCCGTCGCCGTAGAGCAGACCATGATCGAAGACCGAAACTTTCGCTTCCGATTCGGGCACAAATTTTCCATCGAGGAAAATGGTCAACTCTTTCGGAGCGCTCGCGCGCGTCGTCGCCTCCGCCGGCTTTCCTTTCGCCTTCGGTTCCTCCAACACCATCGTGTCGCTCTCAGTCGTTTTCATAGGCACACAAAAACGTTCACCGTCCCGCACTCAATTCAAGCACAATTGATATCGCACGCGCTACGCGAGAACACCGTCGGCCATGTGCAATTCGCGATCGCCGCGTGCAGCGAGGCGGGTGTCATGCGTGACCACCAGTAGCGTTTTTTTCCGTTCGCGGGCCAGGCCTAACAAGAGGTCGACAATCGCATCGCCGGTTTTCGAATCCAGATTTCCGGTCGGTTCGTCGGCGAAAATGATATCGGGATCATTGGTCAGGGCCCGTGCGATCGCCACCCGCTGTTGTTCACCGCCGGAAAGTTCGGCCGGCAAATGATGCATGCGTTCCGCCAGGCCAACATCGCGCAAACTCGCTTCCGCAATTTCCGTCTTGGGTTGACCGCCAATGCGAGCGGGCAGCGTCACATTTTCCAGCGCAGTCAGTTCCGGCAGCAAAAAATATCCCTGGAAAACAAAACCCATTTTCTTGTTCCGCAGTTTCGCCTGCGAACCGGCGCTGCCTTGATAGAGCCGCCGGCCTTCGAATTCCACCGTGCCCGCTTCCGGCCGTTCCAATCCAGCCAGTGTGTAAAGCAGCGTGGTTTTCCCGGCGCCGGATGCGCCGCAAAGAAAGACTGCTTCTCCCTGCGTGACCTCGAGCGAGATTCCGCGCAGCACTTCAATGCGCCGCGGGCCGATCTTGAACGAGCGCCGCAAATCGCGCGCGACCAGTTGAGCTTCACTCATGCGGCGCAAAGCATCGCCGATTCGTCACGCGGCGCAATTCGATCGGAAAAACGGGAACCGCATGCCGGCGAACCAGCATGCGGCTCCGCGATGAACTACAATCTTACTGCAGGCCTAACGAGGCCATGGTCGCCTCATCGATCTGCCCGCTTTCCGGCAATCCGGTGTCCGCTTGATAACGAAGAAGGGCTGCGCGCGTTTGCGGTCCGTAAGTGTTGTCGATCGGACCCGGATCGTAGCCAGCCTGTGCCAGGGCATTCTGGACATCCGCCACTACTTGAGCGGGCTCCTGGTCGTTATAGGCATAGATCGGCGCGTCGTAGGCATAGTTGGTGTAGTAGGGATCATATCCATAGGCCGGATACCAAAAGCCGTTGTTCAAATAATAGTATCCGCCCCCGAACACCGCGAAACGGGTGTAGTGACTGGTCCAATAGGCGCGGTCGCGGTGAACCTTATCCCAGTGGTGGTAATTGGCCCACTTGAGGTGATTGGCCTGCCATTGGGGATTTCCGGCCCACCAATTCTTCGATTTCCAATTGGTGTTCTGCCAATTGGGGTTGCCCTTCCAGTTCGGGTTATTTTTCCAGTTCGGATCGTTCTTCCAGTTCGGATTGTTCTTCCAATTCGGATTGTTCTTCCAATTTTGCGGATCTGACACTGCCTTGGCATTCGCGGCGTTCTGAATCTGTTTGTTCCAGGCTGGATTGACGACGCCCGTGTTCTTGTTCGTCACATGGACGTTGGCATTGTGCACATCCACGTTCGTATTGTGCACGCCCACGTTGGCGTTGTGGACGTTGGTGTTGACCTTGTGCGTGACCTGCGTGTTGTGGACGCCCGTCGGTCCGTGCGTCACCTGCTTCTGCGCTTGTTTCTTCTTTTGCAGTTGTTGCACTGCGTTCTGATCCTCGGCCCGGGCCGTCTGCGCCGCCGCGAATGTTAGAAGCACTGCTAGTGAAGCCAGATATTTCATAAGTTATTCAATTAGACTTTCCTTGTTCCTGTTTATTCAACCCGCGAAACGAATGCGAGTTCCGTCCTCGCTAAGCGTCACATTGCACGTTGCCGGACTGCTTCGAAAAGCACAATCGCCACGGCCGTGGCAAGATTTAGACTGCGCGTCCCCTGCATCGGAATGGTCAGCAACTGATCCGGGTTGGCGTGCAGCAACGGCTCGGGCAGGCCGCGTGTTTCGCGTCCGAAGACGAGAAAATCGTTCGGTTGAAAACGAACGTCGTAATAAGGCCGCGACGTTTTCGTGGTCAGAAAAAAATAGCGTGCACCGTTCGTCTGCGCGGCCTGCAATTGCGCGAAGGAATTCCACAACTGCACGTCGACTTCCTTCCAGTAATCGAGTCCGGCCCGTTGCAGTTGCCGGTCATCGATCTCGAAGCCAAGGGGCCTGACGAGATGCAGGCGCGAATCAGTGGCGAGACAAAGCCGGCCAACATTGCCGGTATTCGGCGGAATCTCCGGCTCGATCAGGACGACGTTGAACAAGATCAGCCGAGTTTTTCGGCGACGAACTTCTCCAATTTCACAACGTCCGCGGCAAATTTGCGAATTCCCTCGCCTGTTTTTTCGTAGGCCATCGCGTTGTCATTGAGCATCCAGCGGAATTTCTTTTCATCCAGTTGCAACTTCTCAACCTTCGCCGACTTCGCTTTCTCAGGAGTCAGCTTGCGTTCGACCGGCGCGTTGGACTTCGCGAGTTCCTCCATCAATTCCGGACTGATCGTCAGGCAATCGCAACCTGCCAGCTCGAGAATTTGTCCAGTGTTTCGAAAGCTCGCGCCCATCACTTCCGTCGAAATGTCGAATTTCTTGTAGTAGGTGAAAATCTCCTGCACCGATTGCACGCCCGGATCTTCCGCACCCTGATAGTCGCGCTTGTTCTCCTTCTTGTACCAATCGTAAATCCGGCCGACGAAGGGCGAGATCAATTGCACCTTCGCTTCACCGGCGCGTACCGCCTGCGGCAGCGAAAACATCAAGGTAAGATTGCAGAAGATCCCTTCCTTTTGCAGTTGCTCGGCGGCAAGAAGCCCTTCCCAGCTCGACGCGATCTTGATCAACACGCGTTCGCGTCCGATACCGCGCTCCTGGTAAAGTTTAATTAATCGCCGCGCCTTGTTGATTGAACCCTCGACATCGAAGGACAAGCGCGCGTCCGTCTCAGTCGAAACGCGACCCGGCACAATCTCGAGGATGTCGGTGCCGAACTGGACCAACAGATGATCGCAAATGTCCTCGATCTGTTCGTGACCGCTCAAACCCGATTTTTTGCGATCCTTCAGAACCTGATCCAACAAATGCGCGTATTGCTGCTTTTGCGTGGCCGCGTAGACCAGACTAGGATTCGTCGTCGCATCCTGCGGCTTGAATTCCTTCATCGACTCAAAGTCCGCAGTGTCCGCCACCACTTTGGTGAACTTCTTCAGCTGCTCGAGCTGATTCAGTCCCGTTCCGGTTTTCTTTTCTTCCACGACGGCTGTGCTCATGCCGTGAAGCTAAGCCCCGAAAATCAGGTGCGCAAAATCGTATCGATGTGCTGCAGTTCTTCCGGATCGAAAGTTAGTTTCTCGAGCGACGCCATATTCTCCTCCAACTGATCCGGGTCCGAGATGCCCATCAGCGCAGTCGTCACTTCCGGTTTGCGCAACGTCCAGGCAATCGCCATTTGCGGCAACGTCTGGCCGCGGCGCTGCGCCACTTCATCGAGTTGTCGAACCTTCGCATTCAGGATCGGCGTAATTTTTTCCCGTCGCGCCGGTTCCCACGCACGAGCTGCGCGCGAATTTTCCGGAATTCCGCTTTGGTATTTCGTGCTGAGCAAACCCTGCCCGAGAACGGAAAACGCCACTACGCCGGCGCCGGTCTCGTGCGCTGCGCCTAACAAGTCCTGTTCGATGTTGCGCCGCAGCATGCTGTAGCTGTTTTGCGCCACGATGATCGGCGCGAGGTTCAACTCGCTTGTCACCCGGCAGGCTTCCCGAAATTGCGCGCCGGAGTAGTTACTCAAGCCGACATAAAGCGCCTTGCCCTGCCTGACGACCTGGTCGAGCGCCCGCAGCGTTTCTTCCAACGGCGTATGCGGATCCGGACGATGCGAATAAAAAATATCGACGTAATCGAGGCCGAGTCGCTGCAGCGATTGATCGAGACTGTTGAGCAGATACTTGCGCGAACTGCCGTCGCCGTAGGGACCGGGCCACATGAGGAAACCGGCTTTGGTGGAAACGACGATCTCTTCCCGCGGCATTTCTTTCAAAATGCGACCAACCAGCGTTTCCGCGCGGCCAGGCGGGTTGCCGTAGTTGTTGGCCAAATCGAAATGCGTGATGCCGAGATTAAAGGCGCGGAAAATACAGGCGCGCGCCAGCTCCGGTCCGCCGTGACTCCCGAAGGTTTCCCACGCGCCTAACGAGATCGCGGGAAGTTTTAATCCCCAGCCGCCGCAATGCCGGTAGGGCATCTTGTCGTAGCGCGTCGGTTCAGCTTCGAACTGATGCCAGCTCAGGCGATCGCGCTGCACCGGCCGGCCGGTCGGTGCGATCGGGTGTCCCTGACGTTGCACCGGCTTCACCCCGGGCGGAGTGCGTTTCTTGAATTCGGGTGTGCCGCCGGTCGCGCTCATGACTTGTTAGGCAACTGTTCGTTAGACCGGAACAGTCGATGTGCTCTTTCTTGAGCGCAAAGCATGCCGGACAAAATTCTGTCCGATTTCCCACATGGGGCCGGGGAACTTCCGGCATTCGGTCAGGACCGAATCGAACGCGTTCACGAACAGGTCGACTTCCTTCTCGCCGATGATGAGCGGCGGCAAAATTTTCACCACATCCATGGCGTGCCCGGCGACCTGGGTGAGAATGCGATGCTGACTGAGCATGCGCGTCACCACCATCTGCGCGAAGAGGACCTTGTCGGCCTTGTGCAAGAGCTTCCAGCCCATCTTCAATTTCAATTCGTCAGGCTCCTTAAACTCGATCGCGATGATGAGACCTTTACCGCGCACTTCCTTGATGAAGGAATGTTTCGCTCTTAGCGCATCGACGCGTTGCATGAGCAATTCGCCCATGCGCGCGGAGTTTTCGATCAGCTTTTCCTGGTCGAGCACTTCGAGTGAGGCAAGGCCGCAGGCCATGGCCAGATTGTTGCGCCCGAAGGTGGTCGAGTGCACAACGCAGCGATCCATGCGCGAGAATGTTTTCTGGTAAATTTCGCGCCGCGTCACGATCGCGCCGCAGGGCACATAGCCGCCGCTCAAACTTTTCGCGAGCGTGATGATGTCCGGCTCGAGATTCCAATGCTGAAAGCCAAACATTTTGCCGGTGCGACCGAGTCCGGTCTGAATTTCGTCCGCAATGAAGAGCGTGCCGCAGTTCCGGCAAAGTTCCTGCGCTCTATTATAGAAGTCGGTCGCCGGCGATTTGCAGCCTTTGCCCTGCACCGGCTCGATCACAAACGCCGCCACGTCGCCCTTCGCCAATTCGCGGCCTAACGAGTCAAGATCATCCAGTGCGATGCGCGTGTCCCATTGATCCATCAAGCGGACCGAAGCCTTCGGTGAAACTGTCGCAGCCCATGATCGACAACGAACCGAGGCTAAGTCCGTGAAACGCGCCTTCGAGTGAAATGACGCGCTTCCGTCCGGTCGCCGCGCGCGCGAATTTTAGCGCGCCCTCAATCGCTTCCGTGCCGCTGTTGCAAAAGAAAACCGCATCGAGATGCGGCGGCGTGCGTTTCGTGATTGCTTCCGCCAGCAAACCGCTCAGCAGCGAGCAATCCATCTGCACCATGTTCGGCAGATCGAGATCGAGCACATCGCGAATGGCCTGTTTCACCGCCGGATGATTGCGCCCGATGTTGAACACGCTGTAGCCGCTCAGAAAATCCAGGTACGGCTGGTCATCCATGTCGTAGAGATAAGCGCCCTCCGCCCGCGCATAGACCTTGTCGAAACCAATCACGCGCTGCGCGGCCACGAGCGTGCGATTGAGGTGCCGCTCGTGCAGATCGTAATTCTCGCCCAGCCGCGCGGCGATGATCTCCTTCAAATCAAAACTCACGCGCAAATGTTCCCAGATTTGGCCGGGAAACGCAAACGGTCGCGCGCCCAGCGCTGCCTAACGAATCCTCGTTACGGTTTCCAATCCCGATACGCCACCTGCGCGCCGGTTTGCAGGTTCGTCTTGCCCTGGCTGTGACGATCCAGCGTTTCCGCCAGCCATTGAAACCATTCCCAGCTCTTTTGCGTTCCGGTGCGTTGCCGTTCGTCCGTGACGAACGGCTCAAACTTTCGCCATGCCACCCGCGCCATTCCGCCGACCAGATCATCGGCGACGGACAACGGCACGATGCGCGCGAAGACCGAATAGCCGATGCCTTCCATGATCGTGGCCATTTTCAGACAGGCTTCGAGAATGCGCGGATCATCTTCGATCTGCCTGGCGGTCGTTCCTTCCGGAATCGACGCCACGATCATCGACGAACTCATCCATTCCGGCGTCATCAATGCCTGCACGGCCGCAAAAGCGGCGCGTTCTTCGCGTTCGCGACGAGCCCGGCGCATTTCGATCACGCCGAAGACCACGCCGGTAATAACGGTCAACGCCGTCGCCACATTCGCGAGCGTCGATAAATCCATCGCACCAGCGTAATCATTTCGCCGCCGCGAGCACCGAAATTCGTTTCCCGATTGCGCGGCGGCGGCACAATCATAAGCTGCGTTTTCCATGGTCGATCCCGCCGTCACGCCCGAACTCGTCGCCAAACACGGCCTCATGCCGGATGAATTCGAGCGCATCAAAAAAATTCTCGGACGCGAGCCGAACTTTACCGAGCTCGGCATCTTTTCCGTCATGTGGAGCGAGCATTGCTCCTACAAAAATTCGCGGCGCGAACTGAAAAAATTTCCCACGACCGGTCCGAACATCCTTGTCAAAGCCGGCGAAGAAAACGCCGGGGTGGTTGATATCGGCGACGGGTGGGCCGTGGCCTTCAAGATCGAATCGCACAATCACCCGAGCGCAATCGAGCCGTTCCAAGGCGCAGCCACCGGCGTCGGCGGCATCATTCGCGATATTTTCACCATGGGCGCACGGCCGGAGTTTTGCCTCAACTCGCTGCGCTTCGGTCCAATCACCGGCAATTCGCCGAATGTGAAAACAAATCGGCGGCTGTTTGCCGGTGTCGTGAGCGGCATCGCGCATTACGGAAATTGCATCGGTGTTCCAACCATCGGCGGCGAAATTTATTTCGACGAAAGCTTCGAGGGAAATCCGCTGGTGAATGTTTTTTGTCTCGGTGTTCTGCGACACGAGCAACTTGCCCGCGGCGCGGCCAGTGGTGTGGGCAACCCGGTTTTTTATGTCGGCGCCGAGACGGGACGCGATGGGTTGGCGGGCGCGGCCTTTGCCTCGCGCGAGTTAACCGAAGAATCGAAAGAAGATCGACCGGCCGTGCAGGTCGGCGATCCGTTTAAAGAGAAGCTGCTATTGGAAGCGTGCCTCGAATTACTGGCGACCGACGCGGTGGCCGGAATCCAGGACATGGGCGCAGCTGGTCTGACTTGTTCGACCTGCGAGACGGCGAGTCGCGGCGGCACCGGCGTGGAAATCGATCTGGCCAAAGTGCCCAAGCGCGAGACCGGCATGACACCGTATGAAATTCTGCTCAGTGAATCGCAGGAACGCATGTTGATCATCGCGAAGCAAGGCAAGGAACAAGTCGTTAGGCAAATTTTCGAGAAATGGGACGTGCCCTGCGCGGAAATCGGCCATGTCACGGGCGACGGCATGATGCGCGTGCGCAACAACGGCAGCGTCGCGGCGGAAATTCCGGCCAAACAATTAGCCGACGAAGCGCCGCTCTATTCGCGTGAAGCGAAGAAAGTTACCGCGGAGAACGCAGAGGACGCAGAGTTCATTCAGAAAATCTCTGCGGACTCTGCGTTCTCTGCGGTTGAATCTCTTCGTCAATTACTCGCCGATCCAACCATCGCCTCCAAGAACTGGGTCTATCGCCAGTACGATCACATGGTGCGGACCGGCACTGTGGTGCGGCCGGGATCGGACGCCGCGGTTTTCCATCTGCGCGAAGCGAACAAATTTCTCGCCGCCACCACCGATTGTAATTCGCTCTACTGCTCGTTAGACCCACGCGAAGGCGGACGCATCGCCGTCGCGGAAGCGGCGCGCAATCTCACCTGCTCGGGCGCGCAGCCGCTGGCCGTGACCGACAACCTGAATTTCGGCAATCCCTACAAACCGGAGAATTTCTGGCAGTTGCGCGAGTGCGTGGAAGGCGTGGCGGAAACCTGTCGCGCCTTCGGCACGCCGGTCATCGGCGGCAACGTCTCTCTATATAATGAGAGTCCGGCCGGCGTGGTCGATCCGACACCGACCGTGGCCATGGTCGGCCTGATTGAAAAGGAAGCGCACATCACGACGCAGTTTTTCAAGAATGCCGGTGACGCAATTATTCTGGTGGGAGAAATCGGCGCCGAGCTCGGCGGCTCGCGTTTCCTGAAGGTATGCCACGGCAAGAAGATCGGCCGGCCGCCGCGTCTCGATCTTACGCGAGAGATCGCGGTGCAAAACGCGGTGCGCGATTTGATTCGCGCCGGGCTGGTGCAAAGCGCGCACGATTGTTCCGAAGGCGGGCTCGCGGTCGCGCTGGCGGAATCCTGTTTTAATCCCGATCAGCTTTTCGGCGCGGAGATCAAACTGTCGTCGAACGGAGCCAGCGCGGCGCACCTGCTCTTTGGAGAATCGCAATCGCGCATCGTTATCTCAACGAGTGCGGCGAAACGCGACGAGGTGCGCTCGCGCCTAACGAGTGCAAAGGTCCCCTTCTCCGAGCTGGGCCGGGTCGCGAAAGCAAATCTGCGCATCGACCTCGGGCACGAATCCTACTCCTGGCCGGTCGCGGAAATTCACGATCTTTGGTTTAACGCCATCGCACGAGCGGTGGAGGGCGATTCGAGCGAAAGAATTCCCAGCCTGTAAGGCAGAACAAGCAACGAACGATTCGTTGAACGTGACGCGTGATAGTGGATTATTCGGGACGATGTCGCACCATCCCGCACAGAACGAGATTGCTCTCTCGGAAGCGGCCATGTTTCCGCAGCACGAGTGCGGCATCTTCGCGGTCTTCGGTCATCCGAACGCGGCGGTGCTGACCTACTACGGTCTCTTCGCCCTGCAGCATCGCGGGCAGGAAAGCGCCGGCATTGTCACGAGCAACGGCGACGGCGCGACCTTCCAGATGCACCGCGACATGGGACTGGTCTCACAGGTTTTCGGCGCGGAGGAATTGGAACGACTCAAGGGGACGCGCGCGCTCGGGCACACCCGTTATTCCACCACCGGCTCGAGCACGTTGAAAAACGCGCAACCATTCGTGGTCGATTGTTTCCGCGGGCAGATCGCGGTGGCGCACAATGGCAACCTGATCAACGCCGCCGTTCTGCGCGACGAACTCGAGCGCAAAGGCTCCATTTTCCAAACCACCGCTGATAGCGAAATCATTCCGCACCTGCTCGCGCAACCGCTGCGCAACGGCGGCAGTCCGCTCAGCGTGCTGCGGCGATTGGAGGGCGCGTTCAGTCTCATCATCATGAGCGAACGCGAGATTGTGGGTGTGCGCGATCCGTTCGGTTTTCGTCCGCTCGTTCTCGGCAAGCTCGACGGCGCTTACATTCTCGCCTCGGAGACGTGCGCCTTCGACCTGGTGCACGCTGAGTTCATTCGCGAAGTCGAACCCGGCGAAGTGGTCATCATCAGCGAAGAAGGCGTCCGCTCGGAATGGCCGTTCCGCGATGAACAGCGCGCCTTCTGCATGTTCGAGTACGTTTACTTCTCGCGGCCCGACAGCATTCTCGGGGGCGTGAACGTCGCGAAAGTTCGCACCGAAATGGGACGCGAATTGGCGCGGCGTTTTCCAGTCGAAGCCGACATCGTCGTGCCCGTTCCCGATTCAGGAAATTATGCCGCGCTCGGTTTCGCGCACGAACTCAACATTCCTTACGAACATGCATTCGTTAGGAATCACTACATCGGCCGCACGTTTCTCCAGCCGAGCCAATTGATCCGCGACTTCGACGTGCGCGTGAAATTGAATCTGATCAAGGAAGCGGTGGAAGGGAAACGCGTCGTGGTGGTGGACGATTCCATTGTGCGCGGCACGACGGCCCGCGCCCGCGTGGTGAATCTGCGCGAGGCCGGCGCGAAAGAAGTGCACATGCGCGTGAGTTGTCCGCCGCATCGGTTCGCCTGTCATTACGGGATCGATTTTCCCGATCCGGAAAAGTTAATCGCGAACCAATTATCGATGCAGCAGATCTGCGAGTATTTGAATGTCGATAGTCTCGGTTATCTCGATGTCGATGGCATGGTGCGCGCGACGGGCAAGCCGCCTAACGAGTTCTGTCTCGCTTGCTTCACCGGGAATTATCCGCTGCCAGTCGATCCCGCGCTGGACAAATTCATCATGGAAAGACGCGAAAGCCGCGCCAAGGCGCTGTCGGAAGCGGAAGCGCAGCCGACTCTATTTGCGGATTTGAAGTGAGACTGCGCAAGGCTTACGCGCGCGCCGGGGTCGACGTTGATCTCGGCAACGTTGTTAAGCGCAAGATTCAGGCGCGGGTCAAGAGCACGCACGGTCCGGAAGTGCTGGGAAAAATCGGCGGGTTCGGTGGATTGTTCGCACCGAATTTTTCCGGAATGCGCGAACCAGTGTTGGTCGCGAGTGTCGATGGCGTCGGAACTAAGTTGAAGATCGCGTTCGCGACGAAACGCCACGACACCGTCGGCGCCGACCTGGTGAATCATTGTATTAACGACATCGCTGTGCTGGGCGCGCGGCCGTTGTTCTTTCTCGATTACATCGGCGCGGAACGATTGGAGCCACGCGTCTTCGATCAAATTCTGGCCGGCTTCACCAGGGCTTGTCGGGCGGGAGGTTGTGCTTTGATCGGCGGCGAAACTGCGCAGATGCCGGGCATGTATCGCAAAGGCGAATACGATCTGGCAGGTTGCATTGTTGGCGTGGTTGATCGGGCCAGGATGATTGATGGCAGCAGGATCAAGCCGGGCGATGTCGTTCTCGGTCTGCCGTCCAATGGTCTCCACACCAACGGCTATTCGCTGGCGCGAAAGATTTTCTTCGAAACGATGCGGCTGAAGCCGGAGGCGAAACTGCCTGGGCTCAAGCTCTCGTTAGGCGCGGAACTGCTTCGCACGCACAAGAATTATCAACCACTACTCGCGAAAATTCCTGCCAACCAGCTTCACGGTCTCGCCCATATCACGGGCGGCGGATTGATCGATAACCTTCCGCGCGTGCTGCCAAAGAATTGCGACGCCGTTATCGACACGAAGAGCTGGCGCGTCCCGCCGATCTTCGAAATCCTGGCGAAGAATGGCAAGGTCGCGCGCGAAGAAATGTTCCAGGTGTTCAACATGGGCATCGGCATGGTGGCGATTGTTTCGCGAAGAAGTGCGGACCGGATCAGGCACTCGTTAGGCGCAAAGATCATCGGCACGATAGAACCGGGCCACGGAATTACACGACTGGTGTTCTAAGCTGTCATCCTGAGGCTGGCGAAGCGCGCCGAAGGATCTCGCAACGAAGCGGACGAAGCACAATAACGACCGGTGTGCTAAAACTTGTCGTGAGATCCTTCGCCGTCTGCGCGGCTCAGGATGACAACGTAGAGAGTCAGTTCTAGCTTGTTGCGCGATGGAACGACGGCAGCTCGGCCAGACGGACATGCATGTTTCCCTCCTTGGTTTTGGCGGCGCCGAGATTGGCTATGAAGGCGCCACAGCGCAAACGGTCGAGCAGTTACTCAACCGCGCGCTCGACGCCGGGCTCAATGTCATCGACACCGCCGAGTGCTATGCCACAAGTGAGGAGTTGATCGGCCAGACCGTTAGTCATCGACGGGCCGAGTTCTTTCTCTTCACCAAGGTTGGTCACCCGCGCGGAGTTGGCAGTGAAGATTGGTCGACGGCTTCCATTCTCGAAAGCATCGAGCGCAGCTTGCGCCGCATGAAAACCGATCGGCTTGATCTCGTGCAACTGCATGGCTGTCCCGAATCATTACTGAAAAAAGGTGATGTTATTTCGGCCTTACAAACGGCGCGTGAACGTGGTTACACGCGTTACATTGGTTACGCCGGCGACAGCAGGCCGGCCAGGTTCGCGGTCGAATCAGGTGTCTTCGATGTCTTGCAGACCTCACTTAACATCGCAGACCAGGAACCTATTGAGTTAACGATTCCCATCGCGCGCCAACACCAGATGGGCGTAATCGCGAAACGTCCCATCGCCAATGCCGCCTGGAAGAGCGGACATAAGCCGATCGACTGTTATCAGCAGCCTTACTGGGAACGTTTGCGCAAACTCGATTACGATTTCATCCGTGACCGTTCGCTCGACCACTCCATCGCACATGCGCTGCGCTTCACCCTAAGTGTGCCCGGTGTGCATACCGCGATCGTTGGCACGACCAAGCCGGAGCGCTGGCTGGAAAACGCAAAGCTATTGCAGGAAGGATTGCTAAACGAGGCGCAATACAAGGCGATCCGCGAACGTTGGGACGACATCGCGCCTTCCACCTGGATAGGTCAAACATGAAACAACGAAAACTCGGCCGCGGCGGCCCGGTTGTCTCCGCGCTTGGACTCGGTTGCATGGGCATGTCCGAATTTTACGGACCGCGCGATGAAGAAGAATCCGTCGCTACCATCCGGCGCGCGCTCGAGCTTGGCATCACCTTCTTCGATACGGCCGACGTCTACGGCCCTCATACGAACGAAGAGTTAGTCGGCCGGGTGCTACGAGGACGCCGCGAGCAGGTAATTATTGCGACAAAGTTTGGCTTCGTGCGTGATCCGAAACGACCCGAGTTTCGTGGCCTGAATGGCAAGCCGGTCTACGTTAAGCAAGCGTGCGAAGACAGCTTGCGGCGCCTGGGCGTAAACGTGATCGATCTTTACTATTTGCATCGGGTCGATCCGGAGACACCGATCGAAGAAACAGTCGGCGCCATGGCTGAGTTAGTGCGCGAAGGCAAAGTGCGTTACCTCGGCCTATCTGAAGCCGGCTCCGAAACAATTCGTCGCGCGTACGCGATTCATCCGATTACAGCTCTGCAATCGGAATACTCGCTCTGGACGCGCGATCCGGAAGATGGTGTCCTGCAAACCTGCCGTGAGTTAGGAATAGGCTTGGTGCCTTACAGTCCGCTCGGGCGGGGATTTCTCACCGGCCAGATCAAGCGCTTCGAGGATTTGGCCGAGGATGATTTCCGCCGGCAGAACCCGAGATTCCAGGGAGAAAACTTCCAGCGCAATCTCGACCTCGTCGACAGGATCAAGGGAAATCGCACGGGAGAAAAATTGCTCACCGGCGCAGCTGGCGCTGGCCTGGGTGCTGGCACAAGGCGACGATATTGTTCCTATTCCGGGAACAAAGCGCCGGAAATATCTGCAGGAAAACGTGGGAGCGTTAGATGTGAACCTAACGAGTGGCGATCTAGCCCGGATTGAACAGGCCGCGCCGCGGACCGCATTCGCAGGTCCGCGCTACTCAGAATCGTTGATGAAGCTGGTTAATCGCTAAGGCGATTAACCCGGTTACTTACGGCCTCTCTTCTCCGCCAAACGACGCAGCGCCCAACGAGCACGCATCGCATCAGCCAGGCGTTTGCGACCGGCAGCGGTCAAACCGCCACGGCGCTTCCTGCCGCCACCTTTAGCTACTTTAGCAGCAACGACCACGGCCACGCCTTTTTGTTTGGCCCAGCGTGCCCTGGCAGCAGCGGCTAGCTTCGCGCGAGTGGCAGGCGACATGGAACGGCGACGACCACGACGGCGAACGACTCTCGCAAGTGCAATATTTCCACCTCCACCTCCACCGCCAGCGCCAAAGAGTGACCTAAGGCGAGCCTCCAAAGCATGGATCTGTTGACGGATTGAGATGGCTTCTTTTAACTTTTCAAGGGACAAGTCCATGGCGCTTAAATAATACACTCAGCTAGTAACGCAACAATAATCCTTCACTAACTTTCAGCCTGTTCCTTTGTCATTTCCGTGGTTCACGCAGAAAGAATTATTCGGCAGGCGCCCTGGCTTAAGTATAATGCGGCAGGCTAAGGGCAGTTAGCTCAGCGGTAGAGCGGCACGTTTACACCGTGTTGGTCGGGGGTTCGATCCCCTCACTGCCCAGTTTTTATTTAGCTTCGGGCGGTTCCCACAACTCGATCCGGTTGCCTTCCGGGTCCATTAACCAGCCAAACTTACCGAACTCGGATTCTTCCGTCTTGTCGTCCACGGCCACTCCTTCATCGCGCAAGGCTTGCAGGACTTCGGCAAGGTTGTGGACGCGATAGTTGAGCATAAAAGGCTTCGTGCCCGGCTCGAAGTATTTCGTGTCATTTTCGAACGGCGACCAGACGATATGAGACTGCCGCTTCGGTTTGAGGTCCGCACCTGCGTTTTCCTGGAAGCTTACCCCGCCCCAGGCCTCCACGTTTAATCCGAGATGCTTCTTGTACCACGCGGCCAGCTTCTCGGGTTCGCGCGCTTTGAAGAAAACTCCGCCGAGACCGATGACGCGTTGCATGAATTCAAGATTCCAATCGTTCCAACCTAACCAGGCAATCACCAATTCCTCTTTGCGGCTCGCAAAAAGATGATCAGGTGCGTCGCAATAATAAGTGGAACCAGAAAAGTGGGAAGCAGACTAAGGGGTAACTCGCGCAGAAATGCCATCGAGTTCCAATCGCGCAAGCCGAAGCGCATGGCGGAGACGACAACAAAAAGAATATCGACCAGGCCAAAGCTGTTCCAGAACAGGACAAGCCATGGTGGTGACGCACCCAGGGCCAGCAGCGCCAGCGCACCGGCCGCAACCAGGTTGTCGCCGATGCCGGCAGGAATGGCCCATCCCGGCGGAATTGTGCCTCGGGCCGCGCAAGCCATGAAATAGAAACCGACGAAGCGGGTGAGGTGCAGAGCGATGAAGATGCGAAGCGGCGCATTCATTACCCAATGTCGGAGCGGCATAAGGCGCCAGCAGGTGAACAACAGCAACGCAGTCAGCGCGACAACGGTTGCCGGAATCATCGGCGCCGGCGCATTGTGCAACAAGCCCGCCCAGCCCGCCGCGATCGACAGAAAGAACCAGAGCGCGAGAAGGATCAGCGCGAAACGCGCGCCGGAGCGATCGTCGCGGGGCGAAGCCATGCCATGTTTCTAGCGAGTGGCGCGGCCGCGGGCAAGAAACGGTAAGCTATCTGCTTTGATGAATTTGCCGGAAACTTGCGTCAGAAGACGCTAGATTAGGAAATGGAAACCGGGAGTGAGGAGACAGCGCAGGGGCTGCAGGTGCGCACCTATTTTGTGCGCGGCCGCAATGCCCTCGTGGCCCGGGCGGATTTCGGCGAGCTCTACGTCGATTACTACCTGCACCAGGGTCAGTATGGTTATCACCACCAGCCGGAACACGATGGCATGTTGAAGGAAGCTCTGGCCGCGCTCACCCTTCACTGCGCTTCGCGGCCGTGGAACGAAGCCTGGGCCTGGACGATTCACTTCCATCAGCCGCTGGTGAACCTTTTCGTCACCGGCGACAATCGCCGTGGCATTGTGGTCGGACAGCTTTTTACGGAGAAGGTCAAGAACGATGGCCGGAATCTGTTTTGCGCGGACCTGGTGCGTGAGCGCCAGGATTCACGACGCAGCACGGTGGAATTTCTCGGCCGCAATCCATTCGCGATCGTGGAGGAATTCTATGCGCAGAGCGAACAGCGACCGGCCCGTTACTTTCAGCACGGGCCCGAGGATTTCGTCTTGGTTACCGCACAACCCGGCTGCGATCTTGCGTGGCTGGAAATGCTTGATAACGAAATGGTGCAAAGCCTCGATGACACCGAGACGCTTAGCCTGCTGGAAGAACGATTCTACCGCTGGGGTTGCGGTTGCACGCTGGAGCGAATGTTTGCCATTCTTGGACCTATCATGCGGACAGACGCCGCAGGTCTGTTCGGTCAGGAAGATTCTGTCCGCATTAGTTGTCCGCGCTGCGGCGCGTTGCACATCGTGACTCGGGAATCTCTCGAAGCCTACCTGGCCCAGGCGACCGGCGCCTAGCTGCATCCTGTTGCGCGACCTTATCGCCTAACGAATGCAGTTCTACATTTACCTCAACGGCGTCCGCCGAGGCCCGTTCAGCCCGGACCAAGTGCGCACCGGTCTGAAAGCCGGCCTGCTGCAACCGACCGACCTCGCTTCCACTGACTCGGAGAGTCACCTGCAACCGCTCTCCGCTCTCCTTGAGCCTCCACCTGCTCCCGCAGTCCAGACTCCAGTGCCAGCAGCCACCGCCAAGCCAGCAGCGCCGAGCACAAACCAGCCCCCGCCTAACGAGGCACCAGTTTATCGCACCACCTTGCACTGGATCATTTTTGTTCGCTTCTTTTTTCTCGGCCTGCTCGTCTTTTTTCTCGCCGCCATGCCCTTTGCCATTGCCGTGCAAGCTCTCACCGGTTCTCAACTCGGCTGGTTTGCCCTGCCGCTTCCGGCTTTCATCATGCTTGCCCCGACCATGGCCTACACCGGCAGTGCCTTAGTCGTTACCAACCTGCGCCTGTTGATCAAGAGCGGCGTCATCCGGCGTCAGACACTCGAGATGTTCATCGCGCAGGTGGAACCAATCGTGATTGACCAGAGCCTGCTCGGCCGATTGCTCGACTACGGGACGGTCGTCATTCGCGGCCCAGGCGGATTGGAAGAACGTTTCAACCTGATCGCGCGCCCAACCGAGTTTCGGACCTGGGTCCAGCGCATGCAAAAGGTGGATCGAGCGCTCCGCGCCCGATTTAGCCTTAACTCGAACCCGGAGCGCTCGATCCACCAAAAGGAAGCGGCCGGACCCGTGCTCCAAATCCGGCCGATTAACCTAACCGTTAGCAACAAACGGCACTAAAACCTCTTGGTCAGGCTGACGTACCAGTAGCGGTTGCGGATGGTGTAATTGGACGTGTCATAGTTATCGTTGAACGCCGCCAGGACGGTGGGCGGATAACGGTCGAAGGCATTATTCACGCCCAGCGTGATCTTGGTGTTCCACAACAACCGCTGCCAGAAGTTGCTGTTCTCGACGCCGGCTACCTCTTTGCTCATGCCTTTGCCATCCTTCGCGTCCTTCGCGTAACTCGGGGCCGGCATTTCCGGCTTCAGGAATTCGTAGCTTAACTGTATGTCCAACGTCTCGTAATCGGAGATACGATGGTGCAGGGCAAAAGAAGGATTGGCCGTGTCATTGTTGAGCTGGGTGTTGCCGAGGATGAAGCTGGGATCGTCTTCCATGTCGCCGATGTAGTTACCGGTCATGACAAAATCCAAGCCCTTCATCCAGCCCGCCGCTCCCTGCCATTCCAGGCGCAGGAAGGCTTTGTTAAACGGAATAGCTCCCGGAGTAAGCGGCAGCGCGGTATTGAAGTTGCCCAGGAAGTTGGTCGAGCCAAGGCCTTCAATCGCTTCCGCCTTCCAGGTGAAGAAATGGTTCCAGCCCAGCGACCAGGTGAATGTGCCCCAATGTTGGGTGGGAATTTCGTAGCTGGCCGTGATATCAAGACCTTGCACCAGGCGCTTACCGGCATTGGAGTTGGCCGAGTCAATCGACGCCAATGTTCCGTCGGCAAAACGCGTAATACCGTTAGCTGGCGCACCAGCCGGCGGACCACCAGGACCGTCCGGGTCAGCTATGTTCAAGGTGAGCAGGCGATGAAAGAGGACACTCCGACAGAATGCGCCCTGCGCGAGAGAGGTACCTAACAAGTGCTAGCCGCCGATCGCAGCTAGTCTTCTATGGCGATGGGAAGCGCGGCGGCGTTGGCGATTTGCTCAAAACGCGCATCGTCTCGCAAAGGATCCCACATCGAATCCAGCTTGAGATCACCGTAGTTAAGACCGAAAGGCACCTTGACCAGATCGCTCAAAATCTGGAAGGCGCCGTCCTTGTCCCCGGTTGCCGCCAGGACTGTGGCCAGGCGCGCAAGACAGCCCGGACCGACCAAGGCATCGGCACTTGTCGGATGGAGGTCAGTTGCTCGCTTGGCAATCCGCAACGCCTCCTCGCGCGCACCAAGGCCGGCATAAGCCGAAGCCATATCGCCGAGCAAGACCGGATCGTCCGGCCGTTTCACCAGAGCTACCTGCGCCGCGCGCTTGGTTTGCTCGTAAGCTTCGCGCGCTTCGTCCATCTTCCCCTCGCCTTCGGCTACCTCAGCCATCATGAGCCAGTAACTGGGCATGTCCTTTACCTCTTGCACAGCCTTGGCTCCGAGCGCGCGAGCTTCGCCAAAATCCTTCGCTAACAAGGCATACCAGATGCGCGAGTTTTGGAAATCCATCCCCTGCCAATCCGGGAATTTCGCCAGCGCCGCACGCGCCGCATTCAGGTCATTGGCGGCAAAGGTCGCTTCGCTTTTCACCAGGATAAGACGCGGCACCGCGCGATTGATCCGCGCGATGGCAGCATCAGCTACCCGATGGGAGTCATCATAACGACGCAGGCCGGAGTAAGTCTGGATAAGGTTAACCGCCAGCTCCGGATTCTGCGGATCGAGTTCGACCGCCTTCTCACCGTCACGGATAGTCTCACGCCACTTGGCCAGCCGGCGTTCCACTAACGAAGCCAGGGTGTAATAGTCGACCGTGTGTGGCGCACTGGAAGGAATCCTGGCCAGCTCTTCCTCCGTCCGGCGATAATCGTTAAGTCCGTTGTAGTAGTAGCCAGCCATGGCCAGGCGCGCTTCCTCGAAATCCGGCTCCAGGCGCAGCGCGGTCTCGGCTGCTTCTTTCGCCGAGGCCAGACGTTCCGCGGTATGATCGTTGCCGAAGCGGTAGGTCAGCAGGTCGATCTCAGCTAGCAGGCAATAGGCACGGGTGAATTTACTGTCCAGCTTGATAGCTTCCGTGGCCAGCTTGCGTGCCTCCGCCCAGTTAGGCTGCGGATCGGGGCCGCGCGAACGTTCGAACAGAGCGCGGGCTTGCAGGTAACTGTTATAAGCGCGCAGGTCCTGCGTAGGCCCTTTGGCAATGGCATCCTTTTCCTGGGACGTTAAGGTAGCCTTAAGCTGAGCTACGATTGTTTGGGCCAGTTCGCTTTGCAGGGCAAAGATGTCTTCGATTTTCCGGTCGTAATGCTCCGCCCAGATTTGCGTGTCGGTGCGGGTGTCGATGAGCTGGGCATTGATGCGCACGCGATCGCCGGACGTTTGCACGCTACCCTGGAGCACATTGGCCACGCCTAGCTCGCGGCCAATCTCCTTCACCGTCCTGGTCTTCCCGCGATAGCCGGCTACACCGCTGCGGCTGATGACCTTCAAGTCGCCTACCTTGCCCAGGTCGGTCAGGATATTGTCCTGCACGCCATCGGCGAAGTAAGCCGGGCTATTACTGTCGCCGAAGTTATCGAAAGGAAGAACCGCGATGCTCTTGGGAGTAACATTAGCTGCCGAACCATCCGGCCCATTTACCGTCACGGTCACAGCACGGCTGCGATTCCAGACAGACAACATCAGTCCCGCCAGCAACAGGAGCGCAGCCGCGGCGGCCAGGCCGCCAAGTAGCTTGCGATGCCGCACCACAAAGGACCTTGTGCGATAGCCTGCTGTCCCGCGTCGCGCCAATACCGGTTCGTGCGCCAGGTGACGACGAACGTCCGCTGCCAGGTCCGAAACTGTCGGATAACGTAGCTCGGGTTCCTTGCGCATGGCATAGGAAACAATTGCATCCAGATCGCCGCGCAGCAGACGCGCGTCGTTCTTATCTGAAGCAGCCGAGCTAGGCAGCACCGGCTCTTCTTCCCGGATAACATGCACGATCTCGTCGCGCGAAGGATGCGAAGAAGGAAATTTGTGCGGCTTGTGTCCGCTTAGCATCTCATAGAGCAAACTACCGAGCGCGTAGACGTCGCTGGCTTCCGTCACCGGCCGCCCGTCGGCCTGCTCGGGAGAAGCAGAGTTAGGTGTAAGCCGTTCCTCGCCGGCCGCAGTTATTTCAAGGCAATCCTGTCCCGGCCCAAGTAGCTTGGCGATGCCAAAGTCGAGTAGCTTGGGTTCGCCTTCCGTGTTAACCAGGATGTTGCTCGGCTTCAGGTCACGATGAATAACGTGATTGTGATGAGCTACCTCGACGGCCGCAGCTACCTTAAGGAAAAGAGCGAGGCGTTGCGGAATGGTCAGGTTATGATTGCGCACGAAGCGCGTCACCGGCGATCCCGAGACATACTCCATCACGAAGTAAGGCAATCCGTCGTCGGTTGTGCCGGCGTCGAGCAGGTGCGCGATGTTGGGATGATCAAGCCGCGCGAGAATGTGCCGCTCGGAAGCGAAACGACGCAGCACTTCTTCAGTATCGGTGCCGCGCTTCAAGACCTTGATCGCAACTTCCTTCTCGAATTGCCCGTCGGCACGGGCCGCGAGGTAAACCGCACCCATTCCACCGCGGCCCAACTCGCGTTCCACCACATAAGCGCCGATGCGCCACCCGGTGCGCGGCGTTTCATCCTGCCACAAAATTGCCGTGGCCTGCTCCGCGCAATCTTCCAGGAAGTCCGTCGGAGAACGCAGCACAGCTTCGGCTTCCCGGATCAAGGAGGCCGCCTCAGCCAGAAGCTGTTTGTCATCCGCGCAACGGCTCTCGACCAGGGCGGTGCGGGCCGCGGGCGAGGTTTCCTCCAAGGCATCTGCCACGATGTTCTTCAAGAGATGCCAGCGGTCGGGGCTTAGCTTCTCGCCTTGAATAATGGATGCCTTGCTCATTCCAGGAACTACTCGTTAGCTACTTTTCGGATAGCTCTCGTCGTAGCCAAATCTTTGCCACAGTCCATTCTCGTTTAACAGTTGCCGGTGAAATGGCAAGTACTTCCCCAATTTCTTCTATAGTCAAGCCCGCAAAAAAACGTAGCTCAACAATCTGGGCCTGCCTGCTATCGAGTGTTTCCAGCTCATGCAAGGCTTCGTCCAATGCCCTAAGATCTACCTTGCGGCTCTCATAGAACTCGAGAGTTAGCTGCATAGGATCCTCTCCGCCACGCTTTAACCTATGCTTAGCTATCGCATGGTTAATCAAGGTTTGCCGCATAAGCCTGGCAAAAATTCCGATGAAATGGGCTCTGTTTTCCCACTTTATCGGACCTTCTTTGATAAAACGAAGGTAAGCTTCGTGCACTAAAGCTGTGCCTTGCAAGGTATGCTCCACCCGTTCGCCGCGCAGAAAGGAAGCAGCCAGACGGCGCAGATCGTCATAAACCTCCGGCAGCATTTGCTCGACCGCGGCCACGTCGGGCCCGGCCGGCAAAGGCGTCGATTGGCTGGTTTCGGTCTGCGTCGTATTCATTCGGACGGGGGCACTGTAGCGGGAGAAATTTGCGAACTCCAGTAGTACGACGCCGGGATTGCCCCTCTCCGTTCACGTTTTTTTGGGCGGGAACGAACTTTTTTTGAACGCCGTGAGCTGTTTTGACTCCCGTCGTTGCCTTACTGGGTGTGACCTACTATTCGAAGCTCACCGAAACAGCGCCAAAAATTGTCGGTTTCCTCGGGTTCGACGGCATGACTACCGTCGATTTAACCGGGCCGCTGGAAGCCTTTGCCGCGGCCCGCTCCGAGGAAAACGAAACCTGCTACGAAGCCATGCTCATCGGCGTGACGAGCAAGACCTTCGTGACCCAGTGCGGCGCGACCTTCAAGGCGCAACATACCCTGCGCACCGCGCCGCCACTCGACACCATCATCATTCCGGGCGGCCCCGGCGTCAGGCAGAGCGAGACCAGCCACACCATCGCAAGCTGGTTGCGCGAGCAGGCCGCCAACGTTCGGCGCATCGCTTCGGTCTCGACCGGCATCTATCCTTTGGCCGCAAGCGGACTGCTCAATGGCCGGCGCGTCACGACTCATTGGCGCATGACCCAGCATGTCGCCGCGAGCTTCCGCGAGCTGCTGGTCAGCGACACGGCTTCGTTCATCAAGGACGACAAATTTTATACTTCCGGCGGAGGCAACGCCGGCATCGAGATGAGCCTGGCGCTCATTCAGGAAGATTTCGGTGCGCGCGTCGCGTTGCGTTTGGCGCGCGAGCTGGTCGTCAACCTGCGACCATCCGGAGGCGGCGAAGAACGCAACCTCAGCCCGGCACCGGAACAAGCCGGCGTGGAAGAAAGACTCGAAGAGCTACCGGCCTGGATCACGAGCCGTCTGCGCGCCAACCTTTCCGTCGACGTCCTGGCCGAGCGCGCCTGCGTTTGCCCGCGCCATTTCCGACGCATCTTCAAGCGCCGCTTCAATGTCTCTCCGGCGGAATACGTCGAGCGACTGCGTGTAACTGAAGCGGCGCGCCGCCTCGCCTCGCTTAACTCCAGCGTGGACCAGGTCGCCGACTCCGTCGGCTACAGGACAGCCGATGTTTTTCGGCGTGCCTTCGAACGCCGCTTCGGCATCGCACCGAAACGGTTTCAACGCCAGAGCCGCGAAGAAGTGCCGGTAAAGGCACATCGCCACATTCGCCGGCGACTCAAGAAGGCTGCTTAACCGACCGGGCTTCGCGGAGCGATGTTGTACCTAACGAGTTGTTTCCGTCCAGGCGCGTTGGCATCATCGGCTTCGATCAAGTTACTGCCTTACATTTGATCGCGCCGGCTGAAGCCTTTCGCGCCGCGGCGCTCGACGACGGCTATGGCGGACGCATCGCCTGCTACGAAGTTTGCACCATAGGGGTTAACTCGGAACAATTCCGCACCGACTCAGGACTTGAGTTTCATGCGCAAACCACGCTGGATGAGGTGCAGGAACTGGACACCATCGTCGTGGCCGGCGGCCCGGGAATTCGCGAACCAAAGACTAATGAGAAGCTCGCCTCCTTTCTCATCCAGCGCGCCGCGGAGTGTCGCCGCATCGGCACCATTTGCACCGGCCTGTATGGCCTGGCCCCGACTGGATTGCTCGACGATCGCGAGGTGACGATTAACTGGCGCTTTGCCAGCGATGCCGCGCGATACTTTCCGCGGCTTCGCATCAATCATAAGAGGTCGCTCATCCAAAGTGGCCCCTTTTATACTTCGAGTGCGGGATTGAACCTCTCGTTAGCTATGATCCGCGAAGACTACGGACCTTATGTCGCACAAGCCGTCGAAAGCGACTTGCTCCTCGACCTGACCAAGGCGGACGAAAGTCATCCAGCGGAAGGTGGTCCACTGGATCGCCGGCCTAACGAACGGTTCGCCGATCTTATCCCGTGGATCGTGCGTAACATGCAAGGCGATCTTTCCGTGGAAATCCTGGCCCGCCGCGCCTGCATGTCGCCCAACCATTTCAGCAAGGCCTTCAAGAGCGTGTTCGGTCAACCGCCCAAGGTCTTCATCGAGAACCTTCGCCTGAACGAAGCGCGCCGTCGTTTATCGAAACGTCAGAAGACCATCCTGGGTGTCGCAGCTAGCGTAGGCTTCACCGATGCCGCGGCCTTTCAGCGCGCTTACCAGCGAAGGTTCGGCACGCGACCAAGCGCAAGCTTCGCCGGGACTTAGTTGGACGTTGGACCTTAAAATGAAGCTAACAACTACCCTTCTGGTACTCGCTTTCCTTGGGAGACTGGCGTTCAGCCAGACGCCAACTGCCCCACCCGCCTGCACGAGCGAGGACTTCCGTCAGTTCGACTTCTGGATCGGCAAATGGACCGTCAAGAATCCGGACGGAAAAGTAGTTGGCTCGAGCGAGATCACACGTGCCTCCGAAGGTTGCGCCGTGCGCGAAGAATGGACCAGCGGCAATGGCAAACACGGTATGAGCATTAACTACTTTGATGCCGAAGCGAAACGCTGGCACCAGGATTGGGTCGGCGGCGACGGAACTATCCTCCATCTGCGCGGCGGACTCGACGGCAGCGCCATGGTCATGAGCGACTCGGCTGCGGCCAACCGCATTAGCTGGACACCTCTCCTCGAAGGTAAAGTGAAACAGGAATGGGCTACCTCAAAGGATCAGGGCAAGACCTGGCAAGTTGGGTTTGTCGGCATCTATGAGCGCCCGTGACTCGATTTGGCGCCAGTTGGCAAGGTAGCTTCGAGGACGCGGATCCGACCGTTCAAGATCCGGCTGTTGCGAATTCCAAGACTCGTTAGGTAGAATGGTCATGCCCGGGCCAGGAGCCTTCGTGTTCCAAGGCGAGTCGATCCCATTTCGCCAGGGTAGCGGCGGCCTCATAGGTGCTTTGCGCGAAGTTGAGCAGGAGTTCGTCGGGGTTGCTGGCGGTGCGCATTGCGTCGTAGGGCAGGACGAATTCGCGCAAGGTGTTGTTCCAACTGGCCGCGGATGGTTCTACCCTGGCTTGGGCGAATCCTTCGGGCGCGGGATAGGCATAGGAGTAGAAGATAGCCTGCGGCATTTGTTCGTTGCCGGGCCAGAAGCCGAGGCTGCTTACTTCATGCGAGTAGGCCTCGCGCGCGACCTCGTTAGGCAGATGCGGCACGCCGCCGGGATGCGGTGGCGCGGCCCGGCCGGAGAAGCGGGTCACGGCCAGGTCGAAGCTACCCCAGAAGAAGTGCACCGGGCTGCATTTGCCGATGAAACGCGAACGGAAGAGCTTGAAGACGCGATCGGTTTGCAGGAGGACACGCCAGAAACGATTGGCATATTCCGGATCGTAGGCGGCGTGCCGGCGATCTTCGGGGAACGGGATGGCATCCGCGACTTCGTTAGGCACAGTCGAAATCGTGACCTCGAGGTTCATCTGGCCAAGGGCGGCCATGACCTGCTGGTAGAAATCGGCTACTGACATCGGTTGCAGCGCGATGGTGCGCAGCTCGCCGTCGCTGCTGCGGATGAGCAGCTCATGTTCGACAAAATCGAACTCGATTTCGAAAAGGCGTGCGCCATGCGCGATGGGAGACGTGGTCAGGCCGCGTGACGTGAGATAAAGGGTGACGTGCCAGGAATGGTTAAGCCAGGGCGTGAGGCACAGGCGCACTTTGCCCACGATCTGCGTCCACATGTGCAAGGTAACAGCCGTATCTTTCCATTCCGCGAAAGGTAAGGCGGGCCATAGTTCCTGGTTCATAAGACTTCCTCCCGGTTACATGAGGGTGCGAAAGAAGACGAAACTTATCACCATGATGTGGAAGAGGAAATAGAGCGCGATGAAACCGTGCACCTTTTCATTCTTACTCACCGCGGCAGTGGTGAAGACGACGGTCAGGACGCCGGCGCTAAGGACGTAAGGCCAGCCGAGGGTGGCGAAGTGCGCGCTGCCTTTGAGCAAGCTGTCGGCAAAATCCACCGGGATCCAAAGACCGAAGAGGATGAAGAAGGCGCGATGGTTGGCGTAGTAATGCGCGCGATAATCCATTTTCTGCGCGGGTTCCGGCGGGAAAAGAACCACCGCGGCCAGGTATAACAGCGTCGGTGCGATAAGGACGAAGACGAAAAGGTAGTAGGTCCATTCCGTGACGAAGCGCCAGCGGTAGAAGATCCACCAGGCGATGACGAGAAAGAGAAAAAGATTAAGGACCCAGACGGCGTGGACCCAATAAATGCGACGGTGCTGCCGCGCCTGCAGCATTTCGCCAATGCCGGCCACAACCCGCGTCATGCCAAGGGCGAGGATGATCGAAATGAGGACGGAAAGGTAGCTGAACGGATCCATGTGCAGGAGTAACCCCAAGGCACATATACTTTCCGGCAAGAATTAACAAAGCCGAGTTGTAGCCACGGCCCTGCGGGCCGTCCCATTGCGCATGCAGCAAGCGCCCTGCGGGTTGGAAGACACCCTGGGACGGCCCGCCGGGCCGTGGCTACAGGAAGAGAAGGCTTTCCTTCAAGCGCTGTTCGTGAATCATTCCCTGCACCTATGAACAAAACATTCTTCTCTCTCGCCATTGCGGTGCTCGCCGCCACCCGCCTTTTCGCCGGCACACCGGAGCAGGAAAAAGCCTTCGTGGATGGTTACAAGGCCGCTTTCGAAGCGGGCGACAAAGCGAAACTCGAAGCCTATCTCTACACGCAGGGAGCCAATCCGATGGCGCTCGAGTTTTACAAAATGATGCAGACCAATGACGCTGGACAGAAGGTGGTCAAGATCGAGTTGATCAACTTGACGGCGGAAGACACGGCGAAGGCCGAGGAAGTCATGGATGGTCCCGGCGGACAGAAGATGAAGCTCTCGCTTAAGCCGACGAAGAAGCTCAAGATCACGGTTGAACACAAGGACGAGAACGGCAGCTCGAGCACTTCGAGCGAAACTTTCGTGGCGGAGAAGGACGGGAAGTTTGTCATTCCCGTGCCGGCCAACGCCAAGTAAGCGCGGATGCAACCATTCGTTAGGCTGACGCGCCTTTTCTTCGCCGTCGCGCTGCTGGCGCAAATTCCCGGCGCGCACGGCGAGGAAGCGAACTTCGATGTCCTGATCAAGGGCGGCACCGTCTATGACGGAACGGGTGCCGACGGACGGCAGGCCGATGTCGGCATTCGCGGCGATCGCATTATTGCGGTTGGAAACTTAGCGGACAAAAAAGCCGCCAACATCATCGACGCGCACGGACTCGCGGTGGCGCCCGGGTTTCATCAACATGCTTTCGTGGTCGACCGATTCGCTTATCGCGGACGGCCGTTCGCAAAGTGAGATCCGCCAGGGCGTGACGACGGAAATCATGGGCGAAGGCGATTCGATGGGGCCGGTGAACGATCGCGTGCGCGAGCAGATGTTGAAGGCGCAGAAGGACATCAAATACGACATCACCTGGAAGACGCTGGCGGAGTATCTGCGTTTCCTCGAGAGCAAGGGCATTTCGTGCAACGTCGCGTCGTTCGTCGGCGCCACCACCATTCGCGCCAACGTCATCGGTTACGAAGACAAACCGCCGACAGCCGAGCAGATGGAGGAAATGCGAGAACTCGTTAGGCGCGAAATGGAGGAAGGCGCGCTCGGCATTGGCACTTCGCTGATTTATCCGCCGGCCTTCTACGCTAAGACCGATGAGTTGATCGAGATGTGCAAGGTCGCCGCGAAATACCAGGGCAAATATATTTCGCACATGCGCAGCGAAGGGAATCGCCTGCTCGAAGCGCTGGATGAACTGCTGCGCATCGCGCGCGAAGCGAACATTCCGGCCGAGGTTTATCACATCAAAGCCGCCGGCCAGAAAAACTGGGGCAAGCTCGATCAGCTGCTCGCCAAGATAGAAGCGGCGCGCAAAGACGGACTCAAAATCACCGCCGACATGTACACTTATCCCGCCGCGGGTACCGGACTCGATGCCTGTCTGCCTCCGTGGACGGAAGATGGCGGTTACGAAGCGTTGTTCAAACGTCTGCGCGATCCGGCCACGCGCGCGAAAATCGCCGCGGAAGTGAAAGTCGACAGTGACGAATGGGAAAATCTTTATCTGGCGGCCGGTTCGCCGGAGAAAATTTTGCTGGTCGGTTTCAAATCGGAAAAACTCAAGCCGCTCACTGGTAAGTCGCTGGCCGAAGTGGCGAAGATGCGCGGCAAAGATCCGATCGAAACCATCATGGATTTGATCAGCGAAGATGAATCGCGCATCGACTCCGTTTACTTCCTCATGTCGGAAGACAACGTGAAGAAGGAAATCGCCAGGCCGTGGATTTCCTTCGGCTCCGACGAAGCTTCGCAGGCGCCGGAAGGAGTTTTCCTGAAATCCAATCCGCACCCGCGGGCCTACGGAAATTTCGCGCGCGTGCTGGGAAAATATGCGCGCGATGAGAAAGCGCTCACTCTGCCGGAAGCCGTGCGGCGTTTGAGCGCGCTACCCGCGACTAATCTCGGCCTAACGAGTCGCGGTTTCATCAAGGAAGGCATGTATGCCGACGTGGTTGTCTTCGATCCGGCGACTATTTCCGATCGTGCCACCTTTGAAAAACCGCATCAGTACGCGGTCGGGATGAAGCACGTTTTCGTAAACGGCCAGCAGGTTCTCAAGGACGGCGAACACACCGGGGCCAAGCCGGGCCGCGCGCTCTGGGGACCGGGCAAGGTCAAGTAACGGAATTTGCCTAACGAGCAGTCGCTAACTGAGACGCCCGCGAATTTATCCCGGGTCCTATTGTCCGCCGGGCGCGCCGGTGATTGGCACGTTAGGATCGGGATTACCGGTAATTGGGACGTTGGGATTGGGGCTACCGGTGATTGGGACGTTGCTACCGGGAGCTCCAGCGGTGGGATTTTCTTCCGGCTCTAAATCCTGGGGTTGCTTGGTCTGGTCTTTTTTTGGTGTCATACAATCTCCTTGAGGTGAACCAATCTATTGGCTTTCGGCCTTCGATACGAACAAATAATCTCAGGGGGTGAAAGCGATTTTTCTTTTCGTCGGCCTAACGAGTCTTATGCCTTACGCCTTCGCGCAACGCACGCAGGAAAGTCCGCCTGATCTCTCGAATAAGGTCCTCATCACCAGGACTGCGTCGCCAACGGCTGAAGTCGTCGCCCTGCACAAGATGGCCGACGAATACTATGCCTGGCGGAATGAAAATTTCCCGACGCAAAGCAGCGACGCCGGACTGCACACCTGGGATGACCGGCTGACCGATTATTCGCCGGCAAAAATTTCCGCCCGCGAAAAATACGTGCACGACTTGCTGGAAAAAGTGCGCGCGATGAAGACCGATGCCTGGTCGAAGGACGATCGCATCGATTGGATTCTGTTCCGCTCGCAACTGGAGCAGGCCGATTTCGGCAGCCGCGTCCTCAAATCCACCGCGAAAAATCCGCAAGTTTACATCGGTGAATGCGCGACCGGAATTTTTTCCCTCCTGAAAAAGGAATACGACACGCCGCAGAAACGCGCGCTGGCCGCAACCGCGCGGCTGAAGCAAATGCCGGCGCTGCTCAAGCAAGGTCTAACGAATCTGCAATCGCCGGTAAAACTTTACGCGCAGCTCGCCGCGGAATCGGCCCGCGCCATCGATCCGCTCTTCACCGGAAGTTTGATGGCGCTCGATACCGGCCTTTCGCCTAACGAACACGACGAACTCATCAAGGCGCGCGATGCCGCGCTCGCCGCCGCGCACAACTACGCGGATGAGCTGGAGAAACGCATTCCGTCCATGCCGGATTTCTCGCCGATGGGCGAAGCGAATTACAATTATTACCTCAAGAATGTTCTGCTCCTGCCGCTGAACGCCAGCGAAGTGGAAATGATCGGCCGCGTGGAGCTGGCGCGTTATCGCGCGCTCGAATCACTTCTCTCCGATCCGAAGCTGGCCGATCCCGATCCGTCGCGCGCCAAAAACATTCCGCAGGATCAGGAGTCGTTCCTAAAAGCTTACGAGAATCGGCAGGCGGAGATGATCGCGTTCATGAAGGAACACAAGATCGTAACCATCCCGGATTATCTCGGGCCTTTTCAAATCCGGCAGCTACCGGAAGCATTCAAGCCGACCAGTCCCGGCGGTTTCATGAATCCGCCCGGCGTTTACGACAAGGATCCGGTCGGTTTCTTTTTCATTCCGACCTACAATCCGCAGTCGAAAAATTTCTACATCCGCGCCGCGATCGAAGATCCGCGACCGATCCTCGGGCATGAAGGAATTCCCGGTCACTTCATGCAACTTTCGATTGCGAATCATTTGCCTAACGAGATCAGACGCCAGCATGGCGACAATGTTTTCGTGGAGGGCTGGGCGCTTTACACCGAGGAAATGCTGATGCGCACCGGGTTTTATCCGGAGAACTCCGCGGCGCAGGGACAAATCCTGCGCCTCTCGCGTTATCGTTCCGCGCGCATCGGGGTGGATGTAAATCTGCACACCGGCCGCTGGAGTTTCGAACAGGCGGTGAAGTATTTCATGGACGCAGGCGGGCTCGATCGCGAAGCGGCGGAAGGCGAAGCAGCCGGCGCAGCGTCCGATCCGACGCAGAAAATCAGTTACATCACCGGCAAATGGCAGATCATGAATTTACTCGGGAAATATCGCGACAAGCAGGGCGAAAATTTCCGTCTAGGCCAGTTCCACGACGACCTGATCAAGAACGGCAGCCTGCCGGTCTCGGTGGTCGAGTGGATCCTGCTCGACGATCCTTCCTCGCTGGAAAAAGTGCTGCGGCAGTAGCCTAACGAATGGTTAGGCGCAAAGCCGTTGTAGCAACGCCGCTCTGTCGGCGTAAGAACGCTCGGCCTGCAATCAATGCGTGTTACGGCGACAGAGCGCCGTCGCTACAACATCGGTCATCAAGCCTAACGAGTGGTCAATGGTAGATCCAAAGGATCACACCCGGCAGCGCGATCCCCAGCAACAGACAAACCGACGCGACCAGCGGTTGCCGGCTGAAACGAAAAGCCATGATCACGCCAAGCACACTGCTGCAAACCAGACCAGCCGCGGCCGCGACCAGGAAATAACGCAGCGGCGTCGGATCGCGGTGCGGAGTCGGCGGAATATGCGCTTCCTTGTGCACTTCCGAGAGAAAAGCCAAAGCGCGCGGCGCTATGTAGCTTCCGTCTTTGGTCGACTGATGAAAATTGAAAACCTGCCACGAGCCGGTCACGGCAAAGAAGATCAACATCGGCGCAAAAAGACAGCCGAGATAAAGGTGAAGTTTGCGCAGAAAACTCATGGGCCAGAGGCTGCCCGAAATCGTCGCGCCTGGCTGCAAAAAATAAAGGTGGAGAGGTGTGCGCTTGCTTCCGCTTGGAAATTCGCAGAGGACTTCCTCCGTGAGCATGATCGATGGAGCGAAACAAGAGTTTCATCGCTTCCTCGATCGCCACGGCTTTGCCCTGACGCGGAAAGAACGTTCCAACCTCGATTGGTTCTATCCGGTCCCGACGAACTGCGAAATTTCGCACGTCCCGTTCTTTTACGAGTTCTTCTTTGGGCAACGCACGACCGGTTTGTTCATCGAAGTCGGCGCTTTCGACGGTTACAACTACAGCAATACCTACGGTCTGGCCCAACGCGGCTGGACCGGCTACCTGATCGAACCGGATCCGGTGCACTATGAGCTTTGCCGCAAACGTTACCGTGATTTTCCAAAGATCACGGTGAGCAACTGCGCCATCTCGAATGGTTCCGCCGACAAACTTAGCCTAACGAGAGGTGGTTTGATCACGACCTCAAGTTCGGAGCAGGCGGAAGCCTATCGTCAGACAAAATATTTTCAGGACATGATCACGGAGGAAACCTTCCTGGCCGATTGCTCCACCTTCGACACCTATCTGCGAAATCATTCCGTGCCGGCGGAAGCGAATGTCGTGGTCGTGGATGTGGAAGGCGCCACGGCCGATGTCTTCAGCGGGTTCACCCTTTCGACCTGGCGACCAAAAATGTTGATCGTCGAATTGTTCGACCTGCATCCGACGCTGGGAGCGACGCGGGCGAGCGATCTCAAAGTGCGTCGGCACATTTTGCAGAACGGCTACGAGACCATTCACCAGGACTCGATCAATTCCATTTTCGTGCGCAGCGATATTCTCGACGAGAAGATACATTGACTCGTTAGGTCGATCCGGTACGGTCACGCACAGGCGACCGCGGAGGTATCACTATGAATGAGCGCGCTTTTCTCGCTCAGCTCGAATCCGCCAACACGGAAGAGCTGGCCCAAATTCTTCGCCGGCCCAATGCGGACGAGGAACGTCTTCTCGAAGTTTATTTCGGCGCGGAGCGATTACAGCGGTTGCGCGGTCTCGCGCTGACCACACAACGCCGCGGCCTGCGCGGCGCGCGCGGCAACGTCGTTGTCCTGCACGGCATCATGGGCGGCGAGCTGACGGTTTATCCGAACCCGCAAAGCAGTCAGTTCATCTGGATGAACATTCCGCGCCTGGCCATCGGCGCGGTCGGCTGGTTGCGCATGACGCCCGATTACAAATCGCAATTCAACGTCCGCGCCACCGGCATTATCAAAAAATATTACGCCGAACAAATTCTTGGCCTAACGAATGATGGCTGGAACGTGAAGGCGTTCTGGTTCGACTGGCGCCAGAACCTGACCAGCATCGCGGACAATTTGCGCCAGCAGATCGACACGTGGTTCGGTCCGCAGGCCGCGGTCAATCTCGTCGCGCATTCCATGGGCGGCCTGGTCTCGCGCACTTACATCGCGAAGTATCCCGATCGCTGGAAGCGCGGCGGCCGTCTCGTCATGCTGGGAACGCCGAACCACGGATCGTTCGCCATTCCGCAAGTCATCACCGGCGCTTACGATACCGTGCGCAAACTCGCGCTCCTCGATCTCACGCACAATCTGCGCGACCTCTGCACCATCCTGAACGGCTTCCCCGGTTCCATGCAGATGATGCCCTCGCCTTTGCAGATGCCGACGATGGAACGCATGTATCACGCGGCGCAGTGGGCGAGTTGGGGCGTGCCGCAAAGTATTCTCGACCTCGCACGCGCCAGTCACGATCGCCTGGCGAAAGTCGTCGATGGCAGCCGCATGTCTTACATCGCCGGTTGCAATCAGGTAACCAAAGTTAACGTCAACAATTGGAACCGCCTCGATACTTCCGATTCCTATACTGATTCCATGGCGGGCGATGGCACCGTGCCGCACGCACTGGGATTTCTTTACGACGGTTCCACCCGCATTCCGACCTACTTTGTCGAATGCTCGCATGGCGCGTTGCCCAATCGCTCCGATGTCATCGCCGCGACCGATCAGATTCTCGCGACGGGAAAATGTAATTTGGCCACGAGCATTCCGGCGCAGCGCGCGCTGGTCGCGATCAAACGCAATGCGGCCGCAAAGCGCACGCGCGAATCGAGCGAGGAAGAAACAATGCGCGAATTGAGCCGGCGGGTGCGCGCACGTTCGCGCGCGGTTGGCGACGTGCATGAGACGCCGGTTTCTCCGGATGAAATCACGGCGGCGCATATTCTTGTCCGAAGTTTTCTCGAAGTCGAAACCGCCACCGCGGCTGCGCCGGCCGAGACACCGCCTGCAACTCCGATTGCCGCAATTTCCACCGCGAAAAAACAAACGCCGGTTTCCATCGCTATTTCTATCGTGCACGGCGGCATCGAAGGAACCGAAGGCCCGCTGGCCAAAGCCGACGCCATTTCCGTCGGACATTACGTTGGCGTCGCGCCGCAATTTGCCGAGCTGGCGATCGATCGCGCCGTCAGCGCAAAGATCGCGGAGAATAATCCGAAGAGCGACTCGGACAACCAACTGCTCATCACGTCGCTCTGGCGTCGCGGTGTGATCGTGGGCGAGCTCGGACAAAATTTCATTCTGCCCGATCCGCGCCGGGATGGTCGCGTTATCGTGATCGCGGGCATGGGGCGCCCGGGAATGTTCCGCGAACCAGAGCTGGCCGTGCTCACGCGCGAGTTGATCTGGTCGTTAGGCCGATCCGGCAAAAAAAATCTCTGCACGGTTTTGATCGGCGCTGGCGCGGGAAATTTGGAAACGCAGGATGCGGTGCGTTCCTGGTTGCGCGGAATTCGCCGCGCGCTTTACGACGCACGATCGCATTCCGATCCGCAAATGCGCAGTGTCACTTTCGTCGAATTCAATGAAGCGAATCTCGTTCGACTGCATTCCGCGCTGCGAAGTTCGATTGAAACTTTCGCGAAGGATCCGGAAGGTCCGATGCGCATCGAATATTCCGCGCCGAACAAGGCCGCGCTTCGTCGCCTGCAAAAAGCCGCCGAGCGTAAGACCGCCAGCAAAGCAGTCGCGGACGTGCGCAAATCTTTCACCGCGCTCACCGGCGCCGGCGCCGATCCGGAACCGGTTCGCCTCACCATTCAACTTCAGGCCGACACATTTCAATTTGCCGCGCTCACCGCGGAGGCGTCCGTTCCGCAACGCGACACGCGCATCGATCCCGCGCTGGTAGACGAAGCGAATGATCAACTGCCGCAGACCGAATCGTTCGCGAATCAAATGGACCGCGGCAATTTGCTCGGTCGATTGCTTCTGCCCGAGGACATGCGCGACATGATTTTCCGGCAGAGCGCGCCGATTGTTCTCGCGCTCGATGCCACCACCGCGCGCATTCATTGGGAAATGGTGGCCGATCGCGCCGCCGGCACGACGACCAATTTCGATCCGGAACATTTTCTCGGCACCCTGCATGGCCTAACGAGACAATTGCGCACCACCTTCGCGCAGTTGCCAGAGCCGCCCATCATGAGCGGGCGCGCCTTACGTGTCCTCGTGGTAGCCGATCCGGCGGAAGATGCGCCGCTGCCCGGCGCACAGGAAGAAGGCGAAGCGGTCGCGGCAATTTTCGAGGAATTCGGACACGAACCGGGGCGCGCCGTTGAAGTCGTTAGACTTTTTGGTCCGGGACAGGCGACGCGCGTGGCGGTGCTCGACCAACTGATCAATCATCGTTTCGAGATCATGCACTTCGCCGGGCATTGTTTCTTCAACGAAAAGAATCCGCCGCTCTCCGGCTGGGTCTTCACCGGCGGAAAAGTTCTGAGCGCGAACGAACTCAACCGCATCGATCGCATTCCGCGTTTCATGTTTTCCAACGCCTGCGAGTCCGGCATCACGCCCGATCGGGCCGGCAAACGCAGTGCACTCATGGCGCCGAGTTTTGCCGAAGCCTTCTTCGCTCGCGGCGTAGCCAATTTTATTTGCACGGCCTGGCCGATCGATGATGCGGCCGCGCTCGATTTCTCGCGCCGTTTCTATCGCGGAATTCTCGGGCTGCGTGGCGCCGGCATTCCGGCGGAATCATTGCACGAAGCCATGCGTGAAGCGCGGCGCGAGATTGCGCTGCTCGGAAGCGGCGGCATGCAAACGTGGGGCGCGTATCAACATTACGGCGATCCGAATTTGCGCCTCATTCCGCGCGGCAGCGAAACAAGCACAAAAACAGTTGGCCTAACGAGACCTAAATCCGCCCGGCGACCGCGCCGGAAAAAACGCCATCGCACCTCTCATAAGACTCGTTAGGCGGGAGACCCCCCTCCCGCGTTGTCATCCCGAGTCGCGTAGACGACGAGGGATCTCACGGTCGCACTTTCGACGTTGTTCAAAGAAAACGCGTTGTCGCTAGACCGGCTGTGAGATCCTTCGGCGCGCTTCGCCAGCCTCAGGATGACAATTACATTCCGAGCGCGGTGCGCAGATGCGGAACAAGACGTCGCGTGAATTCAATCGAATCTTCGTTTGATAGATGCGACCATTCCGGGCAATTGAAACCGGCCAGCTCGGGATAATCCTCGAAATAAATTCCCGGCGCGGCTGTCTCTTTCAGCAAACGATCCCACGGCCCCTGACGCGGTGTGGCTTTGTCTTCCAGTTCCTTGAGTGGTCCGTTAACGGGGAACCTAACGAAGACAATTTTGCCACCACGCGCGCGAAATTTCGCCACGTCGGCCGCGGTGTCGGCAAAACGCTTTTCGATCGCGGCGTTCACGCCAGCCAGAAATTGTTCGCGCGGGATGTAGGTGGGCGGCGGCGGCGGCGTGAAGAGCGGAATCCATCCCTCGCGCACGCGCGTCTGCAATGGACCCGGCAGCGCGCAGCTTTCCGTCATGCGGGTGCGCCGTTCGCGATCAACCGAGCCGAAATACGGTGGAAACGTCGGCGGCACGAGCGCGTTGGGACGATTGGGAATGCGCAGACGTTTGAGCAACTCTGCGGTGTCGAGTTCTTCTTGTTTCAGAAACGCGACGTGCTCCTCGAGTCGAATGCCTAACCAATGGCTGACCCGCTGCGCCAGTGTTTGCGAGTGGTAACGCTTGACCGCTTTCTGCGACGTCTCGAGCATCGGACCGCCCGGCACGAAATACATCAGCGGCACGATGCTGCAGATGACGGTGCCGTGAAAACTTTCGTCCTTGATCAAATCATCGAGCACAGGAAAGGCCGAACTGCCGGGTTGGGCCAATTGCAGCGGCCGGCTCCCGAGCCCGCGCTCCAATTCATCGAGATCGCAATCAAACACTGGACGCGAATCGCCCACGATCACGATCGAGTCTGGTCGCACACGCCGCCGCACTTGCGTCCAAAGATCGGAGGTGTCGTTCAGTGACGGCCCATAGCCTTGGGCGCGGGCATAAATTTCCCAGGCCACCGTCGCCATGAAGACGAAAATAACGACGGTGATCGTAATCCCCCGCCACGGATGCGCCGGAATTACGCGTTCAAAATTGGAAGTAGATGAATGCATTGCTGTTGCCCTGCGTGAGGATGATGGCGCAGGCCATGAAAATCCAGATGGCGGTCACGACCCAGCGCGGCATGCGCGCGACGGCGTGCTCGAGTGAAATATCGCGCAGCGACCAGTGCGCGATGAACAAACCAATTGTCACGACCGTAATCTGCAACATTTCGCGCGTGGTCAAAATCGCGTCGGCCTGCGCGTGACCGCCGAACATTCCGCGCAGCATCCGCATCGCGACGGTGAAATCGGAAGCGCGGAAGAAAACCCAGGCGACCAGCACCGCCAGATAAGTCGTTAGGCCAAGGAGGAGTTGAAAGACAAAACTCTCGGCCCATTTCGGTGTTTCTTTGAAGACAGCTTTGATCAACCGTTCGATCGCGAGATAGGAGCCGTGCAGCAAACCCCAGACGACAAACGTCCAGGCCGCGCCATGCCAGAGACCGCCGAGGAACATGACGATGACCAGATTGATCATGGCGCGCACGGCACCGAGACGATTTCCGCCCAGCGGAATGTAGAGATAGTCGCGCAGGAAAGTGGAAAGCGAGATGTGCCAGCGCCGCCAGAAATCGGAGAAGCCAATCGCGGCGTAAGGAAATCGGAAGTTGTCCTTGAGATGAAATCCGAGACAGAGCGCCGCGCCGATCGCGCAGGTCGAGTAGCCGGCGAAATCAAAAAAGATTTGTCCGGCAAACGCGATCGTGCCCATCCATGAATCGAGCGCAACGAGCGGACCGCCGTAACCGAAAACGCGATCGGCTGATTCCGCCAGCATCGTATCGGCCAGCACAATTTTTTCGAAGAGGCCGAGCGTCATTAGCGCCAGGCCCCAAAGGAAACGGCCGGCCTGCGGTTTCGGCGGCATCTAGGAGTTGCGGGAGAAAATCGCCCGCGCGCACGATTGGTCCCGCCACCAGCTGCGGGAAGAACGAAACTGCCAGCGTGAAATCACGCAGCGAGCGCGTCGGCTTCATCACGCCGCGATAGATGTCGAGCGTGTAGGAGAGCGAATGAAAGGTGTAGAACGAAATGCCGATCGGCAGAAAGACATCGAGATGCGGCGGCTGATATTGAATGCCGATTTGCGCCAGCAGCCATTGGAAATTTTCGAGCAGAAAATTTCCGTACTTGAAGAAGCCGAGCATGCTCAGGTTCACCGCCACGCTGATGACGAGCCAGACTTTGCGCTCGGCCGGATTCTGCACGCGGCCCATTTTGCGACCGAGATAAAAATCCATCGCGGTGGTGCCGAAAAGGAGCAGCGCGAAGGGCGGGTTCCACGCGCCGTAAAAAATGTAGCTCGCGACTAAAAGCAGATTCTTGCGCGCCTCCCACGAACGCATCGTCCAGTAGGCGCTGACCACGATGATGAAAAAGACAACGAAAGTGAGCGAGTTGAAGAGCATGGCGCGCGCGCATCTCAACGAAGCGCGGCTCGCACCTCAAGCATAAACGACGCTGTAGCGACGGCGCTCTGTCGCCGTAGCAGCGCACTGCAACTTGATGGCGTGAAAACGCCGACAGAGCGGCGTTGCTACAACGAGACTGGTCGCAGAACCGACAGGAAACCGCGCCTAACGAATGCTATTCGCCCGGCGACCAGGAATGCGCCTGCCAGAAACTGCGCAGATCAGCAGCCGAGCCGTCGAAGATGTTGCGCTCGGCCCGCGGAATGTTCGCGATGCTCTTGGGAAATTCGCGCCGCGGCAGGTCGCACACGCCGTCGCCGGTGTATTGCCACATCGTCCAATGACTCCACGGCGAAACATGGGACGGCCGTTTATGATAATTTGCCACCCACAGCCAGCACGAACGCAGGACTTCGCGTTGCGCCGCCGTGACCCGCGGACCATTCAGGATGGCGCGAATCCGATTCTCGCCCGAGTAAAGTCCCGGATATACCCCGGTGCGTTGTTTGATGTGCTGCGCAAATGCCACCGCCTGATCGACCCGCATTGTGCCGCCCGGATAATGCCGGTTCTGTTCAAAATCGAGCACGAGCAGAACGCCACGCGGCCGGCTGCCCGCCGCCGACCAACTGGACGAAACCGTGCGCAGAAAAAAATCCGCCTGCGCCACCGGATCGCTTCCGTTCGCATAATGATACGCGCCCCAGAGCAAACCGGCACGCGTCGCCTCTTCCTGGCGCGCGAAATATTTGTCGTCGCGCACGTTGCGCGGATACGTCGCCTCGTGAATCACGCCGACGATGCCCTCATTGGTCATCTGCTCGAAGTTCACGCGCATCAGATCGTAATGCGAAAGATTGACCACGTGGTTGCCGGCCAGGGCGCAAACGCCGAGCGCCTGCCAGAGAATAATTGTGCGTGCGAGGGAAGCCTTCATTGCAGCGCACGATAACGAAGACGCGCGCCTGACAAAGTGAAAATGCTCTCTTAAATCGACCCGACTCGCATCCGTGGTAAAACTTGGCGCGCGAATTTTTTCGCAACCAAGCTGGCATGCGGCAACTCTTCTAATCGCTACCGCTTTGGCTTCGGCGTCGGCTTGGGCGAGAAGAACTTCTTCAACGTCCGGCCGATCTTGTCGGCCGCTGATTCGGGCGTCCTGGTTTTGCGGCGCGATTGCGGATGAGATTGCTCGGACATTTGAAAGGCGACGGCGGCCCCGGCGCTCTCTTCGATCGTGACCGTTTGCGTACGATCGGGACGCCTGGGATAACGCGCCGTCAGCTGTTGTGGTCCGAGCGGCAAATCGATTAGCAACGGCGTTTTGCCTAACGAGTGGTTGCCGAAAAAAATCTCCGCGCCGGCGGGCGTGCTTGTAATGCTGACACTGCCGTGCGGGAAAACATCTTCGACCGCCAGAGTTTCGCCCGGGTCTAACGAGACTTCGGTGCGATCGTCCGCATCGGCCGGCGCGGTCGTGAGCGTGACGTCCGCATTCTTGACCTCCGGAGGATTGACGTCCGGAGCGGTGGGAGCCGGCGCTGCGGCGGAGGTTGAAACATCACGCTGCTCCAGTGCGCCTGGCGGCGGTGTGGGTGGCGATTCTTTCTTGCGCAATTGCAACGTGTAACCAGCAGGAAGCGCCAGATTCACTTCTCGCTTGATGGCAACGTTTTCATGATGCGGCGCGCGTAGTCCGAACACGATGGCGGCGATCAAGGCAACGATCCCGGCAGCGGCGCCGAGTAAACGCGCGCGCGACAGCGATTCCATGAGTCCACGCATCTTCGATTCCTGCTGCGCGGCGGTGAGGCGAATAGTGCCGCCGAGGCGCAAACGGCGCGCGAGATCGGCGGCGTCGCGCGGACGATGCGCGGGATTTTTTTCCAGGCAGGCCGCGATCGCTTCTTCCCAATGTTTCGGCACGGCTTCGCCGGCGATCCCGAGTTGTTCGCGACGCTCCGCGATCCAGGGCGGGACCACTTCGCGAATTTGTGTCGCAACATCGCCATTGAAAAATGGCGGCTTGCTCGAAAACAATTCATACAAGGTCGCGCCCACGGCATAGATGTCGTCGGAGGGCGAAGGAGCTTCGTCCATGACCTGTTGCGGGCTCATGTAATTGAGCGTGCTGAACGTGCGCGCGCTGACGAGAACCTTCGAATCGCGGATGGTGCAGGCGATTCCGAAGTCGGTCACCTTCAATTCGAGACGACTGTTCACCATCAGGTTGGGCGGTTTGATATCGCGATGAATCACGCGCGCGAAATCGTGCGCATAAGCGAGCGCATCGCAGAGCGACGTGACCCACGGCGCCATTTCGCTGACGGCAAAACATCGCGCGCGTTTTTGCACCTGAAACGCGGAGAGCGTGAGACCATCGACATACTCCATCGAAATGGCCGCGGTCTCCGGGTCTTCGATGAAATCATAAATGCGCACAATATTTGGATGCGTGAGCTGGAGGCTCTTGCGCGCCTCGCGTTTCAAATCCTCGCGGATAGACGGATCGAAGGAGAGCGTCTCAGGGATAAGCTTCAAGGCGACGAGCTGGTCGAGCCGGTCGTCGCGCGCCAGCCAGACCACGCCCAACGCGCCGCGGCCAAGAACCTTTTGCAGGCTGAAGCGATTGAAGAGCTTCGTCCTGCCCTCGAAACCACGCATCGTCTGCCCGGAACCCCCACTTTCCGGGACACCCTTGTTGTCCATTCGAGGCTTAAAAAAGCAGAGGCCATGCCCCGGGCTGCAGCCGAAACCGGATGGCGGTGGAATCGCCAGGTGGGCATTTGTTGAAAGCAGAGACCTGCTCCTAATCAGATGCCAATCAGATGCCCGGTCGATACCCGAAACGATCGTTATCCCCACCCAAGGGCAAACGCACCTACGAAATCACCAACGACGTCGAACGAGTCGTTAGGCCAAAGCGGCATCCGCACCGTCCAGAGTTTACGATATTAAGCTCTGACCCCAATTGTCCCCCCGGTAAATAGAGTAAATAGTGAATTCCGACCCCTAATTTATTCCCTATTTCACGGTATCCTAATCCGGGCGTCGATCACAAGCGACGAAACGACCTGATTCAACATCGTACAAGACAGACCAATAGAACGCTCCGCCGTCGTGCACTCGCACGCTAACAATTTTCCCACGCCATTCTTCCTCCGTAATTCCAAAGCGCTCTTCTTTAGGCGACGCTTGGAACAAGATTTGACGGTGTTGTCCGAAGACTAGTCCGAAAACTTGAAACCTACTCTGGGGAATCCGTGCAAGAGATACGCTCATGTTCGCTGCCGGATCCGCAATCCCAAAAATCTCAACCGGACCTTCCTTCGAACAAAGCCTCGCAAAACCAGCAACTACATCCGACTTTGCAGGCATCCATACGCCGTCCGCATCCCTGCGATTCAAGGATCGCAACTGCTCCGACATCGCCTCGTTCGCCAAGACTATATTAGTGTCTATTAGAATAAATGCCGCATGCGCCGCCGCTAACGCGGCCACGCATGCGAATAATCTGAAGACGCCAGCTGCAAGAACGGCTTTCATCGACCGGTCCCATCCTTCATCTTGAAAAACGAACGCACCGCGTTTTCGACCCTCATTGCAGGCTGTTCCGACGGTTGCTTTGTATATTCCGAGCGCGGAATTCCGTCCTTTGCATAGAAGGGTCTGATTGGGGTCAGGTCTTTGCATTCAACATTTGAATGGCTTGTGCTTGCATCAGATCGTAATTCGAAAGATTGACCTGTGATTGCCGACCAGAGCGCAGGCGCCGAGCGCCTGCCAGAGAATGATTGTGCGTGCGAGGGAAGCTTTCATTGGCGCGCACGATAGCAAAGACGCGCGACTGACAAAATGAAAACGCGACGGTTTTTCCAAATCGGAAAATGTCCGATTTCATCCGTTGGAACACCTTGCGGCCAAATGTCTTCACATTAATGCTGAGCACTTTGGCAGTTCGTGTGTCTAACCCGCTCGAAGTTATGAAACGCTTCTTCCTTTTCCTTCCATTTTTGGCGCTAAACGCCATGGCCGAAACGTCATCTGCACCGGTGAATGTTCCCGGATTTACCTTTGTGCGAAACGTCGGGCCGATCTCGGAATACCGCCTGGACAGCAACGGTCTCCAGGTCCTGCTCATGCCGGAACATTCGAGCCCGACCTTGACCTTCATGGTCACGTATCGGGTCGGCTCGCGTAATGAAGTCATCGGCACGACGGGCGCGACGCATCTGCTCGAGCATCTCATGTTCAAGGGCTCGCCGAAGTTCAACGACGAGAAGGGCAACAGCGTGAAGCAATTTCTCGAGACGGTCGGCGGAGTTTATAACGCGTCGACCTCGAACGATCGCACCAATTACTACGCCAACATCGCGAGCGAAAATCTCGAGGGCTACATGGCGATCGAAGCCGACCGGATGCGCAACCTTTGGCTGCGCGAATCGGACCGCAAACCGGAGATGACGGTGGTGCGCAATGAATTCGAGATTGGCGAAAACGAACCGGCGCAGGCCTTGGAAAAGGAACTCTACGCCGCCGCCTACCTGGCGCATCCGTATCATCATCCCACCATCGGCTGGCGCAGCGACATCGAGAAAGTGCCGATCGAAAAACTGAAGGAATTTTACGACACCTTCTATTGGCCGGATAACGCGACCGTTTCCGTGATCGGCGATTTCGATCCGGCGACCGCGCTTGGTTTGGTGAAAAAATATTACGGCGCGTTTCCCAAATCGCCGAAACCGATTCCGACGGTCTACACCGAGGAACCTGAGCAAACCGCCGCGCGTCGCGTGGCGGTGAAGCGCGCGGGCGAGCTCGGCGTGGTCGCGGTTGGATTCAAAGGACCGGCCGGAACCAATCCCGACCAGGCGGCGCTCGATGTGCTCGAGAGCATTCTCACTTCGGGAAAGAACAGCCGCTTTTATCGCGCGCTCACCGACAAGAACCTGACCACGAGCGTGCGCATGGACAGCGGATTTTTCCACGATCCATCGCTCGACATCATTTACGCCAACCTCGCCCCGGGAACGACGCACGAACAGGTGGAGAAAATTGTGCTCGATGAAATTGAGCGGGTGAAGAAAGACGGCGTGACCGATGCGGAAGTTGCGGCGGCGATTGCGCAATCGCTCGCTGCCTCAGACTACGGACGCGACGGTTCCTTCGCCATCGCCAGCGTTTTGAATGAATACATCGCGGCGGGTGATTGGACGCTCTACGTCAATCGCGATGACCTGATCAAGAAAGTGACGGCGGCGGACGTGAAACGCGTCGCGAACAAGTATTTCGTCGAAGATCAAAAGACGACCGGCTGGTTCATTCCACAAAAACCCGGTGAGCAACCTGAGGGCGAAGCGCCCAGCGCCGGGATGCCCTAACGAGACTATTTTCATGAAACCTCTTTCGATTTTTCTCCTCATCGCTGCTCTCGTCAGCAACGTCTCTGGCGCGATTGCCGACAAAGTCGTGCGCGCCAAAGTCGCCGGCATCGACGTCATCGCCTATCCCACCGACATCAAAGACGTCGTTACCTTTCGCGGTTCGTTCCCGGCGGGCGATAGCTTTGCGCCCAAGGACAACATGGCTATTCCCACTCTGGTCGGCGGAATGCTCGACAAGGGAACCACCAAGGAAAACAAATTCGAGATCGCGCAGCGGTTGGAGAATATCGGCGCGCGCATTTCTTTCAACGTCGGCGGCGTCATGACCGAATTTCGCGGCAAGTGTTTGCGCAAAGATTTGCCGCTCGTCCTCTCCATCCTGGCGGAGGAATTGCGCATGCCCGCGTTCACAGAAGAAGAATTCGCCAAGCTGAAAAAACAGATCACTGGCAATCTGCAACGCTCGATGGAAAGCACCGACTTCCGCGCGGAGCAGGCATTTGCCGCGGCCGTTTTCCCGGTCGGTCATCCGAATTACGAGCCGCCGCCCAAGGAATTCATAGAGGCGGTCCAGGCGGCCAAACTCGAGGACGTGAAAAAGTTTCACGCCGATTACTACGGCCCGGCGCAAGCGACCCTGGTGGCGGTGGGCGATATCGATCCCGCGACTTTGAAGAGCGAGATCGCGAAATCGTTCGAAGGCTGGACCGGCGGAAAATCCCATGGGGAATTTTCGCCGGCGAAATTGCCTAACGAGAGCAAGGAAGAGACGATCGCCATGGCCGACAAACCAAGCGTGACCTTGCTCATCGGCCAGACGAGCGGCCTGCGTTATCGTGATCCCGATGCGCTCGCACTCAAGGTCGGCACGGCCGCGCTCGGCTCGGGATTTACCGGACGCCTCATGGCTACGGTGCGCGACAAGGAAGGTCTGACCTACGGCATCGGCGCGGGGACCGGCGGCGACGCGTTCGCCGACGGCGAATGGAAGGTCGAAGGCAACTTCGCGCCACAGTTGCTGGACAAAGGTGTGGCCTCGACCAGGCGCGAGCTCGAAGACTGGTATGGCAAAGGCATCACCGCGGCGGAGTTGGAGCGAGTGAAGAGCAACATCGTCGGCAGCTTCAAGGTTGGCCTAACGACTACAGACGGACTGGCCAGCGCGCTCCTGAACGCGGTCCATCGCGGCTACGATGTTTCCTGGCTGGACGAATTTCCCAAGCGCGTCGGCGCGTTGTCGCTTCAGGAAGTAAACGCCGCGATCAAGAAACATTTGCAGCCGGGCAAGATGATCCTGATCAAGGCGGGCAGCGTCCCGCCCCCGGTCAATCGTAGCTAAGAACTTCGTCGCGGGCGCGGCGTTCCGACCGGATCGGCGCATTTATTGCTCCATGGATGGGTGATGAACAGCGCTCTCCAAGTCGGAAAGCCCAATGGCACGAACGAAAGCGACGTGATCGCATCGTTGCAGGAATTGCTCGACCGCAAGCATCAACAATTCGTCAGCGCCGCGCGCCGGCACTGGGAAAAGAATTTTGCCGGCAAGGACGCGAGCGACGCCTGTGTGAGTGTGCGCGTTTCACCAACGCTGCTGAGCCTCCGCGACTAACAAACTACTCGTTAGGCGAAACGCGGCCCGCCGATTTCAAGACGGCCGCGAGTTGTTCATTCTGGCTCGCCGCGTAGGCGAAGAACTGATCGCTGGCGCAGGCGGCGAAGACTGTGGGATCGGTCGCGCGCGCTTTTTCGAGCAACGGCAGCGCTTCTTCCAAGTGACCGCCGCGCAAATTCAACGCCGCTTCCGTCATGAGCCAGTCGATCGTTAAGTCGCCGGCGTTTTTCCTCGCTTCGATTTCCGCTGCCATATTCACGTCGCCGGCTTCCAGTCGAGCGAGGCGGAGCTTGAATTGACACAGCGCGACGTTCTCCGCCTTGGGCGCAAGCGATGCCGCCTGCTCATAATGCGACATGGACTCGTTAGGCCGGTGGTCCATGCGCAGCGCTTCCGCCCAGTCGTATTGATAATCGGCCGCGAACGGATCGGCGCTGGCGGCCGCGGCGAAAAATCTTTGCGCAGCGGGAAAGTCCTTGCGTTTCACCGCGAGCAAGCCGCGCAGGTAGTTCGCGCGATCGACATTTTCGTTCAACCCGATCGCGCGCTCGAAAAACTTGTCCGCGCCGTCAAAATCGCCGCGATCATAGGCAATTTTTCCGGCGTGAAAAAGGATGCCGCGATAGGTCAGGTCCTTTTGCTTGGCCGCGACTCAGTTTGTCGGTCGCTTCCTGAAAATTTCCCGCCCGCTCCGCGGCCAGCGCTTGCGTAACCAATTCGTTCGCGGAAAGACCGACGTATTTTTGCTGGATGCTCGACTCCAGCGCGGGCGCCTGTCGTCCCGCATAAATTTGGCGCATCAGCGCGGGAAATTTCATCCCGCCATAAAAAGCGAGACCGAGAAGGATCACCGCGCCGAGGCCGAGCAAGCTCCAATTGTGATCCGGGCCCGGGGAAAGCCGCACACCAGGTTTCAGCTTAGCCACGGTGGTTCGACCTTTTCTTCGCGCCGGCGCGTCATCCGGCGGTTTTTCTTCGCGCGGTGCAATCGCTTCCGGCACTGACGGTGCGACCGGCTCTTCCGTTCGTGTTTCGCGCAGTTCCTTTTTTTCGGGTTCGTCCTTGAGCCGCGGCGTGCCCATGAAACGCCGTTGTTCAGGAGTGAGTGTGCGCCGGCGTAGAGGTGGAGCAGCCGCGCCCTCACCTTCCGTGCGCTCGTTAGGCTCTTCCGCCATGACGAATTTCTACTTCGCCGCGCGATTATACTTGGTCAGCAACGCGCGCACTTTGTCGTGCGGCAACGCCGGCACGTGGTGATTGTCGCGCCCGGTCATGTCGTGGTTGGCGACGAGCGCATTGAGGATTGCTTCTTCCACCGCCTGCACCGTTCCGGTGAACAGCGGATCCATCAGGTCGTTAGGCACGGTCTCAACCGAGTGCGTTGTCTTGGCCGGATCAGCCACGCTCGGATTCGCGGTCGAAAATGCGATGAATAAATCGCCCGAACCGTTCCCGGAAACACTTCCCGTGCGCGCCAGGCCTAACGAGGCACGACGCGCCAAACGCTTCAACTGGTTAGGCAACAACGGCGCATCCGTTGCCACGACGATGATGATCGAGCCGGTTTCTTCCTTGTAAACTGCGCCCGGGATTTCCTTGCCCACGGGAACTCCCGCGATGGTCAACTGATCGCGTCGTCCGCAATTCGCCTGCACAAATGCACCGACGGTGAACTCTTTGCCTAACGAGTCCTTTTCCCCCTTGATCGTCACCTTGCGCGAAGCCGTGCCGCAGCCGCCTTTGAATTCGTAACAAATCATTCCCGTTCCACCGCCCACGCTTCCTTCTTCAATCGCGCCGCCGTGGGCGGAATCGAGCGCCTGCGCCACGTGCCCGGCCTTGATGTGAAATCCGTTGATGTCGTTGAGCCAGCCGTCCCACGTTTCCGCGACCACGGGCAGACTCCACCAGTATCCTGTCATGTCCGCCGCGCCGTGCGCGATACGCCACGCGATCGTCGCATCACGCGCCACGCCGACACTGTGCGTATTCGTGAGCACAATCGGACCTTCGAGAAATCCGCTTTCTTCCACCCAGGCCGTGCCCGTCATCTCACCGTTGCCGTTTAAACTAAAGACGCCGGCGTAAACCGGATCGTTTAACGATTCGTGACCGCGCGGAATGATCGCCGTCACGCCGGTGCGCACCGGACCCTTACCGACTTCGAGTTTCCCCTCGCCATCGATCAAGGTCGTGTAACCAACTTCCACACCGCTCACATCGGTGATGGCGTTGAAGGTTCCCGGCGTTCCGTCCAGCGGAATCGCAAGCGCGCGGGCCCGAATCGTTTGTTGTGGCGGCGAGGTCTGCGGCTCGCGCGCCAGAAGCGGTGCGACACCGAACAACAACAAGGAAAATGCACTCGTTAGGCGCATCATGCTTTTGGTTCCGGCGAAACCTGCGGACCGGCCGCAAAAGCACTCGTTAGGCTGAGACAAATCGGAAGAACAATAGCCAATCGTGTCATGCCATATGCTTGCGAAAGGGAATTCGCGCGCGAGCAAAAAATTACTTCGCCAGCGAGGCGACCAGTTTTTCAAAACGCGCATTGCCGCGGAGTGAATCCCATTGCGGCTGCAACTTCAGCAAACCATAGGTGAGATAATTGGGGACGCGCTGGACGGTTTCGATCTGCTCGATGGCCAGGTCCTTCTCGCCCACCCACGCATAGATTTGCGCGAGGTTGACCGCGAAAGCGACGCCATGAATCGCATCCTTCGCCACCGGGAGCAGCTCGCAGGCGCGACGGCCTTCGCGCAGTGCTTCTTCCTTTCGACCAAGCCCGGCGTCGATCATGCCTAACAAACTGACGGCGGCGGCAAAGTCCGGTTGTTTCTCGACCGTCTGCGCAACTTCGGCGCGCGCTTTGGTGAATGCCGCCTGCGCTTTGGCCTTATCGTTCTGCCACCGCGCGATCACGCCTTCCCAGAAGGCGTGCGGATAATTCACGCCGTAACCGACCACACCTTCCTGCGGAAAATTCCTGAGCAAACGCGCCGCCGCTTCCGGCGTGCGCTCGCACAAGGCGTAAAGCGGATCGTCCACGTCCGCCGCCGTCTTCGCATCTTCGCTCGCAATTTTCGCCAGCGTTTCCTGGTAGGGTTTGATGTCCGCGCGCCAATCGGCCGCCACTTCCGCGCGCAGGATCCGCGTGTTCGGGTCGTTAGGCACAATCGCCAGCGCGCGATCGTAGGTTTGCGCGACTTCGCGGTAGCGACGCAGCGGTTGATAAGTCAGCGCCAATTGCTGCAGCGTGTAAAAATTCCGCGGATCCAATTCCAGCGCACGCTCCAGATTCTTGGCAGCTTCATCCCAGCGTCCTTCGCGCCGATTGATCAACCCGTTGTATTGAAAAAGATCGGCGTTGTTCGGCAGTGTGCGCCGCGCCAGGGCCAGTTCCTCGCGCGCGTGTTCGTAATCGCGGAAGCCTCTATAATAATATGCAGCCAGGGCGAGATGCGCTTCGCCTGCGTCGGGATCGAGTTGCAGCGCATGATCGACTGCGGCTTTCGCCATTTCGAGCCGCGCCGGCGTGTGATCGAATCCGCCCCAATGAATGTCGCCATGCACGCGCGAGAGCAGACACCAGCCGGTGAGAAATTTCGGATCGCGCGTCAGCGCTTCGTCGAGCAAACGCGCCGCTTCCGGTAATTTCTCCCGCGCCTTAACCGGATCGGTCGTGTCGGCGTAGAGCGCCTGCGCCCGCAGGTAAAGATCGAAGGCGTCCAGGTCAGTTGTGGATGGTTTCTCGATCCCGGCTTCCTCGCTCGGGGAAAGCTTGGCCTGCAGTTGATTCGCGATGCTCCGCGCGATTTCGCTTTGGATCTTAAACACATCGGCCAGGTCGCGATCGTAACTTTCCGCCCAGAGATGCGCGTCACTGCGCGCGTCGATCAATTGCGCGTTCACGCGCACGCGATTATTGGCCCGCTGCACACTGCCTTCGAGGAGATGGGCTACGCCTAAGGCCTGGCCGATCTCGCGCAGATTTCGTCGCGTTCCTTCGCCGCGATATTGCATCACGGACGTGCGGCTGATCACCTTCAGGTCGGCGATTTTGGCCAGGTTGGTGAGAATTTCATCCTGCACACCATCGGCGAAGTAGGCGTTTTGCTTATCGTCGCTCAAATTGTCGAAGGGCAGAACGGCAATGCTCTTGTCGGTGCCAGCGACTGCCGATGACGGGCGCAGAACTGCGCTGCTTTTCTGCGGCGGCGCGTTGCGGTGCGAAATAATCCACCAGGCAGTCGTCAGGCCGAGGAGGATCAGCGGAAGTGCCAGCCACAAAACTTTCCGCCACGTATGAGCGCTCGTTTTTACCGGCGCTGCCTCTGCGGTCGCGTGCTTCAAGCATTGCGGCGGTTCCGCGTTGCCGAAATCTTCCCCGCGCAAATTGAAGAGCGAAACGATCACGCCATGCTTCACTTTCGCTTCGCCCAGATCGTGCAGAAGCGGCTGCCAGTGGCGCGACTCGATCAAATCTTCCGCCATGCGCCGCGAGACCAGAATGTGTCCTGCACCGCCGCAATCCATCACGCGCTGCGCGATGTTCATTCCGGCGCCCGTGACCTGCGCTTTCTCGTTCACGTCGGTCGTGACGCTGACCGGCCCGCTGTGAATTCCCATTCGCACCTTCACTTCGGGATGACTCGCCAGCGCTCTGCTGACCTGCACGGCACACTGCACCGCCATCTCCGGCTTCGTGAAAAAAACCAGGGCCATACCGTCGCCACTGGGAATCGCGAGCATCTTCCCACTCGCTTCCGCGGCGCGAAACACTTCCGTCTCGCGCACGACTTTGTTCAAGGTGGCGAGCGCTTCGTGTTGCTCATCCGTACGCAGCTTCGAGTAACCGACCATGTCGATGAACAGGACATAGGCGATCTCGAGTTCGATTTCCTTTTTGGCTTCCGGAGTCATGAAAACGCGGCGACCACGGGATCGTTCACGCGGCCTGCTACGAATCGCACGCGTCCTTTTGCAGAACAAATCGCATGGCGGAAAGATTATTGCGCGAGCGAGGCGACCAACTTCTCGAAGCGCGCATCGCCGCGGAGCGAGTCCCATTGCGGCTGCAATTTGAGAAAACCGTAGCTCAGATAATTTGGCACACGCTCAACCGCTTCGACTTGCGCAATCGCGAGATCCTTCTCGCCGACCCACGCATAGATTTGCGCGAGGTTCGCGGCGAAGGTGACGCCTTGCACGGCATCCTGCGAGATGGGCAGGAGCTCGCAGGCGCGCCGGCCTTCCCGCAGCGCCTCCTCTTTTCGACCAAGCCCGGCATCGATCAGGCCCAACAAACTAATGGCCGCGGCAAAATCGGGTTGTTTCTCGACCGAGGCCGCAACTTCTTCGCGCGCGCGGTTAAACGCAGTTTGCGCCCGAGCTGCATCGCCGAGCCAGCGAGCGATCACGCCTTCCCAATAGGCGTGCGGATAATTGACTCCGTTATCTTCCACCCCATCGGGCGGATAATGCTCAAGCACACGCGCGGCGGCGGCCGGGCTTCGCTCACACAGCGCGTGGGCGGGATCGTCGACATCGGGAGCGACCTTCGGATTTTCCGCGAGCAGGGTGGCAAGCAAGGTTTGAAAGGGCTTCACGTCCGCGCGCCAACTGAGAGCGATCTGCGCCCGTTCCATGCGCGGCGCCGGATCGTCCGGCACGACCGATTGTGCCCGCTCCCACGTGCGCGCTTCCTCTTCGTAGCGACGTTGTGCCCGGTAGGTCAACGCCAGCTGTTGCAGCGTGTAAAAATTTCGCGGATCGAGTTCGAGCGTGCGCTCGAGATTTTTCGTCGCCTCCTTCCAGTGTCCTTCGCGGCGATCGATCAGTCCGGCGTATTGGAAGATTTCCGCATTCTTCGGCAGGGTACGACGTGCAATCGCCAGCTCCGCCCGCGCATGTTCGTAATCGTGGAACCCTCTATAATAGTACGCAGCCAGGGCGAGGTGCGCTTCGCCAGCTTCCGGATCCAGCTGCAACGCCTTGTCGACTGCTGCCTTTGCCAAATCGAGTCGCGCCGGTGTGTGATCCAGAGCGGCCCAGTGAGAATAGCCATGTACGCGCGAGAGGAGACACCAGCCGAGGAGGAATTTCGGATCGCGCGTCAGTGCTTCATTCAACAAACGCGCCGCTTCCGGCAAATTTTCCCTCGCGTGAATCGGATCGGAGGAGTCGGCGAAAAGCGCCTGCGCACGCAGGAAAAGATCATAGGCCACCAGATCGGTCGTGGGTGGTCGGTCGATTCCGGCTTTCTCGCTCGGGGAAAGTCTCGCCTGCAATTGATCGGCGATGGCCTTGGCGATTTTGCTTTGGATGCCAAAAACATCCGCCAGATCGCCATCGTAAGTCTGCGCCCAGAGATGCGCGTCCGAGCGCGCATCGATCAACTGCGCATTCACACGCACACGGTCGCCGGCACGTTGCACACTGCCCTCCAGCAAATGCGCCACTCCGAGCGCGCGGCTAATCTCGTGCAGATTTCGCGACGACGCCCCGGATCGATATTGCATCACCGACGTGCGGCTAATCACTTTTAGGTCGGCGATCTTCGCTAGGTTGGTGAGAACTTCGTCCTGCACACCGTCGGCGAAATAGGCGTTTTGTTTGTCGTCGCTCAGATTGTCGAAAGGAAGAACAGCGACACTCTTGTCGCGCACTTCAGTAATCGGCGCGGATTCTTCCGTGGGAATTCTTGCCTGTCGCGGCCAAATCCAAACCGCAATTGCGATCAGCAAGAGTGCCGGCACGAGGAACGGCGCGATCTTCCGGCCCCATCGATACCGATCGCGCGCCGCGATTCGCCCGTGTCTCCACCGGGCCAATTTCTCCGGCGCTGCGGGATTGCCGAATTCCTCGCTGTAAAAATTGAAGAGCGAGAGCACAACGCCGTGTTTCACTTCGATCTCGCCGAGTTCGTGGATATGCGGCTGCCATTGCGGAATCTCCGCGAGGTCCTCCGCCACGTGCCGGGAAAGCAGAATGTGTCCGCCATCGCCGCAATCCATCACGCGCTGCGCCATGTTGATTCCGGTTCCGGCCACCGCCGCCATGTCGTTCACGTCCCTGCCCGCCCCGACCGGGCCGCTGTGCACCCCCATTCTCACCTGCAGGTGCGGATAAGCTTTTAACGCATTGCTCACCTGAATGGCGCACTGCAAGGGCGCGTCCGGCCTGGCCAGAAACGCCAGCGCCATTCCATCGCCGCTCGGGAGACGAATCAATTTGTTCGCCGTTTCCGCCGCGCGAAATGCCTCGGTGCCGCGAATGATGTCGTTGAGAATCGTGAGATTCTCATGCTGCTCGTCGATAAGCATCTTCGAGTAACCGACCATGTCGATGAACAGGACATGGGCGATTTCGATCTCGATCTCTTTTTGAGTTTCGGCGGACATGAAGACGAACGACGAATGACAGAATGACGAATGAATGTCGAAATCCTAATGACGAGACGCGCCAGACCTAAATCCAGTCATTCGTCATTAGTCATTCATTCGTCATTGGTCATTTAGTCATTCGTCTTTTCCGATACTTTTGCATCACGTGATCGATGTAGTCGCTGTACTGCTGCGCCAGCGCCGTGCTCTCGATGAACAAAATATTTTCGGCGTTGTATTGCGCGCTGCGCGAAAAATTATAGGAGCCGGTGATGACGGTGTCGTCCACTACCAGGATTTTGTTGTGCATGAAATCGTGCCGGCCGGTCGGTGTGTAGGGCGTGGAATCTTTGCCGTCTAATTTCGCACGCGCAATCACGTCTTGCAGTGCCGGGATTTTCCACTGGTTCTGCGGCACCTCCTGCCATTGGCGAAAAACGTCGGCCATCTGCGTGCGATCGTAGATACCATCGACTCGCACCCGGCCTTCGTTCAGCAAAGTAGTCAGCGATGAAATCAGCGTGCCGGAATTGATCAACAAACTGCAAATGCGGACGCGTCGTTGCGCCGCAACGACGCGCCTGGCCACTTCCGCATCGATCTCCAAACCGCAGCCGGGCGAAAACAGCACGCGCGCGATCGCCGTCTGCGCCGCGAAGGTGAGCGACACCGGTTGCGTGGCGATCTGGCCGGTGTTCTCGAAGTTCCCCTTCTCCCACAGTTCCTCGAAGTCTAACGAGTAGTAGTTGCCCAACTGCGGCGATTCAATTTCGACCACGTTGTTTTCCATCAGGGTAAAGGCGTCGTCGGTGAAGTTGAGCGAACCCGTCCAGACCGCGCTGCGATCGCGCACGATGAATTTGTTATGCATCAATTTCATCCCGGCGATGCTGCGATAGGGAAAGCCTAACGAGTGCACCATCGCGCCCGTGCCGGGCGGCGCCGGATCCTGACCGGCGGCGAGATTCGGCACGAATGGCTTGTCGCCGTCGTAACAAATGCGGATTTGCACACCGGTTTTCGCGCGTTCCTGCAAAGCGGCCAGCAATTGCGCCTTCAAACGATCGCTCAGGCGCATGTCGTAGAGCGCGAAATCCAGCGACTCCGTCGCACTAAGGATGAAATTCGTCAGCCGCGCCATGACGGCGTCCGCCGTCTGTTCCCCTTGGGCGAGAAAGAGAACTGAGAGCGAATCCGCCATTATTTGACCAGCCTACGTGATTTCTGTTTTCGCGCGCGTCTCGCCCGCATTAAATTGGCGCGTGAGTTATCAGGTTTTCGCGCGCAAATACCGACCGCAGACGTTCGACGATCTCGTCGGGCAGGCGCACGTCACGCGCACACTCAAGAACGCGATCGAAAAAAATCGACTCGCGCATGCCTATCTTTTCGTCGGACCGCGCGGCATCGGGAAGACTTCGACCGCGCGCATCCTGGCCAAGGCACTGAATTGCATTCACGGGCCAACCATCACGCCGTGCGGCGTGTGCGATTCGTGCAAGGAAATCACCGGCGGCAATAGCCTCGATGTCCTGGAAATCGACGGCGCGAGCAACAACGGCGTCGAGCAGGTGCGCGAGCTGCGCGAAACGTGCGATACGCGCCGAGCAAAGGGCAATTCAAGATCTACATCATCGACGAAGTGCACATGCTCAGCTCGGCCGCGTTCAACGCGCTGCTCAAGACGCTCGAAGAACCGCCGCCGCATGTGAAGTTCATCTTCGCCACGACCGAGCCGCAGAAAGTCCTGCCGACGATTCTCAGCCGCTGCCAGCGCTTCGATCTGCGTCGCATTCCGGCAAACCTCATCGCCGATCATCTGCAATACATCGCCAAGAAGGAGAAGGTGACGCTCGAACCGGCGGCCGCGCACGCCATCGCGCGCGGCGCGGATGGCGGAATGCGCGACGCGGAATCGATGCTCGATCAACTGGTGTCGTTTTGCGGCGACAAGATCAACGAACAGGATGTGCTCAACGTTTTCGGTTTCACCAGCGAACAGACGGTCGCGAATTTCACCGACAAGATATTGCGCGGCGCGACGGCCGAAGCGCTCGAATTGCTACACGGCCAGGCGGAAGACGGCAAGGACATGATGAAATTGATGTCCGACCTGATCGCGTATCTGCGCGACCTGCTCGTTTCCAAAGTGAAACCAGACGCGGTCGCCGACGATTTCAATCCGGAATTGCGCAGTGCGCTGGAAACGCAGGCCGACGTTGATCGAAACCGATCGCCTGCTCGAGCTGATCGATCAGTTCGCCGGTGCGGAAGGCCGGATGAAATGGGCGCCTAACAAGAGGTTGCATTTCGAAGTAGCGGTCATCAAGGCCATCCAGACGCTTGATCAGGTGACGTTGAATGAAGTGATCGAGAATTTGTCGGCGCTGCGGGATGGGAAAGGCGCCGGCCGCTAACAAGGCCGAACGTCCAACGTCCAACGTTCAACGTCCAACGCCCAAATTAGAGCAGCCTGTGACTGCAGCCGTGGCGCGGAAAGATAACGATTCGTTAGACCTGAATGATCTCTGGCAAAAGACACTCGAACAGGTCGGCAAACGCCGTCCGCTCATCAAAGGCTGGATCGATTCGGCGAAAGTTCTTGGTCAGGAAGGTCGCTCCTTGCTGCTCGGTTTCCCGCCGGAGCAGAAGACCGCGATGGAATCGATCGCTACGCCGCGCAATCGCGAGTTCCTTGAGGCATTGCTGAAGGAGATTAGCGGACGCGATTGGACGCTGAAGCTTAGTCTGAAAGACGGCCTCGTTGTTGAAGCACCAAAGGAAACAACACCGACCACGACAAAGAATGCGCGAGACGATTTCAAAGATGACCCACTCATCCGCGAGGCCTTGGAAATCTTTAAAGGCGAGATCAAGAGCTAGAAGTACCTAACGAGTAATCGACCACCTATGAATTTGAATAAGTTAATGAAGCAGGCTCAGAAGATGCAGGAGCAAATGCAAAAGACGCAGGCTGAGCTGGCAGATAAAACCGTCGAAGTGCAGGCGGCCGGCGGCAAGGTTACCGTCGTCGCGAACGGCGCCGGCGACGTCATCTCGCTCAAGATCGACAAAGCGATCGTCGATCCCGAGGACGTGGAATTTCTCGAAGAAGCAGTCCTAAGCGGAGTGAAGCAAGCGATCGAACAAGGCAAGGCACTTGCCCAGGATGAAATGTCCAAGATCACCGGCGGCTTAGGTGTAGCTGGGCTAGGTTTGTAACTAATCCGGGCGTCACACACTTTCGCGGTCCAGTATAGTTTAGTGCCGAGCATCCTCAGTGGTGGCGACACGCTGACGTATGGAATTGAAATACAAGTAACGGAGCTACTAGTCTTCCGTTGTTATGGTTCCGGAATTTTGCGGGCGAATCGTCGAGTGGGATCAGGAACGCGGTTGTGGATGGCTGAAAACAGAAGAAGGGCAGCGCATCTTTCTGCATTGGCACGACTTCGCCGAGCGGCATAAGCGACCCGAGATCGGAGATATGATCCGATTCGTCGCCGGCAGGGGGCCCACTGGCCAGCTATGCGCGACAAACGCCATTCACTTCAATGACGGCGGCCGCTTCCGTGTGCGAGAACTGTTGTTGCTCGTAAGCCTGCTCGTGCTTCCCGCGCTGGCGATTGCACAATTGCCAATGAATAGGCAAATCGCAGGCATAGCAGCCCTAACAATTAGTCTCCTGACGTATTGGCTTTACCTTTGTGACAAGCAGCGCGCACGCGAAAAGAGCTGGCGCATCCCGGAAGCAAACCTGCACCTCATGGAATTGATCGGCGGTTGGCCCGGAGCGTTTGTGGCGCAGCGCTGGCTCCGGCATAAGTGTTCCAAGGCCGGTTATCAGATGGTCTTCTGGACAATCGTAACCGGCTACCAGCTTATCGCGCTCGAGTTTCTTCAAGACTGGCGCATGAGTCGCGCAATAACGGATCTGCTGAGCGCCAATTAGCCGATCGGTTCGCAAGCCGGGGGCGATGAAGACTCGTTAGGCAACGGCGTCGGGTGACATGACAATTGCACAGGTTGCGTATCTTGAACGCTTGGCCACTTCCGATACGCAATCCGAACAGCACGCGCGCGTCCCCGCCGGTTTGCACGGCGAACCGCGGCGGGTGCCGACGACGAAGATTTCGTTGCGCCACACTTTCCGCGCGCTGCGGCATCGCAATTTCCGGCTCTTCTTTTACGGCCAGCTCGTTTCGCTCATCGGCACCTGGATGCAGCAGACGGCGATGAGCTGGCTGATCTACGATCTGACCGGCTCGAAGTTCTTGTTAGGCGCGGTCGCGGCGGTCGGTTCCGCGCCCATGATGATTTTTTCGCTCTGGGGCGGTGTGTTGGCCGATCGGCATCCGAAGCGAAACATCCTGATCGTCACGCAAATTTTCGAAATGGTTTTTGCGTTCGTCCTCGCAGCGGTGACGTGGCTGCATCTGGCCTCGCCGACGTTGATCATGACCATCGCGGCGGTAAACGGCATCGCGCTCGGTTTTGAAATGCCGGCGCGCCAGGCGTTCACGGTCGAGATGACGAGCCGCGAGGATTTGCTCAACGCCATTTCGCTCAACAGTTCTATCTTCAACGGCGCGCGCATCATTGGTCCTTCGATCGCCGGTCTGCTCATCGCCAGTGTCGGAACGGCGATGTGTTTTTTTCTCAACGGCGTCAGCTTCGTCGCGGTCATCGCCGGTTATTTGATGATGCGGGTGCCGCCCGTGCCGAAGGGAAGGAGCGAAGCCTACGCGCATCCGCTAAGCGGAATTCATTACGTGCTGAACAATCGGCGCGTGCGCACCATCCTCACTCTTTTCGGGATCGTGGGAATTTTCGGCTGGTCGTATGCGGTGCTCATGCCGGCGCTGGCGCGCGACGTTCTCGGGCTGGGCCCGAATGGTTATGGCGTGTTGATGTCGGCCAGCGGAATCGGTGCGCTGGTCGGCGCGCTCGGGGTCGCGACCTTTGGGCATAGCTTCGCGCCGCGCAACATGGCGTTGGGCGGAGTCTTTATTTTCGCGGTCTCAGTCGTGGCCCTTGCCCTAACGAGTAATTTCTGGCTCTCGCTCGTGCTCCTTTTCATCAGCGGAATCGGCATGCTGCTTTTCTTTTCCACTTCGAACACGGTCTTGCAGACGATTGTGCCGGACAACATGCGCGGCCGTGTCATGGGCGTCTGGTCGCTCGTCTTCGGCGCGATGATTCCGATCGGCAGCCTCGAAGCCGGCGCGATGGCGCATTGGTTTGGAACGCAATACTCGCTCGCCTTTGGCGCGATTGTTTGCGCAATCGCGGCGCTGGTCGCGCTGATTGCGATCAAGAGACGACTGGCGGCGGAAGGGAGCTAGTCTATTGATAGATCACTTTGGGCTCAGGCCCGGCGAGGATTCTTTGGAAACGTGGATTGCTTCTAAGCGCGTCCCATTCCCAGCGCAGGCGCAGGTCTGACAGTGTCATGCTAAACGGATTAGGAGGCACCGAAGCCAGGCCGGGGACGGAAAGCAGATGCTCTATCAGGGTGATTGCCTGGTCCTGTTCGCCAGTGAGTGCATAAACCAGGGCCAGATAGGCTGCGTGCTCAGCGCCGTGAAATGCGTCCCCGCTTTCTGGTTCCAGTTCAACTGCGCGACGAGCTTCCCGGATCGCGTCCTCCTTCCTCTGCATGTAGGCATAGAGTAATCCAAGCCGCGCGTGACGTTCCGGCTCGTCGGGATCGTCGCGCGTCCACCCTTCCATGATTGATGCCGCCGCGGAAAAATAACGCTGGGCCGATTCGATGTCGCCACGGGCGAGTGCGGTCTGTCCCTGGAAGAATGTCCTGGGGAATTCCTCATCGTAAAAAAATTCCCCGTCGGGCATATCGCTCAAAATCTTTTCGGCTGCGACATAGTCTCGTTCCAGCATGGCCAGGTCGCGCCGGGCCAACGCTATGAGGCTGCGGGAATCAGGCCCGGCCAGAAAGGTTCTTCCCGCCGCGGGATTGCCGTTCCGATACACTTCCAGGTAAGCAAGGTACACCTTGGGAAAGACGTCATCCGGCTCGAGTTCCAGCGCGCGAGTGTAACCGGCAGTGGCGGCAGGCCAGTCACGCATGGAAAAATGATTGTTGGCAGCAAAAAAGACGATGCTGGTGTTGCGAGGATCGAGGGAGAGCGCGCGTTCACAACTTTCCATCGCTTCGCGCCAGCGTCCCTGCCGTCGATAGATACCACCGATGTAACTATAGATCTTGGCATTGTTCGGAGAAGTCGCCGCGGCGATCTCGAATTCCTTAAGCGCTGCGTCAAATCTCTTCTCTCCCCAATAGAGACTAAGACCTAAAGCCATATGAGCTTCGGCCAGGGTAGGCGCTAGTCGTAGAGCTTCTTCTGCCTGGGCACGCGCTTTCGCCTTCCGCTCGCGGGAATTGCCATGGCTTGCGATTTTGCTATTGAGAAGAGACGCTCGCGCGTAAGCTAAGGCGAACCTGGGATCAGCCGCAGCGGCTTGCACGTAAAGCTGTTCGGCCGCGACCTCATCCTTCCATTCCTTTCCAAGCGCCGTCAGGTAAAGCACGTATGCCTGTGAGTTATCGGTCGGTTTGGCACCCAGCCGCGCTTTTTCTTCCGCTGCGAGCTTGGCCTGGAGCGCGGTCGCGATCCGTTGCGCGATCTCAGTTTGGATGGCGAAGACATCGGCCAAGTTGCGATCATAGGTCTCGGCCCAGACATGCATGTTAGTGCGGGTGTCGATTAACTGCGCCGTGACCCGGACTGTATCACCTGCACGACGCACGCTACCTTCCAGGACCTGGCTAACCCCCAGCTCCTTTCCGATCTCGCGTAAATTCCGGTGCGAACCGGCAATGTAACTAGCCACGCTCTCGCGAGAGATAACCTTGAGATCGGCGATCTTGGACAGCGCGGTCAGGATATCATCCTGCATTCCTTCGGAGAAGAAGGCATTCTCCTGGTCGGTGCTAAGATTAGCGAACGGCAGGACGGCAATACTTTTCTCAGGAACGACAACCGCCGACGGTGTGGTGTTAGTTAAAGGAGTGGGCGCTCGGTGGCGGAGGACGAACAGAGCCGCCAAACCGAGTAGGAAAAGAACCGTCGTGATAGCTACGGCAACTACAGGAAGCTTTTTTGTAGGCGTAGCTAAACTCGGTTGCGGAACCATAACCGCCGGCTCCGCGGTTACCTGAGCTAGCGGCTTGGCATTGCTGGCCGCTTCGGTAACTTGAGCGACAAAGCGGTAGCCGCGTCCCGGCTCCGTCACGATGTAGTTATGCGAGCCGGGCGTTTCGCCGAAAACGTGGCGTAAGGTCGAGATATTCTGGCTGAGATTGTTCTCTTCCACGATCACATCCGGCCAGACCGCCTCCATTAAGCGCTCTTTGTCGAGCACGGTGTCGTGGTGCTCGACCAGAAAGACCAAGGTATCGAAAACTCTCGGCGTGAGTGGAACTGGCGTCCCATCCCGTCGCGCCAGCAGTCGTTTCGCCACGTCCATGCGGAAATCGCCAAACTCATAGCTTGGCGCGAGCGCCGTCTGCATGGGGCTTTCAGAAGATTTCAGAAAAATTCAGTCGCCTCCTAAAGACTTTTCAAAGGGATCGGAGCAAAACTCCTTACGCGAAAAATACAGAGCAAAAGCCAACAAGGCCAGAAAGAACCCGCAAAAAGAGGAGAAAATTAATTGAGAGCAAATACGCGTCCCATTCGACATCGGCGCTTGAAAGCCGAAAAAGCGCGCGGAAAGGCTGAAATTTCTGTCACCCGATTTGGAGAGCACAGGCGGAGATAAATTCTCCATCCGCGAATTCAAGCGAACGGAATGAAGGACTAATGAAAATAACTAACCGGTAAAGCCGAGCGAGAGATCCTTCTATTAGAGCAATGAGGAGTTACACCTTAGCTACTCGGCGTGTTGCCGCTAGTTTGCTGGGCTTGACTGGCTTGGCCTTGCTTGTCTTTGCCACCGTCGAGCAAGGCGGGAAAACGGAAAGAGCGCCAGAAGGTTTCGGAAAAGAAGCTGCGGCAGACAGTCCCGATGAGGCGCGGAAATTCCGGCGACTACAATTGCAGGATGAGAATGGACATATCCCTATCGACGGCCTGCAAAAAGCGAGAGAACACGTGGCCGCGATGAGGGCCGAGCAGGACAAGCGGGCAAAAGCTGCCGGTAAAACAAATGGGATAGAAGTTGCAGGGATAACTCCAGGCTCCTGGAACTGGCTTGGACCGGGGAATGTTGGTGGGCGTATTCGCTCGATAGCAATCGACCCTGCTAACCCGAACAATATGTGGGTAGGAAGCGTCTCAGGCGGCATCTGGCATTCGATCGATGCCGGTAGTAGCTGGGCGCCGGTCAACGATTTCATGGCTAACCTGGCCGTCTCCACCATCGTGATAGATCCCACGAATTCGAACATCATGTACGCGGGCACAGGTGAGGCATTCGCTGCCGGCCTTAACGCGCAGGAGGGTGAAGGGTTTGTATCGGATGATGGCTTGCGAGGTATCGGAGTCTTTAAGTCAACCGACGGTGGCGTGACTTGGAATCAATTACCGAACACGAATCCGGCTTCCACGACGGTTTGCGCCGCGGGAGGCATCAATTGTCCCTGGTCCTATGTAAACCGGCTGGCGATATCGACTGGTGGGAGCACGATTCTAGCAGCCACAATTACGGGCATCCAGCGCTCCACCGATGGCGGGGCGACATGGAATCCTGGAGCGGGGGTAATTGGGAATATTTTGGATATTGATTTCGATCCCAACAATCCCCAACAAGCGATCGCGTCCGGCGGCGCAGCCTCACTCTTTTCCACCGACGCCGGGCAGAGCTGGACTTTTGCCGTTTTCACTCCTGCCATTAGCGGCCGGGTAGAGGTAGCCTACGCGCCGAGCAGCCCCAACATAGTCTATGCCTCGGTGGATAAGAACAAGGGCGAGGTTTATCGGAGCACGGATGGCGGGCAGAACTTTGCGCGAGTTAATACTGGCACGAATTATTTCGTAGCCACTCCCACCGGGACAAACGATCAAGGCGGTTATGATAACATCGTTTGGGTCAACCCAACTGATCCTACCTTTGTCATCGTCGGTGGCATCGACCTTTGGCGGAGCACGGATAGTGGAGCTAATTTTACTAAAATCAGCCAATGGCAATGCGGGCCTGGGCAGACTAACTCGTGTGCCGGCCAATCGGCGCACGCCGATCAACACATGGTGGTAGCGCATCCCGGTTTTAACGGAACCAGCAACCGCATTGTTTACTTTAGCAATGACGGCGGACTTTTTCGTGCGGACGATGTTAATACCGTTGAGCAAACCGCTGGCTGGACTAACCTGAACTACACTCTGGGGATCACGCAGTTCTATGGCGCGGCCGGTAATCCTTTTGTTATCATCGGTGGGACGCAGGATAACAGCACGGTTAGGTTTACGGGAGACCTTTCTAACTGGAGCACGACCTTCGGCGGCGATGGTGGCTATTGCGCCGCGGATCAGACCGACAGTAACTATCTCTACGGTGAGTATCCGGCTTTGCAGATTTTCCGGAGCACCGATCGCGGTGCTACGGCCGGTCTGGTCGATTGCAACCCACCGCATCAGACCGGCGGGAACGGATGTGTCGCCCCGGCCACTGGAATCACAGACAACGGGCAAGCAAACTTTATCGCCCCCTTTATTCTTGATCCCAGTGAACCTAACCGAATGCTGGCGGGTAGCCTAAGTCTGTGGCGCAGCAACGACATCAAAGCTTCCGGGCTTCCTACCTGGACTGCTATCAAAGCTCCCGCGGCCGACACTCGTCCCCCGCCTTTGTTCGGTCAGGTCAATGCCATTAGCGCCATTGCAGTCTCTCCTAACAACTCCGATTTCATAGTCGTCGGTCACGACGATGGGCAAATCTATCTTACCTTCGACGGCACCGGTATTAATCCACCTAGCTCACCTGCCTGGAGTAGAATTAGCAACGGAACTCCGGCCCGCTTTGTCACGCGATTGGCTATCGATGAGACCAGAAGCCCTAACTGGATTTACGCGACCTTCGGAGGCTTCAGCAATAATAACGTCTATGTGACGAAAGACCTCGGAGCTACCTGGACGGACGTTAGCGGCGTGAAGGACTCTACGACTGATCTACCCGCTGTTCCGGTGCGCAGCCTGGTGATTAGTCCTGTCCAGAGAGATTTTCTTTATGTCGGGACTGAGGTGGGCGTTTTCGCGTCAGAAGATGCGGGAGCTACCTGGAAGGTGCCACCGGATGGTCCCGCCAATGTCTCAGTGGACGAACTATTCTGGCTTAATGGAAACCTTGTTGCAGTTACGCATGGGCGCGGCCTTTTTTCGACTGCCAATGTGGTCTATAACTTCCCCGTCTGCGCTGTTCCGGAAGGCGGCTGTCCCTGTTTTGGTGACTGGGACTGCGCTTGCACTTGGAATAACAAGCAAGTCCCGACGGCCAACGACGATGTCTATATTTATTGTCCGGTCACCGTTGCGGCCGGCCAGGCAAGAAACATCCGCGTGGAGAACCGGCTCACCATAGGCGGCGGCCTTGGCGTAACAGGAGACGTGTTCAATGCGGGATACATTGTCTCCAGTCCTGGAGCGCAAAGCAATCTCGCATGCCGTAACCTAATTAACATAAAACCACCCCACGTTTTAACCTACCAAGGTACGATTGAATTGCTGGGCGGTATTTCGGCGAGCGGGGATGTAACTAACAGTGGCGTCATCGCTCTCGGCACGAACTTCGACTCCAATAACCTAACGACCAGTCCCGGAAGCACGCTGACATTTGGAAACGCCCATGTGAGCGGCAACGTCTACAATTACGGACTAATGGAAGCCTTAGGAACGCAAAGCACCATCAGTGTAAGCGGTGACATAGACAATGGCGGTTCGCTCAAAGGGGCGATTCTCGTCACCAGAGCTCCGGCCAGTCGATTAAAGAACTTCTCCGGAGCGGGTCTGTGGCAGTTCACGAATCTTCTCATTCCCCAGGGATACATGGTTAAGCTGACCAGCGATGTGACCTTTGATATCGCTAGCTTTAACAACAGCGGCACGCTCGATTTTAGTGATAATACTTTGACCTTCACAGGCAGCTCCTTCGAGAACGGCGGGACCGCCGGCACAGGCACCCTCAGACTTGTGCCCAGTAGCGGAAGCGCCACCTTTAACGGCAACGGACCGGCGGTCACGATCGCGTCCGGCACGGTTGAGTATCAAAGCGGGGGCACCTTCACAGGGCTCTTTCTTATCAACCCGGGAGCAACCTTTGCCCTGAACACCTCTGGTTATCTTACCCTGAACGACGTTGTCATAGTCGACGGCACTCTTAGTAAGACTGGCGGCGGTCCGGTCGTTATCTTTGATGGCTCGACCTTCAATAACAACGGCTCCGTGGGCGACCTCGATTTCCTAATCTTCAATGACACTGGATCGCCGAAATCGCAGTTCATCGCAGGCCTCGGCTCGTGGGCGCCGAGGAATATCCAGATCGGCAACGATCCATCTTCTACAACAACGTTGACACTCCAGAACAATGTCACTTCCGCCAGTAACGGGCTGGTGGTAACAAACGGTTCTCTACTTAACGTAGGTAATCACATCCTTACAGTTACCGATTTAACGACCGTTTTTTACGGCAAGGTTGCAGGCACCGGTCTGGTCAGGGTCCAGGCCGGCAGCAGCACACCCCGATTGGGAGGCTTTTTCACTCCGCTCATGATGGATTCCGGCCTGGAGGTATTAGGGGGCACGGTCAAAGCGACTGGAACTACCGTCGCTGGAAAGATAACGATTGATGCCGGCGCGACCCTTTCACTCTTCGACTCCTTCGCCCTGGCTGCCAATGGAGACATCTTGAACAACGGCACTCTGAACGCTTTCAGCGACACTCCACTTCTCATTTTCAACGGAAACACCTTCACTAACAACGGCCTTGTCACCGGCAGCGTCTATATCAACTTCGGCCCGCAACCAGCGCACAATCTCGCCGGCACGGGATCGTGGGCGGGCAACCCGCGGCTGCTGCTTGATTCACCGGGCACTACGACCCTTCTGAGCGATGTGACCTATGACGGCGCGAACCTTTATGTCGAAGGCAGACTTAACACCGGTCCCTTCACGCTTAGCTTGCCGTGTGCCGTCACCTGGAGCGGAGCCGGCGACGTCGTTGGCAACATTCGCCGTACTAACCTCGCGGCTTGTCCCGGCGGGGCCATCGCTTATGGCAGTCCATTTACGACCATTACTTTCAACTCGGGGACTCCGCCTACTGAGCTAAGTATTAACGTGGCTTTGTCCGCGCCACCGGGTTTTGCGAACGCGGTTCAACGCACCTATACCATAACGCCCAACGGCGGCAGCGGCTACACCGCAGCTCTACGACTGCACTACCTCGATTCGGAACTCAACGGAAATGCCGAATCATCCTTACAACTGTTACGACAGGACGGAACAGGATGGACCGCACAGGGCGCTACGAATAGAAATACAAGCGACCACTGGGTCGAGTACGCGAATGTCACTCAGTTCTCGCCCTGGACGCTGTCATCGCTAACTCCGCCTCCGTTACCGACTACCTTTGCCAACTGGCGGCAAGGTTTCTTCACTTCAGCAGAGTTAGCTAACCCGGCAATCAGCGGCGACTTCGCTGATCCAGATGGAGACAGTTTAAGTAACTTGCTCGAATACGCCTTCCACAGCGACCCGAAACAACCCTCGGCCGCAAACCTTCCTTATAGCGTTATGGAGCCGCTTTATTTCTCGCTTATCTATACCAGGGCGCTCGCACCGACCGACCTCACCTTCACCATCGAAGAGTCGTCTGATCTAATCACCTGGTTTGTGGTTACTCCTTCCAACGTGATTCTGGCCGATGATGGCATCACCCAAACAGTAAAGGCACGGGTGCCGATGATGGGTGCTCGCAATATGTCCCTGCGGCTTCGCGTTTCCCATTAACCCAGTTACCTACGAAACATCTAGTTCTCCAAGCTTTATGAAAACTCTCCTTACCTTCCATACTTTAGCGTTCTCGTTTTTTTTCGCCATAAGCACATCGATCTTTGCTCAAGGCAACATTGTTCCCACCACCGCGCCAAACGTGCCGATCATGAAGACGCTGACCCAGGTTGAGCCGCGCACGCCGATTAACCAGGCTTCTCTGCCATTTACGATCAATGCCTCCGGGAGCTATTACGTGACCGAGAACCTTTCGGTCGCAAGTGGCAACGCCATTACCATAAATGCCAGCGGAGTTACTCTCGATCTTACTGGCTTTACCATTGCCTCTACCTCCGCTACTGCTGCCGGGAGCGCGGTTCTACTCAATAGTGCTCTGCACGATATCTCGATCTTGAACGGGCATATCGTGGGCGGCGTCACCTATAATGGCTCTTCTTTCAGCACGGGCCCGGGATTCCAAACTGGAATAGCCTATACGGGAACCAACCCAGGGAATGTGCGTGTCTCAGGCGTATCGGTGAATGGCTGCTCTGGCACCGGGATCGAACTGGGATTTGAGTATTCGAATGTAGTCGATCACTGCACAGTGCGCTGGGTAGGAGGTCAGGGAATTCACGCGGGGGCAGTGAGTGATTCGACCGCGTATCAGTGCGGCAGTAACGGCATTAACGCGATCACCGCGAGTGGCTGTTACGGCACGAACGTGGCCGCCGGTAGCCGCGGCGTTTTCTCGGATACGGCAGTAAATTGCTATGGGGTTAGCGTCTCCGGTAACGGGCTAGAGTCGATCACCGCCACCGCCTGTTACGGCTACAGCAACTCAGGAACAGGTCTATACGCGAACACGGCTACCGCTTCGTATGGCCAAAGCGCCACTTCGGGCGTTGGCCTCAATGCAAGCGTGGCCGCGAATTCCTACGGAGTGTCCGGTAGCGGCAACGGCTTGACGGCCATTAATGCAAATGGTTGTTATGGCCAAAGTTCCGGTAGCGGCACCGGCCTGGCTGTCAAGACCGCCACCGGCTGCTATGGCACTAGTTCGAGCGGCTATGGCCTCAACGCCGCCGACACCGCGATCGGCTGTTTTGGCGGCAGTTCGAGCGGCATCGGCCTCTTCGCCGTCAGTGCCAGCAGTTGCCGTGGCGACAGCTCTTCCGCCAACGGCCTCAACGCCCTCACCGCCATCGGCTGTGTTGGCGACAGTGACCAGTGCCACCGGGGTGCTGGCCTTCCTTGCCATCGGGTGTAGCGGTTCCTCTGTCAACGCATCGCACCAATATCTTTCCGGAATAGGCCCCGACTCATGATGGCAACAATTCTTCGTAAGGCTGTGGGCCGGCAAGCAAGAGACTTACTCTATCTATGATTACCAAACGCGATCTTAATTCTTCAATGCTTGGTAGGTGCGCCAAACACTATCTCGCTACTTCTTTCTGTTACTTGCTACTTCTTAGCCTTGCCTTTTCGCAGGGATCCCTCACGCCCCCCGCTGCGCCCGCGCCGATCATGAAGACCCTCACTCAAGTCGAGCCGCGCACGCCGATTAACCAGGCTTCGCTCCCATTTACAATCAATGCCTCAGGGAGCTATTACGTAATGGAGAACCTTTCGGTCGCAAGTGGCAATGCTATTACAATAAATGCCAACGGAGTTACTCTCGATCTCAACGGATTTACCATTACTTCTACCTCTGCTACTGCCGCTGGGAGCGCGGTAATACTCAACAGTGGTGTCCACGATATCTCCATCTGGAACGGGCATATCGTGGGCGGCGTCACCTATAATGGCACTTCTTTCAGCACCGGCCCCGGATTCCAAACTGGAATAACCTATACCGGGACTAACCCAGGCAACGTGCTTGTCTCATACGTATCAGTGAACGGCTGCTCTGGCACCGGGATCGAACTAGGATTCGAGTATTCGAATGTAGTCGATCACTGCACGGTGCGCGTAGCAGGAGGTGAGGGAATTCACGCCGGGCCAGTGCGCGATTCGGCTGCGTATCAGTGCGGCAGTAATGGCATTAACTCGATCGCGGCGAGTGGATGTTACGGCGCGACCACGGCCGGCGCGCGCGGTGTTTTCACGAATACGGCAATAAATTGCTTTGGGGTTAGTATCTCGGGTACTGGAGTGGACTCGAACACCGCTACCGCCTGTTTCGGAATCAGCAACTCGGGTATAGGGATCTTCGGAAACACTGTTACTACTTCGTATGGCCAAAGCGCCACTTCCTATGGGCTGAGCGCCTACACTGTCAGCTACTGCTATGGCTCCAGCTCGTCCGGCATTGGCCTCTCCGCCCAAATTGTCATTGGCAGTTATGGCAGTGGAAATCCTCCTGTTACTGCATTTCACAAATATCTTTCTGGAATAGGCCCCGACTCATGATGGCAAACAACTCTTCGCTACGGGAAATCCATCCTTGGGCCGATGAGATTTCCTAACTCGACTTTGAAACGAGCGACAATTCCTGCCTTAGCGATCGCAATCGCTTTCCTGGTTCCGCCGCGAGGACTTCGGGCCGGACAGGAGGCCGCATCTTTCGAAGGGGTGGTTTTGGTATCGCTAACGCGAAGTGCGGCGGACACGACGCAGTTTCTCTTTACCCGCAAAGGCGACCAACTACGCATCGAGAACGCGGACAAGATCAAGCCGGAGCCGATCAACGTTGTCGATCTAGCGGCCAACAAGCTAACGATTATATATCCGCATAACTCTACTTTCGTGCAGGTCGATTTAACGAAGGCGGAGACCCAACCGGACGCGCCGAATTTGCCGCCAGGTTTCCCGCCACCGCCGAAGATGAACACTTCGCCGAGCGAAGCGGCTACAACTCCGGTGCGCGTCGGTCCGGGAATTTCGCCGCCGCCTGGTTTCCCGAGTCCGCCGCCTATGCCATCAATGCCTAACAACCCCATGGCTGGTGCGAATAACATGCCAATGATGCCACCTATGCCCCCGATGAAAGGCTCTGGCGGCACGCCCGAATTGAAAAAGACCGATAAGACAAAGAAGATTCAGGGATTCGACTGCACGCTCTATACTATTAGCGATCCGGTGCAGACCTTTGAAATCTGGGCTACTCCGGATGCTACGCTGTTTCCTTTTCGGTTACTCGAGCGCAACTATGACAATCGTCATTTTGGTCCGGTGATGCTGGAAGAGAAATGGGGCCAGCTATTGCAAAAGAAATCGCTTTTCCCCCTCGAAGCTACTTTGCGCATGGACCTGCATCCCCAGCTCCAAAGCCCGGCGGCAAATAGCGGAGAAGGCATTGCTCCCAGCCGCTCGGAATATGGGCAGGAGCGACTCTCATTCAAAGTGGACAAGATCGACAAGAAGAAGATCGATGAAACCTTGTTCGCCTTGCCCGAACATTATTACGAGATCAAGCTCGCCCCCTAAGCCACAGAGGCGAATTCGGCGATTGGCAAATTCCTCAAAGAATTAACGATTGCCGATGTGAATCGCGGCTTTGTTGACCGCGAGGGCGGCTTCTTTCACGGCTTCGCTGTGCGTCGGATGCGCATGCACGGTGCGGCCCAGATCTTCGGCGCTGCCGCCGAATTCCATGACCGCGACGCATTCGGCCATCAAATCTGAGGCGACGTGCGACAGGACGTGCGCACCGATGAGTCGATCGGTTTCGGCATCGGCGACGAACTTGACGAAGCCGGTCGCATCGCCGGCGGCCAGGGCGCGGCCGTTGGCGGCGAACGGAAATTTTCCGACGCGGATGTTCATTCCTTTTTCCTTGGCGCCATCTTCGGTCACGCCGGCGCCGGCTAGTTCGGGATTGGTGTAGATGATTCCGGGAATGACGTCGTAGTTCACGTGACCGGATTTGCCGGCGATCATTTCCACGCAGGCAATGCCTTCTTCCTCCGCTTTGTGCGCGAGCATCGGGCCGCGAATAACATCACCGATGGCGTAGATGCCTTCGATGTTGGTCTGATAACGATCGTCGACTTCGATGCGACGGCGCTCGTCGTATTTCACTCCGATCTTCTCCGCGCCGACTCCTTCGGAAAATGGCCGGCGACCCACGGACAACAAAACTTTATCGGCATCGAAGGTTAACTGTTCGTCGCCTTTGGTGGCTTTGGCGGTGGCGCGATTGTTCGCCACTTTCACTTCGGTCACTTTCGTGTCGAGATGGAACTTCATGCCCTGCGCGGTCAGCACTTTCTGCAAAGCATTGGCGCATTCGAGATCGAAGCCGAGTGCGATACGCGGGAGAAATTCGATCACGGTCACGTCGGAACCGAGCCGGCTCCAGACCGATCCCATCTCCAGACCGATGGCGCCGGCGCCGATGACTAACAACTTGTTAGGCACTTCGGAAAACTCGAGCGCTTCCGTGCTGCTGACGACGGTCTTGCCGTCGAACTTCACGTTCGGCAGTTCACTCGGCACGCTACCGGTGGCGATGATGATGTGCTTTGCTCCGATCTCCTGCGCGGCGCCTTCATTCGGCTTGATCGAAACTTTGCCGGGCGCGGTGATGGTGCCGAGGCCGGCGAAGGTCGTGACCTTGTTCAACTTCATCAGGCCGCGCACGCCGCCGGTGAGTTGTTTCACCACCTTGTCTTTGCGCTGGAGCATGGTGCCCAGGTCTAACGAGACGTTGTCGAGCTTGATGCCGTGCTTGGCCGCTTCCTTCCTGGCGAAATAAAAATGATCGCTCGAGCTGAGCATCGCCTTGCTCGGGATACAGCCGATGTTGAGACAGGTGCCGCCGAGTTCCTTGTCTTTCTCGACAATAGCGGTCTTGAGACCTAGCTGCGCCGCACGAATGGCGGCAACATAACCGCCCGGGCCGGAGCCGATAATTACGACATCAAATGTTTCCATGGCGCTCTTTTGTTCACGCCGGTTGGCGCGAAAAGCAAACGCGATGGTTAGGCATTATCGGGTCAAATAATCGCGCGCTTCCTGGAGCGCGGGCTGGCGCGTCCCGCCATCGGCAATTCCAACAAGTTGTTCGTAGTAGGCGCGGGCCTGCGCGTTGTCTTTCATTGCCACTGCGGCGCGCGCCGCACCAAGCGCAGCGTTGAAACGACGCGGATAAAATTCCAATGCGCGTTTGTAGGCGGAAAGAGCTTCCGCGGGTTGCTGCAACTCCATGAGCAGATCGCCCAACTGCTCATCCGCGGGAAGAGTTGGTCCGGGCGTGACCGCGTGTTTCGGCGTGGAAGCTTCCAGTTCGGTCGCTTCCTTTATCAACGCGACGGCGGATTCATTTTCGTTCTTCGCGTGCGCGAGCCAGGCGTTCAACTCAAGTCGAAGCACCCGGATGTTTCGCGCAAACAAATTCTCCTTCGCCTTGCGCATTGAGTCCTCGAGTTCCTGCAAGCGCATCACCGACTTCGTCGCATCATCAATTTTTCCTTCATGCGTTGCGCCAAGACCGCGAGCGAAATACGCAATTGCCTCCGGCCAAGCGAAACGATCCCAGTCAAGGTTCGCTGGATCGCGCGGAATAATTTCCGACGCCGTTTTCCAATCGCGCCGCTCCAAGGCATAGCGCGCCTGCGTCGAACTAAGATGAAACGCCGTCTTGAAACTCGGCTCCAACCGCGGCGTTTCGCGCAATCGTTTCAACTGCTTCGCCGCATCGTCGTCCGCACCCTTCTGCAAATAGGCGTAGATCAAATACTCGATCGCGTGCGGAAATTCGTCCCAGACAAATTCGCCATGATCGCCGGCGGGAAATTCAAGGGCAGCGTCGGCTGCGCGCAAGTTTCCACGGATGACACCGTCCCAATCGCCGAGGCGCGTGTAGATGTGTGTCGGCATGTGGAGCGCGTGCGGATTGTGCGGCGCGACCTGCTCGTACTTGCGCGTAATCTCGAGTGATTCGCGTTCGCGACCGGGAACGTCATTGGCGTGAACGAGATAATGCATCGCGCCCGGATGCTCTGGATTGCGTTCGTAAACGCGCAAAAGAATTTCGGCTGCACGATCGGAGTTGGCGCGCGAGATCGAATCGGATGGTGCGGCGGCCAGGTGCGCGAGCGCGTAGAACGCCGCCGCTTCGGGATCGTCGGGGAAAGCGTTGTAAACTTTCGCCATCGCTTCCTCCCAACGGCGAATGCGCGACCAGTAATCGGTTGATGTCGGTTCGAGAAAGAATGCTTCTGTTGCTGCAATGAAGAGACGTTCGCGCTCCGTCTTAGGCTGAAGCGCCTTCGCTTTTTGCACTGCTTCCCAACCTTGCTCAAGCGCCTCAAGTTTCGGTCGCGTAGGCCAGAGCGGCTGAAACAAAGTCATCGCGAAACCCCACTGCGCCATCGCGCAATCGGGATCGATCTTCGCCACTTGCAGAAACGCTTCGCGCGCCTGCGGGTAGGTCATGTGATGCAGCAAAGCGACCGCGTGATTGAATTCCTTTTGTGCATCGGCGGAACACGAAATCGGAAACTCAACTTTTCCCAAATCGTGATCGGCGTTGCCCGCGTGTTGAGCAGACGCCGATGCAAACGCGATTCCGCAAAAAATTAGAAATCGAGCGGCAGCTTTTTCGGATCTTCGATGCATTCCTTCACCTTGATCAGAAACGTGACCGCTTCTTTGCCATCGACCGCGCGGTGATCGTAGCTGAGCGCGAGATACATCATCGGCCGTGCTTCGACTTTGCCGTTAACGACCACGGCGCGTTCCATGATCTTGTGCATGCCAAGAATTCCGCTTTGTGGCGGGTTAAGAATTGGCGTGCTCAGGAGCGAACCGTAAACGCCGCCGTTGGAAATGGTGAAGGTGCCGCCCTGCAAATCTTCAATTTTGATTTTTCCTTCGCGCGCGCGCACCGCGAACTCGGCGATGTTTAGTTCGAGATCGGCGAAGGATTTCTTGTCGGCATCGCGCACCACGGGAACGACCAGCCCGCGTTCCGTCCCAACCGCGACACCGATATCGTAGAAATGATTTAGGATGAAGTCGTCGCCTTCGATGCGCGCATTGATCGCGGGCACGGCCTTCAGGCCTTCCACCACCGCTTTGATGAAGAAGGACATGAAGCCGAGCTTCAGGTTGTTCTTCTTCGTAAATTCATCCTGCTTCTTTTTGCGCAGCTCCATCACCGAAGTCATGTCGCATTCGTTGAAGGTGGTGAGAATCGCGGCGGTGTGCTGCGCCATGACGAGCTGCTCGGCGATCTTGCGGCGCAAAGGCGACATCTTCTTGCGCGTGTAACGGCCGTTGGATGTTTGCGGGCCGGCGTCAACTTCGGCCGAAACCGCGGGACGATTCCTGGCCGCGGCGATCGCGTCACTTTTCGTTAGGCGGCCGCCCTTGCCCGTGCCGGCAATCGCACCCGCGTCGAGCTTTTCTTCCTCAACAATCCGGCGCACGGACGGCGGCAGCACATCGGCGTTCGGTGACTTCGTGCCGGCAGTCTTGGGAGTTTTCGCCGCAGGTTTTTCCTTCGGTTTTTCCGGAACGGAAACGGATGCAGCGGCCGATTCGTCGATCGTGGCCACGACTTCGCCGATCTTCACTTCCTGACCTTCGTTGGCGAGCGTCGTCAAAACCCCGCTCTTCTCCGCGACCACCTCGGTCGAAACCTTATCCGTTTCGAGCGTGAAGAGCGGTTCGCCAGCCTTGACCTGGTCGCCTGACTTCTTGTGCCAGACTGAAACTACGCCGCTGGTGATCGACTCGCCCACCGCCGGAATTTTCACTTCGAGGCTCATGCGCGCGCCTAAGTAAGCACGAGGCCACGGCGCTGGCGAGAAAGTTGCTTGAAGGCAACAGGCTCTGCATGAATTTCGCTACGGCATTTCAACGTCAGCGACCCTCCGTCATTTTCGTCGAAGGGCTCCTCATGGTTTTGCTGACCGGTTTCCTCGACGCGATGACCGGCTACGAAGTGAGTCTTTCCATTCTTTACGCTCTGCCGATCTACATCGTGGCCTGGTGCGTAGGCAAACACGCGGGCATTCTCATCGGCCTGATCTGTGGGATCGTCTGGTGGTGGGCCAACGTGGTCGGCGGCCAACCTTACCCCAACAGCCTGCTGGAAATGTGGGAGACATTGGTGCGCATCGCCTTTTTCGTTTTTGTGGCCATCGGCGCCGCCTCCTTGAAACGGGAACACGATGCCGCGGCCACGCGCATCGCTTTGCTGGAACATTCGCGCCGGCTGGAGCATGAGATCATCGAGATCAGCGAACGCGAACAACGCCGCATCGGTCGCGACTTGCACGATGGTCTTTGCCAATACCAGGCTGCGCTTGCTTGCGCGGCCGCCTCGCTCAACGGCGACTTGCGCAAAAAAAATCTGGGCGAGGAAGCGCAGCGCGCCGACGAACTGGCCACACGTTTGCGCGAAGCTGTCGCGCAGACTCGCGATCTGGCCCGCGGCCTGGTGCCGGTGCAAATGGAAGCGACCGGGCTGGCTTCAGCATTGGAAGAACTGGCGGCGTCCGTCGCGCAACTGCACTCGGTGGAGTGCCAATTCCGGCTCTTCGGCGAACCGCCAATGCTGGAGAACGCGGCGGCCACGCATCTTTACCGCATCGCGCAGGAAGCGATCAACAACGCCACGCGCCACGGCCTCGCGACCATCATCGAGATTTTTTTGAACAACGATGATGAAGTGACCTTGTTGCGGGTAAGCGACAACGGCCTTGGCATTTCCAAAGCAAACCGCAGTAGCACCGGCATGGGCATGAACATCATGAGCTACCGGGCGAAACTGGCCGGCGGTGAACTTCTGGTGGAAGAGCCGGCGAAAGGCGGCACCACGATTTCGTGTTTGCTCCCGCGGGCCAGGAAGGAGGCGAATGAGCGCGCCGCTTAACGAATCCAAGCGCCGCGTCGTGATCGTGGAAGATCATCCGATGTTCCGCGAGCAGCTTCATCTTCTCATCGACCGCGAGGACGATCTCGTTGTTTGCGGCGAGGCGGACAACGTTCCCGCGGCGCTGGCCTTGATCCAAAAAACGCAGCCACAACTCGCCATCATCGACATCACTCTTAAAGGCGCGAGCGGGCTCGATTTGCTGAAAGACTTGCGCGCACACGAAATCGACCTGCCAGTGCTCGTCCTCTCGATGCACGAGGAATCGCTTTACGCCGAACGCGCTCTGCGGGCCGGCGCGCGCGGTTACATCACAAAGCAGGAAGCAGCCACCAAAGTGATGATGGCCATTCGCCAGATTTTAGGCGGCGAGATTTACCTGGAAGCGCGCGCCATGCGCCGCCTGGTGGATAAAGTGGTGACGAAGTCCGGCCAGGCTGAATCCGGGATCGATCGTCTCACCGATCGCGAGCTGGAAGTTTTCGAATTGATCGGACAAGGGCGCACCACACGCGAGATCGGCTACCGTCTTTCGGTTGGTCTAACGACAGTCGATACCTACCGGGCACGCATCAAAGAGAAGCTGCAGCTCGAGAACGCGGCCCAGCTTCATTCCGAAGCAACACGCTGGGTCATGCAGCGCGCCGTCGCCGCCAGCTAGGCCGGACCGCATCGTTGTAGCGATTTCCGCTACAGAACAAGACTGCCCCTTGTGGTGGGGTCGCGGTCTTCTGGCTGCTTATTCATGGTGCACAAACGCAATTCATCCTTTTATGCAAATCACCAAAACTAATCGCCGCGGTTTTACTCTCGTTGAAATCATGATCGTGGTCGCAATCATTGCCCTGCTGGCTTCGATTGCGGTCCCCGGTTTCCTGCGCGCCCGCAAGCGCTCGCAAGCCAGTCGTATTATCAATGATCTGCGCCTGATCGATTCGGCCGTCGATCAGTACGCCATCGAAACCAATAAGATCAGCGGCGCGACTGTGGCGGTGACTGATTGGACCAACTACCTGAAGAAAGGGACCAATCTTTACAGCACCGGCAAAGACCTTTTCGGCAATGCCTACGGGAGCCAGAAAGTGGATACGCTCCCGAGCGTGCCGACCGCGACAAAAAACGCGCTCTCCGATGTGACCGACTACACCTTTTGGTCGCCCTACCAATAACCTAACGAATACTACCGCGAGCTTCTCCTGGCTGCTGGAACGGAAAACGCCGGACGAAATGTCCGGCGTTTCTCTCTATGAACCGAACGCTTCGGCGATGAGCTGCGCTTGCTCGAGCTTGTGCAGGGCAAGCGCGCCGACCGCCGGACTCGCGCTGGCGTTGCGTCCGGCGTAGGTAACTTCGCGACCGAAAAGTTTTCGCAGCCGCGGTTCGATAAACGTCCATGCGCCCATGTTCTGCGATTCCTCCTGGCACCAGACGAGCTTCGCGCTCGATGGGAATTCGCCGATCATCCTCTTCAACTTCTCTTCGCAAAACGGGTAGAGCTGTTCCATGCGAATGAGCGCGGCGTCGGTGATTTTCTTTTCGTTCCGATAATTGAGCAGATCGTAATAGACCTTGCCCGCGCAGAGGATAACACGCTTGCACTGGTTAGGCATCGACTCGTTAGGCGTGAGAAGAATCTCTTCGAAACCGCCTTGCAGAAAGTCCTGCGCGCCCGAGGTGGCAAATTCCGCGCGCAAGAGGCTCTTCGGAGTCATGATGATGAGCGGCTTGATGAAATCGCGTTTCATCTGGCGACGCAGCGCATGAAAGTACTGCGCTGGCGTGGTCAGGTTGCAGACCTGGATGTTGTCCTCCGCGCAGGCTTGCAGGAAGCGCTCGAGGCGCGCGCTGGAATGCTCCGGGCCCTGACCTTCGTAACCGTGTGGCAATAACAACACAATGCCGCTGGGCCGTTGCCACTTCGATTCCGCCGAGACGATGAACTGATCGATGATCGTCTGCGCGCCATTGGCGAAATCGCCGAACTGCGCTTCCCACAGGCAAAGCATGTTCGGATAGTCTAACGAGTAACCATAATCGAACCCGAGCACAGCGACTTCGGAGAGAAGACTGTTGTAGATGCAAATGCGCGCCTGCTTTTCCGCGAGATGGAGCAACGGAATGTAGGGCTGGCCGGTTTTGGCATCGAACAAGACCGCGTGCCGATGACTGAAAGTGCCGCGTCGCACATCCTGGCCCGACAGGCGAATGGGAACGCCTTCCAACAGTAGCGAACCAAACGCGAGCGCCTCGGCATAACCCCAGTCGTACGGCCCACCGTCTTCGAAAACCTTGCGGCGATGATCGAGCACGATGCGTTTGATCTTCGGCTGGACATTGAAGTCGTTAGGCACTTGAGTCAGGCCTTGCGCGATGGTGCGCAACATCTCCGCGCTGATTGCTGTCGCGGGAGATTCGGTGGTGTAACCCGGCTGAAAGACCGCGGTTGATTCGCTGAATTGTTCCTTGCGATCGCGCGGCTGCGCTTCGGCCGCTTTCACTTCGTCGAGCGCCTTCTGTAATTTCGCTTCGAACTCGCGCTCGAGTTGCGCCGCTTCCTCTTCCGTCAAAACAGCGGAGTCGATTAATTCCTGGCGATAAAGTTTCGCGATCGACGGACGCCGATCAATTTTCGCGTAAAGATCGGGCTGCGTGAAGGACGGCTCGTCGCCTTCGTTGTGTCCGTAACGGCGATAACAATACATGTCGATGACCGCGTCGCGTCCGAATTCCTGGCGAAAGTCTAACGAAAGCTCGGTCACGAAATGCACCGCGAGCGGATCGTCGCCGTTCACATGGAAAATCGGCACCTCGATCATCTTCGCGATGTCGGTGCAATACATCGACGAGCGCGCGTCTTCCGGGAGCGTGGTGAATCCAATCTGGTTGTTCACCACCACATGCACCGTGCCGCCCGTGCAGTAACCGGGCAGCTGCGACATGTTGAGCGTTTCCGCCACAATCCCCTGCCCCGCGAAAGCCGCATCGCCGTGCACGAGCAACGGCAAAACTTTGCGCCGATGTTCCGTGTCGCCACGAATGCGTTGCCGCGCGCGGGCCGTGCCTTCCACCACTGGATCGACTGCTTCGAGATGGCTCGGGTTGGCCGACAACCGAATCTCAACTTCCGCACCGGAATCGAGCTTCCGCATCGTGCGATAACCGAGATGATATTTCACATCGCCATCGCCGGCGACGAGATCGGGGATGTAATTGGTGCTGAATTCGGTGAAGATCACGCGAAACGATTTCTGCACGAAGTTCGCCAGCACGTTGAGCCGGCCGCGATGCGCCATGCCCATGCAGATTTCCTCCACACCGACCGCCGGACATCTTTGCAAAATGCCGTCGAGAATGATCATGAGCGATTCCGCGCCCTGCAGCGAAAAGCGTTTCTGTCCGACGTAACGCGTGTGCAAAAACGTCTCGAACATTTCCGATTCGGTCAGCTCGCGCAGCAGCCCGATCTGCAATTCGCGCGCCGCCGTTTCTCTTGGCGGACGCGACTCAAGGCGATGCCGCACCCAGTTGCGGATGCGCGTGTTCTGGATGTGCATGAACTCGGAGCCGATCGTCTCGGCGTAGATGCGCTCGAGTTGCGCGATCATTTCGCGCAGCCGCACCGGTTTGCCGTCGAAGAAAAATCGCGACGAAACTTCGCGATCGAGATCGGCCTCGCTGAAACCAAACTCGCGCAGATTGAGCAGCGGATTTTCGGGACGCTTGTTGGCCAGCGGATCCAACCGCGCGATGGTGTGACCGAGCGTCTCGTAAGCGTAAACCAGCCCATTGACGCGCGTCGCGAATGACGCGTCGGCTGCTTTCGCCGGCGCCGCCGCCCCGTTTCGTTTCTCGAGATTGCCGAGCTCGAATCCTTCGAAGAACGCCGACCACGCCCCATCGAGCGCCTCGGGATTTTGCTGCCAGCGGCGATAATTTTCCTCGAGCACATCGAGGTTGAGACGAGTAGCGAATGACGGACGCATCTTGCCCGCAATCTCTCGGCATCGTCGGGCTCGGCAAGTTGACAGTGCGGAAGGCGCCCCGTTACTTCCCTCTCCAATTGAAGACGAGAGCGCTCACAATCATCGCGTTAATTGCCACGCCGCTGGCATTTGGCCAGGTCGATCCCGCTACCGAACCGAGCGTGGTTGCGGTCGGCGAAGGTCTTGCCCGCGGTGGTAAACATCAACACCGAACGTGTCGTTAGGCGCAGAGTGCGCGATCCGTTTGAAGATTTCGCCGCGCAATATTTCGGGAATTATTCCTCACGCCCACGCGAGATTAAGCAGACGCTGCAAAGCCTCGGTTCGGGATTCATTGTCGATCCGGCGGGTTACATCATTACCAACCAGCACGTGGTCGCACGCGCAGCCGATCTGAAAATCGAGGTGACGATGAACGACGGCAAGACCTTGCCGGCGCGTTTCATCACCGGTGACGACAAGAAGGATCTCGCTTTCATCAAGATCGAGTCGAAGGACCCGCTGCCCTTCATTTCGCTCGATAATCTTTCGCCGAACTTGTTAGGCCAAACCGTCATTGTTGTCGGCAACGCCCTGGGATACAGCGGGTCGATCAGCCGCGGTGTTCTCAGCGGAATGAAACGCAACATTACGATCGATAACACCGAGTACAAGGACCTGGTGCAAACTGATGCCGCGATTAATCCGGGCAACAGCGGCGGACCATTGATCGATTTGAGCGGACGATTGGTCGGCGTGAGTTCGGCCAAGATGGCCTTCACGCCGCAAGGTGTGCCGACGCAGGGAATCGGTTTCGCCATTCCCGGCGAAGTGGTGCGCGATACGGTCGCGCAGTTCGTGAAAGTGGCGCAGAACAAACCGACGCCGCGCCCTGCGGAAGAAACCGCGCCCGCGTCGAACGCGGAACGTTTGTTCGGTTTGCAGCTGCAAAACCTGACGCCGGACCTAAGTGATGCGCTTAATCTCGCCCCGGGCCGAGGTGTACTGGTCAGCGGCGTGGAGAAGGGAAGCCCGGCCGATTCGGTCGGCGTGGAGCGCGGCCTCGTCATTTATCGGGTGGGCCGTTACGAAGTGCGCTCCATCGCGCAGATCGAAAAATTACTCGCGCGCGCCAGCCGCAGCGCGCAGGTCGATTTTACCATCGGGATTGTGCGGCCCAACGGAACGCAACGCGCCGAAACCGTGACGTTGACCGCGCGCTAGCTTCCGAAAAATCTCGCAACACATGCGCCCTTCAGTTGTCTCAGATATCTCGCCAGCATGATTAAGGTCGAAAATCTCACAAAAAAATACGCGGGCCAGACTGCGATTCAGGACCTGAATTTCGAAGTCGGCAAAGGCGAGATCATGGGATTTCTCGGGCCGAACGGCGCGGGCAAGAGCACGACCATGCGCATTTTGTCGAGCTTCATGCCGGCGACTTCGGGCCGCGCCACCATCGCGGGTTTCGATGTTTTCGAGCAATCGCTCCAGGCGCGTTCGCGTCTCGGTTACATGCCGGAAAATGTCCCGCTCTACAACGACATGCGGGTGACGGAATACCTGAACTATCGCGCGGCGCTGAAAGGCGTGGGGCATCGACGCATTGCCGAACGCGTCGGTGACGTGAAGGAACTTTGCGGATTGAAAGACGTGGAGAAGAAACTGATCCGCGCGCTTTCCAAAGGTTACCGGCAACGCGTCGGTCTCGCCGATGCGCTCGTGCACGAGCCTGACCTGTTGATTCTCGACGAACCGACCAGCGGCCTCGATCCGAACCAAATCCGGCAGGTGCGCGAGTTGATCAGGAACCTCGGCAAGCAGCACACCATTCTGTTGTCCACGCACATTCTGCCGGAAGTGGAGATGACATGCAGCCGCGTCATCATCATCAACAAGGGCCGGATCGAAGCGTGCGACACGCCGCAGAACTTGTTAGGCGAAATTCGCACCGCCGGCGGCGTTTTCCTGGAAGCGAAAGTCGGGAACGACAACGGCGTCGAACAATTGAAGCAAATTCCCGGCGTGCGCGACGTGACCAAAACCGGCGAAGGCGACTGGCAGAAATTTTCCCTGCGCGTCGAATCCGGCGCCGATGTGCGCGAGCAGGTTTTTCAACTCGCGATGGTGCGTCGCTGGTCGCTGCGCGAACTCTCGCAGCGCAAAGCGACCCTCGAAGATGTCTTCGTCGAGATTACGCATGCAGACGATGTTTAACGCTACGATGAAATTGCGCCTAACGAGTCCCGTCATCCCGAGCCGCGGAGACGGCGAGGGATCTCGCCAACGCAGTTTGGATCACGCTCGCGAAGCAACGATGTCGTTCGCACTATTGCGAGATCCCTCGGCGCGCTGCGCCAGCCTCGGGATGACATTGAGAACCGCCCGCGCATGAAAAAGTTCTTCATCCTCTTCCAGCGCGAAGTGCGCAGTTACTTCTACTCGCCCATCGCCTACATCGTTCTCGTTTTTTTCCTGCTGCTGAGCGGCGTGGATTTTTACTTCCAGATCTCTTTCATGAACGGGCGGCCGGTCGGCTACTCCGTGCAGGAAGCGTTCTTCAATTCCGTCTTCTTCTGGTTTGCCTTCGTCCTGATTTTTCCGCTCCTGACCATGCGACTGTTCGCGGAGGAATTTAAGCTCGGCACGATCGAGCCGCTCATGACCGCGCCCGTGCGGGACTGGCAGGTGGTGCTCTCGAAATTTTTCGGCGCGCTTTTCTTCTACGCGGTCCTTTGGATCCCGACCGGCCTCTACTTCCTCATTTTCAAATTCACCACCCATCAATCACCGACCAACTCGGCCGGCGCGCTCTGGGGCGCCTATCTGATGATGCTCTTGTTAGGCATGTTTTATCTCTCGGTCGGTTGTCTCGCCTCCGTGCTGACCAAGAACCAGATCATCGCCGCGATCATTTCCTTCTGCGCCATCACGCTTCATTTCTTCTCCGGCCTGATTTCGTTCATCGTGCAGGACGTCAGTTCCGCCACGCGGCAATTGCTCGGCTATTTCTCCGCCATTGAACAAATGGTGACGCTCTCGCGCGGTGAAATCGACACCCGCCCGATCGTTCTCTACGTGAGCATGACCATCGTGATGCTCTTTTTCACTCATCAGGTCTTTCAATCGCGCAAATGGAGACTGTAGAAGTGCCTAACGAGTCCAAGACCGCGGCGCCGAAGAAAATTCACCGGCTGCAGATCGGCGTGAACGTGATCGTGCAGGTCGCGCTCGTTCTCTTCCTCGCTGTGATGGTGAATTACCTCGGCTTCGAGCATTACCGGCGCTGGGACGTTTCGCGCGACAAGAAGTACGAACTCTCCGACAAATCGAAGCGTTTCCTTGACGGCCTCAAGGGCAAGATGCGCGCGACCATGTTCTTCGGCGGCAACAATCCCGTCCTGTCCGACGTGCAGAATCTCCTGACCGAATATCAATACGCTTCGAAGGGAAAACTGGACGTCGAGACGATTGATCCGGAACGCAGTCTCTCCCGCGCCAAGGAAATTCTCGATAAATACAAGGTGGTCACTGACGAGAGCGTCGTCATTCTCGAATACGAAGGCCGCACCAAAACGATCAAAGCGTCCGAAATGGCGGAGATCGACATGGGCAACGCCATGTTCGGCGAGCAACAGCCGAAAGTGACCGCGTTCAAGGGCGAACAGGCGATCACGAGCGCGATGATCGATCTGGTGGAGGGAAAGAAAAACGTGGTCGGTTACATCTCCGGCCACCGCGAGCCGACACTGACGGATGGCGCGCCGAAAATAAGTCCGGCCATGCAGGCCGAACCCGGCGAGCGCAGCCCGATCTCGATCGTGCGGACGTTCATCGAGAACGAAAACATCAAACTCTCCGAACTGAATCTTTTCGATGTGCCGGCCATTCCCGATGAGATGAAAACGATCGCGATCATCGGCCCACAATACGATTTCTCCGATCGCGAAATGCAACTACTGCGCACGTTCTGGGACAAAGGCGGACGCATTTTGCTCTTGTTAGACCCGGCCGCGAAAACGCCGCGACTCAACAGTTTTCTCGAATCGCTCGGCGTGAAGGTGAATGACGATCGCCTCATGGCCATGGTGCGCACCGGCATCCAGGAAGTGGCCTTGATCCGCGATGTGCAGGCGCGTTTCCTCAGCGATAGCCCGATCACGAAACGCCTGTCCGATGCGCGCGGACTTTTCTTCGGCGGCACTTCCACGCTCTCGCTCGACCAGGATCGCGTCCGCGCCGCCAACATTCGGCTGCAACCGTTGATCCAGGCCGAGAAGGGTTACTGGGCGGAGAAAGATTACAATTCGACCGACCAGGAAAAATTGCAGGCCAACGCCGCAGCCACGCAAAACATGGTCCACACCATCGGCGTTTCGATCGAGAAAGGCGGGAGCGCCGACGATCGTGTGCAGGCGAACTCATCGCGCATGGTGGTGGTGAGCAACGCGACTTTCGTGCGCGACAACGCCCTGACACAGGACCAGCAGGCGCTCGATTTCATCTCTGGCGCGATGAACTGGCTCTTGAGTCGGGAACAGATGATCGGCATCGCGCCGAAGGTGCCGACGACGCTGACTTTCATGCTCGACGACAATGCGCTGCGCAACTTGCGCTGGCTCATTCTCGTTCTGATGCCGCTGGTGCCGGCCGTGATCGGCTTTGCCGTCTGGTGGCAACGCCGCGCCTAACGAGTAGTTCGGATGAAAACCAAAACGACCCTCATCCTTTTCGCCATTGTCGTAGCGCTGGCGGTCTGGATTAAGTTTTTCGAGAGCAAAGGGCCGAACACCGAGGAAGCAAAACGTCGCGCCGGCAACGTGGTTAACTTCGAACGCGACAAACTCGAGGGCATCGTCATCCAGAACGGCGATGACAAGATCGAGTTGCGGAAGTCTAACGACAAATGGCGGGTGGAATCGCCGATCAAGGACCAGGCCGATCGCGCCGTGGTGGAGTATTTGATTTCCGATCTCGAGAGCTGGGAAAAAGACGATGTCTTTTCCGAGAAGGAAATGCAGGCGGAGAAAAGCCGCCTCGATGAATACGATCTCTCCAAACCGAAGTTGCGGCTCAAGCTTCTCGGCAAAGACATGCCGCCGGAAATTCTTTTCGGCAAGGACGCTGCGCTCGAAGGCAAGATGTATGTGCGCCTCGACGGCTCGAAGGAAACATTTGTCGTCAAACAGACGGTCAAGACCGACATCGCGAAAAAGCCGGAAGATTTTCGCGATCACAAACTGACCGAGCTTTCCGCCGTCCAGGTCGTCCGCATTCTGCTCAAGACCGTCGCCGGCGAGATGGAACTGCAGAAGAAAAACGACGTGTGGGAGATCGTGAAACCACTGCGCGCCCGCGGCGATGCGCAGAAGGTCAGCGACCTGATCGCGCAAGTGACGAGCGCGCGCATCGCGCAATTCGTGGCCGAGGACAAAGGCGATCTGCAACTCTACGGACTCGCGGATGCGCGCGGTTCCATCACGCTTTTCAAGGATGGTGACAAGGAAGGGCAGATGCTGCAAATCGGTGCGCTCTCGCAAAAGGAAAACGAGAAGGACCAGGTGTATGTGCGTTTCTCGCCGCGCAATTTCGTTTACACCGTGCCGAAGAAAATCGAGGACCTGCTGAAGACAATGCCAGCTGACTTGCGCGACCGGCATCTCGTGCGCATCGATGAAAATAATCTCGACCGCATCACGATTGACGTGCCGGGCAAGGGCAAGACGGTGCTCGCGCGCAAGGATCAGACCTGGACAATCGCGAACAAAAACAACGCGCCGGCCAACGCGGGCGAAGTGACGCATTTGCTCGATATCCTGAGGACCGAGCAGGTGACGAAGTTTGTCGAGGACGTCGCGTCCGATCTGCCGAAGTACGGACTCGATAAACCGCAGCTGCAACTGACGTTCAGTTCCTTCGCTTCCGAAAACACCGCGGAATCGCAAGCGGGCGAACATCCGTTTGCTACCATCGCGTTCGGAAAAGTGGATGGCGACATTGTCTACGCGCGAGTGGCGGAAGAGCCGTTCATCGTCGCGGTCCGGAAGCAGTTCCTCGATCTCATCTCGCAAGATCCGGTGCAGTGGCAGGACCTTGCCATCTTCAAGTTCAAACCGGACGACGTGCATCGGCTCAGTGTAACTAGCGAAAAGGAGGCGGCGTTAACGCGCGGACCGAACAAGGAATGGACGTGGGTGAATGGCAGCGGCCCGATCAATCAAACCAATGTGCAGTCGCTCTTGAATACGCTGACAGCACTGCGCGCCGTGCGCTGGAATCCCGGCGCGCCGCCGCCACAAGCTTTCGAGAAACCGCAGCTCGTGATCAATTTCACCACTTCCGCCGACGACAAGAGCGCGCACAAACTCACGGTCGGCGGACCGGCCGGCGAAGGAATGTGGTATGCGAAAGTGGAAGGGCGCGATGGCGTCTTCGTCATGAACAATCCGGATTTCAACGCACTGCGTTTGCCACTCGCAGATACGGCCGCCGCTTCACCAACCGTTTCACCGTCGCCCTCGCCGCCCCCGGCAGCAAAACCGTAAGCACTCGTTAGGCAACCGACGCCGTGTAAATCGTGGCGATTCCGCCGGTTAACGGAATTGCCTGGGCCGAGCGAAAGCCGTTGTTCTCCAGCAGCGAAATCATCGCTTCACCGGCGGGAAATTTTTCGATCGAGGCGCCGAGATAATCATACGCGTCCTTTTCGCCGGTGATGAGCGCGGCAAGAAAAGGCAGACAGCGATGGAGATAAAATCGATAGACCGGTTCCAGCGCACCGTGCGGAAGGGAAAACTCGAGGACGAGCGCGCGACCGTCCGGGCTCAAGACGCGTGACATTTCGCGCAGGGCCGCGCCCCAATCGGCCATGTTGCGCAGGCCGAAGGCAACGGTGACGCATTGGAAGGAAGCATCCTCGAAGGGCAAATGCAGCGCGTCCGCCACCACTGTATTGGTCAGGCCTTTGCGTTGCGCGCGCGCCAGCATCTCGGCGGAAAAATCCGCGCCGACGACTTCGGCATCGGGAAGTCGGTGCGCGATGGCCAGGGCCAAATCGCCGCTGCCGGTGGCCAGATCGAGCACGCGCGCCGGTTTCCAATTTGCCACCATGCGCGCGGCCTGCCGACGCCAGATAAAATCAATCCCGCTGCTGAGGAGATGATTGGCGAGATCGTAGCGCGGGGCGATGCGATCGAACATCGTGCGCACCGCCGTTGGTTCCCGCGAGACTTCCATGCGGCGAACTCTAGCACACGGAATTGCCATGCCCGCAATGCTTCGCAATAGCCCCGCAGAACGCTTCCGTAGCGGATGCAGGCGTGGCCTAACGAGTGGTCAAACGCCGGCCGGCTGGCGAACTTCGAGTTGGTAACGCCGCCGAATGCTCGAACCGAGCACGCCGATGTCCGCACCGTAGATGTGCAGCGAGACAGCCAGTTCGTGGCCGCCGTTTCCGACGTGATGAATGTCACCGGGCGGAATGAGCGAGGCGACGCAACCGACTGGATTGATGGCGTGACCAGTCACAACCAGGTGCTGATCCGCACCTTCACCGGCCACTTCGTAAACGGTTTCATTTTCCTGCCCGCGGTAGACGCCCACCACGCACCACGAAACATGATCGTGAATCGGCGTCGCCTGACCCGGCCGCCAGACGAGCGCGACGACGGAGAAGCTGCCGTCGGGTTCGACGTGCAAAATGTGCTGCCGGTATTTTTCTTCGCAGGAGGCGATCTGTTCTGGCCGGAGAAAATTCTTCAGGTGGAGACAGGGCCGCAAAAGGTTGGCTACGGCCGCGCCTACTTTCGCCGGATCGTCCTCGGTCTGCACAACCTTGCGCACCGACTTGATCAGGTCACGCAGGGGCAGGCTGAGGGTTTGAACACAGGCGGTGCTTTCCATGATGCGAACTTATCCAGGATACAATTTTCGACGCGTGCGCGTCACGCAGAATTTGCCTGATTCGTTAGGCAAAATGCTCACGAGAGGAGTCGAACCTCCACGGGTTTCCCCATACGGTCCTGAGCCGTACGCGTCTGCCATTCCGCCACGTGAGCGCGCGGGTGCTAAGGTGCGCATGCGCCGTGACCGCGCAAGGGCAAAGCGACGGATCAGGCGCGGCGCTTGCGGGCCCGGTCTTCCAGCTGACTGGCCTGGCGCGCTTTGCCCAACGAACGCAGAAGATCGGCGTAATTCGAGGCCACGATTTCGTAATCGGCCGGTGGTTTGCTGGCCGTTTCCTCCCAGGTCTTGAGCGAGGCGCGATACAGCTCGGCCGCGCGAGTGTAATCGCCCTGTGAATGGTAAACGACGGCGAGATTGCACTTCGATTGGGCGATATCGGGCTCGCTGCGCGGCTGGATTTTTTCCCGAATTTCAAGTGCGCGCAGGTGGGTCTTCTCCGCCTCGGTGTAGCGTTTCTCGTTCGTGTAAAAGACAGCGAGATTGTTCAGGACCGAGGCAACATCGGCATGCTCCGGGCCCAGTTGCTTCTCATAAATCTCGAGCGCGTGGAGGTAATACGGCTCGGCTGCCTGTTGCCGCCCGCTCTTGCGATAAATGAGCGCGATGTTGTTCAGCATCGTGCCCAGGTCCGCGTAAGGGAGGTCGCCCATTTCCATGCCGGCCTTAATCGCCGCTTCGTAAAACGCAATCGCCTCCTCAGTTTCGCCTAACGAGTCGTAGAGAAATCCAAGCCGGCGCGACGAACGAAAAACCGCGCGTGGATCGCGCGGCTCGGTCAACGAAAAAATGCGATGGGCCCGGAGCAGCGGGGCCTTGGCCGCGGCGCGGTCACCGGCCTGGTCGTGCAGTTGTCCCAGTTTCTCCAGGCTTATGCCACAGGCAGGATGCCCCTCGGGAAAAGCACGTTGCGCCAGATCCACCGCCGTCTGCGCGATACGCAACGCTTCCGGCAATTGCCCCGCGCTGCGGAGCATGTCGAGCTTATCGTTGAGAATGGCCCAGAGCTTTTCGTCGCCCTTCGCGGCCATTTACCAACCTTCGGTTAATTGACTCGTTAGGCGCACGGCCAGGTCTTCGGTCGCGATTGGCAGCGCCTGGCGTTGATCGGTCGTGACATCGGAGCCGACGAAAAAGCTGGTCGTGCCGGCGACGCCGGTTGGTCCGGTAAGAATGCGTCCTGATTTATCCACGAGCGTATAGGTGACGTTGATAGTGAGGTTAAATTCCGTGGTGGCCAAGACGTTTCCGCGCACGGAACGCGCCGGGGTGCGGCCGATCGCCTGGATGTTGCCCTTCAAGATCGCGTCGGCGTCACCCACATTGGACAGGCGAAAAGTTCCGTCCTGCTGCAACTGCTTGATCACGGTATTGGTCAGCAGAACCTCGATGTGCGGTTGAAAGGTCAGGTTCTTGAAGGTCGGAACCGCGATCGTCTTGATGTCCGCGAGGTAATGCGGTTTGACGTTGCCGATGTGATAACCGGCGCAACCACTCAGGCCGAACGCTACCAGGAAAGCCGCGACGGCGTTTTTCACTCCGGCGAGCTGGTCGTCTCCGGAGTGGGCGCAGGTGTTGGCGCGCTCGGTAACGGCTGCAGATCCGGCGCGGTAGTCGTGTCGGGATTCAACGAAGCAGGTGGCGGCAGTGATTCATCTGTTTCCGGCGGCGGCAACGGCGCGACATCCCCCGGCGAACCGCGCATCGGCGGGCCAGGCATGCCGGAATTCGAGGTCCCGGTCGGTCTCTTCGCCGTCGCTGCGGTCAGCTCTGGCGCTTGCAAACCTTTGTCGCCCACTTTGGCGCGCAATTCCGCAATTCGCTTTTTCGATTCCTCAGCCGCGGCCGAACCGGGCATCTGTCGAATGACATCATTGTAGTAAATGACAGCGGCGCGATAACTCTTTTGCTTGTCGTAAAACCTCGCAATCTGCATGGAGTCTGAGGTCTGCCGTTGATCGAGCTTGCGCAGATTCTGTTGCGCCTGCGAGGCCTTTTCACTCTTCGGATAACGATAGAGAAAATCCTGGTAACCAAGCTTGGCGTTCTTTGTTGCCTTCGCATCGCGCACTCCGGAGGAAGCCGATTTCTCCCACAGATAACCGATCTGGTATTGTGCATCGGCAGCCAGCGGATCGTCCGGGAATTTTTCGATCACTGCCTGATACGCCGCCACCGCCGCCTCGGCGTTGCCCATCTTTTCCGTAGCCCGGCCAATATCAAATTGTGCCCGGGCCGTGTAGCGGCCGTAAGGCGCGGAGTGAACAATGCCGCCAAAAACTTCGATCGATTTTTCCAGCGCCGGCTTCACCGGAATGCCGAAGAATTTGATCTTCTTTCCGTTCAAATACATCTCACCGATGCGGAACTGCGCTTCGATCGCGTCCTCGAAGTGCGGGCTCTTCGGGTAGTTCTCGACCATGACGCGATAAGCCGCCGCCGCTTTCAGATAATCACCGAGCTTCTCCTCCATTTGCCCATAACGATAGGCGGCACCGGATGCGAGCGCGTCGTGAGGATAACGGCGCACGATCTGTTTATAGGCCTTGGCAGCGTGGGCGTAATTGCCCGCGTTCTCCGCCTGTTCTCCCATATCGAAAAGTTGCTGTGCCGAACCGCTGACCTGTTCCTCACCGGGCGAAACATATTTCGCCTTTTCGCCGGGTTGGAAAACGATCGCGGCGGAACTGGTCGCAGTGCTTGCAGCCAGACCAATTACGAGCCAAAACAAGATGTAGAAACGAGAGCGCATTGTGACTTTCGCACCGTAGAGAGACTCGTTGCGCAGTCAAGGTACTGACCGCCAAAAACTGATCATCCGATGAACGATTCGCTTCCGCAGATTCGCGGCAATTTTCCCATTTCCTGACCGATTTTCTCGCGTGAATCTCAATGCTCAGCAGAAGATTCGGCTCGGCACCTGCGCCTGGAGCGTGGAGGAATGGCGCGGCTCGTTTTATCCGCACGATTTGCCTGACGAACGCTGGCTCGAGTTCTACGCCCGCTATTTTCCCGCGGTCGAAGTCGACTCGACCTTTCATCGCCCGCCCTCGGAAAGCGCAGTCCAGCGCTGGGCCGAGAGCACGCCGGCTTCGTTTCGTTTCGCCTGCAAATTGCCGCGCCAAATCACGCACGCCTGTCATCTGCGCGATTGCAGCGCGGAATTCAGCAGCTTCCTCCGCGTGCTCGAACCGTTGGCCGCAAAGCTTCAGGTCATTCTCATTCAACTACCGCCGTCCTTCGCGCCGAAGGAAGGCAAGCCGGCCTTGCGCAATTTTCTCGAACAACTGCCGGGCGATTTTCGTTTCGCCATTGAGTTCCGTCATCCCGGCTGGCATCGGCCACAGGTGATTCGGCTTCTGCAAAAATATCGTGTCTGCTGGGTATGGGCTGACACGAGCCCGTTGAACGAGCGCAACCTCGCGCCGTTCGAGCCCTGGCCGCTGACCGCCGATTTCCTCTACCTGCGACTGCTAGGCGATTACTCGACCAAGTACGACGGCGACGGCAAACACATGCATCGCTACGGCAAACTGCTTTGGAAACGCGAAGCCGCCCTGGAGAGCTGGGCGCTCAAGATTGAACGCCATCTTGGGGAAGTGCGCAGCGTCTGGGCCTTCGTGAACAATCACTTCGAGGGTTTCGCCCCGGAAACCTGCCAGCGCCTCGCGCAAAAACTCGGCTACGAGTTGACCTTGCCTGCACTCTCTGAGACGGCTTCGGCTGATCGTGGCCAGCTCGATCTCTTTGCGACCGGCACCGATCGCGAATAATACCTAACGAACAGTAGCCGGATACAAGAATGGAAGAAAGCAAACGCGCACTCCGATTAGTCCAGCTAGGGCTAACCGCCATCGTCCTTCTTGTTCTTGGCCTGATTGTCTTTCGCGACTTCGTCTTTGGTCACCAGGTCCTGCTTTACAAGAACATCGGCGATGATTCGACCAACTACTACTATCCCTACCTCCTTCTTTTCTCGCGTTACCTGCGCACCGATGGCCTCCCGATGTGGTCTTTCCACGTGGGCATGGGGCAAAACATCTTCTCTGGCATAGGTGACCTGCTTTTCCAGCCGTCGATCTGGTTTCCACCTTCCGCCATTGCACAGCTTCTGGTTTACCAACATCTCTTTCATGTTCTTGTCGCGGGCCTTCTCTTCTATGGATGCCTTACTCTGCGTGGCGTGAACTTCTGCGCCTCCCTGCTTGGTGCGCTGTTCTTCTCCTTCTCTGCCTTTATGTGCATGGGCAGTTGCTGGCTCATTCTGGCCAACGAAGCAATCTGCATTGCCTTTGTCTTGTTCGGCGTCGAACTCGTTCTGCGCCGCGGACGCTGGCTCTGCCTTGCCTTTGCCGTCGCGCTCTTTGCTCTGTTGAGCGCATTTCACGTCTATTTGTGCGCGATCCTTCTGGCCGGCTATGTCCTGGCGCGACTCTATGTTGCTCCGACGAAGCACACCGGCTCTCGCCCGCGCCGGATACTACGATTTGCTTTCATCGGCCTTCTGGGTCTTGGAATAGCTGCTGTTGTTTGGCTTGATAGCGCCCAAGCCATCTACAATAGCCCACGCGGCTCTGGTCCTGAGTCATATATGCGGAAACTTTTCGCTACGGGACCGCTTCATCTCGAATCATCGCTGCATTATTTCACCGCCATCTTTCGCGCCTACTCCAATGACATGGTTGGCAGCGGCGATGATTTCCGTGGCTGGAACAACTACCTGGAAGCGCCCGCGACTTATGCCGGGCTTTTTCCTCTGCTCATGCTTGCGCAAGCGTTTGTCGGCGCACGCGCGCGGCGCCGGGTTGTTTACACTCTCCTGCTCACAGCTATCCTGCTTACCATGGCGCTTCCCTGGTTGCGCTACCTGTTTTGGCTCTTCCAAGGCGACTACTATCGGACACTTAGCTTTTACTCTATTGTCGCGGTCATTCTTCTAAGCATGAAGGCGCTCTCTCGCTATTTCGAGAAAGGCGTTCTTAATCTCTGGGTGCTCTGGGCCACCCTTATCGTGCTGTTGGTTATTCTTTACCTGCCGTTGTCTGAAATGCAGATCCTTCCGGAAAAGTTTCTGCAACGCCTCGCCGCGGGATTATTGATTACTTACACTCTTATCCTTTCCCTGGGGCGATGGACAAAGAAAGAGCCGCTCTGCGCCTGGCTGGTGGTTCTGCTTAGCGCGGCGGAACTCGCTTACTTTGGTTCCCTGACGGTTAACAACGCGCCCACAGTTACCAAGGAAGAGCTACGCGCCCGCGTTGGTTACAACGACTACACGGTGGACGCCGTGCGGGACATTAAAGCCAGCGACCAAAGCTTCTACCGTATCGCCAAGCTTTTTTCCTCCAGCCCGGCCGAGCACGGCAATCTCAACGATGCCATCGTCTTCGATTTCTACGGCACACCCTCCTATAACTCATTTAACAACATCGATTACACCCGGTTCCTCACTGCTCTGGAGGCGATGTCGCCGAAGACCGATGAGCTCGGAACACGCTGGAGCTTCGGTTCGTTGGGAAGGCCGGTCTTATCAAGCTTCCTGGCCGAGAAATACCTTATCTCCAATGAAGCTCTGCCCGCGCAGGAAATACCTAACTACGAAGAAGTGGCGATTCACGAGAACGTGCATGCCTATCGCAATCTAGCCTTTCTTCCGTTGGGTCTCTTCTTCGACAAGGCTATTTCTGAAAAGACTTTTCACCAACTATCGGCGCCCGGCAAAGAATCGGCTCTTCTCCGCTTTGTTGTCCTGCCCGATGATTCTCCACAGCTTGCACAGACTGCTCCCACTGAGTTAAACGATGCTCTTGATTTAATCGAAACAAAACCGCTCCAGGGCGTAGTCACAGCCCGTCGGGAGAGCGCCCTGCGCATCGATCGTTTCCGCCAGAACCAAATCGACGGGACAATCAGCTGCCTAACGAATGGTCTTCTTGTCTTTCAAATGCCCTTCGATGAAGGCTGGCGCGCCAACGTCGACGGAACTCAAATCAAGCCGCAACGCGTCGACATTGGTCTGGTCGGCATGCCGCTAACCATAGGTGAACACAAGATAACACTGCGTTATCTGCCGCCCTTGCTCTTTATCGGTCTCGCGATTACAGCGCTCTCGCTTCTTCTGCTAGTCGTGGCACGCTGGCGCTGGCCACGAACGACGCCGCTTGCCTAACGAATCTCGGCCGCGCCGAAGTAGGACTGAATCGCCTCCGGCAAACGAACTGAACCATCCTTCTGTTGACCGCTTTCGATTAGCGCCGCGAACAAGCGTGGCAGAGCGAGGCCTGAACCGTTCAAGGTGTGACAGAAGCGATTCTTACCGTCGGCGTCCTTGAAACGCAGATTCATCCGGCGCGCCTGGTAATCTTCGAAGTTTGAGCAGCTCGAGACTTCCAGGTAGGCCTGCTGACCGGGCGACCAGACTTCCAGGTCATAGGTCCTGGCTGAACCAAAACCCAGGTCACCCGTGCAAAGCTCAATCACGCGGTAATGCAGACCCAACAACTGCAAGACTCGCTCGGCATTTGCAGTTAACGACTCGTGCTCGTCGTAGGATGTTTCCGGTGTCGTTAGCTTAACTAACTCAACCTTGTCGAACTGATGCACGCGAATGATGCCGCGGGTCTCGCGGCCAGCCGAACCAGCTTCACGACGAAAACACGGTGTATAAGCGACAAACTTTTTCGGCAGCTCATGCGCGGCCAGGATTTCTTCGCGATGAAAATTTGTCACCGGCACTTCCGCCGTTGGCGCGAGGAACATCTGGTTCTCCTCCAGGCCATACATGTCTTCCTCGAACTTCGGCAACTGCGTCGTGCCGATCATGCAATCACGCCTGACGAGAAATGGCGGACTCATTTCGAGGTAGCCATGCTCGCGCGTGTGCAGGTCGAGCATGAACTGGATGAGCGCGCGTTCCAGTTTCGCGCCCGCGCCGGTGAAACAAATGAAGCCGCTGCCGCTTAACTTCGCCGCGCGTTCCAGGTCGAATAGGCCGAGGCGTGTTCCAATCGCAACGTGATCCTGCACTTCGCCGCTGAACTGCGGCTTCTCGCCCCAGCTTCGCACCACTGGATTGTCCTTCGCTTCCCTACCGATGGGTGCCGCCGCGTGCGGGAGATTAGGAATGTTAAGCAGCAAATCGCGCTGCTGCTCGTCGCCGGCCGCGGTTTGCTGATTGAGCAACGCGATCTGGTCGCCAATCTCGCGCACTTTATCTTCGAGATCGTCCGACGACTCACCGCGCGCGCGTTTGCCGCCGATCTCTTTGCTCAATCGTTTGCGATCGGCGTTAAGTTGCTGCAAAGCGGTCTCGGCTTTGCGCCGTTCCGCATCGACGCGCAGAAGCTCATCGATCTTCGCCGCATCGTCACCGCCACGAGTCGTTAGGCGTTCTTTAACGAAGTCCGGCTTTTCGCGAATGAGGCGGATATCGAGCATGGCGCGGAGTGTAGCAGAAGAAAAAGTCCTGTATAATCCTGTTAATCCTGTCGATATTGACGCCGTGGAAAAGCTTAGCCTTCTCGGGGTAGCTCTAGGTCTCGCCGCGCTCGCCGGCATCGATCTTTACCTCACCGTTTTCGTGACCGGTCTCGCCATCAACCAGCACTGGATCACGCTCGGGTCGCAATACCAATCGCTCGAAGTGCTCGGTCATCCCGCCGTCGTCATCGTCGCGGGCATCCTTTATTTCCTGGAATTTTTCGCGGACAAAATCCCGTGGGTCGATTCCGCGTGGGACGCGGTCCACACCGTCATCCGGCCTATCGGCGGCGCGCTGCTCGCCATTCGCGTGCTCGGTCATTTCAACGCACCCATCGAGATCATCGTCATCCTTCTCGCCGGCGGCACCAGCCTCATCACGCACAGTGCCAAGGCCTCGACGCGCCTTGTCGCCAATACTTCGCCGGAGCCATTCACCAACATCGGACTGAGTCTCGCGGAAGACGCGACCGTTTTTGGCGGCCTCGCGCTCATTCATTACAATCCCATCGCGGCCTTAATCGTCTTGCTGCTCGTCCTGGCCGCAATTCTTTATTTCGCGCCGAAAATGTTGCGCGCCATGCGTGCGCGCGTCTGGCTGATCTTCAAGAAGCTCAACCTGCCGGCCGAGTCGCACGCGCCGGTGACCTTGCCGATCACACTGCCGGCGAAACTCGCGAGTGTCTTTAGTCGGCAGAATGTCTTGAGTGAAACTATCGCCTGGGCCGTGCCGTGCGTGAGTGGCCGCGGCCGTCGCATTGCTCCGAATCTTTTCGGAGCGCTGGTCGCGACGAATGAAGAACCGCGCAAGCTCGTCTTCGTCGCGCACAAGGGCCGCGGTTTTTCGCAAACGATCGAGCTCGATGGCATGACGGTGGCGCGCGATCCGAAATTTCTTTCCGAGAACCTGGTCATCTATCCCGCCTCCGGGAAAGGACCGAAATATCTCTTTGTTTTCCCGCGCTCGAGCGGACCGCTGGTCGAAGAAATGGTGGAACATTTGCGCGCGAAATTGAGCGCGCCGCCGGCAGCCGTTACTCCAGCCGAGACGGAAGCAGTGCTTCACGCCTGAGCCGCATAGGTCGTATAAGACCTGTGTGATGTCGTTAGCCGAACGTTACGCGCAGTTGCGCGACAACGCGCGCGTCAATGAGCGCTCGCTTTTCGTCACGGCGCGGACGCCTAACGAATTGGAACTGCAGGCCCGCTGGTTCGCCGGCGATTTCGGAAGACATTTCCGCTCCGCCGATGGACGTGAAGTTGAGATCGTGCAATTCGGCACCTGGAATCGCGAAGCCGGTCCCGATTTTCACGGCGCGGCCATCCGCATCGATGGCGGCGAAACGCAAACCGGCAGCATCGAATTCGATCTGGCGGATCGAAATTGGGAAGCGCACGGACACGCGACTAATCCTGCGTTCGAAAATACGTTGCTGCACATTTTCGTGAACACGAGCGAGCGCACGTTCTTCACCCGCACGAAATCGCATCGCAATGTTTTGCAGCTGCGCGTCGATCCGGCCGCGTTGCCCGATGCCTTCAGTTCGAATGTACCGCTGGCGCGTCCCGGCCGTTGCCAGGCGCCGCTGAAAAATCTGCCGCGCGAACGCGTTAACAACATCATTGAGGCGGCGTCGCGTTTTCGCATGCAACGCAAGGCCGCGCGTTTGCGTGTCATGATCGAAACACACGGCAGCGACGAAGCGATCTTTCAGGAGATCGCGGCCGCGCTCGGCTACAAACAAAACAAACTGCCGTTCGCGCTCGTCGCACAGCGCGTTTCCCTCGCGACATTGCGCGAAAATTCGGGCGAAGCGGAAGCTATGCTCTTCGGCGTGGCCGGCTTTCTCGAGATAACCGATCTCGCCGCCTTCAAGAAGGAAACGCGCACGTATCTGCGCCAGCTTTGGGACCAATGGTGGCCGCATCGCGATGCCATGCAGCGACTCGTTCTGCCACGCGATGTCTGGCGCCTGGGCGGCGCGCGACCGATGAATCATCCGCAACGCCGACTAGGCGCCCTGGCCGCCATGGTGTGCGATTGGCCACGCTGGATGCACTCGTTAGGCAAACCGGAACCGGCCAAAGCCGCGCGCGATTTCCTTCGCGCAATCGCGCATCCTTATTGGAACCATCATTACACCTTGAGCTCGGCCGCAGCGCCGAAGGAGATGGCGCTAGTCGGTGATTCGCGCATCGCGGAAATCCTGGCCAATGTCATCTTTCCTTTTCTGGCCATACGCGGGGATGATATTTGGAAGGATTACGAAAAACTCGCGGCCAAGCTTTCCAATCGCCGCCTCGAAACCGCGGTGACGCGTCTCTTCGGTGATGACGCGCGCCGACACGAATTCGTCCGCACCGTCGCGCATCAACAGGGGCTGTTGCAGATTTACGAGGACTTTTGTTTGCAGGACAATTCCGATTGCGCGCACTGCCCGTTTCCCGAGCAGATGCAGAAATGGTAAATGAGATTGAAGAACGCGGCGGCGCCGCTGAGAGTCACGACATCAAAAGCATGAAGAACATCAACGCCGCGCGGACAGCTGCATTCACCCTGGTCGAAATGCTGGTCGTGGTTTCTATCATCGCCGTCCTGATTGGCCTGGCCTTTCCGGTTTTCCAAGGCGCACAAAATTCGGCAAAGAACGTGCAGGCGAAGAACGACCTCGTTCAAATCGTCACAGCGGTGAATGCCTTCTACACCGAGTACGGGACTTACCCGTCAACTGGCACTTCCGACATCACCTTCGGAGTCGGTGGGGACAAAGAGAACGACAAGCTCTTCAACGAGCTGCGCGGCACTACATCTGCACAGATGAATCCGAAGAACATCGCATTCATCACTCCGGCTTTGGCGAAAGATGTCACCAATCCGAAGAACGGTATCGGGCAGAACGACGGGAAATGGTACGACGCCTGGGGACACCAGTATTTTATTCGTGTCGATGCGAATTACGACCGGCAATTGACCAATCCTTATTCCCAAAACGCCGGGCCCGCTTCACTCGACCAGGGAGTAATCGCATGGTCGCTGGGCAAGGATGGCAAAGGCGGAAGCGGCGACAAAAGTTCGGCCGACTCCAAGGACGACGTCACCTCTTGGTAGTGATACGTCGCTTGCAAATCCGAAATCCGCCATCCACAATCCGAAATCCTTCGCGGGTGTAGTTCAATGGTAGAACGCCAGCTTCCCAAGCTGGACACGAGGGTTCGATTCCCTTCACCCGCTCCATTTTTTCGGTTCCCTAATCGCTTCGCGTGCAAGTAGATGAGAGGGGGATTGGGCCGATCCGTTGACATTCCCCGGCCACACACGACATTTACTTCGGTTAAGCTTGTTGGGTTTGTGTTGGTCAGCGCTAGGCTCGCCGTAGGTGGGGGCGCTGGTTATTCAGTCTCAACGAGCTATACGACATAACGTCGGCCACGGAGTTCTTCGAGTAACTCCGCAGATCAGATAGCTGCTGCGCCGTGAGGCGCAGCGACAAGGAGCAGGGCTCGAACCCTGCAAATAGGAGACATGAAAAATATATTCCACTCCGGGCGTCAGGCTCGCGATGGCGAGTCGTGCCCTGATCAGAAAATGCCAGTAATGCCGATGACCGATTGGAGTTTCCAAGCGGTTACTCCGGCCTTTCGCGGCGGTTCGTCCAGCAATCAGCGCAAATCATTCCGCGCTTTTCGCGCGTTCGGCGCCAACTACTTCGCCAAGGAAGCGAAATGCCATGACCGCATCGACAGCGCGGTCTTCGGCGCGATTGCCGCCATGACGGCGTGGCCGGTGACACTGGCTGCACATGCCATTTTCGGCCTGATCAAGTAAAGCTTCGAGCGGGTTTGCGGCATCGACCATTGCGTCGCTGCCGCGGACCGCTCAGCAGCTATTTTCGTCCGAAGAATTTTCGGAACGATTGAAAGATGCGGCCCGGCACGGTCGGCGTTTTACTGCCGTCTTCGGCCCGTTGTGCCAGAGTTTGTGTCTGTACTCCGCCGTGAATATGACAAGACACGGTCGGAATCTTGTCGACCGGCAACGTGATCTCGTAGGCACTGCCCGCGGCCGAGCACTCGTTAGTCGCCAGCTCGTTTGAATCGGCGCAGACCGTGACCGGTGCCACTTGCATTGCAGGTTGCAACGCCTTCGCCGAGTAACGCTGGGACGCTTTGGTCATGGTATTTGTCCAAACAGGCAGCGCAAGGGTCGCACCGTAACCGCCTGACATGATTGTAGCCGGTTGATCAAAGCCGACCCAGACACCACAGGTTAGCGCGCTGGTGTAGCCGATGAACCACGCATCCTTGAAGTCGTTAGTCGTGCCGGTCTTACCAGCGGCGGGTAACTTGAAGCCTAACGAACTGCGCGCCGCCGCCGCTGTGCCGCGCGTCATCACTTGCTCCATCAATTCCGATGTCATCCAGGTCGCGCCCGGATCCATTCCCGGCGCGGAGATGTGCGCCGCGCGATAAATCGGATTGTGATCGGAATCGTCGATGCGTTCGATGATGTAGGATTGTTTGCGCACACCGGCGTTGGGGAAAACGGTGTAAGCACTCGTTAGGTCTTTCAGGTTAGTCTCGAACGAACCGATGTAAGTCGCAGGACCTTTCGGGATGTTATCGCCGAGTCCCAGGACCGTCGCGGTGCGCTGCACCTCATCCACCCCGCTGATGTTACCGACACGCACCGTCATGGTATTGCGTGAATGCACCAGGCCGTAGGAGACCGGCTGAATTCCGTTGTAGGTGTTATCGGAATTTCCCGGCGACCAATTTCCGGCGCCGCGAATTTCACCGGGCTCGAGCGGATTGTCGTTAATCAAACCGCCGGGAAGTATTCCGTGCGTGAAAGCGAGCGCGTAAACGAAAGGCTTGAAGGCCGAGCCGACCTGGCGATTGGCCGGTGTGATCGCGCGATTGAATTTACTTTGCGCATAATCGCGGCCGCCGACGAGGGCGCGCACACCGCCGCTGTTGTTGTCGATCACCACCACTGCGCCTTCCAGGTACGGCATGGCGGAATCTTCGCCTTCCGCCGGCGGCTGGTATTGCGATTTGCGCGGATGACGAAAATTTTGTTGCCGCTCGACTTTGCTCAACTGCCCTTCGAGCGCCTGTTCCGCCGCCTGCTGCACATTGGGATCGAGCGTGGTGTAAATATAGAGACCGCCGAAGTCGATCTGGTCCGGCGTAAGGAGCAGATTCAAATCGCGCTCCACCGCTTCCATGGCGTAATTCTCCTGAATCTGCGGGAGACGCTTCGGATTCGAAGTCACACGCATCGCCTTCGCCTCACGCGCTTGTGCCGCGGAAATTTTCTTCAACTCGAGCATGCGATCGAGCACGGTGTCGCGCTGCAGCTTCGCGCCTTCCGGATTCTTCAAGGGCGAGAAACGGTTGGGACTGCGGATCAATCCGGCGAGCAAAGCAGCTTCGGAAAGATTCAGCTTCGATGCGCTTTTGCCGAAGTAAGCCTGCGAGGCGGTTTCGACGCCGTAACAACCGGAGCCGAAATAAATCCGGTTCACATACAACTCGAGAATCTGTTGCTTGTTGAATTCCCGTTCGATCCGCAGCGCCACCATTGCCTCCAACATTTTGCGACGCAGCGTTCGTCCGCCGAGGGGCAGACTGTTGCGCGCCAGTTGTTGCGTGATCGTGCTGGCGCCTTCCTTGACCGAGCTGCTGGTGATGTTGCGCACCAGCGCTCGCGCCACGCCCCGCATGTCGAGCCCGCCGTGTTTGTAGAAGCGCGTGTCTTCGCGTGCGATCAAAGCATCGATAAATTGCGGCGATACTTCTTCGATCGGAACAATGAGACGATTCGCGCCCGCGAGTCGGCTGTAGATTTTTCCATCGACGTCGAAGACTGTGTTGCGTTCCGGCATTTCGCCGACCTTCTTTAAGTCGAAGGTCTGCGCCCAGATTCCGTAAAAGCTGAGCAGGCCGAACCCGCAGGCCGCGAGCACTGCGACGAGAAGGACAAGCAGACCGACGCGCCGTTTGCGTTTCGGTCTCGCGGCGCGCGAAGCTACATTGCGTGCGAAGAGTTTCATTTCTCTCTCACGCTTCCGAAGGTGTCATCCTGAGGCTGGCGCAGCGCGCCGAAGGATCTCACAACGAAGCTGACGATCACGCTGGCTCGTATGTGTGATCAAAGACCTTTGGCGAGATCCTTCATCGTCTGCGCGATTCAGGATGACATGCGTGGAAAACGCAGCCGCTAGAACTTCAACTTCACCGCGCCGGCTTGCTGCGCGTGCTGTTCGTCGCTGCAAGGCGCGTTGAGCGGAACACCCGCGTCATCACTTTTAGCGGCAACGAGCTTGTTCTCGATCAAATATTCTTCGAGCTCTTCGCCACTCACGTCCGGCACCATCTTGCCGTTCACTTCCACACAGGGCGACAGCGGCTGGCCGCTCTTCGTTTCCATTTCCCAGCGAAAAGCCGGGTTCTGGATGATGTCCTTCTCGGTGTATTGCAGATTGTATTTCGCGAGCACGGCGCGCACACCGGCGCTCCAACCGCAATGAGTCTTGAGGTAAGCTGTGATCTGTGGCGTTTCCATTTCCGCGCAAGGTAGCACGCGCCGCGAGATTTTCAGGCAAATTTCAGCCGCGCTCTTGCCTAGCGGACAAAGTGCCGGCGGACGTCGTGATAGTTTGTCGGCTTATCCCACCTGCGAATCGTGGCCGCACCGGCGCTCTCCAGCGAAGGATTCAGTGACAGATACATCCACTGGCCGGCGTCACTCGCGCAGTCGCTTAGGAAGTAATACTTCCGTGCCTTTAGCTCATTCTCTGCCGTCTGGGCCCGTCCTTTGCCGGTGTTATTGCCCCAGTTAAGGAAATCCTGCACATGCTGGTTTTCGAACATCAGGATTACTTCGCGAATTTCATCCGAGTTAATCCCACGGAGCTCATACCTCGGCAGAGTGTAAACCTGGTTAAAGAAATCGACCCACATCGAAACTACCCGCACATTCTCCAGGAACGGCCAGCGCGAGTCACAATAGCAAACGCCACCGACATTCAGCCTTGGCACGGTCACGGCCCACGCACCGACTCCGCGCAAACTGATCTCACCGGTGCTGCCAATGAAACGATCGTTCTCGTTCACGTTGGTAAACACCGTGTCCTTGTTCGTCCACGTCAGTAGTCCCAAAGGATCGGTGTAGAACGTTGGACGGCTATCCACATAGTCGTATAGGTTCATCCCATCTTCGTATCCCAATGGATCTCGTTGCAGGAACCTGCCCTTAACCGCGTCGTAGGAACGCGCGCGGTAAAAGTAGAGCGCCGTTTCCTCATCGAACTGACGCCCAGTGAACATCCATGGATTACCAATGGCACTGTGCGGCGTTCCCCAGGGGTTGGCTGCCACTGGCACGCCTGTTCCATTCAATGCGGTGGGCAAACCGTAGGCATCATAGGTGTAACGTTCCACCGTCGCGCCGGCTGCGTTGGTGATTGCTGCTACCGACCACAAACTGTTCTGATGATAGTAGTAGGTGGCGGCACGATCCATGGTCAGGACTTCATCGACATGGTTGCCGTAGACATAGGTGGCCTGCGTAACTCCCGTTGCCGTTTGTTCCTCGATGATGCGGGAATCGTCATAGAAGTAACGCGTCTCGACCGCCGTCGGAGTCGCAGCCACGCCTTTGCCGGTCCCGATTTTCTGCCCGCCGCGATGCAGGAATGGATCGGCCACCTTCTTGATGCGCCGTCCCAGAGCGTCGTATTCGTAGCGTCCTATCACCCGCGCGTCCGACTTGCGCGTGACCTGGGTCAGCCGGTTCTCTTCATCGTAGTTGTAGAGATACGTCCCATCGTCGCTCGTGTTGCCGTTGGCATCGGACAGAATGGGGACCACACCTATCTGTGTTATTTCGTTGCTGGAACTATGCGTGCGCGCTTCCGGCATTGCGTCCTTGGTCTTAACGTTCCAGTTATCCAGTGGATCGAGCGTGTATTGCGTCTGCGTGACCGGAACCGGAACCGTGCTGCCAACCAGCGTGCCGACCTTGTAATCGATCAGCCGATGCAACTGATCGTATTGGTAAGCTTCTGACTTTGTCTGCGAATTGCCCGCGTCGACGCGCTTCTCCTCGAAGTGCTTGTTCCCTTCGTTATCGAAGTCGTAACCAAAGCCGGCGACACGGGTCATGCCTTGCGCATGCTCGAGCGAACTCATCCAGTCGTTATCATCATAAGTGTAAGTCGCCGCCGTTCCGTTCCGATAAGTGCGCACCACAACACGGTTCCCAGCATCGTAGGCATAGCTAACAATTGGCGGCGGCGAACCGGGATCATCCACCGTATCCAGACGATTGCGGAAGTCGCTTTGTTCCTGAATTTGACGACCGCCCGGATACGTCACCTTCCGTGTATGCCCCGGTATGTCGTAAAAGTAGCTGGTCGACTGGCCATTTTGCACCGACTTGATGACACGATTGGCGCCATCGTAGGTTAGGCTAACTATCCAGCCGTTTCGCTCCGCGCTTAGCAGCCGTCCGGAAAGATCATAAGTCATGTTGTCGTCCATGGTGGTCGGGTAGTGTCGCTTCCGGAGGTAGTAGAGATCGGTATACGTGTAGGTTGTGGTCTGATTTTTCTGATCGGTCCGGCTCGTCACGTTCCCGACAAAATCGTAGGTGAACATGCGTGTATTTGGCGGCACGTCCGGATAGACCTCTTTCGTCCGACGATTCACCGGATCGTATTCGTAGGTCGTGAAATGGCCGTTTGCGTCGGTGACGCGAGTCACGTTGCCGACCGGATCGTAGACGTAATCGGTGCAACGCGCGACCGGGCTTCCCACGGCCTCGCACATCTCCGTGCGCCGGTTGATCATGTCATAGGTATAAGTGTCGCGGTTGCCGTCGCGATCAATGCTCTCGATGAGGTTACCGACCGGATCATAGGTAGTGGTTGTGACCTGGCCCAAGGGATCGGTCGTCTTGATCAGGCGATATACTGCGTCGTATTCGGCATGCGTGGTGTGTCCGAGTCCGTCCGCCTCTGTCACACGGTTGCCCTCGGGATCATAACTGTAAGCGCTGACAGGCCCTTCGAGGTCGGTGACGTTGACGAGCCGATTAAGTGCATCATAGGTGTAGCTCGTGATGTTGTTGTTCGGACTAATCATCTGAGTGCGATTGTCGACCGCATCGTAGCTGTATCGGGTCGTGTCGCCGGCAGCATTGACTTCGCGCGTCAGGCGGTTCAGCGCGTCGTATTGATAGCTGGTAACGTTGCTATTCGGTTCGGTCAGGCTTAGCCGGTTATCATCCGAGTCGTAGGTGTAGCGAGTAATGGCATCGTCGCTATCTTCGACCCCGCAATCGGTGTCTGTTTGTTTGCGCACCTGTCGTAGCAGTCGGTCGAGGTTGTCGTACTTGTAGCAGGTAACCTTGCCATTTCCGTCCGTCTGCCTTGTTACCAGTTCTGAACCGAGCGTTGGACTGCAACAAGGCGCTGCCATATCGGCATATTCATAGCTCGTAAGTCCGCCGTCGGGCGCGAGTATGCTCACTCGCCGGTTCAACGCATCGTAGGTATAGATCGTCGCATTATTACGGGCATCGCTCCTTCGCAGCAGCTTGCCCACCGGGTCGTACTCAAAACGGGTAACGTCGCCTTCCGCGTCCGTAATCTTATCCACTCGATTGCGCGAATCGTATTCGTATTGCGTCGTGTGACTGTTTCGGTCGGTAACGGTGATTCGATTGTTGTTCGCATCGTAGGTGTATTTGTCGGCATTTCCGAGCGCGTCGGTCTGGCTGATCAGGCGATTTCGCAGATCATACTCAAACCGGGTGCTGTTGTGGTCGCGATCGATCACTTCGATTTGGTTCCCTCGACCGTCATACTGGTATTGAGTCTGCTGGTTGAGGGCATCAGTCTTGAGAATAAGCCGATCCAGACCGTCATACTGAAAGCGCGTGATCGCGGCCAAGCGGGTCAGTTACCTGGCGCAGATTACCAATCACATCGTATTGATAGCTGGTAGTTCGTTCCTGCGGCGTTCCTACCGCTTCCGTCATCATCGTCCGGTTACCGGTGGCATCGTAAGTGTATCGCGTCGTAATGCCACGCCAGTCAGTTTGTGCCGTTACATTGCCATGGCTCTCGTAGGTCCAGGTGCGGGTGCGTTCCTCCGGCAGACCAACTGCCTGGGTCTCACGGATACGATCGCCGCTGGCATCATACTGATAGGTAGTTAGACGGCCGTTCGGGTCGGTCATGTTTGTCATCTGGTTGTAAATCGGCTCGTAAGTATAGGTTGTAACGTTGTTCAGCGCGTCGGTAGTCTGTGTCCGATTGCCTTGGGTGTCGTACTCATAGCGCGTGACGTGACCGTTCGCGTCGGTCACGGAATCGTTACGCAGCGTTACCGGATCATAAGTGTAACGCGTCGTCGCCCCGTCCGGTGCCGTCTGCTGCGTCACGTAGCCGTGCGAATCGTAGTCGTAACGCCAGACGTTGCCACGTCCGTCGGTTTGCTGCGTGGTCGAGGGCAAATAGACGCGGCACAGCATGGTGGCCAGCGCGCCAAAATCCGTCGCCCAATTATTTGGGTTACTAAGCGAGAACCAGGGCGTGCCGCTGCCATCCTGCATGCCTGCCGGATTCATGTTTTGGTAGGTGTAGGTGAACACTCTACCGTCCTTGTCGGTCTTCGACGTAATCTGATGCGCGCTGTCGTAGGTGTAGGTGACACTTCTTCCCGCCGGATCAGTGATCTGGCTTAGCTGGTGGCCCGTTGAGTCATAGGTGAATGTCGTCACGCGTCCCAGTGGATCGGCCGCACTGGTAAGTTTGTTCTGCGCGTTGTAGCTCAAACTCAGAGAACGACCATAGGTATCGGTGACAGTCGTCAGATCGCCAGCCACGTAGGTAAGGGTTGTCGCATTGTTATTGCGATCGGTAATCAACACCAGGCGCCAGACCGGTCCTTCAACCAGGAACGGTGTCGATGGCACCTGTTCGAAGCGATACACCGTCTTGTCCTTTTGCGTCAGCGTGTAGCTGCCATCCGGATTCTTAACCAGCGTCTCGAAGTAACCGGTATCCGTGGTAAAAATTCCCCCCGCGCCCAGCTGATACTTGGTTACCCGGCCACTGCCATCGAAGCGAAAGGCATGGCCGCGCTGGAAAAAGAGAAAGATGTTATAGGCATGGGTCCAACCATAACCCAAAACAGTGTCCACCTGGGCGCGTGAATCATCGGCATTGTAGGAGTTGTAGGTCAGGCCCAGCGAAAGCGTAGGACCAAACCCGCTGCGCAGCCTCGTAGCGGGATAATTATCCTGCATGCTGCCTTCGGTTAACGTAAGCGCGCCTTCGCCCGCGACGAAGTTAGCGGGTTGACCGCATTCCCTGCATATCTGCGGCGGATCGCATCCGATGTACTTTGCGCTAGCACTGAACCCGCCGGCCAGGAGACTGCTGCAAACGATAACTCTCAGCCGCCAGCCTTTGCCCAGGAAGAGCGCGGCTATACCTAACAAGAGCAAAATGAAGCTCGGCCCGGCTTCCGGCACTGTGCCTCCGGCCACTTCCGCATCGACATCCAGCACCAGGGTGTAGGTCTGGCCAAAGTTTAGCATCTGTGTTGTCATCAGGTTTGGCGTGGCCGAACGCGCCTGGAATCCTGACGGACCGACTGCCAGCGAGTCGAAGTAGCTAAGAAGAGGACTACCATTCAGTTCGGCGGCGAAAACTAACTCCGCCGACGCATCGGTGCCGCCGGCGTCGGTTACAGCCTGTAAGGCGGCACTTAGCATGGCGGCAAAAGTCACTCCCACCGGACCTGTCCCGCCCACGATCATGAATTGCACGGTGAGCGTAGTGCGCGCAGTCGCGGTTCCGCGCAGATCTACCCCGCCGGGAAGACCCAGGATGGATGTGGCGCGGTTCGGCAGCCCGGCTACCGGCGGCAAGCTACCTGAAGTTAGCGCGGCTGCGCCAGGCACCGTGGCGAAGGCGGAAGCGCTGCTAAAGGCTGAGTGAAAATCCTGACTAAAACCGCCGTTGCTGTTGGTCGCTTCGGCAAAGCTGCTGACCTGCCACAAGCCGATCAACGACACCTGCCCGGATTGCGGTGTAAGGCTAAAGGATTGCAGTTGCAGATCGGCCAGGGCTGAGGCCGAGGCGTGCAATGAGCGTGGCTCGCACAGTGCGGTAAGTGCGATTGCCGCCGGCAAGAAACAGCGGCGCACCACCGCAGGCAAACACCAGCACCACGATGCGGCGTTCATACAAAGGGGGAGAAAGAAAATTGTGTTGGCCCGGGAGCATCATCGTCAAGAACGGTTTTCGTCGAAAAAGGCCGCGGACCTTTCAGTCGCGCAATGTCAGCCGCCTGTTCTCCCGCGGAAAATTCTAATCGCGCTTCGGTTTGAGCAGCGGAAAGAGAATCACATCGCGGATTGATTCCGCGCCGGTGAGCAACATGGTCAGCCGATCGATTCCCATGCCGAATCCTCCGGCCGGCGGCATGCCATGCTCGAGCGCGAGCAGAAAATCTTCGTCGAGCTTCTGCGTCTCTTCTCCGGCCTGTTCGAGCAAACGCTGCCGTTGCACCATCGGATCGTTCAACTCCGTGTAACCGGGCGAAATTTCCTGGCCGTTAATGATCAATTCGTAAACGTCGACTAACGAGTCGTCCTCCAGGTTCTGTTTCGCCAGCGGCACCAGTTCTTTCGGGCAATGGGTGACGAAGAGCGGATCGAAGGTTTTTTCTTCGACCAGCTTTTCGAAAACGTGCTGCGTGACTTCGAAGTCGACCAGCTGTGGATGGATTTCGACACCTAGTTCATCCCTGGCGCGCGCACGACGTCCTTCACTTGTTAGCTCGAACCAATCCTTGCCCGCAACTTCGCCAATCAAGTCGCGATAACGCGCGCGTCGCCATGGTCTCGTTAGGTTCAAGGTGCGTGTAACCTTTCCTTCCGCATCCTTGTGCTCGATCTGCAGCGAACCGGAGACCGTTTGCGCGAGATGACAGATGAGCTCCTCGACCAGGTTCGCGATCAACTCGAAGTCGGCGTAAGCCCAATAGGCCTCGAGCATGGTGAACTCCGGGTTATGCCGGCGCGAAATGCCTTCGTTGCGGAAATTGCGATTGAGTTCGAAGACCTTGGTAAATCCGCCGACCAGCAAGCGCTTGAGATAAAGCTCGGGCGCGATGCGCAGAAAAAGCTCGAGCCCGAGCGCCTTGTGCTGCGTCCGAAACGGCTCTGCCGCGGCGCCGCCCGCGACCGATTGCAGGATTGGCGTTTCCACTTCCAGAAAACCGCGCTCTTCCATGAAGCGCCGAATCTCGCGCATGATGCGAATGCGTTTCTCGAAAACCACGCGCGATTGCTCGTTCGTGATCAGGTCGAGATAACGCTGCCGATAACGCGTTTCGACATCCTGGAGCCCGTGCCATTTCTCCGGCAACGGTCGCAGTGATTTCGCCAGCACTTTCAACTTCGAAATCTTCAACGTCGGTTCGCCGGTCTTGGTCAGGAAGCAGGTTCCTTCCACGCCGATGAAATCCCCGATATCGAGGAGCGCGAAAATTTCCATGACCTCCGCGCCGAGTTCCTTGCCCTGGATGTAAACCTGAATGCGCCCCGTCCCATCGCGCAGATCGACAAAGTGACTCCTGCCCATGTCGCGATGCGCCGTGATGCGGCCGGCTGCACGCAGGACCGCGCCTTCCGAAAATTTCTCGCGCACTTCGCCAATCGTCCCACTGGTCGCAAAGGCGTGACCGAACGGCGCGACGCCACGCGCCGCCAAGGCAGCAAGTTTCTCACGGCGATGCGCTAGCAATTCACTTTCTTCATCCATTCGGGGAGCGAATGTAATTCGCGCGTTTCAAATGAACAGAGGAAACCTTTAGCGCCGCTGTTGCAATCGAGGCAACTCGCCGCATCCTGATCGCATGATGGCACGCCTCTTATCAATCCTGGTCGCTGTGCTGGTGTCGGTAGTTGCGCGGCAGAGCTTCGCCGCGGACGAGGCCAAACCGGGGACGAAAACCGCGGTCCTCGCCGGTGGCTGTTTCTGGTGCATCCAGCCCGCTTTCGACAAAGCGCCCGGCGTCATTAGCACCGTGGTAGGTTACAGTGGCGGGACCGAACCGAATCCTACCTATGAACTGGTCGGCTCGGAAAGGACCAAGTATCGCGAATGTCTCGAGATCACCTACGATCCTTCCAAGATAAGCTTCGAACAGTTACTCGACATCTATTGGAAACAAATTGATCCGACCCAGGCCGACGGACAATTCACTGACGTTGGTTATAGCTACCGCGCAGCCATCTTTTACGGCAGCGATGAAGAGAAGCGAATCGCCGAGGCTTCCAAGGAGAAACTGGAGAAGTCAGGCATGTTTAAGAAACCAATCGTGACCGAGATCTTGCCCGCGATGAAGTTCTACCCAGCCGAAGCCTACCATCAGCAGTATTACAAGAAGAACTCCGCTGCTTTCGAAGCCTTCGAAGAAGGATCAGGCCGCAATCGCTTCCATAAGAAAATTGAGTCGAAGCCGTAAGCTAGTTCGTTCGAACCCACGCCATTCTTTTCTGATGAATCGTATCTTACAGTGGCTTCCCAGCGTCGCACTTCTCGCGAGTGCGAATCTGAGTCGTGAAGCATCTCCGGGGGCATGCCATTTATTATCCGCTTGCCATGTAACTCGCGTCCGCCGGATAATCTTCTTCCTTGAACCATAGAATTCATCATCTCGCCGTCTGGGTCCTTAGCCTTGTCCATTTCTTTATCGGGCTCGGATGGTATGCGCTCTTCGGCGAAGCATGGCTGAATTACCACGCCCGCACCATGACTGATATCGAACAGCCGCATAATGTCGCTCCCTATGTGATCGGCTTCGTCGCGGCCATCCTGGTCAATTACGCGTTGGCCTGGTTGTTCGTGAAGCTGCACGTCGCCCACGCGCTTACTGGATTGAAGATCGCGCTCATCTGCTGGTTCGCCTTCCTGTTTGCGCCATACGCGGCCATCTCCGTCTACTCCGCCTTCGAGACTAACCCATGGCCACTCATCCTCATCAACATGGGCCCACCCTTCCTTGCCTTCGCCATTAGCGGCATCGTCCTCGGTGCCTGGCGCCTCCGCGAGTTGTAGCCGCGCGGCGGCCGAGGCTCGTTTTCTTTCCTCCGGCGAGCGCACCAACAAGGATCGACGGAGACAAAACCCTGGCGACTTGATGCGTGGTAGAAGTGGTTCACACTATGGCATGATCTCTTTACGAAACGTCGTGATTGTAAGTGCGCTCTGGCTGCTTAGCTCCATGCACGCGCTGGCGGGCGATAGCGCGAGTGGAATGATTACCTTCAAGGGCGGCAAGTGCGCGGTGAAACACGGATGGCTGGTGCGCGGCCCGGATGAGATGGATCCAGACAAGACTGTGTTGCGCCTTTATCTTTCGAGCGCCGACGTTGGTGCGAAGATCAAAGCCTGCAAGACGCTTTCCTGCGCCGACAACGCGCTCACAGATGGCGCGATGGTCGACTTCAGCGATGCGCGTCACCTGGCCTATGCCGTCCGCTTAAATGGCGAACGCCTGCAATACTCCGGCGGCACAAACGGCGAGGCTTTCACTCTTACGACCAGTGAACCCGGCCACCTCGTCGGCAAATTGCAGATCGACGACAGCGCGGCTGACGGCGCAAAAGTCGATGTTACCTTCGACCTGACGCTCGTGAACACCTTCACGACTGTTCGTTAGGTACTTGAGCTATTCCGTCCGCAGTGCGGTCATTGGATTAATGCGGGTGGCGCGTCGCGCCGGTAACCAGGTGGCAAGTAACGCCGCCGCCGCCAGAACGATCGGTGCAATCGTAAAGGCCAGTGGGTCGAGCGCGCCAACATTATAGAGCATTCCACTAAGCAGTTTGCCAGTGGCCGCGGCCAGCAACAAACCGACCCCTACTCCACTCGTCAGCATCACGGCACCTTCCCGCAGGATCATCCATTGCACAGTTTTGCGCTGAGCGCCCAGCGCCATGCGAATGCCAATCTCCCGCGTGCGACGCGCGACCGAGTAGGCTTTCACGCCATACACTCCCACAGTCGCTAGCGCCAGGGCCACAGCGCCGAAGATGCTGAACAACGCTGCACCGGCGCGCACGATCCATAGTTCGATGTTGCTTTCAAGATGCTGCGCGAACGTCTTCAAGGACAATATCGGAACGGCAGCATCGACTTCGCGCACGGTGCGACGAATAAGGTCGGCCGTCGCGCCAGCATCATGACCGGCGTTGGGCGCGAATTTGAGGTGGAAAAAGACATTGCTTTGGAATCCGCCGGCAAAGGGAAGATACAACGCACCGCTCGGTTCCTTCTCGAACAAATTATCGCGCGTGTAAGGCACGATGCCTACCACTTCGACCTGCGTCTTCTCGTTGGAGGATTCCTTGTCCGCGAATTGAATCCGCTGACCCAGCGCGTCACCTTCGGGCCAGAGCTTCTTCGCCATCACTTCATCGATGATCGCCACCGCGGGCGAATTTTGGTGCATGGTTTCCGCGACGCTAAACGCACGACCGCGCAACAAGGACAGGCCTACAGTCTTGAAGTAATCAGCGCCGACACTGTTAAAGGTCGCGTCAAAGGCCAGACCTTCGGCGGCCGTGGCCGGCTTCGCTTCCGGTGCCGGATTAGTCCCGGCGCGTTGCACCGATTTGTTAAGGTCGATCATCCCGAACGGAACCGTGGAGGAAATGCTGACACTTTCCACGCCGGGTAAAGCCGCAAGCCGTTCTTCGAGCGTGCGATAAATTTCCTGCGAACGTTGACGGTCGTAGGTGGCAAGACTGGCATCGACTTCCACCAGGTAGTTCGAAGTAGTCTGCAAACCGGTCTCGACGCCGGCCGCCTTGCCCGCGCCGCGAATGAAAAGCGCCGCCGCCGTGAGGAGCGCGAGTGAAAATGCAATCTGCACGACAACGAGCGGATTGCGTGGCAGGAACTTCCAGCGCCTAAGGACCACGTCCTCACCTGCCTGTTCCTTTAGGTCACCTACGACGGCAGCCTTCGATAGCTTTAAGGCCGGTCCTAGCGCGAATGCCAGTGTGCCGAGAAGGCAGAAGACAAACGTAGCTACCAGCACCGGCGCGCTCAGGCCACCTTGCCAGACGATATCGATCGGTAGCTTTCTACTTAACGAAGCTACCAGTAAGTCCGACGACCAAAGACCTAACACCAGAGCCAAAGCCTCCACCGAGCAGCGCAAGCACAAAACCTTCGCAGAGTAACTGACGAACAATCCTCCAGCGACTGCCACCGAGTGCGAGTCGGATGGCGATTTCCTTTCGTCGTGCTGCGCCGCGCGCCAGTAGCATGTTGGCCAGATTCAAGCAGGCGACTACCAGCACGATAGCAGCCATTCCGAAGAGCAGCGGCGCTAGTCGCTTGATGTTATTGCCACTCGATGGGCTGGTGCTCAGGCTGAAACGCGAGAGCCGCTCGGTCATGAAGGTCTGGTCCTTCTGTTCGACTGGATAGGCCTGCTCTAGATTCGCGGCCAGGGTCTTCAAGGCCGCGTCTGCCGCGGCGCTGGTTACACCTGCTTTCAGCCGGCCCACGAGCATGAACTGCCGCCCGGCGCGATTATCCAGCTTGTCCTTGTTTCCGGTTTCGAAATCGTTCGCGACCTGGTCGTAAACACCGAGCGGCAGCCAGATTTCCGGCGCGAAGATTTGGGCTGTGCCGGTGAATCCCTGCGGCATGATTCCGATGACGGTGAAAGGACGGCTATCGATCATGACCGTCGAGCCCAGCATGCCAGGGTTAAGGCCTTCCCGCTTCCAATAGTTGTAGCTCACAATCGCGACGGCCGCGTTACGGCCCGGTGTTTCTTCTTCTTCGCGGAAAGCGCGGCCTTGCCTTGGCATCACGCCCATGACCGAAAAATAATTCGAGCTCACCACATCGGTGAACGCACGGCGCGTGCTGCCTTTTTCACCCACACCTACCATGGCCAGGTTATGCGCCATCACTCCGGAGAAGACGCTGTTTTGCTCACGAAGATCGAGATAGGTGGGATAAGAAAAACCGCGGAAGGTCTTCGGGTTTTTCTTGTCCTGCGAAAAGACCTGCACCACTTCATTCGCCTTCGGGTAGTGCGGCGGTTGAAAGAGCAGCGTGTTCATCAGACTGAAAATGGCGGTGTTCGCGCCAATCCCGAGCGCGAGGACAATGACGGCCGCCGCCGTGAAAGCCCGCGCCTTGAGCAATTGTCGAAAGGCAAACCTGAAATCGTGCAGCATATCGATATGATGCGTTGCGCGGGCGATTTGGATTCAAAAAATGCGACCAGGCGTGTTTGCTGTAGAGTCCCGCTACCAGCGGATCGATCAGACAATGGCCCGTCAATTCAACCCGATGCGGTTTTTCGCAATGATGGCAATAGCGGCACTGGCCGTTTTTGAGGCGACCGCGTAATTTACCCGTCGCGCGGAGCATGGTCGGACGAGCGAAGCAGGGTTCGGGCGAGCCCATGGCTTGGAAGCACGCCTTTGCGCATGGTTACGAAGACGGCTTTAAGAAGGCGCATGGCGGCCGATAACTCAAGCAAGACGGCCCGCAGGGCCGTGGCTACACATACCTAGGGAACGGTGCGCACCTGGTAGAACTTCGGCGCCGAATTCGCGCTGCCGTCCGTGTAGGTCATGGCGGTTTGATTCGGCGCCGCAGTCAGGATAGGACTCAGGCCGGTAAAAGGATTCATTAGGTCGCTAGTGCCATAGACCTGGTAGCGCATGCCCGGCGCGGATGGCCAGGTTACCTGGAAGGAACCACTCGTTAGGTTCCCGGATCTAACCTGGAACGGACTCTTTCCCACCGCGGCGGAATGCAGGGTATCGTAAAGGTTAAGCCGGCCGCCGGAAGCAACCACTCCGGTCCATTGCGCAAAGGTAGTCACGTTATTCATGATCAAGCTCTTCGCGGTATCGACCGAGAGGTCAGGTAGCTCATCGGCCAGCAGGGCGACCGTGCCGGTCACGTGCGGTGTGGCCATGCTCGTGCCGGAGAGATCGGCATAGTCGTCGCCCCTGGTGCTAACGATGCCTTCGCCGGGCGCGCCCAGGTCGACAGAGACGGCACCGTAGTTACTAAACCAGGCCTTGTTGTTCAGGATGTTGGAAGCCGCGACGGAAATGAGACCGGGCGAGTCTAAGCTGGCGGGATCTTCCGGCGCGGCGTCGTTATTGACCTGAGCGTTGCCGGCAGCGCAGACATTGACAATTCCAGCAGCGCCGGCGCGATCGAAGGCGTCCTTCAACGCGAAAGGAAAGTTAGCCGGGACCGGATCGCGCGAACCGCTGTAACTGTTGTTGGTGGCGCGGATGTTAATGCCACGCTGCTTGAGCGCGATGACGTAGTCGAAGCATTCGATGATATCGGCATCATCGCCATTGCCGGAGGCATCGAAACATTTGCAGGCAATGATCTTTACGTTCCAACTCACGCCGACCACACCGATGCCGTTGTTACCTATCGCGCCGATCGTCCCGGCGGTATGCGTGCCATGACCCTGATCATCGAGCGGATCGCTCGTATTCCCTGAGGGATTGATCCCATGGATGTCATCGACGTAACCGTTGCCGTCATCGTCGATGCCGTTGCCGGCAATTTCGCCCGGGTTCTGCCAGATGTTGGCCGCGAGATCGGGGTGATTGTAATTTACGCCGGTGTCGAGATCGGCGATCACGACCGTGCCGCTGCCGGAAGTAAAATCGCGCCAGGCGCCGTCGGCGCCGATGTTCTGCAATCCCCACAAAGTGTTGTCCAACCATTTCGGGTCGTTCGGCGGCGCGTCGGCCGTGATGTGACGGATGAAGTTAGGCTGCGCATAAACCACTCCCTCCTCCGCGGCGAAGGTCTTCGCATCGGCGGTCTTTCCGCGGCGGCGCTGCGCCACACGCACGTGATAGATGTCGAGCGTGGGAAAATGCCGGACGACCTCGGCCTCGTGCCGCGACAGGACCGACTGACGTTGCGCGGTTGACGTTTCCTCCCGGAACTTGATCAGGAATTCACCGGGCACGGCCTCGGAAGCCGATTGCGCCGAAGCAAAGCGCGCCAGCGCCACGAAGGCAACCAGCAGAAGCAGGCCAGGTTTGGGAAATGAATTCTTCCGATCCATGATTTTGCGTGGCGGGAAGTATGCCCCTTGTCGGTCGCACAGTCACCGGAATTCAGGACGTCCCGCGTGAGGGAGCATTTTGAGAATCGGTTTGCAAAACGAACCTATCGCAGAGCATAGTGCGCGCGCGCTTGACCTCGGGAGAACGGACGGCAAAGCGCTCCAGGAATGGCTCTCGATTTACCAGAAACCACGCAGAAGTTTGACGGCCCGCGCGTGCGTCAGTTCTCGATCTTCCTGGCCAACAAAGTCGGCGCCATGCTCGAAGTAGTGAAGTTACTCAACACGCATCACGCCGATGTGGTGGCGCTGAGCATTTCCGAATCGACCGACTCCGCGATCGCGCGCGTGATGGTGAGCGATCCGGAGCTGGCGCAACGTTTGTTGCGCGAGAACAACTTTGCTTTCGGCGAATGCGACATGCTGGTGGTGGAATTGCAGGAGGTAGCGGACCAGCTGGGAAAATTGCTCGCCGCTTTGCTCATGGCGGAAGTGAATGTGCATTTCACTTATCCATTGCTAATTCGTCCACGCGGTTTCACTGCCCTCGCCTTGCATGTGGACGACGCAGAGTGCGCTTCGTCCGTCCTGCTCGGGGAAGGTTTTCGTATTCTCAGCCAAAGTGACATCTCGCGTTAGCTCGTCTCGCGTTTGACCGGCTCGGCGGCTGCGATTACAAAAATCAAACAATGCCTTCGACAACATTCTCGCCCATCCGGGCGGACAAGACTTTCTCGATCGCCGTCGCGTTGGTGGCGGTGCTGGGTGCGGCGCAACTTCTCGCCGTCGGCTGGCATTACGCCGCGAAGGTGGCAGGCTTCGCGCCGCGCCGCCGCATCGACCGTGGCGGCGAATCCAATTTTCACACCGGCGCCTGCTCCCGCTCCGTCCGTGGCTGCGTCGGCCGCCCCCGCCCCGGATGCTACACCGGCCGCGACGCCGGCCGTGGCACAATCGACTCCGAGTTCGGCCGCCCTGACCATGGCCGATCATCTTTTGCAGGAAGCGACGCAGTTGCGCGAACAAGGCGACACCAACAATGCGCTGGCGCGTTTGCAGGATGCGTCACAGCGCGAGCCGAAAAATGCCAATATCCTGGCCGAGATGGCCATGATCTACGAATCGATGGGCGCACTGGACCGGTCTAACGAGACCTGGCGCAAGATCGCCGACATCGGACCGTCGGCCGGCGCGCTCTACGAACTGGCCGATATGAAATTGAAAGTGGGCGTGGCGCCTTCGCCGACCACGACCGCGACGGGTCCGGGCTTTGCCGGTGTTTCACCACTCGATGCCGGCACGACGCGTTCCGATCCCGAAGGTATCCCAGACGGCTCGACTTTCGGAATTGGCGAAGCATCGATCACCGAGAATCCCGATCCGGATGCGGAGAGCAATCTGACCTTACGTGTGGGCGTGAAGAAACGCGCCGCCAGCATCGCCGATCACACTAAGGTGAAGATCCAGGTTTATTTTTACGACACGCTGGACAACAACAAGGTCGCTTTGACCGACGCTGATGTGAGTTTCGAATGGCTGACGCCGAATCACGATTGGAAGGCGACCAATCCGGAAGTGCTCTCCGTCAGTTATGTTCGCCTGAAGAAGGACGCGCTCTCCTCGGAAGCGGCGCTGGCTGAAGCGGCCGCGGCCGTTACCCCGGGAAAAAAAGGATCCGCGCCGACGACAAAGAAATCGCAGGGTCCCGCGCGCAAGTATGCCGGTTACCAGGTGCGTGTGTACTATAATGACCAGCTGCAAGATGTCCGAGCCGAACCGACCAAGCTCCTCAACCTCTTCCCGCCGCCGCTCACCTTGACTTCGCAGTAATGCAATTGCTCATCGTCCACCACGACGCTGAGGTCGGTGAAGAGTTGGTGCGGATGGTCAGGGAATACACCGAACACTCCTGCGGCCTCGCGACTTCCGATGCCAAAGCGCTCGACTGGGCGCGCGGCGTCACGCGCTGTTCGCTCCTCATCACACAACTGCAGGCCGAAGGCGTGAACGGCTTCGCGCTCGCGGCCAATCTCTGCGACTCGTTCGCCGGCATGCAGACGATATTTTTGCCAGATTATGCCGCGAGCGAACAACGCCTGGAAATTTCGCAGTCGAAAGTTTTCCCGGAACCGATCGATGGCGAACGTTTGCTCGACGCGATTGCGGTTGCCGATGAACAACGTCAGAGCGGTCATGATTTGTTTCACGCGCTCGATGTCTTGCAGATGTGCTGCCTGGCCGGCCGCAGTGGCGCGTTGCAACTGGTGAGCGGTTCGAAGATCGCGCTGATCTATCTGTTAAACGGACGAATCGTGCACGCGGAGCGCGGCCCGGCCCGCGGGGTCGATGCCCTTTTCGAATTGGTTTCGTGGGAAGCGGTGGAGTTCGCCTACGATTACCAGCAACGCGCACCGGTCACGACCATCAGCACATCATGGGACGAAGCGGTCGTGGCCGCGGTCGGCCGGCGCAAATCGCAAACCATTGGCGGCGCACCGCCGGCCACCGTCGAAGCAGCGCCTGCGAAAACGCGGCGCAGTTTCTTCGGCATCCGAAAAATGACCTGAGCGAAAGGCAAATTTCGCCGCTCGCTTTTTTCCTCGATGACGTGCGCTATGCTACCCGCACCAATGCGATACCGGCTTCTCTTCGCATTTCTCTTTCTCGCGGCGGGCAATGCCTTTGGGCAAATCACGGTCGATCTGAAATTCAAGCGCGTGCAATACGTGGCCCACGAGCCGGTCATGGCCACAGTTTCGATCACCAACCTGGCTGGCCGCGACATCGAGCTGCGCGACGACGATGAACAACGCTGGTTCGGTTTTGAAGTGAAAGCGGGCGAGGATCGCTTTCTGCCTGTGCTCGATCACCCGCCCGAGCCGCCGTTACGAATCGCGTCCGGCCAAACCGTCACGCGCAAAATCAACCTGCAGCCACAATTTCCCGTCGGCGAACTGGGTCCGTATCACGTGCGCGCCAATGTTTACTTCGCCGATCTGCACAAGTTCTTCTATTCCGAAGGCAAGGTCTTCCATGTGGTCGACGCACGGCCCATCTGGTCGCGCACCGTTGGAATTCCTGAAGGCATGGCGGACGCAGGCGGCCTGCGCACCTACTCGCTTCTCTCCAATCGTTTCCCCGATCACACTTCGCTTTATGTGCGCGTGGAAGACAAGAGCAGCGGCGTAGTTTATAACACCTACTCGTTAGGCCGCGCCATCGCTTTTGATGATCCGCAGGCGGAACTGGATCAACTCAATCGCCTGCACGTCCTGCATTGCGCCGCGCCGCGCACCTGGGCCTACTCGGAAATCGGGCCGAATGGCGAGCTGCTCGCGCATTCCACTTTCCTTGAAACAAAATCGCGACCGAAACTGCGTCGCGAGCAGAACGGCAACGTCGCGGTGAAAGGGGGCATGCTGGATGCTCCAGTGCAATCCTCTCGTAATCCTGCCGCCAAACTCTCCACCCGCCCGCTCGATCCGCCTACCGATGACTAAGATTCGATTGTTCGCCATTGCTTGCGCATTGTGCGTGTTCGCACTACCCGACGCACACGGGCAATCACGCACAGTCGTGATCGATGCCGGGCACGGCGGTTACGATCGCGGTGGCGTTCCCTATCAACGCATCGGTGAAAAAAATCTTACCCTCGATGTCGCGCAGCGCCTCAAGCGCGTTCTGCAAGGCGACGGTTATCGCGTGGTCATGACGCGCGACGGCGACTACTTCGTGACCCTCGGCGGTCGCGTCGCGGTCGCGAATTCCAATCGCAACGCCATTTTCATTTCCATCCACTTCAATTCCGCGCCGCGCTGGAGTGCCAATGGAATCGAAACCTACTACTACCGCAGCGACGCCGCGTCGCTCGCTGCCAGCATTCATCGCAACGTCGTCGCCATGACTTCGTCGGAAAATCGCGGGATTCGCCGCCGCGGATTTTATGTCCTGCGCAAGACCGACATCCCGGCTGTGCTGGTCGAGTGCGGCTTCCTCACCAACCCGACCGAAGGCAGGAAGGCGCAGGACGCGGGTTATCGACAGCGCTTGGCGGAGACAATCGCGCGCGGCATCAACCGCGAACCGGCACCGTTCACGCGTCCATTCGCGCGTGGCTCGGCCGCGTCATCGGAAGTTTTGCCACAGCAGGTGGCCGGTCCGGATTTTGTGAAAGCGTCCCCGCACGCCAAACATTCTTCCAAATCCTCGCACAAGAGAGCACAAGAGCAGCTCGAAGAAAAAATCGAGCAAGAAGAAGAAAAGCAGCGACGATTAGGCATGGAATTGCCGGTCGTGACTTCCGCCGAGATGCGCGCAGCGGAAGATGCGGCCTTCGCCCGCGGCATCTCAGCTGAGAAGTTGATGGATGAGGCGGCCCGCGGCATCGCCCGCACGGTCGGGAAATTTTTTCCGCGAGCCGGACGCTGCCTTGTCTTCGGCGGAAAAGGCAATAACGCCGGCGACTCCTTCGCCGCCGCGCAGATCTTGCACTCGTTAGGCTGGAACGTCGATGTTCGACTCGCCTTCCCCGAAAACGAGCTCGGCCAGCTGGCCCGAAAAAAACTGCGCAGTCTGCGCACAAAATTGAAACGCGACCGAAACCTCGGCGCCCCAACCATCATTCTCGACGGCTTGCTTGGTCTTGGTTCCAAGCCGCCATTGCGCGAACCAATCCGTGGCGCCTGCCGCGAGATCAATCGATTGCGCCGCGAAGAAAATGCCTTCGTCTTCGCCGTCGATTTGCCGACCGGTCTCGACGGCGACAGCGGGAAAACGGACAAAGATTGTGTCAGGGCCGATTTCACGGTCACGATCGCAGCCGCGAAGCGTGGTCTGCTCGCGGACGACGCGATCGATTTTGTCGGCCGGCTTGAAGTTGTTCCGCTGCGCGATCTGCCATCGCCTAACGAGTCCAACGAAATCGTCGCGACCGCGGACAGCGTGTGCGAGCTATTGCCCCGCCGGAATTTCAGCGCCTACAAGAATCAATTTGGCCGCATTGGTGTTGTTGCCGGATCGAAGGGCCTGACCGGCGCCGCGATCTTGTGTTCGTTAGGCGCCTTGCGCGCAGGCGCGGGCCTGGTCGAACTTTTCGTTCCCGAAGAAATCTATCCCGTCGTCGCCAGTCACGCCGCGCCTGAGGTGATGGTGAAACCGATCTCGTCCTACGCCTCGTTGCTCGATGAACCGATTGATGTCTGGGCAGTCGGACCGGGACTGGGAGAGAAAAATGCGAATGAAATTCTGCGACTGATCCGCAAGGCAAAACAAGCGATCGTGCTCGATGCCGACGGACTCAACATTCTTGCGGAAAACATGCCGGCAACTTTGCGGCCCGCCGGTCCTCGCCTGTTTACTCCACATCCCGGCGAGATGAAACGCCTGGCGCCGAAACTCAAAGGTTCGCGCGCCGCGATCGCGCGAAAGTTTTGCGCCGATCACAAAGTTGCGCTGTTGCTGAAAGGTAGTCGCACGATTGTCGCACAGCGCGATCGTCGATTGAGCTACAACACTACCGGCAATCCCGGCATGGCAACCGGTGGAATGGGCGATGTCCTGACCGGCGTTTGCGCCGCGCTGATTGGACAGAAGTTGTCGCCTTATGATGCGGCGCGTGCTGGCGCATGGATCTGCGGACGCGCCGCGGAAATTGCCATCTTCAATCGCGGCGAGAGCGAGCAATCACTCCTGCCCAGCGATGTGCTGGCCAATCTCGGACGCGCTTTCAAAGAGCTGTAACAATTGCGGCCCGAATATCGTCCAGCGTTATATTACTCGTTAGGCGAGCAGAACCAAGTCGCGGTGTAACCACGAAACGCACCTGGCCGTTCTCGAATTTCTTGTCCGATTGTAACGCGCGCAGCATTTCCTCGCGCGGAAAGCGCGGCGGTAATTTTGTTGGCAAATCAAATGCGGCCAAAGCGCGCACCACTCTCTCCCGCTCCGCTTCGCTCAGGCCAGCTTTGCGCACGGAAATTTCGCAGGCGGCAACGATACCGAGACTGATTGCTTCGCCGTGCAGCAGCGTTCCGTAGCCAAGCGCGCGCTCGATCGCATGCCCGACGGTGTGACCAAAATTCAAAACCGCGCGTGCGCCGGAAACATCACGTTCATCGCCTGCCACGATCTCCGCCTTGATCCTAATGTTGCGCGCGACGAGATCGGCCAGCTGCGCGCGATCGAATTTCTCCACCAAATCGAACAGGGATGGATCAGCAATCACCGCGTGTTTGATGATTTCGGCGAAGCCTTGATTGAATTCGCGCACCGGCAGAGTTCGCAAGGTTTCGACGTCCGCCAGCACGAGCGATGGCTGATGCACCGCGCCTAACAAGTTCTTTCCCGTCGCTGTGTTCACGCCGGTCTTGCCGCCAATCGCGCTGTCGACCTGCGCGAGCAGAGTCGTCGGCACGTGCATGCAAGGAATTCCACGATGATAAATCGCGGCGACAAAGCCGCCGAGATCGCCGACCACACCGCCACCGAGCGTCACGACAAACGAGCTGCGATCCAATTCGGCCGTTATCATTTGCTCGCAAACGCGGCCTGCTTCCGCGAGCGATTTGGAATTCTCGCCCGCCGGAATCGTAATCAGCGTCGGCTCGAAATTCGACCCGCGCAGCTGATCGACAACCTTCGCGGCAAAGAGCTCGGCCGTGTTTGTGTCCGAAATCACCGCGCAACGACGTCCGCGAAAAACGCGCGCTGCGTGTTCGCCGATATCATTGAGCATTCCGCCACCGACCAACGCGTCATATTGCTTTTGGCCGGCGCGAATCGCAATCGTCATCGGGAGTTCGCTTGACAACTTCGGCGGTAGTCTCATCTAACTTGTGACATGGCTGATCCTGCGAATCCGACTCCGCCGGTTAATCCCGTCCCGCCGCCCGTCGGCGAGACCAAATCGACCACGACCGATCTGCCTTCAAACGTCGCCGCGGCGCTGGCCTGCATTCCTCTCATCGGCGGCATCATCTTCTATGTCCTGGAAAAGCGCGATTCGTTTGTCCGCTTTTACGCCATGCAATCGATCATCTTCGGCGGCGCCTGGCTCATCGTCAGCATCGCCTATCAAATCCTGCACGGAATCTTCGCCTCCATTCCCGGCCTGCGCTGGGTGCTCTTGATCTTTCTTGGTTTGGTTTGGGCCGCGGTGACGATCGGCTTTCTCGTCATCTTCATCATCACCGTCATCAAAGCCTTCAGCAGCGTGATCTGGGAAATTCCCTACATCGGACCGATCGCACGCAAGCAGGTGGACGGCACGCCCTCGGCCTAACGAGCAGTTGCCTGACCAGTCAGGAGTTTCACCACGATCTCGGTCAGGATCGTTTCGTGATCGAGCTGAGTGCTGACGAGCTGCAGATTCGCTTCCAAACACGCTTCGAGGCCGGAGATTAACTGCTCGGTGGTAAAGCGGTGCGCGGCCATGGCGGCGAAGCCAAGCGCGTAGGCGTTGACCGAGCCATCTTTCTTGCGCGGCAAATGTTCGGTTGTTTCGGCCGGCAATCGATTCAGCGCCGAAATGAATGGAAAGGGCGCGGACGGTCGCGGAATTCGATGACGTTCCATCAAATCCTTGGCCAGAAGGAGATTTCGCACTGTCGGCAAAATCGCAACGAGCAAGATGCCAATGGCGCTTTCGCCTTGATCGAGCAATCCCCTGACCAGGGCGAGGGCGCCATCGAGATCCCGGGCCGCCAGCGCATTGCCCAATTCGAAGATCACGCCGGCGCGCGAGAGTGGAACGAGCGTCCGCACTTCTTCCGCCGTCACGCTGCGTTCTTTGCCGACATAGAGATCAAGCTTTTCCAATTCATTGTCGATCTGGCGCGTGTCGCCACCGGTCAAAAGCACGAAAAGATCGAGTGCCTCTTCCTGGAAAATGAGACCGCGTTTTTTCGCCCGCCCGCGCACAATTTCTGTCGCTTCTTCCTCCCAGCCGCTGCGGCTCGCATCGACCTTGTCGATCACCTGTACTTCGGCGTGTTTGCCTAACGACTTGTAGAACGAGCGCCGCTTGTCTACTTCCGTCGCGCTGAGCAGAAAGGTGACGTCCGGCGCGAGTCCTTCCTCAAGCACAGCAGCCAACTCTTCCAGCGCTTCCTGCACCGCGGCGGATTTGCCGATGATCGTATCGCCGAGGCAATTCGCATTCTTTAACCAGATGAGTTTTCCGCCAAAGAACGGCAGCGTCTGCAATGCTTCGATAGCCGAACGAATTCGCCCGGCCGATTGCTCCGAGTTGTCGCCGCAGCCGTCGATCACTTCCAGGCCGAAATCGCCGGCATCGGGCGGCGTGAGTTTCGCGGCCAATTCTGAGGCGACGCGTTTCACTTCGCTATCATCCGAACCGACCACGGCGTGGATGTTCGCCGCTGAGGTTTTGGCGCGCGCTTTCGGCATGGGCGCGACTCTAACCGGAATCGTTCTACCCGGCTACAACTGCTCGCTCGCCGCGGAATCTTTCATGGCATATTCGCGGAATTGCTGCTCGAAAATAGACGGATTGGCGAAGCGCCCGGCGTAAACTCGGGCAAAAGCGGCGTCGAATGGCTGATGTTTGCCTAACGAGTCCAGCAGAGTGAGAAAAGTGCGCTTATCCGTCGCAATCAGGAAACGCACCAGCCGTTCCGATTCATCGTAGAAGGTTTCAACGTGATCGTTCGGCACCAGCGTGAAGGCGAGCAGCGTCTTGAGCGGAATCAATTCCCCTTCCTCGACCGAGCGCGAATGCGGCTTGGCGATGAAACCACGCGCGCGTTGATAACTGGCCCGCGCGCCTTTCGAGACATATTGCGCGAAGCCTTCGTCCAACCAGCGCGGAATTCCTTCCGCATAATAACGATGCAGGATCAGGTGCGCGATTTCATGACCGAGTGTGTTGTCGGCATAACGAGCACGCGGATCGCGGCGAATGAAAAGACTGCCGCCGGAATGAATCCCGCCGGTCCATTTCTCCAGTTGTCCGAGCGATTGAAATTCCGCCCAGTCTTCCGGCTTATCGAAAATGTAGATGTGCGATTTCGTGTCGCCGGGCGGTTGCTCGCGTTCCAGCTCCTTCGCCACCACGCGATAATGGAACTCGGCTTCAATTGAAACCGAAGTCGCGACGAAACTGCGCGTGAAATGATAAATGAAATGATCGGTCTCGCCGTGCTTCCATTGTTCCGGATGAATCGCCAGCGCCTTCGCGCCTAACGGATTCACATCCACCTGACTGAGCTGCGCGAACTCAACTTCGGGCAGGCCATTCAAACCCGTCAGCGGGACGAGCATCGGCTCATCTTGCCCACGCGCCCATACGCTAGCGAAGAGGAGAATGGTGAAGAAGCGCAGTCGCACGTCCCCTTTGTAGCTAATCGCGTGCGAGCTATGCCTTCACACCCTTCTCCGGGTCCCAGTTCTTGCGCATCTTCCTGATGTAGATGATCTGCCCGGTATGATAGGCGTTGTGCGTGCTGATCTTCGCGATGGTCGACGCCCACTTGGCTAACTTGGCCTCGTCCGCTTCTTCGATGGCTTTCTCCCATGCGGCGAGCACTTCATCCACCTGCTTCACACTGGTTTCCCAGCTTGTCTTATCGGCGTTGGTAAACGTCTCCTTGTTATCGCCACTGAAAGCAGCAGGCTTTTCGCCTTTGAATTTCGCGAGCTGCTGCTGGTTCCAGAAGATGAGGTGATTGACCAGTTGGGCGATGGAATGGTTCTCGGTCTCATCCTTCCAGGCCGCTTGTTCCGGAGTTAGGTCGCTGATCGCGATCTTTACCGGCACGAACCACTCTTCCTGGTTATGTGTGCCCTTCAGTTGTTCCAGAAGAATCGACTTAAGAGTAGGAGCCGACTCGCTTTGAACCTTGGTTGATGAAAGAGCCAAAACCAAAACGATAAGTAGCGGTGATGAGCGCATAATTAATTAGCTACTTAGGATAGCTACCGAGTAGTAGCGCCCAAGATCAAAAACCAGACCTAAACGGACAAAATGCTAAACGCGCGAACCGCGCCGACGCGGTGTGCGCGAATATTTCACCGGCCGGCGTTTCGGTTCGATCTTGGAAATACCGGTGCCATTTTTCACTTCCATGATTTGATCGCGCAACAAGGCCGCCCGCTCGAATTCCAGATTGGCCGAGGCGCGTTGCATGTCGTCTTCCAACTCGCGTAGAAGCTCAGTGAGGTTGAAATCGCCACCGGCTTCCTGCACGACCGAGGCCGCGATTTCGCGTCCGCGCAGAATGGTGTGCAAACTTTCCTGCACGGCGCGACGCACGGTTTGCGGAGTGATGTTATGCTTCTCGTTGTACTCCATCTGTTTCGTGCGGCGATAATCGGAGATCGAGATCAAGGCCTGCATGCTTTGCGTGACGGTGTCGGCGAAGAGCACGACTTCGCCGTTGATGTGACGCGCGGCGCGGCCGGCCGTTTGAATGAGCGATGTCTGGCTGCGCAGGAAACCCTCCTTGTCGGCATCGAGGATACAGACTAACGAAACCTCGGGCAGGTCGAGTCCTTCGCGCAGCAGGTTAATGCCAACGAGAATATCGAAGTCAGCCGCGCGCAGAGCACGCAGAATTTCCACGCGCTCGATCGTGTCGATGTCGCTATGCAAATAACGCACGCGCAATCCGACATCGCGCAGGTAATCGGAAAGATCTTCCGCGGTGCGTTTGGTCAGCGTCGTCACCAGCACGCGCTCCTGCTTTTCGACGCGCTGCCGGCAAAGCTCGATCGTTTCGTCGATCTGGTTCTTGAGCGGCTTGAGCGTGATCTTCGGATCGAGTAGCCCAGTCGGACGAATGATTTGTTCAACCACAAGCGGCGTACCCGGCGTATGCACATCAAATTCGCTGGGTGACTGGTCAGCGCGAGAAATCTGCGCCTTGGACGTTGAACGTTGGACGTTGGACGTTGGACGTTCCTCCCCAGGCAAAACAAAAGGCACAAGTTCGTCTTCACCAATCCGCGCCCGTTTGTGCGGAAAGTATCCTTTGTTACCGACGACGCTGTTTTGAATCTCGAACTCCGCCGGCGTGGCGCTGACGTAGGTGATCTGATTCGTCATCGCCATGAACTCCTTGAAATTCAGCGGCCGATTATCGAGCGCGCTCGGTAGACGAAAGCCGTACTCAACCAGCACCGTCTTGCGCGACTTGTCGCCCTCATACATTCCGCCGATCTGCGGAATGGTGGCGTGCGATTCATCGACCACGAGCAGGAAATCTTTCGGAAAGAAATCCAGTAACGTGTAGGGCTTCGATCCCGGCTCGCGTCCGGAAAGATGCCGCGAATAATTCTCGATCCCGCTGCAGAATCCCATTTCCTGCAACATCTCGAGGTCGTATTCCGTCCGCATTTTCAATCGCTGCGCTTCGAGCAATTTGTTTTGCGATTCCAACTGGACGATGCGGTGATCGAGTTCCTGGCGGATGGAGGCGAGAGCGCGATTCAACTTGTCCGCCGGCGTGACGAATTGTTTCGCAGGAAAAAATGTCACCACGCCTAACGAGTCATGCGCATGTCCGGTCAGCGGATCGAAGCGCGTGATGGCATCGATTTCATCGCCGAAAAACTCGAGGCGAATCGCTTCTTCATCAGCGGTCGCGGGATAAATCTCCACCACATCACCGCGCACCCGAAATCGGCCGCGGGAAAAATTCATATCGTTGCGCTCGTAAAGCATGTCGATCAACCGACCGAGCACTGCTTCGCGCGATGTTTGCTGGCCGCGTTTCACCGTCAGCAACATTCGTCCGTAATCCTCCGGTGAAGAAAAGCCGTAGATGCACGACACACTCGCGACCACGATCACATCGCGCCGCGAAAGCAGCGCGCCCGCGGTGGAGAGCCGCAGACGCTCGATCTCTTCGTTAATCGATGAATCCTTCTCGATGTAAGTATCGCTGCGCGGAATGTAGGCTTCCGGCTGGTAGTAATCGAAGTAGCTGACGAAATACTCGACCGCGTTACGCGGGAAGAATTGTTTGAACTCGGAGTAGAGTTGCGCGGCCAGCGTCTTGTTGTGCGAGATAACGAGCGTCGGGCGGTCAAGTTTCTCGATGACATTCGCCATGGTGAATGTCTTGCCCGAGCCGGTCACGCCCAGCAGCGTCTGATGACGATTGCCAGCCTCGATCGACTTCAATAATTTCGCGATCGCCTGGCCCTGATCGCCGCGCGGTTTGTAGTTGGATTCGAGCTCGAACGCCACCGAGGAACATAGCATCCCTTCGCGGAGCCGCAGGCAATGCGATTACTCCAGCGCGTAGAGAAATCCGTCCGTGGCGCCGAAATAAACCACGCCGTTGGCGACCAACGGAGACGAAAAGATCACGCCGATGGAGAATTGGCGATCGGCGGCGGCGATCGGGTCTTCGCGCCAGTTACCGGGAAAAGCGTATGGCCCGTTGAACTTGCGATCTGCGGTCAGGAGCCAGCCGTCGTTCTTCTTCGAGAGATCGGTCTTGAAATCCCACAGCAACTCGCCGGAATTTCGATCGCGCGCTTCCAGCGTTCCATTGAGCACGCCGATGAAGACGACATCGTTCGTCACGGCGGGCGACGAGAACATGTAAGCCTTGCCTTCCTGTTTGATGAGCGACTTGCCGGTGGCGGCGTCGATCACGTGATACAAACTTGAATCGGAGGTGGCGAAGTAAACTTTCCCGTCCACCACCGCCGGCGAAGTGATGACCCAGCTGAGCGCGTTGTCGAATTTCCATTTCTCTTCGCCGGTGGCGGCGTCGAGCGCGTAAAGCTGCGCATCGCGACAGCCGGTGTAAACCACGCCATCAACCACCGCCGGCGAGGATTGAAACCCGACCTGGTTGTGCACGAGCGCATCTTCGCCGGCGTGATATTTCCATTTCTCTTTTCCGGTCTTCGCGTCGACCGCGTAGAAATAACTGTCCCAACTCCCGACGAAAACGACGCCGTCGGCGTACGCGGGCGAGGCGTGAATCACGTCACGGGTTTTGAATTTCCAGCGCAGAGTGCCGGTGGTCGAGTCTAACGAGTAGAGATTTCCGTCCCCGCTCCCGAAGAACACCGCGCCGTCCGCCACCACCGGACTGGAAAGGTAACAATCGAACGGATCGGCAATGGTTTGATTCTTCGGCAGGAAACCGTGAATACCTTTTGCTTCGAAACGTTTCTCACCTTCCGTGGCGAACTTCCATTTCACCGCGCCGGTCTCGGCATTGAGCGCATAGAATTTTCCGTCGTAACTGCCGACGTAAACCACTCCGTTTGCCACCGCCGGCGTGGACGGAGCCGGGCCGCGCGTGCTCGTTTTCCAAATCTGCCGGCCACTCTCGGCCTCGACCGCGTAGATGTTCCCGTCGTCGCCCGCGAAATAGATCGTCTTACCCTGGATGACCGGTGAACCGACGATGCGCGCGCCGGTAGGAAATTTCCATTTGATGCGATGGAATTCGCGCGGCGCCGGGCCCGGATAAAAACCGGCGTGATTCGGTCCGCCGCGAAACATGGATTGCGCCTGCGCGACGGCAACGCAGCCGAGGAAGAGGACGAAAATGTTACGAATGAGTTTCATAAATTGGCTCCTATTTCGATCGCTTCAACGTCAGCGGGGCTTCGAGCGCACCTTGCAGCAGCGTCCCCTCGATTTGATCGCCCTTGCGCCGTCCTTCGTAAGTGATTCCGAACGCGCGTGAATCGATCGTGAGAAAATCATCGGCCTGCATGAGCAGATCGACCGTCAGATGATTTTCCTTTTTGCCGACGATGAGAAATTCTGCGTTGGCCGGCTCCGCGCCGCGATTGCTCAACTTCAACGTCACCTTGCGCGGATAACCCAGCATTTCGTATTCGCCTTTCCATTCTCCTTCGAACTCCTTCGCCACCGCGGTGCTGCGCAACGGCCGCTCGACCTGCGCCGGTCCGACTTTTTCCAAACTGAAGGGCGCCTTGTTCCCGGCCTGCGACATTTCCCCGCTCAGCTTTCCGTTCGCATCCAAACGCGCGGTGAACTTCGGCGGCTCAATGTTCGGCCCGCTCAGTGCGCCCTCGATGGTGAAGCTGAGGTCGGAACCGTTCAGCGTCACATCCTTGAGCGGCGCGCCTTTCACATTGAATCCGGGGACGATGATCGAGCCGTTCCAGGCGTCACCGTCGCGCGCGAGATCGACCACCAATTTCACTTCCCGCCCCGGGATTTGGGCCGAGCCTTCCCAACGCCCGGCCGCGATTTCATCCGCGCGCGAAATGAGCGCGGAACAGAGAACAATAATGAATGCAAAACGCATGCGCGGACAATTGCACGCGCCATGCCTCAAGACAGCGGAAGTTGTAAAGCGTCGCGCTTCTACTCGTTAGGCAAAACCAGGCCGATTATTTCGGACATGGCGGTTTCCGCAGTTGGGAAAAAGCTGTCCCGCGAATGGAACAAATCGCCTAACGAGTGGTTCTACTCTTCGTCCTTGTAGTAGTCCGCTTCCTTCCCCTGCACGATCGCCTCTTCCTCTCCTTCCGCCGGAACCGCCCACTTACTGCTGTCCGGATAATAGCAGGCGTCGCCGCGCGGATTATCGGCGATGACGTAGTAGACGAAATCTTCCTCGGTGCTCGCGCTCAACTGGTGCGCTTGACCGGGCGGAAAAAAGAAAGCGTCGCCCGCCTTCACTTCCGTCTTGCCATGGTGATCGCGCACAATTCCACGCCCCGAGACCACCAGATAAAATTCCGTTTCCGCCGAATGTCCGTGATACGGGCAATACGATTTTCCTTTCGGAATTCGCACCATGGCCAGGTCGAACGGATGCCGTTTCACCAGATCGAGCGAGTCCTTTTCGCGTCCGAGCGCAATCGAGATGTCCTTGACGAACTTGTGAAATTTTCCGCCGGGTGATTTCCGTTCGTCTTCGGGAATGTCATTCAAATTAACTTTTCGCATATTGGTCAGGCATAAAGTTCCGGACGCCGATGTTCCAGGCAAGGCAGACGCGTCCGAACGTCGTGCACGATCTCCGAAGAAATATCGGCGTAGATTAATTCTTCGCGATCCGCTGACGCGCCGGCGACGATGACACCGTAGGGATCAACGATGACCGATGAACCGCAAAAGGTAACTCTTTCATCGGTGCCAACGCGATTGGAAAGCACGACGTAACTTTCATTTTCGATCGCGCGCGCCAGCACGAGTGTGCGCAGATGGTCAACGCGCCGAAACGGCCAGGCCGAAGAAATCAGGAAAACATTCGCCTTATCATTCACCACTTGCGCGCGAAAAACCTCGGGAAAGCGCAGATCGTAACAGATGTTCAAGGCGAATTGAAATTCATTCATGCCTAACGAGTGCAATTTGTCGCCAGCGCTGAAGCAGGTGTGCTCCTCGATCGGCGCCGGCTTGAAGAGATGCGTCTTGCGATATTTCGCGACGATTTCGCCACTGCGGTCGATGAAAACCTGCGAATTGTAAATCGACGCTCCGTCGCGCTCGGAAACTCCGCAGACAATTGCCAGGGCCAGCTCCTTCGCGATGCGCCGCAATTCCGGAACGGCGCCTTCATTCCAACTCGTCGCGCGTGCGCGAATCACCGGCATGGCGTAGCCGGTATCCGACATTTCGGGAAAGATGATCAGTTCCACGCCGGCGTTGCGCGCGCGCCCGGCGAAGTCTTCGACTTTGCGCACGTTGGCCGCGATATCGCCGAGCGCGCAGGCAATTTGGGCAACGGCGATTTTCATTCTTCGGCGCGCAACTCAATCATCCGATTGCGTGGCGTGAACGATGTGCAATCCGACCAGGCGCGCCACCAGCACGGCCATATAAAGTTGTCCGCTGATCGCTTCAAGATTGGCAAAGCTGCGCGCCAGCGGCGAAACCGGAGTGATGTCGCCGTATCCGACGGTGGTGAGACTGGTAAAGCTGAAGTATTTCAACTGCATCACCTGCGCGATGTAATTCGCGCCCGCCTCAGCCTCCAAACCCTTGAACGAGCCCGGCTGGAGTTGTTCGAGAATCGAGTAGAGAAAGGCCCAGGCGTAACCGGCGAGCAGATAAACACAAATGGCCGCGTAGATTCGATCGGCCGTGACACTGCCGGGCGCGAGCACGCGCCGCAGAATGATGATGGTGAACAACAGCAGCAGCAGGACTATGCAGGCGTGCGACACGAGCACCATCCACCCCTGGTTGAAAACGAGAATCATCGCGCTCGACAGCACCGTGAGAACGGACAGAACGACCGTGAGCGAAAAGAGGAGTCCTTTTTCGCTCACCGCATAGGTCGCAGTCAGGAGCACACCTGCGCCGATCGCGCTCATGATGATGACGCCGAAACGCATGGTCACCACAACCGACGAAACCGCGAAGAGAAAGAGCAGAGCGATCATCAGGGCCAGATGGCCGCGCGGCCGGGGCAAGGCAGGTGCTGCGAGGGTTGGGGTCATTACTCGTTAGGCCGGCACGGTTTCATCCCGGTCACGTCGTAAAGTGAAACGGTTGTTGGCCGTTTCCCACAAGCGCAAACGTTCGAGACGATGCGAGAGGCGCGGATCCAATTTTTGCCACAACGCCTGCACGATGTTTTCGCCGGTTGACGGCCGGTCGCGAAATTCCTCCGTCTCCAGATCGAGATGCCGGTTGTCCCAAGCGCCGACCGCCTCTTCCATGCCGCTGCGAAAATCCTTGAAGCTGTAGAGCGTGCCGCTCCGCTTATCCAATTGGCCGCCGATCGTTGCTTCTGCCACATAGGAATGACCGTGGCCACGCGGATTGTTGCATTTGCCGAAGAGCTCCGCGTTCTGTTCCGCCGAAAGCGTCGGCACATGAAGCCGATGCGCGGCGCTGAATGCCTTTCGCATTCCGAGAAAATTTGCGCCGCCGCGCCAATGCTCGGCGAAAAAATCGTCGCGCTCGTGCAGACGCACGCGCTGGAGCGGAAATGATTTTGCGCCGCGCTCGAAGACGTAGGCAGCCAGGCTTTCGGTCGTGATCGGTCGCCCGTCCAGACCGGGAACTTCGCGATTGAGATTCCTATGATCCAGTTCGCCGATTAACGACTGAATGACGAACCGCACGCCGGAAGGCGGTTCGCGAAACGTCAGCCGCGCGCGGTAATGATGCCCGTGACCGAAAGGTGATGCGGCGCTCCCGAACAATTCCTCATTCTCCTGCGGACTGAGTCGCGGCGACATCGTTTGTCGCGCCGCGGAAAACTCGAACCAGTAGTTTGTGTCGCACGCGCCGCTGGCATAGGCCGTCGCGCTGCGCATTTCGTTCTCGCGCAAATGACAGGCGACCAATTTCGAATTCGAATCGCGAAAGAGCGGCGCGACCTCGAGGAAAAGTTGTCGCGCGATGTTCTCGACTGTCGGCACGACTTCGGCGAAGGCCGCACTGTCCTGGTTGAGAAATTTGTGGTCGAAGCCCGCATCGATGATCTCGCCGGCGCGACGTTTGATTTCGCTGATGTTAATCAGCATGCCGGTGGCGCGATCGACTTCGCCGGAGAAAACAAACCAGGCCACGTAGTTTCGTCCCGTGCCGTAACGCGCCGCGCTCTCCTCGCCGAACTGCACGCGATTCTCCGTCTCGCTCAGCTTCGGATCGAAAAGCCGGCGTGATGCGGAAAATTCCAGCCGTTTGCTGACGGTCAGCACGGCTAGCTCTTGAGCAGCGCGAGAAATTCCGAGCGAGTCCGCGCGTCTTCCTTGAAGGAACCAAGCAGGCACGACGTGGTCATGACGGAATTCTGTTTTTCCACACCGCGCATCATCATGCAGAGATGTTTCGCCTCGATGACAACGCCGACGCCGGTCGGATGCAATGCGCTCATCAGGGCATCGGCGATTTGGGTGGTGAGTTGCTCCTGGATTTGCAGACGACGCGCGAAGACATCGACGATGCGCGCCATTTTCGAAAGTCCAATGACTTTGCCGTTGGGAATGTAGGCGAGGTGCGCCTTGCCGATGAAAGGCAAAAGATGATGTTCGCACATCGAGTAAAGCTCGATGTCCTTGACCAGAACGATCTCGCTCGCGTCGGAAGTGAAAATCGCATCGTTAATGATGGCGCCGAGATCCTGCCGGTAACCATTCGTTAGGAACTCGAAGGCTTTCGCGGCGCGCTCCGGCGTCTTGAGCAAACCTTCGCGCTGCGGATCTTCGCCGACGGCTTCGAGAATCTGGAGATAGGAATTCTCTAGGCTTTCCAAGCGCGCCGCACCGCAACGCGGGATGTTGCGCATGCGACGTTGCGCGGCCTCGAATTCTGTTTCGTGATTTTGCATTGCCGCAAAAACTACCTGCCGAGCGGTCTTAGACAACATGTAGCTGCTGTCGTCTCGACGGCAGACGCGCGGAAGATTCTGCCGCCAGAGACGGCGGCAACTACAACACGCGATTTAAGCGACTCGTTAGTCCAGCCAGCTCAGCGGATATTTCTCGTCGTCCATCGCGACGGCCGCCTCGGTCAGTTCGAGCGTGTGTTGCGTGTCGAACATGACCGCGAGCTCTTCCGTGCGCACGGCGTCTTTGCTCGCCATGATCGTGCCCGGATGCGGCCCGTGCGGAATGCCGCGCGGATGCAGCGTGATCGAGCCGGCTTCGATGCCTTTGCGCGAACCGAAATTTCCGCGCACGTAGAAGAGCACTTCGTCGGCTTCGACGTTGTCGTGCACCCAGGGAATTTTGACCGCCTCGGGATGATAATCGAGCAGACGCGGCGCGAAGGTGCAGACGACATAGCCGCGAATCTCGAAGGTCTGATGGATCGGCGGCGGCTGATGCACCGTGCCGGTAATCGGCTCGAAATCCTGCGCGTTAAACGTGAAGGGATAAACGTAGCCGTCCCAGCCGACCACATCGAAGGGATTATGCGCCATCGTCACACAGGTCCAGCGCGGACCATCCTTCACCAGAATCTCGGTGTCTTCTTCCTTGTCGATCACGTTCAACTCGGTCGCTCCGTGAAAATCACGTTCGGAGTAAGGCGCACCCATTTTGATCTGGCCTTCGCTATTCAAATAGCGTTTCGGAATTCGCACCGGTCCCGGTCGATTCGAGAATCAGATAATCTTCTTCATCAACCTTGTCGGGCACGAGCCGATAAGTAATGCCGCGCGGAATAACAATGTAATCCTCGGCCCGATAACGTTGCTTGCCGAAAAGTGATTCGACCGTGCCGCCGCCTTTGAAGATGAAGATAGTTTCGTCGGCTCCGCCATTTTTGTAATACTGAAACTGTCCGTATTCCTTTTCCGGCCGACAACGCCACGCCGTCATGTCCTGGTTGAACAGAATCGGAACGCGCCCGCTGTAGAGGTCGCCGCGGCGCGCCATGTTGGCGGTGCGCAGATGATGATGGCGCAACGGACTCTCGGCCGCTTTCTTCAGCTCTTCGTGCTTGAGCAGCTTCACATTGCGAACCCGCGTCGGCGGCCGCAGGTGATACATGATCGAGTAGGCTTCGTCGAAACCCTCGGTCGTAATGACGTGCTCGTAGTAGATGCCTTCGTTCTTGTAACCGGGCCCCGCGCCGTTGCGATGAAACCAGATGTGATGTTTTCTCGGCATTTCGCCGAGTCGTTGATAATGCGGCATGGCTTAACCTCTCGTTAGCTACTACAAGTTACCGCGCGCTTCCTGCTCCTTTTCCAGAGCTTCAAAGAGCGCTTTGAAATTTCCTTTGCCGAAACTCTTCGCGCCTTTGCGTTGAATGATTTCGAAAAACAAGGTCGGCCGATCTTCCACCGGCTTGGTGAAGATTTGCAGCAGATAACCTTCGTTGTCGCGATCGACCAGAATGCCGAGACGCGCCAGCGGTTCGAGGTCCTCGTCAATCTTACCGACCCGCTCCGGCAGGGTGTCGTAGTAGGTCGTCGGAATAGTTAGGAACTCGACGCCGCGACGTTGTAGCTCAGTCACCGTCTCGACGATGTTCTTGGTCGCGACCGCGACATGCTGCACGCCTTCGCCGTTGTAGAAATCGAGATACTCTTCCACCTGCGATTTCTTTTTTCCTTCGGCCGGCTCGTTGATCGGAAATTTCACGTAGCCGTTCCCGTTGCTCATCACCTTGCTCATGAGCGCGGAGTATTCGGTCGAGATGTCCTTGTCGTCGAAGGTCAGGATGTTCCGGAAGCCCATCACATCCTCGTAAAATTTCACCCGCGGATTCATCTGGTTCCAACCGACGTTGCCCACGCAGTGATCGACATAGAGCAATCCGGTGTCGGGCGGATTGTAGTTCGATTCCCACTTGCGGAAGCCCGGCATGAACACGCCGTTGTAATCGCCGCGCTCGATGAAGAGATGCACGGTGTCGCCATAAGTGTGAATGCCGCTCATGACCACGCGGCCGTTCTCGTCCGTGCAACGTGGTCGGCTCCATGTAACTCTTGCCGCCGCGCTTGGTCGTTTCTTTCCAGGCGGAAGTCGCGTCTTCCACTTTGAGCGCGAGAAACTTCACGCCGTCGCCATGTTTGGCGATGTGATCCGCCATCGGATTGCCAGATCGCAAAGGTGTCGTTAGGACAAAGGTCAGTTTGTTCTGGCGAATGACGTAACTGGCGCGCTCGCGCACGCCGGTTTCCGGTCCGGAATAGGCGAGCGATTGGAACCCAAACGCAGTCTTGTAAAAGTGCGCGGCCTGCTTGGCATTGCCGACGTAGAACTCAACGTAATCGGTTCCTTGCAGCGGAAGAAAATCTACCTCCGTGGAGGAACTGCTTTTTGTTTGGGCGACGGTTGTTTGCATAAGTGGAGAAGAACGGAGGGTTTACGGACTCCTAATGTTAATGCACGGATGCAGCCTTTCAAACCAACGATGTCGATGAATAAGACGTGGCCGATCTCAAACTGAATCTCCTTGGTGGCGTCGGCGGCCATGATCATTTCGGTGCTAACGAGGCGACGATTTTCAAAGTCTCAAAAGAACCACGGATTAAACGGATAGCACGGATAAGGCTCAGGCATCATTCCGGCCCCGATGATTTTGCCACTCAACTTCTCGTGAATCACCTCTTCATCCGTTTTATCCGTGCGACCCGTGGTTTAATTGTTGTTCGGCGCGAGCGACTCTACGATTTTTTTGGAAGCGCGGATCGCCGCGGAGCGGGTCCCAGACCGGGAACAGTTTTTTTCAGTGTTAATTTAACCGCGGGCCAGCGGTTTGGCGCGGATGGAACGCGCCAAACCCCACAGACGGTCAGAGCTCGAATCTCGTGCCAGCGGTCGTAATGCATTCAATTCCGATCGCCAGGCCGTGAGATTCGCCAAAACGATGAACGGTGTTGCGCAATCAGAATAAACGCGTGCCCGTTTCGGTGGCGCAGCCGGTTGCGAGCAGATTGCCGTTGGCGTCGAAGATCTGGGCCGTGCCCGTGGCCGTAAAGGAGGTTCCTGAATGGTTCACCACAACTTCCCGATGCTCCCGATTCCATCCCGCCAGAGTGAAGTTGGCATTTAAGCGGAAGAACTGGACGTCATAGGAGTAATTTCCATTGGATGAATGACTCCAAACGCCATGACCGGGACTGCGCAGGGCGGGCGCCAGCGGATTGACGAAAACGGCGAATTCCTGGAGCACGCCGTCGTCCGCAAAAGTAATCATCCTGTTAACAGTTGCGATGGGCTGGCCCGCCGTACAACTGGACAGAACTGTCACACTGACATTCCAAGCCCCTTCTAATTTTCCGGCCCCGGACGCCAGCAGCGGTGTGAACGTTAAGGCGACCAAAGCCGCTAAGGCTCCCCGAACAATGGTCTTCATTAGTGTTGTTTTCATAGGTCTTTTTATTTCCTTTTCTTGTTTTGGCCTTCTTTGATTTCTCGTTGTGAGAAAATCATTTCTGGCCGTTCACCGATTCGACTTCCCGAGGCTTCGTCCTCGTCGACAGACACGTCTGGATCGAAACAAAAATCGGTCCAACGCTCAAGGCTGCACTTTAAGCGGGCGTCGTTATTGCCGTATGCCCGTTGTGCAATGTCGCACTACTGACGATTACGCCCGCGCTATAGCAGGACGCCGTAGGTTTGCCGCCACAGAAGATACTGCGCGAGCATGTCGCATTGATCGTTGGATCCTGATGAAGATTGTGCCGAGGAGTTGCGTAAAGGATTCGCTTCCGCCACGCAGATTTCGAGATTAAACCAACGACTCGTTAGGCCAAACCTGCCGCCGTTTCTTTGATAATTTTCCAGACGCGACGCAAATGTTTGTGCGGTCGTGAGAAACGGGTTTGCGGACGCTATCATGTGCGCGCTGCGCGCCATCGTTTCAAACCGCTAAGGCTTCGGCGCAAGCGACTCGACGATTTTTTCGAAGCGCGGATCGCCGCGGAGCGGGTCCCAGACCGGGAACAGTTTTAAGGCGCCGTAGCTCAGCATGAGCGATGCGGCGGGAGCACGCAGTCCAGCCTCCAGTTGCTGCAAGGCAAGCTCCTTCTCGCCCGCCCACGCTGCCGTGATGGCGAAATACTGAAGGACGCGGCTGCCGTTGACGACATCTTTTTCCAGCGGCGTGAGCGCGATCGCTCGACGGCCTTCGTCCAAGGCCAGGTCTTTCCGCCCAAGAGCAGCGTCGATTAAGCCGAGGACGCAGAGCGCCGGGCCGTAGTCCGGCTGCGCCTGCACGATCTTCTCCTGCTGGACGCGAGCCGCTTCAAACGCAGTGCGCGCTTTTGCCTCATCTTTGGTCATGCGCGCCAGCAGCCCTTCACCAAAGCTGTGGCTCAGATTAATCGGGGACTCGAGCCAGCATGGATTGTCGCCCAGCGCGACGAGGGCTCGTTCGGCCGCAGCCGGATCGCGTTCGGCCAGCGCGCAAAAGAACCAGATGTCCGCGGCGCTGGCGATGGCGCTCGGTCCTTGCGCGAGGATTGCATCAATCGTCTGGTGCAGCGGCCGGGTGTCCGCTTTCCAGCAGATGTAATCATAGTCCACGATTGGCTCGCGTTTCGGCGTTGTCGGGCACGATCGCTAACGCGCGATCCAGCGCAGCGATCGCCTCGGCATAGCGCCCCAGGGTTTGGTAACTGATCGCGATCTGTTGCAGAGTAAAAAAGTTGCGCGGGTCCAGCTCCGCCGCGCGCTGCAGGTTCTGCAGACCTTCCTCCCGCTGGCCGCGTCGCCGCAGAATGTAGCCGGTAAGTTCGAAAAGACGCGGATCATTGGGTAAGCCTCGACGCGCAATCTCCAGTTCGGCGAGGGCGCCGGCATAGTCGCGCAGCCCGTAGTAGAGATATTGTGCGCGCGCCAAGTGCGTTTCGCCAACATCCGGCCGCAGCCGTGTCGCGGCTTGAACAGCAGCTTCAGCCAGCGCGAGCCGGGCCGGAGTGTGATCAGACCCACCTACTGCATACAAGGATTCGTGGGCCCAGGCGAGCTGGCAGTAAGCGTCGAAAAACGAGGGATCGCGCTTCACCGCTTCATCCAGAAGTTCGATTGCCTTCAGCCGGTCTGGATCGCCGGTCGCGCTGAAACCTGCCGTGAGGAGAAGTGACTTCGCCCGGCTGTAAAGATCGAAAGCCGCCAGGTCAGTGGTCGGTGGCTGCTCGATGGCTTTCTTCTCGTTAGGCGAGAGCTTCGCCTGCAGCTGATCGGCAATCGCCTTGGCGATTTCGCTTTGGATGGCGAAGACATCGTCCGACCGGCCGGTCATAATTCTCCGCCCACTCGTGCGCATCGGTGCGCGCATTGATCAATTGCGCGTTGACTCGCACCTTGTTCCCCGCTCGTTGCACACTACCCTCGAGCAAATGCGCCACGCCCAGCTGCTGCCCGATCTCGCGCAGGTTGCGCGGTGCGTCGCTCTTGTAATTCATCACCGAGGTGCGGCTGATCACTTTCAAGTCGGCTAGTTTGGCCAGAGCGGTCAGGATCTGATCCTGCACCCCGTCGGTGAAAAAGGCGTTGTCCGGATCGCGGCTGAGATTGTTGAAGGGCAGCACGGCGATGCTCTTCTCCGGCACACCGGCCGAAGCGCCGCGGCGGCGCACCTTTTCTAAGATAGAAGAACGCAGCCGCGATCACGGCGACGACAAAGAGAAGCGCAATGACGATTTCGTGCCACGGCATGCGACGCTGGAGCCGGCCCGCCCCGGGCCGTCGCTTCTCGGCGCGAGGGCGCGCCGTCTCCAAGCTTCAGCTTCTCCGGCACTTCGGGATTGCCCAATGGCTCAGCGTAGAGGTTCACCAAATGGAGACGCACGCCATGCTTGACCTCGCATTCGCCCAGATCACGCAACCGCGGGGCCCATTGCCGGTATTGCACCAGGTCATCGGCCACATGCTGCGAGAGGAGGATGTGCCCGGCATCGCCGCAATCCATCACCCGCTGCGCCATGTTGATCCCGGCCCCGGCGAGGTTGCTGCGCCCGCTCACGTCGGTCACTTCGCTCACCGGCCCGCTGTGAATGCCCATCCGGACCGGAATTTCCGGATGCTTGCGGAGCGCCTCGGCGATCTCGAGCGCGCACCGCGCCGGCTCTTCCGCGCTGTGATGAAAGACCAACGCCATCCCGTCACCGGTCGGCAGCCTAACGAGTTGTTCGTCGGTCGAGTCGCGCACCTGCGCCGTCCCGAGCACGATTTTCGTCAGCTGGTCGAGGCGCTCCTTCTGCTCTTCGATCAGGAGCTTCGAGTAACCGACGATGTCGATGAAGAGGACATGCCCGATCTCCAACCGTAGATTTGCGTCTTCCTCCCTGGGCATCGGCCTTGGGTTCTAGCAAGTCGCGCGAGCGGACGCTAGGAACCTTTATGCGGCAGCCGCGGCCGTTTCCCGAATGATTTCCCAACAACGCCGCACATGTTCTTCGGTGGTGAGGAGATTGCCGAGGGCGAAGCGCATGACCGTGCGGCCGCGCAGTTTTGTTTGCATCAAATACGTTTCGCCGCCGGCGTTGATCGTCTCGACCATTTTGCTGTTCAGCTTGTCGGCCGTTGCGTCATCGGCGGCTTTGATTCGAAAACAAACGACCGGCATGACCGTGGGCGCGGAGAGTTCGAAGCGCGGATCTTCTTTGACCCATTTGGTGAAGAGCTGCGCCAGTCGCAGATGATCGCGGATGCGCGCCGCGATTCCTTCGCGGCCGAAAGCGCGCCAGACCATCCACGCTTTCAGTGCGCGAAAACGGCGTCCGAGTTGCACGCCGTAATCCATGTAGTTGATCTCGGCCTGCGAGGCGTCGCCGCGCAAATATTCCGGGACGAGGGTGAAGACATCGCGCAGGCGTTTGATGTCGCGCACATAGAGCGCGCTGAAATCGAACGGAATGAAAAGCATCTTGTGCGGGTTGATGACTAACGAGTCGCTCTCGTTCCAGCCGTCCTTGACCCAATCGCATTCCGGCAGGACCGCGAGCCCGCCGCCGTAAGCGGCATCGACGTGCAGCCACATGTTGTGCTCGCGACAAACCTTCGCGATTTCCTTCACCGGATCGACGCTCGCGGTTGACGTTGTGCCGACCGTCGCGACCACGGCGAGCGGCTGAAATTCCTTGCGCAAATCGGCTGCGATCGTTTCGCGCAACGCTTTCACATCCATTTTGAATTCCGCATCGCTCGCGATGCGTCGCACATTGTGTTCGCCAAGGCCGAGGGCGATGCAGGCTTTGTCGACGGAGCTATGCGCCTGGTCGGATGCGTAAATGCGAAAGATGGGGAGCTCATCGCGTCCGGAAAGGCCGAGCGTGCGCACGGATGTTCCCGCTTCTTCGCGCGCGGCCGCGAGCGCGTGCATGGTCGCGATGGAAGCGGTGTCGTAGCTCACGCCATTGAACTCGTTAGGCAAACCGAGCCATTGCTGCAGCCAACCGAGCACAACCATTTCCAGTTCTGTCGCGGCGGGCGAAACACGCCACGTCATCGCGTTCACGTTCACGGCCGCGGTCAGCATTTCGGCGAGAATGCCCGGACCGTTGGTGGTCGCGCCGAAGTAGCCCATGAATTGCGGATGACTCCATTGCGTGATGCCGGGAAAAATCACGCGGTGAAAATCGGCCATGATCGCCTCCATCGGTTCCGCATTTTCCGGCGCGCTCGCCGGCAATGCGCGCGAATCGCGCCCGGCTTCTCGTTAGGCGAAATGCGCGTCTTTTCGATGTTTTCTCGATAATCGGCGATCCAATCGGCGATCTCGTGCAGGTGTTTGCGAAATTCCGCCGCCGGCATGTCGCCGAGCGCATCGTTCTGGGGCGTTTTCATTCGTTAGGCCAATCTGTCATCCTGAGGCTGGCGTAGCGCGCCGAAGGATCTCACGCTGACCCTATTGCTCACGCGAAGCTGAAAAGCGTGATCAAACATCCTTTGCGAGATCCCTCGCCGTCTGCGCGGGCTCGGGATGACAGTTTTGAGAGCATGATTCAAAACGCAAATCCGAAACTGAAATGAAACGCGCCGAAGTCTTCGTCCTCGCGCGGATCGGGATTGAAACCGTAATCGAGTCGAATCGGACCGATCGGCAATTTGTAGCGCAGCCCGACGCCAATCGCATAACGCATGTCGGTGAAGCCGGCATCGCTCGCGTTGGGCAACAGATTGCCCGCATCAAAAAATACCGCGCCCTGCAGTTCGCCGATAATCGGAAAGGTGTACTCGACATTGTAAACACTGAGGAATTCGCCGCCGATCGGGTCGCCGTTCACATGCGGGCCGAGATCGCGTTCGCCGAAACTGCGCACGCTGTTGGCGCCGCCGTTGAAGAAGCGCTCGTCGATCGGGATTTCGCTGCCGCTCACGCCCTTGATCACGCCGACGCGCGCGCCGAAGGCAAGCATCGACTGGCGGAACCATTGCAGCAGTTTGCTCTCATCCACCTCGGCGCGTGAATTCAGGTCGATTGTTTTTTTCTCCGGCCCGAACGGCAGAAAATAGGCGAGACGCGCCGTGGTCCGGACGAAATCAATCTGGCTGCCGAGCGCGTCGCTGGCGTAATCGAAAGTGTTGTCGAAAACAAGACCGCGCGGCGAAACGAGCGGGCTCTTGCGCAGGTCGAGGGTTTGGGTGAAGCCGATCGAGTTGACCTGGTAGGAAGTGCGGCCAAGAAATTCTGGCGGAATATCGGCGCTGGTGACTTCGACGTGTCGCGTCATGAAAAATCCACCGATCTCGTATTGCTTGGTCAGCTTGCGACTGAGATCGGCGCGCGCGCCGACTTCGAATTTCGAATAGCCATCGTAATCAAAGGTGAGCGCGTAGAGGTGGAGCTTGAAACGGTTATCCGTGTCGAAGAACCACGGATCTTCGTAAAGAATGTCGCCCTTTAGACTGCGTCCGGAAAACTCAACCGAAGTCGTGATCGGCCGGCCGTAGCCGAGGACATTGCGATCGCGATACGACGCGCCGACGATGAAACCAAGGAAGGTTCCGTAACCAGCCGAGAAGCCGAATTCCTTGCTCTTGGCTTCCTCGGCCGAGATTTGCAGATGCAGTTTGTTGCCATCGAACGGTTCCGGTTTGACCTGAAGCACGCTGAACAAACCCGTCTGCATCATCTCGCGAAATTTTTCGTCGAGCACATCCGGGCTGTATCGCTCTCCGCTCAATCTTCCGAAGCGCTTCTGCATGAAACTCGGTCGCAGCCGTTGCAATCCGGTCACGCTCACGCCATCGAAATAATAAATGGCGCCCGGTGAAATCGTGACGTGCACCGGCACGCGGCCGCCGGTCGCGGCATCGGGCGATCCCGTCGCGTCGACTTTCACACTGTAGTAACCGCGCGCCTTGTAATAGGCCTGCAACCGCCGCGGAATATCGGCCAGGCGACGATCGGTGTAAGGCTCGACCAGAATGTCGGCGATTTCTTTGCGCAATTTGTCCGGGCTGTAAATCGTGTTGCCCGCGAAACCGACTTCACCAAACGAATAGCGGCGGCCTTCCACGATCGCGACCGAAGTATCGACGACGCTTTCGGCGCGCTCGCGCACGTGCGGCTCCTGCACGATGACGTTGAGAAAGCCTTCCGAAACGTAGAGCCGCCTAACGAGATCAATGCCTTCGTCCAGATCGGATTTCACATACGGAAGTTTCTTTTCCATTTTCGAATAACGCTCGCGCGTCGGGCCGACGAAATATTCGAGGAGCTTGTCGGAGGGGAGAGTTCTGTTGCCGACAAACTCGACTTCGCCCAGGGTGGTGCGCGGACCTTCGTCAATCTCGAGGCGCAAGCGATTGCCGCCGGCCAGGACGTATTTCACATTCACCCTGGAAAAGCCGTTCTTGCGATAGAACAGCTCCAGAAAAAATGCGGCGTCATCGGCGCGCGCCGCGGTCAGGCCGAGTTCCTGGATGGACGCAATCTGATCCTTTAACTGCGCCCGCAGTTCCTGTTCCTTGAAGGATTTCGCGCCGACAATCTCGACATTCGAGGTCTGCGCGATTTTCTCGTTCTGCTTTTCAATTTCGCGCTGGGCCTTGTCCCTGTCCTCCGGCCGCGGCGCATCGACTGCGCCTTGCGCGAGCACGAGCACCGGCGCTAACAACAGCGCCGCAAACAGCGTTGCCGAGCGTCTCATCACCGGAACCGAATCAGATATTTCACCGTGCCGCGGAAGTCGCCCTGCACGCCAATGTCACCGACGAGTTGAAACTTCTCGTTAACGCGGAAACGCGCCGTCGCCGTTTGCTGACCCGTGCGCGGATCAACGTTGCCCACATCCAATGACAACCTGTCGAAGACCGAATTCGGTTTAGTCGCCTGTCCCTTCTTGAAGATTTTCCGGTAAAGCTCCTGTCCGACCAACATCAACGCACGACCGGCCAGCACATTTGAGCCGCTGGTCAGCTCCTCGCGCGTGGTGCCAGTGGCGAGCAGCGAAATAATCTCTTCCTGCGGCAAGGGCGGTTCGCTGCTGAAAATCGCCTGCGGTTCATTCGCCGTTCCATAAACATAAACGCGCACGGTGTGATCGCGCACGAGCGATGTGCCTTGCAAGTCGATCCTCGGATTGAATGGATCGCTCGGATTGAAATAGAAGGAGCCCTGCTGCACTTCCAACCGGCTGAACGGCAACGTCGCCTCCACGTTTTGCAATCGCACCGAACCATCGAGCTGCGGCTTCAGGCCGGTGCCAGTTAACTTCATGTCTATCAGCGCGCCGCCGTTGGCGAGATTGCCGCGAATCAGAAACGGATCCTTGCTCTTGATCGCGACATCGAATTTCCAATCGCGCAGCGGCGGATTCGGGAACGAAAGATCCGGCCTGTCCTGCGGCGGTTTCGGTCCGGGTGCAGGCCGGCCCGGCAAACCGATCGGAATGAGATCGATGTTTTTCAGGAACTGGCTGTTGGTGATCGCGACGTTGCCGTTCACACTTGCACTCGTTAGGGGACCAGCCACGCGCAGATTGGCATCGGCCCGCACCGTCAGGTCGTCATTGCGCGCCACCAGCACCGCGTCGGCCCTTAGTTGTAAGTCGAGATTCGGCTGGGTGAGTTTCGGAAATGTGACCCGACCCGTGACCGTGAATGGTCCACCCGCCATTTCGCCGCGAAAATTTTCCAGGCTCAATGTGTCATTGGCGAAAGCGAGACGCGCGGCGAAATTCGTCAGCGCCGGCAGTGTCGGATTGCTCAGACGCGCCGCGTTGATCTTCGTCTCGGCTGATCCGCTGAGGACCGGCTTCGCAATCGTGCCGCCGATATTGACGTTGAGCGCGAGATCGCCATCGACGCGCTCAAGCGCGGGAATGAATTGCCTGACGAAATTGACCGGGCTCCGCGGCATTTCGATTTTCGCGCTGATCGGTGTGTTCTCGTCGAATTTCTTCTCGCTGAGAATGCGCCCGATATTCAACGGCATGTTCGCCGTGATCGTGACCGGCTGAATCTTGGCCTGCTGAATTCTTCCATTCACGGCCAGCTGATTGTTCAGCATCTCGGCGGTGAGATCGAAAGTGGCAGGCTCGAAGGTCGGCGCGTGCGGCGACCGCAATTCGCGCGCCTGCAGATCGAGCCGCGAAGTCAGCTGCGAAAGCGTGCCGCCGGCCTCGAGTTTTAGACTAACGAGTCCTGAACCGAGCGGTTTGGCGCCGACGTCTTCGAACAATTTCTTCAGGTCGAGATTCTCGGATTGAAACGAGATTGCGACTTTCCCATTCGGATCGAAGACCGCTTTATCGGACGCGACATTTTTCCAGATGAACGGCACCGAGGCAGAACCGGTGGCGTATCTCGATTTCGCCTGCGCGATCTGGATCTTCGAAATCTCCAGGGTGGTGCCGTTCGATTCGCCGACGGCCTGGAAGCTCATCTTGTCGCTCCCGAAATAGATAATCGGAACGGAAAGGCCGTCCGGCGCGTAGGTGCCTTCCACGCGCGCCTGCAGCGATTGCAAATTCGCGTAGCGCCCCTGCTCCACATTCAGTTTCACTTCGCCGGAGTTGTTAAAATTTGCGGCCTGTCCGCTGCCGTTCCAATCGAGCACGAGCGAACCGGCGAGGTCGTTCTTGTTTCCGATGGTGGCGAGCAGCGGCTTGAATTGCGAGAGATCGGAAATGTTCGCGACGAGGCTAGCCTTGTAACGATACGGCGCGTCGACCGCCAACCGTCCATCGGCGCGCACGAAATCCTGTCCGCGCAACGCCACGGTCAGGTCGTTCACGTAAATGACGTTGCGATAAATCGCGATCTGCGAACTGAGCTCGCGAATCGTCACATCGCGCGTGCGCAGGTCCTGGCCGAAAATCGCGATGGCGCCGTTCGCCAATCCGTCGCGCACTTCGATTTGTCCATCGACTTGCAGCGGCCCGCTAATCTTGTTGATCGCCTCGCCGATCCAAAAATCGGCCAACTGCGCCGCCTTCATTGAAATCGCGATATCGGCTGGTTGAAAACGCGCGCGCGAAAAGTCGGCCGGCAAATGATAAGTGCCGTGAACATTGACCTTGTTCTGCGCGCGCGCGACATCGACCGCGTCGATCGTCAGCAAGTCGCCATGGCTTTTTGCGACGCCGTTGATCGCATCGAGCGCAATGCCATTCGACTCGACCTTCGTGGCTTCGAAATGCGTTTCGGTTTGCAGATCGGCGAAGTAAGGCTGGGTCGAATTCGGCGGCGGCACCTTCTTGTTCGCAGTGAGCAAAGCCTTCACTTCCTGCGCGGAACCACCGTTCCACTCGATCGGGCCCGTCGTGACATTGAGCGCCGCGCGCAACGTGGCGTCGACAATGTCGGCCCGACCTTCAATCGTGGCCGAACCGGAAACCGGTTGTGGCGTTCCGGCGGTCAGCGTTTGCAAATCAGGCAAAGAACCGCTGATCTGAAGCGACGCGGGCGTGCGACCGAACTCTTTGATCTCTGCCGGCAAGGTCACATTGCCGGAAAGCGAAATCTTGTCCGAACCGTGCGTGACTTCCGCGGAAACAATATTGGCCACGCCATCGCGTGCCGCCATCTTGATGGCAATCTGGTCTAACGAGAAATTACCACTCGTTAGGCCGCTCAATTGCATCGATGCGGTCCCATTCCATGTGCGCGGTGAATCGATCGCGCCCGTCCAGGCCGCTTCCAGATGATCCGCCGTGCCGCCGGGAAGTTCCGGCCGCCGATGCGATCGCGCAACGCATCGAGCGAAACTTTGTCCCCCAAGACGCGCGCATTCAGATCAATCGATTTCGCCGTTTCGTTCAGCGCGATCGAACTCGAAAGCGATCCGCCGCTCAGCGCACTGTCGAGCGTGACGTTTAGTTTCTTTTCCCTGATGTGCGATGCGTCGATTCCGAAAAGACGAATCTTGTTCTGCGCATCCAGCGCGAGATCGCTGATCACGAGATTCTTTCCGGCGAACGACGTGCGCGCGGACAAATCCTTCCACGCCGTTGCGCCTGGGATTTGCAGTTTCGCGAGCCGCAGATCACCGGGTTCGCTGCGATTCAACGCCAGATTGAAATTTTCGAGAACGAAATCCCGCGCCGGCGTCGCCCCACGCACGAGCACGTTCACGTTCGAGATCGCAACGCGTTCCGGAAAAATCCGGGGCAACGATAACTTCTCGTTAGGCTTTGCCGGTTTCGATTTCGGCGGCGCCTTCGCCGGATCAAGAACCGCGCGCATGTCGCGCAGTTCGACGTTCTTCAAGAACTCCGCCATCCCTTCGCGCCACAGATCGACTAAACTGTAATCGGCGCGGACATAACCGGCATCGATCGATTCCACTGCGCTTGGACCAGTCGGCACCACCCGCAGATTGCGAATGATAAGGTTACTGAAAATGCTGCCTTCGAGACGGCAATCGAGTTTCAGGTTTTCCTTCGCCGCAAAATGAATCGCCACGCGGCGACCGATGCCTAACAAGATCGGTCGATGAAAGATGACGACCAGAAGCAGGATGAGACCGAGCACGCGCCAGATGCGTTTGCGCCGGGAGCGACGAGCAGTTTTCGGGTCCGTGCGGCTTTCATCCACGCGGCAGGTAATTTATTTCTACGAGGGTAAAGAGCAAACCTATTGGCCTAACAAATCCGGATGTCATTCCGAGCCCGCGCAGACGGCGAGGAATCTCGCGTTCGGTCTGCGTGCAACGCGCCCACGCCGGATTTACTCGACAGCGCGATCGTGAGATCCTTCGGCGCGCTGCGCCAGCCTCAGGATGACACGCCGGGAAAGCGCAGATCGGCATTGCGTCCGCACTGCTCACGGCTGAGTAATTCATTCCGCATGAATCCCGACAAGCTGTTCGATTATCGAGGCAAACTTTCGCCCGCCGATCGCACCGAGCTTGAGGAGGAACTCATGTCCGACGCGCAGTTGCGGCGTGAGTTTAACATCGCGCGCGAAATTCATCGCAGCGGCGGCGATGCACGCGAAGTGATCGTGAGCGGCGATGACGCAGCCCAGGCCGAACGTGGCGCGCGCATGGCGAAGCGCATCGCCATCGGGGCTATTGCTCTTGTCTTCCTGAATGTCGTCGTCGGTCTCGGTGTCATCACCGCAAAAAGATCCAAACCGCCGGCTGTTCCGAAGGACGCGGCGGTCCGTCAGCAACTGGCCGACTCGTTCCAGGCGCGGCGGCCAAAAACACCATGCCCACGCCATCGCTTCACGATGACGAGATAACCCGTTGAGCGCTCCGAAATCGGAATGGCCGAATTTGTCCGCAGCGGTGTCCGGTAGCGGCAGAAGGCAGCGGCGGATCGGCGATCAAAGACGAAGCCGAAACGAACCTGACCGTGACGGCTCGCGTGCCGAGCGATCGCGTGGCCGAGTTCCGCCGGAAAGTGCTCGGACCAACCGCCGCGGCGAACACCGCCGTCCAGTCGACGGGTGAAACAGCCACGATCCAGGTCCGGATCAGCGCCCCGGCGCAATGATCGCCGTCACGTTCGCGTTGCCTAACGAGAGCTCAGAATTCGCAGATTGATCGAGCACGATCGATTGCACGCACATGAAGTGCGCGTCCTTCACACCGGCGTCGGGAGGCGCATGGCGCAAACGCGACTGGCTGCGTTCTTCCAGGAACATTCGCCGCGTTTGCTAATCAGTTCCGGTTTCGCCGGCGCCTTGTCGGACAAATTGAAACCGGGCGATATCGTCGCGGCGGAGAACTTTTCCGCGCCGGCGCTGCTGACGGCGATGGCAAAAGACAAAGTGCAAATCGGTCGGCTGGAAACAATCGACACGATTATGGACTCGTTAGGCGAACGTGCCGCTCTGGCCCGGCAGACCGGCGCCATCGCAGTCGACATGGAAACACGATTCATCGCCGATGCGTGTACACGCGCGAATGTCCCGATGCTTTCGTTGCGCGCGATCAGCGATTCACCCGCCGCGCCCTTAGGAATTGCCTGCGCAAATTCTTTTCGATCTCGAACGCCAGCGAACTCCATATGCCTCACTGGCGTTTCACGTTCTAAAACATCCGAACGCGATCGGGAAATTGATCGCGCTGGCCAGGCAGGTCGGCGTCGCGCGACGCGCGCTAACTGCGGCGCTCGACAATTTCCTCGACGGGCTCGACATGCACTAGCACATCGCTGACACGCGGATCGCTCGCGCGAATCTTCTCTTCACCTGGTGTGCGATGTCGTGCCCGTCACGCACGGAGATGGCGCCATCGACCAGCACATGCAGGTCGACGTAAAAGTAGAGCCCCATTTTTCTCACGAGACATTTTTCCACTGCCGCCACCCGCGCACGCGCTCTGCCGCCGCTCGGATTCGGCGCCGCATGTCACCGCGCGGCGCGGTGTCCATGATTTCGCGAAACGCCGGCCAGAACAGCATGACGCCGTTGGCCGCGATCACCGCGCAGGCGAAAAGCGCCGCCCAATCATCGGCGCTTTCCCAACCAGGCCCGCCGACGAGCGTGATGGAAATTGCCGATGAAGGCCGCGGTCGAAGTGAGCGCATCGGAGCGATGATGCCACGCGTCAGTCTGGATCGCCGTGCTTTCAACATCGCGACCGACATGAATGACGTTGCGATAAAGAAATTCCTTCAGCGCCACGACAACGATGAGAACGACGAGCGTGAATGGCGCGGGTGCATGACGCGGCATGTGAATTTCGCGAATGCTTTCGATCGCGAGACCAGCGGCCGCCACGATGACACCGACCGCGACCGCAGCAGCCGCGGCGATCGGTTCCGCTTTGCCGTGACCGTAGGGATGCGTCTCGTCGGGCGGCCGCGCGGCAAATTTCAATCCGCCCCAGATGACAGCGGAGCCACCGACGTCGAGCGCGGATTCGATCCCGTCGGCAATCAACACGTAGGCATTGCCGATCACGCCGGCGGCGATTTTCGTGACGGCGAGCACGACATTGATCAGCATTCCGAAAAACGCGAGGCGCGCGCCGCTTTGCAAATTGCTCGCCGGAACGTTCGTTGTAGGATGCGCTGCAGGAGACATCGATGAGCAAAGTTATACGCGTCGCGACGCTACGAAAAGCACGGGAATCCAGCGGAGGTCCTGCCGGATCGTTGAGGAAACTTTGCCTTCACCATCGGCGGATGAAGCGATCGTGGAAATGCGAGCCGCGCCGATCAATCCGGCCGATCTGAATTCGATCCAGGGAAAATATCCGGGTTATCGCGAAGTTCCCGCGACACCGGGAATGGAGGGCGCCGGCGTCGTGACAGAAATCGGTGCGGCGGTTCGTAATGTGAAGGTCGGCGATCAGGTGATCCTGCCGCACAGACTACGGCACGTGGCGCGAAGCCGGCGTGATCAAGGCGGACAAGCTGATCGTGGCGCCGAAGGAAATCGACCCGATCCAGGCGGCAATGTTGAAGATCAATCCGATCACAGCGTGGCGCATGCTGCATGACTTTGTCTCGTTAGGCCCTAACGAGTGGTTCATCCAAAATGCGGCCAACTCGGCGCCGGCCGCGCCGCCATTCAAATCGGACACGAGCTGGGATATCGCAGCGTCAATGTAGTCCGGCGCGCGGAAGTAATCGACGAACTGAAGGCGGAAGGCGCCGATGTCGTGCTGGTTGATGGCGAAAACTTGCGCGAGGAAGTAAAGGCGGCGACCAACGGCGAACCGATTCGCCTGGCCTTGAACGCAGTCGGCGGCGAGAGCGCGCTGCGCCTGATGAACGCGCTCGCGCCGGAAGCGACCATGGTGACTTACGGCGCGATGAGTTTGCAGCCGCTAAAAATTCCGAACAGTCTGCTCATCTTCAAGAACCTGATCTTTCGCGGCATGTGGGTGAACAAATGGTACCGATCAGGCCACGCCGCAAGAGCGCGCCGAGACGTTCGCCCCGCTCTTCGAGATGGCGAAGCGCGGTTTGCTGAAGACGAAGGTCGAAACAGTTTACTCGTTAGGCGAATTGCCGGCGGCCATCGCGCATGCCGCGCAAAGCAAACGCAACGGCAAGATCGTGCTGCAGTTCTGAACCGGCGCTCAGGTTGTAGCGACGGCGCTCTGTCGCCGTAAAGACGCGATGAAACAAGAAGACGATCGCTTTTACGAGAGACCGTTGCGTTTGGAGAAAGTCTTTTCCAAGCACCGCCCGTTCTACTTCGTGACGTTCAATACGTTGGACCGTTTACCCATTCTGGCACACGAAGAAATTCATGATGCGCTTCGTAGCTTCTGCACACGAGCTCGCGAGGAACACGACATTGCCGTGGGTCGCTACATCCTCATGCCGGATCATGTCCATTTGTTTGTGGCGCTTCCACCCGAGGGCATAACCCTCTCAAACTGGGTTCAGTCATTGCGCAGCGTGATTGGGAAAACGCTGCTGAGGCTCGGTCATCAGAAGCCACATTGGCAGGAAGGCTTCTTCGATCATCTCCTGCGAAGCTCGGAGAGCTACTCCGAGAAATGGTCTTACGTCCGAATGAATGCGGTGCGCGCGGGATTATGCAAGCGACCGGAGGATTGGACCTACCAAGGGGAAATCGTCGACGTCAGATTTTAGCGACGCGGGTTTACGCCGACAGAGCGGCGTCACTACAACCGTGGATGGCGCCGCGTTATTCTTTTGCCTGAGGCTGTGGCGCCGCTTCCCTTTTCTGGCGCTTCAGCAGCGTGATCTGCTTGATCCGCGCGGAATCCGACGGACTCCAGGTGGCGACATCGGGATCGTCCTTGAACGCGTTGTGCACGATGCGCCGCTCGTAGGAATTCATCGGCTCGAGCTGCAGGGAGCGGCCGGAGATGCGAACGCGCTCGGCCAGTTCGCGCACCCGCTGCACGATCTTGTCCTCGCGCATCGAACGGTAATGCTCGCAATCGACGATCACCTTTTCCGCGTCCTTGATCTTTCGTTGGATCAGGCGGTTGAGCAGAAACTGGATCGCTTCCAGCGTCTCGCCGTCGCGGCCGATGAGCGGTGCGCTTTCCTCCGTGTAGATCTGCAGGGTGAGATTGCCGGCTTCGCTGCGTTCTCGTCGATCTGCACGACGAAGCCGAGATAACCGAGCATGGTGTCGAGTAGTTCCTTGGGCGTCATGATCGTCCTTTTCGCACGCTTGGTCGGCGCGCACTTTCTCCAGGACCGGCACGGTTGCTTTCTGGTTCTGATAAAGCTGCAGAATCGTGAACAGGTTTTGCGTCGTGTAATATAATGCCAGCGCCGCCGCGAAATTGTAGCAGAAAAATAAGAAGATCAGCGGCATGAACATCATGACCCGCTGTTGCGTGGTTCGCCGGTCTTCGGCGTCATGCGCATGAGCCAGACGTTGGTCGCGCCCATGAGGATGGGAAGGAGATTGATGGTTAGACCGACGGCCGGTTGCCAGGATCGGAATCCAACCCAGGCCCGGAATGATGGCCACGGTGTCCGGCTGGGAAAGATCATGCACCCAAAGGAAGGAGGCGTTTCGCAGTTCCGCCGCCTGCCCGAGCATGCTGAAGAGTCCGAAGAAGATCGGGATCTGAATCATCATCGGCAGACAGCCGCCGACCGGATTCACGCCATGCTCTTTGTAGAGCTTCATCACTTCCTGGTTCATCCGCGTCGGATCGTCCTTGTATTTTTCCTTTAGCTCCTGCATCTTGGGCGCGAGCGCGGACATCTTGCGCATCGATTTGTTCGCCTTGTTCTGCAGCGGCCAGAGCACCCCCTTGACGCACGCGGTGAGCAAAATGATGGCGAGGCCGTAATTGCGGACCCAGCCGTGCAGGAGATTCAGGAAGTTCAACAGCGCCTGGCTGACCAATTTCAACATCCCGAAGTTCATGATCTCCGCTTCGTCGTGCGACAGTTTCGCGAGCCGATCGTAGAGTTTCGGCCCGACGTAAAGTTGAAAATGCAGCGTGCTCGTTTGGCCGGGCTGCAATTCGAAACCCGGCATTCCCATCGCGCCTTCGATGCCGAAGATTGGCGAACCATCCTGCGCCTTCACATCGAAGCGCCGTCCCCAAACTTCACCGACCTTCGCGTTCAGCGGCGTGAGGATGGTGGTGAAGAATTGATTGCTCATGGCGGCCCATTCCGCGCCATTCACCTTTTCCTGAAAGACTGGCTTCGCCGCCCGCTTTTCCACCCCGACGAGCGGATACTTCTGCGCGGCAAACCAGTTCACATCAGTGCCTCTGGCGCTGCCGTCGACGCACCAGACGAGCCGCGTGTTCTGCGGCATGTCCCGCGGATGAATGGCCGCGGTCGAACCAAGGCCGACGAAGAAATCGCGCATCCCATGCGCTGCGCGTCGTCGTTGCGGAAATCGACCTCCATTTCGGCGACGAAGTTGTCCTTCTCCTCCGCAGCGCCGGGAAAGAGAAACGCTTCCGTATCGTGAGGCCCGGCGGTCTGCCGCCTTCGAACTGCACGCCGCCATCCGGCACTTCGTGAAGGTAAACTCCGCCAGAGCAGGCGCCGCCGGATGCTCTACGATCGCGCCGATCGGCGAACGATCGGGCGAATTCAAAACCACTCGTCGCGATCCTTCTCCAGTCGGTGCTTGAGCAGCCGACTTCGCTGATGCCACCGCCGCGATTCGTCAGGCGCAGCTCGACGTCGGAATTGCGCAGCGTCTCGGTCTTCTCCTCGAAGGTGGGCGCAGCGGTCGGACTCGGCTCCGCTGTCGGAGCGCTCGTGCGGTTGGTCTCGTAGGCGAAGCCGAGGGTGCAGGCGAAAATTCCGGTGCCGGAGTTGGCAACGCGGGCGCGACGCGCGGCGGCGCATGTTGCGCGGTGTAGATCATGTAAACGACCAGACCAATCACGCAAAGCGTGACGGCAATCCATGCTTGTCGATCCATAACAAGTGCGCCCGGCCTATTCACAAACAAACGCTTTGAGCGTGGTGTGATGCGAATGCGCCGGAGGAACGGGATCGATGCCCTGCCCGCCCCACGGATGACAACGCGCGAGCCTTCGCAGTCCCAGCCAGCCGCCGCGCAAGAGACCATGCGTTTCGACCGCTTCTAAAAAGTAGCGGGAACAGGTCGGCTCAAATCGACAGCCGATGCCCGGACCGCTCAACCATGAGAGCACCGGCGAGAGGGTCACTTGATAGAGGCGAATCAAAAATCGGACGACCGGAACCATCAGGGCGCTAGGATAGAAGCGCGCTTTGCCAGACGCAACCATTCATCTTCCAGCGCCGCGTAAGTCGCACGCGCGGCGGCCGCTCGCGCGATCACGACGAGCCAGATTCCGCGCCGAATTTCGTGCTGATGACGGCGCACAATTTCGCGCAACCGTCGCCGGACACGATTACGCACGACGGCGCCGCCGAGTCTCTTTGAAGTGACCAGACCCGCGCGAAACGAGGCATTGTCTTTGGTGTTGAGAATACCGAGGACAAGAAGCGAACCGCGTTCCGCCTTACCTTCCTCGCGCACACGCGCGAACTCAACAGCACTCGTTAGGCGCCGCGCCCGACCAAAGTCGAACCGAGCCTTCAGAATGGCGCGTGATACTTCATCCGGTGCGCCTGCGCCACCGGTTGATTCGTTAGTTTCCCCTCGCGCGTATTAATCCCGCCGATCAGCGCCGCCTGTCTCTTGCACGCTTCTTCCAATCCGTAATCGGCCAGCAACTCAACGTAACGCGCGGTGGCATTGCTCAGCGCCTGCGTGGACGTGCGCGCATATGCGCCGGGCATGTTCGCCACGCAGTAGTGCGTCACATCTTCTTTCACGTAGACGGGATTTTGATGCGTGGTCGCGCGTGAGGTCTCCGCGCAACCGCCCTGATCGATCGCAATATCGACGAAGACGCTGCCCGGTTTCATCAGTTTCAACATGGCGCGCGTGATCAGCTTGGGCGCTTTCGCCCCGGGCAGGAGGACCGCGCCGATAAGCAGGTCGGTCGTCGGCAACAGTTCGGTCAGGTTCGCTTCGTTCGAGTAAAGCGTCTTCACACTGGGCATGGTCAAATCGAGGAAGCGCATCCGTTCGAGATCCACTTCGAGAATAGTCACGTCGGCTTTCAATCCCGATCGCCATGCGCGCGGCGTTCACGCCCGAGGTTCCACCTCCGATGACAACGACGTTCCCGGGCAGCACGCCGGGCACGCCGCCTAACAAGACGCCGTTGCCGCCATTGTGTTTCGCCAGGTAATACGCGCCCATCACGACCGACATGCGGCCCGCGATTTCACTCATCGGCTCGAGCAACGGCAGTTTGTTCCCGACCTGGATTGTTTCGTAGGCCACACCGGTGACGCCAGATTTAAGCAGCGCATCCGTGAGCGGTTTGCTCGCGGCGAGGTGCAAGTAAGTGAAAAGAATCTGGCCTGTGCGCAGTAATCCGTATTCGGCCTTCAACGGTTCCTTCACTTTCACGATCATGTCGGCCTGCGCATAAACTTTGCGTGCGCCCTCGATGATTTGGGCGCCAGCATCGGTGTAGGCTTGATCGGAATAACCGGAGCCAACGCCGGCGTTCTTCTGCACCAGAACTGTGTGACCGCGCCGGGTGAGCGTCTTGGCGGTGGAGGGAATGAGCCCGACGCGGTGCTCCTGCGGCTTAATTTCTTTGGGGACGCCGATAATCATTCCGCAAGTGAAGAGTGACCAGTGACGAGTGACAAGCGTCTTTTCTCGTCACCGGTCACTTGTCACTCGCCACTTCAGTTCAAAGACGGGTCGTCCGGCGCGGCGGCCAGCAGGCGTAGTACGGTCCGAGCCCGCGCATAATGTCGAACCAAAGATTCGGCAAACGTTCCGGCGCCAACGCGGCACGGGTCGGCTTGTGCACGATCCAGGCACGTTGCTTCATCTCCGCTTCGAGTTGGCCCGCGCTCCAGCCGGCGTATCCGACAAAGGCACGGATCAAAGTTGGATCCTGGTCGACCAGATCATGCGCCTCTTCGGCATTCACGTTATGATTGAGCCGCAGGCCGTTTGCGTCCTCCCATTCAAACGCCGCGAACATGAGCTGATTCTTCCCGACGGGTCCGCCGAGAAAAACCGGAACATCCGCCAGACCATCTGGCGGTGTGTCGTTCACCAAGTCGACCACACTCTTGTCGAGCGGCCGATTCAAAATCACGCCCATCGCACCTTCCATGGCGTCGTGCGCCGAGACGAAAAGCACCGCGCGCCGGAAGTTCGGATCGCTCATGCTCGGGTGCGCGACGAGCAACGCTCCCGTCAGGTTCTGCGACCCTTCTGGCCTCAGATTACGCATATAAAAATTAGAATATACTGAGCGCTTCGTGGCAAGGGGAAGCTTCAGGTTAACGGCGGTGAAGGGCCCCTTTTTCGAGGAGAAATACCGGGCCGTCCAGCAATTTGTCCTGCCAGGCCATGCTCGTGGCGGTCACGAGTTTCTGCGACCCCACCGGCAAAGCGGTCAGCAGGCGATTTCGACGCGGCGGATCCAGTTCGCCAAAGATGTCGTCGATCAACAAGAGCGGATCGACTTTTTCCTCCAAACTGAAAACGCGGGCCTGCGCAATTTTCAACGACAACGCCAGGGTGCGTTGCTGACCTTCGGAGGCGTATTGCACCGCCGGCATGCTGTCGACCAGCAGGGTAATGTCGTCCCGATGCGGACCGACCACGGTTTGGCGTAAGCGTGTTTCCAGCGCGCGCGTTCGCGCCAGGTCAGCGGCAAAATCCTCCGTGTTTCCCGGCGCGAAATGCAAACGCAGCGATTCCGCCGAGGCGCTGATCTCGCCATGCGCGTCGGAAGCGAAAGGCGCCAGTCGTTCCACCAACCGCGCACGCAAGGCCGACAACGCACTACCATGTTCGATGAGCGGCGCATTGTAAGCGGCCAGTTCGCGCGGTTTCGGCGGCGTGGATTTCAGGAGAGCGTTGCGTGAACGCAAGGCGCGTTCATACGAGCGCAGCGTCGGTCGATAACGCGGCTCGATTTGCGAACCAAGAAAATCGAGAAAACGTCGGCGCGCTTCGCCCGATCCACGCACCAAATCAATATCGGTGTTGGCGAACGAAACGACACGCGCCAGCCGCAGGAATTCGTTGGGGCTGCTTTGTTCGGCGTCGTCGAAGATCAACTTTCGTCGCAACGGGCTGTAACGAAATTCCATGCGATGATCGTCCCATTTTCCCGTCACGCCTAACGAGTGCTGGCCGATTCGAATCAATGGCGCCAGCGTCGCGCTGCGTTGCGATTGCAGCCGCAACAAAACGCAGGCCGCCTCCAGAATTGAAGTTTTTCCCTGACCGTTTGGGCCGACAAAAAAATTGAAACCGGGCGCGAAATCGACCCGCAACGCGGCGAAGCAACGAAAATCACGCAATTGCAGTTCGGTTAGCATTCGTTAGGCAAAAAACGATCGGCGCAGATCGACGGGATTCAGTTTGTCCGCCACGCCCGGCTTCGCCAATGAAGCCGATCGGCTGAGGGAAAAAATCGCCGCGCCGACGGCAAAAAGGCCACCAACTGTTCGGGCGAACAGGCCATTTCGCAACCTAACGAAAGTTTCATGACAAAACTTATCGCATTTCTGGTATGGTAGTGCATTCTATCGAAATAAGAGGTTGCTTCCGACGAATGGGTCGGTTACTTCCTCCGCAGTTTTTTGAAGATTGTTCTGGGGGGAACAGCCGCCCTTCACGTCCTTCGGGCGTGGGGGGCGGTACTTCTTGTACGCGAAGTGAAACAAACGCCGGAATTGTTTTCTGCCTTCGAAGTTCGACGTTCAGTATTCGATGTTGACCCCGACGTATCTCGAACCTCCTCCGCGCCGCCGAAGATCTCATTGGCCGCTCGCGTTTGTCGTCATCGCGGCAATTACCGCAGGACTGGTCGCGTTTATTTTTTGGCGAACGGAGTCGTGGCCCATGCGCACGGCGCACCAAACCAGCGCGGAACTCGAGCGACTCGGACGCGAGGCGCGCGATGCATTCGTCGATCTCGTCCAGGTGCAACCGCGCCTCACGATCAACAATCGCGTTTACTTCGAGAAGAGCACTGCGCTGGCGGAACTGGCCGTTCTTTCCCGCACCATCGAAGTGGAACACGAGTTTGAGCACACCTGGGTTGGGAGCACGAAGCGTGTGAAATTGCACGGCGCCTACAATGTCAAAGCCGGTTTCGATTTGCGCGAGAACGTGACCGTTGATGTGAGCGACGACGCCATCACCGTGCAGCTTCCACGCGCCAAAATTCTCGGGATCGAAGAGGAAAATGTGGACGTGCAGGAATACGAGAACGGTTTGTGGAATCGAATTTCCGCGGAGGATTTGCAGACCGAACTGGCGGCGTTGCCCAAACTGGCGCGCGAAAAAGCGGAACAGGCCAACATCACCGGCGAAGCCGAGGCGTCGCTGCAGAAGCAGTTACAGGAACGAATCGGAGTTGAAAAACCGTTGCGTCTGAATTTCGGCCTGACAGATAAGCCTAACGAGTAGTAAATGTAGCTTTGCCCGACGTCCCACGGGGACGTGGCTACAACCAGCGCGCTAAACGCTGCTGCAATTCCGGCGTCATCTCGACCCGCAAATCCGCGCCTGCATCGAGACGCAGCACGCCGCCATCCGCGCGTTCGAAGAGTAATTGCACCGGACGCGACCCAGGAGAAGTCGCGAGCAACTGTTTCACCTGCTGCAAATCGGCGCTGTTGGCGCTCGGCGCAAAGCGCAGCGTAATCGTCGAATCGCCGTTCGTGCTCGCACCATTCGCCGCATCGGGTTTGAGCAACCGTGCCTTGTCCGCGGTCGCACGCATGGCGTCGTCTCGATTGTCGAGCTTGCCCTGGATCGCGATGACTTTTCCGGGCGCGAGAAAATCGGAGACCTTCACGAAAACTTCATTCCACAGAACGACTTCGAGTGTACCGGTCAGGTCTTCCACCCACACGACCGCGAACGGTTTGCCCTCTTTCTTGGTGAACTTGCGATCGACCTGGACGAGCGCGCCCGCGATGCGGAACTGCGAACGGTCCTGCAGTTCGCCTAACGAGTTGATGGTTTGATAGTTTCCTTCCGCAATCGTCTGCGCATAGGCGTCAAGCGGATGTCCAGTGACGTAGAAGCCTAACAACTCCTTTTCGTACGACATCGTCTCGTGTTGCGACCACGGAATGACCGCGCGCGTCGCGGACTTCGGAGTCGGCGGCGGCAAATCGTCGAAGAGCGAAACTTGTCCGCTGGCCCGATCGCGATGCGAGGACGCCGCGGCGTTAAGCGACTCGTCGATCGACGCGAAAAGTTCCGCGCGATTGCGTCCGGTGAAATCGAACGCGCCGGCCTTGACCAGGCTTTCCAGCATCTTGCGATTGGCGATTCTCGAATCGAGCCGCGCACAAAAATCCTCCAGCGATTTGAAATCGCCGCCGCGTTCGCGCTCGCGAATCGCCGAGTCCATCGCGCTTTCGCCGACATTCTTGATCGCGGCCAGTCCGTAGCGAATCGAATTGGAATTCTTCCGGCGTGAATTTCAGCGCGCTGTGATTCACATCCGGCGGCAGAATCGGAATGCCCATGCGCTTACATTCGCCGACGAAAACGGAAATCTTGTCCGTGTTGTTGATTTCGTTGCTAAGCAATCCGGACATGAACTCGACCGGATAATTCGCCTTCAGATACGCGGTCTGATAGCTGATCAAACCGTAAGCCGCGCTGTGGCTCTTGTTGAATCCGTAGCCGGCGAATTTTTCCAGCAGATCGAAAATCGCGTTCGCTTTCTTCTCCGCGATTTTATTCGTGGCCGCGCAACCTTTGATAAAGTTGGCACGTTCCTTCCCCATCTTCTCGCGGTCCTTTTTTCCCATCGCGCGGCGCAGCAAATCAGCTTGGCCTAACGAGTAGCCGGCCAGCTTGGAGGCAGCGGCCATCACCTGTTCCTGGTAAATCATCACGCCGTAGGTGTCGGCGCAGACTTCTTCGAGCAGCGGATGTTCGTAGCGGATTTTGGTCAGGCCGCGTTTGCGTTTGATGTAATCGCCGATGAGATCCATCGGACCTGGCCGATAGAGCGCGATCAACGCAATGATGTCGTCGATCTTCTGGACATCGAACTGCTTCGCCGTGCTGGTCATGCCGCCCGATTCCATTTGGAACAGGCCGATGGTTTCGCCGCGGTTGTAGAGCGCGAAGGCTTTCGCGTCGTCCAGCGGAATGTTCTTGATGGAAAAATTCGGCTCGCGTTCCCGGATCAATTTCACCGTGTCCTCGATCACGGTCAGCGTTTTCAAACCTAGAAAATCCATCTTGAGCAGACCGAGATCGTTCAACGGCCCCATCGAGAACTGCGTGATGACGTCGCTGCCTTTGGTGTCGCGGCAGAGCGGAACGTATTCGGACAAATCGCGATCGCCGATGACGACGCCGGCGGCGTGCACGCCGGCGTTGCGCGACAAGCCTTCCAGCACGATCGCGTAATCCCAGAGTTGTCGCGTCGACGGTTCACTCGCGATCGCTTTCTTTAAGTCCGGCGTTTTTTCCGCCGCCGAAGCGAGCGTAATGTTCAACTCGTTCGGGATCATCTTCGCGATCCGATCGGCTTCGCCGTAACTCAAACCGATAACGCGACCGACATCGCGCACCACGCTCTTCGCTTTCAGTTTGCCGAAGGTGATAATCTGCGAAACGCGGCGCTCGCCGTATTTTTGCCGCACGTATTCGAGCACTTCGCCACGGCGCGCTTCGCAAAAATCAACGTCGATATCCGGCGGCGAGACGCGCTCCGGATTCAGAAATCGTTCGAAGAGCAGATTGAATTGCAGCGGATCGACGTCGGTAATCGCGAGCACGTAGGCGACCATCGAACCAGCCGCGGAACCGCGCCCCGGCCCAACCGGAATTCCGCGCTGCTTTCGCGAAATGAATGAAGTCCCAGACGATCAGGAAGTAGCTGACGAATCCGGTCTTCTCCAGAATATCGAGCTCGTAATCGAGTCGCTTGATCAACTCCGAATCGACGCGTTCGCCGTAGCGCTCGTGCAAGCCCTTGTAGCAAAGCTCGCGCAGATACGCTTCGCGCGTTTTGCCTTCCGGCACGGGATACTCCGGGTATTTCGATTTGTTGAATTCGAGTTCGAGGTTGCAACGCTCGGCAATCTCGAGCGTGTTCGTGATCGCCTCGGATGATCCGGAAACAACGCGCGCATTTCGTCGGCGGATTTGAAATACAACTCCGGCGTGTAACGCATGCGGCGCTCGTCGTGCACCATTTTGCCGGTGCCGATGCAGATCATGACATCGTGCGCGTCGTGATGCTGGCGTTCGAGAAAATGCACATCGTTGGCCGCGACTAATCCGAGACCGAATTCCTTCGCCAGCGTCGGCAGGACGCGATTGCATTTGTGCTGCGCTTCGATGCCGTGATCGTGCAGCTCGAGGAAAAAATTCTCCGCGCCGAGGATGTCGCGAAATTCCGCCGTACTCGCGCGCGCCTTTTCCATGTTGTCGGACTGGATCGCCATGTTGATCTCGCCCTTCAAACACGCGCTCATCCCGATGAGTCCCTCGGAATATTTCGCGAGCAGTTCCTTATCGATGCGCGGCTTGTAATGAAATCCGTCGAGGTGCGCGGTCGAAATCAGTTTCACCAAATTCCGGTAACCGGTCGCGTCCTTCGCCAGGAGGGTGAAGTGATAGGCCGCATCGCGCATGTTGTTCGGACGATCCTTGATCGAGCCCGGCGCCATGTAGGCCTCGCAACCAATGATCGGTTTGATGCCGGCCTTCTGCGCTTCCTGATAGAATTCGATCGCCCCGAAAAGATTTCCGTGATCGGTAATTGCTACCGCCGGCATCTCGAATTCCTGCGCTTTTTTCATCAGCTCCTTCATCCGGATCGCACCGTCGAGGAGCGAATACTCGGTGTGCAGATGGAGATGAACGAAAGAGTCGCGGGGCATTAATTGCGACTATAAACTTCGTGACGAGTGCGGCAAGAATTCGCGCGCATTTTCGGAATTTCTCGGGGCAAAAGAATTCGCCTAACGAGTGGTTGCGGATGGCCTCGAAGCATGGCCGCAGCTTCCGGGGAGCACGGGCTGCCAGCCCGTCGTTCGCGGCAGGTTGCCGCGAACATTCTGGGGTCTGGTATGAGAGAAAATCGGACCGTGTTGATTCATGACCTCGCGCAAGCCGTCCGGCAGACTGCCGGACGGAACAGGCTGGCAGCCTGTGCTCCCCGGAAAATCACTTCATCGCGAGCAGGAGTGCGTGAGCGTTTCCGCTCTTGATTCGCTTCCGATTTTCCGCTGCAACGGTGCAAAAAAATTGGAGGTTGCGCGCGTCACTTCGCATTGTTAAGACAGCGCGTGCGCGGGTTAGCTTCCGGTTGTAACTTCCTGCGTCTCTCCAGTCTTACCTGACATGAAAAAACTCGAAGCCATCATCAAGCCGTTCAAACTCGAGGAAGTGAAGGAAGCCCTGGCCGAACTCGGCATCGAGGGCATGACCGTGACAGAAGTGAAAGGCTTTGGTCGACAGAAAGGCCATACCGAGATTTATCGCGGCAGCGAATACACCGTGGATTTTTTGCCGAAAGTGAAAATCGAAATCGTCCTCGCGGATGAAATGGTCGACAAAGCAGTCACGATCGTGGTGAGCGCGGCCAAGACCGGCAAGATCGGCGACGGCAAAGTTTTCGTTCTCCCAGTCGAACACGCCGTGCGCATCCGTACGGAAGAGATCGGCGAAAAAGCCGTTTAGCAATCTTGCGCCGCCGGTTTCTCTTCGCTCCACCTTGCGCCGGAGCGCCTCCGGCTATTTTTCCGAGTGCTTTCCTAACTTAACCAACCAAAACCCTGCACATGGCCAAAGACAAAAAATCCGCATCCGACGTCAGCAAGATGATCAAGGACCGCGAGGTCAAGTTGATCGACTTCAAGTTCACCGATCTGCCCGGCAGCTGGCAGCATTTCACCACCACGCTGACCGAGTATAACGAAGAAATTTTTACGGAAGGCCTCGGCTTCGATGGCTCCAGCATTCGCGGTTGGCGCGCGATCAACGCCAGCGACATGCTCGTCATTCCCGATGCCTCGACCGCCTGGATCGATATCTACAACGCCGAGCCGACGCTGAGTTTGATCTGCACCATCGTCGATCCGATTACGCGCGAGCCCTACGATCGCGATCCGCGCGGCGTGGCGGAAAAAGCGGAAGCATATTTGCAGAGCACCGGCGTGGCCGACACGGCGTTTTTCGGACCGGAAGCGGAGTTCTTCATCTTCGACGAAGTGCGCTACAGCTACACCGGAAATTCCTCCTTTCATCTGGTCGATAGCGCGGAAGGACATTGGAATTCCGGCAAGGAAGAATTCCCGAATCTCGGCTACAAGATTCGGGCGAAGGAAGGTTACTTCCCGGTTTCACCGTCGGACACGTTGCAGGACATCCGCAACGAAATGTGCCTCGAGTTGGAGAAAGCCGGCGTCGCCGATCGAGCGCCAGCATCACGAAGTCGCGACCGCGGGCCAGGCCGAGATCGATGTTCGTTTCGCGCCGCTGCGGCAAATGGGCGACAGCATGCAGTATTACAAATACATCGTGCGCAACGTGGCCAAGAAACACGGCAAGAGCGTCACGTTCATGCCGAAACCGCTTTTCGGCGACAATGGCTCCGGCATGCACACCCACATGTCGCTTTGGAAAGAAGGGAAACCGCTCTTCGCCGGCAACGGTTACGCGGGGCTGAGCGAGATGGCGCTCTTCTTCATCGGCGGAATCCTGCGGCACGCGCCCGCGCTCACTTGCCTGACGAATCCAACCACCAACAGTTACAAGCGCCTGGTGCCCGGATTCGAAGCGCCGGTCAACCTCGCCTACTCCGCGCGCAATCGCAGCGCCGCCATTCGCATTCCCACTTACTCAGCGAATCCAAAAGCAAAACGCATCGAGTTCCGCACACCCGATCCGGCGGCGAATCCCTACATCGCCTTCTCCGCGCTCCTGCTCGCCGGTCTCGACGGAATCCAGAACCGCATCGATCCGGGCGATCCCCTCGACAAGAACCTCTACGAACTTCCACCGGAAGAACTCGCACAGGTGCCGAGCGTGCCCGACTCGTTAGGCGGCGCGATCAAGGCGCTCGAAGCCGATCATTCCTTCCTGCTCAAAGGCGACGTCTTTAACGCCGACTTCATCGCCAACTGGATCGAGATGAAACAAAAGGAATACGACACGCTCCGTCTTCGTCCGCATCCCTACGAGTTCGCGATGTATTACGACGTGTAGACTAATCGATTACCCAAGCGGGCGCTGCGGTGCCTAACGAGTGCTTTCTTGAAGACGGCAAAATATTTCGGTGCTATCGGAGTCGCCCTCGCCGGCATCGGTGTGCTGATATTCTTCGAATTCATTCGTCCGTTTCGGGACCGGAGCATCGATGGACCAATTGCTCTGTCCGCGTGGGGATTGGGCGGCGGGTTGTCGTTGGTCGCGCTCATCGCACGCACGCGCTGGTTTGCGCTCAATGTGATCGCGCTGATCGTGAACTTACTTCTGTTACTCGGGGCCGTGCTACTTCTCTACTCCATCGGGCACAGCAATTTCCTTTGGCACTGACGCGAACCTTGCCGTGTGCGCGCCAAAGGTGTTTAATCGAGTCATGAAACGCCTCGGTCTAGTCGCCGCTGTTGTCGCCGTTTGTTCGCTCACCGCCAATGCCGCGGACGATTATCATTGGGATCGCGAGCGCACGACTCTGCTGCCACGCGATGAGTGGGGCATTCTCTACACGCCGAAGGTGATTCACGAAGCTGACTTCGCCCGCACCAGAATGTGGCGCCTTTTTTATTGGAACAAACCTGGCCACGAACTGGAACAAGACCCGGCTTACGTGGGCGCAGTGCAGGATACGCTGAAGCGCAATGGCTTTTACTGCGGGCCGATCGATGGCGTCTTTTCCGATGCGGTAAGCAATTCCATCGCCCTTCTGCAAAAGAGCTACGGCCAGCGCGTCAATGGTCGGCTCACCCTCTCGGTGCGGCGCGCGTTATTTCTACCGTAACCTTTCGTTAGGCGAAGAGTCTTCGCCCGCACAATTGCCTTGCAACTTGCGGGCAGAGGATGATCTTAACGGCATCCGATGAACTTCCTCGCGAGCTTGATGAATTTCGGCGGGCCGGACCTGATCGTCATTCTGCTCATCGTTCTCGTGCTTTTCGGCGCGAAGAAATTACCGGAACTGGCCAAGGGCATGGGCCAGGCGGTGCGCGAATTCCAGAAGGCGAAGGACGATTTCAACGACGAGCTGCACAACGCGGGAAAGACTGACGTAGCCGCGAAACCGGCCGCGACTGTTCCGACCAGCCCGCAGTTGGAAAACAAACCGACCGAACCAGTCGTTAGGCCGGAAGGCACGACTGATTCCGCCAACAAGGCGTAACAGTACCTTTCGTTTGTAGCGACGGCGCTCTGTCGCCGTAAACACGCGCTGATTCCAGGCAAAGCTATCAACGCCGACAGAGCGGCGTCGCTACAACAGCTTCTCGCAATCGCGGGTTGACTTCGGGACTCGTTGCCACACCTTCGCGCCTCGCGTTTTATGTCCGACCCGAATTTGCGCCAGCGCATCAAGGAAATGCTGGTGAAAAATCTGATGCTGCAAGTCACGCCCGAGCAGATCGCGGATGACATGCCGCTCTTCGGCGCGGGCGGATTAGGTTTGGATTCAATCGACGCGCTCGAACTCGTCGTCAGCATGGAAAAGACATTCGGCGTCGGCGTGCCCAATTCCGAAGTGGCCAGCACCGCCTTGCGGACGGTCAATACCATCCACGATTACATCCTGGAGAAACAGGCGAAGGCCTAACGAGTGGTTATTCGGCCGGTTCGGCGTTATTGATCGCATCGATCAATTGCCGGAAACGCCCGAAGTTATGCCGGTGTGGCGCCATGATGAGTCGGGGCAAATCCCAAATCTCCGGTTCGTTTTTTTCCTGTCGCAGCGCGGTTCCTTGCACGATCTCGCCTTTGCGCACGACATCCTTGAACTGCGCGTTCAAATCCGCCACCGCCTTGTTTGTCAGGCGACGCGCCAGACGAATGACGAGATTGTCGCCGACCCAGCGCGCTGATTGATAGATCTTGTAGAAGTGCACGATCTCATTCACCGCCGCGTCGGCGTTGTGTACGATTTTAAAAAGATGAAAATCATCCTCGCTGATCAGGCCGAGCTTGAGCAGATCGTTGCTGAGAAATTTCTTCCACGTCTCCCAGTAGCTGCCATTCGGCGAATCAACCATGACAACAGGAATGACCCGCGACTTGCCGGTTTGAATTAACGTCAGGGCCTCGAAGCCCTCGTCCATCGTGCCGAAGCCGCCGGGGAAAAGCGCGAAGGCATGCGTTTCCTTCACGAAGTTGAGCTTGCGGGTGAAAAAGTAATTGAAATTTACCAGCTTGTTATCGCCGTGGATGATTTCGTTCGCGCGCTGTTCGAAGGGCAGACGAATGTTGAGACCGAAACTGTTCTCGCGCCCCGCACCGCGTTGGGCCGCACCCATGATGCCATCGCCGCCGCCGGTGATGACCATGTAGTGATGCTCAACCATCTTGCGCGCGAATTCTTCCGCGACCTGAAACTCCGGCGCGCTCGGCACCGTGCGGGCGGAACCGAAGACGCAAACCTTGCGGACATCACGATAATCGGCAAAGACCTTGGCCGCGTAACGCATTTCCTTGAGCGAACGTGTCATCAACTTCAGGTCCGCCGTGCCCATGCGGTCGCGCGCCATTTTCAGCACGGTCATGATCATTTCCTCGATCAACTCCGGCGATTTCTCGGCGCCCCAGTCGGTCACGAGCTGATGAATGCGCACGTCCCATTCCGGCCCGAGCGTCGATTGACGCCGGCTCGGCTGGTTGAGCGTTATACCTACGGTAAAATCTTCCACTTACTTACTCTTCGACGTTTCCCCGGCGTTTCGCACGGGAAATCGGTGTGAACTCAAACGGAAATCAGATCGGCGAGAATACGCTCCATGTTGCGAATGGGGAGCGAATAGTGCCCGGCGTTCTCAATGATTTCCAGCCGGCAATTCTGGAAACGTTCCGCCAATTGCTGCGCGAGACGAAACGAAAACGTCCGGTCTTTCACGCCATGCCAGAGACGAATCGGCGCTCGAATTTCCTCGAGCGGAAATCCCCACGGCCGCGCGTAAATCTCGGCATCGGCGATCACGCCTTCGAGCGAGGCGCGCCACGCCGCGCGCGAACTTTCGAAGCACGATTCGAACGCGGCCCGATCGCGCAACGCTTCCGCATCCATGCGTTGCAGAATCAGGCGCAGGAACGGACGGTAGCGCAGCGACATTGGCACCGAAGCAAACGGACGCGCCACGTGAAACATTCCGCGCAATAGTTTGGGACTGCGCTCGTGCACCGCGAGCATCGCGCGGTGCAAGCGGAAGAGACCGACGCGACTTTGCAATTCCGTAATCGGAGGCACACCGCTGGCCACCGCAATCGCCTTCACCTGCTGCGGCATTGCCCAGGCCGAGACGTAGGCGTAAGGAGCGCCGCCGGAAATCGCCAGCATGTGAAATTCGGTGATCCCGAAATGCGCAGCGAGCGCGCGCAGCACCGCCGGCCAATCGTGCAGCGTGCGTTGGTTGACGAAGGAAGATCCATTAATGCCCGGGCGATCCGGCGAAATAATTCGCACACCGACACGCCGCGCCGCCTCGTCGGCCAGTTGCGCCATGCAACGCGAGCTGGGCCAGCCGTGACAAAAAATTACCGGCACGCCGGCCGCGTCGCCGTATTCGTCGTAGGCGAGATGGCCGCCGTCTTCCAGCTTCACCAGGGCACCGCGCATCTTCATTCTTGAATGTAATCGCGCATGGCTCGACAGCGCCAGTCACGCGCGTTAGTCTCCAACCGTTGCATGCAAAGTGCATCTGCGTTGCGTATAAAATGATATGAACGAGAACTCCCAGCCGCTCTTCGGAAAAATCACTCTCCACGGCAACGGCATGGGCGCACCGACTCCGGAGATGGTCGAGAAACGCGCGCGCGAGATCGCTCTCATCGACGAACGAAATCCGAATGATTTTACCGATGCGGATTGGCGCAAGGCGCAACGCGAATTGCTCGGACAGGAAATGATCCCGCCGGCCGATGATCACGACGATCGCACCGACGGTATGATCGATCGCGACGAAGTTTCGGATGAATCCGGCCACCGCGTGCCGCGGGTCGGTTTCGAAGACGATGATGAAACGCTCGGCGCGCACCTGGTCGAAGGCGGCAACGAAGAAGCCGCGCACGACCGAATGGTGGAAGCCGCGCGGGAAGATCAACGAGCGGAAGGCTGATTTTCCGTGAGCGGCACTCTCACCGTCGAGCGGGAGGTCGGCGCGGCATCGGGACGCGCCCAGGGATTGATCGCGCGTTTCCGGAAGGTGCGCGATTTCAGCACACGGCTTTGTCGCAATTTGCAGCCGGAAGATTTCGTCGTGCAATCGATGCCCGATGTCAGTCCGACGAAATGGCATCTCGCGCACACGACCTGGTTTTTCGAAACCTTCGTCGTGAAACAGTGGATGCCGGCCTACAAACCGCAGGTTCCCGAGTACGCCTTCCTCTTTAATTCCTACTACAACGCTGCCGGCAACATGCATCGGCGCGATCTGCGCGGATTGATCTCGCGACCCACGGTCGCAGAAACGAAACGCTTCCGCGCGTCAGATCGACCAGTGCGTCATCGACTTGTTAGGCAAGGCCGACGACGCGCAACTGGCCGAGATCGAGCCGATCGTCATTCTCGGAATTCATCACGAGCAGCAACATCAGGAGTTGCTCGTCACCGATATCAAACACGTCTTCGCGCAGAATCCGCTGCATCCGGTCTTCGAAAAATCGGCGATCGCGTCCCTGCCCGTTTCGCCGATGAAATTCGTCGAGTTCGACGAAGCGACCGTCACGATCGGTCACAACGGCAAAGGATTTTCCTACGACAACGAAGGCCCGCAGCATCGCGCGCTCGTTTTGCCTTTCGCGCTCGCCTCACGTCCCGTGACGAACGGCGAATACATGGCCTTCATCGATGCCGGCGGTTATACGCGCTCGGAATTCTGGCTCTCGTTAGGCTGGACCACCGTCAACGAACAACGCTGGGAAGCGCCGCTCTATTGGGAAAAACGCGACGGACAATGGTGGAATTTCACTCTCTCCGGTTTTCGTCCGGTCGAAGAATCGGAACCGGTCACGCATCTGAGCTATTTCGAAGCCGACGCCTACGCGAATTGGGACGGCGCGCGTTTGCCGACCGAATTTGAATGGGAACGCGCCAGCGCTGGAATTCCCATCGAGGGAAATTTCGTCGATTCGCATCGTTTTCATCCCGCGCCTAACGACTCGTCAGGCAAGAACGGTTTGCAGCAAATGTTCGGCGACGTTTGGGAATGGACGCGCAGTTCCTATTCGCCCTACCCCGGTTATCGCGCCGCGCCCGGCGCACTCGGCGAATACAACGGCAAATTCATGTGCAACCAATATGTCCTGCGCGGCGGTTCCTGCGCGACTTCGCAGGATCACATGCGCGCGACCTATCGGAATTTCTTCCAGCCGGAAAAACGCTGGCAGTTCACCGGCCTGCGGCTGGCACGCGATCTCAAATGAACGGCCAGGCGACTAGTGTGGCTGTTCTCGACCTCGAGCCCGCCGCTTCCGATTTCCTCGCCGAAGTTCTCGCCGGCCTAACGAGTTCTCCGCGCACGCTGCCGAGCAAATATTTTTACGACGAGCGCGGCTCCGATTTGTTCCAGCAAATCTGCGAGCTGCCCGAATATTACATCACGCGCACGGAGACGGAGATCTTGCGCAAACACGGCGCGGAAATGGCGGCTTCCATTGGAGAGAATGCGGAGATGGTCGGTTTTGGCACCGGCGCGGGAATCAAGACGCGCATGCTTCTCGGCCACCTGGAGAATCCGATCGCGTATGTGCCGGTCGATATTTCCAAACAACGCCTGCTGGATTCCGCCACGGCATTGCAGCGCGAAATGCCCACGCTCGAAATTCTCCCGGTCTGCGCTGATTACCTTCAGCCGTTGCGTCTCCCGCGCTCCTCGCGCAAGCCCGACCATGTCGCAGTTTATTTTCCCGGTTCGACCATCGGAAATCTCGAGCCGCCGGTCGCACAGGATTTTCTGCGACGCGTTTGTCGACTTTGCGGTCACAGTGGCGGCCTGGTCATCGGTGTCGATTTGCAGAAGTCTCCCGAGATTCTCGAAGCTGCTTACAACGACAGCGCCGGCGTGACAGCCGAGTTTAATCTCAATCTACTCGTTAGGGCGAATCGCGAGTTGGGCGCCGACTTCGACATCACGCAATGGCAGCATCGCGCCATCTACAATCAGGAGATTGGCCGCATCGAAATGCATTTGCTGAGCGCGCGCCAACAAACCGTTCATGTCGGTGGCGAAGAATTTCAGTTCGCAACCGGGCGAAAAAATCGTCACCGAGTTCTCCTACAAATACACGCGGGAAGGATTCATCGCCCTCGCCGCCACCGCTGGTTTCGGTTTCTCCCACGTCTGGACCGATCCGAAGAAATTGTTTGCGGTCTTTCATTTCGTTGTCGCGGATTAGCGTGAACGCGCTGGTCGAGCTGCACGGCGTCAGCAAGCGCTACGGCTCGGCGCCGGCTCTCCATTCGACCGATCTTTCTTTCGAGCGCGGAAAAACCACCGTGCTCATCGGTCCGAGCGGTTGCGGCAAATCGACCATGCTGCGCTTGATCATTCGTCTGCTCGAAGCCGACAGCGGTGAAATCAAAATCGATGGCAAGAACGTTTCGCCGGCCAATATCACCGCGCTGCGCCATCGGGTTGGTTACGTCATTCAGGATGGCGGTTTGTTCCCGCACTTGACGGCCCGCGGCAACGTTCTTCTCCTGGCGCGACATTTGAACAAACCAGCGCCACTGGAAAAACTCTGCGGCCTCACGCGATTTCCCACCGACGCTCTCGATCGCTACCCGGCCGAACTATCCGGCGGACAACGCCAGCGCGTCGGTCTCATGCGTGCGCTCGCGCTCTCGCCGGAATTGCTGTTGCTCGACGAACCACTCGGCGCGCTCGATCCACTCGTTCGGGCCGCATTGCAGAAAGATCTGAAGGAAATTTTTCAGCGAGCTCAAGCAAACCGCCATTCTGGTCACGCACGACCTGGCGGAGGCTGCGTTTCTGGGCGACCGGATCGTCTTGATGAACGAAGGCCGCGTCGTGCAACAAGGCACGCTGGCCGACTTGCGCGAAAATCCCGCGAACGAATTCGTGACCGATTTCATCAACGCGCAGCGCAGCGTCGCCCTGACATGAATTACCGCAGAGATCGCAGAGGCCGCCGAGAAATTTTTCTTCTCTCTGCGATCTCCGCGTTCTCTGCGGTGACATTTGCTTCCGCCGCCAGTCCGGTAATCGTCGGCTCGAAAAAATTCACCGAGTCATACGTCCTGGCGGAAATCGCGAAGCACTCGTTAGGCAACGCCGGTTTCAAAGCGGAGCACCGCCAGGGCATGGGCGGCACCATCATTCTGTGGGAAGCGCTGCGCACCGGGCAGATCGCGGCCTATCCCGAATACACCGGCACGATCGCTGAAGAAATCTTGAAAAATCCCGACGCGACTTCAATGGAGACGCTGCGCACCGAGCTGGCGAAATCCGGCGTCGGCATGACGCCTGAGCTGGGCTTCAACAATACCTATGCCCTCGTCATGCGACGCGATGCGGCGGCACGCTTAAACATCCGCACAATCAGCGACCTGCGCGCGCATCCCGAACTGACCTTCGGATTGACGCATGAATTTCTCGATCGCCGCGATGGCTGGCAACCGCTGGCCGCGCGCTACGGTTTGCAGTCGCAGAACCTGAAAGGTATCGACCACGGCCTCGGTTACGAAGCGCTCCGCACCGGTGCGATTGAAGTAAAGGATGCCTACTCGACCGACGCCAGGATCGCCGAGAACGACCTGGTCGCGCTCGAAGACGACCTTCATTTTTTTCCGCAATACCAGGCCGTTTATCTCTATCGGCTCTCGTTAGACCAGAGTGCGGTGGCGGGTCTTAACGCGATCGCCGGCACGCTCGACGAAGCGCGCATGATCAAATTGAACGCCGAAGCCGAACAATCGAAAGACTATGCGCGCGCGGCCGATCTCTATTTTGGAACGCAACACGAGAAAGATTCTCTCACGCAAAAGATCATGCGTTGGACCGTGCGGCACTTGGAACTCGCCGGCGTTTCCCTTCTCCTCTCCATCCTCGTCGGTGTGCCGCTGGGAATCGCCGCGAGCAAGCCGGGACCGGTCAGTCACATCATTCTCGGTCTAACGAGTGCTATTCAGACTATTCCGTCACTCGCGTTGCTCGCGCTTCTCGTTCCGTTGCCGTTTTTCGGAATCAGCGTTCGCACCGCCATCGCGCGCTTTGTTCCTCTACGGCTTGCTTCCGATCGTGCGCAACACCGCGACCGGGTTGCGGGACATCGCGCCCTCCATTCGCGAATCCGCCACCGCGCTTGGCCTAACGAGTGGTGCACGGCTGCGCCAAATCTATCTGCCGATCGCCTCCCGCACCATCCTCGCCGGAATTAAGACCAGCGCGGTCATCAACATCGGCACGGCGACCTTGGCCGCGCTCATTGGCGCTGGCGGCCTGGGCGAACCGATCATTAGCGGTTTGAACCTGAACGATCACGCCACGATTTTGCAGGGCGCGATTCCCGCAGCCATCCTCGCGCTGCTCGTGCAATGGACGTTCGACCTGTTCGATCGGTTTTTGATTCCAAAGGGACTTCGCTTATAGCGAAGAATGGCGATCGCATCGGTCAATCCGGCAACCGGAGAAACGCTGGAGAAATTTGACTCGTTAGGCGCGAAACAAATCGAAGAAAAGCTCGCGCTGGCCGCCGCGACCTTCGCGACTTATCGCCGCAGCACGTTGGCCGAGCGCAGCCGTTGCCTGAAAGCCGCCGCCGTTTTGCTGGAGAGCGAAGCGGACAAGTTCGCCCGCATCATCACCACGGAAATGGGAAAACCGTTGCGCGATGCAAAAGCAGAAATCGTGAAGTGCGCCAGCGGTTGCCGCTTTTATGCCGCGAATGCGGAGGAGCTTCTCGCGCCGGTCGAGGCGCAAACGGAGGCGCGCCGGAGTTATGTGCGCTTCGATCCGATCGGTCCGGTGCTCGCTATCATGCCATGGAATTTTCCGTTCTGGCAGGTCTTCCGTTTCGCGGCGCCGGCTTTGATCGCGGGCAACGTTGGATTGCTAAAACATGCGCCAAGTGTTCCGCGTTGTGCACTGGCGATTGAGGAAATTTTTCGTCGCGCCGGTTTCGACCACGGTGTTTTCCAAAGCTTGCTGATCGAAACGGAACAAACCGCGAAAGTAATCGACGATCCGCGCGTGAAAGCGGTGACCCTCACCGGCAGTGAACGCGCCGGCGCGGAAGTGGCGAGTCGGGCGGCCAGGCAAATCAAGAAGAGTGTGCTCGAACTGGGCGGCAACGATCCGTTCATCGTCATGCCGAGCGCTGATTTGGAAAAGGCCGTGACAATTGGCGTGAAAGCGCGCGTGCAAAACGCCGGGCAGTCCTGCATCGCGGCGAAACGTTTCATCGTCGCGGAAGGAATCTACGGGCGATACGTCGAGCAGTTCGTTGCGCGGATGAAAGCGCTCAAGATGGGCGATCCGCTCGACGAAGCGACTGAGATCGGTCCGCTGGCGAACGAACAAATTCGGAACGGCGTGCATGAGCAGGTGCGCAAGACCGTCGAAGCCGGCGCCAAGCTTTTGTTAGGCGGACGCATCATCGAAGGACGCGGCTTCTATTACGCGCCGACGGTTCTGGTTGATGTCCCGCCAGACTCTCCCGCAGCGCGCGAAGAAATCTTCGGACCGGTCGCGGCGTTCTTTCGCGTGCGCGATGCCGCCGAAGCTATCAACCGCGCGAACGATTCGGATTTCGGTCTGGGCGCGAACGCCTGGACTAACGACAGCAAGGAACAGGAACTTTTCGCAAAGGAATTGGAAGCCGGTCTCGTCTTCATCAACGGCATGGTGGCATCCGACCCGCGTTTGCCATTCGGCGGAGTGAAACGTTCCGGCTACGGACGCGAACTCAGCGGCGAAGGCATTCGCGAGTTCGTCAACATCAAGACTGTCGTTGTCGCCTGACTAATTCGTTCGGAGGAACATCCCGCCGAGCAATCGTTGTCCGGGCGCAAGCGCGGGTGGCTGATCGCCAACTGCCGGCATGATCTCTAGTTCGCCACCCGGATCGATCACGAGATGCGCGTCGGTGTGAAAATTCTCGCGCAAGTAAGCGTCACTCCAACGCGTGAAATAAAGTTCCGAACCGGGCAGGCGGAAAAGTCGATTCGGATATGAAATGGCGGCGGCGGGTTTGTTGGCAGTGATTTCTTCGGCGGCAGCCTGCTGTTGTGGCAATGCGTCCGCGTACGGTCCGTAGAGCGGATTCAAGAAAATGTAACGCGTGGCCGAGACGCGTTGCGCATAGAACAGGATCTCCGGTTCCGAACCGAAGATGAAAACCTTGTCGTCGGGAGAAGTCGCCTTTTGCAGGCGTGAACCCAGCTCCGGCATTTCGGCGAAGAAGTTGCCGGGATAAATTTTGCGCACTGCTTCAGAGGGCGTGTAGCGAGTCAGGAACGGCCACAATCTGATCACCGGCAGAAGAAAGATCGCAACGCTAAGGGCTGCGACTGGCAACCAGGTTGGAAGGGCGCGCAACCAGCGTGCGGAGCAAATCCCTGCGGCGCCGAGAACCGCGCACACCGCCAGCGCGGGTAGAAGTTGCTGAAAGTAGTGCGCAAAAAAATATCCGCCCGCGGAAACTCCGATCGCACTCGTAAGTAGCGCGCCGAGCCAAAAGAAAAACGATTGTCTGCGACCGGCGAGAAGTTGTCCGATTAATCCAACAACCGCCATCGCCCAAGTAATTGCCTGCGCCGGCGCAAGATTCGCCAGCGTCATTTGGCAGAGTTGCCAGCGCACCGACCACGAAATGGCGCGGACGTATTCGAGATTGTGAGTGAAGACGTTGTAAACGAGCGCGCCGAGACTGTGCTGCGACCAAAAATAAATCGCGATCATTCCCCAAACGCCGGCTGCGCCCAAAGTTGACCAGAATGCGAATTCAAAAGTGCGGCGCCAGCGTTTTTCCGGCGTCACGAACAGCGGAAAAATCACGATGAGGAAAAGCCAGTTGATGGCGGCGACCTGTTTGAAGGCGGCGGCGAGGCCGGTGAGCGCGCCGCAACTAATCATGAGTAGCAAACGGCGCCGTCCGTTTTCGGTCACAGCGAAGAACGCCAGTTGCGAAAGGATCAGCGGCAGCAGCATAAACAGTTCGGTGTTGGCGGCCGTGCCGTTGATCATTGGATCAGCCAGGAGCAGCGCGAAAACGATGGCCGCGATCACCGCCCAATTCTGATTTATGAAACGCCGCGCCAGAAAAAAAAGAGCGCAGGCAGATGCAGCCGCGAAAATAATTCCGACCAAATGGACCGCGCGGATTGGTTCGAGCGGAAGACCCAGCGCCAGCCGATAAACCCAAAAGATCGCCGGCGGCTTTTGATCGATCCAATCACGATAAGGCAGCTCGTTGTATCCGAGCCGCCAGCCGATGTAGGCGTACTCGCCTTCGTCGCGTTCGAACGGAATGTTGAGCAACGGCGCGCGCACCGCCAGCGTGACAGCGATGATGAGAGCGAGCGCGAGCAGCGTTGCTCGCGACGAACTAACCGGAGGTGGAGAACTGGTCTTCCTTTTTCTTGAAGAGGACATTGAAGGTCGTGAGCGAGCCGTAGCAGCGCGTGATGTATTGCTGCAATTCGAACTTATCCGCGTCGCTCAATTTTTCGCTCGCGTTCACCTTCTGCTCGAGCACGCGCAGGTTGTTGCGGATCATGACGATCTTGTGAAAAAAAGTCTCGAGCGGGACTTCCTTCGGTTGGAGAGACGTGTCGGCTGATTGCAAAACCAAGCGTGCCCTTCTCCCAGCGATTAGCCAGACCTTCGACAATGACATCGCGCTTCTCCAAGCCGAGGGCCTCGACGGTCGCCTGCGTCACTTGCCTAACGAGTGCTTCCAGCGGCATCTGCTGATCGGTCAAGGTCGCGGTCGGCTCCGCGGAAGTTAGTTCGCTCGAATTCGGCGCAATCGTGCGCGGCGAATCATCGAAAGCGATTTCGGCGGTGTGTTCGGTGAGCGATCGCACCACGCCGACGCCATAGCGCGGATGCAGAACTTTCATCCCGATGTGCAAATTCTCGATGCTTAAGGCCATTTGAATCTCACAGTCCCGATGTCATCCCTGCAGCGCAAGATTCATTTCGCGCACGTGACCCGCAGCGTTTTTTGCAGTTGTGCCGCGCTGTTCAGATGGACATTCTCCAGCGCGTGTCGGCCGAGCAACTGCATCATCCTCCCGGGTTTCGCGCTCGCCGCGGTTTGAACTGGACCTTCGTCGGCCTGCTCTACACCTCGTTCTACACCTGCCGCTACAACTTCGCGATCGCGAACAAATCCATCAGCGACGAGTTCGGTTTCAACAAAGCGCAGATGGGCACCATCATCACCACCGCGCTTTTCGCTTATGCCTGCGGGCAAATCCTCAACGGCCTCCTGACCGACCGCATCGGTGGCAAGCGCGCCATGCTCATCGGCGCCGTCGGCACCGTGACGATGAACATTCTTTTCGGCATCGCCTCTTTCGCCGGGATGCTTTCGCTCTTCCTGCTCATTCGCGGAATCGACGGCTACCTGCAATCGTTCGGCGCGCCGGGAATGGTGAAGATCAACGCCGCCTGGTTCGCCAAGACCGAACGCGGACGTTTCGCCGGCATCTTCGGTTTCATGATCAATGCCGGCCGATTTCTGATTAATACTTTCGGGCCGGCCCTGCTGGCGGGGTTTGTCTTTCTCGGCCTTTGGCACGTCCCGCCTTGTCATTGGCGATGGCTCTTTTGGATCCCGGCCGGGATCGCCACGATTGCTGCGATCGCGATGGCGTTCACCGCGAAGGAAACACCGCAGCAGGCTGGTTTTCCCCCGGTCGATGAAGAACATATTCGCGGCGACGAAACGCATGCTTCCATCGGCACTGTTTTCAAAGCGATCACGTCCAATCCGGTTATTTGGGTGGTCGCGCTGGCTTACGCCTGCACTGGAGCGGTGCGCCAGGGAATCGATCAATGGTTTTTTCGTTTCATGCAGGAGGTGCACCATCTCGATCTGACCGACGTGCGCTTTAAGTATCTTGGGATTCTGATTCCGTTCGTCGCCTCGTTAGGCTCTCTCATCTCCGGTTACATTTCCGATATCGTCTTTAAGGGTCGTCGTGCTCCGGTCGCCGCCGGCCTCTACTTTCTCGAAACCGCCATCATTCTCGCGGCGGCACAGTTCACCTCCGCCAATACCGCCGTCGTTTTTCTCATCCTGATCTCTTTGACCGCCAACGCGACTCATTCCCTTCTGGGCACGGCGGCGGCCATGGATATCGGCGGCGCGCGCATGGCCGGCTTCGCTTCCGGATTGATCGATTCGTTCCAATATTTCGGCGGCAGCCTGGCCGGATTGCTCCTCGGCCACTTGTTAGACCGAAGCTGGGGATATTATTTTTATTTCATGGCGCCGTTTGGCGTCATCGGCGGATTGCTCATGGTCTCCATCATGGGCCGCGTAACCCTGACCAAGGCTCCGGCGCATTAGCCGAAGAGCGTTAACTGCTCGTTAGGCCGGCGGAAGTTTGCCGTCGATAACTTCGGGCGCGCATTCATTCCCGCGCGGCGGCAGGCGATCTCGAACATCTGGCCGATTTGTTCGGCGAAAATCCCATCACCGCTCATGCGTTTGTGAAACTGCGTGCTGTTCAATTTTTCACCGCCGCGCAAATGTCGAATGCGCCCGAGAATCTTCTCTTTGCGATCGGGAAAATGTTCGTCGAGCCAATGTTCGAACAACGGTGCGACCGCCAGCGGCAGACGCACGATGGTGTATCCGGCAAATTGCGCGCCGGCTTCGCCCGCCGCTTTCAAGATCGCCGGCACTTCGTGATCCGTCAGGCCCGGAATGATCGGTGCGCTCATCACGCCAACCGGAATTCCGGCGGCGCGTAATTCCGCGATCGTTTCCAGACGCGCCTTCGGCGACGAAGTGCGCGGCTCGAGAATGCGTTGCAAATCCGGATCGAGTGATGTGATGGAAATATTCACCGCCACGGCATCATGCGCCGCGAGTTGGCCTAACAAGTCCAGATCGCGCGTCACCAGCCTGTTCTTGGTAATGATCGCAACCGGATTGCGAAACTTCGCCAGCACTCGCAGACAACCGCGTGTGATTTCCAGTTTGCGTTCGACCGGTTGATACGGATCGGTCACGCCGCTCATGACCAGTGTCTGCGGCTGCCATTTCGGCGACGACAATTCGTCTTCCAGCAAACGCGGCGCATCCATTTTCACCATGATGCGGCTTTCGAAATCGAGCCCGGCAGAAAATCCGAGATACTCGTGCGTCGGCCGCGCGTAACAATAAATGCAGCCGTGCTCGCAACCGCGGTACGGATTCAAGCTCGTCTCAAAGCCGACGTCCGGACTGTTGTTGCGCGCGATAATCGTCTTCGTTCCGTCGCGAAAATACTGCGTGGCGCGTTTCGGCCGCTCTTCGATTTCTGTTGTCGCTTCGACGACATCGATGTCGGTCAAATCGACATGCAGTTTCTCGAAAGCGATTCGCCGGGCTCCAGGACGCACCACGACCGTGAAGTGCTTCAAGACTCTGCGGCGCCTCGTCGATCACGGGACGAAACTTGGATTTTGTCGCTCGCACCGGTGTCGCCACGCGCAAAAGTTCAACTGAACATATCGAAGATGCAAGACGTCATCTTGATCATCGGGAAGGCGATGGAACAATATGGCCGCGCCAACTCGGAGGGGTGGTCGAGTGGTTGATGGCTCCGGTCTTGAAAACCGGCAGGGCGCAAGCCCTCGTGGGTTCGAATCCCACCCCCTCCGCCATCCTATTTTTTCGATTCTTGATTTCTTCTAAGGTTTCCCAGCGCTCCATTGCGCAAGGCGCAAACTCAGCAGTCGCCACACAACCCACGCGCAACAAACGCCCAGCACCGCGCCGAAGACGACGTCGGAGAGATGATGCGCGTTCAAGTACAAACGTGAGAACGCGATCAGCGCCGGAATGGGTAGCAGGACGAGACCAATGCGCCGGCGCGCGAGAAGAAGCGCGACAAAAAATGCGCTTGTGGCCGCAGTATGACCGGAAGCGAACGAGTGATATTTCTCCTGTGTGCTCGGTCCATTCCAGCCAAGGTTTACCTTCACGGACGGCCGCGCACGACCCGTTGCATTCTTGATGGCAGTATTCGTTAGGCCGGCCAGCGCGCAGGCCAAAATCATCGCGACAAAAATTGTCGTCCAGGCGCGATTCTTCAGCGCCCAGGAAATTGCGGCGCCGATCAGTCCAACTACCACATGCAACGGCCAATCGCCCCAGCGACTAACAGCGCGCATGAATTCCTGTCCCGACTTCGTCTGGTGAGTCGTCATCCACTGCTGAACGGCGGCGTCGAACAAAAACGAAGCCGCCATCAGCACGACGGTGACGAGCAGGAAAATGAAGGCCGGTGACCGCAGCAATCGCTTCACGTCTTTGATCGGAAGTTGTTTTTCAGCGCGCGATATCTTTGAGTCGGGTCTTGCCACCCGCAATGCGCAAATTCGCCATCCTCTTTTTCGCGAGCCTGTTTTTTCATCTGGCGGGGACGTGGACGCTGCCGTTGATCGATCGCGACGAACCGCGTTTCGCCGAAGCGTCGCGCGAAATGTTGCAGCGCGGCGATTACGTCGTGCCGTTTTTCAACAATCATTATCGCTTCGACAAACCGCCGCTGACCTATTGGTTCCAAACGCTGAGCTATCGCGTCTTGGGCGAAAATGATTTTGCGGCGCGTTTTCCGTCGGCCGTAGCGGCGGCGTTGACCGCGCTTGTGATTTTCGCGTGGGGCCGGCGCATTGGCGACCAGCGTCTCGCATGGTGGGCCGCGATCATCTTTACGCTTTGTCTGCAAACATTCATTCATGCCAAGGCGGCGGTGGCCGACATGTGGATGGTCTTGTTCGTCACCGCCGCGCATTGGGCCGGTTACGAATTGCTGCGCGACAAACTCGGAGAAAATCCGAAATCCGAAATCCGAAGTCCGAAATTCTTCTGGATATTCTACCTCTCGTTAGGCTGCGCCTTTCTGGCCAAGGGACCGATCGGGTGGACGCCGTTGCTCACGGTTGCGGTCATGAAGTTTTGCCTAACGAATGCAAACCTGAATCGGCGTTTTCTTTTTCCACTCGGAATCGTGGTGACGCTCGGAATCGTCGCGGCCTGGGGAATCCCGGCAATGCTGCGCACAGACGGCGAATTTCTGCGCGTCGGCATCGGGCATCATGTCATCGAACGTTCCGTCGTGGCCATGGAAGGTCACGGGGGCGGATCGTTCCTCGGCTACATTGCCGCGCTGCCGTTCTATTTCGTCGCCGTCTTCGTCAGCTTTTTCCCGTGGTCGTTCAAGCTGCCGTGGCTCACCCGCCGGCTGTGGCGCGAACGCGATCCGCTCGACAACTATCTCATCGCCGGAATCGTCATCGTCTTTCTCATTTTCACTCTCGTTAAAACGAAACTGCCGCATTACACGCTGCCGGTTTTTCCCTTGCTCGCGCTCCTCCTGGCCAAAGCACTCGTTAGGCAACCAGACGCGGAACGATTCGTTAGACGAGCGAGTGTGCTCGCGGTTAGCCTCGGCCTGATCGCCGTCCTCGCTACGCCATTCGCCGCGAAGTTTTTTCCATCCTACCAACTCTATCAACAGGCGAGACACGACCTGACGCCCGAGATGCAATTCGGCGGTGTGCGTTATCGCGAGCCGAGCCTGGTCTGGTATTTCCGCCAGCAGCTCGAGACCTGGTTCATCGACGTCGATGAAAACGCCGTGCCTGCTTTCATGGATCAAGCGGGCGCGCGCTTTGTCGTTTTGCCCACGAACATGGCCACGACCTTGTATCCGGCCACGCCGACTGGCTGGAAGCGTTACACGACGCGCGGATTCAGCACCGCGAATTTCAAATGGGTCGACCTTACGTTGTTGCTGAAGCCGACGTAGCTGTTACGAATTGGCGGAATGATCACGTTTCTCGACGGCAAACTCGCCAGCGCGTTACCGACGCAGGCGACCATCGATGTCGGCGGCGTCGGCTACGAAGTGCTCATCCCGCTCTCGAGTTACGATAAATTGCCGGCGGTCGGTCAGCCTGTGCACGTGCTCACGCATCTGCACGTGCGCGAAGATGCGCATCTTCTTTTTGGTTTCATGACCGGAGCCGAGCGGGATCTCTTTCGCCTGCTGGTCAACAACGTCAGCGGCATCGGACCGAAGCTCGCGCTCTCCGTCCTGAGCGGAATGAGCGTGACCAATTTCAAGAACGCGGTCGTGAACGGCGATGTCGCTTTGCTTTCCAAGATCAGCGGCGTCGGAAAAAAAACGGCGGAACGAATGGTGTTGGAATTGAAGGACAAACTCGGCGTGGCCGCGGCCTGGGAAGCGGCCAGCGCTGCGCACGCGCCGACCCCGGAAGAAACCCAAGCCAACGAAGCGGTGCTGGCGCTGATCGCGCTCGGCTACAAACAAGTCGATGCGCACAAAACGGTGCGCGATTTGCAGAGCGGACAGACCGAGATCAAGAGCGCGGAGGAGTTGGTGAAGCTGGCCTTGAAGCGCATGGCGGCGGGACGATGAGCAGCCGCCTGCGGCGGAACATCCAACGTCCAACGCTCAACATTCAACGTTCAACTGCTGCGCGCTTGGCGCGTCGATTCTGCATTGAAACGTTGGACGTTGAGCGTTGGACGTTGAACGTTTCCGCCCTTACCACCCGATGTCCGCCGACAAACTAGCCACCATTCGCGCCGCCTTCCCGTCGGAAGGTTTGTTCGCGGAGAAGGATTGGCTCCTTTCGCCTGAGCCTTTTGCGATCGACCACTCGTTAGGCAAAAATCTCGAACGGCTCGGCCACCAGCTGTTCGTTTTTCAGCGCGCCTGCAATCAGCTTTACCAACAGAGCGTCAAAGGGAAACAGCCGGAGTGGGTGGCAAAATACCTCGACGCCGGGAAACCGCCCGAATTGATCGAGTACGCACGGCAAAAACAATTTCGCGACGATCTGCCACACGTCATTCGTCCTGATCTCATCCTGACCGAGACCGGTTACATCATTGCGGAAATTGATTCGGTTCCAGGCGGCATCGGACTGACCGGCTGGTTGAACCAAACCTACCACTCGTTAGGCAAAGAAGTCATCGGCGGCGCGGATGGAATGATCGAAGGCTTCCGCGGCTTGCTGCCGGACGGCGGCGACATTGTCATCTCCGAGGAAGCGAGCACTTATCGACCAGAGATGTCGTGGATGGCGGCGCAACTGAACGCGCGTTTTTCGCCTAACGAATGGAAGGTCGCGGCGGCGGAAAATTATCAGCCGCAGGCGGGAAGAAATGTTTACCGCTTTTTCGAAATGTTCGATCTGCCCAATTTGCCGCGCATCTCCGAGCTGCTGAAAGCGGCGGCGGAAGGTGTGGTGCGCGTCACGCCGCCAATGAAGCCGTTTCTCGAGGAGAAAATGTGGTTTGCACTTTTCTGGCTGCCGCCGCTGCGCGAATTCTGGCGGCGCGAATTGGGCGACAAATATTTCCGCGACCTGCAACAGGTGATTCCCTACAGCTGGTTGCTCGATCCGACGCCGCTGCCGCAACACGCGGTAATTCCGCGCCTCGAGATTCACGATTGGCACGAGGCCGGAAAATTGAGCCAGAAAGAGCGCGAACTGATTTTGAAGGTGAGCGGATTTTCGCCGCTCGGCTGGGGAAGTCGCGGAGTTTTCGTCGGCCAGGACACTTCGCAGAACGAATGGCAACGCTTGATCGACGAAGCGCTGCGCACCTTCGAGACCACGCCGCAGATCATGCAGCGTTTTCACAAGGCGCGCTTGCTGGAGCAACCGCACTGGGATTCGCAATCCGGCGAATTGAAAACGATGCGCGGCCGCGTCCGGCTCTCTCCGTATTATTTTGTCGAAGACAATCGCGTGCAGATGCGCGGCGCGCTCGCCACCATCGTGCCGGCCGACAAGAAACTGCTGCACGGCATGCGCGACGCCATCATGGCGCCCACGAGCGTGACCAACTAGAAGCGGCCGCTCGTCACTCGCACGGTGCGCAACTTGATTTCGTAGCGCTGCCCCTGCGGTTCCGCTGGCAAGGCGACGGCCAGGATGAAATTTGGCGGGAGCGTCTGTAGATCAAATTGCCAGCCATGGGCGTTTTCGGTCGTGACATTGTCATTCCCGTCGATCTCGAAAGAAATGTTCTGCAAGCCCAGGCCCAGCCCGATGCCACGCGCTTTGGCGTAAGCTTCCTTGAGCGTCCAAAGTTGAAAGAAACGCAGCCGCCATTCCTCGCCGGAAAGTTCATTCAACGAATCGAGTTCGGCTGGCGAACAAATTCGCTGCGCCACGGCAGCGAGATCGTTGGTTCTTTGCATCCATTCCACGTCGAGCCCGGCGGCGGGCGCCTTTGTCACAAGCAGCGCGATGAGATCGCAGGTGTGCGAGAGACTGAATTGAAACGGCGGCAGGTCAGCCGGTTCGACCGCGCGCGGGCGATCATGTTCGTCGCGGACAAACCGCCATTCCCGGGGAGGCCGCGTTAAACAACTCGTTAGGCCAAGCCGAACCAGGGACCGCGCCACGATATGATCGTGTCGATTCACCGAATTGACGAAGCGATTTGTTCGCTCCTGTTCGTCTGCCGAAAGCAGTTCGTCGTAGAGTTGTTGCGCTTCCGCCTCGGTCGTTTCGCGCGGATTCGCGATGAAAATGACAGCCTCGTTCTCCGGCAAATGCATGAAACTTCAGTGAACTGTGCGATTTACTTTGATCGGGAATTTATCAGTCGCTATGAAAACGTGCGCTTCTTGCGCAAACGAATGAACCAACTCGAAGCCACCCTGCCACCACCGCGTTCTTTCGCGGCGACCTCGCGCATCGATGTCTGGTGGAGACAGCCGTTGCTCATCGCGCTGGGCTTTGTTGCTTTCATCGTTTATTCCACCTGGGCGGCGTTTCAGGGAAACCATTACCACTTCGGTCCGTATCTCTCGCCGTTTTATTCGCCGGAAATTTTTGGCGACTCGCCGCACAGCTGGTTCGGACCGAAACCACACTGGTGGCCGGCATGGCTCATTTTCTCGCCCGCGCTTCTTATTCTCTGGGCGCCGGGCGGTTTGCGTTTCACCTGTTATTATTATCGCGGCGCATATTACAAATCGCTCTGGGCTGATCCGCCGGCCTGCGCGGTCGGCGAGCCGCGCAAAAGTTACTGGGGCGAACGTTCGTTTCCGCTCATTTTGCAAAACGCGCACCGCTACTTCCTTTATCTCGCCATTCTCTTCATCGCTTTCCTCAGCTTCGACGTCTGGAAAGCACTGTGGTTTCCAGACGGATTCGGCATCGGCGTCGGCACCATCGTTCTCCTGATCAATGTCGTCCTGCTGGCTGGATTTACTTTCGGCTGTCACGCCCTGCGTCATCTGATCGGCGGCTTTCGCGATCAACTTTCGAAATCGCCCACTTTTCCGGCGTATCGCTGCGTCACCTGCCTGAATCAACGCCACATGCTCTGGGCGTGGATGAGTTTGTTCTGGGTCGGATTTACTGATCTGTATGTGAGAATGTGTTCGATGGGAATCTGGCACGACTTCCGTCTGATTTAGCCTAACGAGTAATGCCGGAATACGAAACGTTTCAGCACGATGTGCTCGTGATCGGCTCCGGCGGAGCGGGTTTACGCGCGGCGATCGAAGCTTCCGCCGCGGGCGTTTCGGTCGGGATGGTTTGCAAATGTCTTCTCGGCAAGGCGCACACCGTGATGGCGGAAGGCGGGATCGCGGCCGCGCTCGCGAACGTAGACGATCGCGACAATTGGAAAGTGCATTTCGCCGATACGATGCGTGGTGGCCAGTACGTGAACAATTGGCGCATGGCCGAGTTGCACGCGAAGGAAGCGCCAGATCGCGTGCGTGAACTGGAAGCGTGGGGTGCGGTTTTCGATCGCACGCAGGATGGCCGGATTCTGCAAAGAAATTTCGGCGGACACAAATATCCGCGGCTTGCGCATGTCGGCGATCGCACCGGTTTGGAAATGATCCGCACGTTGCAGGACCACGGCGTGCATCAGGGCATCGACGTGCACATGGAAATTTGCATCGTTGCGTTGCTGAAGAATGGCGAACGCGTGGTCGGCGCGTTCGGTTACGATCGCGAACGCGGGCGATTCAAAATTTACCGCGCCAAAGCAATCGTGCTTGCGACGGGCGGAATCGGCAAGGCCTACAAGATCACGAGCAACAGTTGGGATTGCACCGGTGACGGACATTCACTCGCCTATCACGCCGGCGCCTCGCTCATCGACATGGAGTATGTGCAATTCCATCCCACTGGAATGGTGTGGCCGCCGAGTGTCGCCGGAATGTTGGTGACCGAGGGCGTCCGCGGCGAAGGCGGCATCCTGACGAATGCGGACGGCAAGCGCTTCATGTTCAATTTTATCCCGGAGAACTACCGAGCGCAGACGGCAGATAACGAAGAGGAAGGCTGGCGTTACACGCAGGGTGACAAGAACGCCCGCCGTCCGCCGGAGTTACTCACGCGTGATCACGTGGCGCGCTGCATCGTGCGCGAAATCAAGGAAGGGCGCGGCACGTCACACGGCGGCGTTTATCTGGATATATCCTGGATTAGATCGCGCCTCTCGAACGCGGAGGAGCACATCAAGCGCAAGTTGCCGAGCATGTATCATCAATTCAAAGCGCTCGGCGACATCGACATCACCAAGGAACCGATGGAGGTCGGCCCGACGACCCATTACATCATGGGCGGCGTGCATGTGAACGCGGATACCCAAATGTCCGATGTCCCGGGATTGTTCGCCGCCGGCGAATGCGCGGCCGGGATCAACGGCGCGAATCGGCTGGGCGGAAATTCGCTTTCCGATCTGATCGTCTTCGGTAAACGCGCCGGTGAACATGCGGCGCTTTTCGCGAAGGAGAACTCGTTAGGCGATGTCGACCAGGCGCAAATGGAACGGCATGCGCGCGAGGCATTGCGTCCGTTCGAGAACAGCCGCGGCGAAAATCCTTATTCTGTGCAGCGCGACTTGCAGGAAGTGATGCAGCACAATGTCGGCATCGTGCGTGAAGAAAGCGAGATGCTGGCCGCGCTCGATCATCTGCGGACGTTTTGGCAGCGTGCCGCTCAAGTCGGCGTGATTGGCAATCGTGATTTTAATCCCGGTTGGCACACTGCGCTCGATTTGAAAAATCTTCTGACCGTTTCGGAAGCAATCGCGCGCGCCGCGCTCGAGCGGAAGGAAAGTCGCGGCGCGCAGTTCCGCGAAGATTATCCCGAGAAAGATGAGCGCTACGCGAAAGTCAGCACGATGCTTTCGAAAGCCGCCGACGGAACGATGCAAGTTCGGTTGGAGCCGCTGCCGGAGATGCCGGATTATTTGAAGCAGGTCATCGAGGAGATGAAATGAGCGCAAAAGCAGGCGACCTTCCGGATCTGGCGCGGCGACGCGAGCGGCGGTGAGCTCCGCGATTATACCACCGGCATCTCTGACGGAATGGTCGTGCTCGATGCAGTCCATCACATTCAGGCGACGCAGGCCAACGACCTCGCCTGTCGCTGGAATTGCAAAGCGGGCAAGTGCGGTTCGTGTTCGGCGGAGATCAATGGACTCCCGCGCCTGATGTGCATGATGCGGCTAAGCGATTTGCCGCTCGACAAACCGGTCACGATCGAACCGATCAAAGCTTTCCCATTGCTGAAAGATTTGATCACGGATGTGTCGTGGAATTACCGCGTGAAAAAGCGGATCAAGAAATTCAAACCGCGCCCGCCCGATGCGCCGGATGGAACATGGCGCATGCAGCAGGCCGACATCGATCGTGTGCAGGAATTTCGCAAATGCATCGAGTGCTTCCTTTGCCAGGATGTTTGTCACGTTCTGCGCGATCATCACAAGCACGACGAATTCATCGGACCGCGTTTTCTGGTTTACGTCGCCGCGCTGGAGATGCATCCGCTGGACACAGAAGATCGCATTCCCGAATTGCGCGAAGCGCATGGCGTTGGTTACTGCAACATCACCAAGTGCTGCACAAAGGTTTGTCCGGAAGACATCAAGATCACGGACAACGCCATCATTCCGCTGAAGGAACGTGTCGTTGATCAATATTACGATCCACTCGGCTGGTTGTGGCGCTGGTTACGCGGCGAAAACAAGCTGGCGAATACGACGAAAAAATAGAATGGTTAGCTGCGCATGGCGGAGCTGAAGCCACTCTCGAAGGAAGCGATTCCGGCCGCGCTGGAGAAAGCGAAGCAATATCGTTTGCTCAACGAACCGGCCGAGGCCGAGAGCATTTGCCTCGATGTCCTGAAAGCTGATCCGGAAAATCAGCAGGCCATCATCACGCTTCTGCTCGCGGTGACAGATCGATTCTCCAAAGGCTATGGCGTGAGCGATACGCAGGCCAAGGAGTTGCTAGCCCACATCACCGGCGCCTACGAGAAAATGTATTTCGCCGGTCTGGTGGCGGAGCGCCGTGCCAAAGCGAAGTTGACGCAGGGCGGTCACGCCGCCGCCTGGGCTTTTGATCTCCTGCACCAGGCGATGGAGTTCTACGGCAAGGCCGAGGGAATTCGCCCCCCGGGAAACGACGATGCGATTCTGCGCTGGAACACCTGCGCACGCATCATCGAGCAAAACAAACTCGTTCCGCGACACGAAGAAGACATCGAGCCGGCCTTCGATTAGGAATTCGCGACGATTTCAAGCTCGCGCGTGTAAGCAGAACCGATCGGTCCAGGGATGCTGGAGTAAAGTGCGAACGATTCGACGCGCGTCAGCCCGGCGTCGAAATCGGCGTTCGCTTTCAAGAAGGGCCGCACTGCTTGTGCGGACACATCGCGGCAACGCGCGAGCGTGATGTGCGGATGCCACGCGCGCAAATCGGGCTCGAGACCGGCGGCCAGCGCAGCTTCCTGCACTTTCTTGTGCAGATGAAAAAGCTGCGGATGTCCATGACCGACGCCGGCCCACAACACCTTCGGATTTCCTTTTGCCGGAAAGCTGCCGATTCCGGCGATGGGCAGAAAAAACGCGATGAAACGAATCGCCGCCAGTTTTTCACGGAATAATTCTTCCGCTGGCTCTTCCACCTGGCCGAGAAAACTGAGTGTCAGGTGAATCTGTTCGGTCCTGATCCATCGAACATTGGGGAGATGCGGATTCAGACTAACGAGCAGTTGCTTCACCGGATCCGGCAAATCGATCGCGACAAAGAGACGTTTGCCGCTCATGTCTCGTCAGGCTTAGCCGTGGCGCTTGTTGAAGCGCGCCACTTCCCGCGCGGTTTCGCGATCGGTCGCACGCTTCTTCAAATCCTGACGTTTGTCGTATGCGACCTTGCCGGTAGCGACGCCGATCTCCGCCTTTAGCCGCCCGCCTTTCCAATAGAGTTTCAGAATCGTCAGCGTGCGTCCGGCGATCGCCGTCTCGCCGTAGAGTTTGTCGATCTCCTGCCGATGCAAAAGCAGACGCCGCACGCGTTTGGCCGGCGGCACTTCATGACTGGCGCGTTCGTAGGGCTGGATATCGGCGTTGTAGAGAAACGCTTCACCTTTCTCGATGCGGGCGAATGCGTCGCTGATGTTCGCCTTGCCGGCGCGAATCGATTTGACCTCGCTGCCTTTCAACTCGATGCCGGCTTCGTAGCGCTCGAGGATGTGAAAATCGCGCAGCGCTTTACGATTGAGAATCGTTTCCGCAGCCATGGGGAACCGGGAAGCTAGCAGCTTCCTTTACAAGAGGCGAGGCAGCGAGTCGCTAGTGGGGCTCGTTAGGCGGCGTCGCCTGCCACATCGGTGATGCGTTCGTAGGTAAGCTTGCCCGCGATGATTTCCCGCAGCGCGATATCGGTGAGCGAGGAACGCGGGGTCGCTTCGACCAGGGGCCGGTGACCCAACCCGAGCTGGCGCACTCGCTTGGAAACAACGTTGATCAGGAGTTGCTGGTTCGGGATCACTTGAGCGGCTTCCTGCAGGAGTTGGGAGGTCATAGTGCGCAAAGAGCGGACGGCCCGTTTTGTATCCGTCGGAAACTGAAGAATCGCCGGCGAGTCGCTGGCAAGAGTGGGTGGAATAATCTTGGAAGCAATCATCGTCGGAGAAAACGGAGTTGAGACTGTGTGAGGGGTGTGCCGCTGTGTCAACCGATTTTTCGGCAAAGTTCCTGCTGCGCGAACGCGCTTGCCACGCGCGCCGAAGTGGGCGAATAAGGGCACTGCACATTTCTGCCGGCGCAGAAATCAGAAAACGGGCTGTGGCTCAGCTTGGTAGAGCGCTTCGTTCGGGACGAAGAGGCCGCGGGTTCGAATCCCGCCAGCCCGAGAATAACTTCACATGTGCATCGTTTACGTTCTCCGTAGCGAAAAAACTGGAAAGCGTTACATCGGCATTACCGAGAATCACGAGCGACGGCTCGCGGAGCACAACGCGGGACAAACATCCTCGACCCGAAGCGGCATTCCCTGGCACGTCGTCTATTTCGAGCACTGCGAATCGCGCAGCGCAGCAGTTCGTCGCGAGCGGTTCCTCAAATCAGGACAAGGTCGCCGTTTCCTGGATGATCTGGGAGCATAGGATAGAGCGTCCGCCTTTGGCGGAAGGCCGCGGGTTCGAATCCCGCCAGCCCGATTTCTTCGCGTGCTTACGCTCCTGATCGTGCTCGTGCTCGATTGCGATCACGATTACGAGTAAGAGCGCGCAATGAACGACGCCGTCCTTACCACCATCGCGATCACCGGTTTCGGCGTGGCGTTTTTTCACGCCGCCATCCCGACGCATTGGTTGCCCTTCGTGCTGGCGGCGCGTGCGCAACGCTGGAATCACGCCCGCACTTTGGGCATAACAGCGCTGGCCGGAACGGGCCACGTCATCTTCACGGCCGTGCTGGGATTGCTGATCGCCTGGTGCGGCATCGCTTTGCACGAGCGCATTGGTGCCTGGTTCTCGCGCATCGCCGGCGGCGCCCTCATTTTTCTCGGCGCGTTTTATCTTTACCGCCAGTTCACCGGCAAGGGACACGTTCATCATCATTTTTTCTGCGATCATGAAGACGCGCACGACCATCATCATCACGGACCGACGCCCGATCGGGTCGCGATCGGCAGCCTGCTGGCGCTGCTGACTTTTTCTCCCTGCGAAGCGTTCCTGCCCATCTACGCTTCGGGCGTTCGCTACGGCTGGAGCGGGTTCGCTTTGCTTACGGCGATTCTCTCCGTCGGAACTGTCGCCGGCATGATTTTGTTTACCTGGCTGACGCTGCTGGGCGTGCAAAAGGTGAAACTCGATGCGCTGGAAAAATATGAGAGCGGAATAATTGGCGCGCTGCTCGGCATTGTTGGCCTCTTGATTATCCTCTTCGAAACCTGATCGTCTCCGCATGTCCTTGAACGTTGGTGATTCCGCGCCCGATTTCACCGCCACGGCCGTGGGCGGAAAGTATGGGACCGGCCAGGAAGTCTCGTTAGGCGATTTCCGCGGCCGGTCGGTCGTTCTCTATTTCTACCCGAAAGATGATACGCCCGGTTGCACGACGCAGGCTTGCGCCCTGCGCGACTCGTGGAAGCAGTTGGAAAAGCGCGGCGAGATTTTCGGCGTCAGCATCGATTCCAGCAAGAGCCACGAGAAGTTCATCGGCAAATATCAACTGCCCTTCCCGCTTCTCTCCGATCCTGAGCACAAGATGGTCGAAGCCTATGGCGTTTGGGTTGAGAAAAGCATGTACGGCAAGAAATACATGGGCACCGAGCGCAGTACCTTTGTCATCGGTCCAGATGGCCGCCTCTCCTCCATTCATCGGAAAGTGAAACCAGAAGAGCACGTCGACCTCCTGCTCAATGCCCTGCCCTCCTCGTGATCATGGCGAAGATGGCAGTTGCAGTCCGGCCTAACCAGTGCTTGCATTGCGCTCCGCTCTAACGGACTCCGAATTACTTTATGGGATCACTCAAGAAGCGCCGGAAGGCGAAAATCTCCAAGCACAAGCGCCGCAAGCGCATGAAGGAGAATCGCCACAAGAAGCGTTTGCGCTACAAGTCGTAACCGTCGCTGAGTCGGAGAAGGAATGCGCGCGTCTGGCACGCGGCGGGCTGCTCACATTGCGCTGCCCCGCACAACTGGCTAGACTCCCGACGATGAAGACGAATCCTTTCGTAATCGCGATCCGTCTTCTTTTTTGCTGCGGCCTGTGCGGTCTTGTTCTCAACGCCGCCGCGGCGCGCGAGCCCGCGTCGAAGACTTTGCCGGCCAAATCCCTGCCGGCGAAACGCGGCGGTATCGACGATTCATTCCGTGCTTCGCCCGCCGCCGATCTCACCCTCAGCAATACTTCGCTGCGCAAAGCCGATGCGCTCGCGCTCTTCGTGGAAGGCGCGCGCCTGGAAGAAAGCGGCGAAGTTGATGCCGCGCTGGTCGCTTACCAAAAAGTTCTGACCGTCGATCCGGGCGAAATCGAACTCGCCTCGCGCGTCGCGGCGCTCCTGACGCGCCAGGAAGATTATCCGCGCGCCATCGACATTTTGAAGGACGCGATCAAAGCGAATCCGAAAGAACTAAAGCCCTACCTTCAGCTCGCCTTCATCTACGCCAAGCACCTGCAGAAGCCTGACCAGGCGATCAAGTACGCCAATCAGGCTATCGCGCTTGATCCGCAAGACCTCGACGCATACCAGCGCATCTACGAAATCGAGTCAGGACGCGGCGATGTAAAGAAAGCGCTCGCAGTCCTGGAGCGCGCGGCCAAAATCCAGAGTCACGATCCGAACTTCTGGATTCGTCTGGGAAAACTTAACGCTTCCATTCTGTTTCCCACCGACGCGGAACCGACGCCAGAAGATTTCAATCGCGTCAACGCGCTCTTTCATCGCGCCGGCGAGTATGCGAACACCGACCCCGCGGCGTTGAAAGACATCGGCGATTATTTCGCGGCCTCGCAGCAAGTGCAGGAAGCCATTCCCTTTTATCTGCGTGCGCTCGAGCTGGAACCCGACGACCTGAACGCGCGCGAAAAACTCGCCACTGGTTTTGCTGTAACTAACCAGCGCACCAAGGCGATCGAGATGCTGGAAGAAATCATCAAGCAATCGCCGGAGAAATATCAGCCCTACGAATTACTCGCGGAGCTGGCCGATGACGAAGGCCGTGCCTTGCAGCGCTTGAAACAGACCGACCAGGCCAAGGCATTTTTCACCAAGGCGGTGGCGAACTACGAGCAATGTTTGCTCATCAATCCAACCCGCGGCCAGACCTATCTGCGCCTGGCTGAGTTGCTCATGGGCGTCTCGCACGACGCCGAGCGCGCCGAGAAACTCTTGCAGGAAGGCCGCCTGCGTTTTCCGCAAGCGCCGGAGTTCCTCTATTACCTTGGGATTGCGCAACGCGAAGCCAAGCATGCGCAGCAATCCGTCAGCACCTTCGAGGAAGCATTGCAGGAAGCGGAAGCTAACCGTGAGGAGATGTTAACCGCGCGCTTCTTCTTCGATTACGGCGCGGCCGCGGAACAGGCCGGACTTTACGATAAGTCGGCCGATCTCTTTCGCCGTTCCATTGCGCTCGATCCGGCCAACGCGGCCGAAGCTTATAACTACGTGGGCTACATGTGGGTGGAACACAACATGCATCTCGAGGAAGCCGAAGACATGATCAAGAAAGCGCTCGACCTCGATCCGAACAATGGCGCCTATCTCGATAGCCTTGGCTGGCTTAATTATCGCAAGGGAAAATACGAAGAGGCCTTGGGTAACCTGCAGCGCGCGCTTAGTAGCATAAACCGCGACGATCCCGTGGTCTTCGAGCACCTCGGCGATGTCTATGCGAAACTGAGTCGCGTTCCCCAGGCCCTGGAGTATTGGCAGAAAGCTTTCGCACTCGCGCCTGACAACAAAGCTTTAGCGGACAAGATTGAGAGCACCAAAACCAAGATGAGCAAAGGCGAACCGCTTAAAGGTCCGCCTTTCTAGGAACCACTCGTTAGCTACCCACGGCATGTCGAACCACATCGTAAAGAAATATCCGACAGCCTGGCAGCGCAAAATGATGTGGGCGGCGCTCTCCGCCATCTTTATTGTTCTCCTTATCGGCATCGTCGGTGCCGCGGTTTACAGCGCGAGTCGCTTGATCGCGTTCCTGCAGCCAATTCTCATCCCGGTCGCCATTGCCATTATTCTTGCCTACCTGCTCGATCCGATCGTCACGCATTTGAGCGAACGCCGCATGAGCCGGACCAAGGCGGTTCTAGTTCTTTTTGCCATAGTCTTTCTCGCCATTGCCGCGCTGCTGGCCTGGCTCGTCCCCATTATTTCCCTGCAAAGCGCATCCCTGGTGCGCGAGCTACCTGGTTATACCATTCGCGCGCGCGATCAGGCGGCCGATCTGATCATTCGCTACAACAACAGCTTCGGACATCCCGCGGCGGGCAAGGATAATTCAGCTACGAAGAGCTTCGTCGATTGGCTGTTGTCCAAGCCGGCGCCGAGCGCGAGTCCCGCCGCATCGCCGGCCCAACCGGAAATAACTGCGCCTGAACCTAACGAGTCCATTGCTCCGGGCACACCACGCTTAAGCACCGCGGAACGCAAGCGCATTCAAGCCTGGGTGGAACAGCAGTTGCCCAACCTGCAACGCCAGCTTCCGCTCGTGACCGAGAAATTCTGGGGCCTGCTCAAGACCAGCATCGGCGGATTCCTTGGTTTCACCGGGTTCCTGCTTAGCCTGATCATGGTTCCCATCTACCTTTTCTTCCTGCTCAAGGAACGTCCCGCCATCGAGCAACGCTGGAAGGAATACCTGCCCCTGCGCAATTCGCCGCTCAAAGACGAAGTCGCCATTGTCCTTGGCCAGATCAACAACTACGTCATCGCCTACTTCCGCGGACAACTTTTCGTCTGCCTGATCGACGGCGTTCTTATCGGCACCGCCTTGTTCCTGCTAGGCTTGAACTTCGCGCCGCTCATCGGCGTCATGGTGGTCTTCCTCACCATGATTCCCTACATCGGCATCGTGCTCTGCTGGATACCGGCGGTTTTGATCGCAATGGCGCAATGGGGCGACTGGCTGCATCCCGTGCTGGTCACGATCGTTTTCTTGTTGGTGCAAAACCTGGAAGCTATCTTCATCGCGCCAAGGATCGTCGGGAATTCTGTTGGTCTGCATCCCATGACCGTCATCGTCTCGATCTTCGTCTGGGGCTTGCTTATCGGTGGCGTCATCGGACCTATTCTCGCCGTTCCGCTCACCGCCACGGTCAAGGTCTTACTAGCACGCTACGTGTGGGGCCGGCGTTTACGCGAGCGTGTCGAGGAACAAATCGAAGACGTTCCAGTCGTTAGGGCGAGGGAAAAAGAAGTAATCGCCTGATGACGCGGCGTCGCGCCGGTAGTTGTTAAGGCTTGTGTCGATAGTTAGCTCTGACCCCAATTCCTCCTCCCAATTCCTCCTCGAGAGCAAGAAAAAGCCCTCAGGGACAGAAGACTTCCCAGCGCCAGCAGCAAGAGTGTCCAGGTGGCGCCGCCATCGGGGACTGACCCCGTTGGGCCAGCGGTTAGCCGGATCCCCGGGGCTGAGTTAGTGGGAACAGAGTTCACGAGGGAATTGATGCTGCTTCCACCCCAAACCCCTCCAGTAACTCCGGTATCGTTAGCATGCCAGATGATTTGACTGCCGGTTGTTTGGGTAAAAACAAGCCAGTATTTGGTTGCCGCAGAGAGCAACGGTTGCAACACGGAATTGAGAATGGTGGCCGCAGGAGAAATACCCGATCCAGGATATCCTGGAATCGTTGCAATCCAGGATTCGATCAGGCTGCCGGGTTGGCCGCCGGAATTGGCGTACAAACCAACGGTGAGTGAAGTTGGGCCGAGATTGCTTGATGCATCAAAAAGCAGAGTGGATAAATTCCCCGATCCGGTAGTTGTAAAGGTCGTCCCGATGAATGTTGACGAAACAATGTAGGCGCCAGGTAAGACCGGAGCCGCGGGCGGGTAACTAGCGCTGACGTTACTGTAGATGGTTTGCGCCGAAGCGAGTGCGCCGGAAAGCGCGACGCAAAGGATAGCCAGGAGAGTCTTCGATTTCATGTTTTGGGGTTTCTGATCCTATCGATGTTAGCTGAAGCGAGGGTGTTTAGTTTATGGCTGTCGTTGCTCCCGCAACCACCAGTAAACAAAGACAACAGGGCATAAACAAGAATTTTCACGGCGGGAATCTTTTCATCGGACGACACCGGTGGGCCGTTCATCATTGAATCGCTGGAGCGCATCGGCGCACCGGCCTAACGAGTGGTTCTTTTCTTTGCTTCGAAGCTGCCGGCGGTGTCGCAGTTGCAAATATGGGCGCTCGCAAGGATAGAAAACGCAGCCATGGCCCTTCGTGTAAGACGCGTGCGGCGGAAACGCCGCCGTCATCAGCAATCCCGGACGGGGGAAATTTTTAGCGGCCACACCGCGATTCTTATCGGCGTGTTTTTCGCGGCGCTACTACTGGCGCTGCTCTTATTCCACTACGGACCGCCCACCTACCGTGGCTGGCGGGAATCGCGCCTGTTCAAGCAGGGAACGGAGCTGCTGCGAAAGAATGATCTCGACGGCGCGACCAAGGCCGCGCGGGAAATGCTGCGCATTCAACCGGACTCGGTGGCGGCATTTCAAATCCTGGCCGATGCAAGCGAGCGGCAGAACAAACCGGAGAGCGTAGCGTGGCGCGCGCAGATCGCGCGCATTTATCCGCACAGTCTCGATGCGCAATTGAATCTCGCTTCGGCGGCCTTGCGTTTCGGACAACTCGAAACGGTCCGTCGCACGCTGGAGCAGGTGGACGCGGACGATCGCGACAAGGCGGCCTATCACGTCGTGGCCGGCTGGCTGGCCAAGGCGGAAGGGAATGAGGCCGACCTGGAGCAGCATTTCGCCGCCGCGGTCAAACAGGAACCGGCGAACGACCTTTACCAGTTCAATTACGCCGTGCTGCAAATTCGAGCGTCCGACGAAGAAAAGAATGCGGCCGGGCGCGAGACCCTGGAGCGCTTGAGCAAGGTGCCCGCCTATCGCACCGGATCTTTGCGCGCGCTCTTGAATGACGCGGTGCAGCGCAACGATCTCGAACGCGCCGACGGTCTCGCGCAAGACCTGCAAATGAGCCAGCAGGTGAGCTTCGCGGATTACCTGCTCTGTCTCGAGTTCTACCGGAAGCTGAGCGAGAAGAAGTTCAATGCCCTGCTCGAGAAGGTGAAACCGCTGGCGGCACGCGAACCGGCCGATGCGGCAAGCTTGATGGAATGGCTGAACCGCAACGGTCTTGCCGGCGAGGTCTTGAAATGGAACGACAAGCTTCCTTCCGAAATCACGACGGTGCCGCCGGCGGCGGTCGCCATCGCAGACGCGTTTAGCGAGATGAAGAATTGGTCGCGCTTGAAACGCTGGACACGCAGCGCAGCCTGGGGTGAGTTCGAGTATCTCCGTCTGGCCTACGAAGCCTTTGCCACGCGGCAGGCGCGTCAATCGGCCGCCGAAGCGGAATTCAATTCGCTCTGGCAATCGGCCCAACGCGCAGCCAGCGATCATCCCGAGCGCGAAGCTATTCTGGCACGACTGGCGACGAAGTGGAACCTAACGGGTGAAGCAACCGTGCTCTGGAAACGCGTGACGAAGGATGCACCTTTGCGCCGGGAAGCGCTCGATGCCCTCTTCAACACCTATCGCGCGAGTAACAATCTGCCGGAGTTAGTGCAGGTGGCAAAACAACTGCACGAGACTTCACCGCGCGAAGCTCCCCTCGCCTGCATCTATGCGCGCCTTGCCCTCGTCGTTGCTTCGAATACAGAAGAAGCACGGCGCGTAGCCAAAGAAGCATACGAGGCTGCACCCGACGATGCGGACTGTGCCGTTACTTATGCCTTCGCTCTCTACGGTGCGGGAAGAACAACGGAGGGAATCGAGATAGTAAAAAAAGTAACTAACGAGCAGTTACATGATGCGCATAACGCCGTTTACGTAGCTCTCTTGCTTCTCGATAACAACGAAGCAGAGGCGGCGCGCGAATTCATTGAAGCAGCGCGAAAGGGTCCTCTCTACGTAGAAGAGAAAAAGCTACTGGATGAGGCGGTGACCAAGCTCGCTGCGCCATCGCATTCCCCCACTTCAAGTCCCTGAAGGGTGGAGCTTCATCGCCTTCTCAACCAGGATGGCGGCGATCGGCTCGGTCGCCTTGTCCAAATCCGCCGTAGCTTTCTTTAATCGCGGACCTTCTCCCGAAGCGAGCGCGGCCCGTACTTCGGCAACCAGCGCTTCAATTCTCTCTTTTTCTTCCGAATCGATCCCAGTACCTAACGAATGGAAGGCACCTTCCACGGCGACCAGCATTTCTTCGGCCTTCAGTTTTCCTTCTGTCCAGACGCGCTCCGACATGTCGTCAAAAGCATGGTCGAGCGATTCCGCGATCATCGCCTCGACCGCTTCGTCGGAAACATCGACCGCGCTATTGATCTCGATGATTTTTTCGTGACCGGTTCGCGTGTCGCGGGCCAGCACATGCAGAATGCCGTTGGCATCGATCTCGAATTGCACGCCAACCCGCGCGACACCCTTGGGCGCCGGTTCGAAGCCGAGCTCGAATTCGCCTAACGACCAGTTATCGCGCGCCATCTCGCGTTCGCCTTGCAGGACCTTGATGCGCATGGAGCGCTGATTGTTGACCGCGGTGGTAAACATCTCGCCAGCTTTGATCGGAATGGTGGAATTGCGCGGGATAATAACACTCATGAGGCCACCAAACGTCTCGATACCTAACGAAAGCGGAGTAACGTCGAGCAGGATGACATCGCGCACCGCGCCGGAAAGAATCCCGGCCTGAATGGTAGCGCCGATGGCAACGGCTTCGTCTGGATTTTGTGAAATGTTCGGCGTGCGTCCGAAAATCTTGCTGACAAGATCGCGCACCATCGGCATACGCGTCACGCCGCCGACGAGAATGACGTCATCAAGATCAGTCGGTGATACCTTCGCATCGGCCAGGGCGCGGAGACAATGGGCCCGCGTTCGTTCCACAATCGGGCGCGCGATTTCCTCCAGTTCGGAACGAGTAACCGTGAAGGAAATGCTTTCCGTTCCAGCAAAGAACGGCAGATCGACGGACACGCTTTCTTCCGTGGACAAACGATGCTTGGCGGCAATGAGAGCTTCACGCAAGAGGGCAAGTTGAGTCGGCGAGATTTTGTCTTTCGAAACACGCGCCGCGAAATGCGCGACCAAACCCGCGTCGATGTCGTCGCCGCCGAGGCGTGTGTTGCCGTTGGTCGCCAGCACTTCGAAAAGGCCGTTGTTCAATTCCAGGATCGAAATGTCGAAGGTGCCGCCACCGAGGTCGTAGACCGCGATCCGGGCCCGCGTCTTGAGCTTGTCGATTCCGTAGGCCAGAGCGGCCGCGGTCGGTTCGTTGATGATTCTTTCAACGACAAAGCCGGCCAGCTCGCCGGCACGTTTGGTCGCTGCGCGTTGCGCGTCGTTGAAGTAAGCCGGGACGGTGATAACGGCGCGATTGATTTCGCACCCGAGCGCGGCCTCAGCGTTCGCTTTCAACTTTCCGAGAACCAAGGCCGAAATTTCCTCGGGCGAATAGCTGTGGTCACGCAGGCGCACGCGCAGCGGCTGACCTTTCGCGCGCAGTAATTGCCAGGCGACATCGATTTCGTCCACAGAAACGTCGTCACCGCGCAAGCCGATGAAGCGCTTGATCGAGGAGATGGTGTGCGCGGGATCGAGGACGCGCGCACGCGTCGCCAAGCGACCTATAAGCGGTTCGCCTGACTCCGGAAAATGAACGACCGAAGGCAGAAGCCTCTCGCCTTCCGCATCGGCAAGGATAACAGGAAATCCCGCGTCCATGATGCCGATGAGTGAATTGGTCGTGCCCAGATCGATGCCGACAATGCCGTTCATGCTGGCGAATCTTCCGATGAGAGCGCGCTTTGCTCAACCGGCGATGAGCGATCGTCGCGCGAGAATTCGCCAGGCTTGCACATCTGCGCGGGAATTGATCTCGGGCGGATGTGCAATCACCGCCAGCGCGTCAAAGCTAACAACCCGCCAGGGAATCTTCGTAGCGCGCGCGAGGTCCTCCTTTTCCGAAAGTGGCAGGTCCTTGTAGATGAGACTTAGATGCGGATCGAAATTGTCGGCGGCCGGTAGTCTCAACGTCTCGCCGATAGCGTCACGCAATTCAATCAGCGAATCGGAAGGCGAAAAGCGAACAAAGAGAGTCCTGGTAAACGCTTCGGAGAAATCGATCTCCTTTATCTGAAGCTGATAACTGCGTTGCGTTGGAATTTTCTGCAAGGCATCGGCAGCGACGCTCGCCTGCAGCTTTCCGTCGTGCAAAGTCAGATGCGGTTCGAAGATCGGCGCATCGAAGCGCAGAGCGAGATTGCGAATGAGGGTGGCAAAGAATCGCTGTTCGCGCGCGGCCGGCATCAACCAGAAGGCAATGTTCTCCGGGATCATTCTCTTCCCTATTAGAATGAGGAAGTTGATTGCGCCTGAAAAAAATCAGCGCCGATTAACGGCGCTTCATTTTCGACCCGTGGCAATGTCTCGCCCCGGCTTGCGCTCGGGGCGAGACACGCCTGTTTGTTACTGGAGGATCTTCTGGGTCGGGTTACTGCAGCGGTGCGGAGACCGCCGCTTCTGCGTTAATGAATCCGAAACCGTCCGTCTTTGACCAGCCCGCGCCGAGGCGGTTCCTGATCACGCCGGAGAAGGTTCCACCGTCAGTGGTCGTGCCGCTGAAGGTCATACCGTCGTTCACGACCGTTCCGCTCGGAATGAAGACGCCGCCGCCTAACAAGTCAGCGATGGGTTGAGCGGACGTGGTGGGCGATCCGTTAACAACCGGAATGGTGGTTCCAGTCGCGGCGCTATGTTGGATCGAACGACCAACGTTGAAACGCAGGACGTTGCCGCCGGTGAAGGCACCAGGTGTGAAGGTCAGGTTCATGGTCCACGATTGAGTGGTGGAAGGCGACGGCGCAGTGTTAGCGAAGGCCGCGACGACATTAGCCGCCGTGATCGTCGAGTTACTACCGACCGTGAACGCCTTCGTCGCGGGTGCGAAGACCATACCCGGGAAGCTGTTCTCGAAATACGTCACGGTGCTGGCCCCGGAACCGTTGCTGCTGTAGGCATCGCCGCTATTGCCGCAGGTCGGACAGCCGGCAGTTGCGGCAGTTGCCTGTGGGTTGAACACCAGCGTCGCGAGACTGCTCGGTCCAACGTAGGAAACTGCCATCGCGTTATTGTCGTTCTGTCCGGTGCTGTTATTCGAGCTAGCGTCGCTGTTGATACTGATCGTGACCTTTCCTCCGGTGGTAGACCGCGCTGAGCCGCTGGAGAAAGAAGGATCGAGGTCATGGATGAACGCAGTCCGCTGGAGAACGTTGGTCATTTGCGCCGGTGTTACTGATCCCGGCCCGCCATGCGCCTGTAAAACCAACGCGGCAATCGCAGCGGCATGCGGACCTGCCGCGCTGGTGCCGGAGAAATTGGAGCTGGTGTCCGGATCTCCGCCACTCTCGCCACTAAAGAAGGTCGTATTAGCCGCATCAGCCGCCGCTACTTTCGGTTGCAGGCGCACTTGCGGCGTGGCTAAACGATTACCGTTCTTATCGAAGAAAATCGTCGCCGGGCCGGGCGAGGTAAAGGTCTCGGGGATGTTCGGGCGAAAGACACTGTAAGCCGCAGTACCGTTGCAACCGTTAGCGGTGGCGTGACCACCGGTCGTGACAGTGTCGTAAGTAAAGTACTCGGCCGGCCCGATACCGGCGGCGCCGTTACCAGATATCTGCCAGTGAACACGCGTGGGCCCGCCGCCTGCCGGGACGTTGGCACGCGTGATAACAAATTGCGCCTGAGTCGTGCCTGACGGTCTATTGGTGAATCCCAATTCGAGCGGCTGATTCGTGGCGAAATTATTTGCCGTCAGCGAGCTGGCGGAAATAAAGGCGCCATTGTCCGCACGAAAGACGAGCAGGTTGAGGTCCGTTGCGATCGTCTGACCGGTGTAACCTGTCGTAGCGTACACCGTGACGGTGAATCCTCCGGTCGTGGTGCTGAAACGACCAATGACGAGCGTATAATGACCAGTGACCGGCGCGAAGAAACGAACAGTCTCATCCACTGCGTTGTCCTGACTCACCACTATATTGTTGCTCGGATCCCTGAGCGTGATGGTCACGTCAACACCGCTGCCGGCAATCGCGTTTCCATCGATCTCATAAAGCACGCCGGCCGTTAGATTCGGAAGGTCATTGTAAGTTACCGTGGTCACCGTGCTGGTGATCGTGCCGGTGTTAGTATAGAGAGCCGGCAGAACAAGATTGGGCTGTGTATTCTGGTCGTACGGTTCATCCCATTGCATAACGGTCGGGGTATTATTCGCAGCCGGGAGATTCACGGTTTGTGCTACGTCAATTTGCCCGGGGCTGGGATTGAAATTATGAAATCCGCCTGCGTAGAGAGCGGGATCGACGCCCGCGAGGTTAATGTTGGTATTGGCCAGAGCGACATTGCCATCAATGGCTCTTAGGCCAGTCCCATTGGCGACCCAGCGCAAATCGGAATCGTATGCGTTAACGCCGATATCGTTAGCGGCGGAAGAGAAGTAGGCGACACCGGCGGCTGCGGCGTCGTCAACGCCTTGTCCGATGATACCATCCTGGAAGAATGGCTCGTCGAAGTAACCGACGTCGTCGCAAATCGTATCAGCCTTGAAGCCCTGTTGGACCGCAGGCGGATAGACAAAAGCTGGAATCCCGGCAAGAGCACGAATGTTGTTGGCAAAACCAACTTCGCCGTAATCCGCCGAGGCGAAAGCGATGCGGGCTTTGGGCGCCATCTTGTAAACGATTTGGCCCATAGCACGTCCTTCGTCCGTTCCCCCCTGGAAATCCTGCAAGACAACAACGGGCTGCGTGTTAACGGGATTTCCGGCAGCGCCCGGAAGGTCAAAGCTATTCACGTCGGTAGGCGCCCTAGGCGTTGGGGGCGTGTTGAGAGCGCGCGTGTCATAGCTGTCCGAAATAAAGCCAACGCTCATGCCAGCGCCTTGGAGGTCCAAGGCAGCTGACGGGTTATAAAACTTGTTGATGTTATCGACGCGGTGCTGCGTCACACCTTGATCGAAAGCGAGACCAAGCTTGTTCAGAGTCTGACCAGGCGTGGCATTGGGCTGTGGGTCTGTCGTCTCGACAATGCGACGCACACCGTGATGCAACGGGCGCAACTCGAGGATGACCGACTTGACGCCCGGCATTTGCGCAAGCGCGGCGGCATCATCGACCGAGACAAATGCGTTCATGACGCCGACGCCGCGATACTTTTCGTCGATCGCTGTGACCGTAAGCGAACCAATCGCCGCCGAGAGCGCATCCGCAGTGTCTTTGGCGCTCGAACTGCCGTCGGGATTGATTCGAACCAGGACGCGACCCTGATCGTCTTCGATCGACGCGTCTGCCAGCATCGCCGCCTGCTCCGTGGCGTAGGTCCGGCCGTTAGCCGCCGTGAATGTCTCCGCTTGTTGCCCGCCTTTCGCCGCTGACTTCTGGCCTCGCTGACTTAAAACGGCCTTGCTTTCGACCAGCTTATCCAAACCATTCCCAAGGTTCTTCGGAATCGGGGTCGCGCGTGCAGGAAGAGAGAGAAGTCCAACGAAAGCACACGCTGTGAGCAGCGCTGAAAGAAAACGAGGGCAACGAGCCCCCGTTGAGCGTGGAGAATTGCTCATAGGAGAGAAAACTGCGGAGTGGTGGAGCGCGGGATCGAACCGCGCCGGGGTTAATAGTTCGGGGAAAATTAGGCAGCCAGACGACGGCGCGCGACAACGACAGCTGCCAGCGCGACAAGCATCATAACGATGGTGCTGCCGGATTCGGGCGTGCTAAAGATGTTGATCTGATACGCGCCCGTCTGCGGGACGGAAGTAAAGTTGTCAAAATCGTTCCACGTGGTCGGGTTGATGCCCTGCGCCATGCCGCGAATAGCGGTCGGGTCGCCGCCACCGGTGGTGAAGACCAGCTGGTTAACGCTATTCACCGGATCGTTGCCCGACAAACTAATGGCCAGGTAATAAGTTCCCGCAGCCAGCGAGAAGGTGAAAGAGCTCTTTGCCGGCAAGGTCGATTGCAAGGTCGTGCCGTTCGCATCGTTGTTAGCAAAGATTGGATGGCCGGCGCTGTCGAAAAGGAACAGCTGCGTATCCAAGCCACCAGCACCGCCGCTCGCGGCCGTCAACGGATTCACTGTCGTAGCCGAAAACAGGTACGGCGCATTGAGAACAATGCGATAAACGTCCGCGTCATTCGGATTTGTAGGCCCGATCGTGCCGAAAATCGTCCACTGTCCGCCTTGAGGTCCAATGTTGAACCCAGTGTTCTGGGCACCGCCCAGAGTGGACCCGGCATCACCGGACTCGTTATAAACTTGCGCACGCAGCAATGGGCTACTGACGGCAAGGACAGTTATGATAAGGAACACCCGCAGTGCGCGGACAGATAGTGAAGGTTGGGATGGATACATAAGGATGGGATTTAGCCGGCGGTAAACGGTACCGCCTATAAAAGTGGGAACTCACCTTAGCAAGGGGTGTGCCCATAAAAACAGGCATATCGTTAACCGTTGTCTATAAGATGTTTATAAATTTCGATCGGCCCACAGCGAAAACTCTCCCTGTGAATGAAACGTAATGGATTCCGACGTATTTCAGCCTTTAAAGAAAACTCTCGGTAATTCTATATCTCAAGATTCAATCTTTCCGGCTGCAAAATCGCCAAGCGGTTCAACCACTTGATGGTATCTTAGGCTCGTGCCGACAAATGTCCTTGGAACCGACTTGAAATGCTGCTGCCGCGATCCGCTGACCGGATTTTATCGCGACGGCTATTGCCGAACCGGTCCCGAAGATGTCGGATTGCATACCGTTTGCGTCCAGGTTGACCGGGATTTCCTGGACTTCTCGGTCCTCGATGGAAACGACCTCATTACGCCGCGGCCGGAGTACGATTTTCCCGGACTGAAACCGGGGGACAAATGGTGCGTTTGTGTGACCCGTTGGAAAGCGGCTTGCAAACGCGACCGCGCCGGCAAAGTGGACCTTGAAGCCACGCACTCATCGGCGCTCGAGTTCGTTACCCTGGAAGAATTGAAGACGCACGCGATCGCGCGCTAGTACTCGTTAGGCAAACGCCGCCTGCGATTCTCACTGGCGCGGCGAGTGTTTCTCGCGACGGTATGCGCGATTTGAAACTGCCCTTCAGTCTTTTCCTCGCTCTGCGCTACTTAAAACCGAAGCGCACTTTCGTTTCAATCATCACGCTCATCTCGATTATCGGCGTCATGCTGGGCGTGACCGTGCTGATTCTCGTCATCTCGGTCATGACCGGTTTCGATCGCGAACTGCGGCAGAAGGTCATCGACTTCGATGCGCACATTCTCGTGACCTCGCCCGATGTGCTGCGCGACTGGCGCGACCTAACCGTTAAAATCCGAAATACGCCGGGCGTCGTGGCAACGGCTCCGTACGTGCAGGGGCCGGTGATCGCGGAATTCGATAATCGCCGTCTGGCTCCGCAAATCCGCGGCGTCGATCCCGAAGAGGAAGAAAAAGTGATTCCGATTCGGAAGTTCGTTAAGCGCGGCGAATTCAACCTCAACGGCGATAGTGCCCTCATAGGAGTCGAACTGGCGCGCAGGTTCCAGATCGATGTCGGCGACCAGCTCACAATTTATTCGCCCGGAAATCTCAACCAGATCATGGCCGGATTGAAGAAGCTCGACACGAAAGACGAGGCGAAACAAAAGGCGGCGATGGACGAATTGCGCGACATCGTTCTCCCGAAAGATCTGACCATCACCGGCATTTTCGAAACCGGTCATTACCTGCACGACTCGGAGTTCGTGCTCGTGCCGGTTCACATCGGGCAGGAACTCTACAATCTCGGCGACGCGCTTCACGGCCTGACCGTGCGCACGGTCGATCCTTACGCCGCGCCAGGAGTCAAAGAGGAGATCGAGCGTTTCCTTCCCCCACCCGAGTACGCGCAGACCTGGATCGACATGAACAGTCAGTTCTTCGAAGCCGTGCGGCTCGAACGCACCGTGATGTATTTCATCTGCTTCTTCATCGTGATCGTAGCGGCGTTCGGAATCACGAGCACGCTCATTACCGTCGCGGTGCAGAAGACGCGTGAAATCGGAGTGCTAAAAGCAATCGGCGCGAGCATCTCGCAGATCGTCTGGGTTTTTCTCGCCCAAGGCATGATTGTCGGAGTTGTTCGGAACATTGAGCGGTCTCGCTCTCGGTATGACGCTCATTCGCTACCGGAACGAATTCAGCCAATGGCTGGCGAATACTTTCGGAATCGAAGTTTTTCCCCGGCAGGTCTATCAATTTTCGCAAATTCCCGCCGAAGTAATTCCCGCCGACGTGACCAAGATTTGCGTCATCGCTTTCATCATTTGTTCGCTGGCGGCTCTGATCCCGGCTTACAACGCAGCGCGCAAAGATCCGGTTGAAGCTTTGCGTTTCGAGTAGTTGCATCTGGTCATGCATCGCTTCGCTTTTTGTCTCGGTTTTCTTCTCGCGCTCAAATCGCTCCCGGCGCAGGTCGATCGCATAACCGGTGAGACCTTCGCCACGCGCTCCGAAGTGTTGGCTCGACACGGAATGGTTTGCACCAGCGTTCCCGCTGCCACGCAGGTCGGTCTCGATGTTTTGAAGCGCGGCGGCAACGCGATTGATGCCGCGATTGCGGCCAACGCCACGCTCGGTTTGATGGAGCCCGTCTCGAACGGCATCGGCGGCGATCTTTTTGCGATCGTTTATAGCGCGAAGGATCACAAACTCTACGGACTCAACGCCAGCGGTCGCTCGCCGCTCGGTTTGAGTTTCGACGGAATGAAAGCCGAGCTCGCGAAGCTAAACCGCGAGACGATTCCGCCGCGCGGCATGTTGCCGATCAGCGTGCCGGGAACGGTGGATGGCTGGGCTGAGCTGCAGAAAAAATTCGGTAAGCTCTCGTTAGGCGACGATCTTTCCGGCGCCATTCGTTATGCCGAGGAAGGTTTTCCCGTCACGGACCTGATCGCTTTCTACTGGCATTTCGGTCCGGAGCTTTACCAGGACTTGCCCGGCGGATTTCTCCAAACCTACACGCTCGATGGCAAAGGCCGCACACCGGCCAAAGGCGACATCTTCAAGAATCCCGACCTCGCGAAATCGCTGCGCTTGATTGGAGAAAAAGGGCGCGACGCTTATTACAAGGGCGAAATCGCGGACAAGATCGACGCTTTCATGCAGGCCAACGGCGGTTTCCTGCGCAAAGCCGATTTCGAAAAACATACCAGCACGTGGGTTGATCCGGTTTCGGTCAACTACCGCGGCTTCGATGTTTTCGAATTGCCGCCCAACGGCCAGGGGATCGCCACCCTGCAGATGTTAAATATTCTCGAAGCCTTCGATCTGCACGCGATGGGTCGGAATTCCGCCGCGACCTTGCACACCATGATCGAGGCAAAGAAAATCGTCTGGGCCGATCGCGCAAAATTTTATGCCGATCCTGCTTTCGCGAAGATTCCGCTCCAGAGTTTGCTTTCGAAAGAATACGCGGCCGAGCGACGAAAATTAATCGATCCGATGCGGGCCGCGAAAACCGTGACGCCGGGAAATCCCGCGCTCGGTCAGGGCGATACCATATATCTGTGCACAGCCGACGATGAGGGCAACATGGTTAGCCTGATCCAAAGCAACTATCGCGGGATGGGCAGCGGAATTGTTGTGCCCGGACTCGGATTCATGTTCCAGGATCGCGGCGAACTTTTTTCGATGGAGCCCGGCCACGCGAATGTTTACGCGCCGGGCAAACGACCGTTTCACACCATTATTCCCGGTTTCGTCATGAAAGACGGCAAACCGTGGGAAGCATTCGGCGTCATGGGCGGCGGCATGCAACCGCAAGGGCACGTGCAGGTGCTGACCAACCAGATTGATTTCGGATTAAACGTGCAGGAAGCCGGCGACTCCGCGCGCTGGCAACACGAAGGCGACAACGAACCGACCGGCGAAAAAATGACCAGCGGCGGTTACGTCAATCTGGAAAGCGGAATTCCGTGGGACGTGGTGCGGGAGTTGAAACGCAAAGGTCACGATGTCCGCTACGATCTCGGCGGGTACGGCGGCTACCAGGCGATCAAAGTCGAAATGCACGATGGCCAGCGGGTCTACGTCGGAGGAAGCGAAGGACGCAAAGACGGACAGGCCGCGGGATTCTGATGCTTTGCGCCTAACGAGTGGTTAAGCAAAGCATGTCATCCTGAGGCTGGCGCAGCGCGCCGAAGGATCTCGCAACCGCTCGGGCAGCGCACAAGCTAGCTCGTGTGTCTTCGACGGTTGGGTGAGATCCATCGCCGTCTGCGCGGCTCAGGATGACATGCATGTTTGCCTAACGAGTCCTCAGGAAAAAAATCTCTCCGGCGAAAGTATCGGCTGTGGCTGACAAATGCGGGCCACGCATTGTTCCCAGCTTTCGTGTCCACTCAGAATTTCGATTTCCACCCGCAGGAAAAATATCGGCACTTCAGGATTCGTTAGGCGCGGAAAACGCACCGCGTCCTTTTCCGTCGTGATGATCATGGCCAGGTCGCGCCGCACGCAGCGATTGATGAACGACTGCAATTCCGCCTCGCTGTAACGATGGTGATCGGCGTAGCGCTTGGAGATTTCGATCTTCGCGCCGAGCGCGCGCAGGCCGTTCTCAAAACTATCCGGCTGCGCGATGCCGGAGAGCGCACCGATGTAAGCGTCGCGCAAAGAATCGAGCGGCAGTCGCTCGCCGGTGAAAACATTCTGCAAATGCAGCGGCTTGTGCGCGCACTCGATGATCTCAGCCGTGCGATTGTATTGGCGAATGCGTTTGATTAACGACTCGTTAGACTCACCCGTGCTTTTGGTGATGAAGATGTAACTGGCGCGGCGCAGATTTCGCGGCGGCTCGCGCAAGGTTCCGCGAGGAAGCAGATATTCGTTTCCGAAGGGCGCCTGCCGATCGATCAGGACGATGTCGAGGCGATGCTTGAGATGCAGGTACTGCAATCCGTCGTCGAGCAGAAGCGTATCGGCTTTCAGTTCCTTGATCGCGAAGAGGCCGCTCTTCACCCGGTCCTTGTCCACCAGCACGATTACGTCCTTCAAATTATTCGCCAGCATGTAGGGTTCGTCGCCGGCGGTTAATGAATCGAGCAGGAGCGATTTGCCATCAGACACGACGCGCGGCGGTTGCGGAGCTTTCCGGCGGAACCACTTGTTAGGCACATGCCGCGGTACGCTCTTGTAACCGCGACTCAGGATCGCGACGCGGCGTCCGCCCGAGTGCAAAGCGCGCGCGAATTTTTCCACGATCGGTGTTTTGCCAGTTCCGCCGACCGTCAGGTTGCCGATGCTGATGACAAGGCAGCCGAGCGCGCGTTCGCGAAAAATGCGACGCCGGTAAAGGAACAAGCGGAATTGGACGATGCGTTCGTAAATAAAGGAGAGCCCGTGCAGAAAGAAGCGCAGGAGCGAGGCGCGAAAGCCGTGCCGCCGCTCCAGGATGACGTCGATCGCGAATTGCTCGAGGTTTTCCGTGCGCTGACTCATCGCCGGCGAACCTGAAACGCCGGCCGGCGCGTTTGCAAGAGAATCGCGCCCTGATTGTCCGCCATCGTCACGAGCGTTTCCGTTTTCGCGTCGCCCGCCGCTGCCTGCATGGCGTGCGCAATTTCATCCGGCGACGACAAGGTCACGGCCGCGATGGTCGAACCGGAACCGCTGAGAAACGCACCGAGCGCACCGGCTTCTTCCGCGGCGGAAACGACGTCGTCGAAAAACGGAACCAGCTTTTTGCGAAACGGCTGATGCAAATGATCGCGAAATGCGCCGCGAAGATTTTCGTATTTTTCCGAGGCAAACGCGGCCGTGATCGTGCAGGCGTTGCCGCAACTTTCGACCGCGTCCTGGTGCGAAAGTTTGTGCGGCAGGAGAGCGCGCGCTTCGCTGGTCTGCACTTTGAAATCAGGAATCAGCAGCACAAATTTCAACGCCGCCGCCACCTCGAAACGTTGCCGCTTCGTTCCCTGCGCCACATTGAACCCGCCAAATTCCGCGGGCGCGGCATTGTCGGGATGACCTTCGAGCTCGGTGCAAATTTCAAAAATTTGTCGCGGCTGCAGCGGCCCGCCCAGGAGTGTGTTCAATCCATGCATCAGGCCGAGTCGCACCGTTACACTGCTGCCCAGACCGCGCGAAACCGGCACCTCGCCCTCGATCGCAATCGAGAAAGGAAACGCCTCGCAACCGCTGCAGGCGAAAAAAAGCTCGGCCGCTTCACAAATCATCGACTCGTTAGGCTGCGCTTCGCCGCGCTTGACCGTCACCTGATTGTAAAGGCGCAGCGCCACGCCCAGACAATCGAAACCGGGACCGAGATTCGATGTGCTGGCCGGAACGCGAATGGTGACTTGTTGCATTTGAATCCACGCAGAGGATAACTGCTTCGCGTTTGTTCACAAAATGAGGATGTCTGAATGGATCGACGCCGCGCTGGTGGCAAAAGTTCGCGGCCGAGCAGACAGACGCCTACCGGCTCTGGCACTTTTCCTGACGGCTGGGTCGAACGCTTCGGCACCGATGTTCTCGTTTCGCACAAGAATGACGCGGCACGCGATCGCCTAACGAATGAGTTTGCCGAGTGGGCGTTGGCGCACGACTTCAAATTCACGCGCATCTTTGCCCGCTTTCTGCCGAAACAAAATGCCGAGCGCGCCGCGCCGCAGCTCATCGCCGGCGACGCGCAATCAAATCTGCGAACAGTCGCGAGCGAACGAATGCTGCGTTTCGCCATCGATTTCGAGAGCGGATATTCTGTCGGCCTGTTTCCCGATCAGCGCGAGAACCGCTCTTTCGTTTCGAGGACGAAACCCAAGACATTGCTGAATTGCTTCGCCTACACCTGCGCGTTTTCCGTGGTCGCGGCGAATGTCGGCGCCGGCACGGTCAGTGTCGATCTTTCGAAAAAATCGCTCGCGCGCGGCCGCGAAAATTTTTCTCTCAATTCACTTCTGACCGATGGCCACCGTTTCATCGCTGACGACGTGATGGAATTCTTGCCGCGCCTCGCACGCAAAGGCGAAAGGTTCGACTGCATCATCCTCGATCCGCCGACCTTCTCGCGTTCGCATCGCGGCAAGGCGTTCCAGGTTGAGCAGGATTTCGAAAAACTTCTGTCGCTCGCCTTGGAGATCGCACAACGTGACGCGCGCATTTTGCTTTCGACGAATTGCACCAGCCTCAACCAACATGCGCTCGAAGTGATGGCAAAATTTTGCCTGAAAGCTGGGCGCCGCGCCGGCAGCCTGCATCGCGAACCGTGTCCGGCGGATTTTCCCGACGACGTCGCCGCCCGCACTGTGTGGTTGACACTTCGCTGACGCGTTCCACTTTTCCCAAGCAATGGAAGATCAAGTTTCTCAGGATTTCGCAGAACGCGGCGTGCAATACACACGCGAGCAAGTCGAACGCCTGCTCGAGCAATTAGAAATGTATGTGCGCGAGAATCCGATGCGTGCCGTGGGCTATGCCTTGCTCGCCGGATTGGTTATCGATCGTCTCCCGGTTTTCCGCCTCACTGGCGGCCTAACGAGACTTGCGCTGATGGCGTTGAAGCCGGCCATCCTGATTTACGGCGCGACCAAAATCTACCAGGCCGTCCAAGAGAACGAAGATTAACGGACGCAACTAGCGCTGTTATTCGAGGGTGAAGCCGACCTTCACCGTCACTTGCCAATGCGCGATCTTGCCATCCTCGATATGGCCGCGCGTTTCGGTCACTTCGAACCAGCGCATGTTGCGAACGGTTTTTTGTGCACGCTCGATCGCGTTGGCCACGGCTTCTTCGATACTCTTCGGCGACGAACCAACCAGCTCGATCTTCTTGTAAGTGTGATCGCTCATGGCCAAGCTTCCACGCGCCGGAAGAAGCAGACAAATTGAATCATGAGCCACACGATCGAATCGCACTTAATCGAAAAGCGCGTCTTCAAACCTGCGAAGGAATTCGCGAAAAAAGCACGGATCAGGTCGCTCGATCAATATCGGCGGATGCATCGCGAGTCGATCAAGTCGCCGGAGAAATTCTGGGCGCGCGAAGCGAAGGAACTGAAGTGGAACAAGCCGTGGAAGAAGGTGCTCGAATGGAAAGCGCCCTTCGCGAAATGGTTCGTCGGCGGAAAACTAAACCTGTCGGAGAATTGTCTCGACCGGCATCTTGACGGACCGACGCGCAACAAGGCCGCGATTATTTGGGAAGGCGAGCCGGGCGATAAACGCACGATCACCTATCAGCAACTGCATCGCGATGTTTGTCGTTTCGCGAATGTTTTGAAGCGCAACAGCATTCGCAAAGGCGATCGCGTCATCATTTACATGCCGACGATTCCGGAAGCAGCCATTGCCATGCTGGCCTGCGCGCGCATCGGCGCGGTGCACTCGGTGGTCTTTGGCGGATTCAGCGCCGATAGCATTCGCGATCGCATCGGCGACTGCGGCGCGACGGCCTTGATCACCGCGGATGGCGGATATCGGCGCGGCTCAATTGTTCCGCTGAAGAAAAATGTCGATGACGCGTTGCGCGGCGGAACGTCGGTCAAGCGGGTCATCGTTTTCAAACGCGCGGGCAACGACGTGCACATCGAAGAAGGTCGCGACGTCTGGTGGCATCGCGAGCTGGAATATGTCGATGCGAATTGTCCGCCGACACCGGTCGATAGCGAACATCCGCTCTACATTCTCTACACCAGCGGTTCGACCGGAAAACCGAAAGGGATTTTGCACACGACCGGCGGTTATTTGGTCGGCATCTACGCGACGATGAAATACGTCTTCGATCTGCGCGACGACGATTTGTATTGGTGCACGGCCGACATCGGCTGGGTGACCGGACACAGTTATGTGGTTTACGGTCCGCTGGCCAATGGCGCGACCACCTTGATGTATGAAGGCGCGCCGAACTGGCCGGAGCCGGATCGGTTTTGGCGCATCATCGATGAATACGCGGTGACGATTCTTTACACCGCGCCGACCGCGATCCGCGCCTTCATTCGCTGGGGCGATTCGTGGGTGAAGAAGCACGACCTGTCGTCGCTGCGTTTGCTCGGCAGCGTGGGCGAACCGATCAATCCCGAGGCGTGGATGTGGTATCACAAGATGATTGGCGGCGGTCGTTGTCCGATCGTCGATACGTGGTGGCAAACCGAAACCGGCGCGATCATGATCACGCCGTTACCGGGTGCGATTCCCACCAAACCGGGCAGCGGAACATTGCCGTTCTTCGGCGTCGATGCCGCGATCGTGGATGAAAAAGGAAACGAAGTCGGGCCGAACGTGGGCGGGAAACTAATCGTCAAGCGGCCGTGGCCATCAATGCTGCGCACGATTTACGGCGACAAGGAGCGTTACAAAAAACAATACTGGAGCGAATTCAAAGGCATGTATCTCACCGGCGACGGCGCGCGTCGCGACAAGGATGGATATTTCTGGATCGTCGGTCGCATCGACGACGTGCTCAATGTCGCGGGACACCGGTTAGGCACATCGGAAATCGAAAGTGCACTCGTTAGTCATGCGAAAGTCGCGGAAGCCGCGGTGGTCGGCCGGCCCGATGAGATGAAAGGCCAGGGCGTGGTCGCGTTCGTCACGGTGAAAACCGGCATCGATCCCACTCCGGGTTTAAAGGAAGAGCTACGCAATCACGTTAGCCAGCACATCGGCGCGATCGCGAAACCAGACGAAGTGCGTTTCGCCGAAGCGTTGCCAAAAACGCGCAGCGGAAAAATCATGCGCCGTTTGTTAAAGGAAATCGCCAGCGGCAAGACCGTCACCGGCGACACGACCACGCTGGAAGATTTCAGTGTGCTTGCGAAATTGAGCGAGGACGAATAGCCGCTTAGCATTGACCGCGTGAGTTTCATTCGCACAGGTCTGCGCGAGATCGGGCTGAAAGTTCGCCGGCAGCGGACGCGCATGGCGCTGCGTCATGAGAAGCGCGTGTTGCAAAAGGCGGAGGTCGCGCTCGGACGCGAAGGCGTTAATCAGGCGACGAATTTTCCGGAGCTGCGCAATGAAATCGTCGCGCTGAAAAAACTTGAGCAGGAGCAAAAGGAAGTCGCGGTCCGCATCGCGCAGATTGAGGAAGGCCTGAAGCAGATCGAGGTGCAGCGGCAGCAAAACACCAAGGAGCAAACTGCCGCGATCGCCACGATCGAAGAAGAGAAGAAACCGGTTCTGCAAAAGCGCACCGAGGCCAAGACGACGGCAGATTTGTGCGATCGCGAATTGAGCGGAGTCGAACGCCGGCTGCAGGATAACGACGCCGCCGATCGCGATTTGATGCAAAAAATCTCCGCGCTCCAGGCGCAGGTCCCGCCGCCGGAAGATCTTGAAAGTCAGATGGCGACGTTCAGCGCGAGGCGCGTGAAGCTGCCCGATCAACGCGCGGAAATTGTTCGCGCGCGTCTTGGCGCGGCCGAAGCTGCTCGCCAGGCGAAAGAAAAACTTGGCCGGCAGGATGCGGCCCTGGGAGAAATCGACAAACGCATCGCGCAGGTGCGGAGCGATTTCGAAACGCGCGATCACGCTTTGAATGAAACTGCGCGCACCCAACAAGAGGCGCTGAAGGAAGCGCGCACCCATCATCAAACCGTGGAGGAACGCAAGAATCCCGCCTACCTCAACATCGGGCGGCATCTGGCCACGCAGGGAATCGCGCCACCGAACGCGCCGCATTTGCTCGACCACGTCACGCATCATCGCGGCGCGGTGCAGCGTCACACCGATCACAAGGAACATCTCGCGGTTCTCTCCAGCCAGATCGACAAACAGGAGCTGCGCCGATTTTGGTTCAGCGCCTGGTCGATCGCCTTCCTCCTCGTCATCGCTCTGCTGCTCTTCTTCAAATCGCCGCCGCAACGCGAATGGCTGCCGCACGAAACCGAAGCAATTCTCTCCGTGAACATGCCGCGCTTGCAGAGTGACGACCTGGCCAGGCGCTGGGAAAAAGATAAAGCCGACGAATGGCAGACGATCTGGGCGGGCCTGGTCGCGAACGCGCAGCAAACGCCGGTCTTAAACCTGAGCAAGGATGCGCTGCGCGTGACCCGTGGCCTAACGAGTGGTAGCAGCGGCAGCGTGCGTGAGTTTGTTCTCGTCCAGACGAAAGGCGACGTCACCTCCGTGATTCAATCGATCGAACGAGAACAGGGCTTCCAGCGTCAGCCCATCAGCGGACTGCCGGTCTGGCAGCGGGACAATTTCGCGCTCGCGCGGGTCGGCCCACGCACGCTCGCTGTGGGCGGGCCGCCGGAGGTGCAGGAACTGGCGCAGGTGCGTCTCGGCATTCAACAGGACTTGAAGATCACTGGGAATTTATTCGAACGTTTCCAGGCGCTCGATCAGGAGACAGCGCTGCGTCTGATCTCGAGTAACCCGCCGAACCTGGCGCGCTACTTCAATCCCATCTTCACCCGCGAGCTGCTCGAGTCCGCGCAAGTTCTCGGGCTCGGCCTCACCCTGGACAATCCGGTGAAAGCGCAGGTCGTGATTCGCGTGCGGTCGAACAAGGCGGCCGAAGATTTGGCCAAGAAAATCCGCGACGAACCGCAACGCTGGTTACGCATGCAGGATTCGGATTTACTCCTTTACGCGCAGGCGCCGGATGTCGTGACCCAGGATGCCGATCTCGAATTGCGTTTCGTCGTGCCGGAAAATTCGGCTCGACTTCTCCTGCAGCGCGTTGCAAAGACAACGACCCCTCCCACTGTGGCAGGTGACTAGGATGCGCCGCGACCGCTGCTCATCCTGTTCAACCTCAACCTCCGTGAACAAGTTTCTCCTCAGCCTAACAAGTGCCATCGCGCTTCTGCCCTGCATTGCCTGGTCGCAGGAAGCGGCTCCGGAAAAAACGCCCACGCCCTCACCCTCGCCGACGCCAACGCCCAAACCTGATTTGGTCAGCGTGCGCAGTGTGGATCGCAGCATCAAGGTAGAGCTGCGTTACGCCACCTCGCGCAACATCATGGGGCGTCCGATTTATCCGCCCAACATGCCAGCACTCGTTAGGCATAGCGTCGCCGTCAGACTGGCCGTGGCGCAGGCTTATCTGAAGGAGCACGGCTTTCGCCTGAAAATCTGGGACGCATACCGGCCCAGGAGCGCGCAGGATCAGCTCTGGCAATTCTCGCCCAACAGCGATTTCGTCCAGAACCCGGCGGATAATGTTTCGCTGCATAACTGGGGCGTGGCGGTCGATGCCACCCTCCTTTACGAAAACGGACACGCCGTCGAGATGCCGACCGACTTCGATGAATTCACGCCTCATGCCACCCTGCATTACGCGGGAGCAAGAGGCAGCGTGGGCGAGCACCTGCACATCTTGCAACGCGCGATGGCGCGGGCGGGATTTTACGGACTGCGGACCGAATGGTGGCATTTCATTGCCAAGGACTGGAAGGACTACGGACCGATCGACGATCCCGATGTGCCGGTCTTGGCGCCGCTGCCGAACGCTACGCGCAATTCGACTCCACCCACCGCAAGTATTCCGGCAAGCCCCCAGCAATCGGCAAAGCGATAATCTCGGGCACTTCGTAGGGATGCGCCGCGCGCAGCTTTGCCTGCAAATCGGGAAAGCGCGCCGTAGTTGTCTTGAATAAGACCAAGGTCTCGGCGGCCTTCTCCACTTCACCCTGCCAGCGGTAGATCGACTTAACTGCGGGCAGGATGTTGGCACAGGCCGCCAGCTTCGCCGCAACCAGTTCGCCGGCGATCCGCTCCGCCATTTCCGCATCGGGAAATGTACTCAGGACGAGCAAGGTCTCGTTAGGCATTCGTTAGGTAGGAACGAGATTCCGGACGATTAATAGCCTAACCGCTGCTCAGTTAGCTCCGCAACGTAATTGCTAAGAGCGGCCGGTGTCTTGTCTCGGAGGGTCGTCACCCGCTCGCCCGAAGCCGCGGCCAAACACGCTTCACATGCGCACGGAAATATGGCAGGTGGTCCCATGCCTTTCCTGCAAAGCATCGCTTCCCGCATCTTCGGACTGGCCGTTCTTCTGCTGGTTCTGACGATCGCGCTAGCCGGGTTCCTCGTCTGGCATGTCACGAAACTGGGGCAGGAGCTTGCACTCGTGGCCACGCGCGACTTGCCGCTGGAAAGCTGCCTGGGCCAGATGCATGAAGCCGGTCTGCGGCGGCGACTGGCCTTCGAGCGTTGGTTTGGCGCGCTCAATGCCGCGACGCCGAATCAGGAAATCATCGCCGAAGCGCAGCCAAATTACGACCGATTCACCGGCGAGCTAGACAAGAGCTTCGCCGAAGCGCGCGAACTTCTCGCGCGCTACCCGGCCGACGGACGGCGTCGCGAGCAGTTGCGCGGCATCGAGGAATTGCTCGCGCAGATCGAGGCGGCCTATCCGCTCATCACGGCCCGGCAACAAGAAGTGCTGGCGTGGCAACGCAAAGGCGAACACGAGCGGGCGAACACACTCGTTGATGGCTTGAATGATCTACAGAGTCTCGTCCAGACCCAGCGCGAGGATCTCCAGCGCCGCACCGCCGCCATCGTGCAACTGGCGGTGGATGAGTCCGCCGCGCGGCAGCAGCGGGTCAAGCTTCTGGCCATCGCCGCCACCGTCTCGACCGTGCTGCTCGGCCTGGTGCTCGCCGCGCTCGTCTCCAATCGCCTCGTCCGACCAGTCCGGTCGCTCATCGGCGCGCTCCGCGATGTGCAGCAGGGTCGTCTCGATCTCGATCTGCCCGTGCACACACGCGACGAGGTCGGCGACCTTACCGCCGCATTCAATTTCTTCGTGCGCGAGCTGCGTTCTAAGGAGGAACTCAAGCAAACCTTCGGCAAATACGTCGATCCGCGCATTCTCGAACATCTGCTCGTCGCGCCAGACGCCGCCGAGGCGAGTGGCGGACGTCACGTCATGACCATCTCCTTTGCCGACATCGCCGGCTTTACCAACATCTCCGAGAAACTCACGCCCACCCTTATGGTCAAACTGCTCAACCGCCACTTCGGCCTCCAGGCCAAGGCCGTGCAGGACAATCAGGGCGTGTTGGACAAATTCATCGGCGACTCAGTCATGGCTTTTTGGGGACCGCCTTTCGTCTCCTCGGCAGAACACGCCAACCTCGCCTGCCGGGCCGCGCTGGCGCAACTCACAGCGCTCGATACGTTGCGCGCCGAGCTCGCGGAACTGACCGGCTTGCGGCGCGACGCGCCTAATATTGATCTACGTCTCGGCCTTGCGACCGGCGAGGTCGTCGTCGGCAACATCGGTTCGGAGAACACACGCAGCTACACCGTCATCGGCGACACGGTGAACCTGGCCTCGCGCCTCGAAGGGGCAAACCGGCTCTATGGCACCAGAATATTGCTCAGCGATAACGTCGCCCGCGACGCCGGGCCGCAGTTTGAACTGCGCGAAGTCGACACCATCGCCGTCAAAGGCAAGATCGAGCCGGTGCAAATCTTCGAGCTGCTCGGCCTACGGGGTTGCTTGAGCGAGGAAGAAAAGCGTGCCCGAGACTCCTATTCGGACGGCCTGCGTGCCTACCGCGTTGCAGACTGGGCCATTGCGCAAGCCGCCTTCTCTCACACTCTCGAACTGCAACCGGCCGACCGGCCGTCACGAGTCATGCTGGAAAGGATCGCACTCCTGCGCGCGCAACCATCGGGCGAATCGTGGGATGGCGTCTGGCGACCAGAAAGCAAATAGGATTGCCCGAGGCCCGTAGTGCAGTCTATTGGGGTGGTTTATCGGGGTCATATCGGGGCGGGGTCATATCGGGGTCAGATCTCTGCATTCAACATTTGCTTAACTTGAAAGGACTGGCCCACTAAAATATTGAATGCAGAGACCTCGAATGGACTATCGCGACAATAGCGATCGCATTTATGCCCGAGCAAAGGGAGCTGCATTTAGTTAGGCGGGAACGAGATTCCGCACGATTGTTAGCCTAACCGCTGCTCAGTTAGCTCCGCAACTCATTTGCTCAAATTGCTAAAAAGCAGCTACCTTCGCACCTAGGGTTGTTATCTGTGTCAATAGTAAGGACTGACCCATATTTTCACTCACGGTGAAATGCTGTCGCCGTGATTCAGGAGCTGCTTGAGGTGAACGATAGGTTCCTGGCTAATCCGGAAGATGCCGCGGCGCGGACGGTCCAGATCCAGCACGACAAAAATTGTCGCGCCGATGAGAATAATCAGAAGCCATTTCCCCACCATCATACGATGGTTCGCAATTCCGCCGGCGAAACCTACCGTAGCCATGGCGAGGATCGTTCCACCGAAAAGCAGGAAGACGACACCGTCCGGCACCCGATCCTCGAATGCGTGCGCCCGTCGCCGATGCACGGCCCATTCGTCGTTCAGTGCCCCCATCAGGCCGTCCACGTTTTTCATCGGTGGATCGCGCAGCGCTTCATCTCTCACCACGCTCCACAACTCGCCATGAAGCTTCTCGGTGCGCTCAATCGCCTCCTCCACCGCAACGAGATTCTGGCCCGCGTCGAAGAAGGCCAGCCGGGCGTCCACCAACTGACCGAACGATTTCTGAAACTGGGCGCGAGCTGGTGATGGCAGGAGGCTGCCATAAAGGAACACGCGGTGCAGGATGTTTGCCTCTTCCGTCACCAGCCGCTGCCGCTCGGTGTAACGATCCGCCGCCATCCCGAAAGCAAAAGCCAGGAGCAGCGCCAGCAGGCCGAGCAGTGCCACCTTCAGGGCCACATAGACCTCGCGCCCGGCATCGTGCGGGTCCGAGTGCCAGCGGCGTCCGCCCCGATAGGCCAGCTCGAATGCCCCGAGCGAGGCGGCGAGTAAGACGACGACAATCCAGAACGCGCCCTGATTATAAAGCCAGTCGGGTTTCATCGTTCACTCACTCTTCGGTCCCGGCGCGGTGTGGATCTGATTGGGGTCAGGTCTCTTCATTCAACATTTGCGATCGCGTTTATGCCCGAGCAAAGGGAACTGCACTTGGTTATGCGGGAACGAGCGCCTTCTGCCGGCAAATCCACCCGCCGCCAAGCACGACATCGCCGTGATAAAAAACCGCGGCCTGTCCCGGCGTGACTGCTTTTTGCGGTTCGTGCAACTCAAGACGCGCGCGATGATCGGGCAGCGGATGCAAAGTCGCGGGCGCGCCCGGATGCGCATAACGAATCTTCACCGTTACTTCCAACGACTGCGTTCGGAAAATTTTCGGAGCTGGCATAACCGACTTACCCAGTTCACGCGATCGATTTCGAATTCTTCCGTGACCAAATCTTCCGCGCCACCGACGAGGACGCGATTCGTTTTCGGATCGATGTCGACCACGTAACGCGGCTGGGCCGAGCCGCCGGGAAGTCCTTTGCGCTGCCCGATGGTGAAGAGCTCGATGCCTTCGTGCGCGCCGAGAAAATTTCCCTCCAGGTCGTAGATTCCGCCCTGGTGAAACTCTTCCGCACCGAGATGCGAGCGCAGGAACGCCTTGTAGTCGTTGCCCGGCACGAAACAAATTTCCTGACTGTCGACTTTGTCGGCCGTCTTCAGAGCCTAACGAACGCGCGATCGTCGCGAATCTCCGTCTTTGCCATGGCGCCGAGCGGCGTCAATGCGCGTCGCAGTTGTTCCTGGCGCAGGCTGAAAAGAAAATACGACTGGTCCTTGCGCGGATCGGCGCCTTTGCGCAGCACAGCGCGATCGGGGTGATGCTCGACGATGGCGTAATGCCCAGTCGCGATGTAATCGCAGCCCAGCGCTTCCGCTTTGTCCCAGAGATTTCCGAACTTTAGTTTCTCATTGCACATCACGCACGGGTTTGGCGTGCGGCCAGCCTGGTATTCGCTGGAAAAATAATCGATCACCAGTTTCTCGAATTGATCGGCTTCATCGACCACGTAATGCGGAATGCCTAACGAGTGCGCCACGCCGCGCGCATCGGCCACGGCCTGCGGCCCGCAGCATTTGTCTTCCGCGCGCGAAATGCAGTCCTGCGGCCAGACCTTCATGGTCACACCGACGACGTCGTAGCCCTGCTCGCGCAAAAGATAACCGGCGACGCTGGAATCGACGCCGCCGCTCATCCCGAGCAGCACTCGCTTTTTTGCCGAAGACATCGCGGATATTACAGCTTCACGGGCCGGCTAACAAATGGACTGTCGCGCAGGGTAAATCGCCACGGCAGATGGGCCGAACGCGTGATGCCGATGCGGGCGTCGGCTACCACTTCGACGCGCGCGTTTTCTCTGGCCGCAAAGTAATGGCGCGGATCACGCCGCAGATCGAGTTCGTGATGACGCATCGTGATGTTGAGCGCCTGCGTCAATTTCCCCGGCCCGGAACACAAGCGCCGCACCTCTTCCACGCCACGACGTCGTGCGCATTAGAGCGAGACCTTCGCGCGGTTCGAGCGCGCGAATCAAAATCAAACCGGTGCGTGGCGCGCCTTTGACGAGCAGGTTCAACATCCAATGCACGCCGTAGTTCAAATAAATGTACACTGCGCCCGGTTTGTTTCGTTCCACAAACGCACGCGTGCTCGGGCGCCAGAAGGTGTGAGAGGCCTCGTCGTTCTCAGTCAGATACGCTTCGACTTCGACCACGACGCCCGCGCATCGTCCCCAAATCAGCTGCGTACCGATGAGATCGCGCGCGCATTCGCAGCGGGTCGCGCTGAAAGAACGCTGCGGCCAACAGCCGTCGCTTACTGCCCGCCGCCACCGGGATTCACGTTCACCGGTTTGTAGCAAAGGGACATGAACGACGTGCTCTCAGTAGCGTCGCCATCGCGAAAAGCCGGGATGAATTTCGCGTCCTCAAAATCCGCCTGGGCTGATTGTTTGAAACCGAGAAGCGGCGGGTCCTCACCCGTGATGGCCAACTCGGCCATCTTGCCTTTTTCGTCCACGTGAATCTTCAATTCCACGATGCATTCAATCGCCACCGGCACTCCCGGCGGTTCGTGCAAACCATCGAAACCCGAGTCGGCGCCAATCACCGGCTGCGGTCCGATGAAGTCACTGGCCCTTTTGATTTCGTTCGGGTCCTGGTTCAAAAGAATCTTCACGTAAGGCGCATCGTCGGCGTCGAAAATTACCGTGCCGTAAAGCATGACCGTAACCGGCTGATGATTGTAGATGGGCGGAGTAAATTTCGCGGAGGGCAGTCTCTTCAGAACTTCATCTTCCAACGGCTTGCTCCCCGGCATGGCTCGATAAACCCACGCTTCGGTCGCCTCACCATGTGGTCCGATCACAACCGCGAACTGCACTGCGCCGTCCTTCTGTCCCTTGGCCAAAAGGTCCTTGCTGCTGATGAGATTGACCAAAGACTGCGGGCCGGTCGACAGCACCGCCGGACGAAATTGCGGACGAACTTGCGGGTTGGCGGTCGCACCCGGTGATGGCGCGGCGGCGGGGCGGGACGATTGCGCCGCCTCGGGATGCGGTGACTGCGCGGGGCGCGGCGATTGTGCGGCCGCGGTCAGAATAAGGCCGGGCAGAAGAATGAGTGAGCAAATGAGACGGCGCATAGAAGTGGGTAACGCAAGCCACTCGCCGCCGTTTCGCAACTGCAAACTGGAAAGACCGCACCGCGCGCTTGTTCGATGCCGCCCGCTTTGTCAGCATGCGCGCCAATGATTGAACTCGACGGACTCGATCATATCGCGCTGGCCGTGCGCGATCCCGAGCAATCGGCGCGTTGGTACACCGAAGTGCTCGGGTTCAAACGCGTGCACGACGAGGTCTGGAATCGCAGGCCAATCTTTCTCGTCAAAGGCCAAACCGGCATCGCACTTTTCCGCGCGCACGAAAATGCGCCGTTGGTCAGCAGCAAATCGGATCATGTCGGCATGACCCATTTTGCTTTTCGCGCGTCCCGTCTCGAATTCCTCCGCGCCCAGGAAGATCTGAAATCACGCGGAATTGGTTTCGAATTCAGCGATCACACTATTTCGCACTCGATTTATTTCTCCGATCCTGACGGGATCATGCTCGAGATCACCACCTACGAAGTGAAGTAGCAAACAACATGAAACGATTCCTCTTTTCGATTACCGCGATCCTCTGCGCATTTTCCCTGAACGCACAAACACCCGCGCCCGATGCCGCCGAGCTGACGCAGTTGCTGAAGGATTTTCTCGCCGGCGCGAGCAAGAACGATCCGGCCATGCACGATCGTTTCTGGGCGGAGGACTTAATTTACACCGGCTCAGGCGGACGACGTCGCGGTAAAGCGGAAATCATGAAAGACGTCCGCGCGGAAACGCCGGAAAAGTCTAACGAACCTCCAACCACCTACACGGCAGAAGACATTCGCATTCAACAGTACGGCACCACCGCCATTGTCGCGTTCCGCCTGGTCGGGACGACACAGAAGGATGGCGCGATTGAAGTGAAGAATTACTTGAACAGCGGCACCTTCCTGAAGCGTGATGGCAAGTGGCAGGTAGTTAACTGGCAGGCTACGGCTGTGCCCAAAGAAGAACCCTCGAAATAAGAGTCATGCTCAAACTCATCTCGTCGCTCGATTCCATCACGCCATACGTACAGGCGATCGACTGCCTGCTCATGCTCCTGGCCGGCATCTTTTGCTGGCGCAGTGCGCGCGCGCGGCGGAACCCCGGTTTGTCGGTTCTCGCCGTGGCCTGCTTTCTCTCCGCCGTTGTCCTGCTCGGTTTCTTTCTTGCGGCTGCGCCTAACGACAACCCGCTCTTTCCCTTCTCCGCTTCTTTCCGCTCCTTTGCTTATGCGACGGCGCGCGTCCTGGCGCTGATTGAGCTTCCGCTTTTTGTCGGAGCGATCATTTCCGTGGCGCGTCGAAACGCCGATACCTGGATTCGTTAGGCAAACATTCCGCTTATTCTCGCTTCGCGCCTTCGTGCCTCGTGTTGACGCGCGAAGTTAAGGATTGGTGTGCGCTTGTTTTCCAGATAAAAGCGGCACCCTCACTTCCACTACCGGCATGGGTATCAATGTCATCGGCTCTGGCAGCACCGTCCAATACTGCACCGTCCAAGGCTGCACCGGCGATGGCATCCGCGTCCCCGGCGACTGCCTCATCCTATCCAACAATTGCGAAGGCAACGGCGCATCGACCGGCGACGGCGCCGGCATTCATGCGACTAGCTCGGGCAGCCGCATCGAAGGGAACAACGTCACCCTCAACGACCGCGGCATCGAGGTGAGCAGCACGGGCAGCCTCATCATCAAGAACAGCGCCGCCACTAACACGATAGACTATGTCATCGCGGCAAGCAATCGTTACGGCCCCATCATCAACATTACCGCGGCCGGCGCCATTGCGGTCAGCGGTAACAGCGCCATCAGCACTTTAACCAGCACCGATCCCTGGGCGAACTACAGCTACTAGCTCTAGCACTCGTTAGGTAGGCGCGTCATGCGCTGGTGCGGAAGCAAAGAGGATTGTCAGAGCCGAGAATTGTTGATACACGGGGACACACCCGCCTATGAACACGAAACATCTCCTCGCGCTTCTCGCCCTTCTCTGTCTGGCGACACATGCATTTCCGCAGGGATCGCTCACTCCGCCGGCCGCACCCACGCCGACAATGAAGACGCTCGACCAGATCGACGCCAAGCTCGAGAAGCGCACGCCCATCTCGGCGCTGCCCTTTACCATCTCGACGCCCGGTTCCTACTACGTCACCGGCAATCTCACCGGCGTGGCCAATCAGCCCGGCATCGTCATCAACGCCGATGACGTGACGCTCGATCTGAACGGCTTCGAGCTGATCGGCGTCGCGGGCGCCGCGGCCAATGGCGTGCGAGTCGGCTCCGGCACCTCCCGCACCAATGCCACCATCCGCAATGGCACCCTGCGCGGCTGGACTGGTGCGGGCGTCGGAGCCCAGAACACAGGCAACTTCCTGATGCGGGTCGAGAATGTGCGCGTCCTGAGTTGCGGCGGCGGAGGCATCGTGTTGGGAGACGGTGGCGTCGCCACCGATTGCGTGGCTTACGGCAATACCTTGCACGGCATCTCCGGCGGAGTTGCCTGCCGCGTCAGCCGTTGCTTGTCCAGTGCCAGCATTGCTTCGGGCGACGGCATCCACCTTGGTGACAATGCGGTGGCGACTGATTGCGTGACCTACAGCAATGCCGGCGACGGCATCCAAGTGGGGACTGTGGGCAGCATCGCGGGTTGCGTGTCATCCAACAACACCGCACACGGTTTCAACGTCAGTACCAACGTGGTGTTTGCCAACTGCGCGGCCAATACGAATGGCGGCAGCGGCTTTGTCGGGGTAGCGTCCAGCACCCTCACCAATTGCGGAGCGGTGAGTAACACCAGCAATGGCTACGCCTTGGGCACAGGTTCCGCGCTTACCAATTGCTCGGCTTCGTTCAATACAGGCATCGGCATTTCTACTGGCGACACCGCTTTACTTGATCACTGCGAAGCGGACAGCAACACCGGCGGCGGCATCGCCGTCCTCCAAGGCTGCTCGATCAGTCATTGCATTGCGCAATTCAACAATGGGCCCGCGGCCATCTCGAGCACCAATGCCTGCACCATCATCGGGTGCTCGGTTTTCCTAAACAGCAGCAGCCTCGATCCATCGGCCGGTATTTCTACCACCAATTTCTGCCACATCTCCGACTGCGTAGTCGCCTCCACCGGATCGACAGCCGGTACGCTCACTTCAAGCACTGGCATTGGCATCAAGACCGGCGGCAGTTGCACCATCGAGCGCTGCACTGTGGAGGGGAATAAAGGCGACGGCATCCGCGTAACCAATTCCTGCGTCGTGCTCGACAACCACAGCGACAGCAACGGCGCCAACGTCCCCAGCCCCGGCGACGGCGCGGGCATTCACACGGTGAGCAGCAACAACCGCATCGAGGGTAACACCGTCACCTTCAACGACCGCGGCATCGATGTCGATACTATCAGCAGCCTCATCGTGCGTAACAGGGCCTCTGGCAACACCACCGACTACGACATCGCCGCCAGCAACCGCTACGGCCCGATTATCAACATCATCGCCGCCGGCACCGCCGCCGTAAGCGGCAGTAGCGCTGCCAGCACCCTCACCAGCACCGATCCTTTGGCGAACTACAGCTATTAGTCCTAGCACTCGTTAGGCAGACAGGTCCCAGCGACCAGCCTTGGACTAACTTTGTTTGGCAGGCCGCTGCGAATACAGGATTGTCAGGCGCGCGTTTTTTCGATAAAACGAGGTACCACCCGCTTATGAAAACGCTCCACTCTCTCCTCTTCCTTCTCATCGTCGCCTTCTTTTCCCTCCCGGCCTTTCCTCAAGGCTCGCTCACGCCGCCGGCCGCGCCCGCGCCGACGATGAAGACGTTACAACAGGTCGAGCCGCGCACGCCCGTCGACGCTACCAATACACCCGGCGACGCGGACTCCACCTTCAAAATCACTCAGTCAGGCTCCTACTACCTTGGGGCCAATTTGAACGGTGCTTCCGGTAAACACGGAATCGAGATCGCGGCCAGCAACGTGACCCTCGACCTGCGTGGCTTCCGCATTCTCGGCACGATCGGCAGCCTCGACGGTGTCAACGTGAGTGGCACGCAAAGCAACATCACAATCCGGAACGGTTCCGTCCGCAGTTGGGGAGGCGACGGGATCGACGCCGCCACGGCCGACACGGTCCGCATTGAGGGGGTCACCAGTCGAAACAACGACGGCGATGGTTTCGTTTCGGGAGCTGATTCGCTGATCATGAACTGCATCGCCACCCACAATATCGGCAATGGCCTGAACGCCGCGGATAACACCACGGTGACGAATTGCGTCACGCGCGCGAATGGTGGCATCGGTCTGGACGTGGACGCGAATAGTCTCGTGGTGCGTTGCACGGCTCGAGAGAACGGAGGCGTTGGCATTTCCATGGACGCGAACTGCGTGGTGAGCGATTCCAGTTTCCTTCTTAACGGCAGCCACGGTCTGAACGCGGGCTTGGGCAACACCATCATCCAATGCACCGCCCGGCAGAATGTCGGGAGCGGCATCGTCACCTCCACCTCCGCGGTCGTGCAGGGTTGCGTGGCACGTTTCAACAACACGGATGGGATCAACGTGGCTGACGAAAGCACCGTCACCGAGTCGGCCGCGACCAGCAATGGCGGGCGCGGGATCCTGGCTGGCGAGAGTGTCGGAGTCCTGAATTGCACCGCCTCCTCCAACACCTCGCACGGTATCGAAACCTTGAATTACTGCCTGGTCACCAACTGCACCACGATCGGTAATACCAGCGACGGGATCCGGGTTTTCGGCCTCTCCAAGGTGACCGGGAACAGCTCCAGCAATAACAACAACGGGAGCGACGCGGCAGGCGTCCATGTCACCGGCTCTTATTGCGTCGTCGAGGGCAACAAGGTCTCATTGGGCAACCGCGGCATCAAAGTGGACGGCCCCTTCAACCTGATCATCAAGAACCATGCGAATCTGAACGGCATCGACTACGTGATTGTGGCGCAAAACAGAGTCGGCGTCATCGTCTCCGCCCCTTCGAGTGGCGCGATTTCTGGCTCGAGCGGAGGTGCCGGCATGGGGACGACTGACCCGTGGGCGAACATCGCCTTCTGAACCCGGCGCCCGACTGCGCTTCGCGGGAAATGACGGCGAGCAACCGCTCGGACATTGCCAAACGGCCGGGTTAACCTCATCCCCCCGAAAGGACGGCGAGCGCGCGATGCGCAAGCAGAAAGCTCGACAAGTATCGAGAAACAGCAGGGACTCCGTCCGCACCGGCGCGGATGACCGCAATGCCGCCGATATTGCCCCGCGCGCGTTTTCAAATGCCTGAAAACCGGTTGATCGCCCAAAGGTTTCTTGATACGACTCACGGAAAACTATTCCTCCTATGAAAACTCTATCTCGATCGGGCGCATTTTTGTGCGCCTTTTTCTTTGCTCAAAGCATTTCGCTCTTCGCTCAAGGAAGCCTCACCCCGCCCGGCGCCCCCGCCCCGACGATGAAAACGCTCGACCAGGTCGAGCCGCGCACACCGATCGATGCAACGCATACGCCCGGCGACGCCGACAGCCTCTTCAAGATCACCCAACCAGGTTCGTACTACCTCACCGGTAACGTTACCGGTGTGAACGCCAAGCACGGCGTCGAGATCGCCGCCAGCGGCGTCACGCTAGACCTCAACGGGTTCGATCTCGTCGGCGTGCCCGGGTCGCTCGACGGCGTCTCGGTCACACTGCTCAACGCGATCAACGTCAGCGTGCGCAACGGTTCCGTCCGATCCTGGGGCGGCTCGGGCATCAACCTCCTCGATGCAGCCACCAGCGCGACCAATGTCGCCGATATCGTCGCCTCCCAGAATGTCGTCAACGGCATCCGCATGGGTTTCGGCGGCACCATCACGCGCTGCACCTGCTACAACAACACCGGGGCAGGTATCGCTGGCGCAGCCGGGACCGTCATCACGGAGTGCGCGTCGAACACCAACGGCAGTCACGGCATCACCACCGGCTCCGGGTGCACCATCAGCCGAAACACCGTCCGCAGCAATGTGGGCGACGGCATCAACGTCTTCAGCTCGTGCCTGATTCTCAACAATGATTGCAGCCTCAACGGAAATGGCGTGGGCGACGGCGCGGGCATCCACGCCACCAGCGCCGACAACCGCATCGAGGGCAACAACTCCATCGGCGCCGACCGCGGCATCGACGTGGACGTCGCCGGAAACATCATTGTCAGGAACACCTGTTCGGGTAACACCAGTAACTGGGAGGTGGTCGCTGGCAACGTCATCCTGGTCGTCAGCGCCACGACCGCCGCGGCCGTGAGCGGCAACAGCGGCGGGACCGCGCCGGGCTCGACCGATCCGAGCGCGAATTTCACCTACTAAGCGAGAAGATCCGGCCTGTGGGCGAACTTCAGTTACTAACTCTTAGCACTCGTTAGCTAGATTTCCCAATATCAGCTTCTGGAAGGAACAACACGATAGGAACAAGGTCATCGTGAAACCACATTACTTACTCTATTATTGCTCTTGTTAGGTATAACGGAGCTATTCCCTCAAGGTTCACTTACTCCACCGGCTGCTCCTACGCCGACGACGATGAAGACCCTCGATCAGGTAGAACCACGAAAGCCGATTTCATCGTCCCTGAGTTCCATAAACTCGCCCGGCTCCTACTACCCTACCAGGACCTAAACGACACCAACACGATAATCAACACCGCCTATGGAGTTAGCGGAGGTGCTTCGAACAATCGCATCGACGGTAACCACGTCATCTTTAATGCTAACGGCAGCCACAACGCCTATGGTATTCACTCGGTCTACGCCACGGCCGATTGGATCATGCGCAACGTTTCCAGCGGCAACGACATTAACTACTTTCCTGCCAGTGGCACTTATGTCGGCTCCGTCGGCGCACCAGCCACTGATGGCAGTCCGTTGGCTAACTTTCAGTAGTTAGCTACCTACCGTTAGCTCGCGACTGAGAATCGACGCGCCAAGATAAGGATTGATGTGCCCTTGTCTTCCGGATAAAAGCGGGTACCGCCGACGTGAATACAAAATCTCTCTTCGCGCTTCTAATCCTGCTTGCCCTAACGAGTGCGGTCTTGCCCCAGGGTTCACTTGCTCCGCCTGGCGCGCCGACGCCGACGATGAAGACGCTCCAGCAGGTCGAACCGCGCACCGATTTGCAGGCCACGCCCGCGCCACCGGGCGTGGACACCACCAACGCGAGCTACCACTACATCATCAACCAGCCCGGCTCCTACTATCTCTCGGCAAACCTGGGCGTCACCAAGACCAATGGCATCCAGATCACTGCCGAAGGCGTGACGCTCGATTTGAACGGCTTCGAAATCGCGCGCGCGAGCGGCACGGGCGGCAGTGGGATTGAAATTGCGGGGACGGCTCATCGCGCCTGTGTGGGCAATGGTTCGATAAGTGGTTTCACGATTGGGGTCGGGGGGGCGGGATTGCCGCGCGGATGCGCCTTTCGCGACCTCGCCGTAAGCGGCTGCCTCGACTTCGGGATCGACGCCGGGCAGGGCGCAGTGCTGGAAGCCTGCCGGGTCCATGACAACGCCGGCACTGCCGCGATTCGAGCCGAGAGCGGATCGGCGCTCATGAATTGCACCGCCTGCAATAACACCGCCCGCTACGGCATCCTGACCGGTGGAGGTGCGAAGCTCGTGAACTGCGCCGTGTACAACAACACCTGTTTCTTTGGCATCTCGGTCGGCGTCGGTTCGACGCTCCTTCACTGTTCAGCCTCACGCAACGGCGGCTTTGCCGAACTTCCGGATACCGGCGGGATCTTGGCTGGCAATGGTTGCCACATCACAGGTTGCAGTTCCTCGTATAATGTCGCCCTCACTCCGCCCAGCACCGCCAACCAAGGCATGGGCTTCGTGCTCGGCATCGGCTGCACGATCCAAAACAGCACCGCCGCCTTGAACCACGGCGACGGAATCAGGTTTTCCAGCGACTGCCTGGTCCGCGACAATCTTTGCAGCGGCAGTGGCAATAACGGAGATGGCGCCGGCATCCATGCCACTTCCAGCGACAACCGGCTGGAAGGCAATCACGTCAGCGACAGCGACCGGGGCTTCCATGTCGAAGGGGCAGGCAACGTCGTTGTTCAGAACAGTGCGACCGGGAATACGACAAACTATACGCAAACAATGTCATCCGGCGCGTCGTGCGATCGCACGGCGCGCTTCGCCGCGTCACAGCTATGGGATCCTGGCGTCGGAGGACGGCGCGAGTCACCAACTGCACGCCTACAACAACAACGGCTTTGCGTCGGCATGGGCCGAGTCAACGCCGAACTGTCGCGTCGCGGAAAACACCTGCGCGGCTATCGGCGCGGCGGGGCTGTTCGCAGCTCCAACTCCTCCACGGCCTTCGACACCGACCACCGGCATGGGCTTTGAAATGGCAAATGCCACCACCATCCAGAACTGCGCTTCGACGTCCAACGAGGGCGACGGGATCAAGATCACCAACGACTGTGTGGTCCGCCGCAACCTCTGCCAGGCAAATGGGAGCAGCGGCGACGGGGCGGGCATCCATGCCACCTCGACCGACAATCGCCTCGAGAGCAACAACGTGACCGACAACGACCGCGGCATCGACGTTGATGCCGCCGGCAATCTGATCCTCAAGAACACCGCTAGTGGGAACACGACCAATTTTGACATCGCCGCCAACAACGTCTTCGGCGCGATTGTGGACGAACGGCTCCTGCTTCGGCTGCGGTCAGCGGCAACAGCGCCGCCAGTTCCGCCGCCAGCACCGACCCGTGGGCGAATTCTTTTACCTAACTGAGCTCCTCACGCTCCGACGCAAGACTGACCCAATGAAAACTCCCCGCATCCTCCTCGCCATCGCCTCTGCGCTCCTGCTTGTCCTCATCCCTCGAAGTCTCAACGCTCTCAGCCCAAGGCAACCTGACGCCGCCCGGCGCGCCTGCGCCGACGATGAAGACGCTCGACCAGATCGACGCCAAGCTCGAGAAGCGGACGCCGATCTCGTCGCTCCCTTTCACGATCTCCCAGAGCGGAAGCTATTATCTGACGGGGAACCTATCCGGCACGTCGGGAATCAACGTGAATGTCGGAAACGTGGTCATTGACCTCAACGGGTTCGATCTCCGGGGCGAGTCCTGGCAATAACGACGCGGGAATCCAGTGGGGGACGGTGATCGGAGGCGTCACGGTGAAGAACGGTTCTGTGAGTGATTGGACGGGAGGCGCGATCGATCTCGGTGCGGCGAGGAACGCGAGAATCGAGGACGTAAACGTGTATGTGGATGCCAACCTGACGACCGTGACAGGGGTTTTCATCAGCATTGGCCTCAATGGCATCGTCAAAGGCTGCAACGTGTTTAGCGACTAGCGGCCGGACCGGAGGAGGTGGGATCAATGTCGCCGGTGGAGGACGCGTGGTGGAATGCGGCGTGTTTAACATCGCAGGCCCCGGAATCTCGGTCGGGACTGAATCCGTGGTCGAGAATTGCACTGCGCTACAGACCTCCGGGACTGGCATTAGCGCGGGATTCAACTCGGTGATTCGCGGCTGCGCCGTGAGCATTGCCGCGACGGCCGGGATCTCAGTTTCCGGGTATTCGTTGATCGCGGACTGCGCTGTCCGGGACTGTCCAGCGGATGGCATGAATGTTGGGAACTATGTCGTGGTGCGGGACTGTCAGGTGCGCGACAGCGGAGCGGATGGCATCCAGGCCGGGGTGGGTGCCGACATCAGCCACTGCGTGAGCGACGGCAGCACCGGGGCGGGATTTTTGCTCGATGAGGGCAGTGTGGTTGCGAATTGCACGGCGAGCGGGAGCAATGGCCGCGGGTTCGATTTGAGCAGCGGCAACGGAGCTGTCCTGAACAATTGCACCGCCAATACAAACGGCGGCGACGGCATCATCACCGGCACCGGGAGCACTCTTACGAATTGCAGTGCAAAGGACAATGGCGGCACTTACGGCATTTTCGCTGGCGTGGGCAGCACGCTGGTCGCCTGTACGGCGCACAGCAACGACGTGGAATTTGGCATCCGAGCCGACGATCGGAGCACTTTGACGAATTGCACCTCGAGCCTGAACACCAGTGCCGCGACCGATTCCTGGGGAATTTCCGCTGGGGCGCAATGCACCCTTAGCAATTGCTCGGTCAACGGGACCCTCAATACTAACGGGACACCGGGCGGCAATACAGGAGGCGGCATCCTGGCCGGCATCAGTTCCAATGTTCAGAACTGCACGGTCGTCGGAAACAAAGGAGACGGCATTCAGATCGTCAACGATTCTCGCGTGGTCGGGAACAACTGCGACAGCAACGGCTTCAACGGTGGCAACGCCGCGGGTATTCATTCCACCGGCAGTGATAACCGCATCGAAGGGAATAACGTCACCGACAGCGCGCGCGGGATCGATGTCGATTCGACCGGCACACTCGTCATCAAGAACAGCGCCAGTGGGAACACGAGCAATTACGAAATTGCCGCCGGCAACGCCGTCGGCGCCATCGTCGTGGCACCGGCCGCCAGCGGCAATCAGTCTCCGGCAACGGCGCCTTTGCCAGCAGCGTCGGCAGCACCGATCCCTGGGCGAATATCAGCTATTAGCCCTGCGCTGCCAGGCACTGGCTGGACCTCCAGCGCAGTGCCCTCAGACGCACGATTGCCAGGCGCATGCTTTCCCGATAAACCGGGGCCTGCCCCCGCTATGAAAACTTCCCGGATCGCTTCTCGCGTGGGGTCGCCGCTTGCTCCTCTCATCCTCGGCTCCCGCGCTCTCAACTGCGTTCGCGCAGGGCTTCGCTCACTCCGCCCGGCGCGCCCGCGCCGACGATGAAGACGCTCGATCAGGTGGAGCCGCGCAAGGAAGTGAACGCCACGAACACACCGGGTGATGGCAGCAGTGTTTTCAGAATTAGCGCCCCGGGATCATACTATTTGAGCGCCAACATCACCGGTGCCGCCAGCAAGAGCGGCGTCGTGGTCGATGCGGATGACGTTTCGTTGGACCTGAATGGTTTCGAGCTGAAAGGAGTTGCCGGATCGGTCTCTGGAATCCGGTTTAATGGTGTCCGGGTCAATTGTCTCATTCGAAACGGCACCATTCGCGAATGGGACGTGAAGGGAATTGATGGTGGTTTCGGCCTCTTCGCGGTCTATGAAAACATCCGCTCTTACCAGAACGGCGGCATTGGAATTCACGTCGGTGCGGGATCGGTCGTTCGGAGTTGCATCGCCAGCGAAAACGTCGGTCATGGCTTCCAGTGCCTGAGCGTGAGCGGCTCCCACAATGTGAAAGTGGTGATCATCGAACACTGTCTTGCAAACGCCAACGGTGGCGATGGATTCCGTCTCACCAATGCAACCGTCAACAATTGCGTCGCTGAGCTGAACGGCGGCAAAGGGATTGCGGTCTTTGCTCTGGCGACGGAGGCGCTGACGATGACTAACTGCGCGGCTATTTCCAATACAGGCGACGGAATCTCCGCCGGCGTCGGCAGCACGCTGACCAACTGCACGGCCAAACAGAACGGCGGCACCAACGGAATTTTTGCCGGCGAGGGGAGCACGTTGACCGGTTGCACGGCCTACGCCAACGATGCCGAATTCGGGATCAATGCCGACGATCGGAGCACGCTAACCAATTGCACTGCAGCCTTGAATACCAGCGCCGCTGCCGATTCCCGCGGAATTTCCGCCGGGGCGCAATGCACCATCAGCAATTGCTCGGTCAACGGGAACCTCAATACCAACGCGACGCCCAGTGGTTCGACCGGAGGGGGCATCCTGGCCGGCGGAAGTTCGACCGTTCAGAATTGCACCGTGGTCGGAAACAAAGGCGACGGCATCCAGATCGCCAGCGACGCTCGCGTGGTCGGGAACAACTGCGACAGCAACAGCTTTGGCGGCGGAGACGCCGCCGGCATTCATTCCACGGGCGCCGATAATCGCATCGAAGCCAACAATGTCACCGACAACACCCGCGGGATCGATGTCGATTCGACCGGCACTCTGATCATCAAGAACAGCGCCAGTGGCAACACGACCAACTACGAAATTGCCGCCAGCAATGCCGTGGGCGTGATCGTCAGTGCGCCGGCCAGCATCGCGATCAGTGGCAGTACCGGTGGCGCGGGGACCGGCAGCACCGATCCCTGGGCGAACTTCAGCTTTTAGTCACAGCGCTCGTTACGTACTGGTTCGACCTCGGCGCAGAGCCTGCCGGCGCAGGATTGCCAGGCCCGTGGTCTCCTAATAGACCGGAGTCCCTACCCGCTATGAAAATTCCCCAGATCGTCTCTCGCGTCGCGCTCGCCGCGTTGCTGCTCTCAATTCTCAACTCCCCACTCTCAACTGCCTTCGCTCAAGGCAGCCTCACTCCGCCCGGCACCCCCGCGCCGACCATGAAGACGTTCGATGAGATTGAGCCGCGCATCAACATTCAGCGCGCGATCAACCCGCTGCCGACCGACGCGAGCAATCAGTTCATCATTAACACACCCGGCAGTTACTACTTAACTGCGAATCTCGCGGTAGCCAAGACGAATGGCATTCATGTCATCGCACCTAACGCGGCGCGAACTTCGGCCCGATCGAGCTTCCCAGCACAGCTACCCATCCAACCGCAAACTTCTAGGACCTAACGCGAGCCAATCCAGTCGGCACAATTTCATCCTCTGGCTAATTTCCCCTGACCTACAGGTTGCCGGTCATCGCCCCATCGTCCTTCGCTGGCGAAAAACGTTTGCCAGGTTGTCGCCATCCTTGCTATAAGGCGGTGGCTTAAGCTCCACCAACGCGTTATGGGTGACTCGTCTTGGAACATCGACTGGCGGTTCTAAATGAGAAGGCAACTCTGTCGAGCGATCTTTAGACCGCCTTAGCTACCGGATCAAAGCACTTGTTAGGTATGAGCAGTGCAGGGCCTCCATTCCATTTTTCCTGAGTCTCTCTTGGATCCTGCCTGACAACAACAAGTAGGACTCCAATCCATGAAGACTCAGTCTCGCTCGGGCGCACTTCTCTGCGCCTTTTTCTTTGCCCAGGCCATGCATGGCTTTGCCCAGGGCTCGCTCACTCCACCCGCCGCGCCCACTCCAACGATGAAGTCGTTAGACCAAATAGAAGCACGCATGCCGATCGTCTCGATTCTCTTTTCGCGCTGACAGCCTTCGTCGCAATAGCACTCGTTAGATAGTTGCCCTGCTACCGGCTCGCAACCTTACTCAGCCGAAGTAAGGTACAACCTGCCCTAGCTAGTCCTGAGACCTAGCCGCGGCGCGCCTTGGCCGCACAGACAACGATGACCAGCAGGACCGCGGCGGAGCCCAACAAATAACTTGTCATGCTACCAAAAAGCCGCATGGAACGGGCCATCCTGCCAATGTTTTTTCGCAGACCGCCGTGGCCCGGAGTGGCGACACCGTCGATACCTAACAAATCGGATCCAAACCGACGGCGCGACGCAGATCCGCTACCAGAAACGGCTTGGCCATCATGACGTCAACGCCAAGTTCCCGATACTCGGCTGCCTCGGGCGCCGAAACGTAGGCCGATAGAACGATAATGCGTCCGCCGAAACGGTCGCCGCGCAAGCGACGGACGAGATCGACGCCGGATAGGAACGGCATCTTGTTATCGGTCACCACGACATCGAATTCGCGGGTTTGGCGAGCCATCGCGTCAAGGGCTTCACCCACGCTCGCAACCACGCAGACCTTGCAATCGGGCCCGCTTAAGACCAGGGCGACCGCGCGCGCGACCGACAAATCATCCTCTACTACCAGAACGTGGCGTGTCCCCCTCTTAAACGGATTCCCTGACATGAAAGCGCGGAGAGTAGCGTATCGCAGCGAGTGCGCCAGCGCCTATTGCTAATATTTTGCCGTGCGAAACGGATTCGTGATTTGCGCGCGTGCACTTAGGCAACGCCGGCATGGCCAGCCGGCTTGTTCCCAGACAGAAGGAGCGAGGCCGGCCCACGACGAGGGATTATTTTCTGGCCGTTTCGCCGGCGATTTCGCGCAGAACTAAATGGAGGATTGCCATGCGTGGCGATTCCAAGCAAAAATGAGGCACCCCGCCATGAACACCTTACGTATCTTCCTGTTGTTCTTTCTCGGCCTGGCCGCACCTTGCGCCTTTCCGCAAGGATCGCTCACTCCCCCGGCCGCACCCACGCCGACCATGAAAACGCTCGACCAGGTCGAGCCACGAAAACCGATTAATTCCACCTACACTCCGGGCGACGCGAACAACGTCTTCAAGATTACCGCCTCGGGCTCCTATTACCTAACCGGGAATGTCACTGGCGTTTCCGCGAAGAACGGAATCTCGGTCACGGCCAGCAATGTGACGATCGATATGTGCGGCTTCACCCTTGGCGGTGTGGGCGGCTCACTCGATGGTATTCACATGGAAACCGGCAGTTCCAAACTGACCTTGCGCAACGGCACGATCGCTGGCTGGGGCGGCGATGGCGTGGACGAAGTGGATGCGGACGCGCAAGATGGGATCTACGAAAACATTCACGCCACCGGAAATACCGGTGATGGCTTGCGCTCTGGATGAGAAGTGCGTGGTGACCGCGTGCAAGCTCGATCACAACAGCGGCTACGGGATGTCCGTGGACGGTACCGCCACGATCAGGGACTGCACCGCGAACGACAATACTCTGAGCGGATTTTATTTTGCCAACGGTTCCATCCTTGATTCGGTCGCATACTCCAACAGCTCTTGCGGAGTCCAGGTGTTCGACGAGCCGGTCCTGGCGAAGAACTGCGTGGCCTTTGAAAATGGAGACGCCGGCTTCCGCTCTGGCGCCGGGGGAAAATTCAACGATTGCATCTCTCGAGATAATGATGTGATGGGAATCGACATCGGCTATTTCGGGAGCGTCACTAATTGCACCGTGAAGAACAATCCTCTCGGCATTTACGGCGGCGGTTCCAATCACCTTGTCGGCAACACCTGCGAAGGAAATGGCAACGGCATCAGCCTCTACGAAAACCGGAACGTGATTGACGGCAACCAGGTGATAAACGGAGGGACCGGCATCCTGATTCAAGTCGTTTTCACGGGCGGCGGCGTCCGCAACTTGATCATCCGGAACACGGTCGGAAACAACAACACCAACTTCGATATCCCAGCTGGCAACCGATTCGGACCGATCGTCGACATCACCACCGGGGCGACGCCGGCCGTCAGTGGAAACAGCGCGGCCGATACCACAACCACCACCCATCCGTGGGCCAATCTTACCTACTGCCAGGAGCCGCCGTGAGAAATGAGGCGAATCATTTTCCTGTTCGGTTCCACTGACCCCTGATAGAAAGGCGGCATCGCCATGAAACGACTGGTTCTCGCCCTCTTACTCGTCGCGGCAACTACCATGACCGCGCCGGCCGCATCCACCATCAACACCACCAACCATTACGCATGGGGAGCGAACATCGGCTGGACCGAGTGGCGCCCCAGCGCGACCGACGGTGTAGTCGTGGGCGAGTTTGTTTGCTCCGGTTACGTCTACGCCGCCAACGTGGGCTGGATCAACCTGGGCAACGGCACTCCCGCCAACAACATTCAATACCAAAATAATTCGGCGACCGACTTCGGCGTCAATTTTACGACCGATCCATCGCAACCCGGCGTCGGCATCCTGCGCGGCTTTGCCTACGGCGCAAATATCGGCTGGATCAATTTCGAATCGCTCGGCAACCCGCGCGTCTCCCTTTTTACCGGCACCTTTAGCGGCTACGCCTATTCCGCCAATTGCGGCTGGATCAACCTCAACGACTCGTTAGGCAAAGTGCAAACCGATCACATCCTGATGGGTGCGGATAGCAACGGCAACGGCATCGCCGACGCATGGGAGTTCCTTTATTTCGGCGGTTTGCTCTCGCCGGGCGGGCAGAATTCACTCGCCCCCAACGGCAACGGCATGACCTTGCTTCAAAATTATCAGGACGGCGTGAATCCAAATGCCCCAAACTCCGGCCTGATCATCACCGTTTACACGAGCAGCAACCCAGGCGGGGCCACGGCCAACATCACTTTCCGGAGCACGACCGCCCGGCTCTACTCGCTCGAAGTGAACCCCGACTTCACCCAGCCGGCCAACTGGGTGGACAGCGGTCTCGGCATCTTCGCGCCGGATGCTGGCACGAGCACATCGCGCTCGGTCATTCAGGCGACCGCGATCAAGCGTTTCTATCGCGCCAAGACGATGCGGCCCCTGCCGTGAATTGACCACGGGAATGTCGGTTCTTTTGACGCTTTCGCTCGCCCCGCCTACGAAACGGCGGCCTGATCGTCGGGACGCGACTCGTTTTGCGGCAGAAAAATGGGTGGTTTTCCCCCTGAAAAACGCTTTATTCTGATTGAACTGTTCGACACAAGATTCCGCGGAATTGTTCTTGCTAATAAAAACGCGGATCAATATTGTCTCAAAACCTGCTGAAATTGCCATGAAACGCCTATTACCCAATCGCTGCCGCCCTCGCGTGCAGCTCCCTCCTCGGAACTTTTGCCAGTGCGCAAACCGTCGCGACCGACCCGGTCGGATTTGTGCAACCTTACGCGACCAGCCCGAACATGCTGGCTAATTCGGACACTGCTGTTTCGGTGCCCTTCACCAGGCCGCCGGAATTTGTTGGCGCGACCACGGCGGCGACTGCCAACACACTCACAGTCAGCGGCAGCCCTTGGACGGCGAATCAGTTCGTCTACCTGTCGACCCCATCGCAGCACAATACCTACTTCGTCCTGATCGGACCGCATTCATCGACGAATCCGAAAGAGGGCCGCATGTATCAGATCACTGGCAACACGACGAACCAGTTGACCGTCAATAACGGTGGTGATGATATCAGCACGGTCGCGGCAACCACACAGATTCTGGTCATTCCGTATCACACGCTGAACAGCGTGTTCCCGGCCAGCGATGCAAACGTTTCGTTACGTTCCTTCGACCAACTTTGCTTCGGGCCGCAAGACTACAGTTCTCATTCCGAACTACAGCGCGACTGGAATCAACCAGGCGCCGCTGCCACTTATGCTTACATCGACTGGCGCATGGGGCTTGTCTCCGGACACTGCGACCGATCACGGCGATGATGCTCTTCCGAACGCCGGCTATTTTATCGTGCGCAATGCGGCGGCCGGCCGACAACCCTGACAACACTTGGCAGCGTCCTAACGAAGAAGGCCACCATTCCTCTCTTCACCAAGGTCGGCGCGCACGCGCAAGACAACTACGTTTCGTTGTTCGTCCGATCGACGTGGCGCTTGAACGATCTCGGCCTGATAACCAGCGGGCGTTCGTGTCCAGCACCAATCTTCGCTTGGTCGCAAGGACACGCTGTTGGTCTTCGATCCGACGGAGGCTGCGATCAATAAAGCGCCACTGCGATACGTATGCCTACATCAGCGGCCACTGGGCGAAATTCCCCGACACCGCTACCGATGTAGGGGCAACCGACTACGATTCCTGCCGGTGCAGGCTTTATTATCCGGAAAGGCTCCCACGGTTGACGGCGCCCAGTCTACTGGACCAACGCTCCTACCTATTAATTTCGAAACTTTCATCCAGTACATCCCCTGAACTATGAAAAAAACTCATCCCTTATCTGCCTGACTGCTCGCAGTTGCCGGCCGCGGCACAGGCAAACGATTGTTATCAACATCATCGGCGTGACACCTCTTCGGAACGGACACCTCCTGCCGCTTGCCTGATCGGGACCTTGATTCAGGTAATTGTCAGCACGACTACAGGGTACTGGCTTTACTGCGCCGACTCCGGGGAGTTTTACCGGGGGTTCCGCAGATGACATTGTGCTCGCGAGCTTCGTTGTCGACAACTCACAGGGCTTTCCGGGAGGATTCGGCTCGCCGCCGATCATCGTTCGCTCTTTCCAATGGAATCGACACCGGCGACCAGCATTCTGTTGCGCTGGTTTGCTGACTTGACGGCATCTAGCGCCTACGGCCCGTTAGCAGGAGCAGCATTATGGCCAGTTCCGAACCGACATCGTCCAGATGCGGTCGGATCTACTTCGCTTGGATCGTCCCAGGCGATGGCGCAAATGGGTTTTTAACCTTCTACACGGCAGTCACAAGGCGGTTCGAGTCCCGACAGTCTGGCGTGGCGTAACCGTTGTCGTCTGATTCCAGAGCCTACGACCTTTGCCTTGCTAGTGGTCGGTCTGGCTGGCGCGGCCTTCATGCGCCGGCGGACGAAAATCGCCTAACGAGTCTCGCGAGGCTTTCCTGTGCGGAAGAGCCGCGCGACTAAACAATCTTTACGGCCAGCGCTGAGTTATCTCGCGCTGGCCGTTTTCGTTTTGTTCGCGCTCTACCCGATCGTGCAGATCGTCACGATCGCGCGCGGAGTGCGCTATCTGAACGAATTTCTTGAGTCGTTCAAACGAAGCGGAAACGCCAAATCTCTTTTCGATTCACTCGGCTCCTGTAAACTTTCGCGCATATGGAATCGCTCTATGTGGTTGGCGTCGCCGTCATCGCTCTTTTCGGCTTCATCCTTTGTATCGTTCTTTTCAATTTCTTCGGGCTTTGGCTGCGTGCGCGCATCGCCAATGCGCCCGTCAGTCTCGGGAAGATGGTTGGGATGCGACTGCGCAAGGTGCCGGTCGGTTTGATCGTTGATAATCGCATCACCGCCGTGAAAGCCGGCATCGAAGTGCCGAGCGATCCGCTCGAGGCGCATTACCTGGCCGGCGGCGATGTCACGCAGGTGATCCTCGCCTTGATCGCCGCCGACAAAGCCGGCATCTCGTTAGACTTCAACCGCGCCTGCGCCATCGACCTCGCCACGAAAGGGACCGGCAAGACCGTGCTCGAAGCGGTGCGCACCAGCATCAATCCCAAAGTGATCGACGTCCCGAATCCATCCATGGGCCGGACCACGATCGACGGCGTCGCGAAGGACGGCATCGGCGCGAAAGTGAAAGCGCGCGTCACCGTGCGTTCGCATCTCGATCGTTTCGTCGGCGGCGCGACGGAAGAAACGATCATCGCCCGCGTCGGCGAAGGCATCGTCAGCGCCATCGGTTCCGCCGACTCCTATAAAGATGTGCTGGAAAATCCCGACCGCATTTCGAAGGCGGTGCTGGCCAAGGGACTCGACAGCAACACCGCCTTCGAAATTCTTAGCATCGATATCGCCGACGTGGATGTCGGCGACAACATCGGCGCGAAGTTGCAAAGCGAGCAGGCCGACGCGGACAAGCGCATCGCGCAGGCCAAAGCGGAAGTGCGCCGCGCTGCGGCCGTGGCGGTCGAACAGGAGATGCGGGCCAAGACGCAGGAGATGCGCGCCAAAGTCGTGGAGGCCGAAGCGCTCGTCCCGCAGGCCATGGCCGAGGCGTTTCGTTCCGGCAACCTCGGCATCATGGATTACGTGCGCATGAAAAATGTGCAGGCCGACACTTCCATGCGCGAATCCATCGCCACCGGTGGAGAAAAGAAGCCGGGCGAATAACGATTTGGCCTAACGAATGGTTGCCATGCATCTCGCCGCGCTCGAGAACATTTTCTTTCTCATTCTCATCGCCATCGTCGGTCTCGTTCGCTGGCTTTGGGCGGCGAGGGAAAGCGCGCGCAATTCGCAGACGCAAAAAACAGCTCGTCCGCAAGCTCCCAACGCGCCGGTGCAGCGCGCGCCCGCCCAAACGGAAGAGGAACGCGTGCGCCGATTCATGGAAGCGCTCGGCGTTCCGACGACGAACGCGCCGCCGCCGAAAATGCCACGCCGGCAAGTCACGCCAAAAACGCCGCGCCAAACCAAGGGAAACATTCCTCCGATCGATCCTTTTCCACAAACACGTCAAACTGTTTGGAATCCGCAACCGACCGAGACACCGCCGGCGCCGGTTGTTCTCTCGACCCCGCCGCCACTTCCGGTCGAAAGTATCGCCCCCGTTCCGGCCCGGGCGCCCATCGCACCCGTTTTCGAAGTGCACAACGTCGGTGGCCGTCCGGAGGAGCCGACTGCTTCAGCACTCGTTAGGCAAAGTCTCCCGCTCGCGTCACAAAACTGGACCGCGCGCCTGACCAATCCCGCCGGCCTGCGCGACGCCATTGTCCTGCGGGAAATTTTCGGTCCGCCGCGCGGTCTTTCGCCGCTCAACGTGCACTCGTTAGGCTAATGGCCTGGCGTCCCTTGCAAAACGGAAGCCTTCGCGCGCGGTTAGGCAAGGCGATGTTAAAGCGACCGCACCGAGATCTGCACTGCCGCGTGAATTCCAGTCTCGGAATCGGTCACGACAAGACGATGTTCGCCTTCTTTGGCCGTGGCAAAGCCATTCTCGATCGACAACGAATCGCACTGCCAGATTAGTTTGCCGCCGCCATTCGCCACCAATGGAATACGCCGGCTCGACGGAACGTCCGGGTCCATCAAATAGGTGCTGCCGTTGAGCGGCGAGGTAATTCGCAGTTGCGCATCGGCTAGCACCGCCCGGTCACGAATTGAATTCTCCGCGCTGGCAAACCAGTTCGAGTACTCGTTAGGCAACTTCACTTTGCCATCGGCATCGTAATCGTCGTCCGACGCCAGTCGGGGCAAATTGGTCGCGAGAAATCTTTCGCGCACGCCCCGCGGATCATTTTCGCCTAACAAGTGACCAGTCAGCGGATGAATCGTCCGCTCCACGATGGTGGCCGGCCGCGCGTACCAACTCGTGCCGCGTTGCGCGTGCAGATGTTCAAAGATTCCGTGCAGGATGGGGCCCGCTCCTGTCACACCGGAAACCTCGCGCATCGGCGCACCATCAAAATTCCCCACCCACACGCCAACCGTGAACTCCGGCGTAAAACCAATCGTCCAGTTGTCGCGAAAATCGGAGCTCGTTCCGGTCTTGCACGCCACCGGAAAATCGAAACGCAGCGCATTGTTAATTCCGAAGGCGAGAGTGCGCGCGGAATTGTCGCTCAAGATGTCGGCGATCTGCCAGACCAACTCCGGTTGCGAATAGCGACGTGCAATCGTCGGTGAATCACGCAAAACGCGCCACGAGCGATATTCACCCAGACGCGCCAGACTCGCATAGGCGTTGGTCAATTCCAGCAGGCGCGCTTCGCAATTTCCCAGCGTTAAACCGAGTCCGTAGATTTCCGGTTCATGCTCAAGAGTCGTTAGGCCAACTTCATGCAAGCGCGCATGCAAAGCGGCCGGCCCGCCAATCGTTTGCAGCACTCGCACCGCCGGAATGTTCAACGAACTGGCCAGCGCCGTCCGATACATCACGGGTCCATAACAGCGGCGGTTGTAATTCTCCGGCCGATAAAAACCGTCGGCGGCGGCGAAGCTCGTCGGCACATCAGCCACCATCGTGGCCGGCGTCGCGCCGCGCTCGAGCGCCAGCAGGTAAGTGAACGGCTTCAGCGCCGAACCGGCGGAGCGTTTGGCCCAGGCGCCGTTCACCTGTCCATCGCCTAACGAGTAGTAGTTGGCTGAACCGACCAGCGCAATCACGTCACCGCTCGCGTTATCGATCACGACCGCGGCCCCGTTGTGTACGTTGTGGTCGCGCAGTTGCGCCAAACGATCGCGCAGAATGCGTTCGACGTTGTCGTTGAGGGCGAGATCGAGCGTCGTGGCTAGTTCAGTCTGCGGCGTTTCATCGAGCTGCTGCAAAACCAGATCGGTGAAATGCGGAGCGCGAAATTGCCGGCGCGGCGGACGCAGTCGCAACGGTTCGGCCTCCGCGGCCGTAAATTGGTTTTGGTCTAACGAGTGGTTTTCCAGCAGTCGCCGCAGCACGGTTTGCTGCCGATGCTGCGCGCTTTCCATCGCGAGGTGGGGATTCAATTTGCGCGGATTGCGCGGCAGACCGGCGAGGAAGGCCGCTTCGGCGTCACTCAGATCGCCGACCGGTTTCCCAAAATAATAATCCGCTGCGGAAACGAGTCCGATGTTCAGATTCCCGAAGTCAACGCGGTTGAGATACTCGCAGAGGATTTGATCCTTCGACCAAAGTTGCTCCAGGCGCAGCGCCTCCCAGCTTTGGATAACTTTCGTTCGCCAGGTACGCGGACGGCGTTCCGAAATTTTGATCAACTGCTGCGTGATGGTCGATGCGCCCGAGGTAATATGACCTCTCGTTAGACCATTCGTCAGAGCGCGCGCCGTTGCGATCCAATCGACGCCGTGATGCCGGTAGAAGCGTTTGTCTTCCGCGGCCAGAAAAGCATCGCGCACATGCAGCGGCACATCGTCGATCCTCAACTCGCGACTGAAGCGCTCTGCCACACGCGCTTCGCGCAACGGCACACCGCTGCGATCCAGCAGCGTGATGCTCTGCACCGGCGGACGCAAAAGCGCAGCGGGAATTGGCGCAAGTCTGATCGCGGCGAAGGCAACGACGCCAACCGCGGCGAGACACGCAATGGACTTGCGTTTCATTGCAGTGATTCCGCCTTTACCCGCGTCGTGGCCGTTCGCCCGAAACGTTCCGGATGATACATCTCCTCAATTTTCGCCGCCGGCGCGATCGCTTCGCCCGCGCTGACCACACGCGCGAGATAACGCAGCGTGTAATGGCCGGCATTGAGCAGATCGACAAAGAAGAGCGCACGATCCTCGCGCAATTCGGAGTAGTCACTGACCCAATCAACTCCGAGCCGGTCGCCTAACGACTCCTGCGATTTGAACGCGGGGTTAATCGGCGCGAGCACACCCGGCAACGGATCTTCCACGGCGACATAAGTGGCACGACGGCGAGCTTCGATCTCGAGCGTGACCAGGATGCGATCGCCCACGCGCAGGTTCTCCGCCGGCAGAAGTTTTCCATCGTCGCCGATCTTCACGTAACTGCGCGCGATGGCATAACCTCGGTCCTGTCGCGGTTGATCCGCGACTTTGGCGCGGGCCGCCGCCGTGATTTCCGAGAAAACCTGGCCGCCTTTTTTCGTCAATGTGATGGGCGCGCGCGCTTTGGCCGGATCAATCGGGAACGAATCGCTCCAGGACGATAATGTTTCGCCTAACGAGTAGTTCTTCGCAGCGCCCGCCCAGGACACAGTTCCACTCGATTCGCGCGGCCCGCTTTCGATCGCGCGCATGTAGTTAGCCAGCGCGAGTAACGACCACGCATTCCCCTGCGTCGTACTCCAATGTCCGTTGGCGCGCCGCGCGAAAAGTTCGACAGCGAGTTCATCCACTTTCGGCGCGCGCGGCTCATAGGTTGTCCAGGCGAGCAGATGCAACGCGTTCTCGCGCACGAGCGATCCGAACCATTGCTCGACGTAGGCGTCGTCCACTGCCGGGCCGCGCAGCAGTTCGTCGATCATTTGCGTCGGCCCTTTGCTTTCGATGATGGCGAGCGCAACCAACGCGCGATCTTCCGCGCTCAAGCGCGCGCGCTTCTGAAATAACAGATCGTGGTAAGCAGGTTCCGCCGCGCCCGCGAGCGCGAGTGTGTAAACCGCGAGACAGCGATCGGACAATCCCCAGCCGCTCGCGTCCTTCGCGGTCCCGCGCAGTTGGTCGCTCAAATACTTGAGTAGCTTCTTGTATTCGCCCTCCGGCACGGCGAAGCCCTGCTTCTTCGCCAGGGTCAAACCGAGTCCGCCGTAAGCGCTGCCCCACAGGACCGGTTCGCGTCCGTGCGGCCAGTAGCTCAAACCGCCGCGACTCGTCTGCATGGAGAGCAGCAACTGCACGCCATGGTTCACCGCGTCCGCCACTTCGTCATCGGTCTTCGCGATTTCCGGCAGCGCGCCGCGCAGATCGCGCACCGTCAGCCACGGCAACATGCTCGAGGTCGTTTGCTCGACGCAGCCGTAGGGATAATGGAGGAGTTGCCGGATCGATTCGCGCAATTCCAGCGCGCGACTATTCGTTAGGCTAACGCCGATCTCACCCGTGCCTTCCGCGATTTGCGGATCGTGAATGCGCCCGAGTTCCGCGTTGTCCGCTTCGATGCGCTTGGTTTCCACTTCGCGAATCAACGGCGCCGGATTGGCGATGTGAATCTCCGCTTCGACCGCATCGGAATTTTCCCCGCATTTGATTCCCCATTTCCAATGCGCGTTACCCGCCGCCACCACTTCAATCGGAATATCGATCGCGACGGTGGCACCGGCCGGCAGATCGATTTGCCGACTCGCATCAGCGGCGCGCGCGGTCGCATCCGTTTGGAAATAAACTTCCGCTTTACCGCCGCTCGTCGTGGTGTTGTGCGCGACCGCACGCATGATGAGCTTGTCGCCGATGTTGGCGAACGACGGCATGGCCGATTCGATCATGATCGGTTTGTTGATCTCGAAGGCCGATTGCGCGTTGCCGATCTGCGCCTGCTTCGTCGCCGCAATCGCGATGATGCGATACCGCGTCAGGCTATCAGGCGCGGCGAATTCCGCGTGCACGTGACCCTGCGCATCGGTCCGCAGCGTCGCGTTCCAAAACGGACAGGCGACGAAATTCTTGCGCAGTCCGTCGAGCAAGGCCGGCCCGCCTTTGCCGTCGCCAACCAGGTAACCCTTGTTCGCGAAATCGGATTCATTCGCATCTTCTTTCAACAAGGTCGGCAAGGTCAGACTGGTGGAAACACCGAGACCGCGCGGTTGATTGAAAAACGCCAGCGGATCGGGCGTGTCATAACTCGTTAGGCTAAGCACGCCTTCGTCGACCGCATAGAGCGTGACTTCCGCATCGGCCACCGGCTTCGATTGCCAGTCGCGCACTTCGGCATCGACCTGGACCTTGTCACCGGGCCGCGCGGATGGCGCAGCTGGTTTCACCGTGACGGATAATTTCTCCTTCGGCCGCGCAACCTTCAGGTTCGCGTAACCGACGCGATACTCCGGCGTCTTGATTTTGCGCGGGCTGTCGTTCGCGCCGCGCAACAACATCACCGAAACGAAAACATTCGGTCCGTCTGTTTCGGCGATCGGCACCTGAACCGAGGGCGCGTTGCCGTTGAGCGAAACAACGAACGAACGCAACACGCGATCGCGCTCCACCGTGACGAGCGCTTCACCGGCGATGGGAGTTTTCACCAGCAGCGTTGCGGTTTCGCCCGGTTCGTAGCTGTCCTTGTCGGGAACGAGATCGACCACGAATGGATTGCGATAATTCCAATCCGTCTCCGCTTCGCCGGAAACCTCGAAGACCACCGACGTGAGAACGTCGTGGCCGTGCGCGTCCTTGCCGACGGCTTCGAGCAAATATTCGCCCGGCTTACCCGCGACAATTTTTTCGAGAGCGGCGCGATTCGGTTTTCGATCACCGCCGGCGCCGGGAATGGTGGCCAGTTCGCGTTCCCACACCGGTTGCAACTGCGCTTTGCTTTCGAATTCGCTCGTTTGTCCGGCGGTGGCGAGACGGTTCGTCTGCCAATTGATTTTGCGCAAACGCAACGTCGCGCGCGTCGCTTCGTTGAGCGGTTTGCCGTCGGGTTGCACCGCGATCAATTCGATCGGCAACGGCTCGCCTTCGCTCAGAACGGCATCGAAACGTTTGAGGCCGAAGTAAAAATCGGACGCCTGTTGCGTGAAGCTGCGCGATTCCGAAACCGTCTGCTGGTTGATGTCGGTGACTTCGCACAACAATTTCGCCGCGCGCGGCTGCGGCGCTTTCGGATTGACCGGCAATGCCGTCGCGACCTGCGCGTTGCCATTCTCATCGACCGCCACTTCGCCTTGCGCGTTGTATTGCGAGAGACGATCGAGCGCGCGGTTCAGACGAAAATCGTAGATGCCGTTGCAGAAGACGAAATCGGCAAGGCCATCCGGCGCGAATGGTTGATCGCGCGCCACCAGCGACCAAACGACCTTCGCTTTCGAGAGCGGTTTGCCCATGAAATATTTCGCCGTGATCGGCAGCGCCAGCTGTGTGTCGCCGACTGTGAGCGGCGGCGGCGGAATCAGAATCTCGAAGGCGTTCGGTTTATATTCCTGCACCTGGAACGCGCAATAACCGCCGAGCCGTTCGCCTTTCTCGCCCGCCGCGACGATGGAATAACGGCCTAACGAGCCGTTCGGCAGCGTCGTTTCCAGATCGAACGAACCGAATTCCGAGAGCGTGACTTTCTTCGAAAAAATCTCGCGCTCCTTCGCGTCGTTGATCGTGATGGTCAGCTCTTTGCCGGCGGGAAGGCGCGGCTCATCATTGCGCGGATCCTGCGCGTAACCTTTGAGATGAAGTTTGTCGCCGGGCTTGTAAACTCCGCGCTCGGTGAAAAGAAAAACCGTCTTGGCGTAGCGACCTTCCGCGTCGTCGTCCGAGCCTTCCAGGCCCAGGCCGAAGTGATAAAGCGAAAGAAAATTCTCCGACGACGACAGCGCGACCAGATGCGCATCGTCGTTCGTTTGCAGGAAAACCCAGCGCGCACCGTTATCGTCGGCCAGGTCAACATCGCCGTCCTCGTCGGTTGTGCCGTCGTCGAGCGGTTTCAGTTCGGCATCGATCAACTGCGCGCGCGCGCCGGAAATTCCTTTGCCGCTCGCGAGCGAGAAAACATGCAGAAATGTTCCGTCGGGATCGCGTTTCCAGACGGCGCCGAGATCGGTCAACTGCATCAGGGTTTGTGTGCCGACGCGTTTCCCATCCGGTCCAACGGGATCGACGGACTCGGCGGTGAAGACGACGGCGCCGCCGTGATTTTTCCCGACCATCTCGTCCCAGTTCAATGGAACGATCTGCTGGCTATCGACCGCGCCACCCGGCGTGATTTCCTTTTCCCAAATCACTTTTCCGCCTAACGACTCCACTTTGACGCGCGTGTACATTTCGTCCGGCAAATCTTCCGGACGCTCTTCGTAGGCATCGAAGGCTTTGACCGCCGCCGCCACATCTGTGCCGGTGAAAATTCTCGCCGAAATGCGAATGCGCGGGACGTTGACCGAGAGCAGGCGCAATTGGCGCGTGCCGCCGAGATATTGATGCGCGGTGATGTCCTGGAAATAGAGACGCGAATCGAATTTCTCGAACGCCACTTCCTGTTTGAACGGCGCGCTGGTTTGCGTCGGTTCGCGCGCGGGCAGACCGGTCGCGACTGAAACGCGGTAGCGCGTGCCTAACGAGAAGTCGCCGCGCAACGTCACGCGATCCTCGCCGATGATTGTCTTCAAATTGGCCGGAGCCGGTTCGATCCTGATCCAGCGACCGACGGTTTCGGCGGAAAGCTCTTCGGCGACTGCTTTGGTAAATTCGACGATGATGCGTCGTCCATCGGTGCGATTGCCTTCCGCCTTCGCTTGTTTGACCGCGAACTTCTGCACCGTCCCAAGCATGACTTCGCGCGTCGCCGGCATCGTCGTCTTCCATTCGCTCGCCGGAATTCCCTTATCGATCACGAGCCGCCAATTCCTGGCCGGCGACAGCGGTTTGACCGGCGTGACGAAAAGAACATTCCCGCGCGCCGGCGGCGTTTTCTTTTCCACCAAGGCGTTTTCGTCTTCTTCCAAATCCGAAGTCTCTTCCGTTTCTTCCGGGACCGGTTGCGCGGACCAGGCGTCGAGATTGCGGTCATCGCTTTCCCAGCGCGGAAACGAATTCGTTTTCGGATCGGCCGGCTCGACTCGCGCCGCGACGCGATTGTGCGCCGCGTCCTCAAAGCGAATGAATTTCGCCACCGTCTTGGCCTCGACATTGGCGTTAAAGAGAATGAGCAAACGCGGAATCATGGAGGCATTGTCCAGGTCGCGACCGCCGCTCATGCCGGTAAACGAAGTTCCCTTCACCCGCAGCGGCGGCGTCTCCGCGGTTTCATGCAGGGCCGCGCCGATATTTTTTCCGCCGGCGTCCTTGAGATCCGAGCGCAGCGTGATCTGGAACTTCGTTCCGAGCGGCAGAATGTTGGTCGGCGCAAAAGTTCCGCTGCGCGTGCTCAGCCAGACGAAGCGTCCCTCCACCGGCGGTTGAAAGACCAGCGGCGAAACATCCGCGGTCTTGCCAATTTGATCGGCCGCCACCATGGCGGAAGCAAAGCGCACTTCGAAGGTGCTTTTCGGCTCGAGCTGGCGCGACGGGAGAAGCAGTTGCGCCGCCGGCTCGTCCGCGGCCCAGGCGGAAATCCCTAACGACAGGAAAAGGAAAAGCGCAAAGCTTCGGTGCGTCATGACAGAATTACGGTCAGACGACCGCAATTCTTTCAATCAATTTCAACTTGCGCGCCCGTGCTGATGCGAGACGATTAGCATTCGCGCCGGCGTGGCGGAATTGGCAGACGCGCTAGACTCAAAATCTGGTACTCGCAAGAGTGTGTGGGTTCGAGCCCCTCCGCCGGTATGTAACCTTCGCAAGAGTTGTTCCTTCACGGAATAATTGAGTCATTTCGTAAATATCCGGAAACCGCGCTGCAGGGGCATTGCAGCCTAATTTTTCGGACATTGGACACGCGAAAATGACTCAAATATTCTGAGAATGTACAGAGCGACGCACTCTGCCCTGTCGAAACGATCCGCCTAGTTTCCGGAAAGCCCGGCCGCGCCGCGTTCCTGAACACGGTTAACCGCGTCCTTGTTTACGCGCTGCACGTTCTGCGCCTCGACACTGCCTTCTTCGGCCCAGTGTCCACCGAGGTTACTCCCGGTTGTGCCACTAACCCAGACGTAGCGCTTACCGTTGATGACCTTCACCCTGGTGTTGGCAACAGTCTTTTCCAACTCCGCCTTTCCGCTGGAGACCTGACCGGCAACATTCAGGTCTTTGCCAACGTTAATCCGCATGGCGACGCCGCCTTTGGTAAACTTCGTTCCGGGCACAGCTTGGGCCATTACCTTCTGTTTGCCCGCGGAAATAACGAGCGCGTAGTTACCCGCCGGCGCTCCTTCGGAGCTAAACTGCACAACGTAATCGCCCCCCGGCAGCTTACCTGTAGCAAAAGTGCCGTCGGCGTTGGTCTTGCCTTTGTAGGCCGCGTGGCCAGCCGCGTCGGTTACGGTTACGCTGAGGGGCGGCATACCGGCGCCGTAAACGGAAGCCGCCACGAGGAGCGAAAGACAAACCAGAACGTTACGCAAAGACTTTTTCATGTGAGGGCGAATTCTAGCTGCGGCCGGGCGCGCGCCAAGTAGAAAAGCGCCGTGGCGCGTCAGGATTTCGACTTGATCCTCGCCCGCTTTTTCCGCGCCTAAACCGGTTCGAGAACCGATGTCATGCGGAGACCGCGGCGGGCGGTTTGAGCATGAAAGTGCTGAGCGCCGCGGCGATGAGCAGAGCGGCCGAGCAATAATAGGCGAAGGCAAAACTGTGGGTCTGGTCGAAGACTTTTCCGGCCAGGAGCGACAGCGTGAATCCACCTAGACCCCAGGCGGTAAAGACCAATCCGTAATTCACCCCGAAATTTTTCAGGCCGTAAAAATCCTTCGTGATCGATGGGAACAAGGCGAGATTCGCGCCGTAGTTCGCGCCAATCAGCGTCGAGAGCGCGATCAAAACCGCGGTGCTGCCGAGCGCGTTGCCGGCACTGGCGCGCGACAACAACAGGATCAGGACCGCCTGCGCGACGAAACAAACGAGCAACGTCGCGCGTCTTCCGATTTTATCCGACGCCGTCCCGGCCGCGATGCGTCCCGCGCCATTTCCAACCGCGAGACAGGCGACGAGAAGAAATCCCAGACTCACGCCGGCCTGGACATCGACGATTTTCGCCAGCTTCGAAATGATCATCAAGCCCGCGCCCGCGCCGCAGGCGAACATGAACCAGAGAAGGTAAAACTGCGGCGTCTTTAAGACTTCGCCCGGCGTGAAATCAATTTTGCTGCTCGCGCCGATGCGCGTCGTGGCGACGGCGGCGCCCGCGGGAACAAAATCGGCTGGCGGCGGTTTGAGAAACTGCGCGAGCAAAGTCACCACAGCCAGGAAGCCGAGACCGAGCCAGAGCATCGCCTTCGGCACGCCGTTGTTATCGATCAGCCACGCCGAGAGCGGCGCGGTATAAACACTCGCGAGCCCGAAACCGGAAACGACCAGCCCCGCGATCGCGCCGGTGCGCGCGGCGGGAAACCACTTCACCGCCGGCGGCGTGGTCGACGCATAACCGCAACCAAGACCAATTCCCGCCAGAAGACCAAAGCCGATGACAAAACCGATCGGCGAAGTGGTGAAGCTCGAATAAATCAAACCGAGTCCGACCAACAGGCCGCCAGCAGTCGCGACGAGACGCGGCCCGACGCGATCCTGCATTCGTCCCGCCGGCACCATCATGAGCGAGAAAATCAAACACGCGACCGAGTAAGGCAGCGAACGATCCGCTTCCGACCAATTCCAATTTGCCGGAATTTTCTTGCTGATCACGCTCCACGAATACAGGACGCCAAGCGCGAGATTGATGCCGAGTCCGGCGAAAACGACCCGCCAGCCGTGGTTCTTGGAAACCTTGTCCATTGCGCAAGGTTTTTAGTCATGGCCGCGCGCCACGACAACGCATTTCGCGCATCGGTGCCTAACGAGTGGTTAGAAGGAAAAGCCCGCCGGGCAGCGGTAGCTTGGTTAAGGAGCCCGGCGGACTTCCCCTCACAGTCCGGCAACTTGCTAGCCGGCTGGAAGAAACTCGCGGATTTTCATGATCACCGGCATCATCGTGGGCGGATCGGAATTCATGAGAATAACGGCGGTATAACCGAGTTCCGGGTACATCTCGAAATTTGCCGCGGTGCCGGGACTGCCGCCGTTGTGACCCACGATATGTTTGCCGGCGAAGACACTGTCGCCAAATCCGTAGGCGTATTTCCCGATCGGTCCCGGTGCGTCGACTTTGCCGGTAGTGATGAGTTTCGTGTACTCGTCGTTCAGCAGTTTGTGATCACGCAGCGCGACATGAAATTTAAGCAGGTCGCCAACAGTCGAATAGCCGCCGCCGGCCGGGCCGCCGCGAATTTCGCGCAGATCGGAGTTTGGTTTCTCGACTTCGCCGCGGCTGCCGTCTGGATTCATTTTGGTGTAGCCAACGGCGACGTCGCCATCGCCTTTGCCCGGCTCGTAAAATCCGGTGCTGTTCATTCCCGCCGGCCGAAAAATATTTTCGCGCACGTAGTCGTAGTAATTCTGTCCTGAGATTTTCTCGATGATCGCGCCGAGGACCATGTAGCCCGAGTTGCTGTACTGAAATTTCTCGCCCGGCGTGAAAGCGAGCGCGTCGCCGGCGAAGAGCGGCAGGTGCGCCGCCACCGTGGTCAGCTGCGTGCGCTGCGCGGCAAACTTGTCGTTCCAATACATTCCCATTCCGCTCGTATGGGTGAGCAGTTGATGAATCGTCACCTTCTGCGCGATTTCCTTGTTCGGATAATCGGGGAGAACCTGCGCGATGGTGTCGTCAAACTTGAGCGAACCCTTTTGCGCGAGCTGCGCAATCGCGACCGCGGTAAACATCTTGTTGCACGAGCCGAGATTGAATTTCGTCTCGAGCGTGTTCGGCGTCTTGGTTTCGCGATTGGCCAGGCCGGCGGCCTTGCTCGCGATCGGCACGCCATCTTTCGCCACCAGGATTGCGCCACTGAAACCGTCCGCGCCTAACGAGTCCAAATAGGTTTGGATCGCACGCCCGACATCGGAATTTTCCGCGGCGAATACTCGCGACGTCGCGATCAGGCAAAGAAGCATCACCGCCATTCCAAAGCCATTGCGCGTGTAGCCACGGCCCTGTGGGCCGTTCCTCTGCGCTCTCCATCCACGCGCAAATACGCGGGCCTTCACAACGGGACGTCCCACAGGGACGTGGCTACAGTTCGCCTTCATCGCAGTCCGAATGTGCGGGCGGCTAGATCAGGACGGTGCTGATGCCGAGACGCGACGATGGAAACGGAATCACCGTGGCCGGCATGGAAATGTGCTGCATCGACTCGGCGTCGTCACCCGAATCGGCGTCGCCACCCGAGTCGTCGTCATCCATGTCGACGTCGATATCGTTGTCGTTATCGTTATCCTCGTCGTTCTCGACCACGCGGTTCGAGCGGATGGAAGGCAAATCTTTCTGCTCCAGTTTCTCGTAACGCTGGCGCACGTCGCCCGGCAACCGATTCAATTCCTCCGGCGTGCTGATTGGTCCGCTGAAGAGGAGCTTTCCCTGGTTGTCTTTGGCCGTCAGCATTTTCTTGCCGTCGACTACTTCGATTTTCATTTCGCCCTGCGCATCGCTGTAACTGATCTCCGCTTTGCCCAGATCGATCTTGGTGGTCTTCATCGCGCCGTTGTCGTTGTTCGTAATTACGTGCACGCCTTTGGCCATGCGTTTCGCGTCTTCGACAACGCGACGCGCCTGGTCACGGGCAACGCGCGCCTGCTCACGCGCCTGGCGCACCGTTTCCTGGATGTTACCGAACTGCATGTCTTTCATTTGTTCGCCGAGATCTCTCATCTGCTGCTCGAAGTCGGGTCCAAGACCGAAACGTTCGCCGTGACGCATGCGGTCGCGCATGTCCGACGCTGCGGCACATCACGCTTCTGCAGCTTCGCGCTCAGCTTGGTTTCCGCGCCTTTGCGCAGAACGGTCAGGCTCACGGTGTCGCCTTCCTTGTAACTGCGCACCAGTTTCCCGAGCTGATCTGCATCGACCAAAATCTGGTCGTTCAACAATTTGATGATGTCGTTAGGCTGAACACCCGCCGCGGCGGCCGGACTGTCCGGTTGCACATAATCAACCACCACGCCGAAGCCTTTCGGCAGACCGAGTTGTTCCGCGACAACATTTGGCACTTCGGAAGTTTCGACCCCGAGATAAGTCACGGGCACTTTCGGTCCGCGATCACGATCGGGCCGCGGCGGCGGAACCGGCGGCACCGGCGCGGTCGGCGGAACCGGCGGAACGGGCGGTGTCGGAGGTGTTGGTTGCGAGAAGCTGCTCAATGGCAAGAGGCCGAGAGCGGCGATGATGGCGATGTTTTTCGTTTTCATTGGATTCGTTAGGTTAAGGTTAAGGTTTACTGGCTAGAGATTGAGACTGGCACGAGTTCGACCTCTTCGGTCGGATACGAGACGCGCAACGACGCGCCGCTGCTCGGGTCTTTCCACTGCAAGGTTTCGCGCGAGCGCGAACGCAAGCGACGCGCCGGTTCTTTGAAATTCGTCGGGTAGACCAGACCGTCGTCCCGCGTGCCATAAACCACGCGCGTCATTCCGTCGGGCAGAAAACCCGGCACCGGCGCGGCGGTTTGTGCAGCGGAGGCGGTGTGCTGCGCTTTGCTGGTCGAAGGATGATCGACATTCACGCGCACGAGCATGAAAAACGCCGTCGCAGCCGCGAGACCGAAGCCCAGCGCCCACCAGCTCAGATTGGTGCGACGGCGCGGCAAGACACCGGCGCTCGGAACATTCGCGACCTCCTGCAAGGCGCGCTCCACCCGCGACAGCAAATCCGCCGAGGGCGCAACCGGGCGCAGTTGTTTCAGTTCAGCTTCGAGTTCGGAAAAATCATTCATTGGTCGGTGTAGCTGGCGGCGTTGACGCCGGCACTGCTGAGATTCTTTTTCAAAGCCGCGAGCGCATAGCGATAGCGCGACGCCGCGGTGTTTTGCGAAATCGTCAGGACACTGGCGATATCGGCGAAGGTCAGTTCGTTCCAGATTTTCATGACCAGCACCTCGCGTTGTTCTGCCGGCAATCGATCGATCGCCGCTGCCAGCGCCTGTTGCGATTCGGTTGTGGTGTCGAACTGCGGCGCGACGGAATGTTCGGCGTCGGCCACCGCGTCAGCTTCGCGGCGGGCGCGGCGCGCATCGCGCCGGAGAAGATCGAACGCGGTGGAACGCACCGTGGCGAAAAGCAGGGCGCGATTCTGGATGGGATGCTGTTTGCGCCAGAATTTAACGAACGCTTCCTGCACGATGTCTTCCGCGTCGGCGATGGAGCGCACGAATTGCCGCGCAAACAGAATGAGTCCGGGCGCGGCTTCGGCGAAACAGGTTTTCCAATCATCATGGCTTCCAACATTTGGCATGACCTCGTTACGGTCTTTGCTATCGAGACGCCGCCAACTGTTGTTTTTGTCTACGACGCGAAGAGTTTCCTGCGTCCGGGACTCGTTAGGCAATGGAGCCGGCGCGGTCATGGCACGAACAAATCGAAGTTTTCGACAGCCTTAATCACGCGTAATTTGTCCTCCGGCGCAGCTTCGCTCTTCTCTAGCCTGATGAGGAATGCTAACACGAGCGACACGTCACCTTACTGTGCAGACGACGCCGCTCCGCGCTTTTGTTTAGCGATGAAAACTTTTTTGCTGCTGCTGATCGCCGCCCTGGGCCTGGCGCCTGAATTCGCGCGCGCGCAGGATGAACCGCCAGCCAGTCCACGCGAAGCTGCCACCACCGCGATTCGTGAAAGCGAAACGAAATTTTACGAGATGAATCTGGAACAGGGAACGCGCGCGGCGTTTCTCCATTATCTCGCCGATGATGCGATCGTTTTTCGCCCCGGTCCCGTGAACGGAAAGGAAGTGTGGACGAAGCGGCCCGAAGGCGGCATCTCGCTCAAGTGGACCCCGAAATTTGTCTGGGTCGCACGGAGCGCCGATCTCGCTTACAGCAGCGGCCCGGCGGAATGGCGCAAGGCGAAGGAAGACGAGAAGCCGTTCGGCTACGGGCAATACATTACCATTTGGAAGAAACAGAAAGATGGTGAATGGCGCGTGGCTCTCGATGTCGGCAGCGAAGTGCTCGGGCCGCCTAACGAATCGACCGAAGAACCGGAGGCCGAACCCTATCCTCCCGATGCGACCGACGCTGCTCCGCCTGATCTGGCGGCCGCGCAGAAAAGTTTGCGTGAAGCGGAAAACAAATTCGCCGCTGCGGCCAAAGCCGATTTCACCGCCGCTCTCGTCGATGCCGGTCTGCCGGCGGTGCGCGTCCATCGCGAAGGCGTCTTTCCCGCGCTCGGAAAAATTCCCGCGCAACTGATGTTGAGCGTGCAACACGCTCATCTCGGCCTCGAGCGAATGGGCGGCGCGATGAGCGCGGCCGGCGATCTCGCCTACTGCTACGGCAATTACTCGTTAGGCACGACGCAAAAGACCGAGCACGGACATTACCTGCAAATTTGGCGCACCGACCAGGACGGCACCTGGAAAATCGCGCTCGATTTTCAAACGCCGTTGCCTGACGAGCAGAAGAAGTAACGCGCTTGCGTTGTAGCGACGGCGCTCTGTCGCCGTAATTCGCGTCGATTACAAACAAAGCGTATTTACGCCGACAGAGCGGCGTCGCTACAGCTGCATACGATTTCAACCATGAACATTCCCGCCGATCCAATTCCAACCGGCCACGCCGGAATGCAGCAGCGTTTGCAGCTCGGGCCACGCATTCATCCCACCGCCTTCGTTGTTCCCAACGCCACCGTCGTCGGCGACGTCTCGTTAGGCGAAGAATCGAGCGTCTGGCACAACGCCGTTCTGCGCGGCGATATCAACCGCATTATCATCGGCCCGCGCAGCAACATTCAGGATAACGCCGTCATTCATCTCTCCGACGATTATCCCGCCATCGTCGGAGAGCTGGTCACTGTCGGTCACAGCGCCATCATCCACGCTTGCACGATCGACGACGAAGTTCTCATCGGCATGGGCGCAATCATTCTCGACGGCGCAGAAATCGGTGCGCGTTCAATCATCGGCGCGAACGCGCTCGTCACCGTTGAAAAGAAGATTCCACCAGGCTCGCTCGTCTACGGTTCGCCCGCGCGTGTCGTCAGCCAGCTCTCGTTAGGCGAGCAGACCAGCATCAAGAAGTGGGCGCTGAAATACGTAGAGAACTCGAAATATTTTCGCGAATTTGCTATGCGGTAATCGGAGGACAGCGCAATGGAAGCAGCCAAATCACAAAACGGCGTGACGGTTCGCGCGCATAAGGGCGACGCCATGACCTTGCTCGCCTTCGACCTCGACCAGGCGAAGACGAAAAATTTCACCGGCTTCACCATTCGCATTAAGCCGAAGGAACGGCCCGCGTATTACATGACGAACCTTCTCACTTACCCGAAGGCGATTCGGGTGAAGAACAAGATCGCGGACAAGGACGCGCACAGCACGCTCTTCTCGCCCATCCAGAAATTTCGCTGGGTGCATGTGCCCGCGACGTTTCATCAAATCAAGGCGCCTTACTACGGCTCCTACACTTACGAGGTCACGCCGCGTTACATGGTCGGCGACATTTTGCAGAAGCTCGACAAGTCGCTCACCGCCGCGGTCGTGATCGACGTCAGTCCGTATAAGTCCGGACAATTTCAGATCGGTTTCGCGCGCGGCTTCGTCGCGTCGCAGGCTTACACCAACCATTTCGGCAGCAACACCAAGGTGCGTCCGAACAAGAAGGATTTGATCTTCGACATCAAAACGAAGTCGGGCTCGGTCAAATTCGGCGGCAAGGAATTCGATTACACCTTCGAAGAGCAACATGTCTGGCTCGGCTGGCAGGCGCGCGCTCGCGCCTTCGAGTTTCTCGATGAGACGCTGGCCGACAAGAATCTTGCGCTCGATGTTTTCGCTTTCGATCTCGATGAACCGGTCATTTGCAGCAAGCTGATCGAACTCGCGCAACAGGGACGCCTGCGCATTCTGCTCGATAACTCCAAGACGCATGTCGGGAAAAGCGCGGATGGCGTGGTCGCGTTCGAAGATCAGTTCGAGGCGCTCTTCAAAGAAAAAGCCGTCGCGCCCAGCGCCATCGTGCGCGGAAGATTCAGCAGCCTCGCTCATTCGAAAGTTTTCATTCAGAAGAACAAAAGCACGGGAGCCGCGATCAAGGTCCTGACCGGTTCGACGAATTTTTCCACCAACGGTTTCTACATCAACGCCAATCACGTCATCGTTTTCGGCAACAGCGACGTGGCCAAACTTTACGCCGACGTTTTCGAAGCGTCGTTCAGCACGGCGAAGATGAAGGCGTTCAGCGGCACGCCGTTCGCCACGGACGATCACACTTTCGCCCTGGTCGAAACGCCCAACATGACGGTGCGTTTTTCGCCGCACACCAAGGCGGTCGCGACAAAATTTTTCAAAACGATTTCGGACGCAATCACAGCCGTGAGCAGTGACGTGCTCTTTGCCATCATGCAGGACGACAGCGCCAGCTCGATCCTCGATGCCATCCGGTCTGTGCGCGAAAACCGCGAGGATATTTTTTCCTACGGCATCACCGACACGACCAAGACCATCACGCTCTACAAACCGCAATCCAAACGCGGTGTGCTCGTGGCGGGAAAAGGCGGCGCGAATGTCCTGCCGCCGCCGTTCAATCGCGAGAACGCCGATCCCCGGCATTGCTATCCATCACAAATTTGTCGTGGTCGATTTCAAGGGAAAGAAGCCGGTCGTGTATTGCGGCTCGAGTAATCTCGCCTTCGGTCCCGAGCAACAGAACGGCGATAACCTGATCGAGATTCGCGATCGCGACGCCGTCACGGTCTTTGCCATCGAAGCGATCCGGCTGGTGGATCACTTTGCTTTTCGCAATCGCAAAGCCAATCCGAAGAAGGCCGACTTGCACGGCCCCGAGCCGAAGCCGTGGTATGCGAGCTATTACGATCCCGACTGATCTCCACTTCGTCGAACGCACGCTCCTGAGCGCGCCGCCGTTGAAGTAACGACTCGTTAGGCGCGAATTTGTGCGGCCAGTTCGCGCGCGCGTTCCCGCAGAAGTTCGGCGGCGCGCGCGATACTCTCCTCTTCGGTTAGACCCGGCTGCAACATTTCGTGAAGGCCATGAAACATGTCGCGAACTCCCGCGTCATCGCTCGCCCGACCGACGATGGCATAGACCGGCTTCCCGAATTTTTGCGCCAGCGCGGCCACGCCGGCGGGTGCTTTTCCAGATAACGTCTGTTCGTCCATCTTGCCCTCGCCGGTGATGACAAAATCGACCTCGCTGATTTTCTCCTCCAGTCCGACAGCTTCCGCAACGACGTCGAATCCGGATCGTAAACGCGCACCACAAAAACTCATGAGACCAAAACCAAGTCCACCGGCTGCGCCCGCACCGGGAACGTCGCGATAATCGACGCCAAAATCCTGCGCCGCGACGTCGGCCAGACGCGTGAGCGAGGCTTCCAGCATTACCATCTGCTCCGCCGTCGCGCCTTTCTGCGGACCAAAAACCCGCGTCGCGCCATTTTCGCCTAACAAGTGGTTACGCACATCGACGGCCGCAGTGATCGATGGAAATTGCCCGGCAGGTTTTTCGATGCGCGCGAGTTGCTGCAACTGCGTTACCGAACCGGAAAGCTCGGCACCGTTGTCGCTCAGGAAACGAAAACCCAGCGCACACGCCAGACCGAATCCACCGTCGTTAGTCGCGCTGCCACCCAGCCCGATGACGATTTCCTCTACGTTCCGCTTCGTCGCGTCGAGCAACATTTGGCCGACCCCAAAGGAAGTGGTGCGCTGCGGATCCCGCTCGCCCGGCCGCAGTCGCCAAAGGCCGACTGCTTCGCTCATTTCCATGACGGCCGTCGCGCCGCCGCGGATGGTGCAATAGCGTGCCCGCAACGGACGACCAAGCGCATCCTGCACATCGCAGACATGGTGCTCGCCCGCCGCCGCCGTACAGATGACATCGGCGAATCCTTCACCGCCATCCGACAGCGGGAGCAGGATGATCTCGGCCTCCGGCAGAATGTCGCGCAATCCGGCTGCGATGTTTTGCGCGACTTCGGCTGCGCCTAACGAGTTCTTGAACTTATCGGGAGCGACGAGGATGCGCATGGCAATTAACCACTCGTTAGGTTTTCAGTTTCCGCTCAAGCATTTCCCCGGCGATCTGCGGATTGGCTTTACCTTTCGACACCTTCATCACCTGTCCCTTGAGGAAATTCAACGAGGCCGCATTGCCACTGCGGAAATCAGCCACGGGTTTCGGATTCTGCGCGATTACCTGATCACACAGCGCCTCCAGTTCGCCGGCGTCGCTCAATTGCGTGATTCCTTTGCTCTGCACAATTTCGCTCGCTGATCTTCCGGTCGCGAACATCTCGGCAAAAACGTCCCTGGCCTGTTTGCTGTTGATCCTGCCCTCATCCACCTGCCGAACAAGTTCGTCCAACGCTTCCGGTCTAATTGGGCAATCGTCGATCGATCTCTCGGAATTCGTCAGCGCACTTTGCAAATCGTTCAGGATCCAGTTCGCGACCGTCTTGGGTTTGCGCGCGTTTCGCGCTGCGCGCTCAAAGTAGCCGGCCAGCTCAAGATCATTCGCCAGCACACCGGCATCGTAAGGACTGATCTCATATTGCCTGACGAATCGCTCTCGTTTCGCATGCGGCAGTTCCGGTAATCGCGTCTGCGCTTCCTCCAGCAAAGCGCTCGTTTTCACCGGCACCAAGTCGGGATCGGGAAAATATCGGTAATCATGCGCGAACTCCTTTGTGCGCATGAGAAAGGTTTCACCGGCATCGTCGTCCCAGCCACGCGTTTCCTGTTGCAACTTCTCCCCGCGCGCCGAGCGCCGCGCTTTGCCGCGCAATTTCGAAGGCGACCGCCCGTCGCACCCCGCTGATCGAGTTCATGTTCTTGATCTCAATCTTTGCGCCCAGTTCCGACTGCTCGTTAGGCCGAACCGAGACATTGCAATCGCAACGCAACTGGCCCTTCTCCATGTCGGCATCGCTCACCTTGCCGTAAATGAGAATTTGTTTGAGCGACGTGAGAAAAGCGAAAGCCTCTTCCGGCGAATTCATTTCCGGCTGCGTGACGATCTCCATCAAGGGCGTGCCGGCTCGGTTGAAATCAATTCCGGTGCTGTTCTCGAAGTGGAAACTCTTGGCCACATCTTCCTCGAGATGGATGCGGACTAACGAGACCTGCTTGTCCGGCGTCGCGATCTTTTTCTGCGCGTCCTTCGGATAAGCGAGATCGTGCAACGGCACACGCCCACTTGTGCAAAGCGGCTGATCGTACTGCGTGATCTGGTAATTTTTCGCTACGTCCGGATAGAAATAATTTTTCCGATCGAACTTGCTGATCGCCGGAATGTCACAGCGGCCCGGTGGTGCTGCTGCTGCACGGCCTCGTCTCCGATGCGACCACCTGGCAGCCGGCCATCACGCCGCTGGCTGAGCGCGGCCTGAGGGTGATCGCGCTGGATCTGCTGGGTCATGGCGAATCCGACCAGCCTGCACTCCGGTACACCCTGGAAGATTTTGCCGACAGCATCAGTGCTTTCCTCGCTGCGCTGGAGCTTCCAGCCGCTACGGTCGTGGGCCATTCCCTCGGCGGTGCCATCGCGATGCAGTTCGCTCATCACTACCGTTCGCAGATCGCCCGGCTCGTGCTCGTGTCCAGTGGCGGCTTGGGCAAGCAGGTGCACCTCGTCCTGCGCGGGGCGACGTCCGGGCGCTGGTGCTGCCATCCGGATCGGTGTGAATCCGCGGACGGCGCGCTTGTATCGGCAATCGCGCCTGCATCACGCGCTGCGGACTGCAGCCCGAGGCGGTGACCAACCTGGGCCGGATCGGCCGGTCGCTTATGACTCCGGGCGGCCGGTCGACCTTCGTCGCGGCGGCTTCGCGCGGTGATCGGTGCACGTCGGCGACTCGGCTCGATGCTGGAACTGGACTATCTCGCCGCGGACGTGCCCACGTTGATCGTCTGGTCCGAACACGATCCGATCATCCCGGTCACGCATGCCTACGCCACGCACGCCCACCTGCCCGGCAGCCGACTGGAGATCATCCCCGGCCGCAGCCACGAACCGCACCGCCGCCCGCTGCCGCCGCTTCGCCGGCGCCGTCACGGATTTCATCGAGGCGACCTGACTGCCGATTCCTCGCACTCTTGACGGCGTAACCGGGTGTCGCCTGACCAGCCGCCAAAAGCGGGTAGATCAGTCGTCGTCGTCATCGCGTCGGCGACGGCCGACGAGCAGCAGCAACAGGCCGATACCCAGGGATCAGCACGGCCACGATGATGCCCTCCATCACCGACACCGGCGGTCCGTTGCTGGTGGTCGAAGTCGTGGAGGTCTCGCTGGTCACGGCGCCATCGGTGGAGGAGAGGAGGTTCTAGGGTCCGGGTCCAGGGAACTGACCGGCGTGGCGCCGTCGGTCGAAGCACTCGGAGCGAGCCCGGACTGGGGAGCCATGGCATGGCCGATCGTCGACGCCAGCACCGTCAGCGGGACCGGCCACGGCCGGGACGGGTGCCCGTTCGGCGTCGGGTGCAGTCGCCACCGTTGCGCTCGCGCAAGTGCTGAAGGCCGCCGCGGCGAGCAGCAGGCCGAGCAGGACGGCCACGGTGGCGCCAGCGCTCGCAATCGGGGTCGGCACGATCGCCGAAGCAAACGCCATGACCCAGTTTTCCCCCCGTGCTCGCGGCGCCGGCAACCAAGCACCGAGGCGATGAGAAGCGAGCCGCGAACGCCGCGACCGACTTCATCTGACCGGAGAAAGGTTAACAGGGAAATTACTTCGGACGCAGACTCTGAGTCACCACTAACTACCAGAAGTGACTAGACCCGCACATGAGCTTTATCTGGCACGTGGGCACGGAGACCTCAGGGAGCCCGGATAGAGCGCTCCAGCCGCTGTCGGCGCCATTGCTCGTACTTGCTCGGAGGCGGTGACCAACATACCAGCCGCGGCTGATTCCAGCCAGCGCCGCCCGCGATCTCCTCCTCGCTGACGCTCACGTCGGCGGGACGCCATGCCGCTTGGCCACCGGTACCCGCGTCTTGCCGGCCAGCGCGCGGTAGCGGCGCGCGATCTCGCTGCGCAGTTCGGCCGGCTCGATGATGCCGTCGATCACGGGTTCAGCGCCAGCCGCAGCAGGTCGACATCCTGCTCGTACTCGCTCCGCTTGGCCGCGACGAAGGCGGCCTGCTCGTCCGGATCCGCGATCTCGGCGATCTTGCCGGCATAGACCGCGTTCACCGCCGCCTCCGGACCCATCACGGCGATCATGGCCTGCGGCAGCGCCAGCGTCGCCGAGGGGGCGAAGCCCGGGCCGTCCATGGCGTAGAGCCCGGCCCCGTAGGCCTTGCGAACCACGACGCAGATGCGCGGAACGGTCGCCTCGGAGACCGCGCTGATCATCTTGGCGCCGGAGCGGATGATGCCGGCCCGTTCCACCTTGGTGCCGATCATGAAGCCGGGCACGTCGGAGAGGTAGAGGAGCGGGATGTTGAAGGCATCGCACAGCCAGATGAACCGGGCGGCCTTGTCGGCCGGATCGACGAAGAGCACCCCGCCCTTCACCTTGGGCTGTGTTGGCGACGATGCCCACCGGACGTGCCGCTAGACGGGCCAGAGCCGGTCACCAGTTCGCCGGCGAAGAGCTTCTTGATCTCGAAGAAGGAGCCCTCGTCGATCAGGCCGACGATCTGCAGCCGTTGTCGAGGGCACCGATTCTGGTCGGCCGGGACGATGTCATCGAGCGGCGGGTCAGCGCGGCGCGGACGGCTCCGCCTCGACTGCGGGCGGCTGCTCGGGCGCAGCACGCGGCGGGAGGAGAAGGACAGGTAGTCGCGCGCTGATGGCTATTGCCTCGGTCATCGATGGCCAGAGCACGTCGCCGCAGCCCGCGACGGTGCAATGCATCCGGCGCGCCGCCCAATTCTCCTCCAGCTGATGCCTTCTCGCCAATCACCATCTCGGCCATCCGCGGCGAGCCGAGGTCATCGCCGTCGCCTGCCCGTCGACCCCGTCGATCACGATGTCGCACAGCGCGGGATGTAGGCGGCCGCCCGCGGCCGACGGTCCGAACAGCGCGCAGATCTGCGGCACCTTGCCCGACATCACCACCTGGTTGTAGAAGATCCGCCCAGCTCCGCGCCGACCCGGAAAAAGCGCCACCTGGTCGGTGATCCGCGCCCCGGCCGAATCGATCAACCAGAAGATCGGCAGCTCCTCGGCCAGCGCCCTTCCGTCGTACGGATCATCTTCTCGACGGTGAGCGCGCCCCAGACCGGCTTTGACGGTCGGGTCGTTGGCGACCACGAGCACCGGGCGGCCGTCGACCGGACCCCTGGCCGGTGACGACCCCGTCGGCGGGCAACCCGACCGACAGCGAATTGGCGAGCTGGCCGTCCTCGACGAAGCTGTCCTCGTCGAGCAGCAGCGTGATCCGGTCGCGCACGTACAGCTTGCCCTGCTTGGCCAGCTTGGCGGCGGCAGCAGCCGGCGGGGTCAGCGTCCCGGTGCGCAGTTGGGCCGCGGTGAGAGTGCCCGTCATGCGACCGGAAGGCCCAGTCCGCGGGCGATGACCATGCGCTGTACTTCCGAGGTGCCCTCGCCGATCTCGAGATCTTGGCATCGCGATCGAACCGCGCGACCGGGAACTCCTCCATGAAGCCGTTGCCGCCGAAGACCTGGGTGGCGACCCGGGTCGCGGTGACGGCGGCCTCGGTCGAATACAGCTTGGCGATGGCCGCGGCCTGCTTGATCTCGCCCCGTCCGCGGCCGGCGTCCTTGAGCCAGGCGGCCTTGTAGGTCAGCAGGCGCGCGGCCTGGACCGCCACGGCCAGATCGCTGATGGCAAAGGCGATCGACTGCCGCGACCCCGATCGGCGCGCCGAAGGTGTACCGCTCCAGCGAATTTCTCTGCGACGCCTCCAGGCAGGCCTGCGCCAACCCGACGGCCAGCGCCGAGATCGCGATCCGGCCGTCGTCGAGGATGGCCCGGAACTGCTTGAAGCCACGCCCGCGCTCGCCGACCAGGTTGCCGGCGGGGACCCGGCAGTCGGCGAAACTGAGCCCGTGGGTGTCCGAGATCCGCCAGCCGAGCTTCTCGTAGGCGGGTTCGACGGTGAAGCCGGGCGTGCCCGCGGGCACCAGCAACGCCGAGATCTCATCCGGGCCGGTGCGGGCGGTGACGGTCACGACCGAGGTGATCGCGGAACCGGAGTTGGTGATGAAGGACTTGGCGCCGTCGATCACCCAGTCGTCGCCGTCGAGCTCGGGCAAGGCGCGCGTTGCGGGTGGCGCCGGCATCACTGCCGGCCTCGGGCTCGGTGAGCCCGAAGGCACGGCGATCGCCCGCCCGGCGACGAGGTCGGACGGCCCGCTGCTGCTTCTGCTCCTCGGTTCGCCGAAGCTCAGGATCGGGTTGATGCCCAGGCCGACACCGGCCGACAGGGTGATCCCGATCGACTGGTCCATTCGACCGAGCTCCTCGATCGCCACGCACAGCGAGGTGAAGTCGGCCGCCGCCCGCCCCACTCCTCCGGGACGACCAGCCCGAACAGGCCGAGGTCACCCATCGCCGCGACCGCCGTCCACCGGGAAGTGGTGCTCCGAGGTCCCAGGCCGGGCGACGTGCGGGGCGATCTCCTTCTGGCGAAGTCACGCACGACCTCGCGGAACGTCTCGTGCTCCTCGGACAGCTCGAACGTCATCGGCGGGGCTCCCTCATGGCTCGCAATTCGAAAAAACTTTTACTTGTTTTACTCGTAGGTTTACGTATTGCTGCAGAAATAACCTTTGCTCTCAAAAAACGCGGCTATCTCCGCGATCCGATACATTCAAGCCATCATTATTATAAGCAAGTGTTTCAGCACGAAAAACGGCTGGGGTATCTTGTCGAAATCAAGGGTTTTCAGGATCGCAGGTCCCATCCCTTTAACGTAAATAGAAACAAGATCAGGGCATTCCGGTAAAGTTCTCTGAAATCACCTGGTTTATATCCGCCAAAGGCGTCCTGATCGTTTGTTCAATGTGTATACTTTCTCCATTTTTAATTATGCCGACGTCCTCCCCAGTGTTTTGCTTCTTTAAGAGAAAAGGTGCTTAGGCCGTAGGCATAATAGGGAAACTCGTAATGGTCGGGCTTCTTTAATACCGGATGTATGCCAATTGCCCCAACATCCGTTGCGATATTCACCAGCCTGGCAGCTTTAACTTCCCACATAGGAAACTGTTAGGCTCAACCAAAACGCCGCTGTGTCCCTGCTCATCGAACAGAAAGGAGTTGCTTATGAATTCGGGATTGTTGGCCCCAATCTGTCGATACGAAATTGTCTTGACCGGGTCTGTCCGGAGCAATTCATAGGATCGTTTCTCTTCGCCAAACTGCGAATGAGACTTCACCTTCTTTGGTTTCGAGTTTGGCCTTATCTTAGCGAACGCTGAGTCACCAGATTTCGGAGCCGGTATTTATCGCGACAACTTCTTTGACGTCTTGAACAAATCCCGTGGGTGTTGGCGGCCGGGGTGGAATGTCTGGTAACTCAACCGTATCTCAACGTGGCTTCGCAGCGTTGAATCCGATCTCACCAAGCACCCCTCAAACCTTTCCCTGAATTTGTTAGCAGACCATTCAACCTGCATTTCCGCTACGACTTTTTCGGTATAAATCGATACGCGTCACGAAGCGATTCGATATGAAAAGGTTTGATAAATGTCTGGATGTGTCTGAAAGTATTATTTTTTGACGTTATCAGCGGCCAGCCGCTTTAAAATTGCCTGGTCCGTTGTTGCCGCCAGCCCCGGCTGATTTCTGTCGTACAGGAAGCAATTCAAAGTGTTTTGCCCGCACCACCTTATCAGCTTCATCCTTGTCCGTGGATTCGTGCGTGACCACGACATCGATGCCTTTACTGGCCCGCTCTCTACACATCTCGCCCAACTGCCTAGCATAGTTTCCGCTTGCGTCAGTGTATGCCGCGTATCGAATGTTTCTGTCACACAGCCCTTGCGAATTCGCAATTTACAGCGTCCACAACATGTTTCAAACCCCTTGCCGGGTGTGGCAAAACCAAAACTACCAAATCGCTCCGGCACTTCCTCTTGGTTCGTAGACGACATGTCCGGTAAATTTGGGGAGCGGACACGGAAAGGCAAACACTTTTCGCCTTCAGTTTCAAAGTTGGGTCGAGTACAACGTAGGCGTCAAAATCATCCGGTGAGCACAACGAAATCAACGTTGGGAAACATCAAAACAACGGTCATCTTTATGCCGGGCAGCTCCTTCAGTAGGTTCATCCAGCCATTGCATCGTAACAACGTGATAATTAAATAAATAAAAATCGAAATCGGTCGGAATCGATACGTTGTCTCGCGTGATCTCGACATAATCAAGCGAATATTTGGCGGAATTAAGCAGGCATTCATAGACCATCCAGCCAGACTCGTAAATACTGTTTCATTGGCCTCGACACGATTTAGGAACAGTCCTTTCAAATGTTTTGGGTTCATCTTGAAATTATTTGACGGCCCTAACCGAACTGGTACATGGTGAAAAGATCAGCCGTAGTCCAATCCTTCACTTTGTGCGTATTTTGTTCCCGAATCAAAGACCGAGAAGAGTGAAACGTATCGATCAATTCAAAAATGTGCTGGTGGAGCACAAGAAAAGAGCAAATGTCAGCGAATAGTTGACTCGGGCGCAGAATCGGGCGGGATACTAAACTCTACTTCGAAGGCTTTGGTATTGTCCTTTAGCGATGTTAGCTCGGCGTCGGCATTATAGACGACGATCGCGCGTCGGTCTTTCAACACCATTCTCAATTCGGCCCCACTTATCATCTTCTTTACCGAGCATAAGACATTTACGTGAATGGGTTCGTCATCGCCGGCGAAATGAGGTCCTTTCTACCCCAACGTCATTCGCGACAGTTGCACTTTGTACATGCATTTCCCACTTTTCCGCCGATTCATCTGCCGTGTAGGCGGCAAAACGGGACTTGCCTTTTTCAATGTAATGCTCGATCACATCGGCGGCTTTGCCCTCCATGACGAGATTGCCTTTCTCGATAAGGATCGCTTTTTTGCAGAGCTGAGCACCGAGCCCATTTGATGGCTGACGAAGATCACTGTGCGGCCGGTTTGGCTCACCTCGTTCATCTTGCCAGGCATTTTTTCTGAAACTCGGCGTCGCCGACCGCGAGCACCTCGTCGACGATCAGGATCTCCGGTTCCAGATGGGCCGCGACGGCAAAGGCGAGATCCATGTGCATGCCGCTGGAATAAAATTTTACGGTCGTGTCGAGAAATTCTTCGATCTCGGAAAACGCAACGATCGTCGAATTTCTTGTCGGTCTCGGCATGGCTCATCCCGAGGATCGCCGCCGTTGAGGTGGGTAGTTTTCGCGACCGGTGAGTTCGCTGTGAAGCCGGTCCGACCTCAAGCAGCGAACTGACACGGCCATGGATCTCGACCGACTCCGGCCGGTCGGTTTGGTTATTCCGCGAACAGTATGTTTTAATAGCGTCGATTTTCCGGCACCGTTCCACCCGTATGCCGAGCGTATCGCCTTCGTTTCAAGGAAAATGACACATCTCGTAATGCCCATAGCTTCACGTTTGACGCTGTTGTTCTTGCGGAATAAACCAGTGATCGCGTCGCAGCGAATCCGCCGGCCGGCCGCCGAGATGATGGAGCTTCTTGATAGATTTTCTACTTTAACAGCCGTCATCTGGCAATAAGTACGACCAATCGACATTAGATCTGATCGGCGAAACTATCCTCCATATTGCTTGAAGAATAAAGAGCGAAAGAAGTGCGAGTACGACGATCGACGCCGTCGGAATTTCCGATCACTTCCCAGTCATATGGCGAACCGAACAGCGAGCTTCGAAAACCCTCGGTATTCCCGTCATCGGATTGACCGCAAATATCAGCACCATTTTTCCGGACAGAAGGCTTGCCGGGTAAAAGACCGGCGACGCGATCATCCAAACTTGCAGAAAGAACGGGAGAGCAAATTTTACATCCCTAAACCGGACATTTCTCGCCGAAACCAGGATGCCGAGCCACCGCGGTTAGCGCCGATCCCAGCCACAAAAATAACGGTGCTAGCAAAACCTGAGTGGTGACATCCGGCCGGTAATAAACCATTAGGATCAGCAGGATCAAAAAGCTGAAAAACACGTCCAATAGCCCGCCAAATATCGACGCCAGAGGCACGATCAGCCTGGGGAAAGTATTCCTTCGTCACCAGATTGGTGTTGCTGACAAAACTGTTGCTGGCGCTGGTTAGGCTACCTGCGTGAACGTCCAGATCAAGAGGCCGCTTAGTACAAATAACGGATACGGTACGCTGCCGGTATCAAAACGGGCAAAACCGCTAAGATCACGGTAAAGACGGCGGTGGTGAGGAAGGCTGCAATACAGCCCACGCGATGCCGATAGCGGTCTGTTTATAACGGACCTTTATGTCGCGAAGGGTTAGGAGATAGAGCGAGTTCGCGGTACGCCCACAGTTCGCGAAGATTCGGCGCGACGGGCGGAGCACACGGTGAAATCGCACCGATCGTGACCGGCGGAGTTGTCGCTGTTCTCCAGAGCTGCAGTTTCGGGGTTCATCGTCAGGAGCCGAGGTCCCTCCAATGACTTTTATTTTTCATCCGTCTTTTTCGGCCCACGACCCACATCGGTACAGCCATTCTCACAGAAGGTCATTAGTTCACCGGCGACTTATCTCCCCGCCAGTTGGCCTTTGCGGTCCATCGCCCCGGACTTGTCTCCGTGCTGGAGCATTTCGGCGGGAAAATTCGAATCTTTGTCCGGGTTTGCAGGTGGTCGGGTTTCCTCACGGCTGACGCCTGAGTCCACGATCTTCGGTCCTGCGTCGCGATCACCTCGCGCAGCATCATCTGCGTGTCCTTGCTCGTATTGTGGCTATCGGTCGCGCCAGACGGACAGCGCACCTGCGGGTCAAAGGCAAAATCACCGAGATTCATCAGGTTGATGTACATCTCGTAATCCTCAAGCCGCGACTTCTCGTTCCAATTCGACGTTTTCAAGCGGCCGAACGCCGGTAAAAGATTGTAGAACTGATCGGCGATAGTACCTTGAGCAGCATTTCGCGGGCATTTCCGTCGGGTAATTTGCCCACGAATCGGGTGTAATCGGCCGTCGATTCGACGATCTTGTCCTCGCCGTCGACGATATCGGCATGGCCGTAACCGAGAACCGCGGTATCACGCTTCTCCATGAGCTGATACCGCGCTTCCAAAAACCCCGGAAGCCAAAAATCGTCGGCCCCGATGTACGCAAAGTATTTCTCACCGGTTAAGCGTCAGGGCTTGATTAAGAGTTGCACACAAACCGCGATTTTCGCGGACGATTAATTCCGAGGGAAACGGGCAGTCCTTCAAAATCTCCGCAATCACGGCTGGCGAATCGTCCTTCGATCCGTCATCTATGACCAACAGCTTTCGCGGCTGCAATTGTTTGACCTATAATCGAGCGGAGACATTTTCCTATAAAATTGCCGTGATTGTATGACGGCACCATAGTAAACGTCGGGTCGAACTGTTTCCATAGCATGCAAAATCCTATTTTGCTCTAGAAAAGGTAAAACCACAATGCGGTTCGATCTCATCGGCCGCTTTCTGAAGCCAAATGAGGATCCTCCATTATCTCGACTCACTTAATCGCGGCGGTGCCGAGATGACAGGCTCTCGATGTCTGCCGAAACGCAGCCGGACACGGTATGGACATTACAGTCGTGACCGGCAGAGGCGGCAGTCTTGAACAGCGAATTCGTCGATTCCGGCGTCGAGGTCATTAACCTTCGGCGAAAATTCCCGGTCGATCTCTACATGGCGTCGCAGCTGCGGAGGATAATTCGGGAACGTGAGATCGAGGTCGTTCGCGGCTTTCAGGCGGTCGATGGTATCCATATTTATTTGGCGACACGCGGATTAAGGAATGTAAAGACCGCTCTGAGTTTCGAGGGCTTTGTCGCCGATAAGAAGGAACCGCCTGACGACTCAAAGTTCCTCATCCCGCGTATGTCGGCGAATATCGTCGTCAGCCGCAGCCTTCAAAAATGGCTCCGTGAGAACGGACGGGTTGATAACGGGAATAATTTGCACGGTGATCCACAACGGGTCAGATCCGGCGAGGCTTGTCCGACGGGGCAGTTTCAGATCCGCAAGCTTGGGCATCGACGCCGATACGCCGCTGTTCGGCATGATTGCGTGAACTTTTTATCGCGATCCGCGAAAGGACCGATGACCTTGGCGAAGATCGCTTCCCTCGGTCCTTGCTGAGTTCAAAACGCTAATTGTATGTTGCCGGGGGCATCGAGGCCGGAGCGGGAAGACAAAATGGCCGAGTGCCTTGATATCTGTATCAAGCATGGCATTACCGACGGGTTCATTTTCTCGGTTCGCGGGTGATATTCCCGATATATTGGCAGAGCTCGATGTGGGAGTACCTATCGTCGTTTCAGGAAGCGTATTCCGGTCGCGATCTCCGAGGCGATGCTTGCGGTGTTCCAATGGTCGTGTCCGATATCGAACCGCACCTCGAAGCCACGCTGAATGGCAAATATGCACGGGTCTTTGCAACTAAGAATGTTGACGACCTCGGTAAACGATTATGCTCCCTGCTCAGTGACACCGCCGCAAGGGAAGGCTTCGCCGATGAGAGCCTTGAATACACACGCACAATTCTGACATAGACTAGCATCTGCGGGAGTTGAAAAAGCTCTATACTTCACTAATTGAACCTTAATTTCCGGTCTTGCCGAGTAGCAGCTGACCACTACCATATCAAGCGAACGGATAATATAGAGGAAAAAAAGCGGCCGGCTGCGGCAAACAGCCGGCCTAGGAGGAACGCGTCTCCCGCCTAAAAAACTTTGTCATCGTCACGAACCTGAATTTCACGCCAAGTCAGTTGACCTGGTCATCTATCGGCCTACTGCCTCTGAAACGTTTTGGTTCTGTCGTGCTTGGCTCAGTTACGTCTCTTCTAATTTTCCCCAGACCTATTTATCTGAGAAACGCTATATTCATTGTCAGAAGCTGAATATCACGGCTGGAGAGACAGCGCAGCTCTTGAATCTTATTAATGAGAATCTCAGGCCGGAAAACATCAGATACAGATACGATTTTTTTTATGATGACTGTTCAACAAGAATCCGCGACCTGATCGAGAAGGCTGTGGGAGGGAAGTTATTGTACCCGCCAAAAGAGGATTCAAAGCAGCCTTCTTTCAGGGATCTGATAGGAAAGTGCCAGGCACCCTTTCCATGGCTGAAATTTGGAATCGATCTTCTTATAGGTTCTCGTGCCGACATTGATGCTCCATACAGGGACAGGATGTTTCTTCCCCTTTATCTCGAAAAGGAATTGTCTGAAGCCGTAGTAAACAGAGATGGCAAAATGATTCCCCTGCTTCAGAATCCTGAGGTGATTCTCAATTTCCCCGAGCCGGTAATAAAGAGAAATTTCCTTTTTATCTCCTCCCAGCGTGTTTACCGTTCTTTTTATAATTGTAGTCATAATGTCTGCCCTGATAAAGAAAAGGAAGTTCATTTACTGGCTGGATATAACAACATTTCTCATTTTTTCCGTTCTTTCTATAATGATGTTATTCTTCAATTTTTTCACAGATCACTCCCAGCTGAGATGGAATCTGAATATATTATGGCTTAATCCGGTAATCATTATCTGTTTTATTTCCCTTATAATCAAGAAACAAAGCATTATGTGGTTCAGAATATTATTCTATTCTTCAGTGACTTTTTTAGCAGTTCATTTCCTGCTGCCCCAGTCATTCGATATTGCAGTTCTGCCCCTTGTCCTGATTCTTGGATTACGGAGTCTGGTCAGGTCAGATTACGAATGGAATCCTCTCTCCACAGGCAATGAATAAAGAAATATTTACCGGATTGATTTTCAGAAATGCCATCTTGGTTTCAAAACTATCTTAAAATTGATAATACGATCCTTACAATGGTCACTTAAGCAATGCTGGGCTATTTGCTATTTAACAAAACTTTAACTTTCATTAACATCTATTTAGAGATAATAGAATTTCTTTTGTGAACAAAATTTTACGGGCTATAACAGTTAAACTGAATGTGAAATTTATAATGGTGTAATATTTGCTACTAAAACTATTAAACGATGGAGCAAACTGCTGACATTAGGGTATTAAATGAGAAAATTGAAAAAGAGAGCAATTGGCAATGTTTTTTTTTTTTTTATGTAGTCTACTGGCTCAGCATATTGTCTCTCGATCGGGCCTTTTTTTGTCGGCGGAATTTTCCTGCTTCCAGGGACCGCTCGCTCCGTAGAAATCGTCCGCATTGATGGGTTTGCTGGCTAAGCCGAGCTGCAGCACCTGCAGGTGGCTGCTGCGGTCAAAAATCTTGTCAGGAAACCAGCGCTTGACCAGCAAGCGGAAGCCACCGAAAGCCACCCCGGCAACCATTGCAAAAAGGCAGATAACTCCCGCGCCTTCGATTGTTCCCACGATCATCATTTCGATGCTGGGTTCGGTGGCCTCAAAGGACGGCTCGTTCCACGTGAGCACGGTTCCAGAGCGAAGCTGGCCCAGCAAGCCATCCGCTTCGCCTTGGTTCGACGCTCCGGCGACAATCGCGAGCGTGGTGAGTTGACGCTTCGCAAAATATGGAGGTGAACCGGGTGCCGGATTCGAGCCGTTTACGTTGATTATTTTTTGCAATTGCGCCAGCTTGCTTATCGCGATCTGCGGAGTGGGAAAATCGGCGAGCAGCATTTCCGCGTCGTGACCCTGAAGATTGTAGTGGGCAAGTTCAGCTTCCGTGCCATTTTGAAAATCAAGTGAATCGCCCAACTTGCCGGGAAACAACTGATTGAGCGTTTGAGGGCCGAGGATGTACCGGTCGGATCGATCGACGATGTGTTTCAGAGGCAGGTTTTGCCACAGGGTCGGGAGGGGGCCTTCCTGGGCGTGCGGCTTAAGCGCGTTTATCAGAACTTGAAGATCAGGATCGAACTTTGTCAGGTCAATGCTATTGGAGTTGTCGCCGGTAGGGTCGCTACCAGAAACATCCACCACCAAAGTTCCGATAAGGATCAGCGCGCGCTGCGGTGTGGTCGAGGAGTGATCCGTGATACTCGCGCGGGGCATGTCCGGAGTGCGCAGATAGGAGTACTCGCCGTAGGCGCCGCTGGGGTCTTTCATCCGGTAGAGAGTGACACGTATCGTCGAAGATCCCTTCGCGTAGGTAGCTTGCTCGCCCGATACGAATCCGTATTCATTCGCCGCGACGGCGGCAAAATAAGCTTGTTCGGTTTCGCCACCGGGGGGGTTTTTTGAAGCAGCCGGAGAAAAGGCACCGCGCGCGGTGGCATTCCATCCCATGAAAGACTCAGGGAGAATGCCCTGGGCATTACTCTCGGCACTGGCTCTGGGAAGACGCCGGGCAGGCCAGGAAAAGCAGAAAAAGACCGGAAATCAGGATATGGCGCCGCATGTGCACCCTTCGTTAGATGCGGCAATTCTACTGGGGTTCCCGGCAGATGCTACAGCTCCGGTTTCGAGGCGGGTATCGGGGATGTGATTGTCCGAAATGAGCTTCTGCTTGTTGAGGGTGAGGCTATTCAGGTTTTCGAGGTACGTGGCGATTCCCCGAGATAGACCGTCGGCAATTCGCTGGCGCTGGTCGGGTCTTGCGCAGCAGCTTCTCGTCGTCGGGATTGCTGACGAAGGCGATCTCGGAGAGCACCGACGGCATGTTGGCTCCGATCAGGACGATGAACGGTGCTTTCTTCACGCCCCGGTTCTTTTCGCTGCGGCTCACGAGCTGCATGCGTTCGGTGAGCGTGTCCTGGATGTCGCCGGCGAGTTCCTTGGATTCGTCAATTTTCTCGTTGCGCGCGATCTTCTTGATCAGGTCCTGGAGGTCGTGCAGCGACTCCTGCGAATTCGCGTTTTCACGGGAGGCCACTTCCATGGAGTCCGCGGACGTGGCGAAATTCAGGTAGTAGGTCTCAATGCCGCGCGCCGACGGATCGTGGCTCGAATTTGCGTGAATGGAGATGAACAGATCGGCCTTGGTGTCGTTTGCGATCGCGGTGCGCTCTTCGAGCGGGATGAACGTGTCGTCTTGACGCGTATAAACCACATCGGCGCCCGGCAGCTTCTTTCTCGATCAGGCTTCCGAGCGCGCAGCGCGACATCCAGGCACAGATCTTTTTCCATCAGGCCGTGCGGTCCGATTGTGCCCGTATCGTGGCCGCCATGGCCGGGATCGATCACGATGCGGCTGATTTCAGCCGAGCGCGCGCGTGAGCGATCGCTGGCCGTCGCGCGTGGGCTTCGGCTCCGGGGGCGGCTCGAGTACAGCCACTTTTTCCGGCGCCGATTTTGGGCCAAAGATGGGCACTTTGGTGTTTGTTTTTGGCGCGGGTTTTGCGGCTGAGAATGGGACGGACCGATGAGTAGACACCAAGCCCAGCGAAATTTCAGGCGACGTTCCGGATGGCGCTCCGCTCAGTGGTACCGATGAGGTTCCGGACGATGTTTTGGCAGCTGTGCCGATCGGTGTGCCAGCGGGCGCGGTAATGGATGCCGCCATGGGAGTTGCTGCGGCCGGTGCGTGTTGGAGCACTCACCGGGGACGCCACCAAAATCGAGGCAGCAGCAACGGGATATTTTTAGCTGTATTTACCCCTTGCCCACGCAGTTCGATCGCCAGGCGGTATGGATTCGCGAGCAGGTACGCCAGACGAGGCATCCTTGGGGCCGTCTGCATCCAAAACGATCCGGACGACGTCCGGCTTCTTTTGCGCAACGCGAACGGATTTCAGCAGGCCATCCTGCAGGTTGGGCGATTGGCAAGGAAACTTGAGACCAATTGCGCTTGTATAGATCGAAATAGATGTTCAATGTGCAACGAGAGGGGAATGCGCGTGGCGTCGAACTTGACGTTTCCGTCGAGAGTGACGACAATGCGCGCGGAACCCGGCGCGTTCCATGCCTGGAGGCTTTTCAGGTCCGGCCTTCCTCTTTCGGCTACGTGCGGTTCGAGTAGTTGCCTTTTCAGTTCCGGCAAATCCGGCTGGGCGCGGGGGATTTTACGTTTTGGACGGCAGCCTATATTTTCCGGACTTTCCTTCAAGGCCGTTCGCGCTTCAGCAGATTTTCCGAACACGGGAATTGCTCCAAATATTCCTTGTAGGTTGCTTTTGCTTCATCGGGCGCATTCGAATCGTCTTTCTGAGACTGCGCGATGGAGAATAGCGCATTGCCGCGATAGCGGCTCCCAGGATATTGCTTTATCAGAAAGTGTACGAATCGACGGCGGATTGAAAGTATTGGGGTCGAAAGACCGCCCCATTTCCCGATACAACTCAGCCTGGGCCATGGTGGCTGTCCGCATCATCCGCCTGCGGACTAATCAGATAAACTTTGTGATCGGTCTTGACGGTCTGCTTGCATCACGGTCACCCAGGTCTTTTTCCAGATACCCTTCGAGCTCCGTGCGCAATTTACGGAGCACGCGGATTTGCTCTCGTGCATCGAACATCTTGTCCGCGCGAGCGGGAAGAACGAGGCACACGATCAATGCAGCCGGATCCCCAGGCGTCTGGACCTTTACAGCAGCGACCTGACCCTTGTTAGTGCGCACTTGTCTCATTGATTCGTGAAAACCAGCTGCCCACCAGAACCTATGTCGCGCCGCACCGCAGGTCTTGGCGGACTCCAGAACGACGGGTCGCGGCCCGGGGGCCGTACTTGAAATGGATGCAGTTACTTTCTTGCGCGTCTCTTCGCGTCTTCCCGCATATCGAGACACACCGACTTGATCCACGGCGTGCTCTCCAGCGTTGTACGCCGCGAGCGATTTCGATAAATCGCCATTGTAACGGTCAATCAGCAGTTTCAATAGGTCGTTCCGCCCTCCGCGTTCTGGCTCGTCACGTTTCAATGGCGATTTATCGAAATCGCTCGCCGCATTAGACGCTGAAAAGCGCGTCGCCGTGGATGTCGTGGTGGCGTCCCGCCATATGCCGGAGACGCGAAGATACGTGCAAGTAACTAGACATTTATTTCCAGCATAGACTCGGGCCGCAACCGTCGTTCTGAGACCGCCAAGACCTGCGGTGCGGCGCGACATAGGTTCTGGTGGCAGGCTGTCACAAATCAATGAGACAAGTGCGCACTAACGAGGTTCAGGTCGCTGCTGTAAAGACCCTGTTACGCTGGGGATCGCAGCCGCATTGATCGTGTGCCTCGTTCTTCCCGCTCGCGCGGACAAGATGTTCGATGCACGAGAGCGATTCGCACGCTCAGTAAAATTGCGCACGGAGCTCGAAGGGTATCTGGAAAAAGACCGGACGGTCGCCAACTACAAGCAGACCGTCAACTCCTATCACAAAGTTTCTGATTAGTCCGCAGGCGGACGACACGAGACAGCCGCCGTCATGACCAGGCCGAGTTGTATCGGGAAATGGGGCGGGTTTTTTCGACCCCAAATACTTCGATCCGCCGTCGATTGGTACACTTTTCTGATAAAGCAATATCCTGGGAGCCGCTATCGCGGCAATGCGCTATTCTCCATCGCGCAAATCCAGAAAGACGATTTGAATGCGCCCGATGAAGCAAAAGCAACCTTCTACAAGGAATATTTGAAGCAGTTCCCGCGTTCGGAAAAATCCGCTGAAGCGCGAACGGCCTTGAAGGAAAGTCCGAAAAAAGAGGCTGCGTCCCAAAACGTAAAATCCCCCGCGCCGCACCAGGATTTGCCGGAACTGAAAGGGCGGCAATTTCAAGCGCGCGTCACCGAAAGAGAAAGGCCACCGGTTCTCTGAAAAGCCTCCAGCATGGAACGCGCCGGGTTCCGCGCATTGTCGTCACTCTCAACGGAACAATCAAGTTCGACGCCACGCGCATTCCCTCGCCGGATCGCATCTATTTCAGATCTATTCAAGGCGCAATTGGGTCCGAAGTTTCCTCGCCAATCGCCTGAATTGCAGGATGGCCTGCTGAAATCCGTTCGCGTTGCGCAAAATAAGCCGGAGCATCGTCCGGATCGTTTTGGATGCAGACGAGCCCAAGGACTACTCAGCGTACCTGCTCGCAAAATCCATACCGCCTGGTGATCGAACTGCGTGGGCAAGGGGTAAATACAGCTACAGAACTCCCGTTGCCGCCGCCTCGATTTAGGTAGCATCCCGGTGAGCGCTCCAGAATATGCACCAGCCAGAACTCCCATGGCATCGATTACCGCGCCCGCTGGCACACCGATTGGTACACACCAAACATCGTCCGGAACCTCATCGGTACCACTAACGGAGCGCCATCCGGAACATCACCTGAAATTTCGGCTGGGCTTGGTGCTGACTCATCGGCTGTTCGTCCCCAGCCGCAAAAATTCACGCCAAAAACAAACACCAAAGCGCCCATTTTTGGCCCAAAACCGGTTCCGGAAACTGTGGCCGTTCTCAGCCGCCCCTCGGACCCGAAGCCCACGCGCGATGGTCAGCGATCGCTCACGCGCGTGCTTCACCTGAAAATCAGCCATATCGTGATCGATCCCGGCCATGGCGGCCACGATACGGGCACAATCGGACCGCGTGGTCTGATGGAAAAGGATCTTTGCCTGGACGTTGCGCTGCGGCTTGAAGTTCTTATCGAGAAGAAGCTACCGGGGCGCCGATGTGGTTTTTACGCGTAAAGACGACACATTCATCCCGCTGGAAGAGCGCACCGCAATCGCGAACGACACCAAGGCCGATCTGTTCATCTTCATTAGTGCAAACTCGAGCCGCGACCCGTCCGCGCGCGGCATTGAAACCTCTGTTGAATTTCGCACATCCACCGGACTCCATGGAGGTGGCCTCCCGTGAAAACGCGAACTCGCAGGAGTGGTTCCGCGACCTCCAGGACTTGATTAAGAAGATCGCCCGCAACAAAAATTGACAAATCCAAGGAACTTCACGGCGACATCCAGGAGAACGCTCACCAAGCGAATGCAGCTCGTTAACCGCACGGAAAGAACCGGGGCGTGAAGAAGCACCGTTCATTGTCCTGATGAGCACAAGATGTGCGTCGGTGCTCTCCGAGATTGCCTTCATCACAATCCCAACGACGAGAAGCTGCTGCGTAAGACCGACCAGCGGCAGCGAATTGCCGACGGTCTCTACCGGGGAATCGCCACGTACCTCGAAAACCTGAATAGCCTGTCCCTCAACAAGCAGAAGCTCATTTCGGACAATCACATCCCCGATACCCGCCTCGATACGGAGCGGTAGCATCTGCCGGGAACCCCAAGTAGAATTGCCGCATCTAAATGAAAGGGTGCTCATGCAGCGCGCCCATATCCTGATTTCCGGTCTCTTTCTGCTTTCCCTGGCCCTTACCCAGCGTTTCCGAGCCATGCCCAGAGTAATCCCGGGCATTCTCCCTGAGTCCTTCATGGGATGGGATTCCACTGCGCGCGGGGCCTTTTCGCCGGCTGCCCAAAGAACTCCCCCGGCGGCGAATCCCAAGCAGGTGTATTTTGCCGCGGTCGCTGCGAATGAATATCGATTCGTAGCGGCAAGCAAGCCACCTACGCGAAAGGATCTTCCACGATACGGGTTACGCTCTACCGTATGAAGGATCCTAGCGGCGCCTATGGCGAATACTCTTATTTGCGCACTCCGGACGTGCCCCGCGCAAGCATCACGGATCACTCCTCCACCACGACGCAGCGCGCGCTGATCCTTATCGGAACTTTGGTGCTGAATATTACGGTAGCGGCCCTACCGGTGACAACTCCAATAGTATTGACCTGACAAAGTTGCAGCCAGATCTGCAAGCTCTGGTAAACGCGCCTCAAGCCTTATGCCCAGAAAGGCCCTCTCCCGACCCCTGTGGCAAAACCTGCCGCTGAAAGGCATCGTCAATCAGATTTTCAACCGGTATATCCCTCGGCCCGCAAACGCTCAATCAGTTGTTTCCCGGCAAGTTGCGGCGATTCACTTGATTTCAAAATGGCACGGAAGCCGAACTTGCTCACTACAGCCTTCAGGGCCACGAGATAAGGAAACTGTGCTCGCGATTTTTCCCACTCCGCAAGTTGAATAAGCAAGCTGGCGGAGTTGCAGAAAATAATTAATGTAAACAGTTCGAACCCGGCACCCCGGTTCACCTAGTTTGCAAAGCGGCGACTCACTACGCTAGATCTAGCCGGGGCGCAGAGCCAGCCGAAGCGGACGGCTTGCTTGGCCAGCTTCGCTCTGGAACCGTGCTCACGTGGAATGAGCCTTCCTTCGAGGCCACCGAACCGAGCATCGAAATGATGATTGTGGATCAATCGAAGGCGCGGGGCTTCTCCTTTTGCAATCGTCTCAGGGTGGCTTTCGCAGCTTTCGCTTCTAGGTCCAGCGCTGGTTTCCCTGACAAGATTTTGATCGCAGCAAACCACCACCTGCAGGTGCTGCGGCTTCGTTTAGCCACAAACCATCAATCAGACATTTTCTTACGAGACAAGCGGTCCCTGGAAGCAGGAAAATTCCGCCGACGAAAAAGCTCCGATGAAAGCAATCTTCGTTTTTTTGTTATTGTCTCATCTACTTCGTTCAGTTTCGTGCTCGTAGACGCCAATCCTCGCGCAGGAAATCGACGAGGCTTTGCCGCGCATCGACCATCTCGCGCACGTCTCACCGTTCACGGTCAGCGCAATGGTAAGGGAATGTTCGCTCATGACGCCGCCTCGCCGAGTTGTTGCGCCACGCGCCTGAGCAGCGCGCCGGCGAGATGCCGCTTGGCCGGCGCGCTGGTGTGGACATCTCCCGAGGGATCGAGATCATTCGCCAGCACGGCGACCGCATCGTCGATCGTGCCTTCCGCAAGCGCCTCGGGCGCCGCCGCGCCCGCACCGGCGTCGCACCCACGCCGAAGAAAACAGCTCGCGCGCGTCATCCAGCCTGCCGCCGTCCGCGCGCGCCGCGGCGGCAAGCCCGACGATGGCGTAATCACCATGCCGGCGCGTCTGGACTTCGGCAAAGCCGAACCGGCGATCCTTGCCCGCGACCGGCACGTGGACCGCGGTCACGATTTCGCCGGGAGCTAGCGCGGTCTCAAACAGGCCCTTGAAGAATTGCTCCGCGGCAACACTGCGCCGGCCGCGCGGCCCCGCCATTTCAACGTCCCCTTCCAGCGCCACCGGGCACACCAGCAATTCGGCGGCGGGGTCGGCGAAAGCGATCGAGCCGCCGATGGTGCCGCGGTTGCGGATCGCCGGATGGGCGATATGCGGCAGCGCTTTGGCCAGCAGGGGCGCAACCGGGCGATATCGGGACACTGCTCGGCCTGGGTCTGGCGCACCACGGCACCGATCGCGAGGCGATCACCGATGCGCACGATGTCCTTGAGTTCGTGGAGATGATTGATGTCGACCAGGGAGCCGCGGCGCGCTCAAGCGCATGTTGAGCGTCGACATCGGCTTTGCCCGCCGGCCAGGATTTTCGCGCCGTTTGACATCGGCGCCAAGCAACTCAAGCGCGTGGGGAAGCGAATCCGCCCGGGCGTAGGCAAAGGCTGCCGGTTTCACGCCACCCCTCCCTCGCGCTCCGGACATCGCCGAAGTCGCCGATCAGCCGTCTTGATAGCACCGAAGCTTGCAAATGTCATCGGCGCCTGCCGCGATGCCGTAAAGCTGGCGGTCACTAGGGAAACGGACTTGTATTCTGCCATGATGCAGTGTTTCCCTGCGCCCAGCGAACGGAAGGGGTGGAATAATGCGGATTGCAGACTACACGGCCCGCGGGCGGGACGAGTTTCGGCGTCATCGACGGGGACGGCGTCGTCGATTTGCGCTTGCGGCTCGGCGCGCGCTCCCCAACGCTGCTCGATGTGCTGCGCGCCAACGCGCTCGACGACGTCAAGGCGGCGATGGTGGGCGTGCGGCCGGATTTCCGCTGTCGGAGGTCGAACTGCTGCCGCCCGTGCTGGCGCCGGAAAAAATCCTCTGCATCGGCATCAATTACAACCGGGATTCTGAGTACAAGGGCCAAAACCTGAAAGAGACGCCCTACCCCAGCATGTTCTTCCGCACGCCAGGCTCGCTGGTGGGAGCACGACCCACCAGATCATCCTGCCGAAGGAAATTGCGGCAGCTCGATTACGAAGGCGACAGTCGCTCTCATCATCGGGCGCGAGGGCAAGCAAAATCCCCCAGGAGCGCGCATTGGAGTACGTCGCCGGCGTGACGCTGTGCAACGAAGGCTGCCTGCGCGATTGGATGCGGCATGGCGAATTCAACGTCACGCAAGACGGACCAGCGGCTCGAGGTCGGCGTCGGGACCGGTCACCCGGAAGACCGTGCCGACCGCCTCGAACGACCCCTCCGGACCGAGCAGGAGCGCTCCCGCGGCCGGAATGCCCAGGCCGAGCGCCGCTCGCGCCCTCGCGCAGCATGCGCAGGCGCCGGTCGTGGCCGGGGTCGAAGTTGGTCTCGATGGCAGCCCCCGGCACCCAGCCCAGGCCGGGATTCAGAGCCTTGCCGCCGAAGATGCTGCGCACGGTCTGCCCGGCGCCTGCGCCGCGGCGGCGATCGCCACCACGACGCCGCCGGAGCGCAGCTTTTCGGCCAGCGCCTCGGCCGCCGGGGACTGCGCCAGCGCCTCGAGCAGGTGATCGGCCACTCCGCCGCCGAGGTACACCGCGCGCACACCGCGGCGATGCGCTCGCAGTTCTTGCCCCGCCGGGCGTCGCGCGACGCGATAGATCGGGATGACCTCGACTTCGCGCTCGAAGGCCTCCTCCATGTAGGTCGGTGAAGTGCTTGCCGTAGTCGGCGGAGTCGCTCGCGGCCGGGAATGAAGCCGATCGGTCCCGGCGGCACGAGCTCGACCCAGGCGCGGTCCGCCGCCAGGGTCTCTCCGAAGCTGAACTCGCCGCCGCCAGAGGCAAGCCAGCCATGCCCTTCGTGCACGGGACTGCGACGGGCCAGGGTCCATCGCGCCGGATTCCAGCCGCTCAGCGGCCGAGCGCCTTCTTGATCGTCAGCGCCGAGGTCGGCCGGCGACTCGCAGACGTGGATGCCCGCGGCGCGCAGGGCGGCGATCTTCTCCGTCGGCGGTGCCCTTGCCGCCCGGCGATGATCGCGCCGGCGTGACCCATGCGGCGGCCCGGAGGCGCGGTGCGGCCGGCGATGAAGCCGACCACCGGCCGGTCGAAGTTGGCCTTGACCCAGGCCGCGGCCTCTTCCTCGGCGCTGCCGCCGATCTCGCCGATCATGATCACGGCCTCGGTGTCCGGATCGTCCTTGAACGCGCTTCAGCACGTCGATGAAGTTGGTGCCGTTGACCGGATCGCCGCCGATGCCGACGCAGGTCGACTGGCCGAAGCCCGAGGTTCGTGAGCTGCCAGACCGCCTCGTAGGTCAGCGTGCCGGAGCGGCGACACGACGCCGACCGGTCCGTGCTTGTGGATGTGCCCGGGCATGATGCCGATCTTCGCCATGCCCGGGCGTGATGACGCCCGGGCAGTTCGGCCCGATCAGCCGCGTCAGGGCTTGCTCGCGCAGGAAGGCCTTGCACCTTGACCATGTCGATCACCGGGATGCCCTCGGTGATGCAGACGATGAGCTCGATGCCGGCGTCGGCGGCCTCCATGATCGCGTCGGCCGCGAACGGCGGCGGCACGAAGATCATCGTGGCGTTGGCGCCGGTCCTTGGCGCGCGCCTCGGCCACGGTGTCGAAGACCGGGATGCCCTCGACCGTCTCGCCGCCCTTGCCGGGCGTCACGCCGCCCACCACCTTGGTGCCGTAGTCGCGGCAGCCGAGGGCGTGGAACTTGCCCTCCTTGCCGGTGATGCCCTGCACGACGAGGCGCGTCTCGTTGTTCGACCCAGATCGCCATCGTCGTACCTCCCTCACTGCGGCCGCGACGACCTTCTCGGCGGCGTCGGCCATGTCGTCGGCGACGATGAACTTGAAGCTCGCCTTGCGCAGGATCTCGCGGCCCTGCTCGACGTTGGTGCCTTCGAGGCGCACCACCACCGGCAGCTTGACGTTGCCGAGCTCTTCGATCGCGCCGACGACGCCGCTCGCGATCCGGTCGCTGCGCGCGATGCCGCCGAAGATGTTGATCAGCACGGCCTTGATGTTGGGATCCGAAACCAGGATGCGGAAGGCGTTCTTGACCGCCTCCTGCGCTGCGCCAGCCGCCGACGTCGAGGAAGTTGGCCGGGCTCGCCGCCGTAGAGCTTGATGATGTCCATCGTCGCCATCGCGAGGCCGGCGCCGTTCACCATGCAGCCGATCGTTGCCGTCGAGCTTGATGTAGTTGAGGTTGAACTTCGAGGCCTCGACCTCGAGCGGGTCCTCTTCGGCGAGGTCGCGCATCGCGACGATGTCCGGTGGCGGAACAGGGCGTTGTCGTCGAAGTTCATCTTGGCGTCGAGCGCCAGCACGTCGCCCTGCTCGGTGATCATCAGCGGGTTGATCTCGGCGAGCGAGGCGTCGGTGTCGAGGTAGGCGCGCGACCAGGCCGGTGACCAGCTTCGCGGCCTTGGCTCGCCGTGTCGCCCTTGAGCCCGAGGCCGTAGGCCACGCGCGCGGGCCTGGAACGGCTGCAGGCCGAGGTGCGGATCGATCGCGACGCGGTGGATCGCCTTCGGGGTCTTCGCGGCGACCTCCTCGATGTCCATGCCGCCCTGCGGCGAGGCCATGATCACCGGCTTGCCCGACGGCGCGGTCGAGCGTGACGGCGACGTAGAGCTCCTGAGGCGATGTCGGCCGCCTCTTCGATCGAGCACCTTGCGCACCTTCTGCCCTTGCGGGCCGGTCTGGTGCGTCACCAGCTGCATGCCGAGGATCTTCGCCGGCGAGCTCGCTGCGCCTCGTCCGGCGACTTGGCGAGCTTGACGCCGCCGCCCTTGCCGCGGCCGCCGGCGTGGATCTGCGCCTTCACGACACAACGACCGCCCCATCTCGGCGCAGATCGCCTTGGCCTCCGCCGGATCGTCCGTCACCTTGCCGCGCGGCGTCGGCGACACCGTACCGGCGCAGGATCTCCTTCGCCTGATATTCGTGGATCTTCACGTTGGGCTCCTATGGGAAACGGCCGAACAGCAGCCGGATTCTATCCCACGGCCCCCTTCCCCGACGGCCGCCCAAAAGGTCAGGGCATGCGCAGCACGAGCAGCGTCACGTCGTCCTCGCGCGGCGCCCGCGGGTGAACGCCTCGACGTCGGCGAGCACCCCGTCGCGGCGACCCCGTTCCCGCCGTGCGCGGCGAGGCTCGAGAGCTCTTTCTCCAGGCGGTCGAAGCCGAAATCCTCCTCGCCGCCCTCGCGCCGCGCCTCGACGATGCCGTCGCTGTAGAGCACCAGCGAGTCGCCGGCGTCGAGCTTCACCACGCGGGCCTGCACCGCGAGCTCCAGGCGCACGCCGAGCGGATAGGACTCCGCCTCGAGCGCCTCCACCCGGCCTTCTTTGGTCACCCGGTACGGATAGAGGTGGCCGGCGCTGGCGTAGAGCATCTCCCGCCGCTCGGCGTCGATCAGGGCGTAGCAGAGCGTGGCCAGCAGGCGCTTGCGCGCGGTCTGGAAGACCATGCGGTTGAGCGTGGTGAACACCGCCTCGACCGCCGGATTGAACGTCACCTGCACCGCCAGCGCCGACTTCGCCATCGACATCACCAGGCCGCTCGAGACGCCGTGGCCGGCGACGTCGCCCACCGCCACCGCCAGACGGCCGTCCTCGAGCGCCAGGACGTCGTAGAAGTCGCCGCCCACCTCGGTCGCCGGCAGGTAGGTGTGCGCGATCTCGACGCCGGCGAGCTGCGGCGGCAGGTCGGGCAGGATGGAGCTCTGGATGTTGCGCGCCGTCTCGAGCTCCACGCGCTGGCGCTCGCGTTCGGCGATGCGTCGCACGTGCACCGGGATGTCGTCGTAGTGGTAGGTGAACTCGCGGTCCGACAGAATGAAGCGCAGGCTCACCAGCAGCGGCAGACCGACGCCGAACATCGCCAGCCAGCCCTGGAACTCGAGCCCCGGCTGATGGGCGAGCAACAACGGCATGGCGCTGAAGGACACCGTCGCCACGACGGACGCCAGCACACTGGTGAGCAGATCGAAGCGCACGAAGAGCAGAAGGAAGACCAGCACGGTGGCCGCCGAGAGCGCCAGGCTCCAGCCCTGCTCGAAGATCGTGAGCGGCGCGTCCGACAGGCAGAGACGCACCGACCACCACGACCAGCGCGCCGCCCAGCCAGGCTCCCAGGCGCCGGCTCAGGAACGGATAGAGGAACAACCGCCCGAAGAGCGAGCCGTAGAGACCGAACGCGAGGGTGAAGAGCAGCAGCGATACGCCCGGCCACCGGCTCTCGGGCCACCAGGGGCCGTAGTTCGCCCAGAACGGCGCCATCACGCCCCGGCCCTGCAGGAGCACGGCCGCGAGACAGCTCCCCGCCGCGACCGCAAGACCCGACACCGTGCCTCGCAGCGCCGATCGCGCCACGGTGGCGGTCGCCCAGCGGCCCTGAAAGAGCGCGTCGAAGGCGGCCAGCAGGTGCGCCCCAGCGCTCGCGGCAGAACGACTCGCCCACCGACCAGCTGAGCAGCGAGACCAGCCCGAGCGGCAGGAAGAACAGCAGCGTGAGCAGCGAGCCCCACACCCAGGTCGTCTGGGCGCGAGAGGACGCCGAAGTTGTTGTTCTGCGTCGAAGCCGCCGAGACCTGCGCCATGAAGACGACCGCCAGCCCCAGGATGAGCAACAGGATCTGGAGCCCGCGACGGACGCCCAGCTCGCCTTCGTGGTAACGCTTGAGAGAAGATCGGCGCCACCAGCGGCAGAACCAGGAAGGTCGAGAAGAACGAGATGTTCCCGAACAGGCCGATCGGCTGCAGGAGCTGGGTGACTTCGTCCGGCTTGACGTCCTCGGCGAAGAATCCGATCTCGGCGAGCTGGTCGCCGGCGAAGGTCACCTGCAGACCCGAGCGCAGGCGAGAGGCGAGCGGGCAGTCGAGGTCGGCGAAACGGACGACCCGGTCGGTACGGTGGTCGAGGTCTTTGTCTTCACCTCCGGAGGTCCGTAGCGCGTGAGGTCGAGCCGCGCTCGGCGAGGAGCTTCCGCGCCCGCTCCACCGCCTCCCCTTCGCCGAGAACGCCGCTCGGGTCGGCCGCCTTGAAGCCCTTGGAAAGCGTGAGCACCGTACCGTCAAAAGCGATCCGGGCCGATAGGACGATCTCCCGGGGCTGCGCCTGCGGGGCGTAGACGGTGATCTCCCTGTAGACCAGGATCTGCTTGTCGAGCCCGAAGTTGCGCGCTGCCTGCGTCTGCCCCTCGCGCGCGGCCTGGAGGAGCCGGTATTCGAGCCCTGCGTCGTCGTCCATGCGGGCGACGACATAGGGGTCCTCCGGAAGGGTGCCCGCAGCAACCGCAGGTCCTCGAGCGCGATCTTCTCCGCCTCGACCCGCGACACCTGCCAGTTGGCGGGGAAGAACGGGAAGGCGCGCGGGAAGGCCCAGGCGCAGACCAGCGCCCCGGCGATCAGGACCGCCAGCCAGGTCAGGGTCTTGCGGTACGGCTCGCGCATGCAGGGCGACTCCTCACTTCGGAAGTACGCACACCCCCGGGTGGAGGTTTCGGGCCTGCCGATTGACGCGCGAAAAGTAGCACAGCCCGTTCGATGCTAGGCTCGCGGCGTGAAGTGGGAGCCCCTCCTCGCCGCCGCGCACGAGGCGCGCCGGCACTCGCACAGCCCCTACAGCCGCTACGCGGTCGGCGCCGCGGTCGCGACTGCGAGCGGCGAGATCTTCAGCGGCGCAAACGTCGAGAACCGGAGCTTCGGCGTCACGCTCTGCGCCGAGCGCGTCGCGGTCGCCGCGGCGGTGAGCGCCGGGCACCACCGGATCGCAGCCGTCGCGGTGGTCACCGAGTCCTGCCACCGGCGGCGCCGTGCGGCGTCTGCCGCGAGACGCTCGCCGAGTTCTGCGACCCCGAGACGCCGATTCTGCTGGCGAATCCGGCGGGCGAGCGGCGCCTTTTCACCCTCGGAGCGCTCCTGCCCGAGCCCTTTCGCTTTCCGGCAGGGGAAACTTCCCGCGCCTAGCGCCGTATTTCAGGGCCAGTCCCGACCCGTCTTACCCACCCAGGAGGATGTTTTAGCAATACGATGGTTCCAGTACAGGACAT
>CAVULI010000003.1:0-1868269 GCA_963742295.1 uncultured Verrucomicrobiae bacterium
TCTCTCCCGGTGGTACAAAACCGGTATTGATGTGTACTCAAACTACTACCGCCCTGCGCTCGGTCGCCACTGGCGACCGTGCTCGGTTGCTGGCGACAAGTTTTTCCACGTCCCCCTCAATGGCTCACATTCGGCGTTGACTACTGCTCCAGGTTCACGGGGTTTCTACCGCACTCCTCTCGAGCAACGTCGGTTGCTCGTGCTCGTTTGCTACCGCCCTGCGTACAGGCCACGCAGTGGCCTGTGCTCGGTTGCTGGCGACAAGTGTTTCCGGGTCGCCCCCACGACTCTCCTTTTTCGACAGGATGGAAGATCTATATTCACCACGGATTTCACGGATGGCAGGGATGTGGGCAACTACCAAGTCGTTTGTCCGCAGATGTCGCCGATGGGCGCAGATTGGGAGCCGTCGGCTTGCTGCGGTATGCCGTCCTTCATCGGCGATCATCGGCGCAATCTGTGGACAACTGTTTCGCTGTACGCTGGCGGTCGTGCGTAGATCGACCCTAGCAGAAGCGGTGGCACAAATTCAACAAGAAAAGCTGTTAGCTTTTAGCTGTTAGCTAGAAATAGCAGGGAGCAGGGAGAATCCTGTGCGCGGCTAAAAGTTGGGGATTGACGGATGAGTTTAGCCACCGAGGACACGGAGAACACATAGTGAGCACATATACGACGCAATGAGAATTTTACCACGAATGAACTCGGGCTCAATGCTTCGCTTAGTGCTTGGGGCTTGACGAAGAGTGGGAAAGCGAGCAAGCGAGGAAAATAGAGGAGTTGAATATGAATAGGAATTGGTGGTGGATTGTATAAGGCCGTTGGCGTAAGGAATCGGTAGATGATTGTCGAGCCAGGGGTAGGTCCGCGAGACGGCCAACTTCGCCACGGCGAGTTTTTGACGTTGGGCCAAATGTGGAACCGCGTCGCGATACGGGGAGATGGCCCCGGTGTATCGGCAGCAGGACGGCCGAATCACCTGAAGCTGAAAATGGGTGGAATGGCAGTTCGGGGAGGGGAAATTAGACCTCTTGTCGCTGCGCGACCCCGACACATTTCCGTGTTACGCTGGTCCAATGTCGGGCTGACGCGGAAATGTGTCGGGGCCACCCGTTACCGGCGGCGCTGTTCACTGGTCGCTGAAGCGACCAGTCCGAAAGTGTAGGAACCACTCCGGTCTAAAGGAATCTCGGGGATGACACAGCATCTGCACTCGGCGGAGGGCGACCCTCAAACAAAGACCGGGACTCGATCGGACAGCTTAGCTGAGGCGGCGATTTAGTGGGGCAACTACAGTCGTCTGCTGCACTAGGGAGGCGAAGGCGGCGTCGGCGAGGTCGGCGGGAAGGCATTGGCTTGGCGGAGGTTGATGCGAGTTTCTTGGGGGCGCTTCTCGATGTGGCCTGGGTGGGTGTGGGCGTGCTGGTGGCCGCAATCAACAGGGCGCTGGCGGTGCTTTGTGCTGGCGGCCACCGAGTTGGTCGCCGTTGGTGATGCAGCGGGATTGCTGAGCGGGCTGGAAGAGACTGGAGTCTTTGTATTGAGGGCGAGCGCCAGCTGGGATGTGGCGCACTTGCCTTTGTGCCGGCGGGGGCCGATAGCGCAGCGGCGGCACCCGATGTGGAAGTGAAATGGATGCCGTCTAGGTCGAAGGCCGCGAGGCCGTAGAGGCTGCCGTCGAAGGCCAAGGTGGAGGCGAAGGTGCCGGCGGTGTTCGAACCGACGCTGGTTGGGCTGAACGCGACGACGTCCTCGTTGGCGCCGCTGGCGCCGGTGACGGAGAAGTTGCCGATGGTGGACATGTAGAGCGTCGGGTTGCCGCCCGCTTCGCGGATGTCGAGGGCGTCGACATCTTCGTTGTCGGTGGTGAGGCCGACGTCGCTGCCGTCGAAATAGAGGGACCAGCTGCCGGCCGTGTTCGATCCGAGGGAAGTTGGCGTGAAGGCGACGAGGTCTTTGTCCTGGCCGCTGACGCCCGGGACGGAGAAAGCGCCCCAGGTGGAAACAAGGACGCGGCCATTCGAGAGGACACCGACAGCGTCGATATTCTCGTCGGCTGTGGTGAGGCCGACGTCGCTGCCGTCGAAATACATCGACCAGGTGCCGGCGGTGTCGATCCGAGGGTCGTCGGGCACGAAGCGGAGCAGGTCCTGGCCGACGCCGGTGATCGTTCCGCCGCCGGCCGCGGGGACCGAGAAGCTTGCCGACGGTCGAGACGATGATGCTGCCGTCGGGCATGATCGCGAAGGCGTCGACAATTTCGTTTGCGGTGGTGAGGCCGACGTCGCTGGCGTCGAAATAGAGCTCGTACCGTATTGCCCGTTGCTTGGACGGTGAGCTTGAGAATGTCGGCGTCGGCGAAGGCTGAGGCTGGGCGAACCGTTGGTGCTGTTGAGCGTGCCGCTCTCGGCGGTCGAGAGATAGTAGACGGCAGCCGCTTGTGCCGGTGGTCGTGCCGGTACCTTGGATGTTGAAGTTGTAGGGGTTTTCGTTGCTGTCGTTGTTGGCGATCGTGACGGTGGCCGTGCGCGTGCCGCTGGCGCTGGGATCGAAGGTGATGGCGAAGGTCGTCGAATCGCCGGCCGCGACTGAAGCTGCTCGGCTGCGTAGTGACGGTGAAGTCGGCGGCGTTCGCGCCGCTGATTTGCACGCGCGGCGAGCCCGTGAGATTCAGATCGCCAGAGCCGGTGTTGGCGATGGTGAAGGTCTGCGTGACTGAGCCGCTGGCTGACGTTCTGGCTGCCGAAGTCGGTGGCGTCGGTCGTGCTGGGCGTCGTGTCGCCGTCGGCGATCGAGACGCCGTTGCCTTGGACATCGATCTCGGGCGAGAGGGTCGACGCCGCGGGGCCGCATGGTGTAGGAGTAGGTGACGTGCCAGATTCGTGCCGGGCACGGTCGAATCGGAGCGGACGTAGTCGACGGTCGCGAGATCATCGTTCGGCGAAATGGTGATGCGCAGGTGGCCCGAGTTGGGCAGCACCTTGATCGTGTCGGGATCGTTTTCGCTGTAGAGGTTGAATCCGAAGCCGGTCATGCTCGGCGAGGGGACTTCCTGATAAACGATTCCATCGACGACTTCGTAGGCGTATTCGTGATCGTGTCCGTGGAAGTAAGCGGTGACACCGTTTTCGACCATGAGCTCGTTGGATCGACTTGCCGCCCCAGCCGGGACGGTGCTGCTTCGAAGCCCGGGAGTGCCGTCGGCGTTGAGTCCGCCCCACTCGAAGTACGGCGCGGCGTTGGAGCCGCCGCGGACGTAGCCGGGCGTGCCGGCAGCACCGGAAACGCTCGAGCTGACCGCCGGTGACGTGATGGGAGAAGACAAACTTGAATTTGGCGTCGCTGCCCTCGAGCGTGTCTTTGAACCAATCGTATTGTTGGCGGCCGAGCGTCCAGTCCCATTGGTCGCCGCTTTGCGGGTCGTCACTGCCTTCGCCCGCGATCGCTCCGTAGGGCTTTGCATCGTGTATTGGAATGGATCAAGCACGACGAACAGCGCGTCGCCCCACGTCCAGGAGTAGTAGTCCTCGCGGAGCTGGTCGCCGCCGATTGCCGGGAGCGGATCGGTGTTGCCCGAGTAGAAGCCATCGGTCACGGGATTGAGGAAGTATTTCTTTTGCGAGTTGATGCTCAGGAGGGCCTGGCTGACGGGCGTGTCGTCGAGATTCCAGCCTTCTTGATTCTCGTGGTTGCCGATGGCGAGAAAGACGGGCGACGAATCGCTGAAGTTGGCAAAATACTCGCGCTGGGCGACGTACGCAGCGTCGGCGGCCGCTTGTGTGGTCACGTTGTCCATGTTGAACGTGTCGCCAAGATCGATGTGGAAGTCGGGGTCGTCGACTTGGACGTTCCACGTGGCTTGCCAGTAGGCGATCTGCGTTGCCCAGCTGATTGAGGTGCGAATCGGCCATGACCGTGAAGGTGAAATCGTCGCCGGCGGCGCGCTGAGTGTGGAAGTCGTATTCGTCTCCCACGGTCCACTGACTGCGGCTGTTGGCGCGGGTGCGCAGGCGATAGAAGTACTCGGTGTCTGTCGTGAGTCCGCTGATGACGAACTCGACGGGCTGGCCATTGGTGGCGGTGAAATTCGCCGTCATCGTCGGATAGGCGCCCGAGCTGGTTCCGTACTCGACGGAGATCTGGCCGCTCTGATCGGGGAGGACGTTGAACGTGATCGAATGATCTGTCGGGCGGCCGAGAAGTATTTCGGCGGCGAGCATGCAACGCGGCTCGAGTTGTTCTAGAGAGAGAGTGCGCCGGCGATGATCCTTTCGGCTGGCAGTTTTTCCTCGCTTCGGCCAACGCAAGCTGCTCATGTCTCAACTCCCTGCGTTTGGATTTCTCAGAGCGACAAAACAGAGGACGCGTCTCGAAACTGGCTCGGAAGCGGGCCGCAGCGGAGCGGTCGGTCGACGAAAAGGCCGCTGCTGAGCCGTACTTTGCCACCTACGGTCCATCCGTGGATTGCAGACATTGCGGATTGCTGCCCACCCTTCCGGGTGTGCGAATAGCAGCAAAATACCAAAGGAAAATCGAAAGTCAATAGTTTGGGAAGATTGCGTAAAATGCATGGGCGAGCTTGCCGATTGGTTGGCGTGTATTCTTCGCGGAAATCGGATCCGCGGAGAAGCGGCATCCCGCGCGGCTGTGAACGGGCGCTGATTGACTAAGGGTGGGTGAGTGGAGAGAATGCCGGGCGATTGGGATGCTGACCGGGCGTGTTCCGACTCAGGCTTTCGCGCTTCGCCCTTGTTGGCCGCATCTCCACTTCTCGGCGAGGAACGCTCGTGACCACGACGCAGTGACCGACGAATCGGGTTTTTTGTCGGCTGTTGTCGCTTCTTGAATGGTCAGCCAGATGTTGCGCGGCATGATCGCGCGACGGACGATTTCGTGCGGCTTGGACTCATCAGCGGCGGCGCATCCTTTGTTTCGCGATGTCGCGATCCACTCTTTTGATTCTCGTTAACTCAGGAGGTCGGGATAATGAACAGCAATCGTTGTGTGATGTTTCGCGTTGTGGGCTCGTTGGTTGCGGTGGTGGCGGTTGCCGGTGGCGGCAGCGCTTGTTGGGCGGGGCCGGACGTGACGCTGTATGACGTCGACTTCAATGGGCCGCCGCACGTGGTCGGTTTGACGCCTGCTTTTGGGGCCGGGCCGTTTCCCAGGAATACACCAACCTCGGGCGGGCAGATTTTTGCACCGACGGGTACGGCCGAAGTGGTATCGACATTCGGATTCTTGACGGATACGCCGGTGCGGCTGACGGCGCTGGACGGGACGCCGGCGGACCCGGTACGCTCGGCGGCGCCGATCTGCAGTTTGATTTGAGCGATCCGCAATTGGCGGGATACAGCCGGTTCATTGCCCAAGTGGACGTGTTTCCGAGCGGCGTCTCGACGTCGACGGGGCTGGGAATCTTCTTCGACGCCCCGGCGATTCATAAGGTTGAGTTTTCGAATGACGGGATGCTGCGCGTACTGGATGCCACGGGCGTGAATCAAGTCATCGGGCCGTATGAACCGCGGGTGGTCTACACGGTGCGGATGACGTTTGATCGGACGGCGGCCGAGTGGGCGGCGTCGATCAATGGAACGCCGATTTATCAGGGGCCGGTCGACGACACGGACTTGAAGACGTTTCGGATCGCGATGACGACGGGCAACACGGACGTGACTGCGTCGGCCGGGGTGGACAATATTATCATCACGGCGGCGGTGCCGGAGCCGGGGACGCTGGTGCTGGCGGTGGCGGGACTGGCGGGTGGTTGGTTGGTTGCGGCGCAGGGTGACTGCTGTGGAATGCCCCCGGTCATTGACCGGGGGCTAAATAGAGAGTGATCGCGACAAGCGGCCGGCTCTTGTCAGCGGGAAGGTTGCGATCATGAGTAGGAGCAAGGTCGCCGGCTCGGGCACAGCGACGGCCGTGAGTTTAAAGCTCGTAAGGCTGCTCGTGGTGACGACGCCGGCGGGCGGCAGCAGCGTCACCGTGCTTTCGTCGAAACTAGCGAGGTTGATCGAAGTGTTTGTCGGCAGGGCGTCGCTCGAAAAGATGGGAGCCTGCGAAAAGGCGTTGAAGTCGGCATGGAAGGAGACCGGCCCGCCCGCCAGGTGCGGAAACAGCGTGGGTGCGCTGATGTTGATGTCGATGGCATTGACGCTTGTGAAGGTGATAACCATCTGGCTGAACGTGCCGAAATCAGCGGGATCATCGAGCGTGGTCTCGTAGCTCCCGGCTTGATAGTGAAAGAAGACGAGTGCCGGCGGTGCAGTTGTATTTGCAAAGCTTCCGAAAGTCGGGTCGGAGGAGGCGAGATCGGGCGCGGCGGCGTCGTAGGTGAGTTGGAAGTTGAACGGCGTGCCGACGGGAATCGTCGGATCGCCACTGGTGTTGGTCGAAATCGTTCCGGACACGGCCAGCGAAAATAGATTCGCTCGCGCGGGTATTGCCGCGAGCGTCAGAAGCGCAAACAGGAGAATTGCGACTTTTGCAAAACGAATGTTTCTCGCCATGGTAATTCTCACATTCTGGTGTAAAGGCGGCTCGCGTCTTAAGCACAGCATTGGTGGAAACACAAGCCAACAAGCCCTAGGGTCATCAGCATCAGCGCTGCCGGCTCAGGCACTGCGGCGGATAGCGGGTTTGTGGAGACTAGCATACGCGAAGGCGGGCTGGCGGTGCCACCGGCCGATGATCCAACGTGATCGCGCCAAGTTGTATAGTCGCCCGTGTCGACGATGCCGTTGCCGTTGCCGTCGGCGGCGAGGTTGGTGGTCGAGCCGAAGGTGCGCGACCAGAGGTCGTAGTCCGCGTGGTCGACGATTCCGTTGTCGTCGTAGTCGCCGGGGGCGTCGACGCGGGTGAGCTTGAAGATTGTGCCGGCATCGTCGGTGCCGCCCTGGCTGGTCGTGCCGAAGAGGTTGCCGTCGTGGTCGACGAGGATGGAGCTGATCGGGTAGGCGCCGTTGTCGCCGGTGAAGGCGACGAGGGTGGTGAGCTTGTTCGATCCGGAGGGCAGCTCAAACACGGTGCCAAAGCCGTTGGGCCCTTCGGAAGAAGCCGTGCCGTAAAGATTGCCCTTCGCGTCGACAGTGAGACCGGCAAACGGATCGGTGCCGGTGGTGTCGTCGAACGAGGCGAGCGTGACGATCGTGGAGGAGCCGGCTGGGAGCTCGAAGATGGTGCCCTCGCCATCGTCACCACCTGGAAGGTAGTGCCGAAAAGGTTGCCGTCGGAATCGATCGCCAAGTCACTCATGGGGAGTTTGCCGTTCTCGCCGGTGAAAGAGGCAAGCGTGGTTAACGTGTTCGTGGCGGGTGAATACTTGAAGATGGTGCCGAGGCCGACAGAGACTTGCGGCACGAACGTGGTGCCGCCATGGTGCGTGGTGCCGTAGAGATTGCCATCCGCGTCGGCCACGAGGCCCGCGAGCGGTTTAGAGCCGTTGAACCCATTGAACTGGACGACGGTAGTGAGTTCGGCTGATCCGGGCCTGATCTCGAACAGAGTGCCCAAGCCGCCCGAAGCGGAGGTGCCGAACAGGTTGCCCTGCGAGTCGCGGTAGAGGCGACCATTGGGCAGGCCGTTGGCGGGCCTCACCGGGGCGACATCGGTGAGCTCGTGGGTGACGGCGTCGACTTTGAAGACGTTGCCGATGAAACCGTTGTCGCCGCCGCGCGAGGTGGCGCCGTAGAGATTGCCGGCGTCGTCGAGGATCAAGTCGGAGGCGGGCTCAAAGCCGTTGTCGCCATTGAAGGTGGCGAGAGTGGTTGGTGTGGGGCTGCCGGCCGCAAGCTCAAAGACGGTGCCGTCGAAGAACGTGCCGCCGCCGAAAGTTGTGCCGAAGAGGTTGCCTTGGGAATCGGCGACGAGACCGGCTGACGGGCCGCCATTGCTCGGACCGGGGAATGTGGCGAGCGTGGTGAAATTGAAGGCGGCGTGGGATTCCGTGGTAAGAGCGGCGAAAACTGCGGTTAGGAGCGGGAAGTAGATTCGTCGGAGGGGCGCGCAGCGAGCGGCGTGACATGAGTGCCTCGATTGTTCCGTGAGCCCCGTGTCATTTTAGGCCGGAGTCGCGACTGTTTGTCACGTTGACGGCATTTTTCACGAAAGCTTCACGATCAAGCGGGCACCGCCAGCGATTACGTGCGTTTGCGGCGTCGCAGTGCGACAGCGCTAAAAGCTAGGCCGATTGCGAGCAGGGTCGCGGTGCTTGGCTCGGGAATGGGGCCGAAGACCATGGCGAATCGGTCGCGATTGCCACCGCCGGCGGCTGCGAAGGCGAGGGCCTGATCCATTGGCGGGAGAGTGAAATCGGTGGCGCTCCCACCGACGATCCAACTGTTCACGCGTCGCTCGTCCTTGAATTTGCTCTGTAGGTTGAGGACGAAATTGCCGATGAAGCCCTTCTTATTGATCTTGAAGCGCTCGATGTTGCCACCCTGGTTACCAACGTACTGGATCAAGGGCGAACCATCGCCATAGGCTGTGCCGTCGAATCCCATGTAGCCGGAGAAGCCAATGTCGATGTAGGGCTCGTTGGCGCCGGCGGAAACGATCGAGCCGCGATAGGTCCACTTTCCGTTGGTGTCCTGGCCGTGGTGCTTGGTAGTGTCGCGACCGGCTTGGCCATTCCAGGATGAGTCGAGGTTGCCGGTTACGATCTGATTGAATTTACCGCCCCAGTTCCAGATGGCTCCGGCGATTTCGTCGTTGTCGATGAAAGTTTGTGAGTCCTTCGTATAGTCGTTTCCATCAAAACGATACTGGTTCATGATGTTGTCTTTGTAAGCAGCGGCCGTCTTGTTTGGGTACTTGTTTAGGTCGCCGGCGGGATGGTCGACGAATTCTTCGGTGTAGGTAGTGTAAAGATCGTCGAGTCCCAGCACGTGTCCCATTTCATGTTTCAAAGTCCAGATGAAGCTCGATGCGCTGAAGCCAGTGGTGCCCGTGGAGTATTTGCCGATCGTCATCGTGGAGTAGTGGGTATCTCCGTCGTTAAATCCATTGGTGACTGCTTTGTCATTGGCTCCGGCATAGACGAGCTGAATCTTTCCGGTTCCGCTGGCGCCCAATGCCGAAGTGTCCCATTTGACATTGGCCCATTTCCCCCAATCGTCGTTGGCAGACTTCACAGCGTCGAGGACAAGGGCGGCATCGACGCCCATCGGTAGCGTATCAAAAGCGCCGACTTTGCCGAAATCGTAAATGGCGTCCGCCTGTTTACCCCAGGCGAGGCCGGTGAGGTCGTAGCGGTTGTTAAAGTCGATCCGGCCCATGTTGTTCTTGTAAAGGCCGTAGGCATGGGCGACGGAGGCAACTCCGCCTAGCAAGAAGAGCACGCCGAGGAGGATGATCGCCGAATTGGCGACGAAGCCGAAGCGATACGACGTTCGCATTAGCGATACTCCGGAGGCAGTAGAAGAAAAGAGGCGGAAACGACGCAATAGCCTACAACTACGGGAGCACAAATGTCGAGATGAAACGAAATTAAATTGAGAAAAGTTGGGTAAACTGCGAAATGGCTACGGCGCAAGACTGGGCAGCGGATACGAACCGCTAGGCGGAAGATGCGATGCAGATCAAGGTCGCATGGATCAGAGCTGGATGGCGTCGAAGGTGGCGAAGTCGTGGTGGGATTCGGCGAGGGAGTCGAGCTTGACGTAGGTGCAGCAGGCGTCGAATCGTTGCCAGAGATCGAGGACTTCGGGCGTGTGGTGGGCGCGGTCGATGGCGGCATCGTCGACCCATTCAGAGACGTCGATCAGCGTGCCGTCGGTGGCGCGCATGGTGATATTGGTGCGATCAGTGGCGAGGCCGAGACGTCGCAAAAGAGGAAGGCGGCTGGCCATCACGCGTTTGAGCTCGTCCTCTTTGCCGGACTTGGGACGAAAGGCCACGATCGAGATTCTGCCCATGGCTGGGTGCTCCGCGGGGTGAACTGGACCGAGAACCAGTTTTTTCCGGTTGGACGATTTCGCGATTCTACCACGGAACGCCCCGGCAAGCTCGGTCGCGTTGGGTCTGGGTCTGGCGGGCGGGTGGTGAAATGTCGGAGGACGCGCCGCCTAGAAAATTTCGGGAATTCTCTTGAATCCCGGCGGCCAAAATCGGTAGGATGCTCGACGTTCCGGGCCGCTGAACGATATTTCATCGTCCAGCTTACATATTTCCGTCGTGGAGTTTCTGCTTGGGGAGCGCGCTGGTGATTGTAATTCCGTTTTGAATGCTGCACCGCCAAAGGAGGACGCGTAATGAGCCGTACTATTCTTGCGCTCGTGGTTCTTGTGAGCAGCCCTTTTACAGCGATCACAGATCTGCAACTGCGGCAGATGTCAATGGACTATGGTCGCCGCTTCCGGGCGAAGGCTATCTCGAGTACGCGGTCAATCCGTTCCGATTCGACGCAAGCGGCAAGAACCAATTCGGGCACGAATGGACCGGCTGGCTCGACGCGCAAGCGCCTTCGCTGGCTGGGCCGCGCGATGTATTGAATGGATACGATCGCTCGGATCGCTACGCTCGCATCCGGACAGCAGTGCTCACCGATAGTGCGGGGAAAGTGGGTGCCAACAACCGCACCGACGACTTCGACTACGCCGACAAGGCGTATATGCTTCAGGCTGGCTTCATGCCGCTGGAGTCGGATACGCGGAACATCGTGTCGCCGGCAGCCGGCCAAGCGGGGTCATTTGCGTTTCCGATCGATGTGAGCCGGGTGGCAATCGCGACCGCAAACAACGCCGGCGCGCCGACGGCCGATATGTACTATGGCGACCTTGGTCCGGGCGGGTTCTTCGGTGTGACGCGGGTTCCAAGCGGAGGCTTTGTCGACAACGTGTTGGCTTCGCGCGACGACGTGAGCTTTGCTTCGGCGTCGGACTGGAATGAGTTTGCGAACAGCTATCTGCCGCTATCGGTCAAGGACGGTGACATCAAGCTCACGGTGATGGACGATTTCGACGCGCCCTGGTGGCAGGACGCGGTCGCCGCTGCGAATGACGGGATGCTGACGCACTTCAATACGGCGCTCAAGGGCCGTGCCGCGCCGAAGATAGCACAGGACGTGTTTGCGGCCTCCGGGGAAGCAAACGAAGGACAAACAAGATAACGACGTGCTTCTGCTCGAGCATCCTCAATACGGATCGACGGGTGACGCTGCGGACAAGCGGAAGCTGAAGGACGACACGTACGCAATTCTGGTGCAATGGGGCGAGCCGACGCCCAAGGCGCAGTTTGAAATCCAGATGGCGCGGATGTATCAGGCGCTGACGGACGCGGGAGTGGGCGGGATGTCGCCGGATCACATCGTGGTGCTCTTTGGCGGCGCGGGCTAAAGCAAGGAGACATGATCGGCGGTCAGAAGATCGGGGACGAAGCGCAGCTGCCAGAGTTCGCCGTGAACGGTCCGCCGACGCAAGAGAACTGGCAGGCGGCGCTGGACGGATCGCTGTTCGGCAAGGACGTCAAGCCGGACGCAAACGCGCGTCTGTTTATCTACAACGACGGCCACGGAGGCATTGAAAAGAAGAAGATCGAGCGCGAGACCGGCATCGCGATGGGAGTGCCGATGACCGATTACAACGTCTTTCTGACCGGCGGCTTCGACGTGTCCGCGCCGGTGGGCGCCGGCAGCGACTACAGCTTCACCGATTCGGACGAGTACGACTCAATTCAGATTGCGGCGAAGCACAGCATTACGGCGTCGAGCGTGCTGGTGAACGGTGTGGCGTATTCGCTCGGCTCGCCGTTCAGCCTCGGGGACGACATTCGCCATCTTGAAGGCGCGATCGATCCAATGCTCTATGGCGGGAGTTTGACGTACTATCAACTTCGGGTGCCGCACGATCTGCTGGGCCTCGATCCGCAGATGACGCAAATTGATTTTGCGAATTTAGACGATCCGAATGCGATCGTGGCGTTTGACTTTGCGGGCGGCACGCAGGAAATGATCAATGTGATTCCGGAGCCGGGGACGTTGACGCTGCTTTGTTTGGCAGGATTGTGCGGCGGTTGTCTGCGTTGTCGGACGAAACGGAAGATGGACGTTCGCTGAGCATGAAACCACGCCCTGCGCTGTGCGCTCAGGGCGTGCCACGCGAAGTACATCTATTATTAGAAGTCGGTGAGGGCTTTGGGGCGGACGGCGACGCGGAGGGCGTTGACGACGGCGAGGACGTCGATGACCTCTTGGGTCAGGGCGCCGGCGACGGGCGGGAGATGGCCGCCGGCGGCGAAGAACATGCCGATGATGCTGGCGGCCATGCCGCCGACGGCGCTTTGCAGCGCGATGCGGCGCATGCGCTGACTGATGTGCATGAACTCGTCGACCTTCTGCGAGCGAGCTGTCCATGATCACGACGTCGGCGGCCTCGGTGGTGACGTCGCTATTCTGACCGAAGGCGATGCCGACGGTGGCGGCGATCAGAGCGGGGGCGTCGTTGATGCCGTCGCCGACGAAGATCGTGGGGGCAAGAGCGGTTTCGGCGCGGACGATGTCGAGCTTCTGCTCGGGGCTTTTGCCGCCGTAGACCTCGTGGATGCCGACCAGGTCGGCCAGGTATTGCACTTCGGATTGGCGGTCGCCGGACACCAGCATGACCCGATTGATGGAGTGTCGCGGGCCGAGGTGATCGATGAAGGAGACGCCTTCGCGGCGGGGCGTGTCGCGGAAGCGGTACGTGGCGGCGTAGCGATTGTCGATGAGGATGACGCATTCGAGTCCGCCGGCCGGGGGCGGGAGTTGGGCGGCTGCGTCGGGCTGTTCGACGGCAAGCTGTTTGCGGCTGGTGAGGCGAACCTGGTGGCCGCCGACGGAGCCGCGGAGCCCCTGCCCTGGTTGCTCGCTGATCTCGGAGACTTCCTGAAATGCGGCGTGTTGTTTGTGGCCGGCACTGACGATGGCTTCGGCAAGCGGGTGCTTGGAGTACTGCTCGAGACTGGCGACGAGCGAGAGGACGCGGCGCGAATCGAGGCCGGCGGCGACGAGCTGATCGACAAGCTGCGGCTGGCCGTAGGTAAGCGTGCCGGTCTTATCGAAGATCATCGTGCGGCAGTTGGTGACTTGCTCGAGGACGGCGGGCTCGCGGATGACGATCGCGCGCTTGGCGGCGAGTGAGATGGAGCCGATGACGGCCACGGGGATGGCGATCAGGAGCGGGCACGGCGTAGCGACGACCATCACGGCGAGGAAGCGGACGGGGTTGCGGGTGATGAACCAGGCGGCAAGGCCGAGGGCAACGGCGATCGGCGTGTAGATCGCGCCGAGCTGGTCGCCGAGGCGGCGGATATTGGGCTGTTCATCCTGCGAGGCTTGCATGACTTGCATGATCTTCGCGTAGCGGCCTCGAGCACAGCGCGCGCGTTGCTGATGGAAAGGCCGACGCCAAGCGCGATCAGCGCCGGGAGCAGGAGAATCTCTTTCATCCAGCTCCGGGGATGGAGTTCGCGCTGCGCGCAAACGTAGAAGACTGCGACCGACACCGACGCGGCGAGAAAAATCGGGAGGTCGAAGAGGAGCAAACGTAACCAGCCAGACTGCGGTCCGCCGGCCGACGGATGGAGGAGAACGCATAGACAGGCGAGAAGGAGGTAGGCGAAATTGGACGTGAGATGGGCCGTTGCCTCGGCCTTGATCCGCAATGGCAGCCCGCTGCGCCAAATGCGGGGAAGCAACTTCTTGCAGGTCTGGATCGACCCTTTGGTCCAGCGATGTTGTTGCGATTTAAAGCCGTTCATGTCGACTGGCAGCTCGGCCGGGGTCACGACATCCGGCAGAAAAACGAACTTCCAGCCCTTGATTGTGCGCCGATAGCTCAGATCCAAATCTTCGGTCAGGGTATCGTGCTGCCAGCCACCCGATCCTGCGATGCATGGACTTTCGCCAGATACCCGCCGTGCCGTTGAAATTGAAGAACAGCCCGCCGCGGCTGCGCGCGACGTGCTCGAGCAGGAAGTGCCCGTCGAGAAACATGGCCTGCACTCCGGTGAGGAGCGAGTCTGCCGCGGTTGATGTGACCCCAGCGCGTCTGCACCATGCCAACCTCGGGCTCGGCGAAGAAATGAATGGTCGCTGAAGGAATGCGGGTGCGGCACAAAGTCCGCGTCGAGGATGCAGACGAAGTCGCCCCGGTGCCGTCGCCAAGCCCGCCTCGAGCGCGCCGGCTTTGTAGCCGGTCCGGTCGCTGCGATGGATTAACTCGACATCGAAACCAGCGCTCGCGCGAGCCCCCGGACGCACGAGCCTGTAGGCGACGCGTCTCATCGGTGGAGTCGTCCAGCACCTGGATTTGCAGGAGCTCTCTCGGGTAGTCGAGTTCGGCGGTCTCATTCGAGCAGCCGCTCCACCACGTAGTTTTCATTGAAGATTGGCAACTGCACGGTCACCACCGGGAGCTGCGCAAATTGGGCGAGCGGCCGAGGCGCTCGCTTCCGGTTTTTCAGAAACAGGTAAACGATGAAATACCGGTGCAGTCCGTAACCGGAGAGGCCGATCAGGACACTCAGGTAACAGCACGTCCAGATTACATCCACAGCGCTTCCTTCCATAACAATGCCAGACCATGCCGCCGGTCAAAGGGGCACAGAGGCGACATGATGCCGCTTCAGGTTCTTGCGTCAAATCAAATCTCGGACTTGGCGCCGGAGGGATCGGGCGGGCAGAAGCGCCCCGAAGGGTCGCTTGGAAACTAATCCGGTCGAGACAAGCCTTGACCGCCCCGCATCCGTATTGATTCCGACGAGGAAGCCACTGACCCGCGATCGCCAGCGGCATGGAGCGACCAGGGCGCGAAGTCGAGGTAGTGTGATTCGCCAGTTGCTTCACGCCCGAAGCAGCCGAAAACTGACAGATAGCCCGACTCCAATCGTGCAAGAGCAAGATCAAATCCGCCGCCCACCTGGCGGCCGCTTCCATCACTTCAATGTGGTGATCAGCATCCTGGCCGCGGGATGGGTGCCATCGGTCTTGATGCTGGTCGTGTCCTATACGATCCTCACCCGAACGCTCGAATCAAAGATCCTGATCGGGCGGCAAACCTTCGTGCGGTTGATCGCTCACGTGGTCGGCGACGATTTAGCGCGAAGCGGCGAGATCGTTGATTACTACCAGAGAAATCCGGCGGTCGCGAAGATTCTCACCGCCCGCTACCCGGACCAGGCGGGCACAGACTGGCTTAAGGACACGTATTTTTCTCATCCGCGAATTGACGGGATGTTCATCACGAACACGGATGGCCGCCTGATCGCGTCGGTGCCGCCAGACCCGGCGATGATTTTGAACGATCAGATTTCGAGAACTTGGCTGGCTGGGGCGCGTAATGCCGAGAAGTTCTACGTTTCGCCAGTGCATCCGCGCACGCCGGACAATCGCCTCGCGACCGATCTCGTTAGCCCGATCCGGCCGACCGAAGGTTCGACCACTGGCTTTATCGGCGTTTCGGTCTTGGTCGAGCGAATCGGACGCCGCTTGTCGCTGATTGATTTCGCCGACCAGGAGCGGTGCCAGATCATCGACCAGAATGGCGTTGCGCTTTTCAGCCACGACTTCAAAGCGAATACGGGTCCAGTCACCCTGGCGGCCACGACTTTGCTCAGTGATATTCGCGCCGGCAAGAACGGACACAGCGAACACGAGGGCAATCTGTACCTCATTCGCCCCGGTTGAGTCCACCGGGTGGACCGCGGTGATCCAGCAGCCCCGCGTGGTCGCCTATAAGCCCGTCCACGACCTGCTGCAAAGAATGACGATTTTGGCGGGCTGGCTGATTGTCGTGACGGGCATCATCGCTTGGTTCACCGGAAGATTCTATCGGCGTCAAAGCGAAGCGGCCGCCCGGATCGAGCGCGAAGTCATTTTTAACGACAAGATCCTTGCCAACATGCCGAGCGGCATCGCTCTGGTCGATCCCGAGACACGACGTTTTCTGCAGGCGAACGAAGCTTTCGGGCAGATGGCGCGGCGCTTTGGGGATCTGCCGCCGGACAAGGAAATGAGCGAAGCATCCTTCCATGAGGTGGGCATCGCACCGCCCGAAGCAATCGAGAAAGTGCTCTCGTTTGGGACCCCGTTTCAACTGATCGAGCAACCCCTCGTGGATCACGCCGGCGTGACCAATTTCGTTAACGTGAATCTGCTGCGCCTGCAGGATTCGAAGCAGACCGTGCAAGGCGTGCTGTTTCTGGTCGAAGACAAGACTCGCGACGTCCGCTTGCGACAGGAGTTGATCGCGGCCAATGCGGCCAAAGACCAGTTCCTCGCTCTCCTCTCCCACGAACTGCGCAACCCGCTTTCCCCGGTGATCGCGATGGTCGGCGAGCTGGAGGCGCGCACTACGAACGATCCCGAATTGCGGCAACCTCTCGCCGTTATCCGGCGCAACGTCGAACTGGAGGCGCGCTTGATCGATGACCTGCTCGACGTGACGCGGATCGCAAAGGGCGAGCTGCCGCTTAGCTTTGAGATCACATCGGTGCACGAGACGCTGGAACGCGCCTACGAGATTTGTCGCGAAGACATCTTGCAGAAAGACCTGCGCTTCGAGTTTCGGTTCCGGGCGGAACACAAGTTCGTCAACGGCGACCCGGCCCGGCTGCAGCAGGTCTTTTGGAACCTGATCAAGAACGGAGTGAAATTCACTCCCGTCGGCGGCACCATCACGGTCGAAACCTCCAACCCGAGTGAAGACCGCATCGCGATCCGCACGATTGATTCTGGGATCGGGATCGATCTGGGGAAAATCGAGAAAGTCTTTAACGCCTTCGAACAAGGGCAGAGTTCGATCACGCGAAAATTCGGCGGCCTCGGCCTCGGGTTGGCGATTTCAAGGGCGATGGTGCGGGCACACGGCGGCACGATTTCCGTCGAGAGCGCCGGGCTGGGGCACGGTTCGGTTTTCAGCGTTCTGCTCAACACCGTGCCGACACCGGAGGAGGCGAAATCGCCCAGTCCACACGCGCGACCGAGCGACGGCCGGCGGAGATCTCGCACCAGCAAAGGCCACCTCCTGGTGGTGGATGACCACCAGGATACCTGCGTCGGAATGAAAATGCTGCTCGAGCGACGCGGTTACCGGATCACGCTGGCCCATTCGGCCGATCAAGCGATCGAGAAAGCGCAGATCGAGAAGTTCGATCTCCTGATCAGCGACATCGGGCTGCCCGACCGCAGCGGCTACGAATTGATGAAAGAATTGAGCGCTAAGAGTTCGTTGCGCGGAATCGCGCTGAGCGGATTCGGAATGGAAACCGACATCAACAAGGCTCGCGCCGCGGGTTTCGCCGAGCACCTCACGAAGCCCATAAATTTCGACCGGCTGGACGAAGCGATTCGCGGTCTGCTGGTCGAATAGCGGGCTCGCGCTCCGGCGAGGGCGGAGATTTGCTTATGCCTTCGGCAACCGGGCGTCGACCAGGCCGCAGATCACGTGGAGGAGGAACTTGTGCGCTTCCTGAATGCGAGCCGTCGTCTCGCTGCGCACCAGAAACTCGATATCTGCCCGGCCTTTGGCTTTGCCTCCGTCCCGGCCGAGGAAGGCAATGGTCGTTAGGCCGCGCCCCTTCCCTTCGTCCAACGCCCGGAGGATATTCCCGGAGTTACCGCTGGTCGTGATCGCAACAAGCACATCGCCACGCTGCCCCAGCCCGGCGACTTGCCGCGCAAATACTTCGTCGTAGCCGTAATCGTTACCAATGGCGCTCATCAAGCTGCCGCCTTGGGCAAGATTGAGCGCCGGATACGGTCGCCGGTCAGTGACAAAGCGACAGCCGAATTCCGCTGAGAAATCCGCCCCGTCGGCTGCGCTCCCGCCATTCCCGCAGACGAGCAATTTTTTCCCGGCGCAGAGACATTCCACTATCGCATCGGCGGCATGCGCAATCGGCTCCACAAGCTCCTGCAAGGACTCGAATACGGCGCACGCCGCGCGAATCGACTCCTGCAAATGATTGGTAATATCGGCCATGGTCTTGTCCCGGGATCGTGCTGAGCAATCTGGCTGCCGATACAACTCCGGAGCATGGCTTGCAACCAAATATCCTCATCTCGGGCGCGGTCACGATGGGGACCGGCAGCAGAGAACGCCGCGATCATGACTGTGAACGGCACCACAATCTTCAGGCCAGCTACCGCAGTGGCGACGGAACGATCTCACCCTCACGGTCGCGCCGTACTTGCTGCCGGGATCGGTGATCCCGGCTACGACGGCGGCCTCAATTTCACCAGTTCGCTTTTCGTTAGGGGACGCCAGCTCCCGCGCGGCATTTCGCCGAGACGCAGGTGCCCGATGCGGGTGCGGACGAGCCGTTTCACTTCGTAGCCGATCTCGTAAAACATGCGCCGAATCTGGCGATTCAAGCCCTGGTGCAGGACGACCCGCACCCGGGTCGGACCGATCGGTTGCACCCGGGCCAACCGGGCGCGTTTGCCGTCGAGAAAAACGCCGTCGAGCAACTTCTGCCCCAGCCTGGGATCCCAGCGCCGGTCGAGCGTGACCTCGTATTCCTTCTCCACCTTGTAGCGCGGATGGGTGAGCTGCTGCGCAAGATCGCCGTCGCTCGTCAGCAGGAGCAGACCCTCGGTCTGGGCGTCGAGCCGGCCGACGTTGAAGAGGCGGGAAAATTTCGCCGGCAACAAATCGTAAATCGTGTCGGTCGCGTTCGGGTCGCGTCGGGTGGAAACGAAGCCGGCGGGTTTGTGCAGAACGATCGTGAGGGTTTCGGCCCGCCTCACGAGTCGATCGCCAACCTTGACGTGATCGCTGTCTTCAACCTGCGTGCTGAAATTCGTGCAAGGCTGGCCGTTAACCGTGACGCGGCCCTCCGCGATCAGCTCGTCGCAATGCCGGCGCGAACCGAGCCCGGCGGCGGCGAGGAAGCGATTAAGGCGCACGGGGAACGTTAAATTGTTGAAAGGGTTAAATCGTTGAGAAGAGGTGGTCCGATTTACCGATTCACGATTCAACACATTCAACGTCTTCTAAAGATCCGGCTTCGTCTTCGGCAGGCCGACGACTTTGCTCGTCTCTTTCCACTGACCGCGCTTCTTGAGCAGATCGACCCGCTCGAAACGTTTCAAGACATTGCGCTTGGCCGCGATCGTGCTGGCGCCTTTGAGACTGCGATGCTGTGACATAAATTGCTCCGGGTACTGGTCCGAAAATGAGCCGGGAAGCTAGCGGGCCTCGGGAATTTTTCAAATGGTTTGCATTTTTCCCTCATGCTCCGGTTCGCGATCCATCAATTCGATCTTGGATGTGATATCAGTCTGTTGGTCGAACGGCTAGGTGCGTGCGTGGCCGTCATTCGACGCGTGGCATCTCACTAATCTTCTTCGAGAGCGGGACTTTGCTCCAACGAACCGCGAAATGCATTTCCCTTGTTGGCTGCGTCCGTGTCCTGAACATCCATGACTGCGATATCCGGATATTCCGCTTAATCCGCTTGTAGCAGCGCCGGGAGAGCGGAGACAAGGCTAGCGGCGATTGCTCAGCAGGATGGTCGTTCCGCAGGTGGTCAGCTCCTCCACCGGCGTGCCGTTCCCCCGGAGGAGGGCCTGCCAATGCGGCAGTCGTCTTTGCTCGATCAGAAGATAAAAGCGATCGGCCCCGCTCCAGGCTTGGATAACGGTTGGCTCGTCGAGGAAAATATCCGGCGCCGGGTCGAAGGCGGCGCCCGGCTCGGAAGCAGGATCCTGATTCACCAGGTAAAACTTTCGCCCGAGATAAAAGAGGAGACTGCTCCCGACGTGCATCGGGCCTTCGTAGACAATCTTGTCGTTAGGCGCGATCCGCGCGTTGATGTAGTCGGCCGCGTCGGCCAGTGAAAAATAGGGCGCGATCCGCGCGACGCCGTCCATCATGCTGAAGCCGATTGGGACCATCGCGGCGGCGAGGGCGGTGAGAGCGAGGCGCGGGCGTTCTCGCCAGATGAACCAGAGCGCGTAGGCGGAGAACAAAGTGAGCGCCAGCCCGAGGACGACGAACATCGACCGAAAACCGAGCCAGGTGGAAATGGGAATATCGGTCAGCGCTCGCCAGGCCGTGGAGCGCTCCGCGGTCGTGCCCCATTGACCGTCGGCGGTCGGCAAGAGTTCCGGCAAACGCCAGGCCACGAAACCGGCAATGAGGCCGATCACGAAGACGCCGGAAACGCCGACGATGTGGGTCCAGCGCGGCATGCGTTCCCAGGCGGTCGCGGCGAAGATGGCGACGCCGCCCCACATGCTCATCGAATAGTAATCCTGGCGCTGACCGATGAAGAAGAGCGGGACGAAGACCACGGCCATCCAGCAGAGCGGGAGCGCATCGGCAAATTCAATTTCGCGCGGACGAAAAACGCGCCGCCAGGCGAGGAACACGCCGGGCAGAATCGCAACTGTCCACGGAAACCACCAGGCGAGGTGGAGCGCGAGAAAAATGTGGCGCGGCACATTGTCGTAGCTGTGCGCGGGATCGGTCTCGCCGGCCAGATGCACGAACCATTCGCGGACGGTGAATTGACTGAGGTAACCCGGGTGTCGCCACTCCAGCCAGAGGTGCCAGGGGGCAACGATAAGCAGGAAAACGAGAATGCCATCCCAGCGCAGCAATTCACGAAAACGCAGGCGCGCTTCACGATAAAACACGAGAGAGCAGACCGAGGATCGCGGCCGGGTAAACGAGCCCGATGCAGACTGTTTGTCATGCAGGCAAGCGCCACGCAAATCCAAAAGCCAAAAAACCACCGGCGCCGGCCCTGCCGCCGTTCGTAGCCGCGAATCGCGCAGTAAAGCGCGCCGGCGACAAAGGCGCTGAAGACCGGCTCCGGCATGACGATGCGGCCGAAAATAAACGTGCCGCAACAACAGAGATGAATCAGCCCGGCAAGAAAACCGCGCCAGGGACCACCCAGCCGGTCGCCGATCAGGAAGGTGAGCGCGACGGAAGCGAGCGTGGCGAGGGCGATCGGCAGGCGCACCGCCGCGGTCGTGAGGCCAAACGACTTCAAGGAAACGACGATCGCCCAATAGAGCAGGAGCGGTTTTTGCAGACGCGGGATGCCGTCGTTGGTGGGCGTGAACCATTGCTGCGACTCGAGCATCTCGCGCGCGGCGCCGGCATATTGTCCGTCGGTTTCGTTGTAGAGATCGCCCCAGCCGATCGTCGCGAGATGGAGCAGCGGCCGTCAGGCCAAGGAGAAAAAGGAAAAGCGCGCGCCGGATCGACGGCGGCTCGAGCGCGCGCGGCGTGAGGAACGCGTCGTCGAGACTGAGCGCCGGATTGCCAGAGGACATCTTCGTTAGGCTACGTTCTCGCGAAAATGTCTGCCGCCGCGATTCAGCGCGCGTCGCCTCCGCCCCGGCGCACGGAATCGGTTCCACTCCTCCGGGAGCCGGAGCAGCTTCGCCTCCGGCATCTGGATGAGCGGCGAGCATCTGCCGGCATTCCGCAATGAGCGCATCATCGCCGACCCGCCGGATCTGAAAGGCGCACCAAAAGCGAGCGCGTTCCAAGCTGGTCGAGCCAGCCTTCGATGCGCAAGCGATCGCCCAGCAGGGCGGCGCGCCGGTAATCGATTTCCGTCCGCACGACCACCGGGTAACACTGCGTCCCGGCCATCTCGACGAGTTTCATGCCGAGCTCTTCCGCCAGCAGGGTGCGCGCGGTTTCGATGAAACGCAGGTAGGCGATGTTGTGCACGACGGCTGCGCAGTCGGTATCGAAGAACATTACCTGGACTTCGGTTGAGATGCGAGGGGCGTTTTCGGTCATCAAAGAAGTCTAGTGAACCGGTTCGTCTAAATCCGAAATCCGAAGCTCGAAATTCGAAACAAACCCAACGGCAGAAAATTCAAAAACTGGGAAAACCCGGGCCCGAAATCTTTTCCGGAATTTCGATTCCTTCGAATTTACTTCGGACTTCGACATTCGGATTTCGGAATTTCCGCTCTAGAGGCGGACCAGGTCGAGCAGGAACTGACACCAGAGATAAATCATCCCGCGCCAGGAATACTTGATCTCGCCGGCGGCCGTTTGCGTCAGCACTCCCGCCTCGAGGTTATGCGCGATCTGGTCGCGCAGATCGTTCTCGATCTCCTCCTGAATTCGATCTTCATCGAGCGGGTCGATGATGTCGGTCTCGACGGCGTGGTCGCGCAGGAACGCTTTGTGACTGTGGTAGAGCTGCCAGAAGGATTGGTCGGGCCGCTGCCGGTTGATGCGAAATTGCGGGGTCAGTTTCAACCCGTAGGACAACGGATAATTCCACGTCGTCCAGATCGTGCCGTCCTGCGCGCGCGAGGAAATGCGCAGGTAATAGAAGGAAAGATCATGCTGCTCGTTCAGGCAGATGGTGGCCTGGGCGCGGTCTTCCTCCTTGTAGAAAAGGCGGAAGAATTGCTTGTAATCCTCCCAGTCCCAACCGGCATCGCTGACGTGCGCGAAGCCTTCGCTTTCAATCTGACCGGTGATCTCGTCGAGGCGTCGGGAAAGACATCCGGCGAAGGCGGGCTCTTCGGGCGGAGCGTCTTCTCGCGCGGGAGCCGAAGCGCACGGATGCGGGTGAGAATTTCCAGCCAGGGAAGAAAGAGCCAGCTCAGGGCGCTGAGCAGGCCAAGGATCCAGCTGCCCGTGATGTAATAGATCGCGAGAAACGAGGCGGTGAGAATGCCGAAGGCGCCAACCTTTTGCGAAATCGAAGATTGATAGCTGCGCAGGGCGACGCTGAGCAGCAGCGACGCCGAGGGTAATGAAAAGCCCGAAGAACATTTAGGGGACGATGGCGTGTCTGCGCAGGAATTTCTCGAGCTGATCCGTATCGAAATTCGCGAGCACTTCGTCCCCGGCGACGAGGGTCGGAACGTATGTCTGATCGGAAAGTTCCTTCATCTCCTGGTAGGCCGCACGGTCCCGACCGACATCGATCTCGGCAAACTCGTAACCGCGTTCGAGTAAGATAGGCTTTGGCATCAATGCACCAGGAGCACCATTCGCGGCTGAAGAGTCTGATCTCGGTCGGCACGGGGCGAATAAACAAGTCGCATCGTAGGGCGTCAATCTCCGCCTTCATCCGGCTCGGGCTCGTAATCGTACTTCGTGGAAGCGCGATCGTGACGAATCGGTTAGGCATACTGCTGGCGGCGAAGATTTCCATTTTCAGCGGCTGACGCTGCCGCCTCTAGACTTTGTGCATCTCGGATCGATTACGATCACGAGTAGGAGCAGGATGAAGAATATGAAAGTCAGTAGACAATTTCCCACGCACCCTCCGGCTTGCGCACCGCCATGAGCCGGCCCGGGTAGATCACCGAGAGCGCCATCCCGGCGCACATTTGCGTCTCTTCATCCTTGACCGGCGCAAACGTCTTTCTCGTCCAAGCCAAAGAGCGAACCATTTTTCCGCGTCACCACCACCTCCGGGCCGTTCGTGGTCGCAAACTCCAGCTCGCCCGCCGGCGGCGCTGTCACCCGCACGCCGAGCTTGTAAACCGCCTCGAGGCAGCGCGCTCTTGCGGACGTCGTCCACCTTGAGCGATTCGTTGTCTTCGATCGCCTTGTAGAGCGCCGCGAAATCCGGCTGGAACCAGTCCGCCCGCGTCTTCAAGAGTGCGGCAATCTTCTGCTTGTCCTCCTCCGTCAGCGAGGTGACGGCGGGATAATGGTGCCAAGGCAGATCGAGCGCGAAATCGGCCGCGAACTCACGCTCGAAAACCACCTTCCCCTGCACCGTCTTTGCGATCGTCGACTCCTTCGTTCGCCTGGTTGGTCGACTTCACGCTGCCCGGCTCCACTTCCTCCGTCGCTTCATCCGTCACCGAAGCCCAGCGCAACTGCGCGCGATAGGTCTTGCCCGCATCGTTAGGCGTAAACTCGATCCGGATCTTGTTTTGTCCTTTCCGCACCACCGGCCCGACCGAACTCATCGGCACCCAGACCGCGGCGCTGACTTCATGTTCATCGAAAAGGACGGGCGATTTCTCCGCGCGCACCTCCTGTTCGGCAATGATCACGTTGTTGATGGACACCACGGCCTTGCCCGGCACGGTCAGTGACCTCCTGATCCTTCGCCGGGTCACCAACAAACGGCGTGAACTTGAACTCGACATTGATCACGGCCGCGCGCGTCAGCGGCATCACCAGCAGGAGCAGAGCAGCAGCGTCCCGGCAATCTTTCGCATGCGCTGGTTATGCCCGAAATTTCCGGTCAAGGCGAGACGAAAGATCGCACCACCGGGCGGCGGAGTTCTTGCCCGCAGTAAGAGAATCGCATCCAATCCCTGGCAACAGCCGGGTGATAAACTCGTGTTTGCCGATGACTTCATCGACGATGAACCAGTCACCTCCACTCGTCGCGCCAGACTTCGGCGGCGTCCTGGTCAGGCGGACGCGGCTCTCCTGCTCGATCTTCTTGCGTTGCGCATCGGTCAGGCGCAGCGGAAAGGCGGTGAATGTTTTTCCGGGGAAAATCGCCTGCTGCGCCTGGTCGACGTTAAGATAGGTGACGGCAAATCCGGTACTGACGAGAGCGGCGGAAAGCGGTGCCGAGACGAAGATGAATTGCGGCTTCACGGCGTCGTCTAGAAATTGATCCCGACCTTGAGCCGAAACAGATTGCGCTGTTCCTCGGCAAAAGTCTGACCGGTATTAGGCTCGCCCACTCCTTTGCCGAAGACCTGATAGTTCCAGGTGAGGGTGGCCCACCAGCGTTCCCGCGCATAATGGATTGACGGCCCGGCATAGGTCACTCGGTGCTCGAAAAAGTTCAGATCGAAAAGGGGATATTCCGCGCGGAAATGTGCCTCCAGGCCGGCATACCAATTCGGCGCGAATCGATAAGTCACGCCGCCGGCGGACTCGAATGAGAACTCCCGCGGATATTCTTCAGCGGTTGTTTTCGCCAGGCCATTCGGCGCCGAGCTGAAGACGGTGATGAGTCGGTCATCGAGAAAATCCTTCTGGAAATCGATTTCCGGTTTGACGTAGCGCTCGTGTTGCGGCAGGCCGCCGACTTCGTCGTTCAGCAAATAGCCACCTTCGAGGCGAAGGCCAGCCCGAGCGGATCCTCGAACGGACTGAGCATGCGATACTTTCCGGAGCTTCGATGCCGCCGAAGCGATAATTATTTTGGTCAGGCAAGCCCGGCACATCCTGATTGTAGAAGTAGTGATTGACCAACGAGACACTGGCTTGAAACCGGTCGGTGAACCCGTATTCAACTTCGGTTTCGAAATCCGAACTGTAATAAGTTCCCGCGTCCTTGCCGGTGCGCAGGGTCACGAATTGATAGACCTCCGCGTGTCCTTTGGGCAGTGTCTCGGCGCCGCGGGCAAATCCGAAGAATTGTTCGTCAGCTCGCGCCGTTCCGCTCATCGCAAACCCAAGCGCGATGACGCCGATGAGCAGAGCAGGTGGAATGAATTTCATTTCAACCATGCTACGCGCGCGGCGGAGAGCCCGCTGTCGGGCGGTTGCCAATTATTAGCGGCGCGTTGCCAAGACCCCGCCGCGGATGTGACTCGGCTTAACCGATCGCGGCGCGGTAGGCGGCGGCGTCCTTCAAATCTTTCAGCTGATCCGCGTCTTCGACTTGCAGGACGTAGATCCAGCCTTCGCCGTAGGGATCGGTATTGACCAAGCGCCGGGTTGGATTCGAGCGCCTTGTTCACTTCCAACACCGTGCCCTTGACCGGCGCGTAAATGTCGCTCGCCGCCTTGACCGACTCGACGACCGCGATCGTGCCGCGCGCTTCATAGGTCGCGCCCATTTTCGGCAGCTCGACGTAAACCACGTCGGTCAACTCGGCCTGCGCGTGATCGGTGATGCCAACCCGGATCTTGTCGCCTTCGCGGCGGACCCATTCGTGCGATTCGGTGTAGAGAAGGTCGTCTGGAACATTCATGATTTCTTGTAGAGCGGTTTCTTTTCGATGACAGCCGGAAATTTCTGGCCGCGAATTTCAATTTCGATTTCTTCGCCCGGCTTCGGCACCGGTGTCGTGAGGTAAGCCATTCCGATCCCGTAATTCAAGCTCGGCGAAAGCGTCCCGCTGGTCAGCTCGCCGGCTTCCGCGCCCGCGCGGAAGACGCGATAATGCGGCCGCGGCGGCGGGCTCTTGCCTTTCATCCGGAAAGGAACGAGCCGGCGCGACAAACCGGTTTCCTTTTCGCGCAGCAACTTCTCGCGGCCGGTGAAATTTGGTTTCGTCAGGTCGACGAAAAAACCAAGACCGGCCTCGAGCGGGTTGTGCGCCGGGGAAAGGTCAGAGCCATTGAGCGGATAACACATTTCGAGGCGCAAAGTGTCGCGCGCGCCGAGCCCGCAGGGCCGAATGCCTAACGACTTTCCTTTCTCAAGACTCTCGTTCCAGATCGCGCGGCGCATCCTTCGCCGCGAAGAAAACTTCGATGCCGTCTTCGCCGGTGTAACCGGTTCGCGCGACCCAAAGTCGCGTCTCCCCGAGATCGAACGGCGCAATCTGATTCCGCGCCGGCAATTCCTTCTCGTCGCCGAAGAGCGCTTGAAAAAGTTCGCCGACTCGCGGGCCTTGAATGGCCAGGCCGGCGTACTGATCGCTTTGGTTTTCGAGCTGCACATCCGACGCGAGATGCGATCGCAGCCAGGCAAAATCGTCCTCGATCCGCGACGCATTCACGACGAGCAGGAACTTCTCGTTCTCGATCCGGTAGACGATCAGGTCGTCGATGATTCCCGCCTCGTCGTTGAGCAGGAAGGTGTATTGCCCCGCGCCGATTTCGAGCTTGGCAGTGTTGTTGGTCAGCATCGTGTTGAGCCACTCGCCCGCGCGCGGCCCGGTCACGATCAGCTCGCCCATGTGCGAAATATCGAAGACGCCGACGCTGTTTCGGACGGCCTGATGTTCCTCCATGATGCTGCTGTATTGCACCGGCATCAGCCAGCCGCCGAAAGGGATCATTTTCCCGCCCAGCCGCACGTGTTCTTCGTAAAGTGGAGTCGTTTTGGGCGCGTCGTCACTCACCGGCCCCGAGCCTAGATGTTGCCGCAAACGTGTCAAACTTCGCGCCTTTCTCCGCCCGTTTCTTGAACTGCCGCGAGGCTGCCTTTACGGTGGCGCGACGATGAGTTTTCTCGATTCCTCGAACGTCGCTACGGCCGGTTCGCCATTCCGGGTTTGATCCGCATCATCGTTGCGCTGACCGCGCTGGTTTATGTCCTCGCCCTGCTCAATCCCGGTTTCATCTCGGTCCTGACGCTCGACCCGTCGCGCATTCTGCAGGGCGAAGTCTGGCGCTTGGTCACCTACATTTTCATTCCACGCTCGATCGGTCAGCCCGGCTCGATGATGCAGCCGCTTTGGCTTTTGCTCGCACTCTGGTTCCTGCTCTTCATCGGCGACCGGCTCGAACACGCCTGGGGCGCTTTTCGCCTCAATGTCTATTTCCTCGTCGGAATGATCGGAACCACGATCGCGGCCTTCCTCTTCGGGGCGCAGTTCTCCAACGCCATGCTCGCGTCGTCGCTCTTTTTCGCCTTTGCCCACTTCTATCCCGAGGAAGTGATCTACATCATGTTTATCCTGCCGGTGAAGGTGAAGTGGCTCGCCTGGGTTTCGGCGGCGTTGTTGCTCTTCGGGTTCCTGACCAGCCCGAACTCCTACCGGATGGCGCTGGTCGCGGCGTTTGCGAATTACTTCCTTTTCTTCGGTCCGGACCTGGTGCACGCGGCGCGCCAGCGGCAGCAGACCGCGCGTCGGCGCCAGCGCTTTGAAGCAACTTCGCGATCGGAAGAAGAGTCGCTCCATCGTTGCGCCAACTGCGGCGCGACGGAGCTAACGAATCCGAACCTGGAATTTCGCGTCTCCCGCGACGGCGAGGAATATTGTCTCGCGCATCTCCCGAGCGCCTCGAAGGTGGAAGTCTGATCGTTGAAGCAAACGTCCAACGCTCAACGTTCAATTAAGAGAGCAAACGGCGGTCTTTCTCGGACTTTGGGCATTGAACGTTTTCCCCTCTTATTGAACCCAGCGCCCTCGGCTTGACCCCATCGCCGCGCACACGGAAACTGCCGTCCATGGATCCGACTCCCGCGCCGCTCATCCCGCAGGACGGCTGGCATTGCCTGCATCTCTTCTACCGAATCGAGTACGGCCAATGGCAGCTGCTCAATCCGACCGAGCAGCGCGCCGCCAAGATCGCTCTCTCCACCCTGGTGCAGGAAACGCGGGCGCTCCCCGACACCCAACTGCTCACGCTCAGCCAGGTCACGCCCAAAGCGGATCTCGGCTTTATGCTCATCACTCCGGATTTGCAGACCGCGAACCGGATCGAGAAGCAACTCACCTTATCGTTAGGCCCGGATATCCTCGTGCCGGTTTACAGTTATCTCTCCCTGACCGAGGAGAGCGAATACACCACGACCGACGAGCAGTACGCGTCAGACCCTGACGACCGAGCAAAAACTCACGCCTGCCACTCCGGAGTTCGAGGCCGCCATGCAGGATTTCCGCGAGCGGATGAAAAAATACCGGCAGGACCGGGTTTACCCGACGCTGCCCGACTGGCCGGTGGTCTGTTTCTACAACATGACCAAACGGCGCGGCGAACAACACAACTGGTATTCGCTGCCATTCGAAGAACGCCGCACGCTGATGGGCGGACACGCCCGCGTCGGCCGCCAGTACGCCGGCAAAGTAAAGCAACTCATCACCGGTTCGACCGGACTCGACGATGCCGAATGGGGCGTGACCCTCTTCGCGCACGATACTTTCCAGATCAAAGCGATCGTTTACCAGATGCGCTTCGACGAGGTGAGCGCGGCCTACGCCGATTTCGGTGAATTTTACGTTGGCATTCAACTTCCGCTCGACGAACTGTTTCGCCGCTTGCAGCTGTAGCGGCGCTCTGCGAGCGCCATCGTCCCGGGGTTGCGACGGTCATAGACCGCCGCTACGAGCATGAGTCCGAGCCTAACGGATGGGTGGCAGAGTGGTCGATTGCGCACGCCTGGAAAGCGTGTATGCCGCAAGGCATCCGGGGTTCGAATCCCCGCCCATCCGCCCCGAGCACTTACGCTTGTCGCGGGGCGCGTTTTCGCGAAACGTCCGGCCATGCGTCGCGGCCTGATCCTTTTCTGCCTCCTGTTTCTCAAGGCGTCAGCCGCCAACGCCGCCGCGCCTTATGTCGGGAATCCTCTGAGATCGAGGTTCTCCCACCTCGTTGGCAGCAACGTCTTAGCGCCTAGCCACGACTCAGGATCTGGGTGGTCTGCCGCACCTTGAGAATGCTGTTCCCGGGCAGGATACCCCGGAAAATTGCTCCAGGATAAATGATGCAATCGCGCCCGATGACCGAGCCGGGGTTGATGACGGCGTTGCATCCGATCTCCGTGCGATCGCCCACGATCGCGCCGAATTTTCTCAGCCCGGTTGCGATCATTCCATCGGTCGCGAGCACCGAAATTTCCGCGTGATCGAGCTTCACGTTGGACAAGATCACGCCCGCGCCGAGGTGCACCTTGTAACCGAGGATCGAATCGCCGACGTAGCTGAAATGCGGCACCTGCGCCTCGTCAAAAATGATGCAGTTCTTGAACTCGCACGAATTGCCCATGACCACGCCGTTCCCAACGATGACGTTCTCGCGCACGTAGCAGCCGCTGCGGATGTGGCAATTTTCTCCGATCCAGGCCGGGCCCTTCAACATCGCGCCCTGTTCGACAATCGTGCCGCTGCCGATGAAGACGGATTCGCTGATGAACGGCTTTCCCAACCAACTCGCCGAGCACGCCCGGCTTGAGGCGAAACTGCAAATAACTGGGGATCTGTTTGAGCGCTTCCCAGACGTATTTCTCCTTCTCGAAGAGCTTCGAATGCGCGGTGTGCTCGAGTTCGAAAAATTCGGCGGCGCTCAACATATCGTTAGGCAACTCCGTTTAGCCACCGGCGCGCCGCGTGACGACCTGGCCGTCCTTCGTGTCCCGCACATCCCAGCCCCGCGCCTGCAGCGCATCGCGCAATTCATCACTTTTTTGCCAATCCTTGGCAAGCCGCGCCTGCACCCGTTCCTCTGCCAGACTGCAAAATTTCATCCGGCGGTTTCTTTCTGCTCCTCCTCAACCGCCAAGACCTGGTTGATCCGCTCCCACCAATTCAGCCAGGCCCGCGCCCGGCCCGGAGCGATGCCGGCGTCCAGCTCGCGATTGCTCTCGCGAATCTGTTCGAAGAGATGCCCGAGCGCGGCCGAGATGTTGAGATCGTCATCCAGCGCTTCCGCAAACTTGTCGTCGTTGATCTCGACCGAGCTGGCGTTCTCACCCGCCGCCGTTTCCCGCAGACGGCGCAGCCATTCATCGATCCGCGTGAGCGCCTGGCGCGCTTCTTCCATTCCCTCCCAGGTGAAATTCAAGCGGCGCGCGATAATGCACCCGCATCAGCGCATAGCGAATTTCGCGCCCGCTGTATCCTTTCTCGAGGACGTCGCCCAAAGTGTAAAAATTGCCTAACGACTTCGACATCTTCTGCCCGTCGACGAGGAGATGCGCGCAATGCAGCCAGTAGCGCACGAACTGTTTGCCGGTGCAGCCTTCCGACTGCGCGATCTCCGCTTCGTGATGCGGGAAGATGTTGTCGACCCCGCCGCAATGAATGTCGAGCTGCTCGCCTAACAATGCCGTCGCCATCGCGCTGCACTCGATGTGCCAGCCCGGGCGCCCCCGCCCCCAGGGACTCTCCCAATAGACCTCGCCATCGTCTTCGTCCCAGGCTTTCCAGAGCGCGAAATCGCCGACGTGTTCCTTGTCGTACTCGTCGCTTTTCACCCGGCCGGTCGAACGCAATTCCGAGAGATCGAAATGCGCCAGATGGCCGTAGGCGGGAAAGCGATTGATCCGGAAGTAGACCGATTTGTCGTCCGCCTGGTAGGCGAGTTCGCGCGCGATCAGTTTCTCAATCATCGCGATCATCGCCTGGATGAAGCGCTCTTCGGTCGCCGCGGGAAATGCGTCAGCGCGTTTGATCTGGAGCGTGTCGAGATCCTGGAAGAATGCTTCCTTGAAGGGCGCGGTAAATTCACCCAGCGGAAGATTTGCCGCCCGACTGCCGCGAATCGTTTTGTCGTCCACATCGGTGAGATTCATCACGCGCTCGACCGCGAAGCCGCGCCGCTCGAGATGTCGCTGGAGCAAATCTTCGAAGAGGTAGGCGCGAAAATTTCCGATGTGTGCACGGCTGTAAACCGTCGGGCCACAGGTGTACATCTTGACCGTACGACCGTCCGGATCGAGCGGCCGGAACTCCTCGATCTCGCGCGAGTAGGTGTTAAAGAAACGGAGCGGCATGCGCTTAGATTGTCATTCCGATTTGCCGAAGGTTGGAGTGGGACCTCACAAGCAGCTTGCGGTTCGCGCCAGCGACAATGCGGCACGTTGATTGCGAAGTCCAACGCCGACGCTGCTCGCTCAGGACGACAAAGCTTTCGTTAGGCAGAGTTTCATTCCCTGCTCCACGCTCGCGACCGCCAGCGCGGCCATTCCTTCGCCGCGCCCGAGCGCGCCCAGGCCTTCGTTGGTCGTCGCCTTGATCCCGATGCGCGCGACCTCGAGGCCCAGCGCCGCCGCAATCTTCGTCCGCATCGCCGTCGAGATGCGGCCCGATCTTGGGCGCTTCCGCGATCAGGGTCGCGTCCACGTTGACCACCCGGCAATTTTTCTCCGCCAAGATTTCTCCGACCCGCTGCAGGATTTCCAGACTGCTGATCCCGCGGATCGATTCGTCCGTGTTCGGAAAATGATGGCCGATGTCGCTCTCGCCGATCGCACCTAACAGGGCATCGGCGATGGCGTGCGAGAGCACATCCGCGTCCGAATGTCCTTCCAGTCCGAAGGCGTGCGGGATCTCGACGCCGCCGAGAATCAGCTTCCGTCCCTTGTTGAAGCGGTGCACATCGTAACCAATGCCGGAGCGAAACATCATCCGGTTAGGCTAAACTCGCAGATCGAGGAGACCGTTGGAGGCCACGATGCTGAACTTGTCCGGTGCATCGTTCCGCGGCCGCAGCTCGACCTTACCGCCGGCATTTTCCACCAGAATCCAACCCGCCGCGATATCCCAGAGGCTGATGCCCTGCTCAATGTAGGCGTCGAGTCGACCGCAGGCGACGTAGGCCATGTCGAGCGCGGCGCTGCCTAACAATCGGCATTTACGCGCGCGATGCACCATTTTCTCGAAGCAGCGGCAAACCGGCATCGATCGTCGCCGAGGTTTTCGAGAGACCGACCGAGAGAACTGATTCCGCGAGATTGGCACGCGCGCTGACGTGAAATTCCCTACCGTTCAAAAGCGCCGGCTGGCCCTTCTCGGTCGTCCAAAGCTCGTCGCGAATCGGATCGAAAATTACCCCGAGGATGATCTCGCGCTGCAAACGGAGCGCGATCGAAACGCAAAAATGCGGGATGCCGTAGAAGTAATTGACCGTTCCATCGAGCGGATCGACGACCCATTGATAATCGCTCTCCTGATCGCCGACGATCCCCTCTTCGCCATAGAGCGCGTGCTCGGGAAAACGACGGAGCAACATTTCGCCGATCAAATTCTGCGCCAGAACATCGACCTCCAATTTGATGTCGTGGGCGAGGGCCGCGTTGCACCGTGAGCGGTTGCTGGAAATGTGAACGGAGCAAATCGCCCGCGGCCCGGGCCGCTTCGGTGGCGACGGCGAGATAATGCATCACGCGCTGAACCTAACCGATTCCGCGAAGCTGCCGCGAAGTTTTTCCGCAAAAAAACCGGGAGGAGAAAATGAATTCTCCTCCCGGGTTGAAGTTAGATTGACGAAGAACGGTTCTGTCACCGCCCTTCTGTGGAGATCCGGTTTAGTGTTTCTTTTTGCCGGATGCTTTTTTCTTAGTCGCCATTTTTTTCTTGGCGGGTGCCTTTTTCTTGGCGGCCTTTTTCTTTTGCTGGCATAGGGAATCCCCCCTTTCAATCCGCAGAAGCGGTCTGTGAACAGTTTGTGAATAACTTCACTTTCATCGAGTGATTAATCTTCACGTTTTCTTTGTCAAACAATTTTCGCGCACTTCCAAAATTATTTTCAGCAAAGCGCGCGCAAGTTCCGTTTTTTTTTGGCGCGGAAGTTTTTTCGGCGCGTCGCTTTTGGAAAAAATCATCAGTTCGTTTTCGTCCGCATCCATTCCGATGTCCGCGCGGCTGACATCATTCGCGACCAGGAGGTCGCAATTTTTCTCCACCAGCTTGCGCTGCGCATTCGTCTTCGAGCGCTTCGGTCTCGGCCGCGAAGCCGACGACAAAACAGTCGTGCGGCCGATTCGTTAGGCTGGCGAGAATGTCGCGGGTGGGTTCGAGCTCGAGGGAAAAGCGGGTGCGTTCCTTCTTCATTTTCTCCGGCGCGTAGTGCACGGGCTTGTAATCGCAAACCGCCGCGCACATCACGAAAACGTCACAGCTGCGCGAACCGTGCCGCAGCCGCGGCGAACATTTCGTCGCCGGTCGTGACCGCACGAGTCTCGGCGCCAACGGAGCCGCGAGCGCGACCGGTCCCGAGATCAGCATCACTTCGTGTTTTTCTTCCAGGGCGGCCGCGGCGATCGCGTAGCCCATTTTTCCCGACGAGCGATTGCTCAGGTAACGCACGGGATCGAGCGGCTCGCGCGTCGGTCCGGCCGTGATGAGAAATCTCACGCGATCAAATTATCCTGGCGCGCGAGCAGGAACTCGGCGCGAAATGCGATGTCGTCGACTTTCCACAAGCGGCCGAGACCTTCGTAACCGCAGGCCAGCATCCCTGCTTCCGGTCCGATGAATTCGACGCCACGCGCGCCTAACGTTGCCACATTTTCCTTGGTCGCGGGGTGCTCCCACATTTTTCCGTTCATGGCCGGGGCGAGCAGAATCGGCGCGCGGGTCGCCAGCGCGATCGCGGCCAGCGGATGACCGGCCAGGCCGTGCGCGAGCTCGGCGATGATGTGCGCGGTGGCGGGTGCGATGACGAGCAGATCGGCGCGATCGGCCAGCGCGATGTGACCGGGATGCCAGCTTTGCTTTTCGTCGTAGAAGCCGGTCGTGACCGGATTCTTGGAAAGCGTCTGCAAAGTGAGCGGGGTGATGAACTCGGTCGCGTCCTTCGTCATCACGACAAAGACGTCGTGCCCCTGCTTGACGAGCAGGCTGGCGAGTTCGGCCGCCTTGTAGGCGGCGATCGAGCCGGTCACGCCGAGGACGACGTTTTGCTTTTTTTTCTTCATTGTTAGGCCAGAACCATCCGGCTGCTCAGATAACGCTCCGCCCCCATGATGTGGCGAAACTTGAGCAAATCCTCCTCCACCGAACGGCTAATGATGGTGTAGCGATAATCGCGCCAATGCTCCATCTCGCGCGCCGCGGTTTGCAGGCGCAACTCGATTTGCGCGGCGTTTCCGTGCCCCGTTTCGTCAGGCGGCGGCGCAGTTCCTCGAGGTCCGGCGGCATGATGAAAACATCGGCCAGCGCCTGGCGGACAAAAGCGTCTTCGTACTCCCGGATGGCGGCCGCGCCCTGCGTGTCGATGTCGATCAGCACATCGACGCCGTTGTGCAGATTGCTGAGGATCGGATCGCGCAGCGTGCCGTAAAACTTGCCGTGCACGTTGGCGTGCTCCAGAAATTCTCCGGCCGCGACCCGGGCCAGAAAATCGGCCTCGGAAAGAAAATGATAATCTTCGCCGTCGATCTCGCCGGCCCGCGGCGCGCGCGTGGTGCAGGAGACGGAGTAAACGAAATCCGGCGTCTGGCGGAGCGCGTCGCAAAGGGTGGATTTGCCCGGCGCCGGAGGGGGCGGAGACAACGAAAAGAATTCCGTAGCGGCTGAATTGCTTACTCAAGATTTTGGATTTGCTCGCGAATCTTCTCCAGCTCCGACTTGCAGGCCACGACGTGGCGCGAAATCTCCGCGTCGCCCGCTTTCGCGCCTAACGTATTCAGTTCGCGCGAAATTTCCTGAGTAATAAATTCGAGGGTGCGGCCGACCGGTTCGTTCTTGCGCAGATGATGCGCGAACTGGGCGAGATGACTTTCGAGCCGGGTCAGCTCTTCGGAAACGTCGGAGCGATCGGCAAAAAGGGCGATCTCCTTGAGCAGGCGATCGTCGTTAGGCGCGAGGTCGAGACCGGCCTTGCTTGATCCGCTCGCGCAGGACTGCACGATATTTCTCGGCCACCGCCGGATGCATCTTGCGCACTTCCTTGAGCGATTGGCGGACGACCTTGAGACGATGAATCAAATCCTTGGCGAGATGTTTGCCTTCCCGCTCGCGCATCTTGATCAATTCGGCGAGCGCGACGTCCGAGCGCTTCCTCGAGCGCCGGCCAGGCTTCGTTAGGCGCGAGACCGTCTTCGGAGAAGCGCATCACCCCGGGCGCCTGCAAAATCATTTCGATGGTGATCTCGCCGGTCACGCCCAATTCCTTTTGCAAAGCGCGCATGCCATCGTGATAGGAACGGGCCAGCGCGCTATCGAGCGCGAGGTTGCGCGCGCTGGATGCGCTCCGGTCGCAGGGCGACGACGACGTTGGTCCGTCCGCGGGTCAGGCGATCGCCGACCATCTGGCGCACGCGCGGCTCGAGCGCGCTCAGTTCGCGCGGCAGATTGATCACGATGTCGCTCTGCTTGCGGTTCACTGAGTTGACCTCGACGCTGATCTTCGCGCCGTCGCGTTCGCTCTCGCCGCGGCCATAACCGGTCATGCTTCTCATCAGGTTGCAGCTTCGAAAGATATCGCCGGAATAACAAATGGAAACGCGCGAGCTTCTCACGGAGACGCGGCGCGACCGCGGCCGTGGCTCGGGTCGCGCAGCGGAATGCCCTGTTCGATAGAGCGAAAGGTCAAGCCGCAAGGCCTGCGCAACGCAGCCTGGCCCTCGTTCTTCCGCTCGTAGCGCGCCCTCCTGCGCGGCGCTGATCGCCTGCCTGAGAATTGCCCGGTTTCGGCATGGGCGGCGGCGAGCACGCGATAGGTCATCAGGTTGCGACCCGCCGAAATTTGGGAAGCGTGCTGCGCAAGCTCGAGTGCGCGGGTGCCATTGCGGAGTGCGTCTTCGGGCGCGGTCGCGAGAACCCAGGCGAGGCTGATTTCGGCGCCGAGTTTGTCGGGTTGCAGGCGAAGGGTCTCCCGCCATTCAGCCACGGCTTCCGCGATTCGCCCCTCCGCGAGGAAGGCGACCGCAAGGTTGTTGTGCATCTCCGCGTTGCCGGGCTCGATTTGCAAGGCGGCACGCCATTCTGCGATCGCTTCCTCCGCCAGACCGTTTTTCAGGAATGCGATGGCGAGGTTGTTGTGCGCATCGACTTTGCGCGGGTCGAGGCGGAGGGTTTCGCGGAACTCGGCAATCGCGGCGTCGAACTGATCGTCGCGCTGGAGCGCGATGGCGAGATTGTAATGGGCCGCGACGTCGTTCGGCTTCAACTCGATCGCTTTGCGAAAATACGGGATCGCGGCGCCGGCCTCGCCGTTCCGCAAGAGCGCGTTGCCAAGACTGTAGGCGGCATCGGAATCAGTCGGGCTGAATCCGCAATGCTTCGCGAAACTCGGCGATGCCTGGTCGGTCGCGCCGTTTCGGAAAAGCGCTTTGCCGAGATTGCGGCGCACCTGTTGTCGTTAGGCCGGAGGCGGACGACTTCGCGATAGTGCTCAATCGCTTCGGCAAGCTCGCCCTTCTCGAGGAGGGCATTGGCCAGATTGGTCAGGCTGTTCGTATCCCCGGGGCGAATCCGAGGGCAGCGCGGTCATGGGCGATCGCTTCGTCGACCTGGCCGAGCTTGATCAACGCCGTGCCCAGACCGCGTTCGGCCACGTCGTTGCCCGTCGTGACCGCGAGCGTGTGTCGCCAAAGCGCGACGGAACTCGACCAATGTTCGACCTGCCTCGCTGCGAGCATCATCAGTCCGGCGATCAACAGAGTTGCGGCGGCACCCAGAATCAGTGGGCGACGGCGCCATCCGGCCGTCAGGTCAGCGACGCCCCAGCTGATCATCAGATAGATTCCGATCTGCGGCAGATAGGTGTAACGGTCGGCGTGCGCCTGCCATCCCACCTGCACCAGACCGAGGACCGGCACGAGCATGCCGAGATACCAGAGCCAACCGGTGACAAGATAAGGATATCTCTTCCGAACGCTAGATCACGGCGGTCGTGAGCGTGAGCAACGCCACCACCGAAGCGCTCACCAGCCAAAGAGGAATCGTTCCTCTCGGATGCGGATAAAAGATCGCCAGTGAGACGGCCAAACCATCTGGCGCAGATAAACCCAGATGGTGACGAAGCGCGTTTTCGATGCGCCACGAGAGCGTCAAATCCTGAGCGGCCTCGAGCGCCGGCTTCTGCGCCAATATGGTCGCGATCGAGGCCGCGATCGCGAGCAAAACAAGGGGAAGCTTTTCCAGAATCAGCCGGGTCACCTTGGCGACCGTTCTCTCATCAATCTGGCCAGCTCCATTGCTTTGGGAGCGAAGCGAAACGCTTGAGGGGCCAGTAATCCAGGAGCAAGAGAACGAAAGGAAAAGTCACCAACATCGCCTTGGAGAGAAGGCCGAGCATCAGCGCGAGTACAACCAAAAGGTAGCGGCCGAGAGCGGGCGGCTTCTTCGCATAGCGAATAGTAAGCCCACAGACCGAGCAGAAAAAAAACGCCACTGAGCACGTCCTTTCGCTCGGAGATCCAGACGACCGACTCGGCCCGCAGCGGGTGAATGGCAAAAAGTGCGGCGACGAAGGCACTGCGCCAGAGCGCCCCGGTCATCGTTCTTAGAACAAGAAAGAGAAGCAGAACCGCGAGGGCGTGCAGAAGCACATTCACGAGGTGGTAACTGCCGGCGTTCAGGCCGGACCACTGCGCGTTCAGCATGAGTGAGATGGAAGTGAGCGGATGCCAGTTGCCGACCAAAGGGTGAGTAAAGGCCCTAACGAGTCCGGCCCGGGTCAGACCGTGGCTGACGAAAGGGTTTTCATAGACATAGAAGCTGTCGTCGTAGTTAAGAAAATCGAAACCGGACAGTCCGACCAAAGACGAGCAGGGTGATCGCCACCAGGCCGAAGCAGATCGCCGGAATGAGCCAGCGACTGGTTCCACTGGGCGGAGGAGATGGTCGCCGCTTCGCTTTCGAGGCGGACTTCGCGCGTTGCGAGCGCTTCCGGCCAGGCCGCTTTGCCGCCTTCTTCATGAGTGGCTGGAACTTGCTGCTCCGCTCATCATGTGCCAGCGCCCGCGCACGGCAGTGAGTAAACAGCCCAGCGCCGTAGCGCACGCTGGCGTCAAAGCCAATGGAGGACGCTTCCGGAAAATACTTCGTCGGACAGCTCACTTCGCCGATCGAGTAACCGAGCCCGATTATCTGGACGAGGATCTGGTTATCGAAAAGAAAGTCATCCGAGTTTTCCTCCAAAGGCAGGCGCTCGAGGAGAGACCGGGAGAAGGCGCGGTAACCGGTGTGATACTCGGAGAGCTTGGCTCCAAGCAGGAGATTCTCGATCAGGGTAAGGAACCGATTGGAGACATACTTCCACCAGGGCATGCCGCCGCGTAGAGCACCTCCGCCGAGAATGCGCGAAGCAAGAACACACGGATACAGGCCGCTCGCCACGAGCGATGCCATCGCGGGAAGCAACGCCGGTGTGTACTGGTAATCGGGGTGGATCATGATCACGATATCGGCGCCCGCGGCGAGCGCGAGGCGATAGCAAGTCTTCTGATTGCCGCCATAGCCGCGATTTTGCGGATGGACCTCCACCTGGACCTGCGGCAAAGAGCGCGCCATGGCCACCGTCTCGTCTTTGCTCCCGTCGTCCACCAGAATCACTCGATCGACAATCCCGTGGGCCATGACTTCGTCGTAGGTCTGGCGCAGGGTCCGGGCGGCGTTGTAGGCCGGCATCACGACCACGAGTTTCTGACCTTGTATCATCTCTTTAGGATCGGCTTGCGGAACGCAGTTGCGCCAGGGCGCGGCGATGCGGCGACGGAACCGGCAGGCGATCGAGCGCGCGGAGTGGGAACCACTGCTGATGTTCGTTAGGGATGGCTGGAATTGGCTGGGCAAAAACGGCCAGCGTGACGCGATGATGAGTGAACGGGAAATCGAGCTGGAGGAGCGGCCGACGCCGCGGGGCGGTCGTCAGGCGCGGCAAAATCCACATCCCATGCCAGCGGGCGCTGGGATTGCTCGAGGAGAACGCGGTTTCGCTGACATGCTGAAGGCGTGTCGCTCCGTCAGGCGAACGGCTGGCGGTCGCTTTCTTTTTCGCGGCAGCAACGCCGGTTCCTCGGCACGACAGAATCGTCGGACCGGACAGTCCTCACAGCGGGGCCGCCGCGGTAGACAGATCATCGCGCCAAGATCCATCAAGGCGGGGTTATGGTCGCGCGCGCCCTTCGCTCGGAACGAGGGATTGCCGCCGTCCGCCAGAGATGAGCCTGGCCGGCGGCGGTGTCAATCGGGGTCTCCCAATTCGTTAGGCGCGCCAGCACCCGCGCGATATTGGCGTCGACGATCGGCTCGGGCCGATCGAACGCAAAGCTGGCGAGCGCGCCGGCCGTGTAGCGCCCGATGCCAGGCAGTTGCGTCAGCCGCTCGGGGCGTCGGGAGTTCGCCGCCGGAATTCTCCATCGCAGACTGCGCCGCCCGTTGGAGATGTCGCGCGCGCGCGTAGTAGCCCAGCCCCTGCCAGGCGTGCAGCACATCGGACTCATCGGCTCGCGCGAGCGCGGCGAGATCAGGAAAACGCGTGAGCCAGCGACGATAATAAGGAAGCACGGTCGCCACCTGCGTTTGCTGAAGCATGAACTCCGAGACGAGGATCGCATAGGGATCGCGGGTGCGCCGCCAGGGGAGATCGCGCCCGTGGACTGCGAACCAGCGCTGCAGAGCAGATCGAAAAGCGCGGCGGTTGATCATTTCCAAGATGGCGTCGCCCAGTTATGGAAGAAGTGTCTCGCGCGGCGCAGCATGAAAACAAAGTGAATTCGTATACCGCTCCTCTGACCCACCAGCAAGCATCGGCGCTCCAGGCGCTCCTGCGCGAGCTCGGTTTCGACTTTTCGCCGAAACCCTACACGCTGTTCTTCGCGCAGAAGAACAAGCTGAGCGTGGCGGTCTACGAAAAAGGACCCAAGGTGCTCCTGCAAGGCAGGGGCATCGAGGACTTCGTGAGCTTTGAACTGGAACCGAAGATTCTCGGCGAAGCGCGACTCGGTTATGAGGAAGTGCATTCGCCGGAAATGTTCGAGCCGCATTTCGGCATCGACGAAAGCGGGAAAGGCGATTTTTTCGGCCCGCTCGTGATCGCGGGCGCGTTTACCGATCGCGACGATCGCACGGCAATTCCTGGAGAACGGAATTCAAGACAGCAAACGGATCGGTTCCGACGCGAAAATCCGGGCACTGGCGAAGATGATCCGGCAGACGCCCGGCGATCGCGCTCGACGTCGTCCTGATCGGGCCCGAGCGTTATAACGATCTCTACGAGAAGTTCGGCAACCTCAACAGCCTGCTCGGCTGGGGCCACGCGCGCGTGATCGAAAACCTGCTCGCGAAAACGCCCGGATTGTCCGCGGGCCTTGTCGGATAAATTTGCCGACGCGCGGGTGATCGAGAAAGCGCTCCTGCAACACGGGCAGCGCATTCAGCTCGAGCAGCGGACCAAAGCGGAATCGGATTTCGCGGTCGCGGCTGCGTCGATCCTGGCCCGGGAGGGGTTCATCGACTGGCTGGAGCGCCACGGGAAACGCCTCGGGGTGACGCTTGGCCGAGGCGTTTCCGCCGCGGTCAAGGAGGCGGCGCGCAAGATTGCGGAAAAAGAGGGGCCGGAGGCGCTGCGACGCGTCGCCAAGGTCCATTTCCGCACCGCGCACGAGGTCGCGCCGGACCATTACGCCGCACCGCCACCCCGCCGTGAGTGGCGACGCTAGCTGGCTCCCTTCACCCGGGGAACGTGGCCGGGGACGAGGGCCGTCGCGGCAAGGTTCCTGCTCTCTCCTAAGCCGCTCCTCATTCTGCCGTGGAAACAAGACTGCTCATCCTCAACTCCGATCCCGTTTTCGAAGACCGGGCGCTGGCCATGTTCGACGCCATGCGCAAAGTTGAAACCTGCATCGTCCGGACCCTCTCGGAAGCGGTTTACATCCTGATGCGCGAGAATTTTGACCTCTTCGTCGTGGAAGGCGAACCGGCGGTCGCGATCGGGCAGGCAACCAACACGCGCCAGCATTTTCCATCGCTGGAGGTCATGTGCCTGACACCGGAAAGACGCACGACACCTCGCTGCGGGAAGAAGCCACGCAACAGAATATTGAATTGGTCTCGACCGACTGCAGCGATCGACAGTTGCGCAGCCGTCTGCGGCGCATCGTGTCGGCCTTCGAAAGACAGACCGGCACGCCGGCCGAAGGCATCGATCCCTGCCATTCGCTCGTCGGCAACCTCAACCAATTCTCCGCCGCCGAGATTCTACAAATGAGCTGCATGAGCCAGCGGAGCGGCCGCTTCACCTTCAAGTCGAGCCGCGGCAACAGCGAAATTTACCTGCACCACGGGATGGTCCGGCACGCGATCTACAGTTCGCTGGAAGGCGAGGACGCGGTGGCCGAGATCTTCCGGTGGCGGCAGGGCCGGTTTTATTTTGAAGAAGGCATCATCAGCCAGGTGCAGACGGTCAATCGGCCGTGGACACACCTTCTGATCGACAATCTGCAAAAACTCGACGAGACCCTGCAACTCACCAGCGTCGCAGGAAAGGATGAGAGACACCACCCTTGAAACGCATATCCGGCTCCTCACCCTCGCAGGTGGAAAACTGGAAAAAGCTCCACGATTTCATCACCTACGCGCTCGACAAATCGAAGCCCATTATCTCCGCGGACCAGGAGCGTCAGTTCACCGAGATTCGCGGCCTCCTTCTCCAGGAAAGCGAACACGTCTTCAGTCAGGTAAACCTCGTCGCGGAACTTTCCGGGAAAGCGATGAACGTGCTGCAACGGGCCGTCATCGATTCGCGGGGTGCGCGAACTCTCCGCGGAAGAAACGCGGCGCCTGGAGTCGGATTGGAACGCGGTCTTCACCAAGATCGGCGTCGTCCAAGGCCAGTTCAAAACCCGCCGCCGAGAATTACTCAACCGAAGTATTCTGACGCTGTCGCTGGCGCGGTTGTTTGGCCGCAAAGCGGCTTGACGTGTTAACGGTCCCGCCCGGGAACTCTCTTTTCCTGCAGACGCTCTTCCACCCGAGATCCATTTGCAGGTGATGCGGCAAAGTATTTGCGCAATGCATCCGCTCACCCGATGGTCGACAGACGAATCCGATACACCATGAGTAAGCTCACGAAACGCGACATCGTTGTGTCGATCAGTAATCAAACTGGCATGGTCCAGCACCAGGTCTTCGATGTCGTTCAACGAACCTTGGATCACATCACCGACAGCCTGGCCCGCAATGTCGCTGTCGAACTGCGCAACTTTGGCGTCTTTCAGCCGCGCCTGACCAAACCGCGCGTCGGCCGAAATCCCAATCAGCCCGGCAGCAGTTTCGTCATTCCTCCGCGGGCGACGGTAAAATTCAAGGCGGGAAAGATCATGCGCCAACGCGTCGAGAAACTTTCGCGCGAGATGAAAGAGGCCGCTGATCGGCGGGAGAATAATCCGCCCCGGCAGTTCGACCTCGGATGGCCAAGGCGGCTAGAAGCCGGACGCTTCGAAGTTTTCGGCTGAGAAAGCTTAACCGCACGCAAGTTGACTTGAGCGACGCTGACGCGAGCGTGCGCCTGAGCTTCCGCGGTGCCGAAAATCTTTCGCTTCCTTCATCTTTTCCGCGGACCTGGCGGCGTTTGTTAGGCAAAACTCTCTGCCTGCTGCTGCTGACTGGCGAAGCCTCAGCCCTCGGCGGACCACTCGATGAAATGCACTCGCTTGCGCAACTTTCCGCCATCGACCTGGCCCGGCCTCAAGCGCGGCCAGATCGTCGATGGAACGGTGGCCCAAGCGGCGATTTCCCGCGCGGGATCTATCTCGAGTCCTGCTATTTCATTCACGCGCCCATGAGCGTCGTGGGCGACGCGATGCTCCACTGGAATCCGAGCCGGCACAAGAATCTTGAAGATTCGTCTCTACCGCGAGTTTTCGTTCCTGCCCCGCGGCCGATGCGTTTGAGACGCTGCAACTCAACCCGACGATCTCGGATGATAAATGGCTGCTCGAGCGAACTGCCCGAGGTGGTTCAGGGTTCCGAACCGGACGGCCTGCACCTAACGAATCAGGAAGCGGATTTCCTGCGCCAAGAATCAGCGATCCCGAGCGCGTCCTGGCAGAAAATCCTTCGCCGTCGCAGCGAAGCACTGGCCCGCGGTGGATTGGCCGCGGTCGCGCCCTACGGCGACCGACAATTCCATCTCGCCCGCTTCCGAATTCCGTGGGCTGCTCACGCTCGCGCCCAAAGCCGCGCGGCATTTCCAACCGATCACGACCGCGCAACCGATGGTCGCCAGCGGCAAGCCGGCGAGCGAGGCCGTTGGCTATTGGGAGGCCGCCAACGTGCGCGATCACACCACGTTGCAGCTCGGCGTCCTGGTCGCGCAGAAGACGCCCGATTCCTGGCAGTTGGTCAACTGCGTTTACTATCCGTCGGACACCTATTTCATGACGCTCAATCTCTTCCAGCTCTGGCCGATGGACGGCGGCACGCTCGTCTGGCAGGTCGGCTTCGTCTCGGCGCCTTTCCGCAGTTATCTCGGCGGAATCGATCGTTACGTCGCGGGCAAACAGATGATGCAGCAGACGATCGACACGATCACAGCGTTCCGGGCCGACGTCGAAAAGCGGCGCTAAGAGCTCATACGCTTCGCGACCGGCTAGAGCAAATAACGCTTCGGGCTTCGCAGATCAAAGCGCCGACACCATCATTCCTGAATGCGCTTCAAAAGCAGCGCGGCGCCGAAGAAGGTCACGATCGCTCCGACGAGCAGGAAGACGAGGTCGCTGCTGTAGAACGACGGCCCGGCGCGATAGAGATTCACCAACCGGAACGCCCGGCAAAAATGGGTGAGCGGAAAGCACTCCGAGAGGTAGCGGATGGTGAGCGGGAGTTGTTCGAGCGGAGCGAAACGCGCCCGAGAGAATGAAGACCGGAAGCAAAAAGAAAACCGAAAGCTGGATCGCCTGCGTCTGGGTGCGGGAAAAGGCCGAGATGAGCAGGCCCAGCCCTAACGAGCAGAGCAGAAAGAGCAAACAAATCACCGCCAGCATGGGCGGCTGGTGGAACTGAACGCGAAAATGCCAGCCCACGACGGCGAAGATGACGAGAATGAGCAGAATCGAAATCGCGAGATAGGGCAGAATCTTTCCGATCACGATTTCGCTCCGCCGAAGCGACGTGACCATCAGTTGATAGAGGGTGCCGGATTCCCGCTCGCGCGCGATCGTGCAGGCGGTGAGTGTGACGGTGAGCAGTTGCAGGATGATCCCGATGATTCCGGGCACGACGTAATCGATGAAACGCTGGTCGGGATTGTAGAGCACTTGGGTCTTGACTCCCCACTGGCTCATCGCGGAGATAAACTCCTGCCGCACCGTGCGGGCAGTTTTTTCGCGAGATCGATCACCTCGTCGGGCAGCCCTTCGACCGTCGCTTCGAGCTGCTTCTTCTGGAATTGCTCCGAGACTTTCCTGGATCCGGCCTTCCAGCTCGCTGGCCGTGTTGGTGTTGCCGCCATCGAGATAGAGCGAGAAGCGCTATCGGATCTCCATTCTTCAAGCTCGCGCCCCAACCGCGTCGGAATAACGAGCGCCGCCCGCACATGTTCGCTGCAGCAAATCCGGGCGCCCGCTGATTTTCTTCGCCATTTTCCACTTGGAAGGTTTTTTCCGCGGTCAGTTGCCTAACGAATTGATCGCTCTGCGGCGATTGATCGCGATCTTCCAGCAGCGCGGGCACGTCGCTCGCCCCGGTGCTTTGAAAAGCGTGCCCGAAAATGAGCGTGAAAACCGGCGGCAAAATCAGGAGGAGAACGAGAATGCGCCAGTCGCGGTAAATGTGGATGAATTCCTTCACCGCCACGCTGTTGATCGCCTGCAAAGAAGAACGGATGCTTCATCGAGCGCCTCCTGGTTCAACATCGCGTCGTAGCCCTGCGAGTAGGCGGTGAAGACATCTTCCATGTCCGGCTCGGCCCAGCGGTGCGCGACGCAGATTGGATGTCGGAAAACGGCCAGGTGCGTTGCCACTCCGCGAGCAGCGCCTCCGCGTTCCGGCGCGTAAATGCGCAAACTTCCGCTGCGCAGGGACACACCGAGAACGCCGGGAGCTTCGCGCAGCCTAACGAGCGCGTACATGGCCGGTTTGGCGTCGAGCTCGAGCAGCTTCGCCTTGAAGGTCGCCTTCAAGGCGCGGGGCGAAGCCTTCGCCAGCAGGCGGCCGTTGTGCAGAAAACCGACCTCGGTGCAGCGCTCCGCTTCGTCCATGTAATGCGTCGTGACGAAAATCGTGATGCCGTTGTGGCTCAGCTCGTAGAGCAAATCCCACATCTGTTGCCGGTGCACCGGGTCGAGACCGGAGGTGGGTTCGTCGAGAAAAAGAACCGGCGGCTCGTGCACGAGCGCGCAGCCGAGCGCGAGCAGTTGCCGCATCCCGCCCGAGAGGCTGCCGGCGGCGGTATCGCGGTTCGCTTGCAAATCCATCTGCTCCGAGCAGCCGCTCGATCCGCGCATTCATGGCGTGCCGCGGCACCCGGTAGGCGCCCGCGAAAAAGCGCATGTTCTCGAGCACGGTCAGGTCCGGATAAAGACTGAACTTCTGCGCCATGTAACCGAATTTCGCCCGGGCCACTGTAACGATCGCGCCAGACCTCGGATGCCGTCGATCGTCGCCTGCCCCGAAGTCGGGCGCACCAGCCCGCACAGCATCCGCATCGTCGTCGTCTTGCCGGCGCCGTTCGCGCCCAGGAATCCGAAGATCTCGCCCCGTTTTATCTGGAGCGAGAGATCGCGCACCGCCACGAGGTCGCCGTAGGATTTCGTGAGGCCGGCAAGGGCAATGATGGGATCGCTCATTTCAAAAAGAACGCGCTGCAGCGCATTCTTCCGGTCTCTCCCTATGGAAAACGGCGGCCTTTTCAAGGAGTAACCCGCCAGGGCGGGTTGACACCCCGCTCATTCGCTCAAGACTAAAAGTCGCCACCAGGCGCTTCTCAAATCATCATGAACCTCATCCGCATTTTTCGCTCTTTCGTCCTTGTCTTCGCTCTTCCGACGGTCGCCATCGCGTCAGATCCCATGGGCGAGCTGGAGAAGTTCTCTGTCTTCAGCAAAGAGGATATCGCCGCACTCACGCAGGGGCGGGATCCAGACGGCCCCGGGCACGCCGATGAGCACCACGCGCTACTTGTCGGTCCAGAGTTGCTTCATCGTGCCCAAGCCGCCCGCCCAGGTGCTCGCCACAATGAAGCGCTTTGACCCGACGAGCGCATCCCGAGCTGAAAGTGTATCTCCACTCCGATCTGCCGGCGGCGCCTTCAGCGGCGAATTTTGCAAAATTGAACAACATGCCCAACAACTCCGCGGTGCGGGCCCTGATCGCCGCCACCACCAAGATGTCGCCCGATCTGCAAGTGAGCCGGGCCGAAGCCCAAAAATCCGCCGGCCAATCCATCGCCGCCTTTTGGACCGATCTCCTGACCAAGCGCGCGCAAGACTACGTCGCCGGGGGCGCGGCCGCTCAGGCGCCCTACGATCACACCCGGGAGGCGGTCTCTCCGGGCAAGGATCTCGCCGGACTCGTCAGGCAACAAGGCAAGATTGGCCGGCAATTTGGCGGCTTCCTCCCCGCCACCGGCCTGGTCGGCGGGAAGGGATCGCTCCAGCCCGATCTCTACTGGGAATTGATGGAGGTCCAAGACCAGGGCGTCCTCGCCCTCGGCGCTTCTTACATACACTCGACCTCCGACGGCGGGGCCCAGGTCGCCAGTGGTCTTTACTACGCGAGTAGCGGCTACAACGTCCTGCTCACTCTCCACCAACTCTGGCAGCTCAAAGTGGACGGGCGCCCTTCCACGCTCGTCTGGCGTGGTGATCTCGTTTCCGCGGCGTCGATCGGCGATCTGCACGGCATCGGGCGGCTCGCGGCGGAATCGGCCATGCGCAAGGATATTTCAAGGGCGGCCGCGACCCTTCAGCGCGACAGTAGCCAATGAATTCCCGTCTTCTCGCTCTCGTTGGCCTGCTCGCCAGCGCGCTCGCGGCCCCGGTTCTGGCGGACGATAACACAATTTCCACCGCCTCGGATGAGGTCGCGGAAAAGCCTTTTAGTTTCCCCGTCGAGTTTGGTCTGGAACAGGCCTACATCGGCGACGGCGATGTGCGCCGCGGCATGCGCGATGTCAACGATTACAACGAATACTATTCGAACCTCTTCTTTGTCTACGGGCCGCGACTCAAGTACGGCATCCCGCGCGTCGGGGCGCAATGGGAACGCTATTCGTTTGGCTTCCCGAATGGCGGCCAGCAATTGCCCAACACCCTCCAGGCGGTTAATGCAATCGTCGGGTTCGACACCAGATTGTTCGATGTCGTTCTCCTTCGGTTGGAGACCCAGCCCGGGTTTTATGGCACCAACCACTTGGAGAGCGACTCCTTTAATATCCCCTTCGTTTTGGGTGGCACCTACATCTACTCTCCGGATTTGCAGTTCATTTTCGGCGTCGGGGTAAACGTGCAAGGGAGATTCCCCGTCCTTCCCGGGGGCGGCATTCGCTGGAAATTTGCGCCACAATGGGTGCTCAACGCCGCTCTTCCGACCCCGCGCCTCGAGTATCAGCCCAATCGCAGTCTCACCTGGTTCGCCGGCGCGAACGTCAAGGCCAACACCTTTCGGACGGACGCTCAATTTGGCGACAGCCACGGCGACCCCGGCCTGAACAGCGCCTGGCTGAGCTACACGGAGATTCGCGCCGGGGTCGGCGCGGAGTGGAAGATCAATTCCTCCATTTCGTTCACCATCGAGGGCGGCTACGTGCCCTGGCGCCAATTCGATTACTTTCGCACCGAGGTGCGTTACCACAACGAAAGCGGCGCGCCCTATGGAGCCCTCATGCTCCACGGTGCGTTTTGAAACCGATTCGTTAGGCGAGATCCCGGCTACAGGATCACGGTGTTGCGCCGCCACCCGACACGATCGCCAGGCGAAAGCGCCGCCCGCTCGTAGTGCGGAATTTGCCGGCGCGCCGATTCATTCCCGTCCTCCGGCGCGCTGGGCGGTTCCGGCGTGGCTGGAATCTCGGGCAAGTCCTGGTTTTCCAACTTCTCAAAACGCTCGCGCACATTCGCCGGAATCTTCGCCCGCTGCTCCTCGGTATCGACCGGGCCGTTGAAGAGCACTTTCCCTTGCGCGTCCTTCGCCGTCATCATTCTCTTGCCGTCCACTTTCTCCAGCTTCAGCTCGCCCTCTTCGTCCGAAAAAGTGATGGTCGCTTTCCCGAGATCGACCCTGGTCGTCTTGGTCGTGTCGTCATCGGTCGTGACGATGCGCAGTCTGCGCGCGGCCTGGCGCGCCTGGTCGCCCGCCCGCATCGCCTCCGCCTTAGCGCGTGCCACCGCCTCCCGCACCGCGGTCATATCCGGCATTTGGAAATCAAATTTCATCTTTCCCATGTCGTCCGATTCCCACTCCTGCTCGAAGCCGAACGGCCCGCGATCCACCGACGCTTCGTGATTCTTCAAGGTCACGGTCACTTTCATCTCCTTGCCCTTGCGCAAGAGCGTGAGGTTGACCGTGGCGCCGTCGGCGAAACTTCGCACCAGCTTCCCGAGTTGACTTGGATCGAGGATGATCTGGTCGTTCAACATCCGGATGATGTCGCTCGGCTGGAGGCCGGCGGACAGCCGCCGGACTCTCCGGCACCACGTAGTCGATCACCACGCCGAAGCCGCGCGGCAAGCCCATTTGCTCTGATAACACCCGCGGCACATTGGAGGTCTCGACGCCGAGAAAAGTCACCGGTTCCTTCGGCTCCATGTCGTGCTCGTGGATATGCTGTCCTCGAGCCCTCGGCGGCGGCGGCGGCGCGGGCGGCGCTGGAGGTGCCGGCGGAGCCGGGCGCGCCGCAGCCTCCTGGCCTGCTGGCGAGGTAGCGGGAGTGGGCGATTGGCCGAAGGCGGCGAGCGGAAGCAGCGCAGCCAGTGCGGTCGTGAGGATGATTTGTTTTTTCATAGTTTGATTTGGTTAAGGCTCATTGAAAGGAAACCGGCGTGAGCACGACCTGCTCCGCCGGATAGGAGACGCGCAGCGACGCACCCGTCCGTGGGTTGCGCCACTGCATCGTCTCGCGGGTGTCGTATCGGACCCGCCGGAGCAAGCGCTCCGATTGGTTAGGCGAGAAAACGAGGCCTTCGTCGCGCTGGCGGTAGACGACCTGGGTCAACGCGGAAGGTTGGAAGCCGCTCGTGAGGCGTTCCGATGGAGGCGTCTCTTGCGCGATGGCTTCTTCTGCGATGGTTGGTTCCGGCCGCAGCGGCTCGGCAAAAAATCTCAGGCCGAGCAAGATCAGCGCAGTCGCACCGCTCAGGCCAAGTCCAAGCGACCACCAGACGCGGGCGCGGCGCGATGGACGCGGGAGAAACCCGGCGCCGGGTGTGGTTTCCGGCTGCGCCAGGGCGCGCTCGATGCGCGCGAAGAGTTCGCCCGCGACCGGCGCCGGACGCAGTTGCTTCAACTCCGCTTCCAGTTCGGAAAAATCATTCATGGTGCTGCAAGGCTTTCTTAAGCGCGCCGAGCGCGTAGCGATAACGCGAAGCGGCGGTGTTTTGTGAAATTTCCAGGATGTTCGCGATCTCGGCGAAGGTGAGCTCGTTCCAGATTTTCATGATAACGACCTCCCGTTGTTCGTTAGGCAAACGCTCCACCGCCGCCGCGAGCAACTGCTGACCTTCGTCCCCGGCCGCGAAGGATGGCTCCACTTGTTCCGCGCCGTCGAGCGCCACTGCGGCCTCGCGCCGGGCCCGGCGTTGCTCGCTCCGCAGGCGATCGAGCGCGGTTGAGCGGACGGCGGAGTAAAGCAGGGCGCGGTTTTCAATCGAATGCTGGCGTCGCCAAAAACGGACGAACGTTTCCTGCACAACGTCTTCGGCATCGGCGCGACAATTAGTCCAGCGGCGGGCGAAAAGGAGCAGGCCCGGGCCCAACTGCGCAAAACAGGTCTTCCAGTCTTCATCGGTAAGCGTTCTCTCCATGACCTCTTCACGGTCTTTTAGATTGAGACGCCGCCAAATGCAGCTTTTGTCTAACCCCGTGAAAATTCTTTCCTGCCTCGCGCGTCCGATTCTCCTGCTTTGCACGGCGGCCACTCTTTCGGCGGAGGAAGGGGTCCAGACCGGAAATGCCAAATCCCTCGCGACGGCGGAGATGGCGTTCGCCCGGGAATCGCTCGAGCTGGGAACCCGCACCGCGTTTCTCCACGCGCTCTCCGACGAGGGCATCCTTTTCCAACCCGGACCGCAAAACGGCAAAAAATCGTGGGAAGCAAAACCGGCGACGGGAGGCGGAGTCCTGCAATGGCAGCCTGTCCTGGCGGCGACCGCGACGAACGGCGACCTCGGTTATACGACCGGTCCCTGGTCGTTCAAGGAAAACGCAGCGGCAAAGGAAGCAACCGCTTTCGGCCAGTTCGTCTCGATTTGGCGAAGGGAGAACGGGCAGTGGAAGCTGCTCTTCGACGTCGGCTCGGATAACCCGCGACCGACCGCGACCGCGACCGAGCTGCAATTGGTCGAAAACCACGCCCCTAACGAATCACCCGTCATTGCCCTGGCGTCGATGCTGGCGCTCGACCGGAGTTACGCCGCCGACCGGGCCGGGAAATTTTCCTCGGTCGCGGAGGAATCGCTCCGATATTATCCGCCGCGGGAATTTCCCATCCTCGGCCAGAGCGCGGCGGCGGCGGCTTTGCGAGCGGCTGGGAAACCGATCACCTTCGGCGAAGCGAAGGGGGAAGTTTCCCATGGGGGCGATTTAGGTGTTGCCTGGGGCGAATACACCGCGGACACAATCCCCGGCTACTACCTCCGGATCTGGCGCAAGAACAGGAGCGGAGAGTGGAAGCTGGCGCTCGAGCTGTTGCGGCCTCGTTAGGCAAGGTCCCGCCCTATTTCGGCGCCGTTTCCGGGCGGAGAATCAAATTGCCTAACCAATAGGGGTTGGCCACTCCCTCCCGGTAGGCGGCGAGCGCTTCGGGCGACGAATTGATATGCAGATTGCTGTAGGTCTGGTCCTCGTTTTGCCAGCGCTCGTGCCAGTAGACGGCCGCTTTCACCCGCGGCAGTTTCGTTCGCATGACCTCGAAGGCCTCGCGAATCCACTTCGCCTTGTCGCCCGAACGAGGAAATTCGCCGGTCGCCCATTCGGCGATCATGATCGGCTTTTTCGGATCGAGTCGCGGACATTTCCTCGTAGGGCCACTCGATCAGGGGGAGAAAATTCGCCCACGGTTCATCGTTGAATTGCTGGCCGTAGACGCTCATCCCCAGCCAGTCGACGTAGTTCGGAGCCCGGGATAATAGGCGGGCGCGAAGTTCCAGGTCTCCATCGGGAAGGAATAATTGTTCGTCTGAAACATCCACTGGATGTTGTGCGCGCCGCGGGCGCGCACCCGCTCGACGACATAACGAAAGGCGCGCTTGAAAAGCTCCGGGCCTTCCCAGTCGTTAGGCCGACCCGCGACCGGTTTGGCGCCACCGTAATAGGCGCCCGACCAGGGAAACCAGTCGCCATTCATCTCGTCGCCGAAGGAAACGATCATGGGCTTCCCAAACTCGCGCGCCGCGTCCGCCCAGTCATCGATGTAACGGTTCCAGGTGCCGGCGAGAATGGCGTTGAGGCTGAAACGGTCGGGACCCTTGTGTTGCTCGTAAGGGCGGTCCCACGGCGACCAGAAAACGAGCGGGAGCGAGCCATGCCGCCAGATCATTTTCAGGTTCGCGGACGGGAAAGCTCTGTTCACCCCAGTAGCTGGAGGAGGCGATGATCGCCTGATGTTTCCCGACCATTTGTTCGAAATTTTCGATCGTCTCGAGCGCGACGGCGTCTTCCGCGTCGCCGAAATCGATGAAGGCCCCGGTGTAGGCGCCCTTTTCCGGAAGCATCACCTCGACCGGGGCGTTGGGATCCACCTTCGCGGCGAGCGTCCCATGCTTTTCGCAGCCTAACGAAAAGCAGGCGAACGCGAACACGCCTGCCAGTCGCGCAGATGCGTCTCGGATACGCTGCATTAAACCCGCACCGGCACAGACGCGGTCCGCTCCAGTTTTCCCCAACCGACCCACGCGCCCTTGATCGCGCGCAGGATCGCTTTCCAGATCACGTAACTGAGCAGTGGCCGGTAGATCAGTCGCATCGGCAGAATCCGCCAGGCGTTCAGAATCGACTCGCGCTCGAGAATACAGGCGAGGGTGGCGAGAATCACGTCCATCGCGAGAAAGACGATCACGAACGGCAGGACCGCGCGCCAGGCGCCGAAGGGAAGCGAAGCGAGGAGAAAGAAGATCGACCAGCGGCGTGAGCGCGACGAGCAGGATTTGGAAAAACCAGACGCTCGGCAGGCTGAACCAGCCGAGCGCGCGGTAACGCCAGTTGAAGACCATGTCGCGATGTTTCCAGAGACATTGCAAGGTGCCGTAAGCCCAGCGGAAACGTTGCCGTGCGAGCGTGCGCAACGGTCTCGGGCGCTTCCGTCCAGGCGATCGCGTCCGGCGTGTAAACGATGCGCGCTTTGCCTTGTGCAAAGCGAGCGTGAGATCGGTGTCCTCGGCCAGCGTATCGAGGCTGAGCCCGCCCAGCCCGCTCGATCGCGGAGTGCCGCATCGCGCTGATCGCGCCAGGCACGACGGTGATGCAGTTCCAGCGATCGTAGGCACGTCGATCGAGATTGAAGCCGCAGGTGTATTCGAGCGCCTGGCAGCGCGCGATGAAAGTGCGCAGGTTGCCGACCTTGGCGTGACCGGAAACCGCGACCACCTGCTCGTCGCTCATCGGCCGCACGAGCAGGCGCAACGTGTCGCTCTGGCAGATGGGTGTCGGCATCGAGGAAGACGACCAGCTCGTGCTGGACTAGCGACAAGCCGCGCTGCAAGCGCGACCGCTTTGCCGCGGTTTGCTTGCCTAACGAGTCGAACGCGCGGCATCGGTTTGCGCGATTTTTTCCACCTCGGCGGCCGTCTCATCGCGCGAGCCATCGTCGACCACCAGCACTTCGATCTCGCCCGCATAATCGTTCGCCAGGACCGCGCGCAAGGTCGCCGCGATCACTTTCTCCTCGTTGATAGGCGGCGATCAGAACGCTGATCGGCGGCGCGAAATCCTGCCGGCGGCGCTGCAATCCGGCGGAAACGCGCCGCGAGCCAAATCACGACCAGGGTTCGCATGACGATCAACGCCGTCGCCACGATCATGAAGGCCCAGAGAAATTCCTCGATCGCGTGAAAGATGCGGAAGCCGGCGCCGCTCACAAACGCGAGGATCGTTCGCCATTGCCGATCGGCGGCATGACGGCGTCGCGCGAGCTGCCGAGCAGCGTGCTCAACGGAACGATCGAATCGCCGCGCGTCTGCAGCCAATCGATGATCCGCGGAAGCGCCTCGATCGTCTGCGAGCGATCGCCCCCGGCGTCGTGCAGCAGGATGATGCTGCCGTCGCGCCGCTGCTGTTTGATGCGCTGAAGAATGATGTCGGCGCCCGGCCGCGCCCAATCCTGCGGGATCGATGTTCTCGAGCACGACGAGGTAATCGAGATCGCTCGCAATCTGCAGCGGGGCGAGATCGGCTCAGCGACGAAGGGCTGGTGTCGGCAGCGTAAGGCGGCCGGAAAAGCGTGGTCGAACGGCCGGTGATCGTCTCGAGCAGGAGCTGGGTCGCGTTCAGCTCGAGCCGGATGTGCTCCGGCCAGCAAATCGCGAGATTCGGATGGTAATAGGTGTGGTTGCCGATCTCGTGACCCTCGGCCACAATTCGCCTAACGAGATCCGGGATATTTCTCCGCGTTCACTCCGACGAGGAAAAAAGCGGCCTTCACCCCGTTCGCCTTCAGGATGTCGAGCACCTTCGGCGTCCACTCCGGATCGGGCCCGTCATCGAAGGTGAGCGCGACCTGGTGTTCGCCGCCGGCGCCCTGGTGATAGAGCGTCGGGAATTCGGGAAATTCGAAGATAGGTGGCGGTCAGATAACCGTCCGGACCAAGCTCGACCTTGCGCACTCCGTCCGCTCGCGTTTCATCGACGGTCACGATTTCGCCTTCTCCCACGTCGGTGATGGTGTCGGTTCCCTTTCAGCGTCTCGAGGAGACGACTTCACCGTCCCGTTCGATCGGAAACTGCCGCGGGAGATTGATCGCGTCCCAAATCGCAGCGTCCTCCGTCCCGAGGCGATAGATCGCGAATCCACCCGCCTGCTGCATCGCGCACCGCGTGCAGTTGATTCAGAAAAGTGACCACATCGAGGAACCAGACGGAGTGCTCCTTGTCCGCGTCTTCGTAATAGAAATCGGAGTTGTAATCCGGCGGCGCCAACGGTACCCGATTCCACTTCCGCGTTGCTCGCGCGGCTCATCGCTTCGGGAAAACTGATCAGCTCCGCGCGGCGCTCGCCGTTCGTCCAGTCATAGCCGTAGCTGCCGAGCGCGATGATCCATTGCTTCGGATCCGCGTCCTCCAGAGAGCGCGTGCAGCCACGATTCGAACCACTGGCGCGAGCCGAGCGGGCCGGGCGAATCGATGTCGGAAGTTTCGTCAAAGAGGAGCGCGACGAAGCGATCGACCGTTTCGGAAACACTGTCGAAATCGATGTAGTCGAGGTCCTGGCCGGGCTGCACACAGAGCCAAAGTTGCCGGCCCGCGCCGTGCAGCGCGTCAGCCATCTTGTTGAGCAACTTCGTGATGTCATTCTTGTAGGCGGGATCGACCTGCTCCCAGTCGACCACCACGCCGGCCGCCTTCGCCTTCTCCAGATTGGTGAGCAGATTCTGGATGAAACGGTCCTGCCGATCGACCGGACCATGCGCGAGATTTTCGACGGCTTCGGGCTGCCAGGTGTCGCCGACGAGATTCGTCAGGAGCGGCATCAGCGCGATACCCTTGGTGGCGGCCAGCTTGGGCAGACGACATCGGCGTCGATCTGCATGTCGCCCAGGCCATCGATCAGCGCGATCCACTCCGGGCAAACATGCGTGAGCTGCGCACGCATGTTGCTCGAGCGATTTGTAGCTGTAGGGATCGCCGTTGGTGTAAAACGCCATCCGCACCTCGCCGCCGATGGCTTTTCTCGAAGCAGGCAGCGGCAAGGCGGAGGGCGACGGCGACTTTTTCGCCGCGGCGCGCGCGGCGATGAACTTCTCCCAGAGCGGAACGTTAGGCGGGAGCTGCCCCGCCGGGTTCTTCTTCTGCAGCGACTTCAGCTGGCCCTTCAACTGCCGCAAGGCGAAAGGCATTCGCAGCTGCGGTGTCACAAAGAGCGTCTGGACGAAAAAGACCGCGGCAATGAAGGCTCCGATGCCGGAGAAGAGCAGTGCGAGCCGCAGGCGCGGCCAACGTCTTCCGGCGGGGTCGGAAAAAATGAATGCAGTGCGCTCCTGCGGAAAATCGTCGTCCATCAAGTCCCAAGGGGCGAATAGCCTAGCCGCAACCGCGGGAAATGCCAAAACTCGAGGACTCTTCTCAGGCCGCCCGCGTCGGCGACTGACTGGCGCACTTGGCGAAGAACATTATCTTTCCCCACTGATGCGCGTTTCCGCTTTTTTCCTCCTGATCGGAGTGACGGCTGCCTCGGCGGCGTCGGCACCGAAGCCGAACCCGCAGATCACCGGAGTTGTCAAGGAAATCTCCGCCGCCCACATCGAGGCGAGCATCCGCAAACTGGTGAGTTTCGGCACCCGCCAGACGCTTTCCGACGCAACGCACGAGACCCGGGGGATCGGCGCCGCGCGCCGCTGGTTGCAGGCGGAATTCGAACACTACGCCGAGGATTCGGGCGGTCGGTTGCAGGTGGCGATGGACGACTTCACCCAGCCGCCGGGCGAAAGAAACCCCCAGCCGATCCAGGTCGTCAACGTCGTCGCGACGCTGCCGGGCGAGCAGGCGGAATCACGCGACCGGATTTACGTCGTGAGCGGGCATTACGACTCGCGGGTGAGCGACCCGATGAATGCCACGGCCGATGCGCCGGGAGCGAACGACGATGCCTCCGGCGTCGCGGCCGTGCTCGAGCTGGCGCGCGTCATGTCGCAACAGAAGTGGGACGCGACCCTCGTCTTCATGGCGGTCGCGGGCGAGGAGCAGGGACTGTTCGGTTCCACCCACTGGGCGAAAATGGCAAAGGAAAAGAACTGGAACGTCGCCGGCATGATTACCAACGACATCATCGGCAGTTCGCACGCGGAAGACGGGCACCTCGATAACCAGCATGTGCGCCTCTTTGCGGAAGGCGTCCCGCCCTTGAAGGAGATGCCGGAAACATGGCGCAAGCGGGTGCAAACGGGCGGAGAAAACGACAGCGCCGCGCGTGAGTTGGCGCGTTTCATCAAATCAACGGGCGAGCGTTACGTCCCCGGAATGACGGTCAACATCATCTATCGCAAGGATCGCTACCTGCGCGGTGGCGATCACTCGCCGTTCCTCGAAGCCGGCTTTCCCGCCGTGCGAATGACCGAGCCTAACGAAGACTATCGCCACCAGCACCAGGACGTTCGTCAGGAAAACGGCGTGCAGTATGGCGACCTGCCGGAGTTCGACGACTTTGCCTACATCGCGCAGGTCGCGCGAATCAACGCGGCGTCGTTAGGCGCCCTCGCCCTCGCGCCCGCCGCGCCCGCGGGAGTGGAGATGGAGACCAAGGAATTGACTAACGATACCACCCTGCGCTGGGAGGCGAATCGCGAGCCGGACCTGGCCGGCTACGAAGTGTTCTGGCGCGAAACGACTGCGCCCCTTTGGCAGCACTCTGTTTCCGCTGGTAAGGTGACGCGTTTCACGGTCCCCAAAGTTTCCAAAGACAACTTTCTCTTCGGCGTCGCGGCGGTCGATCAGGATGGAAATCGAAGCCCTGCGGTTTATCCCGCTCCTTCGGCAAAGTGAATCTTGCCCGCACATTAGCGTCTCACCGATCGAAGTTTATTATGCCAAAACCCATGAAACGCACTCTCCCGGCCCTCCTTCTCGTCCTCTTGGCGCTGCCTTCTTGCCAGACGGCGCACAACGCGGCCGTCTCGACCTTCCGCGTCGTGGATGCGCCAAACGCTTACTTGCGACGGAAACTCGGAGTCGACCAGGAACAGCCGAGTCCGACTCCCGCCGCTGGAACGGTGACAGGATATTCCGCCAGCGCGCCGATTCCGCCGCAGCACCCCCCTCCGGTCCAGCAGCCAGCGCCGCCGGTTCAACCGCCGGGACAGGTCGCCGCCGCAGGGCACGAACCGGAACCGCCGGGCGCCGGGCCAGCTGACGCGCCGCAAGTGTCGAGCGCGCGCACCACGGAGCCGAAACCTTCCGCCACTCCCCAGACCGCATCGACTCAAACAGGCGACCTTCCCTACGGCAAACCTGTCCCGGGCAAACCGGGGTATGTCTTCAGTCCCTACGACAAGAACGGAGGCTACGTCGACGTGACCGGATTCGCGCCGGGACAGAAGGTGAAAGACCCCTACAGCGGAAAGATCTTCCTCGTTCCGTAAAGTAGCTGTCTGCGCCTAACGAAGAACAACATCATAGAAAAACGCGTTGTCATCCCGATCCGCCGTAGGACGGAGAGGGACCTCACAAGCGTTGTCCGGCGCCGCATACCACTGGGTTCCCCGCACGTAAATCGCGAGGTCGTTCGCCCCGAAAGCCTTCGGGGCTCAGGATGACAAAATGGTTCGTTAGGCCGAGATCAAATTCGTTAGGGCTTTTCGCCTGTTTTTTCCTCGAGCGCTTTCACCCGCTCGAACAATGTCCCGAGCCGTCGCATCCAGGCGATCTGCTTTTTCGCTTCCTTCAACGGCACCGCCGGCGACGCCCACCAGGTGCCCCCGTGCAGACTTTTCGAGACACCGCTTTGCGCGCCGATCATCGTGCCATCGTCGATCTCGATGTGACCGATGATTCCCGCCTGCCCGCCGATCACGACGCCCGACCCAATCCGCACGCTCCCGGCGATGCCGACCTGCGCGACGATGATCGAGTGTTTCCCGATGACCACGTTGTGCGCGATCTGCACGAGGTTGTCGATCTTCACTCCCTCCTGAATCCAGGTGCGCCCAAAGCGCGCGCGATCGATCGTGGTGTTAGCGCCGATCTCGACGTCATCGTCGATCTGCACGATGCCGATTTGCGGCACCTTCTTGTGCCCGCCAGCGGCCATTTCGAATCCAAAGCCGTCCGAACCGATCACGGCGCCGCTGTGGATGATGACGCGGTCGCCGATCTTGATCCGTTCGCGAATCGTGACGTTCGGATAAATGAGGCAGCCCGCGCCGATCGTTGTTTCGTGGCCGACGTAGCTGTGGGCGCCGAGGCGGGTGCCATCGCCAATCCGCGCGCCCGCTTCGACGACGACATAGGGCGCCGATCGAGACGGCTTCGCCTAACGACGTCCCGGGCGCGAGACAGCGGTTGGATGGATTCCCGGCGGGAACGTAATCGGCTGCGGCGCAAACTCTTGCACCACCTGCTCGAAAGCTTTGGTTGGATCCGCCACACGAATTTGCGCGCTGACGATTTGTTCCTCGAAATCTTCCGGGACAAAAGCCGCGGCGGCGCGCGTCCGGCGAAAGGCCGCGAGGTAGCGCGGATTGCCATAGAAGGTGATTTCCCCGGACGTCGCTTCGGCCAGCGAAGCCGCGCCGGAAATCGTGCCATCGGCATCGCCCGACACGGTCCCACCGCACATTTCCGCAAGCTGCCGCGCCGTAAAAATCATCGCTCAAGTGTTGTAGCCGGGGGCGGCGACCCCGGCAACCGTTGTCGAGCGGTTTCCTCAATTCAATGGGCGCGCGTGCCTAGCGTCAACGCCCCCGGGGCTACACCGCAGCGATCAGCCCTATTTTCGATGCTCGTGGAAAGGCAAGGCAATTCGTCCAGCGCACGGGATCGGGCGGGCATAGATCTAGCTATCTCTGTCGTGCGGCCGCGGCCGTGTGACCGCATGGCAACAGAAACCAAAAATTCATCCCGGCAACTGCCCAAAAAGAACACAAACGACGATGAACCCGGCGCTCAGAAGCAAAACGGTGCGCACCTTGAAACTGATCCAGCAACGGGCGCGGACTATTTTGAAATCGTTGCACGTGCGACGAATGATGCGGTTCGGGATTGGAATGTAAGCAGCGGCGCGCTCCTCTGGCCGCGCGGCCTGGAGAGTTTGCTCGGGCACGCCCGCTGCGCCGCGAGCGAAAAGATCAGTTTCTGGTTCGACCACATTCACCCCGAGGATCTGGCCCGCATCCAGGACAGCTTGCGTATCGCCTTCAACGGCTCCGATGAAACCTGGAAAGGCGAATACCGTTTCCAGCGCGCCGACGGAACCTACGCCCACATCCTCGAGCGCGGCTTGATCCTGCGCGACACCCGCGGCGCAGCCGTCCGGTTGGTCGGGACGCTGATGGACGTGACCACCCGTCGCCAACTGCAAGCGCAAGCCTGCCGCTCCCAACGGATGGAAGCGTTCGGACAACTGGCCGGTGGCGTCGCGCACGATTTCAATAATTTTCTCACCACCATTCTCGGCTACAGCGATCTGCTCCTGACGGAGAAGGGAGTGAAAGGCCAGATCGCCGACCAGATCAAGGAAATCCGCGACGCCGCCGGCCGCGCCTCCTCTCTCACCCACCAACTCCTCGCCTTCAGCCGTCGCCAGGCGCTCGAGCCCACCGTGCTCGAGGTCAACAGCCTCATCACCAACCTCGAGCGTTCGCTCCTCCGGCTCCTCGGCGACAACATCTCGGTCGTTTGTCACCTGCATCATTTGAAAAAAGGCGCCTACATCAAAGTCGATGCCGGCCAGTTCGCGCAGATCATTCGTGAACCTGGCGGTCAACGCCCGCGACGCGATGCGCAAAGGCGGTCGTCTCACGATCGAGACTTCGACCCTCGAAGTGGGGCCGGCCGCAGACCGGCTGCCCACCGGGACGGACCTTCCGGCCGGGGAATACGTCACGATCTCTCTGAGCGACAACGGCTGCGGAATGAGCGACGAAGTGAAGGCGCGGCTCTTCGAGCCCTTCTTCACGACCAAAGATGACGCGCGCAGCAGCGGCCTCGGCCTCGCCACCAGTTACGGTATCGTTAGGCAAAGCGGCGGTCACATTTGCGCCGAGAGCGAGCTCGGGAAAGGCGCCACCTTCCGCATCTTCCTGCCCCGCGTCGCCGCGCCTCCGCCGCTGCCCTACAAGAAACCCGGCCAAAAGAAACCGCTCACCGGCACCGAGACCATTCTCGTCCTCGAAGATGAAGTGAGCGTGCGTCATCATTTCCGTCCGCGTCCTGCGCAATCTCGGTTACGAAGTGCTGGAAGCGGCCCACGGCGACGACGCGAAACGTCTCATCGCAAAGCGCAACGGCGCGCCGAAGATCGACCTGCTCCTGACCGACATGGTGATGCCCGAAATCAGCGGCCGCCATTTCGCCGACTGGCTGGCCCAGGCGAGCCCGGAAACCAAAGTGATCTTCATCTCAGGCTACCTCGAAGAATCGATGCACCCCGGCGACCGGCGCGATCCGGAAATGTGTTTCCTCGCGAAACCATTCAGCGCCGACGAGCTCGCCAGCAAGGTGCGCGAGCTGCTCGATGGTGACAGCGTGAATCGTTAAATCGAGATTCGTGAATCGGCTGAGAGCCGCGCGATCATCCTCCGCCCGTCGGAAGTTGATGCTCACGGGTTGATGAACGAAAAATCCTCGCCCGCTGACGTTCACGATTCACGATTCAACGATTTACGATCCAACCCTGACCACCTTTCACGACATCGAGGAAGCCGCCGGCCGCATCAAGGGCGCGGTTTACGAATCGCCCTGCACACGATCGATCCCGCTGAGCGAGCTCACCGGGATGGAGATTTATTGCAAGCTCGATTATCTCCAGCGCACCGGCAGCTTCAAGGAACGCGGCGCGCGCAACGCCCTCGCGCAGCTCTCGCCCGCGCAGCAGAAGAAAGGCGTGATCGCCGCCTCGGCCGGCAATCATGCCCAGGCGCTCGCCTACCAGGGGCGATTGTTAGGCGTGCCCGCCACGGTGGTCATGCCGAAATTCGCGCCGCTGATCAAGATCACCAACTGCCAGAAACTCGGCGCGACCGTCGTCCTGCACGGGAAGGATTTCGCCGAAGCCAAAGCGCACGCCCACGAAATCGCGCAGGAAAAAGGGCTCGCCTACATCGATGGTTACGACGATCCCGCCATCATCGCCGGCCAGGGCACGGCCGGTCTCGAGATCGTCGCGCAGGTTCCGGATCTCGACGCCGTCATCGTCCCGGTGGGCGGCGGCGGCTTGCTCGCGGGCGTCTCGCTCGCGGTCAAAACCTTGCGACCACAAGCAAGAGTCATCGCGGTCGAAGCGGAGCACGTCGCCAGTTTTTCCGCGGCCCTGCGCGCCGGGCAAGCCGACCCGCATCGAGACGCGTCCGACGCTGGCCGACGGTCTCGCGATTGCCCAGGTCGGGAGCAACGCTTTTGAGATTGCCCGCCAGCACACCGACAAGGTGGTTCTCGTAGATGAGGAACAGATCGCGCTCGCCATCTTGCGCATCGTCGAACTGGATAAGGGCGTCGTGGAAGGCGCCGCCGCCACCACCCTTGCGGCCTGTCTTTCCGGGCAACTGCCCGGAGCTCGCCGGGAAACGGGTCGTGCTTCTGCTTTGCGGCGGTAATATCGATCCCAATGTTCTGAGCCGTGTGATCGAGCGCGGCCTGGTCGCGGACGGACGACTGGCGCGTTTCACCGCCGTGATCAGCGATCGGCCGGGCGGCCTGGCCGATCTCACCGCGCAAATCGCGGCGGTCGGCGCAAGCATCAAGCAAGTGGTGCACGACCGCGCTTTCGCCAGTTCCGATGTCTCAGCCGTCAACGTCCTCTGCACCGTGGAAACGCGCGACCGCGCGCATCTCGATGAGCTGCTCGCGCGTCTGCAAGAGCGCGGGGTCACAATCTCCGGCGCGCGCTAGCCTGCCCGGCTTCGTCCTCCTCCCCGTCCCTCGCCTTGGTCCGGGTAATATTATTCTTCAGAACCGCTCGATTTGGGCAACATGCCCTTTAGACGCGACCCCGTCTGTTCCGTCCCGAGGCAGAGTTGAAATAGCGTTCCAAAATCGCCAATACCTCTGCTTCACTGAAACGTTCGAGAGGCAATTGTTGGAGCACGTGATAGCTGTCGTGCTTCTTGCCCATAGATGGTTCAGGATTGATTCAATAAGCCACAGTCTGCGATGGATCAGATCAAGCGAACGATCGGATCTGCGCCGATAGACCTCCACAGAATTCTTCCCGAATAAGAATCCAATAGACTCGATTACCTTGCCGTGGCGTCTGAATTCGAACCCTTCGGACGCATAATACGGATCTCTGGCAAACTCCAAATTGTGATCTCGCGCATACTCAGTGAGTAATGATTCGTTGATTGTCACCCCCGAACCCTCCCACGCGATACTCAGCACCACAGCCAATTCCCCATTGCGGATTCCCCGTCGCTGGACGCGGGCCGGCAATATCCCTCTCCTTGAACAGGTGGTGCACGACCGCGCTTTCGCCAGTTCCGATGTCTCGGCCGTCAACGTCCTCTGCACCGTGGAAACGCACGACCGCGCGCATCTCGATGAGTTGCTCGCGCGTCTGCAAGAGCGCGGGGTCGCAATCTAAACTGGCGCGCGCTAGCCTCGTCCTGCTGCTTCATCCGCTGGGCGATCAGGTCATGGAGAGCCATCGATTCTTGCAACAGGAATCGCTCGATTCGGGCAATCACGCCGGCGCTTAGAAGCGCAGCCCGCAGTCGCCGACGATACTCGGCGCGATTGCGGGTCGCATTCCAATCCAGCTCTTATACGCGACTAATCAAACAAATCATGGATGCAATCGCGCAAGATCGCGATGCTTGGAACGGCGCCCAGGAAGCCTGGCGTTATCGCAGCAAGTTCATGCGCGCCGGCGTCTCCCGGCGCGAGATGTGCGCCCGGGCCACCAGGAAGACGTGCAGCAGGGTGGCCAAAGCGTAGGCGATCAATGGCGAACGGTCTTGATACTCGTCGTCGAGCACTCAGCCGAGACTTAAAAGGATGGGCCAGGACCAATTCCGCCACCTGCGCAATCATCCTCCAGGAACTAATGGGTCAAACCCCAGCTCAAGCACGCTTCCAAGACCAGCAAACTCAGACACAGGCAGCCCCCGGAGAAAGCGCGCGTAGTCTCGCACGCTCGAGACACGCCAAGTAAGTGCTTCCTTCAACCTCCGCACGCCTCATCCAGGGCGCAGAAGCGCGCTGTCAGCGCTTGAGAATATCGATCCCAACGTAGTTCATAAAAACAGTTCTTTCTGTTTCCCCAGAGCCTGACCCTCCGAGGAACCGTTTACACGTTACGCTGAACCCACGAATCGAACGAACCACGTCGTTAGGACGGAAGCTCCCACCATTTGAACGTCTTCATCTTCTCGAATACTTGCCTAGTCATGTTCCAACAGCGGATTGCCGTATCGCCGCAAAGCATCGGAGAGGCGATTCAGTTCACGGCGAATCTCGATCGTCGGAGTTGGCGATTCCATAACCCAGAGCCTTCTCGATTGCCGGATGATAGGCTTTCAAAAACAGTCTTAATTGGAAGCGGTATGACGGAGGATTTTCATCGAGGATGACATCAACTTCGCCCCGCCCGCTGTAATTGACTTCGACTATGACATCTTTTGAGGCGTACCGAACTCTGTTTGGTTCGGCGCTCGCTTGAGTGAACTCACAACGATCTACCAAGAACCGAAACTCGTTCTGAGCGTGCTTTTAGAAATCCGGCTCGTTCATCGTTTGTCTCCCTCGTTATCGCCCGGGCGGTTTCCCCCAGAAGACATCGGCTGCCTTGAGGTGACTCGTTGCCAACCCTGTAAACTAATAAAGTCTCGCTCCCGTTGCAACCAACCGCCAAGGGCATTCCGGGTCGGGGAGATAGAGGGATCGGCCGCAGGATTAGTGACTGTTTCGTCCACCGTGCCAGAGCTTTCGGCAGGGCTCGGTGGCCCTGCGGCCCGCGGCAGCAGTCAGTACTGCTTCAACACCGTTCCACCTTGCACCTTCCTCGACAGGGCGCTGCGCAACCGATCACCAAAAAGTTAACCACCACCCATTACTCGCCTACTCAGCCCGAGCAATCCGCCGACAATGCTCCAAAGAAGGATGTTTATGGGAATTACAGACAAAGAGGTGAACATGTCATGCGCACTCCATCCTAGCAAGAGCACTGGCCGGTACACTACATATACGAGCGCAATGCAAAGTGCTGACGGGTGAGCATAGCCCGATTGCAAAACGACAAACACAAGAGCGACAATGCTCAACAAGGCTGCAATTGATGCGGTCGCGAGGGAATAGATCAAAGCAGATTTGAACATACGAAGGCATATCGCAAGCGCATAATCGCAGGACGTTTCGCAGCTATTCTCCTGATGCTTGCTTTGGAGTCGAGAGCGGCGAATGGGGTCGCGTCTAAATATTTTGACATTGTTGTAAGAGCGTTCTACGCTCTTTTCGGATGGCGTTGTCCCGCTCGATTCGTCGAATTCGTTGCGCGACCGCGGCGTAATCCATCCCGCCGAAGAGGGTTCCGATTTTGCGCAGAGTCAGGTCGCAACGCTGCCACACCGCCCACATTGCCAAGCCGCGCGCTAGCAATCCATATTCTTTCCCGCGCAGCAGGCGTTCGACCGGCAGAGCATGTCGCTCGGCCACCCGAGCAATGATCGCCTGCGGGTCCGTCCCGCGCGTGCCACTCCGTAGCGCCTTTACCTCCCGCCGCTCATGCCGCCGTGCTTGCATCTTGTCCTTCATTCGCTGCACAAAATCTTCGCTCCCCAGCACCGCCTGCCACCGCGCTGCGTCGGTCGGATTCGCCATCTCACCCACCAATCCCTTTTCCACGAAGCGACGATAACGCACTTGCTCTCCCGCCGCCGCCTCTTCCGGCGCGAATTCTCCCAAGACCAGGTCTTCGCTGACAAACTCGGCCGGCTCTTCGAGACCCGCGTAGCCGCGATAGCTGCTCCACCGATACGCACGCAGGCGTCGCCGGCACTCGACAGGGTCCCCCAAGCCGAGGACTTTGCCGCCGGTACCGGATTGAGGTGCAGATAACGGCTCAACTCCAACAAATAGCCCCCCTCTTCCACCAGCAGGCTTTTGTAGCGGCCCTGGAAAAGATGACCCACTTTCTCATGCCGCCGATTGAACCAGGTGGTGTAGGTCACCATCACCCAGTGCATCCACCGGCTCAGATTCGCCCGCCGCGTCCTTGTCAAAAGGTGAAAATGGTTCCCGAGCAAAACGTATGCGTGCAGCTCGACCTCAAAACGCGCCAGAGAGCGGGCCAGGATTTCCAGGAAGCGCTCCCAATCGCTCGTCACTGCCAAAAATCCGCTCCCGGCGATTGCCTCGAGCGCTGATATGGTAGAGGGCGCCTTCGAACTCGAGGCGCAACGGTCGAGACATGCAATGGATTACCGCTCCTCGCTCCAATTGTCAAAATATTTAGACGCGACCCCGGTCGCCTTGGCCCCGGGTCGCCTTGGCCTTTGAGACGCGATCCCGAGCGTGACGCTAATCTTGCTCCGAAGCAGAGTTGAAATAGCGTTCCAAAATCGCTAATGCCTCTGCTTCACCGAAGCCTTCGAGAGGCAATTGCTGGAGCACGTGATAGCTGTCGCGCTTCTTGCCCATAAATGGTTTCAGGATTGATTCAACAAGCCACAGTCTGCGATGGATCAGATCAAGCGCACGATCAGATCTGCGTCGATACACCTCTACAGAATTCTTCCCGAATAAGAATCCGATAGATTCGATTTCCTTGCCGTAGCGTCTGAATTCGAACCCTTCGGACGCATGATATGGATCTCTGGCAAACTCCAAATTGTGATCTCGCGCATACTCAGTGAGTACCGATTCGGTGATAGTCACGGCCCGAATCCTCCCAGGCGATACTCAGCACCGCCGCCAATGCCCCATTGCGGATTCCCCGTCGCGGGTCGCGGACCGGCAATATAGCGGGACCAAACGCCTTCTGCTCGAACAACAGAATTCACAGCCGCCTGTGTCGGTATTTGCAATCTTGAGGCTCCATTGGCAATGCTTCCATAAGCGATGCTTCCAACTGGGCCACGTGTTAACCAAGTGCCTGCGCCGAATCCAGCGCGGGATCCCGGACCAATGAACCGGTAGAATGGATATAACGCGTTGCCGATTACATATTGCCCACCAGCGGCCAAGGCGATTTGCCCAGTTGCTAAGCCGCCATACTTCCAGGCGTTTTTGGGACAGCCGGCACCCACCGCAGACCCGGTAGCGCTCCGCATTGTTTTCTAGCGCTCCCTTGCGCCCCGCGAAGATCGATTGCGGTCATGGCCGCGATACCCATCGCAGCTTGAGCATACCCGGAGAGTCCGCCGCGATTGAGACCATTAGCAGCAATGTTCAGCCAGTCGCCATAAGCTTCATTCGCCCCCCAGAGCCCCAAAGGATCAAGATCATTGATCGGATTGTTCTCCACATACCCATACAGATTCGACTCCGCCCGCTCTCCCCGATGGGATCGCGGTTTAGCCACCTTCCAAGATCGGGATCGTAAAAGCGATACGTCGCCATATCGAGCCCGCTCTTGGCGTGCTGGTAGAGGCCGGTGAAGTTGAAGTCGGGTTTGTTGGTGCCAATCACTGTCGTAGAGCGTCCCCAAGGATCATAATCATAGCGAGCAACCACCGTGCCGCTCACGTCGGTCATTTCCCGAATCGAGCCCAGATGATCGCGCGTGTAGTAATACGCGTTGGAGCCGCCCTGGTATTGCCCCTGGCTGAAGAGCTGGAGCTGGACCGCGCCGTTGTTGTTGCGATACTCGCACTTCTCCGTCCCGCAGAGCACGAACTTGCGCGTCGAGTTCACCGTGTTGCCCGTCTTTTCCACGATCTTCACACAGCGATTGAGCCCGTCGTAGGAAAATTCGCTCCGCTGATTGGTCCCGGTGTAATTTACCGCCACGAGCCGGTTCGCTCCGTCCCACTCGAAAGTGCGCGTGCCGCCGTCGCTCGTCAGGCTGCCGTTGAGATCGTAGGTCAACGTGCGGTTGGTCGCGCCGCTCTGGCTCGTGATCTCGTTCACGTTGTTCGGCACCGAGTTGGTCGTGGCATTGCCCACCCGCTCCGAGGTCCGATTGGAAGCCGGGTCGTAGCCATAGATGTATTGCCGGACCAAGGCGTTGTTCGTGGTCTTCTTGAGCGGCGCGGTCAGCAACTGGTCGGCGTTATCGTAGCCCAGGTCGTAGCGCTGCGGCGTCGGCAAGCCCGGATAGTTCTTCGTCCAGGTGAGGAGCTGGCCTTCGGTGTCGTAGGTGTAGTCGAACTGCGAGAGGAGCACGCTCGCGCTCGTCTGGTTCTTGATCTGCTGGAGCCGTTTGTCCTGCAGGTTCGGAAAATAGGTGTAATTGGCCGTTGTCCCTCCCGGGTAGGTGAGCGTCTGGAGCCGGTCGGTCACGCCGACGTAGGAATAGTTGAAGGTGCCGAGCTTGTTCGCATCGCTGCTCAGTCGCCCGAGGCTGTCGAACGTCCAGGTTTCGGAGTTGGCGCTGCCGTTGATCTTCCGATTGGTCACCCGGCCCAGCTCGTCATAGGTGAACGTGATGGTGTCGTTGGGCAGCGGCGCCGTCGATGCTGGCAAGGCGATTCGCGCCCAAAGCGGGCGGCGTGGTCACCGGGTTGTAGCCATAGACGGTCGTTCCGCTGCCATCGACCATCGTCGAGGGCTCGATTGTAGTTCGGATCGTAGGTGTAGCTGACCGATGGCGTGGGCGGATTGAGCGGCTGCCCGCTCGCGTCGGTGTAGGTGACTTGCGCGAGGTTGTCGTCGGCAAAGTAGCTGTAGTTGGTACGCTGGTTCTTGGCGTCGGTGGAGGATTTCAGCCGGCTTGTGGCGCCGGCGGTGTTCGGCGCGGTCTGCCCTTCGTAGAGGTAATTGATCGTGGTGCCGTCATTGAACACCTTCTGGTAGACCCGGCTCTGGATGTCTCGATTGAAGGTTGTGACTTGAAGCTTCGGATCAGTAATCGACTCGAGCGCGCCGCAGTTGCACCAGCCGTATTGCGTGGTCCGGTTGGCCGGGTCCGTGATCGAATCCATCTGCCGGTTGGCGTTGTAGTGGCGGTAGGTCCAGAGACCGCGCCGATCCCGACTCCCGGTCAGGTCGAGCGTCATCGCGCCCGTCGCGTTGTCGGTGTATTGGAACTGCTCGAAGGTGGCGTCGGGATACGTGACCTTGGTTTTGCGATCCAGGTTGTCGTAATCGGTGATCACAGCGTAGCCGTCCGAGTCGGTCACCGTCCGGACGCGGTTAAAGCTGTCGTAGGCAAAGGTGGTGACGGCGGAGTTGCCGTTGAATGGCGGACTGGTGATGGAAGCGAGATAGCCGTTTGGCACGCTGCCGCCATAGGCAAACGTGGTGATTTCGTTCTTTGCATTCTGGCGGGTAACGATCTGGCCATAGACATTGTAGGTAAAGACGGTTGCTTGCCCTGCGGCGTCGGTGTCGGTGAGCGGCTCGTGCAGCGTATTGTAGGTGAACGAGCGCAAGAGATCGTTATTTGTACCCTTAGTCTGCCGGACTTCGAGCAGATCGACGTTGTTTGTGTCGTAGATCGAGCTGATGACGCGGCCCAAGGGATCGGTCGCTTTCGTCGTCTTGCCGATCGGGTTGTATTCGAACTGAGACAACTGCGTGCTCCCGTCGCCGAGGACACGAGCGACCTGCGACGGGTTCGCGCTCGGGCCGACGTGCGTGGGATCCGGTTGCCCGGCGTAAGTGTACCAGACGCGATTCTCCAAGGCGGCCTTTTCGCTGGAAGCGATGCCGGAGGTGGTCCCATCGGCGCTATAGAGCCAGTGGGTAATCTTCGCCTTCGTGTAGTCGCCGGGTGCGACCGCCATCGCCTTCTTGTCCCAGTAAAATGTGTTCACCACATCGAGACCTGAGTTGACGATGCCGGGGATATTCGGGGCGACCGGATCGCTCGACGGAATCCCGGGCGCATTATCGCGATACTCGACCCGTTCTTTCCCGCCCAAGGGATCGGTCATTTCGATCCAACGATTGGTTCCATTCTCGCCGCTGGAGAAAGTGAGTCGTCCCATAAGGCGTGGTGAGCGAATCGATCGAATCGGTGCCGCTCGTATAGGTGAACTGCGATTGAATGCCAATCTCGTCCGTGATGGTCGTTAACTGCCCCGCGGAATATTGGAAGGTTGCGAATCGACCAAACGGGTCCGTCACTTTGGTGATCTTGAGCGCATCGCCAGGCAGCTCGTAGGACAAGCGTTGTCACCATGCCGAGCGCATCGGTGAGGGTGGCGATACGAATGCTCGCATCGTAGCCGATCGTCACCGCGTTGCCGGCCGGGTCAACCATCTGTGTCATGAAGATTTTTCGCGGATAAGTTGTCGCTCCATCGCTTTGCGCAAAGACTTGTTTCGAGCCGTCGGGCAAACGGCGCTCGTAGGTCGCCGTTCCCGTCTTGACGAGCATGGCATGACTTTGCGGGTGAGGCAGAAAGGACTGAGAGGTCTGATCGAACGAATAAATCTCTGCGCCACCGTTGGGGACGTAGACCGATATCTGGGCCAATTGCACGGTCGGATCGTCGGTCACGGCGGAGAGCCAATTGAAAGTCCACTTCGGGCCCAGGTTGCTATAGGTGAACGACGCGGGTTGCTGAGTGCTCCCTTTTGGTTGTAGGTGACGATAAAATCGGTGGCGGGACCGCGCGGTGGAGTGTAGCGCAGGGGGCGATCCTCGATGTTCAAACTGACCAGCATCGAATGGACGCTGTAGCGCGCCATCGCTGGCTGGTCGCCACACTGATTGCCACCGTCCTTCTTGTCATCGTCGGTAGTGTTTGTTCCTGGAGTCGGCGTTGGAGTTGGCGTTGGGGCTCCCCCAACATAAAAATCCAACGTTAGCGTACCGTTTGTCGTCGGCCGCGGGTAGGGCGGTGGGCAACAAGGATATGTCCCGTCCACGGTGCCTTCAACGCCCATCAGTTGACCCCCGCCGGTTGGGTAATACCTCAGTCCGTTGTTTGTGTTGACGACGTAGATTCCGGTTTGCAAATCATCGAGCAGAAATGTTCCCGACATCCCTCGGTCGTTGAGCGAGTAGGTCGGCCCAGTGAAGGTCTGTTCGCCGTCTGAGGTTCCGCTTCTAAAAAATCCGACGATTGGGCTGTCGTTGACCCGTCGCAATTGATATGGACCCTCGGGAAGTCCCGAACCATAATGGATCGTGAAATAAGCCGTGGTCGTCGTATGCACCCAGTAAACCGACCAACCCGGATAGCGCGTGCTCGTAGAGACCGTCTGCGCCAACAGAGGCGGAGCAACAATCAGAGAGAAAAGGAGACTGAGGAGTATGGAATGCATCGTGGGGGGAAGTGATCTGCTATCACCTGCCAAGGTAATGCATTAGGACCGCGAAACCGGCAAGGATAATTTTCGCGTGCCGGCCACCCAACTCTGCGGATTCACGCGATCTCGACCTCCCTCGCCTTGAATCGCGGACGTTCCCCCGTAGGATTCGCAATGGATTCGGTTGAGACTCAGACGCTGGACGAAATGGCTTCTCCGCAGGCCCAAAAATCATCCAGCGCCGCGCGCACCACCGCAGAGGAACTGAGCCGGTTCGTCGCCCGGCACATCGGCCCTAACGACGACGAAATCAGCGCGATGCTTTCCGCGCGTCGGCTTCGAAAATCTCGACCGCTTCATCGACGCGACTGTCCCGAAAGACATTCGCCTAACGACTGCCGCTTGATCTTCCCGCCGGTAAATCGGAGCAGGAAGCGCTCGCCGAACTCCGCGCGCATCGCGCAGCAAAACAAGGTCGTGCGCAACTTCATCGGCATGGGCTATTACGATTGCATCACGCCGCCGGTCATCCAGCGCAACATCCTCGAGAATCCCGGCTGGTACACCGCATACACGCCCTACCAGGCGGAGATTTCGCAGGGCCGCCTCGAGGCGCTGCTGAATTTCCAGACGATGGTCACCGACCTCACCGCGCTCGACATCGCCAACGCTTCGCTGCTCGACGAAGCCACCGCCGCCGCCGAAGCGATGACGATTTGCCACGCGGTCGTCAGCGGATCGCGACACGTTTTTCGTCTCGGAAACCTGCCATCCGCAAACCATCGAAGTCGTGCACACCCGCGCGCAGCCGCTGGGCATTCGAAGTCATCGTCGGCAAGGCCGCGACCTTCCAGCCTAACGACAAGATCTTCGGCGTGCTCGTGCAATATCCGACACGGACGGCGCGATCATCGATTACGCGCCCTTCATCGAGAAGGCCCACGCCGCCGGCGCGCTGGTCATCGTCGCGACCGATCTGCTGGCGCTCACGCTCATCCAGCCGCCGGGCGAATTCGGCGCGGACATCGCCGTCGGCAGCGCGCAACGCTTCGGCGTGCCGCTCGGCTACGGCGGACCGCACGCCGCGTTTTTCGCGACGCGCGATGCAATTCAAACGCCAGATGCCCGGACGCCTCGTCGGCGTGTCGAAGGATGCCGCCGGGCGACCCGCCTAGCGCCTCGCGCTGCAAACGCGCGAGCAACACATCCGCCGCGAGAAGGCCACCAGCAACATCTGCACGGCGCAGGCGCTGCTCGCGAACATGGCGTCGATGTACGCCGTCTATCACGGGCCGGACGGCTTGCGCAGAATCGCCCACCGCATTCATGCACCTGACCTGCCGCCTCGCCGATGGCATCGAGCAGCTCGGCTACGGCCTCGCGCACGACGATTTCTTCGACACCATCCGCATCGACCTTGGGACAAAGAGCCGCGCGACGAATTCCTGCGCCGCGGCCTGCAACGCAACTGCAATCTGCGCGCGCTCGGACCACACAGCGTCGGCATTTCGCTCGACGAAACGACCACGCCGGACGACATCGAAATCGCTCCTCGGCATCTTCGGCGAAAATCGCGCCATCCTTCCGGGCGCGGCTGCCGGCCAGCCGACGAATCGAAGATCGCGAATCGGACATCTCCGATTTCTCTGACCCACCCCGTCTTCAACCGCTACCACACCGAAACCGAGATGCTGCGCTATCTGCACCGGCTCGAATCGCGCGATCTGTCGCTCTGCCACTCGATGATTCCGCTCGGCTCCTGCACGATGAAGCTGAACGCGACGGCGGAGATGTTTCCGGTGTCGTGGCCGGAGTTTGCGCGCATCCATCCGTTCGCGCCTCACGACCAGACGCGCGGTTACCAGCACGATGTTCGAGCAACTCGAAGCCTGGCTCGCGGAAATCACCGGGTTCGCCGGCATTTCGCTGCAGCCCAACGCCGGTTCGCAGGGCGAATACGCCGGGTTGCTCGTCATCCGCGCGTATCACGAATCGCGCGGCGAGGCGCATCGCAACGTCTGCCTGATTCCGACCTCCGCGCACGGCACGAATCCCGCCAGCGCCGTCATGGCCGGCATGAAAGTCGTCGCCGTCGCGTTGCGACGAGGACGGCAACATCGACGTCGCCGATCTGCGCGCGAAAGCCGAGGCGCACAGCCAAAGATCTCGCCGCCTGATGATCACCTATCCGTCCACGCACGGCGTGTTCGAGGAAACCATCCGGGAGATTTGCGAAATCATCCACGCGAACGGCGGCCAGGTTTACATGGACGGCGCGAACATGAACGCGCAGGTCGGCCTCTGCCGCCCCGGCGACATCGGCGCGGACGTCTGCCATCTGAATCTGCACAAGACCTTTTGCATTCCGCACGGCGGCGGCGGCCCGGGCGTCGGGCCGATTGGCGTGGCGGAACATCTGGTCGAATTTCTGCCCGGCCATCCGTCGTCATCAATCTCGGCGGCGAACCAACCCTCAACTCGCATCGGCCCCGTCGCCGCCGCGCCGTGGGGCAGCGCGAGCATTCTGACCATTTCGTGGATGTATATCGCGATGATGGGCGCGGACGGACTGACCGAAGGCGACCGAAGTTCGCCATCCTCAACGCGAATTACATCGCCAAGCGGCTCGAGCAACATTTTCCCGACGCTCTACCGGCAGCAACGGCCTCGTCGCGCACGAATGCATCCTCGACCTGCGCCCGTTCAAGAGCGCGGCATCGCCGTGGAGGACGTGGCGAAGCGGCTGATGGATTACGGCTTTCACGCGCCGACGCTTTCCTGGCCGGTCGCCGGCACGCTCATGGTCGAACCGACCGAAAGCGAATCGAAATACGAACTCGACCGTTTCTGCGACGCGATGATTTCCATCCACGCCGAGATGACCGCGATCGAAACCGGCGCAGGCCGACCCGAAAAACAATCTGCTCAAGAACGCGCCGCACACCGCCGACCAGGTCCCGGCGACAATTGGAATCATCCCTACTCGCGCGAGCAGGCGGCGTTTCCGGCGAATGGCCTGCACGACTACAAATTCTGGCCGGCCGTCGCCCGCATCGACAACGTCTTCGGCGACCGCAACCTCTTCTGCACCTGCCCACCAATGGAAGAGTTTGCCGAATAATCGTTAAGCCACCTCGCCATCCGGCGCGGGCACGGCGATTCCTGGCGCGGCCAAATACGCGGCTCAGCCACCACTTTGTCATCCCGATCCGGCGCAGCACGGAGAGGGACCTCACTCTTGGAACGGGCGCTTTCTTGCTGTCAGCTACGCGCAAATTACACAGGAAAGGTCCCTCGCCGTCTACGCGACTCGGGATGACACCCGTAAAAGGGCAACGGGGGAAAGCCGCCGGCTACAGAAACATTACGAATTTGTCATAATTGTCTTGTCTTTTGGCATCCATCTCGCTTTTATCCCACCATGCAATCTCGATCCCGGCTCATTATTACGTTCGCGCTTCTTGCCTGTGGCTTCCTCTTCATTCAACCGACCAGCGCAGAGGAATTACTCTCGCCGCGCGTCAACGAAGATGACAGCGAAGCAAACGATTCCGACGGCGACGGGAAAAAAAATCATCCGACTCCGCCTCTCAAATCCGCAGCGGCACGCGTGACGCCCGACGGAATGCTTCTGCCCGACCCGGACCAGTCGCTTTCCCTCGCTCTCGTCTCCGCCTCAGGCGAGACCGACGAATTGATTATCGTGGGATTTGAAATCAAGCCGCCGGATTACCCCGCGCTGCCACCGGTGGAGGGAACGCGAATCAATTCGGGCAAGAAGACTTCGTTCGTGAAGCCGGATGAGTTTCCGACTATCGCCAATAACAATTACCGCGAGGCGATGGCAACGACACCCGGCATTCTCGTGAGCGAGGAACCTTCATCGCCTATTATCAACTTCGGCTATCGCGGCCTGAATTCTCAACGCAGCGAGTTCATGCAGGTCCTGAAGGACGGCATCTCAATCAAGAACGAGCAGTTCGGTTTTCCCGAGACGCATTACGCTCCGATCCTCGATGCGGTCGAGCGGATCGAGTTCATCCGGGCCGGCGCGGCCTTGCAGTTTGGCCCGCAACCGGGCGGCGCTCTGAATTTCGTCATGAAAATGCCGCGGACGCGACGCGCAGTTTCATTTCGTGACCAAGAACGCCTTTGGCACGGATGAGTTCTTCACCAATTTCACCTCGATTGACGGGACAATCGGTCAGTTCGGCTACTACGCCTATTACGATCATCGGCAACGGGAGGGATTCCGTGAGGCCAACAGCGATTACGATCTCAACACCGGAAGCGCGAGACTCGTTTACGACGTGAGCCAACGACAGTCGCTTCATTCTCACTCTCGACGCCTACGACGAGGAGCATGGTGAACCGCGGTGGACTTCGCACTGCAGATCGACCCAGCATCCGGGGTCGAAACGTCGCTTTATCAGGTCGATCGCAATGCCACGTCGCGCTTTTTCGATCGCTTCCGCCTCGAACGCTACTACGGCGACGCTCGAATACCAGAACATTTTTTCTGAGCAGACAGAGCTGGATATCAAGGCCTTCGGCGGATACCTCTCCCGCTATAGCAAACGGCAGCGCGGCGGCGGAGTTGGCGTTATGCCGATCCGAATCCCGCACCCGGATCGGCCGCGAGCACCAACTCCATCCAGGTGCGCGAAGATTGGACCGAGGGCGCGGAATTGCGGCTGCGCCACGACTACACCCTGGCCGGTGACGTTTCCACCTTCGCCGGCGGCGTGTATTTCTACCACGCCCTGCAGGATCGCAGCGACGATCGCGGTATCACTCCGGATGCGGACAGCGGTGTGCTCGCGTAGATTTTACTACCGGGGAAACCTGGGACCTCGCTATTTTCGCCGAGAACCGTTTCCACTTCGGGCGGTTCTCGGTTACGCCCGGGATGCGTCTCGAGTTTATCCAGCAGAGTCTCGACGAGACCTTCAACGTCACCAGGCCGCAGACAATCTGCTATCGCGATGGACGACTTCTCCTTTGTCCCGCTGTTTAGTTTGGGCTTGGATTACGTCCTGGTAGAAGGCTCAAGCAACCTGTCGACCGACTGCGGGCAAGGACGCCAAGGACGCGAAGCACTGTGACGACCGACCACGATGGTCGCGGTCGGTCTTCCCCGGTTCGAGCTCTACGGCACCGTTGCACAAGCCTATCGCCCGCGACTTACGGCGAATTGGTCCCGACCAGCGCGGACGGCGTCGTCAATGGCGATCTCGAGGAAGGCAACTCTCTGCAATTCGAATTGGGCTTGCGCGGCAAACCGTTGCCTTACCTGACCTTCGACATGAGCGGGTTCTATTACACCTTCAATGATCAGGTCGGCGAGATCACGGGACGATCTCGGCTGGCGTCTCTTCACGACCACCGAAAACGTGGGCGACGCTCGCTTCGCGGGTTCGAAGCGGCGGCGGAACTGGACATTCTCGCGATGTTCAACGGAGGCGCTGAAAGCCCGTATGGCCAGTTCAACCTGTACGGGAACGTGACCTGGCTCGATGCCGAGTTCACCGCCGGCCCATTCGATGGATTCACGCCTCCTATGCTCCCGATTATCAGTTCAAAGTCGGAGCCATCTATCGGTGGAAAGACCGGGTCAAGGTCGGCCTCATCGGCACGATCGTGGATGATTCCTTCGCCGACGACAATAACACCCCCGAGCGTTTCATTCCGAGCCTACACCGTTTGGGATCTCACGGCCGAAGTAAACTTCTGCCATGGTCGCGTCGGAGTTTTCGCCGGCATCAACAACCTGTTCGACGAGGATTTCTGCGCGGAAGTCCGCGACGAAGGCATCGTGCCGGCTTATGGGCGGAATTACTACGGTGGGCTCAGCTTCAAATTCTGATCGAGGCCGGAAGCCGCGACCGCCGGCCTAACGATACCAGGCTATCGGAGGTGAATTTTTCCCTCTGCATAGGTGACCGCCTCGCCACCGATGCCGACGCGATCGCCGCGGTCCTCGCAGAATAGCTCGCCGCCGCGGGCGGAGATTTGGCGGGCGAAAAGCTCGCGCTTGCCAAGGCGCCGCGACCAATAGGGGATGAGCGTGCAATGCGTCGATCCGGTAACGGGATCTTCTGGAATCCCGGCCGCAGGCGCGAAGTAGCGCGACACAAAATCGCAATCATCCCCCGGCGCGGTCGCCACCACCCCCTGTGCGTCGAGCTTGGCCAGCTCGGCGAAGTCAGGCCGGATCGCCGCCACCTCTCGCTCCGAAGCAAAGACGGCGAAATAATCGCGACCATGGAGAATTTTTTCAGGCCTTGCGCCTAACGAATCGGCGAGGGCCTCAGAGCGGCCGGCTTCTTCGGCCGGACGCGATGGAAAATCGAGCACCAGTCGGTCGCCGTTCCGCTCCACCGCCAGTTCGCCGGCGTTTTGCGTTTGGAAACGCACCTTCTTCTCCGCGTATCCGCGATGCCGAAAGAGGACGTGCGCGGACGCGAGCGTGGCGTGTCCGCACAGCTCGACCTCGACCGTCGGCGTCAGCCAGCGCAGGTCAAAATGGTCGCCGCGCTCGAGAAGGAATGCCGTCTCGGGCAGATTGTTCTCGGCCGCGATCGCCTGCAGTTGTTCGTCGGGCAACCATTCCTCGAGCAAACAAACCCCGGCCGGATTGCCAGCGAAGAGGCGATTGGTAAAGGCCACGACTTCAAAAAAGGGAATCGAGATCATCGGCGGAATACTTTTGGCTCTCAAAAAATAGTGAAGACTGCGTAAAGTGCGAGACTTCGATGCGCATACTGATCGCACCCGATAAGTTCAAGGGATCGTTAGGAGCCGACGCTGTCGCACAGGCGATCGCCGCCGGAGTTCGGAGCGCACTGCCGATGGCAGAACTCGAGACGGTCGCGATCGCCGATGGCGGAGAAGGCACGGCCGAGGCCATCTGCCAGGCTCGCGGTGGAGAGTGGATCGATTGTCCGGCCCACGACGCGCTCGGTCGCGCTCTGCAAAGCCGCTACGCCTGGCTGGCGGGCCCGCGCCTCGCGGTCATGGAAATGAGCGCTGCGGCCGGCCTGGCGCAGCTCGCGCCTGACGAACGCGATCCGATGCGCGCCTCGACTTTCGGGGTGGGCGAGCTGCTACGGGACGCGACGGAACATGGCGCCGAGCAAATCATCATCGGCCTGGGCGGCAGCGCGACGAACGACGGTGGGTTCGGCATGGCGCGCGCGCTTGGCTTCCGGTTTTGGAGCGAGGGAGATCGCGAACTCACGGGGCCGGTCTCCGAACTACTCACGCTCGCGCGAATCGAAAAACCTGACGATCTCCGGCTTCCGTCGATCATCGCCGCCTGCGACGTGACCAATCCTCTGCTCGGCCCGCACGGTGCGACGCATACCTTTGGAGCGCAAAAAGGGGCCGGGCCGGAACAAATTGAAATCCTCGAGCGCGCTTTGTCGCGTCTCGCGGAAGTCGCGACGCGAGCCTTTGCCTGTGATTACCGCGACACTCGCGGCGCCGGTGCAGCGGGCGGCCTCGGGTTCGGGCTTCTGACCTTTTGCGGCGCGGCGGTGCGATCAGGCTTCGAGGTGGTCGCTGAAGCGGTCGATCTGCGCGCCAGGATCGCGCGCGCCGATATCGTCATTACCGGCGAAGGAAAACTCGATCGCCAGACGCTCGCCGGCAAAGGCCCGGCTGGCGTGGCGCGGATGGCGCGCGAACTGCAAAAGCCGGTTTACGCGATCGTCGGCGTGGCGACGGATGATCCCGAGGTGCGAGAGGTTTTCGAAGCCGTCATCACCCTGGACGACGTAAGCCCGGCTATCGCAACACCGCCGCAATTACTCGAGACCCGCGCGAGAGAGTTGGCGACTCGCCTGCGCTGAGCCGGAGCTCGCCGCGCCCAGCTTCATGCCATCTACGGCGACAGTTCCCAGGTGTCGCTCTTCAGCCGCCCGCGATTTTCTCCGCCGAAGATAATGGTGCGACCAAGCGCGACATCGTAAGCGATCCCGGCACCTTCGCGCGCTCCGGGAGACTGAGCGGTGACCAACTGTTCCCAATTTGAACCCGTCCACTCCCAGGTCCGGTTTTGAGCGACTCCACCATCGGCCCCACCGAAGACAATAACGGCATCCAGATTTGGATCGAACACCCCGGAGGCACCGTAAACCGTGAGCGGTTGATTGGCGGGAGACTCCAATGTCCAGGTCGTGCCGTCATAGGTCCAGGTATTGATCGGGTTAATGTCGCCCAGGCCACCATAAAGCACGATCTGATCGCTCCGGTAGTCCACCCCCACCGCGGCTGATGAACGAGCAAAGGGCACCTGAGAGGGATGCAACCGCCGCCAATCCGAACCGCTCCACTGCCACATCGTGAGCTGGTAAAGGTTACCGGAGAATCCGCCAAACTCATCGACCCGGCCATTGAGGTCAGTGAACACCATCGGGCCCGTAACCGCCGTCGGAGAATGAGTCGGCGCGGCCTGCGTCCAGGTGGAGGTCCTGCCATCCCAGAGCCAGGTGTCGTCCAGGTAATTGCTGCCGTCGTAACCGCCGAAGAGAACCACCTTATGCGTGCGGCGATCGTAAGCCATCTGCGCGTTGGTGCGCGGACCGGGCGCGATGGCGGTATCGACTTTTGTCCAGGTCGTCCCATCGAAAGTCCAGGTTTCGTTGAGGTAGCCGGCACCGCCAAAGCCACCGAACAAAAGTATTTTCCTGCTCGCGACGTCGTAGGCCATAGCGCAGTAGGAACGCGCAGAGGGCGAAACAGTGGGCGAAAGCTGGGTCCAATTCGCGGCTGAAACCTCCGCTTCCAGCGTCGGGGAGAAGAGCAGGATCGGAACAAAACCGAGAGCGCACAAAAAGGATCGAAGGCGTTTTGCTTTCATAGAGAACGTAGTCGGACTGAAACCTACAACTGCTCGCATTTGTAGCCGTGGAGCGCCAGCAATTTGATGATGCTCGGCGGTCCCGCGAAATGCGCCGCGCCGGCGACGACCATGGTCGGCTGACCACTCTTGATCAGAGCAATAATACGTGGAATCCACTTCAGGTTACGCATATCAAGCAGGCGCGAAGAAATCGTGGGAGCTTCTGCCCGGAATCGCCGTTCTCCCGCCCAGATGCCGTCGACGTCTCCGCGTTTCCACGCCGCCACGGCCTGGTTGTAGTTACCGCGTCGTTTGTCGCCCTGCACAATGTTGTCGAGCAGGAGCACTTCACCTTCCACATCCGTCATGTCGCCCAGCACGGCGACGTGCTCATCGACCGTCTCCAGCCCGCCCATTGCCTTGCCCAGCCGGCGGCAATGGTAAGCAAGGTAGTTATCCAGCCCGTAGGCATCAGCGATATTACTCCAGCCCCGGATACCCCAGATGGAAGCGATCCGCCACGCCTTCCAATCCTCTACGTCAGCAATGTTAAGGCTTGAAATCCAAAACTGCTTCTTGAGGAACTCCAATGTCTGTGGATGGAGCCTGCTGTAGATCTTCTGTCCCTTGGGAAGTTTACTCGCCTTCTCGAACTTTTCGGAAAACTCCTCGTCGGCGTTCGGGTTGAACTCAAAGACGACACACTTTACGTCATGAAACGCGTCCATGATCGCCTTGGCGGGCGGATAATCCTTCCCGCTCAGGCTATGGACCGACCCGACGAGGTAGAATGGCGCGGGCGCGTTCGTGACGCGCCAGATGTAATGCTTCCCGCTGGCGGGCTCGCTCCCGGAAGCTCGCATCGGAGCGAGAGCCGCAATTGCCAGGCAAGCGAGGGCAGCAGGTAACGCCGAGTTCTGGGTCCCGATCACTGGGCGGGTTTTACCCGAGCCTGTGGCACACTGTCGAGCATTTTTTTAGATAGAGCGCACCCGCTCCGCGATCCTTCGAAGTGGCATTCCCGAACGACCTAACGAGTTTTGCCCGGGCCCCAAAGGGCGCGACCTGGTTTGGCGCCAGTGTGCTCGCCATCCTTCAAGACCTCGGTCCCGTTGACAAAAACATCTTTCACTCCGGTGGCGTATTGCCGGGGTTCTTCATAAGTGGCGTGATCGATCACGGTCGCGGGATCGAAGACAACAATGTCAGCAAACATTCCTTCCTTGATGAAGCCGCGGTGATCGAGTCCGAGATTTGTGGCCGGGAGCGCGCTTAATCTCCGCACCGCTTCCCCCAGTGGAATCACCTTCTCCTCCCGCACATATTTGCCGAGCACGCGCGCAAAATTTCCGTAGGCGCGCGGGTGTGGATTGGATTTGAGAAAGACGCCTTCCGGCGCCTGCGAGGCTTCATCGGAGCCAAAGGAAACCCATGGTTTCGCGATTTCTTTTTTCAGATTTTCTTCCGACATCAGAAAATACATGGTCCCGATCTGTGATTCGTCCTCGCTGAGCAGGTCCATGATCGTTTCGATCGGATCCTTGCCGCGCATCTTCGCGATCTCAGCGAGCGATTTGCCAGCGAGCGGCTTCAGTTTCTCCGATTTGAATTCGGCGAGAATGATGCGGTCGGGTGAGCCGGCGGCGAGGTAAAGATTTTCCCATTTGTCGGAGTCAGCCTTCACCTCGGCGGCGATTTTTTTGCGTGTCTCGGGATCACGCAGGCGCTTGAAGAGCGCGGGGTAGCCGCCGTCCTGTGTCCACGGCGGCAGGCAGGCGTCGAGTCCGGTGCCGCCGGCGATGTAGGTATACATGTCAGCCGTGATTTTCAGACCTTCTTTTTGCGCAGCTTCAATGCGACTAAGGAGAGTGTCCATCTTGGCCCAATTCTTCCGGCCGAGCGCTTTGATGTGATAGATCTCGGCGGGAATGTGCGCTTCGCGCGAGATGCGCAGAAGTTCATCGAAGGCTTCGAGGAGCTGATTCCCTTCGCTCCGCATGTGCGAGATATATTTGCCCTGGTATTTCGCGGCGACTTTGCAGAGCTCGATCAACTCGTCGGTCTTGGCGTAGAAGGCCGGCGGATAAATGAGCGACGTGCCGATCCCGAGCGCACCTGCCTCCATTTCCTGCCTGACGAGAGCGCGCATTTCGTCCAGTTGTTGCGGCGTCGGCGCTTTATCCTCGAAACCAATGATGTTCTCGCGAATCGTCGTCGCACCGATGAAGGAAGCGACGTTGGGAGAGACGCCGCGTTTTTCGAGATACTGGAGATATTCAGCCAAAGTAGTCCATTTGATGTCGTACTTGATGTCACCTTGTTCGCGCAACATGTGCTCGCGCACGCGATCGTTCACCGGCCCCATCGATTCGCCTTCGCCGAAAATCTCCGTCGTCACGCCCTGGCGGATGTCACTTTGCGAACGGCCATCCGCGATAAGTGATACGACTGACCAGGAAAGCATGTTGATGAAACCGGGCGCGATGGCGAGTCCGTGCGCATCGATAACCTCTTTCGCAGATGCGTTCTTAAAATCGCCGACACCTACGATGCCATCGCCACGGATAACTACATCAGCGACTCGCCCTTCCCCGCCAGTGCCGTCGTAAACCGTGCCCCCTTTGATAAGAACATCGAACGTCGGCGGAGGCGAAGGATCCTGCGCGCTGACGGCCGGAACCAACACGGTCGCGAGAAGAAATGCGAGCGTTCTCATTTCTTCGCTGGTGTCGCCGCTGCTACGGGAGTAAAAAGCAGGTCCTGATAGTCGTAGCTGAAATCAGCCAGCGGCGAGACTGGCTTCATCGTGATCCTTTCTACTTTACCGTCGGCATCGAGATTGAAGGTGACGTAGGCCGGTTCGATCGTCTTATCATCGAAGCGGGTGACAAAGGTATCGTATTGCCAATGGTCGAGACGGCCGCCCATGCGCGGCGTGGACTTAAAGTCGATCGTTAGGTTGTCCTTCGAGTTGCCGATCACGATGTTACCATACCAGGGATCCGCATAAGTGCCGGCATAACGAGCAAGCGGAAGGGATGGGCCAACCGGCGCCGGCTTGGCCGTAGCCGCCTGGTAAACCTTCAGCCCCTCCGCCATTTTGTCCTTTTTGTAGGCGATCATTTTCTCCGGCCAATCGCTCCGCGGGAATCCAAGATAGTGGTCGAGTAACTCGTCCATCAGGCCGAGGATGATCTCGCCGTCTTCACTGTTAATCTCGATGGAAAAGCCGACGTTCTTTTCGGGAATGAGCACGACCGCCGCGTTGAAGCCGAGGACCGCGCCGCCATGCCAGACAATTTTGGTGCCGCGATAGTCCTGCACGTCCCAACCCAGAGCATAGGTCTGGAACATCGGCTGAGTGAGTTGAAGCGAAGCTGGGCGCGGCGTGATCGGCTGGAGTAACACTGGCTTCCACATTTGCTCGTGCGCCGCTTCGCTGAAGAGCCGGCCGCTGCCATCCGGAAGTTTTCCGGCTCCGAGCTGGATGAGGAGCCAACGCGCCATGTCGTTGGCGCTGATCGCGAGACCACCCGCGGGCGCGGCGCTACGCGCGAGCTCGTCGCGTTCGTTCAGGACTTCCTGATCGCCAACGCCGCGCAGTCCGCCATTTAATCTGGCATGCGGCTGCGCGCGATCCTCGGTCGCAAAGCGCGGCGCGCTATCGCTAGTGGAGTGGAGCATGCCGGCGGGCTTAAGGAGATGCTCGGAGGTAAACTTCTCCCATGTCTCGCCAGTGACAGCTTCGATGAGTTGGCCGGCGACCATGTAGAGGACATTATCGTAGGCATAAGCGTACCGAAAGCTGGTCGCCGGTCTAATGTAGCGCAGCCGCTTCACCGCCTCGGCGCGACTAAGGTTGCTCCGTGGGACAAGGAGTAGATCGCCCGCTCCAAGCCCCAGACCGCTCCTATGGACGAGTAAGTCGCGAATGGTCATCTCACGCGTCACCCACGAATCGTACATCTGGAAGCTCGGCAAATGATCGACCACTTTGTCATCCCAACCGATTTTGCCTTGATCGACCAGGATGCCGAGATCGGCGACGGTAAAGGCTTTGCCCGTCGAGCCGGTCGGGAAGATGGTATTGGCGTCAACCGGTATCGGCGATCCGAGTTCTATTACGCCGTAACCTTTGGCGAGAGTCATTCGGCCATTCTCCACGATGGCGATCGCCATCCCCGGCACGCCAATCTGCTTGCGTAACGCTTCAACGCGATCGTTGAAGTCCGCGGGTGGAGCGGCGCAGACGTAGGCGTCGATGGCGAACGTGATCGCGAGGGCAAAAAGCTTCATAAAACGTTCAGTTCTCATTGCTCAAGGCACCTATCAACCAGCCGCTCGAACGCGTGGCCGCCTCGGACCGGATCGGCGGCTGCGAGACCTAGGCGGCCGCCCTCCTCTGCGAGCAAACGTTCGGCGGAGGCGGCATCCAATTTTGAGGTATTTAAGCTGACGCCGGCGCAGCGGATCGCCGGATTCGTGCGACGGCCGGTTTGCAGCACCAAGTCGATGGTCTCTTCGATACTCGGCACCAAGTAGCCGGAGTGGCCGAGCATTCCCTGGCGACCGTGTTCATGGCAAATCACCACCACGTCGGGCTGACTGCCGTGCAGCAACGCCAGCGACACCCCGGCGTAGGCCGGGTGGGACAACGAACCCTGCCCCTCGATCACGTCCCAATGATCGTCGGCTGCGTCAGGGCTGAGGATTTCCGCGGCGCCAGCAGCAAAATCTGCCACCACTGCATCGATCGGCATGCCTTGCCCGGCGATCATAATCCCCGTTTGACCAGTGGCGCGGAAATCGGCCGCAATACCCCGCGCGACGAAGGCGCGCCTCAGCGCCAGTGCGGTATATTTCTTACCCACGGCGCAATCGGTGCCCACAGTCAACAATCGCTGACCGGTGCGTTTGCGGCCGGTCGCGATCGGGATGCCCGGCGGCGGCTGTCTGACGTCGATCAGATCCCGTTTATGCCGCGCGGCAGCGGCGGTCAGGGCGGGCACCTCGGCAAGCCGGGTGTGCATACCACTGATGATGTCGAGCCCGGCCTGCAAAGCTTCGATCAGCGCAGGAACCCAGGGATCGGGAATGAAGCCTCCCGAATTCGCCACGCCGATCACCAGTGCGCGTGCCCCCTTTGCGTATGCTTGCGCTGATGTGAGGACCGGTAACCCGGCCGTCACCGTCGCGCCCGCGCAGGAGTGCTCGCCAAGGCATTGCTCGCGTGCCCAGTCGCGCAAACCGAAGGCGGTTTTGGCGTAGCTGGCTTCGGTGGTGTCGCCCAGAAATAGCAGGTAGGGCTGCGGCAAGACCAGGGTGGCAGGTGTTGGGAAATGAGGCTGAAGCATCCGGTCGGCTATCAAAAGGATAACAGCTGCGCCAGCGAGCATCTTAGAACTTGAAGTCAACCTCGAGACCGAAGGTGCGCGGTTGGACCGGCACTCCGCTAAGGTGATCGGTCATTCCGAAGAGATTGGTAATGGGTACAACCGTCTGGTAGGCGCGCTTGTTCGCCAGGTTCCTCGCAAAGACGCGAACCGTGCAATGACGATTGGAGACGTCGGCATTCAAGTCGAACAAGCCATAGGCGCCCTGGGGGTAAGCATTGGGGCTGCTCGTGACTTCAGAGTAATTCTGTCCGACCCAACGAAAGCCGGCGCCGACGTGGCCATTCCATCCTCCGCTTTGAATCGTCGTGTGCGGCACCGTCGTCTTCCCGTCTTCGCTGGCGATCGCGACAGTCTCGCTGTGCGATCCCCACGGTAGAGGGAAATAATAATCGGCCGCCACTGAGGCCGAGAAGAGCGGGACAAATGGGAGGCGATCTCCCGAGAGCCCGTTGAGACTGGGCGCGTCTTCAGTCAGGGTCGCATTTGTGTAAGCTCCATTCACGCCGAGTTGAAGTCCGGTGATCGGCGTGTATTGGGCCGCAAACTCGAAGCCATTGCTGTTCGCTGTGCCGGCGTTGACGACGGCGCTCACATTGTTGACCACGGTGCCGACCTGAATGTTTGACAAGTTGATGTAAAACCCGGTGATGTTGAAGAGCAGGCGGTGGTCGTCAAATTCCGCCTTTAACCCTCCTTCATAACTGACGTTGGTGGCAGCGCCCACGCTTGGTGGCACTCCTGGCAACGCGACGTTCGGGCCGCCCGGCTGATAGCCGCTGGCGATCCGGACGTAAAGAAGCTTGTCCTTATCGATTTGGAACTGCGGAGTGACCATGAAATTCCAAACGTCTTCCTCCGAACCGCCCGGGGTGTTGGCGATCGGCAGGATGATGCCCTCGGTCACGTCCTCGGAGAAGTCTTGTGAATCGTGAGAGTAGCGCAGTCCCGCGCCCAGGCTCCATTGATCGGTAAAATGATACGTCGCGTTGGCGAACCCGGCATATTCCGTGTAGGTGCTGGGGATTTCTATTACGGCCAGCGTATTGAGGATCGCGAGAGGGCCAGTGAACTTCGTGCCGTCGAGTTGGCGCAGAAAGAGGGACTGAGTATTAGTGGCGTCCTCGTAGGTGAAAAACGCGCCCACCTGCCATTCGAAGCGTTCGCCCGTTTTGGACGTCAGGCGCAGTTCCTGGCTGAACTTGTCCACACTGAGGTCCAGATCAAAAGGCGCAATTCCCGTCGCATCCGATCCCACGAGAAGCGGGGCCTGACCATAAGTCGTTGTCCCGTCGGTCCGTTGGCTCGTCTCGGTATGGGAGTAGCCGGTCGCCGAGGTGAAGTCCGCCCACCCCAAATTGATGTCGATCGTCAGCTCGAGAAGGCCGATTTTCTTGGTAAACGGCTCGTTCACGAAGACCGCATTTTTGAGATCTCCATAGATGGGCTGCTCCGTCGCTGGATCGAGCGCGACGGCCGCGTTATTTTTGCTGTCGATGTCCTGCCAGAGCGCGTTGAAACGGACGGCGACGTCGTCGTTAGGCCGCCACAGCAAGGCGAGCAGCGCGCTCTGCTGCGTGACGCTGTTAATGTCGTTTTCGCCGTTTACCACATTGTCGATGAAACCCGGGAGCTGGTTGCGGGCGTAGCTCGCGCGGATCCCGAAATGATCGGTGACCAACGGAATGTCGACGTTGGCGTGCACATCCCAGCCTGCCTGGTCCGAGCCTGTGACCCCGGATATCCCCCCGCCGAACTGAAACGTCGGCGTGGACAAGGTTGGGTCGAGGGTCACATACCGGAGCAGGCCGCCCATTGAATTTGCGCCCCAGAGTGTCCCCTGCGGTCCGCGCAGCACTTCCACCCGGCGGAGGTCGTATGGCAGCAGGTCCAGCTCGAACTGGGTCGCCCTTTGATAAATGCCACTCGAGCCGGTCGGCACATCATTGATGTAGGTGGCAACGGTGGCACCGGACGAAATCGGAGCGAGACCACGCAGGATGACGAAGGTCTGCCCAGGCGAGCCCCCCCCATTGACCTGGAGTCCCGGAATGTAGCCCGCATAGTCGGCGAGCTGGGTGGCCCCGAGGTTATCCAACTGAGTATCGTCGATCGCACTGATCGAGGCAGGCGCTCTCTGAATATCTTCCTCGCGCTTGGTCGCGGTCACGATAATCCGCTCGACCGTATCCGATTGGCCTGGCGCGGTGGGCGAGGCCGTTGGGTTTGGCGAGGTCGCGGGAGGCGCCGCTGCTGCCGGGCTCGGGGCCTGAGTCTGTTGCGCGACGGCCGCGCCGGTTGGCAAGATTGCCAGCGCACCAGCCACGGCGATGATCAGTTTGGTCTGTTGGATTGTTCTGACTAATTCACGAGTATTCATTCGGTATTCTCCTTCCGCGTGATTTGGAAACCGCATTGATCCGGCCCAGGAACTGTCCCAAACAAGGCAGCGCGCCATCCAATTCATATTCGGCTCATAGTTGGTTAATTCCGGATATTCATAGCCTGATTAGAAAAGTGTCAATCCCAATTAGAGAAATACTTCAAAATATTTTCCCGGCGTCCCGTTGTTTCAAGCGACCGGTTGCGACGGAGACTTTAGTTCAAAGCGCCGAATTGAACCGTCGAGTAGCCAGAGCAGGAGCGCAGCGACCAGCGCGAGGCTTGCCAGCAGAACGAAGAAACGGCCATGGCTGGCCCAACTCCAGAGAGTCCCGACGACGCCTGCCAACATGCTGCCGCTGAAGATGGCCAAAAACCAGGCCGCGACTGTCGTTGCGCCGAGGCGGGGTGGCGCCAGCCGCGCAAAAAGTCCCAGGCCGGTCGGCAGGATGTAGAGCTCGCCAAGGGTGAAGATGAAAAAGAATAGGAGCAACCAGAGCCAGCTTGCTCGATTCGCGCCCGCGACGGTCGAGACCGCCGCCAGCAGCAAATACGCGCCTGCCACGATCAGCGCGCCGATCGCCATTCTTCGCGCCGGCGGTGTGTCTCGTCCGGCGTCCGCCTGCCGGCGCCAGTAGAGCAGCAACGGTGGCGTAAGAGTGATGACGAGGAACGGGTTTAAGGATTGGAACCACGTCATCGGGATAGTGAATCGACCCAGCGCCCGATCCACTCCGACGTCCGTCCAGAGGGAAATGGTGTTGCCGATTTGCTCATAGGCTCCGCGGAAGATAGTGGCCGCGATTCCTACTCCCAGGAGCAGCAACCACAGCTTTCCCTGATGGCCGCGGCTCTCGGAGGCAACGGGTTCTTGCGCCGCTCGCTTCGGAGTTTCCGCCGGGAGATACTTTCCACCGGCCAGATAGATCAGCAGGCCGACAAACATACCTATCCCGGCTGCGCCAAAGCCGTAATGCCAGCCGTAGACTTCACCCAAGGTTCCGCAAATCAGAGGGGCGAGGACGCCGCCGAGATTGATGCCCGCATAGTAAATGTTGTAGGCGCGCCCGCGCCGGGGATCGTCGGCCGCATAGAGATCGTTAATCTGGCTGGGAAGACTTGGCATGAAGAGCCCGTTGCCGAGTGCGATCGTGGCCAGCGCGACGTAGAAAAGCGACTCAAACGTCATCATGAAATGACCCAGAGCCATCGCGCTGCCACCAATGATCACGGCCCTGCGCTTGCCCAACCAGCGATCGGCAATGAGGCCGCCGAAGATCGGTGTGAGATAGGCAGTGGCGGTGTAAGAGCCATAGATGAAGGACGATTTTTCCTGCGTGAAGAGCAGATGCTTGGTCATATAATAGACCAGCAGGGTGCGCATCCCGTAGTAGGAGAAGAACTCCCACATTTCTGTCAGGAACAGGATGGCCAGGCCACGCGGCTGGCCAAACCAGGTCTTGTCTTGCGCTCTGGTCATGCGGCTTGTCGCCGCACTGAGCCCCAGACCGCATCGTCGCACCGGATCAGACCCTTTTCGTAGGTCGCTCCGGGGCTGCGGTCCTGGGTCAGGAAAATTGGACCGTCCAGATCAACCACATCGCATTGCTGGCCGAGAACAAAGGCGGGCGCCATTGCCAGGCTGGTGCCAATCATGTTGCCGACCATGACCTTCATCCCAAGAGCACGGGCCCGCTCACCGATCATGAGTCCCTCGGTCAGGCCGCCGCACTTGTCGAGCTTGATGTTGACCACATCGAAACGGTCCACCAAGGCATCTACTTCATCCAAGCCCTGCACGCTTTCGTCGGCCGCAATCGGGATCACGTGGTCAACTCCGTCCAGGCCGGCCTCATGTCCGCGCGCGCAAGGCTGCTCGAGCAGGGAGACGCGTGCCTCGACCAGCGCCGGCAGGAGTCGCTCGAGTGTGGCCGGCAGGTAGCCCTGGTTCGCATCGACGCCGAGCCAGACATCCGGACGCGCCGCGCGCACGGCGCGGACGCGCTCGATATCGATGTCGATCTCACCGGTTAATTTGAGTTTGATGGCTCGCGCCTGGCTGTAGGCGCTGGCGCGTTCGGCCATCGCGCCCGGCGTCTTGGCGCTGACCGTGAAGGTGGTCAGCAACGGGCGCGGCGTTTCAATTCCAGCTAATCGCCAGACCGGCACGCCAGCGCGGCCCGCCTCCAGTTCCCACAACGCGCAATCAAGTGCGTTGCGCGCGCCGCCCGCTGGCAACAGGGCGCGCAATTCCTCGCGCGTCAGACCAGCCTCGATCACTTCACGGGACGCCTCTATCGTGACGAGGATGGTTTCAGGCGTGTCGTTGAGGTAATAAACGCCGGCTGCTTCGCCGCGACCCTCGCCCTCGCCATCGCGCAAGGTCACGACAGTCACCGGAGATTCGCTGAAGGTATAACCGGAAATGCGGAAGGGCTCCTTCAGCGGCAGATTCTCGTTATGGGCTTCGAGGGTGAGACGGAGACGGGCAAGGCTCATGTTCTACTCCAGGCCGGAAACTTCAGTAGTTCGCGCTGTAGCCGACGAGATGGAACACGATGCCGACATACAGCACCGTCAAACAGGCGATGGCCAGAACCACGCTCCAGAGTTTCGCTAGCCATTTGCGCTGGCTCCGCAGGACTGCCCAGGCATTCCAAAGCGCGATTGCAGCGCCGCCAAAAAATACCGGGATCGAAAGCAAATGCAGAAACGTGATCCAGGGATCCATCGCTACGGAAACCCACGCGAAATCGGTCAACATTTTCCCTATGGTCACGACCCAGGCAATCATGGTGAGCAAGACCACAAGCGATGCAATTCGAATGCGGCGATGCGCGCTGGCATCTGCACCGGTCAGCCCATAAGTCACACCATATCGACGGCGAATGAGCGCCGAAACCGGCCAGGCAAGCGTAGTCAGTGCTAGCGCGACCAGGGATGCTATCCACAGCGGTAGCAACCAGGCCGACGACACCCACCAGGGCACCGGCTCAAACACCATGAAGGGGTACTCGTCGTAGCCGAAGCGGACGACGCGGCCATTCTCGACCTGCGCCGCAAGCCGATCGCCTGAGCCGGCACTGCGCCAGACGAAGGGAGCAAACTCCCGCCATTTCTTCGGCTGGTCGTCCGGACCCTTGAGCGCAGCCACAGTAATCGTGCCATCATCGCTCGCAGCCACACTTATCTGGCTGATCAAATCCGCCAAAGAAATGAACGTGGTGTGCGTGCGGCGACTAAGGAGATAGCGCCCGGCCATCAGCCGCGCATGATCCTTGGCAACTTTCGGATCGAGGTCGCCTTGAGGCTTGGGACCCGGAAAATACCGATCGCCGAATTGTCTCAGCAGCATCGAACGGAGGGGACCAGCCGCACCTTCCTTGCCGACACTGTTGAGCGAAACATACAACCCCACCCCGTCGTCCGGGAAAAGGTTCAGCTCGCTATGGAACCATTGCGTATCGCCACCGTGAGTGATGACGCGATGGCCGTTGACATCGTTCTCGTAAAATCCGAGCAGCATCTCGTGAAGCGGCGAGATCCCGGCCGCTGACCGTGTCCCATGCATTTTCACGGCGGTTGCCTCCTGCAAAATCCTCTCGGAGCCAAAGGCGCCATTTTGCAGGTGCGCAATCATAAAGCGGGCCATGTCAGCGCCGCTAATGGAAAGCGAACCCGCAGGGGGCACAGAGATGATCTCGAAGGGCTCGGGCTCGCCGGAAGCGAGCTTGTAGCCTTTCGACATCCACGGCTGTAACCGTTTGGGCAACGGCTGACGGAAGGTCGCGTAGGTGTCGCCTAGCGGTCGGAAGATGTGCCGCTCGACGTAGTCGTCGAACGATTCACCCGAGGCGCGCTCTACGAGGTAACCCGCGAGCGCCGCGCCGTAGTTGGAATAGGCCGGGGTGCTGCCAGTCGCAGTCACGCGCGGTGGAATCCAGCGCTTCAGCGCCTCTCCGAGAGGTTGCAAATCCCGAGGATCTTGCGCAATCAACCCCCGCACCGCTTCGTCGAAACCGGCCGTGTGCGTCATCAGATTGCGCAGGGTAATCGGTTTGCCCTCGCCCGGAGTGATTTTGAAATCGAGATAGGTATTGATGTCCGCGTCCAGATCAAGCTTGCCTTGTTCGACCTGCTGCATCACCGCGGTCCACGTGAACAGCTTCGAAACCGATCCCGCGCGAAACAAGGTGCGTTCGGGATCAACCGGCTTGCGTTCAGCGACATCGGAAAAGCCGTAGCCTTTTTGCAGAAGAATATTCCCGTCCTTCACTACCGCGACCACCGCCCCGGCAATGTCGCCGCGCTGGAGTGCATATGGCATGAACCCATCGAGCCAGGTTTCAGCGTCCTCTTTGGTCAACGCATGGGTGTCCTCCGTCGGCGACTTCTCGGAAATTTCAGCGGCCGGGGTCGGCTCGCTGGGCGGTGTTTGCGCTTCCGGTGGCGACACGCTGGGCACTTGCCCAAGAGCCAAATGCGGCATTGTCAGTAGAAGCACGAATGTGCCCGAGAGGATTGCCGTAATCGAAGGTAATTTCATAATTGTTAAATCCTGATTAGGACACAAACGATTCTGATCAGAGAAATGTCAAGCCCGCGGTTGCTCCCGTCGATACTTTGTTAGCCGCAGGCTGCTCTTTTTGACAACGCACAGGCGTGCGCTGATGCTCGGATTAGGACAAGTAAACCCTGTGAAGAGTGCAAATATCAAAAATCCCATGAAAGGGCAGCAACCCACCATTGGCAGCCTGCTTCGCGGCTTGCGCGCGCGTAATGGCTGGACGCTCAAGCAAATGAGCGCCCGCTCGGGGATCCCGCTCTCGACCTTATCCAAAGTCGAGCATGACCGGTTGACCCTGACCTACGATAAGCTGCAGATGCTCAGCCAGCGTCTCAATATGTCCATGTCCGAGCTGTTCGCCGAGCCGGACGACACCCCCGAACCTGCGGTTACCGCCCGGCGCAGCATTGGGCGGCTCGAGGACGCCGTTCGCGTCACCACGCCGAACTACGACTATTACTACCTCTGCCCGGAGTTGCGCCAGAAGCGGATGATCCCGGTCCTGGCCCGCGCCCGCGCTAAAAGCCTTGAAGAATTTGGCCAGCTTGTCCGGCACCCCGGCGAAGAATTTACCTACGTCGTGGATGGGGAGGCGATACTCCACACCGAGTTTTACGATCCCATCGTGCTCAAAGCGGGCGATTCAGTGTATTTCGACTCCAGTATGGGGCACGCCTATCTCGCCGGCCAAGGCTGCGATGAAGTAGTGCTTGTCTGCGCCTGCTCGAGCGCCGACGACTCCCTCATGGAATCACTTTTGAACATGCACGGGAACAATAACACGCCCGCGCCCGCAAAGCCTGTCAGCGACATTCCGATGCAGCCTCCGCCACGCGTCGGGAGGAAACGAAAAGCCATAGCGCCTCCCGCATCGTAGGACTTAAATTTTTGCTTCACTCTGGTCCCAGGAATCGTGGATGCCGTCATGAAGACATTAAAAGGAGGGAGCCGAAGACGGGACTCGAACCCGTGACCTGCTGATTACGAATTATATGGTTGCGATGTTCCGAAGTTTGTGGTGGAGTTCTCATCTGTGCTCGTTTACAGAGGGGAGTGCCTATGAAAAATGCTACGAACCGTCAAAACAGTTCGGCCCAAAAGAGCGCACGTCGGAACGCCTTCCATTCCTCTACGTCAGCGATGTTAAGGCTTGAAATCCAAAACTGCTTTTTGAGGAACTCCGATGTCTGTGGATGGAGCCTGCTGTAGATCTTCTGCCCCTTGGGAAGTTTGCTCGCCTTCTCGAACTTTTCGGAAAACTCCTCGTCGGCGTTCGGGTTGAACTCAAAGACGACACACTTTACGTCATGAAACGCGTCCATCACCGGCTTGGCCAACGGGTAGTCCTTCCCGCTCAGGCTATGGACCGACCCGACGAGGTAGAATGGCGCGGGCGCGTTCGTGACGCGCCAGATGTAATGCTTCCCGCTGGCGGGCTCGCTCCCGGAAGCTCGCATCGGAGCGAGAGCCGCAATTGCCAGGCAAGCGAGGGCAGCAGGTAACGCCGAGTTCTGGGTCCCGATCACTGGGCGGGTTTTACCCGGGCCTGTGGCACGCTGTCGAGCACTTTTTTAGATAGAGCGCACCCGCTCCGCGATCCTTCTCAGCGGAACAAGCGCACGGAGAGCTTTCTTCCGAGTGCGGCGCCTTCCTGTTTCGCCCGAACAAGTCTTGCGGACATTGCTGAAAGGAGAACCGCGTTCCTCGACACGCTCGCCGCCACACTTCCGGGTTACGACTCTTTGCTATTTGAACTGGACGCCGACTACAACATCGCCCGAAGCATCATTGAGAAAATCGGCGTTGGTAAGATCGTCCTATTCGATGACGACTCTGAAGCCCCTCTACCGGCGCACGGAGACAAGAACGATGGCTGCCAACCCAGCAAGGCCAAGCAAAGGGGCGATTATGTCAACAAAACTGGTGGGTAGGGCTAAGCGAGTAAGAATTTTCATTTGGACGGAGGCACGAGGTGAATGGATCGAATAGCGCATTATGGTATTTATTAATGCTACCTGTCCACGAATTTATTGTGGAATTACAAGGCCGAGCAGGCGAACGATCCGCGTTAAGGGCTCGGCATACTTCGGCTTGAAGCGCAAGGAGAGCAGGGACGGGGATCACGCTACCGCTACATCGTGGAAGACTGATTGAATTAATCTTTTTGTCTTCTTAAGCACGTGCCATCGAGGATTTTGATGACCTCCCCGTATACCCCAAAAAGATTGACGGGAGGTTTAGGAGTTAGGGCGATCCCCGCGTAGGAGCGGCATCTTTGGCACTAAAAGCAAACGCGACCTCCAGCAGTTGCCGGACGTTACGTCGATCGAGAAGTGGCTTGGTTGTTCCCCTACTGGGGAAACCTCACTCTCGCAATGTTGGAGCAGGTCGAGGTACCAGCGTCACACACCCGATACTTGTAACTAGCTCGGCCGGTGTCGCCGGTGGAATTAATATACCTGCCCGTGTTAGGTACCGTCGCGATCGGCGGCGCACCATTCCGGTATACGTCGACGTTGGCCGACGTCGCCCCGGTCCAGGTCAGACGCAGCGTATTGATTCCCCCTACTTTGCGTCCGGAGACCCTGAGCGTGATCGGTGCAGCAGATTGCGCGCAATATCTCCCGCCAGTGTTGAGGCCGTTATATCCCCCCAGACGATCATTTCACTGCCAGTCCAGACTGCCGTGTGAACGTTTCGGGCAGAAGGCGGGTTGGTGGTCCTTTATCCGTCGGCGGACTCCCGAGGAAAAGAAGGGGGGCGAGGAAGAGGACGCCTCGGCCCCCGACCCTCAAGCGCCCCCTCCGAGCAGTTCTACAGCTCTGAACGGATTCAAAAAAACAAGAGCATTTCAACCACGCCCTTTTTTCTTTGGCATTTTTCTCCCGGCGACCAGATCGAGAACGGCTCGGCGCAATTTCTCGCGGTCTGCTGGATTGTCCGCGTCGAGTTTAAGGTTCATCGCCCCCGCGATGGTTTGGGCGTAAGCAACGCCCTGCTGCTCAACCAACCGCTCCCAACGTTCATCGGCCATAATCTCGACAAGATTGGAGACGGAACGCTTCTCTAAGGAGGCCATTTGTTCCAGTTTGTTTCGTTGCTCCCCACGCACCGTCAGGTTGAGCTTCGCTTTGTCCTTGCTCTTTTTTGATTTTGCCATTCGCAGTTTTTTACACCTCGTTCTTCACAGGCGATCACGCAGGCTGAAAGCAATAATTCTATACGCTAAAAAGGGCGATCGTCAAAATTGTTGCTTGATATACGCCCTAGATGCGTATAATAGGCGGCTGCCAATGAAGTCGAACCTGATGATCGAGCCGACCGTATCTCAACAAGGAATAATCGCGCATTCCCTACTCGCGGGCGTCGCGCTCATCGCTTGGCTTCTCGCACTCGCGGCGATTGCGCCCTGTGCGCTTCTCGTGGGCGCCTGGGAAAGGTTGTTCAAATTAGAGGAAACCTGCAAGATCCGGCCCGTAGCAATTTCGATTAGCCGGTCGCCTTTTCGGCTCGGTCTCCTTCTCATCCCCTTGGTGCTCGTCTGCTTTGCACTTTCGCCGTCGGCGCGAGCGGTTGATCCGCCACCCGACGGCGGCTATCCCAACGGCAACACCGCTGAAGGCGACGGAGCTCCCCAAAGCCTTACGACGGGTCCGGGCGATACGGCCCTTGGTTTTCATGCGCGCTCTTCACAACAGCCATCCAAGTTTGTTTTTAAAGACGCTTCCGGCAAAACGACCTCTGTCGATGTCATCGAAACGTATCAGCCGAAAAAGATCGTACGGCCTTTTGCCAAAATCGATCGCCAGGTCGATCCCAAATTAATGCGTGCGGCCACTATCGCTGAGGAACGCGCCCACGCCCATTCGCGCCGGCAATGCTGGCACTACGTGAAAGAGGCGCTGCTCGCATCGGGAGTAATCAGGTCCCGCCCGACAACTGCTTACGCGAAGCAAGCTGGCCAGGAATTGGTCAATAATTTCGGTTTCAAAAAATTGGCGGTGAGTGATCCGTACCAAGCACCGATTGGCTCAGTCCTCGTTTACAATGCAAATCGCGCAGCCGGTCACGTGGAGATTCGGACGAAAGATGGTTTCGTGAGCGATTTCCGTTCGAAAACGCCATCGCGCCGTCCGCTTCTCGGCGTTTTCGTCAAGTGGTCGTGACCGCGCAAAGGCCTCACGAAATGGCAGAAGAAGTTTCTGACTAGTCTCCGTGATCTGCCCAACGTGAAGTGGCCTGCAAAATGTGCGGCAAGCAACCAATTCGAAATAGCTCGAAAACGAGGGGGATGCTTTAAATAACTGTCTCAGAAGTGGAACAGTAAAAAAGATATCTGTTCAGCATCGACCACGTATACTCAGCATAACAATATTAATGCGAACAATTTGTGTATGGAGCCGAAGACGGGACTCGAACCCGTGACCTGCTGATTACGAATCAGCTGCTCTACCAGCTGAGCTACTTCGGCATCTTTCTGCGAGAGATTTGGAAAACCGCACCGCACCAAAATTTGGCTCGCTCCCGACACATCGGGGAGCTATTTCGCACGCTTCAAACCGGGCGGCAAGCTGATCCGCCGACAGGAAACGCCGCGATGATCGTCGTTCGGCGAGCGGTGCCTGGCAACCTTGCTCTTATGGTGCCGGCGGAGCAAGAGCCCGCCTTTCGGCGGACGTTTTGTTTGCCATGAAATAGAGCACCGGCACGGCCATGCGGCTGATGAGCAGCGAGGCGATTTCGCCGGCCATCAGCGCGATGGCGAGGCCCTTGAAAGATCGGGTCGGCGAGGATGACGCTGGCGCCGACGACGACCGCCAGCGCGGTCAGCAGCATCGGGCGGAAACGCACCGCGCCGGCATCGACGACGGCTTCGGCCAGCGGCATGCCTTCGCGCCAGACGCTGCTCGATGAAATCGACGAGGATGATCGAATTGCGCACCACGATGCCGGCGCCGGCCATGAAGCCGATCATCGAGGTGGCGGTAAAGAACGCGCCCAGCAGCCCGTGCGCCGGCAGGATGCCGACGAGCGAGAACGGAATCGCGACCATGACGATGAGCGGCGTGAGGAAGCTGCGGAACCAGCCGACCATGAGCACGTAGATGAGCACGAGCACGGCGGCGAAGGCGGTGCCGAGATCGCGGAAGACTTCGATGGTGATGTGCCATTCGCCATCCCATTTCAGCGCGGGCTTCGCATCGGTGAAGGGCTGGATGGCGTTGAAAATTTGCAGCGGCGTGCCGTCGCCGCCGAACTCGCGCGTGTCGAGCTTCGCGAGCGCCTTGTTCATTTTCAGGATCGCATAGACCGGGCTTTCGACGACGCCGGCCACGTCGCCGATGACGTAGGTCACCGGCATGAGGTTCTTGTGATAGATGCTCTTCTCGGTCGTGGTCTGCTCGACGTGCACCAGTTCGCGCAGCGGCACGAGCGGCGCGGCGCCGGCGGCGCCGGGCTCGGGCAGCGCGTTGGCGTCGCCGGAGCGGACGCGCAGGGCGAGCAATTCCTCCGGCGTCGTGCGCGACGAACGCGGCAGTTCGAGCATGATGTTCACGTCCTCCTTCTCGCGCGGCAGGTGGAGCAGATCGACCGACTCGCCGCCGACGGCGATGCGCAGCGTCTGCGAGATCGTCTCGGCGCTGATGCCGTGGAGCGCGGCCTTTTCCTTGTCGATGACGAAGCGCGCCTTCGGCTGGTCGGCCTCGACATACCAGTCCACATCCACCACGCCGGGCGTGCTTCTTGAAAATGTCGCGCACCTTGCGGGCGAGCGCGTGACGGTCGCGCTTCATTCGGGCCGTAGATTTCGGCGACGAGCGTTTGCAGCACCGGCGGGCCGGGCGGCACTTCGGCGACGGCGACGCGCGCGTCGTAACGGGCGGCGATCGCCGCGACACGCGGACGGACGCGTTTGGCGATGTCGTGGCTCTGCGCGCTTGCGCTCGCCTTTCGGACGAGATTGACCTGAATGTCCGCGACGTTCGCGCCGCGCGCGCATGAAGTAGTGGCGCACGAGTCCGTTGAAGTTGAACGGCGCGGCGACGCCGGCGTAGATCTGGTAGTCGGTCACCTCCGGTTCGGTGCGGACGGCGGCGGCGATCTCGCGCGCGGCCTGCGCGGTGCGTTCGAGCGAGCTGCCCTCGGGCATGTTCAGGATGATCTGGAACTCGCTCTTGTTGTCGAACGGCAGCATTTTCACCTTCACCCAGCCGAGCGCCACCAGTCGCCATCGCGAGCGAGCAGCAGCGCGCGTGATCGCAGCCGAGAAAAATCCAGCGCCAGCGCGCGCTGCGCGATCAGCGGCCCCATGATCCGGCGATAGAGCCGGGTGAAGAAATCCTCCTCGTGCTCGAAGTGGCCGTGCGCGCCTGCGCGGGCGCGGTGCCCTCGGTGAGCTCGCGAATACTTTTTGCCCCAGCGCAGAATGCGGATCGACGCCCACGGCGTGACGATGAAGGCGATGCGCCAGCGACCAGACCATCGCCGCGCTCGCGCCGATCGGAATCGGCCGCATGTAAGGTCCCATCAGCCCGCCGACGAACGCCATCGGCAGCACCGCGGCGATCACGGCGAAGGTGGCGAGGATCGTCGGATTGCCGACTTCGCTCACCGCTTCGACGGCGATCGTCGGACCAGTTCCGGCCCTTGTTCTGCGGCAGATGAAAATGGCGGACGATGTTCTCCACCACCACGATCGCGTCATCGACGAGGATGCCGATGGAGAAGATGAGCGCGAAGAGCGTGATGCGGTTGAGGGTGAAGCCGTAGAAGATAGAAAACGAGCAGCGTGAGCGCGAGCGTGGCCGGAATGGCGATGCGCGACGATGCCCGACTCGCGCCAGCCGAGCGTGAGCCAGATGAGCAGCGACACGCCGACCACGGCGATGCCCATGTGCAGGAGCAGTTCGTTGGATTTCTCCGCGGCGGTCTCGCCGTAGTGGCGCGTGATCGAGACCGTCGACATCGCGCGGGATGACCGTGCCCTTGAGCGTCTCGACTTTGCGCAGCACCTCGTCCGCGACGGCGATCGCATTCGCGCCCGGGACGCTTGGCGATGCTGAGCGTGACGGCCGGTTCTTCGTCCGGCGCCGAGGCGCGCGCCGCGCCGTGGCCGAAGAACACGTAGTTCGACGGCTCCTCCGCGCCGTCGACGATCTCGGCGACTTCGCGCAGATAGACCGGCCGGCCGCCGAAGACGCCGACGACCACGTTGCCGACATCCTCCGCGCTGGTGCAGGAAACGCGCCGGTTTCGATCGATCGACCTCCTGATTGTTCGTCGTCAGGCCGCCCGCAGCGAAATTGCCGGTTCGCCTGCTGCAGCATCGGCACGAGGCCGGCGGCGCTGAGATTGCGCGAGGCGAGCCGCACCGGATCGAGCAGCACGCGCACTGCGCGCCGCGCGCCGCCGATGATCGTGGTCTCGGCGACCAGCGGCACCTGCTTTCACCGCGTCGTCCACCTGCGCGACGAGCCGGCGCAGCGTGAGATGATCGTAGCGCGCGCTGTGAAACGTGAGCGCGAGGATCGGCACGTCGTCGATGGACTTCGGCTTGATGAGCGGCAGCGCCGACGCCGTGCGGAATGCGGTCGAAGTTCGAGCGCAGCTTCTCCGTGAGCTTGCACCAGGCTCTCGCTCGGGATCCTCGCCGACCTTGAAGCGCACGATGACCAGGCTCTCGCTGTCGCGCGAGGTCGAGTAGATGTATTCCACGCCCGGAATTTCCCAGAGCAGCTTTTCCATCGGCCGCGTGGCGCGCTCCTCGACTTCCTTCGCGCTGAAGCCGGGCATGGAGACCATCACGTCGACCATCGGCACCTTGATCTGCGGCTCCTCCTCGCGCGGCAGCAGGACGATCGCCGCGACGCCGAGCAGGACCGCCGCGATGACGATCAGCGGCGTGAGCTTCGAGTCGATGAAGGCGCGCGCGATGCGACCGGCGACACCGCGCGCACCGCGGCCGGCATCTGGCTCGCGTCGTTCATGGCTTCAATGGTGATGGGCTGGCCGTCGCGCAATTCGATTCCGCGCCTTCGATCACCACGCGTCTCGCCGCGGCTGAGGCCGGCGAGCATTTCCACTTCTCGCCGGTGCGCTTGCCGGTGCGGACGATGCGCAGTTGCGCGTGCCCGTTCGGCGACGACGAAGACGGTCTCCATTTGTCCCGCGCGCCACGACCGCCGACGCCGGACACGCGGATCGGCATCCGCTCTCGCCGGTCGGCGACGAAGACCCGGCCGAACTGTCCGCTGCGCATGCCTTCCGTGGCGGGCAGGTCGAGTTTCACGAGAAACGTGCGGCTGGCGGCGTCGGCCACGGGCGCCATTTCGACGACCGTGCCTTCGATCGGCGCGGCACCGCGCTGACGCGCAACGGGAAGTTTCGCCCCGAGCTTGATGTTGCCAATGAGCGCCTCCGGGCACGTCGGCCTCGAAGCGGAAGCGCGCTCGGATCTTCCATCTCGACGATCGGCTTTGCCGGGCGCGGCGAGGTCGCCGACATCGGCCAGCTTGCGCGTGACCATCGCCGTCGAAGGGCGCGACGACTTTTGTGTAGCCGAGCATCGTCTCCATTTCCTTCACCGCTCCGGCGGCGACGCGCTCGCGCGCCTGCACGGCGTCGAACTCAGCCTGCGTCGTGATCTTTTTGTCGAGCAACTCGCGAGCTCGTGCGAGATCGCGCGTCGCCTGTTCGCGCAGCGCCAGCGCCTGGTCGAGCTTCGCCTGAATTTCGCGCGCATCGAGTTGCGCGATCAGATCGCCGGCCTTCACCGTCTGCCCCGGCGCGACCAGCGAGCGCCTCGATGCGACCGCTCACTTTCGCCTCGATGACCGCGTGCAATTTCGCCCGCACGGTGCCGACGACTTCCTCGCTGGAAGGCCGGGCCTTGCTCTCGGCTACGACCGTGCGGACTGCGACCGAGGGCAGCGACTCGGGCGCGCTTCCTTTTTCGCATGACACGCGACGAGCGCCATGGCGACCGCGACGGTGACGAGGAGGCGCGGAAACGTCATCGGCACTCAGCGTGGCGCCGCGCCGCACGATTCGACCAGTCTGGCCGATGCCCAACTTGATCAGAATGCGCTCGAGCGGACAGAATCCGGTAAAGGCGGTCTGGAACATGTTGAAACCGACGAAGGCCGGAGAGGAGGAGCCACCATTCGTTCGACGAAATGTCCGAGCGCGAGACCGGTGAGCACGAGGGTGCCAGCGACGAGAAAGATGATGCGTTGAATGGTCATAGGGTGTGTGCGGCTTGAACCCAGCCGCTGGGGATGTTGGAGGTATGGAAATTTGCGAATTTGGATGGGTTCATGGCGTGCCTTGGAACGACCGATACTAAGCCTGCCTTTGGTCATGTTCTTTGCAAAAATTGGCTGAAACTCACCAGCGGTTGCGCTTTCAGAGCGAGTATTTTCTGAACCGCGCGGGCTGCCGATCGAATCTACCAGCCAATACGGCCGCGCGCTTTCCAGCAAAAGAGAGAATTTTGTTTCGTTAGGCGCAGAATCCCGTTGAGATGGATTGCCAGCGGTCGCTTCCTTCGCTATTCCTTGATTCGGACCAGTTCGCGATGCCGCCAGGAAGAATCATCCTCATCATCTGGGTGCTCTACGCGCTCCTCTTTACCATTGCCGTGCTGCGCAAGCCGCCGCGCGGTCGAAAGAACACGCGGGTATCGTTAGGCAAAGACACGCCACTGCGCCTGCTCGTGATCGGCGCGACCGGCGGGACCGGCCGGCAACTGGTCGAGCAGGCGCTCGCGCAAGGCCACGAAGTGACAGCGTTCGTGCGCAACCCGGCGAGGCTTGCGCTCCAGCATCCAAAGCTTCGGGTCGTGCAGGGCGACGTGCTCGATCCCACTTCCCTCGAGCCCGCGATGCAGGGACAGGCCGCGGTCCTCTCCGCGCTCGGGCACAGGAGATTCCTCGGACCGTCGCGGATTCTCTCTGAAGGCACGGCCAACATCCTGCGCGCAATGAAGAACGCCGGGGTGAACCGTTTCATCTGCGAGAGCTCGCTCGGCATCGGAAGCACGGCCGGCCGCGGCGGAGTGATCGCCACCCTCTTCGTCTACCCGATCATTCTGCCCTTCTATTCCTGGGACAAACTCCGCCAGGAAAAGCTGATCGAAGATAGCGATCTTGATTGGGTCATCGTCCGCCCCGCTGCCCTAACGAACGGCGCCGCCCGCGGCCAGTACCGCCACGGCCCGAAAGCCGGAAACTATTTCCTCCCCGTCCGCATCTCCCGCGCCGATGTCGCCGCCTTCATGCTGCAACAGCTGACCGACGATCGCTACCTCGGCAGCGCGGTCGGCCTCTGCTACTAGCCTAACGAGATTTGCCGGGCTTCAGGACTTGATCCCGTAAGCCAGCTCGGTCAGCAGGTTCTCGACTTCGCGCGCGCCCAGATCGGTCTTCGCATAATCGAGCGGGACCGCGCCATGCAGACGGCCCTGGGGCGCCTTGAGCCACTGGCGCGCTTCCTCCAGACCGCCGAAAAGATGCACCGCGTGCCCGAGCAGACGCGCGTAGCACACCACCTTGCCCGATTCGTCCGGGGTGAGACGACCAGCCGCCTTACGTTTCTCGATTGTCGCACGGGAAAGGCCCAACCGAACCGTCAACTCTTCGAGCGACAGATCCAGCTGCCGGCGCAGCGCCTCGAATTCATCAAATTCGAGACCAGGCGGCGCAGCCTTCAACTTCTTCTTGCCGACGGGAGGTTTCGCTTTTTTCGCGGTCGCAGGCCGCCGCACAACAGATTTTTTGCCGCGCTTGGCTGACTTTGTCTTGGTTGGACGTTTCATCGCGAAACTCGTGATACCAGATCGGGCACGAACATGACAAGCCCGTTGTTATTCTTTGGCATTTCTGCATGGCCAGGTCGGCTTGAGCAGGCCCGCGCCATCGACCGGCGCTGCTGCCGGATCATTCCGCTTGTCTTCGCCACCGCTGCCGCCACAGTCCTCTTCCGCTAAATCGCCGCCGTGAACTCCAAGCACTCCCGCATACTCCTCGTGCTCGTTGCGTTTGCGCTCGGCGGCTGCGCGCAACTCGCCGTCGTTTCGGAGAAACCACCGGCTCGATTCCAGGCGACACCCGGAACGAATCAAGACCATCGCGCAGACGATCGATCGCGCCCAGGGCTTGGCGCGGACGCAGCCACAGGCTGCACTCGAGGGCTACGTAAGCGCGGCGCGTGATGCGCTGCACGCACTTGATCGCAACCCGGCGGACACCGAAGCGCGGCGTTGTTACAATTTCGCCGTCGCCGGCATCTTTTCCGTGATCCACGGCGCCAAGCTTGATCCCTGGACTCACCCGCTGCGCCTTGGCGCGAAGGGCGAACTGACTCTCACTGGAAAAAGGGATCCGGCCAAGCCAGAGCAGAACCCGGCCTTGTACGCTTTAATTCCCACTGATGAGCTGAGCTATCACGGCGCTTATGTGAAGAAGGATGTGAAAAAGGACGGAATCGGAGCACCGCTTGTGGCTGTCCGTCGCCTGACCAAAGAGCAAACAGCCGTGTTATTCATGCCGCCCGTAATTTATTACGGCGTCACAGCCATCGCGGAATTTGAAGGGTCACGTTGCGTCCTCTCAATCAAGGATCCATTGAACGCCGAAACGGTGCGAGTGGAAGGTCACACTTATCCTTTGGCAGCGAATTACACCGCGTCCCTGGCAATGCTGCTGGCCCGGGAAAAGCCGCAAAAACTTGGGCTCGTACGACTCCTGCGTCCGGAGAAATACGCCTCGACCTTCCGGGTTGCCCGGTTCGAGGCTTACAAACCAGACAAGACAGTCGTGCTTGTCATTCATGGTCTGATGGACACGCCGGCTACTTGGGTGCCAATGCTGAACAATTTGCTTGGTGACAGGACGATCAGGCGCAACTATCAATTTTGGTTTTACAGTTACCCCAGCGGTTATCCCTATCCCTATAGCGCGCTCATCCTTCGCCGGGAACTTGACGCTATTGAAAAGAAGTTTCCGCCGCGCAAAGGGATGGTAGTCATCGGTCACAGCATGGGCGGATGTATCAGCAGGACGCTGGTTACGGACGCCGGTGACAAACTCTGGCTCGAGGCCTTTGGAAAACCGCCGGCACAGGTAGAGCTGCCGGCTGATAGTAAGCGCCTCCTCGAGGAGGCGCTCATTTTCAACCATCGCCCGGAAATCGAGCGCGTCATTTTCATGTCCACTCCGCATCGCGGCGCGAAGCTCGCCATCAACTGGATCGGCCGTATCGGATCGATGCTGGTCAGAACGCCGTCGCGACTGGTTTCGATCGGCCCTGTCATATTCGAAGCCCTGACGTCTGATCCCGCGGCCCTTCAGTTGAAGCGCTTTCCGAACAGCATCGACACGCTGGCCCCGAATAACCGCTTCGTTGTGGCGATCAATCAGATTCCGATCACGCCCGGCATTCCGTATTACTCGATTGTTGGCGATCGAGGACGTGGTGATACCCCAAAGAGCAGCGATGGCGTCGTCGCCTACTGGAGCAGCCATCTCGATGGCGCGAAGAGCGAATTCATCGCGCCGTGCAATCACAGCTCACCCCTTAACCCGCAGGCGATCGCCGAAGTCCACCGTATTCTCAAGGAGACCGCCCCGAGTCGCTGACTCCGAATATCTCTCTGGAAAGCAGGAACGCGGGAAAAAATGGGTTCAAAGCCATTTTTCGAACACCGCATTTCGGGCAGTCAGTTCATCGGGAACCGGAGTCCGGTGCGGGCGAGGCGCTGATCGGATTCTCCGTCGCGGCGCGATTAGCATTGCCGTTGGAAAGTGTCGGATGACTGGCGGCGGATCCGGAGTCAGCGGCAGGCTTGGCTTGCTCCGGCTGACGTTCCGCTTGCGACACTGCATCCGTTGTTTCTTTGGCCCCGGGTTTTGCTGAGTCTTCGCGCGCCTTTTGCGCCGCCGTTTCCTGTTCGCTGAATCCCATTCGTTTCATCAGATCAGAAGTCGCCTGGGGTGTTTTCCTCGCTGCTTCGAGGCGGGCCTCGGCATCTACCTTGCGTTGCGCTTGCTCCCGGGCGCGGGTCGCGGCCTTGGATTGCGCCTCTGTGGCCGCAGTTGAGCGGCGGTTGGCTTTGGCCTGTGCTCGCGCCTGGGCGCTTGATTCGGACTGGGCCTGAAGCGCGCGTTGTCGATCGATCTGTTCCACGCGCCGCAGTGAGCCCGGACGCGCGAGGTGGTTCAGGTAGACGGGGGTCGGGCTTGGAGTGGCTTGGTCATCCGCAACCACGCCGTGGCTGAAGCAGGCAAGCAAGATAACAATGGCTATGAGTTTCATCCTTTGTCTTGTCGATCGGTTCGGAATCGTTTCATTAATCCCGGAGATTCAATCGTCCCCGGGTGGTCCCGGCCACCGGCAGACAGGATTAGGAGCATCGCATGTGCCAGAACCGCCCGGGCGGAAGATAAACAACGAGTTCAAGACAGGGTGACAAAGTGCCCGGACTTGCGTGGGCGCGCACAATCGAAACAAGCGTAAAGTGGCTCGAAGCGGATTCCTTGGCCCGGTTGAGCTAACCTAGTTTACCCAAGCCAAGCGCCAAGAGGGTCGGCTCGTCGATTGCCCCGGTCATGGAGAGCCCGTGATCGCGCTGATAGTTGGCAAGCGCTTCCTGGGTGAGCGGTCCCATCACGCCATCCACGACGTAGGAATAATAGCCTCTATCCTGCAGTGCGCTTTGCACATTGGCGATGATCTGGTCCGGCGTCAGCCCATCGTAGGAAAAGATCGGGTCAACGTAGGCGTCATAGGAGTAGTAGGGATCGTATCCCCAGGCCGGATACCACCAGCCGTCATACCAGCCCCACCATCCCCAGCCGGACCAGACAATCGCCGGACAGTGACGATGCCACCAGTCTTTGTTATGATGACAATGATTCCCATCGTGCCCGTTGTGTCCGTCGTGATGATTGTCATGAAAGCGCCTGGCTTCCGCGAAATCCGGCTTGCGCCCTTTGTAGTCGCGCAGTCTTGAAGAAGTCCGCGCGTCGAGTCTGCTCTGATGGGGCCTTGAATCCCGGCCGGTTAATTGACGGTGACGGCCACTTCCCGCCTGGGGCAGTGCTGTCGTGATCTGTTCCGCTGAATGTTGGTTCTGATTCTGGCGAGCACCAGCCGTCTGACGGAGGCTGCGGTCATGATTGACATTGGCAGGGCCAGTTACACCGCTGACTGGTGGATAAGGAATGCCCGTTCGATCAACTGTCGCACTCCGCCCTGGAGATCCATAATAGGGATGTGCGAAGCTCCGGCTGTTGCCAGAGGAAGATATTGCACGCCCGGAATAACCTGGCGGACGCGTGCCAGAAGGGCCGCTAATTCGGTTGCCGGAACCGCTGCCATAACCTGCGGTTGAATGAAAACCCGAACTGCCGCCATGCCCGGCACCAGTCGTCGAACCCCGAGATGACGCCGGCTGACCCGCGAACACCGGAATTCCACTTAAGGAGATTGCCGTGACCAGAACGATCACTGCCACCAAGTGTGGTTTCATATTCCACCTCCTCCTCTATTTCAAGGGAACCCAGAAACCGGCGCGCGCTCACCTGGAATTGCTTTTTTGCAGGCAAATCTTGCGCTGGCATTTCTCGGGCGAAGCCCGCTACGATTGCGACAGGATTCCGATCGGGGACGCGGGACGCAGCTAACTTCGGCTACTTCTCTGTCGCGCCGGTGCCTTTGAAGTCGCCGCCGAGGGCGAGGTGCAGGTTCACGCGCTCGCGCAAACGTGACGCGCGGATCTGTGTCAGTTGAACCTTCGCGGCGAGGTCTTCGCCGGCAAGGCGGAGGACGGTGAAGGTATCGATTTGCCCTTGTTCGAGTTGTTCGCCGCCCAGCTTTACGCTGACGGCGGTATTCGAGACGACCTCGGTCAGCGCGCCTTCGCGTTTGCCCAGGTAGTAATCGTTAGCCAGCGCGTCTTCCACGTCCTCGAAGGCGCGTAGCGCGGTGGCGGTGTAGCTGGCGGCCGCGGCTTTTTGTTCGGCAGTGCGAATGTCCTGTACGGCCTTGAGTTCACCACCGAAGAAAATCGGCTGCGTAATTCCAGCGGCGAGGCTCCAAGTGAAGGCATTGAGCGTACCGACGCCATCTAGTTGAGCCGTTCCCAATCCGCCGATGCCGCTGATCGCAAAACGCGGCAGTCGGGCGGCGCGCGCTTCGTAAACGCGATGAAACGCGGCGGCGAAACGATTTTCGGCCGCGACCACATCGGGCCGGCGTTCGAGCAGTTGCGAGGGCAGACCGGCGGGCACGGCTCGCGGTTGGCCGGGGAATGAACTGCGCGTGGCGAGGCGGCCGGAGGGATAGTGACTGGTGACAACTTCGATAGCGCGAATGGCCTGGGCTCGCGCGGCCTGCGCCACGTAGAGCGCATCCTGCGCGGAAGCGGTGCGCGCTCTGATCTGCGAAAGATCGAAATCGCTCGCGTGTCCCTGCTCCTTGCGCACGTCGGCGAGCCGTGAAGCCTCGCTGTAGTAGCTCAATATTTCCTGTGCGTTCGCAGCCTGTTGCGCAGCCTCGATGGTGGTGAAGTACGCGTTCGCCACCGCGGCGGCGAGAGACTGCCGCGCAAATTCGTAGTCGTATGCGAGCGCATCGCTTTCGGCCTGCGCGGCAGCCTTCTTGGAGCGAATGCGGCCCCACACATCAGCTTCCCACGCCGCGCCGATTCCTAGGCCATAGACCCAGCGCCGCGTCGATGATTCCAGGCTGGTGTCCTGAGAGCTGCCGCCGCCGTCGTCGATTCCCGGTATGCCGCCAAAGCCCGGCGGAGTGACCCCGCTACCGAGGTCGCCACCCAACTCCATTCCCTGTCTGTTGCCGAGGCCTTTTCCGGCGATGCGCGGGTAGAGCGACGAGGCAGCTACTCGCACCGCGTAGCGCGACGCTTCCACACGCGCAGCGGCGGCTTTGAGGTCGGGATTGCGGACGATCGCCTCTTCGACGAGGCGGGTCAGCTCTGGGTCGCGGAAAGTGCGAATCCAGCCGGGTGCAACCGCACCGCTGCGATGGCTGCCACTCCAGTTAGCTGGGATCTGCTCACGGGCCGCGCTGGTGAGAATGTCGCTGCCGGCGGGCGGATTCTTAATCGCGCAACCAGCAAGTGTGAGACACGCAGCGGTACTGAGAAGAGGTCGAATTTTCATGCGCAGCGCTTAGTGAAGCTTGAAGACAAACCAATCAATCTTAGCGGAAACACGAACGAAGACCTTGCGGATGATGTGCAGAAACTTGACGTGCTCGGTGTAGATGGCGCCATGGCCGCGTGCACCCGCGGCCAGGAAAACGTCCTTGTCTTTGCCGTCCAGGAGCAGGCGAACCGCGATGCGCGATTCCGGCGGGGCGTTCGGAAGGGTGATTGCCAGGTTGCCGCTGATCGGCATCTGGCCTTGCGCCGTCGCCCAAAGGATGGAGTCCACCTTGCATTTGATGATGCGACCCGGATACATCTCCATAAATATTTCCGCCTCATTGCCCGGCTCCACATAGCGCAGTTCGTTCTGTTGGAAAAAGGCCAGCACCCAGGGATCATCCTCCTCGATGAAGCTCATCACCGCCATGGTGGCAAACTGCGTGGCGCGCACGCCGGGACGCAGCGCGAGATTCGTCACCCGGCCGTTGGCCGGCGCGAGATGCGTCGCGCCGTCGAGGTCGTATTTCGCACTTATGAGGTCGGCTTGGGCCTTGGCAATCTGCGCTCTGGCCTGCGATTCCGTGGCGTCGGCGGCGAGGAATTCGCTTTCCAGATTTCCGAGATCGCTTTGCGCCTGCTCGAGGTCGGCCCGCTTCCCGGCCCCTGTCGCGGCGAGTGCGGTGAATTGCTCGACGCGCTTTTTCGCCAGGTCGATCCGCGGAGTCAACGCGGCTTTCTTGGCCACAGCGTTATTAAGCTGATCCTTCAATCCTTGCAGAGTAGCCTCGGCGGCTTTTACCGCCGCCTCGAATGGAACCGGGTCGACCTTGAAGAGCACATCGCCCTTCTTGATCGGCTGGTTCGGCTCGATCGGCACCTCGGTCACCTGCCCAGTCACCCGCGGCACAATCGGGATGACGTAATTCTGCGCCCGCACTTCACTCGCCGAAGGCGCGACGATGTTCATGAACAGGATTATGATCGTCAGCGCGACGATCGGGATGGTAATGACGATGACCTGGCTGGTGATGTTCCAGGGCAGCCACTTCTTCTTGAAGAAGATGAACCAGACGAAGATCGAATAAATGATGAGTAGGATGATTTCCATTACGCCTTACCTCCGGTGACCTGTTGTTCGAGTTGCGCGATGCGCGCGCGAAGTCTTTCGACTTCACCCTCTTCCTTCGTTACTTCCTCTTTCAGGTGACCAAGCGATTCATCCACGTCGGTGCCGTAGGCGAGCTTGTGCATTACCGGCTTGGTGTATGCCCAGAGCCATGCAATTGGCCAGAGAAGTCCGCCAAAGCAAAGCGAGAGCAGGCAGAGGCAATGAATCGCGTGGGTCTGTGGATGCTTTTTCTTATGAGCGATTTTTTCCGGCATGACGTGGACCAGCCAGAAAACGGTGATGCCGATAATCGGCGCGATCACGAGTACGACCCACGAGATGCCATTGGCAATCGAATCGAGCGTCTCGCCTTGGAACATTGAGGCGTGGGCAGATTGAGGAAGCAGCGCTGCACCGAACAGAGTGAGCGGGAGCATCGCTCCGACGCGGCTCCGCCGGCGGGCGGTGAGAATGGGCGGTCGTGGTGCTTTCATGGTTTAGGTCATCGTGTGAGTCTGATGGATTCTATTCGAGCTTAATACGGAAGGAAAGCCTCGGCTGCAAATCCGCACGTAATCAGGCTGCTGGGTTCTGCGGCTTCATACAAGAAAAAAAAGCTTGGGCATCGGAATGAGCATTGAGGGTCGGCGAGGAATCACGGCTCACCGGCCTGGGACTTTGGGCGGAAGGTTGAAGTTTTCGATTATCAATGGATGAGACTTAGTTAGAGCGCGGTCGATGCAGGACCGACCTGGTCTTCCAGTCAAAGAAGATCGCCAGGAGGCGAAACACGAATGTGATTGCAATCGCTGCGATGGCGGACGGCACGACGGGAGCCCGGAAGAAGACGGCGAGCAGAGTAAATCCGGATACACCGAGCAGGGAGGCGATGACATAGAACTGCCCGGGCTTGAGCAAGAGCGGCTCTTCGCGCACGAGGACGTCGCGGATCAAGCCGCCGCCAACCGCATTCACCACGCCTACAAAAATGCAGGCAGGAACGGCCAGGCCGGCCTCAAAGGCTTTGCTGGCTCCCACCACTCCGTAAGCTGCGGTGCCAAGCGCATCAAAAATCAGGAATGCCTTGGACAACCGTTCCACATGCTTGAAGAACAAGATCGCCACCACGCAGCCGGCGAGCACTGCGATCATGTAGGAGGGATCGCGCATCGCTGCGGGCGGCCCAGCCTGGATGAAGAGACCGTCACGCAGCAAACCGCCGCCGAGGCCGCAGGCGAGCGCCAGCACGAACACACCGATGGCATCGTAGCGCCGCCGGATGGCCACCATCGCTCCGGTGATGCTGAAAACAGCGGTGGCTCCCAAATCGATGGCGATTGGAAGTGCCACAGTTTGGACGATCGACGGGTCGACAGGCATCTGAACAGGCTGATTCGCAGTGAACCGACGGCTGGTTCTGTCGCCGCGAAGCTATGGCTAACACAGATTGAACCAGCCATCAACGGATGAGCTTGTCCTGAAGGCTGAGCTAAACGCGATGATCGTCGCAACGGTTGAGCGCCAACGGTCGCTCCAATAATGGCGTTCACGGCAGAGCACGCGGTTTCACGTTACGAGGTGATTTGGCCCGGTGCGCGGGTCGCCGCGCCAAGGATCTTCTCCTGGCGCACAATTTATTGTTGACGAGCCAGGATGGCGCTGCTCAACCTGTCCGCACGATGTGCAGGTGGGTGGCATATTCAGGAGCGCCGATTTTACTGGAAGATCTGGTCATCAAACCGAAGGACAACCTGATCCAGCAGAGTCTGCAATCCAGGGCACCAAGAACACCTACCAACGGTGACGGGTTTGGCATCGGCTGGTACGACAAGCAACCTGTTCCTGGTTTGTTCCGCAGCATACGTCCTGCCTGGAATGATTTGAACCTGCTCGACCTCACAGCGCATATCGAATCTCCGCTCTTCATGGCGCATGTGCGCGCCACTTCGCTGGCTACAATTCAGGAGACTAACTGCCATCCCTTCCGCTACAAGCACTGGCTGTTTGTGCACAACGGTCAGATTGCGCAGTTTGAATTGATGCGGCAGGCACTGCTGGCGAAAATTGCTCCGGAATATTTCGCCAACATCCTTGGCTCAACAGATTCAGAAACAATGTTCCATCTCGCACTGACTTTAGGTCTGGAGAAGAATGTTCCTGCGGCTATTGCCGCGATGGTGCGGGTGGTAGAAAACACAGCAAAAGAAAACGGGGTGGAGGAAGCGCTCTGGATGACATTGGGCATCTCCGACGGAAGGAATCTCTGGGGTTTTCGGTACGGCAGCGATGGCAAGGGGCCAACACTGTACATCAGTCCCGGCATGGAAGAGTTCAATCGCGTGAATCCTCGAATGGCAAAGAAGTTAGGACGTTTTGCCTCCTGCCTCGTTTCCGAGCCGATCGGCAACTATCAGGACATTTGGAAATCGATTCCCGAAAACTCGCAGGTCTTCATCGGTCAGGCGCGCGCTCGGATTAGCAATTTCGACAGCAAAGAGTGATCCTTTAGGTTGACTGCCAAGCCAGGTCGTATGGGGCCCTACCGGCGCAGGGCGGCCTACGACATCATGGCGACCAGGACGGGGCCCCAGGCCGTCAGCACGATATTGCCAATTGCATAAGGGACGGTGTAGCCGAGCGCCGGGAGATCGCTCTGCGCTTCTTCCTGAATGGCGCGAAGCGCCGCGGTGATCGTGCCCGCGCCGGAACAAGCACCCAGGACAATGACGGGGTTCATCTTCAAGACATAACGACCGAACAAGATAGATACGGTGTGCGGAAGAACCGCGATCACAAGGCCGACGAAGACCAGGCTGATCCCCGACTTCTGGAGCCCTGAAAAAAAGCTGGGCCCTGCGGCAAGCCCCACGCAGGCCATGAAGACAGTCAGGCCCACGGTATCGAAGATCCACATGGCCGGCCCTGGGATGCGACCGAATGTCGGGTGAACCGCGCGCAGCCAGCCGAATATCAGACCCATGATAAGCGCTCCCCCACTCGCAGTGAGGGTAAGCGGCAGGCCGCCGACTGTGAGGGTGAGCAATCCCACAAAGCCACCGAGGACGATGCCCAAACCAACAAAGATGATATCCGTCATCACCGTCTCGCGATCGGCGTAGCCGAGGTCCGTGGCGGCCCGCTCGACGTCGCGCGTCGCTCCGATCGAGAGTCATGACGTCACCGCGCTCAATCCGGGTCGCGGGAGAGAACGGCATCAGCTCGCCAACCCTGGTCACCTTCTTCAAGAAAACACCTTTGGCGAACTCCATCGCCGCCAGCTCCACAATGGTTTTGCCGGTGAGAGACTTGTTGGTCATCACCACGTCGAGCACCTCGATCGGAAAATCCAGGAGCTCCTTGTCACTCACTTCGGTCCCGATCTCTGTCTCCGCGGGTCGTTAGCAGTTCGGAGCGCGTGAAGACCGCGATGACGTCACCCTCGCGGATGACCGTGTCCGGGTCGGGCTCGATGAGTTTGCTCTCTCTGCGGATTCGGGAGATGAAGACGCGAGCCTGCTTTGGGCCGCGCCTCCAGCTCGGCCACACTTCGATTGATTAGATCCCGGTTGGTGACCCGGTATGCGCGAACCGCCAGCGCTTGGTAGGCTGACAGCGTCTCCGGCTCTCCGCCGCCCGAGGCTGCGAGCTTCGCACGGAGCTTTTGGGCCTCCTCCTTCAGGTTGACCCCCATCAGCTTCGGACCCACGTTTGGGAGAAACCAGACGATAAACGCCGTGCCGATCAGATACGTGACGGCGTAGGCCACCGGGATGTTATTAATTAGGTTCGTTTTGTCCGCGTCCGATATGGTACCGAGGCGACCGATAGCGTCGCTGGCGGTTCCAATGACCGTCGATTCGGTGAATGCGCCGGCCAGCATACCGGCGGCCGTGCCCACGTCGTAACCGAGGAGTTTCGCCGCAGTAAACGCGGCGAGCAGGCACGTGGTACAGAGGACGAGCGTGAGGGCAAGCTGCGGCAACGCATCCTTCTTTAGCGCGCGGAAGAACTGGGGTCCCACCTTGTAGCCGGTAGTGAAGAGAAAAAGATCAAAGAAGACATACTTGACCACCGCGGGCACCTGAATGTTCAGTTGCCCGATGGCGACTCCCGCAAGCAGCGTGCCCACGGCCGTCCCCAGGCTGAACGTCCCGATCCTAAGGCGGCCGATGAAGAAGCCGATCGCCAAGGTTAAGAAAACTGCGAGCTCCTGATGGTCCCTGAAGGGCTTGAATAAGATAGCTCATGGCAGCTCTGGCTTTCCAGGTCGGGGTTTGGTGATCACTGTGGCCGCCGAAGCCATCGAGATTCCCCGGTGCGGGCCTCCACTGAGGTTCATAGCTCGTCTCGGCAATGGTTCATGTTGCGGCATCGACCGGACGCATAGGTATCTGGCCACCCAGCCTTTCTTATTAGAACTTGATCACGTAGTTACAGATCACGCGGAAGTCAGTCAGGTTATCGACATTCCCTCCATACTGGTGGACGAGCGCGTAGCGGAGACGCAGCGACAAATCCTTGAGAAGGCCTTTTTTTGGCGCAAACTGCAGATTGAAATCGTACTCGTTCTGCCGATACTGCCCCGCTAGATCCGGGGTCGTGCCAAACACTCCCAGCGCATAAGCGCTTAGACCTTCGACCCAGGGAAGGTCATAACCAGCCCGGATAAGGAACGCACCTTCACCTGCCCGGTTGAAGTCCTGCACCTGGACACTTGTATAGCCGGGATAACCGCTCCACGGGTTCCGCAGGTTGGCATTCCCCCAGGCGTAAGTGACAGCCGCGGTAAGCAATAGCGGCTTCGTCACAGGCAGATCTAATTTAAGGCCAAACTGCTGACCCGAAAAACTGTCTCCCTGAAGGAGGTCAGCTCCGACACTGTGCTGTTGCACGAACTGGCCATTGAGCTTCGGTTGCCAGTCCGCACCAATCGGGAGTTTTAGCTTGCCCTCGGCATATGCGATATTGATGATATCGGGGCAGAAATAGTCGATCGCACCAATGGAGGATCCCCCTTTCTCGTAAATGAGTCCGGCAGTGTAAACGCCTCGATCAACATTGGCGCCCGCATCAACCGCCATCGACACAAACACACTGTCATTTCGTTCCTTGATTTGGTAGAAGTAGCCGGCTCCGTATTTTAGAACCCCGTTGTCTTTCTCCGGTTCCACTTTTGCCTGGCCCGCGTCTGCCGCGTCTTTGCTCAGGCCCGCGACATCGCCCTTCGGGCTTGCGTCGCTCGTGTCCGCCTTCGTGCTCTCCTTACCCAGTTCCGTGCGGCCCTGCAAAACGATCGCCTCAAAAGTATTGGGCGTCATGCGAACGTCGTTGCGGTTGATAAAGGGCGTGTCGTAGCCCTTTGCCCCGACATTAACGTTCAGGCCTTCGAAAATCCGAATATCCGCGTAGAACTCACCAAGGACGGTATATCCGTCCTGGTTAGGCAGGAGGAGAAGGCTTCCACTCCTGTCCGCAGGGGCATAGAGAGGCTGTGAAGTGTAAAGCGTCGATCCGAACGCAACATGGTCGAGAAAGTAACCGGTCTTGAACCCCACCCATCCGCCGATCGCCCATGCCTGTTTTTCTGCGCCACTAAAGTCGTGGCGATCGAAGTAGAAGGTGCGCAGGTTGATTTCGAACTTCGTATCTTTGAAGGCAGCACGGCGCTTTTCCAAGCGCCAGCTGGGCAAGTTAAATGAGTCATCGAGGGGCGTCTGGCCTTCCTCAACGGATGTTAGCGCGCTGTCCGCGGGAGCGACCTGCGTCACGGCCAGGTTGAGATCAGGCGGAGCGGCCGTCCAGACGACCATCTCGCTCTGCTGCTGGCCGCGGACGGTCTCCACGCCGCTCAAGAGGGCAAGCAATGCCACTGCGGCAAATGCGTAGTCACGAACAGCACTTCGTATATTCATGCTGATAATGGTTTGCTGGGGCTGATCTTCACCGGAGCCTGCCAGCGTTGGCTTTCTCCCCCGTCAGGGGTAATATTTTTTCCGCTTCTTTCCTTTCTATTTGCGACCGCAGCATCGCGAAGTAACCAAGCTAACGTTTCGCAACAGGCGCTCTCGTCGGGGCTGGCCGGGCACTCTTGCCTGTAGCTGCCTCATAAGCCTGCCTGTATCCGCGCGCGATGGCGCGCACTGCCCGGCCGATGTCGTCGTAGACATGGTTCTCCAGGTTTGCGAAGGATATGCGCACCGACCAATCGGGAGCGGCAAAGCCGCCGCCGTTGAGCAGGACGATGCCGTGGTCCTCGGCCAACCGGAACACGATGTCGAGCGGGTGCACGTTCGCCTTCATCCACTTGACGACGTCCTCGCCCAGGTATTTGCGGGCAAAAAACTCGAAATCGATCAGGCCGTAATAGTAGTCGAAGTACTGATTCGGACCGACTTCGATGTCCAGTCCTTCGATCGTTGCTTCGACCCGCTGCTTGCAGATGCCGATGCAGGCTTTCTGATAGGCCTTCTTTTCGTCCATCAGCTCGCTGAGCGAGAACAGTGTCATCATGACCTGCTGTGGAAGGGACAGCCCGGCCGTGTGATTGAGCGCGATGTCGCGGCTGTCGGCCACGATGCGGTCGATGAAAGCGAACTTGCGCGGCTCGAGGGTGAGCCCGCCGTAGCGCTTGTCCAGCAGTTTCTTGATCCGCTCGGGATGCGCCGCGATCATCTCGTCGAAGATGTTGTCCTCGTGGACCGCGATGGTTCCGAGCCGCCACCCGGTGCAGCCGAAATACTTGCTGTAGGAGTAGACGCCGATCGTGTTCTTCGGGAACTCTCCCATCAGCGAACGGAAACCTGGAACGAACGTGCCATAGACGTCGTCGGTCAGCAGGATCAGGTCCGGCCGCTTCTTCAGCACCGCCCCGATTTTTTTAATCGTGTCTGGAGAAAGCGCGACCGCGAACGGATTCCCAGGATTGACGATGAAGAACGCCTTGATCTTCGGGTCGAGGAGCTTCTTGATCTCTTCAGCCGGATACTGAAACTTATCCTCCTGTTTCGCATGCACCTCGACATAGTGGAGGTCGTAGTCCTCCAGATGCGCCATTTCGAGGTAGGGCGTGAAGATCGGCACCCCGAGCGCGATCGTGTCGCCGGGGTTGAGAATCCGGTTGCTCTTTAGCGACTTGAAAATGTAGCACATGGCGGCGGTGCCGCCCTCGACCGCATAGATCTTGAACTTGCCTTTCGGCCGCGGGTTTCCGCACATGGCCCACTCCAGGTACTCGTGCACGATCTGCTCGTTGTGCACCAGCATGCGGTCTGGCACCGGGTAGTGATCGCCGATGATGGAATCCACCAACTCGTGCACGAACTTGTCGGCGTCGAAGCTGAACTTCTTCACGGCCCACGGCACCATCGCCTGTAGAAAGGGCGCACCCGGCATGTCTTCGTGTTTCGCGAGCCAGGCTTCAAGTCGGCCGGCAATTCCCTCTGCCTTAGGCATCCCGCCCACGCCGGGTGGCAGGTCGAGCACCCGCTTGCTTTCGGTAACTGCAAACTGCCCGAGGAGGAAGAACGCTTCGCGCGGCTCAGTGGCGACCCAGTTTGGGTTGCCACGACCCGCGTTCAGGTACGACAGGGAAGATTCCAACGCCGTTTTCGACGCTACTTTTTGGACGAAATCCTTGATCTCGAACGGACCGAGTTTGTCGAACTCCTTCAGTCTCGCAGTATCTGATAATGCCCGAGAGGGTTTGCTTCTTGTTGTCATAGTTTTCTTGGCGGTTGAATCATGTCCGAAAAATGTTTCTCACGACAGCAACATGATGATGACCATGCCCCAGATCGTTAGCAGCGTGTTCCCCACGGCGTAGGTAACGGTGTAGCCGAGCGCCGGGATCTGGCTCTTGGCCTGATCGCAGACCAGACCAAGCGATGCCGTCGTCGTGCGCGACCCGGAAATGATTCCGAGGTTGAGCGCGTCGTGGAAGCGGAACACGTACTTGGCGACGAACATGCCGAGAATCAGCGGGACCGTGGTCGCGACGGCGCCCCACAGGAAGAGACCGACGCCCTGCGTTTTCAGACCGTTGACGAAGCCCGGACCGGCGGAGATGCCGACGATGGCGATGAAGATGTTGAGGCCGACCGAGTTCATGAACCAGACGGTGGGCGTCGGAATGCGTCCGAACTTCGGGCGCACCGAGCGCAGCCATCCGCCGACGATTCCGGCGATGAGCGCTCCGCCGGCGGTCGACAGGGTGAGCGGCACGCCAGCCACCTTGAAGACCAGCGCGCCGATCAGCGCGCCGACCACGATCGCCGCGCCGACGAACGCCATGTCGGTGACATCGGTCGGACGGTCGGCGACACCCAGCATCTTGGTGGCGGCGGCAATATCCTCCGTGCGGCCGACAAGGGTGAGCAAGTCGCCGCGATTGACCTCGGTGCTCGGCAGGATGGGGATATCGGTGGCGGTAGCGCCGCGCGTGATCTTGCGCAGGAACACGCCGCGCGCCGCCGGGCGCGTCGCCAGCTCGGCGAGCGTCTTGCCGTCGACCTCCTTGTTCGTCACCAGGACGTCGACGCCCTCCACCGGCACGGCGAGCAGTTCGCGGTCCTCGACTTCGACCGCCGCTGGCCCGAGGATGTTCACCAGCACTTCGCGCTCGCCCGCGATCGCCCCCACGTCGCCTTCCTTCAGGACGATGTCCGCGGTCGCATCCATGATCTCGCCCCCGCGCCGAATGCGCAGGATGAAGAGGCGCGCATCGGGCACCAACGACTCAGCCTCGGCGACGCGCAGACCGACGGCCTTGCCACCCGGCTGCACCTTGTAGGCGCGCAGCGCCCAGCGTGTCCAGGCCGTGCCCGGACCGCCCAGCTGCTTCTTGCCGCCTCCATGCTTCTCCTCGTAGTCCTTGCAGGCGGCAACGAGATCGATGCCCAGCAGCTTCGGGCCGATGATGGCGATCACGATCGCCGAGCCCATGGTGCCGAACATGTAGGTCACGGCATAAGCGATCGGCATCGAGTCGAGCAGGGCCTTGGCTTGATCGGCGGGCAGGCCCAGCCGGTTGATGGCGTCGGTCGAGAGCCCCATCGCGGCAGAGATCGTCTGCGAGCCCGAGTAGAGTCCGGCCGCGTAGCCGAGGTCGTAGCCGGCGAACTTTGCGACCACCACGCAGGCGACCAGGCTGAATACGCACTGCACCACCGAGAAGATCGCCTGCGGCAGGCCGCTGCTGGCAATCCCGCGCACGAACTGCGGCCCGACGCCGTAGCCGACGGCGAACAGGAACATGAGGAACGAAAACGCCTTGAGCGGCTGGTTGACCGTGATCCCGATCTGCCCGATCACGACGGCGGCGATCAGGGTGGCGGTCACCGACCCGAGGCCGATCCCCTTGTAGGTGAACTTGCCGAAGTAGTAACCGAGGGCGAGCGCGAGAAAAATCGCGATTTCCGGGTACTGTTTTAGCGTGGCGAAGAACCAATCAATCATGTTTGCTCCGTTTCTTGTCGGTTAGGTCGGGTGGTCGGATTTGAGGGTTGTCAATTTCGTTAGAAAGCGTCAAGCGCGAATTAGTCTACTTCCTTGCTTTCTTTCTGGCTCCGCCAAGCTTCTCCGGCTTGATCAGTTCCAGGCCGGAGGCGGCGTGATAGCCGTGAATTTCCTTTACGTCGAGCTTCCGCATGAAGTCGATCGTCTCCTTGGTGATGACCTGGCCGGGCACCATGATCGGGAAGCCCGGGGGATAGGGAATGACGAACTTCGCGGAGACGGCCTGGCCGCGTCTCACGAGGTCGTCGATCTCCTTCGAGTTTAGCTTCACGTGCGTGCAGTTTTCCGCGTCATAGGCAAGGAAGAATGGCGTCCGCATGTCGCCTTCGTTGGTTTTGCTCTTCGGATTCTCGCGGAAGGCGTCGTGGAAGCGGCTGAAGTTCGGCAGATCCGGCACGTCGGTGATGAGGCTCTTGACCCGGGCGTCGAAGCCAGCCTTCTCGTCGTAATCCCTCGCCAGCTTGCGGTCGAGATCGCGGGAGATATCGGCGAGCACCTTGATCAGGTAGGCGATGTCACTGCGGGTGTTGTTGATGTTGGTCTGGAGCAGGACGCTGTTGCGCGAGGTCTTGTTGAGCTGGATGTCGAACTTGCTCGCGAGCATCCCCTTGAAGGAGGTGCCGTCGAAGCCGGCGGAACCGCAGAGGAGAGTGATACGGGTGGGATCGAGCGTGAACTCGTCGTTGGCCCACGCGTCGTAGATGGTCTTCCAAGTCGCGTTCTGCGAATGGAAGTCATCGAATCCGCTGGCGCGATACTGGGCCGGCACCATCTGGGCGTTGGTGGCGATGCTGAAGTATTTCGAGATGAGCGGATCCTGGTTCACCTCGCGGCGCAGGATCAGGGACAGCTCGATGGCGCGGCCGACCAGCTCGTAGCCCTCGAGCTCCGCCTGGCGACGGGCGACGTCGAGCGAAGCGATGAGCTGCAGGTTCGGCGACGTGCTGGTGTGGGCGAAGAAGGCCTCCTTGAAGGTGGGCTCGGTAGCTTCCCAGCAATCGTCGTTCACCATGATGTAGGAACCCTGGCGGAAGCAGGAGAGCGACTTGTGCGTCGAAGTTGTCGCATAGACCCGCATCTTGACCGCATCCGGGTCGGGCAGCAGGTGGGTGTCGAGCAGCCTGGGATTTTTCGGATCGATCTTGCCGTGTTTCTTTTTGAACTCGGCGTATTCGGCGCGGTAGGCTTCGGAGGCATACTTCTCGCGCAGGGCCTCACAGGCGCCCATGGCGGAGCGCATCCGGTGGAAAGGTGTGAAGCGGCTGTAGGCATACCAGGCCTCGTCCCAGAGGAAAACGATGTCCGGCTTGATCGCCAGCACCTCCTCCATGAAACGCTGCACGTTGTAGACGTGGCCGTCGAAGGTGCAGTTGGTGAGCAGCAGCATCCGCACCCGGTCGAGCTTGCCTTCAGCCTTCAGGTCGAGCAGCGTTTTCTTGATCGTCCTAAGCGGCACCGCGCCGTACATGGAATATTCGGTCAGCGGGTAGGCTTCGACGTAGAGCGGCTGCCCGCCGCCAAGGACGAGCCCATAGTGGTGGGACTTGTGGCAGTTGCGGTCCACGAGCACGATGTCGCCCGGGCGCACGATGGTCTGGACGGCGATCTTGTTGGAAGTGGAGGTGCCGTTCGTGCCGAAGAAGAGCTGCCGGCAACCAAAGGCGCGGGCTGCTTTCTCCTGCGCCACCTTGATGTTGCCGGTCGGCTCGAGCAGCGAATCGAGACCGCCGGTTGTGGCGGAAGATTCAGCCAGGAAAATGTTGGCGCCGTAGAAGTGACCGAAATCGCGAATCCAGTGTGAGTTGAAAACCGACTTGCCCCGGGCAACCGGCAGCGCGTGGAAAGTGCCGACCGGACGACGCGCGTAATTTTTCAGGTTGTTGAAATATGGCGTGTCGTAGCGCTGGTTGACGCCTTCCATCATCGCGAGGTGGATCTCCATGAGATCTTCGATCCCGTAGAAAATGCGCCGGATGTTTTTCGAGTCGAGATGGCTTGCCATCTTTTCCACCGCCCGGTCCAGGATCAGATAAACGTCCAGCTCGGGACGTGTCTTCCCGATAGCTTGCGCGAGAGCCACGCCGTAGTCTTTTGGCTCCAAAGAACCAAGCTCCACCGACAAATGCTGCTCCAGGTAGGTCCGCAGATTGGGCGCCTCAAACTGGGTGCGGAAACGGAAGTTATCCTTGATGACCACCGCCTGCACATCAGCGTTCAGCACCACGCCGAGGATGCCATCTTCAAAGCTCGGCACCGTGACCGCCTCATAAACGAAGGGGTCTTCCGGTCGGCGAAGCTGCCGCAGTTCGTTGCGCCCCTGGCGTACCTGTTCAGGAGTTGGGTCGTCACTCACGATCAGGATTTCGAAGTATGGCTTCGTTAGATCGCCCGTGTCGAAGTAGTCCTTCATCAGGCGTTCGTTGCCCTCTTGTTCTCCTTCCTCGCCCAGTTTCCACGCATTTGCGGATCGACGGTAGGAACCGGTGATGATCGCCTTGGCGATGCGGGTGCTGAGCTTCGAGAAGCCGGCGTAATCGTCCCGGCCGAGCGCCTCCTTCAACGCGGCCATCAAAAATTCCCCGGGATAGGCGTGGAACGCCTCCAGGATGCTGAGATGCTGGAACAAATCCTCCACCTGCGCGACTGCTTCCTTGGTGGATAAACCGGCCGCCGACCGGGCCACGAGAGTCTGGGCGGCATGTGCCATTTCCTGCCAGCGATCACAGCGGGCCTCGCCGGCGCTGAACATTCCGACCCGATATTTGGACTGGGTCTTGGTCGTTTTTGACGATGCGGTGGACATGGTTTTTGTGGGTGAATCAGGGTTTAGGTTGAATTCGTCCAGAATACCGGTCGGCACTTTGAACGGTGGGACTTTGTGCGATTTGCTCCCGGCGCCATTGCTTTTTACGCGCTTGGCTCCCGTTGAAAGAACTTTGACACCTGCCGACCTGCTTCGCGTTGCAGTCTTCATATGACTTACTCCTTCGATCGCAATTTTTCGAGACACACTCCAGATTGCTTCCCGCGTTCCGACGTGTCGATAGGACTTTGGTCCAACAAGAAGGCCGTCTGTTGTTCCCGGGATGGCCGACTGTGAGTTCGGACTGGCCGTTCGAGCCTTGCCGCCTGGTTCATTTGCCTTTGGCAACCTTCAATTGCTAGTGTTCCATAATTTCTACCGATGAACGTGACCGACGTAAGCCCAAGGTCCAATATCCACACGTGAACAAACCATCTAGCAAATTAACTTCAGCCTAGATAGAAGAGAGAAATGACTCACGAACGGCTCGAGGCTCCAATGAACGACAAACTCGTCTTCGCAGCGGATCAACTTCTCCCGCCGGAGAAGAATTCGGAGCATTGTCTCCCGCAGCGACCACTCGTGACTCGCAAAGATCTTGCGACTCCATTCTTTGTGGTTCTGGGAATCGTCGCGATCGGAGGCTTGACCGGCTGCGGCAAGGAGGAAACGGTCGCGGTGGCTCCGCCGGAAGTCCTCGTGACGGATGCGGCGGCGCGGGACGTGCCGGTTTATCGCGAGTGGATCGGCACACTGGATGGATCGGAAAACGCGGATATTCGGGCGCGCGTTAACGGTCACCTGACCAGCCGCAATTATGACGAAGGCAGCCTGGTCAAGAAGGGCGCCGTCCTTTTCGAGATAGACCAGCGGCCGTTTGAAGCAGCGCTGGCCGACGCCAAGAGCCAGTTGGCCCAGGCCAAGGCGATGCAGGTGGCCTCTCAAGCTGAGGCCGACCGAAGCAAGGAGCTTTTTGAGAAACGTGCCATCTCGGAGAAGGAGTACATCAACAAGACGCAACTGAACGAATCGAATGTTTCCAAGATCGCGGCCTTGCAAGCCAATGTCGAGGAAGCGCAGTTAAATCTGGACTACTGCAAGGTTATGTCGCCGGTGACCGGCATCGCAGGCATAGCCAAGGCACAGGTGGGCGACCTGGTTGGCCCGGCGAATAATACCGTTCTTACATCGGTTTCCACGCTCGATCCCCTAAAGGTTCTATTCCCGGTCAGTGAGTCGGACTACCTGGCAGCTAATCAGCGCGTGCAGGAAACCTTGAGCAAGCCTTTCGACCAGCGGCCAGACTCAATCGAACTGATCCTGGCTGATGGCTCAGTCTTTCCGCACAAGGCGCGCCTCCTCTCCGTCGACATGCAAGTGCAGGCAACCACGGGCACCATCCTCGTTACGGCCTTGCTGCCGAATCCCGGCAGCGTCTTGCGCCCGGGATTCTTCGCTCGCGCACGAATTGTGGCGGAGACCTTGAAGGACGCGGTCGTGGTCCCACAGCGCGCGGTGAGCGAAGTGCAAGGTAGCTATCAGCTAGGTATTATCGGCGCGGATGGGAAAGCGGAGTTAAGACCAGTGAAGGTTGGGGCGCGCGTTGGCACCGATTGGGTAATTACCTCCGGACTAAAAGTAGGCGAGAAGGTAGTAGTGGAAGGTTTGCAGAAGATCAAAGCAGGCGCGCCGGTGGTAGCCAAGCCTTGGACGCCGCCGGTGGAGAACAAGGTCGCAGCTAAGGACCAGCCTTCATCGAAGTAACTCATCGTGGCTAAGTTCTTCATTGATCGTCCTATTGTTGCGATCGTCATCTCGATCGTGATGACCATCGTCGGTGTCATCACCTACCTGCGGCTGCCGGTCGCGCAGTTTCCCGACATTGTTCCGCCCGAGATCCAGGTAAAGACCACCTACACCGGAGCTGATGCTCTCACGGTCGAGCAGTCAGTAGCTACGCCGATCGAGCAGCAGATGAGCGGTGTGGACAACATGAATTACATGCAGTCGGTCAATGGTAACGACGGCACGCTCAAGCTGACGGTGAACTTCGAGGTCGGGACTGACGTGAACACCGACCAGATCCTCTCGCAGATGCGGAGCAATCAGGCGTCGTCGCAGCTCCCGTCAGACGTAAACAAATTCGGCGTCACGGTGCAGAAATCCACCTCATCGCCGCTCATCATGTTCGCGATCTTTTCGCCGAAGGGGACCTATGACAACGTCTTCCTGGCGAACTACTCGAACATCAACCTGAACGACGAGTTCACCCGCGTGAAGGGCATCGCCAGCGTCACGGTTTTCGGCGCGGGGCAGTACGCCATGCGCATCTGGGTGAGGCCCGACCAACTGGCCAAGCTAGGCCTGACCATTCCTGAGATTCTCCAAGCCATCAACACCCAGAACACGGTGAACCCCGCGGGCCAGATCGGCGGCGAGCCGGCGCCGCCCGGGCAGGAGTTCACCTATGCCGTGCGCGCGCAAGGGCGGTTGCAGACCACCGAGGAGTTTGGCGAGATCGTCGTGCGCCCGAATCCCGACGGCTCGATGGTGCGCCTGAAGGACGTGGGGCGCATCGAACTAGGTGCGCAGAACTACTCGATCACCGGGCGGCTCAACGGCAAGCCGGCCGCGATCGTTTCGCTTTACCAGCTCCCCGGCTCGAACGCGATTGCCGCCGCGGACAATGCAAAGAAGGTGATGAAGAAGCTGTCGGAGAAGTTTCCCGCGGATCTCGACTATGTCGTGTGCCTCGACACCACGCTCGCGGTGACCGAGGGCATGGTGGAAATCAAGCACACGCTGATCGAGGCCCTGATCCTCGTCATCATCGTCGTCTTCATCTTCCTGCAAGGCTGGCGCGCGACGCTCATCCCCTTGCTCGCCGTCCCGGTGTCACTCATCAGCACCTTTGCGTTGTTCCCGATCTTCGGCTTCACCGTGAACACGCTCTCGCTCTTCGGCCTCGTGCTCGCCATCGGTCTGGTGGTGGACGACGCGATCGTCGTGGTCGAAGCCGTCGAGCATCACATCGAGGGCGGCCTTGCCCCGCGCGAAGCTAGCCTTAAAGCCATGGAAGAAGTTAGCGGGCCCGTGGTCGCGATCGCACTAGTCCTGGCTGCCGTCTTTGTGCCAACCGCGTTCATCCCGGGCATTACGGGACGATTGTATCAGCAGTTCGCGGTCACGATTGCCGTCTCAATGCTTATCTCCGCTTTCAATGCGCTGACCTTGTCCCCCGCTCTTGCGACCAAGCTACTCAAGCCTAAGAAAAAGGGCCGCGGCCTTCTGCAAAAGTTCTTCGATTGGTTTAACCGTGTCTTTGGCGTCGCGACTAATGGGTTTGTTACTACCTGTCACCTTCTAATTCGGAAATCGCTTATCGCCGTCATTATCCTCGTAGGCATCATTTTCCTTGCCGGCGTGCTCGGCAAGCGCGTTCCGGGTAGCTTCCTTCCTGAAGAAGACCAGGGTTACTTCTTCGCCCAGGTTATCCTGCCCGATGCCTCGTCTCTTCAGCGCACCGACGCCGTCATGAAGCAGTGCGAGGAGATTTTGCAAGCCACGCCCGGCGTCGAATATGTCAGCACTGTCACGGGCTACAATTTTCTCACCGGAGTGAACACGACCTACAGCGGCGTCTTTTTCATTTCACTCAAGGAATGGGGCCATCGCAAGGCGCCGGATGAACAATACGCTGCCATCCTCAAGCATGTGAACACCGAGTTCTCCAAGGTTGCGGCCGCACGCGCCTTCGCCTTTTCTCCACCAGCTATTCCCGGCATCGGGACGAGCGGCGGCGTCACCTTCATGTTGCAGGATCGCGCTGGCAAAGACGTTCCTTTCCTGGCCGAGCAAGTAAGCAAGTTCGTCACCGCCGCCCGTGAACGAAAAGAACTGGCTGGAGTTACACCTATGTTCTCGCCCGCCGTGCCACAGGTCTTCATGAGCGTAGACCGCGACAAGGTCTTAAAACAGAACATCGACTTGAGTGCTGTCTATCAGACGCTCCAGACCTTCATGGGTAGCTACTTCGTGAACTACTTCAATCGCTTCGGCCGGCAATGGCAGGTTTTCGTGCAGGCCGAAGGCGAGTTCCGCACTAACGCCGATCAGGTTGGACAGTTTTTCGTTAGGAACAAGGATGGGAAAATGGTGCCGCTCAGCGCGGTGCTTAACTCAAAACCCATCAGCGGCCCTGAGTTCACCATGCGCAACAACCTTTACCGCAGCGCGCAAATCAATGCTTCGCCAGCAGCCGGCTACTCTTCCGGCCAGGCCATGCAAGCGATGGAAGAAGTCTTCAAAGCTACCATGCCTAACGAAATGGGCTTTACCTACCTGGGGATGAGCTTCCAGGAAAAACAGGCGCAGGAAGGTGTCTCACCCGCAGTGATCTTTGCCATGTCGCTGCTCTTCGTCTTCCTCATCCTGGCAGCGCAATACGAAAGCTGGACTCTGCCTTTCAGTGTTCTGCTGACTGTGCCGGTCGCGGTCATGGGTGCGTTCGCCGGGCTATTGATCGGGAGATTCGAGAACAATGTTTATGCGCAGATCGGTTTGGTCATGCTTATCGGACTGGCCGCTAAGAATGCCATCCTTATCGTTGAGTTTGCCAAGATGAAGCAGGAGCAAGGTCTGGGTCTGGTGGAAGCATCTCTGGAAGGGGCCAAGCTCCGCCTTCGTCCCATCCTGATGACTTCCTTCGCCTTCATCCTTGGCTGTGTTCCGCTCGCCACGGCCAGTGGCGCCGGTGGCTTGTCCCGTCAGGTCATGGGCTATGTCGTTATCGGAGGCATGCTAACCGCCAGCTTCCTCGCCATCTTTCTTATTCCAGTCTTGTTCTACCTTGTGGAAAAATTCGCCGGCGGGCACAAACCCAAACAGCCACCACCACCTGCAACCGACGTGGCCGCGTCCACACCTGCAGCAGTCCCCGCCCACTAACTCGAGCGATTATGAATCGACCTACACTCGCCGCGGCCGCAATCCTGGCTCTCGCTCTTGTCCCGCTGCGCGCCGGCGATAATGGAATATCCGACTATTCGGTTTTGCGCCGGCCCTTGTCGAAGGTAGAAGCGCTCAATATCGCGATCGCGCATAACGGTACCATCCTGCAAGCGCAGAAGGATGTCGAAGCCGCCGCCGGCGTCGCGATTCAAACCAAGGCCATCATTTTTCCGCACGTCAGTCACAACGCCCTCTATAACGTGCGCCAGGATTCGGTGATCGAACAAAACCAGGACCGAAATGCCGGTGCCGTCACCTTTGATTTGCCGCCGCCCTTCGGCACGGTCCAATCGCAGGATCTTATTCTACCCAAGGTAAACAACCAGTACTGGACCTCGGACATCCAGATCGTGCAGTCCATCTACGAAGGTGGACGCATGCTCTCGGCTGTGCGCACTTCCCGGTTGATCAACGAGCAGGCCATTCTCACCTTTGAAAGCATCGTAGCCGATACGCTACTCTCGGTTAGTACTGCCTACGATGATGTGCAGCGCGCGTTAATGCAGGTGGCGGTGCGCGATGCTTCCGTGGTCTTCCTCAGCGCCTACCTGAAGCAGACTACCGATAAGTATACCGCCGGCGCGATACCGGAGTTTGATGTCCTAAGGCAAGGGGTAGAACTGGCTAACGCCGAAGCGCTGAAAGTGCAGGCGATGGGAGATTATCGTGTCGCTAAACAAAAGTTTGTTGAGTTGCTGGGATATAATGTGCCTACCACAGTCACGGACGATCTTCCCCTGAACCTAACGACACCATTGGTAGCGCGGGACTATGGTAAGAACCTCGCCACCGCCTTGCGGGAAGCGCAGCAGAACCGCACTGAGATTGCCGCCCTGGAGAAGGAAGAACGCCTGCGCGATGAGCAGATCATTGTCGCCAAGGCCGGCTGGAAACCCAGTGTGCAGGCTTTTGCCGGCTATCAGCTGACCAGCCGCGCGCAATCGCGCAGTGCTTTTGGTGATGAACTCTACGGCGGCCTGATTGGCGCGCAGTTATCGTGGTCGATCTTCGATGGCTTCCTGACCAAGGGTAAATTGCACGAAGCTCTCGCGCAGCGAGGTAAAGCCGGCGAAGCCAAGGCGGAGACAACGCGTATTGTTGAGCTGCAAGTGCGCACGGCCTGGTCCAATCTGCGCACCGCGATCGCCGTGCTGGGCGCGCAGACGGAGAACGTGAAGAAAGCGGTGCGCGCGCTCGAACTGGCGCAAATTCGTTACAACGAAGGCGCCGGGACCCAGGTCGATGTGCTCGACGCCCAAAACGCCTTGACCCAGGCACGCGGTTCCTATGTTGATGCCTTGCGCGAACACTCCGTAGCACGGGCCAGTCTTATTCGTGCGACTGGCGCCGATCTGGTGCGGAGATGAAGTCTTATGCGCAATCTCACGAATGACTACCACGACGCGCAAGTCTTAAACCTGGGTAGCGAAGGTAAACGCGGACCTTACCTGGTTACGCAAACCGGAGTCGCGCCTGACGACCCTGTCCCGAGGACACATCTCTTCGTGCTTCGACCCGACGGACGCTGGGTCGATTTCAACGCCTATGCCTGTCAGAACAAGCCCGAAGCCATGGACGAAATTGTCTTTCCCGGCATCGCTCAAGTCATGGAGACATTCGGCAGACTGACGGGCCGGCCGCAAGTGCTGCAAATGCCGATCGATGAAGCGGGATTAAAGACCTGGCTGGAACGGATGAAAGGTAGCGATCCCTCGCAGGCTGCGCGCGCCTGGGCGGTCGAGTACAAGAAACGGCACGCGGGCTAGCTCTCGTTAGGTACAAATTGAAGAAGATATTCCCGGCTCTTGTCTGGCTTCGGCAATACGAGAGCGGCTGGTTCCGTTTTGACCTCGCAGCTGGGATAACACTCGCGGCTTACCTCTTACCCGCAGCGCTCGGTGATGCCTCACTGGCAGGATTGCCGCCGCAAGCAGGCCTTTACGCCTGTTTGTTTGGCGGGCTGGTCTTCTGGCTGTTTTGCAGTTCGCGCCAAACTGTCATCAGCGTCACCTCGGCCATCTCGCTGCTCATCGGCTCGTCACTCGGCAGCATGGCGGGAGGCGACGCGGCGCGCTTCGGCACGATGGCGGCCTGCGTCGCGCTCTTCACGGCCGCGATCGCTCTGACTGCGTGGCTGGTGCGCGCCGGCTCGGCGGTTAACTTCATTTCGGAATCGGTCATGATCGGATTCAAGCTCGGCGTGGCCATGGTTCTCGCCAGCACCCAACTGCCCAAGCTATTCGGCGTGAAGGGCGGACATGGCGACGTGTGGGAGTGCCTTGGCGTTTTCTTTCAGCACCTCAGGGAGACCAACTCCGTCTCACTGCTACTAGGTTGTTCGGCACTCGCGCTTTTGATTCTCGGGAAAAAATTTCTGCCGCATAAACCTGTCGCGCTTTTCGTTGTCATCGCCGGCATCGTCGCGGCCACCTGGATTGATGTGGGCGCGCACGGAGTGAAGCTACTGGGCGAAGTGCCGCGCGGTCTGCCGATGCCGACGCTCCCTTTGTTGCCCTGGCACGAAATCGGCGACCTCTTGCCGCTCGCGCTGGCCTGCTTCCTTCTCGGCGCGGTTGAGACTGCGGCCGTTGGACGAATGTTTGCCGCAAAGCACGGCGGCCGCTTCGACAGCAACCAGGAATTCCTCGCCATCGCTGCTGCGAATCTCGCGGCTGGCATCACGCGCGGATTTCCCATCAGCGGCGGCACGTCGCAATCGCTCGTCAACGAAAGTAGCGGCGCACGCACGCCGCTCTCCGGTTTGCTGGCCTCGGGAATCATCCTGGTCGTCGCGCTTTTTTTCACCGACCTGTTGCGCAATCTGCCGCAACCCGTGCTCGCGGCCGTCGTGCTCATGGCGGTGGCGAGTCTGGTGAAGGTCGATGAACTGCGCCGGCTCTGGCTGGCGCACCGCGGCGAATTCTTCGTCGCCATCGCTGCCTTTCTCGGTGTCTTGTGGCTAGGCCTGCTCAAGGGCGTTCTTATCGGCGCGGTTATTTCGATGGTGCTGCTGATCCGCCGCGCCTCGACCCCGCATGTCGCCTTTCTCGGCCGCATACCTGGAACGCGACGTTATTCCGATCTCTCCCGGCACGAAACGAACGAACCGATACCAGGCATCCTGGCCTTCCGCGTCGAAGCGGGAATTGTTTACTTCAACGTCGAGCATATTTCCGAATCGGTCCTTGCCCGAGTCAAAGCGATGACGCCACCGCCCACGGTTGTCATCTGCGACCTTTCCACTTCGCCTTATGTCGACATGAGTGGCGCGCATCTCTTCCTTGGTCTGCACAAGGAACTCAGCAAACGCGGAATCGCGCTGCGCCTGGTCGAAGCTCGTTCCAAGGTGCGCGACATGTTACGACTGGAAGGTCTGGAAGAACAGGTCGGTCGCATCGACCGGTTTACTACCCTGGCCGATGCCATCGAAAATCTGCGCAACCCGGACACACCGGTAGCATAGTCATTGACGCAGCCGGCCTAAGCGGCTGCCACAGTGCCATCGTGGATCTTCGCACCCACCCTGCTTCTAGCCGGAAGCAGCACTAAGGCAATAATACACGCTGCATCGCCTAGATGCTTCAGTGCCATCACTTTTCAGTCCGCGTAAGCTGCGTGAGTGAAGGGACACCGCGCGCTTCTTCAAGGTTCTCGACGTAGTTCCGAAATCCGGGCGCGAAGAACGTCCGCCTCATGGACCACCATGTCTTGACTGTTGGTACCATCCAAACCGTGCGCAGGAATGCGTCGTACCCCTCCCATTGATCGCGTTCGAGCGTCCCTTGACGCATCTGGAACCATCCATTCTCGAATAGCTTGAAATAACCAAGCATAAAAGATGCATACCGCGCTCTCTCCATCTCCGAGGCGCTGTTCCAGTCTTTCAACATTGTGGCAGTCACTAAAAGCTGGTCATTCTGCGCCATCTCGAAGGCAAGGTCATGCATCGATCTGGCAAGCGAATCGACCACAATCGCGCGTGAAGAGCGCGTGTTTTGCCGGACCTGCGCCGCCACATAAAAGAGCGAGACGATGACGCCGATCGACGCGATTAGCTGTGCCCAGACATTAATCGTTTCCACATTCATCAAAGTTTTCTAAATCCGCGCTTTCTACGAGCGATTCAGCCCCGCCTCAATCATCTAACGAAAAAAAGATGAGCTACCGCTACCGAGAGCGACTACGGCTCGAAGTGAAAGTGGTTTGGCCATCTGAAATGTAAACATACACCGGGCAGCGGTTAGCTCCATCGCCTGGTTAGGCGTCATTGTTCTCCACAACCGATCCTGGAAGGCTACGTCACGTTCGAACGTTCTCCACTAGCGCGGCAATCTCCACGAACTCGACGGTAGGGCGCACACCGTAGAGACCGGTTACTCCCTCGAGAAGCTCCTCGGTAAAGAACCTTTTGGCGGCATCCTCTGAGTCCCACACGTAGAAGTTGGTGGCCTCACGCTTTGCGCAATTGAGGGTGAAAGCCTTCGAGCGTAGCCCTGCCATTCCTTCAAACTTTACGTGTGCGGTCTCAGCGATTTTCCGCACGGTTTGTTCATTGAAATTGTCTCCATAGCGAAATATGACGAATACACCGATCATGCCGCACTCCTTTCGAGGTACGCCTTGGCTTTACCAGAGATTAGCCTGTTCCGTCAAGTCGCACAGCAGCCTTTTCGCCTAACGAGACAAAGCTGAGCCACCGCTGACGAGAACGCGCTCCGCTGCGGGGTAAGGTTGAATCGATCACAACTGAACTAACAGGCTGGTCAGCGGTTGGCTGCAGCGATTGGTTAGGCTTCATTGAGATCGGTGACAATTCGCTTTGCGCCATCGTATCGCTCAAAGAGATCGAGATGTCCTCTCAATGACATTGGTCCGTCGCGCCCGTAGTAGTCCGATACCCACTGAAGTAGGAAACTTAATCTCCGATCTTGCTCCTCTTTTGTGGGGTACTTGTGAGCCTCGTGTGGCCTGTCGCGACAGTTTTGGACACAGACCTCGCATCCTGGGTGCAGCAAAACTAGCTCGGGGCGCCAAGGAAAGGACGTTTCGATAAGGTCAGCATAGCAACCTTCGATAACCCAGTGGTCGTGATCAGAGCAGAAGCGGCGCAGGTCAGCCTCGCGATCCGAAGTCTTGCGTTCGATCGCGACCTGGCCTGGCTCCCAGTAGATCGTATCGAGATCCAGTGATGGAAGCGAAGAATCGCCCGAGAGTTTCTTTGCCAGGGCGCTTTTGCCGGATCCAGAGTTGCCGAGAATCGCGACTCGCATGCCTTGGGTGCCTAACGAGAAGTAGACGGATGCACGTGCACGTGCACGCACATTTTGAAGTGCACGGGGAGCTTTTGTTTCTGGCTGGTCATGTATGAGTTGGGCGGATATGAGGGGGCAATGCGGCGCCCTGATCCTCATTATGCTCTTTCCCGGATCAATCACCAGAGCGGCGAACGGCTCAGTGGGACCAATAAACTACCGTGGGCCAGCAAGACGACCGTGGCCCGACAGTTGCGCACGTGGCTGGTAAAACATTAGCCCAAATAACAAGCACGCCGGGGCTTGCTCGACGCGTTTCCCGGCTGGCCAAACGCCCTGGAGCGGAACCGGTATTGCCCTCGTGAATGAAACCAGGTTGGCGAAAACAAAGCCGATAGAACGACTCGTTAGGCCATTTCAGTATTTCGCCAAGCTGGAAACTTCCGGAGGCATCCTGCTCATTGTCTGCGCCGTGGTGGCGCTGGTCTGGGCCAATTCGCCGTGGGCCGACTCCTATCTGCAACTCTGGCATACCAAGCTTGGCTTTCGTTTCGCCGGCAGCAGCCTTTCCCAGCCGCTGCACTTTTGGATCAACGACGGTTTAATGGCGATCTTCTTCCTGGCCGTAGGACTGGAGATCAAGCGCGAGCTGATCACCGGTGAGCTAGCCACCTTTCGCAAGGCGGCGCTGCCTCTCGCCGGTGCCATCGGTGGCATGCTGATACCGGCTGCCATCTATGTCTTCTTCAATCATGCTGGCCCGGGCCGGCGCGGCTGGGGAATTCCCATGGCTACCGATATCGCCTTCTCTCTCGGCATGCTGGCCCTTCTGGGTAGTCGCATTCCGGTTTCGCTCCGCATCTTTCTCGCCGCGCTCGCCATTGCCGATGATATCGGCGCGGTTCTTGTCATTGCCTTTTATTACACGGAGAAAATTTCGACGACCTATCTAGGTATAGCGGCGATCCTGTTTGTCGGCTTGATAGCTCTTAACCTTTCCGGAGCACGCCGCCTCTTAGGCTACGTTGTCCTGGGAGTAGCTTTGTGGCTCGCCGTCCTGAATTCGGGAGTCCATCCCACTGTCGCTGGTGTCCTACTCGCGCTGACCATCCCATCGCGCAAGCGCATCGATGGCCGACCTTTCCTTGCCCGCAGTGACAAGCTATTGGCGGAATTTCGCAGCGCCGAGGAAGCCGGTCCGACCCTGGATGCCGGTGAGAGAAAGAACGCCGTCTTGCACGCCCTCGCCCAGGATTGCCGCGAGGTTGAATCCCCCATGCTTCGCTTTGAGCATGCCCTGGTGCCGTGGGTTACCTATGTGATCGTGCCGGTCTTTGCTTTGGCCAACGCCGGGGTCGCATTTGGCGCTGAACGGACAAGTTCTCTGACCAGTCCTGTTGGCCTTGGAATCATAGCTGGTCTTGCCCTAGGCAAACCGATCGGCATCGTTGCCTTCTCCTGGCTTGTCACGCGCGCCGGTCTGGCTGCCCTGCCCGACGGTGTTTCCTGGCGGCATATCCTTGGCGTGGGCGCGCTGGGCGGGATCGGTTTTACCATGTCGCTCTTCGTGGCCGATCTGGCTTTCGGTGCGACCGAGATCCTCGAGGTCGCCAAGATTGGAATCCTCGGTGGATCCTTCGTCTCCGCCGCGGCCGGCCTGCTCATCCTGTCGGTGGGATCGGTGAAGAATCGCGAGGCCCTGTAGTACGGCTCGCCCTATAAGCCTAAAGTCCTATAGCCGAACTGGCCGTTGCTACGACAAAGTTATTTTCCGACGTCGACGTCAAATTCGACAACTCAGAATACGGAGGAAGCTATGATTCAACGCCATTCTCAATCCAGGTTCCCGGCATTATTTCGCTGTGTGCTCGCCATCTTGGGCGGCGGCGCGATGGTCTCGTTAGGCCAAACGGTTTTGCTCGCGCAGGCGCCACAGCAGCCGGCGCAATCGCAGGTCATGACCAATACGGCCACAGAGGCCGCCCCAGCAGAAGCGCCGATCCCGCCGGACCAGCTGGATTCCCTGGTCGCGCCGATCGCGCTTTTTCCCGACCCGCTCCTGGCCCAGACCCTGGCGGCTTCTACTTATCCGCTCGAAATTATCCAGCTCCAGCAATGGATGGCGAACAACAAGACTCTGAAGGACAAGGCCCTGGCGGATGCGGTAGCCAAACAGCCATGGGATCCGAGCGTGCAAACGATGGTGGCGGTGCCGGAGGTCGTGACACGTCTGGCCAGCAATATCCAATGGACGACTGACTTGGGTAACGCCTTTCTCGCGCAGCAACAGGATGTGATGGCTGCGGTGCAGCGCATGCGGGCAAAGGCGCAAGGCAAAGGAGCTTTGAAGACCAGCCAGGAACAAACGGTCGAGACCAAGACGGTGGAGGGGGGCAAGGAAGTTATCATGATTGAACAACCTAATCCTCAAACCATCTATGTGCCTTCCTATGATCCGGCAGTGGTTTATGGGGAGCCGTCTTATCCTTACTACCCATATAGCTATCCGGGTTACCTTCCTGGAATGGGACTGGCCTTCGGCGGTGGCTTACTACTTGGCGCGGCCTGGGGCGGAGGCTGGGGTAATTGCGACTGGAACAACGGCGGCGATATCAACATCAATAACAACAACAATTTTAACCGGAACAACATTAACAACGTCGGCAATGGGAACAAGTGGCAGCACAACGCGGCGCATCGCGGTAATGCTCCCTACGGAAATCGCGGCACAGCCAACAAGTTCGGCGGGCGCGGCCCGGGCGGAGTTGGTGGCGTCGGCGGAGTAGGTGGCGCTGGCAGGCCCGGTGGCGTCGGCGGAGTGGGGTGGTGGCGTCGGCGGCGTCGGCGGAGTAGGTGGTGCTGGCAGGCCTGGCGGTGTAGGTGGTCCGGGTGGAGTGGGTGGTGTCGTAGGTGGCGCCGGTGGTGTAGGTAAGCCAGGTGGTGTCGGTGGCGCCGGTGGCGTAGGTAAGCCAGGCGGTGCCGGTGGCGTAGGCGGAGTAGGTGGCGCCGGTAAGCCAGGCGGTGCTGGCGGAGTAGGTGGCGCTGGCAGACCAGGCGGTGCCGGTGGCGCCAACAAGGTAGGTAACCGTAGCGTGTCATCCGGCGCTGGCGGACGCAACGCAGGAGCCTTGAGCAGTGGCGGCGGCGGAAATCATGCCAGGGCTAGCAGCAGCAGAGGTGGCAGTAGCATGGGCGGTGGAGGAATGAGCCGTGGCGGCGGCGGCGGCGGTCGTGGCGGTGGAGGAATGAGCCGCGGCGGCGGCGGCGGCGGTCGTGGCGGTGGCGGCGGCGGTCGCGGTGGCGGTGGTGGAGGCGGCCGACGCAGGTAAGACTTAGAAAGAGGACAAACAAATGAAACTAACTAACATGACTTCGAAGATCTTCCTGGTCGCAGTAGCGATCGTTATCCCGGCAAGTCTTGGCTTCTCAGCCGCGCCGGCAGCGAAGGATAAGCCGGCCGCGGAAGCTAAAGATAAGTCGGCAGGCACAGCGTCGTCCCAGAAACAATTCAACACGCCCAAGGAAGCAGCCGAAAGCCTGATCCAGGCGGCTGGGACTTATGACGTTGATGCCTTGAAGGAAATTCTGGGCCCGGGCAGTGATGACATTCTTAGTTCCGACGATCCTGTCGCCGATAAGAATCGGGCGATGAAGTTCGCGGCCAAGGCGAAAGAAAAGAACGAGATCGGAATGGATAAGAAGAACCCGAACCTGGCTATCCTGACCGTAGGTAACGATAACTTCCCGCTACCTATCCCGATCGTGAAGAACAAGGGTAAGTGGATGTTCGATACCAAGACCGGCCGCGAAGAGGTCTTGAATCGGCGCATTGGCACGAACGAGCTGGATGCCATTGCTATTGCTCGCGGCTTTGTCGAAGCGCAGCAGGAATACGCGCAGGAGAAACACGATGACTCGAAGGTCAATCAATACGCGCAGCGCATCATTAGCACTGAGGGTAAGCATGATGGCCTGGCCTGGAAGAACGCCGACGGCAGCTGGGGAGGTCCGGTCGGAGAAGGCGTGGCGCGCGCCATCGAGCAAGGTTACTCGAAAAGAGACCAGCCATTTCACGGCTACTTCTTCAAGGTCCTAAAAGGTCAGGGGAAAGATGCACACATGGGCGAAATGGACTTTGTCGTCAACGGTGCCATGATCGGCGGATTTGCCCTGGCGGCAACGCCGGCTCAGTATCGAGTCACAGGCGTGAAGAGCTTCATCGTCGGTCCTGATGGTGTGGTTTACGAAAAGGATCTTGGGCCGGATGGTCTCAAGACTTTTGAAACCATGGACAAGTATAACCCGGACAAGACCTGGAAAGCCACCGCTGACGAGTGGCCGGAGGACGAGGGAGAAGACGATTCGACAGAATAAGCCGGAGCGCATAGTCTGCTTCGGTTGAACGCACAGTCTTATTTCATTCCGAAAACGAAGGTAACGCTGGCGCTGACGCTTGCTCTGGTCGCGCCGTTTTGTTTTGCCGCCGGGCAGGAGGCTACAGTAGCTACTGACCCTGCTAGCCAGCCCTTCGAAGAACTGCCCGAACTCCAGGCCAGCGAGATTCTCAAGCCGGATATTCTTAAAGGCCCGCATCATACCGTGCGCGAACCCGTGCCTACCTTCTCCGGCACGAACCAGTTCGTGATCGACTCCGAGTACGGCGTCTTTGAAGCGGATGGAAATGAAATGCTGCTGCGTCGCGTAAGAGAAGTGAATGCTATTGCCGAATTGAAAGACATTTCGCGCGGTGAACAATTTACGAATGCCCTGATCACCGCGGCCAAGGGTCCGCTCAAGTCAGCCAAGAACATCATCCATGACCCTGCCGGGTCCGTCTCCAATATGGGCAAGGGCGCGATGAAGTTCATGAGAGGCGTAGGTAACTCGGTCAAGAATGTCGGGAAGAACAAGGAGGACAATAACGACCGCGAAGGGAGCAAGGCCGAGTCGCTGATCGGTTATTCCAGGACCAAGCGAAAGATTGCCATCAACATGGGAATCGATCCATACAGCACCAATACCGTCTTGCAGCACGAACTGGAAGAAGTCGCGTGGGCTTCATGGGCTGGCGGCTTCACCTTTACTGCGGTTACCTTTCCTATCAGTGGCCCCGTCGGAGTTGCCCTGACTGTCACTAACGTCAACGGCGCGCTGGGCCAGCTGCTGCACGAGAAGTCACCGGATGAGCTTAAGGCAATCAACGGTGCCTCACTCCGCGCCATGGGCGTGAACGAGAAGGACATTGCACGGTTGCTTAACAGTGATGCCTTCTCGCCCAGCGCGGCCACCGCCTTTGTTCTCAACTTAAAGACACTCAAGGACGTGGAGAATCGCGGTGCTTTCGTCAGGGCTGCCGGCGAGAAGTCGTCGAACGAATCCGATGCGCTCTTCTGTGTGCAGACCGCTGTCCTGATGGGGCAGATCCACAGTCATACGCCGCTGGCGCGAATCGTTATGCTGGGAGATTTCCCGGTCTGCCTCGCGCAGGACGGAACAGTTATCGTAGCTTTGCAGTGGGATTACGCGGCCTGGACACCTGGCGCGGCTACTTTCACCGACGAGGTGCAGAAGCTGGCGAACGAGCATGGTTCGAAGAAGCCGGTCATGGTTGTGTTATCGGGACAAATGTCGCCACGCTTGCAGCAGGAATTGCAGAAGCGTGGATTCACCGTGCAGGATCGAGCTAATCCTGGTCCGCTTGAAATAAGGTGGCTGCCTGCGGCAGCCAGTCTGGATGCACTCACAACGAAAGGAAAGATCGTCGTCCCCGGATTTCGGTGCCGTTTAGGTGCATCGCGGCTGTAATATGCCTGGCCCTTGTTATCGGTTGTGCGACACAACCGGGTGGTAACCCGCAGGACGTTGCCGCTGCGCAAGACCTGCGCGAAGCACGCTCGACCAATCTGTCCACGGAAGAACGTGCCACCCATTATCTGGATGCGGCAGCCTTGACCGCGCCACGTTTAGGCACTGGAACACAATCTACTCCAGCGCGTGAGACCTATAACACCGCGGCCGCGGAGTTAACTGTTCTCCTTCGTTCCGCCGATGGTGGACGTCTGTGGAATCATCCGCTCAAGCTTGCAAGCGGTAACGAAACCTACCATTTGCGCTTGCAACCGGCCGGGCCCGCGACGTGGTCGCCAGACTACTTTAACTTTTTTGCCCCTTCAGCAGTAGTTAAGGAAGACCGGTTCCGAAAGAATATCGTGCAGCCCGGAGTAGGTGGAACACTCGTCGGGGTGCGACAGCTCACCCCCCGCGAAAATTTCGCGCCGCCGCGAGGAATCAGCGCACCCGTTACCGCTACGCTTGATTTCAAGACGAAAGAGGCCGAGCTGGCTTTGCGCCGGCCAGCCAGGCAACCTGTGGCGCCAGTGGACGGAGTAACTCGCCCACTGGCCGCCGATTTTTCTGCGCCTCTTCGTTACTACAGGCCACCAGACAATCTTTTCCTTGTCGGAATTATGGGCACCCTGCGCTCGGGTAACTACATGGGGCAGACCGGGCTCTATTTCCTTCAGCCTTACGATCCGGACCGCATCCCGGTTGTTTTTGTCCACGGGCTGATCTCAACGCCGTTTACCTGGATAGAAGCAATCAACGAGCTTCAGGCCGACCCGGAGATACGCAAGCATTACCAATTCTGGGTCTTCGCTTATCCCACAGGTAATCCCATCCTTTATTCTGCCCTGCGTTTGCGCGAAGAACTAGCCCGTGCCGATAAGCTCTATCCCAACCATCGGCCTTATGTGCTGGTAGGCCATAGCATGGGTGGCATGCTTACCCGCGCCCAGGTAACTAACGTGACTCGTCCGATGTGGGAGAAGGAAATTGGAGACCCGGCCCGAAACTTATTCGCGCGCAACTCCTCCAGTAGTCTGATCGGACGCGCCATGCTCTTTCAGGCCAATCCTCGCATCAGGCGTGTTGTTTTTGTTTGCACGCCGCATCAGGGAAGTAAAATGGCCAGCGGCGGCATAGGAACCTTCGCCATCAAGTTGATTACTCTTCCCCTCACCCTGACCCAGGCCCTTGCCGATGCCGCCACCCAGACAGAGCTGCAGGAGATTTCCGGCTCGAACCGTCTTCCCAACAGCGTCATGGGCCTTAAGCCAAGCAACCCTGCCTTGAAGGTGATTAACGCTTCTGTCATCAGCGCGCCTTATCATTCCATCATTGGCGATCGCGGCAAAGGCGATTCCCCGAATAGCACCGACGGCGTTGTTCCCTACTGGAGCTCGCACGTCAACGGTGCGCAATCGGAATGCATTGTCCCGGGACCCCATGCTTCCTGCGAACTACCTCAAACCATAGTAGAGCTTCACCGCATCCTCCTTCTGCACCTGGGGCATTCCTGAGAACGATACTCCGGGTCGTCTTTCAGTTCCTTGCCGACGCGAAGTTGAATGAAAGCCGCGATCAACACGGCGAGTAAAGTTGATGGCACACAGATTTCGTTAGGCTATTTGGCCGGCTGCGCGGCAAGCCAGGCTGCGCGGTTCGCCTGGATAAGACGGACTGTTTCCTCGATGGTATTCACGCAATGCGGAATGGTGAAGTCGATTTCGCTGGCGAGCTCGCTGCCTCCCTGCAGCATGCTTTTCCTCCCCCACTCCACCAACTCGGCCCACATCTTACCTACAAGGATAAGCGGCGTGTTGTAGAGCTTGCGTACCTGCAGTAGCTGCCAGGCCAGGGACATCTCGAGCAAGGTGCCGATACCTCCGGGCACAACCACGAAGGCATCCGAAATAATCATAAAATGATGCAACCGGGAGAAGAAGGTGCGGTGTTCGTAGGCTTGTCCGACAAATGGGTTTACTTTCTGCTCGAACGGTAGCTCTACCCGAATACCAACCGAGCGATGCAAGCCTTCCGGATCAGCGGCGAGCGCGCCTTCGTTAGCTGCCTGCATCAGGCCCGGTCCGCCCCCGCTCATAATGTCGCAGCCCATTTTCGTTAGTTCACTGGCCAGTTGTTTCACGCTGTCATAGGCCATCGTCCCCGGCTGGAGACGCGCCGAGCCGAAGATGGTTACGCGATAATTCTGACGGGTGGTACGGCGCAGTCGCGTCAGCTCGTTAACTACTTCCCACAGACCTTTGACCGCGTGTTCAAGCAAAGCCATGGCTGCGTCTTCGTCACTAAGTCTAACGATATCTGATTGGCCAAAGGATTTAACTTGTTGCCCCATTTGTCTATTGCTTGTCCCTGACAAAGTTCAGCTTGAAAGACGACCTGCCCAAACGCGCAACTGTCCCTGCGCTGGAATGTAAGAGAGGCGGGGAGCAAAGCCGGTCATCTTCCCTTTCGCCTGAACCGCTATAATCGCGGCACTCAACGGTGCTGCTCGATCGCGTCCTTCATAGTCTGCCGCCCTCTTTCCTGCAACGGGCCCATGCCTCGCCCGGGCAGGAACCAGATGCCCCTGTCTTTCTCGCGGCAGTAAAGAAGATTGACGCCATCGCTCGTCATCGCGTGATGGCAGGTGGCGCCGGGATTTTCCTTAACGAAGGCGAAGTAGGCTTCGCGCCAGGGATCATCGGCATACTTGAAGAGATCCTCACCGAGCTTCTTCATCTCTTCCAGGCTGATGGGACGAATGGTTTTTCCGATAGCTTTACGCCGTTCGGTCGTGAGGCTCTCAAAGTCGAACTTCTCGAATGTCATATGGCCCCCGTCATTTGTGTCAGTCCTAGAACTAGCTCATCGTTGTTTTAACGAATCCTGGCCCACGCAGGCAATCAGACCTTGGTCTTATTGGTGGCGCTTCATTGCGCTGGTCGAATGGCCCAAATGCGCTCGCAGTAATCGCGGATCGAGCGGTCGGATGAAAATTTCCCCATGCGCGCGCTGTTGAGAATGGACTGGCGCGTCCAGGCAGGTTGATCGCGCCAGAGCGCACTCACTCGCTCCTGCGCATCGATGTATGCCTGGTAATCAGCCATAAGTAGAAATGGATCCTGCTCGACCAGGTTCTCCACGATCGGACGAAACAGGTCGGTGTCACCGCGCCCGAGAGCGCCGCTGGCGATGAAATCAATCACTTCGCGCAACGTCGCGTTCTTGTCGTAATAATCGCGCGGCCGATAACCTGCCTTCAAGGCCGCCACTTCAGTAACGGTCAGGCCGAAGAGGAAGAAATTCTCCGCGCCGACTTCTTCGCGAATCTCCACATTAGCGCCATCCAGCGTCCCAATGGTGAGCGCGCCATTGAGGGCGAACTTCATGTTGCCGGTGCCGCTCGCTTCCTTTCCCGCGGTGGAAATTTGCTCGGACAAGTCTGCCGCCGGATAAATGAACTGCGCGTTCGTGACATTGAAGTCGGGGAAGAACGCGACCTTTAATCGATCGCCAATGGTCGAGTCGGAATTCACAACTTCGCCGATGGCGTTGATGAGTTTGATGATGCGCTTGGCCATGAAATAACCCGGCGCGGCTTTGCCGCCGAAGATGAAAGTGCGCGCCGGCACATCGGCCTGCGGATCACGCCGCAGACGCAGGTAGAGTGTGATGATGTGCAGCGCGGCGAGATGCTGCCGTTTGTATTCGTGAATCCGTTTCACCTGCACGTCGAAGAGCGATTCCGGCGCGACTTGAATTCGCGTGCGCTCGGCGATGAGCGCGGCGAGACGGCGCTTATTGGCGAGTTTCACTTCGCGCCATTGCTGCTGAAACCTGGTGTCGTCGGCGAATTTCTCGAGGTCGCGCAGACGATCGAGATCTTTCAGCCAGCCTTCACCGATCGTTGTCGTGATTAACTCCGCCAACCCGGGATTGCTTAAGGCGACGAAGCGCCGCGGCGTTACTCCGTTGGTGACGTTGTAAAAGTTCTCCGGCCACAGCTCGGCGAAATCACGCAACACCGTTTGCTTGAGCAGTGCGGAGTGAAGTTCGGCCACGCCGTTGACCGCATGACTTCCCACCGTGGCAAGGTTGGCCATGCGCACGTGACGACCGCCAGCCTCGTCGATGAGCGAAAGACGCGCGAGGCGGGCTTCGTCCTCGGGAAATTTCCGACGCACCTTGTCGAGAAAACGGCGGTTAATTTCGTAGATGATCTCGAGATGCCGCGGCAGCAGGCGGCCGAAAAGTTCGACACTCCATTTCTCCAGCGCTTCGGGAAGCAAGGTGTGATTGGTGTAGGCAAAGGTCGCGCGCGTGATCCTCCATGCCTTGTCCCAACCTAACGAGTGCTCATCCACCAGCAGCCGCATCAATTCCGCCACGGCGACCGCGGGATGCGTGTCGTTTAGCTGCACGGCCCATTTCTCATGGAAGTTCTCCGGCGTGTCACCCAGCATGGCGTGCACGCGCAGCATGTCCTGGAGGGAACAGCTCGAGAAGAAGTACTGCTGCTTGAGTCGAAGTTCCCGACCCGCGGCCACCTCATCGTTCGGATACAGGACCTTGGTGATGTTCTCCGACTTGATCTTGTCCTGCACCGCGCGGTAGTAATCGCCGTGATTGAAGGCCGCGAAATCGAACGACTCGACCGCGTGGGCTCTCCACAATCGCAGGATGTTGCAGGTGCCGACACGATAACCAAGGATAGGTGTGTCGTAGGCCCCACCCATCACTTCGGTCTCCGGAATCCAGCGCACGCGAAAACGACCCTGCTCGAAATACGATTCGGTGCGGCCGCCGAACTTGACCGGGTAGCACACTTCGGTGCGCGCGATTTCCCATGGATTGCCGCGTCCCAGCCATTTGTCGGTTATTTCTTCCTGCCATCCATCGCGAATGATCTGGTCAAAAATGCCGAACTCGTAGCGAATGCCATAGCCGATCGCCGGCACTTCGACCGAAGCGAGTGAATCCATGTAACAGGAGGCGAGCCGGCCAAGTCCGCCATTGCCCAGACCGGGCTCTTCTTCCTGCGCCAGAATCTCATCGAGATCGACACCTAACGAGTGCAAGGCTTCGCGGGTCGGCCTCGGTAATGCCGAGGTTTAGGAGGTTATTGGCCAGGTGCGGACCGGGAAGGTACTCGGCGGAAAGGTAGGCCACGCGACGTGCGTCCGCGCCGCCATAGTTCTCGAGACTCTCGACGTTTGATCAAGGAGCCAGTCGCGCGTGGTTAAGGCCAACGCAAGGTAAAGGTCGTTCTTCGTCGCGACGCTCAGACTGCGGCCGAGTCCGCAACGAAGATTGTCGAGGAAGGCCTGCTTGATTTCCCCGGCACTAGCACCGCCGTGAGTGGTTGATGGTTGATTCATGATTGGCTCGACCGCCCCACATCCGCGTGCTTGCGTGCGGGCGAAAAGGATGTAATTATCCGGCACTTTCCTTCCATCAGACCTTGGTCTTATCGAACCTTTGCCTTTATCGGACTTTAGTCTTATGACCTTAGTCCTACTATATCGCTTCAGACGTGGCTGATTTAATAGCGGCGCTCAACCCCTACCCGACCAGCATGACCACGATCCACCCACTTGGTCTGGCCTTCACGATTGCCACGCAAGGGGCCGTCGAGCTAATCGACGTCCGTCCCCGCGCCGAGTTCAGCTTCGCGCACATCCGTGACGCGCGCTCGATTCCTTTGCGCAAACTACAGGCCGCGAAAATTGTGCGCGAACGCGGACTGACCAATCCCAAACCGTTGTTCCTGATCTGCAACGGAAAGACACGCGCCGGTCTGGCGGCAGGAATGCTGCGCGCGGCGGGCTGTCTTGAGCCGGTGGTGGTGGAAGGCGGAATGGAATTGTGGGAAGCGAATGGTTTACCGGTGATGCGTCCGTGGCAATTCCCTGCCATCAAGAACTTCGCTGATGCGACGCGCGCGCGTCTCCAATCTCTCGTCGGTAGCGGTAACAAGGTCGCGGGCGAGATCGCGCAGCCGCTGTCACAACGCGCGAACGACGACTGGTGGTGCGGTGAAGAGTTGCAGGAGCGCGAAGCCAATCGCGCCTGAGAAGTTAACCACTCGTTAGGCAGACCGCCCCCGCTCCCGGTCCGTATTGCCCTTTGGTCTGATAGCCATTCGTCTCGTTGTTCCTCATTGTTCTGGTTGCAACCTTTGCCACCATGAGCACGACCACGTCTTTTGACCTGAACGAGCACGGCTTGACCGTTTCCGAAGTTCATCGCAATCTGCCGCCCAGTTCACTTTACGAACACGCCATCCGTTATGAGAAAGATGCGAGCATCGCGGAGAACGGCGCACTCGTCGCCTACTCCGGCGTAAAGACCGGGCGCTCGCCCAAAGACAAGCGCGTGGTCGAGCGGCCCGAGTCGAAGAACGACATCTGGTGGGGCTCGGTCAACATCCCGTGCGACGAGCGCACCTTTCAAATCAATCGCCAGCGCGCGCTCGATTACCTAAACACGCGGGAGCGACTCTACTGTTTCGACGGCTTCGCCGGTTGGGATCCAAAATATCGCATCAAGGTGCGCGTCATCTGCTCGCGTCCGTATCACGCGCTGTTCATGCACACGATGTTGATCCGGCCGACCAAAGAGGAGTTGGCAAATTTCGGCGCGCCGGACCTGGTCATCATCAACAGCGGTGCTTTCCCGGCCAACAGGCTAACGAGTGGTATGGGCTCGACCACCAGCATCGATCTCAGTCTGGAAGACCGGCAGCTTGTGATTCTCGGCACTGAGTACGCCGGCGAAATGAAAAAAGGCGTCTTTACTGTGGCGAATTATTTCGCGCCGAAACGCGGCCTGCTCTCCATGCATTGTTCCGCCACCGCCGACAAAAAGACCGGCGCATCGTCGCTCCTCTTCGGTCTTAGCGGTACCGGCAAGACCACGCTTTCCGCCGATCCGAAGCGTCACCTCATCGGGGACGACGAACACGTCTGGACCGATGACGGCATCTTCAACATCGAAGGCGGCTGCTACGCCAAGGCCATCAACCTTACCCACGAAAGCGAGCCTGATATTTTCCAAGCCCTGCGTTTCGGCGCGGTCTTGGAGAATGTCGTCCTCGAAGACGATCGCAGCGTCGATTACACCAACGTCAGCATCACCCAGAACACGCGCGGCGCCTATCCGATCGAGTTCATCCACAACGCGAAGATCCCGTGCATCGCCGGTCATCCCACTGATGTGATCTTTCTCACCTGCGATGCCTTCGGTGTGCTGCCGCCAATAGCATCACTCTCGCCCGCGCACGCCATGTATCATTTCATCAGCGGTTACACCGCGAAAGTCGCCGGCACAGAAATGGGCGTGACCGAACCACAGGCCACCTTCTCGCCTTGCTTCGGCGGGCCGTTCCTTGTCTGGCATCCGAGCAAATACGCCGAGCTACTCGCGGAAAAGATGCGCAAGAACAAAGCGCGCGTCTGGCTGGTCAACACCGGCTGGGGCGGCGGCGGACCCGGCGTCGGCAAACGCATTTCCCTCAAGAACACCCGTGCCATCATCGATGCCATCCACAGCGGTGCCCTAACGAATCCAAAAGTCGAACGCGATCCCATCTTCGGATTCGACGTTGTCACCGAAATTCCTGGTGTACCTTCCGAAATCCTGCGCCCGCGCGACGCCTGGTCGGACAAATCCGCCTACGACGCAACCGCGAAAAAGCTCGCCGGCTTGTTCAACAAGAACTTTGAGACCTACGCCGCAGGTGCCAGTGCAGAAGTAAGAGCCGCCGCGCCCACGCTGTAGCCACGGCCCGTTGCGCGAAGTGGCCAATAACGTCGGATCTTGCGAAACGCCTCGAGCAATCCCCGGCGTGCTATTTGTTCCTGGAAGCAATGAAGAAATTGCATAATTCTAACGTCCGATAGTCAGGTCGGCGCCGATCTGTCAGAAGTAACCAAAATCACGAATTGGAAAGCGGCAGCAAAGAAAGGGAGGCAGTTTATGACACCACCAGATCTTCGTTCCAAATTCCGCAGCGACCAATGGTGTGACGCGTTCGCTATTCTGATCTGCCTCACGCTCCTGGCGTTAGGCCAGCATCTTTCTTTCGCGCAGCAGCCTCAGCAGGCGCAATCGCAGGTGATGACGACAGGGACTCCGGCTCCTGCAGAGCCGAAGATCCCGGCGGACCAGTTGGATTCCTTAGTCGCGCCGATTGCTCTCTTTTCCGATCCGCTTCTGGCTCAGACTCTGGCCGCGTCCACCTATCCGCTCGAGGTCATTCAGATGCAGCAGTGGGTGGATAGAAATAAGGAATTGAAAGACAAAGCGTTGGCCGATGCGGTCGCGAAACAGCCGTGGGATCCAAGCGTGCAATCGCTGGCCGCGGTTCCGGAAGTCCTCACGCGTTTGTCGAGTAACATCCAATGGACAACGGATTTGGGAAACGCCTACCTCGATCAACCGAAAGATGTCATGGATGCCGTCCAGCGTATGCGCGTAAAGGCGCAGGGCACCGGCAATCTAAAGACTAGCTCACAGCAGGTGGTGCAAACCAGGACCGTCTCAAGTGGGCAACAGGTTGTTTATATAGAACCGGCTAGCACCGAGACGGTGTATGTGCCTTCCTATGACCCGCAGGTCGTCTACGGTCCGCCAGCCTATCCCTACTATCCTTACTCTTATCCGGGTTACTACGCCGGGATGGGACTGGCCTTCGGCACCGGTCTTCTCATGGGCTCCTATTGGGGTGGCAATTGGGGCGATTGCGATTGGAACGGCGGCGACATCAATATCAACAACAACAACAACTTTAACCGGAATAACATCAATCGCGGCAACCGGAACCAGGTTAATCCCCTTGGCGGACGCGGTCAGGGTAACAGATGGCAACACAATCCTTCTCACCGCGGAAATGCGCCCTACGGCAATCGCCGGACTAACGACAAGTTTGGAGGGGGCAATCGTGGCAACCGCGGTCCCGGCGCGGGAAATCGTCCGGGAGCCGGCGGTGGAGGAATAGCCGGAGGCAATCGGCCATCGACGCTTCCGTCTGGCGGAAACCGTCCCGGCGCTGGAAATCGTCCCGGCGGCGGTGGTGCCGGAACAGCCAATCGTCCGGGCGGCGGTGGCGCAGGGGCCAGACCATCCACGCGACCCGCCAGTGGGAACAAAGTCGGTAACCGCACCGCATCGTCGAGACCTAGGTACTAATCGTGGCGGCGGATTTAGCGGCGGCAGTGGAAATTATGCGCGCGCCAGCAGCAATCGCGGTGGTCACAGCATGGGCGGCGGCGGTTACAGCCGCGGCGGGTATAGCCGTGGAGGCGGCGGTGGCGGACGCGGTGGTGGTGGACGCGGCGGCGGCGGACGTGGCGGTGGCGGACGTGGTGGCGGTGGACGTGGCGGCGGCGGCGGACGCCGGAGATAAGAGAACGATCGATGGAGAACACACCTATGAAACCAACCTTGAAAAAAATGACTTCGTCGAAAGTCTTCCTGATCGCGGAAGCCATCGTCATGACAGGTTTCCTTGCTTCGGCCTTGATCGCAGCAACGCCGGCTAAGAAAGAAGAGGCGCCGAAAAAAGAAGAGGCCCGGGACGAAGGCCCCGCCCCGGGGCAAAAGCAATTCGACACACCAAAGCAGGCGGCCGAAGCCCTTATTGGAGTAGCGGGGAACTTCGATACCAACGCGGCCAAAGAGATTCTCGGACCCGACGGTGAAGACATCGTCAGTTCGGAAGATCCCGTGGCCGATAAGAACCGAGCCACTGCCTTTGCCAATAGGGCCAAGGAGAAAACGTCAGTCGAGATCGACAAACAAAATCCGAACCACGCCATTCTCATGGTGGGGAAAGATGATTTTCCGCTCCCGATTCCGATCGTGAAGCAAAAAGGGAAATGGTTCTTCGATACGAAGGTGGGACGCGAAGAAATACTAAACCGGCGGGTCGGCGCCAACGAGTTGAATACCATCGCGATTTGTCGCGGCTTTGTTGAGGCCCAGCACGAGTATGCCCAGGAAAAGCACGATGATTCGAAGGCGAACCAGTACGCGCAGAAAATTCTCAGCACGGAAGGCAAACACGATGGTCTCGCCTGGAAAAACTCGGATGGCACCTGGGGTGGCCCGGTTGGAGAAGCAGTCGCGAAAGCGCTCGAAGAAGGCTACAGCGCGCAAGGCGGGAAACCTTTCCATGGTTACTACTTCAAGGTGTTGAAAGGACAGGGACCCGACGCACCGATGGGAGAGATGGACTTCGTCGTTAGCGGAGCCATGATCGGTGGTTTCGCTTTGGCGGCGGCGCCCGCGGAGTATCGAGTCACCGGCGTGAAAACCTTCATGGTCGGACCCGATGGAGCGGTTTATGAAAAAGACCTCGGGCCGGATACGCTCAAGACCTTCCAGAGTATGGATAAGTATAATCCGGACAAGACCTGGCAGGTAACTGAAGACGACGAAGAGGACGACTCAGAAGACTAGGTCTGCACCGACGCTTTCGCGGTTAAGACAAGAGCTAACCGCGGACCTATTCGCGCGCGCACCTTTAACTTCGTGAATCGCGGCTCGAAGCCGGCCCCTACGTTACGCACCGGGCGAAGCTTTTCCCCTTTCGGCCAGGCACGACTTTGATTCGGGCGAAAAAGAGTTTCAGATCAATTTCGTTGTCAGCTACTACTTCCGCTAGTTGAGCGATCCTGAACGAATCCGCCCCAGGCCGCGCGGGCGAACACGCCGTAGACGCTTACCCGTCATGCAGCAATTGGCTCTGGTGCGCGGGCAGCTCGCTGCTAAAGCGGTGAGACCAAGGTCCGATATTCGCGCGCGCCAGAATCAAAGACCTTAGCCGGAACATCCATGCGCTGGCTCTTCGAACTCCACCGCACCATGCCAGTCGCGCACGCCATTGGCGCACTCGCTTTCGTCTGCGTGCTCGGGATGGCGCTCGGCAGTTTGAAATTCCGCGGTATCGGGCTCGGCACGGCCGGAGTGCTTTTTGCCGGAATCATCGTCGGTCACTTCGGCAAGCCGGTTGATGAGCACACCCTCCATTTTGTGAAGGAGTTTGGACTTCTTCTTTTCGTCTTCACGATAGGTCTGCAACTCGGGCCCGGATTTTTCGCCGCGCTGCGACACCAGGGTGTGCAACTAAATCTGCTCGCGGCAGCGATCGTTATTCTCGGCGCTGTGGCCGCGCCATTGATTGGTGCCTTCGCCGGATTCGACATGGCCGCTGTGCTCGGGATTTATTCCGGCGCAGTCACGAACACGCCTTCGCTCGGCGCAGCTTCGCAAACCCTCTCCACCCTGCCGAATATTGCAGAGGACCGTCTCGCTCTGCCTGCGCTCGGTTACGCCGTCGCCTACCCGATCGCGATCGTCGGCATCATCGGGACGCTGATTTTGCTAAAGCAAATTTTCCGCATCGATCCCGCGCGCGAAGTAGCGGAGTTCCTGGCCAAAAATCGGCCCCAAGTGGAACCGCTCGAACGCCGCACCCTCATTGTGACTAATCCGAATCTCGACCGCCTGCGCATTGACCAGATTCCCGGCCGGATCGAAGCGCGCGTAACGGTCGCGCGCGTGCGTCATGGAACTGAGACGGTTGCGGCGACCGACGCGACCATCATTCACCTCGACAATCGCCTCTCCGTTGTCGGAACACGCGCCGGTCTCGAACAATTCGAGCGCGTGGTCGGTCAACGTTGTGAGGAAGATCTCATTCTCGCGGAAAGCGATATCACTTTTCGACACGTGGTCGTGACCGATCGCAACGTGCTCGGCAAAACCGTCGGCGAACTGAATCTCGACGACCGCTTTGGTGTCGCGGTCACGCGTGTGACGCGCGCCGGGATTGAAATGTCGGCGATTCCCCGGCTGCGCCTGCAATTCGGCGATCTGGTCAACATCGTCGGCCGCGAAGCCGAACTGGAGAAAGCCGCAGCCGCGCTCGGCAATTCGCTCAAGCAACTAAACGAAACGCATTTCATTCCCTTCTTCATCGGGATCGTCCTCGGAATCGCGCTCGGCACGCTGCCCATTCCCTTTCCCGGTTTGCCGCAACCCATTCGACTCGGTCTCGCCGGCGGGCCACTCATCGTTGCGCTCATTCTCGGTCGAATCGGACGCATCGGACGACAGGTCTGGCACATGCCGGTTAATACCAATCTTGCTTTCCGCGAATTCGGCATCGCGCTTTTCTTCGCTGCTGTCGGGTTGGGCGCAGGCGCGAAATTCTTCGAGACGGTTTTCAGTCCCGTCGGTTTGCAATGGCTGCTCGCGGGTGCGTGCGTCACGATGGTTCCGCTCGTCCTTATCGGCGTCATCGCACGAACAGTCTGCAAACTAAACTTTGTCGACTTGAGCGGTCTCATCGCCGGCAGCATGACTGATCCGCCCGCGCTGGCTTTCGCTTCTAATGTGACCGGCTCCGACACACCGAGTGTGGCTTACGCCACGGTTTATCCGCTCACCACGCTGATGCGCATCCTTTCTGCGCAGGTGCTTGCGATCGTGCTCTTTCGTTGAGCGCGGATGAATCCGCAACCTGCCACGTGCCGTGGTGATGATACTCATCGCCGCGACGACCGCGTCGCTCGTCACGACTTATCATAATGGTCTATCTAGTTTTCGCGATGACGCTTTAACTGTTGCCCAACTACCAAGTCTATGTCTGACGAGCCAATCAAGTCCTCCAAGCGCGTGTTGGATCCGATTGATCGTGTCTCCGAAGTCCTCTTCGGTCTGATCATGGTCCTCACTTTCACCGGCTCGCTCAGTGTCGCCGAGGCGGGGCGCGATAATGTGCGCACGATGCTCATCGGTGCGCTGGGCTGCAATCTGGCTTGGGGAATCATAGACGGAGTCTTGTACTTAATGGGTTGCCTGGCAGAAAAAGGGCGGGGACTGCTCACGTTTCGCGCCGTGCGCACAGCGACCAATCCAACAGAAGCGCAACGCCTCATCGCGGAAGCGCTGCCCTCGGTAGTCGCTTCCGTTCTGCATCCAGCGGAACTCGAAGCGATGCACCAGCGGTTGAAGCAACTGCCGGAACCACCCGAGCACGCGCGCCTCCGCCAGGATGACTGGCTGGGTGCCGCCGGCGTTTCTCTTCTCGTGTTCTTGTCCACCTTCCCGGTAGTGATTCCGTTCATCTTCATGCGCAACGCAGGGCCCGCCCTGCGTGTCTCCAATGCCATCGCCATCGTGATGCTGTTTTTGACGGGTTACGCCTTCGGACGCATGACCGGGCATCACCCTTGGTTGGTGGGTATTTCGATGGTTGTTCTGGGATCGATTCTTGTGGGTTTGACCATCGCGTTGGGAGGATGAAATAGATGCGATTCCTTGCCTTGATCGCCATTGTCCTCGCCGGCAACAACGCATTGGCCCAGGAAACGACGCCTCCTTTCCCCAAGGAGGCGGACGAGCGCGCGTGGTCGTTCTCGGTCTCCGCCACCACCTACGTCGTGCCCGATTTTCGGGAATATGTGCAGCCCACCTTCACCGCGGATCGCGGCTGGCTGCATCTCGAGACTCGCTACAACTACGAAAATCTCGACACCGGATCGATGTGGGTTGGTTACAATTTCAGCGGCGGCGAAAAGCTGGAGTGGAAGGTCACGCCGATGCTGGGTGGCGTGTTTGGCGAGATAACTGGCATTGCGCCGGGCTACAAACTTTCGTTCGCCTATTGGAAGTTTGAGCTTTTCAGCGAAAGCGAGTTCGTCTTCGACACCGGTAACTCGGAGGGAAGCTTTTTCTACAACTGGTCAGAGTTAAGTGTGTCGCCCGTGGATTGGTTTCGAATCGGCCTGGTAGGCCAGCGGACACACGCCTACCAAACGAACGTCGAGATCCAGCGCGGACTCCTCGTCGGTTTCACCTACAAGAGAGCAGCTTTCACGACCTACGTCTTCAATCTGGACCAGGGCAAGCCGACCTGGGTCTTTTCTGTCGGCGTGAGTTTTTGAGCAATGACCTCGTCACCACGGTAAGACCAAAGTCCGATAGACCCGGACCGCAGGCGAACACACGGTTCGATGGCGTTTTGCATCATGAACACACCCACGCTCGGCGAAGCGCGTTTCGCCTCCAAGCTCACCCACACGATCAGCGACGAGGTCCGCATTCCCGAGCGAATCGAGATCGGCGCGGAACCGGGATTGCAATTCGAACTGGCCGGGCCGCGCGCGAAACTTTTTTTCGACGGAAAGAAAACGCGCGCCGGCATTGTGACCTGCGGCGGATTGTGCCCGGGACTCAACAACGTCATTCGCTCGCTCTTTCTCGAACTGCACTACGGTTATGATGTGAGCGAAGTGCTGGGGTTTCGCGGCGGTTACGCCGGCCTGGATGCGAAGTGCGATCTCGCACCGGTGCAGATCACGCCGACGTTCATCGATCATCTTCATAAACATGGCGGCACAGTGCTCAGTTCGTCGCGCGGTCCGATCGATATCTCCCGCGCGGTCGACAATCTGATCGCACGCGGCGTGGATATTCTCTTCACTGTTGGCGGCGACGGCACGCAACGCGGCGCACACGAACTCTACCAGGAAGCGCGCAAGCGAGGCCACGCGCTCGCGGTGGTCGGTGTGCCCAAGACAATCGACAACGATGTCGGCTTCGTCTCGCGCACGTTTGGCTTCACCACCGCGGTCGAAGAAGCGGCGCGCGTGCTCGATTGCGCGCACACCGAGGCGCGAAGCGTACCCGGCGGCATCGGTCTGGTGAAATTGATGGGCCGCCACGCGGGCTTCGTGACCGCGGGCGCGGTGGTGGCGAATCAGGATGTGAACTTCGCGCTCATTCCCGAAGTGCCATTCAAGCTCGATGTTTTCTTGCCAGCGCTGAAGAAACGCATGCAGACGAAGTCGCACGCCGTCATCGCCGTCGCGGAAGGCGCAGGACAGGATTTGCTCGCGGCCGAGAGCAAGGAACGCGACGCCTCCGGCAACGTGAAGCTAAAGGACATCGGCCCGTTCCTCTGCGAGGAGATCAAGTCTTACTTCAAGAAGGAAGGCATTTCGGTTGTCATGCGTTACTTCGATCCGAGCTATCAAGTGCGCAGCCGGCCAGCCAATAGCGAGGACGCGCTTCTTTGCGATCTATTCGCGCGCAACGCCGTGCACGCCGCCATGGCGGGCAAGACCGGCGTCGTCATCGGTTTTCTGCACGAACGTTTCATTCATGTGCCGATTGAACTGCTGGCCGCTCACACGAAACGCCTCGATCCCGCGAGCGGCTGGTGGCGTTCCGTTCTCGCCGCAACCGGGCAACCGGAACGCTTCGCCTGATCTGCACATGACCAGGTGGCTGCGCCGCCGACGATGCGTTCATTTCGAACAGAAAAGAAACAACCTCGGTCAAACAAGCGCGTGCCAAAAGTTTGCTGTCTCGCCCTCCTCTGCTGCTGCGCGAGTTTGTGCGCGCGCGCCGAACTGACGCTTTCGCCCAACACGACCTGGGAATACCAAGTCACAAATCTCGAGATGCCGAAGGGCGGAAATTCCAGCATGATCGTGCGCGCGGTCGGCACAGATAAGGCGGGCGAAAAAGAACTCGTTAGGCTGGAGACGCGCGTGGATAACGCGCTGACCAAAACCGAAGCCGTCGCAGCGGATGAGCACGGTCTCGTCTGTTACCAGCGCACGTCGACCGGCGGGCAGGTCACTCCATTCAATCCGCCGCAAACCATCGTGCCCAATCCAATCAGCCTCGGGACGAAATGGGAAACGGACGAAGGAAACAACACCCACCTGCAATTTGACGTCGTGGCCGAGGAGGAAATCGTGGTGCCGGCCGGCAAGTTCCACGCCTTTCGCGCGCAATGCGAGCAACCGTGGCCGATCTCGATGAAGATTGAGCGCTGGGTTGTTCCCGGCATCGGCATGATCAAGGAGGTGACCAGCACGCGCGGCCCGGGTGGACGTTTGCTTGGTCGCGTGACAACTGCGCTGACAAAATTCTCCGGCGGCAATTCCGCGGTGTCCGAGCCTGGACTTCCTGCGACCTTGCAGTCGAACTCGCGCACTGCCGGACCGAATTTTACCCTCGAGATTGCCAGGGAACGCGAAGGTCCGCCGGTGGAAGAAATCAAAGCCGATGTGCTGAATCTTTTCGTGCGCTGGCGCGGCGAAAATGTTCCGGTTGACTCAATGGTGCGCATCGCCTGGGTCGCGGATGACGTGGGCAATCTCGTCGATCGCAACTTTGTCATCGACGAGAAGCGCATGCGAGTGCTCACGCCCAATCCCGGCACCCGCTTCACTCTTTCCCGGCCGAAAGACGGCTGGGCCAACGGCAAGTACCGGGTCGATCTTTATCTCGACGATCAGCTAGCCGCGTCTTCCGAAATTACGATCCGCAACTAGATGTGCCCGTAGGACTGGTCGCTAAACCGCGGGATGTGATTTTCTGCGGGCGCCGAATACCCCGCGGGCGGTTTGTCGGTTTGTTCAGGAGTGAGGTTATCGGCGCAACCACTCAGGAAAATCGCGGCCAGCGACGCCAGGGCTAAAAGGAGGCGGTTCATCGGTCTAAGATAGCTCATCCAGCGCTTTGCCAAGTCGTTCCAATCCGGCTTGCAGTTCCGCTGTTTCGCCGCCAATGCCGATGCGGAAATGCTCCGGCATTTCGAAAAATCTTCCCGGCACGACCGAGGTTTCGAATTTCTCCCGCAACAGCCTAACGAGTGCTTCGGTCTCGCCTTTGCGCGGTCGCGGGAAAAACACCGTGCCGCCGGGCGGACGAAAGCATTCCAAGTCGCGACGAGAATCGAGAAACGCATCCAGCAACGGGCGGTTGACTTGCAGAAGTGAATGCGCGCGTGCACGGAATTTTTCGAGCCGCTCGAACGCGACAACGGAAAGTTGGTCGGCGGGAAAGGCGGCGTTCACCCCGAAGAGATCGTTCAATCGCCACATGCGTTGCGCGAGTTGCGGCGACGCAACGACCCAGCCGCAGCGCAGCCCGCTCAGCCCATAAGCTTTCGTTAGGCTGTTTGTGATGATGAACTCATTGCGGAGCCCAGTTCGTTTCCGATCCCAAACCATCTCGAGATAAACTTCATCGAGCAGAACATGCGCGCCGGAGCGAGCTGCGACGTCGCCGATTGTGCGCAACGTTTCTGCGTCAATGAGCGCGCCAGTCGGATTGTGCAGATTCGTCAGGACAATCAACTTCGTCTGCGCCGTGACCAGTCGTCCGATTTCATCCGGATCAACGGCGAAGCCCGTTTCCGGTTTACGCTGAAAACGCCGGACCCGCGCGCCGAGATAATTGGCGGCATCGAGCAAGAGTCCATAGGTCGGTTGTTCGATCAGAACTTCGTCGCCCGGCTCGAGCACCGCGGCCATGGCCAGGTGATTAGCCATCGACGTTCCGGCGGCCGCGACGATGCATTCCGGCGCGACGCCCTCGTGACGCGCGATCCGTTCCTGCAACGGCGCGTAACCATAGGCGCCGGGCGAATTGATTTCCAACTGCTCGTTAGGCGCGGAAAACTCAAGCGCGGTCACGCTGCGAATTCCGCTGGTCGCGAGATTGAATCGCGCATGCGAACGGAGCTTGGCCCACTCCATGTATTCTGAACTCTTCGGTCGCATTGACGGATTCACGAACTGCGGCGGCGCCAGATCAAAAATACCGGCAGGCCGGCCAGCGCAATCCCGAGACCGATGAACGAGCGCACCGGATCATGGGCGAAAGTAGCGACAACGACGATCGAAGTTGGCGGCGATGAAGAACAGCGTCGTCCACGGATGCAGCGGCACCGTGAACCACGCCGGGCCATTGCGCTTGCGCAGAACAAACAAACAACACGCGGTCAGGCCAAAGAAAATCGCATCCATCGCCACCACGTAGTTCACCACTTGCGCGTAGGTGCCGCTAACCGCAATCACGATGGCCCAGATTCCCTGCAAGGCGATGGCCACGATGGGAACGTGCGTGGTCGGATGCACTTTGGCCACGCTGCGGAAAAACGCGCCGTCAGCCGCCATCGCGAAATAAACCCGCGGCGCGGTCAGCATCGATTGCGCGAGAAAACCAAAAGCAGAAAAGGCGATGCCGGCCGCGATGATTTTTGCGCCGCGTTCGCCCAGCAATGCATGCATCGCGGTGGAGGCCGGCGTTGTCGTTGCCGCCAATCCCGCTGCCCCGAGCGTGCGCAGATAAGCAAAGTTAATCAGCGAATAGATGGCGATCACCGCCAGCACACCGAGCAGGAGCGCGCGCGGCAAGGTCTTGTGCGCGTCGCGAATTTCGCCGCCGAGAAAACGTGGTGGTATGCGCGCCACCGTAGGCGAAGACCACCGGCGTCAAAGCTATTCCGAAGGTAAGGATGAAGCCGAACGACTTCGGTTGATCGAAAACAGGTCGCCACGAAATGGGCGCGGTTCCGCCTAACCAGAGGCTGCAGATGACGAGCAGCGCGATCGCGCCGATCGCGGTCAGCGTCATGATGGATTGCACGCGACTGCCGGCGCGCACCCCGAGACAATTGATGATGGTGAGGACGGCCAGCACCGCCGCGGCGACTAACGAGTCGTTGATCGGCCAGTGAGTCAGTTCGAGAAAATACCGCGCAAAGATCACCGCCACCGCCGCCATCCCACCTGTTTGAATCACGAGCAACAAGACCCAGCCGTAGATGAAACCCAGCGCCGGATGCAGCGCCTCGCGCAGGTAAGCATACTGGCCGCCCACCACCGGCAAACGCGCCGCCAGCTCCGCATAAATGAATCCGCCGATGAGCGCGATCAATCCGCCGGCGATCCACGCCGCCATGATCAACGCGGGCGTGTGCACCAGTTGCGCGACCAGATATGGATTGATGAAAATCCCGGCGCCAACGATTCCACCGATCACGGACATGGTGGTGCCGAATAGTCCGAGTTGTCGCGCCAGGCCGTCGCTCTTCATTGCTGCCGCAGATTAATTGCCACGCGCCCGAGCGAAGTCGAGGTCTTGCACTGCAAAGTTTGATTTCGTTAGGCTCGCGCGCCTGCAAACCTTCGCAGTCAAAAAACAAACGTGAGCCAAACTTTTGAAATCGTCGTCCGCGTCGCGCCGGCCGACATCGATGGCCAGGGCCACGTGAACAACACCGTTTACCTGCGCTGGGTGCAGGATGTGGCGACCGCGCATTGGGAAGCGATCGCTCCGCGCGCGGCACAGGAAACAGTCGGCTGGGTCGTTTTGCGTCACGAGATTGATTACAAATCGGCCGCGCTGCTGGGCGATGACGTTGTCTTGCGCACGTGGGTCGGCAAAGCCACGCGCATCACCTTCGAGCGTTTCACCGAAATCCGGCGCAAAGATGATGCGCAGTTGCTGGCGCAGGCGCGCACGTTGTGGTGTCCGATTAACAATGCGAGCGGAAAACCAACACGAGTGCCCGTGGAAGTGCGCGCACAATTTTCGAGCGATGCATAACGGCGTCGGTTAGCTTCGTCGCGCGCATGATCACGTTTTATTCTCCGGGAAAACCGGCCGAGCCGCTGACCTCGGCCGAACTTTGCGCCGCCCTGACGCGCGACGCAGTCTGGATTGACCTGCTCGAACCGACCGCCGCCGAAGAACAGACGCTGGAAGCCGCGCTCGGTCTCGACATTCCCACGCGCGAGGAAATGCAGGCGATCGAATTGTCGAGCCGTTTGTATGAGGAAAACGGCGCGCTTTTCATGACTGCGACCATCGTGAACAAAGCGATGACGAATACGCCCCAAACTTCCGCGGTCACTTTCATCCTGACGGCGAACAAATTGATCACGCTGCGTTATGACGATCCCGTGCCGTTCCGCGCCTTCCCGAAGCGACGCGAGGCGAATCTGTCACGCTATCAAACGCCGGGACAATTTCTCGCCGGCCTGATCGACGCCATCATCGAACGCGCCGCGGACATCCTGGAAGGCGTCGGCGCCGAGCTCGATCTCATTTCGCTCAAGGTCTTCGATCCCAATCCGCGCGATGTGACGATCTCGTTCGCCGCTCGCTTCAAGCACAGCCCCAGCGGTCAGGCGCGCCGGGCCCGGCAACGCGATTTCGTGGAAGTGCTGCGCCGCATCGGCGCGGTGAGCGATCTCGTTTCGCGCACGCGCGAGAGTCTCGTTAGCTTCACGCGCATGGTGGCGTTTTATCGCGAACTCCGAAAAGAAAACGGCGACAATCGCGAAGCGCTCGCGCATTTGAAAACGATCGCCGGCGACTTCGGGTCGCTCAGCGATCACGCCACATTTCTCTCGAGCAAAGTGAGTTTCCTGCTCGATGCCACGCTCGGCATGATCAACAACGAGCAGAACGCGATCATTAAAATTCTTTCCGTAGCCGCCCTCGTGTTTCTGCCGCCGACTTTGGTCGCGGGAATTTACGGCATGAATTTTCACATCCTGCCGGAATTGAACTGGCCCTTCGGTTATCCCTTCGCGCTCGCCATCATGTTTGCCTCCGCCGTCCTTCCCTATCTTTGGTTCAAGCGGCGCGGCTGGTTGTAGCCTCGCAATTTCAATGCGCGGTGCGATATTCTCGGTGCGATGAGCCGGTGGATCATAACCGCTTTGCTCTGCGCACTCGCGCTGAGTTGCGCCGCCGCCGCGGAAGTGGAGGAACCGGTCCTGCCCGAACAAAGCGACAGCCTCGAGATCGAGCCGCCGTTGTTGATCAAGAGTCGCGATCGCGATGGTTTGCCGGAAGTTCCCGCGACGCCGCAGTCGCTCGACGTAGCGAAACTGGAAAAGGATCTGGCGCGCGCCAAATCAAACGCGGCCTCGGGTGAGCGACTGTTCAAGATGGGCGCGATCGCGAAAGTGGACGCGGAAGCCCGCGCTCTTCGTGTCGTTAGGCTGGAAGCACAGTTGGCGGACGCGCGCCTGGAAGCGGCGAAAAACAAATCGGCCGAAGAACCGAAGGAAAATGATGATGAACTGGCGCAGGCCAAACAGGCAGCGGAACGCGCCGCGGCCGAACGTCGCCGCGCCGAGATCGACGCCGCGCTGCAAAACGTGAATCGGCAAAAGAAGCTTCTCGCGCTGGGTGTGGGACGGAAAGCAGATGTGAGTCGCGCGGAAAAGAAACTGGCCGATCTGCAACAGCCGGGCGATTGAACGCAAAAGTTTTCGCCGCATTCTGTTGCGCGATGATGGCTTGGTGCGCGGGCCGACGAACCATTGAAAACAATCGACGATCGGCTGACCGAGTACGGCGAAATTGTGCAACAACGGCTGGCGCCGAAGTTCGCCGCGGCCGGCGTTTCGTATCCGCCGCATCGACTCGCCTTTGTCGGAATCAAGAAAGATCGGCTGCTCGAAGTTTATGCCGCGAACGCGAGCGAAGAATTTCGTTTCCTTTGTTCCTATCCGGTGCTGGCGGCGAGCGGCACGCTCGGCCCGAAGCTACGCGAAGGCGATCGCCAGGTGCCCGAAGGAATTTATCGCGTGCGCGAATTGAATCCGAACAGTCTCTATCATCTTAGCATCTGGATCGATTACCCGAACGAGTTCGACCTGGCGCGCGCCAATGAAGAAGGCCGCACCGAACCCGGCAGCGGAAATCATGATTCACGGCAGCGACGCTTCGTTCGGCTGTCTCGCGATCGGCGATCAAGCGGCGGAGGATCTTGTTCGTGCTCAGCGCGCTGACCGGAATCGAGAATATCACGGTCATTCTGACTCCAATCGATTTTCGCAAGAGATTCGTTAGGTAATTGCCCGACGGCGCACCGGTTTGGTCACACAAATTTACGAACAGATGAAGACCGAACTGAAGCATTACCAGCAAAAGAACGTTGACAACGCAGGCCGCCACCTTCGCTACAATCACAATAACAATCGTTTCCTACTACTATGTCCCCCCTAAACAAACTCACCGTCGGGCCACGCCTTGAACCGCGTCTGGCAGCTTACGCAACCCTCGCTGGCGTCGCACTGGCAGCTCCGGCTATGACCGAGGCCGCCATCGTCTACAGTGGTCCGGTTATTATTAACGTCCCCAGCAGCACGAGCGGGATCTATCTCAACGTCGTTACCGGCTTGTTCGGGACCACCCCCGGCTCGGTTCCCGGCTGGGATCTCAATCCCTGGGGCTCCGGTAGCTTTTTTGTCTGGGGCAATAATGCCGCAAGTCCCAACGATGGAATCGTCGACAATTTCTCCACCGGTAGTTCGTCCACGCTGGTTGATAACCTTCCCGTCGGCACGCTCGTGAACAGCTTGCTTAACTTCGGCCGAACCGACAGCATCGAAACGACAGGTGCAACAGCCTTCAATCTCAACAGCAGCATCAACTACATCGGCTTCCGTTTCCTCAATGAAAGCACCGGCATATATGACTTCGGCTGGCTGCAATTTTCGCTGGCGGGTGCGTTCAACGGACAGCCGCGCACGATCCTCGGATGGGCTTACGACAACACCGGTGCATCGATCAACGTGGGCACGACCGGAGCCTCAGGCGTTCCAGAGTCCGGCAGCACCATCTCGCTCCTAGCCATGGTCGCGGCCGGCGCGCTTGGCGTTCGTGCCTGGCGCAACGCCAGGGTCGCCTGATCGCAGCAATCAGCACAGATTCCAAAGCCCGTGCGAAGGCTCTTTGCACGGGCTTTTCTGTTTCGTAATCTGCCAGCAATCGCCGCGGCATGCCTAACGAATCCAAATCGGCGCCGCGCGTCCTGTTCATCGGTTGGGACGCGGCCGACTGGCAAGTGATCAACCCGCTGCTTGATGGCGGATTATTGCCGAACCTTCAGCGACTGGTGGACGGCGGCGTCATCGGCAACATCGCGTCGCTCTCACCCATGCTTTCGCCAATTCTCTGGACCAGCATCGCGACTGGCAAACGCGCCTACGCCCACGGCGTTCATGGTTTTGTCGAACCATTACCCGATCGCAGCGGCCTGCGTCCGGTCGGGACACGCACGCGCCGTTGCAAGACGCTGTGGAATATCGCTTCGCAATCAGGCTTGCGCAGCGTGATCGGCGCGTGGCAGGCGAGTCATCCCGCCGAACCGATCAGCGGCGCGATGTTCTCGAACCGTTTCGCTCTTCCGGCACCGACCGCTACTCCGAAGAATTGGCCGCTGAGCGAAGGCAGCGTCACGCCGCATTCGTTAGGCAAAATATTGGCCGAGTTGCGAGTGCATCCGCGAGACATCGAGGGCACGATGCTTCAGCAACTCATTCCCCGTGCGGCGGAACTCAATCAGAACGATCCGGGCGTGCAACGCCGTCTGATGTTTCTCGCCGAACGCCTGGCGGAAGTCATCACCGTCCATGCCGCCGCAACCGAGTTGCTCGAGCACGAGGAGTGGAATTTCGCCGCCATCTATTACGAGTGCATCGACCAGGTCGGTCACGAATTCATGCGCTTTCATCCGCCGCGTCTGCCAGAAGTGCCGGAACAAGAGTTTGAGTTTTATCACCAGGTCGTGAGCGGCATTTACCGCTTTCACGATTTGATGCTGGGACGGCTCCTCGAGTTAGCCGGGCCGGAAGCTCACGTCATGATCGTTTCCGATCACGGGTTCATCAGCGGCGGGCAACGGCCGCGCACGCCGGTCGAGCCCGCGCAATGGCATCGCCCGCAGGGAATGTTTGTTCTGCACGGTCCGAACATACGGCGCGATCAACGTGCGGAGGGCGCGACCTTGTTGGATGTGGCGCCGACTATCCTGACGTTGCTCGGCCTGCCGATTGGCGACGACATGGAGGGAAAGGTGTTGGCCACCGCCTTCGTCGATGCACCCGAGATCGCGCGAATTCCATCGTGGGAAAACGTCGCGGGAGATGATGGCCGTTTACCGCCGAATCCCGAAGAGGAAGAACCCGCCGCAGCGCAAGCTGTGTTGCAGCAATTCATCGCGCTCGGCTACATCGACGCGCCTGGAGCTGATGCGCAGCGCGCCGTTCGGCAAGCCGAGATGGAAGCCGACTTCAATGTTGCCGCCGCGCTGCTTGAAGGCGGCCGTTTGTGCGAAGGGAAGGCGCTTCTGGAAAAGCTGACGCAAGGCGAGCCGGACGAATTGCGTTACTGGAGCGCGTATGCGCAGGTTTGCCTCGGCTTGAACGCTACGGCGGAAGCCGAACGCGTCGTAGCTGCGCTTACCCGTGTCGCACCGGACAAACCACAAGCTATCGTCCTGCGCGGTCTGCTTCACTGGATGCGCGGCGAGATGCAACTCTGCGCCGCCGCGTTTCACCAAGCGGAAGCACTCGCGCCTAACGAGTCGTTGACGCAGAGCTGTCTCGGCCGGCTCTATCTTCGCCAGCGCAATTGGCCTGAAGCCGAGCGTGCCTTTCGCCGCGCGCTCGATCTCGATCCGGATTTGGCCGAAGCACATTACGGCCTCAGCGTCGCCTTGCCCCGACAGGACCGAATCGAGGAAGGCATCGATCACGCCTTACTTGCCGTCGGCCTCCGCCACGAATTTCCCGAAGCGCATTTTCAACTCGGCGCCGCGCTCTCGCGTCTCGGCTGGTTCGAACGTGCCGTGCAAGCCTTCGAAATCTCACTTCGCCTGCGACCCGGCTTCCTTCTCGCGCACCGTTATCTCGCGCGCATTTACCCGCACATCGGGCGCGGCGACCTTGCGCAGAAACATCGCGAAGAAGCCACGCGCCTGAACGCATCGCGTAGCCGCCAGCCCTTCGTGGAGTGAATATTATCGCTGGCACGGTTCGCTATCGCTCCAGAATATAGCCCTCTTCCCCGTGCTCATTGATGTCGAGGCCTTGCTCCTCGATTTCCGGCGGCAAGCGCAAACCGATTACTGCTTTAAGGAGGAACGCGATCGCCGTCGTTCCGATCACAGCCAGCAGGATTGTTACACCCATCGCTTTCAATTGTTCGACCCAAAGCGGTCCCGCGCCCGTCGCAAAAATATTCGCGCGCAGATTCGGATTCACCGCCGGCGAGGCAAAGAAACCGGTCAGCAACGCGCCGATCGTTCCGCCAACGGCGTGAATGCCGAAGGTGTCGAGCGCATCGTCGTAACGCAGCCACGCTTTCAATTTTCCCACCGCGACGAATGGAATGATGCCGGCGGCGATGCCGATTAAAACCGCGCTGGTTGCATCAACGAATCCCGCGGCCGGTGTGATGACGACGAGACCCGCAACTGCGCCGGAACAAAAACCGAGCACGGTGGCGCGACCGCGTACGATCCATTCCACCGCGGCCCATGTGCTCGAGGCAATCGCGGCGGCAAGCGTGGTGGTCATGAAGGCATTCGCAGCCAAACCATCCGCGGCGAGCGCGCTGCCGGCGTTGAATCCATACCAACCGACCCACAACATTCCCGTGCCGACCATGCACAGGACAAGATTGTGCGGCGGCATATTTTCGCGACCGAAGCCGCGACGATGGCCGAGGATCAAACACAAGATCAAGGCCGACCAGCCCGACGACATGTGCACGACCGTGCCGCCGGCGAAATCGATCGCCTTGATGCCCGCGCCTGGATTCGTTAGGCCATTCATCCAGCCGCCAATTCCCCAGACCATGTGCGCGAGCGGAAAATAAACGGCGAACATCCATAGCGCGGTGAATATCAATACGGCGGAGAATTTCATCCGCTCCGCCACCGCGCCGATGATGAGCGCAGGCGTGATGATGGCGAACATCAGTTGGTAGATGGCGAAGATATTTTGCGACACCCAGTAGGCGTAGTCGGGATTGGGCGTCGAGGTCACGTGACGCAGCGCCGCGAAGCGCAAGCCGCCGAGAAAGGGCGAGCCGGGTGAAAAGACCAGGGAATAACCGACCAGCCACCACAACAGCGTGACCAGGCCGGTGATACCGAGACATTGCGCGAGAATGGAAAGGACGTTCTTGCGCCTAACGAGTCCTCCATAAAAGAGCGCGAGGCCGGGCAGCGTCATGAAGAGAACAAGCGCGGCGCTCGTCATCATCCAGGCGTTGTGGCCCGGGCCGGCGATGGGTTCAGCCGTCTTGGGATCGGCGTTGGCGAGATACGATTCGAGCGCAGTGACGCGCTGTTCGAGCGAGGGCGAAGCGGTTGCTTCCTGCGCGCTTACCTTCGAAACGGCCAGCGCCAGAAATGCGCAGGCCAAAATCCGGACAGAGACGAGTCGCATAGCGGATTGAATCGCTCCGCGAGTCGCGAATCGAGAATTTTCTGCGGCGAAAATCTTGCGCCGTTCAATTAGGAAGTGCGCTGTAGTGACGCCGCTCTGTCGGCGTAAAACGCGATGACCGGAATCGACGCGTTCTTACGGCGACAGAGCGCCGTTGCTACAACGCTGGCGCGTGTTCGTGCGTATGCACATGGGCAAAGCGCGCGGCGGATCGAGCTTTCGCCCTGGCCGCTTCCACTTCGCGATTCCGCGGAGGCGCGTTCGTGACCAACGAGTGCAGGAGCTCGTGCGCCGCCGCCGTTACCTTTTCAACCGCGCGCTCGAACGCAGCTTCGTTCGCTTTCGAAGGTTTGGTGAAACCACTCAGCTTCCGCACAAACTGAAGTGATGAAGCGCGCATCTCCTCATGCGTCGCCGGTGGAGCGAAGTTATGCAGGGTCCTAATGTTTCGGCACATAACGATTTCTTTCTAGCTAACGCACCTACGCCGGCAAAGGTTCCTTGGCCGGCTCGTGCGGTTTCCCGAGCTGCGCTTCGTGGTGCATGTGACCACTGCGCAAAAATGGAACACGATCGAGGACGCGTTCCTGGAACCACTCGAGCGCGAGGTAGACCACCGGTGTTATATATAGAGTGATCAACTGCGAGACGACGAGACCACCGACAATGACCAGGCCAAGCGGACGCCGTGATGCGCCGTCGGAGCCGTAACCGAGCGCCAGCGGGACCGCGCCCATCAACGCCGCCATCGTCGTCATGATGATGGGACGAAATCGTTCGATGCTCGCTTCGAAAATGGCGGAGCGGCGATCGTAGCCTTCATCAAGTCGATGCAATGCGAAGTCGACAATCATGATGCCGTTTTTCTTCACGATGCCCATCAGGAGGAACAAACCGATGACGGAATAGAGCGAGAGCGTGGAACGGAAAAGCCAGAGCGTAAGCAAACCGCCCACGACCGCGGGAAACAAAGTGGACAGCACCGTAATCGGATGGACGTAGCTCTCGTAGAGAATGCCGAGGATGACATACATGACGAAAACCGCGGCGATGACGAGAAACGGCAGCGACGAGAAGAGTTGTTGTAGCACCAGACCTTCACCTTGCATCTCGCCTTTCACCGTCGGCGGCAATGTCTCCGCGGCGGCTTTCTCGATGAACTTCGTCACGTCACCAAGTGCGACGCCGGGTTTGGTATCAAAACCAAACGTCACGCTGGTGAACTGGTTGGTGTGATTGACCGCCTGCAATCCGAGCTTCGGCGAGGCCTTGGTCAGGGTGCGCACCGGCACGAGCGAGTCTTTACCGTCAGGCCGGACGTAGAGCCGCTTCAAATCTTCCGGACGCGAGCGATCCTTGTCATCGACTTCCAGGATGACCTGATACTGGTCATCAGGTTCCTTGATCAGATAAACGTAGTTCTGCGAGTAAGCGGCGCGCAGAAGGGATTGCAGCTTCGAGGTCGAAACGCCGTACATGCTGGCGCGATCGCGATCGATGTCGATGTCGATGTTCGGCTGGTTGCGGAAAAGATTCGAGCGCGGCGGTGAAACGAAGCCGTCGAAAGTCGCGAGCTTGGCGCCGAGCGCGTCGGCCGCTTTGTAAACTTCCTCCGGATCGATTCCGCTGATCGAAAAACTGTAGCGACCGAACTGACTGCCGGCGCCGCCGATGTTGATCTGCAAGACCGGCTGCGGGTTGAGCGTGGGAAAAATTCCGGGCAATTCGCTAATCGCCTTGCGCAGTTGCTGCGCGACATCATCGATCCCCGCCCGTTGCCTCGCCGGCGTTAAGAACAGAACAGTAAAGATACCGGAAGAGCCCGCGCGTCCGCTGCCCGCGACGGTGAAATATTTGTCCACCGCCGGATTCGCCTGCAGAATCGGATCGAGCTTGTTCTGCATCTCGCGCTGCGTCGCCGGTGACGCGCCTTCCTGCATGAGGAGCGCACCGCGAATCACGCCGCTGTCGCCGGTCGGCAACAGAGTGAATGGCAGCGCCGTGAAGAAAAACCAGACGCCGAGGCCGCAGGCGATGATGATCGGGACCGCGAGCCAGCCGTGATCGAGAAACCAATTGAGTGTCCGGCCGTAAAAACGCAGCACGCCCGGGAAGAAGCTATCGGTGAAGCGCTCCATCCAGTTGCGGCGATGACCGGGATTATGTTCGCGCAAAATGCGCGAACACATCAGCGGCGTGAGCGTAAGCGAGATCAGACCGGAAGCGAAAATTGCAACAATGATTGTTACAGCAAACTCACGGAAGATTCGGCCCAGCAAACCGGGCATGAAGACCAGCGGAATGAAAACCGCCGCCAGCGAAAGCGTCATCGACAAAATGGTGAAGGAAATTTCGCCCGCGCTGTTGAGCGTCGCCTTGTAGATCGACTCGCCATGTTCCGCGCGCCGGACGACATTTTCGAGAAAGACGATGGCGTCATCGACCAGGAAGCCGATGGCGAGCGTCAACGCCATCAGCGTCAGGTTGTTGATCGAATAGTTCAGCATCCACATGACGAGAAAAGTCACGAGGAGCGAGAGCGGCAATGCGACCGCCGGAATCAACGTATCAGTGGCGCGTCCGAGAAAGACGAAGATGACCATGATCACGAGGACGAAGGCGATGAAGAGCGTCGTCTGCACATCATCGACTGAATTCACGATGCTCTGCGAACGATCGAAGGTCGGGACGAGCCTGATTGAACCCGGCAATTCCAGCCGCATTTGCGGAAGCAAATTGTTGATTGAGCGCGCCACTTCGACCGCGTTCGCGCCCGCCTGCCGGGAGACGGCGAGGACAACGACGGAGGCCGGCAAGGGATATCCGCGCGCGAAGAAATGCCGCGAGAGACGCTCGTCCTGCACCGAGTCGACGACAGTCGGCGACATCGCGCAGAAAGACGGGCGAACCATCTTTGCCGCGGGCGATGATCATGTTGCGATAACCTTCCGCATTGTCCACCTGGCCGTTTGGCCGCAGAACGAACGACGTATTCTTGCCGTCGAGCTGGCCTGCGCCTGCGTAGGAAGTGCCGGCGCGCACCGCGGTGGCGAGTTCGTCAAAAGTGATGTTGCGTGAAGCGAGCGCGCCCGGATCAACCTTCACGCGAATGGCACTTTTCACGCCGTAGATCTGCACCTGCGAAACGCCGGGCAGAATGTTGATGCGCTGCTGGACCTGCGAAGTGGCGTACTTGTAGAGGTCGCCGTCGGTCAATGTATCACTCGTTAGGGCGATGTACATGACTGGCTGATCATTCGGATTGGACTTCTGGAATTGCGGTGGCTGCGGCAGGTCGTTAGGCAATTGTCCGCTTGCGCGTTGGATGGCGGCCTGCACATCGGTGGCCGCGGCATCGACACTCTTATCCAGTTCAAACTGCAAGGTGATATTCGTGCTGCCCTGCGTGCTCGAGCTGGTGCTGAAGGTCAGTCCGGGAATCTGCGTGAACTGTTTTTCCAGCGGCGTCGCCACCGTGTTCGCCATCGTTTCCGGATTCGCCCCCGGATAATTAGCCGTCACCTGGATGATCGGATAGTCGACCGCGGGCAGATCGTTTACCGGCAGTTGCCGGAAAGTGAGAATGCCAAAAACGATGAGCGACGCGGTCAGCAGCATCGTCATGACCGGCCGTTGAATGAAAGGCTTCGACAGACCGGAAGAAAATTGCGTCAGCGCCTGCGTCGTCTTCGTTTTCTGACGTTGCGGTTTCGAATCGCCAGCCGAGGCGGCGCCGTTACCGTCGCTGCCGTCCTGGCGCGAAGACTCGTTAGGCCGATCGTCGTAAGACATGGTCAGGGTACCATGCTGGCTTGTGAGGCACGCGAACCGTCACCGCCCGGCGCAGCGATTTCCTTCGCCGCTACTTTCATTCCCGGCGAAAGTTGAAGCTGGCCAGAAACAACCACCGCTTCGCCCGGTTTCACGCCTTCGGTGATCACGGTCCGGTCGCCCTGGTTCTGTCCCGGTTTCACCTGGCGCAAGTCCAGGGTCGAGTCATCCTTCAAGACGAAAACGTAAGGACCGTTTTGTCCGGTCTGCACCGCGCTGCCCGGCACCAGCATCGCGTCTTTCAATACATCGAGAACCAGGCGCACTCTAACAAATTGCGCCGGCCAGAGCGCGCGATCCGGATTCGGCGTCACGCCGCGCAATTTCACCGTTCCGGCGCCCTGCTGCACGGCGTTATCGATAAAATAAAGGGTGCCCGTGCGGGGCTCGACGTTGTCGTCTTCCGCGTCGGTAATCACTTTGAGATTCGGATTGGTCAAATGCTTCCTAACGAGTGGTAGATCAGGTTCCGCCACCGTGAAGTCGGTGTAGATCGGATCCATGCCCATGATCGTGACCAGTGGTGCACCGCCCGGGGCAACCAGGTTGCCCACATCCACATTACGCAGACCGATCCGGCCGTTGATGGGCGACTTGATGTAGCAAAAATCCAGATTCACCTTGGCCACCGCGACCGCCGCTTCGGACTTGCGTGCATTGGCCTCAGCCGTGTCCCAGTCCTGCGTCGCGGTCACGTTCTTGGCGCGCAATTCCTGTTGTCTCTTAAAGGTCGCTTCGTTCAGCGCGAGATCGGCTTGTGCCGCGGCCAGCGCAGCTTCGAAGGGCCGCGGATCAATGCGGAAAAGCAGATCGCCCTTCTTCACATCGGCGCCATCCTGAAATTCGCGCGCAATAATCTGACCGGAAATTTGCGCCTGCACCTGCACGGTTTCGAAGGCCGCAGTCGTTCCGATTTCATCGAGATACAGCGGCACATCTTCGGTCACGACTTTCGCGACCACGACTGGACGCGGCCCCGGACCTGCCTGGTTTTTCGGACCGCAACCCGAGACGCCGAAGGCAAACCCGCTCGCCAGAAGAGCGAGGCAAACTGCTCGCGCGAGGGAATGTGATCTTGCGTTCATGATCGTTGTGACCGCCTTAGACCGTTGGTTCCGTTACGGCGTTCAGCGCCATTCCGGAGGCCCTGCAGCGGAATACTTTCTGCCCGTTTTTGAATCTGCGCCAGCACCCGCGCGCAGGCTTGCAAATCACGCTTCGGAATATCGGCCAGCAATTCTTCGCGCAATCCGCGCGCGGTTTGGAAAATGTTATCGATCACCGTCGCAGCTCGCGGCTGCAGGTGCACCGTCTTACAGCGGCGATCGCCCGCGTGACCTTTGCGTTTGATCCAGCCATCGTCTTCGAGCCGATGGAGAATACCGGCCAGCGTTGGCTCTTCGATCCCGACCCGCGCCGCGAGTTCTCTTTGCGTGACGCTTGTCCGCGCCGTGCGCGAGATGAACCAGGGTAGTCCACTTGCCGATGCTCAAGCCGAGCGGCCGCAGGCGTTGATTGAGGTGATAACGCCAGGCGCGCGCCGTTTCGGCCAGAGTCATGCCGAGTCGTTCGATGTCTGGTTCTGTCATGGGGAATTCGTTAGCATGCTAACGAATTCGCAAAAGTCAACTGCGGCCGGCCAATTCCAAAAGCACCACTTCCTTGTTCCGATAGTCCCGAAAATGATGAACCGATTGCACTGGCTGGCCGCGCGCTTTCACCGCGGCTTCGCCTTCCGGCTGCACCAGGACGAAACGCGCGTTGACCGGCAGTTCCTCAGCGCGATTCAGGTAAACGATCGGATCGCGCACATAAAAAAGAAACGGCTGATAGTCGGGATCGATGGCGTAGAGCGGCTCAGCCGGCGCAAGCACGGTATTGATCCGGGCCGCGATGTTTTTCACTTTCTCGCGCCGTTGCAGCACCGGCGTGATCGCGAAACCGTAAACGAGCATTGCTACACAGGTGATGGCCGAAACAATCCGCGGCCAACGCAGATCGCCTTGCAATAAGCTCGCCATCAACCAGGTCGCCGGCACCAGCAGCGGCATGGTGTAACGCGGAAGCGATCCGGGCAGCAGACTAACGAGTAGAAACGAAAGGCCGATTCCCCAGGCCAGGGCACGCTGATCCCTGGCGCGTTTCAAAAGAATCAGGCCGACTAACCACGGCAGAAAATAGGCCAGCCCGCGCGGGATGTTCATGATCCAACCGCCGAAGTGAAAATCCTCGCCGGTCAGTCGGCCGGAAAATTGGCGTGACCAGATGTGGGCCACATCCGTCTGCTGCATCGCCAGCAAACACGGGATGGCCCAGGCGGCGAAAATGCCGAGCATGACGATAATGCCTAACAAGTGCTGAAAGTTGAGCAGAGCGCGCAGTTGTCCATCGCGATAGAGAACAGCGACCACAACCGCGTAGAAAAAGAACAAGTGCAACGGACCTTTCGCCAGCAGACCAAGTCCGAGAAAAATCCACGGCACAATCCAGGTGAGCCATGGTGAACGCTTGCCCTGCCACCAGCTCAGCCAGCAAATCATCGCGATTCCGCCTAACGAGACGTAGAGCGCTTCAATTTCAATCAGCCTCCCCTTCTCGACCATGCCGAAGTTTGTCAGCCAAATGAGCGCGCCGGCGATTGAACCTGTCGCACCAAGACTGGTGCGCGCGATCAGCAGGAACGCGAGCGCGACCAGGAGAACGCAGAGCGCAGAGGGAATTCGCGCGGTCCATTCGTTGCGCGCGCCGAAAATTTTAAAAGACGCGGCAATCAGCCAGTTAACGAGCGGCGGCTTGCGAAAGTACGGCTCGCTGCCGACTTGCGGCACGAGGTAATTGCCGGTCTGCAACATCGCGACGGCGGGAAGAATGCGCCGGCCTTCTTCGCCTTTGATTTCCAACGAGCCGAGTCCGGGCAAATAGATCAACGCCCAGACTGCGACGACCAGAAGAAGAGCGAGCGGACGCGACATGGCTAACGAGTGATTTGATAGAGCACCAGGTCTTCGCTGCGAACCTTTTTCGTGCGCACGATCAGCTGGCCATCAACCGGTGACTTTGGCCTAACGAGTAGATAATGCGCAGTCGCCGGTAAGTCGCTGAGTCGATTGAGATAAATGATCGGCGCGCGGACATAGAAGAGAAGAGGCTGATAACCGGGATTGACCGCATAAAGTTTTTCGCCGGCGGGAATGGCGGCATTGATGGGCGCCGCGTCCTTATCGTAACCCGGATGCTCCCTCTGCACGGTGGCGGAGCGCCATGGGAAAATAACCATCGCGCCAATGGCGATAATCACCGTCGCCGAAACGATAACGCGCCGCGGAATTTTCCATTCGAAGGCGTCGCTCTTCACCGCCAGGCCGAGAAGACAACAAGCCGGAATTAGCGTCGGCATGATGTAACGCTGGATCGCGCCGGGGAGCATCAGAACAAGGACAAACGGCACCGCGGAACCAAAGAGAAGTCCACGCGCCATTTCGCTTTCCTCTTCAGGCATCTTGCAAAAACGAACGAAGGGCAAGGCCAGCCCGAAGGGGAAGAAAGTAGGCGAGCGCCAGCGGCCAGTTCAGCAGCCAGTCGTTAAATGTTCCTTCGCTGCCGGTGAAACGGTTCAACAATTCGTTAGACCAGGTGCGCAATTCACTCGCTCTTGTCGCCTCGGCAAAAGGAATCGCCCACGCCGCGAAAATCGCGAGCATGATCATGATGCCTAACAAGTGCTGCCATTGGAAAGCGTCGCGCAGTTTTCCGGTTCGAAAGAGAATCGTCCCGACGACAGCATAAAAGAACAAGAGCAGAGCCGGGCCTTTGGCGAGCAGGCCGAGCCCGAGAAAAATCCACGGCACAATCCACGTCAGCCACGGCGAACGTCGTGTTCGCCACCAGGTCAGCCAGACAAGAAACGCAAGCGCGAAGAGCGAAACATAAACCGCGTCGATCTCGATCATCCGACCTTTTTCGATCATGCCGAGACTCGTTAGCCAGCCAATCGCCGCGAGCAGCGAACCACGCTGCCCAAGAATCGGCGTGGTTAACGTCACGAAAACGAGCGCGACAATCAGAACACTGACAATCGATGGCGCGCGTGCCGTCCATTCGTTGCGGTAACCGGAAATCTTAAAGGACGCCGCGACCAGCCAGTTGATCAGCGGCGGTTTGCGCAGATACGGCTGACCACCGACGTGCGGGACGACGTAGTCACCGCCGTTCAGCATCTCCACCGCGGGCAGCACGCGATGTCCTTCTTCGCTGCGCAGTCCGGACGTGCCGAGCCAGGGCAGATACACGATCGCCCAAAGCGCGACGACGATTGCTGCGTTGGACGTTCGATGTTCGATGTTCAGTGTTCGATGTTTTCCGAAATCAAAGCAAACATCGAACATCGAAGCGACACGCCCGCGCCTCTTGACGCTGCCTCATTCGCACATAGGTTGGAGGCCTAGTCCGGTGGCGGATTGGAGTGGGAGCAAGTGTCCCACTCTTTTTTGTCGGCGGATAAATTTTTATGAACGCCGAGTTTATTGCCATGCTGGATTACCTGGAGCGGGAGCGCGGAATCAAGCGCGACATCCTGCTCGAGGCGGTTTCGAATGCGCTCCTCTCCGCGTCGAAAAAGAGTGTGAGCGTTTCGCGCGAACTGCGCATTGATATTGATCCGAAGACCGGAGCGATTCGCGCTCTGGCCAGGCCACTCGTAGTCGAGAACGTCACCAATCCACCGGATGAAATTTCGCTGACCAAAGCGCGCACCATCAAAGCAGACGCGCAGATTGGCGATGAAGTGGAGATGGAAGTGACGCCGAAAAATTTCGGGCGTATCGCCGCGCAGACCGCCAAGCAGGCGATGATGCAGCGCATCCGCCAGGTCGAAAAGGAAATGATTTACGAGGAGTTCAAGGATCGCGCGGGCGAGATCGTGAGCGGCACGGTGCGCCGGTTCGATCGCTCGGATGTAATTCTCGACCTCGGAAAATTCGAAGCGATCATGCCGCAGCGCGAACGCGTCGTGGTGGAAGATTACAATGTGGGCGATCGTCTGCGCGCGTATGTCGTGGCGGTGGAGAATGGAATTCGCGGACCGGAGATTATTGTTTCACGCAGCCATCCAAATTTTGTTCGGCGTTTGTTCGAACTCGAAGTGAGCGAGATCAACGACGGCACGGTGGAGATTCGCGGCATCGCACGTGAAGCCGGTTATCGCACCAAGATCGCGGTCACGAGCGCGAACGAGAAGGTCGATCCGGTCGGCGCCTGCGTCGGCATGCGCGGTTCGCGGGTGAAAAACATCGTGCGCGAATTGAACAACGAGAAGGTCGACATCATTCGCTGGAGTTCCGACCCGAAGGAATATGTGCTCGAAGCGCTCAAGCCGGCCAAAGTGAAGAACCTCGTTTTCGATCCGGAAAAGAAGAGCGTGCAGATTTCGGTCGATGAAGATCAGCTTTCGTTAGCCATCGGCAAAAAAGGCCAGAACGCGCGCCTAACGAGTCGTTTGACCGGCTGGGAAATCAATATCGACAAGGACACGAGCGCGACGACCGCGGTTGAACAAAAAGTCGCGCAAGCGGCGCAGGCCTTGAGCGGCGCGCTGCCGATCAGCGAAGAACAAGCGCTGACATTAGTGAAATCAGGATTTACAAACCTCGAAGGATTGCGGGATGCCGACGTTTCAGATTTCGTCGACATCCTTGGCGTGGATGAAGCGAAGGCGCAGGAAATCCACGCGGCAGTTCCGCGAGAAGCAACAGTTTAGTTATGGCTCCTCGATAAGAGGCCTGGAGCCATGAAGACGAAAAATTTATAAATATGCCGACGAAAACGACGAGCAAGACCGCCGCAACGCGCAGGCCTGCCACGACTGCGCGCAAGACGGCGAAGTCCGTCGCTGCGCCGGCCTCGAAAAGCAAAGCTGCGCCTAAACCGGCGAAAGCCGAACCTGCGGTAAAGCCGAGCCGCAGCACGCACGTCGCGCCCACGCCCGCGGCAAAATCCCGCGCTGCGGCTGAAGCCGCCGCTGCCGCCTCCAAGGCCAAAGCGAAGGACGTTGAGGTCGTGGCGAAGCGTCCGGCGGTCGAATCGGTTTCATTGATCGACGAAAAGAAACCGAAAGGGAAACGCACCGACGGCGAAGTTAAAAAGGGCGCTTCGTTTCTGCCGCCGATCTCGCGTATTCGCGCGACTCCGCCAACACCAGTCGCTCCGGCAAAAGCAAGAGAACCCGAGCCGGCCATCGTGGCTGCGCCGCCGCCCGCCGTGGTGGATTTGATTTCGCCGCATCCGCTGAAGAAGGCGGAACCGGCGCCAGTTGAAACTCCGCCTGAACCAGTCGCACCTGCAGCGGAACCAACCGCGGAAATCGAGACGCAGAAGATCATTCACATCAAGCCACCGATCATCGTGCGCGATCTCGCCACGCAGCTCGGGATCAAGAACCACGTTCTGATCAAGGAGTTGATGGAGCTGAATGTCTTTGCGAATCAGAACCAGACGGTCGAGCCCGACGTCGCGACGAAGATTTGCGAGACACACGGATTCGTTTTCGAAATGGAACGCCGCGAAAAAGGCGGCGGGGTTCACAAGGTCGTCGAGCAGGTTGTGGCGCCGCCACCGCCCGAGCCGGCGAAAGAAGAAGAACTCAAGACGCGCGGGCCGATCATCACTTTCATGGGTCACGTCGACCACGGCAAGACGTCGCTCATGGATGCGATCCGCAAGACGCGCGTGGCCGCGGGCGAAGCAGGCGGCATTACCCAGCACATCGGCGCTTACACGGTCGATTACAAAGGCGCCCGTATTACATTTCTCGATACGCCGGGTCACGCCGCGTTTACCGCGATGCGTGCGCGCGGTGCGCATGTCACTGACATTGTCGTGCTGGTGGTGGCAGCGGACGACGGCCTCATGCCCCAGACGATCGAAGCGATCAATCACGCCAAAGCGGCCGCGCACGTGAAGATCATGGTCGCGATCAACAAGATCGATTTGCCTTCGGCCAACATCGATCGCGTGAAGAAGCAACTGCAGGAGCGCGAACTCTCTCCGGAAGACTGGGGCGGCGAAACAATCGTCTGCGAAGTTTCCGCGACGAAAGGCACCGGCATCGATCACCTGCTCGAGATGATGGCGTTGCAGGCGGAAGTGATGGAATTGAAAGCATCACCGACGGCGACGCCGCGCGGCACGGTAATCGAAGCGCAAGTGGAAGCGGGCCGCGGACCGACCGCGACTGTCATCGTGCAAATGGGCACGCTGAAGAATGGCGATCCATTTATCTGCGGCGATTACGCGGGCAAAGTGAAATCGCTCATCGACGATCGGGGCAAGCCGATCAAAGAAGCCGGGCCATCGACGCCGACGAAAGTTCTTGGATTCACCGGATTGCCGCAGGCGGGCGATGAATTTTTAGTGATGGATTCCGAACGTTCGGCGAAAGCACTGAGCGAAGAGCGATTGTTGGCGAAGCGTGCCGACAAACTGGCCGCGCCCAAACGCGCTACCCTCGAAACATTGCTCGAAGCCGAAGACGGCAAGAAACATCTGCGCATCGTTTTGAAATGCGACGCACAGGGTTCGCTCGAAGCCTTGACCGGCGCGCTCCTGCAAATCGACAGCAGGAAAGTCGACCTCGAGCTCGTGCATTCCGGGGTCGGACCGATTTCCGAAAACGACATTCTGCTCGCGAGCGCGTCGAACGCCGTCGTCGTCGGTTTCAGCATCAAGGTGGAAACGAACGCGGTCACCATGGCGAAACACGAAGGCGTGCAGGTCAAACTTTACTCGATCATTTACGAGCTCATAGACCAGATCAAAGAATCGATGGCCGGCCTGCTCGACCCGGAACATCGCGAGAGCGTCATCGGTCATGCCGAAGTGAAACAGGTCTTCAAATTGACCAAGGGAATCGTGGCGGGCTGTCTCGTGACCGATGGTCGCATTGCCCGCACCGCGCGAGCGCGCGTGCTGCGCCGACGCCAGCCGGTTTACGATGGCGGTCTGTCGACCCTGCGCCGTTTCCAGGACGACGTGAAGGAAGTGCGTTCCGGTTTGGAATGCGGCATCAAGCTCGGCGATTTCAACGAATACCAGGTCGGCGACATCATCGAGTGTTACCAGCTCGAAGCGGTCGCGCAAAAGCTGTGATTCGTTAGGCGTCGAATTGGACGCCTGACATTTTCAGCTCGGCCTAACGAGGGATATGAAACATCGTCTATTACGCGTGAACGAAATCGTGAAACGCGAACTTAGTACCATCATCACGCGCGATCTGACTTTCGAAGAAGTGCTCGTGACCGTGAATGAGGTCGACGTCACGCCCGATCTGAAAAATGCGCATGTCTTCGTCAGTGTTCTCGGCAAGGGAAGCGCGAAAAGCGTCATCGAAAAACTCGAATCCAATCGCGTCCAGTTGCAGGCGGAGTTATCGAAGCATGTTGTTTTGAAATACACGCCGCATCTCAATTTTCATCTCGACGACTCGATCGAGCGCGGCACACGCGTCTTCAAAATTTTGCAGGAACTGGATCCGCCGGTGGAAAACCCGGATGAATAGCGACTTCGCCGTCATCGCGGCCGCGCTGCGTGAAAGCAAGAAGGTCGCGGTGCTCAGTCACGTGCGGCCAGACGGCGATGCCTTCGGCAGTCAACTCGCGCTCGGACTTTCCCTGCGCTCGTTAGGCAAAGATGTCTCGATCTGGAACGAGGACGGCATGCTGGATAAATACAGCTTCATGCCCTGCAGCGAACTACTCGTTAGGCCGCCAACCGTTCCGGAAAATTTCGATCTCGGTGTCGCGCTCGACACCGCGGTGCAAAACCGCCTCGGCTTCGCCGGTGAAGCGGTGCGCGCGCCGAAGTGGATCAACATCGACCATCATCCGACCAACCCGCGCTACGGCGATTTGAATTACATCGATGCGACCGCGCCGGCCACGGGACAGATTTTGTTCGAGTTGATTTCCAGTCAAAAACTCCCGATGACGCCAGAGATGGCGGAGAATCTGTTCGTCGCCATTTCCACCGACACCGGCTCGTTCCAATACCCGAACACAACTGCGCGAACGCTTGAAATTGCGGCGGAGCTCGTGAACTGCGGCGTGAATGTCGGCCGCGTCAGTCAGTTGCTTTACGAAAGTTATCCACGCCGCCGCATCGAATTGTTGCGCGCGCTTCTCGGCACGATGCGATTCGAAGCCGGCGGTCGCGTCGCCTGTTTTAGTTTGAGTATGGAGATGGCGAAGAAGCTCGGGGTGAAACCGGAAGACAACGAAGGTCTGATCGATCATCTGCGCGCCATCCAGGGCGTCGTCGTTGCCATCTTTTTTGAAGAACTGCCCGATGGCAAAGTGCGTGTGAGTATGCGGTCAAAAAACGAGAAGGCCGATGTGTCCGCCATCGCGCAAAAATTCGGCGGCGGTGGGCACGTGCTCGCGGCCGGTGCGCGGGTGCGCGGGACTTTGGCTGAAGTAGAAGAAAAACTCCTGGGAGTAATTTGCGATGTCGTTAACAGCAACTCCTGACGGCGTTCTTCTCGTCGACAAAGCGCCCGGCATGACGTCGCACGACGTCGTTGCACTCGTTAGGCGCCGATTGCAGATCAGGAAAGTTGGTCATTGCGGCACACTCGACCCGATCGCGACTGGCTTGCTGCTGCTCACGCTTGGACGCGGAACGAAGATCCAGGATTTGCTCATGAGCGAGGACAAGGAATACGCCGGGACGTTGTTGCTCGGCGTGACCACGAACACGCAGGATCGCGCAGGAGAGATTTTGCAGGAACGGCCGGTGCCGCCCTTGACCGAAGAGACGGTGCGAGCCGCTTTCGAAAAATATCGCGGCGATTTCTATCAGATGCCGCCGATGGTTTCGGCGATCAAGCAAGGCGGCGTGCCGCTTTACAAACTGGCGCGCGAGGGAAAGACGGTCGAGCGCGAGCCGCGTCTCGTGCACGTTTACAGTTACACGATCGATCGCATCGCTTCGCCCGAGATCGATTTCAGCGTGGCGTGCAGCAAAGGATTTTATGTGCGCACCTACGCGCACGATATCGGCGAAGAACTCGGTTGCGGCGCGCATCTGAAAAATCTGCGACGCATTCGTTCGGGTCGCTTTGTGGTTGATGGCGCCATCACGGTGGACGAACTGCAAACGGCCGAGCCGGTCGACATTCTCGGGCGGATCCTGACGCTGCCGGAAGTTTCGCGGATGCGCGGCGCCTAACGAATGCAGATTCTGCGCTCGATTGCGGACTTGTCGCAGCTCAAAGGTCCGCTCTTTCTCGCCATCGGTGTTTTCGATGGCGTGCATCTCGGACACCAGGCCGTCATTTCCACCTCGGCGGCGCATGCGCAGGAAGCCAACGGAACGCCGGTGGTTGTGACCTTCGATCCGCATCCGGCCAAAGTGTTGCGCCCGCAAAATGCGCCGCATTTGCTGACCGCGACGCAACACAAGATCGCACTCATTCGCGAACTCGGCGTGGGACACCTGCTCGTCATTCGATTCGATCGCGAATTCGCCGGTACGCCGCCGGAAATATTCGTCAGGCAACTGGTCGAGCATTCGAAACCGTTGCGCGAAATTTGCGTTGGTCACGAATGGTCGTTCGGAAAAAATCGCGCCGGCAACCTGGCGTTGCTGCAAGAGCTCGGAGCCCAGCATCATTTCAATGTCGTCGGCATCAAACCGGTGACCGCTGACGGAACAGTGGTGAGCAGCACGGCGATTCGGCGTGCGGTTGAAAGCGGAGATTTCGCAGGGGCCGCCGAAATGCTGGGCCGCGAGTATACCATTCTCGGGACGGTGAAGGAAGGCGCGCACCTCGGGAAGAAGCTTGGTTTTCCGACCGCGAATCTCAGCGCGCACAGCGAGCAATTTCCGCCCAACGGAGTTTACGTGGCGGAAGCGAAACTCGACGGCGCGACATGGCGCGGAGTGGCCAACCTCGGAACACGTCCAACAATCGAATCCGCCAAACCGGAACGCGTGCTCGAACTACATCTGTTCGACCTGCAGCGCGATATTTACGGCGAGGACGTCGAGATGCGTTTTGTCCGTTACCTCAGGCCGGAGCGAAAGTTCGCCAACTTGGACGAGCTGATGGCGCAGATCGCGCGCGATGTGGCGCAGGCGAAAACCGCAGCCTAACGAATAGAACGCGCGAATTCGGTCAGCGCACGCTGATTGCCTTCGCGATTCAAGGCGAAGTAAGCGCCGAGCAACGTCAAGACAAGCGCGCAGCCGCCGGCGATGGCCCAGAGGGTGAGAGATGGCATCGCGAAAAGGAACGCTGCGGAGTTGGCCAGCACCGCGCCCCGGTCGGTGAGAAAATACGCCATGACGCAGGCCAGGATCGTTACACCCATCATGATGGCGGTACGGAGCAAGCGCGAGGCATGACGACGCGCCGGTAGTTGCTGCACGACGCGGGCGGTGAAACCGGCGTCATCGATATAGGGCATCTCGTCGCGCAGTTTCGCATCCAGCCAGTCGGCCTGGAGTTGTTCGTCGATATTTAGTTCGTTGCCCATTCGGCCAGCGCCTTCTTCAGTTTCTCTCTACCTCTTAACACATTCGTCTTCACAGTTCCAAGCGGTATCTCGAGGACGCGTGACGCTTCGTCGTGCGAAAGCCCGTTCTGGCAACAAAGCACCACGGCCGTCCGCTCATGTAACGGGAGCAACTGCAATGCCTGGGCGAGGTCATGTCTCAGAGCCGGATCAACGGTTTGCGGATCGCGTTCCGCCTCGAGGACTGATTCGTCAATCCCGACCAGTTCCTTCCGCTTGCGCGCGTCTTCGCGGAAACAGTTATAGGCAATGCGATAAAGCCAGGTGGAAAATTTCGCCTCACCGCGAAAGCTGCGAATGTTTTTGTAAGCGCGCACGAAAGTCTCCTGGGCCAGGTCATCCGCCAGGGCGAGATCGTTGCGCGTGAGCTGCCGGAGCAGCCCACGCACCGTCGATTGATGACCGCGCACGAGTTCAGCAAAGGCATGGTGGTCATCCTCAAGAAGAACTCGTGCGACAAGGTCTGCATCGGTCAATGCCACGCCCGAAGGCTAGGACAGCGGCGGTGGGTTGTCGGTACCGGGTTTAAAGCTATTGGGCTTGTTGCCTTCCAATTTCCAAACCAGCAGGTAGCCGGCGCCGATCAGGAACGGAATGACGCCGAGCGCCCAGGCGCCGCCTTCCCAGTCGCTGCAAGCGCCGAAGAAGACCATCAGGCCAATGCCGACCATCACGAGGACAACCCCGCGACGCATGTCGGAACGCGCACGGACAACCGGCGGGGCCGCGAAGAGCGCAGACGGAACGGGCTGACCCTTCTCCACCATCATGCTCACGGTGCGATGCAGTGAACGCGAACGCAGGTAGCTGAAGAACATGATCGCAGCCACAATGAGAATCGGCGCCCCGAAAAGCGTGGTGAAGATAATCCCCACGATCGGGATTGCGACCAGCGCACCGAGATCCTCGCCATCGTTATCCTTATCTTTGTGCACGCGGACACGTGGGTGATCGCGGTCTTTGTCCTCGTCGCCAATGGTGATGCTCAATCCCTTCTTGCTGACCTTGCGCTCGATACGGCTTTCCAGATCATCCTTGGCGGTGGCGGAAGCTGTCGCGGAAGCGGAGATCGTGGCCGTCGGCGAACTGACGGCCGGTGAAGGAGTTTGATCCTGTCCCAGGGCCATCAAAGCCAGCGCCAGGAACGAGATACAGATTAACAGTGCAGTTTTCATTTTCATCCTTTGGTAGTGAGATGCAGGGGCCGGGCGATTTGGATTCAATTATTTCAGGGCCAACCGGCGCGGGAATTAGACCTTGCGCAGACCGGAGCCGTGGACATTATTTCCCGCTCCAACTGCGGGTGTAGCTCAGTGGTAGAGCACCTCCTTGCCAAGGAGGACGTCGCGAGTTCGACCCTCGTCACCCGCTCCACTTCTGCCCTCCTCGGCCGAGCCATCGCTTGGCCACGGCCAGGTCTTGCTGCACGAGACCGTGGCTGGCTGGTTGAACCTGCAACGTCACTTCCGCGCCTGCGGCGCGGAGCAGGTTCGCCAGGCGTTCGGAATTTTCGAGAGGAATTATCGGGTCATCCTGCCCGGCGCTGATCAAAATCGATTTGCCGGTTAGATCCGACTCGGGCGGATCCGACAAGGGCACCATGGCGCGAAAGAGGATGGCGCGATCGAACGCCGTCGGCCTAACGAACAGAATTGCGGCAGCGATGTTGGCGCCATTTGAATAACCAACGGCGACGAGCTGTGACGCGTCGAACTTGTAATGCGCCGCAGCCGTCCCGATGAAATCCGCCAACTCATTGGCGCGGACAACAACGTCCTTTTCGTCGAAGACGCCTTCGGCTAAGCGGCGGAAAAAGCGCGGCGCGCCATTCTCTAGAACCTTGCCGCGCGGACTGAGCACGGCGGCGTCCTGATCGATTTCGCGGCCTAACGAGAGCATATCGTCTTCATTCCCGCCGGTCCCATGCAGAAGCAGCAAGACGCGCTTGCTCTCATTTCGCGGTGGCACGTAGCGATGGACAAAACCGAGATCGAGCACGGCCAGTTTCTCGCATGCCGGCGCAAGCGACGCTAGAGATTATCCGTGCCGAACTACCTCTGGCGAAAATTCGTTTCGCGTGCCTGGCTCGACGAGCACCAAGCAGAGCTCGACGCCTGCAACGCCGCCGTAATCGAGTGGCCCGGACGCAAGCGCATCCTGATCGAAGTCGCATCTCACAAGCTGACCGTCACGCGCCTCACGAAAGCTTTTGGTGGCGGGCGGGAAAAACTGGCCAGCAATTACATCGGCAAATTTTTGCAAACGCAGAGAAGTAGACCGATTCGCGTCGGGCGCCGGCTACTAATCACAAACGTCAAAATCAAAACTAAAGTCGCGCAGCTGGTTATCCCCGCCGGCGCAGCATTCGGCACGGGCGAACACGCGACGACGGCGATGTCGCTGCGCATGCTCGAGCGAGTGACCCGTCGCCTAACTCCGAAAGCTTTCGCGAGCGGGGCGAGCGGTTGGCGGATGCTCGATGCCGGGACCGGTTCCGGCATTCTGGCGCTGGCCGGGAGTCGCTTCGGCGCGGCCGAGGTTCAGGCGATTGATAACGATCCGCTTGCCATCTCAACCGCGCAGGCGAATGCGAAGCGCAATCACATCAGGTTTGTGCATTTCATCTGCGGCGATGTGACGAGAGAGATTCGTGGACAGTTCGACATCATCACCGCGAATCTTTATTCCGAGCTCCTCGCGTCGGTTCTGCCGCGATTTCGCAAGGCATTGGCCGTCGACGGTCGACTTATCCTCTCGGGTGTGATGCGAAATCAGGAAGACCGTTTGTTGCGCGCGCTAAGGGCCAACGCATTTGCAGTCAAAGAAATCCGCCGCCGCGGGAAATGGATCGCGCTCGTGGCGCAAAAACGCAGTTGACGTTCCGAGCGCTCAAAAGCACCTTCACCGCGCCCCTTGCGGTCTTCATTCTCTGCATCGACGCGGTGATCGGTGGACCGCGACAACCCTATGCAGGCTGAAGAACTCGCTTACGTCATCGTTACCCCGTACTCGATGCGCAAATCGCGCACGGGTGGAATTGTTTCCCGCCTGATTTCACGCACCGGTCTCGATCTGGTCGCGGGCCGGATGTTCGCGCCGAGTGACGAACTCGTGCGCCGTTATGCGGAGACCATCGTGACTGCGACCGAGCCACGCCATCGCGCCACGCAGGAATTGATTCGCACTTACGTGCAGAAAAATCTTACCGGAAATGTAAACGGCCAGCGGCCGCGCTGCATGATGCTCGTTTTTCGCGGAACGGACGCGATCGAAACGATGCATCGCGTCGTCGGTCACATCGTGCACGAACGCACCAGCGGCGAAACAATTCGCGATACCTACGGCGATTACATCACGGACGAATCCGGCAAAGTGACTTACTTCGAGCCGGGCGTGATCGCGGCCTTCGGCGGTGAATCGGTCGAGCAAGGCCTAAAACTCTGGGCGGAATTTTCCGATAGCGACGGCGGCATTCTCGATCGTGTCATCGCCTATCCGAAAGGCACGAACGTCGAGAAGACGCTGGTCCTGATTAAGCCGGACAATTTCAAGTTCCCGAATCTTCGCCCCGGCGGCGTGATCGAAGTTTTTTCGCGCACCGGTCTCTACATTGTCGGCTTCAAGGTGCATCGGATGAGCTGCGCGCAGGCGGAAGAATTTTACGGACCGGTGCTGCCCGTCTTGCAGGAGAAACTCGGCGCCGAAAAAGGCCGCAGCGCCTGGGAAGATATCGCGGAATTTATGTCAGGCGGACGGCCAAGCGCAGTCCCGAAAGATCAGCGCGACGCGCCCGGCACAGAGAAAATTGTCGCGCTCGTTTACCAGGGCGAAGATGCGGTGAAAAAAATCCGCGAAGTTCTCGGGCCGACCGATCCGAGCAAAGCGCCGCCCGGATCAATCCGAAAGGAATTTGGCCAATCGATCATGGTCAACGCGGCGCACGCTTCCGATTCCGCGGAAAACGCGCAGCGCGAAATGAAAATCGTCCAAGTCGAAGAGAATAACTTCAAACCTTTGATTGAAAGCTTCTACAAGCGCCCATAGCTTGCGCTCCCATTTTGCAAACCTCTAACTTTACTCCCAACGCCATGGAAATTTCCGAGCGCGCCGCCCAGTTAACTCCCTCTCTGACATTGTCGATCGACGCCAAGGCCAAGGCGATGAAATCCGAAGGCATCGATGTCTGCGGTTTCGGAGCGGGCGAACCGGATTTCGATACCCCCGAACACATCAAGCAAGCGGCGATTCAGGCGCTCGAATCGGGCTTCACCAAGTACACCCCGAGCGCGGGTATTCCGGAGTTGCGCCAGGCCATCGCCGAAAAATTACAGAATGATAACGACCTCACCTACCGGGCGAACCAGATCGTGGTCAGCAACGGCGCGAAACATTCCTGTTACAACGCCATCCTCGCCACCTGTCAGCCGGGCGATGAAGTGCTGGTCCCCTCGCCCTACTGGGTCAGTTATCCAGACATGGTGCGACTGGCCGGCGCCGAACCCGTCATCGTGCCGACGACGGAGCGCAACGGCTGGAAGATGCGCGCGGAAGATTTTGAAAACGCGATGACGCCGCGAACCAAGATGTTGATTCTAAATTCTCCCAACAATCCTTCCGGCGCGGTTTACACCCGCGAGGAATTGGCGGGCATCGTCAACGTCGCGGCCGAGGAAGAAATCTACATTCTCTCGGATGAAATTTACGAGAAGCTGGTTTACGACGACGTGAAGCACGTCAGCATCGCCTCGCTTTCGAAGGAAGCGTACGACCTCACCATCACGGTAAACGGATTCAGCAAAGCCTACGCGATGACTGGCTGGCGTCTCGGTTATCTCGCCGCACCGGAAGCGGTCGCAAAAGCCGTCGATTCGATCCAGAGCCACAGCACTTCGCATCCGGCCTCATTCGCACAGCGCGGCGCGGTCGCGGCGCTCAAGGGCGACCAGCAACCGCTGGCCGACATGCGCGAGGAATTCGATATGCGCCGCAATTACATGTTCGATCGCATCACGAAAATCCCGAACATCACCGCGGTGAAACCGCAGGGTGCGTTTTACATTTTGGTCAACATCAGCCAGCTCGGCCTGAACTCGCAGAATTTCGCCGATCGTTTGTTGAGCAAGGCGAATGTCGCGGTCGTTCCGGGCGCGGCCTTTGGTGACGATCGCACGGTGCGTCTCAGCTACGCCACCAGCATCGACATCATCAAGAAAGGCATGGATCGCTTCCAGGATTTCTGCCGCACGCTGTGAGTGCCGCGCCTGCGGCAATGAAACTCGACAAAGCTGCCGTTCTCGCCCGGATTAAGTCGGCCGGCGCGGTGGCGGTCATTCGCACGGCCACGGCGGAACAGGCGTTCGAGACGGCACACGCTGTTATCGCCGGAGGTTTCGAGATTATCGAAATCACTTTCGGCGTTCCGACCGCCACAGATGTTATTGCAGGACTCGTTAGGCAACATGAGAACCTGCTCATCGGCGCGGGAACGGTCCTGACCGCGGAAGATGTTCACGCCGCCGTCAACGCCGGGGCGGAGTTTCTCGTCAGTCCATGCGTGTTGCCGGAGATGATTCTGGCCGCACAGGAACGAGACGTTGTTTGCATCCCCGGCGCATTTACGCCCACGGAAATTTACACCGCCTACTCGTTAGGCGCGGATATCGTAAAAATTTTCCCCGCGGTAACTAACGGCCCGGCATATTTGAAGGCGATCCGTGGTCCGCTCCCGCAAATTCCAATCATGCCCACGAGTGGCGTCGACATCACTAACGTCGCGGAATGGTTTCGGGCCGGCGCAGTCGCCGTGGGCGCGGTCGGCAGTGTGCTCGATCCACAGCTGATTCAAAGCGGTGATTGGGATGCGTTAACGAAGCGCGCCGCCGACTTCCTCGCCGCGGTGCGCAGCGCGCGCTAATGGATCGCGGCTATCTCGCGCTAATCCTGCACGCGCATCTGCCGTTCGTCCGGCATCCGGAGCACGAAGAGTTCTACGAAGAGGACTGGCTCTTCGAAGCCATCACCGAGACCTACATTCCGCTGATCGAAATGATGCACCGGCTCGTGCGCGACCGCGTGCCGTTCAAGCTCACGATGTCGGTCACGCCGCCGCTCATTGCGATGCTGAACGACGAACTGTTGCGCGTGCGCTACCAGCGCAATCTTGACCGGCTGATCGCGCTGGCGCGGCGCGAAGTGGAGCGGCATCGCGAGCACGAAAAACTGGCCGAGCTGTCTCGCTTCTATCTCGAGCATCTACTCGCCACCCGCGAGCATTATTACGAATGGAACAAGGACTTGTTAGGCCAATTCCGCGAACTGCGCGACGCCGGTGTTCTTGAGCTGATCGCGTCGGGCGCAACGCACGGTTTGCTTCCCCTTCTCATGCCGACGCCCGAAACTGTGCGCGCGCAGGTGCTCATTGGTCGTGATGTTTATCGCGAAACATTCGACGCCGAACCGAATGGGTTTTGGTTGCCTGAGTGCGCTTACACGCCAGGGCTCGAGAAAATCCTGCAGGAAGCAAACATCCGCTGGTTCGTGCTCGATGCGCATGGCCTGGCCATGGGAAATCCGCGGCCGCGGCACGCGATTTACGCGCCGTGTTTTACGCCGGAAGGTCCGGCGGCCTTCGCACGTGATCCCGAATCGAGTCGTGAAGTCTGGAGCGCCGAGTCCGGCTATCCGGGCGATCCGGCCTATCGCGAATTTTACCGCGACGTCGGTTTCGATTTGCCGCTCGAACATTTGTTTCCCGAAACGAACTTGGGGTCACCCAGATTCACTGGCCTGAAGTATCACCGCATCACCGGTCGCGTGGAGGAGAAGGACTTCTACAATCGCGAGTGGGCTGAACACGTGGCGCGCTCGCACGCCGAACATTTTTTGCAATCGCGTCGGGCGCAGCTGAAGTCCGTGGCTCACACGATGGAAAATCCGATCGTGGTCATGCCGTTCGATGCGGAGTTGTTCGGTCATTGGTGGTACGAAGGGCCGCTCTTCCTCGAGCTTTTCATCCGGCGCGCGGCGGAATGCGCGGACGAAGTTTGCCTAACGACACCAGGCGATTACCTCCTGGCAAATCCAACACAGGAAATCGTCCAACCGGCCGCGTCGAGCTGGGGCGAAGGCGGCTATTGGGGCATGTGGCTGGACCAGAGCAACAGCTGGATTTATCCGCATTTGCATTCCGCGGCCCGGCGCATGACGAGCGCGGCGCGCGCTTTTACCCATAGCACCGACGAGACGACGGAGCGTGCACTGAAACAACTCGCGCGCGAGTTACTCCTTGCGCAGTCGAGCGACTGGGCCTTCCTGATCAAGACCGGCACGGCGAAACATTATGCCGCGCAGCGCACACACGATCACCTTCAGCGTTTCAACAAACTCTACGACCAACTGATCGCGCGCCGCATTGACCCGGCGTTTCTTTCCGATTGCGAGTCGCGTGATAACATCTTTCCTAATCTCGAATGGCGACATTACGCGTGACCCTGGCGCTGCTGCTCGCGGTCACGCTGGCCGCGGCGGAGGAAGCAACCAAATCCGTTCGCATCAGTTTTCTTCCGCCACCACTCGACGGGACGACTCAGCCTTGGCATTTACGATTCGTCGGGAAAGCTGGTGCGCGTGCTGGAACGCGAAGCGGAGCTGGAAGATTTCGAGATCGGCCAGGATTCGATCAGCACGACCTGGGACGGAAAAAACGACGCGGGCGAAGCGATGCCGCCGGGAAAATATCATGCACGCGGTTACGCCGTCGCGACGGGTGACGTCGAAGGTGTCGGCTATTTCTTCAACGACTGGGTGACCGACGATCAATCGCTGCGCATCACGAGCATGTCGTCGCTCGGGGTGGAGAACGGATTGCCGGTTTTATCCGCCACGATAAGGGACGGCCAGACATTGACCATCATGCTCGACGCGAGTGGCAACGTGGCTGCGTCCGGCACGGGCGAATTGCATGCGGAAAAATGTCAGGCCGCGGCGGAGCCGCCGCAGATCATCGATCCGATCAGTTGCGACACCGGCAAAGACGGAACGCGCTGGATCATCGACCGCGTCGCGCCGGGTTCGCCGCAAACCGAAGTGGAACAGCTTTCGAGCGGGAAGGAATTACTGCGCCGGCTTTCCATTCCGGAGAACGATCCGCAGCCACGCGAGATCGCCGCCTCGAAAGATGCGGACACTATTTTTCTCCTCGAAGAAAACGGGCCGACACAGCGGCTGCGCAGTTTGACGCTTGCGCAAGCGACGGACAAAAACCACTCCGATTGGAAGGTCGATTACGAAAAATCCATCGTGGCGCACAAGAATTTCACCATCGATAGGGGCAAACCGGTGCTTGCCGGCGGAAAATCGCCTAACGAGAAGATCACGGTGAAGTTGACGCCGAACCCGCTCAAGAACGACGCGCGCGAAAATCTCGATCTTCTCGTCGGCTACGATGAGAATGGAAGTTTCATCAAGACCGCGGACGGCCTGCCGCTCGAGAGCATTGGCGACACGCCGCGCCTGACGCGCGTCGTCCTCCTGCCGCGCGGCGAAAACTCGATCGACGTTTTCCAGGACGACGATTCTGTAGTCGAACAATTTCGCGTCGACGATCTCGACCAGATCATGGCGTTCGATGCCGGCGAAATTGAATTGAAATAGTGCGGGTCGTTTGTTCAATGTGAACGATGCCGCGCGACATCGTTTACTTCGACCTCGAAACACAACGAACCGCGAACGACGCCGGCGGCTGGGATCGCAAAGGCAACATGCAGATGTCGATCGGCGCGATCTACAGCACGGCGACCGGCAAGTATGAAGTGTTCAGCGAAGCTCGCGTGCACCGATTGATCGAGCGGTTGCGCGCCGCCGATCTCGTCGTCGGCTACAACTGTCTCAACTTCGATTATCACGTGCTGATGGGTTACACCGTGCTCGATCTCGCCCACGAATTACCCACGGTCGATCTGATGCTCGACATGGAGAAACGCCTTGGACACCGGCTTGGTTTGGATTCCATCGCCACCGCGACACTCGGCGTCCAAAAAACGGCCGGTGGCCTGGATGCCATTCGCTGGTGGCGCGAAGGACGGTTACTGGAAATCGCGGAGTATTGCTGCTTCGATGTGAAGGTGACGCGACTCGTGCACGAGCACGGTTGTCGCGAGAAGGAATTATTTTTTCACGATCGTTTCGCGCAAAAACAGCGCGTCGAGATCGATTGGGCGCATTTGGATTTGTAGCCACGCTCCTGTGGGGCGTGCACGGCCCGCAGGGCCGTGGCTACACATTACGGCGTGAGCCGATAGATTTCGACCAGGCCGACCCCGCTGGTGCTTCCGGCGCCGCGCACGATCGCGGTATAATTTCCGGGACTAAGCGTGCGAATGATCGCGCTCTCATTGTCGTCAGTCGGCGCAAGACCGCTGGCCGTTATCTCCGCTTCCTGGCTTGATCTCCAGTTGTCGTTAGACGCAATCGTCGCTCCGGAAGAATCGATCAGCTCCAGCGTCGGATCCTGCAACACGCCGGATACGCCATGACTCGTTAGGCTGGGACCAATGGCGCGAATGATGACACGCTGCGTCGTGCTGCCGCCGATAATCATGCCGGCGATCATAACGTTGTCGCCAACCTGCACGCGGCCGCGGGTGGACAGGTTGACGGCGTTCGCGCTTTCACTCGTATCCGGATCATATAGCTCGATCAAGCCGATGCCGGTTTCGCCAGTCACGCCCCGCATCATCGCGGTGTAGGCGCCGGGCTGAAGTGTCTCGACCATGGCGGCCTCATGCAGATCAGTCGGCGCGAGGGTAAAATTGATCAGCTCCTGTTTGCGCGGATGCGCCATCCAATCGTCGTTCACATCCAGCGTCGCGCCATTGGCATCGACGAGCGTGAGCGTTGGATTCGTTAGGCGACCGGGCAATGGCGAACCATTGACGGTGAGCGACGGTCCGAGCGCGCGCAGCACCAGCGTCTTCGGCACGCTGCCCGTGACGATGAATCCGGCGATCGCGATTCCGCCATCGTCGGCTTCGACCCGCGCGCGCGTCGAGAGATTGAGCAGCGCCGGCGTGGCCGGAATCGGCACGATCTTCGAAATCTGACCGGCGTTTTGATCGCCGCTGTCGAGCATCACATACATTTCGCCGGCGTCGTCGATCCCGAATCCCTGGAGGCGCAGACCGATCGGATGCGGGTTAATGCCGATGGCCAATTCCTTGATCGATCCGGCCGTGAGATCGCCCTGGAAAATCCGGGCGGAGTCACCCGCGCTAACGTAATCGCCGAAAACGTAGGTGCCGGTCAGCGCGGTCAGCGCCGCGCCGCGGTGGACAAAACCGCCGACGACCGCAACGCCATTGTTGTGATCGTACTCGAGAACCGGATCGGTATAGGCCGGGTCCGGATTCGGGTCGACCGAGATGCTGCCGTTCCCTGGATTGAAGAGGAACGTCCCCTCTTTCCGATTCCATCCGTAATTTTTCCCGCGCTCGATGATGTCGATCTCCTCAATGTTGTTTTGTCCGACATCGCCGGCGACTAATCGATCCGTCGGCAAATCGAAACAGAATCGGTATGGATTGCGCAGGCCGTAGGCGAAAATTTCATCGAGTCCGGCCCCACCAACGAACGGATTGCTCGCTGGCACACGATATTTTGCATTCGCACTGATCGGATCGGCGCTGGTTGGATTCTCCGCCGGCGGAAGCGGATCGATGCGCATGATCTTCCCGAGCAGATTGGTTTTGTCCTGGGCGTTGCCAATGCCGGCGGTGTGACCATTGCCGACGTCGTTGCCGTTCCCGCCGTCGCCGATGGAAAAGTAGAGATAACCGTCGGTGGCCCGGAATAACAATTTGCCCCCGTTATGATTCGTTTGCGGGTGATCGACGCGCAGCACCACGCGCTTCGATGACGGGTCGACCACGTCTGGGTTGCCCGCTGAAACCTGCCATTCGGTTAGCACGCATTGATGAGCGGGCGAACCAGACATCGGCACGGTGAAATCGGCGGTGCCGTTGACCCGCTCGGTCCCATAGGTGTAGAGCCGGCGATATCCCGGACTGGTCGGATCGCTGAATCCGGGATGAAAGGCGAGCCCGACCAGGCCCTCTTCGCCGCCCCAAATTGTCTGCGCGGTCAGGTCGAGAAACGGTGTGGGGTTAATCGCACCGTTTTTCAGGACCTTGATGCGACCCGGTTGTTCGACAATGAAGAGACGGTCGCTCCCATCCTTCGCGCTGACCAAATCGACCGGCGAGGAAAGACCGGTCGCGACCGATTGCAGTTCGACGCTGACATAGCCGGTAGTGATCGGCGGAAGTTGCGCCAGCGAAACTTGCGCACTGAGAATTGCGATGACCCCCAGGAATCTCAAGGCTCTCTTCATATTAAAACCCTCCACGTTCCAGTGCCAAGAATCCCAGCGCACTCAAGACGATAAGCGAGCAGCGGTCAAAGCGCCGCTAGTCACCACCGAAATTCTTTGTTACTTAGGCCTCCATGCCTTCCACGCCGGAGCTTCAACAAACGCTGGCCAAATCGGCCAGCCTCAGCGGCACGTCGTTACACACCGGAGCAAAAGTCACGCTTCGCCTGCAGGCGGCGCCGGTCGATCACGGCATCAAATTCAAACGCAAAGACCTCGACGGCGAACCGACGATCGAGGCGAAGATCGAGAATCTAAAAACAGTCGAACGCGCCACTACCATTGGCGAAGGCGCGATGCGCGTGCACACCGTCGAGCACATTCTCTCCGCGCTTTCCGCCATGGGCGTGGACAACGCCATCATTGAAATGGACGCGAGCGAACCGCCGATCGGCGATGGCAGCGCGGCTGCCTACGTCGAGCTGATCAAGAAGGCCGGAGTCGCGCCGCAGGAAGCGCCCCGGCGCATTTTCGAAATCAGCGCTCCGATGTCGATCGAAACCAAGGGCGGATCGCTCCTCATCATTTTGCCCGACGACAAATTTCGCATCTCCTGCACGCAGGCAGGACCAGACAACCGGTTCACGCAATTTCTCAGCACCGAGATCACGCCCGCCGTTTTCGAAAAAGAAATCGCGCCGGCGCGCACCTTCGTTTTTTACGAAGACGTGCAGCAGTTGATGGAGAAAAATCTGATCAAAGGCGGCAGTCTCGAAAACGCCATCGTGATTCGCGGCGACGCCGTCCTGAGCAAGGAGCCGTTGCGTTTCACCGATGAATTCGTCAGGCACAAAATCCTCGACCTGATCGGCGATCTCGCGTTGTTCGGTCAGCGCATTCGCGGTCACGTCGTCGCAGTGAAACCCGGCCACGGCGCCAATGCGGAACTAGCCCGCGCCCTTGTGCGCGAACACGCCAAGACGCTGCCGACCTTGCAGCCGCGCGCCTTTCCACCCGGCGAAGCAGGACTCGATATCAATGAAGTCATGGCCATTCTGCCGCATCGCTATCCGTTCCTCATGGTCGATCGCATTCTCGGATTCGACGGCGAAAAGAAAATCATGGGAATGAAAACGGTCACGATCAACGAGCCGTTTTTCGCCGGACATTTTCCCGGCCATCCGGTCATGCCCGGTGTCTTGCAGGTCGAAGCGATGGCGCAGGTCGCGAGTATTTTGCTGATGAAGATTACGCAGAGCGCCAGCCGCATCGGTTATTTCATCAGCGCGGACGAAGTCAAATTCCGCAAACCGGTTTTCCCGGGCGACACAATTTTCATCACGGCCGAGCTCCTCAAAGCGCGCGGCGGCCGCCTCGCCAAAGCAAAATGCCATTGCATGGTAAACGACGCCATCGTTTCCGAAGGCGAATTGATGTTCACGTTTCTCGATAAATGAGCGACGTGCAGATTCATCCGACCGCAATCGTTGATCCGAAAGCCGAACTGGGCGCCGGCACCATTGTCGGCCCGTATTGCATCGTCGGCGCCAACGTCTCGTTAGGCGAAAATTGCTGGCTGCAACATCACGTCACGCTTTCCGGTCCGACGCGCGCCGGCACCGGAAACAAATTCTACACCTACTGCTCGATTGGTCAGCAAACGCAGGATTTGAAATACGCCGGCGAGCCGACCTATCTGGAAATCGGCGACGAAAATTGTTTCCGCGAATTCTGCACTGTGAATCGCAGCACGGCCAGCGACGGAAAAACGCGCGTCGGCAGTCGCGGAAATTTTCTCGCCTACAGTCACATCGGGCACGATTGCGTCGTGGGCGACGCGGTTGTTTTTTCGAACAACGGAACCCTCGCCGGTCATGTGCAGGTCGGCGATCACGCCGTCATGGGCGGACTGACTGCGGTGCATCAGTTCTGTCGCCTCGGACGTTTCGCCATCACCGGCGGCTGCTCGAAAATTGTGCAGGACGTTCCGCCCTACATGATCGCGGACGGAAATCCGGCGGAAATTCGCGGCGTGAACGTGGTCGGGATGGAACGGGCCGGTTTCGCGCCGGAAAAGATCAAGATGATCAAGGAGGCATTTCGGCTCATTTACCGCTGCAAATACAATACGCGACAGGGCCTCGAAGCAGTGCGGAAGGAATTGCCGGCGAGCGACGAGATCACGCAGGTCCTCGAGTTCATCGAGAAAAGCGAGCGCGGAATTATTCGTTAGGCACTCGTTAGGCGATTATTGCGCGCCCGGACTTGCTGCCTTCGACCCAAGTTCCTGCTCGATCTTTTTCAACAAGGCCGTAGCCGGTGTCTCGGGCACAATTTTCAAAACGCTGCGCACCAGTTCCACTGCACGTTTCGGTTTGTCCTGATTCTTCCACGCATCCGCTTCCTCCAGAACGACGCGCAGAATGTCGTCGCGTTTCGTGTAGAGCGTGCGCGCCTGCTGAAAGTAATTCGTGGCCGCGGCGAAATTTCCATCACGCGCTTCCATCAAGCCGAGGTCTTCAATCATGACACCGTTCTTCGCGCGCGATGCCGCCTGCCGTGCGAGCGGACGATATTCCGCTGCGGGTTTGGCGGCATTCGCCACCGCAAAATCATGATAGGTCGCCCAATCCGAATTGGCGTTCGCGCCAGTGTCGAATCCCAGCCACGCGGCGTAGGGACGATAAAGCGGATCGCCTACCATCACCGTCATCCAGGAAAGGACCTGCGTCGCCATGTAGCTGCTCTCGGCAAAGGTGAATCCGTGCAGCAAACGATCGTTCAGGACGTCGAGATGCGGAGTTAATTGCAGATACGGTTCGTAAACATTTCCGATCGAAGCGGCCGCGCCTTTGGTCAGCAACGGTGCGACCCAGCCTGAGTTCGGATCGCGCAGAGAACTCGCGCTGAACGAATGGATGTGGATCGCGACCGCGCCGGGTGTGAGATGAAAATCAGGCTCGCCGAACGGACCGGTTGGTCCGGATGAGTACCAGCCGTAATACAACGCGCAATCGCTCATCGGGTAACCGGTCGGAAAAAGCGCGGGCGTATCTTCGTAAACCACCGGCACACCGACCTTGTGTAATTGCTCGACAATCTCCGCCAGCCAGCGATCGCCAACTTCGAAGCCGGGCGTGGTGTTGTGCGCTCCGTCCACATAGGCGCGTCCCCACAAACCTTTCTTCTCCGTTTCGATCGCATCGGTGATCATTCGCCGCACCGTCGCAGCGGTGGGCGCATCAAGCCGGCAGACCAGCAGCAGGGTCGAGTCGATTCCATCGCGAATGGATCGATAACTCTGGAAGAATGGATTTACGACCACACCGGAAATTTCGTGCCGGTTGGCCGACAAGGTGGAGAGCTCAGAATCGACCGACGCTTCGTTGCGATTGCCGATTGGTCCTTCGCCGATTTTGTCGCCGGAATAATTTTCCGCCGCATGAATTTTCAGCGGCATTCCTTTGATCAACGCGACAATGCGAATCGAAGTAGTCGCCACGGTCGGTCGGCCGTCCACCTCGCGCACCGTCCACCAATTTCTCTTTCGAAAAATTTCGCGCAACGGTTCGGCGATGGTGCGGTCGTACTCCTCCCGCGTGATCTCTTCGTCGCGCGAACAGGCCAGGCCAACAACATGATCGTTCGCGATCGCGCGCTTCTGCGCGTAGAACTTCGCCAGTTCGGCCGATTCCGGGATGTTGCTGTTGAAAACAACAATGGTCAGCGGCGCGAGCGATTCCTCAGCCTGCGCGCGCGACGCGCAGATGATCGCAAGAAGGATCAGCAAAAAAACAGCGCGCATCTCAGACTTCCAGGCGCAAACCATCGTAGGCAATGAAGGTATTCGGCGGCAGATCGGCCTCCGCCGATTGTGGCAACTCATGTGAGATGTGGGTGAAGTAAGTGCGTTCCGCCTGTACGCGCGATGCGGCCTCGAGTGCCTGTTCCACATTCATATGCGTCGGATGCGGTTTGTGGCGCAAGGCATCGATGACGAGAATCTGCACGCCCCGGATTAGTTCTGACGTCTCGTTAGGCAACGAGCTGCAATCACACAAATAAGCCACGAGCTTTTTCCCGTCCCGCGAAAACAAATACCCGTAAACGGTCGAATCGCCGTGCGGCACCGGCAACGGCGTCAGTGTTGTTGCGCCCAAAGTAAATGGCCCATCCACGATCTGCGGCTCGGGTTTCAGATACCACGGGTAACGTTCCGGATCTTCAAAGGCGAAACGGAACGCGCGCTGCAAATCCTGCATCGTCCCGGCCGGTGCATGGATCGGCATTCCGCCGCGGAAGGAAGAGAAGCGGCGCAGATCATCGAAACCCATGATGTGGTCGGTGTGCGAATGGGTGAAAACCGCGGCATCGACGCGGCGGATATTGGCGCGCAACGCCTGCGGAACGAAAGTCGGCGCCAGTGTCCACCACCCAGGATGTCTCCGGCGTTTCGACATAAATCGAAGCGCGCATCCGATTATTCTTCGGGTCGTCGGAGCGACACACCTCGCAATCGCAGGCAATCATCGGCACGCCCTGCGAAGTGCCGGTGCCGAGGAAAGTCACGGCAAGCTGAAAGCCCTGCTCGCGCATATTTTCGGAGTTGTTAGTTGAGGATGGAGAGTTCAGAAATTCAGGCGCGCGAGCGACCACTCTCCACTCTTCACCTTCAACTCTCAAATGCCCGTCGTTCTTAATCTCCTGCGGATCAAAAATCTCGCTTTGGTCGAGGATCTCGAGTGGCAACTCGCCTCGGGATTCACCGCCATCACCGGCGAGACCGGCGCGGGCAAATCGATCATCATCGGCGCGCTTCAGCTCTTGTTAGGCGAACGCGCCGACAAGGGTTTGATCCGCACCGGCGCGGATGTTTGCACGGTCGAGGCGGCATTCGAAGGGAAGGAACTGGCGAAGCTCAATGAGCGTTTGAGCGAAGCCGGCGTGGAACCGTGCGGGGACGAATTGATCTTGAAACGTTCCCTCAGCGTCACGGGAACGAATCGCCAGTTCATCAACGGTTCGCCGACAACGCTCGCGGTTCTGAAGTGGTTAGGCGATGAGTTGGTTGACCTGCACGGACCGCACGATCACCAATCGCTTTTGTCGGCTGATCGACAGCTTGCCCTGCTCGATGCGTTCGCGCACGCCGAAGAAGCGGCGGCGGATTTCGCACGGCGATTTCGAGCGCTGAACTCGTTAGTCGCAGAGCAATCGGCCCTGAGCACAGCCGAATCCGCGCGTGAACAGGAACTGGATTTGTTGCGGCATCAGACGAACGAAATTTCCGCGGCGCAGCTTAGCACTAGCGAAGAAGCGGAAATCGAGTCGCGCTATAAACTGGCGAGCAACAGCAAACGGCTGATCGAGCTGGCCAGCGCGGTCGCGACAAAACTTTCGGAGGAAGACGGCTCGGTCCTGGCGCAGTTGGCGGAAACACAACGGTTGCTGCGCGAGTTGGAGAAGATCGATCCGGAAGTGGGCACGCTGGCCGGCGCGCATGCCGCCAGCGTGGTCGAGCTTTCGGAAATCGCGCGCACCCTGGCCAACTATGCGGAGCGACTCGATCTCGATCCGGCACAACTTTCCGCGCTCGAACAGCGCGTCTCGCTTTTCGAAACGCTGAAACGAAAATACGGCGGCTCGATTGCCGAAGTGATTTCGTTTGGTGAGCGCGCCGCGGAACGAATGCGCAAGATCGAAGGACGCGATGCCGAGTTGGAAAGACTGGCGAAGGAAATAGCGCGCGCGCGTGGCGAACTGAAACGCAGCGGCGATGCCTTGCACAAGGTGCGCGCCAAAGCCGCGCCGAAATTGTCCGCGCAGATTCAGGAAAACCTGCGCGGTCTGGGATTCCGTCAGTCGGAATTCGAAGCGAAGCTTTCCTCGCTCGCGGAACCGACCGTGAATGGTTACGACGCGGTCGAGTTGCTCTTTTCGCCCAATCCGGGCGAGCCGTTGAAACCGCTGCGCAGCATCGCTTCGAGCGGCGAAATTTCGCGCCTGATGCTGGCGATCAAGTCCTCACTCGCGGCGCAGGATTCCATTCCGTTGCTCGTCTTCGATGAAATCGACGCCAATGTCGGCGGCGAAATTGCCCACGCCGTCGGGGCGAAGATGCGCACGCTCGCGCAGGAACATCAGGTCCTTTGCATTACGCATTTACCGCAGGTCGCGGCCGCGGCCTCATCGCATTTCGTGGTGACAAAAGAGGTTTCGCATGGCCGCACCTTTTCCGAATTGCGCGAAGTGAAAAGCAAAGCGCGCCAGGAGGAAATCGCGCGCATGCTCGGCGGACGGAGCGACTCGGCCATGAAGCACGCCGCCAGTTTGTTGAAATCGTAACGCGCGCAAGCTCAGGGGAGCACGGGCTGTCAGCCCGTAGGTCGCGGGAGTCTCCCGCGACAATGAGCGATGTCATAGATAGAAACGGTCCACCTTCTCTTTTATCACGCCACCCAGAAGTGTTTTCGGCAGACTGCCGAAAACGACGGGCTAACAGCCCGTGCTCCCCAGAAACTTTATGCGGTGTTATAGAGGCCGGATTCTATTTCACGCGAATGAGCAGGGAAAAATCGATCGCCTGATCGACCGCCGGAACAACGAAGACGTGGCCTGGCGCAAGGTCGACTGAGATAGGAGCGGCGCGCCGTTGGCGGGTAGACTTAGCACTCGTTAACTACCCCGAATTTTTCCCTCGCCAGCAGGCCGCGCGACTTCCTATCGTCCCTCGCAGTGATACAGCGAGATTATCTCATCGTCGGCGCCGGTATCGGAGGCGCGAGCGTGTGCGAAAGCATCCGCAAGTATGACAAACGCGGCAGCGTCACGCTGGTGGGCGCGGAAGTTTATCCTCCCTACAAACGCTGGACCCTTTCCAAAGCATTCCTGCGCGAGAAAGTGCCGCAGCAAAAGAAACTGCCGCATCTCGAGGCCGGCTGGTACGATTCGCACAAAATTGAGACGCGCCTCGGGACGTTGGTGACGCAGTTCAATATCGATCGCCGCCTGGCTGTGCTCGCTAACGGCGAGACGATCGAGTTCAACAAAGCGTGTCTGGCCATGGGCAGCCGCCCGGTGCGTCCGACGGTAGCAGGCGTCGGTCTCGGTAACGTGATTTATCTGCGGACGACACGCGACGCGCTGGCCTTGCGCGAAATGGCCAGCCTGGAAAAAACGGTCGTGGTTGTCGGCGGCGGATTACTCGCCTGCGAAGTCGCGAGCAGCCTGCGGCAACTGAAGTTCAAGGTCAGCATCATGCATCGCAACGTCTACCTGCTGAACCGCTACATCGATCCCGAGACGGGCGCATGGTTGACCGCCTATTTCGAGAAACACGGCATCAGCCTCTTGTTAGGCGAAAGCCTGAATGGATTCGAAGGCAAAACGGTTTTGCGCAACATCCAGACGAAGAGCGGCAATCGCGTAGCAGCGGGCGTGGCGGTGGTAGCGTGCGGGGCCGAACCGAATCTTGATCTCGTGCGCAACACGCCGCTCTCCGGTCCGCACGGTTCGCCTGTGACCGAGTACCTCGAGACAGAAGAGAAAGGCATCTACGCCGTGGGCGATCTGGCCTTTTATCCGGATCGATTGATGGGCGGGGTGCGGCGGCAGACGCATTGGGACAACGCGCGCGAACAAGGGCTCGTCGCGGGCGCGAATATGACCGGGAAGAAGCGCATCCGTTACGAACAGATTCCATATTTCTGGACCGAGATGTTCGACTTGAAGATGGATTTCGTCGGCGATTTCAGTCTGCAACCGACGCGCGTCGTCTTGAAGGGCACGCACGCGAAGAAGCATTTTGCTGCGCGTTACTATCAGGGCGACAAGCTCCGCGCGATTTTGCTCTGTGGCGCGTCGCCGAAGGAAGTTGATTCGGCGAAAACTGAATTGCGCACCGCGCTCGGGAAGTAGCTAGAAATTCGCCTCGGACAAATCGAGCGCGGCGTTACTGACGCGCACGAGCTTCCAATCCCACGGCTTCCAGCTTTTCTGCTGCCAGCGCAATTCGAATGGCGCATCCAGTTTGTTCACGCGGCCTTTCACAAGATCAGCGATTTCATTCGAATCGGCCTCGATAGTGATTCGCGCATTCCAATTTCCGCCGCGGTTAGCCGCGATCACGATGGATGGACCGGTCACGATGCGCAGGTTGTGCGCGAATCCGAGCACTTCACGCAGGCGCGACAAAACGAGCGGCCGGTCCTGGTTCCACTGATCGCGATAGGTTTCATCGATGAAGCTGGCCACGGCATTCCAATTCTTCGCCTGCACCGCGCGGATAAGTTGTTCGCTGTGCAATTCCACCTGCCGCGCAGGTTGCCAGAGTTGCCAGAGCCAGGCGGCGATCACGAACGCGAGAAACAGACCGGCATAAAATCCGTTGCGAAAACTGAGGCTCATCTCTTTCGTTGCGACCCGCTGATTGGCGTTGAGGCCGCGCGACACAATCGGCATGAAGCGTGCTAAATCCTAACCGGCTATTTTTTAAATGTTCACGATCGGTGCTTTTGGCTTCGCTCTTTCCGCAATCCTAATCGGTGTCTGGTGGGCGTGCGCCAAGGAGCAGGGATAAACGTAAGCGCAACACAACGACGATGCTCGACCAGGAAGATTTGAAATGGATCGCGTCCGCTTCCACCGAGCTGAACGCGATGTTGCAGCAAATTTCCCGTTACACGGACCTGGCCCGCCAGCACAAGGGCGAATACAGCTATCTTAGGGTCCTGGGTGACCGCGTCGAAGTCGCGGCCCGGAAAGCGCAGGCGCTATTCGATCACGTGACTTCCTCGATCCTGAATGGCAGCCATCCGTCTGGAGCTCGGGCGAACGCCGCGCCTTCGATGTTAGGTTCCGAGATTGCGAAAGGGGCGCCGGCGAATGGGAAGAGCAAATTTGTTCCCAGCTTTGGCCTGGCCGTAACGCCAGTCGAAATCAGCATCCTGAATCCGACTGGTGAGCGCGAACTCATCTTGCTCGTGGATGACGACGCCGAAATCAGCGAGATCGCATCAACCATGCTGACCAGCGAGGGCTATCGCGTCATCCTGGCGGCGGACGGTTCGCAGGCACTTCGCATCTATGAGCAGATCGGAAACGAAATCAGTCTCGTCATTCTCGATTTCTTTCTCCCGGTCATGGATGGCGACGCGGTCTTCGAGGAATTGCGCGCGCTCAATCCCGAGATCGCGGTGGTGTTAAGCAGCGGCTTCGCCGAACAGACCAAAGTGGGTGCAATGCTGGCGCAAGGGTTGCGCGGATTTCTTCCGAAACCCTACACCTCAGCGAAGCTTCTCGAACAGGTCCGGTCCATCCTGGACCACGACAAGTCTTTCGCCTAACGAATCATCCGCGCGGCGTGCGTCGATCGCGGGCACCGAAATTGTTCCGTGCGCGGCTGAAAGCCCCGCGCGCGTGGCACCAATTTAGCTCTAAAAAGAGGCGGCACTGCCATGGCTCGCATCGATTCCTTCTTTAAGCTGATGTCCGAGCAAAAGGCATCAGACCTTCACCTTTCCACCAACAATTCGCCCATGCTGCGGATCAACGGCGATCTCGTGCGGGTCGATTATCCGCCGCTGGACAACGACGACTTGAAGGCGATGGTCTATGAGATCGCGCCGGAAGGAAAAATCAAAACCTTCGAAGAAACTTCCGATGTCGATTTCGGCTACGAGGTTCCCGGCGTCGCGCGTTATCGCGCCAATTTCTTCCAGCAAAAATACGGCATCTCGGCCGTCTTCCGTCTTATTCCGTCCAACGTCCTGACCGTGGATGACCTCGGTCTGCCGCCGGTCTTGAAGAAATTCCCGATGCTGAAAAAAGGGCTGGTCCTCGTGACCGGGCCGACCGGCTCCGGCAAATCGACCACGCTCGCCGCCATGATGGATTACGCGAACATGAATCGCCACGATCACATCATCACGGTCGAAGATCCGATCGAATTTGTGCATCGCAGCCAGAACTGCCTCGTGCAACATCGCGAGGTCGGCGTGCACACGCGCTCGTTCGCGGCCGCCTTGCGCGGCGCCTTGCGTGAAGATCCGGACATTCTGCTCGTCGGCGAATTGCGCGATCTCGAAACAATCGAACTGGCGCTGACCGCCGCAGCCACCGGTCACCTTGTTTTCGGAACGCTGCACACCTCGAGCGCTTCGAAAGCGGTCGATCGTATCATCGACGTTTTCCCGACGAACCAGCAGAACCAGATTCGCGCCACCCTGTCGGAATCGCTCAAGGGCGTCATTGCGCAGAACCTTTTCAAACGCATCGACAAACCGGGACGCGTCGCCGCGCTTGAGATTCTGGTGTTCGACATGGCCATCGCCAACCTGGTGCGCGAAGCCAAGACGCACCAGATCCCCGGCATGATCCAGGTCGGCAAGAAGAAAGGCAACCAGCCGCTGGACGACGCGATCATGGCGCATTTGCAGAACGCACGCATTTCGCCGGAGGAAGCCTACGACAAGTGCATCGACAAAAAGAAATTCCGTCCCTTCCTCAAGGAACCGCCGGCCGACGCGAGCGAAGAATGATTTCCTGCCTAACGACTGCCTAACGAGACCTGCGCATGAGATTACCCGACCTGGACAGGATCCTTTCCGCGATGCTGAAAACCTATGACGGCGTCTCTGATCTCAATTTCTCCGTGGGCCGCCCGTTGCAGGTGGAGGATTTCGGCGAGCTGAAGCCGGTCTATATCGATCCGCCAATCGAAGCGCTCACGCCCTACCAGACTGAGCAAATTGCGCTCATGCTCATGCAGGGCAACAAGCGCTTGCTGCTCGATTATTTCACCGGCGGTTCGTGCGATTGCAGCTACTCGCTCAAGGACGAGGCGCGCTTTCGCGTTAACATTTTCCGGCAGCAGGGACATTTCTCCATCGTATTGCGCCGCCTGCAGAGCGAGGTTCCTTCGATCGAGTCACTCACCCTGCCCAGGGTCTTCGAAGAAATCGCGACGGAGAAGAACGGCCTCGTCCTCGTCACGGGTTCGACCGGCAGCGGCAAGACCACGACTCTGGCCGCGCTCCTCAATCAGATCAACGAGACCCAGCCGGTGCACGTCGTCACCCTCGAAGACCCAATCGAGTTCGTGCATGCCTCGCTCAAGGCGACCTTCAACCAGCGCGAGCTCGGACACGACTTCAACAACTACCCGAATGGTCTGCGCGCCGCCTTGCGCCAGGCGCCGAAGGTCATTCTCGTGGGCGAAATGCGAGACCGCGCCACGGTTGAAGTCGCGCTGATGGCGGCGGAAACAGGCCACCTTGTCCTGAGCACGCTGCACACGGTCGATGCCGGTCAATCGATCAATCGTATTCTCGGCTTGTTCTCGTTAGGCGAAGAACGCCAGTTGCGCATTCGTCTGGCCGACAGCATGCGCTGGATCGTGAGCCAGCGCCTCGCGCCCAAGGATGGCGGCGGCCGGCATTTGCTCACGGAAGTTCTCGGCCACAATCTGCGCACCAAAGAAACAATTGCGCTCGGCGAAGGCGAGCACCGCAACTTTTACGAAATCATCGAGGCCAGTTCGCCTTTTGGTTGGATGACCTTTGATCAATCGATCCTGAATGCCTACGAAGACGGCAACATCAGCGAAGAAACCGCGCGTCTTTACGCCACGCGCAAGGGCCGCGTCACCCGCGGCATCGACCTCATCCAGAAAAGCCGCGGCCTCGAGGGCGATCTCGATTCCGGTCTGCGTCTCGACGTTCCTGTTAACGCCTTCAAGTAAAGCGCATGTCCTCCGAACTCGAGAATCCCGTCTTCGACGTCGACGACAAGACCGCCCTGGTCTGTGTCGATCAGCAGCAATATCAGAAGCTGGTTGTCTCGCAGTTGATGGACATGGGCTACAAAGTCCACCTCGGTCTCTTCGAGGAAGACGTCCTCGTGAAACTTGCGACCTACAACTACAACGTGGTCATCGTTTACGAGAACTTCAAAAACTCGACGCTGCAGACGAATCCGATTCTGCGCGAAATGATCCACCGCCCCGGCGCGCAACGTCGCCAGCATTTCGTCGCTCTGCTCACGCAGCGTCTCGCCACTAATGACGCCATGAGCGCGTTCGTAAACAGTGTCGATCAGATTATGAACATCGGCGACCTGGCCAACTTCAAACCCGTGCTGCGCCGCGCCGTCACGCAATACCGCGAGCTTTATCATTCCTTCCACGAGACGCGCGTCGCCGTCGAGACGATCTAGTCCGCGTTTTTCATCGCTTGACGCATCGCGGAATCGCGGCGGAGACTTCGTTTGGAATTTTCCAGAACGAGAAACGCCCATGCAGGAAAAAGACACAAGCGAAGTGCCCGCACTTCCTTTGAAATTTCGGCCTCACCCTTCCCGCAATCAGAAGCAACGCTCGGCCTTGAAACAAGCGCCCGACGCGTCGCCTCCGCCCGCGGAAGCGGCGCCATCTCCCGCGCCTGCTCCGCCCGTTCCCGCCGCGACACCGCCAGTCCCGGCGCCGGGAAAAAAGTTCCGACTGAAGCGTTCCGGCCACGTACACGAAGATTTGAAGGCACCGCTGCCGGAAGCGCCTCCAAAGAAAGAGACCGAGTACTAGCTCCCGTCTTGATCGAGGGCGAAGCAGTAAGCGGCAACCGCGATCGCCTCGGTTGTGCCAAGACGCGGATGCGCGTTGCATCGAGCGTCGCGACCGTCATGGCACCGTTCTCGCCCAAGAAAAGGAAGCATGCTACCGCGCGTCGCTCTCCCTGTTTTAGCCATTGGAATGGCTGTAAATTCCATTCAGGCGCAGGCGACTATCGAGGGCCTCGTTGCCCTGCCGAAGCCGACTTACGATCGGCCGATCAATCAGCGTTATGGTCCGGGACAGGTAACGTCGACACGATCGCGTACTACCTCGAGATGAAATACAAATTCGCGCCGCAGTTCTACGGCGCGCTGCGCTGGAACCAGCAACTCTTCGCCACCATTCGCGATGAAGACGAACGCGAACCGTGGGGCGAAGATGTCTGGCGCATCGACGCCGCGCTTGGTTGTCGCTTCACCAATTACTTGCCGGCCAAGGTGCAGTACAGCCTGAGTCATCACGACGCCTCGCTCAAAGATCAGGAGCATCTCTTCGCCACGCAGCTGACCTTCAAATATTTAGCGCGCTTGCCGAGTGAACGGCGCACGGCATCTTCGCTGATGCTTCACCGTGCGCTCTGCATTTTCGTTCTCGCGGCGCTGCTTCCATCACTAAGCGCGCAAACCGAACGCGATCTCTCCGGCATGTTACGCTGGCGCAACGTCGGCCCATTTCGCGGCGGACGGACCCGCGCCATTTGCGGCGTGCCATCACAGCCGAATGTTTTCTACACCGCACAGGTGAACGGCGGCGTTTTCAAGACAACCGATTCCGGTCGCACCTGGACTCCGATTTTCGATGAGCAACCAACCGGCTCGGTCGGCGCGCTGGCCGTTTCGATTTCCAATCCCGACATCATCTACGTCGGCAGCGGCGAAGGTTTGCATCGCCCGGATCTCTCGGTCGGCGACGGCATCTACAAATCGACCGACGCGGGAAAAACGTGGACGCATCTCGGCTTGCGCGATGGACAACAGATTGCGCAGGTCGCGATCGATCCGCGCAATGCCGATCGCGTTTTCGTGGCGGTGGCCGGGCATCCCTACGGGCCTAACGAGGAGCGCGGCATTTACCGCTCGTTAGACGGCGGCGCGACCTTCGAAAAAGTCCTCTACAAAGACGAGAACACTGGCGGCGCCGATGTGCAGATCGATCCGTCCAATCCGGAAATCGTTTACGCTTCGCTCTGGGAATCGCGCGAAGGTCCGTGGGAAAACAGCACCTGGAACGGCGACAACGGCGGCATCTTCAAATCGACTGACGGCGGCAAGACCTGGACCCGCCTAACGAGTGGTTTGCCCGACGCCATGGTGCAGGCCAACCTCGCCATTGCGCCCAGTTCGCCGGCCACGCTGGTCGCCGCCGTGCGCACGAAGCAGTTCTCGAAACTCTATCGCTCGGAAGATAGCGGCGCGACTTGGACCGTGGCGACGGATGACAAGCGGCCGGCCAGCGGCATCGGCGGCGGCGATTTGCCGGTCGTGCGCATCGATCCGAAAAATTCGGACATCGTTTATTCCGCCAGCATCGTTTGTTGGAAATCAACCGACGGCGGCAAGAACTGGGAAGGCTGGCGCGGCGCGCCCGGCGGCGACGATTACCAGAACGTCTGGATCAATCCTAACGACACCAACATCATCGCGCTGGCCAGCGATCAGGGTTCGATCATCACCGTGAACGGCGGCCGCACCTGGAGCTCGTGGTATAACCAACCAACCGCGCAGTTGTATCACGTCAGTGCGGACAACGCGTTTCCCTATCGCCTTTACAGCGGTCAACAGGAAAGCGGTTCGGTCGGCATTGCCAGCCGTGGATCGGATGGCGCCATCACATTTCGCGACTGGCATCCGGTCGCTGCGGAAGAATACGGTTACGTTGTCGCCGATCCGCTTGATCCCGACATCATCTACGGCGGAAAACTTTCCCGCTACGATCGGCGAACCGGTCAAGCGCAGGAAATTCTGCCGGTGCCGCTGCGTTCGCCGGAATTCCGCATGATCCGGACGCAGCCGATTGTTTTTTCGCCGGTCGATCCGCATCTGCTCTTCTTCGCCGCCAATACGCTTTGGAAAACGCGCGACGGCGGGCGCAGTTGGGAACAGATCAGTCCTGATCTCGCGCGCAAGACCTACGAACTGCCCGCCAGCATCGGGAAATATCGCAACGAACCGAGTGCGGAAGTGAAACCACGCGGCGTCATTTACGCGCTCGCGCCCAGTCCGCTCGACGCCAATCGCATCTGGGCCGGGACGGATGATGGCGTGATTTACCTAACGAGTGATGGCGGCAAGCACTGGAATGACGTCACACCACCGGCGATCAGCGCGTGGCAAAAAATTTCGATCATGGACGCGGGCCACTTCGACGCGAACACCGCTTACGCCGCAGTCAACACCTTGCGTCTCGACGATGTGCGGCCGCACATTTATCGCACGCACGATAATGGAAAAACGTGGCAGGAAATTGTGCACGGAATTCCAGACGGACAGACGGTGAACGTCGTGCGCGAGGATCCGAGGCGAAAAGGCTTGCTCTTCGCCGGCACGGAGCGCGCCGTTTACTACTCGTTAGACGACGGCGACAACTGGCAATCGCTTCGCCTCAACATGCCGGCCACCTCCGTGCGCGATCTCATCATCAAGGATGACGACATCGCCGTCGGCACGCACGGCCGCGGTTTTTGGATCCTGGATAACATCACGCCGCTGCGGCAACTTGGCCTAACGAGTGGTGATGCCGTTCTCTTCCAGCCGCAGACCGCCCTGCGCGTGCGCTGGAACACCAATACCGATACGCCGTTACCGCCGGATGAACCGGCCGGGGAAAATCCGCCGGACGGCGCGATGATCGATTACTTCCTTGGAAAAGATTCGTCCGCTGATGTCGCGATGGAAATCAAGGACGCGAAAGGCAATCTGGTGCGGCGATACACGAGCAGCGATGTCTTGCGCGAACCCGACGAAAAGAAGCTGCGAGTTCCGGCCTATTGGGTCCGTCCGAATCAACCGCTCTCGAACAAGGCGGGAATGCATCGCTTCCTCTGGGACATGCACTACACGCCGCTGCCCAATATCGAACCGGAGTTTCCAATGACCGCGATTTTCGAGGATACGCCCGCGCAAAAAACATCGCCGTGGGCGCCGCCGGGTGACTACTCGTTAGTCCTGACCGTTGACGGCAGGAGCTACACGCAACCGCTCTTGCTCAAAATGGATCCGCGCGTCAAAGCATCGGCAGCGGATTTGTCGCAACAGTTCGACCTTTCGAAGAAATTGTACGACCTGCGCGCAACGCTCGAACCGATTGGCAGGGAATTCGATTCCTTGAGCGAAAAAATTGCCAAGGCCAAAGAGCAGGCGGGCGAGAACCAGATCAAGGAACAACTCGACGTTTTCGCGAAAAAGCTGCGCGAATTCTCACCGCCCAATGCGCGGCCCGGTGCGCCGGCCAGCTTCGATCTGCTCGACAAAGTGCGGCGTCTTTTCAACGAGCTTCAGCAGGTGGACGCCGCGCCCACATCGCAAGTGAAAGCCGCGGTCGCGGAAGTAACAACGAAAACGCCGTCGATCATGGAGCGTTGGAAAAATTTCACCGCCCAGGAAATTCCGGCGTTGAATCACGCGCTCGAAAGCGCAGGCCTCAAGCCGACGGATTTGCACGAATAGGAAGGTGGCTGGAGAGGGAATTGAACCCCCGACACGAGGATTTTCAGTCCTCTGCTCTACCAACTGAGCTATCCAGCCGCGGCGGACAACTATGCAGGGAACGAATGCGCACGCAAGTCCGCCAGCCGGACGGACTCGTCCTTTGGCGAGCCGCCTTAGAATTTCCGCGGCAGCGCGACCGCGCGCGTCAGGAGATGAATGTAATCGCGCCGTGAAATTTGAATGCCGCCGAATCGTTTCAGATGCGGCGTGAGCCATTGCGTGTCGAGCAGGATGAAACGCTGCGCGCGCAAATGATCGACCAGGGCGCAGAGCGCGAACTTGGAAGCATCGGTCTTTTCGTGAAACATCGATTCGCCGAAGAACGCCGCGCCGATTGCGACGCCATAGAGGCCGCCGGCCAGTTTACCTTCCGACCACGCTTCAACCGAATGCGCCCAGCCCAGCTCATGCAGGTTGATATAACTGCGAACGATCTCGCCGTTGATCCATGTTTCGCCGCGGGCCGCGCAGCGCCGGATGACTTTGGCAAACGCAGTGTTGATCCGAATTTCAAAAAGCCCGCGACGCAAAACGCGACGCAGCGCATGGGGAATGTGAAACGCATCCAGCGGCAGAATGCCACGCGGGTCGGGCGAAAACCATTCGATGGCGCCGTCGTCCATCGCCATCGGAAACACGCCAAGCCGATATCCTTGCAGCAAGACTTCCGACTCGATCATTGTGACGAACGCTAGCGTATCTGGTCACGCGTCATTCGTCACTCATCACGACTTGATCTTGCATTGAGTAAACGCCCCCATAATCTTTCCAGATGAAGCCCGTTTTGGTCGCGCTGCTCTGCCTTTTCCTGCTCGGCGCTGCCGGCTGCTCAGGCGATGGCCCGAGCGGCTCGGAACTGGGCCAGCAGTTCGGACGCGGCATTAAAGGCGAAGGCAAGCTTTCGGAAGATGTCGATCGGACGGACGATCCTTACGTGAAACCGCGGGGATAAGGCAATGTCCACACCTTCCGCGCATTCGAAAATCCTCATCCTCGATTTCGGTTCTCAGTACACGCAGGTCATCGCGCGCCGCATTCGCGAATGCCAGGTCTATTCGGAGATTGTTCGCTACGATATTCCCGCAAGGGAAGTAGCCGCGGCGCAACCGAACGGTATCGTTCTCTCCGGTGGACCAGCCAGCGTTTATGACAAAGGCGCGCCGCAGGTTGATCCGGGAATCTTCTCGTTAGGTATTCCAGTCCTGGGCATTTGCTATGGCCTGATGTTGATGGCCCACCATCTCGGCGGACAGGTGCGCTTTACCGGACGCCGCGAATATGGTGCGGGTACTCTCGATATCACCGATAGCTCAAAGTTATTCGCCGGCCTGGGAACACAAGTCGACGTCTGGAACAGTCACGGCGATGAAGTAACTGCCTTGCCGTCCGGGTTTCGCATTGCGGCTAAGACCGATAGCTCGCCTTTCGCCGCGGTAGAAGATCCGCAACGGCGCTTGTTCGGCCTGCAGTTCCATCCCGAAGTCGCGCATACGCCACGAGGACGTGAGATCATCCGGAATTTTCTCTTCGAAATCTGCCATTGCGCGATGGATTGGACGATGGGCTCCTTCATCGAAGACGCCTGCCAACGCGTGCGCGCGCAAGTCGGCGACCAGAAGGTCGTGCTAGGTCTAAGCGGTGGCGTTGATTCGTCCGTTGTCGCGGCCTTGCTGCACAAGGCTATCGGCGATCAGCTAACCTGCATCTTCGTTAACAACGGCCTGCTGCGCGCGCGCGAAGAAGAGATGGTGCAGCGTGTCTTCGGCGAAAATTTTCACATCAAACTCAAGTACGTCGATGCCTCCGAGCGTTTCCTGCAGAAGCTGCGCGGCGTGACCGATCCTGAGCAAAAGCGCAAGATCATCGGCAACGAATTCATCGACGTCTTTCAACATGCGACGGAAGAGCTACTGGTTGAAGACAAGGCTGGTAACTCGGATAAACACGGCGGCTATCGCTTCCTCGCCCAGGGCACCTTGTATCCCGACGTGATCGAAAGCGTAGCTATCGGCGGCAATCCGGCGCACGTTATCAAGAGCCATCACAACGTCGGCGGCTTACCGGAGAAGATGCACTTCGAGTTGGTGGAACCGGTGCGTCAACTATTCAAGGATGAAGTAAGACAAGCCGGGTTGCAGCTAGGTCTGCCCAAGGAAGTCGTCTATCGCCAACCTTTCCCAGGGCCAGGTCTGGCCGTCCGCATCCTCGGCGAAGTCACCGACGAACACCTGCGCATCCTGCGCGAGGCCGACACCATCGTCATCAGCGAAATGGAAGCTTCCGACTGGTATTATCGTGTCTGGCAATCCTTCGCCGTTCTTCTGCCTGTTCGTTCAGTCGGAGTCATGGGAGACCAGCGCACCTATGAAAATACCATCGCCCTGCGTGTAGTTGAGAGCCAGGATGGCATGACGGCCGACTGGGTGCGACTACCTAACGAGCTGTTAGCTCGTATTTCCAGCCGCATTATCAACGAGGTCAAAGGCGTTAACCGCGTCGTTTACGACATCTCCAGCAAACCACCGAGCACGATCGAGTGGGAGTAGCTCGTTAGGTTTTTGTGCGCAAGCCTGCTCCGCTCTGGACCTGTCCGAAATGCGGCGAGCGCTTTATCGGACGGAACATGTGGCATTCGTGCGGGAAGCTTTCGCTTGATGACTTGTTCGCGCGCAGCGAACCACAGGTAGCCACGTTATTCCACGAATTTGCGCGCATGGTGCACGCCTGTGGCGACGTGCACATGATCCCGCAGAAGACGCGGGTGGTTTTTCAGACGCGCATGCGTTTCGCCGGTGCCATGCCGAGAAAGTCGCATCTCATTTGTCATTTCATTTTGCCGCGCAGGATCGAGAGCGATCGTTTCTACAAGATCGAAACCTTCACGCCCCGTTGTCATGCGCATTACCTCCGCGTGACGGAAATGAGCGATCTCGATCGTGAAGTGGCACGCTGGATTAGGACAGCGCACGAAGTTGGTCAACAGTTACACCTGCCTTCGCGTGTAACTAATCGATCAGGGAACGAAACATCACGCAGGCATCGACGTAACCTTTCTCCGGGTGGAGAAAAGCGCCGGGCAAAGTCCCAACAGTCTTGAAACCCAGCTTGTGCCAGAGGTGAACGGCTAATTCGTTGCTTGAGACGACAAAGTTAAACTGCATCGCACGAAAACCCAGCCGGCGCGCTTCGCCTAACGAGTGCTCGCCCATGGCTCGACCTAAACCACGACCTTGCGCATCCGGCGCAACCATGTAGGCCGCGTTAGCCACATGACTACCTGCGCCCGGCTGATTCGGTTTCAAAATGTAAGTGCCAAGGACTTTGCCTTCTTCTTCCGCGACATAGACATGATTGCCAGAGCTAAGCCAGTAACCTAGCGCGTCATCCCGCGAGACCGCCGGATCGAAGGTGTAAGTGTCACCTTTGGCGACGACGGCGTGGAAGATTTCCCAAATCGCGTCGCGATCCTCTGCAGTCGCCGGTCGAATCTTCAGAACTTGTAGCCGAACCCGAGCGCACCGCCGACCTGGTCGATGCCGTAGTTAGGATCGGAGAGGCCAGCGTTGGAAATGTGGCGATAGCTCGCTTCCAGGTTGATCGACCATTGCGAATTGATGAGGAAACGAATGCCGCCGATCGATTGCAGGTTGAAATTCCAGTTCTGACTAATGGCGTTTCCCGAAGCGGCGCCGTGTTCGATGTCAGTATAAACGCCGCCGCCGCCAGCCTGGTAGTAAGGCACGATGCGCGCGTTGGGTTGAATGAAATTATAGCGGAAGAAAATGCTCATGCCGGTGACGTAGTTACCCGGTCCGTGAAAAATGCCGCCGCCAAAAACTTCGCCGAGAAGCTCGACGTTGCCGCGCAGAATACCGGGGCCGGTCGGATTGTAGAGCATGAGACCGACGCGCGCGCTATCGACCACATAGTCGATGCTGGGACGATTGTTGCCGCCGCGGTCGAACAAATAAAAAGCGCCGACCATGTTCTCGAATTCCCACGAACAATGCGCGAAGCGATCATGCAGGCCCATTCCGCGCGGCACTGCGTCCTGTGCTTTCGCTCCTGGTCCAATCGCGACAGCCACGACGGCGACCAAAGGGATAAGACAACGCAACGGCATGCGCCGCGATGAAATGGCTACTGGCGTCATTTGTCAACGATCAGCCGCGCGCGCCGGCAAAGACCAGACAACAATCAAAGCGGCCAGAATGGCGAAATCGATCGCGAGATGCGCACCTAAGCCGAGTCCCTTCCCCACGCTGCCGAAGCAGCCGCAATCGAGATTAATGCCACGCATGCGCGTCACGATCGACAAGGCGATGAAGACCGTGATTGCGGCGGTTAGAATGGCCACCGCGCCGGAGCGCAACCAGCCGACGATGAGCGCGAGGCCGCAGAGGATTTCGAGCCAGGGCAAATAAATCGCGAAGCGCATGCCGATGGGCCAGCTGAGCAGCCGGTAGTTCTCGATGTCGTTAGCGAAACGCATCGGATCCATGGCTTTGATCACACCGCTGTAAACAAAAATGCCGCCGACGATGAAGCACAGAATTTGCCTAACGAGTGGTTTAGACATGCGCGCTATTTGCTTTCCTGCCAGGTTTCCCAGCCGCCGTGCAGGACAAAGACATCCTTAAGGCCGGCTTCTTCGCGCAGACGTTTCGCGACTTCGTGACTGGCCGCGCAACTTTGCCGGCTGCAATAAACAACCGTCTTCTTGTCCGGCGCCCACACCGCCAGCATCTGCGGCAGCAATTCATTCCAATGATCTTCGTTCAAGAGGACGGCACCCGGAATATGGTCCTGCGCGAACTGCTCGTTAGGCCGCGCGTCCACCCAGAGGACGGAATCGCCCCAGGTCCGCGCCTCGACCAGCTTCACTTCATCGGGCAAAAGCGGCGCCGCTTCCCACGCGATCTCGTGACGAAGGTAAATCGCCTGCCCGATGGCGGGAAGAAATGCCAGGCCTAACAACAACAGAGCCTGGCGAAACGCGGCGCGTTTCACCGCCTAACGAACGGCTCCGGCCGGTCCGGTCACAACCCGCGCCGTGACATAATACGGTTGCGGCAGATCGGTCTTGATCGTGAGCGTGGCGTTCGCCATTTGCGCCGTGTCTTTCGGTTGCACGCTGATCGTGTATTGATCGGCGGAAATTTTGTCGACCTTGGTCGTGAAGTCTGCGTTCGAAGACGCGATATCAATCTTGGTCAGCTTCACGTCCTTGCCGGCCTTAACGGAAATTGTTTTCGGCTTCGGCGCTTCGCCTGTCTGCCAAAAAACAAACGTCGGTTGAACTTCAAGCGCCTGCTCGATAACTGCCCTGAGTGTGAGGCCGATCGTTGGTTGCGAAGGATCATCGGTCTCGACCGTGATGCCTTTGTCCTGCGTGCCGGTGCGGCCGGCGACATGAAAGGTCGCGGTCACTTCGCCCTTCTCGCCCGGCGCGACTTCGTCCTTCTTCAACGACGCGACCGTGCACCCGCAAGAAGTCTTGACCGACTTAATCTTTACCGTCGTCTTGCCTTTGTTCTCGTATTTGAAATTGGCCACTGCGTCCGCGTCCGTCGATTTCGGATGGAGCTCGACCATCGTTTTTTCAAATGCGAGTTCGGCGCGCGCGCCCAGGCACGTGCCGAGGAAAACGGCCGCGAAAAAAGTCGTCAGCTTCAAGTTCATGACGGGAAGCAAAGGTTGGCGCGGTCTTGTGTCAAACAGCGGTGCTTTCAGCCCTAGCGTGCGGAGTGAAATGCCTGCCAGGCCGGTCTCGCGTTTCCATCCGCATCGAAGAGCGCGAACGCTTTCCACATTCCTTCGCCGAACCATTCCGGGCTCCAATAAAACACGCCCGCGATTGCTGGATGGTGCGCGCAGAAGGAAAGAAAATCGGTCAACCATTTCTGTTGTCCTTCCGGCGTGAGCGGATAACCGGGAACTTCCACCCGCCAGTTCGCAAACTGTCCGCCGAAGTCAGCCGTGCTGGGATAGGCGGTTTCAGCAATGATGATCGGACGATCGATCGCAGCCGTGATGCGATCGAGCGTGGCGCGAAATTGCTCCAGGGTGAGCGAACCGCCGATGTTCGACGAAGGAAAATAGCTGAGCCCGGCGAAATCGACCTGCACCTGCTGCTCGAGCATGAACTGGAAAAACGCGATGCAGAATTCCGCGTCCCACCAATGCGCGATGTGCAAAAGGAATTTCGCCTCCGGATCCGCCTCCTTCACACCGCGTTCGCAGGCGAGGATTAGTTTCGCGGACTCCGGCCAGACACGACGCCGCAGGTCTTCCGCATTTTTCTTCGCATGTTTGCCCGGATAGACACCGCAGATTCCGTAATCGATCTCGTTGCCGACTTCGTAGAGATGACTCGTTAGGCCATGTTCCCGAAAATGGCGGACGATTTCGCGCGAATAATTGCGCACCGCATCCGCGCGCTGGTCTAACGACAAATCCTTCCAGATCGCAGGCACCGGTTGTTTGGTCAGGTCGGCCCAATCTTCGCTTAGAAAAATGACAAGGTAGGGATTGAGTCCGGCCTTGAGCGCACGTTCGACTATTCTCGTGGCGTATTCCTTGCCGTTTTCGCCGTCGTCTTTCGTCCACAAACGCACCCGCAGCCAGCGCACGCCCTCCTGCTGCATGCCGGCGAACAGCTCTCGTTCCTCTCCATTCCACTTCCAGCGTGCGCCCTTCGCCTCCATGCCTAACGAGTAGTTGGCATCGACACCGACCATGAATTCCGCCGCGCTCAATTCCACCGTCGCAAAGAGGGCGAAAAACGCGATGACGAAACCGAGTGCGTTACACCTTGGCGTAAAAGCGCTCGACATAATCAGCCACGGCATCGTGCCAGTCGCGCGGCGTGCGACTCGTCAGTTCTTCATACCGGGCCGTGGCGAGGACAGAGTAACGCGGACGGCGCGCGACGAAATTCTTCATGTCGCTGAGCGAGATCGCATTCAGCTTGCGCGTCCGCAGCGGCACGCCGGCGGCGTGACAACAATCCAGCGCCCATTGCCCGAACTCGCACCAGCTGCATTCGCCGGTGTTGGCGACGTGAATCACTCCGCGCGCCGCGCTTGCCTGGAAGAGCGGCTGCAACAGTTCCGCCAGGTCGAGCGTGTAAGTCGGCGTGGAAAATTTGTCGGCCACGGCAGAGACCGTGTCGTGATCGGATGCCTGGCCAATGACCCAATCAACGAAGCTGGGCCGGTCCGGTCCGAAAACCCAGGACACACGCACCACGAGATGATTCGCGCCCGCGGCCAAAACGCGCAGCTCGCCTTCCAGTTTCGACTGGCCGTAAATGCTGATCGGTTTCGCTTCGTCCGATTCGCGGTAGGGCCGCGATTTCAGACCATCGAAAACGTAGTCGGTGCTGATGTGGATGAGCCGCGCCTTTTTCTCCTGGCAAATCTGCGCCAGAATCTCTGGCGCTTCCGCGTTCACGAGAAACGCTTCCTCCGGATATTTTTCGCAGCCGTCCACATTGGTCAGGCCGGCGCAGTTAATCATGAGATCGAACTCGAGCGGCTCAATCGCCTCGCGCAGGTTGGCCGTGTCGGTCAGATCGAGTTGCGCGCGCTCGAAAGAAGTGACCGCATAACTCTCCGCATATTCGCGCGCGAGGGCTTTCCCCAGCCGGCCGCCGGCCCCGATGATGACAATGCGCAATCCGTTCTTCACGTCGAGGCTGCGAACGTCCGATGTCCCGCACCGAACGTCCAACGCTTTGCGCTAATCGAGCGAGTAAACTTCTACCAACGCCACACCAGTCGCGCCGCCCACTCCACGCACGATCGCCGTGTAACCACCGGGGGTAAGCGTGCTCACGATCGCAGATTCGAGATCGTTCGCCGGCGGGACCGTGCTGGCGATGATTTCCGCTTCCTGCGTCTCGCGCCAATCGTTGTTGTGCGCGATTTTCTGTCCATTCGGATCATAGAGCTCGAGAGTCGGGTCAGCTAATTTTCCCGAAACCGGCAGCGAAGGTCCGATGGCACGCACAATCAGCTTCTCAGGCGCGGAGCCGGCTATGATGAATCCGCCGATCATAACGTTGTCGCCAGTTTGGACGAGGCCACGCGTCGAGATGTTGGCCAGCTTTGAATCAACGGTGAGATCCAAATCGTAGACCTCGACCAAGCCGACGCCTGTTGTTGCATTGGTTCCCCGCAAAATAGCCGTGTAAGCGCCAGGAAGAAGTGTCCGCAGGAGCGCTGATTCCTGCGCCTGCGTCGGCTGTATCTTGGTATCAATAATTTCCTGCTTGTTCGGCGCGTCACCCCAGTTGTCGTTCGAGTCTATTAACGCGCCGGAGCTATCATGAAGTTCCAAGATCGGATCGGCGAGAGTACCCGGGACAGGTATGGAAGGTCCGATGCCTCGCACAACGAGCCGCTTCGACTGCGTACCTGTGACAATAAACCCGGCGATAAGGGCATTGTCACCCTGCCCGACAGCCAGGCGGGTCGAGATGTTTGCCAGAACTGTCCGCGGCGAAGCAATCGCCAGTCCTTCGACAAAGATGCCATCAACTTTCGTGTCGAGACGGTAGACGAACGCGATGTCGTTATTGTTGTTCAGGCCTCGGAAGAAACCCAGGTTTGTGACTGTGCCGCCGAAAAGTGAGTCACCGTAGCCAATCACCTTGTTAAGCACCGGGTCGGGACCGGTGAAAATTCCAGGATTGAAATCCTTTTGCGCGCCCGCGAATACGACCGTGCCCTTGTCATTGATCGAAGCACCTTGGTTAAAAGCGCCATATGCGCTCGTGTCAGCGATGGTCGTAATCATTCCGCCGCTGGCAGCAAAGACGCCTTGGCTGCCATTGTCTCGATAGGCTTGGAACGCCACTGCTCCACTAGAGTTGATCGTAGGACTACTACCGAATGAGGAGAACTGGCCTGTGTTATCAACGACAGTGCTGATCACGCCACCCGTGCTGGCGAAGATGCCTTCGATACCGTCGTTAGTGCGCCCCCAGAAGATCACCGTCCCAGCATCATTCATGGCAGGACTATTTATATAAGCGAAGCCGCTCGCATCTGCGATGGTGGTGATCGGACCGCCGTTGCCTGTGAAAATGCCGGCTCCCCCAGATCGGAGAGCAGCGCGGAACGCGACCGTCCCACTCGCGTTGATCCACGGAGCGTCGTTATCGAAGTCCTGGAATGGCTGACCCTGAGCATTCCCGGCGATCTTCATGAGCGTGCCACCCGTTCCGACGAAGATGCCTTGATCAACGCTGGAGTCTGTTCCGTTCACTGCACCAACTACAACAAGTCCGCTCGCATTGATGAAGGGATAGCCATTAGGTCGGGCGAAGGTATTGAATCCGCCGCTGTTGTTCACGATCGTCACCGGTGCGCCACCAGGAGCTATCCTGAAGGAACCTAGGTCTACAAGCGTGTGATTCGGCGGGCTTTCTACTTGCGAAGCAAACGCTAGCGTGCGCGAGTCGTTCATCTGAGGAGGTGTCTGCCGGAAGTCAAACTGGCGACCATTGAACGTCTGCGTGTTATCGACAACCTTGGTAAAGGAGTAACGTCCTTGGACCGGGGTGGGACTAGGAGTAGCGGTGGGAGTAGGTGTGGCTGTGGGGGTGGGCGTCGGCGTCGGAGTAGGTGTCGGTGGTGGAGCGTCGGTAACAGTAATCAGGTAGAGTAAGGGGACGAGATTCACCAGGCCGTTGCTATCCGTCACGGTAAGATTCGCGAAATAATCTCCGGGCGTGTCATAGGTGTGGGTCACTGTCGCGCCCGAGCCGGTGGTGCCATCGCCGAAGTCCCATGACCAATCAACGATCGTGCCGCTTACGGCTGTAGAAGCGCTGCCATCGAAAGTGACTGACAACGGTGCACCTCCGCCTTGCGGCGAGACGGTAACTACGTCGTGTGGCGCAAGCAGCTCCTGCTGCAAAAGCGCGGGCGGGACGGCGTCTAAAATCTGCTCGATGGTTGGTTCTCTTGGCGCTGTGCTTACTACTGCTAGTAGATTCGCGGGATCACGTCTCGCACGTGAGGCACTAGCGATCTTACCGATTCGACCGCCGCCAGTGAAGGAGAGGACCGTAAGATCCCAGTCTTTGAATCCTGGCAGAAGCGTCGGTTGAACAAAGCCGACTACCTCCTCTTGCACATCGCATTTGTTCGGATCCTGCGGGTCGCAGGCAGCAACACTTTCACAGACGCGGTTTGGACCGGCGGTGATCCTCTTATCGATGATCACATCGTCGCCGCTCGCACTGGAGTGAAGCTCACCATCCGGAGCCGGCGAAACACATATGCCGTCGCCGTTAATATCCGCGCTGACAGTGGTGCGGCGATGAAGCGCCATCGCAGTCCCAATCACTCCCGGGATAGAGCAACGCAAAATAGGTGTTGGGATGTTCGAGGCATTGATTTGCACCTGGCGGTTCGTCAAGATGCGTTCGCTTGTTCCAGAGAGTTAGCAAGGTAGTTGGACCAGTGATTCCTTTCACCTCGGTTAACATCGTCTCATCGAGGTTCGGAAGCGGGGCCGTCGAATAGTCGAAGCGCCGCCGCTTCCCGTCCGGTCGGCGCGGGATACCTTCCATTTGGAAAGCATAATTCATGACACTCAGGTAGTTCGGTTTCTTGTTGATGTCATCATTCCCGCCGTGTTGCAGCCCGAGAGTATGACCAAGTTCATGCATGAAGGTACCAGCTTGCGCATGCTCCGTTCCGCCTGGGATAGGATACTTACCCAGCGACACAAGAAAATCCGTCTCCGGAGTGCCGCGCGCTTCGCCGCTGCGACGAGATCCGCCAGGGCTATTGCAAAACAGAACGTAACGGAAAACCGCGCTTCTCCGCGCGGGAACATAGTTCAACGCCTTTATCGCATCGACTCCACTCCAGTCATAATCGTCGGGTGAAATGTAGGAGCCGAGTTCTGCTTGAAACGGCACCTCCTTCGCCTTCGACCGGTTACCCCACTTGTCACCAGTTACTGGATTCATAATGCTATCCGATCCCGCATCTACGTGAAGGCGAATCCCGGGTTTGAGGTCTGGGTTAGTTACCGGCGCGACGGCAAAGGCGTCAGTCACTATCTTGAGCGCGCTGGAGTAAGGCTTGTAGATGGCCGTGTCGCGCTGCGGATCCGGCGCCATCCAATCCGCATGGACAAACAAGTCCTTGTGCATTGGATCCGCACCCATGGCCGGCAGGTCAATCTTAACTCCATCGATGGTAACACCGTTTCGTTCCCAATCATCGGGCAAACCATCCCCATCCGTGTCGGGGGAGCGGAGGAAAACATAAGCGGCACCTCGATTGACGGCGTTGTTAATGTCCGTGCCATTAGCTCCCACGATTGCAGTCTCGCCACTAATACCAACACCTACAGTGCCGAAGCTATCGGCCGCATCTCCATCGTTCACGGTCAACTTAGTTTGCTCGGACCACGCACCATTGCTGCGCACGTAAATCGAAGTCCCGATGACGGCGGTCTCGCCACTAACTCCCACCCGGCCTAGCTTGCTGTCGGCTCTTGGCTCCAGGATATGTTGTTGTTCACTCCATGTCTGGCCACTCCGGAAGTAGAAATAGGCGCCGCGAATCCCTCCGACATTAAGGTTATTTTGGAACTGAACAACTGCCGTGTCGCCGCTGACCGCTACTGAGTCGCCGAAGAAGTCGTTATCAACGCTACCGCTACGCGCAAGCTTAGGTCCTTGCTGGATCCAGTTGGAGCCGCTCCGCACAAACATGTGAGCCGCACCGTCCTTGCCGGCAGCTGCTACAACCGCGGTGTCGCCGCTAATTGCGACCGAGAACCCGAAGATGGTCCCAGCCGCCTGCTGGCTCGCTACCAACGGGGTTGCCGCCGACCACGTGCCGCCACTGCGAGAGAAAACGTAGGCGGCGCCCTGTGTCCGACCGGCACCGAGGGGATAGGAGCCGACGACCGCCGTATCTCCGCTTATAGCTACCGAGTAACCAAACCTGTCGTTAGCTGTAGGAAGCGATGCCTCCAGTTTCGCTTGTTCATTCCATTGCCCGTTTTGGAACACATAGACGTAGGCCTTGCCACGTTGGTCGCCTCCGAAAGGGGCCCCGACGATGGCTGTGTCGCCACTGATTGCAACCGACCAGCCGAAGCGCGCAAAGGACACGCCATCACTTGGGATCAGCTTCTTCTGCTCCGTCCAATCCGATCCGGTCCGAACTAAGATGTAGGCCGATCCAAGATGACTTCCGGCTACGAGCGGATAATCTTCAACTGCTCCGACAATCACCCGGTCGCCGCTGATCGCGACTGATCCGCCGAAGTAATCATAGGCCGCTGGTCCAGTCTGGGCTGTGAGGCGGGCCTGCGCATTCCAGAGCGGCGGGTCAATCTGGTTGTTCGTCGTCTTCTGCGGCGTTCCCGTCCTGACTGCGTCAGCGTTACTCCGCGCGCCGTAGAGAAGAAGCAAAGCGATCGCTGCCCCGGCACTCGCGAGCACAGTGCGATGGTTGATTATGCGGAGTAAAAACAAAAAATAGGCCTTCTGCCGGGCCTACCTTACCGGGCACCGACGACTCTTGAAGAGCATCGAGCACGGCTTCCCTGTCGTCACTCTGTCCTTCGCGATCATCATTCGCGATGGACAGCCGATCCGCAAGTCTCCTTCTTGCCGGACGGCAATTTTTTTCGCGCTAGCTACCTTGCGTCGTGCGCGCGCTGCAGCATCGCGAGGTCGAGCTTCCGCATCTGCATCAATTCATGCATCACTCGCCCCATGGCAGCTGCATCCCCTTCCTCTGTCCATTTCCAAAAGACGCACGGGACAACCTGCCAGCACAACCCAAACTTATCCTTCACCCAGCCGCATTGGACTTCCTGTCCGCCGTCCGAAGAAAGCTTGTTCCAGTAGTAATCAATTTCCTCCTGCGTTTCGCAGTTCACCACGAAGGAAATTGATTCGTTAAACTTGAACATCGGTCCGCCATTCAGCGCGGTGAACTTCTGGCCATTCAGTTCGAACCCCACCGTCATGACCACGCCTTTGCGCTCCGGCAGTTCATCGCTGTAGTGCGTCACGCCGGTGATCTTTGAATTCTTGAAAACGGAGACGTAAAACTTCGCCGCCTCTTCCGCCTGGCCGTCGAACCACAGAAAGGGAGTGATCTTTTGCATGCAGGACATAGGAACCGCTTCGGCTCCTGTTGAAACCAGACCGGCGCCTAACGACGGGCGATCCTGACCAGAAATGATCTGCGGGCCGCGAGAATCGCGACTGCGCTCAGGACGAGAAACAAAGAGGTGCTGCTACTCTCAGGCACGGGGGCTGGCGCCACATCGGTGACCGGTCCGACGGAATTGCCGTCGATGATCGGCGTGACGAATGTCGGACCCCCGGCGGCGCCGGTTCCGCCAAGCGCCAGGTCAGTGCGAGTTATCGGACCGTAAAGATGACTTACGCCCGGAATAAATCCGCCCGGCAATGGCGAAGCTTCGTCGTCATTGGTGGAAGGAGGGTTGGTGTCGGCCGCGATGCCGCTGGCCAGCGGAGGCGGCGGACCCATTTCCATGAGTGTGGTGCGCGCCGAAACAGACACGAGCCCGCAAAGCAGCGCGCAAAGAGCGAGCGAACTGACTGGGGAGATCCTCACAGCGCAAAATTAACAAGCGACGGGACGGCTTCGCAAGCAAAACTTCGCTGATAATTTTCGTGGCCGTGGACGCCTCGCTCGGGGCAAGACTCCGTTACGGAAAGCAAAGATGATAGAATTGCCGCACCAGACCGACGGCAGTCGCGTCGGCGAAAAGGATGGCACCGATCCCCGTCCCACTGCACAAGTCTGTAGAATCTTAGGGCGCCAGCACCCAGCTACCGATGTCGCTCAGCTTGGTGCATCCGCAAAGCAACATGGCTTCGTCCAGTTCGCGCCGCAGAATTTGCAGGATATTCGTTGCGCCTTGTTCTCCATCCACACACAAGCCCCACAAGATCGGACGTCCAACCAGCACGGCGCGCGCGCCGAGTGCGATCGCCTTGAGCACATCGCTGCCGCGACGGATTCCGCCATCGACATAGATCTCACAAGCGTTGCCCACAGCTTCTTTGATGTGCGGCAATGCTTCGCAGGTCGAAGGTGCGGTATCGAGCTGACGCCCGCCGTGATTCGAAACAACAATCGCCTTGGCCCCATGGTCGATCGCGGCGCAGGCATCATCTCCGCGACACACACCTTTCACTACTACCGGTAACTTCGTCGCGCGGCAGAGCCAATCCAGGTCCGCCAGACCCAGGTCCTGTTTGAAGTTATCCCGCACATAGGCCGCCAGGCCGGATCCGGTTACCTTAGGTATCTTGCCTTTGCCCAGAGGCGTCAGGTTTGCCACGACCAGACCTTTCGGCAAACGAAAGCTGTTACGCGCATCGCGTTCGCGCGTGCCTAACCCGGGCGCGTCCACCGTCAGCACGATTGCTTCCGCGCCGGCTGCCTCCGCGCGTTGCACGAGATCGCGCGTGACCGCACGATCCTTGTAGATGTAGAGCTGAAACCAGCGCGGACTGGCCGCTTGCGCAAAGACCGATTCCATCGGCGTGTTCGAAAGCGAGCTAAGAATAAATAGCGTCCGAGCCGCCTTAGCCGCCTTTGCTGTTGCTATCTCACCTTCCCCGCAGGCCAGCTTATGAAACGCTGTCGGCGCGACCACGATTGGCATCGAGATGGGTTGACCGAGCACGGTAGTGGCCAGCTTGCGTTCGCGCACATTGGCCAGCACCCGGTAGTAAAGCTTCAGCCGCTCCCAGGCGGTCGTGTTCTCGCGCAGAGTAATCTCATCCAGGGCACCGCCTTCGTAGTAATCGCAGCAATCCTTGGCCAATCTGCCGCGCGCGACCCGCGCGTAATCCGCGATATTGAGCAAGAGTTCACGTCCCATCACCTTAAATACTAGCCGATGAACTAAGCATCGCAATTCTCTCGACACGATGGAATTTCCGAAGAACGTTCGCCTTCATGTCACCACGTCTGTGCCTTGCCGCTGTCCTCTGTTGTCTTGCAACAATTGCGCTTCATGCTGAAACGCCACCCAAGCCGCCGGTAGCGCGAGTGGATGTCGCCCATGATACCTATTTCGGCGAAACCTTGGACGATCCCTACCGTTGGATGGAGAACGACAAGGATCCCGACTGGTTGCCTTTCCTCAAAGCTCAGAATGATTATACCCGTGCCGTCCTCGATAAGCTACCTGGCCGCGAAGCACTGCTTAAGCGCATCCAGCAGTTATCCGGCGACCTCGTCCTAACCACTCGCGTCCAGCGAACCGGCGGTAAGTTATTCTTTCAACAACGGCCGCTAGGCGCTGACAACTTCAAGCTCTTCGTCCGCGAAAACGAGCACGATCGCGTTCTTATCGATCCAACCAAGCTTAATGCCGGCTCAAGTCATTACTCGCTCGATTGGTGGCGAGCTTCGCCCGACGGGACGCACGTCGCCTATGGACTGTCGAAGGACGGCAGTGAGGATTCTACCTTACACATCCTAAAGGTAGCCGATGGAACGGACTTACCGGAACGTATCGCTGAGACCCAGGCAGCTAACCCTCAATGGCTCGATGATGGAACCGGGTTCTTCTACAACCAGCTAACCGGCAAGGTAAACACACCGGAACGATTTCTTGACAGCCAGGCACGTTTTCATCGCCTGGGCACCGATCCCGCCTCCGATCCTATCCTGATGAAACGCGGGCTGGTTGCCGGGGTGGACTATGACCGCATTCAGTCACCCTACATCCTGACATCGCCGGGCGCGAAACATGTCCTGCTTCTACTTAACGATGTCAGGCCCGAGGTACGGCTCCTGATTGCGCCGCTCGAGGATGCGCTCGCCGGTCATGCTTCCTGGAAACCAATCGCTGGTTTCGAGGATGTGCTTACCGGCTTCGCCATGGATAAGGACGATCTTTACCTCCTGGTAAACAAGACGACGCCGCGTGGCCGGTTACTTAAGACAAGCACCGCTACACCTGATCTCGCGACTGCGACGGAAGTTGTGCCGCAAGGCCCGCAGGTTATCGAAGACATCAGGCTGGCCAAAGAAGGAGTCTATCTCCAGATGATGGACGGCGGAGTTAGCCGGCTGCGGCGACTCGATCGCGACGGACACGTCACCGACATCGCACTGCCATTTGATGGCACAATCATCGCCGTGTTTACCACGGGCAACGAGGAAGGCGCGCTCATGTCCTACTCCGGTTGGCTCACACCTACAGGTATCTGGTCGGTCGATGCCAAAAACAAGGTCGCCAATACCGGCCTGACACCCAAGCCATCCATCGACGTCAGTAAGTATGAAACGCAGCGCTTCTTCGCTACAGCTAAAGACGGCACCAAGATTCCTTACAGCATCATCTACCGCAAAGGTCTTAAGACGGACGGCCAGACGCCCACCTTCGTTCAGGCCTACGGTTCCTACGGCGCCACACCGTACACGCCGAACTTTGTCGGGCGTGCCCTGGCACTGATCGATGCGGGTGCGATCGTCGGATTCGCCAATGTCCGCGGCGGCGGCGAGTATGGGCGCGAGTGGCATAAGGCGGGACAGCTAGCTAACAAACCGAACACCTGGCGTGACCTGATCGCGGTCTGCGAAGACCTATGCGCCAAGAGCTACACATCGCCGGCGCATCTCGCCATCGGCGGTCGCTCTGCCGGAGGTATCACTGTTGGTCGAGCGATGACCGAGCGGCCGGATTTGTTCGCCGCCGTTGTCGATGGTGTCGGCTGGTCGAATCCGCTACGCTACGTTGTTGAACAGGAAGGTTACAGTGAGGAACCCGAGTGGGGCGCTATTAGCGAAGAGGCTGGCTACCGGACGCTCAAGGCCATCGATAGCTATCAGTCAGTCAAGGATAACACGGCTTATCCTGCGGTATTACTAACCACCGGTGTTACTGATCCGCGCGTTGCGCCTTTCCATGTCGGCAAGATGACCGCGCGATTGCAAGCCGCCAGTAACTCGGGAAAACTTATCCTGCTTCGAGTCGATTTTGATGCCGGCCATGGTATTGGTTCGACCCGCGCACAACAGGACCGCGAAGCAGCTGATACCTATGCCTTTCTACTGTGGCAAACCGGCGCCAAGGAGCATCAGCCCACTCACAGATAGCTAACGAGTGCTAGGCCTATTCGAGGATAAACCACGCTGGCTTCAGATGAGCCAGCGGCCCTCTTAGCTTATCCAACTCCGTGGCTGGCCCGTGTAGTTCGAGTCGAATAAGATCTGCTATCTTCATCGCTTCGGCCAGCATGGCGCCGACATTATCGAGGTGGGCCAAAACACCATCGGCATCCGCGTAGCCTTCGCGACAGAAAACTTCGTCGCCGTTGACGGTGAACTCGTAGAAAAGATTCTTTTCTTCGTTAGCCGTCGCTTGAATAAAGCCGGCGAAACCAGCTTTGAAAGCATCGAGCTTTCCCGGATGAACCTTGAAGTAGGGATGCAGGCTGACGAAATTGGAAAGCGCTTTCATCCCGCCACCTTGACTTGGGCCGAAACGCGCGTCGAGGCTAAACTTGGCGCCCGGTAGCGGTTAGACCTTATGCCTTCTCTGCCAGGGCTTCGATTGTCTTCCATTCGGCCGGACTAAGCTGCAGTTTTGTCGAAGCCATGTTTTCTTCAAGGTGAGGCAAAGACGATGTGCCTGGAATCGGCACCATGACGGGCGAGTGCTGGAGTAACCAGGCCAGAGCCAGCTGAACTACGCTAACTCCGCGGCGCTTGGCTTCCTCCGCCATCGGGTTATCCGAGTTGCGCAATTGCGGAGCTCGGCCACCGCCAATTGGCGCCCATGGAATGAAGGCCATCTTCTCCTTTTGGCAATAGGCCAAAGCTTCCTCCGACTTGCGATTCTCGATGTTGTATTGGTTTTGAATGCTAACGATCGGCACAACCTTCTTTGCGCGCTCGATCTCCTGCACGCTTACTTCGGACAAGCCGATATGCCGAATCTTGCCTGCATCCTGCGCTTTCTTAAGTGCGCCTAACGAATCCTCGACCGGCACGTTCGGATCGATGCGGTGTAGTTGATACAAATCGATCCGATCGACCTTCAATCGCTGCAAACTCTTATCGACACATTTGGTGAGGTATTCGGGATGACCATCGGGCACCCACTGGTTAGGTCCCGGCCGCGTGTTGCCTCCCTTGGTCGCAATCACGAGGCCTTTCGGATAAGGATGCAGAGCTTCGGCAATCAGCAGCTCGTTTACCTCCGGCCCGTAGGCATCGGCCGTGTCGATGAAATTCACTCCCAACTCAACCGCGCGGCGCAAAACTTTCTTGGCATTCTCCTTGTCGGGCGGCCAACCCCAGATGCCTTCGCCGGTCAGACGCATGGCACCGAAGCCAAGGCGATTCACGTTAAGATCGCCGCCGATAAGAAACGTAGACTTATCCGCGGCTTCTGCCGCCGCCGCCAACCTTTGCATGGTAACGAATGAGCCTCCGGCGAGAACGGTAGCTCCAGTGGCGATCGTTGCGCCAAGAAATTTACGGCGAGTGATGCCGCAGTCTGTCGAACTTTCCTTCGAGGTGAAATCGTTGTTCGTCATGGGACGAAACGTACGACCGGAGAAAATGCTGTCAACGCCTTCGCCGGCCTGCTGTAAATTGTCGTTCCGCCATGCCGCTCATCGCCATCACCCGGGAAGTGAGTCCGAGCATCAACGATTGTGCGTTGTCCTTCCACGCGCGCCAGCCGATCGATGTGTCCAAGGCGCAGGCGCAGCACAAGGCTTATCAAGATTGTCTGGCCAAACTCGGCGCACAGATTGTTTCGCTGCCGGCCGAGCCAGACCTTCCCGATGCGGTCTTCGTTGAAGATACGGCGATAGTGCTGAATGAAGTCGCGGTCATCACCAACATGGGCGCGCCGAGCCGACGGCCCGAAACGCGCAGCATCGCGAATGCACTGGCGCGTTATCGAACGCTCAAGTTTCTCACCGAACCTGCGACCTTGGATGGCGGAGATGTGATGCGAATTGATCGCACTCTTTTCGTTGGGCTGTCGCAACGCACCAATCGCGCAGGCATAGAACAGTTGCGCGCGTTACTTGGTAGCTATGGCTACACCGTGCAACCTGTCGAGGTAACGGGCTGCCTGCATCTAAAGAGTGCCTGCTCTTATATTGGTAATAACACCATTCTGGTGCATCGAGCCTGGATCGACGTCGAGTCATTGCGCGGCTTTGAATTGCTCGACGTGCCCGAAGGACGAACCCGCGGCCGCCAACGCGCTTCTGCTCAATGACGTGGTGATCATGCCTGGTGCTTTTCCGAGGACTCGCGCGTTACTCGAAGAGCGCGCTTTCCGCGTTCGAACGCTCGACGTGTCAGAACTGGAGAAGGCTGAAGCCGGTGTTACCTGCTGTAGCCTGATCTTTAATAGTCCGTCGGAACCGCAATGTAACTATGGGAAAGTGAGACGATAGAAACGTCTCGTTAGGCCACCTGGCGGAGCGTCGTTGTATTGAAACGCCCCGGTCCCATCGGTCATGACACTGTTTAGGTTACTAAAGTTATTCGGATTCAAATCCGATGAGCTTTGCAAGGTGTGACTGCTGCTCGGCACACCTTTGCCTAGCATAAGAACATGCATGACATCCGGCCGCGTAACAGAAGTAAACCGCATCGGTTGCGCGGTGAATTCAAACGCGCCGATATCCACTACGCCGACACGCAGCCAGCCGCGCTGATCAAGCTTCGGCGCGATCGCATCGTTACCGGCGTCAATTGCCGGACTATTGCCTAGCAGCGGAATCGTATCGGTAGCTCCACCGTCGTTTGTCAGGCCAGCTGGATCAAGCTGCGGATCCATGCCGGTGATGTTATGCATACCCTGGGCGGCCGCACCCCAGCCGCTTATGCTGCGAATCAAATCGTAGTCGACGGTCAGGGTGGCGCCGGCTAAGTCCAGATCGGGCCCACTGGTAGGTGCAGTATTGTTGGCGACGAGGGTGTTCATCATGTCCGCGATGCCATTGGTCAGGCGAAGGCCGCCGCCACGAGCCGAGGCTATGTTACCGGTAAAGGTGGACGAGCGTATCGAGAGGAAGTGACGTGCCGGCAGTGGAAAGACGCGGATCGATCGCCTGTCGCAGGATCTTGTTTGCGCCGCCGTCGATCGTCAGATCCTTATTGATCACACTCGCCGCTCGTGAAGTCCGATCGTATAGATGTGAGTCGTGGCGCTGTAGCCCGGATCGCTCGTCGGAATGTTAAACACAATCATGTCCCCGGAAGCAGCATCCTGAATCATTTGTCGCAAGGAGCCGGCCAGGTTATCGTCGGTGTTGATTACCACGAGCGTGGCGGCAACGATGTCGTCGGCGAACAAGCAGGTGCCGATCCCACACAGTGTGAAAAGCAACGCCCGCATGTTCACGTCTGGCCTAGGGCAGTTGATGTACGCGGTAGAATCCGGAGCCAGGTCCGCCGATCGCGTTCGGTACCAGTAACCTGGATAACGCCACCGGTGCCTGGAACAGGCGGGGCCGGAATGCTGGTTGTGACCGAGCTCCAGGGAGTCGCCGGCATGAAGTCAGGGCGGCTTTGTATTTCGTAGTTACGACCCAGGATAGTTGTGAAGGTAAATACTAAAGAGTTGTTGGGAAGCTTCTGTTGATCAATGATGCGGACGTCGGCTTCATAAGCACCAATATCGGCGCCGTCGCCGCCGGCGGCGTTGGGAATGTTCGGATCGTCAAATGGTTTATCTTCGCCGCGCTGATCGTTCGGATTCTTCGCGAAGATATCGCTCTTACCCTTGTCGAGGGCAGGACTGGTAGCTTGCAAGGCAAAGGTCATGGTCGGTCCGAAATTGTTTTTAATGCCGGCCGGATCAAGCATGGGATCGGTATTACGCTGGTCACCTACTTGGTTCAACAAACCGCCGGGCCCAGTGCCGGCATCGTTGCAGGGATCCACACCGCAGGCGGCGTCATCGCTCAAGTTATATCCCCCCGACATAACCGTAACTGTTCCGCCGCTAATATTATCGGTTGAGATGTTGAAATCCGCATCGGCGCTCGCCAGGATGCTGTTGCCAATCTGGAGAACAGTCGTGCCGCTGGTGGTTTCTGAGAGATAGATTGCGTCACCGAGCATCTTGGAAGAATTCCCACTGAAGGTGCAGCTATCCACAGTGACCACTGCATTGCCCGTGCTGCCGTTCGTGCCGTTGCTTCCGTCCAGCGCTACACCGCCACCCCAGCCTTTGGCTTGGCTTGGGTGAGAAGCAGAGTTTCGGTCGAACGTGCAATTGGTAATCTTGAGAATAGCGGAACCATTGGCAGGATTGCCCAGGCTATCGGAGCCGCCGGCGCCATCGACGTTCACGGCTCCGCCAAAGCTACGAGCCGAATTCTGAGTGAAGGTGCAACTAGTGATGCTGCCCGTCGCAGTCCCACCCGAACCATCAAACTGAACGGCGCCCGCGCTGCCATTGGCCGAATTGCCACTGAAGGTGGAATGGTCCACTTTCATAACTATGCTGCCGGACTCGTTCCAGATGGCCCCACCGTGCTGGCTGCCGAAATTACAGCTTAACTACTCGTTAACTAACGATTGCCCTTACTACGGCAGCACGCGGACGTGGTAGAAATGCTTCGTTACACTTGCGCCACCTAGGTCCGTTAGCTGGGCCGAGCCGGTGGAAACTACCGTAAGATCGGCCACACCGGAGATGGAACTCCAGAAGGCATCGGTGAGCGCATCCTTGCGCTCCAACCGATACATCTTGCCCGCCACCGCCAGAGAGAAAGTCACCGTGAGATTATTTCCGCTGCGCGCGACCGCGATGATGCGCAATGCGCTCAACGGATCGAGCGGATTGGTTCCTGCCTGAAACTCTTGCAGATTCGTTAGGCCATCTCCATCGGGATCGCCATTGGGATCGCTCACGCCGTAGAACGTTTCGAAATCGTCCGACATACCATCGCCGTCCGTGTCCACACCGCCCAAAGGATAAAACTCCACCGCTCCAATATCGGTACCATCACCACCGGTGGCATTGGCGAAGACCGGCGAATCGGCGGTGCGAAGCAGCCCACGCTGATCGAAAGGCAGTCCGAAGCTTTTCCCCTTATCAAGGACCGGGCTGTTGATGGGAAATGCATGAGTCAGCGTAGGTCCGCCGTTGTTTGCCAGCGGACCTAACAATGGATCGGTGTTCCGGATATCGCCCGTAGCATTCAGAAATCCGCCCGGGCCAATGCTGCCATCGCCGCCCGCAGCGTCGTTGCTTAGGTTATATCCCTGCGAGACGACTGTGCCGACGTTGTTCAAAATGTTTGGACCTGATGCACCGGTCTTGAAGATGGTGTTGCTTATCGTCAGGGTGGCGCTTCCGCCGAACGCGCCATTGTTATAGACATTTCCACTGGCAGCATTGGCCGTGCTGTTACCGCTGAGGGTGCAGCTTAGTAGCGTCAGACTCGTAATCGTTCCACTGCCCTCATTGAAGATGGCACCTCCGTTAAAAGCACTATTGCCACTGATGGTGCTGTTGATGACCGTTGACGCGGCGGCGTAATTGTAAATCGCACCGCCACTGCTGCCAGGAGCGGTGTTGCTACTCAACGTGCTATTGCTCACGTTCACGTTCCCGCCACCGCCGAAGCCATAGTTATAGATGCCGCCACCGGCATCGGTGACACTGTTCTGATTCAGACTGCAGTTATTTACGTTCAATGCGCCGCGCAGGTTGAATATTCCTCCGCCATAGCGGGCAGTGTTGCTGTCGAGCGTGCAATTGCTCACGGTCAGCGCGGCACTATCACCAAGGATGCCACCGCCTCCGCTATCCGGCAGACTCCCGCCCGCGGTCGTGCCGTTGGCGATGGTTAGGCCACTGATGCTCACCGTGGGGCCGCTGCTAGTGCCGTTGCTGACCGTGAAGATGCGATAAATGCCTGCGGTATTGCGTCGCACTGTCAGCACGTTGGCGCCGGGGCCTTGCACGTTGATATTCGTGCTCAAATTCGGCAGCGCGGCGCTCAATTGAATTGTCCCGCTCACGCCGGGCGCGAACGTGATCACGTTGTCACCTGCCAAAGCGTTGGCCGCGTTAATGGCTTCGCGCAGCGTGCAGTCACTCAAACCGCAGAGGCCATCGTCGTGATCGAAGGTGTTGGTAACTTTCAAGGTGGCGCCGATTTGCCCGATCTCACTCTCAAAAGCGCCGATGTCGCTGCCATCGCCACCAGTTGCATTGTTGATCGCCAGATTATCCTGTGGTCGCAAAAAGCTGCGCTGGTCCGTGGTCAGTCCAAAGCTTTTTCCTTGGTCAATCGCCGGACTATTAATCAAGAGAGCCATGGTGTCGGTCGGCCCACCGTTATCTTGGAGAGCGCCGACCTTGGCATCGAGCTTGGCGGCGTCGGTACCGGTCTGATCGCCGGTGACGGTGAAACCACTGCTATGGTCGGCGGTGCCGATAAGGTTGTAGCCGTTGGAGGTAAAGGCGCCGTCAGCGTCATTGCCTCCGCCAAAGCTGCCGGTGTTGCCGGCGCTAATGCTATTCATGACCACACTGCTGCCGCTCAAGGCCGCCAGGCAACCGCTGCTGGAGGGAGTGAAGCCGTTGCTGATCCCGCCGTGTGCGCCTAGCCCGCTGCTACCGAAGTTACCGCTCAGAGTGCAAGCCGTGACGGTCATCGTCCCTTGATTGCAAATGGCACCGCCGTTGGCAGCGCCACCGTTGCCGCCGAATTGCGTTCCAGTGCCACCACTGCCTCCGGCGGCACTGTTGCCGTTAAAGGTGCAATTGTTAACAAATAAGGTCGATGACAACGCATTGAAGACGGCGCCTCCCTGGCCCGAGCCACCTGCTCCGCCGCGGCTAAGTGGACTCAAGTCAGCCCCGCCATTGCCGCCTCCGGCCACATTGCCACTCGTGATGCGATAAAACGTGCATCGGTTGAGCGTCAGAGTGCCCGCATTGTAGATGCCGCCTCCCTGGCCTGACCCGCCATTGTTTCCCGAGGAAGCACCGGCGGAAACGCCGGCGACAAAGTTGTTGGTAAACGCGCAATCATTCAGGGTCAGCGTCGCTTGATTTAAGACGCCGCCGCCAAGATTTGATGCACCGGTGGCGCCGCCCGCCATCCAGCCATCACGAATCGTTAGACCGAAGACCGTGCTGGTGCCGGTGTTGAATCCGAACACGCGATGATTTTCGTTGCCGCTTACCGCTAACACGCGCGCGCCCGGTCCGATAATTGTAGCGGAGCCGTTGACGTCGAGTTCTCCCAGCAATGCTTGCAAGGTGATCGTTCCAGTCACGTTACTGGCAAACGTGATCGTGCCGCTGCCTCTGCCGCCAACTGCCTGAATAGCTTCGCGCAACGTGCAATCGGCACCGCTGCAGACGCCATCGTTGTGGTCATCGGTTGTCGTGACGATAAACGATGGAACGCCACTCTGCTGCGGGTCCTGCGGCGCTTCGTAGGCGCCGATATCGCTGCCATCGCCGCCGCTGGCATTCGGAATCGACGCATTGTCATACGGCCGCGCCACGCCGCGCTGATCAGTGGTTGAACCGAAGCTCTTACCTTTGTCGATCGCTGCGCTGCCAAAAGTCAGGGCGATCGTCTGGGTTGGTCCGCCGTTATTCTGCAACCCTAACGGGTCGAGACCGGGGTCCGTGTTAATCTGATCGGTCCCGTTTGCGAGATTTCCGCCAAGAACTCCGCTGCCACTGTCGTTACTCAGGTTATAACCTAAGGAAAAGATTCCCGCACTGCCGTTGGCGATCTCGTCGTATCGCAGAGGGCACTGATTCAAAATGCAATTGGCCAGCGTAATCTGCGTGTGGTGGCCAACGCCACTGGACTGTTCATAGATGCCGGAGGCGCCGTTATTGCCGCTGCCATTCAGGGTGCAGCCGGTCAAATCCAGTCTCGCATCAACAAAGTCATTGGTACTATTTTCGTTGTCGATGATCGTGCCGGCCTGGCTCGTAATCGTGTTTCCACTCAGTGTGCAGTTCCTCAGATGAATGGCGGAGGTTCTCGACGAGGCGAAAGGCGACTCATTCGAAATGGCCCCCCCTGCGACCGCGGAATTGCCGGCCAGCGTGCAGTTGGTTAACGAGGCGGTCCCGTCCTCATTAAAAATGCCACCGCCCAAGAAAGGCATGATCGCCGCTGATTGTGCAGTTAGTCAGGATCAACAACGACCCCGAATTGAAGATGCCGCCACCATAACCCCCTTCGCCTTGTCCTTGTGCATTTCCATTGCTGATGGTCACCTGATCCAGGGAAACATCGAAAGCCAGGTTGCCCAGCTGGTTGTAGATTGTGAGAATGCGAAAAGCGGGCGCGGCCGCATCGCGCGTGATAATGCTGCCATTACCGGCGATCACAAGAGCGTGATCATTATCGTAGACAAGCACCGGTAACCCGCTCGGTCCGTGGTCAGTGTTATCGACCGTGGTCAGAACGTAACTGCCATTCGTCGCCAGAATAATCGTGTCCGCTTCATTGTTGAGATTGGCGGTGTTGATCGCGGCCTTCAACGCCGCCACATCGCCGTTGGCAATGTTAAAGACGGCCGCCTGCGTCGGGAAACTCGCAGTGAAAATCAATGCACAGCCACACCATACCCTGCAAGCACTGCACGGTTTCACATTGGCCTCGTTCCCGCCTTGCTTTTAAAGGATTTGTCGTGATCTCACAAGGCTCTTTTCTGCGAGATCGAAAACGGGTGGCCGCCCAAGGCAATCGCCCTGCTCCGGATAAGTGAACACACCAGTGCCTAAATCGGCATCTTACCGACTACGACTCGTTAGCTACCGATCCTATCTACGGCAGCACGCGGACGTGATAGAAATGCTTTGGAATCGATACGCCGCCGGGGTCGTTGATCTGGGCGGAACCGACAAACGTGCTGGTGAAATCGCTCACCCCGGTAATGGAACCCCAGGTAGTGTCGCTAACTGCGCCTTTGCGCTCGAGCCGATAGGACTTGCCCGTGATAGCCAGGTTGAAGGTGACCAGGAAATCATTTCCGTTCTTAGCGACCGCGATAATGCGCAGCCAACTACCAGGGTCGCGCGGATCCGTGCCGGCCTGAAATTCCTGGAGGTTCGTCATGCCATCGCCATCGATATCGCCAGTTGCATCGGTCGGATCACCGGGATTAAAGGAATTAAAGACTTCGAAGTCGTCCGACATGCCGTCGCTATCGCTATCGGAACCACCCAGCAGGTTCATCTCGACCGCGCCGATGTCAGCGCCGTCGCCGCCGCCGGTGTTGGCAAAGACGGTATCGACCGGGCGCGGCGAACCGCGTTGATCACTCGTTAGGCCAAAGCTTTTCCCGCGATCGAGCGCCGTGCTCCCGCGCAACAAACGAAAGGTGTTGTTTTGCAATGGAGCAAGGTGTGGATCGAGCGGGGTTAGGTCACTGCCTAGCTGATCGCCGCTGGCACCGAAGCCAGTGCTATGGTTAGCCGTGCCGATCAGATTGTAGCCATTCGAAACAAAGGCACCATCAACATCGTTACCTCCGCCGTTACTGCCAAGGTTACCGGCGATAATGGAATTCATGACTGTCGTAGTTCCTAGTGCGACGGCAACTCCACCGCTGCCTAGTCCTGAGACTCCGTTGCTAGTCCCAGTGCCGGGAGTTCCGCTGCTACCTGAGTTACCATCAATGGTAGCTGCGGTGATAGTAAGTGTGCCCAGGTTATAAATCGCGCCGCCGTTACCATTCCCGCCATTGCCACCGAAAGGCCCGCCACTCCCGCCGTTGCCACCTAGCGTCACATTGCCATTGAAGGTGCAATTCGTGATGAAGAGTGAACCGGTAGTGTCGTTGAAAACCGCGCCGCCACGACCGGCTCCTCCGCTGCCACTGGCAACACCGCCGTGACCGAAATTTCCGTTTCCGCCAGTGCCACCACTTGCCTCGTTGCTCTGGACAAAAGCCGATGCGTCCAGGAATAACGTGCCCGAGTTATAGATACCGCCGCCCTGCCCGGCACCGCCACTAGCTGAGCTGGGAGAAAGTGTGTCGGTACCGAGCACACGATTATTGATAAGCGAACAACCATATACGTGCAGCGTGGCACTATTGTAGATGCCGCCTCCATTAGTAGGATTGCCAATCAATACCTGGTTGCGTCCATCGCGAATAGTGAGCTCGTTTAAAAAGCTGCTACCACCTGTGAAGTCAAAGGCGCGCGAGGCGCCATTGCCGCTTACAGTAACATTGCCATTGCCATTGATCGTAACAGAATCGGTTACGAGCAACTCGCCATGAGTAAGCGCTATCGTGCCGCCGGCGTGAGTGAAAGTTATGCTGTTAGCCCCGGGCACGGCATTGGCGCGGTTAATAGCTTCGCGCAAGGTGCAATCAGCACCGCTGCATAAGCCATCATCATGATCGTCATAAGTCGCGACAGAGAAGAACGGTCCGCCTTGCACGGGGTCCTGCGATGCTTCGTAGGCACCTATGTCTGTTCCGTCACCGCCACTCGCGTTTGGGATCCCGGGGTTATCATAAGGCCGCACCGCGCCACGCTGATCAGTCGTTGCGCCAAAACTGTTACCTTTGTCGATCGCGGCGCTGCCAAAAGTAAGAGCAATCGTTTGGGTTGGTCCGCCGTTGTTTTGTAACCCGAGCGGATCGAGGCCGGGATCGGTATTAATCTGATCGGTAGCCTGAGTAAGCTTCCCGCTACCGTCGTCGTTACTCAGGTTATAGCCCTGGGAAAAAATTCCTCCCCCGCCACCATTAAGTTTATCTGAGTGCAAAGGAGACTGATTTACTATGCAACTGCGCAAGGTAACCTGCGAGTAGTACTGCTGGGACTGATCGTAAATGCCGTTGCCATTTAAGGTGCAGCCGGTCAAGTCTACCCGCGCATCGACGAGGTTACTGGTGGCCAGCGTGTTGTAGTTACTAATTGCCGCGCCAGCTGCTGAGCTAATCGTATTACCGCTTAATGTGCAGTTCGTCAGATGAACCGTCCCCCCGCGGTTTGAGGCAAAAGGATTTTCATTCCGAATGCCACCACCCTCCCCGGCCGAATTCCCCGAAAGCGTGCAGTTCGTCAATGAGACTGTCCCGTCGCCGGTATTAATCCCGCCACCGGCGCCGGCATAATTGCCGCTGATCGTGCAATTATTGAGCAATAGGAGTGTGCCGGTATTCCAGATGCCGCCGCCAAATGCTTCTACTCCCCCGCCGCTCGCGCCCAGGCCATTGCTGATGGTCACACTCTCCATTGAAACCGTGTAAGGTTGATTGCCTAACGTGTTGTAGATGGTGAAAATGCGGAAAGCGGGCGCGCCTGGGTCGCGCGTGATGGTGGCATCATTGCCGTTAAATGTAAGGGCGTGATTGTTATCGTTAACAATCACTGGCAATCCGCTCGGCCCGCGAGTTGAGTTATCGACCGCCGTCAGCACATAACTGCCACCCACGGCCAGACTGATCACGTCCCCTTCGTTGTTGCTATTGGAGGTGACGATCGCGTTCTTCAACGCCGCCACATCGCCATTGGCAATGTTAAAGACGGCCGCCTGCGCCGGGAGACTCGCACTGAAAATCAGCGCGCCACTACACAACAACCTGCAAGCACTGCACGGTCTCAATTTGGCCTCGCTCCCGCGTTGCTTTTAAGAGATTTGGCACGATTTCACAAGTCTCTTTTCTGGCCGAGGAAATCTTCTATTCTCTGAGCCGTAATACCGTCCTGCGCGTTCGAGAAGCGGTTGCCACCAGGCTCGATTGCCCAGATACCAATCGATTGTCGCCTAAAGGCCTTCGCGGAAATTGCGCAGCGCGACGATACTTTCGCTACAGACTAAGGGAGCAGATTGACTCGGTAGAAAGCTTGTCCGCCCGCGATCGCGTTCGGATCCGTCATTTGCATTATCCCATCGCCGGCGGCCGTTAGATCGTCCACGCCTGGGATGCTTTGCCAACTCGTCTCGCTAACCATCCCTTTTCGTTCGAGATGGTAGGTTCTTCCTTGAGTGGCTCGGAAGGTAATTGTGATGTCATTTCCGCTCCGTGTAATCTCAGCTGGCACTGAAGGCACCCCGGTAATGTTCAGATCGATATTACCTGCTCCATCGTAGGTGAAAGTGCCGGCGAATTTGGGAGTCGTGATGGTCCAGGAGGCAGTACCGCCGGGATCGCCAATTAGACCAGTGATAACGTTGTCATACAGCCCCGGCGCCGCTGCGACATCAACGATCGAGAAACCTTGCGCTGCCGCAAAGTTCCAATTTCCTCCAGTGCGGGTCAAAGTGGAATGAGTATGACTTGGTCCTAGCCCTACTTCCATAACAGCACCTGAGTTAAGCAAGAGGCTGTTCGCGACCTTCAGGGAACCAGTCGCGGTCATTGTGTCGCCTCCGGAAAGAACCGAACCACCGTTGATAGTAGTTGGACCACTGATCGTGCCTGTGCCTCCGAGGATGCCTGCGGGACCGTTAACCGTTACCGGGCCAGAACCAGTGCCCGAGCCACTAACATTGTTTATCATCAGCTTGCCTGCATTCACAATTGTGCCTCCCTTGTGAAGATTAGCCCCCTGAAGAATCAAGGTTCCACTACCCACTTTGGTTAGGGACCCATAATCACTATCCGGCGGCGGTCCGTGAGGTTGCCCGTCGTGGACCACGCCGGAAAAGACTGTGCTGGCGTTATTGTTACCTACACCCGTATTAAGGTGGCCAAGGAAAACGTCCCCGTTTCCCTCCAAGGATCCGATTGCGAAGAGCGCGTTGCCGTGGCCACCTGTATAAAGGGAGCCGTTCCCAAAGACCTTAACCCGGGCCGTTCCGCCATCGCCCGCGATATCAATTGCACCTCCAAATCCGCCGTTTGATCCACCATTCGCGATAAGGGTAGCGTTGCCTGCGCTGGACAAGGCATCGAACATTGTTGAACCACCGGTTCTAAGGAACGCTGTCGTGCCGTTGTTGATGAAAACTGCATCACCGCCCGTTCCGCCACGGAACTCCGTATAACCAGGGTAGCCGCCCGTAACGATGGCGCCATTGTTCGTGAATGATCCGCTACCCGCCGTTGCAGTGTCATCGAAGTGGATAATACCGCCGGAGCCCCCGACAACACTGGTAGGATTGCAGGTAAAGCTCCCGCTACCTGCCGTTGAGTTTCCTTCGAAAGTTATGATGCCAGGCCCCCCATCAGAGACAGGCGAAGCATTGACAACAAAAACGCCATGACCCGCAGTCGAGTTGTCGTAGAAATAAAGTTCCCCGCCTCGCTGTCCGCCGTTAATCGCAAAAACCGTCCCGCTACCCGCCGAAGAATTATTAGTAAAGTTGATAACCGATTGCGCACCAGAATTAGTACTATTCCCGCGATGACGAAGTTCTGGATGCTCCCGGACTGATTCACAATTCCGCTGCCGCTAAGTGTTAGAGTGGCGAGATTTGCGAAAGGATTCGATGTAGGATTTGCTGTGATTGTGAAAGGACTCGCTGTAATATCGAACAAGATGCTGCCTACCCCGGTGTTGTTCGAGATTGCCACGCTGGTTGTGTTTGAGTTACCAAAAGTTGCGACGTCCGCAACTCCGTTAGGCACCGTAGCTGGCGTCCAATTCGTCGGAGTGTTCCAATCATTGCTATTCGGACTGGCATTCCATGTAGCACTCCCGGCAAAACCGCGATCTGCAGCCATGAGCAAAGCGATCAATGAAACAATGTACGCGGCAACGCCATTGCGTTTGTCGCCGCAGCGATTGAAAGCCAAATTCATCTTACGGATACGCCAAACGATAGAAGCGCTGCGTTAAGCCCGTCGGATTGTCTGCATATTGCCAGGAGTCACCAGCATCGGTGGTGACGCTGTTGAGGGAGGCAAAATTGCTTGGATTCAAATCAGGTGACGCTTGCACGGTGTAGGTCGTGTTAGCCACACCGGATCCTTGCAGGAGAATAGAGCCACTAGGTTTAGTAACCGACGTAATGCGCATGTTGGCGACCTTGGAATCAGTCAAGCGCACAATACCTACACGCGACGCTCCATTGTATTGATTAAAAAAGCCTGCGATGAGCACCTTGCCATCGGATTGAAGAGCAAGCGCCGAAATGAGGGGCGTGCCGAATCCAACGGTGTAGGACAACGTCGGAGAAAACTGCGTCCCTATCCCAACCGAGAAAGTGGAATCCAAGGCTCCAGTACTGCTGAGACGAGCGATGTCGATAGTCGGAGTAGAAAAGTTCCCACCGGCAAAGAGTTTTCCATTCTGCAGGACTACCGAAAAGACGAGCCCATTGTTGGAGGGCGGAGTGAAAGTGGAGTCATTGCTACCATTAGTGTTCAGGCGAGCGACGTGCTGGCGGGATTGACCGTTAAAGGTGGTGAAGATTCCGCCGGCATAATACTTCCCGTCGGTTGCCAGTAACAGGCTGCGGACCGCGCCACTAAATCCAACATTTACCATCTGAGTGAAGCTCACATCAAGCGCACCAGTCGATGCGTTCACCCGTGCGATACGACGCACATTCGGTAACCCGTTGTAGGTAGTAAAATTTCCCCCGATCACAATGCCACCCGTGCTGTCAATCGGAGCTATAGCGTACACGACATCATTCGGACCCGCGTTGCCGTGGTTAAAGTTCGGATCGACCACACCGGCACCGGACAGCTTAGATAGCATACTCGGACCTGATCCGTTGAAGAGGATGAAGGCTCCACCGACGTAAGTATTCCCGCCTAAGTCCTGCATGAGCGAATAAACGGTGCTATCGGCGCCGACCGAGGTATCGAAGGAAGTATCGAGCGTCCCATCCGAGTTTAGACGGGCCAAATGTCCTCGATTGATACCGTCTACACCGAGAAAATTTCCTCCTATGATAATCTTCCCATCCGTCTGAACAAGACACGCCCTTATGTCTCCATCTGTGCCAAGGGTAGCGTCGAACGATGGATCAAGCACGCCGTCGGGAAAAAGCCGCACGATGTTATTTCGCGGCAATCCGTTGAAAGAACTGAAAAATCCACCGGCAATGATCTTCCCATCGCCCTGCACCGCGAGCGCGTAGATCTGTGGGTTCCGGTCCGTCGCGCCTGAGAGATCAGCAAAGGTACTATCGACCGAGCCGTCGCTGCCAACCCAGGCGATGTTACCTCGAGTAACTCCACCGTAGGTCGAGAAATACCCGCCGGCGAAGATCTTTCCATCGGATCTGACGAGCAAAGTGTTAACGCTCACACCGCATGGTCCGGCCGCCACCGAAGCATCGAAGCTCGGGTCGCGGGTCCCGTCTGTATTAACTCGCACCAGGTTGTTAGCTGCGAAGCCGCCTAACGAGTGAAAGGTCCCGCCGATCAATAGTCGATTGTTCGCTTGCTGCTTCACCGAAGTCACACTTCCGAGGCCACCATATTGCTGAAAGGCAGGGCTGGTGAAACCACTGTCGACGCTACCATCAACGTTCAAGCGCAAGATAGTGGTGGCGCTATTGATGCCGAATCCACCCCAGACTACCACCTTGTCATCCGACTGAATTAGAACGCCTGAGAGAGTGTTGCGAGAAAATCCGGCCGTGGAACTAAATGAAGAATCAAAGCTTCCGTCGTTGTTAAGCCGGGCTATCTGCGGAGCGGCGTGACCGGCAAAAGAATCGAATGTGCCTGCGACAATAATCTTCCCATTGTTCGGAGCAATAGCTTGCGCCGCCGCAATAGTAACTAAAGGCGTGCCGAAACTATAAGCTGGCCCGCTGCCCGGATCGAAAGAAGGATCGAATGTTCCATTGCTGTTGAAGCGAGCCAGCGAAATCCGCACAACCTTTGTCCCAGGGCCCGTTATGACATAGGAAAACTGTCCTGCGACGATTACCTTGCCGTCACCTTGCAGAATAATAGCGCTCACCGTGCCGCGACTAGTGGCGTGACCGGCCCCATCATCCAGTCCGTCCGTCGAAAGCGCGGTTCCGACGTTGAAGCCCGTATCCACAGATCCATCGTCATTCAGACGCGCGAGATTAACTGCGGACAAAGCCGTGCTTGCGACAATGACCTTACCATCCGGCTGAAGAGCCATGGTCTCCACATCGTAGGCCGTGTTACCAGGATCGAACATTGTATCCAAGGTTCCGTCAGCCTGTAGGCGCGCCACGCCGTGACGCGCAATGCCATGCACTTTGTTGAAGTAGCCACCGATGACCAGCTTCCCGTCGTCTTGAAGACACGACGTCTTAACCGTGCCATTGGTGAAACTGCCCGCATCGAACGTCAGATCGAGTGCGCCATCGGATTCGATGGTGGCGGTTGCGACGCGCACAGTCAACGCCGCAGCCACCAGAGCTGGTCTGACTGCTCTCAAAAAGCGGAAGGGGTATGTTAGTTTGGCCCGAAGGACGCAGTGCATAAAAAGCGCACAATTTTCGCTGTCGCCGTCAAAATGCAAGTGGAAAGTGATAGGCGAAACTTGGGACCAAGCCGGTCCGTCTTCCTACGCCGTCCCAGTATCGCCCGGTGCGCTCGAGAAGTGGTTGCCACCAAGCTCGATTGCCCAAATACCAATCGATTGTCGCCTCAAGGCCTTCGCGGAAATTGCGCAGCAGCTTCCATTTCAATTCCGTTTGCGTAAAGGCGCGGTTACGAGCGCCTAGGGATAGACGAGCCGATAGAAACGATGGGTTAGACCAACTGCACCGGCGTCATCGTAGGGAAAATCGCCGATAGCATCGGCCGCGGGCGGCGCTGGCACAATACTACCGAAACTTCCGGAACTTAAATCAGGCGACACCTGGAGGTCATTAACCTGATTAGGTATGCCCAAACATTGTAAGTTAATGTGACCATTCACTGCTCGCGCCATCGATAGGATTTTCGCGGTGGCGCCATAGAAGACATAGACTCCGCCCGCGTCTTCAAAGTGCAGGGTATGATTGCTTACGATATGCATGCGTGAGCCGATGATGAGATCGGAGTTGCCATCGCCGTCGAGGTCGCCGTTGCTGATGGAGAAACCGAATCTGTCCCCCGCTAGTTCGCCGGTGATGATCCACTTTGCGCGATCGAAGAGATCGGCCGTGCCGGATAAGGCGCCACCAAAGACTACAAAGGTGTGCTCATGCGAAGGATCACCGATAACTACTTCGGCTTTGCCATCGCCATTCCAATCGAAGGCCCACAAGGTTTGTGGCGTAGTGCCGGTAAAGCGGACCGCGGCCGCTGCGCCGATGGTTTGCGACGCGGCTAGTGTTCCGCCGCGTACCACATCTGTCTCGTTAGTTAGACCTAAAATAATGTCCGCTTTGCCGTCGCCATCCAGGTCACCCGCCGCAACCCAATCGCCAGTTAAGCCGGTAATGGTTGCGTTCGCCGGCGTGGTAGCGAGATCAATCGTGCCTGCAGATAAGGGTCCGTAGAAAATGTAGGCGGTAGTCAAGGAGCGGACGATCAAATCCAGTTTGCCGTCGCCGTTCACATCTCCCACAGCTACGCGGCCCAGGAAGGAATTGGTCGCCGGTCCGTAAATAGCCAGACTTGCGGGCATCGAACTTAGATCCCATAAGGCCGGTAAGCTAGCGTTGCCGAAAAAGACAAAGACTGCGCCCGCGTTAGTCTTACTACCGGGGCCGGTGGCATTCGCTTCCGCAATAACCAGATCATCGATCGCGTCATTGCTAAGTCTCCCAGCGGCCAAGGCATTCTGCGCCGCGAAGGATGAGGTAGCTGCGCTGGAACGGAATTCTAATGTAGCCTGGTTAGTGGGCGCTAGGGTCTTGATGCCGGTCAAGCCCGCGCCGCCCTGAAAAACAAAAACGGAACCTTTGACGTTGAAGTTCGCCGCGCCCACGGCGCCGATGATAAGATCGCGCGTAGCATCGCCATTCAGATCCGCTACCGCCAGCGATGAACCTATGTGGAGTTGATTGAGGTAGGAGCGCACTTGCAGGCTCGGTGTGGTGCTAAAAAAATCCACCGTGCCTAACCTTCGCGTGCCGTTACCGTAGAGTGAGTAAACGCGGCCGCTATCGGCGATGGCGTTATCGAAATCGTCGGCATGATTAAAGGCGCCCGCGATGAGATCGGACTTACCATCGCCATTCACATCACCGGCGGCGACCGAGTAACCAATCCAATCATTCGGACCGGTTGAGTTAGGGTTCTCGACTGGATTGCCCGGACCGATCAAGGTGAAATCCGCCGGCTGAGTCGCGAGCTCGCGCTGCGTCTGGGCCGCGCCGGTAAATTCATCCGCGCCGATGTCGATCTTATACAAACCGGAGGTGCCGATCATGGCGCGCGGCTCGCGGTCGATGTCGCGATTGGGCGCGTTCGTATGCGTGCCGGCGTCGATCGCGGGCGAACCTGCGTTGAGATGATAGCTGGCGCTAAGTTGTGGGTTCACCGTCAGGTCGGTCCCGCTAAGAGAAAAGCCCTGCGTGTTAGTCGTATTGCCAAAGTAGATGTTGTAACTGGTAGTTACAGTCATGCTCGCGCTGACGCCGACCGGATGAGTCATGATGATATTGTTCACCAGAGTTATATTGGAGTCGGCGTGCACGCCGTTGATGCTGTTACCTACAATAGTGTTATTAGCAAAAAGCACGGGACCGCCGCCGGAAGTAACGTCAACGCCGCCGCCATTTACTGTTCCGCCGCCGGTGAACGTATTGTTGGCGATGATATTGCTGAGCACGGATCCGGCCGCAGTTTCCATTTCGATCCCGCCGCCATTTGCGAAGTTACCTTGCGCATCGGCCGTGTTACTCTGGATGCGATTATACTGAATCCGCGGCGCACCGCGCTGGACATAGATGCCGCCGCCGAGAAGGTAGCCCGTGTTGCCAGTGATGACGTTGTTGCTGATGATAGCATCGCTATCGTGCATGGAGATTCCGCCACCGTGGTCGCCTCCGCCGCCGCCGGTGATCGTAAAACCGTCAATTGTTGGCGCAACCTGCGACGTTGTTCCGAACACGCCGAAAATGGAAACGACCGATTCGTTCGCGGTGAAGGGACGAATAGTGGTGACGTTCGTTGAGGGATTCTGATTAGTGAAATCAGCGCAGGTATATCCGCCGCGGATGGTGAGAGTCTTAGCTAAGTAGAGATTGTATTGCGTTCCACTTACCAGCTTCGCCTCGGTATAGGTGGCGGCCGCAACTTTGATCACGTCGCCCGGTTGCGCGTTATCCACCGCCGCTTGAATCGTGGTAAAGTTCGCGCCGCCCGCCTGGCAGACATGCCATTCATTCGCCTGCGCCGCGGTAACTAACCATAAGACCAGGAGCAATCGAATCATCCGAGGTAAAGAAAGGATGTGCATGAGAATATCTTTCTGGCTGTTGCTGGAACCAGGAACCACCCGGACAAGGCCATGGTAAAGGCTGACCTCACTTCGGTTGACTCAAGGCTCCAGTTGTATCTGGAGATCGCGCAAGCGGTGTCCCAGCGAAGGTCCAGCCTTACGGGTCCACTTCAGCCCGGCCGAAGATGCGTTGAAACGTCGGGTGACGTAATCGAAAACACTTTAGCGGTCGCCGGAGAAGAGTTCAAGCCCGGAAACGCCGTCCGGAGTTAGCAGCGAGAGGACCGTGTTTCCTCAGTAACGTCCCGCGCGTTTGAGTAACGGCTGCCACCACCCGCGGTTAGCCGATACCAGTCTACAGTAGCTTCTAGGGCTTCGCGAAAATTGCGCAAAGGTTTCCACTTCAGCTCGCTTTGCGCAAAAGTAGAATCGATCGCGTAACGGCGATCGTGGCCTAGGCGGTCGGTCACAAAGCTAATGAGTGAGTGTGGCGCCCCCGACGAAGGGAGAAGTCAGATTACGAGCGAAGGCAACGGTGCTGCGGCCTGTTCGGTTTCATTGCACGTGCAGCACCAAGGACAAGCTGTCGGCGTAGGCATCGTTGAACGCGCCGGCCGCGCGCGTCATTGTCAGAACGAGCCGTATCCGTGTGGTATTCGGTGGCACCGGTAGTGCGGTAACACCCCTTAAGAGCAATCCCGTCTGGTTACCCCGCTCCGCAGCCGTGACAGGCCCGATCGGGAAACTGCCCAGGTCATTTGCGCCGTCAAAATAGATAAGCTGTAACATCGCGTTGTCCTGGTCGGTGAAAAATCCGCCTAGCCACGCGGATAAGTCACACGTGACCTTGCCTGCGTTAATATCCGACGCGTTCCCGGAGACGTCGATGTCTTGAGACGCGGTGCTGAGGGCGCCGCTACCACCAGCGAAGAATTGATTAGATCGATCCGGTGGACCTGGATCGCTCACCGTGGGAAATCCGCCGCCAGCGGTATAAGGCACAACCGTGAAGGGGCCAGTTGTAACCCAACCGGGCACCAATAATACGTGCTGGCCCGTGGAAGATCCGGGTCCTAGCTCGGCATTGCCATTGCCAATCAAGTTCACACTATAGGGGACTGGAAGGACGCGGTAAAAGCGCTTCGTTAGACCTACAGCCGCAGCGTCGTCGTATTGCCATCCCCCGCTGGTCGTGCCGATCGTGACGAAATTGTTGGGACTTAGATTGGGCGAGGCCTGGACGCTATAGGTGGCACTCGCGCGCCCGACCCCGTGCAAGACAATATGGCCATTGGCGGCGCGGGTGATCGCGGTAATTGCCAGAGGCGGCACGAAGAAAGGGCACTCTGCAAAAGTGTAGGCGCGCGAGACGCTCGACGGAGGAGTAGCAGTGCAAAAGTCCTGCGTGAAGAACCCAGCCCCTGAGTACAATTGTACGCCCGACACATAGTTGTGATCGGCGTTGACAGGGTTGAGCATGCCGATGACTACGTCAAAGCGCAGGTTCTGATCGTTCTCGTACAGACGCACCTCAAAATTTTGTGGGACAGTGGTGTCGGCAAAAAGCACCGCGCGCCATTCGATGTTGAAGGTGCGGTTAGGCGCAATGCCTGTGACCGAGGTGAAGATACCGCAGTTTCCACCGGGGAAACTCGAGCAGCCGCCCCACCCGAGATTATCGGTCCGCAAATCCTGCCACAGAGCGAAGATGGTGTAATCATATGAGCTGTTGTCAGGCGGCGCTGGCAGACAGGCAGTGCCAAAGCTCCTCAGTCGCCCTCACGAAGTCGAGGCGCCCATTGGAGCTGACGTTCACGCTAGTGAATGTCTGATTACCCAACTGGAAGGGGAAAGGGAAGGCGACGACCGTGTCGCAGTCGTCACAATGGCTGCCGATGTCAAAGTCACCCGGCACGATCGTATCGGTGCCGGTGGTGATGGTGTAAACGGTGCAAGGGTCTCCTGCCATCGCGTTGATCGGAGAAACGAGTAGAAGCAGATAAAACGCACCTCGAAAAAGACACGCTTTGGTGGTGGGGTTAATTTGTTTCTTCATTTCGGTTTCATTGCACGTGCAGCACCAGGGACAAGCTGTCGGCGTAGGCATCGTTGAACGCGCCGGCCGCGCGCGTCATTGTCAGAACGAGCTGTATCCGTGTGGTATTCGGTGGCACCGGTAGTGCGGTAACACCCCTTAAGAGCAATCCCGTCTGGTTACCCCGCTCCGCAGCCGTGACAGGCCCGATCGGGAAACTGCCCAGGTTATTTGCGCCGTCAAAATAGATAAGCTGTAACATCGCGTTGTCCTGGTCGGTAAAAAATCCGCCTAGCCACGCGGATAAGTCACACGTGACCCGGCCTTGGTTAATATCGGACGCGTTGCCGGAGACGTCGATGTCCTGAGACGCGGTGCTGAGGGCGCCGCTACCACCAGCAAAGAATTGATTGGATCGATCCGGTGGACCGGGATCGCTCGCGGTAGGAAACCCGCCGGCAGCGCCATAAGGCACAACCGTGAAGGGACCTGTTGTAACCCAACCGGGCACCGCCACGGGCTGGCCGGTGGCAGAGCTGGCTCCTAGCTCGGCGTTGCCATTGACAATCAAGTTCACACCATAGAGTCGAACTGAAACGATGCGGTAAAAGCGCTTCGTTAGACCTACGGCACCGGCGTCATCGTATTGAAAGAGACCGAATCCGTCCGCCGCAGCCGGGGCCGGAGCCGCGGGCGCAAAACTCAGGGGGTTTAGATTGGGAGATGCCTGAAGATTGTTTACCTGGTTAGGCACACCGAAGCAGTGCAAAACCACGTGGCCATTGGCGAGTCGAGTGATCGAAGTGATTTTCAGGAGCGGCGGGGAGCATTGGCCGAAGATTTCCATCGAAGCCGTTGGGGCGCCGGTGCTATTGTAGCCGCCTGCCAGCCAGATGTGGCTGCTGCCGTCGGTGTCGGTAGGGAAGTTGCGCCGCGCAGTCATGAGTGGCAGACCTATCGACCAGCTATTGGTCCCCGGATCATAGATATCCACCTCGGTCGAGGGATTGGGCGCAACTCTGCCGCCGCCCATGACATACATCTTGCCATTGAAGGTAAGCCCACGCGTCTCGCCTGTGGCCCTCGGTATGGCTGCGATCGCGCCGATAGTATCCGCGATCGGGTTATAAACAAAAGAGTTTGTCGTATCGGTGATAGCGCCGGCCGTGATAGCGCTGCCTCCACCCGTGTAGATGAGGCTGCCGATGGTCGTGGTGGGTATGTAGCCGAGCGGAACAGGCAGAACAGCGGCCTTCTGCACCCAGGCCGTTGGTCCGACGGAGTAAACTCCCAGATCTGGTTGGTCGCACTCCCGTTGGACGATGTCGAATCCACCCAGGATGTAGAGCTTGTTCTGGAAGATCGTGAAGCCACCGGGCAGAATGCTGCTATCGCCAGGCGGCCACGAAGCAGCAACCGGGATGACTACGTCGGTGATAGGGTCGTATCGGAAGACGCGACCTGTAGCCGTGGTTGCGCCCGCTGCCGAGCCGCCCACGCAGTAGATGTAAGGGGTTCCAGATTCGGTGAGCACGCCGCAAGCCATGTTATTGACCTGGTTGTCAGGATAAGTAGCCGACTTGGTAGTCCAACTATTGCTGCTTGGATCATATTCAAATGGGGTCGCGAAATCGCTGCCTGCTGTATTCGAGGAGCTACCGCCCATCGCATAAAACTTCCCGTTGGCTGGGAAATAAACGCCAACCAGGCGCACACCCATGCTGGGAAGACTTTGGGCCCCCGGGCAGGTCCCACCGGCGTCCGCGCCGCTGTTTACGGGGATAGTGGCGGCATCAACCGATGCCACTACGCTTAAGGCTGCAATGAACCCGATGAGTGAAAGTCGATACCGGTAGCGTGAGGTCTTTGTAGGCAAGCGTTACCTCCCTGCGGAAAGAGAGTACGGTGCTGCTGTGGCGACGCCCCGGGCAGACTTAGCGCAACTTCAATTAATCCGAAAGCGGGCCACTGTAAAGCCTTTCCTTTTGATTGCGCAGAGGATTTTCGCTTGCCTATCAAACGCTCAATACCGTCCCGTGCGCTCGAGCAATGGTTGCCACCAAGCCTTATTAGCCAGATACCAATCGATCGTTGCTTCCAGGCCTTCTTTGAAGTTACGCAGCGGTTTCCATTTCAATTCGCTTTGCGCAAAGGAAGAATCGATCGCGTAGCGGCGATCGTGACGGAAAACTCCGGCTAGGGAAACCGGAGCCGGTAGAATTGCTTCGGCCAACCTACCGCAGTGGAGTCATGGTATTCCAAAGCACCGCTGCCGTTGGCCATTGCGGTCCCGATGCTAAAGAAATTGTTGGAATTCGGGTCGATCGAAGCTTCTATCCGGTGCACGCTGTTGACCAGACCTGAGCCTTGCAGGGTGACGTGTCCATTCGTTAAGCGAACAATGGATAAGATGCGCAAGGACAGCCCACCAAACTCAAACGCGCCAATGTCACTTAGGCCGAAGCGCAGAGACCCGCGTTGATCTATCCCTGGAGCATGTAGATCGTTAGCTGCATTGATGGCCGGACTCCCGGATGAGAGAGCGATAGTCATGGTTGGACCGCCGTTATCGGCAAGGCCGGCTGGATCAAGCTGGGGATCGGTGTTGCGGATGTCGCCGGTGACGTTCAAGTAGCCGCCCGGACCGGTGCTGCCGTCGCCATTAGCCGAATCGCTGCTTAGGTTGTGACCCTGAGAAATCATGGTGCCAGAGCTATTGAAAAGGTTGGCACCGGACAAACCAGTTTTTAGAAGAGCGTTGGCTAACTCCACAGTTGCGCTACCCGCGTTGGAAGCATCGTTGTAGATGCCGCCGGCGACGTTGCCGGTGTTCGCGCTAAAGGTACAACTCTGCACCGTAAGGCTGGCCACGCCGGTGGTCCCGCTATTGACACTGCTGTTAAAGATGCCTCCACCTCCCTGGCTGCCGGTGTTACTGCTAAGTGTGCTATTGGAGATAATCATGACTGCGCTGGCCCCATTTACCGCATCGTTATAGATGCCGCCGCCCATAGTAGCGCTGTTACCGCTGAGCGTGCTGTTCTGCACCGTGAGGATGCCATGCCCGTTGTAGATACCGCCGCCATGGACGCCACCCGCGTTGTTCCCACTGAGCGTGGCTTGGCTAAGTGTGACCGCGCTGCCGTCGTTGTAGATGCCGCCACCATCGCCGCCCAGCGGACCGCCAGTAGGAGCGTTACCATTGGCGATGCTGATCCCGCTGAAGTTGATCTCAAGGGCCGGACTGAGGGTATTGGTGATAGTAAAGATGCGATAGTCGCCGCCGCCGTTGCGCCGCACTGTTAGCCGATTAGCGCCTGGACCTTGTAGCGTGATGTTGCTGGTTAGGTCGGGCAAGGCACCGGTCAATTGAATAATACCGGTCAGAACGGGAGCGAAAATGATGGTGCTATCATCGCTCGAGGCATTCGCCGCTTGAATAGCTTCGCGCAGGGTGCAATCCGCTGCATTGCAATTTCCATCGGTATGATCATCTATGGTGGTAACAGTAAGGGTAGGACCGCGGACCGTGAACAGACTAACAATATTTTCGCTGGGCCGACCTACAACTAACTGCTCGTTACGCGCATTATAAGTAAAGACCAGGCCGACACCGCCGCCGGAGAAAAAACCGCGAACACTGTTGCCCGAGGTAATCGATCCCACGGTTGTTCCGTTGCTACCGCGACCAAGCGTGATCGCTCCGGCATCGGCGTTTATAGTGTTGTCCCAAGTCGCGCTTTGTATGGCATAGTTTCCGTTGCTCAAAGCCATCACGCTACTCGCGCTGCCGACTCCGTCGTCGGCGGTGCTTCCGACCAGCGAGTTAGTTGCCGACACCGCACCGATGCGCCCGCTGGACCCGTTGCACCAGGTCGCGGCGCCGGCATTCGTGGAAGGGCCGTCATCGAAAGAAGAACTGTTCACCACATAGTTACCGTTCGTCAAAGCTGTCACGCCACCACTGCTGACCAGATCGTTCGCATGGATGCCGACGAGTGAGTTACTAGTAGAGACTACGCCGGTTCGACCCGTTGTTCCGTTACACCAAGTCGCCGCGCCGGCTAACGAGGCACTTGTGCTTGGATTACGAAACATTGCACTACCCACCACATAGTTACCGTTCGTCAAAGCCGTTACGCCGTTATTACTGACTTTCCCGCTCGCCTGGTTGCCAACGAGTGCGTTACTCGCAGAAACTGCGCCGATGCGACCCGTCGTTCCATCGCACCACGTGGCTGCGCCGACATCTTGGAACCCAGTAGAGAAATTATCCCAAGCAGGGCTGCTCACGACATAGTTACCGTTCGACAAAGCCACCACTCCACCGGCGCCGACCGCATCTCTCGTCGTCGTGCCAAGGAGTGAGTTACTGGCAGAAATCGCGCCCGTGCATTCGATCGTGCCGTCGCACCACGTCGCCGCTCCCACCGCGAAAACGAACGGACCAGTCTTACTCCAACCAGAGCTACTCACGACATAGTTGCCGTTAGTCAAAGCTATCACGTTTCCTACATGGTCGCTACTCGTGCTGCCAACCAAACTGTTTGAAACCAAGACCGTGCCGGTGCGGCCCGTCGCGCCGTTACACCATGTCACCGCTCCGGCGTCGGTATTAGCACCGTTGTTCCAGAGTGAACTGCTGACGACATAGTTTCCGTTAGTCAAAGCCGTCACCCCGCTACTGGTCACGTTGTCATTATTGACGTTACCAACCAGACTGTTCGCAGCGGAGACCGCGCCAGTGCGACCTATCGTGCCATCGCACCATGTCGCCGCGCCAACATGGGGCTGAGTGCCGGTCCAGCCCGGGCTACGCACCACATAGTTACCGTTAACCAAGGCTGTCGCACCATCGCTGCCCACCTGGTCATTAATCGTACTGCCCACCAGGGAGTTCGCGCTCGCGATCGTGCCGACGCAACCGGTCGTTCCGCTGCACCAGGTCGCCGCTCCAACATCCGCAGTTGGTCCGTTGTCCCAGTTTGGGCTGCTTACAACATAGTTACCGTAGGTCAGGACTGTTGTGCCACCGCCGCCGACTTCGTCATCGGTCGTGCTGCCGACGAGCGAGTTCGCGCTTGAGACCACACCGATGCAACCAGTCGCGCCATCGCACCAGGTAGCGGCTCCGGCGTCAGCTAGCCGCGCCGTTGTCGCCAGAACACGCTTTGCGTAACATAGTTGCCGTTAATCAAAGCTGTCGTGACTGTGCCGATCTGGTCACCCGCGCTGGTGCCAACCAGCGAGTTAGTGTTAGCAACGGCACCGCTGCAGCCCGTCGCCTCGCTGCACCACGTCGCCGCTCCGGCATCAGCCATCGCACCGTTGTCCCAGAGCGGACTGCTCACGACGTAGTTGCCGTTTGTTAGAACAGTTACACCGCCACTGCCTACCTCGTCATCTGTCGTGCTCCCCGTCAGAATGCTAATCAGTGCGCCAGTCGTTCCGTTGTAGAGATAGACGGCACCTACATCCGCAATCGCACCCGGTGCGTCATAAAACGGATCGACTACAATGATGTTACCGTTCGGTAAAGCCGTCACCGACTTACCGAACTGCCCGCTGCCGAGGGGACCTGCAATATCCGTCTGCGTTGCAGGCCAAACGTTTCCAACGAAAAATGAATGTGCCGCAAGCGTTAGAAGCGCGAGTCTGAAAGCTCTGTGTTTCATAACCGTGCCGCGGAAGAGGGCCAGGTGCCTGGCTGGAGACGCCTAACGAACTTGACGCAAAAGCGATTTTGTTCGGATTGACCACAAATGTAAATGCAAATTCTCGCGCCCGGCGCGGGGCTGGCCGCCGAGAAACCAATGCCGATCTTGTAACGAACGCCATCCGCTCCGACCAGCTACTAATCAATAACGTCCTGCGCGCTCGAGTAGCGGTTGCCACCAGCTCGATTGCCCAGATACCAATCGATTGTCGCCTCCAGACCTTCGTGGAAATTGCGCAGCGGTTTCCATTTCAATTCCTTCTGCGCAAAGGAAGAATCGATCGCGTAACGGCGATCGTGACCTAGGCGATCGGTGACAAAGCTAATGAGTGAGTGTGGCTTGCCTAGCTTGTCCAGGATTAGCTTAACTACTTCCATGTTAACCATCTCGCTGTTACCGCCGAAGTTATAGGTGCTGCCAGCTTTGCCTTCGAACAAGGCTGCTACCACTCCCGGCGCAATGATCTTCCACATGGATCCAGTCGCGCACATTCTTGCCATCGCCGTAGACTGGCAACGGCTCGTCGCGCATGGCTTTGATGATCATGAGCGGGATGAGTTTCTCGGGGAATTGATACGGGCCGTAGTTGTTCGAGCAGCGCGTGACGATAACGTCCTGCCCGAAAGTCTTGTGACAGGCGAGCGCGAGCAGGTCGGCGCCGGCTTTGCTGGAGGAATAGGGCGAGCTGGGATCGAGCGGCGATTGTTCGGTGAACTTCCCGGTTTCGCCTAACGAGCCGTAAACTTCGTCGGTCGAAATTTGCACGAAACGCTGCACGCCGTGGCGCCGCGCGCAATCGAGCAGGATGCTGGTGCCGACGACGTTGGTGTGGATGAAATTCTGCGGATCGTTGATGCTGCGATCGACATGCGATTCGGCGGCGAAATTGACCACGGCGTAGAAGGTGTGCTCGCTGCATGAGCGCGTCCATTTCCTCGGTGTTCGCGATATCGGCCTTGAAAAATTCGTAGCGTTCGCCGAATTGCTCCGCGACCCCGTCGAGATTGGCGGGATTGCCGGCGTACGTCAGCACATCCACGTTGCTGACCGAGGCCGGATTGTAATGTTGCAGAATATAACGGACAAAGTTGCTCCCGATGAATCCACAACCGCCTGTGACCAGGATGCGCATGTCAGCGCGGACTAGCAGTGCCAGCGCAGCCGCGCCAGTGGATTCTCGACCTCGCACGATGGCCACAAAGGACACAACGGATGAGCGAGAATGAAATCGCAAAACGCATCCTCGATGCGGCCTTTATCGTTCACACCAATCTCGGGCCAGGAATTTTTGAGTCCGTCTATGAAATCGTCCTCGCACACGAATTGCGAAAGACAGGCCTGACGGTCGAACGTCAAAAACCGATGTCTATCATCTACGACAGTATCAAGTTCGAAGAAGCATTTCGCACCGACCTGATCGTAAATGGCAAAGTGATTGTGGAACTCAAGTCGCTCGAGGCGTTGTCCGCCATTCACGCTAAACAACTACTCACTCAGTTGCGCCTAAGTGGACTTAAGCTCGGGTTGCTCATCAATTTCGGCGAAGCGCATCTGAAAAATGGTATTAAGAGAATTATTAACGGCCGGCTAGACGATGAGACGCCCCCAGTTATTACATTGTGACCTTTGCGAACCTTTGTGCCCTTTGTGCGAGAAAATTTGAGAACCGAAATTAAGAAACAAAACGCATCGGTCGCTTCACCAGCCTCGGCGCAGCCGCTGAAGTCTTGGAAAACCGCGGCGACGGAGATGGATTGGACGCCGTGGCTGATCGTGGGGCTCGGCGCACTCCTGCGCATCCTGTTTCTCGACATCAAACCGCCGCACTTCGACGAGGGCATCAACGGCTGGTTCGTGGATCAAATGGTCAAGACCGGATTCTACAGATACGATCCGACGAACTACCACGGGCCGCTGCATTTCTACGTTCTGTTCCTGTCGCAGACGCTGTTCGGTCGCAACGTCTGGGCGTTGCGCATGCCGGTCGTGCTCGCGAGCATCTACTGCGTCTGGTTGACGATGAAATTCGCGCCGTTCTTCGGTCGCAACATTTGTCGCTGGGCCGCGCTGGCCATGGCGGTTTCGCCCGGCTTTGTTTTCTACGGGCGCTATTCCATCCACGAAGTCTGGCTGCTCTTGTTCTCGATGCTTTTCATCCTCGGCCTGCTCGGCCTGTGGAAATTTGGGACACGCGGATACCTTTGGTGTGTCGGGATGGGCATTGCCGGGATGATCCTGACCAAGGAGACCTACATCATTCACATCGGCTGCGTCATCGTCGCCCTTCCTCTCGCCTATCTTTCACATCAGATCACGCGGGCGGAGAATCTCGCGCCGGTCAAGCAAACGTGGAGGTGGGAAGACCTTGTTCTTATTATTTGCGTGGGACTGGCTCGCGATCGTCTTCTTCTACTCCGGCACCTTCATGCATTGGAATGGCGTGAAAGGTCTCTACCGGACCTTCGATGCCTGGTTTAAGACCGGCAGCAACGGCAATGGCCACGAGAAACCATGGTATTACTGGCTGATGTTAATTGGCCGTTATGAGCAACCGGTCGCGCTTGGCCTGCTGGCCTGCTTGTTCTGCCAGCTCTTCAAGGACATCACGTTACGCTTTCTTGCCATCTACGGGGTAGGTGTCCTTATCGCCTACAGCATTGTGCATTACAAGACACCCTGGTGTGTCATCAGCGTTGTTTGGCCTTTGCTGTTCACCTTCGGCGCAGCGATCGCGCTGCTGCCCGCGAGTTTTCGCCGGATAGGCAAAACTCTTGGCGCCGTGCTTCTGGCCGTCTCGCTAGGTCTATCGATTCGGTTAAACTACTTCCGCTGCACGACCGACACCGAACCCTATGTCTATGTCCAGACCTACAACGACATCTGGAAGTTAACCAAACCACTGCTGACCCTGGCCCATCGCGATCCGGCTAACTATTACCTTGTCGGACACATGATCAGGACGAGCGCCTATCCCTTGCCGTGGATCCTGGGCGATTTTTCCGAGGATCGGTTACTACGAGAAAGAGTCTCTGCCTACAACTCTGGATGCCGGCTTTCCTCCTCGTGCAGGAAGACAGGATTGCCGCCGTGGAAGCCAAGCTACAAAACGCCTACTACACCACGCCGCTGACGATCCGTTCCTTTCAGGATCAATCGAAGCTTTATCTTAGTGCCGAAACGTTTAAGGATTTCTTTCCCGGCCGCGTGCCCGATTTTGCGGGTAAGAGCGGGCATTAGTCTTTCGCGCGAATGAAGCTGCTTTCCGCCGGCCTGACCTTTGTCAATGCCGCCACGGTTTCAGCCTTGCTCCTCGGTATCTTCTTTAGTGGTCTTAGCCCCGCGCTCGCGTGGGTTTCATTCCTGTTTGCTCTTGTTCCCGCAACGCTGGCCTACCGGGGAACTGCTGCAGACAACACGGCAACTGCTTGGAAAGACGCGTTTAGCTCACATCGCATCTGGTTCTGGCTGCTGGCGGGCTGCTTTGCCTTCTTTGCCTTTCGTTCCTTCGGCTGGCTGCTCTTCAATGATGGCAACCAGCTGAAGGTTCAGTCGCCTAACAATCTCGGCGATTTGTCACTCCACATCACGTATGTGCGTAACTTTGCCAGTGGCGTTCCGCTCTGGCCGGATAACCCGATCTATTACCTGAGCAAAATGCGTTACCCGGCTGGAACCGACTTGTTCAATGCCTTGTTGCTCCTCGCTGGCCTGGACCTAACGAAAGGTTTCATCTGGGTCGGATTGATCGCGATGCTGGCGACCTTCTTCGCCCTCTATCGCTGGGGCGGACTCTTTACCGTTGCCGGGTTGCTCTTTAACGGCGGTCTGGCTGGCTTTCAACTTTTTGCCACTGGCCGTCTTATTGATTACCAAGGCAACGCCATGACCGCGTGGAAGAGTCTTGCCCTTTCCATGCTGGTAACGCAACGCGGCCTGCTCTACGCGCTTCCCGCCGGGCTTCTGCTGCTTTGCCACTGGCGGGCGAAGTATGTCGCGGCCACTGATCCTGGCCGGTCTCAACGCGACCGGCTACAAGGGCTGCTTCCATTTTGGATTGAGCTAAGTCTCTATGCCACGATGCCGCTCTTTCACTTGCACACCTTCATGGCTCTAAGCATTGTCGCAGCATGTCTGTTCATCTTTGGGAACAGACAACTGCGAAGCGACCTTGGCCTGGTTGTCGGCAGCGCTTTTGTGCCCGCTACCTTCCTTGTTTGGACAATAACCGATCACTTTCAGGCAAAGTCCACCATCAAGCTTCATCCCGGCTGGGTACAAACGACCGGAGACTTTGCCATGCCATTCTTTAGCTTCTGGATCTACAACTTCGGCGTTCTGTTACCCATCGTTCTGGTTCTGCTTGGACTTTGCTTCTGGCGGACAACGAAGGACAACAAGTGGCGACACCCGGAAGCTGCCGTGGCTTTTCTGATTCCAGCCGCGGCGATCTTTCTCTTCGCCGTCATGGTCAAGACCGCGCCGTGGGAATGGGACAACATCAAGCTCATCATTTGGGCTTACCTGATCATGCTTCCGTTCCTCTGGAGTCAGCTCATCGCGCCCTGGCCGAGGCCGGCGCGAGTCGCTACTTGTGTCGCGCTCTTTACTTCCGGTTTCATTTCTCTTTTTGGTGGCTTGATCAATAGCGCCAATGGTTACTCGGTTGGTGAGCGCGGTGAAATCGATGCCATCGGGGATGCAGTTAAGGCATTGCCGCCAGAAGCACGCTTCGCCGCCTTCCCCACCTATAACCATCCCCTGCTCCTTCAAGGCAGGAAGGTCGTGCTCGGTTATCCGGGACATCTTTGGACCCAGGGCTTCGAATACACAGAAGCCAACTCCAAGCTCGATGCTTTGATGAAAGGTTCGCCGAACTGGCGCGAGCTCGCGCGCCAGCTAAGAGTTCGCTATCTATTCTGGGGCCGGGAAGAGAAGATGCACTACCTTGGTGGCACCAGGCCATGGGAACAAGGAACGACCCCGGTAGCTTCCGGTTTCTGGGGTGCTATCTATGATTTGGGCGAGCCTGCGCCATAGTCGGGTCGCGCTTGCGTCAAAAGCCTTGGACGCTTACTCACATTGCCGGATCCGAGGACAAGCTGACGCGCATTAGCTTTCTGCGCTACTAAGTAAGGCAAGCCGTAGTCGCTCTCCAGATCGCCGGCCGTTGCGAAAACGACCAGCTTGTCGCCGCCGGCCTTTCGCAGGTAATGGACAATTCCTTCCGCGGCGAATTGTAACCTAACGAGTTCAGCGCGGTAGGAATGATCGAGGTGCGGATTGCCGAGACTGCCACCCCTTTGGCTAACGTAGCTATCGAATGCTTCGCTCGGCACATTGTAACCACGTGCCACCAGGGCTTCTTCTGCGGCTGTTAGTTTCTCGGACGCGCTAATTTTTCGGACCAGCTCTGCCGGGCAACGCAACGCGAGGTATTGTACCCCTTGCGCACGCGCCTCGCGCAGGACCGCGCGGCAATGTTCGCGTGCCCGTCCGCCTCCGGATATTTCGAGCTGAGCAAGCAGCTGCTCGCGGGTGCTGCCGGTCGCAGTGGCCACTCGATCGAGCAACGGCTGCTGCGAGGCATAGATCATGTCCCAACCAATCGCGAAAGGTCGGTGCGTTTTCTCCAAAGCGTCCAGAAGAAGCGCCGCCGGTTCGGAGTGTCCGGCGGAGGCAGCGCGTTCGGTCGGAAAGTAGATCACGTCCACGTTTTGCACGGCCGCGACGTAGTCGGTCTCGCTGGCCGGCTTTGGTAAGCGTTCGACGGAAGCTTGTTTCGGTAAAGGTGCGTTACCAGAGGCACAGCTTTGCAGCGAGGCCGCGAAGCCTAAAAGACCAAGATACCTAACGAGTCGATAGCGTTCCATCTGAAGCTAAGGTGCCCGGGATACACTCAAGACCAACTGACCTTCCGCCACCGTCTCGCCGCTTACAGCTGCTCGCACGCTGAATTGCATGAGGTCGCCGCGTCCCGGCCAGCTTCTCCGCGTACAATCGCACCTGCTCGCCCGGACGCACGGCGCGCAGGAATTTCATTCCACGAATAGCAGTAAGCAGGAAAAGCGGTGGCTGGTTGGCATAACCGGAGGCCGCGGCGATGCCCGCAGTTTGCGCGAGCGCTTCGGTTAGGATTACGCCGGGCACGAGAGGATTTCCCGGGAAATGACCGGCGAACATCGAATCGCCGGGTTCAAAGGACGTCGCGCATTCCGCCGACTTACCCGGTTCGCTCTGGAGCAACTCCTTGACGAAGACAAAGGGCGGCCTATGCGGCAGGCCGAGAAAATCCTTGGTCACTCCTAGGAACGGCCGTTGACGAAGTAGACAAACTTCCAGGCGCCGTTCACGCGGCGAATCCCGGCGCGGTAGCCATCGTAGTCGATGGCAGGATTAGCGAATTGCGGCGGCGCGACCATATAGTCGCCCTTCTTCACGAATTTTTCGGAAAGAATGCCTTCCAGCTCAGGCCACAAACCATTTTCATCCCAGTACTGAAAGACACCTTCGCCTTTGCGGTCCTGTGTCTCACTGGAACCCATCACGTAGGCGAAATCGGGCGTCATCATTTGCGCGATGGCTTGCATGTCGCGCACCCGCACAGCCGCGTGCAACCGGTTGACGAATCCCTGGAAATCAACATCGGAGCTTTCCTGCTGCTTGGCTTCCTCCTTCTTCGCCGCCGCTGATTTCTTGTCCTTCTCGTTCTTCCCGTGGGAAGCACAGCCGCAAAATGCCAGCACGAGCAGAAGAGCAGCGATCGTTCGAATTCCCATGGGTAAGTCTTTTCTCAGGTTCGTTTCTGCGATTCAAGAACGCCGTTCACGCTTTGCAACGGAGAACAATGTCCATGGCAACGTTGCCGTTTTTGCAGCGGATGTTGCACAAAAATAAAATACATCGTGCTAAACAAGTCCGCAAAACTGCATGGAGGACTCGTTAGGCGGACCTGTCCCGCTCGCAAAGCCGTAAAGACATTTTCCGCGGTAAGTTCCGCCGGGCGCGGAATGCTGGTGTAATGCGAACCGAAGGCGCGCAATTGGTGCGCGTCGGACGTAGCCAGCAGCGGTTTGCCGAAACGCGCCGCGACTTTGCGCGCCGGCCGGTTGCGATCGAACCAGCCCTTGTGGAAGTGGCAAACCTCGATCGCATCGAAACAATCGATGTTCGCCACCAGGCGTTTGCCGCCGATCGAGCCGCCCATGACGTAAAAGGGATGCGGCGCGAAAGTGAAAATGGAATCACCCCGCGCCGCGCGCAGCCGCCGCACGTCATCGAAATCACGCAGCGACTCGGCTTCATGCGGTTGCACGTTGAGCAGGACGATATCGGCGCCCTGCAAACGCATTTCCGCCGCGGAAACGAGCAGGATTCCCATGGCCGCGGCATCGGCGAAAACATCCGCGCGTTGAAAAACCGCATCGTGCAAGGTGATGGCGACGACTTCGATGGCCAGGGCCTGCGCGCGCTCGAGCAGTTGGTGCGCGGAAAAATCGAGCGTGTCCTTGGGATCATCGAGGGTATGGATGTGCAGATCGAGCTTGATCCAATCATTCGCATTTTGATTCGACGCATCCATAGCCATGGAACTTCCTAGCCGCTCTTGTGCCTTCAACCGCTTTCAAGCCACGTCAAGAGATTGTCACCAAAGTCAGATCTTGATGACGGCGCATGAGCACTTGCCAGAACGCCTCCTGCGTTCAAGATTCCGCATTCCATCGGCTCGGGTGGTGAAATGGCAGACACGTACGTTTGAGGGGCGTATGCCGAAAGGCATGGGGGTTCGAGTCCCCCCCGAGCACTTTTCCTAACCTGCTGAGCCGACTCGCAGTCATCTCGCTGCTTTTACGAATGGCCGAAATAATTTCGTAGAAGGCGAATTATAATTATCATAACATAACGGATGCCTTCGCCTCATGTACCCGCGCTGCGTACCGGCGCGCCCTGTACATTTGAGCCGCGTCGGATTCGGAATCATTCTGCGCCGCCGCGAAAGGCACTGCGGTACATGATGCAAGCCTGCGCTGTTTCGCTCGCCGGTTTGCTTCTGTTGCTACCCATTGAAGCCGACGCGGGCGAACTGCAGGCTTCCGATCAAGCGACTGGGGATTCCTTTGGCTACAGTGTGAGCGTGTCCGGGAACACCGGATTGATCGGAGCATACGGCAAAGACAACAAGCAAGGTGCGGCTTACCTGTTCTCCAATCTCGACAACTCGTTAGGTAGCGAAGATGCGCAGTTCGCCGCCTCTGATCCTGCGGTGAACAATTTCTTTGCCACGTCCGTTAGCCTTTCCGGCAGTGGTGCCTTGATCGGGGCAGAAGGTAACAACAGCGATCGTGGTGCAGCCTATTTCTTTTCCGACATCAGCACTTCCACATCGGTCAAGTTACTCGCCTCAGACGGAACGCACGATGATGAGTTCGGAGCCGCGCTTAGTCTTTCGGGCACAAGCGCGCTAGTTGGTGCCTTTCAGCAAAACACCTTGCAGGGTGCCGCCTACCTTTTTCGTGATCTGGATAGCGCCTGTGGAACGGTTAACGAAACAGCCAGGCTCGTTGCCAGTGACGGCGGCCCCATCAACCGCTTCGGAATCTCTGCCAGCCTCGCTGGAAGTATCGGTCTGGTCGGTGCCGACCTGGCACATTCCTTCCAGGGCGCGGCTTACCTCTTTCGTAACCTGGACGCAGCTACTGGCACGATTAACCAGAACGCTATCCTTGTCGCCTCCGACGCAACGGCCGCTAGCTTCTTTGGCAACTCCGTGAGCGTGTCCGGAACGAATGGGCTGGTTGGTGCCTACCTGCAAAAGGTAGGTCTCAATGCGGGACAGGGTGAAGCCTATCTTTTCGGAAACCTGGACACGGTTACCGGCACTGTGACGGAAACGGTTAAGATCACGGCCTTCGACGGCGCGGCGAACGACAACTTCGGCCATTCTGTTAGTCTCTCCGGTACCACAGCTCTCATCGGAGCGGACAACAAGAATTCTGCTACCGGCGCGGCCTATCTTATCCCCGATGTAAGTAACCCGAGTCGCAAGTGAAGCTTACTGCCTCAGATGGCACAACAAATAGTAACTTCGGTATCTCGGTTAGCGTGGACGGCGATCGTTTCCTTGTTGGAGCCTACGCGGCGGACAGCTTTGCCGGCCGGGCCTACGCCGGGACGGTCAGCTCCTTCACCACTCTGGATCTTGGTAATACCACTCGCGCGATAGACGGCCTTAGCTTCGTTTCGACAATCGATTGGATTATCGGTCAGACAACCAGTGGAAATCAGGTGACCCTAATGCAAGGTAACTCTGCCGATGTTAGCGCCAGTGGCAAAGCCATTTATATCGGCAAAGACGCGGGCTCCAACAACAACACTCTTCTCATTCAAGGCACAGTCACCGCCAATACGGTTAACATCAGTGCGCCAGGTGGTAGCACCGGTAACAAACTGGAAGTTGCCAATACCGGCACAGTCAGCGCCGGGGTCATTACGGTTAACAACGGCGGTACACTACTTCTTAGCGGTTCGGGGAATCATGATCGCATCGCTAACTCAACGCCTATCACCCTGGCGGGCGGAACAATCGCCAAAGGAATCGGCGCCAGCGAAGGAACCACCAGCGCCGCCGGCCTGGGCGCGCTCACGCTTACCGTCGCGTCTCAGATCGATTTCACCGGTACGTCAGGCACACTTACCTTCCAGAGTTTCACGCCCGCCGGCAATGTGCTTTCGATCCTTCAGTATGTCGGCAATGGAACGCCCGGCGGCTTCGATCAATTAATCTTCGCGCAAGATCAATCCACTCAGTTGAATAACTTTGATTTTGGCTTTGGGCCCGGCGTGAACGTTAGTGAGTTCGCGCTCGGCGATGGCTTTTTCGAGGTTTATCCGCTCGTTCCCGTCCCGGAACCAACTACCTGGGTAGCCGGAGCTTTGGCTGCCGGTTGCCTCATCGTTTCCTGCCGTCGACGAATTCGCAGTTCGCTCGGGAAGGATAGCTAATCACTGCCCGTCGCTGCTAGCTCTGAGCTGCTTCTTGTAGACCGCTTGTGTCTTGATCTTCGTGTAACCCATGGCGGGATAGAAACGGTGAGCTTCGTCCCGCTTGGTATTGCTTCGCACGAGGACCGCTTCGGCGCCGATGCTTTGCGCCCAGCGTTCCACTTCGACGATTAACCTCCGGCCAATTCCACTACGCCTCGCATTCGACGACACAACCAGGCCCAGGATCTCGACGCGAGACCCCATTTCGATAATACACACGCTGTTGGCTTGTATGAAACCTACCGGACGATCTTCCGTATCCACCGCCACGAGCAATAACGCCGCTTCGCTGATAGCAGGGATCCGCGTCCGGATAGATTCAACGGTAGTCGGGTAACCAAGCTCCCCTGCCAGTTCAGCCACCGCTTCGGCATCCTCCAGCTTCATCGGCCGGATACTCTCCGCGCCGTCACGCATGCCACTCATTGCAACTCACCTTTCCAGGCGCACGACCCTGACCTTTTCTTTCTGCAGACTAGCCTCAATCGTCGCCGACTGTGCTTCCACATGCTGGAAGAATTCGTCCATGGTCGGACTGGCTTTCGCGCCCCGCAAGATCTCCTCCATCGTGTGGCAAGCCAGCATGCGATAGCTCTCCAGTTGTGATTCGCTGAACCATTGGTCGCCGGTCGACTCATGCGGAAATCCCGGATGTTCAGCGGCGTAGTTACGCACGTCCACCGGCTCGTTTCTTTGCAGGAGCGGCTTGATGTAGAGCAGCTTCCCGGTGGGTGCGTCCTTGTCCACTTCTTCGTAATGAATCTTACCAATCACGCATCGCGCCAGGTGTGCCCCCTTCTTGTTAGGTTCAAGAAAGCTGGTCACAATCTCGATGCGAATCCCGAAGTCGATCCGGATCTTGCGAATAGCATTCCCCAGGTCTTCGAAGACAAAATCGGTATCGCGACCTGCATCCACTACCACAATGCGCTGGCAACGGCGCAGGATCATTTCGTAAAGACCAAGGTTCTCGAAGTGACCGCCGTCGGATAGATTCACCGTGCGAAAATTGCTCGTGGTGTAACCGAAGGCTTCGGCCAGTAACGGAAAGGCGGCGTGACGCGGACCTCTTCTGAACCAGCTATCCTCTCCTTTCGGTCCGGGATTTCCGGCCCACCAACCCAGCCGCACGTTGAACAAGGTCATCAGGATCGCGACCAGCGGTGACGAGTGATAGCCCATGTTGGGGTTGGCCGCTGCGCCGGAAATGGTCATGGCCGTGCCAAGGTCTATCCCGCCATCGTAATATTGCGAAGGCCGATAACCCAGGCCCCAGCTACCGGTGTGCAATGGCGAAACCGTAAACGACTGCGCCTTGCGTTCCTGCCAGGCCAGGTCCTTTCCGCTCACCAGGTTCAGCGCAATATTAACGACATGGAATAGCTTCCTGCCGTGAGCTAGTTCGCGCATCTCGACCTTGTCCCTGGGGTCAAAGCCGGTGAACCAATGCGGCGCGCGTCCGCGCCCTGCGCGTGAAGCTCCCAGGTAGGCGCGGGTCAAACGCGCGCGATACATGGCATGGAGCGAGAATAGGTTTACGTTAACGAAGAAACCCATCAAGGCTCCGACAAGGAAGAGCGAGCCGGCCACAGCCAGGATTCTCCAGACTGCGATCTGGATAACTATGGCTGAGTAGAAGGCGCTGAAGTAGATCGGCCCGGCGCTGTTATCCACCGGCGGAGACGTCGGAACTCCAAAGACACGGGCGATTAGCCATGAAGTAACTAACGAGACACAAACCAACAGGAAGAGCAGGAATACTATCGCACCCACGGAAAGCCAGGAGAACGGCCGCGCGTCGTCCTTCTTCTCCGCTGCCGTGCGCGAGCTGTGACCGAGCAAGGCCGTGGCAATTCCCGTTGCTCCGCCCAGGCAGGCCAGGAGCTTCTTGATCCATGACCTATCCTGGAACAAGGCGTGCAATCCAACCGGTCCCCAAAGAACAATTGCGTTGATCACCGCGCAAGCGAGCGCCGTCACTAACAACCAGCCGGCGGCGCGCGACCACCACTCCCGGTCTTCCGTGCTGGTCGAGCGACTTAAAGTGAAGACATACATGAAATTCATCAGGAGAAAGACCAGCAGGATGAGCGGCGGCGCGAAGCAGACGTAGTTCACCTGTAAAGGATTAAGCTTGTTATACGGATCCAAGCCGCGAAACAGCTGGGTAAGAATCCACCACAAGGCCACGCCGCCTACCGCCGCCGTGGCCAGCACCGCAATCAGCTCCTTCCATCGACCGATCACCGGCTGGCGGCGTATGATCATGGCCAAAGCTCCACCCGGAAAGGTCGCCGCCAGCGCGAGGTAGATGAATGACCATGCGCCTCGTAGCTGACTTCCAACTCGAAAAGCCATCAGCTATTCCAGGGTAACTGTAGCACAACCAGAACCAGCCCAGCGAAAACATGCATGCCGCCAGGATCAACGGCACCAGCTCGAACCAGGCAAAACCGCCATCGGTGAGATGGCTTTCGTCCTTGCTTTTGTTAGGTACACGAAAGGCCGGCAGATCTAGCGTCGCGTAACACGTCGCCATGATGGTGTAGAACAACGCCAGCGCGAAAGCATAGATGATGATGGCGGGCGGCGGCGCCCAGAGGAAGGCAAGGCTGGCGAAGATGCGAGGAACGATCAAGGCAAAGCCCATGATCGGAATGATCATGAGCCAGTTGAGAAGGATGTTGCGCAAGACCGTTGCTACAATCGTCCAGGTATCGCTGGAGAAGAAGCCCAGCTTCGGCGTAAGGTAATTACTGTAACGTCGCAGGTGCCGGATAGGCTCGGCTTCGGGATCAACGCGGCCGCCCGCTTCCATGCGCAAGTCCTTGTTCAAGCCGTTAACTACCTTGTCGATCCCGCCGGCGTTCTTGATCCACGCACTGAGCCAGCCGCCGATGTAACCGCCGCCGGAAACCGTCGAAAGATAATCGAACTGCGGCAGCAACTGATGACGGGCCAGCGATTGCAAAACACCAAGGCCAAAGGTCGCGCTCCGAATTCCTCCGCCGGAAAGACACAGGGCCGAACGTTGCGCCGCATGCAGCTTCGCATGAATCGCATTTAACCTCTCGGTCTCGCTTCCCTTGTCCGGTCGCTCTTCGTCAGAAAGGATTTTCCCCGCGAGCTCATCTTCCAAAACATCGGCCAGCCCGAAACAGCGGCATAATTCGGGCGGCGGCGCCTCCTTCGACGTTCCCGGTTGTCCGCTTGGCGAAGTCTGAGCCATGATCGCTCCTTCCCCGAGCTATCTGAAAACACTCATGATGCCCATCTTTTTCGTCGTCGTCTGCCCACCTGCGGTTATGCTCACTCGAACCTTGCTTTGATCGAAAAAAATTCGCTAGCCGGCAAACACCATGACAAAATCCGTTCGAGGTCTCGTTAGAAGCAATCGATTCCTGCGCGCCGGCGCGCGCCGACTCAACGAGCTTTGGCAGGCGAGCACAGCGCGGGCGTATTATGCAGCCCATGGCGATAACATCGACCAGGCTTTTCGCGACCGCTATCAACTGTCCTATCCGCCTACCCATTACTACAGTCCCTTGCCTGATCTTGCCCTGGTGAAGAAGAATCTCGCCCGGTGGTATCACGCGCGCGAGGCGCCCGGAATTAACTGGAATGCCGAGGGACAGGTCGAGTTTGCGGAGAAGCTTGCTCCTTATGCCGCGGAAGCGCAGTCGCTTCCCTCCTTCACAGAAGTTAGCCAGAGAATGTACGGCCCTGGTTACGGCGAAGTTGAAGCGAATCTCTTATACATGATCATGCGCTACCTGAAGCCCGCACACTGCCTTGAAGTCGGTTCCGGCGTATCGACTTTCTACACGCTGAAGGCTCTGCGCGCGACTCGAGAAAAGGATGACATTCCTTCAACCATGACGTGTATAGAACCCTATCCTAACGAGAAACTTCGTCGATTCCTGGCGGAGGAAAATGTTCGCCTCCGAGAGTCCGAGGTCCAGGACGTAGAATTAAGCGCCTTTCAAACGTTAACCGCCAATGACGTCCTCTTCATCGATACCAGTCACGTCAGCAAGAAAGACAGCGACGTTGATTTCTTGTATCTCGAAGTCCTGCCGCGACTGAACAAGGGCGTGTTTATTCACATTCATGACATGCCTTTCCCGATGCCGGCCATTCCGGAAAGTCATCCCCTCTTCGACACCTTTCTTTTCTGGAATGAACCCGCCTTGGTGAAAGCCTTTCTGATGTTCAATACGGCCTTTCAAATTGTCTTTTGCCAAAGCTATCTGCATCATCTGCACCCTGAGGTCTTAAGACGCCTTGTCCCTCGCTACGATCCGCAGTTACACTTCCCTTCCTCGCTCTGGCTTCAGAAAGTGGCTTGAGGTCGCGCAGATCTCCTTATCGCCGAACCATGTTTCCGAGGTAGGTAAGAATATTGCGTAACCAATTCGAACGGATTTGCGCGGCCACGTCGCCATCGTGCACCGGCCAGGATAGGACGGGACCGGATAACGGCACGTTGGGAAATCTTTCCACAAACGGGTCCTTCCAAAGCGTACCCTGACGAAGAACGGCGAGATCGATGGCATAGGCTTCGTCGGCATTGGCTTCGGTCGAAGTCCAGTAGATGCACGGGAGTTTGCCGTTCTTGAATTCGACGATGTGCGGATGGTTAGTAAAGACATCGAGGTAAAGATGACCGATCTCGCTGCCGCCGCAGTTATTGCCGATAGCAGGACCGCTGCCATCGGGGTTGCGGGCATTAGGTAATCGCCAGCCGGTGATGCCACGGTAGTTAAGCGATGCTACCCAGGCCATGGCATTCGGCCAGGTCATCTGACCGTCGCGCGAATGGCCAACTGTTTTGGCATAGTTAACGTCCTGTAACCAGGTGATGTTGCGCTCGGTGTCGTAGATCAAACCGAAGCCGCGGTCGATCAGGGGCGGCTGCGGCAGACGAAAGATGTCGCGCAGGTAGTAGCGATCGAGCAGGCGTGACCAGATCGAGCTCTCGTTAGGCATCTTCGCAACAGGCAATGACGACTGCGCGTGGCCAGCATACTTTTGTTTCCGGCAATTGGCAATTTCACCGGCACTGCGCCATAGTAACTGCTACTGTGCGCGAACTCGTCATTGCCGCTGTGCTCTTCCTCGGTGTTTCCCTGGCCAGCGCTACGGCGGCGGAGAAAGCCTGGTTCGGTTTTCACATTAAACCTGAGACGACCGGGTTTCCGCTGAACCCGATTGTGCGCTCGGTTGTGATCGACAAGGTGAAACCGCATTCGGCCGCAGAGGCGCTGGATATACGCATCGGAGACGAGATCATGGAAGCTGAAGGCAAACCTGTGCCTGGCACCCGCGCCCTTCAGCTCATCTGGCTCTTGCAAAAGCAGCCAGGCGAATGGCTGCATCTTCGCTTGAAAGAGACCGAATGGCGAAAGCTATTCCGTCGCCGTCCAAGGTATCAGGAAGCCGGACTAGCTAACGACGATTCGTTAGGCCAAACGGCCGCAGCAGTTCTTGAACTTCTTTCCGCTGCCGCACGGGCAGGGCTCATTGCGGCCGACCTTGGGCATTTCGCGACGCACCGGGGCGAGGTCCAGCTTCACTTCGCCTTCGCCGTTCTCGCCGTTCTCACCCGTAGCAGCGGCCCGCTGACGTTGACCAAAGGCCGGACCGGGCGCAGGGCCATTCTCGGGAGACGATGCAGGCCCGTGCTCGCGCATGAGGAATTGCGGCAGAGTGGAAAGGAAGGTCTCGAAGGCCTGCAGGTTCGAAGTGCTGCGGAAAAGGTTGTGCAGGACTTCGTTCTTAATATTCGACATCAACTCAGTGAACATGTCGAAAGCTTCGGTCTTGTATTCGATGAGCGGATCCTTCTGGGCGTAGCTGCGCAGGTAAACGCCTTCGCGCAACGCATCCATGGCATAGAGATGTTCCTGCCAGAGACGATCGATGGCATTAAGAATGATGTAACGCTCGAGGCTCTTAACTGCGGTCGGTTCTTCGTGGCTCGACTTCCTTTCGTAGGAGGTCTTGATCTTCTCGATCAGGAACTGCGCATTCTCTTCTTCGCTGCGCGTTTCGAACTGCGACTTTTTCATTCGTCAGGCCAAGCGGAAAGGTAACGTTAACCCAATGGAGTAACCCAGCGTAGTTCGGCTCATTAGTCTCGCCGGAAGCCAGCAACTCCTTCACCTTGCCCGGCACGGCTTCGTCGATTACTTCGTAGATAAGTTTTCTCGGCTCGTCGGAATCGATCGTTTCGTTGCGCCAGGTATAAACAACCTCGCGCTGGTTGTTCATGACGTCGTCGAAATCGAGCGTGCGTTTGCGGGCAAGGTAGTTGCGCTGTTCGACGCGCTTCTGCGCTGTCTCGACCGACTTGTTCAGCCACGGATGCTCAAGCTCCTGGCCTTCTTCGAGACCGAAGCGCTCCATGATCTTGGTCATGCGATCGGCCGCGCCGAAGTTGCGCATCAGGTCGTCCTCGAAGCTAACATAGAAGCGCGAGCCGCCCGGATCGCCCTGGCGCGCGCAACGTCCGCGCAACTGCCGATCAATGCGGCGCGATTCGTGGCGTTCCGTGCCGATAACAAACAAGCCGCCTTTATCGGGCACACCGGGACCTAGCTTAATGTCGGTGCCGCGCCCGGCCATGTTAGTAGAAATAGTAACTGTGCCGGCCTGACCGGCGCGCTGCACAATCTCAGCTTCCTGCATGTGATACTTGGCGTTCAGCACGTTGTGCGGAATCTTTTCGCGCTTCAGCATGCGGCTCAGTAACTCCGAAGCCTCGACACTTACGGTGCCGACTAACACTGGTTGCGACTTGGCATGCCTATCTTTGATCTCGGCGATAACAGAATTGTATTTCTCGCGCCGCGTCTTGTAGATCCGATCGTTCTCGTCCTTGCGCGCGACGGGCCGGTTAGTAGGAATGGAGTTAACATCCAGCTTGTAGATGTCGTGGAACTCAGCGGCTTCAGTTTCAGCCGTGCCCGTCATGCCAGCTAGCTTCTGGTAGAGCCGGAAGTAATTCTGAATGGTGATGGTAGCCAGGGTCTGCGTTTCACGATCGATCTGCACGCCTTCCTTGGCTTCCACCGCCTGGTGCAAGCCATCGCTCCAACGGCGTCCCGGCATCTTACGGCCGGTGTATTCGTCGACGATAACTACCTTGTTCTCCTCCACCACATACTGCACGTCCTTCTCGAAAACGCAGTAGGCCCGAAGTAGCTGCGAGATGTTATGGATGCGTTCGGCCTGCGCGTCGCACACCTGCTGGCGTTCCACCTTCTGCTTCTCCTTCTCTTCGTCGGACAGCGTGCGATTCAAGTCGATGTCGGTGAACTCGCTGATCAGGTCAGGCAGGACGAAGGCATCCGGATCATCCGGATTCATGAAGGTTCTACCTTGCTCGGAGAGATCGGCTTCGTTCGATTTCTCGTCGATGGTGAAGAAGAGCTCTTCCTTGAGCGCGAAGAGTTCTTCCTTGCGCGAATCGGTGTAGAAGGAGAGCTCGGCTTTCTCGATCGCCTTGCGCTTCTCCGGATCTTCCATCATGCGCAGCAACTGCTTATTGCGCGGCTGACCGAGCTTCACCTTGAACATGGCCAGACCACCTTCTTCGACCTCGCCTTTCTCGAAGAACTCCTTCGCTTCACTGGCCACGCGATTGACCAGCATGTTCTGCTTGCGCACTACCTGCTCAGTCAGCGGTTTCCACTTGTCGTATTGATGGGTCGAGACGGTGGCCGGTCCGCTGATGATGAGCGGCGTACGCGCTTCGTCGATCAGGATGGAATCGACTTCGTCGACGATGGCGTAATGGTAACCACGCTGCACCTGTTGCTCGCGCGTGGTGGCCATGCCGTTGTCGCGCAGGTAATCGAAGCCGAACTCCGAGTTCGTCCCGTAAGTAATGTCACAGGCGTATTGCTGACGGCGGACATCGGGCGGTTGATCGTGCTGGATGCAACCAGTCGTTAGGCCAAGGAAGCTGTAGAGCTGGCCCATCCATTCGGCGTCGCGGCGGGCGAGGTAATCATTCACCGTCACGAGATGCGCGCCGCGGCCGGTCAGCGCATTCAGATAGAGCGGCAAAGTCGCGACCAGCGTCTTGCCTTCGCCGGTGGCCATTTCGGCAATGCGGCCGCGATGCAACACCATGCCGCCGACCAATTGCACATCGAAATGCACCATGTTCCAGGTCATGGGCTGGTCGCAGACGTCGAAGGAATGATTGCGCTCGGTCAAACGCCGCGCCGCGTTTTTCACCACGGCGAAAGCTTCCGGCATGATCTCGTCGAGCCGTTTCCATTGCTCGGTCACGTCGTCGATCTTCGAAAACTCTTCCTTCCACTGCGCGGTCTTGGCGCGCAGCTCGTCATCGGAAAGCGATTGCAGTTGAGCTTCCAGCTCATTGATGCGACGAGCCGTCGGCGTCAGACGCCTGATTTCGCGCTGATTCTTCGACCCGAGTATCTTCTTTAAAATCCAACCAACCATGGGAGGCGTAATATCGACAAGAATCGGTCAGTAGCAATGGTTAGGCGGCTTGGCGTGGGAGCGTGCGTTCTCGCGCTCAGCGCCGCGAATGTTTTCGCGCAGGCCGATGCGGAAAGCCGCGCGCGCAACCAGCCGGTGCCGCCATTCAAAATCATCAGCAACATCTATTACGTGGGCGCGTCGGACATCGCCTCGTATCTGATTACGACGCCAGCCGGTCACATCGTGATCGATGGCGGCTATGTCGAAACCGCGCCGCAGATCGAGGCGAACATCGCCGCGCTCGGATTCAAACTCAGCGACGTGAAGATTCTGCTCAATAGCCACGCGCATTTCGATCATGCGGTGGACTGGCGGAATTAAAGGAGAAGACCGGCGCCAAGTTCATGGCTATGAAGGAAGATGCCGGTCTGCTCGCGCGCGGCGGCAAGGATGACTTCTTTTTTGGCGACCGACTCAGCTTTCCACCGATCAAGGCCGAGCGCGAATTGCGTAACGGTGATGCGGTTGAACTCGGCGGAGTCACGCTCATCGCGCATCTCACGCCCGGCCACACCATGGGCTGCACCACCTGGACGACAAAGGTCGAAGACGCCGGCCGCAATTACGATGTCGTCTTTGTTGGCAGTGTGAGCGTCCCGGGTTACACGCTGCTGGGAAACGCGAAGTATCCGCGCATGAAAGACGACTACGAAAAGAGCTTCGCGCTTCTGAAAAAGCTTCCCTGCGATGTCTTCCTCGGTTCGCACGGCGTCTTCTTCTCGTTAGGCGAAAAAATGAAAGCGCTGGCCGAACATCCCCCTTCGAACCCGTTCATCGATCCCAAGGGTTACCGCGACTTTATCGAGGGAAGCGAGCGCACGTTTCGTGAGCAACTACAGCGCGAAGAATCGAAATGAACAGATTGTGCGCGCGAGTTTTGTGTCTAAGCTCGCGCGATGAAGAAGATCGTTTCCACCACTGAAGCGCCGGCCGCCGTCGGCCCTTATTCGCAAGCGGTTCGTGTCGGACCGATGCTTTTCACCGCCGGCCAGATCCCGCTCGATCCGAAGAGCGGCCAGATTGTCGCGGGCAGCGTCGCCGAACAAACCAAACGCGTGCTCGATAACCTGACCGCGGTGCTGAAAGCGGAAGGCATGAATTTTTCCAACATCGTGAAGACGACCGTGTTTATGACCAATCTCGGCGATTTCCAGACGATGAACGAAGTTTACGCCGGCTACTTCAAAGACGCGCCGCCCGCGCGCTCCACCGTGCAGGTGGCGGCGTTGCCGAAAGGCGCGCAGGTCGAGATCGAAGTGGTGGCAGTGGCCGATAAGGACGGCGGCGCGATCGATACGTGGCAGTGAGCGACGATCTTCTCGCGCTCTTTCGCAAAACCGGCGCACTGCTTGATGGACATTTTGTCCTCCGTTCGGGTTTGCACAGCAGGCAATTTTTTCAGTGCGCCATCCTCCTGCAATACACCGACATCGCGGCCGATGTTTGCGGACGACTGGCCGATAAGCTGCGCAACATCGAGTGCGATGCAGTGATTTCGCCGGCGCTCGGTGGAATTGTCGTCGGCCAGGAAGTCGGCCGCTCGTTAGGCAAACGGCACATCTTTGCCGAGAAGGATGCGGGTGGTCTGGTCTTGCGTCGAGGCTTTCAGATTTCGCCTAACGAGAGGTTCATCGTGGCGGAAGACGTCGTCACCCGCGGCGGTCGCGTGCAGGAGACAATCGACATCGTGCGCAATCACGGCGGCGTGGTTGGCGCCGTAGGCGTGATCGTCGACCGCAGCGGCGGACAGCGTCCGGATTTCGGTTGTCCATTCGTCAGCCTGATCGAAATGAATGTCGAAACTTTTGCGGCGGATAATCTTCCGCCCGACATGGTTGCGATTCCCGCGGTTAAGCCCGGCAGCAAATAGCAGGGATTTCCCCTCGCCCGCCTGCGGTCTGCTTTCGTAAAAGAAGCACCGACTGATGAAGGAGCATTTCGCGCAAAAGAAAGTTCTGATCACCGGCGGGCTCGGCTTCATCGGCTCGAACCTGGCGCTTCGCCTGCATGATCTCGGCGCCGATATTACTTTGGTTGACAGTCTCGTGCCGGAATACGGCGGCAATCGTTTCAATGTCGAACCGCGCGAGCGAATACACATCAACATCTCCGATGTGCGCGACCTGCACAGTTTGCGTCCGCTGCTCGAGGGGCAGCATTATCTTTTCAATCTCGCCGGGCAGACGAGCCACATCGATTCCATGCAGAATCCGTTGCCCGACCTGGAGATCAATTGTCTCGCGCAAGTTTCCATTCTCGAAGCCTGTCGCGCCTGCAATCCCGAGATCAGGATCGTCTTCGCCAGCACACGACAAATTTACGGCCGGCCGCAGCAGTTGCCGGTCGCGGAAACGCATCCACTCGAACCGGTCGATATCAACGGCATCAACAAGATGGCGGCCGAGAAATATCATCTGCTTTACCATCGGGTTTACGGCCTGCGCACGACGGCGTTGCGCCTAACGAATACAATCGGCCCGCGCATGCGGATCAAAGATGCGCGCCAGACTTTCCTGGGCGTTTGGATTCGGCGCTTGCTCGAGAATCAGCCGATCGAAGTGTGGGGCGGAACGCAATTGCGCGACTTCACCGACGTGGATGACGCGGTCGAAGCTTTTCTGCTCGCGGCGGTGTCGCCGAAAACCGATGGCGAAGTTTACAACCTCGGCGGCAATCAGGTGATCAATCTCGCCGATTTGGCGAAGTTGTTGATCGACGTGAATGGCGCGGGCACTTCCGTGACGCGCGAATTTCCCGCGGATCGTCGCTCGATCGACATCGGCGATTACTACAGCGATTTCGGCAAGATTCAGACGCAACTGGGCTGGAGGCCGCAGCGATCGTTGCGCGAAACGCTCGCGCGAACGCTCGCTTACTACCGCGAGCATCTCGGGCAATATTTGTAGAATGATTCTGCATTCGAATCCGCGCGCCGGTTATCTCGCGCAGAAAAAAGAAATCGACGACGCGATCGCGCGCGTTCTCGCCAGCGGCAGTTACATTCTCGGCCCTGAAGTTGAGAACTTCGAGAAAGAGTGGTCGGCCTATCTGGGAATCGCGCACGCGATTGGTGTGGGCAACGGCACCGATGCGATCGAGCTGGCGCTGCGCTCGTTAGGCATCGGCCCCGGCCACCTTGTCATCACCACTTCCAACACCGCGGTCGCCACCGTGGCCGCGATCGAACTGGCCGGCGCATCGCCGCTGCTGGTCGATGTCGATGACGAAACGCTGACGATTTCACCGCGCTGCGTCGAGCAGGCCTTGAGCGAAAATTCCGGCAAACGAATCCGCGCAATCATTCCCGTCCATCTTTACGGACAGCCAGCTAACATGGAAGCGATCATGAAAATCGCCGCGCAGCATGATCTGCGCGTGATTGAAGATTGCGCGCAAGCACATGGCGCCATGATCGGCGGACGCAAGGTCGGCACGTTCGGTGACGCGGCGGCGTTTAGTTTTTATCCAACAAAAAATCTCGCCGCGCTCGGAGACGGCGGCGCGGTGGTTACGAACGACGACTCGTTAGGCCAACGTCTGCGTGAGCGACGCGTTTACGGCTGGCGTGAGCGTTACATCAGCGAAGAAGCCGGGATGAATTCACGCCTGGACGAAATGCAGGCCGCCATTCTGCGTGCGCGCCTGCCATTGCTCGATTCCGACAACGCGCGCCGCGTCAACATTGCACGGCAATACCAGGACTCGTTAGGCGATCTGTCCTTGCGCCTGCCCGCGCCCTGGCCTAACGAGACGCCCGTTTATCATCAATTCACCATTCGCCTGCCCAAACGCGATGAGCTGCGCGCGTTTCTGGCGGAGAAAAAAATCCAGACCGCGCTGCTTTATCCGCAACCGATTCACCAGCAGCCGGCCTACCGCGACCGCATCGCGACGGCGGGTGGTCTTTCCGTGACGGAACATGCCGCGCGCGAACTTCTTTGTCTGCCGATCCATCCGTGGATGATTGATGCGGAAGCGACGAAAGTGGCGGCGGCGATTCGCGAATTTCATGGATGATCAGGCGACGAAAGGATTGTCGCCGGCCGAGCTCGAGATCATGCGCTCAGTCGAGGACGATCTCTGGTGGTATCGCGCTTTGCGTCGCCGCGTGCTCGAAGCGCTGAATGCATTGCCCGCCGAATTTCAATTGCTCGACGCCGGTTGCGGCAGCGGCGGGATGCTGGCGCGGCTGCGCGAAAAATTTCCGCGCGCCACGCTGGTGGGGTTCGACGCGAGCGAACACGCGCTCAGCCTAACGAATGCTCGCCAGCTCGGTGTGCAATTGGTGTGCGGGAGCGCGAATCAATTGCCATTCGAAAACGAAAAGTTCGATGTCGTTCTTTCGCTCGATATCATTTGCCATCGCTCGGTCGACGATAGCGAAGCGCTGCGCGAATCGTATCGCGTCCTGCGTCGCGGCGGCGTCCTGATCGTGAACCTCCCGGCTTTCGAATTCCTGCGCGGCAGCCACGATGTGGCCGTCAACACGGCGCGCCGCTACACGCAGTCGCAGCTCAGGCAATTACTGGAGGAGACCGGTTTCGAGATCGAGAAGCTGACCTATTGGAACATGTTTCTGCTTCCCATCGTCGCGGTGGTGCGCTGGGCCAGTCGCGGAAAATCGCATTCCGATCTTTCGCCGCCCTCGCGTCCGGTGAACAAAATTCTCAGCGGGGTGACGCAATTTGAAATCGCTCTCGGCCGGCATTTCTCGTTACCATTCGGCTCATCGCTCTTCGCGATTGCGCGAAAATGAATCCGCCAGCCCTCAGCATCGTCGTGCCGCTCTACAATTCGGCGGAAAATCTGCCAATTTTGTTGCGCGAGCTCGACACGATCTCCATCGAAGGTGATTTCGAGATTGTCCTGGTCAACGACGGCAGCCGCGATTCGACCGAAGCCATCGCGTTGCAATTAATGGAGAACTGCGTTGCGCCGGTCACCTTCGTCAGCCTTTCGCGCAACTTTGGTGAACACAATGCCGTGCTGGAAGGTTTGCGCGCCAGCACAGGCGATTTTGTCGTGACGATGGATGATGATTTGCAAAATCCGCCCTCTGAAATTGCCAAGCTGCTCGAGGTGGCGCAGGTCGAGCAACGCGAAGTTGTTTACAGCATCTACGACAAGAAACAGCACTCGTGGTGGCGCAATTTCGGGAGCTGGCTAACGAATGTTCTGGCCGATTGGAGCGTGGACAAACCGAAGGGTCTTTATCTCTCCAGTTTTCGTTGCCTCTCGCGTTTCGTCGCGAATGAGATCGCGAAATCGTCCAACCCGACGCCCTATATCGACGCGCTCATTTTTCAGATCACGCAAAACGTCGGCGTGGTGAATGTGCGCCACGACGCGCGCAACGCCGGCCGCAGCGGTTACACGTTGCGCAAGCTCGCCCGTCTCTGGATCAGCATGCTGACGAACGCGTCGGTCATGCCGTTGCGCGTCGCGACCTTGCTCGGAGTCCTCATGAGCGTGGTCGGATTCGTCGCCTTCGTCGCCGTCTTTATCGAACATTTCGTCAGGCAGGAACCGCTCGGCTGGGCTTCGACCATGGCCGGGCTCGCACTCTTTTCCGGCACGCAACTGCTCCTGCTCGGCGTGGTGGGTGAATACATCGGGCGTACCTATCTGCGTGTCTCGGAAAAACCGCAGAGCGTGGTGCGTTACCGGCGTCATCACGACGCGTCCGCCAACCTTGACCTGACGAAACGCGGCTTCTAATTTCGAGTCGGCCGCGGGCTCAACGCGGACAAGAAATTATTGTGAACCGCGTCGCCGCTTTTTATCGCACATCGATCGGGAAAAAATTCATCGTCGCGGTCACCGGATTGATCCTGATCGGTTTCATCATCGGTCATCTCCTCGGCAACCTGCAGATTTTTCTCGGGCCCGACTGGGTCAACAGCTACGCCGAACATCTGCACGCGCTCGGGCCGATCCTCTGGCTCATTCGCATATTCCTGCTCACGACCGTGGTGCTGCATATTTTTTTCACGATCAAACTCGCGATCGAAAACAAGCAGGCGCGTCCGAAAACTTACGCCAGTAAGAATTACGTGAAGGCCAGCCTGGCTTCGCGTCACATGGTGGTGAGCGGTTTGGTCATCTTCGCCTTCGTCATTTATCACCTGTTGCATTTCACGCTCCGCACGGTCGATCCGCGGTTTGCGCTTTTGAAGCACGATGCGCTCAATCGCTACGACGTTTACTCGATGATGGTTTACGGATTTCAGAATGTTTACGTCTCGAGTTTCTACATCCTTGCGCTCTTCCTGCTCACCCTTCACCTCAGCATGGCGCTTCCAGCTTCTTGCAGTCGTTAGGCCTGAATGACAAAAAGCTGGCGCCGAAGTTCGCCTTGATCGGCAGTGCTTTTGCCTGGCTGATCTTTCTCGGTTACACCTCGATTCCGGTCGCGGTCCTCCTGGGATTAGTCCAGCCGGCGCAGCAATTATGATCGGGACACTTCGATTCGAAAGTCCCTTCCGGGCCGCTGGAAAAGAAGTGGTCCAGGCACAAGGATCATTCACGACTCGTTAGTCCGGCGAATCGGCGGAAGTTCGAAATCATCGTGGTCGGCAGCGGACTGGCCGGCGGTTCGGCCGCGGCCACGCTGGGCGAACACGGTTACAACGTGAAGTGTTTCTGTTACCAGGACAGCCCGCGCCGCGCGCACAGCATCGCCGCGCAGGGTGGAATCAATGCCGCGAAGAATTATCAGAACGACGGCGACAGCGTTTTCCGTTTGTTCTACGACACGATCAAGGGCGGCGATTTCCGTTCGCGCGAAGCGAACGTCTATCGCCTCGCGGAAGTCAGCAATCTGATCATCGACCAATGCGTCGAACAAGGTGTGCCGTTTGCGCGCGAGTACGGCGGTTTGCTGGCCAATCGTTCCTTCGGCGGCGCGCAGGTTTCGCGCACCTTCTACGCACGCGGACAAACCGGACAGCAGCTCTTGTTAGGCTGCTTATCAGGCGCTCTGCCGGCAGATCGCGGCCGGCACGGTCGAAGATGTTTCCGCAAACCGAGATGCTCGATCTCGTCCTGGTCGACGGTCACGCCAAGGGAATCATCACGCGCAGCCTGATCACTGGAAAAATCGAAGCGCACTCCGGCGACGCGGTTGTGCTCGCCACCGGCGGTTACGGCAATGTCTTTTATCTTTCGACCAACGCGCGCGGCTGCAACGTCACCGCCACCTATCGCGCCTACAAAAAGGGCGCGCTCTTCGCCAATCCCTGCTTCACCCAGATTCATCCGACCTGCATCCCGGTCAGCGGCGATTTCCAATCGAAGCTCACGCTCATGTCCGAATCGTTGCGCAACGACGGACGCGTCTGGGTTCCGAAGCAGACGAAAGATTGCGCCAGACCGCCGGCCGAGATCGCCGAAGCCGATCGCGATTATTATCTCGAGCGCAAATATCCGAGCTTCGGCAATCTTGCCCCGCGCGATATCTCCTCCCGCGCGGCCAAGGAGGTTTGCGATGAAGGTCGCGGCGTCGGTCCGAGCGGGCGCGGTGTTTACCTTGATTTCACAGACGCGATCGCACGCCTCGGTGAAGACACCATCCGCGAGCGTTACGGAAATCTTTTCGACATCTACGAAAAGATCACCGGCGAGAACGCCTACAAACAACCGATGCGCATCTATCCGGCGGTCCATTACACCATGGGCGGGCTGTGGGTTGACTACAATTTGATGAGCAACGTGCCGGGCCTGCACGTTATCGGCGAAGCGAACTTTTCCGATCACGGCGCGAATCGTCTCGGGGCCAGTGCGCTCATGCAGGGCCTGGCCGACGGTTATTTCGTCCTGCCCTACACCCTGCCGAATTATCTCTCCAACCAGATCGGCAAACGTCCGAAGCCGGATCACGCGGAGTTCAAGAAAGCGGAAGAGGATGTGCGCGCGCGCGTGAAGACACTTGCTAGGCGTAAACGGCAAACGCTCGCTCGATTCGTTTCATCGCGAGCTTGGACTCTTGCTCTGGGACAAATGCGGCATGGCGCGAAACGCGGCGGGTTTGCGCGAAGCGCTGGCGAAGATTCCGCAGCTGCGCGAAGAATTTTGGCGCGACGTGCGCGTTCCGGGAACTGGTGAAGACTTCAATCAATCACTCGAACGCGCCGGACGCGTGGCCGATTTTCTCGAGTTCGGCGAATTGATGTGCACCGATGCATTGACGCGCGACGAATCGTGCGGCGGACATTTTCGCGAGGAACATCAAACGCCCGATGGCGAAGCGTTGCGCAACGACGCACGAATTCGCGGCGGTTTTTGCCTGGGAATACCAAGGCAACGGCAAGATCGAAGCGCCGAAATTGCATCGCGAACCGCTCCATTTCGAAACGGTGGAACTGGCGCAGAGGAGCTACAAATGAAGTTCCGTCTTCGCATCTGGCGTCAACAGGATGCGAAAACCAAAGGCGGTTTCGTCGATTACGAGATCGATAACATCGACGAACACACTTCGTTTCTCGAGATGCTCGACATCCTCAACGAGGGCCTGACCGGCGAAGGCAAGGAACCGATCGCGTTCGATTCCGATTGTCGCGAGGGAATTTGCGGCACGTGCTCGCTCACGATCAACGGCGAAGCGCACGGGCCGCGATCACCCGGGCGCGGCCTGCCAGCTTTACATGCGGAGTTTCAAGGATGGCGAGACGATCACGATTGAACCATTCCGCGCGAAACCATTTCCGTTCATCAAAGATCTGGTCGTCGATCGCAGCGCGCTTGATCGCATCGTGCAGGCCGGTGGCTTCGTCGCCGCGCGCGCCGGATCCGCGCCGGAGGCGAATTCGATTCCGGTTCCGAAACACAACGCCGATCTCGCCATGGAAGCGGCGGCCTGCATCGGTTGCGGCGCCTGCGCGGCCGCTTGTCCGAATGCGTCGGCGATGCTGTTCACGTCCGCCAAGGTTTCGCATCTCGCGCTCTTGCCACAAGGCGGACCGGAGCGAACCAGGCGCGTCCTCAAGATGGTGCGTGCGATGGACGCCGAAGGTTTCGGCAATTGCACGAACACCTATGAGTGCGAAGCGGTTTGTCCGGCGGAAATCAACGTCAGTTTCATCGCGAAGCTCAATCGCGAATACGGCGCGGCGCTTCTGCGCCGCCGGCTGGGCGAATAATTCGGAGAGCGTCTCGCACACGACACGTCCACAGATCAGAATCGAGTTCAGCTCTGGCTCGTCGGCCTAACGAGTCGCCATTCGCTCCATCGCGCAGAACGGCGAAGACGGTCGAGCCCGATCCGGACAACATCGCCGCACCGACTTCCGGTTGCTCGCGCAGCCACATCTTCAAACGCGCGAGAAAAATGAATTTCTCGAAGACCGGCCGCTCGAGGTCGTTCACAAAAGTGAAGCCGCTGAACGTTTGCGCGCCGTAATCGACACCGAAAAGTTCCTTCGATTCCGTCCAGCGCGAATAGGCCCACGGCGTCGGCACGCCGAAGCCCGGTTTGAGGAGCAAGAGGCTGAGTTTCCCCGCCAGCGGCGTTGGCGTGACCATCTCCCCTCGCCCGCGGCACATCGCGGCCGATCGATAAATAAAAAACGGCACATCGGATCCAATCTCGGCCGCTAATTCAGCGAGCTTTCTCTCGTCCATTCGTGTTTCCAGCAATTGGTTCAATCCGAGCAAGACCGACGCAGCGTCACTACTGCCACCACCGAGACCGGCGCCGGGCGGGATGTTCTTTTGCAGCTCGAGACGCAGACCGATTCGCTGTTTGGTCGCGCGCAAAAACAGAGCCGCCGCGCGCACGACCAGGTTGTCATCGCCGACGGGCAGCGATGGATCGGAGCAGACGAAACTGATTTTCCCTTCCGTTTCCTCGCGCGCGATAGTCAGCCGATCGAAAAGCGAAATCGGCGCCATCAGCGTTTCGATTTCATGAAAGCCGTCGCCGCGACGCTTGAGGATTTTGAAAGAAAGATTGATCTTCGCCGGCGCGTCCAACTGCATACAGTCATCATTCACGGATGGAGACTGAGAAAAAAAGCGTAAACAACCGGCTTGATTGTCGCGCTTGATTTTCCGACAGGCGAACCCGCGCTCAAACTCGTGCGTGATTTGGCCGGTTCGATTAGTTCCTTCAAGATCGGATTGGAACTCTACACCGCGGCGGGTCCGGACATCGTGCGCGCAGTCGGAGACGCTGGCGGCAAGATTTTTCTGGATCTGAAACTGCACGACATCCCGAACACCGTGGCCAGAGCGGTGGCCGCCGCGGGCCAGCTCGGCGTGCAAATGCTCACGATCCATTTGAGTGGCGGACGTCGCATGATCGCAGCGGCGGTGAAAGAATGTCCGCCGCATTTGCTCTTGTTAGGCGTGACGGTCCTGACCAGCTCGGATGACGAAACGCTGCGCGAAACCGGTGTGACCGCGAAGGTCGAAGAACAAACTGTGCGCCTCGCGAAACTGGGCGCGACTGCGGGAATTCGCGGATTGATCGCGAGTCCGCACGAGCTTCGCGCCCTGCGCGGCGAGTTCGGAAAGCAAATGACAATCATCACACCCGGCGTGCGTCCGAGTTGGGCGGGCGCGGACGACCAGAAACGTTTCACCACGCCGCGTGAGGCAATTGAAAACGGCGCCGATTATCTTGTTATTGGACGCCCCATCACGGCCGCGACCGATCCCAGGGAAGTGGTGCAGCGCATCGCAGCCGAACTCGCCTAACGAGTGGAAGAGCTGCACGTTTACCACGATTCCGAGGCGCGGTCGGCCGCCATGCAAATGGCGCTCGACGAAGCGCTCTTCGAATCCACCGAGGTTCCGTCGCTTCGTTTCTACAAATGGGCGCGACCATCGCTTTCCTTCGGCTACTTCGGCTTGTTTGCCGACGTCGCGCCACAAATGAACGAGCGCGATATCGTGCGCCGCTGGACCGGCGGCGGCATTGTCCTGCACGGTGACGATCTCACCTATTCGGTGATCTTCCCGCGCAACGGGAACGAAGCGCAGCTGCAATCGCGCGAGGTTTATCGGCAAATCCACGATGCGATCCGGCGTGCGCTCGCGCCGTTCGTTAAAGCGCAACTCGCGACCAAAAATTCCCCTGCAACTTCAGGGTCCTGCTTCGCCAATGCAGTCGCGGCGGATGTTCTCGTTCGCGAAAAGAAAATTGCCGGGGCGGCGCATCGACGGACGCGGACCGGTCTGCTTCACCAGGGCAGCATCCAGGGCGAGACCCTGCCGCCGAGCTTTTCGCACGCCTTTGCCGCGGTCCTTTGCCCGCACTACGAGCCACGCGATTTGCCGAAGAAAGTTATCGCGCGCGCCAAAATCCTGACCCGCCAAAAATACGGCACCGAGGCCTGGCTGCGACAACGTTAGCTACAGGCTTTGACTTTGAAATAGCCGCCTTCTATTCTGCCGGTGATGGAAGTTTTCGCACGTTCGATAGCGGCCGAATCCACTTCTTCCCGACCGCTCGCGAGAGTGGCGGAAATGGTGCAGGCGCAGATGGAGGAAGTGGAGAACGGCATCGCCGCGCAGGCGACGGCGTTCGATCCGGCGATGGAAGGTTATGTCTCGTACGCCATCGGCGGCCGCGGAAAACGTCTTCGGCCTCTCGTCGCCTTGCTCAGTGGCGGCGCGACCGGCGCGATCACTTCCGCGCACATCGATCTCGCGGTCATCATCGAGTTGATCCACATCGCCACGCTGGTGCATGACGACATCATGGACGACGCGGAACGCCGCCGCGGCCAGCCGACCGTCAACGCGCGCTGGGGAAATTCACTCAGCGTTTTGTTAGGCGATTGTCTCTTCGCGCAAGCGCTCAAGCTTTCCACCAATTTTGAAAAGGCCGAGGTGAGTCGCGCCATTGCGCAGGCCGCGCGGGACGTTTGTTCGGGTGAAATCATCCAAACGCAGCGGCGTTTCGATCTGCATCTCGCGATCGAAGATTACCGGCGCATCGTGGAGATGAAAACCGGCTCGCTTTTTTCCGTGGCGGCGCAACTCGGCGCCGTCCTCAACGACGTCGACGCGGAAACCGTGCGGGCCCTGCAAAGTTTCGGAATGAAAATCGGCGCGGCCTACCAGATTTACGACGACTGTCTCGATCTGGCCGGTAACGAATCCGTCATTGGCAAAACGCTCGGGACGGATTTGCGCAAAGGAAAATTGACCCTGCCGATTCTGGTCTTGCTCCGCAGCGCCCCGGCGATCGAACGCGAACAATATTCGCAGATGATCGTGGACGGCAAAGTGCACGAACTGACCGAGATCGTGCGCGGCGAAATCAACAGCGCACCGTTGAGCGAATCGATTACCTCGGGACAGGAGCTGATTCGCGAAGCGCAAAATGAGATTTCCGTTCTGCCGCGCAACCCGCACGCAGAGTCGCTCCACCAATTCGGCGACGCGCTGCGCGATCTGCTCGATCAACTGCGCGATTAACGTGCCACCGCGCGCCGGCTTTTGGGCCTAACGAATGGCGCAGTCAAAAATTCGCGAACTACCAGCGGACGATCAGCCCCGGGAAAAATTGCTCGCGCGCGGCGCCAATGCCCTGAGCAATGCCGAATTGATCGCGATTCTACTGCGCACCGGTTACCAGGGCGAGAAATGTCGTTCAGGTCGCGCGTGATTTGCTTGAGCGCTACAAGACACTGAACGAACTGAGCCGCTGTTCGGTTAAGGAAATTTCGAAGATCAAAGGAATCAAAGGTGTAAAAGCGATCGAGCTGGTGGCGGCCTTCAAACTCGGGCATCGCATTGCCGAGGAGCAATTCGCGCAGGAAAAAATCGATACGCCGGAACTGGTCTACAACTTGTTAGGCGCGGAAATGCGCGCGTTGCGCAACGAATCGCTCCGGGTCCTGCTGCTCGATACTCGCTATCACTTGATCGGGCGCGAAGAAGTTTCCAGCGGCAGCGTGAATGAGAGCATCGCGCATCCGCGCGAGGTTTTTCGGCCGGCGATTATCGCTTCGGCCTATGCGGTGATCGTGGCGCATAATCATCCTTCCGGCGATCCCGCACCCAGCCAGGCGGATCACGGCCTAACGAGACGTTTGTCGGAAGCGGCCGAACTCCTGCAGATCAAACTGCTTGATCACGTCATCATCGGCGCGCCGGCGGAAGGACGACAGCCCTACTTCAGCTTCAAGGAGGCGGGCGTGCTGTGAAGATTCATCCCAGCGCAATTGTTGATCCGGCGGCGCAGATCGGCGCCGAAGTCGAGATTGGCCCCTACTCGATCGTGGGCCCAAAGGTCTCGTTAGGCGCCGGGACCGTCCTGCAGTCGCACGTCGTTCTGGAAGGAACCGTGCGGATCGGCGAACGCAATGTCATTGGCCACGGTTCCATCATTGGGGGACCGCCGCAGGATCTTGGATTCAAAAGCGAAACGCAAAGCAGCGTCGAAATTGGAAACGGCAATGTCCTCCGCGAACATTGCACGATTCATCGCGGCACGGCGGAGGGAACGGCCACCGTCATCGGCAACGACAATTTTTTCATGGTCGGCGTGCACATCGGTCACAACTGCCGCATCGCCAATAACGTCATCATCGCGAACAACTGTTTGCTCGCGGGCTACGTCGAGATCGACGAGCGCGCGTTCGTCGGAGGTGGAACGACCTTCCATCAATTCATGCACGTCGGTCGCCTCGTCATGGCGCAAGGCAGTTCGGCTTTCGGCAAAGACATTCCACCATTTCTCCTCGCCGCGGAACGGAACTACGTCTTCGGCGTCAACGTGCTCGGCTTGCGGCGAGCAGGCTTCAAGGCGGAGGAACGCGACGAAATCCGGCGGGCGTTCAAGTTACTTTATCGTAGCGGACTCAACACGCGCCAGGCGCTGGAGAAGGCGGCGGCAACTGAGTTTGGTCCGTTAGGCCGCGAATTTTTTGAATTCGTCCGACAAGCGGGCAAGCGCGGCATTCTGCCCTACAAGCACGCCGGCGAAGAAGAATAACCTCAACGTAACGCGAGCAGCGCGAGCATCCGCCCGGTTTTCCCTTTTTCGAGCCGGTAGGAGTAATAGCGCTCGAGATCGCAAGCCGTACAGGTCCCGCAATCGTGCACCTGTTCCACGCCAGCGGCGCGACATTGCCGCACGATCTCGGCCGCAAAATCGATTTCGTAATGCGGCGGCCGGATGCACGGACTGAGCTGCGCGATCAACTCGTTAGGCCGCGAACCAAACTTCTCCCGCATGAGCTCGATGGCGCGGCTCGCGATGCTTAGTTCGGTTCCTTTTTTTCCCGAGTGCACCAGGCCGATGCATTGCCGAACCGGATCGATCAGATAAATCGCGCAGCAATCGGCCACGTAGATGCCGAGGCAAATGTCACGTTGATTCGTGATGATCCCATCGCAACCGGCGAAGCAGTGACCGGCGGCTGTGACCTGATCGACAACCGCAACGCGATTGCCGTGAACTTGCTGTGCGGTAATGAAATTGCGTTCCGCAACGCCGATGACGCGCCGCACTTCGCGATGAACATCGTCGAGTCGCGTGAGCACCTCGGCCTTGTCGTAAGAGACATCGACGCCGGGCACGCGACGGACGAAGGCGTGCGCGCAACCAGCGCCGGAGAGCGCCGCGAATTGTTCGAACGGAAGAGCCCGCTGCTGCAAAGACGTCGCCTAACGAGTAATCGCGGCGCGGTTCGCCTTGCGGCGTTCCTGAATCGCCGCCGAACCGTTGAGCGGAATCGGCGTCGGTTTGGGCGGCGGCGTTGGATGCGCGTCGGTCATCAGATCTTTGCGCGTGCCCGGATCGTCGAGGCGATCCGAGTAGGTCACTTCCGTGGCGGTGGCGCGATCGAATTCCGCTACGGCGGCATTATAGGTATAGAGCGCTTGCAATTGCGTCGATTGCGCCGTCGTGACCTGCAAGCGCGCATCAAGCACGTCCAACTGTGTGCCGGCGCCGGCGCCGAGACGCGCGCTGGCCAGTCGCAAAGCTTCCGTGGCCTGCTCGACATTTTTCTCCTGGCTCTTAATGACTTCGTAGCTCTGGGTCAAATTCGAATAGGCCTGTTGCACTTCGAGTTCCACCTGGCGAACAAAATCATCGAGCGTGATTTTCGATTCCTCCAAAAGAGCCTTGGCCTGCTTCATTTTCCCGTAGGTTTGACCCCAATCCCAGATCGCCCATGTGCCGGTGCCGCCAAAAACGTAGCCCTGACGCATGGCATTAAAGTTTTCGCTAATCGGCGAACTGTCTGCCTGATAGGCTGCCGTCGCGCTCACCTGGGGAAAAAATCCAGAGCGGGCCACGCTGACCTGCGCGCGATTGGAAAGGACGGTTGCCTTTTGCGCCTTGATGAATGGCCGATGCAGCTTGGCCACTTCAATCGCCTTCGGCAGCGGAATATTCCGCGGTACATAAACGAGCTCGCCAATGGCCTCGAGCGGCGGGCCGTCGCCTCGTCTCGGATCGAAATCGAGACCCATCGTCTTGGCGAGCTGCAATTGCGCGATCCGATAATTATTCCGTGCGCTGATCAGCTGCGGAATCTGGTTCGACAATGCGACCTGCGCTTGCAGAACGTTGAAGCGCGGAACGGTGCCGGCTTCGAACCGATTCTGCTGATCCGTTAACTGGCTCTGCAAAAGCTGGACCGATTCCTCCTGCACGCCAATCAAAGCCCGATCGAGCAGGACCAGATAAAATTGCTGGCGGGTGGTCGCGATCACCTGATCGATCGCGTTGCGAAAAGTGTAGTAGGCGCTGTCTCGTTGAAAATCGGCCGAGCGAATATTTGAAATCACGCGACCGCCCGCGAAGACAATCTGCGTGGCCTGTAACTGGAGCGTGTATTGCGTTGGCACGGCGGAAAGCCCGCCGCCGCCGCTACTCACCGAAATAGAACCGAGATGCGGATCGGTGTTTTGAATATCCCCATTCCAATCGACGCGCGGCAGAATGGCGGCCCGCAGTTCTAAATAAAGCCCCTTGGTCCGTTCGATCTCCTGTTTGGCGCGCTGGATGTCGGCGTTGCGTTGCAGCGCGGTCAGGACCGCCTGGTTGAGCGTGTAACGCGGAACGCCTGAACGGATATCTACCTGGTCAGTTCCGGCGAACGGTCGCAGCGCGCAGGCAAAGAGCAGAACGATGATGAAGAAAAACTTTCGCATTTGGGGTCAAGGCGGAGACGCGTGGAACGTTAATCAGCCAACTGATTTAGTCCACAAGGTTTGCGGAATAGATGCAAGCGCTGTGCCCATTGGATTCAAAATTGATAAGCAGCAGCCTTGGAGCGATTTATCAAGCGGGCGCATTTCGCCGACCCGATTTGACTTCCCGCGCGTGGGATAAAGCCATTCCATTTTCGAAACCAAACGCGCACGAATCGAGGTGATCGCACGTGGCCCGGACCGGGCTATTTCGCCTGACAGTAGGCGTGGATCTTCGTGTAAATCTGGAGCCACGCTTTTTGTTCGTCGGGTGTGAGATGACCCATGACCTTTATCACGTTCCCGATCATTTCTTCGCGAATGCGACGCACCAGCGCCGAACCTTTTTCGGTGATGCAGACCATCACCTTGCGCCGGTCATCCGGCGCACCGGCACGCGTGACGTAACCGGTTTTCTGCAGGCGTGCGACCAATCCGCTCGCCGCCGCCGTGGTGTGTTCCATTTTTTGCGCGATGGCCGACATCGTCATCACTTCCTGTTGATCAAGAGCGGCCAGGAGAAAAAATTGCGGGAAGGAAACGTTGCCGGGCGCGAGTTCTTTGCAGAGACGCAAAACGAAACAGCGCTGCATTCCCATGATGATGGAGGAGAGAACTTCGGCATCAGCGCGAAACTGATCGGTCGGTGCAGGGGCGCGCGCGCTGAGTGTGGCCGTGTTCAAGTTGGTAAAGCTAAGAACGGCCCGAAGCGTGTCAATGCGGTTGTCATTCCCACAACAGCGCGATGACCTGCGAATCGTCCGCGAACTCGCCGCCCACATCCACCCGCAGCAGCGCGTTCGCTCGACTCAAACCAAAAACGGCGTGCGATTCCTGGCGGCCAATCGGGACAAACGTTCCGTCCTTGAGCACGCCACGAAGGTAATGCGGACGTTCACTGTGATTTTCCACCCGACCGATGAGGCGGGCACCGGTGCGGATAAAATCGAGCGCGCCGTTATTCGCGCCCATCAGTTTCAAAATCGCCGGCCTAACGAATAGTAGAAATGTGACGAAGGCTGAGACCGGATTTCCCGGCAGACCAAAAATCGCGCATGAAGCCGCGCGACCAAACAGGAATGGTTTGCCGGGTTTGACCGAAACGCGCCACAAATCGAGCGAAGCGCCGATCGCGGCCAGCGCCGGTTTCACAAGATCGCGGGCGCCAACCGAAACTCCGCCGGTGACGATCATGACTTCCGCGTTGGCCGCCGCGCGCACCGCGGCTTCGATTTCGTCCGCGCGATCGGCGCAATGTTTGACCGAGACAACCTGCGCGCCGGTCTTGCGCACGAGGGCCTCGAGCAGCGGTGAGTTGGAATCGTAAATTTGCCCGGGGCGCAATGGCAGACCCGGCCTAACGAGTTCATCGCCAGTCGAAATGATTGCCACGCGCACCACACCGCCGATTTCCACCTCTTCCATTCCCTGTGCCGCCAGAAGCGCGATCGTCTGCGGCCGAATGCGTTCGCCTAACGAGAGCAATTTTTGTCCTTCCGCCACGTCCGCCCCGCGACGGCGCACATTCTCGCCTGCTTCGACATCTGAGGTCGTGATGATTTCGTTTCCCTCGACCCGAACATCCTCCTGCATGATGACTGCGTCCGCGCCTTCGGGCATCGGCGCGCCGGTCAGAATGCGGACCGTTTCGCCTGGACTCACGCGCAAATGTTGATCGAGGCCGGCCGATTGCTCGCCAACGATTTTCAAACGCGCACCGTTCGGCGCTGAACTCGCGACGAGCGCATAACCGTCCATCGAGGAGTTGTCGAACGACGGCAGAGAAACGCGCGCCAGCAGATCGCGTTGCGCAAAACAATCCAGCGCGGCCGCCAGCGGCATCGTGCGCGATGACAGCGCGTGAACATGACTCAGAATCTTCCTGCGCGCTTCGTCCTCGGAGATCACTGGTAGACTTTATCTCCGTGGTTCGGTTTTCCACTCACGATATCTGCGCTCACGAACGAGCCTTTGCGTTCCTGGGTAATTTTCAATTGTGCGGTTTGCTTTCCGTCCAAGTCGCGCGTCACGACAGCAACGCCGGATTCGCCCGACCAGCCCGACGAACCGGTATCGATGAGAACGAAGTTCGCGCTAACGAGTTCTATTCTTCCGACAAATCGCGGCACAACCGGCGTCTTTGCCGCCTGCGATTTCCGGTGAGCACAGCCGAGGAACGACACGGTCGCCAACGTCAGCGCGCAAAACAGAAACAAGCAACGCAAATTGGAACGACGGAAGCAGCATTTCATCGAACCGGAGAGCCGGTTGACGAGCATCGCTCCCCCCCATATTCTCGCAACCTGTTGTAGCAACGGCGCCTGCCGCCGTTTCATTTGGTGAGGTGGCTGAGTGGTCGAAAGCAGCGCTTTGCTAAAGCGCCGTCCTCCAAAAGGGGACCGAGGGTTCGAATCCCTCCCTCACCGCGCCTTAGCCCGGCGGCCAGGCCAGCTTGCGTTTGCCTAACAAGTGCACATGTAAATGCGGCACGCTTTCGCCTGCGTCGGGTCCGTTGTTAAGCACGACGCGGTAACCATTCGTTAGGCCAAGTTGGGTCGCGACTTTGTTGGCGGTGAGCAGCAGCTTCCCCAGCAGTTCGGCATCGGAATCTTTTGCTTCGGCCAGACGCGGAATGCCGCGCCTGGGCACAATCAGGACATGCACCGGCGCCTTCGGATCGGCGTCGTGGAACGCAATGACGTCGTTGTCTTCATAGACGATATCGGCGGGAATCTCGCGGGCCGCGATTTTTTCAAAGATCGTCATGTCGGCCAATGCGCTTCCGCGCCTAACGAATGGAGCAGCGGATGTGATCGAGATGGTCCGCCGCCAGTTTCTCGCGCACGAAGCAGACAACTTCTGCGCGCAATGTGTCGCAGGCCCGGGTCCACATCTTCGCGCCACTGAGATGTTTCACGCACGCCTGCAGACCGACGAGCTGCAAACTGTCGGTGCCCGTTTCGACCAGCGCGCTGATCCGTTTCTCCAGTCCGTCGAAAAACGCCAGCTCGTAACCCGCGCCCGCCGCCTCCGCGACTTCCACCAGCGAGAGCGAGATGGGCGGCGGTGTCGGCGAAAAGTAAGGAATGATTTCCTTGTAGCCGATCACCTTCAGGACATAGCGCACCGTCTGCGAGAGCTGACTGAACGGCACGACCGGCTCGTCGTTTCGCAACCGCAAATAAAACGCGATGCTCTCGGTGATGTGATCGGTCAGCCACCAGCTCGGATAACCGGCCTGATCAGCCGCCCGCGTGATGGCGGCGCGGAGCCATTGCTGATTGAATTCGAAAAGCTGTCCGGATTCGCAGCGCAGATAAGGAAATTCTTCTTTAAATGCGACCATGCTTATCGCCTGACCCCTGCATCCGGCGGGAAAAGTTCACGTTGCGACGGATTCGGTTTTATGCGGCGACCGAGCGCCTGGATGGCATCGACAAATTGTTCCACGCCTTCGAAACGCCGATGGACCGATTCGTAACGCAGGTAGGCCACTTCATCGATGTCCTTCAATTTCGCCATCGCTTTCGCGCCGATCGTTTCCGATGAAACTTCGCGTCCGCTCGTTTCCAGTTCGTGTTCGATTTCATCCACCGCCTGTTCCAGCGTGACCAGACTAATGGTGCGTTTCTCGCACGCCTTGGCCAGACTGCTGGCCAGTTTGCGCCGCTCGAACGGTTCGTGGGTGCGATCACGTTTGATCACGCGCAATTCCGAGCGCTCGATTTCTTCATAAGTGGTGAAGCGATACGAGCACTGCAAACAGACACGGCGGCGTCGAATGCTGGAGCTATCACGAGACTGGCGGGAGTCGATGACCTTATCATCACGAAACCCGCACTTAGGACAACGCATAGTGTCGGAGCAGTTAGTAGCACACCGTATCTTGTGGCGTCAACGGTTACCCACAGCAAAATATTGGGGCGAAGATCGCAGCGCGCTTCAGCGCGATCACTTTTGCGCGCGCGATTTTTTCCCGCGCCAGACGTGCAGCGCGAGAAAAAGCGGCAACGCGAGCCCGACATACAGATGCGAGTTGCTCGTCCACGCGCGCAGGCGTTCGTCGCCCGCGTAGTAAAGTCCGTAGCCGGTCACAATCAGGAAACCGAAAACGATCAGCATGGTTGAACCGGTGCGGCGATTGCGCCTGGCGCGCCAGGCGAACTTCACGTGATACGGCATTAACGTTCCGATAATAATAAGCGTGGCCATGGCGGCGCCGCCGTGGATTTTCAACATCAAGGATTTTGCCGGGGCAGCTTCCGCGAAAAGATTCAGCCAGGCCCAGATTGCGCCGCTAAAAAAAACGAGCGCGACAATCACATAAACTGTCCACTCGTGACGCCGGCTAAGCCTGATGACGCTGCGGCGCATTAGATCGAGAAAGCCAGCAGACTTTCCCGCCGGACTCAAGCACGAATGCATCCGCGCCGTGACGCCGCAGAATCGGTTCGGCTTCGTTGCGCAGAACGAGCGCGATCTTCGTTAGCGCATCGGCGGTCATGCAATCGTTCGCGCTCACCGTCGCGCTGATCCCACCACGAATCGCGGAACGATCCCGACCGTCAAAGACCGCCTTGGCGAAATAAAGTGCCGACGTGGCCAGGGCGCGATTGCGCAGCGCGACCGCGCCTCCCAGACGCGACGGATCGTCTGCGTCTCGTACCCGAACGATTTCGCGCGCTCTTGCCAAACACGCGCAGATCGCCGCCGGCATTCACGATTCCGGAAACTGCGCCGGATTTTCGCAGCCCATCAATCGCGCGATCGACCGCGAAGCCTTTCGCAATTCCGCCGAGATCGATGATGAGAGGCTTTGTGAAACGAACGCGGTGATCGCGCGTGATCCTGATGTCGCGCCACGTGCCTTTGCACCTTCGCGTTCCAACATCGGGAAGAAGACGCGCGCGGCGCAGAGCATCGGCAACGGTGACATCAAACGCGCCTTCACTTTCAGCCGCGAAACGTTGCGCGGCGCGCAGAACCCGCGCCGTCCAATGATGAACCCGCACGGAACGTTTCGCCGCCTCCCGATTCAATCGGCTCACGTCGCTGTTTTTTTCATGAAAGCTCATGAGCACATGCACGCAGAGGACCGCGCCAAAAGCGCGCTCGATCGCCTGTCGCGCTAACGACTCGTTAGGCACGCGGGCCTGGATCTCGACCAACGTTCCGAGCAGCGGACGAGCCCGGCGAATTTCAACGCAGCGCGACATTGTAGAGCGCAAGCAGGCGGCGCACGCCGTCGGCTGATGTGGCGCGAGGAGAGCGTCGCGCCGCTGATATTCCTGATGTCGCCATCGAGTTTCAACGGCGCCGCGCTGGTCTTGCCGACAAACTGGGCGCGCCATTTCGCATCGCGCACTTCGCCGCCATAGGTTTCGCGATAATCCATGATCTCGATTTGCTGGACGGCGCCGCTGCTCGTCAGACCAACGGCGTAGGTGATGAATTCATGTTTGCCCACCACCTCATCAACGATGAACCAGCCACCGCCGCTCACCTTCCAGACCTGCTGCTCGTCCTTGAGCACGCGCGCGCTGCTGGCCTGCTCGATCGCCTTTTTTTGAGCACTCGTTAGGCGAACGGGCGCGGCAGTGAAAGACTTGCCGGGAAAAATTTCCCGCTGCGCTTGTTCGATCGTCAGATATTGAACAGCGAAGGCCGAGGGCGCGACCAAGGCCACGGCCGGCAGAGCGAGAAAAGCGAATTCCGATTTCATCACCGTCATCGGCTAGAAATTGAGACCGACCTTCAGCCGGAAGATGTGCCGCGTTTCCTCCGCGAAAGTCTGGCCGTCGGCCGGTTCGTCCACGCCTTTGCCGTAGATCTGGTAGTTCCACGTCAGGGTGGCCCACCAATTTTTCTGCGAGTAATGAATGCTCGGGCCCGCGTAGTAAACGCGATGCTCGAAGTTATCGAAATCGAACTGCGGGTATTCCCAGCGTGTGTGAATTTCCCCGCCGATAAACCAGTTCGGCGCGAACCGATAGGCGACGCCGGTTGCGCCTTCGAACGCGAGTTCCTTCGGATACTGCTCGGCGGGTTGTTTCCCCCAGGCCCATTCGACGCCCAGGTTCGCCACGCACATCAGGCGGTCCTCGAGAAAATCTTTCTGCAGATCGATTTCCGGTTTGATGTAGCGCTCATGCTGAACCAACCCGTCCACCTCGTCGTGCCACAGATATCCGCCTTCGACGCGGGCGGCGAGGCCGACCGGATCCTTGAACGGACTGAGGAAGCGATATTTCCCTGAAGCAGTCAGACCGCCGAAGCGATAAGCATCGGTATCATCGAGCGCATCGCGATCGCCATCGACGCCCTTGTTGTAAATGTAGCGCTGCTCGATCGACAAACTGGCCTGGAATTTATCGGTGAAGCCGTGCTCGATTTCCGTTTCAAAATCGAATCCGCGATAGGTTCCTTCCGACTTGCCCGAACGCAGGGTAACAAATTGATAAACTTCGCTGCGGCCTTTCGGCAACGTCTCCGCGCCGCGAACAAATCCGAAGAGTTGTTCATCCGCGCGCGCGAGCGAAATGAGAGATGCGCAAATCATCGCGCAGACCAGAGAGAGCTTCATCGCGCCGGATGTCTAACATCCTTCGCTTTTGTCTGCTGCCGGACGGTTGCGAACTTTTAGCGGCGAATTGCCTTCGCCTTTTGCCAACGCACCAATTGCTACGGCACGTTGTAGACTTCCACCAAACCGATTCCGGTCCCGTCGTTCTTGCCGCGCACGATCGCAGTGTGACCGCCGGCGTTCAGCGTAATGTAAAGGGCGCTCTCCATCACGTTCGTCGGCCGGAGATTCAACGGAATCATCGAGCTGTTTGGGTCAGTCATCCAATCATCATTCGATCCTTCCTGCGCGCCGTTGGCGTCGACCACCAGCACATTCGGATCGGCCAGGACACTGGAAAGGCCGTAGCCGGATAACGATGGACCGATCGCGCGCACGACATAATGCGACGTCGCGCCGACAATGAAACCGCCGATGAGCGCGTTATCGCCCGCGCCGACAAAACCGCGCGTGCTCACGTTGCCCAGTTGCGAATTCGGCGTCGGCTGCAAGTCGTACGCTTCCACCACCGCGACACCGGTTGTGTCGCCCGCGCCGCGCACAACCGCGGTGTAAGCGCCGGGTTGAAGAATCTGCACAATCGCAGATTCGTGATCGTCCGTTGGCGGAATGTGGGTGAGTTGGATGTCCGACTCCTGCGTGTCGCGCCAGTTGTCATTCGATGCGATAAGCGCGCCGGTGCCGTCGTGTAACTCGAGCGTCGGGTCGGCCAGCCGGCCGGCAATTCCATTGGGCAGCGACGGACCGATCGCGCGAACAATGACATTCTTCGCATGCGCGCCGCCGAGAATGAATCCGCCGATCAACGCGCCATCGCCGGTCGCGACAAATCCGCGCGTCGAAACATTCAGCGGTTCGGGCAACGCGCTGGTGGAAGCGGCAATCTGCACGGCAAATTGCGCATTCAATCGACCGTAGCCGTAATATTGATCCCAGCCCGGCGTGTCGGTCGCATCGCCCACGCCATCCTGCGCGCTGGCGCAGAGCAGTTGTTCCATCTCGCGCTGCGTAATGTTGGGCTTCAAACTCGCCACGATCGACGCAACTCCGCTCACCTGCGGCGCGGCGAAGGACGTTCCGTAATCGAAAACCAATTCGCCGGCCTTATATAGAGTGTAGATGTCGCGCGCAGGTGCGACCAGATCGAGTGCCGGTCCGTAGTTACTGAAACTCGCGCGGGTATCGTTGCGTTCCGTTCCGCCGACTGTGATGCATTGCGTGAGCCGACCGGGAAACGTAATCGCGTTGGTGCCCTGATTGTGCGCGATCGTGATGAAGACCGTGTTATGCGCGATGGCGTAATTGATCGCGTCGGTCAGCGCCTGCGAATCTTCCGTGCCGCCCGCGGACAGGTTGATCACTTTCGCGCCGGCGTCGGTCGCATCGTAGGTCGCCTGCGCCCACCACGAGTAGAGACCGAAATTGTTCGAGTCCAAAACTTTCTCCGGCAGGATGCGGCAATGCCAATCCATCCCGGCGAGCAGAAGATTGTTGTTCGCGTTACAAGCCAGCACGCCCACGACCTCCGTGCCGTGACCGAGATCATCCGTCGGATCATTGTCGTTATTCACGTAATCATGACCGGGCATGAGCCGGCCGCTGAACTCCGCCAGCGTCGTGTTCACACCGGAATCGAGCATGGCCACGATCACGTTGCTGCTGCCAGTCGCGATCGACCATGCTGCTTCCGATTGAATCTTCTGATGATGCCATTCGAGCGAGTAACTCGGGTCGTTCGGCATGGTCCCACCGCGACCGACGTAATCCGGCTCCGCGTAAACGACGTCGGAATTCGCTTTCAACCACGCGACCGCATCAGGAACCGAAAGCGCGCCGTTTAGGTCCACCACGATGGGCCGATCGAGCGGCAAGACGTCGCTGGCATTGCGTTTTGCTTCGGCTTTTTCGCGCATGCTGCGCAACGAAACACCTTCCGGCAACGCCAGGCGCGTGCGCCAGCTATCCCGCGACAACTGCGCGCCAGAGCGGCCCGGGTTTTCGCGCAATCGAATCAGGACATGATTCGCGGCGAAACCGGGATTTTCCTGCGCCAGCAGCGACGAAACGAAGAGCGTCGCGCCCAAAAAAAGCAATTCAAACTTCCGAATCAAACTACGCACACCTCGCGGTCCGAACTTTATCCCAGCAAGCAGCAAAACCCAAATCCCGTTGGCGTCTTACCGCGGCGGAAATTCGAACTCGGCTTTGTCTTTCTTCGCCGAGAGAACGAGATGGGCGGCGAATTTGTTGCCGCGTTTGGACACAAAATCTTCGATCAAGGGCGAGCGGCCCTCGACAAGAAGTTCTTTCACTTCGTCGGGCGTGATCTCGTGCTCGCAAAGTTTCTTGGTCAGCTTGAAAACGGCGCGATTGTCCTGGTCGGGCTTACGCACGTAATAGGCGTCGTCCATCTCGACCAGCTCGCCTTTGTGCACTTTGCTCTCGCCGATGACGTGCGCTTTGGAGAGATCGACTTTGGCGCGCGGCTTGCGCGCGACCGGTTTGCCGTCCTTGTCCTTCTTCGGTTCACGCGGCGGGAATTCCCAGCGCACCCGCGCATCGTTGCGCACGAGAAAAGCATCGAACGGCCGGCCTTTCTTCGAGGTGAAGCCTTTGATCAAATCCGTTTTGCCGTTCTGAATTAACTGCACCGCTTGTTCGCGCGGCACTTCTTTTTTGCACATCAACCGCGGCACGCGAAACGTTTGCTTCCACTCGCCGTTTTCTTTCTCCCGCAAAACGTAACTGGAACCGACCTCGCACAACTGCGCGCCGGTCGCGGCATCAGTCCAGAACGGTTCGACCGAACCGAGATCGACTTTGTCGCCGAAATCGTATTCGGCTTTCCACTTCCCGGTCTTCTCATCTTTGGCCAGCTTGAGCGTGGCCGCAAAATTCGCGCGCGTCTTGGCCGAGATGAAACCATCGAGCGGACCCACTTCTCCCTTCTCGACCAGTTGGCGAATTTCCGATTCCTCCATGCGTCGGCCGCCGATGACCTTGTAGAGCATGAACTCGCCGTCCTGCGATTTGTAACCGCGCAAAGTTTCGCGCAGCGGTTTCCGGTCAGTTGGCGAAATGATTTCCGTTTCACGCGCGATGGAATCGTCTTCTTCGAAATTCTTCACGCGCTCGACGATGCCCTTGGTCTCCTCGACGATGCCGGCCATGAATTTCTCGCGCGGGAATTTTCCGCGCACCATGTCGCGCAACTGATGTTCCCATTCACCGGTCATGGCGGGACTCGTCAGATCGTCGGCTTTCACCGCTTCGAGAAATTGGATCAACTGCTCGGCCTTCGCCGTCGGCACCAGCTCGCGCTGCTGGCGGTCCATGTATTTCTGATAAATGAGTCCGTCGATGATATCGGCGCGCGTCGCCGGCGTGCCGAGTCCGCGTTCCTTCATGGCGTCGGCCAGTTCTTCGTCCTCGACCAGTTTCCCGGCCGTTTCCATCGCGGAGAGCAAAGTCGCTTCCGTGTAACGCGGCGGCGGTTTGGTCGCTTCCTTGTGCAAAGTCGCGTCGAGAGTTTTCGCCTGGTTCCTGTCGTTAGGCGATAACGCCGGCAGCGCTTTCTCGTCGTCTACGCCTCCCCTTCCGTAAACTTCCAGCCAGCCCGCTGCGGTCAGCACCTTGCCTTCGGTTTTGAATTTGTGCGCCGCGACCTGACTGAAGCGCGTGGTGACATCGAATTCCGCGGCCGGGAAAAACACTGCGATGAAACGCCGCGCCACCATGTCGTAAATTTTCGTTTCCGCATCATCGAGATGCTTCGCCTCGGACGCTGTCGGAATGATGGCGAAGTGATCGCTGATCTGCGCGTTGTTGAAAATGCGTTTGTTCGGACGCACCCAACCATTCGTTAGGGCTTTTTGCGCATGTGTTTCGAGATTCCCGCGCAGATTCGCCAGGGTCTGCTTCGTCACCGGCAGGTAATCTTCCGGCAACGCGCGCGAATCGGTGCGCGGGTAGGTCAGCATCTTGTGCTTTTCGTAGAGCGCCTGCGCGATCTGCAATGTGCGCTTGGCCGAAAAACCGAAGCGACCGTTCGCTTCGCGCTGCAACGTGGTCAGATCGTAAAGCCGCGGCGCAATCTGCGAGCTGGCTTTCTTTTCTTCGCTGACCTTCGCGATCGGATTTCCCTGGCACGCCGCCACCACAACTTCCGCTGCCGCCTCATCCCAAACGCGATCGGCGCGATCGTGTTCGTCGCCGCCTCGCTTGAAATCCGGGCGTTGATACGCGCCTTCGTATGACCCTTTTTCAATTTCGAATTTGGCCGTGACGCGCCAATAAGTGCGCGGTTTGAAATTCCGGATCTCCAGCTCGCGTTCGTAAACTATCGCCAATGTCGGCGTCTGGACGCGACCGACCGAGGCGACGTTGCCGGCGCGCGAACCAAACATGCGTTTCGTGATCGCGCGCGTGCCGTTGATGCCGATGAGCCAGTCGCTTTCACTGCGCGAGCGCGCCGCATCAGCCAGGCCGCGCATTTCCGATTCGTCGCGCAAATGTTCGAAGGCATCGCGAATGGCCTGCGACGTCATCGATTGCAGCCACAGCCGTTTCACCGGGTGTTTGTTTTTCGCCAGCCGGCAAAGATTGTTGAAAATCAGTTCGCCCTCGCGGCCCGCGTCGCAGGCGTTGATGAGAACGCCGATATCTTTGCGCGCGATCAGCTTTTTCAGATTCGCGAAGACATCTTTCGATTTGTCGATCGGCTTAAGTTCGAATTCGTCCGGAATGATCGGCAGCGTTTCGAGGCGCCAGAAGCCGTATCTTTTCTTGTCGATGTCCTCGGGCATGAGCAATTCCGCCACGTGACCCACGGCCGACGAGATGACGTATTGGTCGTTCTCGTAGTGGCCGCCGCTCTTCGGAACTTTGCCAAGAGCGCGCGCCAAATCGGCGGCGACGCTCGGCTTTTCCGCGATGACGAGGGATTTGGACATGGAGGGATGCGAAGTAAGACCTGACTCGCCGCTTTGCAAGCTTTAGCAGCAAGTTCCGCGCGACTAGGGAGTAATGACCACGCGGACGTCGTCGCCGAAATTCTCCAACTGATCGAGAACGTCGTTAACCGCGGATGCCTCGAGCGAAACCGTGCGGATGATGCCGCGAGAGAGGCCGAGTTTGCCCGTTCGCGTTAATTCCAGGAGCGACGGGAGTTCACTCGCCAGATGATCGGACACGCCAATGATCTCCGACTCCTTGTTGATGACTTCGGCGTAAGGCGCGACGGCGAATGTCTTCGCTGTGATGCCGGCCAGGGCCACGCGGCCGAGTGTGCCTAACGACTGCACGGCCTGTCGCATCGTCAGCGGCAGACCGATCAGTTCCAGCGCGACATCGACGCCGCGACCATTCGGTTAGGCTTTGGATTTGCTCGACCGGATCAGTCGACGAAGCGTTCACGGGAATCGCACCGTAACTTTCGGCGAGCTTCAGTTTGTTTGGATTGATGTCGATCGCGAAGACCCGTGCTGCTCCGAAACTTTGCGCCAACTGCACCGCGGAAATGCCGAGTCCGCCCACGCCGAAAACCGCCACGGTTTCACCGGCGCGCAAACGAACCTTGTTCAACGCGTGCAGCGAGGTGGCCGACGAACACATCAGGATCGCGCCCTGCTCGAACGGAATTTCATTCGGCAAACGAAAGACGCTGCGTTCCGGCACGACCACGAATTCGGCGTAACCGCCATCACGATCTTTGCCAATCATCTGCACACTGGTGCAAAATTGCTCGACGCCATCGCGACAGAAATTGCACTGACCGCAAGTAGCCAGGTAATGGACGCAAACCCGGTCGCCTTTCGCGAATTTCTCGCACCGCGCCACCAACGCTTTCGACTTCACCGGAAATTTCGTGACCCAGGGTGAGCGGCAGCGATTTCAGCGGCGAAACGCCGCCGCGATAGTGCACGTCGGAATGACAAATGCCGGCGGCTTTGACGCGAATTAAAACATCGCGCGGACCGAAATTCGGAAGTGGAACGTCCTGCTCTTCAAGCGGCGAACCGATTTGGACTAGACGAATCGCTTTCAACTCAGCTTCACGAAATATTTTCCGGGCAGTTGCTTTACCAGTCGCCGCAGTTCCAACCGCAGCAAGGTAGAGGAAACGGTTCCGCTCGGAAGATCAGCGCGCGTGGCGATTTCATCGATCGAGGTCTCGTTAGACTCAATCGCATCATAGACGCGGCGTTCTTCCTCGCTCAATCCCGGCAACGGCCGCACTGCCGCTTCGGGCGACGGCTTCGCTTCCGGCAGCAGTATGTTGAGATCATCGAGAATATCGCTCGCATCCATGACCAATTTCGCGCCCTGCTGGATGAGACGATTGGAACCCTGCGCGCTGGGCGCATTGATCTGACCGGGCACGGCGTAAACAGCACGACCTTGCTCGAGCGCCTGTGTCGCGGTGATCAAGGCGCCGCTGTTTTGTCCTGCTTCCACCACGAGAACGCCATGACTCCAACCGCTGATGATGCGATTGCGCATGGGAAACGTCTGCCGATCCGGTTCGACTTCCATGGAGAATTCCGAGACGACCGCGCCATTGCCGGCGCGAATTTTGTCCGCCAGCGCCGCGTTCTCCGGCGGATAAAGATTCGTTAGGCCGGAACCGATCACGGCAATGGTGCGCCCTTTCGCGGCCAGCGCGCCTTGATGCGCGGCGGTGTCGATGCCGCGCGCCAGTCCGCTAATCACGGTGAGGCCGGCGTAGGCGAGCTGATACGAAAGCTTCTTGGCCGATTCCGTTCCGTAATGCGTCGTGCGCCGCGAACCGATCACGCCGATGGCGTGCTGATCGCGCTCCGTCAATTCGCCCCAAACGTAAAGAACGATGGGCGGCGCGTGAATTTCGCGCAGCTGTCTCGGATAAAGCGGCGATTCGGCCGTGATAACTTCCGCGCCGAAATCGCGGATGCGTTTTAGTTCCGCCGGAAGATCGACCACCTTTTCCCAGCCGGTGATTTGATCGGCAACTTCCGTTCCGATTCCTTCCACGGCGCGCAAAGCGGAACCGCGCGCCGACAAGATTTTCTCCGGCGTTTCAAAAACCTGGAGCAACTTGCGCAGACGCACCGGCCCCATCGTCGGGAGCATGTTCAACGCGATGCATGCTTCGGTGGAGTTCATGCGCGTGCGCTGTCGCGGCAGCGCGTCGGACTAGAATGGAATCTCGTCGCCGTCCGGTTCGGAAGAAGATGAACGCGGAGGCGGTGGCGTGGTGCGACCGCCACTGCGCGGACCCTCATCGCCGCCGCCCTCACTCGCACCTGGCCGGCTGCCGATGAGCTGCATCGTTTCGCCGATGACCTTGAGTTTGCTGCGCTTCTGGCCGGATTGTTTGTCGTCCCAACTATCGAGCTGCAAACGCCCTTCTATAAGTACAGGGCGACCTTTCTTCAGATATTCGCCGGCGATTTCCGCCGTCCGACCCCAAAGCGTCACATCCACGAATGTCACTTCTTCGCGCTTTTCGCCGCCCTCGGTTGAGTAAACGCGATTGACGGCCATGCCGATGTCGGTAACGGCACTGCCTTTGGGCGTGTAACGAACCTCCGGGTCGCGGGTGAGGTTCCCCATCAGAATGACTTTATTGAAGCTGGCCATTCTGCCCTTGTACCGAAACTACTTTGTCTCGGCGACCTTTTTCGCCCGCGGCTTCTTCTCCGTTTTCGGACGCAGCCGCTGGTAATGCTGGCGATAAACTTCCGGGTCGAGCTTGAATTTCGAGCGGAGCTTGCTGATGAGCTGCGAGTCGGCGTGGAAAACGAAATTCACGTAGTGACCCGCGTCGAGCTCGCCGGCCTGGTAGGAAAACTGGCGCTTGTCCATCTTCTGCACCTGCTCGATTTCGGCGCCTTCCTTTTGAAATTCGGATTCGAGGCGATCGACAATGTCTTTCACTGTGTCGTCTTTGCCCTGCGAGTTCAGGACGATTAGTGCTTCGTAACGGTTCTTCATGACTCTGGATTTTTGTTGAAGGTGTCCATCGCGGAAACGAAGCCTTTGTCAATCGACCATTTCACCGCTTCAGCCGCGCGCACGATGGCTTCGTTCACGATCGGAATTTCGTCTTCGAAAAAGCGGCCGAGCACATAGTCGGTCCCGCCGTGTTCGGGGGCTGCGCCGATGCCGATGCGCAAGCGCGCGATTTGGTCGGTGTTGAGCGCGACGATGATGGAATCGAGTCCGTTATGCCCGCCGGTGCCGCCCTCGAGACGCAAACGCAGCCGGCCTAGTTCGAGCGCCATGTCGTCGAAAACAATCAGCATTTCTTTAGGCTCGATCTTGTAGAACTGCGCCACGGCCGCGATCGGTTCGCCACTCCGGTTCATGTAGCTCATCGGTTTCACGAGAAAAACCGAACCCATTTTCGCGACGTAGGCGCCCCATTTCGCCTCGCGTTGCCAGGTCACGCCCGCGTCCAGCGGCAAGCCGATCAACCACGGCAAAGCCGATGTTGTGACGGGTGCGTTCGTACTCCGGGCCGGGATTTCCTAAACCGGCGACCAGGCGAATCGACACGACTCGTTAGGCGAAGCAGCCGAAGCTTACTTCTTCTCCTTGTCCTTGGCCGGAGCAGCAGGCGCCGCCGCCGCCGGAGCACCTTCGCCTTCTTCCTTCTTCTCCTTGATGACTTCCGGTCCAGCCGCAGCTTCCGCTGCCACCGGCGTCGGTTCCTCTTCCACGATCGGAGCGAGAACGGAGAATGCCGTCAGGTCAGGCGAAATCCGGGTGGTAACGCCCGAGGGCAATTGAATTTCGCGGACGTGAATCGAATCCCCGATATTGAGCGCGGAGACATCGACTTGAATGATGTCGGGCAAATCTTTCGGCAAACATTCGATGGCAAGTGCGCGAATGTTCTGTTCGAGCAAACCGCCGAAATTCTTCACGCCATTGGCGATCCCGGTGGCCTCGAGCGGCACATCGGCCTGGATGACTTCGTCCATCGAGACGGCGTGGAAATCGATGTGAAGCACGTCGCCGCCCACGGGCGAATGTTGCACTTCCTGCACCAGCGCCATGCGGTTCTTGCCGCCGGCCATTTCCAATTCGACGAGAATGTTTTCGCCCGATGCGTGACTGAGCATGGCGTTGATGTCGCGCCGTGAAACCTGCAACGCTTCCGGTTTGTCCTTCGCTCCGTAAATCACCGCCGGAACGAATCCGGTCGTTTTCAATTTCCGCACGGCGGAACGACCGAGCGCGGTCCGCGGTTGCACGTTGAGTTTAACTTGTTTGGCCATGGCTGAATTCTATTCGCTATCGATCTTGAACAGCGACGACACGGATTCGTCATTGTGAATCCGCTTGATGCCTTCGCCGAGCAACTCGGCGACGCACAGCACGGTGGTCTTAAACCCTTCCACCGTGCGCACAGGCGTGCTGTTGGTCGTAATCAATTCCTCAATTTGCGATTTTTGCAACCGCGGAATGGCAATATCCACCAGCACCGCATGCGAAACGCCGGCGTAGATTTTTTTCACACCGCGCTCTTTCAGAATATCCGCAGCCGAGGTGAGTGTGCCGGCTGTTTCGGTTAAGTCGTCGACAAGAAGGACATCGCAGTCCTCGACTTCACCGATGACATAGAGCGCCTTGGTTTCGGTCGCGCTCTTGCGCTGTTTGGCCACGATGGCCAGGTTCGCCCCGAGCGCCTGCGAGTAGGCCGAGGCCATTTTTAAGCCGCCCACATCGGGCGAAACCACGACGGTCTTGCCGGTCAAAATCGTGCGCAGGTACTTAATCAGCACTGGCATCGAATACAGGTGATCCACCGGAATATCGAAGAAACCCTGCACCTGTTGCGCGTGCAGATCCATCGTCAAGACGCGATCCACGCCAGCGGCATTGAGAAGATTCGCGACTAACTTGGCCGTAATCGGCACCCGCGGTTTGTCTTTGCGATCCTGGCGCGCGTATCCGAAAAACGGAATCACCGCCGTGATGCGCGCCGCGCTGGCGCGCCGGGCCGCATCCACCATGATGAGCAATTCCATCAGATGTTGGTTGGTCGGCGGACAGGTCGGTTGAATAATGAAAACATCGCGACCGCGGATGTTCTCCTCGATCCTCACGTAGGTCTCGAGGTCGGGAAACTGACTGATGGTCGCGGCGCCGAGCGGTTGACCGATCGCATCGCAAATACGTTGCGCCAAATCGCGGTTGGCGGAGCCGCTAAAGATTTTCAACTCGGGTTGAAGCGCGTACATGGAAGCGAAGCGGGCGCTAACCTAGGCGGGGCTTCCAGCTTGGCAACGGCTGATTCGAGCGGGCGCAAGCCTTCAGAACTACGACGCTGGGCACATGTCGTGCTTTTCTACCACATGTGATTCTTACCAGAAATCATGGAGTCGCCCGTAGTGTGCTTACACGCAGGTTCGCGCAAAGAGCCTTCACTTTTGCCGAAGTCCTCGTAGCCATAAGTGTCATCGGCATTGGCATTGCCACGACCATCGGGGCCCTGACCCAGATCAATTCTATCGCTTCCAACTGCCGCAATGGCACCGGCGCTTACACCGTGCTCATGAATCAGGTGGACATATTCCAGTCGATGAGCCCGTTCAATCCACAAAAGACAAACTCAGACGGGACGGCGCAGATCCCAAAGGACACCAGCCACGGCACGTACCCTCTTTACGACATGACCACGACCGGTGGAACCGCGCGCCAGCTTTCCCTGGATGGCACCACCTGGAATGTCCCCGTTTATGAATACAAGGATGCCTCCAATAACGTCGTCATCGTCGTGAATGGGACGCTAACTGAAACAGTTACCGATCTTTCTTCTGCTACACCGGCGCTGCCTAACACCTACCAGGCCACCTTTACCATTACCTACACCTTTCGGAACCGGACCTACACCTATTCCATGAGTACGATCCGAACCTCCGACATATGAAACTTTCTTCCTCCGCACGCGGGTTCAAGCTGATTGAATTGATGTTCACCATCGCCATTTCCAGCGTGGTTGGACTGGCTTTGTATTCCATCCTCTACAGCGGCCTCGTCCTGGGCGCCAAGAACACGGCGATTAACACCGCCCACCACCAGGCGCGCATCGCTATGATCAACATGATCCAGGACATTCATGCCGCGGTTTCCCTCCCTTCCCTGACGGATTCCTCGGGCAACGCCTACTCGTCACCCGTCCCCACAAACGCCGCCGGCATTTCGTTCCAGAAGTGGTCGAGCGGTCCACACAAGATAATCGCGGACGCTGCTCTTAACACCAATCAACTCACGCTTTCCCTTACCACCGGCAACGGGCAACCAACCCCGATCGTGGGTCAGCACATCGTCATACCGGCCTATCAACTGGAAGCCGATATCAGCACCATAACCAATGCAAGCTCGAGTAGCTTCACGATCACGATCAATAACATCTACGGTCCTTCGACTACTCCGCCCGTTACTTATCCGACTTCACTGTTACCCATGATGATCAAAGGAACGGCCAGCACCGCCGGAGACCTTACCTGCTTTATTACCGACCGCTGTTCTTATACCGTTTCCGGCAATACTCTTACCTGGAACTGGAAAGGTAATAGCCGCATCTCCGGCAGCGACATTACAAACCAAACGCCATTTAGTATTCCGGCCACGGCGGCCGGGGCGCTCTACTATAGGTTCGTTGCTGCGATCGACCTTTCAACCTCCGATGTAAACTTCACCAACCGCGGCTACAAATCGGCCAACATTCTCCTTAATGGCCAGGTGCCTCAAAAAGCTCGTCTCACGACTTACCAATGAAACTCAAGAAGCAAGCTGGCAGCACTCTCGCAGTAGTTATCACGATCATGGCCGTCCTGATGGTCGTCGTGGCAATTGCGGTCGATTACACAAATAACGAGAACCGGAATGTGCAGCGCACAAATACTCTTCTGACGGCAACTGCAATAGGGGACAGCGCGCTTGAAGTCCTCTTCAATAACTGGAGAAGCACCTGCCGCGGAGCCCCGACCTCGGCATACAACACCAGCCAGTTTAGCGCTATCCCGACACCATCGCCCTTTCCCGGTCTTAGCTCGACTAACTTCATCAAGCGCGGCACCGGCCTCGATCCGAACAGTGACTCGGATTATGATGCCAGCTACACCATCTCCAATTACAAGGTCATCGCGGTATCGGCCGAGTACACTGCCCTGGCTGCCGCCAGTGCCACGCCGGAACCTTCCCTCGGAATGCTAGGCGGGAACGCGACGGCCGTTTCACCCACTACCTCTGCCACCTATAACTACATCGCTTCCGCCGACGTTACCCTTCCCGTTTCTGTCGGCGCCGCCAACAATCGCAAAGTAGTGGCGCGCGTGCGGCGCGTTTTTTCCAAGCAACAGTTATCCCCGTGGAACTGGGCCATTTTCTACGTCGACCCACTCGAAATTCATCCCGGTCCTGACCTCACCATCAGCGGTTGGGTGCATACCAATTCCGATCTGTACACCGGACATAGTTCTCTCACCTTCGCCGACAAGGTTACCTATGGCTCAGACTGGTTCGTTGGTTACAAGCCCGGCGATAGCTACCACACCGACACTCCCGCATCACCCAACTATCCGGGTAAATTACCGCCGGCGCGCGACCAGGCTTTACAGCCATTTGGATTGGATAGCACGTCGATCTTCAGTACCAGCGATACCAATCCAAACAACGATAGCTACCATGAGCTGATCGAGCCACCTATAACCGGCTACACCGATCCCCTCGTCAGCTCACGTTACTACGATCAAGCTCTCGGCACACAGGCCAACCCCGGAATTGTTATCCAGGTAGCTGATAACCCCAGTCTTACCACCCCGGGCTTTGACGGCGTTAACGGTCACGATCTGGTCACCTTCTACAGCGTCGATAGCTCCGGCGTCCAGACCCTGATTACGAGCGGAAGTCTCTACGACATGTTTAAGACTGCCGTTACGACCAACCAGTCCATCCAGGACAATCGCGAGGCAGCCACCTTTGGGATAACCACCCTGGACATAAGTCAGATTGAAAACGGATCCAGTGGTAACCCGAGCTACAAGTTAAACACCTTCAACGGAATCATCTATATTTCCAATGTAAGTAACACTGCGGGCACGCGGCGCGGCGTCCGAATTAAGAATGGCGCGCAGATTCCTACGACCGGACTAACCATCGCCAGCAACAACGCCGTCTATGTGCAAGGGGACTTTAACACTGGCGGAACGGGCAGCACTGTCCCGTCCAATGTAGGCGGCAGCTATTCTGATCCTAACAATCCACCCAATCCGCAACTGTCCGGTTACACCAGGGCGCCCTGCTCCATCATTGCTGACGCCGTTAACATCCTCTCCAATTCCTGGAGCGACGCGAACTCGTCGTCGTCGCTTAGCTCGCGGGTAGCAGGCAACACCACGGTCAACACCGCGATCGTATCAGGCATTGTGTCTACCAACGCTTATGGCGACAATGCCTACAGCGGTGGGGCCGAAAACTTTCCGCGCTTCCTGGAGGATTGGTCGTCTGCCACCTTTACCTACTACGGTTCGATGGTCGAGCTTTACCAAAGTAAGTATTCCACCGGCGAATGGGGTAAGGCCAATGTCTATAGCCCACCGACGCGCGAATGGTTCTTCGATACCAATTTCAAGTTCTCGCCTCCGCCCGGCACACTCATGGTTTTCAGCTACATCAAAGGCCAATGGGCGGTACAATGAAGTGCCTCACGTTTGCAATTGCCTGTTGCTTCCTTGCCCGCGCCGCTCGCGCTGAGCTGGATCTAACCCCGCGGCCGGGCAGTTACAAGGTGGACGGCCTTACGTTTTCCCAGCTCGCTTTTTCCGATGGTAATAAAGAAATAACCTATGCCCCGCCGGGCGGGTGGGAAACCTCCGGCAATGCCACCAGGTTGACCCTGCGTCCAAAAGGCAAGGCACAGGCGGAAGCCAGTATCAGTCGAGTGTCATTAAAGACGCCCATGGCAATGGACGAAGAAGGCGCGAAAGCATTGGCCGCCGAAGCGGTGGCATCGCTTCCGGCAACTAGCTCGAACGTGCAGGTGTTGCAGCAGGAAAAGAACGCTGTCTCGATCGGCGGCAAGGAAACACTACTGGTCGTTTTGTCCTACACCTTGAATGGCGAGAACTACGGACGGTCTGTGATGTTCATGCCTCGTGGCAACGAACAGATTCGGTTTCAGTTGGCCTCGAGGCTCGCAGATTTCAAGGATCTGCAAAAGGCGTTCTTCGGCAGCCAATTTAGCTGGCAGGGATTGTAAGCCGCGGAACTCCGCGGGGCTGGATCGCTGTCAGCGGACAGAATCTGCCCAAATTTAGCTTCTGTCCGCGGCACTCGTCGCGTTAGCTGTTCTGCCTCTCTGGTGGAATCCGGACGTTGCCTCCGCGAGAAATCCCTGATCTCCCTCCCATTTTCCCCCGCCGTACAGGGACGAATCCCAGAAAATTTCCCCTGAGCCGAACAAATCTTCCGGCGTGGCACAAAGATTCTGTTGACCCTTGAGACACAATTATGAGAATTATTGGAAATCCAGCTAATCAAGGCCGCCACTACGATGTTTATTTCCCGAAAATTCTCGCTTTCCGCCGCCAGCCTCCTGTTGGCAGTCGCTTTCGCCACTCAGGCCCATGCGTCCATGGTCACCTTCACGCCGACGCCGACGGACCTGAACGACCTCGACCACCACTTGGTTTACACCTGGCGCATCGATAACATCAATTTGAACGGCGGCACGATCAGCAGCGCCAGCCTCACGTTCACCAACATCGCGAACTGGGACAGCAACGCCAATGTCCTGCACCTGTGGTTGCTCGACACGGCGAGAAATGCCGGCGTCAGCTCGTTTGTGGACGACCCTTCAAATGCCGTGCCGGAGACCGACATGACCGACGACTTCCTCAGCACGCGTTTCCACTCGTCCGCCGGGTGGCTGGTCGCCAACGGCACGGGGCAAACCTTCCTGGCCGACAAGAGCTTCACTACTACGCCCACTACCTACACGCTTAATTTCACGCCGGCCCAGCTCGCTGTGCTTCAGCAATACATCAGCAACGGCCACGACATCGCGTTCGGCATCGATCCCGATTGCCATTTCGACAATGACGGCGTGAGCTTCAGTATGAACGTTACGCCCGTGCCGGAAATGAATGCGCTCTTCCCGCTCGTGGGCCTGTTCGCTGCCATTTCGTCGACGCATTTCCTTCGCCGCCGCCGCCTGGCCCGTGTGCCGGTGCGAGACTGATTTTCTCCAGACGGTTAGTTGTTTCTTCGCTGGTTTGGTTGGCGGCCGTCCACGGGTGGACGGCCGCCGTTGCTTTTGGACTTGTTAGGCCAACGGCGCGCTACTCGAGACTGCTTTGGGCTCTCGTGACGAGCGTCTTTTCCTCCGGCAAAAGAGACGCTTCGGCGCTGCGTTGCAAAAAAGCGCGTGCCTTGTCCTTTTGGCCGGCGGCCGCGAGAATGACCCCGTAATAGGTGGCCACGGACGGATCGCGCAACTGTTCCTCGTTCAAATTGTCCATCACTTGCAAAGCACCTTTCACGTCGCCTTTGGAAAGAAGGGAAAAGGCATAGGTCGAGAGATACGCGGCGTTGTTCGGTTCCTTCTCCTTCAAATCGGCCGCCAGCTTCCGCGCGTAGTCGAGATCAACCCCGAGCAGAAGCGAAACCTGCGCCAGATTATTCTGCAGCGCGGTGTCGTTAGGCCGCAGCTCCGCATATTTGCTCAGCGTCCGGTAAAGGCCGGAGGTGTCGGCGACTTTCGAATAGTGATCGTAGAGCGCCTGCAACGCCGGAAGTTTCGTTTCCGGATTTCTCGTCAGGACCCAGAGCAAATCGATCGCTTCGTTTTGCCAGCCCCAATCGGCAATGGTCTGCGTCAGCGTCGACAACAGTTGCGGATTGGCCGCCGCCTCTTTCTGCGCCGTGGCCAACTCTTGTTCGGAGGCGAGTTGCTTGTCCTGTCCGCGCAACGCGCGCGCGAGATAGGCGCGCCGCAAGGGATTGTAAACCGACCAATCGCCCGTGCGCAGAAGCTTTTCCAGCTGCACCCAATCCTTTAGCTGCGCGTAGGTATCGGCCAGCGCGAGGGGCACCGGCCATTTGGTCAACGCATCAGCGGGCAACGAATTCGTGTAAGCAATTGCCTCGTCGTTCATGCGATTGCGCGTCATCCAGGAAATCAGAGCGGCGAGATCGGAGGCCTTTGCCGGAACTTCCGTTTTCAATTGCGACAGATATTCGTCGTACGCCGCGTCATGCATTTGCCGCAGAATTTCCAAATACATGATGCGATCGCTGAACATCGACTCCGGGTAGGCCTGGAGTTCGTTGGCCAGTGTGCGAATTCGTTGCGGATCGCCGCGATGCGCCACGCTGTCGATGAGCAAAATGCGTGTGGCCGGGGCGCGTTGCGCCGGATCGCTGCGCAATTCCTCCAGCTCGCGCAACGCCTCGGTGCGCTTGGTCGCGTCGTTCAGACCGAGGCGGGTCAGCGCGAGTTGGAATCGATATGCGGTGTCGTTAGGCGCGATCTCGGCGGCACGCGCCCATTCGCGTTCGGAGGTCGCCATGTCGTGTTTCATCTCCGACAAGCGACCAAGCGCGGCATGATATTCCGGTTTCGCCCGCGCCTTCTCGCCAAAAGCACCGAGCGTTTTCTCCGCGGTCGACAGGTCGTTGAGCCACAAGGCGCAACGGACCAGGGCCAGCTGGTCATCCGGCGAATCGGGATTCAATTCCAAAACTTTCCGGCGCCAATCAAGCGCAGCCCGATCGCCGGTTTTCTCGGACATCTGCGCGATGAGACGAGTCGCATCGACATTTTGGGGATTCAATTGCAAGGCGCGGCGCGCGTACAAGCTCGCCGTTTTCACATCGCCGCCGCTGAGAAAGGCGGCAGATTGCCTAACGAGATGTCCTTCCTGCCAGTGTTGGTAGAAATGAAATCCGCCCCAGCAAATCAGGACGAAAACACATGAGCGCACCGAGGCTGCCCATTATCAATTTGATGTAGGTGCGCTGGGTTCTTTCCAGTGAACTTTCCAAGCGACTGACCCTAGGTGTCGCGTTTGCCAAGTCAATTTTCGCCACCCTGCGGTAGAAAGCAGAATACACACCGCCCGTTCGACGGCGCCGCCCGACCGCTTATCGCTTCGGCTCGATTATGCGCGCGAGCTGTTGGCGCAAAGCGTCCGTGGCTTCGGCCGCATCCGGGTAATCCCAAGTCGCGAGTTCCAGCATGCGCGTGCCGACTTCGCGCTGACCCTTCCACGCCGCGTGCAATCTACCGCGCATGGTCCAGTCTTCAGCCGCCGCCGCGTCGTTGCCGTAGGAAGAACGCGCGTCCCAGTAACAATAGAAAACGTCCAGGGTGCGGCCGGAATCATCGAAGCGAAATGCGTGCACCGGCAGATCAATTCCGTTCACCGTCACGACCTGAAACCCGCGATCCTGTTGCAACGTCATGCCGCTGGCGGGAAGACAAATGTCCGGCCGATGATTCCTGACGAAGAGCGCGGCAGTGCGTCCCGGCAGCCAGCGAAAATAATACATCAGCCACGGATGCGCGTCGGTTGAGTTCCACGATGCGGCGCCGCCTTCATCGTAACGCAGCAATTCCTTCGATGCTTCGGGAACAGTCTGCTCGGCGTACTTCGCTTCGTTAGTCGGCCACGAAATTTTCCAGTCGTTCTGCGACGAAAGATCGAATGTTGTCGGGCGATACCACCACGCGGCCGATGCTTCGATAACTCCGAGCCAAAGCGCGAGCGCGATGGCGAGGGATAAGATCAAGTTGCGATTCGCAAAGACCGGCGGCATCGACTTGTCGGGAATTTCTTCCGCCGCGCGCGATCGCATTTTCAAACTGATCGCCCACAGACCAAACAAACAGACCAGGAGAATCGTTAGCCCGGCGGAGTCGTGCCAGGAATGAATCGCGTCGATTCCGCGTCGTCGCGCCGATCATGCAGAGTATGAATGTGCGAACGATATTGCAGAAGAAAGCCAGCACCGCGCCAAGACCGATGAGGAGAAAACGCTGCCACGTTTTCATGCGGTAGAACTCGCCGAGAAAAAGCGAAATCATGAGCGTGGCCTGGAGCGAGCGCACACCGGTGCAGGCGTCATCGATACCGACCATGCCGGTGCTGAGTTCGATCACGTTATTGTGCGCGAGCGCGACCGTGCCGACGGCATTGCATAACGCGACGGTGATGAGCGCATCGGCCCGCATCAAATTCTGCACGAGAGCCTGTTCGATTTGTGTCGGCCATGGAACCGCGACGAGAAAAAACGCGAATGGAAAACAGAAATAGCGCAGCCAGTTTTTCCCACCGGCGAGATAAACAACACACAACGTGATCAACAGGCACGCCAGAGCCATGCCCCAGCTGATCAATCGCCAATCGGGATTGGCGATGGCAATGATTCGAAACGGCAGAAGAAGCAGCGCGGCTAACAGGACTAATCCAAGCGCGAGAAACATGTGCCGAGGCTGCATGAAAGCAGGACGACGCAGCCAACGTTCGCGCAGAAGATAACAGGCAGCGAAAGGAACCGCCCAGCCATAACTGTATTGCGGATTCATGCTCCACTCCGCTCGGAGCTGGTTAATCAAAGCGAGCCAGAGGAGTGCGATGGCTCCGAGACCGGCAACAAGCGGCCAGCAAACTTCCTTTGTTGTGGGGGCCGGCACTTCCGTGCCTGCGAGCGTGGAAGGAGAAGCCATGCGACGCCAACGAGTAGCAGCAATTACGCCCTCATGCCAGCGCACTACACCGGCAACCCCAGCCTAACGACACGTTAGCGCAACTAGCAGATCGGCTGCACGGCTTTGGCTCGCGCGAAGAGAAGCAAAGCGAATCGGAACCCGACGAGCACGCCCAGACCAAGACCGAGAAGCATCATCGATTCGCCCGTCTCTGGAATGGTCGCGGCAGTACTGCGCACATCCGCGCCGGCATTGATCAGGATGTCCTTACCGCCAATGATCTCACCGATCACCAAGGATGAGACCTGGATCCTCGCATCCAGCGCCAGAATAATCCCATGCAACACGGAGGAGTTCGCAACCGTCACATCGCTCGTGCCGGTGAAATTGAAAAGGACATTGGCCTCGGTTAATCCGCCAGTGAGGAGAATCTTTCCGCCATTGAGAATGAACGTGCTGGAAATGTTGAAGACGAACTGATCGGTGGCGTTTCCGCTCAAGGTCAGGATCGATCCACTGCCGAGGTTCAGTGAGTTGAGGTAATAGACTCCCGTTCCATATAGCGTCATCGAGGTGTTGATGTTGCTAAGGCTCGAACTGGCAGCCAGCATGTTGGCCGCAGTCGATGCATTGATCGCGTTATTGCGCGCCTGGTTAAGCAACGCCTGCGGATTATCCGAAACGGTGTTGAATGAGTAGGAGCCGGTCCCCAGATTCGCTCCGCTTCCAAGGTGAGTCATTCCCGTCACCGGGCGATCGTAATTGTAGCTGCCGGTGAACTGCGCCGAAGCATTGTTTCCCAGGTAAAGATCGCCGGAAACATTTGAGCCATTACTTTGAAACTGGCCGTTGCCCGTAATCCCGACGTTGCCGGTAATACCTCCGTGCGGTCCCTTGGTACCAACCTGCTGGCTAATTGTGCCCGAGCCTACTTGAAGGACTGTGAAGTTTCTCGTTGGCCCGAGGTTAAACAACGATCCCGCCCTGGCTTCCTGAAGAAACAAAATTAAGAAGCCTATCAACCCAACTATGCCTAATCGTTTAACCACAATACCCTTTTTGGTCACCGCCGAATCCGGACCAACTCTGCTGCCCTAAGTAAGAAGTCAGCCTATGCCGTACCAGTAATTTGTCAACGTCAGCAACGCGCTGCCTCGAGACCACTTACGCAGTCACGCCAGGCTAGATGCTACTCCTCTTGGTCTCGAAATCTGTAAATGAGTCCGACGAATTTGCGGAAACGCGTCATTCCTTGTCCGACAACCAGCCTATCTCAAGTCACCGAGAATGCGTCTTACTTCATTGGAAAGCGGTTCCTGCAAACCGGCATCCAGGGCGCGCTGGAGTGTTTGTTTGGCAGCGGCGTCCTGATTGGAGTTTCGATAACACATTCCCAAAACGTAAAGCAGCTTCGGTGTTAACGGCTTCCTGCCCGCGCTATCGGAGAGCAACTGCGCGGCGAGCGTAAAGTCGCGACGTTGATAGCTGACTTCGGCCAGAAGTTGAGCTAGCTCAGGATCATCGGGCAAAGTCTTTCGTGCGCGCACGATAAGGTCGTAAGCCGCGGAACTTCCCTCAGGTTCGTTCAGGTAGAGCCGCGCGAGTTCTCTCTCGGCGAGCACGAAGTCAGGCCACTCGGTCAGGACTCGATTGTAGGTTTCCGACGCCGCTTTCGTTTCTCCTTCTTGCACGTGTAGTCGCGCCTGCAACATCAGCGCTGGAACAAAAGCGGGCCGTGCCGCCAGGACGCGTTGCATCTCCTGCTTCAAGTTCTCGGCCGGTTCCTTCTCATCAGAAGTCATGGAGACAAACCAACCACGGCTCTCATCTCGATCGGTATTCTCGTCGCCAACCTCTCGCGCTTTGCTCATGGCACGTCGCGCTTCAGTCACTTTACCAATCCGATAGGCCGCCCAGGCGTAGTCAGTCAACACGGCAGAATTTTCTCCGCCCTTGCGCACACTTTCTCCCAACATGCTGTAAGCCCAGTCGAAATCGCCAGCGTCATACACGATCCGCCCAAGAATTCCTGACAATCGGGCGTCGGCGGGAGCTGCCTCACGCGCGCGCGTCGCCATTTCGAGAGCGAGGCCGCGATTCTTCAACGGCCCCGCGCAAAGTCGCGCCAGATTGAGCAGCGCTGGAAGCATTTTGGGATTCGTCTTCAGTGCCGCCTGATACTGATTCTCCGCATCGACATACTCGTGCGCTTGCTCGTGCAATGCGGCCAGACGCATTCGCGCAATGACATCGCGCTCGTCTTGTTTCAGTCGCGCTTTCAGGTCGCCGGCAGAATTTGCGTTTGAAGAATCGGCCTTGAGGAATTCGAGCCGCTTCCGACTTTCTTCCCGCTGCGGATTATCCGTCCTGGCCACTGCCGCAAACGCAGCCATCGCCGCGTCCGTTTCGCCCATCATGTAAGAAGCCATTCCGCGATGAAACTGAACCTCGCCATCTTCGGGCGTTTTCGTCGCGCTAAAGTTGCAGAGCCGCAGTGCTTGTTCGTAATCGCCTTGCTGGTAAAGAATCCAGCCCAGCGTGTCAGCAATCGCGGGATCGTCGCCGCGGCGCGCGCGCGCCATGCGTGCCAGATCAGCAGCGCGTGGCAGGTCTTGAAATTTCGCCGCGTAAAGATTGGCCAGATTATTTAATGCCAGAACGTCGTCGGGAATAATCGCGAGCAGCTTCTCGTAATTTTCGCGCGCCTCCTGGAAACGGCCAAGCTTCTCATCGAGCTGCGCCAGCGTCTCGAGATTCGGCGCGTTCCTCGGATTAAGCGTGACCGATTTCTCCAACTGCGTGACAGCCTCGGGAAGCTTGCCCTGCGCGAGATAGATCGAGACTAACAAGTCAATCGCCGGAAGAAAATTGGCATCGAGCGCGAGTCCTTCCGAAGCAGCGCGCTCCGCACCGGTCCAATCTTTATCGGCTGCATGCAGTTTGCCCGCGACAACACGAGGGCCCGGGGCCTGCGGTGCCTGTTCCATCTGGTGCGTGACTCTTTGCGCTGCGGCCGGCGCTGCTCCCTGTTCAATTTCCAGATTAACGAGTCGATCAAGCGCCTCATAATTATCCGGCGCGCGCTGCAACGCATTTTCGAAAGCCTCGCGCGCTGCCTCCGGTTTTTTTTGCTCGCGCAGGATCGCGCCCAGTCGGCAATACAACGGCGCGGAATCCGGCGACGCGCGCAGTTCTTCGCGCACCATCTCCGCGGCTTCTTCCCAATAACCGGCCGATTCGTAGGCTCGCAGGAGCAGCATGCGCGCGCTCATCAAGCCGGGATTGTTCGTGACGACCTCGAGCAGCGAACCAAGCGCAAGCTGCGGATTGCCCAAGCGCAGGTTTGTTTCGGCCAACAACACGACTGCATCGGTGAAGCTCGGTCGCGCGATCACAATCTCCTTCAATAGCGCCAGTGCTTCTGCCGGGTTGTTGTTGTTGAGGTGCGCCTGCGCGAGGTAGTACTTGATTAGCGAAACGTTCGGAAACGCGTTGTCGAGTTTCGTCATCTCTTCCACTGCGGCCGCGCCCTGACCTTTCCTGGCCAAGAGCTCGCTCTTCAGCACGCGCGCATCAACGTTATCCGGGTCCCGGCTCAGCGCCTTGTTCACGAACTCCAGCGCCGGATCGACTTCCTCTCCTTGCGAAGCGATTCGCGCCAGCGTAGTCCACGCCGGAACAAAATCCGGTGCGCGACTCGTTAGGCCAGTCAACACTTCGCGAGCGGCCGCCGCCTGACCCGTGGCGTTCAGGTACTCAGCGTACTTGATTCGCGCGATGGAGCGGAGCGGAGCGAGATCGACCGCCGTTTTCAATTCTTCGCCGGCCTTCGATAACTCTCCTCGTATTGCGAGCACTTCCGCCAGGCGCAAATGCGCCCGCAAAGATTTCGGCTCCAACGCGCACGCTTGCCGCAATTCCTTCTCCGCGGTCTCGAGGTCACCACCCAATCGTGCCAGCGACGCGCGCGCGATTGGAAACATGGCGCTGCGCTTGTCATCCAATCGCTCGATGAATTCGCGCGTCTCGTCCGCATCCGATTTGTTCAGCGCTGTTTCCGCCAGAACGAAAAGCGCCTCCTCCTGCGGCGGCGAATGTTCGAGAACCTGCTTGGCCTGTTCGCGCGCGGCGGAATATTCGCCGAACCACATCAGGATCGTGGCCACCTTGCAGCGAGTGTCCTGATTCTCCGGCTTAATGTCGCTCGCGGTGTGAAGATATTGATAGGCGCGCAAGGGCGCCCCTTCGTCGAACCAGATCAGGCCCAGATGTTCGATCGCCGTCGGATCGCGCGGGCTGGTTTGAAACGCGCGCAGATATTCGATCTTCGCCTTCTCGTAGTCGCCCTCTTTGAAAAAGCGCTCGCCGCGACGCAGATGATAGCCCGTCGCCAAATCCGGCGAGCAACCGGACAGCGTCAGCAAGCAAAAGCCGAAAGCCAACCTTCGGCAGAAATTGAAGCTGCCGCTACCCATAGGGACACTATCCATTCTCGCGGGAAATTTTCCATCGCGACGCAGTTCGGGTTGCGACAAAAATTCCGCAAAAAAATCTCGCCAGTCCTGGCCGCGATCTGTTACTCAAGACGCGTTGTTAATCCCCCGCCGAACTCGCAAGAGGAAAGCCGGCTAACAACCAACCCACACATGAAGCGTTTTTTCCTGGCCGGCCTGGTCGGCGTGCTCTGCATTTCTCCGGCATTTTGCACGATCGTCACCTGGGATTTTAATCCGAACAAGCTCGACCAACCGGTTGGTTCGCCGATCAACACCTACACGCAGTCCGGATACGCCCTCAAAGTCACCGGCTTCGACAATGACCTGAACGGACCGGACGGTATCGATCCTTATCATCAGCTTCAATACAAGAACGAGCCGCCGGAAGGCGGCGCCATCGAGGTCGGCCTCGGCTTGGTCAACACCAATGCAAATGAGATAAACGTCAATCCCGACGGCACGCCCGCGCAGTACATTCAGCTCGACCTTCGCGCGATCCTCGCCGCCGGTTTCATCAACGGCCAGATCTCATGCGGCAGCGTCCAGAATGGCGAAGGCTTCGCTCTGTATGGCTCCAACAACGAACGCACTCTCGGCACATTGTTGCCCGGCGTTTACAGCGGATTGGCCTTCGATAACAAATTCGTCGCCATTCCGAGTTTCGGCCAATTTCAATTCATCAATATCGTCGCGGTCACAGGCCGTGTGCTGGCGGTGGCGTTCCAGGCGGAGATCAATCCCATCCCGGAAGTGAGTGCGCTTTATCCGATTGTCGGTCTCGCAGTTGTCATCTTCATCTCTCGTTACGTTGGTCGGCGTCGTGCCATGCGACCCGGCTAGTTGGCTGTAGTTGGTTCATCGTTTGGTTAAAAACGGCCGTCCTTTCCAAGGGCGGCCGTTTCCTTTTCGCTGAAAGCGAGGGCGCAGCCTAACGAGTCGTTAACGCGGATCGGTTACGCGACCGATGAACAAACACGCTCCGCTCGGCCCATGTTGAATCGCGTAGATGAAGGGCCGGTCCACTTTCACTTCGATCGGTTCCTGTGGCGGAGCCATGGCCGACATTTTCATCATCACGACCGCGGTGGCGGCGGCCGCTTCCGTTCCTTTTTCGTCCACCGCGATGAAGGTCTTGTGGAAGACTTCCGAGATCGCCAGGTAATCGTTAGGTTTGCGTGGCGCCATCCGATCGAAGTTGGCGCTGCCCGCTGGATTATCGAAGGCCGTTTTCATTCCGAGCGCTTGCAATTGTTCGCTCAGCCTGACGGTGGGCGGCTCGAGTTTGAACTTCGGCATGTGCAGATCCACGCGCGTGCTTTCCAGTTTCGCGCATTCCGCCAGATGCTCGCTCGTCAGCGTCGTCTCCAACGCGGCCAGACCGTTGGTCTCGTCAGGCAACAGGATCAGGAATTGGAATTCGCCGCCAATGTAGGGCAGCGCCACCGCGACGTGGTCGCCGAATTTCTTGTAACCCAGGCTCTTCACACCCCACATCGTGGGCACATCGACCGCCGCGCCGCCGTTCGCATGAAAGGGCGCCGGCTTGGTCGCTTCCTCAGAAAAATCTTTCTCCCACGGCGCCTTAATGTAGAGCGCGTTCACCAGCAGAAGTCGCGTCGCCGCATCCAGCGGCGATGAAATCAGGTCCTTGATCCGGTCGTGAGTTTCTTTGGCGACCCAATCGTTGATGTATTTCGTCGCGCCGGCTCCGTCTTTGCGGAAGTCGAGCGATTCCGGCGGCGCATGATAAAATTCCTTCACCCGCGCGAGAAATTCCGGTCGCAATTCGTAGCCGGTTTGCGGAAAGAGACGATTCGCGACCGAAAATGTGATCGGCTCGGATGGGCCACCGAATTTCTTTCCGTCGCTCGCCGTCTGCACGGTGCTGGCCACGCTGGCCGTGAACACATTCTGCAAGGCAAGAAATGTCTTGTCCGCATCGCCACCTTTATCCAAATGCATGACGCGCGACATCTCCGCGCGCGTTTCGCCATCCGCGCCACTCAAGGTCATGGCCAGCGCGCAACTGATCGAGTAGGGCGAAAGACAAAGGTTCCCCTGCTCCTTCGCGAGTTGACGATAAAGATCAACGCCGAGTGCGTTCGTGGCCTTGGCGGCCAGGTCGAAATCAGCGGCGAGTGAGGACATGGCGATACTACTCAACGCCGCCAGCAGGCTATTTCGCAAATTGCGCACGCAGCTTTTCCTTCTTCTCCTCGCAATCTTCCTGCAGGCGCCGCACTTCCACGCTCAGTTGTTTTTGCAGCGATTCCACTTCGTCGACACTGCCGCTCATTTGCGCCTTGCGGATCTGATCTTTCAAAAACAATTCCTTCTCCGCGATTTTCGCGCGATAACTCGAATCGATTTCTGCGATCTGCTCTTTCTGTTCCTGGGTCAACGAAACGCTCGGCTGATTTTTCTCCAACCGTTCCATCGCCAGCTCGTAGGCGGACTTCATCGCATGAAGTTTCCCGCGCCGCAGCCGGAACGCAACTGTAGCCACGTTCCTGTGGAACGTCCCGTTAAGCTGCCCCCACCATCCATCACATCATTGGCAACACAACGGGACGGCCCAGAGGGCCGTGACTACATTGCCTGCTTCAGCGCGCTCCCTAAATTGATTGCTTCATGGCCGGCAACATTCGTCTTCTCAGCACCGACTTCGACGGCACCCTCGTCGCGCATGATAGCGATCCGGTGCTCGATCCGCGTTGCATGGACCTGATCGCGCAACTGCAAGACGAAGGTGCGTTGTGGGCCATCAACACCGGCCGCGACGTGCAGTTGCTCGAGACTGGCCTGATCGATTTCGAATTTCCGGTGCATCCCGATTTTATCCTAACGAGTGAACGCGACGTTTTTCGTCCGTCCAGCAACGGCGGAGAAAAATGGGAGGCGTTCGGCGATTGGAATGCACGCGTCGCGCGCGATCATGCCGAGTTGTTCGCCTCGGCCTCGTCCGTTCTGGCCGAGGTCCTGGATTTCATTACGCATAAGACCCGCGCCCGCGTTCTCTACGATCGGTCGGAAGTGGAAGGTTTTGTCGCATCCGATGAGGCAGAGATGGAGCGCATTGTCCGCTTCATCGACGAAGCGCGCGTGGCGCACGACAAATTTCATTACCAGCGCAACACTATTTACCTGCGCTTCTGTCACGCCGATTATCACAAAGGCGCGGCCCTGGCCGAACTTTCCCGCCTGATCGAAATTCCGCGCGAAAACATTTTCGCCGCCGGCGATCATCACAACGACGTGTCGATGCTGGATGGCCGCTACGCGCAAGTTTCCCGCCTGTCCGGCGAACGCAATTCCGGAAGTGAAGCTGGCGGTGCGCGCCGCCGGCGGCTACGTCGCGAAAGATAATTGCGGCGCCGGCGTTTACGAAGCGCTGCGTTATTTCACAACTTCAGACGCACATCCTCCGCCAGGATCTCGCTGAGCGGCGGCCACGGCACCGCGGCGTCCATGTCGCGAAAGGCGTGTAGATAAATTGCGACCTTGTCGGCCGGATACTTGCCTAACAAGTGGTTGATAGCCGATTGCATTTTTTCCTTCGGCGGCGCGGCCGGCAATTGTTCCACCGTCCCGTCCGCTTCGTGCGCGATGCCAAGCGCATCGAGAAAATCACAAAGCATCGGCTTGTTCGCGCCGAGCAACCATGACTGCAGCAAATGGCTGGCGAGCGCGTCGCTTAACGGCCGGCCCAAGGCGGACTGCATCCACGGGAATCTCTCGTTAGGCGGTTTTCGCTCGATAAAAACACTGCGCAAGTTGCGCTGATTGGCCAAACCTTGAATGGCCGCCTTGTAAACCGGTTTTTCTTCGCGCTGCAAAAAGGTAAAGATCTCCACCGCGGTTGCCGGCGGCATGTGTTGAAAAAGTTCGTGCGCTTTCATCTGTAGCGACGCCGCTCTGTCGGCGTAATTCGACTTCCATTCAAGCTACGCGTTCTACGGCGACAGAGCGCCGTCACTACAACTTTAATGTTCATCCTTCGCGCTGCGCCGTGCTCAGCGCGAGCGGCGCGTCCGCTTCAATTTTTCCGGCGAAACGATTCGTCATGTAGGTAAGGATCAAAACCCAAAAGGTGAGCGCGATGCTAAAGAGCGGGTACTGCAGCGCAAGTGGCAGCGCATAAATGATCGCCATCAGCGGCATCCACACCGCCCAGGTCGCGAGCAGTGTGGGCACGATTTTGTCGCAATAATGCGCCCAGGTCAGCGCGCGGCGCACCGAGGCCCAGGAAAATCCTTCATTTTTCCATTCGTAAACCAGCACCTCGCAGGGCGCGGCGATGAACGGATTGTAGACGAATTGATCGACGCTCATTTTTGCGATCACGACCCACACGGTCACAACGCTGCCGAACCAGATCGCGTTCAGGCGATACATCCAGTCGACCAGGATTCCGTCAACCGCCCATGTCGGAATAGTGAAGGCGAGATTGCGCAGATTTTGGCGCAGAAATTTTCCGCGCTGGAAGTAGAGGATAAGAAAAATTTCCGGCACGATCCCTCCCGCGAATGCAGCTGCGAGCACGATAAACAGGAGCCCATACCGCTGTCGCAATTCCGCAAACGATTCCAGCGCGCGCGCAAAGGCCGGACTGAAGTAATAGCCGACAAGCAGCGCGAGCATGAAGGCCTGCAAAATCAAAGCGGGCACTGCGTTCGCTTTCGCGGCCTCCCATCCAATGGTGAGCGGCGTGCGCCTTCCCGTTTTGCCCGCGACTGACATGCGGCGCAAACTGCGCATACTGCGAGGAGTGAAGCGACGGCGCTCGTCGCCGTAAGGACGGGCGGATTGCAGAGCAAGCGAGTACGCCGACAGAGCGGCGTCACTACAACAATACCTTTGCGACCGTGGCTACACTATCGCGGGTGCGGCCCGTAGATTAGATTGCAAAATCGTGAAGGCACCGATGACCGGAATCATCTTGGATGAGCTCGCCGATTTCCTGCGCGAGCGCGGCGCGCCTTCCTATCGCGCCAAACAGATCACCGATTGGATTTACAAAAAACGCGCCGCGTCGTTCGAGGCCATGACGGATTTGCCTAACGAGTTGCGCGCGCAGCTGGCCGGCGAGTTTGATGTCCCCAAAACAGAAGTGGTGCGCGTTCTCGGATCGAAAGACACGACACAAAAATTTCTTTTCCGTCTGCGCGATGAGAATTTGATCGAATCGGTTCTCATTCCCGCATCGCCGGCGCTGTACGGACAACCGTCCGATCGCCGCACCATCTGCGTTTCCAGTCAGGTTGGTTGCGCTTACGGCTGCAAATTTTGCGCGAGCGGACTGGAAGGTTGGACGCGCAATCTCGACGCGGGCGAAATCGTGCAGCAACTCATCGCGGTCGAAGAAAAAACCGGTGAGCGAATCGACAATGTCGTCTTCATGGGAATGGGCGAACCGCTGGCCAATTTGAAGAACCTGCTGCGCGCCATTCGCATCATCAATGCGCCGTGGGGACTCGAGATCGGCGCGCGTCACATCACGGTTTCGACCAGCGGACTCGCCCCGCAGATTCGCGAATTGGCTAACGAGTCCACGCAATTTCGCCTCGCTCTCTCGTTGCACGGCGCGACCGACGCGGTGCGCGACCAGATCATGCCGATCAACCGCAAGTATCCGCTCAAGGTCCTGCTCGAAGCCTGCGATTTCTACGTGGCGAGAAAACGCCGCATGATGATCGAATACATTCTCATCGCCGGCGTGAACGACACCGACGAACAAGCGCACGAGCTGGCGAAAATCGCGCGACGTTTGCACGCCAAGGTCAACCTCATTCCCTACAACACCGTGGAAGGTTTGGAATGGTCGCGCCCGTCGCGCGCGCGCCAGGAAACCTTCCATTCCATCCTGCGCGAACACGGAATCGTCGCCACTTTGCGGCGCGAGAAAGGTCACGACATCGCCGCGGCCTGCGGTCAGCTGCGTTTGCAAACGAAACGCGAAACCGTTCGCGCCTGAAGACAAAACGTCTTTGCGCGCTCCGCCAAGCTGCCTTAAAGGAAAAACATGTCCGGCTACGATTCAGATTCCGATCGAGCATGGGATGAATATGAGTGGGAGCGATTTCTCCAGCAGCAGGATCAGAAGACGGAGAAATACATGGAGTTGCTCGAGAAGTATCTCGATCATCCGCAACGCGACCAGATCATCGCGCGCGAAATGGGCTGGACGCATTTGCTTAACGAAGAGGAATGGAGCGAGGAAGTTGATGCGTTAATGGCGCAGGAGGGTGGCGGCGAGGAATCTGAATCTGGTTCGGACCTTGAGCAGGTCTCCAATCCGAGCGAGAGCTTCGAAGATCACAGTCTTTATCGCGCCGCTTTCGCGCTGACGGTGTGGATCGATCAGCTCTTCGACGAAAATTCTTCTCTGCAAAACGAACCGTCCGCGGTGAAACTGGCCACGCATTCCGCCCTGGCCAGCGCGAAACTGGCGGCGGCCTTGAGCGACGAGGACGTCGATGAAATTGGAATGACGATCGCCTATTTGAAGCGCGCGCTGAAAGCGATCACCACTTCGATGCAGGGCGGCGGCGAGTTGCTCGCGCAGAAATTAATTTCGCCGCGGCAGCATGCCGTTCTCATGCAGCGCCTTTTCCAGGTGCGCGACGGCATCATCACTTTGATGGGCGAATATCGCGGCGAATGGTTGCGACGTTTCGGCAGCCTTTAACTCCGAAAGTGTTCGGGGTTGAATGAATTAGCCGTCCTCTCCGTCTAATTATGCCTACGGAAGCGACCCCGGCTCCGGCCGAAGTCCCGGATCACGAATTGGTGCTGTTGTGCCAGAAGGGTGATGCCGGGGCATTCGACCAGTTGGTCGGGCGCTACCGCACACGAGTTTTTGGAATGATCTACAACATGGTGCATAACGAGCAGGACGCCTGGGACCTGGCCCAGGACAGTTTCCTCAAGGCGTGGAAATCGATCGGCCGCTTTCGCGGACAATCGAGTTTCTACACCTGGATCTATCGCATCGTGATGAATGTGACGATCGACTGGCTGCGCAAGAAGCAGGTCAAAGGTTCGGGCGCGGAGTTCAACGACGAAGTGCAGTTGCGCGAGATCGATCCGGCGTCGCGCACCGTTCCGAAAGCCGATGCGCTGCCGCATGAGCGCATGGTGCACGGCGAAATTCGCGCGCGAATCGATCAGGCCATCGCGCAGTTATCGCCGGAACATCGCGCGGTCATTTTGATGAAAGAAATCGACGACATGCAATATCACGAAATGGCGGAAGCGCTCGAGTGTTCCATCGGCACGGTCATGTCCCGGCTTTTTTATGCGCGCAAGAAACTGCAGACTCTGTTGAAGGACGTGTATGAAAACGTTTGAGGAGAAGTTTACCGCCTGGATCGACGGGCAACTGACCGGCAAAGAGCTGGCCGAGTTCGAAGCGTCCTTGCCGGATCGCGCCGCGGCGGAAGCCGAGAAACAGGAAGCCCTCAAACTCGGCGCGTTGTTGAAAGAAGAACTTCGCGCGCCGGCCATGCCTAACGAGGAGTTCTTCCATCATCAATTGCGCCAGGAAATCACACGCGATGCGGCTCCACCTGTGCGGCCGATGGAATCGCGCCCGCGCGAAACATGGTGGACCATCGGTCGCCTCGTCTGGACGGGCGCGGCGTCGCTCGCCGTTTTCATGGTCTGCACCTTTTTCATTTTGCGACCGAACAATCCCGGCGGCGAATCCACTTACCTGACGCAAATCAAATCAGCGCGGGTCGATCCCAACGTGAGTCCGAACGCGAACGTTTCTGTTTTCGAGAAGAAAGACGATCGCGTGACTGTGCTTTGGGTTAACGGCCTGGAATCGTTGCCGTCCGATTACGCCGCGAAATAAGATGCGCGTCGCTCCATTAGCATTCGCTTTGGTTCTGCTGACCTTGAGTCCGTCGGCGCCGGGCGGAGACGGTCTGGAGCGGATTGGTCATGGCGAACAACGTGGCGGAGCCAACGCCGATTCCGGCGGAACTGAATCGCATCGAAGGAACGTTGAAGGCGTTCTTTAACTACAATCAGTACCAGATCATCGGCGAAGCGCGCAAAACCCTGAAGACCGGCGAGGAAGATTGGAAGGCTTCGAGCAAATATTTTTCGCTGCGCATCGATTCGAAGGGCGAAAAGAAAAACTCGGGTTACCTGCTGAACCTCCAGCTTTTTCAGGAACAAAAACTTCTGCTCGAGACCGAAGCCAGGTTGAGCAAGAGCAGTCCGCTGGTCATCCGCGGCCCGTATGTGGGCGACGGCCAGTTGCTGCTTCTGGTCGTGATTGAATAGCGGGCGAAGCCGCGTCTAATAGGCGGATGTTAACTTCCCGTCTGCTCTGCGGGGCCGCGATTTCGTTTAGCTTTATCGCCAGCGTAATGGCCGAAAAACCGTTCGTCTTCGAGAACACGCCCGGAAAACTTCCGAAAGAGGTTGTGCCGGAAGAATACGCGGTGCGCATCGCGCCCAATGTGCAGAAGCTAACCTTCGAGGGCAGCGAGACGATCAAGTTGAACGTGCGCCAACCGGTGCGCGAACTGGTGCTCAACTCGGCCGACATCGAAATCGCCAGCGCGTCGGTCGATGACAAACCGCTGCCGAAATCCGCCATCGCGCTCGATGCGAAGGACCAGACGCTCAAGCTCTCGTTAGGCAATGAGCTTTCCACCGGCACGCACACGCTGGCGCTGAAATTTTCCGGCAAGATCAAGGACGCCGGCTTCGGACTTTATCGCGCGCCCTACCAGGAATACAAAACCGGCGCGAAGAAGACGATGCTGGGCACGCAGTTCGAAGCGACGGATGCGCGCCGCATGTTTCCGTGCTGGGACGAACCAAGTTTTCGCGCGCGTTTTCAAATGACGGCCGCGATTCCGGAAAACTGGACCGCGGTTTCCAACATGCCGGTGGAGAAGGAAACGAAAATCGCCGGCGGCAAAGAACTGCACTTCGCCATGTCGCCGCCGATGGCTTCGTATCTCAACGTTCTTTGCGCGGGCGAGCTCGACATGATCGAGAAACGCAGCAGCGGCGTGCAGCATCGCGTTGTCACGACGCGCGGCAAAGCTGAGATGGGGCGTTACGCCCTCGATAGCGCGGCGCAGATCGTTGAGTACTACAATGATTACTTCGGTGTGCCGTTTCCTTTGCCGAAACTCGATGAGATCGCAGTGCCCGGCGGATTCGGCGGCGCGATGGAAAACTGGGGCGGCATCACCTATTTCGAAGCGGGGCTGCTCTTCGATCCGCAGAATTCATCTTCCCGGACGAAGCAGGGCATTTACCAGGTGATCGCGCATGAAGCCGCGCATCAATGGTTCGGCGATCTCGTTACCATGGCATGGTGGGACAATCTCTGGCTGAACGAAGGTTTCGCGTCGTGGATGGGAAGTAAGTGTTCGGCGAAATTCAATCCGGACTGGGAAGTGTGGCTGGCGCGCGGAGAGTCGCGCGATCCCTCGCGCCGCGGCGGCGCGCCGAAAGAAGCAGCCATGGAAGGTGACGCGCGCTCGACCACGCATCCGATTCAACAGCCGATCAAAACCGAAGCGGAAGCCAACGACGCTTTCGACGACATTACTTACAAGAAAGGTCAGTCGTTCCTGCGCATGCTGGAGAGTTTTCTCGGCGAAGATGTTTTCCGCGACGGCATTCGCAAATACATGGCGCGCCACAAATATTCCAACACCACCACCGCCGATCTTTGGAATGCGCTCGGCGAAGCCTCCGGACAAACCGGTGACTGAAATCGCAGCGGCGTGGACGGAGCAGCCGGGATTCCCGGTCGTGAAAGTCGCGCGCGACGCGAACGGAAAAATCACGCTGACGCAGGAACGCTTCGCGGTGAATTTTCCCAACGCGCCGGCGTTGGAATGGAAAATTCCACTCACCTATTCCGTCGCCGGTTCATCCAAACCGATCAGCGTTCTGATGAATTCGAAAACGCTGGAAATCTCCGACATTCCCGCGGACCAGGCGGTGAAGTTTAATGTCGATGGCGCGGGGAATTATCGCGTTCAGTACGATGACGCGTCGTGGAAGGCGCTGATGGCCGAGCTGCCACGCCTGAGCGTGCCCGATCGCGTCAACCTGCTGGCCGATACGTGGGCGCTCGTGCAAGCGGGCCGCGCGCCTTTGTCGTTTTACCTCGAGCTGGCCGAGAAACTTCCGACGCGCACCGAGTTAGCCGAGCGCGATCAAATCCGCACGGTATTGGATTCCATAGGCGGCTTGATCAGCGACGGAGCGCAGCGCGATCAATTTCGCAAATACGCGCGCGACGTGTTGCGGCCGAGTTTTGATGAAGTTGGTTGGACGCCGCAGCCTAACGAGTCGAAAAAGATTGCTGATTTACGCGTGAGTTTGATCGAGGCGCTCGGAGATTACGGCGACACCGACGTGATCGCCGGTTGTCGCGAACGTTTCCTTTCCTACCTGACCGATGCGAAATCGCTCGCGCCTGATTTACGCCCGGCGGTTCTGAAAGTGGTGGGGCATTACGCCGACGAAAAAACGTGGTCGAAGATGCATGAGCTTGGTCAGAAGACGACCAGCATCGAAGAGAAACTGAATTATTACAGTGCGTTGGCGGAGGCGACGGATCCGAAGCTGGTTGAGCAAACGCTGCAACTTTCCCTGACCGACGAAATGCCCGCCAGCCGCGCGGTGCATCTCGTTACGCGCGTCGCGCGCGACAGCGGGCATCCCGAGTTGGCCTGGCAATTCGCCAAGGCGCACATGAAACAACTTCTCGGTAAAGCCGATGCGCTGACCGTGAACAGCTACGCGCCGAGCTTGTTCGGCTTCTTTTCCGATCAGGCGCGCGTCGATGAATTGGCGGCTTACGCAAAATCCGATTTGCCGCCCGAAGCGAAAAGAGCGGTCGCGGGCGCGACCGACGAAATGACCTTCCGCATCGACTTCAAAAAGCGCCTAACGAGTGAAGTCGCCGACTGGGCGAATAAGACTCCGCGCGGCTAGAGCGTTGGCGTACCTGGTGGAATCGGCGGCGGCTGAGGTCGGGCCGCTTCGTCTTCCTGCACTTGCAGCGCCTGCGCCTGCCGCCAGCCCGCGATCGCCTGCGTGATGAGGAAAATCGTGAGCAATATGAATAGCGGCTCACGACTCATGATGGCGAAAATGACAAGCGCAATTCCACCCAGGACGCCCACCACACTGGCAATGCGCAAACTCTTGATTCGCCCGAGAGGAAACCAGAGCAGCGAGCGCAGGATCTGTCCGCCATCGAGTGGATAGATCGGCATCAGGTTGAAGATCAAAATCACGATGTTGATCAACGCGATCCGCGAAAGCAGGTGGTAGAGGTCCGGTGCGCTCGCGGCCAGTCCCGAAGTCCAAAAGAAAGCGCGCAGGGCGATGAAGATCGGGCAGAGCACGACGTTGACGAGCGGGCCCGCGGCGATGCTCCACAATTCCGCGCCCGGCCGCGGCGGTGGCCTAACGAATGCAATGCCGCCGAACGGCCAGAGCAAAATGGTGTTGGCCAGTCCTCCGACAGAACGGCAGGCAAAGGCATGGCCGAACTCGTGCAGCAAAACAATGCAGAACAGCCCGAGATATTCGTAAACGGCAAAGACGCGCGAATGATAGCCGACATTGCGCGAACTCAGTTGGTAGGCCGCAATCAGAAACCAGCTGAAATGCAGATAGACCTGGATTCCGGCGACACGAAAAAGACGGATCGAGCTGCCCATTTTGCAAAAACGCCCCGGCTACAGAGTCACATCTTCCTTGCCTTCGTGCGCGGGCAGAATAAGGCGCATCGGGATCATGGCGGATTCGACAAAGCCGTATTTCTTGAAGAGGCGCTGCGAGGTGAGTTCCGGTCGATCCGTCAGCAGGGTGATGCGCAGGAAATTTTTCTGCTTGGCAAAATTGATCGCGTACTCGAGCAACTGCGCACCGTAACCGTGCCCGCGATAATCTTGGTGCACGACCAGGTCTTCCAGCACAATCACAAAACCGCCTTCCGCCGTGCTGATGGTAAAGAGCAGATTGATCATGCCGACGATGGTGCGATCGCGACGCAGAACAAAAACGCGGCCGCGATTCGGTTGTTCGAAAATCAAACGCAGGCCGCGAAGTTGTTTTTCCTGGTCGGGCTTGAAGTCGCTCTCCTCCTTGAAAAGCTCGCCGAGCAGACCGGACAATTCGTCCAGATCCTCGAAGGTGGCCGGCTCGATGATGACGTCGCTCATTCGCGGTTCCTTATTTCAGAAAGCAAACATAGTGGCAATGCGCATGTCGCGCACCGTTGACAAGCGGCGGCGCGTCCCTAATGTAGCCGCTCTTCGTCGCCGTTCGCGCGACTTTGTCCTATGAAACGCACCTTACAGCGCTCCAAGCGCACCCGGAAACGTCAGCACGGATTTCGTGCGCGCATGAGCACCAAAGGCGGTCGCGCCACTCTCGCGCGCCGGCGTCAGCGCGGTCGCAAACGTCTGCTGCCCAAGGGCGCGGAAGTTCATTACGCGCGCCACACGCAGGCGTAAGTCTTGTTTACCGCCGGCTGGTGATTTTTCTCAGGCTGCCGCCGCGAGGGACTTGCAGTCACAGCCGTGTTCTGCTGATGATGCTGTCTACTGAGTTAACGACTTAGTGTGTACCTCACGACCTTCACCTCGTATGAGATTTCTCATCTCCCTGCTGGCCACCTCTTGCCTCGTTCTCGTCTGCATGACGGCTGCCGCGCAGGTGCCGCAACTCATTAACTACCAGGGCCGCGTCGTCGTCGGCACGGCGAACTTCGACGGCCCAGGCCAGTTTCGCTTCGCGCTCGTGGACAGCACCGGTGCCACGACCTACTGGCGCAACGCCCCCGACACCGCGCCCGCCGATGGCGTGCCCGACAGCGCGGTGTCGCTCACGGTGACGAAAGGTCTTTACTCTGTGCTGCTCGGCGATACGGCCCTGACGAACATGGCGGCGATCCCTTCGGGCATTTTTTCCAATCCCGATGTGCGGTTGCGGGTGTGGTTCGATGACGGCGTCCACGGCAACCAGCTCCTCACGCCCGACCAGCGCATTGCCGCGGTGGGCTACGCGTTGATGGCGAGCGAGGCAGCCAACGCTGCTTCAGTGTCCGATGGATCGATCACCAGCGCGAAAATTGCCAACGGAGCGGTGACTTCTCTCCAGCTTGCCGTCGGGGCGGTGCAAAGCGGCAACATCGCCAACGGAGCGGTGGGCACTTCGCAACTGGCCGCGGGCGCGGTGACATCGACGCAACTTGCCCCGGGCGCGGTGGGTTTCTCGGCGCTAGCCAGGCCGCCGCAGTCCGGCACCATCAACGGGAACTCGCTTAGCTACCAGTTCGGTCAGGCTTCATTCATCCTTATTTTCCCGTTCGCTTTTTCAGGCACGCCGGTCGTCACCCTCTCCTTGTCCAGCAGTTCGCCGGATTTTCCGACGGATGCCACGCTTCGGGTGTTCTCCGCCACAGCGACGCAATTCACGGGAATCTTTTTTATCCACACGCCCGACCCGGTCGTCGTGGACACGCCTAACGACACCGGACTTTACAACTCGCTGGTGGTGGCCAATGGCAACCCGGCCATCTGCTACTTCGACAACACCCTCACCAACCTCAGATACGTGCGCGCCACCGATGCCGGCGGTACCGCCTGGGGCACGCCCGTGCCGATCGACAGCTCCGGCGACGCCGGGCGATACGCCTCGCTAGCGGTGATCAATGGCAACCCAGCCATTAGCTACTACGATAACATTACCCATAACCTCATATACGTGCGCGCCTCAGGTCCCGGCGGCGGCACATGGGGGAACGTGAGTGTCACCGTGGACAGCACCGGTGACGTCGGCCTTTACACCTCACTGGCGACGGTCAATGGCAACCCGGCCATCAGCTATTACCGAAACGGCGGCAACCTCAAATACGTGCGCGCCACCGATGCCAACGGCACCGCTTGGGGGACGCCCGTGACGATCGACAACACCGGCGACGTCGGTCTTTACACCTCGCTGGTGGTGATCAACGGCAACCCGGCCATCAGTTACTACGATAACACCAACCATGACCTCAAATACGTGCGCGCCACCGATGCCAGCGGCACCGCCTGGGGGACGCCCGTGGTGATCGACAACACCGGCGACGTCGGCCTTTACACCTCGCTAGCGGTGATCAACGGCAACCCGGCTATCAGCTACTACGACAACACCAACCATGACCTCAAATACGTGCGCGCCTCGGGCGTCGGCGGCGGCACCTGGGGAAACCCGAGTGTCACCGTGGACAGCACCGGTGACGTCGGCCTCTACACCTCGCTGGCGGCGGTTAATGGCAACCCGGCCATCAGCTATTACGACGCCACCGACGGCGATCTCAAATTCGCGCGCGCCACCGATGCCAGCGGCACCGCTTGGGCCACGCCCTTAACGCTCGACAGCACCGGTGACGTCGGCCTCTACACCTCGCTGGTGATGGTCAACGGCAACCCGGCCATCAGTTACTACGACGCCACCAACGGTAACCTCAAATTCATTCGCAGCGTCGATCCTCCGACCACCAGCTTCACCGGCAACTGGATCGCCCTTCCGCCGTGAGGATGAAATCGATCGCTCGATATCTTTTGACCACACTACTGCTCGGCCTCTGCCACCTCGCCCAGGCCGGCCCGCGCACCAGTTCTAACTACGCCGTCACGACTGACGTTGCCGATGCGGGAGGACGACGCGCCACCAGTACCAGCTACTCGAACGACGGCAGCGTGGGATTAGTCGCCGGAATTGCCACCGTCGCCTCGCCCGCCGAGACGGGGAAGAGCGGTTACGTCGCGCAGCTATTTGAAATCACCGGGCTCACCCTCACCGCGGCTTCTCCCAACGTGAACGAGGGCGCGACCGACCAACTCGGGGCATGGCAGGCGCTCGACGACGCGACCTTCCTCGCCCTTCCCGCCGCGAGCGTGGCGTGGAGCGTCGTCAACGGCCCGCTCACCGGCATCAATTCTGGCGGTCTGGCGACCGCGGGTCTCGTCTATCAAGATAGCGGCGCCACCGCGCAGGGAATGTTTGGCGTTTTCACCGCAACCCTTCCTTTGACGGTAAAGAACGTGAGCCTCGATGACTTCGGCAGTTACGCGGGCGACGCCATCGACGACGCGTGGCAGGTACAATACTTTGGCCAGCCGCCGAATCCCAACGCCGGCCCCAATGTGGACTTCAGCGGAACAGGACAGACGAACCTTTTCAAGTATGTCGCCGGCCTCAATCCGCTCGATCCCACCTCGCGCTTCCTGCTTAGGATCGCCGCCGTGCCTGGCCAGCCCACACAGAGAGCGGTGACCTTTTCTCCGCGCTTTTCCGATCGAACCTACACCGTGCAATCGAAACTGAATCTGACCGCTGGGTCATGGACGCCCCTGTCTTCATTCGGGACTGGCGACAACGGTACAGAACGTACCGTCACCGACTTCACGGCCACGGGAGCCATGAAGTTTTACCACGTCGAGATCACCAGACCGTGATCGTCCTAGCGTTGCAACTCCTGCAACGGTCCCGTGTAGCCGGTTAATTCCAGATATCCACGGCCTTTGATCGGTTTGCCGTCGCGCGTGCCTTCGACATCGATGGCGCCTTCCCAGTAGGCCAGCGGCGTCAGCGCCAGTTCCTGATTCTCGAGCACCGGCCGCAGATTGAATTCCAATTTTTCCTGCGGAATTTCGATCCGCCACGCGATCGGATATTGCGCGCCGGTCTTTTCGCTTTTCCAAAAATCTGTCGGCGTCATGCGAAATGCCGTGTTCGGCAAATAGATGCTCTGTCCGTTTGGCCTAACGAGTGTTCCATTCGAACTCGGATCGGCCGCGCCGGATTGCCGTCGCATTTGATAGAGCATCAACTTCGCTGCCGTCATCGAACTGCACCGAAAGCCAGTCCCAGCCGACCTGATCGGGCGCGAGTTGGTTCGTGGCCCATTCATGATCGAACCAGCTTTCGCCCTGCAATGCGGTCGATCGACCTTTGTCGATGATCTCGCCAGTACTCGTTAGGCGCGTGAGCGAATAATAATGCGAAGCGTGCCCAGCCTCCTTCGCTTTCACGCTGATGCCGTCCTGCCCGTGGATCACCACCGGCTTCGCCGTGCGCAATTGCAGACGCAGCGTCACGTCGCTTCATCTGCGCCGTCAGATTGAATCCGTCGGTGCCATTCAGCGTGAGCGACCAATCGTCGATCCACGCCACACGCTCGCCATCATCGAAACCCGCATCGCCGAATGCGCCGCGACTCGTTTTTTGTTCGAATCGGAACTGCTTCCCTGTCACGTCGGTGATGGTGAAGTGCGCGAATTTCAAATCGCCCACCACGAAGCGCGACATCTGCGGATCGCGTTCGTCCGGCGGCCGGATGCCTTGCCGGAAAAATGTCAGCTCATAGCCGAAGCGGCGCCCGGCTGAATCGAAGAGGTTGCCGGTGAAATACCACCATTCGGTCTTGAATTCCGGATGCGAATAGTGGTCGCGCGGAAATTCATACTGCCAGCCGGGCGCGGCGGTCTTCCAATCTGCGCCTAACGAAACCAAGGCGATGAGAAGAATGCCTAACTCCGAAAGCTTTCGCGAGCGATGCGAGTGTTTCATTCCTCGCGCAATGCCTCCGCCAAAACCAGCCGGCCGGCGCGCCAGGCCGGCCAAAGTCCGGCAACAATCGCGGCCGCGATAATCCAAAGCGGCGTGAGGGAAAGAGCAGGCCACGGAAATGCCAGTTGAATCGTCCATCCGAAAAATGCGCGATTGATCACGCCGGTGAGCACGAAGGCCAGACAGATTCCCGACGCGACGCCGATCAACGCCGCGAGCAGTCCCATCAATCCGCATTCCCACAGCAGGACACGGCGCAGTTGCGCCGCGCTTCCGCCCAGCGCGCGAAAGACGGCCAGCTCGCGCGTGCGCTCGATGATCAGGGTCGTGAGCGTGAGGCAAATTCCAACGATGGCGACGATGATGGCGATGGCGCGCAACACGTAGGTAACGGCAAAGGTTTGATCGAAGATTTCGAAGACGCGACGGCGCAGCTCGCGATTCGACAGAACGAGAAACTGTCCATTGCGGCTAAACTGCGCGCGGAATTCCGACGTTAGCTTTTCGCCCGAAAAATTCGGACGCAGATAAACCGCGATCGTGTTGATGCGATCGTCGCGCCAAATCGGACCGAAGGTTTTCGCGCTCATGTAAACGACGCCTTCGTCGCGCGTGTAATCGTAGAAAATCCCCGCGACCGGAAAGTCACGCGGCCCATCTGGTGTCGTTAGGCGAAGATTGTCGCCATCGCGCACATGATTCTTGCGCGCGAAACTTTCCGAGACGATGACGCATTGCTCGTCGCGGAAGCGATGCATGATGAAATCCGCGTTGCCGCGCAGGAATTGAAAGTGACGCAGCGGAACACCGCGAATGACCGCGATGGCCACGTTCTTGGCACCAGCCGGCACTTCGATCCCACGGAAGGTATCGACCGCGGCAACTTCTTCCCGCGCCTCGAACCAACGCGCAATCTCCGGCGGCAGGAACGAAGTCGCCCCGACGATTTCGTTTGAAGCCGGCGCGACGAACAAATCAGCCACGACCGTTTGCTCGATCCAGGTCGACACTGTTTGCCGAAAGGAAAAAACCATCACGCTCACGCCGATGGCCATGGCAACCGCCGCGGCGAGCGCGGCAATCGTGATGGAATTGCGGACAAGGGATCGCGCCAGATTTCCCGCGGCCAGACGCGGCACGACCGCGTGAAAACAACGTGACGCTATCGCGCTGAAGCGGCTGGTGATTTCCGGAACAAGCAGCGAAAAACCGGCCAGGACACAGAAGGCCGCGCCGAATCCGATCCACGGCGGCCCGATGCGCAGCGCCGCGACGGAAAAAACTCCGGCGAAAGCAATCGCAACAAGTCCGGACCAGAACCATGCGCGGGAAAGGTCGGCCGATTGTTCGATGATCGTTCCCGCACGCAACGCCTGCACCGGATCCATGCGCGCCGCGGCGCGCGCGGGCAACCACGCCGCCAGCAAGACCGAAAACAATCCGGCAACGATCGCGGACAAAAACATCGCAGGGGTGAGCGCGAGTTGGCGCACGCTGAGCAAAACGTAGAGCGACGAAATTGTTTCCGAGACGGTGCCAACGAGTGCACGCGCCAGATAAATTCCACCTAACAAACCGACGAGCGTGCCCGCAATTCCAAGCACCAATGCTTCGCCCAGAAAGAGCGCGCGGATCTCTCGACGGGTTGTGCCTAACGAGCGCAGGATTCCGATTTCATGACGCCGCCGCACCACGGAAGCAGAGACGGTGTTGTAAATGAGAAACATTCCGACGAGCAGCGAGACCAGGCTCATCGCGGTCAAATTGAGCTGAAAGGCGCGCAACATGTTTTCGACCTGCTCGCCGCGCTGTGCCGGAGTGCTAATGGTGGCGTCGACCGGAACGAGCGGACGCAATGCGGCGATGACGGAGTCACGCTCTCTTGGATTCGTTAGGCGTAATTGAATGGCGCTGAGCGAACCACGCCGCGCGAAGAGTTCCTGCGCCCAACCGATATCCATCGCGGCAAAATGCGGGTCGAGCACAGCGGCGCCGTTGGTCTGCAGAATGAAACCGACCGTCAGTTCACGATCCGTTCCGTTGAGTTGCACGCGCAACCGATCGCCGCTCTTCAAATGGTGCAGGCGCGCGAATTCGTCCGTGACGGCAATCGCATTTGCGTCGCCTAGCCAACGCTGCACATCGAACTGACCAGCGTGAAAATCAGTCAGCGCAAAAGTGCGAAAGCTTTCGTTGGTGAAAATGTCGAGACCGAGGACGTGCAGATATTCACCCGGCACGTCCGGCAAGGTGATGAATCCGCGCACGAGCGGCGTGGCCGCGGCCACGCCCGGACAATGCGCGACTTTCGGAAAAATTTCCTCCGGCAATCCGCCGGCGGCACGCGTGATTTGCAGATCGGCCTTGCCGGCGACGACATCGATCGTGGCCGCGAAAGCCCGATTCGCACTGCCGTTGGCAATCTGGATGGCGAGATAAACCGCAACGCCGAGTCCGACGCTCGCCACATTGAGCAGCGCGAGTAGCGGATGCCGCGCGAGGTAACGCAGCACGTGCCAGCGGAAGAGCCGTAGATGTTGCCGAATCACGCGACAGAGAGTCTGTCCGGCGGATGCGAGGACGTCCACCTGCGTCACCAACAACGCCGCTTCTTTTCACGCGGCGCGCGAGCGGGCTTGCTTTTCACAAGCGCTTTCCCTTAGCACGTGACGCATGAACAAATACATCGCGGAATTCATCGGGACCTTTTTTCTGGTCTTGACGGTCGGTTGCACGGTAATCGGCGCGGGCGCGGGTGTGATCGCGCCATTGGCGATCGGCGCCTCTCTCATGGTGATGATCTTTGCCGGCGGCCACATTTCGGGCGGGCACTACAACCCGGCCGTGACCCTGGGCGTGTTGATTCGCGGAAAATTGAAAGCGGCCGAGGCCGTGCCCTACTGGGTCGCGCAAATCGCCGGCGCTGCGGTCGCCGCGCTGGCAGTGAGCAAATGTCTGCGCGCCGGAATCGCGGTCACAGCCATGACACCGAAAGTCGGACCAATGTTGCTGGCAGAGTTTCTTTTCACCTTCGCGCTCGTCTATGTGGTGTTGAACGTCGCGACCGCGGAAGGAACATCCGGCAATTCATTCTATGGTCTCGCCATCGGCATGACTGTGATGACGGGCGCGTTCGCGGTCGGCGACATCTCGGGCGGCGCGTTTAATCCAGCCGTGGCAGTGGGGATTTCCATGCTCGGACTTTCGGCCTGGGAAAACATCTGGATTTATCTGGTAGCGCAGGCCGCCGCAGGAATTGCCGCTGCGATTATTTTCAAAATGATCAATCCGCCCGAGCAAAAAGCGTAAGACGATTTAGTCGATGTGAATTGGGCGAGGACGGATACGCTCCGTCCTCGCAAATTCACCCACTTAGTAGAAACCCTGGTTGTCCCGCCGGACGCTCACCTTGCCGGTATAGTGTCGCGAGATGAAGACGAAGTAACAGATGGCCAGCGCTAAACCTACCGGCCACCAGATCGAGGCCATACGTAATGACAAGGGACCGGCCGCGACGTCGTAGGCGGTAAGAGAATTCTCCGGAGCCAGGGTCGAGTGGAGCATGACCGGAAAAATTGTCACAGCCCGGTAGCGAGCAATCCGGCCAGAAGAAAATCGATCCCAGGAAGGCGCAGTTCACGACCACTCGTTAGGCCAGATATCAACATCCAGGTAGAAACAAGAATCACAACTAACCCCAGCCACCAAAAACATTGTAAATCGCGCGACCAGGTAGGTCAGGACGGAGCGGTATAACTGCGAGCCAAAGGCTGTCTTCGCGACAAGCCAATGCAGCATGGGGTCACGCTATGAAGGCAAGCCGTTGCGCGCGATCCGTTCCATCTGTTCGCAAAACCGGTCCAGCTCTTCCAGCGTGGTGTAAACATTGGGCGTGATCCGGATGCCCTGGAATTCTTCGTGCATGATAGCCACGGTAAAGATGTGATGCTTGTCGAACAGGTGCTTCACGACCGCTTCCGGATTTGTTCCTTCAATGTGCACGTTCGCGATGGCGCACGATTGGTTAGGATCGAAGGAAGTGTTGAAGCGAATCTTGGGCACATCCTTGAGCTTATTCATCCAGTAACGGGACAGGTAACGCAAGCGCGCTTCCTTGCGTTTGCCACCGATACCGTTGTGAAAGAGTAACGCCTCACCTATGGCTAGCTTCGGCGCCGCGGAATGAGTGCCTATCTCTTCGAACTTGCGGATATCGGATGCCTGCTTCGATTCCGCAGCCATCATCGGCCAGATCTTTTCGATCTTATCGCGCTTCACGTAAAGCATCCCGGTGCCTTTGGGCGCGTATAACCACTTATGCAGGCTGGTCCCGAAGTAATCGCAACCGAGATCCTTCTGTTTGAAATCGAACTGGGCGAAGGAATGCGCGCCATCCACGATCGTTTCTATTCCTTTGGCGCGAGCCATCTCGCAGACAGCTCTTACTGGAGTGATTTGTCCGGTGATGTTGATCTGATGTGCGATCAGGATCAGACGGGTGCGATCGGTGATGGCTTTTGCGAATGCCGCGGTGATTTCGTCGAGGTTCTTCGGCGGAATAGGAATCTGAATTAACTTCAGCTTGAGGTTTTCGCGTTTCTCCCGCTGACGCAGCGTGGTCAGCATGCGCGGGTAATCCTGGGTGGTCGTCAGAATTTCGTCGCCGGCTTTGAAATCCATGCCCATCAACAAAGTCTCGAGCGACTCGGAAGCGTTGCGCGTGATCGCGATTTCTTCCCGATCGCAGCCAAAGAGTTCGGCCAGGCCGGTGCGAATGGTTTCGCATTGCGGCTCGAGAATCTGCCACATCGTGTAAGCGGTGGCGTCTTCCTGTTGCCATTGATAACGCACCAGTGCCTCAGTCACGATGCGCGGACTGGGCGAAACGCCGCCGTTGTTCAGATTGATGATACCGCGCGTGACGGTGAACGCGTTCTGAATAATGGCCCAGTAATCCTCATCCATAGCCGCCTCTTCCGGCGACAAATGCGCAACGGAACTAGTCGCCGCCTCGACATTTCTGAGCAACGTCGCGATCGTTCCGGAGGACAGCGCGGCCAGGCCAAGACCTTTGCCAGCCAGCGAAAGAAAGTCGCGTCGTGTGCGCACCGGCGGGCATCCTTGCGGATTCGCGCGGACCTGACAAGCTTGCTTCTCCCGGATGAAATGGTTCGTGCGCAGCCTGCTTCCCGAAAGTTTTTTGCGCCGATTACATTTCTTTCGCCACCACGCGCAGTACGTCCATATACCTAGAAACTCCATCTCTTTCTTCGAGGATGGCCTTCTTACTGACCAGGAGCATTGCGCGGCGTTTCTTGATGAGGCCAGGTTTAACCGTGCCTACGAACTCGGCGCCAAGACCAATTCCTGGCATGGTCGATCCATCAGGTGGCGCGCCTTCGTCGCCTGTTGGGCAGCGCATTACGCGTCACTTCTGCCGGGCGACTTCGTGGAATGCGGAGTGAACCGGGGCGGACTCGCGCGAATGATCGTGGACTACCTCCGATTCGAAACGCTAAACAAGAAGTTCTTCCTGGTCGACACCTTCAAAGGCATGATTCCTGACTACCTTACTCCAGAGGAAAAAAGAAAAGGTCTCCTAGCTACCTACAATTACTACGAAGATAATTCGTTAGCTGCGGTGCGCGAGACTTTCGCCCCGTTCTCGAACGTGGTGGTGATAGAGGGCACTGTGCCGGAAATACTACCGGACATTCCATCGCAAAGAATCGCATACCTATCGCTCGATATGAACTGCGCCTTGCCGGAAGAAAGAGCGGCTGAGTATTTTTGGGATCGAATCGTGCCGGGCGGAATCATTTTACATGATGATTACGACTTTGAGCTCCATGAGGAGCAACGAAAGATGATAGACCGATTCGCGGCCAGTCGCGGCGTTCCGGTGCTGGCGTTGCCTACCGGACAAGGCATAATCATCAAGCCGTCCTAATCGAACAGTCTGAGAAAAGAGGCGTGTAACATCTGCGACCTTTCTCCACAGCAGCTATCCTTGTTGGATTGCTCTAGTCGGCGAACGAACAATTTCACGAGACAAGCAAGACCTGGTTAAAGTGCAAGCTACTAACCATTCACGGAGTTATAAAGGCGAAGGATGCGGAGTCTATTTTCTGGCCGATGATCTTGCGTCCGAATGGACGATCACCTTGCTTAATAGCCTGCACGCGTATGCGCCGACGTGCCATGTATGGTGCATCCCGTTTTCTAAGGAAATTAGTGGCTTAAAGAAGCTCGCAACGCGCTTTGGATTTAGAATATATGAGGACCCTTCGCTAATTGAGCTGGACAACATTGCCCACGCGCTACTCCCAAACATCGGAAGAATGGCTGGGACATTCCGAAAACTTGCCGCGTTCTGGGGACCGCTTGAACGTTTCCTTTATCTTGATGCTGACACTGTCGTCCTGGGAGACTTGGAACCGCTGTTTAGCACACTGGTAACGACAAATTACGACCTGTTGTACGCACATGCAGACTTAGACATGGCGTATAAGCCCGGGGCGTTTCGTGAAAGGATGGTGCACGATTACCAAACACACGGTTTTGTCACAGGCGTCTGGGCCTCGACTGCAGGTCAGTTGAGCTTGGCCCAGATTCGGACGCTCGCTGCGGAGGTTGCGCCGGACGTTGGTAGCTTCGCTCCGACGTGGGAGCAGCCATTTGTTAACTACTGTATGGATCGAAAGCGCACGAGGATGCGCTCATTCGCTTCCGCCAGCGAGCGCACGATCTATTGGAACTGGCCAGGTCAGATCGAGCGCTTGCACGTTACTGGCCTCGATGAATCGCGCATTCAGGTCCGTGCCGATGGCGGTCAATTCGTTTCGGGAGTGCACTGGGCCGGGTTCACACTCGATCCGCAAATGCCTCACTACGACATTTATCGACATTTCCGATTACGTTCTTCGAGTCGAATCGAGCGGTTGGGTGGCGGTTAGAGACGGGTCAAGCTGCTAGCGAAACGTCTTTGGCCTTTGCTACGCCTACCTCGGAGACTTCTCGCTCTTTTCGTCGGCTGCTCCGCCAACTCAGGAGGCCGTAGTGCTTCATGAATGACACACTAACCGTTGTTGTTCCGTATTACAAGCGGGATTACCTGGATCGCAGCCCTCGCCTCTCTCGCCAGGCAAATCGATCAAGATTTCACAGTCCTAGTTGGAGACGACGCGAGTGCTGACGATCCGACGGAGATAATTCGCAAGCACCAGAACTCCATTAAGAATTAAGTATCGCCGATACGACAATAATTTGGGACAGACTGCCCTGGCCGCTCATTGGAATCGTTGTGTTCGCGAGACCAGCTCCGAATGGGTTTGGTTGTTTTCAGACGATGACCTTGCGTCCGAGGATTGTGTAGGGCCTTTCGCAAGAACTTTAAATGACACCGACGGATCGTTCGACGTCTATCGCTTCAAAACAAAGCTAATCGATGCGAAGGGAACTCTCATCTATGATCCGCCCAGACCCACCGTGTCTGAAACGGGCGCCGAGTTTCTTTTCGCGCGAATGTCGCATGGCCGCTCTTCATGGGCGATCGAATATGTCTTCAGAAGAAGCGCCTTTGAGGCAGCAGAAGGCTTCGTTGATTTTCCGTTAGGATGGTTCTCTGATGACGCTTCCTGGATAGCCTTTTCGCGGCGCAGCGCAATTCGGACGATCGATGGCGGTGAAGTCTTCTGGCGGCAAAGCGATGTGAACCTTTCGTCTCCGACAGCCAGAGCATATCGGCAAGAAACTAGCAGCATTTCGAAGTTATCTTCTCTGGTGCAAACAGGAATTTCCCGATAACACTCTGCAACAAAGAACTGCGCTCCCAAGTCGGGGCCTGGCTTGCCTGATCAGATTGCTTTCTGGGGCGGCCAACCCCGATTAGTGGATGGCGTAAGATTTTGGTTATTTTTCTCCCGGTTCACTCGACTTGTAACTACCGACTACTGCGGACACTTCTGGGTTTGCGTCGCGATTATCATTGACAGTGACCCATAGCCGCGCAGACTCACTCGTATGAACGAGCGTATGACTCTGCTTCCTTGCGACTTTGCTCGAAGCGCCACAGTAATGAAGCGAGGACATTTCGTTTCGATCATCCTCTGTACTCGTGATCACGCTGCAGCGTTAGCGCAAACGTTACATGCGATAGAATGTAGTTGCCGGCACGACAGCTATAGCATCGAGTTGTTGTAGTGGACAACGCGTCTTCGGATGCGACGGCAAGCGTAGTTAATGGGTTCGATTCTCCGTGGCTCAATGTGAGATACATCTACGAGCCACGGAAAGGAAAGCTGTATGCCTTAATCGAGCGCTTTTAGAAGCCGGGGAGAAATCATTCTTTTGACTGACGACGATGTGCGGCCGCAGCCGAAATGGATTCCAACCATGTGCGTTCCAATTGTGGAAGGAAAGAGCTGACGTGGTCGCGGGAGGTCTCGAGATAGCGCCCCATCTCTGCAGGAATTGGATGGAAGACTTTCATCGACGTTTACTTGCCTCAACGGATCAGTCGGACCCAACACGCATGAACACGGTGATAGGAGCTAACTGCGCGTTCTCTCGTAGCGTGCTGGACAAAGTGCCTGGCTTTGATCCTGAGCTCGGCCCTGGTGCCTTGGGCTTCTGCGAGGACGTTCTGTTCTCTCGTCAGCTGATTAAACGCTGGTTGTCGCTTGACTGCGGTTTTCGACCACCCTGTGACCCATCACTTCGATCCTTCCAGATTATCGCGACGTAGCTTTATCCAACGGGCCAAGGCCGAAGGACGTTCATGTGCATACATCGCGCACCATTGGGATCATCGTGAGATTCCGTTTCTCTTCCTCCGGGTATGTGCCGCTTTCGTTAGGCTGCAAGTGAGACGCTTACTCGAAACAAGATGGCCACACAGGGAAGGGATTGCGGAGTGGGAGTTTTGGAGCATTCATCGTCTCGCCTTCCGACGGCAATGCCTGCGAGAACGGCGACGGGTTCGGCATTACGGCCAGGCAAGAACTGGTGAGGCTTGGCCGAACGCTTCCTTCATTGATCGGGTTGTCTTTGGGCTCCAGTCTCCCGGTTCCTAAGGTTAGAACATCCGGCCTTGGTCATCGCCGCTGAAAGCCCAATCGATGGCGATGTAAGCGCAAAGAGTGGAAGCCCATTCACACGCACGACTGCCATTTGGCGGATCAAAGTCCTTGATGTGAATGCCATCGCTGCTTTTGAAACAGCGAACTCTTCTTCGTAGCTCAGAGAAGCTAACTCGGAACTGATTTCGGAGTTAGGTAAAACCATTCCATCAGGCTAGGCCGCTGCTCTGCAAAAACCAGCTTTCTCAAATGCAAATCGAGCTTGTCTGTTTCTCTAAAGTGATAGTTTCTTGCCTTAAGGATATCATCCGTACTCTGTCTGACTAAGATATCATGCGTCTTCGCAAATAGATTTCGGATATAGTCTGAGGTTGAGATATCGACGAAATCATGAATCTCGATTAGCAGCTCGCAATTTCGTAAACGGGAGGCATTTTCAGAGGTAAAGATTTCCTTCTCGCCTCCTTCGCAATCGCAGATAATCAACGCTTGATCGTCAAGGCTCATGTTCAACAAGCTCTCCTTGGTGAATGAGCCGAGAATGCGTATTTTCTTATCTACGCGATTCAGCCTGGCCAGTTCTCCACAGTGCTCTCGGGCTCTCTCGCTGCTATCAAACGCTTCGATGCTTACATCATCTATCCTTCGTGCAAATCCGACGGCGTAATACCCTTCAGCACAGCCAATGTTCACGATTTTCGTAAACTTCCTGTTGCAGAGCGTTTCGACTATGTCCGAGATCTCGCTTTCGTAGCTGCCAATAATCTTAGGGAAATTGTAAGGATAAAGGAAGGCAGGATAGGTCAACCCTTTGAACGGGCCATTTTTTACGACCGGCTGTCCCAGCGCCTCCATGATGCGCTGATCGGTCGCTGATAGGTGGCCGGCAACCATGTCCCGCTGGCACTGAATGTACGCTGCGATTCTTACAAAGGGTTTTATTACAAACCAAGTGAACCTATTTTGCACCAGGAACCTAACGAATGATCCGACAAGCTTACTCATAGACTTTCGTGCGGAGAGATCACGGCCTGTAATCGGCGAAACCAGCAGGGCGACCTTGCCAACGATGGCGCGCTCCTCGCTGCCCGGTTTGCCTTAGGATAACAAAGCCCGGGTTCGATGTCCCACTACGGTATAAAGGTGTGAAGGTCTCCCCTGGTATTTCTTCTGGTAGTAAGTGGTCCGTGTTTTTTCAAAACCCAGGACTTCCAAAAAGCGCTTCACCGTTTCCGGCCAGAGGTACCACCACGTTTCCTTTAAGAAAGAACCGCTCGGGTCGGGGCAAAACTCCATCCGGGGCTCATTTGCATGTGAAAGTTGCGCCGCCTCTGTCGGAAAATTTTTGCCCAAGATTCTTGCGGTAATACCTTTTGACCGCTCCTCCAGAAGCCGTGTTGGGCCGGGAGGAAGCAGCTCCGTTACCACAACCGTTTCTTTGGTGAAGCGCGCTGCGTTCTCCAGGACGGAAAACGGGTCCCGGACATGCTCAAGGACGCAACCTAAAGTAGCGACATCAAAAGGTCCCAGACTTGCAGGAATCTTATAGGCGTTCCCGTAAACCATCCTGGCCTTGGACTGAAAAACAGAGTGTGCCAGCCAAAACGCATTCTTGAGCCTTTCCACATGCCCTTTGCGCTCTGCAATGAAACTCCGGTAGTCATATTGGGTATAAGGAACGACGTCCCAGGAATCCTCTTCGGCGAGATCGAAACCAACGACTTCAGCGCCTTGCCGTTCCATGAAGAAGGTAAAAAAACCGTTGGCGCTGCCAACTTCGAAGACACGCTTGTTTGCAAACTCTATATCCCCCAGGTATTCCCCGGGACGATCTCTGAAATCAAATTCTCCCTCAATAGTGCCATAGCCGGGGAGATCAATCGTGTGATAAAAATAACACTCGTCTAACGATTGAATCTTTCTTGGAGGTGCGTAGAGATCACCGGCGTGGTTTGTCATTAGCTTTGAGCTTACAGTAAATCCGATGGGCTCCTCCATTGTTTTGCGTCATCTGGCATTTTCAGTAGCGGCTGTCTCGGTTTGGTCGTCCTCGGCAGCCACCGATCTTCTAAGCCCAAAGCCCTAGGTACAAAGTCCCATAGACGTCTCTTGGTGTTCCGTCGCACAGTCGCTGCTAACCTAACTTGACCTATGGAAACAAAAAAAACTGCATTTCTTATCGGAGCTTTGCTCGCCTTCGTTGTCGTCCCCAGCTATGCGGGCGACACAGGTAATTACAAAAACGTGGCGGCGCCGCCGCCGCCGCCAGTCTTTGGCCAGGGCTGGTACTTCGGCATCGACATGGGGGCCAATGTTTACCAGGACCGCGGTGATGACAAAACGTTTACCGACGAGTTCGGCGACACTCTCCTGGTTGAGCCGAAAAACGACGTCGGCTTCTACGGTGGCGTCAAACTGGGCTACGTCTTCGGCACCGGCACGATCCGGCCGGCGGTTGAAGCGGACTTCTTCTACAACGGATTTCGCGGCGGCGCCGACACCACCACGAACATCGACGGAAACATCACGCACCGCAGCGGGACAACCTTCATCAATACCGGCGCGTTCATGTTCAACGGTATCCTCAAATTCGGAAATGGCCGCTTCCAGCCCTATATCGGAGCAGGCATCGGTGCTTACTATGCCGAATCGGCCGGCGTAGATCTGAATGGTCTGCGGATCAATCCGCTGGCCAACACTACTATCAGCACGAGCGGCGGCGCCAGCCATGGCGACTTTGCCTTCCAGGTTATCGCCGGAGCAGACTACTATTGGAATCAGAAGTTTAGTACCTTCATCGAGTATCATTTTCTCGAATACACCAGCGCAAACGTCGACACGCTGAAGGATCGCAGTCTTGGCCAGCACCTGATCGGCGCGGGACTTCGCTTCCACTTCTAATAGTTGTATTCCGCGGTTGTTTGATCGCTCGCGCGGGGACTGAACCGAAGGGTTTGGTCCCCGCTTTTCTTATTAGTGGGGGCAGTTGGGGCGACATCGATAATTGCTAACAGCCGCGAGGACGATTTCTTCATTGTGAATCGGCCGAGGATAGATACCTTCCGCCCTCGCAATCCACGCACCGCTAGCTCAATTGGCAGAGCAAGTGACTCTTAATCACTGGGTTGTTGGTTCGATTCCAACGCGGTGCATTTCTTTCGATTCCTGAAGGACCGGAACGCCCGCCGGCGCATCGAAATTTATCCGTTCCCGTTCCACGACCAGCGGACGATCCATGATCTGGGTGTGGATCGATCCAATGTATTCGCCGAGCACGCCGATGAAAAAAAGTTGGATGGAAGCGAAAAGGAACAATCCGATTACGACAGGCGCGACGCCGACGGTGAAGCGATCCCAGAAGAACAATTTGTAGAGCAGATACGCCAGACCAATCAGAAGACTAAAGGCCGACATGCCAAAACCAGCCATGGCCGCGATCCGCAACGGCACTTTGCTGTGATTGGTGATGCCCAACATCGCAATGTCGTAGAGCGTGTAGAAATTATTTTTCGTCAGGCCGCGTTTGCGGCGCGGTTGCACGAACGGGATCTTCGCGGTCGGCAACCCGATGTCGGCGATGATGCCGCGGAAGTACGGATATGGATCGCGCAACTTCCGGCAATACTCGATGATCTGACGATCGTAGAGTCCGAAGCCGGTGAAGTTTTCGATAATGTCGAATTCGGCCAGGCGATGGATCAGCCGGTAGTAGGCTTTGCGGATAAGGAAGAACAACGGCGCTTCGCGGCTTTCGCTTTTCACCGCCACCACTGCCTTAAAGCCTTCTTCCCAGCGCGCGAGAAATTGCGGAATCAACTCCGGCGGGTCTTGCAAATCCGAGGCCATGGCGAGAACGGCGTCGCCACTCGCTTGCAGAAGTGCGTAGTAGGGCGAACGCACATGACCGAAATTGCGCGCGTTCAAAATCACCTTCAGCCGCTGATCGTGCGAAGCCAGATAGCGCAGGATTTCCACCGAGGCATCGGTCGAAGCGTTGTCGATCAGGACAATCTCGTAGTCGTACTGCGGCAGCCCGCGGAAAGACCGCGTGAACGCGCGAAACAAATTCCTCAAGGTTGTGCTCCTCGTTCAGGCAACCAGCGACGACGCTGATCTTTCTTCGTTTCGCATTCATTCCTCCGGCTTGATTCAGCACATCAGGCTCACGACCAGCTTCGGTTCAGCGCCGGGCCGCGTGCGCGCGAAGTATTGCAATCCGCCGGCCAGACTCCAGAGCAAGTCGTTGGCCACCAGCAGGAGGGAAAGAGCCACCGCCACCTCGCGATAAGCGATGTCCATCTGTCCGCTAATGTGGACGCCGAGATGCGTGAAATACCCGATGAGAAGCAGTTCGCGTAAACCGTGGCCGTTGATCGTGATCGGCAACATGACGAACAGAAATACCAACGGCATCATGGTCAGCACTTGGAGACAGGTGATGTCGATACCTAACGAGCGCGCCAGAAAATAGACGCCCACAAAATTCGCGATGTGAATCGCGAAGGCGAGAAAGAGCGCGAATCCGACCGCGGCATTGAGTCGAATGCCTCCCAACGTTGCCAGCACAGTCCGACGCAATTTTTCTCCCCATCCGCGTGCGGTAATGACCTGCTTCGCGACCAAGATTGCGCCGGCACCGGCGACCAGAATTGCGCCGAGCCACACCGAATTCAGATAACCGAAGCTAGCACCGGCCAAGGCGCGCAGCGGAGTGGGTTCCCGAACGAATGCAATCGCGGCCAGGACGAGCAGAGCGAATAAAGCGCTGAGCCGGTCGATTAAAACACTGGCGACCGCGGCCGGTTTCCGATCAGGCATGCGACGGCAGACTTGATAGATTTTAAAGACATCGCCGCCCGTGCTGCCCGGCAGGAAGGAATTGAAAAACTGGCCGGCCCACGCGAGCGAGTAGGTTTCGCGGAATGGCAATTCGATTCGTTGTTGTCGCAAAAAAACTTGCCAGCGCACGGCGAGTGCCGCGATTAACGTCCCGGTGATAACGAAAGCGAGGCTGGCCCAGCGCCAATCAATCCGAACGAGAACCGCGCCCAAATCGCGCCAGTTTATGCGGCTCGCGACAAAGGCGAGGAGCGCAACGGACAACAAACTGCGCAGAGCAAATTTTATCTTGGGCATGAAACTGGCGGACGCTAAGGAGAACCTCAGTTTCGTAGCAGCATTTGCACCCTAGCACCGCTAGTTCTGATCCATGAAGTTATTGCTCACCGGCGTTTGCGGATTTGTTGGCAGCAACATTGCCAAAACCCTGCTCGCTCAGCGCGAGGGGCTCGAGATCGTCGGCCTCGACAATTTCATTCGGCCGGGAAGTGAATCGAATCGGGAAGAATTGCGGCGCCTCGGCGTGAAGCTATTTCACGGCGACATTCGCAGCGCGAGCGATCTCGATCCATTGCCGGCGGTTGATTGGGTGATCGATGCGGCGGCGAATCCCAGTGTGCTCGGCGGAGTTGATGGAAAATCGAGCAGCCGCCAGGTGGTGGAACACAACCTAACGAGTACAGTCAACCTGCTCGAGTTCGCGCGAAAACATGGCGCCGGTTTTCTCCTTCTCAGCACGAGCCGGCTCTATTCGATCAACGAGCTGTCGCAGCTGCCGTTAATGAGCGAGGGACAGCGATTTCAACTTCGGCCTGATGCAAAATTTCCCGATGGAGTTTCACGGCATGGCATCAGCGAAAGTTTCAGCACCGCCGCTCCGATTTCTCTCTACGGCGCGACGAAACTCGCGAGCGAAATTCTCGCGCTCGAATACGCGGAGACATTCGGCGTTCCCGTCTGGATCAATCGCTGCGGCGTGATCGCGGGTGCCGGACAATTCGGTCGCGCCGATCAAGGCATCGTCGCCTTCTGGATCAATTCCTATCTGCGCCGACAACCGTTGCGTTACATCGGCTTTAACGGCGCTGGACATCAGGTGCGCGACGCAGTTCATCCGCGTGACATCGCGGCGATCGTGACGAAACAACTTGATGCTCGCGACAGGAAGGAACGGCCGCGCGTGGTTAACCTTGGCGGTGGTGAAGCGAACAGCTTCTCGCTCGCGGAACTAACCGCCTGGTGCGGCGAGCGCTTCAGCTTCAAACACCAGATTCAATGTGATTCGAATCCGCGTCTGCTCGATTTGCCGTGGATCATCCTCGACAGCGCGCTTGCGAAGAAAACGTGGGATTGGACGCCGACGGTCTCGCTCCGCGAAATCTTCGAGGAAGTCGCGGCGCACGCGGAACAGCATGCCGATTGGTTAGACCTTTCCGCTCCGTTCTGATGAGTTCGCCGGCGGAAGGTTCACCTCTGCAGTTGCTTTCCGTTGTCGTTCCGGCGCGCGATGAGGAAGGCTGCGTGGCCGCAACAATCGAACATCTGCACGCCGAACTTCGCCTGCGCAATGTGCCGCACGAAATCGTGGTGGTCGATGACGGTAGCACCGATTCGACCTCGAAGATCATCGCCGACCTCGCGGCGCGCATTCCGGAGCTGACCGCGCTTTCCAATCCCGCGCCGCACGGATTCGGCCGCGCTATCATTTACGGACTCGATCGCATGCGTGGCGATGCCGTTGTCATCATGATGGCGGATGAGAGCGACGATTGCCGCGATGTCGTGCGTTACTGGGAGTTGTTGAACCAGGGCTACGATGCGGTTTTCGGCAGCCGTTTCATGCGCGGCGGCAGCGTGAAGGATTATCCGCGCGTGAAGCTGGTCGTGAATCGCGCGGCCAATTTCTTCATCAAGACGATCTTCGGCATCCGGCTTAACGACACGACGAACGCCTTCAAAGCCTACCGCCGCACGACCATCGATGGATGTCGCCCGCTCATTTCGCCGCACTTCAATCTCACCGTCGAGCTGCCGCTCAAGACCATCGTGCGCGGCTTTCGCTGGACGGTCATTCCGATCACCTGGCGCAATCGCCGCTCCGGCGAAGCGAAATTGAAGATGAAGGAAATGGGCAGTCGTTACCTCTTCATCTGCCTCTATATCTGGCTGGAAAAATACTTCAGCCGCGGCGATTACCGGCGTTCCCCGCCGACGAACGAGAACCATTAAGCGCCTCGCGACGCGCAACTTCCCGCCCGTAGTGCACGCGTCCTGCTACGGAAGCAGGTGCGATGATCACGCTAGCCCCGTCGGTTGCCTTCCTGCCGGTCTCACGCGACCAGGGAAAATCCCGTCTGCACGAAATCGGACGCTGTCGCGTCTGCAATTCGATCGGTCTCGAAACAATCCTGAGCCTCGGCATGCAGGCGCTCACCGGCATCTTCCCGCGCCTCGAAGACAAACCAGTCGCGGAAGGTCCCCTCACTCTCATGCGCTGCCGCGAATGCGATCTCGTGCAGCTACAGCATTCGTATGAAGCCGAGGAGCTTTACGGTGCCCATTACGGTTATCGCTCGGGATTGAACGCATCAATGGTCCTGCATCTTCGCCAGAAAGTTGAAGCGCTCATCGCGGAATTTCCGTTGCGGCCTAACGACCTGGTCATCGACATCGGCGCCAACGACGGCACCACGCTCGGTTTCTATCCGGAAAATGTGGAACGCGTCGGGTTCGATCCGTCCGCGGAAAAATTCCGCAAGTTCTACCAGCCCGGTATCAAGCTCATCGCCGATTTCTTTAACGCTGCTACTTTCCGGACCGCATTCGGCCAGCGCAAAGCGCGCATCATTACGTCCATCGCGATGTTCTACGATTTGGAAGAGCCGCAGAAATTCGTGGACGATGTGGCCAGTCTGTTGACCGATGATGGTATCTGGCATTTCGAGCAGAGCTACCTGCCATCGATGTTGAAGGCCAATGCCTACGACACCATCTGCCACGAGCATCTCGAGTATTACGGACTCAACCAGATCAAGCGCATGGTCGAGCGTGCCGGCATGCGGATCATCAACGTCGAACTCAACGACACGAACGGCGGAAGTTTCGCGGTCACCGCGGCGAGGAATGAATCCGCCATTCCACCATCCAACGGCGCGGTCGAGGATTTATTGCGCGAAGAAGCACGCCTGAATCTGCATCACGCTGATGGTTACGAACAATTCGTTAGGTTCGTGCGCCATCACCAGATCGAGTTGCCGGCGTTGCTGCATCACCTGAAAGCAGAAGGCAAAAAAGTTCTCGGCTACGGCGCTTCGACCAAAGGCAACGTCCTTCTGCAACACTGCGGCATTCGGCCTGATCTGTTGTCGTTCGTCGCCGAAGTGAATCCCGACAAATTTGGCTGCAAAACCCCTGGCAGTTCCATTCCGATCATCTCGGAAACTGAAGCTCACGCCATGAACCCGGATTACTTCCTGGTTCTGCCGTGGCACTTCCGCGAAAACATTATCGCGCGCGAACAAGCCTTCCTGGCCCGCGGCGGTAAGTTGATCTTCCCGCTGCCTCAAATCGAGATAGTGGGCGAGTGAAACGCGCGCTCATCGTCGGTGCCGCCGGCCAGGACGGACAACTCCTGCGCCATGCTTTGGACAAGCGCGGCGATTTTGTTTTAGGCGTTGGACGTCGCACCCATGACGGAATCATCGCGCTCGATGTGCTTGACTGCGCGGCGGTGAAACGCGCGGTCGAAAAACTCGCGCCGGATGAAATCTACTATCTCGCGGCGTTTCACCACTCTTCGGAAGAACGGGAACGCGTCTCGCCCGCCGATCTTTGGCGACGCAGTTTTGAAACGCACGTTCATGGCGCGGTCAATTTTCTCGAAGCCATTCTCAGTCACGCGCCGGCCGCGCGTTTCTTTTACGCCGGATCGTGCCTGGTCTTCGGCGCTTCCGCGCCGTCACCGCAAAACGAGCAGACGCCATTCAGTCCGGAAACGATTTACGGCATCAGCAAAGCCGCCGCCGTGGAATGCTGCCGCTACTATCGGCGCGAGCACAATGTCTTTGCCGCTACCGGCATCCTCTACAATCACGAATCGCCCCTGCGTTCGCCGGCATTCCTTTCGCAAAAAGTCGTCCGCGCCGCGCTGGAAATTAAAGCAGGTATGCGTTGGGATTTGGCGCTCGGCGATCTCGCCGCCGAAACAGATTGGGGTTACGCGCCCGATTACGTCGAAGCGATGATGCGCATCCTGAGTGCGGAACGTGCCGATGATTTCGTCGTCGCAACTGGCACGCCGCGCACGGTGCAGGATTTCGTCGAACACGCTTTCAACGCCGTTGGTCTCGATTGGCGCAAACATGTCCGCGAAGAGAAATCGCTTGTGAAAGCAACGCGCGGCCGGCTCGTCGGTGATGCCTCGAAGTTAAAACGCGAAACCGGCTGGCAACCGTCGGTAAGTTTCGAAGAGATGGTTTCGCGCTTGGTGAAGGAATGCCGGGTATGACAAACGAGCGCGTTCTCATTTTCATCCCGACTTACAACGAGGCGGAAAATGTCGAACGCATGCATGCGGAGATTCGTCGTCTCGCGATCGATGCGGACATTCTTTTCCTCGATGACAATTCCGTGGACGGAACCGGTGAGAAGCTTGACCGCATCGCGGGCGAGGATTCGCGGACAAAGGTGATTCATCGCGCCGGCAAGCTCGGCATCGGCAGCGCGCATATCGACGGCATCACGCACGCCTACGAAAACGGCTACGACCGGCTCGTGACGATGGATTGCGACTTCACGCATTCACCCGCCGACATCGCGCGAATGCTCGCCGCCTCGACCGAAGGCGACGTCACGATCGGCTCGCGTTACATGCGGGCGAATAGTCTCCCCGGCTGGAGTTTGATGCGCCGGTTCCTCACGCAGTTCGGGCATTTCCTCACGAAGACGTTTTTGAAAATCGGCTGCGACGCCAGCGGCGCGTTTCGCGTTTACAATCTTCACACCATTCCGCTGCGCATTTTCCAGAGCGTCAACTCGAAGAGCTATTCGTTCTTTTTCGAAAGCCTCTTCGTGCTCGCGAACAACGGCTGCACCATCAGGGAAATTCCGATCGTCCTGCCCGCCCGCACCTACGGTCATTCGAAAATGTCGTTCCGCGAAGCGACGCGCAGCGCCACGTTCCTCATGAAACTCTGGGCGGAGAAGTTGGTAAATCCGGGACGATTCCAGGTCGCGCGCAAACTCGATGCGACCAATCCCGCTCTGCACGATCCGCAAAACTGGGATCCGTATTGGAATCGCAAACAGGAAGCGAGCAGCCTCATCTACGAAATCATCGCCGCGCTTTATCGGAAGATGATCATCAAACGCAATCTCGAGCACGTCCTGCTTCGGCAATTTCCCAGCGGCGCGCGTTTGTTGCACGCGGGCTGCGGCAGCGGTCAGGTCGATATCGACCTGCACCGGAAGTTTCGTATCAACGCCATCGACATCTCGTTAGGCGCGCTTGATCTCTACGCGAAGAATAATCCGGAGGCCGAGCGCATCGAACAGGCCGACATCCTTCATCTCCCCTACCCCGATTCGTCGTTCGACGGCAGTTACAGTCTCGGCGTGGTCGAGCATTTTTCGCCGGAAGAAATATCAGCCATCCTCCAGGAATTGAATCGCGTCACCAAACCGGGCGGAAAGATTGTGATTTTCTGGCCACATCGACGCGCCACCAGTGTAGCGGTCTTGAAAGCGATGCACTTCCTGATGCACCGCGTCTTGAAAAAGCCGGTGCAATTTCACCCGCCCGAGCCGTCGTTGCTGCATAACAGGACTGAGGCGGTCGGTATAATTTCGCACGCCCACTTCAATCTGAAGGATTACAGCTTTGGTCCGCGCGACTTCTTTGTGCAGGCGGTCGTGGTCGGCGAAAAAATCGCCTAACGAAACGTCATCCCGAGGCTGGCGAAGCGCGCCGAGGGATCTCACAACCGCTCTGGCGTTCACTTGCCAAAAACATGCGCTGTCGACAGAACTGGCGTGAGATCCCTCGCCGTCTTTGCGGCTCGGGATGACAGGCAACTAAACCTTCGCGCAAAAAGCGCGGATGATTTCGATTATGTAATCGAGCATCTCGCGCGTCAGCCCGGGATAAACGCCAACGAAGATCGATTCCCGCATGATCCGATCGGCGCCGTTCATGTCGCCGACAATGCGGAAGGCCTCGGGGCGATCCTTGCGCAACTGCACAAAGGCCGGTTGCCGCAGGAGATTTCCGCCAAACAACATGCGGTTGCCGATGCGGTGCTCGTCGAGATGACGCGCCAGTTCCGTGCGCGTGAACGGCGCGCTTGGCCTAACGAGTAGCATGAAACCAAACCACGATGGCGAACAGCGCGGACCGTTTTCGTCCTTCCACTCGAATCCTTTCGGTGTCCACGCTTTCGCGTGCGTTGGCAGATGGAAGTCGAAAAATTCCTCCAGGTTGGCGAGACCGCGGCGCAGATGTTCCCAGTTGGCGCGACGTGTTTCACCGAACTGCGGAAGTTTCTTCAACTGCTGCCGTCCGATTGCCGCCTGGATGTCGAGCGGCTTCAAGTTATAGCCGAGATGTGAGTAGATGTATTTGTGGTCGTAACCTTCGGGCAATTCGCCCAGTTGCCAGCCGAAACGTTTGCCGCAGGTGTTGTCCTTTCCGCTCGCGCACCAGCAGTCGCGACCCCAGTCGCGAAAGCTTTCCACCAAAACTTTGAGCCGCATTTCGCGCACGATGTTGACTGCGCCGCCTTCGCCTAACGTCAGGTGATGCGGCGGATAAAATGATTGTGTCGAAAGATCGCCGAACGTGCCGGTGAGCTTTTCCTGATAGGTGGAACCCAGCGCGTCGCAGTTGTCCTCGACCAGCCACAGTTTGTGCTCGCGACAGAATGCCGTGACGCGCTCGAGATCGAACGGATTCCCGAGCGTGTGCGCCATCATGACCGCTTTCGTTTTTCCCGGAACATAAGCTTCCTCGAGTCGATCGAGCCGCGCGTTCAAGGTCAGTGGATCATTATCGAGAAACACCGGCACGGCGCCGTTCTGCAAGATGGGCGCGACCGTGGTGGGAAATCCGGCCGCGCAGGTGATGACTTCGTCGCCAGGACAAATGCGACGATCGCCGAGCTTAGGACTCGTTAGGCACGAGAAAGCCAAAAGGTTGGCCGAAGATCCTGAATTAACCAGGATCGATTTCTTCACGCCTAACAAGTGCTTGAGTTCGTCTTCAAACGATTCTCCTTCCGGTCCGAGCGTGAGCCAGAAGTCCAGCGTGCTCGACACCGCCGCTTCAACTTCATCCTCGGTGAACGCGCGGCCGGCGTACGGCACGACTGTTTCGCCCGGAACAAACTTCGGTCGCTTGCCTTCGACGAACGACGGCAGCTGTCCGCCATGCACGCGGCGCGAATACTCGCGCGCCAGTCGCAGGATCTCGGCCTTAATGTCCTTTGGATCGTTCATCCCAAGCCGCTTCGTACTCTTTGATCTGCGCGATCGTTAATCGATTCGTTTCCGCCACACTCGCCTCTTGCGCGTTGCGATACCAATCCACTGTCTGCGCGATCGTTTTTTCAAATCCCCACACCGGCGACCAATCGAGCAGACGCGATGCCTTCTCGATGGAGAGATTGAGGAGGCCGGCCTCGTGCGGTGCCTTCGCGTTTGATTTGTCCTCCCACTGGCCGGGCCAACGCGTGAGAATTGCGCGCACCACTTCTTCGACGGTGCGATTCGACTCATCGCTCGGGCCAAAATTAAATGCGGAACGAATCGCGCCGCGCCGCGCTCCATCGCTTTCTGCCAACGCCGCGGCCAGGGTCAGATAACCGCCAAGCGGTTCGAGCACATGCTGCCACGGGCGCGTGGAGTTCTTGTTGCGCACCGGTATTGGCTGCTCGCCTTGCAGCGCACGAATGGAATCGGGCACGATGCGATCGGCCGCCCAATCGCCGCCGCCGATGACATTTCCAGCACGCGCGCTCGCGATTGAGATTGACGACTCGTTAGGCGGAAAAAATGAATTGCGATACGCGGCGATGACAATTTCCGCCGCCGCCTTGCTCGAGCTGTATGGGTCGTAACCGCCCAGCGGATCTTCTTCGCGATAGGCGTGGCCCGATTCGAGGTTCTCGTAGCATTTGTCAGTCGTGATGAAAACCGCGTGACACGGGCGATCGAGTTTTCGCAACGCTTCCAGGACGTGCACCGTTCCCATCACATTAGTCGCGTAAGTTTCTGCCGGTGTCTGGTAGGACAGCCTAACGAGTGGTTGCGCGGCAAGATGAAAAACGAAATCCGGTTTCGCGGCGCCAATCGACTTCTCCACCGCGGCCGCATCACGCACGTCCGCGATTTCATGCTGATGCAGACGATTCGTTAGGCCAAGTGCGTCGAACAAGCTGGGATTGGTCGGCGGCTCGAGCGCGTAGCCATGCACCCGCGCGCCCAGCTCGAGCAACCAGGTGGCGAGCCATGAACCCTTGAACCCGGTGTGGCCAGAGACCCACACCGTCCGATCTCGAAAAACGCCATCGAACATTAACCTACCAGACCTTCCACGGCGCGCGCTTCTCGCGCCAGAGATCGTTCAGGAGAGTGAATTCCTGCAAAGTGTCCATCGGTTGCCAGAAACCGCCATGCTTGTAGGCGCCCATTTCTCCGTCAGCCGCGATCTGGCGCAGCGGTTGTTGTTCAAACATCACCGCCGGATTGCTCTCGAGATATTTGAAAATGCGCGTGCTGCACACCATGTAGCCGCCGTTGATGTAACCGGATTCCGTCTGCGGTTTTTCGTTGAAGCCCTCGATGTCGGAATCCCCATCCATGCTCAACTCGCCAAACCTTCCCGGCGGATGAACTGCGGTAAGCGTGCAGATTTTTCCCGATAGACGATGCGCTTCGATCGTCGCGGGAATGTCGATGTTGCCCACACCGTCGCCATAAGTGAGGAGAAAATTTTCATCCGCGCCGAGATACTTCCGGATGCGAAAAATGCGTTCGCCCGTGAGCGAATCAGCCCCAGTGTCAGCCAGCGTGATCTTCCACAATTCCTCGTCGTGAGTGCTGTGAAATTCCGCCTTCGAATCAGGCCCGAGCGAGAGCGTCGCATCGCAAATATTCCAGAGATAATTCCGGAAATATTCCTTAATCATCTCGCCCTTGTAACCGAGGCAGAGAATGAATTGGTTGAAGCCGTAGTGCGCATACGTCTTCATGATGTGCCACAGAATCGGGCGATCGCCGATCGGCAGCATCGGCTTGGGACGGAACTCGGTTTCCTCGCGCAAGCGCGTTCCCTTGCCGCCGCATAAAATCACAACCTTCATGGTTTCGTTAGGCACTCTGCCTTAGGTTAAGCAAATTTCATGCGGCTTAGAGTTTGCGGGCCTGGGGTCGATGCTTTTCGTAAACGCAAACGCGTGTAATGCCGAGCTGTATCATCTTTTCCGTCAGCCGATCGTAATTCTCGCCCAACTGCACGTGCGAGTGCGCGTCGGACGCGGTGGTGAACGGAATTTCCTTCGCCATGGCCAGCGCGATTAACTCATCGGAGGGATACAGTTCGTCCACCGGTTTGCGCCAACCGGCGGTGGAAAGTTCGATGGCGAGCCCGCGCGCGCGAATGAAATCCAGCGTCTCGTTCAGGATCGAACGAATATCGCCACAGGCGCGATGGCCGTGAATTTTGATGAGATCGAGATGGGCCAGACAATCCACCAGACCTGTCGCTGCTATCTCGCGCACACGTCGAAAGTAGTCCTCGTAGATTTCATCGATGTTTCGACCGACGAATTGACCGGCACCGTCGGGCACGCTGTCGAACATCTGCTGCGGATCGTCGAGGTAATGCACGGAGCCAAGAACGAAATCGAGTTTGTCCCGATGTTTTTCGACCCATTTTTTCCCTGCAGCTGAAGACTCAGGATCGTTATCCAGTTCGATTCCGGCGCGAATCTTGATGTCGTGATTTTTTTCACGCACGCGCTCGATCACATCAAAGGAAACGCCTTCGTGGTAACGATCGTGATCGGTGAAAGCGATTTCGGTTAGACCTTTGCGACGCGCGCTATCGATCCACGGTTGCAACAGCTCTTCGCTGTAGAGCTGGACGCGATGGCCCTGTGGATGCGTGTGATAGTCCGCGAAAAGCATGTGCCTAACGAGTCATGGCGCGGTCATGAACTTCTGCCGCACGCGCAGTTCCGGATATTTCGGGAAGAAAACCTCCGCGATGAAAACGCGGTTGGGTGTCAGATCGCGCGTCGCGATCGTTTCCGCGTACTCGATGTGTTCCTGCGGGTTGACCATGACGCTGCCCGGGGTGTCGGTAAACGCGTGGTTGTCCGACCAGGTAAGCAGCACCGTGCCGGACGAAGAACGCAGTTGAATCTCGAGCCGCTGCGTGGTGGGAAACTCCAGCGGGACCGGACGCCGCGATTGGTTTGTCAGGGTCACGCGCACATCCATCTGCCGCACTTCGGAAAGTTTAACCGGCTGGGGCGAGACTTCGACCGTCAACACCAGTCCATTCAAACGCACATCCTTGAATTCGGTTAACCGCTCGTTAGACCGGAAAGGATGGAGAATGCGATAGAAGAGGCTCCGTTTTTCCGAGCGCGGCGACGGCTCTGGTTCCTGGGCCCATACCACCGCGCCCATGGCCAGAAGAAACAGCAACGGCACGAGGGCGCGTTTCATGAGCGGGTATTCAGCCGCGGTTGCAAAACGTGTCAAACCCTTTATCAATCGCGCATGTCGCGGCCTTTAGCCTGCACTTTTCTTGCCCTCATGGTCTCCGCGCTGATCGCGCAAGGGAAAGGCGGTGCGACCTTGCGCGTGCATTTGCAGGCCAACGAAAACGATGGTGAAGCTTTCGCGACGCAGATGCTTTCGCCCGCCACCGGCAAGAAGGTTGTAGTCGAAAAAGTGCCGCGCATTTCGGAACGCGATGTTCGTTCCTTTTATCCCTACCAGGCGGCGGACGGCAGCTATGGCGTCCTGATCACGCTGGACGATCATGGCCGTATCGGGCTCGATACCATGAGCGTGGAACGGCGCGGCGCTTATGTTTACGTTTTCGTCAATGGCCGTGGCATTTCCGAAATGCAAATCGACAAGCGGATCAGCGACGGCAAGCTCTACATCGCCGCCGGCCTGACGAAACCTGATCTCCAGCTCATGGCGAAAAGCTGGCACATCACCGGCCGCAAGAAAAAGTGAAAAGCTTTCTCGTTACCCTACTGCTCGTTAGCGGCCTAACGAGTGCCTGGGCGCAGGATTCGCATCTCAATCTTTCCCTGCCGACCGACAACGACGCGCTCTTTCACGGCGGCGGCCCGGATTTTTATCAATACGTCACGCGCGATTTCAAAGGCGAGAAATCCACGCCGTGGGAAGGCGGGCAATACGGGTTCGTGCGCAACCCGGTCGAAACCGCAGCCGGTCTTATCTACACGCGCTTCCATGAAGGCATCGACATTCGCCCGATGCACCGCGACGAGAAAGGCGAGCCGCTCGATCAGGTGCGCGCCATCGCCGATGGCAACGTCGTCTACGTCAATACGGTGGCCGGTTATTCCAACTACGGGCGCTACATCGTGGTAGAACATCGCTTCGACGGCGCGCCCTACTACAGCCTTTACGGCCATCTTGCCACACCACTCGTTAGGCCAGGGACGAAAGTGAACCGCGGCGATGCGCTCGGCATCATGGGTTACACCGGCGAAGGACTCGATCGCGAACGCGCGCATGTGCATCTGGAATTGAACCTCCTGCTCAATCGCAATTTCGATTCGTGGTACGAACGCTACGTCCCGAAGGACCCGAATCGTCACGGCATTTACAACGGCATCAATCTCGCCGGCCTCGACATTGCGCGGCTCTTGCTCGCGCTGCGCGAAAATCCAGCGCTGACCATTCCCGATTTTCTCGCGCGCGAGGAAGTTTTCTACAAGGTCACGCTGCCGGCGGCGCACACCATCGATCTGTTGCAACGCTATCCGTGGTTGCGCCGCGATGGCGCCGACAAGTCCGCCGCCGCCTGGGAAATTTCCTTCAATCGCGCCGGTGTTCCGTTGAAAGCCGAACCGTCCGCGCAAACCGTGCTCGCTCCGACCTTATCGTTCGTGAAGAAACAAGGCATCGGTTACGCCGGTCTCACCCGCGATGTCGTCGGCGGCAGCGGCAACAACGGGCGTCTGACTCAGAGCGGAGAGCGCCTGATGCAGCTTCTTCTTTGGCCCGAATAAGTTTTCGAGAACGCATCGTGCTCTTGATGGTCTAATCAAGAACGGCATGATGACGCGGCGGAAATTTCTCGGGCTCGGCGCGCTCGCTTTGCCGGCGGCCCTCGGCGCCGATGTTTGCATCGAACCGACCGACCTGCGCGTGCGACGGCTCTCGTTGCGCCAGAAGGGCGTGCGCTTCGTTCACTTCACCGATTTCCACTACAAGGGCGATCGCGATTATGCCGAACAAGTTGTCCGCACGATCAACGATCTGCATCCTTCGTTTGTTTGTTTTACGGGTGACCTGGTCGAGAACAAAGACTTCGCCCCTGAGGCACTAGCATTCGTTAGGCAAATCAAGGCGCCGGTTTACGGGTCGCCCGGCAATCATGATTACTGGTGCGGCGCGGCCTTCTCATCCTACGAAGCCGCCTTCGCCGCGACGGGTGGTGCGTGGCTGGCCGACCGGAGTGCCGTGCTCGAGAAACACGATCTCGAAATTGTCGGAATGGGCATCGTCGGCATTCACGCCTTCAAACCGCCGCAGGCCACGCAGCGTTTGCTTCTGCTGCATTATCCAAGAATGGCCGACGAGCTGGGCGGCCCGCGTTTCGACCTGATCATGTCCGGCCACTCGCACGGCGGACAAGTGCGACTGCCATTCTATGGCGCGCTGGTCGTGCCGTGGGGCGTGGGCGAATACGATCTTGGTTATTTCGAAACAAAAGGCGGCCCGCTCTACGTCAATCCGGGCATCGGCACCTATTATTTTCCGTGGCGCTTCAATTGCCGCCCGGAAGTGACGTTGATCACGGTTTAGCCTAACAAGAGGTCGGGACGCGTTGCGCGAGCGCGACCGCATGCGGAATCGCGCCAACGACGAAACCGAGACATTCGACTGCGCCGCTTGGTTTTCCGGGCAAGGCGATGACTAACGACTGCTCGACCACCGCGGCAAGGCTGCGCGACAAAATCCCGTTGGGCGTGATCTTCATCGATTCCAACCGCATCGCTTCGCCAAAGCCGGGAAGTTCAACACGCATGATTCCGCGAATTGCCTCCGGCGTGACATCGCGCACCGCGATGCCGGTTCCACCGGTCGTCAGGATTAGTCCGCAATTCTGCGCGCAGAAGCCGCGAATCGTTTCCTGAATTTTCGTCAACTCATCCGGAATGATCGCTTCGCTTTGCACATTCCAGCCATACTTCTGCGCTGCGGCCTTGAGCGCGGGACCGCCGAGGTCTGCGTAATCGCCCGCGGAAGCGCGATCGGAAATGGTGATGATGCCAACGGTGATCTGCATTTTTAGACAGGATTAACAGGATTGTGCAGGATCAAAGCAGCATGTTGGAAGGCCGTTTCTTCCATCCTGTTTATCCTGTTAATCCTGTCTCCTTTTCGTTTTCGAAAGCAATCGCACCTCGGAGATTTCCATCTCTTTGTCGACCGCTTTGCACATGTCGTAGATCGTGAGGAGCGCGACGGAGACGCCGGTGAGCGCTTCCATTTCCACGCCGGTCTGCGCCGCGGTGCGCGCGGTGCATTTCGCTTCGACGCTGTTTTGGCCTAACGAGACCTCGATGTCGACGTGGCTCAGGTTCAAACCGTGGCACAACGGAATAAGATGCGATGTTTGCTTCGCCGCCTGAATGCCAGCGAGACGCGCAGTGGCGAAGACATTTCCCTTGGCGATTTTGTTCTCCGCGATGAGCGCGATCGTGTCGCTCTGCAGTTTGATTCGGCCACTCGCCGATCGCTTCACGCGCGCTGACCGGTTTGGCCGAGACATCGACCATGCGCGCACTGCCGTCGTCGGCCACGTGTGAGAGTCGCGCCATCGATTCAACCGCCGATCGCGATCATCTTGCGATTCGGCTGATAGCTTTCGCGGAAGTCGTGCTGCTGCGGTTTGCGCTCGACCACATCGAGAAAAAATTGCTCAAGCTCCGCGTCGCTCGCGCCGGCGCGCAGCGGTTTCATGATGTCGAACTCCAGATAACTGCCGAGACACGGACGCAGTTTTCCATCGCAGGTGAGACGCAGTTTGTTGCAGCTCTCGCAGAAATGCAGGTTCGTCATGGCGCCGATGAATCCGACGCGCTGCTGGCGGCCGGGAATTTGATAATAGGTCGCCGGTCCGTTGGTGCGAAATGCCGGCTCGGGAATCAAAGCGCCGTAACGTGATTCGAGTTCGCGCTGCGCGGCGCGGATCGGGAAGAAATTTTCCTCCGACAAAACTTCGCTCGTGCTCACCGGCATGAGTTCGATAAAACGCAGGAGGAGATTTCGTTCCGCGGCGAACTCGACTAACGAATGCAGTTGCTGCTCGTTGCGTCCGCGCATCAGGACGCAGTTGAGTTTGATCGATTCAAACTGCGCGGCGATGGCGGCGTCGATGCCGGAAAGAACTTCCGGCAAAAAATCGCGACCAGTCGTTAGGCGATAATCTTCGCGATCAAGCGTATCGAGGGAAATGTTGACCGTGCGCACGCCGGCGTCGCGTATGGCCCGCGCCATCGACGCATTCGGCTTCGCCTCGCGCGCGAGCAGGGTTCCGTTGGTCGAGAGACCGACATCGTCGATTCCCGCGATCTTGGTCAGGTGTTCGCAGAACCATAGCACATCCCGACGCGTCAACGGCTCGCCGCCGGTAACGCGTACTTTTCGCACGCCGAGACGCGCCGCCACGCGGATCAGCCGCAGCGTTTCTTCATAAGTCAGCACGTCCTCGCGCGGCAGCCATTCCTGCAATTCGCGCGGCATGCAGTAGCTGCAACGCTCGTTGCAACGATCGGTGATCGAGACGCGCAGATAGGAAATGCGATGGCCGAACTTATCTTCCATGCGCGCACAAATTACGGGGGTGAGAGGGTGAAAACAAGGTGGATCGAGCGCTCCGCGCTCGGTTTAGCCTGGCCACCGGCCTAACGAGTCAAAAATCCTGGCAACATTCAAAACGCGCTCGGAGAGCGCGTTCCACCTTACACTCCACGAGCCGCGAAGTTGACGCTTGTGGTCGCCTTGTTAGCTTCCCGCATGACGCGGCGATTACTTTCCGGAGCGCTGGCGATCGGCGCGCTTTTTCTGACGTTTAGCCTAACGAGTTGCACCACCATCGAATCGCGCATCGCGGAAAACCAGGACGCGTTTCATCGCTTGTCGCCGGCAGATCAGGCCGCGGTGCAGCAGGGAAAAATTCGGGAAGGTCTGCCGCAGTTCGCGGTTTACATCGCGTGGGGACCGCCGAGCGGTCGCATTCCGGGAAGGTTTAAAGGTTCAATTGTCGAGACGTGGGTGTATGACGCGACCGCAGCCGGCGATTATCCCGGGCCGTTTTTCTACGGATCCTCGTTCGGCTACGGCCTTGGCTATGGCTACTGGGGCGGGAGTCGTCGCGGCTTTCGGCGCCATGGCTTCTACGATCCGTGGTTCGACCCATTTTTCTACAGTCACGCCAACATCATACGCTATCCGGAACGATTGGTTTCGTTCCAGAACGGACGCGTGATCGGGTTCCAATTTCTGCCCTCCCCGCGCTTCCTTTAAGATAGACGCGGCGCGCGGGCCGTGGTCTAACGAGAGCTAGATGGCTTACTCTTCTTTCGGCCAGTTCGTCGACGCTCTCGAAAAAGCGGGCGAACTGCAGCGCATCGCCGTTCCGGTTGAGACCGATCTGCTCATCGCGGAATGGGCCAACCGCGAGATGAAATCGCCCGGTGGCGGAAAAGCGTTGCTCTTCGAGAAACCGCTGATCGGCGGACGCGAATCGAAGTTTCCGCTCGCCATTAACACGATGGGCTCGCGCCGCCGCATGGCCTTGGCCTTGAAGGTCGAAAGCATCGAAGATGTCGCGCAGGAAATTCAGCTCATCCTCAAGGCGAAACCGCCGACCGATCTGCGCGAAGGCTGGAGTTTGCTCAAGCAGGGAATCAATTTGCTGCATGCGCGGCCGAAGTCGGTGAAGGAGGCGGCGTGCCAGGAAGTGGTGCACTTGTTAGGCAATGGCTTGCCTAACGAGTTCTCGTTAGGCGATCTGCCGATTCTGAAATGCTGGCCGAAAGACGGCGGGCGTTTCATCACCCTGCCGAATGTGCACACGCGCGATCCGGAATCGGGCGCGCGCAATCTCGGCATGTATCGCATGCAGGTTTACGACGACCGAACCACCGGCATGCACTGGCAGGTGCACAAGGTCGGCGCGCGACACGGGAAAGTTTACTACGCGCGCAACGAACGCATGCCCGTGGCCGTGACGCTGGGCGGCGATCCGGCTTACACTTTTGCCGCGACGGCGCCGCTACCGGATGGGCTCGATGAAATTTTGTTTGCCGGTTTCATTCGCAAGAAATCGGTCGAGCTCGTGCCATGCAAGACGATCGAGCTCGAAGTGCCGGGCGATGTTGATTTCGTTCTCGAAGGTTACGTCCAGCCTAACGAGACCAGACCGGAAGGTCCGTTCGGCGATCACACCGGTTTCTACACTGCGCTCGAGGATTACCCGGTTTTTCATCTGACCGCGATCACGCATCGGCGCGATGCGGTTTACCCCGCCACCATCGTCGGCATTCCGCCGATGGAAGATTTCTACATGGGCGACGCGAGCGTGCGCATTTTCCTGCCCGTCTTCAAAATGAACTTCCCCGAGCTGGTCGACATGGCGCTGCCGCCCGAAGGCGTGTTTCACAACCTGGTTTTCGTCAGCATCCGCAAACAATACCCGTATCAGGCCTTCAAGGTCATGCACGGTTTGTGGGGCATGGGCCAGATGATGTTCAGCAAGTACATCGTGGTGGTGGATGAAGATTGCGACGTGCACAACACGAGCGAAGTGCTCTTTCGTCTTTGCGCCAACACCGATCCCGAGCGCGATTCGACTATTATTCGTAATCCGAGCGATTCGTTAGACCACGCGCCGACGGAACAGAACATCGGTTCGCACATGGGCTTCGACGCGACGCGAAAATTGCCGGGCGAAAATTATCATCGGCCCTGGCCGGAGTTGCTCAAGATGACCGAAGAAGCGCAACGCATGGTCGATGCGCTGCAAAAGAAATTGTAGCGACGGCGCTCTGTCGCCGTAGGGACGCGCGGATTTCAGCGAACGCGTGTTACGCCGACAGAGCGGCGTCACTACAACGCAAGCGCGTTGGAAAAAAAGCGGGTTGATCCGGCTTTCACCGAACCAACCCGCCAAACTATTCGTTAGGCTAACTTACGGCTTGCGGAAGACGCGACCGGTCGATGGATCACGCACGAGCGCACCGCGTGGGATGCCGCGCGTGTTCACGACCGAGTGCGGCGGATACGGGCTGTAGTAGAAACCGGATGTGCCGGCGTATCGTCCGTACGGATAGGAGCTGGCCGGCTGACCGTTGTAGTAGCCGCGTTGGTCCGCTTCCACGGCCGCGCCGACCAACGCACCCGTGCCGGCGCCGATGCCTGCGCCGATGGCTGCGCCGCTCCAGCTACCAGTGGCCGCGCCGCCGATGAGTGCGCCGGTAGCCGCGCCAATTCCCGCGCCCTGACCGGTGGGCGTTTCACAAGAGCTGAGAGCGAGCGCGCCGAGGCCGGCGATTACGACGAGAGAGAAGTTATTTTTTTTCATATGATTGAATCGAAGACTGTCTGTGGAGTTGTAGGTCTCAGAATATTCGCGGTCAATACTCCGCGCGGTTGCTCTTGCGCAAAATCTGTCCCGCGACCAGCGCCGTTTTTTGCAGGCGATTGAGCCGATAATCCTTTTCGAAAACACGAAAACGGTCCGCTTCGATGCGGCCCAGCAACTTCCGGTAAACCGCTCCCATGATTTCCGCCGCCACCATGGAACGCCGATCTTCCGGCGGCAGCAACGCTGCGGCACTCCGAAAAAATTCGCGGGAACGTTGCGCCTGGAATTCCATCAACTCGATAAACGACTCGTTGTACTTTTCGCCTAACAAGTCGTTCTCCGAATAGCCGAAGCGCGTCATTTCATCCTGGGGCAGGTAGATGCGACCATGGCGCATGTCCTTGGCCACGTCGCGGATGATGTTAGTGGTTTGGAGCGCGAGGCCGAGATCAATTGCGTATTCTTTACAGCGCGGATTGCGGTAGCCAAAAATCTCGATGCTGACCAAACCAACCGCGCTGGCGACGCGGTAACAATAGAGACGCAGTTCAGCAAAATTTGCGTAGCGCGCTTTGGCTAAATCCATTTCCACGCCCGCGATGATTTCCTCCAGCATGGCGGGCGCGAGGTGATACTTGGCCATCAAGGCGCGCACTTCGGGCGCAAGCGCATCTTCACCGTTGCTTTGCCTAACGAGAGCTTTCCGCCAAAGGGCGAGACCTTGCGATTTTTCTTCGACGCTTAGTTCCGAAGAATCGGCGATGTCATCGATCACCCGACAGAAGGCATAGAAGGTGGTGATGTCGCGCCGGCGTTCCTTGCCTAACGAGACAAAGGCCAGGGCCAGGTTCGATTTACTGCGGCGCGTGATCTTGGCGGCGTTCACAGTCTAACGAATCAATACTTGATCCAGCTTTCCTGGTCGATCCGTCCGGTTTCGCATTGGCGGAAGAGGCAAACCCAGGAGGCGAGCAACCAGCCGATGACGAAGCCGCGCACCACCGCATAAAGAATTTTCCAGATCAACGCGGCCAGCAATCGATCAGCCGTGGCCGCGCGCACCAGTTCGTCGCACATGCAGAGGATGAAAAAGTGCAGCGCGCAGATGAGGATGAACCAGGCGAAGCGGGTGAAATTGCGCCGCAGAAATTGCCAATGCGCGCGAAAGGCCGCGGGCAGACTTTCGTTGTGCAGGACGAGCGAGATTTGCATCGTGGCGAATAGCACGAGCAAACCGCTCATGACGTAGCGTTCCATTGGTTGATAATCGAGCACGCCGGGGAGATCGACAAAGTAGGCGAGCAACAGCGGCAGACGCACGATCACCATGCTGGTCACGACCACGATGCCGGCCCATTTCACCACGAAACTGAAACGGCGCACGGCGAATTGGAAAATTCCTTCCTCGGTGAAGCTCATTCCTTTGACCCACGCGAGACAAATCGTGATCAGGTAGACCTGAATGAAAACGCCGAACAGATATTCGAAAATGAAAGCGGCCGCATCGACCGAGGCGGAAGTTTGGAAAAGAAATCTTTCCGGCAAGGCGGTGCGCCAAAGCGGCAATCGCCAAAAAATAATCGGTTTGAAGAGCGAGGCGACGGCGCTGAGCGCCAACACGAGGTAAATGAGATAACTCCACAGTTGGAAACGCTTGCGCAGCGCGCCGAGCATCGCGCCGTGTAATCCACGCCAGTTGCAAAGCAGCAGCGCCGCCGCGATGACCGACAGCGGATAAGTGGTCGTCGCACAATCGAAAATTCCCGCGACGCCTTCGAGCGCGGGCAGGAGTGTTTCCTGCCAAAGATCGTGCAGGCGCGGCCAGGCCCAGTCGCCGATCGTGCCGACCTGCGCCGGATCGAGATCGGACGTGCGCTCGTAGGAAAAGGTGGCGAATTGAAAAATGGAATAGGCGATCCCGAGGACGACGAAGGTGACCCAGACGCGCTTGAAGCGCAGGATGCAGCGGAAACCATCGCGCAGGGCGAGATGGATCGGGTTAAAGAAAAGCAGCAGCAGGTAACCGCCGCAGAACCCAAGCAGCGGAAAGATACGCGGCACGTTCTGCCACTCCATCTTGCCTAACGAATCAATCCCCAGTGGCGGCTGAACGGCCAGTAGACAAAGAGACCGCGTCCCACCAGATTTTCATGCGGCACCGGTCCCCAATAGCGGCTGTCGTAACTGTTGTAGCTGTTATCGCCCATGGCGAAGTAACTGCGCTCCGGCACGACGAATGGCTTCTGCGGGTCGACCAAAAGCTCACGACCCGGCGCGTAACCGCGGTAACCGTTTTTCGCTGCCATCACGCGCTCGAAGCCACGACCCTGCGCCGGCTGGCCGTTGATGAAAAGATTCGGCGGCTCGATCCGCAACTCGTCGTTAGGCAAGCCGGCCAGACGCTTGATGTAATAGGGCTGGCCCGTTTCCGGATCACCCTGGATGCCGGAAATGTTGTCGGTGCGAAAAACGAAAACGTCACCCTGGCGCGGCTTGACGAAATTGTAGCTGAACTTGTCGACGAAGACCTGGTCGCCCGTATCGATGGCGCCGCGCGCGACGACTTCACCACGCCGCAAACTGCTGCCGGGTCCGACGTGAAAATCCTGCCGCAGCGTGTCGGGCGCAGCATAGACGAGGAACTTTTGTTTCTGACAGATGACGCGCGAGAAGGTGAAGAAGAAGGCAAACTTCTGCGGGACAACTTGCAGAACGCGATCGTCCTCCTGCGAAACCACGTTGATGTAGTTGCGACCGAGAATGAAGAACTCCGCCACCTGCCGCACGATGTTCGGCGGTGGCTCGGTCATGGGATGGCCGATGATTCCATTCAAGGTCGGCTGCATCGAGCCGGTCGGAATTTTGAATGGCTGCAAAAAATAGGAACGAATGCCGACGGCCACGATGATGGCGACGAGAATCACCTCGACGTTCTCGCGCCACGGCGCTTCCCACGTGACCGGCGTGAGCTTGTGCAGCTTGGCGTCGAGCTTCTCCGCATCCGATTTGATGCCGTCGCCATTTTTCTCGCGCAACGATTTGGCCAGCGCATCGATCCCGGCCACGATCTCGTCACGATCGCGTTCCTTCAGGACGTCCTTCTTGTAGCGCAAATATTTCTGCGCATGCCGCAGGAGCAGCTTGCTGTGTTTTACGTAACGCGGCTCAAACATGAGCGGCAACGCTAAGCGATGGCATGCGCTTCGCCACTTGATAATTCAGCGCTTCTTCGCCTAACCGCGGTCTTGACCGCATGCGCTACTTCTCGTTAGGCCAAAGGGCGCCGAATGCCGAGGACTCACGGACGCTGGTCGTCCTCCGGCTCCGAGATTTCCTCGCGGACGCCGAGCCGGGTCATCGCGAAGAGCAACAGGCGCTCGGCTTGCGTCATGCCGGCATAGCGCGTCAACACCTCTCGCGCCAGCCCGGGCCGATCGGTGATCAGCCCATCCGCGCCCAACCCGATCATGCGGATCATGCGCTGCGGATCGTTCACCGTCCAGACGTAGACCGGTTTGTGCGCGGCGTGCGCGGCGCGGATGAACGAGCGCGTCGCCGTGCCCGACTCGACCGCGAGGAAGTCGAACGGCAGACGACTCGGTTCGCCGACCGTCTTCGCTGCCAGCAGCCCGGCCGTCCAGTTCGGTCGCAGCCGTTTCATGTTCTCGACCATGCGACGGTTCAGCGACATGATGACGATGTCGCTCTGCATTCCCGCCGCCTCGACCAGCTCCACGACGCGCTCCTCGAGTCGCTCGCTTTTCCCGTAGTCCTTTAGCTCGATGTTAACGCGGGAGACGCCCTTGCACAGCCGCGAGCGCCTCGGCCAGCGTCGGCACGCGCTCATCCTTGAACGCAGCGGAGAAAGAGCTGCCGATATCGACCTCTCGCAACTGTTGCGCGGTCGAGGACCAGATCTGCAGTGGCGAACGCGCCACCTTCATCAGGTCGCGGTCGTGCGCCACGACCACAACCCCGTCGGAAGATTCCTGCACGTCCAGCTCGACGAAGTCCGTGTGCTCCTCGCCCGCGCGTCGGAACGACGCCAGGGTGTTCTCCGGCGCCGAGTCGGCCGCCCCGCGATGCGCGAACACGAGCACCGGCCGGTCGGTCCACGCATCGCGCATCAGCAGGAATGCCAACCCCGACGCGATCGCGATCGCCACCGCCAGCCCGCCGATCAACGCCGTCCACGAAACCCGGAACCGTCTTCCTTCAATTTCCAGCTCATCGCGAAACGGAGCCGGCAGAGAAAGCTGCGCCGCTGGACCGGTCGCGAGAAAAAGGCGCACAAGAATGAGCGCGAACAACGACGCAGAGACAATGTTCACCGCCAGCGAGCCGAGGACCCACACGGTCAGGAGCACCCCGATCGTTACCAGCAATCCTCCGAGTGTGCCGCCGAAAGCTGGCGCCACCGCGCGTCCGAGCAGCTTGATCGTCGCGGCGGTCGCAAGCGATGCCACGATCGCGAGGACGCACCAGAATGCGAACACCAGCACCGCATGCACTCGGCGTCCGCTCATACGCCGCGCGCTCTCTGCAAATGCGCGCCGTGGGCGCATCCGCTCGAAGACGACCAGCGGCAGCACCAGCACCCAGCTCGAGAGCTTTCGCGCGAGAACGATCGCGAGCAACACGACCAGCACCGCAACGATCGCGCACGCTGCGACGAAGACCGGAGGTCGCGCCTGCAGGTAGTAATTGATGTCATGCTCGCGCAGCAGCAGCCAGTAAGTCGCGCCGCCCGCGGCCAGGAACGGCGCCACGAGAAGAAGGACGCGCACGAACAAGGACCAGCGTCAGCCAGAGAAGCGAGACCGCGCGCGCCGCGCCGTGCGTGACCGCGTCCCGCACGCGCACGGGAGTGCCGCGCGAACGGGCCAGGCCCACCGTCATCAGGCACGCCTGTCCGAAGATCGCGAGCCCGAGGCTCGCCGCCACCAGCAGCAGCAACGCCGCGAGACCGGACTTCGTGGTCAGGAAGAAGAAGGCGATGTCCACGTCGGTAACCGCCGCGCTGCCCGAGCGAGACACCAGCATCCGCAGCAACGCTTCGGTCATCGGCGTGAGCACGACGAACGTGACCAACACGACGAACACCTCGACCCCGGCGAGCGTTCTCCAGTCGCGCACAAGATCGCGGGTCGCACCGGCCAGCGTCGCCAGCGCACTTTCTTCCGCCGCCGCCGTTGCGCTCAACCTCGAGTCGTCACTCACGCCGCGCGTCCTCCACCGCGTAAATCGCTTCGCTCAACGCGGCTCTTTGATTGGAGAAGGTTCTTCAATGAGATAGTTTCGTAGCTGTGCTTTGAGAAACCGTCGGCCCGATCCGCTCTTCAAGTATTTCTCCCGTCCGAGTGCATCGGCCTCGCTCAGGTAAGCTTCATAACAGATGAGCTTCCAAGGTCCGCGATAAGCAGTCGCAAAGCTTTGCCCGGCTCTGTGCTGCTTTAGTCTAAGTCTCAAGTTACTCGAAAAACCGATGTAGAAGCCCAAGTCGGCCTGTGAACGTAAGACATAGACATAGAACACAAATGCTATCTTCTACCTCTGCCCTGGCACGTGAGCGAGCCTTTACGCCCTGGCACGTGAGCGAAGCTTTTACGTGCCATCTCCCAAACCCGCGTGAGGCGCAAGCCTTTTACGCGGTTTCGGTTTGCCGCATGCCATCGGCATCGATAGAGTTGCAGCCATGTTCGCGATTGTTTCGGCTGCCTACGAAAAGGCAAGCCGATTAGGCCGAATTATTCCCCTTTTGTCATGCAAATGCCGAATTATTCGGCCCACTTCTCGTTAGACGATGTCGCGCCGAGAACGTTATTGCGACCATTATCCCCGCGTTCATCCTCTTCCTTGTCTGCGCATTCGTTGTTTGGCCGCTAGACCTTGTCATTAGTCTTCCGAGAGTGCTTGCCTCCGCGGAACTCGCCGGCGAGCACTTTCGCGTAGTCCAGTCCTGGGGTCCAGATATGTACACTGATACCCTTGAACACGTCAGCACCGACGGGACCGTTACTAGCCGACAGTTGGACGGAGACGATCACAAGGAGTGGTTCTGTCATATTCGCGTCGCCGAAGCGGAACGGAAATTGGTGATCACATTCCCGCCCGACCCTCGCTCATGGGACTACCGCTGGGACCTAAAGCGGCTCACTAGGACGGGCAGCGACATCGCGCTATAGTTCAAGAGTCATGCGGAGCTTTTCATCGTTCAAATCGTCTAACCACGCGGTGCAGCGAACGGCGGGCTGTCCTTATGTCTAGCTTTCTCTTTTTCACCATGTCACTCGCTAACTCGCGCCGTCGCTGACCTTGAGTCTCGTTAGGCGTTTGAATCCATGATAGAAGTACATCCACCGCACGAGAACGTTCATACTTGGAGACAGTTTTTCATCCACATCGCGGCGATCACGATCGGACTGCTTATGGCGATCGGTCTCGAACAGACGGTCGTGTATTTTCATCATCGTCACCAACTACAGGAAGCCCGGCGTGAATTAGCAGATGAGCTCGAAAGCAATCGTCGCGTAGTCGACATAAATCTCGAAGCGACGCGAAAGGTCATGGCTGACCTGGACGCGGACATGGCGCTGCTGCACGCCGCGCAAACATCGCCCGCGCCGATCGGCTCGAAATTGGTCTACGGATTAGGTAATTTTTACTGGCCGAAAGACGCGACATGGCAGGCCGTAAAGCAGAACGGGTCGCTCGGTCTTATGGCGCACGATGAATTGCATTACTACGTCTACATCTACGAGGACATTGCCATCATCATGGAACAATCGTCCGAAATGGGAGCCCGCATCGAACTGGCCCGTGCCATTGCTCGGCGATCACCGGACGGAAATCTCACGCCACGGGACATTGAGGAACTGATTACTGCTACGTCTGAGGTGCAAGCAAAAGTCGCCTATTTGACTTTGCTCCTTCGCCTCGAGGAGAATGCCCTGCAGAAAAAGACCGAGGAGATTCCGAAGATCGAGCAAAAGCTAAATCAACACTAACAGTCGCGTGCAACGCCTAACCAATCAGTGGAGCTAACCGCCACCGTCGCTTGTTTACATTTCAGATGACTACAATGTTTCCACTTCGAGCCACGCTCGCCCTCAGTGGCGGTAGCTCACTTCTGTCTCGTTAGGCGTTGCTTTGCCGAAGGCCACCTGATAACAATGGGAAAGGATCGGATCCCATGAGCACACGTAGAACTTTCATCAAAAGAGCGGGAGCTATCGGGACACTGGCGGCTGGCGGTTTCAAGGTCGCGACTGCGTCACCGCCGGAGCGTGCGCAAGAACGTCGCACGTCAGATGGTCCGAGGGACCCACATTGTGTAGTTACTGGCCAGAACAAGTCCGGAAAGGCAATCGTTGTCAGCCATAGCCCTCTTCGCCCTACTACGGTTGCACTCATGCCTGGGTGCGAGTTTTATCGTCTTTGGGGAAGCGACTTCACGCCTACGCTCCCGTCCGATGGCACGCCACCGCCGCAACCTCAGTATTTTCCCCCGAAGAACGGTTTCCGGTTCGGTATGTTTACCCTGCCGCCTGCGACCAGCACCAGCGCCCAGCCGTCGCCGTCGTCGGCTTTGGCCCAAGAGGTAGAGCAGAAATTGCCAGGAGTATTGCAGGCTTTGGAACCCGATCATCCCGGCATGCATACTACCGATACGGTGGACTTCGATGTCGTGGTCTTCGGAGAGGTCGTATTGGAGTTGGATGATGGAACCGAAGTGGTGCTTAAAGCGGGCGATTGCGTCATTCAAAACGGAACTCGTCACGCCTGGCACAACCGCTCCGCTGAACAATGTATGATTGCTTTCTCCCTGGTGGGTGCGGATCGCAAGACATGAGGCCTGCTCTACCAGCAATGCCTAACCAGACGATGCACCGAACCGCGGACCGTTCTTGTGCCTAGCTTTGAGAGAATGCGAACGTCACTTCTCGTTCGTGCGGTCGCTGATCTTGGGTCTCGTTAGGCCTATAGCAGTAGCTACACGGCAACCAAGTAGTAGGTTGTAACTGCTTCTAGCTATTCAGACGCTGAACTAGCTTGACTCCTTCGCTTCCCAGCTCAGTCGCCGCTACCTCGCGGCTCTAGCCGTCTACCCGGCAGTTTCCCTAACTGCCGTGTTCTCGTCGAGGTAACTCGACTTACCATCCGGACGCTTCAACGCTCGGGCCACCCAGCGCGTAAAAGCTTCGCTCACGCGCCAAGACGCGTAAAGGCTTCGCTTAAGCGCCAGGACATCCGGAAGCGAATTAACCAAGCCGGGTCAGCGTAGCAGTGTTGATGCTGCAGGCTTTACGCGGTCCCTGTGTAACGTTGTTCTAAGCGCGAACTACAAACCACAGGTAAGAAGCGCGACCAGTTCAGTTATGTCCTGCAAAACCAATTCCTACTGCGGTGTCATTATTGCAAATTAACCTTCTCGAGTTTCTTCCAGGAAAACAAGGATAGCCGCGCGTAATACCGCCAAAACTTTCGCACCGCGCGATATTGATAACTCACCTCCCGGGGGGAGCTTCATTAAGCGCTGCTTCCATGGAAACAAAGCGCCCGTTTTGAAAATCATCCAATGCTTCGATGAAATCCCGTGGAATCTCTTCCGTGCTAAGTTCGCGCATTCGTTCCACGAGGCGGTTCTGCTCCGACGGAGAGAGCGCGCGGATTTCGTCGAGGATCTGATCGGCAGTCATTTCTTACTTGGACAATCTCCTTAATTAGATCATTTCCCCCGGGATGGGGCAAGACTTTGGAATGGTTCACTGCGCCTTTAACACCTGGATAAAAGCTTCCTGCGGAATGTTGATCCGGCCGATGCTTTTCATCCGCTTCTTTCCTTCCTTCTGCTTTTCCAGCAGCTTGCGTTTGCGGGTGATGTCGCCGCCGTAGCACTTTGCGGTTACGTCTTTGCGCAATGCGCGAAACGCTTTCGCGCGCGATGATCTTGCCGCCGATCGCGGCCTGGATCGCCACCTGATAGAGCTGGCTCGGAATCACTTCTTTCAATTTCGCGGCCAGTTGCCGGCCGCGCGCTTCGGCCCGATCGCGGTGCACGATCATGGAAAATGCATCGACCGGTTCGCCGTTTACCAGCATGTCGAGCTTGACCAGTTTATCCGCGCGATAGCCGGCGTGTTCGTAATCCATCGAGCCATAGCCGCGCGTGATCGATTTAATCTTGTCGTTGAAATCGACCAGAATTTCGTTCAGCGGCAGCTCGCAATGCAGCATGACGCGGCGCGTATCGAGCGTCTCGGTGTGATCCATCGTGCCGCGCTTTTCCAGGATGAGCTGCAGGATGTCGCCGATGCTCTCGTTCGGGCAAAGAACGTAAGCGCGCACGATCGGCTCGCGGATTTCCTCGATGATGCTTGGATCGGGCAGATGCGCGGGATTATCGACGTGCAAGGTCTCGCCGCGCGTGGTCAGGACTTCGTAAACGACGCTGGGCGACGTGGCGATGATGTCCATGTCGTACTCGCGCCGGAGCCGTTCCTGGATGATCTCCATGTGCAGCAGACCGAGAAAGCCGCAGCGAAATCCGAAGCCGAGCGCGACTGAACTTTCCGGCTGATAAATGAATGCGGAATCGTTCAGCCGCAGTTTGCGCGATGGCCGCTTTCAGATGTTCGAAGTCGGCGGTGTTGATCGGGTAAATCCCGCTGAAAACCATCGGATGGATTTCCTGGAAACCCGGGAGCGCTTCTTTCGCGGGATTGCGTTGATCCGTGATCGTGTCGCCAATCTTGATGTCGGCGGTGGTCTTGATGTTGGCGATGAAGTAACCGACGTCGCCCGCATTCAGTTTCTTCTGCGGAAACATTTTCGGAGTGAACACGCCCACTTCCTTGATCTCATGGCGCGAATCGTTGTTCATCATCCGCACCATCTGGCCGGCTTCCATGCTGCCCGACATCACGCGCACGTAGGCAACGACGCCGCGGTAAACATCGAAGACCGAATCGAAGACGAGCGCGCGCAAGGTGTCGTCTTTCGGCACCGTCGGCGGCGGAATGCGATGCACGACTGCTTCGAGAATGTCGTCGATGCCGATGCCCATTTTCGCGCTGCAATCGATCGCTTCTTCCGCCGGAATCTGGAGGATCTCTTCGATCTGTTTGTGCACCGCGGGAATATCGGCGTTCGGCAGATCGATCTTGTTGATCACCGGCACGATGGTCAGCCCTTGTTTGTGCGCCAGATGCACATTCGCGACGGTCTGCGCTTCCACGCCCTGCGCCGCATCGACGATCAACAGCGCGCCTTCGCAAGCAGCCAGCGATCGCGAAACTTCGTAGGCAAAATCCACATGACCCGGCGTGTCGGAAAGATTCAGCCGATATTCTTTCCCATCCTTCGCCGTGTAACGCATCGCCACCGGATGCGCCTTGATCGTGATGCCGCGCTCGCGTTCCAAATCCATCGAATCGAGCAACTGATCCTGCCGTTCGCGATCCTGAATCGTGCCGGTGCGCTCGAGCAATCGATCGGAAAGCGTGGTCTTTCCGTGATCGATGTGCGCGATGATGCAAAAGTTGCGCGTGAGCTCGATTCCCATGAGGAGCGCACTATGCGGGCGCGCACACCATGGGTCAATCGACCGGCCTTGCCCGCGGCCGACCGAAACGTTATCCTCGCCTCGTGACAACAACGGTCCAGGCCATTTACGAGAACGGCAAAATCGTTTTGCCGAATGCGTTGCCGTTGCCGGACAAGTCGCGCGTCCTTGTCACGATTGAATCCGATGGCGAGCGTGCGTCGTGGTCAAAAGTTTCCGAGGAAGCTCTCGCAAAAACGTGGAATAACTCGGACGACGACGTCTTTAATGAACTGCTCACGAAATGACGTCGTTCTGCTTCCGATTCCGTTTAGCGACCTGACCAGTAGGAAGGTTCGCCCGGCCATTGTCATCGGGAAGAACGGTGCGGATCTTTTTCTTGTTCCGATTTCGTCACAACTGCAGAACACCGATTTCGCCCTGCAAGAATGGAAAGCAGCCGGTTTGAACGTGGCCTGCGGAGTGAAAGCTCAACTCGCTACGGTCGAAGAGGGTCTGGTGGTGAAAATTGTTGGCCGTCTCGCCGCTGCTGATCAGAAAACGCTGGATCAACAGCTGCGTAATTGGCTTTCATTGAATTCAACGCCGTAATTTCAAATCAATGTCGAAACTCATCCTCTCGTTAGGCGGCGCGCCGGTCACGCATGAGCTGACCGAGGAAATGACCACGATCGGTCGCGCGCCTGAAAACATGATCCACATCGACGATCCTTCCGTCTCCAGTCGTCACGCGCAGGTAAACAAAGTCGGCGAAACATTTCACCTGCAGGATTTGGAATCGACCAACGGCACGCGGGTGAACAACGAAACCATCACCAGCGCCGCGCTGCGCAGCGGTGATCGGATTCGTTTCGGCAAAGTGGAGGCGCGTTTCGAAGGCGCGGCCGGCTCGGAGTCACAACCGATGCCGACCTTTACCGATGCGGACGCCATACCGGCCGAAACCAGCGCGCGCCCGACTGACTTCGAAAACGCTTCGCCCTTTGCCAGACGAAAAACCGAAAAGGATCCGCTGCGCACAGCCGTCTACGCCGCGGCCGCGGTGGCGATTCTTGGTTTCATCGCGAGCATGCTCGCACTCGCGCTAATGCGGCCGCCAACGTTGCCGTAGCGCTGGTGGATCGGGCGCTCCGCGCCCGATTTAGTTGGTCCTTGGTAAGTCCACGCGAAACACCTTTGAGCTCCTAAATCGAGCGCGGAGCGCTCGATCCACCACGCAGTTGCTGCGGATCCGCGCCTTGTTCGCGCAATGCGCGCAAGCTGAGCGCCGCATCGCGTTTGGCCAGTCTTCGGCCTAACGAATCAGTCACGAGCGGTGCGTGATAGAACTGCGGCGGTTGTAATCCAAGCGCGCGATAGACCAGCAACTGGCGAAATGTCGAAATGAGCAGGTCGGCGCCGCGCACGACTTCGGTGATTTTCATCGCGGCGTCATCGACCACCACCGCGAGTTGATACGCCGGCACATCATCTTTTCGCCAGACAAGAAAATCGCCGAAGTCTTTTCCGGCGATCGCGGTTTGGGTCCCGAAATTGCCATCGACGAATTGCATCACTTCGCCCTCAGGAACACGGAAGCGCCAGTTCGCATTTGCTCCGTCGATGTTCTTATCGCGACATGTTCCCGGATAAATCGGTTCGTCTTCGCCGTGCGGCGCGCCGGCTGCGCTCATCACATCGCGCCGCGAACAAGTGCAGGCGTAGATGTGTCCGCTCGCGCGCAATTTCTCGAACGCTTCGCGATACAAGACGATCCGTTCGCTTTGCCAATACGGTCCTTCATCCCAGCGCAAACCAAACCAGCACAAATCCTCCGTGGTCGCGTCGCGAAATTCCGTACGACAACGATCCGGATCGAGATCCTCGATGCGCAGAATCATGCGACCATTGCGTTCGCGGCAACGCTCCTGCGCGCGCCAGAACGTCATGGCGTGGCCGAGATGCAGATAACCGGTCGGTGACGGAGCGAGGCGGCCGCGAGTAGTGCATTCTCGAATTTTGATTTTGGATTTTCGTTCGCGCCACTTTTGTTGTAGTGACGCCGCTCTGTCGGCGTACGACGCCTTCACTGAAATCTGCGCGCAATTACGGCGACAGAGCGCCGTCGCTACAACAAAATCCGAGAATCGCCAATCAAAATGTCAAAACGGCTTCTTCTCTGGGACATCGATTCCACTCTCATCTGGACCGGCGGCGCGGGCGACAAGGCGCTCAAGCGCATCGTGCGCGAACGCTACGGGGTCGAGGATGATTTTCACGATATCGAGATCGCCGGCCGCACCGATCGCCACATCACGCGCAGCATTCTGAGCAAATACAAGGTCGAGCCTAACGAGACCAACACCGTCGCTTTCCTGGAAAATTATCTCGCTTACCTGACCGAGATTCTGCCGCAGCTAAACGGCCGCGTCCTGCCGGGAGTGAAGGAAATTCTCGAGCGCATGCACCGGCGTGAGGATCGCGTGCTCGCTTTGCTCACGGGAAATTTACAACGCGGCGCGGAGATCAAGCTGCGGCATTTTGGGCTTTGGGATTACTTCGAATTCGGCGCCTTTGCCGACGATCATCACGATCGCAATGAACTCGGCGCTTTCGCGCGGGCGCGCGCGGCGGAGAAACACGGACACGAGTTCGATGTCGCCCGCATCGATGTCATCGGCGACACCGAACACGATATCGCCTGCGGAAAAGTTTTCGGCGCGCGCACCATTGCGGTCGCAACCGGCACGCGCTCACGCGAGCGTCTCGCGCAACACAAACCCGATTTCGTGTTCGACGATTTTTCCAAGGTCGATGACGTAATCGCGACGCTCGATTGGTGACGCCGCGGCCCCGAGTGCTTGGCCAAGACACTCGAACGATCTTCGCCAGAGTGACATCTTCCCGGCGGCCATAAACCGCCGCTAAGGAAAGACCACGATGCCCACCGCCGAACGTCCCAATGTCCTGCCGCTCGAGGGCGAAATCGATCTGCACGTTTCGCCGCGCATCGCCACGTCGCTCAATCAAATGATCGCGACCAAACCGAAGCAGCTCGTGGTCGACATGTCGCAGGTCAGTTACATCGACAGCTCCGGTCTCGCGGTCTTGATCGAAGGCATGCAAAACGTCGCGGCCTACGGCGGAAAATTTTCGCTGGCCGCTTTGCAGGAAGGCGTGCGTCCGATTTTTGAGATCGCGCGACTCGACCAGGTCTTTCAGATTTATCCGACGGTCGATGCCGCGCTCGCGGCTTGATTGTCATCCCGAACCGCGCAGACGGTGAGGGATCTCGCATTAGCTCTTTGATTTCGCGAAACAGAAATTCGTTGCCTCAAGACCGGTTGTGAGATCCTTCGGCGCGCTTCGCCAGCCTCAGGATGACACTTTGGGCGATGCCGCGCTCGCGGCCTGATCAAGAACCTCCAGCGTCCGCGCGACGTTTATCGAAATATCGAACTGCGCCGCGTGTTGTTGAATCGCCGGCCGCGCTTCCTCACGGCGGCGCGGCTCCGCCCAGTAATGAAGCCCGGCGCGTAACGCGACAAAATCGCGCGGATCTTCCACCACAGTGCCGTGCTGGCCGTCCATGATGATTTCGGAGAATCCGTTGGCGCGCGTCGTGATCACGGGCACACCGGCGGCGAGCGCCTCGAGACAGGCGTTGGAAAACGGATCGTAAATTGTTGGCAGCAAAAAAATATCTGCGGCGGCGTAGAGCGCGGGAAGGTCTTTTACTTCGCCGAGGAATTGCACTTTGCGCCGGCGAAAGCGCGAGACGTTTCCCCGCCCGGCCACGAGCAAACGCATTCCGGAAATTCCGCACGCTTCGACCGCGCCGATGGCGAAACGCAATCCTTTCCGCGCCCAACCGGAACCGACAAACACCACCGCAATCTCATCGGCCGCTGATGCCTAACGAGTGCCGGCTGGCGTCGCGTTTCTCTTTGGCCGAAGCAAAGAGCGCAACCGGCACGCCGTTCGGAATGACGTTCACTTCCTCGGCCGGATAACCGTAGAGCTTCACGATCTCGCCCTTCACCATTTCCGAATTCGCAATTACGCGGCGCGCGCCGCCGTGGCCGAAAAGCGATTCTTCCAAGCGCAAAATTCCACGATGCTTGCGATTAAAGACGCCTTTGATTTTTTCAAAGGTGCCGTCGTGTTCGGCGCGTCGCCGCAGCCAGGCGCGATGCACGCCGTCGCCCGCGCGATAAACGTCGCACGACCAGACACGCTCCAGGCTCATCAAGACGTCGCAGTCCAGCTTCGCCTTCAACTTATCGAGCGCGTCGGCAAAGAGCGTCGGCGTGCGGCCATTCAAATTCCTGATCGGACCAAATGGCCACTCGTTAGGCGGCCAGGCCGTTGTGGTGATGAGGCTGCGCTTGATGTCCCGCCTCGCACACACCGTGCGCGAGACGTTTCAGGTACGCTTCCGCGCCGCCGCTACCGGAATAGCCGCGACGAACAAATCCGATTTTCAGATGACCACGCTTCACGCACCTTTACTTGCTGGGAAACGTCACAATACTTTCAAGCCGATGCCGGGTGAAACTCTAAACGCACCGCCCTCACGCGCCGTCTCGCCGGAAGCAACGCCAATGCTTCCGCGGCATCTGCTCTATTCCATTTTCGCGCGCATCGGCGGCTACGGGTTGGACACGGATGCTTTCGAAGCTCTGCGTGCGTCGTATCGCGGCGGATTTCTCGGCCAGGCCGTGGCCTACGATAACCGGCAAAAGGAAATTCCGGCGCGTTTCATTCATTCGTTGCGCTGGCATCCGGTGCGGCTCATTTCGTTTCTCGACCGGCCGTATTACTACGGCGCGAAAAAGAAATACCTCGATTGGATCGCGTCGCGGCAATTGGAAACCGGGCGCTACGATTTGTTTCACAGCTGGTCGGGCGATTGTTTGCAATCGTTGCGCGTGGCCAAGCGTCGTCGCATTCCGTCGTTAATCGAAATTCCAACCTGGCACCGCGATCGCGGACGCGCCCCGAAGGCGCCAGTGGCAGCGCCAGCCGGCAAACGCACCTGGAAGGAAAAGCTGCTGCTCGAACGCGAACGTTTTCTCGAGGAATACGAACTGGCCGATCTGCTCGTCGTTCTTTCCGAACGCGCGGCCGACACATTTCGCGTGCAGGGTTTTCCGGAGGAGAAATTGTATTACCTGCCGCGCGGCGTGGATGTGGAACGTTTCACGCCCGGCGAAAAGCCGCCGGTTTTTCGCGCGATTTTTTCCGGCGCGTTGATCGAACGCAAAGGCATCCATTTTCTGCTGGAAGCATGGCATCGCTTGAATTTGAAAAACGCGGAGCTGTGGCTGGTCGGTTCCGTGCACAACGAGGCGAAGCCGCACCTGGAAAGATTCTGGCGCGACAACATCCGTGTGGTCGGTTTCGCGCGCGACGTGGAAAATTATCTGCGCCAGGGAACGATATACGTTTTCCCATCGCAGCTCGAAGGCAGCGCCAAAGTGACCTACGAAGCGGCGGCTTGCGGTTTGCCACTAATCACGACGCGCGAGGCCGGCGATGTAGTGGTCGACAACGTCGAAGGCATCATCGTGCCGCCAGCCAACGTCGATCGACTGGCCGAAGCGATCTTGCATCTCTACCAACATCCGGAAATCGTCGAGCGCATGAGCAAGGCCGCGCGCGAACGCGTCGTGCAAAATTTTACCTGGGATCATTTCCGCACGCGTTTGTTGCTCGCCTACCAACGCGCCATGGCAATGAAACGCTAGCCTCCTGCTCCTAATCTTGATCCTGATCCTGATCTTTTTTGAGGGGCAATTGTGACGACCGGATTAAGAGCAAGATTAAGATTAGGAGCAGGAAGGAGGTGAACATTCTCCTCATCCAGCTCCGACGGATCGGCGATCTTGTTCTCACCACGCCTGCCATCGCAGCGGTGCGCGAGAAATTTCCGCGGGCCAACCTCTCGTTAGTCGTTTCCGCCGCCACGCGCGAATTGCTCCCCGCCATTCCCTACGTCGATCGCACTTTTGTCGCGCGTGGAAAAATCAGCGATGCGGGCGGCTGGTTCGATGTCGCGCGGCGCACGTACGATTACTGCCTCGATTTCACGCGCAACGATCGCTCTGCTTTCGTCACGCTCATTTCCGGCGCGCGCAAAAGGATCACGGCGGATTATCCGCGGCGCCGGGGAAAGTTGCAGTCGCTGAGCTACAACACACTCGTGCCGCTCGACGTCGGAACGATGCACACGGTCGATTATCATCTCGGCTTGCTCGAACCGCTCGGCATTCGAAATCCATCGCAGAAATTGCGCCTCGAGCTTCCCGCTTCCGCCATGCAGAAGGCGGCGCAACTTCTGTCCGCCAACGGCGTGCACGGCGATTTTGTTCTTCTTCATCCCGGCTCAGCGCGAAAAGAAAAATTCTGGGAAGCCGATCGCTGGGCCGCGGTGATTGATCACGCCGCCAGCCGTGGCCTAACGAGTGTTGTCAGCGGCGCGCGCGCGGCGATCGAACAGGAACACATCGCCGGGATTCGCCGGCAAACACGCACACCGTTCGTCGATCTCTCGCGCAAGATGGATCTGCTCACGCTCGCTGCCGTCATCAAGCGCGCGAAGCTTGTCGTCACGATCGACTCCGCCCCGGTGCATCTCGCCGCCGCCACCCAGACGCCGCAGGTCGCATTGTTCGGTCCGACAAATCCGCTGCATTGGCATCCGCGCTTTGCGACCGCGATTGTTTTGCAAGCGGGCGAAGCCAAACCGCTGACGCAATTTTCGCCTAACCAGAAGTCGATGGCGATGAACCTCATCTCGACGCAAGCAGTGATCGATGCTATGAATGCGCTTCTCGCGACCGCATAATTCCTGGTCGCCAACCGTATGAGTGCCGATCAAGCACCCAAAGTTAAACGATCCATCTGGCAGACAATCAAAGCGGGTTCCGGTCCCTACCGGCGCCTCTTTGGTTACGTCAAGCCGTACAAATGGCGTTTCATTTGCGGCGTCACCTTCGGAACGCTGGCCGGTGCCATCAGCGGTTATCTGCCGATTGTTCTCGGTAAGGTCATGACCGTCACCTTCGGCGGAGCGGTCGATGTGCGTCACGCCGAGCAGTTTGATAAAGGAACGAAGATCTCGCATTCGCTCATCGTTCTTTGCCTCGCAATTCCAGGCATCATGATGGCGCGCAGTCTCTGCGCTTACCTCAACGCCTACTACATGGCGTGGGTGAGCAACAAGGTCATCACCGACATTCGCGTCCAGCTCTTCCAAAAAATCCTCGGCCATTCCATGGATTTTTTTAATCAGATGCGTTCCGGCTTGCTCATGTCGCGCATCACCAACGACACGCGCACCGTGCAGTCGGCGCTCTCCAATGTGAGCAGCGACATTTTCAAACAACCGGTCGCAATCATCTTCGGCATCGGGGTGTTGTTGTACCTCGATTGGAGATTTACCGTCGTCACTCTCGTCCTTTTCCCGGCCTGCATCATTCCCATCGCCTATTACGGAAAGCGCGCCCGGCGCGCGACGCATGGCGAGCAGGAAGAACTGGGACAGATGGTCGTGACGATGCAGGAAAGTTTCGCCGGCATTCGCGTCATCAAATCTTTCGCGCGCGAAGAACATCAGGCGCAAACTTTTCGCAAAAGCAACCGGCTCCAATTTCAGAACGCGATGCGCATTACCCGCGCGATGGAAGCAGTCGGTCCGCTGGTGGAAACGATGGCGGCCATCGGCGTGGGACTCGCGCTGCTTTACGTTTACCTATCGCATCTGAACGCGGCGCGTTTCATCGCGCTGAACGCCGGAATTTTTCTGCTCTACGATCCGATCAAGAATCTCAGCCGCATCCAGATCACAATGGAGCGCTCCATCCAGGCGACGGCCGAGATCTTTCGCATCCTCGACACCGAGCCGAGCATCGTCGACGCGCCGGACGCGATTGCGTTGCCGAGAGCGACCGGACGCATCGATCTCGAGAATGTGACCTTTCGTTATGCCAGCGGCGTAACGGACGCGGTCAGCGAACTGAATCTCACCATTGAGCGCGGCAAAACTTACGCGCTGGTGGGCGCGAGCGGCGCGGGCAAGAGCACGATTCTTTCACTGATCCTGCGTCTCTACGACCCGACTTCCGGCAGCGTGAAAATCGACGGGCACGATCTGCGCACCGTGACGCAAAAATCTTTGCGCGAACAAATCGGTCTGGTCACACAGGAGACGTTTTTGTTTCACGACAGCATCTTCAAAAACATCCAGTTCGGCCGGCTCGACGCGACGAAGGAGGAAATTTACGCGGCGGCGCACGCTGCCTTCGCGCATGATTTCATCACGGCGCAACCGAAAGGCTACAACACCGTCATCGGCGACAAAGGGTGTCTGCTCTCCGGGGGACAACAGCAGCGGCTGGCCATTGCGCGCGCTCTCTTGAAAAACGCGCCCATCCTCTTGCTAGACGAAGCGACTTCCGCGCTCGATTCCGAATCGGAAAAGCAAATCCAGATCGCACTGGAAAATCTTTCCGCGGGCCGCACCGTCATTGCCATCGCGCACCGTCTCTCCACCATTCTTTCCGCCGACCAGATCGTGGTGATGGAAGAAGGCCGCATCAAAGAGATCGGCACACATTCGGAACTGATCGCGCAATCGGGCTACTATCGCCGACTCTACGACATGCAGTTCAATCGCCAGTCCGAGGAGCCGTCGGTCACCGACGAGCCGTTCATGGCGGAAGCGCTGGCGTAGGTGGATCGAGCTCTCCGAGCTCGATTTAGATTCTCCAAGCTTCTAGAGCGCGCGGAAGTCGAAATCGCGCCCGGAGGTCGCGATCCACCTTTGCGTGCTGTGCATCGCTTAGAACAGGCTTGAGTTTGGTCTCGTTAGGCAACTCCGGCAGCTTCACCCACGAGCGACATCCGCCGTAACGCGGCGCATCAGGAAAGATCCAGCTCTCGCTCAGACGAAAGACGCGCACAAAAGCGAGATGGATTCGCGACGCGGCATCGTAATCAAAACGCTCGCGAATAACCTCGCGCTGCCAAACATGCAGCGGCTCGAGATTTTCGAGTGTTGTCCATGATGCGATGACGGTGGCGAATTCCACCTTCGCAAGATACTTGATCTCGATTTCGTTTGGCCGTTGTGCCGGAGCACTCGTTAGGCCGAGTCGCGTTTTCTCCATCTGTTCGTGAAAGAAAGTCGGGAAAAGAAAGAATTCGCGGTGTTGAAAGCCGAAGCCGTCGCGGCCTTCCGCGATGCCGCCTTTGCGCAGGATGATCGACTGCTCGCCGCGCCCCAGCGCCTCGCACACGATGGCCCATTCCTTGAAACCGACGCTTTCCATTTCGCGAGGGGCAAATTACGTTTGCCGCTCATGGCGTTCAATATCGATCTCCATACGCACAGCTTCTTTTCCGGCGATGGAGTCTCGAGTCCGGAGGACAACATCGCCGCCGCCAAAGCCAAGGGTCTGCACGGTTTCGCCATCACCGATCACAACACCTGCGAAGGCGTCACTTACCTTCTGGAGAAAGGCCTGATGCGCGAAGACGGCCTGCCGGTGGACGGCTTTCTCATCATTCCCGGACAGGAAGTCACGACGGCCGAGGGTCACCTCCTTTGTATCGGCGCGACGCTGCCTAATAATTTGAAAGGCACGCCGGCCCGCGAAGTTTGTGAGTTAATTCATGAACGCGGTGGACTCGCCATTCCGCCGCATCCCTACGATCTCTTCCGCGCCGGGATTCGTTTCGCCACGCTCGAGACATTGCCGATCGATGCGCTGGAAGTTTTCAATGCCGCCACTACTTTGCGGCGTTACAACAAGTTCGCCTTCGAATACGCACAACTACGCGGCTTGCCCATGATCGCGGCCAGCGATTCGCATCACTGCGACGCACTCGGCACCGCCTACACCATTCTCGACACCGACGATTTTTCCGTGAAGGGAATTCTCGCCCAGATCCTGAAGAGCAACGAACTCAGCCAGCATTACCTCACGCCGCGCGACACCGTGCGCAAGACCTGGAACAACTGGCTGCGCCTGCGCCGCCGCCGCGCTGCGAAACTGGCCCGGAAGAAATCGGATAACGGAAGCTGAAGCATGGCTGCATACATCATCAGCGAAATCGAAGTGACCGACCCCGTCGGCTACGAGGAATACAAGAAGCAGGCTTCGTCCGCCGTGCCGAAATACGGCGGCAAATACATCGTGCGCGGCGGAAAAACGGAAACGCTGGAAGGCGATTGGAATCCGAAACGCATCGTGGTGATGGAATTCCCGTCCAGCGAGCAGGCCAAGGCCTGGCTCAATGGCGAGGAATACCGCGCGCCGCGCCAGATGCGCCATCGTGCCGCGACGACGCAGATGATTGTGGTCGAAGGCGTTTAGCCGGCGAGCAACTTGCCTAACGACACCTGATCGGTCAGCGGCGCCTGGCAGGTGAAATTCTCGCAAACGTAAGCGGTCGCCTTGCCATCGATTGCTTTCATCTCGCGCAACTCCGGCAGCTTTTCCGCCAGAAACTTATCCGGGATGAGCAACAACTTGTTAGGCAGGTAATGCCGATGCACTTCGCGCAGCAAACTCCGCGTGTCTTTCGCGTCGCGTTTTCCGGCGATGACGATCTGTCGCGGCTTGCTCAAACTGGAATCGAAGGCGACGAGCATCTGCGGCATCGCGCTCGGAATGCGCGCCAGGGTTGTTCCGAAAGCCGCGATTGTTCTCAGAGCACGCTTGCCAAACGAGTCGTCGCCGCGAAGCTGGGACAGGCGCAGCAGATTCAAGGCGGAAACCGAACTGGCCGACGGTTCGGCGCCGTCGTTGTCTTCCTTCATGCGCAGGAGAATGGTCGGATCCTTGCCCGTGCCGCTGAAGTAACCACCGTTCTTCTCGTCGTAGAACAGGCGGTCCTGCGTCTCCTGCAATTCGAGCGCGAACTTCAACCACTCGATCTCGAATGATGCTTCATAAAGATCGAGCAGGCCTTGAATGACGAAGGCGTAGTCGTCGGCGAAACCTTCGACCGCGCTACGGCCCTGCCGGTAGTTTCGCACCAGTGTTTTGTTCGTGCTGTCGTACAGATGCGTTCGCACACACTTGGCCGCATTCTCGGCGGCACTGAGATATTCGGCCTCGTCGAGAATCTGCGCCGCGCGCGCGAAGGCCGAGATCATCAACCCATTCCACGCCGTGATGATCTTATCGTCCAGGTGCGGACGCGGACGTTTCGCCCGCACGGCAGATAGCTGCTGGCGCGCGGAAGCCAGAAGTTCACGCACTTCATCTTCACTCTTTCCAAAATGCGCGGCGGTTTCGCCTAACGAGTGCTTCTCGATCAGAATATTTTTTCCGACGAACTCGCCGTGCGGATCGGCGCCTGCCGGGACGTTGCCATTCGCCTCGACGCCGTAATGAAAATTGAAAATCTCCGCGGACGATCCAAGCACGCGATCGATTTCCGCCTTTGTCCAGACATAGAAGGCGCCCTCGGCGTGTTCCGGCTTTCCATGTTCAATGATGCTGTCCGCATCTTCCGCGGAATAGAATCCGCCTTCCGGCGCAGTCATGTCGCGACGCACATAGTCGAGCACATCGCGCGCGACATTTTCAAAGAGCGGCTCGTGGGTGATTTGAAACGCGTCGAGATAAGCGCTCGTCAGTTGCGCCTGGTCGTAGAGCATTTTCTCGAAATGCGGCACGTGCCAGAAAGCGTCGACCGAGTAACGAGAAAAACCGCCGCCGAGATGATCGTGCATTCCGCCTGCCGCCATTTTGCGCAGCGTGAAGAGATTCATTTCCAGCGCGTGCTTCCCCATCGTGCCTTGCCGATCGCGCGCATAAACACGGAAGAGAAAATTCAACGTCACCGGCCGCGGAAATTTCGGCGGACCGCCGAAGCCGCCTTCATGCGCGTCGTAGGTGCGCGCGATTTGCCGATAGGCTTCCTCGATCACATCGGCATCGACCGATTCGACGCCGCTCGCGCTGGCCGCTGCTGCTTCGCTCAACGCTTCAATGATGCGCGTCCCCTGCTCCGCAATTTTTTCGTGATTCTGTTTCCACGAGGCCGCGATGCGCATGAGCACACTTCGGGAATCCCGGCTGACCACGCCGATCTTCCGGCGGAAAATAAGTTCCGCCGACAAACGGCTTCAGCTCTGGCGTTAACCAGACACTCATCGGCCAGCCGCCGTGACCGGCGGTCGCCTGCACGAAAGTCATGTAAACGCGATCCACATCCGGCCGCTCTTCGCGATCGACTTTCACGTTCACGAACTCGCGATTCATGATTTCAGCAATGGCGTCGTTCTCGAACGACTCGTGCGCCATGACGTGGCACCAATGGCAGGTCGAATAACCGACGGAGAGAAAGATCGGCTTGTTCTCGGCGCGCGCTTTCGCGAAGGCCTCTTCGCCCCACGGCATCCAATCGACGGGATTATCGGCGTGTTGGAGAAGGTAGGGCGATTTCTCGGTAGCGAGGCGGTTGCGTCTTTGCGACATGAATGAAGGAACGTCCAACGTTCAACGCTCAACGTCCAACATTTCAATCAAGAAGAGCGATCGCGCTTAACAAATTGAGCGTTGGACGTTCAAGGTTGGACGTTGAACGTTCCGCTCATGATCCGCCGAATTCTCGTTGCGCTGCTGCTTTCATTGGCCGTCTCAACGCATGCGGCGGAGATCAATGTCTATGCTGCGTCGAGTTTAACCGATGCGCTGAAGGAGATCGGTACGAGCTACGAGAAGCAAAGCGGCGATCACATCGCGTTCAATTTCGCTGCCTCCAGCACGCTGGCCCGCCAGATCGAGGAAGGCGCGCCGGCTGACATTTTTTTCTCGGCCGATGATGCGCAGATGGACCGCGTGCAGAAAAGTGGCCAAATCGAAGACGGAACGCGCCGCGATTTACTTTCCAATGTCCTGGTGATCGTCGCGCCTAACGAGAGCAAGCTGACCCTGAAATCAGCCGACGATTTGCGCCAGGTCGAACACATTGCGGTGGGCGATCCCAAACTTGTGCCGGTCGGCGTTTATACGCGCGGCTACCTGGAGAAGCTCGGGCTGTGGAGCGAATTGGAACCAAAAATCATTCCGACAGAGAACGTGCGCGCCGGCATGGCGGTGGTGGAAGCCGGCAATGCTGATGTCGCTTTCGTCTACAAGACCGACGCCGGTGTTTCCAAGAAAGTGAAGATCATCTTCAGCGTTCCGCCTAACGAGACGTCGCCAATCAACTATCCGGCCGCTCTCGTTAAACAAAGGTCGCATAAACCCGAAGCGGAAAAGTTTCTGCGTTATCTCGGGGGCGAGGAAGCCGCCAAGGTTTTCGAGAAATTCGGCTTCATCGTGAAGCACTGATGCCGCTAGAAGATGTCTGAAGAGTGGCACGTCATTCTGTTTACCCTGGGTGTCTGCGCCCTCAGCACGCTGCTGATCGTCCCATTCGGTCTCGCGCTCGCCTGGCTGCTGGCGCGAAAAAAATGGCCGGGCAAAACACTGGTGGAAGCCATCATCACTGTGCCCCTGGTCATTCCACCGGTCGCGACGGGATTGATCCTTTTGAAGTCGTTAGGCCGGCGCAGTTTCATCGGCGATTTTTTGCATCGGCACTTCGGGACCGACATCGTCTTCACCTGGCGCGCCGTCGTCATCGCCTGTGCCGTCATGTCGTTTCCGCTCTTGGTGCGCGGCGCACGGGTCGGCATCGAAAGCGTCGAGCGTGAGCTGGAAGACGTGGCCCGAATTTTCGGCGCCAGCCAACTGCGGGTCTTCTTCGCTGTGACGCTGCCGTTGGCGGCCCGCGGAATTTGGGCGGGCATTGTCCTGGCCTTCGCGCGCGCCATCGGCGAATTCGGCGCCACCATTCTCGTCGCGGGAAATATTCCCGGAAAAACCACCACGCTTTCGTTGAAAATCTACGAAGCCGTGCAACTCGGCGATGATGCGGTCGCGTGGCGCCTCGTTGTCATTTGCATCTTCATTTCTTTCGCTGCCGTGTGGTTGAGCGAAAGACTCTCACGCCATAGCGCGGCCTAACGAGTGGTTTTCGATCGGTCATCCTGAGGCTGGCGCAGCGCGCCGAAGGATCTCGCAACAGGTCTTTGGCACGCGAGCGATTGATTGTGTGATCGACAGAACCCGCGGGAGATCTCTCGCCGTCTGCGTGGGCTCGAGATGACTTAGCCGCCTAACGAAAGCTTCGGCGCGGTTTGCGGCGACCACGGATTCAATCTGAACTCGGAGCGCACGATGGCCTCGATCTGTTGTTGAATGAGTGCCACCAGGCCCTCGACATCGAAGCTGTAACGCACCGGCGCGAAGGGCGTGAGATTCTTTTCCGCCAGGCGAAACAAACGCACCGCCGGAGCGAGGCGACGTCCATGCACGCGGTGCGTGGGATGATTCGAAATGCTTCTGCAAATGAACGAACCCGCCCGCGGCCTGGATCAAACCCTTGAAATAATCGGCGTCACTCGAAGTTGTCTCGAGCCAGAGATGCTCGAGCACGTCATGGGCTTCGTAGTAACGCTGCTCGTTCCAGCAGCGAAAAAATCCGCGATAACACGGATGTTGCGCGATGTCGCCGATGGCAGCGTCGGGCGCGGCGCCCTCCAGTTCCGCCACGAAACGCGAAATTCTCTCGCCTTTGTTCATCTTGATGTAAGCTGCCTTCGTCTCAGATGAGGGGCAATCCTGCACGCTCGAATTTCCGCCGACACTCGCGTAGCCGGGGCCGCGGCGCAGAATGACGGCGGGAGGCCTCATCCTCCTCCTTCTGGTCATCGCGGCGCTTATCTTCTGCTCCGCGCTTTTTTCCGGATTGGAAACCGCGCTCTTCTCCCTCAAGGCGCATCAACTGCGGCGGCTGGAGGACCAGCATCCGTCGCTGCAAAAATTCATCCAGGTCTTCCGCGAAAATCCGCGCCGCGTCCTGAGCGTCCTCTTGTTAGGCGACGTCTCGGTCAACATCCCGCTCATCATCCTCTGCCTTTTCCTGTTGTGGGAAGGACCGCTGGCGCGGGAACAATTTCCGCAATGGCTCGTCGCCATTTTCATCTTCGCCATCGTTGTTTTGCTTTGCGATTTGATCCCGAAACTCCTGGCGGCATCCGCGCCTTATCGCTTGTCGGCCATCGGTGTCTGGACGCTGCGCGCGGTCATGCCGCTACTCGATCGCGTCGGCAGCGTGCTGGAGAAAATGTCCGAAGCAGTGGTCGATCGCATCCTGCCCGACTCGTCCAAAATCCGCGCCGGAATCAGCGACGAAGAACTCGAGACCCTGGTCGAGATTGGCGAGGAAGAAGGCACGCTGCACGAATCCGAAGGCGAGATGATCCAGGAGATCATCAAGCTTGGCGACAAAACGGCCAAGGATTGCATGACCCCGCGCGTCGATACTTTTGTCCTGCCGGATGATCTGACCAACGCCGAAGCGATCGCGAAATTGAAGCAGCGCCGACATCGGCGCGTGCCGGTTTACGCCGACACGCCCGACCAGATCGTCGGCATCATCGATGCGCGCACGTTCCTGCTCGATCCGGGCGAGCATTATACCGAGAGCATGGCCGTGCCGTCGTTCGTGCCCGAGACAATGCCGGCGATGAATCTGCTGCGAAATTTTATTTCACACCCGCAGGGACTGGCCGTGGTCGTGGATGAATTCGGCGGGACGGAAGGCATCATCACCATGTCCGACATCATCGAGGAAATCATGAGCGACGCCGCGCCGCTGGGCGACGCCGATCTCTACATCGAACCGCTGGACGATGGACGTTTTCTCGTGAGCGGAAACGCGCGCCTCGACGATCTCACCGAGCATCTCGGTTTCGAACTTGAAGCCGACGGCATCGACACGATTGGCGGCTTTGTTTTCAACCGGCTCGGTTACCTGCCGCCGACCGGCGCGCAGATTGAAATGCCGCGCCTCGCCATCACCGTGCGCCGCACCGCGCGCAAACGCATCGAGGAACTGCTCCTGCAAAAAACGACGTGCCTGACGGGAGATTGCTCGAGCGAAGAGGCCGATGGCGCGGAGGAAGATTCATGATCTGGCTCGCCATCCTAGGTCTGTGCGCGATCTCATTCTTGTTCGCCGGAATCGAAGCCGGCTTGCTCTCCGTCGATCAAGTGCGGCTGCGTTCGCGGGTGAAACAGGGCGCACCGGGCGCGCGACGTTTGTTCCGCATGCTCCGGCATCCGGAACGTCTGCTCGTCACTGTCCTTCTCGTCACGAACGTGGCCGACATCTCCGCGCTGCTGCTCGCCACGCACACGCTTACGAATCAGTTCGGGCGCCTCGGATATTTCCTCGTCGCGGTCGCGGCCGTGCCTATTTATCTCTTCGTTCTCGGCGTCCTGCCCAAGGCGCTCTTCCGCCGTTTTCCCATTCGCGCCCTCGCCGCGCTCGGCGGGGTGCTCACTTTCACGACCCGATTGCTCTGGCCGGTCCTTGAAATCGGACAACTCATCGGTCGGCTGATTTTTCCGCGGCGGAAATTTGACCGCACCCGCCTCTTCGCTGCGCGCGAGGAATTGAAACAGGTCGCGGTGCAAAGCGAACGCGAAGGCTCTCTCACCTCCACGGAGCGCGCCATGATTCATAACGTGGTCGATTTTCGCAACGTGTGCGCGCGCGATGTCATGACGCCGCTGGCGCAATGCCAGACCGTGCAGCCGCACACTTCGCCGCAACAGATTCTCGACCTGAGCAAAGCGAGCGGCGCCGATCGTTTCCCGATTGTTTCGCCGGAAGGTCAGGCGGTCGGCCTGGTCAATGTGCTCGACATTCTTTTCGATCACGAATCGCCTACGACGTTGTCGAACTACACGCGGCGCATTGTCACCGCGATTGAAACAGAACCGGCCTATCGAGTCCTGCGACGCCTGCGTGCCGCGCGTGTCGGGTTGGCCGCCGTCATTGATGCACGCAAGAATCTGATCGGCTTCGCGACCGACACAGAGTTGATCAAGCGCCTGGTGCAGACGCAGAAGATGTAGCCACGTCCCTGCGGGACGTCCCGCGATGCGACCGACTTGGTCTTGACATGATTGGCAGCACAATGGGACGTCCCACAGGGACGTGGCTACAAGCCTAACGAGCAGTTAAGTCGGCTCGCCCGATAAGACCCGCGCCGTATTAATAAGGGCGACGTGCGAGAAAGCCTGCGGAAAATTACCCAGCATGCGTTGCGCGCGCGGATCGTATTCTTCGGAAAGCAAACCAAGATCGTTGCGCAGAGCGAGCAGGCGTTCGAAAATTTCTCGCGCTTCCTCCCTTCTGCCTAACGAGTGCAAACAATCGGCCAGCCAGAAAGTGCAGAGCAGAAAAACTCCTTCGCTGCCAGGCAAACCATCGACGTTTGTCTCCTGCGCGCGATAACGCAGGACGAAGCCATTCCACATCAGCTCGCGCTCGATTGCTTCGATCGTGCCGCGAATGCGCTCGTCGTCATACGGCAGGAAACCGACCATCGGCATCATGAGCAAACTCGCGTCCAGTTCTTCCGAGCCATAGAATTGCGTGAAGCATTTTTTCCTCGCGTTGTAGCCGAGCTCACAGACCTGCGCGTGAATGCGCTCGCGGACTTCGCGCCAGCGATCGATGTGCTCCTCCGCTTCGCAACTGCAATGCTCAACCAGTTTGATCGCGCGATCGAACGCAACCCACGCCATCACTTTCGAATGCGTGAAATGCTGCGCTGGGCCGCGCACTTCCCAGATGCCCTGGTCCGGTTGCTCCCAATTCTTTTCGAGGAACTGCACCAGCGCCATCAGCAAGCGCCAGTCGGCTTCGCTTGCTTTAATGCCGGCGCGATCGGCGCGATACATCGAACCGAGTAACTCGCCGTAAACGTCGAGCTGGAATTGCTGCGACGCGGCATTGCCCGCGCGCACCGGCTTCGAGTTTTCGTAACCCGCGAGCCATGGCAGCTCGAATTCATCCAGACGCCGCTCGCCCATCACCCCGTACATGATTTGCATTTGCGCGGGACTGCCGGCGACGGCGCGCAGAAGCCATTCGCGCCAGGCGCGCGCTTCCTGGACGTAGCCGGCGCTCATGAGACTAACCAGCGTGAAGGTCGCATCGCGCACCCAGCAGTAGCGATAATCCCAGTTGCGTCCGCCGCCGATTTCTTCCGGCAACGACGTTGTCGCAGCCGCGACGACGCCGCCAGTCGGTTCGTAGGTGAGACCTTTCAAGGTGATGAGCGAACGCATCACCGCGTCGCGCCACGGTGATTGCAGCTCGCATTTCGCCGACCAGTCGCGCCAATAGTTTTCCGTCTGCTCCAGCGCATGGTCGGCATGCACTTTGCGCGGCGGATCTTTGTGCGAGGCGAACCAGGTGAGAACAAACGGAAAACGATTGCCTTCTTCCACCGTGAACTTCGCGACTGTGTGCAGATTCTCGCCAAAGGTCTCGATCGGCGTGCGCAGAATCAACGCATCAGGACCGGCGACAGCCTGCAATGCGCCATCGCACTTGCGCACCCACGGCACGATGTGTCCGTAATCGAAACGGATGGTGAGCAGCATCTTGAGTTCGACGCGCCCGCGCACGCCTTCGACAATGCGAATGATATCGGGGGCGGCGCCGCGCGGCGGCATGAAATCGACCAGGCGCACCACGCCGCTGGCGGTTTCGAGTTCCGTTTCCAGAATCAAAGAATCGCCGCGATACCTGCGCCGCGTCGCGGTTAACGACTCGTTAGGCAGAAAAACCCAGCGACCATTCTCTTCCTCCCCGAGCAGGGCGGCGAAACAGGCGCCCGAATCGAAGCGCGGGAAACAAAGCCAGTCGACCGACCCCTCGCGACTAACGAGGGCACACGTCTGGGTGTCGCTCAGGAATGCGTAATCCTCGATCTTCGCCATTACCCCTGCGCAAGCTTCGCAACGTCCTCGCGCTCCAAGCGAAACACCGTCCATTCGTGCATCGGCGTCGCGCCAAGATTCTTGTAGAAACCGATCGCCGGCTCATTCCAATCCAACACGGCCCACTCCATTCGGCCGCAATTCCGGTCGCGCGCGATTTGCGCCAGCCTGACCAGTAGGGCGCGGCCGTAACCCTTGCCGCGAATTTCCGGCCTAACGAATAGATCCTCCAGGTATAAACCCGGCCGGCCCAGCCAGGTGGAGAAGTTGAAAAAGTAAACCGCGAACCCGACCGCAGTCTCATTCTCCAGCGCGAGCAACACATGCGCAGCCGGTTCATCGCCGAAAAGAACCTCGCGCAATCCATCATCTGTCGCGATGGCCTCATTGGGCGCGCGTTCATACTCGGCCAGGTCGCGAATCAATTGCGCAATCACCGGCACATCGGACGGCAACGCCGGTCTTATTTCAAAATCAGGCGGCATGGACAACGGTAGCTCCTTTCCCGTCTTGACAAAGCGACCGCGCGAAGTCACTCCAAGAGGCGCGAGACAACGCAGTCCTATGAAGAACCTGTCACCAGCGCGTCGTTCACGGCGTTTGCTTATCTCGCAACTCGTCTTTGCCTTGCTCCTCGCGCTGCCCGCCGTGGCGCAACCGCCGCCGCCCGGAGAGGAATCGACGCCCAAGCCCGCCACCACCGGCGGTGATCCGATCGATTTCAAAAATCTGCTCCCGCTTTTTCCCGATGCGCCCACGCGGCTGGAAAGCGGAAGACGCCGAAGGTTCGACCGAGGAAATGGGCGACACGCAAATCTCCAGCGCGCATCGTGATTATTCCAAAGGTGATTCCGCTGACTCTCCGACTACTTCCATCAGCATTCTCGATTCAGTGGCCAGCCCTGATTACGTCGAGATGACCATGGCTGGCTGGAAGAATTCCGAGACGAACGCAGAAGGTTATTCCAAGCCCGTCACGATCGATGGCACCCCGGGCTTCGAGACCTACGAGAACGAAGGCAAACACGGGACGCTTTGGTTGCTGGTGGCGAAACGTTACTTCCTGCAAATCGAGATTACCGGCCAGGATGCGAAGGAACTCCAGGAATGGCTCAAGCGCATCGATGTGAAGAAGCTGGCCGCGCTGAAGTAACCACTCGTTAGGTAACACTCGTCCGCGCGCCTTCCTCGACCTGCTACTTCTTCTTCTGCGCTTCGCCTGTCATCGGCACGAAAGCGACCGGCAAGACAGCTTCCCGTTTCAGTTCGCCATTTTCCTTGTGAAAGCGATACAGCTCCTGCGCAAATGATTCACCTACCGGAATCATCATGCGGCCGTTCTCCTTTAGTTGCGCGATCAGCGGCTGCGGAACGTGATCAGGCGCGCAGGTGACGATGATGGCATCGAACGGCGCTGCCTCCGGCCAGCCTTGGTAACCGTCACCGATTCTCACATGCACATTCCTGTAACCTAGACGTTGCAAAGTCGCTTCCGCCCTCTTACCTAACGACTCCACGATCTCGATCGTATAAACCTCCGCGACTAACTCGGCCAGAATCGCTGCCTGATAACCGGAGCCGGTTCCAATCTCTAAGACGCGGTCTTTCGGCTGCGGTCGCAATTGTTCTGTCATGAAGGCAACGATGTATGGTTGCGAGATCGTCTGATCGGAACCGATCGGCAACGGCCCATCGCTGTAACTTCGCGCGCGCACATTGTCCGGGACAAATTCTTCCCGCGGCACTTTGCGCATGGCGGCGAGCACGCGCGCGTCCGTCACGCCGCGCTCCGCGATCTGCTGCTTCACCATCCGCTCGCGCTGCGCAGCGAAATCAGGAACCGCAGTGACCGCACGGTCGCAGCTCAGGCATGCCAACGCGGCCATGACGACCAGCCATCGCATGCTGAACAATAACACGATTTTCTTAGTGTTCTTTGTCTGCTTCGTGGTTGAATTGTTTTGTCTGCCTAGACTCTGGCTGATAATGGTTGTGCCATGGCAAGGGCGCGAATCACCACCGTCCGCGCGGTGGCACCGCGCAACTTCCCGTAGTCGATCGTGACGCCGGTTTCGGACCATGCGCATCGCGTTCTCTTTGTTTTGTGGCGCGGCCGGCCTGCTTCTCGCAATCATCGCCTTCTCTTCCACGGCCGGAGTTACGCCTGGATGGAAGGGAAAGATTGCGCCGCAAGTCCGGGCTGCTGCCGACAATGGCAATCGAACCGCGGTCGTTATTCTGCTGGCTGACCAGGCGGATGTAAGTGCGGCGTATGAAATAAAAGATCAGAACGCGCGCGGCTGGTTTGTTTACAACACGTTGACCAGGCATGCGGCGCGCACGCAGGCGCCGCTTCGCGCCTTTCTCGAAGCGCAGGGCATCAGCTATCAATCCTTCTGGGCCGCGAACATGATCGTGGCGACAGCGGATCGCGCTCAGATCGAAGCAATCGCTGGCCGCGATGATGTGGCGCGGATCGATTCGAACAACGCGACCCGCTGGATTGAAGAACCAGAGGTCGCCAAGTTTGGGGTCACGTCGAACCGAGTCGATGCCACGACCGCGATCGAATGGGGCGTGTCGAACGTGAACGCGCCCGCGGTTTGGTCGCTCGGATTTACCGGCACAGGTATCGTGGTTGGTTCGCTCGATACTGGTGTGCGCTGGACCCACACCGCGTTGAAGCTGAAATATCGTGGATGGAACGGCGTCTCGGCTGATCACAATTTCAACTGGCACGATGTCGTTCATTCCGACGGCGGCACGTGCGGTCCGGACACAGTCGAGCCGTGCGATGACGATGTCGGCAATGGCCACGGGACACACACTGCCGGCACGATGGTGGGCGATGATGGTGGAGCGAATCAGATCGGCGTCTCGCCTGGCGCGAAATGGATCGCCTGCCGCACGATGGATCAGGGATCGGGCACGCCCGCGACCTACACAGAGTGCTTGCAGTTCATGATCGCGCCCACCGACCTGAGTGGAAACAACGCCAACCCGGCCTTGCGTCCACACGTTCTCAACAATTCGTGGGAGTGCCCTTCGAGTGAAGGCTGCACGACCCGGGCGGAGTTGGAGATTATCGTCAACAACACGCAGGCGGCCGGGATCTTTGTCACCGGCGCGGCCGGCAACTCTGGTCCGGATTGTTCGACCGTGAGTGACCCGCCCCCGATCTATGACGCCACGTTCTCCGTCGGCGCCTACGACATGACTAACCTGCTGGCCGGCTTCAGCAGCCGTGGGCCAAGCACGTATAACAATTCAAACCTGCTCAAACCTAATCTCTCCGCCCCAGGCGTGGTCGTCCGCTCGAGCAAACGCACGAACGACACCGCTTTCGGAATCCTGAGCGGCACGTCGATGGCTGCGCCGCACGTCTCAGGTGTGGTAGCCTTGCTCTGGTCGGCCCGACCCGATCTGCTGCGCAACATTGCGGCGACAAAAGAGCTTCTCCAAGGAACCGCGAATCCCGCAGTCACGGTAAGCCCGGCGCAGACGTGCGGTGGAACCACCTCGACGCAGATTCCAAATAATTCCTTTGGCTACGGACGCGTCGATGCGCTGGCGGCGTTGTTTGCCGGCTCGCCGATTCGGATCACATCGACCACGCGCCTAACGAATGGTCACATCATGTTACAGGCTGTCGGGTTCGCAGGTGCGGTCCACACCGTGGAAGCCTCCCCAGACCTAAGTCCAAACGGCTTCCAACCCTTACCGAACTCACCGACCGCGGACGGAACAGGCGTCTTGCAATACGATGATGCAACCGCGGTGGGATTGACGAAGCAGTTCTATCGTCTCCGCTTTCCGTAGCGGCGCGACGTAGTCGGCGGATCGGCTTTGCTTGCCCGATGCGCAAAACGCGCTGAACCTCCCGCTGTTCATGAACGCTGATGAAAAAGTAGCTGCCGAAGATATCGCCGCCGCTGGCGTGCCGCACGCGCACGAAGGCAAACCGATGACGGAACTGGAACGCATCCGCCATTCGTGCGCGCATGTGCTGGCGACCGCCATTCTGAAAATCTGGCCGGAAGCGCAATTCGCCGCCGGGCCGCCGGTCGAGAACGGTTTCTATTACGACGTCGAACTGCCGCACCGCATCTCGCCGGAAGATTTCGAGAAGATCGAGGCCGAGATGAAGAAGGAGATCAAAGCCAATCACACCTTCGAGCGCAGTGTCGTTAGTCGCGATGAAGCCTTGCAGATGGCTGAACGTGGCGAACTTGGCGCCCTTGGCGTGAGGCCTTGCTCCGAGCAAGTTCAAGCTCGATATCATCCAGAACATTCCAGCGAAGGCGAAGAGATCTCACTTTACCGCAACGGCGACTTCACTCGATCTCTGCGCCGGGCCGCACGTCATGCGCACCGGCAACATCGGCGCCTTCAAGCTGACCAACGTCGCCAGCGCCTACTACAAAGGCGACGAGAAGAACCCACAGCTCCAGCGCATCTACGGCACCGCCTTCAAGAACAAGACCCAGCTCGACGAATACTTCGCCATGCTGGAGGAAGCGAAGAAGCGCGACCATCGCAAGCTCGGCAAGGAACTGGAGCTATTCACCTTCGACGACGACGTCGGCCCCGGCCTGCCGCTCTGGCTCCCGCGCGGCGCAGCTATCATCGAGGAACTGGAGAAGCTGGCGAAGGAAACGGAGTTCGCCGCGGGTTATCAGCGGGTCAGGACACCTAACCTAGCGCGCGAGAAGCTTGTATCAAGACGAGCGGGCATCTGCCTTACTACGCGGAGTCGATGTTTCCGCCGATGGATGTTGGAAGAGCGACGAAGCGAAAGCGAGAGCTTCGAGCGCAAATGGAGCGAAAGCGTGCTTCGAAGCAACTCAGACAAGACTCATCGAATCGAGATGCGGAATCGAGCACGCCGGAAGACTACCGCGAAGTTTGAACGAGCTACAAGAGCTGAGCTGTCGGTCACGGATAACTACTACCTCAAGGCGATGAACTGTCCGCATCACCACAAGCTCTACGCTGCGCTTGCCGCGCAGCTATCGCGACCTACCTCTTACGGCTCGCCGAGTATGGCTACTGCCATCGCTACGAGCAGAGCGGCGAGCTCTTCGGCCTCATGCGCGTGCGCTCGTTGCAGATGAACGACGCCCACATCTACTGCACCGAGGAGCAGTTCGAATCCGAGTTCAACGCCGTGAACGAAATGTATCTGAAGTATTTCAAGCTCTTCGGGATCGAGAAATACGTCATGCGTTTCTCCACCCACGATCCGGCCAAGCTCGGCCAGAAATTCGTCGATAACCCAGAGCTATGGAAGAAGACGGAAGAGATGATGCGCGGCGTCCTGCAACGCTCCGGCATCAACTACGTGGAAGTGCCTAACGAGGCCGCCTTCTACGGACCGAAGATCGACGTGCAGGTCTGGAGCGCGATCGGTCGCGAGTTCACCATCGCCACCAACCAGGTCGATTTCGCCGTCCCGCCGAGGTTCGGCCTCATCTACAAAGATCGCGACAACACCGAGAAGACTCCGCTTTGCATTCACCGCGCGCCGCTCGGCACGCACGAACGTTTCATCGGCTTCCTCATCGAACATTACGCCGGCAACTTCCCGCTCTGGCTCAGCTCCCGAGCAGGTCCGCATCCTCCCGATCGGCGACGAAGCGCCGCTGCTCGACTACGCCCGCTCAATTCAGAGCGAACTGCGCGCCCATCAAGTCCGCGCCGAGCTCGACGCCAGCAGCGACCACATGAAGGCGAAGATCTCGCAACGCCGAGCAGATGAAAGTCCACACCATGCTCGTCATCGGCAACCGCGACATGGAAGCTAACGCCGTCAGCGTGCGCGTGCATGGCAAAGGCAATCTCGGCGCGAAGCCACGCGATGAAGTTATCGCCGATATTCTGGAATCGATTCGCAGCCGGACGACCTGACAACTTACTTCGCTTCGCGCCAGAGTGTCGGGAAAATGCGTTGCGCGATGTCGGGTCGTGCGTCGTAGAAGACGAGTAGCGACGCGAAAAGGATGGGTAGGATGAAGAAGCCGAATCGTCCGAAGAGACTTAGCGCAAAGTTTAAGGCCACGTAGCTGGCGATGATGGTTAGTTGCGCGGCATAGGCCAGCTTGGCGCGGCGGCGGTCGCCTTAGCTCGGCGGACAATGGCTTGCCGAAGCCGCCACGGAAAAGGAGCGTCAGCCAACTCACATACGTCGGACCTCATGGAATCTGGGTTAAGAACGAAGATGAAGGTATCGGTCGCGTCGATCGCGGCATAGATAGCCTGCATGAATTCCTCCGCCGGCCGAATATCCCCCCAGTCCACCCATGCGGAACGCCCGCGGCGCCTTAGTCCATCATCCAGGCGACGAACAAAGTCTTTGTCCTTGCGCGAGTAGGAGATGAATATCTCGTTCTCTCGAGCTTGATCTGCTGCATCGACTGATGCTGCCATAACTACTGTGCCAGCGTAACGAGAAAGGGGATCAAGTTACGATCTTTTTTTCGCTTAGATTCATTCGCAAATTTGTCTGGAAGCGTTGGCATCATCTTGATAGGAAGGTCTCAAAGCGGAAGTAGGTCGGCGATGCAGCAGCGGATTTTCATCAGCTACGCCCATGCAAACGATCTCGCTGATCCGGGGGCGAGCAAGGGTTGGGTGAGCACGTTTGTTGAATTTCTTCTGGCCCGCCTGCCCGGGAAAATAGCCAGCGCAGAATTCGAGATCTGGAAAGATAATCGTCTTTCCGGGAACGATCCCATTACTCCGGCCTTGTACGACGCGGTGAAAGGCAGCTCTATCTTTATCATGTTTTCATCAGAGCGTTATCTCGCTTCAGAGTGGTGTAGTGATCGCGAGCTACCGCAGTTCGTCAGCATGAACCTGCCCGGCCGAATCTTTCGAATCGAGTTGGAGAAGATCGACCGGGCGCGTCTCCCTGAAGCATTGCGCGATGTCACCGGCTACAAGTTTTGGAATGAAGACTCGCAGAGTAAGCGCATCAAGCAATTGAAAGGCCTGCCGGAGAGATTTGCCGACCAGGAATTTTTCGAACGCCTGGAAGACCTGGTGAATGACATGGCGGAAGTGTTTAAGCGTCTGGCGCAAGCCCCGCTTAGACCTGGTCAGCAGCCCGGCGTGCAGACTGGTTCCGCGTCGACCCGGCCTGGTCACGGCCTCAAAACGTATCTGCGCTCGTGCGCCGGTTACTAAAGCCATGAGCGCTGCTGTTATCCAAAAAGGCGGGCGCGAAATGAGCAAGCACGTAAGTCCACGTGAGTAGCCAGACCAAAGATAAAAGCAGGAATCGACATCGGAACGCTGATGATCGCGGCCACGATTCCGAGAAAGAGACCTAGCACTGCGGCTGCGGTAAGTCGCGAGATCAACCAGGTCGCGCGCGGATCGACGGTGGTCGGGTCGTTGCGGTCGCGAGTGGTGCCGACGATGAGCGTAAGTCCCAGCGACAGGTCGAAGGCAGTTAGTAACAGGTAGGCGACGATGTTGCCATGTCGCAGGTAAAAAGGAACGAGCGGTAGGGCGTGGCGCACTGCATCAAGTGTGATCGCTTTTACCCTTCGCGAATCCATCCCGCAGCCTAGCAAGTGGCGGCCGCCAATCCAACCGCGCATTTTGCGCTGCGCCATCGCAGAGGGTATGAGTCAGCATGGAACTCGACCTGGAAGGAAAGCATGCCAGATCGCAGCTACGCCATGTTGGTCTCGCTCATCACGCCACGACCGATCGCGTGGGTCACGACACTTAGCCGGGATGGAAAGCTGAACGCAGCGCCGTTTAGTTTCTTCAACGCGCTCGGCGCTGATCCGCCCATCATCGGTTTTTGCCCAGGCGATCGCGACAACGGCGAACCAAAAGATACGGCGCGTAACATCCGGGAGACCCATGAGTTCGTGGTTAATCTGGTGGATGAAGCTGTAGCAGAAGCGATGAACAAGACCTCCGCGTCTCTGCCCTATGGCGTGAACGAGTTGGAACTGGCTGGCCTAACGACTTCTCCTTCTTCTTCGGTCAAACCGCCGCGTATTGCGGAATCGCCTGCTGCCTTGGAGTGCAAGGAATGGGGCACGCTGCAAATTGGTGGGAACCGATTGATCATCGGCCTGGTCAAGCGCGTGCATGTCCGCGATGAACTGATTGACGAAAAGAAGCTACGTATTCGCAGCGAGCGGTTTCACGTTATCGGTCGCATGGCTAGTCCTAATTGGTATTGCCGCACGCGCGATCGTTTCGAAATGGAGCGGCCTGCTTAAGCAAGTGCGACTGCAACACCCATGAAGAAGCTGCTTTTCCTCGCCGTAATCGTGGCGATCGGCTTCGCCGCCTACCAGTTCAGGGAACAGAACAACTCGTTAGGTACAACCGGCACCCAAGTGGCATCGTTGCCGGCGAACGATCCGGCGCGGACGATGTCGGCGCGGGAGATTGCGCAACGCACCTGGGGTCATCCGGCGTCGCTCCCGGATCACTTCGCCCGGCACGGCGGTGACTTTGGCGCAAGGAGCCCGGATGAATATGCCGTCATGGCCTATCTTTTCCTGCGTCGCGCCAAGGTTGAAGGTTACCGCGCCAAGCTCGATGGCGAAGGCGTTCTGCGCGTCTATGACAGCAAGAGCGGAGCCTTTGGCGCCTATAACCACAACGGAACAACCAAGACCTTTTTCAAGCCGGGCAATCCAAGATACTTTGACCGCCAGCCGGGTCAGCCGTTTGACCTGAGGAACTCACGCTAAGATGACTCATCGCTGTCCAGTCTGTGGTTACCCGGACTTACAAGAGAAACCGCGAACAAAGAACGGCGGTTCCTACGAGATTTGTCCAAGCTGCGGATTCCAGTTTGGGGTGAGCGATGACGATCGCGGGTTCACCTATGCCGCCTGGCGAAAGAAATGGCAGAGCGAAGGAATGAAATGGTCGAGCCTCAAAACCCACCGCCAACTAATTGGAACCCGACCAGACAATTGGCCACTTCAGCCGACCAAAAAGGAATAGCTCATGAACAGATTCTCACTTGGTTTTATTATTGTTGTTGTCTGTGCGGTCTCCCTACGAGGGAATGAAGTAACTCCCGCGAAGGCAACTGTGGTCGACTATTTCCTCCTTCTGCCAGCCGACCAATTCGAGGCGCCCCTGGCCAGCTGGCTGCGACATATTCGCAGTGGTCAGGGCGTTATCGATGAGGCCAATGGCTTCATCCATTGCCTTGGCGATGGTGCGCAGCCGAACTTCGACGTCGCGCTCTTTCGTTATAAGAATGGCAAACCGCTCTGGCTCTTTGCACGGGTGAGCTGGAAGGCGACGACGACGTTTACCTATACTTCTACAAGCTGGGAGAGGACGGAAAAATGCACCAGCTTTCGCGCTCGCTCCTACCTTTCCGCGATGGCAGCGACTGGCGTTTTAGTTTACCTCGCGTCGGTCGGACTATCCTGGTGCGCAAACAAGGAAGTAACAAAGTTTGGCACCGAATGACCTGGAACGGCGAGCGGTTCGAAGAAACCAAGTAGCTGGTTTCCAGAGAACCGCCGCATTTACCGGCCCAGGCTCACGATGTCCCTGACCAGCTTCAGCGCATCGACCACGTCATGGATCGTCTTCCACGTCTTTTCCTTGTGCAGGGTGCGACCTTGCGGGGTGAAGAGTTCGTTCTGCTGCTGCTCCAGATCGTTGATCTTCTCGATGGCTTGCTTGGCCGGATGATAGGTTGGGTTCATCTGCAGCACCTGCTGATAATGCACGCGCGCCTGCGCTAGTTCCCCGCGAAGGAAGCAGGCATAACCGGAAGCATTACGCACCCGCCACACTTCGGGATTGATCGGGCGATTTTCCTTCTGCGCGCGGGCCGCCTCGATCTTTTCCACCATGTCCAGGTAGGTGGTGGCTTTGCTCAGGTCTTCGTTCCTTCGCTCACTCTCTTCGGGCATGCGCGCCAGCAGCCGGCCCGCGTGCAGGTACGCAACCGCGCAGTCGTAGTATCTATCGGGCGCTCGATCTTCCACCGGCCCACCGGCCTGTTCCTCTTCGCTCAGCGAAGCTTCGCTCAACTTCCCGGCCAGCTCGTAAGCCGCGATCGCCTCTTTCTTCTTACCGCGACGCTCAAGGTCGGAAGCACGCGCGATTTGTCCGACCGCGTGTCCGTAGAGTCCATTGGCAAAAGTCGCGTCGGCCTCGTTCTCCGCCGGGAGATTCCGCGCGAACAAGACACAGCAGCCGATAAGCAAAAATTACGCTTCGCACGCGGGACGTTCGACATGACATAGTAACTCGGCAAGCCTCGCTATTTTTGGTGAAAGAAAACATGTCCGTGGATCTTTCGACGCCGCTGAAAAAACACTTCGGTTACGATGCCTTTCGACCGTTGCAGGAGGAGATCATGCGCGATGCGCTGGCGGGACGCGATGTGTTCGCGCTCATGCCGACCGGCGGCGGGAAGTCGCTTTGCTTTCAATTGCCGGCCCTGCTGCGCAGCGGCCTGACGATTGTTGTCTCGCCGTTGATCTCGCTGATGAAGGATCAGGTGGATGCGCTGCGCACCAGTGGCATCGCGGCGACGTACTTGAATTCGACGCTTGATGCCGACGAAGCGCGGCTGCGTTTACGCGGATTGCACACGAACGAATTCAAGCTGCTCTATGTCGCGCCGGAGCGCCTGATGATGGAGAGCTTTCTCGAGCGCCTGCTCAACCTGGACGTGGCGCAGCTTGCGATCGATGAGGCGCATTGCATCAGCGAGTGGGGTCACGATTTCCGCCCGGAATATCGCGAACTGAAGAAGCTGCGCGCGCATTTGCCTGATGTGCCGGTGATGGCGCTGACCGCGACGGCGACGGAGCGAGTGCGCGAGGACATTCTCAAGCAACTCAAGCTGAATGAACCGCGCTGTTATGTGGCGAGTTTCGATCGGCCGAACCTGACCTATCGTGTGCGCGTCAAAAGCGAAGCCATACGATCAGCTGCTGGAATTCGTGCAGTCGCGGCCTAACGAATCCGGCATTGTTTATTGCGCGAGCCGGAAGACGGCGGAATCGCTCGCGAAAAAACTGAATGACGACGGCATTGCGGCCAAGCCGTATCACGCCGGACTGGAGGGAAAGGAACGGGCCAGAAACCAGGAGAAGTTCCTGCGCGACGACGTGCGGGTGGTGACGGCGACGATCGCGTTCGGGATGGGAATCAACAAACCCAATGTGCGTTTCGTGGTGCACTACGATCTGCCGAAGAACATCGAGAGCTACTACCAGGAAACGGGACGCGCCGGCCGCGACGGTTTGCCGAGCGAATGTGTGCTGCTTTTCAGCGCCGCAGATGTGGTGAAGCAGATGCGCTTCATCGAGGAGAAGAGCGAGAACGAACAACGCATCGCGCGCGAGCAATTGCGGCAGATGGTGCATTACGCGGAGACACGGGAATGCCGGCGCACGGTGTTGTTGCGCTATTTTGGCGAGGAACGGTCTAACGAGTCCTGCAACGGTTGCGATAATTGTCTCAACCCGCGGGAGACTTTCGACGGGACGATCGCGGCTCAGAAATTTCTCTCCTGCGTGCATCGCATTCAACAGAAGAGCGGCTTCGCTTTCGGATTGAATCACATCGTCGAGGTGCTGACAGGAGCGAAGACCGAAGCAGTGCGCCAGCGTGGGCACGATACGCTTTCGACTTACGGAATCGGGCTGGAACTGAATCGCCCCGCGTGGCTGGCGCTGGGCCGCGAGTTGTTGCGAATGGGTTTGGTGGAAGCAGCGCCGGGGAAATTCGCCACGCTTAGCCTAACGAGTGCTGGACGAGAAACGCTGCGCGAACGCAAGCCGGTGACATTGACCAAACAGCCGGACATCGCGGAAAAAACGAAACGCAAACGCGCCGGCACCATCGAGTGTGACGAAGTTCTCTTCGATCGGTTGCGCGTCTTGCGCCGGAAACTCGCCGATGAACGCAACGTCCCGGCGTATGTGATTTTCTCTGACGTCTCGCTGCGCGAGATGGCGCACAGTTTGCCGACTCGCCTGGGCGATTTCGCGAAGGTTCCGGGCGTGGGCGAACAGAAGTTGAAACAATTCGGCGAAGTTTTTACGAAGGAGATCGGCGACTACGTCGGGTCTAACGAAAGACATTGACTGGTTGTAGTGACGGCGCTCTGTCGCCGTACGGACGCACCGATTGCAGGCCAAGCGATTTTACGCCGACAGAGCGGCGTCATTACAACGCAAGCGATTTTGGCGGCCTGCCTGGAAGCGCGCGATTTTCTCATTTGGAAAGCGGCGTAAGCACAATAAGCTTGGCCTCCACTCAACCGGAGAAATCCCATGATCGTCACCACAGCCAAGCTTTATAAGGTCGCCTACAAGAAATTCGCGGTCGGCGCTTACAACATCAACAACCTTGAGCAAACCATGGGGCTTTTCCGCGGCTGCATGCAAAGCAAGGCGCCGTTCATCATTCAGCTCTCCAAAGGCGCGCGCGGATACACCGACAAACGCATGCTGGAAGCGATCATTCGCACCGCGGAACAAATTTTTCCCGAAGCGATTTTTGCCGTGCATCTCGATCACGGCGACGAGCAAACCTGCTACGACTGCATTGACTCCGGGTTCTACAGTTCGGTCATGATCGACGCGAGCCATGAGCCGTTCGCCGAGAATGCCGCGATCACGAAACGCGTGGTCGATCGCGCGCACGCCAAAGGCATCAGCGTGGAAGCGGAACTCGGCATGCTCGGCGGCGTGGAAGAAGACATCAAAGTCGACGAAGGTCACGCCTGCCTAACGAATCCTGACGAAGCGGTGGATTTCGTGAAACAGACCGGGTGCGATGCGTTGGCCGCGGCCATCGGCACGAGCCACGGCGCCTACAAGTTCAAAGGCAAACAAGGTCTGCACTTCGATGTCATCAAAGAGATCGCCGACAAAATTCCCGGCATGCCGCTGGTGATGCACGGCAGCTCGAGCGTGCCGAAGGAAGAAGTAGAGCGGATCAACGCTGCCGGTGGAAAACTGGACCCGAGCGCGCGCGGCGTGGATGAAAATGAGTATCTGCCCGCGGCGAAACTCGGCGTGACCAAAGTGAACATCGACACCGACGGCCGTCTCGTCTGGACGCGGGTGCATCGCGAATTCTTCCGCGACAAACCGGCCGAGTTCGATTTCCGCCCGCCGGGAAAAATCTTCATGCAGGCCTACGCCGATTTCATCGCGCACAAAAACGAGAAACTTGGCTCGGCCGGGACGCTGGATGAAGTGCGCAAGAGCGTATCGAAGTAAACGGATCGATCGCGGCGCCGTGCCTAACGAGTAGTCGTGACGTTTACTCTCAAACAACTGGCCGAGGAGGCCGGCGGCGAACTGCGCGGCGATCCCGCGCTGCTCATCACGGGCGCGGCCTCGCTGGCAGAGGCCACGTTTGGCGAAATTTCGTTTTTCGCCATGCCGAAATACATGCCCCAGCTGCGCAAGACGCGCGCCTCCGCGGTTTTTGTTCCGTCTGATTTTTCTGAAGAGATCGAGCCAGCGCAGATTCGCGTAGCCAATCCGGGCAAGGCGTTCGAGCAAGTGGTGCGGAAGCTCGCGCCCGCGCCGATTCAATTTTCACCCGGCATTCATGCGACTGCAGTGATTTCAACGGAAGCGAAAATCGGCGCACGCGTTTCGATTCAACCATATGCAGTCATCGAAGCGGGCGCGGAAATCGGCGACGATGCGACGATCGGCGCGCACAGTTATGTCGGGCACGGGACGAAAATTGGCGCGCATAGTCTGATTTATCCGCATGTCACAGTTCGCGAGCGCTGTGTGATCGGCGCGCGCGTCACCTTGCACAGCGGCGTGGTCGTGGGCGCGGATGGATTCGGTTTCGAAATTGTGGAAGGACGTCATGCCAAAGTTCCGCAGCTCGGCATTGTGCAGATCGACGATGACGTTGAGATCGGCGCGAACACTACGATTGACCGGGCGCGTTTCGGCCGCACCTGGATCAAGGAAGGTGCCAAGATCGATAACCTCGTCATGATTGCGCACAACGTTGTGGTCGGAAAACATTCGATCATTGCGGCGCAAACTGGAATCGCGGGCAGTTCGCGCGTGGGCGATTACGTCATGATCGCCGGACAGGTCGGCGTGACCGGTCATGTCGAAATTGGCGACCGAAATATCATCGCGGCGAAGGCAGGCGTTTCGAAAAATCTTCCTGCAGATGGCGGCACCTGGTGGGGCACGATCGCCACGCCGTTGCGCGAAGCGAAGGAGCAAATAGCGCGGGTTAATCGGCTCGGCGATCTCTTCGGGCGCGTGAAGAAGATCGAGAAAAAACTGGAGATGTAGATCAGGTGGATCGAGCGCTCCGGGCTCGACTCAAAATCTGCAGCCGGAAAGGCCTTCGCCGACGAGCACCAAACTGGGCCCGGAGCGCCCGACCTCCCACTTGGCAAGCTTAGTGCTTATACTCATTATAGAAAATACAACGAGCCGATGAAACTCCTTAAACGCGCCGAATTCCTCGTCATCGATGACGACCCGGCGGTGGCCAAATTCCTCGTCACTTATCTCAAGCAAAAGGGCCACACCTGCGATGCCTTGACCGAGGGCTTCCGCACCGCAGCCTGGCTGGAACACAATCGCTGCGAGGTCATGATCGTCGACCTGAACATGCCAAAAGTAGATGGCATTTCGCTTATCACCTTTATTCGTGAAATGACCGCCGACATGCCAATCATCGTCTTCACCGGTGTCGGCTACGATGAAGAGCGGATGCACGCGGCCTTGCGCGCGGGCGCGAACGGTTACGTGAGCAAGAACCTCCCGATCGAACAACTTTACTGCGTGCTCTCACGCGTCCTCGCTACGTGTCAGAAACGTGCGCGCCGTCAGCAGCTGACGACGACCAATTCGCACGCGGTTCTGGCCGGGGCGGCTTGATTCTCAAAATGCGACGCGTTCAGCGCGTGCGAGCGGAATCAAGCAGGCCGCGCAATCCGTCGGCGGAAATACATTCCGCGCCACAAGCCATGGCTGTTTCCCGCTCGAGATAATCATCCGTGGCCACAAGCAGTTGGTAGAGCGCGCCGTACTTGCTCGTCAACCGTTCGACAATTGCGTCCGCGCTTTGGCCGGCACGTGAATAAAAAATCTGGATCTCGCCGGGTTCTGACGACTCGTTAGGCGCCGAGCCCTTGCCGTCGAAGACAACCACGACACGGACACCGGTCCAGTCCTGGTAATCCCGCAATCGCCTAACGAGTGCTTCGCGCGCCAGGGAAGTGCGGCGCTCATGCAACTCGCGCAATTCCGGCCAGGCAAAGATTACGCTGTGGCCATCAACGATCAGGTACTCGGGCTGCACCGGTCATCCATACGAACCGGTGCGCGGCAATCAAGCCTTGGCCGGCGATTCGGTCGAAGCGGCGGGCGCAGCCTGCTTCTTCGCTTTTGCCTTGGTGGCCTGAGGCCGTGGCGCCGGTGCTTTTTTCATCTTGGCTTTCCTGCGTTCGAGGTAGGCGAGGTGGCGGCGGCGTTTGGCGACTTTGCGATGTTGCTGGCCCATGTGCGTCCCCCTATAGGATGGGAGGGCGCGGCGCGCAACTGCGAACGGTTCACAAAAAAAACTTCATCGACCGCGCGTTCGAGATTGAATTGCCGCCGCCCGCTGGTTACAAGACCAGCCGTTCCTCTTGGCTTCATGGGAAAAATTCTAATCAGTCTCTCGGTCCTGTTTCTCATTCTCTCCGCCTTGTTCGGCGTTTTGAATACGAGCAAGGCGCGCAATTTGCGCGATACCGCCGATCGCAGCACAGCCGAACGCGAGCAGATCGAGAAGGCGCACGCCGCCAAGGAAAAGGAAATGGCATCGCGTGAAGCAGCCCTCGCGGCCGCCACGGCGAAGACGGCAGATGCCGACGCGAAGATGGCCAGCGCCGAGGCCGACATGGTCAAGACGCAGCAGGAACGGGCCGGACTGCAAAACAATTTGAAGCAAAAGGAAGATGAGATCGCGGCACTGCAGAAGCGCCTCGATGAGAGCGGCACCGGGAAGTTATCGCCCGATTCATTGCCAATGCCCGGCGCTGGCGATTTGCAGCAGCAACTCGAAGACACCCGCCGGCAACTCGACAGCGCGGAGCGCGAGAAACAATTCCTGGCCGATAAGATCCACAGCGCTGATCGCAAATTCGGCAGCAACAACGAAGCGCCTCGTCCGCGCGCGATTGCGCCGCATCGCCCGGGTGTACGCGGGACAGTGCTGGCGGTGAACCAGGCTTACAATTTCGTGGTCCTCAACCTCGGCGGTCGCCAAGGCGTGGAGACAAACAGCGAGATGCTCGTCCTGCGCGGCGGGACGATCATCGGCAAAATTCGCGTTTCATCAGTTGAACCAGCGACCGCTATCGGCGATATCATTACGAGTTCTCTCCCGCGGGGCGTGCAAGTCCAGCCGGGAGACGTCGTGATATATGCTGGAAACAATTCGTAACTGCGGCGCCACCAAGATCGTCAGAGTCGTTCTGCTCGCCTCGGGAATTTGCGCGCTCACATCGTGCGCGACCAAGCAGGAGCCTCAAATCGTCGACAGCGGCGCGCGGCAAGAGTCTTCCTTGCCGTGGAACAAGCAGGAAAAATGGGAAGGCGCCGGCGCCTTCGGCGGCATGTCTCAGCAGATGCAGGAAAGCCGCCGTTAAATCCAAAAACCCGCGGGAATCACCGCGTCCTTGGGCACGACGACAATGCCGTCGCGAATGAAGTAATTGCTCGCGTCCATGTCGGCCGACTTTCCTTCCGGTGTGATGACAACGCCGTCGGCAATGCGCGCGTTCTTGTCGATGATGGCGCGATCGATTACGCAGTTGCGACCCACGCCAATCGCAGGAAGTCCCTCCGGCACGCTCTTCGGATCCGTTTCGTAATAATCGGCGCCCATCACCACGCTGTTGCGAATCGTGGCGCCGGGTTGAATCACACTGCGCACGCCGATGACCGACCGCTCGATGTGCGCGTCGGAAATGATGCAGCCGTCGGCCACGATCGCCTGCCGCAGCGCGGCGCCGTTGATTTTGCTGCCCGGAAGAAAACGCGGATGCGTGTACATCGGCGCAGACGCATCGAAGAAACTGAACTTGGGCAGGAGTTCCGTCAGATCGAGATTCGCCTCGTAAAAGGCGCGGATCGTCCCGATGTCTTCCCAGTAGCCATCGAAAATGTAGGCACTCACGTGCCGCCCCGCGATGGCGTGCGGAATGATGTGCTTGCCGAAATCGACCAGGTCATTGTCGAGGCAATCGACCAGGACGTTGCGATTGAAAATGTAAATGCCCATCGACGCCTGGAACAATTCTTCATCGAGATTCGCGCCGATCGACGTCAGCAATTCCGGGCCGAGCTTTAGTTCATCGAGAATCGCCGCTTCCTTCGGCTTCTCCACGAAGCGCGTGATCCGTCGCTCACTGTCGCTTTGCATGATGCCGAATTCGGAGGCCTGCGCGCGCGCCACCGGCTTGGTCGCGAGGGTGATCTCCGCGCCGGAACGGATGTGCTGATGCAGAAGCGAGCGATAATCCATCCGGTAAAGCTGATCGCCGCTCAGGATGAGGTAATAATCCCAATCGCGCTCGAGGAAGTAACGCATGTTCTGCCGCACCGCGTCCGCGGTTCCCTGATACCAGCCGGCGTTCTCGGGTGTTTGCTGCGCAGCGAGAATGTCGACAAAGCTGCGGGAAAAATTGTCAAACTTGTAGGCGGCCTGGATGTGGCGATGCAGCGACATGCTGTTGAACTGCGTCAGGATGTAAATGGAACGCAGACCCGAATTGAGGCAGTTGCTGATCGGAATATCGACCAGCCGATATTTCCCGCCCAACGGCACCGCCGGCTTCGCGCGATCTTTTGTTAACGGAAACAAGCGCGTTCCCGCACCGCCACCCATGATGATGGAAAGCGTCAGCTGTGTCGTGCCGGGAGGAAGAGCGGGTGTTTGCATCACGTGTTAACCGCAGTTCGCGTCAGCAACTGAAGTCTGCTCCCAGAGCACGGAAAAAAGAAATCACTTGGACGCTGCAAGATACTCTTACGCGCTCCGACTCATATCCCGCAAGGGCATAAGAAAAGTTGAGCGGATCAAACGTGGCTGAACCATCCGCGCTTCCCTCGCCGCCTAACGAGAACTGCGGCAGTAGTCAGTCACCTCATCCGGTGCTATTATCCGGCCTCGAAATTTATGTGTGGAATTGTTGGCTACGTCGGGCGTGCACAGGCTGCTCCCATCCTGCTCGATGGACTGCGCCGGCTCGAGTATCGCGGTTACGATTCGGCCGGTGTGGCGATCGTGAATGGCGCGGGCTTGGAGACGCGCAAGTGCGCGGGACGCATCGCGGACCTGGCGCGATTGATGACGGAGAAACCGCCGTCGGGAAATTACGGCATCAGTCACACCCGCTGGGCCACGCACGGCGAAGTGACGGACGAAAATGCGCATCCGCATTTCGACCAGAGCGGCAAACTCGCGCTGGTGCACAACGGCGTGATCGAAAATTACGCGACGATTCGGGATGAGTTGAAGCGCGAAGGTGGTCACACTTTCGTTTCGGAGACGGACACCGAGGTGCTGGCGCATTTGATCGGCAGCATCTACGACAAGAATTGCGGCGACGGGAAGGAATCCAAGGCGTGTCTCGTGAACGCCGTGCGCACGGCGTTGAAGCAAGTCATCGGGACTTACGGCATCGCGCTCATTCATCGCGACATTCCGAATTTCCTTGTCGGCGCGCGACGCGGTTCGCCGCTCGTGCTCGGCGTGGGCAAGGACGAAAATTTTCTCGCCAGCGATGTGAGCGCGGTCGTGGCGTACACGCGCGACGCGGTTTACCTGAACGACTTCGACATCGTCGCGGTTGAGCCGGACAAATTCGAGATCAGTTCTGTAGCGGGCGACGGCGCGGGCGATTACACGCTGAGCAAAGTCGAGTTCAGCGATGAAGACATCAAGAAGGGCGAGTTCCCGCATTACATGCTTAAGGAAATCTTTGAGCAACCGGCATCGGTGCGTGATGCCATGCGCGGCCGGCTAAGCGCGGAAGAAAGTACCGCGAAACTCGGCGGGTTGGAAATGACGCCGGCGGAATTGCGCGCGGTTGGTCGTATTGTTCTCACCGGTTGCGGCACGGCGCTGCACGCCGCGCTGGTGGGCGAATACATTCTGGAACAACTCGCCGGCATTCCGACAGAAGTAGAATTCGCGAGCGAGTTTCGTCATCGCAACACGCCGATGACGGGCGATACGCTCGTCTTCGCCATCAGCCAGAGTGGCGAAACCGCCGACACGCTGGGCGCGTTGCGTGAAAGCCGACGCAAAGGTTTTCGTTCGTTAGGCATTTGCAACAACGTCGCCAGCACGATCGCGCGCGAGAGCGACGGCGGCGTTTACATGCACGCCGGGCCGGAGATCGGTGTGGCCGCGACGAAATCCTTCACTTCGCAAATCACAATCCTGACCTTGATCGGCCTCTTGTTAGGCCGCATGCGGATTCTTTCCACCTCGGAAGGAACGCGCATCATCGAGGCGTTGGAAGAACTGCCGGCGCAAATCGAGCAGACCCTGGAGTTGAGCAATCAGATCAAAGCCATTGCCAAGAAGTATGCGAAGGCGCCGGGCATGCTCTTCTTCGGACGACAGTTCAATTATCCGGTGGCGCTGGAGGCGGCGCTGAAGGTGAAAGAGATCACCTACCTTTTCTCGGAAGGTCATCCCAGCGCGGAATTGAAGCACGGCATCATCGCGCTGGTTGGTCCGACGCTGCCATCGGTTTTCATTGCGCCGCAGGACACGGTTTTTTCCAAGAACGTGAACAACATCGAACAGGTAAAGGCGCGCAAAGGTCCGGTCATTGCCCTAACGAGTGGGGACGGCGCAAATCGGCTGGCCAAACTCGCCGATGATATCATCACGATTCCGACCGCGCCGGATTTCATCACGCCGATCTTGAGCGTGATTCCGCTCCAGCTTCTCGCCTACCATCTCGCGGTCGAGCTCGGGCGCGACGTGGACAAACCACGCAACCTGGCGAAGAGCGTAACCGTCGAGTAGCAACGACTCGTTAGGCCCTAACGACTGCTAGGCCTTGGCGTAAACGCCGATGAGCGGACGCTTGGACGGTTTCTTGTTCTGGAAATCGCTCACGAATCCGGTCTTGGTCCGCAGCTCCACGTGACCGGCCGCGCGGCGCGAACCATAAACGAGCACGGCACCAATTGGCGCCTGATACGGATCGTGAATCGGCAATTTCTTGAAACCAAAGTCGCGCACTAATTCGTCGCCGGCCTGTTTTGCGTAAACCGATTTCGGATAGGTCGAAATGATGCCGGAAGCGACGAGCGCGTTCTTGACGTAATGCCAGCAGGCAGACTTGGAATGCGCGTGCGCGCGGTCCTGCGCGATCGAAGCCGCGCGGATCAATTTTTCGTTTACGCGATGATCCACCTTCGCCATCGGATAAACGATCCGGTCCTTCTGATATTGATCGACAACTTCGGCTGAGACGGTTTCCCCTTTTTCGTTCTTGAACGTGAACGGTTTCGGACTCGCCTCCCTCTTCGGAAGCGCGGCCACTTCCGTCAGGCCAGCGTTGGCGTTCCTCTCTGTCACACTTTTGTCCTTCTTCTCAGGCTGGCTCGGTTCCGTTTTCGCCAAGGCGCTGATTTCCTTCCTAGCGTTCGCACTAGCTTCTTTCTTCGCGGGTTGAGCGGCCTCCTTCTTCGCGAGCGTAGACTCGTCTTTCTTAGAGCCGGCCGCCTTCTTATCGGTGGCAGCAGTCTCCTTCTTCTCCGGTTTGTTTGGCTCTTTTTTCGCGACTGCAGTCTCGTCTTTCTTCGCGGTCGAGCTGGCAGCTTTCTTATCCGGCACGGCAGCTTCCTTTGTCTCCGGCTGGTCTACGTCCTTCTTCGCAACACTGAGTTCCTTCTTGTCGTTTCCAGTCTTCTTCGCGACCACATCGTCTTTCTTGGCGGCAGGAATAACGTCTTTCTTGCCCGTCGCCGTCAGCTCCTTCTTGTCGTTCGCGCTGACGTCTTTCTTCGCCGGCTCGCCGGCCTCCTTCTTCCCCACCGTCACGACGACATCTTTCTTGGTGACGGAGCTGACCGCTTTTTTATCGGCCGTGTCGGCATCTTTCTTCTCGGCCGGGCTCAGGTCCTTCTTCGCGATTGTGCTGGCGTCTTTCTTGTCGGCTGCGTTCTTTTTTGCCGGCTGGCCGGCGTCGCTCTTTGCGCCGAGGTCGATCTCGAGCGAGGGCGCGTCCTTCTTTGCGACTACGGCAACTGGCTTCTTGTCGGCCGTCGCGACAGCCGTCGGGCGAGCCGATTCTTCCTTCGCCGCTTTCTTCGCTGGACTAACGAGTTCAGTGCGCTGTGCATCTTCGGCCGCGAATGATCCGGCCAGCGACAAGCCGCACAAAACGACAATAAGGGCGCCTTGTCTCACGAGCGACGGTTATCGCCGATAATCCCCACAGCGGCAAGGCAATTTTGCCCTGTTACACGAGAGAAACCGAACGGTTCGCGGCCCGCAGAAATCGCGCGCCGCGATTGCGTTAGGCCTTGGCGTAAACGCCGATCAGCTTTCGCTTCGACGGCGTGGGCGTGCGGAAATCGCTGGCGAATCCGTCCTTGTTTCGGATTTCGACATGACCCGCGCCTTTGCCGCCGTAAACGAGCACCGCACCAACCGGCGCGGAGTACGGGTCGCTCACCGAAAGTTTCTTGAAGCCGTAGTCCTGCACCAACTCATCGCCAGCCTGCTTGGCCAGGGCGGTTTTCGGATAAGAACTGACGGCACCGGCGGCGAGCAACGCTTCTTTCACATAACGCCAGCAACTCCGGCGTGAATGTGCGTGCGCACGTTCCTGCGCGATCGTGGCCGCCTTGGCCATGACCGGGTTCATGTGCGGGTCGAGTTTGGCGACCGGACCGACGATCTTGCGCTTGGCGGAATCATCCGCCACTGAAACTGAAACACTCTTTCCGTTGGCGTCCTTGAAGGTGAAGGACTCGGCGCCGCTCGCGCGAACCGGAGCAAACGAAACTTGGGCCGCCTGCAGGGACGCAGCGGCAAATCCAACAGAAACGACGATTGTGAGGGCAATTTTTCGCATTAGGAGCGCCCCATATCGATGCAAGTGGCGGGCCTGGCAACCGTTTTTTTCAAAAAAAGTAAACCGTTCAAAGTGTTCGACACGGTGCCGCTCCCTTCGTAATCCCTTCGGCATGCCCGGGCAGCCGAGGAGCGGAAATTTCCGACTGACGGTGGCGGTTTTCGGCCTCGCCGCCCTCCTGTTCCACCTTCTGACCAATGGTCGCTACGGCTATTTTCGCGATGAACTCTATTATATAGCATGCGCCCGACACCTCGACTGGGGCTACGTCGACCTGGCCCCATTGAGCGCGTTCGTACTGCGCGTCGAATTGTCGCTCTTCGGCCAATCGCTCTTTGCCCTGCGGTTATTTCCCGCTATCGCCGGCGCGCTGACCGTGATGTTAACCGGGTTGATCGCGCGCGAACTCGGTGGCCGCATTTGGGCCGTCATCCTCGCCAGTTCGGCGTCGCTTAGTGCGCTGGTTTATCTCGGTCTCGGCAACTTCTATTCGATGAACGTCTTCGAGCCGCTCTTTTGGATGGGCTGCGTTTATTTGCTCGTCCGCATCATTAACGGCGGTTCGCCAAAACTTTGGCTTTGGTTCGGAGTCATCGCGGGGCTCGGTGTCGAAAATAAGCACTCGCTCGCCTTCTTCGGCCTCGGCCTTGTCCTGGCGTTACTGCTCACAAGGGAACGCCGTCATTTCGCCCAACCCTGGATCTGGCTCGGCGGTCTCATCGCCGCCGCCCTCGCCCTGTCGAATATTCTTTGGCAAATGCAGCACGGCTGGCCGACGCACGAATTGCTCAGCAACGTCGCGCGCAGCAACAAGAACGTCGTCCTCACTCCGCCGCAATTCATCGTGCAACAGATTCTCATCATGAACCCGGCGACGGCACCGCTGTGGTTCGCTGGACTCATCTGGCTCTTCGCCAGCCGCGATGGCCGCCGCTACCTCTCGTTAGGCCTAGCTTACCTCATCACGCTGGCTGAATTCATCGTCATGCACGGCAAACATTATTATCTCGCGCCGGTTTACCCGATGCTCTTCGCCGCCGGCGCAGTCGCGATCGACAAGCTCTGCGCGCTACGTCTGCGCTGGATCAAACCCTTGTTCGCAGCTGCGATGATCGGAATGGCGGCGCTGCTCGCACCGACGATCGTCCCGATTCTTTCGCCGGAAAAATTGGTCGCCTACATGCGTGCGATTAATTTCGAACCACCGCGCACTGAGGCCGCGCATAACGGCGCGTTGCCGCAGCTTTTCGCCGATCAATTTGGCTGGGAGGAAATGGTGCGCTCTGTCGCACGCGCCTACGAAAAACTTTCACCCGACGAACAAAGGCGTGTCGGCATTTTCTGCCAGGACTACGGGCAGGCCGGAGCAATCGATTTCTTCGGCCCGCAATACGGATTGCCCGCCGCGCTTTGCGGTCACCAAAATTATTTCTATTGGGGTCCGCGCGATTACACTGGCGAACTCTTACTGGTGCTCGATTGGCCGGACGGAAAAGAGCCGGAGCAATTCGAATCGGTCGAAGATCTCGGCGTGATCGAGAGCAACCAGTGGGCGATGCCGTTTGAGCAGCGGGTGCATCTTTATCTTTGCCGCAATCTCAAGGGCGGCTTGCGCGAGCTCTGGCCGAAAGTGAAACAATGGCTCTAAGTTCCGCCGCTTGCCCAGACTAGGGTTCCGACAATAGCCGGAGCTTGTCGCGCGATGCGCAGTTGCTAGTCTTGCGGGTATGAAGACCATACGCCTGAGCACTCTCCTTGCGCTGGCGACCTGCTTCGCCGCGCTCACCGTTCGCGCTGAGACCGAGCCGCTTCGCACCGATCTCGGTAGTTACACTCGCAAAGTCACCACCAAAAATCCGAAAGCGCAGCGCTACTTCAATCAGGGCCTCGCTTATCTGCACGGCTTCAATCATGCCTCCGCCATTCGCTCTTTCCAGGAAGCGGCGAATCTCGATCCCGATTGCGCCATGGCACACTGGGGCATCGCGCTCGCGGCCGGTCCGCACATCAATTATCCGCTCGTGCCGCCGCCGATGGCGGAGTTGGCGTGGAAGGAACTCACACTCGCGCAACAACACGCCGACAAAGCCTCGCCGGTCGAGAAGGATTTGATCGACGCGCTGAGCAAACGTTATGCGAATCCGCAACCGGAAGATCGCACGGCGCTCGATAAGGCCTACGCCGATGCCATGCGTGAAGTTTGGAAAAAATATCCGAAAGACCAGGATGTCGGCGCACTCTTCGCCGAATCGATGATGGATTTGAGTCCGTGGAATCAATGGACGCTTGAAGGCCAGCCGAATCCCGGCACGGAAGAAATTATCGCCACGCTCGATGCGGTTTTGAAATTGAATCCGAATCATCCGTTCGCGAATCATCTCTACATCCACGCCGTGGAAGCTTCGCCGCATCCGGAGAAGGCGATGACCGCAGCAAATCGTTTGCGCACCTTGCAGCCCGGCCTTGCGCACAACGTGCACATGCCTTCGCACATCGATATTCGCACCGGCAATTGGCAGAAGGCGATTGATACCAATGCGAAAGCAGTCGCCGACGATCACAAATATTTTCAGTCGTTAGGCAAAAGGAATCCCGGCCTGATTCCATTTTATGCCGCGCACGATCATCACATGCTCGCTTACGCCGCGCTCATGACCGGCCAAAGCAAGCTCGCCATGCAGAAAATCCGCGAATTGCTCACGGAATTGCCGCCGGAATTCGTCAAGGCAGCAGCGGTGAAAGCCGAAGCGTTCTTCGCATTGCCGATGGAAGCGATGGTGCGCTTCGGGCAATGGGACAACGTTCTCGCTGAACCGGAGAAATACGAAGACTACATGCCGTTCTCGCGCGCCTTTCATCACGCGGCGCGCGCCATTGCCTTTCGCAGCGAAAAATAATCCGGACGAGGCGCGCAAGGAGCAGGCGAAGTTCAGCGAACTCGCGCCCGCGATTCCGAAAGAGACGGAGGTGGGTAACAATTTGTCGGGGGACATCGTGGCCCTGATTCAGAAAATGCTCGAAGCGGAAATCCAGATCGCGGAAGGAAAAACCGACGAAGGCATCGCTGGCCTCCAGGCGGCGTTAAAGATGGAAGACGCGCTCAAGTACGACGAGCCGCCGGCCTGGATGATTCCGATTCGCCACTCGTTAGGCGCCAATCTCATGAAAGCCGGGCGCTATGCCGAGGCTGAGGAAGTTTATCGCGAAGACTTGCGTCGACTGCCGGGAAATGGCTGGTCGCTTTACGGTTTGGCCGCGAGCCTGAAGGCGCAAAAGAAACCGGAAGCAGCCGCGGTGCAGGCGCAATTCGCCAAGGCATGGTCCAAAGCCGACATCAAGATCAACAGCTCCTGTCTGTGCCGGCCATTCACGAGCGCTGCGCGGTAGGATAAACAAAATCACATTTCAGCGGCGTCTTGTTCGAGGGCGCGTGTCGCCCGCAAGAGGAGACTTCCTATGATGATCGATCTTCGCTTCGCCCTCCGGCAGTTGCGCAAATCGCCGGGCTTCACTTTTCTCGCCGTGCTCACACTCGCGCTCGGCATCGGATTAAACACGACCATCTTCAGCCTGATCCACGCCCTCTTTCTGCGCGGCCTGCCGTTTCCGGAACCGGACCGAATCGTGCGCATTTACGGCGAATCGAAGGAACGCGAACTGAATCAACTGCCCTACTCCATTCCGCGTTACTGGCATTATCGCGATGGCCAGACGGTCTTCTCGGCCATTGCTTGTGACAACGGCATGAGCCTGACGCTCACCGGGCTGGGCGATCCGGTGCAGGTCAGCGCCGAGGCGGCCACGGCGAGTTACTTCGATGTCCTCGGTCTACGTCCGTTGCGCGGCCGTTTCTTTCGCCCGGAAGAAGAGATGACGGCGAACGTCGCGGTGGTAAGCGAAAGTTTTTGGCGGACGCGACTGGGCAGCGATCCGGCCGTGCTCGGGCGCAGCATCACGCTCAACGATGTTCCGCACACTATTGTCGGAGTGGCGCCGAACATGCCCGCCGCTTTCTTCGCCTCCGATCTTGAAGTCTGGACGGCGCGACCGTTCGAATCGGCCGGAACGCCGCGCGAAGCTTTGATGCGCGGCGTCGGCTATCTGCGCGTCATCGCGCGTTTGAAACCGGGCGTGACCCTGGAGCAGGCGAAGGCCGCCATGCCCGCGCTGGAACAAAGCTATCGCGAACAAAATCCGTCCAATGACGACACGAGCTGGAGCACCGCGCTCCTGACCGTGGCGGAAGATGTGAGCGGAAGTTTGCGCTCCGCCTTCGCAACCCTGCTGGCTGCGGTGTGTTTCGTTCTCCTCATCGCCTGCAGCAACGTGGCCAATCTACTGCTCGTTAGGTTTAGCGGACGTCGTCGCGAGATTGCGCTTCGACTTTCCCTCGGCGCAGCGCGTTTTCGCGTCGTGCGGCTGTTCGTTCTCGAATCTGTACTCGTTAGTCTAATCGGCGGTGCGTTGGGCGCCCTCATCGCCTGGAAATTGATCCCGCTCCTCCCGCGCCTGGCCGCTGATCAACTTCCGCTCGAGGCCAACCTGCGCATCAACGCGCCGGTTCTTCTCTTCACCCTGCTGCTTTCGCTTCTCACCGGCCTGGTCATGGGGCTGTATCCGGCCTGGCAAAGTTCGCGCGCCGATCTGGTCGATGGACTCAAGGACGGCGGGCGCGCAGTCAGCGGCAGCCTTCGTCAACAGCGTTTGCGCAAAGTGCTGGTCGGCGCGCAGGTCGCGCTTTCCGTCACACTCCTCGCCGGCGCCGGTTTGTTGATCGCGAGCTTCTTCAGGCTCAGTCATCAGGACAACGGCTTCCGCACCGAAAATATCTGGGCCGGCACATTGCGTCTGCCGGCCGCACATTATCCCGATGCGCAAACGCAGGCACAGTTGGTCGAGCGTCTCTTGCAGGAAACGCGCAACACGCCCGGCGTCGAAAACACCGCGGTGGCCGATTCCGTTCCGCTCGAAGGCGGCTCGCGCACCTACTACGCGCGACCGGATCGCAATCCGCCGCCGGTCAATCAGCGTCCCGTCGCGCCGAACCGCAGCATCTCGCCCGGATTCCTTCGCACCTTCGGCATTCCGCTTATTGCCGGCCGCGACATCGATGAACGCGACACCGCCGGCAAACCGAAGGTCATGCTCATCAGCCAGGCGGGCGCGAAGAAAATTTTCCCGGGCGAAAATCCAATCGGACGCGAGCTCTTGTTAGGCGGAGTGCAGGATCGCGTCGAGATCGTCGGCATCGTCGGCGATGTGCGCTCGACGCAATTAACGCAAACCAACGACGCCGAGTTTTACCGGCCGTGGATGCAGGGGCCGACACCGCGGTTCCGTTTCATTATCGGCGGAAAAGCCGCGCCCGATGACATGATGCGAACGGCGCGCACGACCCTGAACAAAATCGATAACGGTTTGCCCATCTTCAACCCCGTGACCATGACGCAGGTGGTCGACAACGCGATCGGACAGCAGCGTTTGATGATGACGTTGCTCGGCGTTTTCGCCGGCACGGCCTTGCTGCTCGCCACCGTCGGAATTTACGGCGCGGTTGCCTACACCGTCGAACAACGCACGGGAGAAATCGGCGTGCGCATGGCGCTCGGTGCGCAAACCATGGATGTGTTGCGCCTGGTCGTTCGGCAGGGAATGATGCCGGTTGTGTTTGGATTGATCGCCGGAATCGCCGCTGCCCTTGCGCTCGGACGTTTGCTCGCAACGCAGCTTTACGAAATTTCGCCGCACAATCCATTCATGCTGGCCGCGACCGCCACGATCCTCGCCGTCGCTGCCTTGCTCGCTTGTTTGCTGCCGGCGCGCCGCGCCAGCCTGCTCAACCCCGTGCAGGCTTTGCGTGCGGATTAAGTTGCGCGCGAAATTTTTTGTGCGATATGTTGGTTCGCGCTGAGGCAGCTGCCTCGATCGCGCGTTCCGAAAACCAAACCGAAGGTCGTTTCCTTCGGTGCTCCACTCGCCTCTGGCGGAACTGGGCTTTTGCCCTTTTGAACTATGAGAAAACCATATCTATTAGCATTACTATTTTTACTGGCGGCCGCGTCCTTCGTGCGTGCCGAGCAATCCATGCTCGCGCGTGTCACCGTTTATTGGGCGGGCGGGTCCGGCTCCGACAGTTGGTCAAGCAACCACGTCACCTCCACCGGTGCGCACTTGCGCGCTGGACATTGCGCGGTTGATCCGCGTCGCGTCCCCTACGGCAGCAAAGTCATTTTGCCTGACGCGTCACTCGTGGCTGTCGATACCGGCAGCGCGGTCCGCAGCCGTCGCGCCGCGCGACTCTCCGGGCGATCAGCCGACGAGCGTAATGCCATCGTGATCGATCGCTTCTTCGAGACCAAGGGACAAGCGCTGGCCTGGGCCAACCGCAATCCGCAATTTATGACGGTGCGGATTCAATCGCCTAACGAGTCGTCGAGCGCGAACCGCACGCGTGTCGCTGCGCAGTCCACTTCGAAAGAGTTGGCCGATACTCCTAACGGATAATTTCTCGCCGCCTTCGCGTAGCGCGCGCGGAGGCGGCGCTTCCCCATGCCCTTGCGGGCTGCCGTTCCCTTTGCAGAGTGAAGCTGCAAGCGGGACACGATTATGAACGAAAAGACGCGTGACTCGAGTCCTCAAACCTCAACCAGGAACTAATCCTATGGCAGAACGAAAAGGCTCAGCAGTTTGGGAAGGCACTCTCAAAGAAGGCAAAGGGACGATGAAGCTCGGCAGCGGCGCGTATGAAGGTCCGTATTCTTTCAGCTCGCGCTTCGAAAACGGCGCCGGCACAAATCCAGAGGAACTAATCGGCGCGGCCGAAGCCGGCTGTTTCTCCATGGCGCTGTCGTCGAACCTGACGAAAGCTGGCCATACGCCGAAACGCATCAGCACCACGGCGAATGTAAAACTGGAAATGGTCGATGGCGGACCAAAGATCACAACCATCGAACTGACGACCGAAGCCGAAGTTCCGGGAATCGACGACAAGGCCTTTCAGGAACAAGCCGAAGCGACCAAGAAAGGTTGTCCGGTTTCGCGAGCACTCGCCGGCACCGAGATCAAGCTGACGGCGAAGCTTCGCTAGTCCGACGCGCGAACCTTTTTCGCTTTCAACAAAACGGAGATCGTGTCGGGCCGACCGTTCACGAAATCGATTCTGGTCAGGCCGTCCGGCGTTTGCCTAGCGACTCCTGGAATCGACAATGCCGTGAGATACCAGCCGCGCGGCAGCACGACGGAATTGCGCGGCCGACCGAAGCTGCGATCGAAAACAAGCTCGTCTCCTTCCACCCGATAACATTCGGGTGCGGCATAGGTCTCCGACATTCGTAGCCGAAAGGATTGCCCCTTCTTCACCGCTGGAAAACGAAACACCACCACCTGTTGATCAGGCGCGACCTTCTCGTCACCCGCATCAATCTTCGCTTCCTTCATCTTCGCGCCGGTAAGCACCTCCACCTTCATCGCCTCGCCCGTATCCAAAATCTTTCCCGAAGGTTCGGACACTTTACTGCCCGTCCGCACGACGTTGAGATACTTATCCGTTCCTTCGCGCGATTCGGTGTAATCATGCGAAAGGCTGAAGGCATGCGTCTCCGGCTCCTTCAAGAAGTAGATGATGTCGCGATCCTGATGCGCGCGTTCGCTCAGTCGTTCCCGCTCGGTCGGTCCTTGCGTCGGTGGCGCCTCCCAGCTTCGCGCGTCCGTTAGCGAATGAGGCTTAGTCACCGCACCTGGCATGGCCTTTAGAACTAACGCCGCCTGTCCCGGCGCCTGGTGCATGAAACTGATGCGAGTTCTGGCATCCGAGTCCTCCAGAACTTGCGAAGGCACATTGCATTCCGTAAGTCGGTAACCACTCGGTAACACCACCGCGTTTCGCCGGATACCTAGCGGTCGATCAAACACGATCGCGTCACCTTCGCGCCGGTAGCTCTTCGCATCCTTGTAGGTCTTGATAATGCGAATGCGCGCCTGGCCGCCATCAGCCGGAACCGGACGCGCCAGTTGCACGCGGATGTAATCGCTCTCCGGATCAGCATCGGCGAGACCTGCCTCTTTCGCTTGCGCGCCGCTTACTTGTTCGAATTTCAGCGGCGCACCGGTCATCATGTCGAAGACCGCTTCGTCACTGGCCACGCTGCCTTTGCGAATCGGATTGAAGAATGCCGTCGCACCGGGAGTCGTTGTGGTTACTTCATAGGTGATCTTGAAGGAGGCCGTGTCAGGCGCGAGTAACTCATACTGCGTGTACTCATCCTGCTCGGTCTGCGCCGGCGCATCGGCGGCGCCTGCTCCGGTAGCAATAACTAACGAGAGCAGCCAGGCCAGAACGCGTTGCACCTTCATTCCTAGAGCCGAACCACTCGTTAGGTACTCTTACTTCGCCAGTTCGTAGAGATACTCGACAAACGACATGGCTGCGCCGTCGTAGCCCTGGATCTTCGGATTGCTCGATTCGATCACGTAATATTCATCCGGCGCATGCGCTCCGCTGCCGTGTCCGAGACCGAAATGTCCCGAGGCCAGCTTCAATGGTTCGCCCGTGAAGACGAAGCCCGGATACGAGCCGGCATTACGCGGCCACATGACCGGATCGATGCCCGCGTGTTTCAACACCGATACCTGCGATTGGATCAACGGCGTGTTCGCCGCGGTCTGCGTCGGATCATATCCGCCGCTCATATTCACTTCGATATCACCGAAGCCGCGCTTGGCCAGATGCGCTTTGATCGCCGGCACGACATCCGCCGCCTTCATTCCGGGCACGAGACGAAAATCCATTTTCGCCACCGCCTTGTGCGGCAGCACGGTCTTGCCACCAGGTCCAGTGTAACCGCCGACTAGTCCTTCGATGTTCGCAGTCGGTTGCGATTCGAGCCGCACGTTCGCGTCTTCCCACGGCAGATCACCGATCCAATGCTGCACGCTCATCTGCTTCTTCGCTTGTGCTTCGCTGCGAATCTTCGAGGCATCGGCGATCATCTTCTTTTCTTCCGCGCTAATCGGCGCCGGTTTCGGGTAACCATCGATCGTGACCTCATTGCCATCCTCCGACACGAGCGTGTTCAGCGCTTTGACCAAATGCCACGCCGGCGAATCCACCATCGCCTTGAGCGACGAGTGAATGTCTTTCGCCGGACCGCGTCCCCATTTCTCACCGCTCGAAACTAATTCCAGCTCGACCACACCTTTCGCGCCAAGGCTCACGGTGACAATGCCATCCAGATCCTGCGACGCCGACGGCATGAACACGCCCATCGTTTTCTTCAACGCCGCTTCCACTTCCGGCTTGTGCACGATCTGACCGATGTGCGGCGAACCAATTTCCTCCTCGCCTTCCGCCACCATCACCAGGTTCACCGGCATCTTCTTGTTCGCGCCTTTGATCGCATGCAACGCCGCCAGAAACGCCGACTCCGGCCCCTTCTGATTCACCGCTCCGCGACCGACGATCGCCTTGCCCAGTCCCGGCTTATCGACCAGCGCGGCATCGAGCGGCGGCGAAGTCCATTCCTTCGGATCGAACTGCTTCACGTCATACATGAAATAAAGCCCCACCGTCTTGGCCGCGCCCGCATCGAGCGTCGCAAACACGCCCGGTTTCCCATCGGTATTGATCACGGTCGCCTGCTGAAAACCCGCGTCCCTGGCCAGCTTCGCCATGTATTCCGCGCCTTCCTTCGAGTTGAGATCCTCCGCCGCGATCGACGGCAGCTTGATCCAATCCTGCAATCGCTTCACCGCCTCATCATGCCGCTTCGTAATTTCGGCTTTGATGTCGGCGAGATCGTCGGCCCGGGCAAAACTCGGAGCCGTTGTGATGATGGCGAATGCGGCAAATGCTGCGATGTAGCGAGTAGTCGAATGCATGGCGATGTATTTGCGACTCTTCGCAAACTTGCGCAAGCAAAACGACGGGGACATTGACTAACCGCTAATCTGGACAGTATGCTGTCCATGTCATGAAATCGATCACCTACACAGCGGCGCGGGAAAATCTTGCTTCCACGATCAACCGTGTCTGTGAAGATCAGGCGCCTGTCGTTATCACGCGCAACCGTGATCAGGCAGTGGTCATGCTCTCGCTTGCTGAGTATGAATCACTCGAAGAGACCGCACACTTGTTGCGCTCTCCGGAGAATGCACGGCGGCTCTTGCGGTCAATCGATTCACTAGAACAAGGCAAGGGCAGGCGGAAGAAGCTAAAGCTCGACGCGTGAATCTCGTCTTCTCAGAAGAGGCCTGGGATGACTACCTATATTGGCAAGAGACAGACCCGCAGACTCTCAAGCGAATTCATTACCTGATCAAAGACATGGTGCGCGATCCCTATCACGGTATCGGGAAGCCCGAGCCACTGAAGCATGCTCTGCAAGGTTACTGGTCCCGTCGAATTACCGGAGAGCATCGCATCGTATACCGCATCGCTGGCGATGACCTTCGGATAGCGCAACTGCGTTACCATTATCGACGCTAGAGAAGCAGGCCTTCCTGCTCCGGCGACTTTGCCTCTACTGTTATCCCTCCAAACTTCTTCACTAGCTCATCCAGTTTCGCGACGTAGTAGTCGACGTTTTCGTCGCGGTTCTGTGGGTCGAAGTCGCTGGCTAGCCTGGCGGCTTCGTAGGCTGCGACCTTCCTTGGGGTGGCTTTGATGTAGTAGCTGATTTGGTCGCCGGGTTTGTAGTTCCGCCCACTGGCGATAGCTAGCTCGTAGGAGGCGGCGCGGTTGCGGCCGCCGGCGCCGATCTTGGCCCGGTATTTGTCCAGCGAGTCCTGGAGGGTGTCGGTCTTCATCAGCATGTCGATCGGCATTTCGCCGCTGCGGATGCGTTTCTCGAATTGATCGCGCAAGGCAGGAATAGCTTCCGGTTGGCCTTCCATGAGACGCTTGATGATTTCCTCTAGGAAGACGCGCTGGAATTTCTCCAGGCCGCGCGATTTGAGTGCGCCCCCTTTGATGATGACGTCGCCTTCTTTAGTCAGGAGCGCGTAGTTCTTCGCCTTGTAGCTAAACATGGCCTTGAATTGCTCGTCGAATTCGACTTCGATGCCTTTGGGTAGCTCTCTAGCTAAGCCGTCTCGTAGACTTTCGATCTGAAGTGTAGCGGCGGCTGTCTCAGCCGCCGGGGCCTTGGTTCTTGCGGGTGAGACACCCGCCTCTACACTCGGAGGCACGAAGTAGATGCCGTCGGTATCGACTTCGATAACCTGCGCGCCTTGTGCCTTGAGCCAGTCAATCATCTGCTTCAAAAGGTCGCGACCTATTTGAGTTACGCGCGCGGCGGCGTCGAAATCGGCGAAATGTCCCTGCCCGAAACCGAGGTAGCCGTAGAAGCTGTTGATCAAAATCTTGAAGGTGTTTTGCAGGGCGTGGAAGTGACGTTGCCGCGCCGGATCTTTCTCCGCGCGCATGCTGGCTTTCGCTTCCAGGCGGAAGGTGCGCAGATCAGTGAGCAGGCTGCGGAAGATCTGGAGCTGGTCGGTTACCGGAAAGCAATCGAACTGCAGCATGACCGAGGGATAGAGCGAGGCGATGTCGCAATGCCAGACGTTGCGCGCCACGCCGGTGAAGAAGATGTCGGTGTAACCACCTTCGAAGCCGACCGGCATCGGTAGCTCGGGAATGCTGTGGCGCTGCCGCAGGTATTCGCGCAGGAAGAGGGCGTTGATGCGGGTGGCGTTGCCGCGCACGATCACGTCCTGGTAGTTGTAGGGAAAAATCTGCGCCTGGATGAAGTAGCTCGGACTTAGTAACTCGGCGATAGCTCTGGTTTCGCGCACGGCGCAGATCGCTCGCTGCTTAAACTTCTCACTACTCGTTAGGTACTCGCGTTGTAGCTCCTTGCCGGCCAATGAAGAAACTTCGGCGGAATCGCAGAACCCGAAGTGCTGCGCGACATCGATGCGCTCGAAGCCGGTCAGCGTGCGCATGCCGACGTCGTAGAATTGCGCCAGGATAAAAGTGTCGACGAAATGCCGGCCATCGACGGCGAACTTCGGGTAGTCGATCGTCTTCTCCGCAATCTGCAGCCGTGAAGGACGCGAGCGCAGGAATCCGCCGCTGCGTCCCCAATCCAGTTTCACCTTCGCCTTGCGCGCGCGCGCGACCAGATAAGGCAGGTCGAAACGAAAGAGATCGTGACCTTCGATCACATCCGGATCGCGTTCCTTGATCAGACTCGTCAGGCGCTTGATCGCGTCGCGTTCCGATTCCTCAGCATTAGTCGGATCGACCAGAATCAATTCTTCCCAGCCGGAGTTATCCGAGAGCGCGATGCTGGCGATGGGATTCTGCGACGCTTCCGCCAGATCGCCTTCGCCGGACGGCGACAGAACTTCGAGCTGCATGCGCTTCAGTTCCTCCAGCGCCATGCCTTTGAACAAGGTGCGACCGGTGTGCGTGAGATAATGCTGCACCGGATCGCTCAGCGCGAAGAAGGTGCGGCCGGCTTTCTTCAAACCATTGCGCAGCGCGATCAGTTCCTTCCAGCTATCGACGGTGATGAGCCAGTTGTATCGCAAATCGCCGGCGAGCTTCTCGGCGTTTTCCATTCCGAGATCAGCCACATCCGCGTCCGCCCAGACGAAGGGATGGAACGGCTCGACATCGACCGTCGTACTTCCGTCCTTTTGCCGCCGATAAACGCGCACCGTTCCCGTGTCACCCATCTCGATCGCAACGATCCGCTCGGTCGGATCCGCGCCGAAGAGCAACTTGTTTTCCTCAAGAGCCATCGCGAATCAACAGAGCGTGAAATGCGAATCAGGAAAGCAGGAAAAGAAGAATGAATTTGGAATCCAGAAAACCAGAAAGAGCAGAAACATTCCTGGCTTTCTGGTTTTGAAATTCCTCCTATCTTCTTGCTCATGAAGCTCCGTCTCATCGCCGCACTTTTTCTCGTTCCCACGCTTGCCACCTTCGCGCAGCAGACTCCGCAACAACTCGCGGATTCCGAGTTGCCATCGCTCATCACCATCTACAAGGACCTGCACACGCATCCGGAATTATCCGGACACGAGGAGCGCAGCGCGGGCATTGTGGCGAAGGAGTTAAAGGCGGTTGGCTGCGATGTGACGGAGAAGGTCGGCAAGTATGACAAATCGAACCTGCAATGCTTCGGCGTCATCGGCGTGATGAAGAACGGCGAAGGGCCCGTCGTGGTGGTGCGCACGGACCTCGATGCCTTGCCGGTGAAAGAAGATACCGGCCTGCCTTACGCGAGCACGGTGAAGACGAAGAACGACGCGGGCGATGAAGTGAGCGTGATGCACGCCTGCGGGCATGACATTCACATGTCCACCTTCATCGGCGTGGCGCGGGCCCTGGCCAAGTTGAAGGATCAATGGCACGGCACGGTAATCTTCGTCGGCCAACCTTCGGAAGAAGCGCTCGGTGGCGCACGCGCGCTGTTAAAGGACGGACTCTACACCCGCTGGCCGAAACCTGATTACGTGCTCGGATTTCATGACAACGCTCAACTCGAAATGGGCCACCTCGGCGTGACCGAAGGTTATACCTACGCGAACGTCGACTCAGTGGATGTGACGGTGCACGGCGTGGGCGGCCACGGAGCTTATCCGCATCGGACGAAAGACCCGATCGTGCTCGCGGCCGAGATCATCAATGCCTGGCAGACGATCGCCTCGCGCGAAAACAATCCGCTCGATCCAATCGTGGTGACGGTCGGCTCCATTCACGGCGGGACGAAGCACAACATCATTCCGGACGAAGTGAAAATGCAGCTGACCGTGCGCACTTATAAAGGCGAAGTGCGTGAACGGGTGCTGGCGGCGATCGAACAGATCGCGAAAGGTTGCGCGACGGCGGCGGGTTGGCCTAACGACCGGATGCCTGAGGTGGTGGTGCGCAAAGATGAGTTCACGCCGGCCACCTACAACAATCCCGAGCTGACGAAGCGGCTGGTGGGTGTCTGGAAGAAGTCGTTAGGCGACGCCAATGTCGAAATGGTGGATCCAACCATGGGCGGCGAGGATTTCTCGGAGTACAGCATGCCGGATCATTCCATCCCCGCGGTTGACGTTCACGTGGGCGCAGTCGCGCCGGAAAAAATAGCCGAGGCGAAAAAGCCCGGCGCCGCGCCGCTGCCGAGTTTGCACTCGAGCAAATTTGCGCCCGTGCCCGAGCCGACCATCCGCGCCGGCATCATCGCCATGACCAGCGCGGTGCTCGATTTGATGAAGAAATAGCCTAACGAGTGCTGGAATTATTCCTGCACGATATCGCTGTAGCGCGGATTACTTGAAGCGGTGATGCTCTGGAAGCGCCCGGTACTGAGGTCGCCGTCATCGAAGCCGCGATCGATCTCGAGAAGCTGCGACTGAGCTGCAGTCGGGCTAACCACTGAAACCGCCGCCGTTATCCCAAAGACGTTGAAGTCCCAATCCCATAGGCCGCCGATCGGCGTGGGTTGCGTCCAGTCGAGTGTCGGATCGAGATAGGAGGCCAGCCCATCTGGAACAACGCCGCGGTTCGCGTCCGCGGGAAAAGTCCCGTTGTGCTCCCCGGCGTACATTTCGATCGCGCTCGAGGCGCAGCGGAGCGCGTTGACGAATTTCGCATTTTGCGAAGACGCCTTCGCGCGCAGAAATGTCGGCAGGGCCAGCGCGGCCAGCAGCGCGATGATCGCCACCACGATCATGATCTCGATCAGTGTAAATCCCCCGCTCTTGCGCATAACCCGCCGGTTAATGGACCAAGAAGCGTGCCAACCGGTCGATCGAAAACGCCTATTTTACCCGCACGTTCTTGCGCAAATAAGTCGGAACATCGAGGTCCTGGCCCTCCACGATCGTCGGCTCGCTTTTCTCGAAACGCCCACGCGTGATCGATTCGAACTGCATTATCTCCTGCTTCGCATGCACGATTTTTTCCACCGGTTTCGTCTCTTTCATCAACGCCGGTTTGTTCTTCGGCAGAATCACACGCGGTGGCAGCGGTTCAACCTTCGGGATTTTCGCAACCGGCGGTGGAGGGACTTTCACCAGCTCCGGTTCGGTTTCCTCTTTCGCCGACTCAGAAATCAATTCCGCGGGCGGTAAAGGCTCCTCGATCTTTTTCGATGACACCGCCAGGATCGGCGGCGCAGGCGCGACTGGTTTCTCGATCACCGGTGGGGGCGGTTCGGGGACGGATTCGACGATCGCTTTCGGCGGCGGAGGTGGCGGCGGCGCGAAATTCTCCTGGCGCGGTTTTTGCACCGGAGCCTGTTCGTCGCTTAACGAACTGATGATCGTGACCGCGAGGCGATTTCCCATTCGTCCGTCCACCGATGTGCCAAACAAAATCTGCGTGTGATCGCCGATGTGCCGATTGAGTTCGTTCATCAGGATCTCAATCTCCGAGAGCGTCACACCCGGACCGCCGGCGATTTGCACGATGACATTGGTCGCCTCGGCCAGCAGCCGGCCGCGATCCATCAGCGGACATTTCAAGGCCTGCGTAAGCGCGTCGTGTGCGCGGTTGTCCGTGTCGGCTTCGCCATAACCAAAGAGACAGCGACCGCTCGGATTGCTGAGCGCGGCGAGCAAATCGGCAAAGCCAATGCGAATGAGGCCCGGCCGTTGAATCAGACCGATGATGGAGCGGACGCTTTGACTGATGGTGGCGTCGGCCGCGGCGAAGGCCTGATGAATGCCGGCCTTGGGCGCGACGAAATCGCCCAACCGGTCGTTGTCGAAACAAATGACGGCGTTACAACAGCGTTGCAGCCTAACGAGTGCTTCGTGCGCCTGCACCGTACGGCGTTTGCCTTCAAAACCGAACGGCATCGTGGCCAACGCGATGACCAGAGCGCTGGATTCACGGGCCAGTTCCGCGATCAACGGCGCCGCGCCCGAACCAGTGCCGCCGCCGAGTCCGGCACAGACGAAGATCAGACGGGCTTCTCCTAACGAGTTGCGAATTTCATCCGCCGCTTCCTCCGCCGCCGCGTAACCCAGCTCCGGATCGCCGCCCGTGCCGAGTCCGCGCGTGACGCTGCGACCTAGTTGCACCTTCGTGGCCGCGACTGAACTGGCGAGCGATTGCACATCGGTATTCGCGGCCACCAGATCGGCCTTGTCCAGGCCGTCGAGCACAACGCGATCAAGAGCATTCGATCCGGCGCCCCCGACACCGATCACCTTGATCGGGATGATGTCTTCCTCGCGTTCGGGCAGGCTGTAGTTTCGGCTGAGTTGAATCATGTTTGTTCCTTTACTTCTCGTTAGGCAAAATTGTGTTTAGCGCGCGCCATTAAGAAATTTCCCAATCAAACGCTTAAAGACAGTGCGCGGCCGGCGATCGACCTGAACAGCCTGGGCATATTTGATCAAACCGATGGCGGCGGAGAATTGCGGATTCTCGAAAGCACTCGTTAGGCCGGACATGGTTTGCGCATGCGAAACGCGCGCCGGCATTTCGAAAATCTCCTCCGCCAAATGGTCGATCCCCTTCAGATGACTGCAGCCGCCGGTGATGAAAATTCCTTCTCCGATGTAGTTGATGAACGGCTCTTCTTCGAGTTTGCGCTTGAGCAACTCGAAGGTCTCGCGCAGGCGCAGATGAATAATGGTGTTGAGCGTCTCGCGTTCCACTTCCTTCCCGGCGAAACCGGAATCGTCCTTGAGCTGGATCGTTTCGCCCGGGAGCGAATTGCCCAGCGTGACGCAGCCTTCCGTGATTTTTAATTTCTCCGCCCGCGTCATCGGAATGCGCAGGCCCATCGAGATGTCGTTGGTGATGTGATCGCCACCCACCGCGAGAGAGCCGCTCTGTTTCACCGCGCCGTCGTTGTAGAGAATGTAATCGGTCGTGCCGCCGCCGATATCGATGACGAGCGCGCCGAGAGTTTTTTGATTCGGCGTTAAGACAACCTGGGCCGAGGCGAGCGCGTTGAAGACAACATCCTCCACGTCGAGCGGCAATTCCTTCACGCAACGGATCGTGTTTTGAATCCGGGTGCGCACGCCGTGGATGATGTGGAAATCCGCTTCCAGCCGTTCGCCTAGCATGCCAATCGGATTGAGCACACCGTCCTGTCCATCGACGTGATAATGCTGAATGATCGAATGGAGGAACGCGTTCTGCGCGGGAATGCTCACCTCGCGCGCATTCAGTTTCACATCCTCGATGTCCTGCTCGTCGATCTCCTCGCGATCTTCCGGCAACCCGACCGAACCGCGATTGTTGAAGCTTTGAATGTGCGCGCCGGCCACGCCGACATAGACGCTGCGAATCATCACATCGCTGTTGGTCTCCGCATCAACCACCGCTTCGTGCACGCATTTCATCGCCGTCTCGAAATCGACGATCTCGCCCTTGCGCACCCCGCGGGACGGCGCTTGTCCCACGCCGAGAATCTTGATCGTCCCGTCCGGCCGGCCTTCGCCCACCACCACGCAAATTTTGGAGGTCCCAATCTCCAACCCCACCATTAAATCACTGCTCGCCATTTAAGTTTTCCTTTTCCTTTCCGAGGGCGTCGGTTTCCGATTTTTCTCCGAAGCGCTCGGCTTCGGTTTCGCGCTTTGATCGAGTGGAATCGCTCTCAACGGCGCTTCCTCCGGATCGAATGTGTCATTGATAACCTCCGCGGCTGGTTTGGCGAAGGTCACGGGAATGTTTCGTTGCACGAGCAGGTTGGCGGTTTCGATTTCGCGGCGCGAATCATCCGACCAGACGAGAAGCTGCTCAAGGCGCTGCAGTTGCTTGTCGAGATCATCGAAACCAAATGTGACCTGCGAGTGATTCTTGTCGGTCACAACCAGGCAGTAGCCTTTCGACAAATCGATCGCGCGAATTTGGAAACGCGTTTGCATGTAGCTGCGCGTGCTCAGGCGCAAAAGTTCGAGCGCGGCTTTCGTTTCGTAGGATTCAATCTGCCGGCCGGCCTCGAGCGATTCGCTCAGGCAACCGGCGATAACGGGCAGGCCGAGATATTCCGGCAGCAATTTCTTTTCCTTCATCAGGTTGCCGCGCATATCGATGAGAAACGCCGCCTCCGAGGCGAAGGGATCGACGATATCTTTTTCCGACGTGATCCAGGCGATGGGTTTGCGTTCCACGATCTGGATGTCGATTTCGCCCGGCATGATGCGCACCACCTGCACCTCATCGACTTGCGCGAGCTGCTGCAATTGGTCGCGCACGCGCGCCAGGTTCACGCTGAAAATATTTTCGCCTTCATGCAGGTCGGCCGTGCGCAACACTTGTTCGGTTTGCAGCGTTCCGTCGGTACGCACTTCGATCTTGGTCAGGCGATAATCGGGATTTTCAAAGAAGAACCGCTTCGCGCCGTAGCGCAGGCCATAAACGCCGCCCCAAATAAATGCGACGCAGAGCAGGATCTTCGAAACGGCGACGAGGATGCGCTTGTTGCGATGACGCGTCGCCTTGGACGAACGCACTTTCACATCGAGCAAATGCTGCTGGCGGCGCTGCTTCGAATTCGAAACACGCTGATTGCGCGCGCGTGATTGTTGTTTGGTCAGGCCAGGCATTAGTCGGCCACCTTTCTGCGCGCGTGCGAGAGTTCGATAATCCGCGCGCACAATTGCGGATAGCGGATGCCGGCCACGCCCGCCGCTTCCGGCAACAGGCTGGCCTCGGTCATTCCCGGAATGGTGTTGACCTCGAGCACCGTCGGTTCGCCGCTCTCCGGCAGGAGGACATCGACGCGCGAATAAACGCCCAGGCCTAACGAACGGTGTGCGCGCAAGGCGAGTTGTTGAATTTCCTTTGTCAATGCGTCAGGCAAATTCGCCGGACAAACATGTTGGGCCGCGCCACCCGCGCCCGGATTCAGAAACGGATACTTATTGGTGAAATCGTAGAAGCCGCCTTTGGGAATAATCTCAATGATCGGCAGCGCCTGATCGCCGAGCACACCTACGGTCAGTTCGCGGCCGGGAATGAATTCTTCCACCAACAAACGCTGGTCGTACTCGGCAGCGTCTTTCAGCGCCTTCGCGACTTCGCTTTCTTTTTTGACGATGTAAATGCCGACGGTCGATCCCTGCTTCGGCGCCTTGATCACATAGGGCAACGGCATCCCCGGCGTTTGGCCGCTCGTGATCACTTCCCATTTCGGCGTCGGCACCGCCGCGGCGTCGAAGTGTTGTTTCGAAAGAATCTTGTCGAACGCGATGCGACTTTCTTCCACACCTTCGCCGGTGTAAGCGACGCCGCGCTCTTCCAGAATCTGCTGGACCTGCCCGTCTTCGCCGAACGTTCCGTGCAGCGCGATGAAGGCGAGTTCGACGCCCTCGGGCAATTCGAAATCGTCGCCCCGCACATCCACCTCGGTGACGTTCGCGCCTAACGAACGCAAAGCCTTGGCCACGCCCGCGCCGGTCGCGAGCGAAACCTCACGCTCCGAACCCGGGCCGCCTTTCAAAACCGCGATGCGTTTTGGAATTGCGCTCATGCGTCTTCCCCCACGATTTGTACTTCGGTTTCCAGTTCGATGCCGCGCTTCTCGCGCGCGAGCGCTTTGACTTTTTCGATCAACTCCAGCACCTCCGCCGCCGTCGCGCCGCCATCATTGACGATGAAATTTCCGTGCACCTTCGAAACGCGCGCCTGGCCGACCGCGCAATTTTTCAAACCAAGTTCTTCGATTAGTTTTCCAGCCGGAGTTGGCGCCGGGTTTTTGAAAATGCATCCCGCACTCTGCGCCGCGGGTTGAGTGGTGCGTCGTTTCTGTTGCGATTCGTTCAGGCGCCGGGTGATTTCATCACGCGGCGCGAGTCGGCCCTGAAAGACGGCGGAGATGGCGTAGTTCTTTTCCAGCATCGCGACGCGGCGATACTCCGCCTTCATTTCCGCGGCGGTTCTGGTCTGCGTGTTTCCTTCCCCGTCGAGTAACCGCACGCTGACCACATGGTCGAACATCTGCGAACCCATCGCGCCCGCGTTCATGCGCAAGCCGCCGCCGACTTCGCCGGGAATTCCTTCCATCCATTCGAGTCCGCCGATGCCCGCGGCTTTTCCGGCGTAGGCAACTTCCTTCAACTTGGCGCCGGCGCCCGCCGTGATGGTCGTTCCGGAAACAACGATGCGATCAAATTCGCCGCCGCTCGGATGAACCACCACGCCGCGAATTCCACCATCGCGCACAAGCAGATTGGAGCCGCGACCAATGACGAACATCGGAAGATTTTCGCGCCGGCAAAAACGAATGATGTCGGCGAACGCTCGCTCATCGCGCGGTTCGACCCAGTACTGCGCCGGTCCGCCCACGCGCAGAGTCGTGTGTTTCGAGAGCGGTTCGTAAAGACTGACCTCGCCGTTTGGTCCGACAATTTCTTTCAGTTTCTCCGCGATGACGAGATCGGCCGCGAGCAAGGCAAGCTGTTCGTGAATATTTCCGGCGCCGAGACTCAGGACCAGATCGCCGCTCGCCAGCATGTTGCCGACATCGCGATGCAAACGATCGAGACGCGGTTGATACGCCGCGCCGCGATGTCCGCGCGCCACCATTTCATCCACGATCGTGCGCCCGCTCACACCGTGAATCGGCGCTTCGCTGGCCGGGTAAACATCGGTGACCACGACGTGGTCTGATTGATCGAACGCGCCGCCAAATTCTTTGCGCAACGCCTTCGTGCGCGAGTAACGATGCGGTTGAAACATCGTCAGAACACGATTGCGGCCCGTCGAACGCGCGGTCGCAATCGTTGCACGAATTTCTGTCGGATGATGCGCGTAATCGTCGACGAGCAGAAAACGCTCGCTCGAATACTTGATCTCAAAACGACGGCGCGCGTGCTGGAAATTGCGCAGCGACGCCACCACTTTGTCGAAAGGAATTCCCACTTCAGTCGCAAGCGCGATTACGCCGAGCGCGTTGCTGACATTGTGGCGGCCGGGAACATTCAGGACCGCTTCACCCAGTCGTTCGCCGCGTTTCCAAACACAAAAGACCGAAGCGAAATCTTTCAGCTCGGTGTCCGTGCCGCGGTAGTCGGCTTTTTCGGCGAAGCCAAACGAAACGGCGCGTGGTCGCTGGCCACAAACGCGCACGGCGCCCGCGTCATCCGCACAGAAGAAAACACTGCCGTTTGTCTGGTCGAGCAGTTGTGAGAAGACGGCGTCGATCGCGGCGAGGTCGGCGTAAAAATCGAGATGCTCTTCTTCTATGTTCAGAATGAGCGCGTGTTCCGGATGAAAGAAGCGCAGAGTCCCGTCGCTTTCATCACCTTCCGCGACAAAATATTCGCCGCGCGAATCCCAGTGTGCGTTGGAACCGAGGATGGGAATTTCCGCGCCGACGTAATGCGACGGATGCAATCCGCCTTCGCGAAAAACATGCGCGGTCATGGACGACGTCGTTGTCTTGCCGTGCATGCCAGCGATGACGACGCCGCGTTTGCTCATCATGATGGCGGCGAGCGCCTCGGCGCGGCGAAGTGTTCGCGTTCCGGCGGCGCGGGCCGCGGCCAGGATCGGGTTGGTGTCCCTGATCGCGGATGAATAGACGACCATCTCCGCATCGGCCGCGTCTTCCGCGTGATGCTGCAAGTGAAAACGCAAACCCAGCCTAACGAGTCGTTCCGTTTCGAGCGACCGCACTTTGTCCGAACCACTGACTTCGTGACCGAGTTCGAGCAGGAGGGCGGCGATGCCGCTCATGCCGCTGCCGGCCACACCAATCAGGTAAATGCGATGCCGCTCCTGTGTCAGTTGCTTTTGCAGATCGGTCGCGCGCTTCATGGGAGAGTAAATCTTTCCATGGCCTGCACGACAAGGTCCGCGGCGTTTTTCGGCGCGAGGCGCCCGCAATTTTCCGACATGCGCTGCAGGCGCGCCGGATCGCCTAACAAGTCCTTAATTTTCGTTGCCAGCAGATCACCCGCCAGATCGACTTCGCGCACCAGGACCGCGGCGTCAGCGCGCACGAAAATCTCGGCATTACGCGTTTGATGATCGTCGGCCGCGTAGGGAAATGGAACCAGCAGCGAGGGCAAACTGAAAGCCGCCAGTTCCGCCAGGCTGGCCGCGCCCGAACGCGCAATGGCAAAATCAGCCGCGCTGTAAACATCGCCCATCGAGTGATGGAACGCCGCGACGTAGGCGGGAATTTTTTCGCGCTGATAATTGTCCGCGAGCAAACGCTCATCACGCGCGCCGGAAAGATGAATGACCTGCAGCGCCTGACCCTGCAGCGCCGGCAGCGCGCGAATCATCGCCTGGTTGATTCCGCTCGCGCCCTGGCTTCCGCCCATGACCAACAACGTGCGGAGATCTGGGTGCAAGCCGAGTTTCTCGCGCGCTTCATTTCGATCGATCCGTTTCAATTCAGAACGAATCGGCGTCCCGGTCACTTCCGTGCGCACCTTCGGGAAAAACTGCGCGCATTCCTTGAAGCCCAACAAAACTGCGCGAACCATGCGCGCGGTCAGACGATTCGCTTTCCCCGGAAACGCATTCGATTCGTGAATGAAAGTCGGAATGCCGCGCATCCTTCCGGCCAGCACCGGCGCGGTGGAAGTGAACCCGCCCATGCCGAGAACAAAGTGCGGATTGAAGCTGCGATAAATGCGGCGGCACAGCGACAGGCTCTCGTTAAACCTTTGCAGGAAGCGCACGATCGTGGGCGAGAACGGCGAGGGCAGTCCGACGGTGGGAAGTTTCTCAAAACGAAATTCCGTGTGCCCGGAAGTGGCGAGCGAATCGATTTCCTTTTCCGAAATGAAGAGCATGACGTTGTGCCCGCGCTTGCGCAGCACTTCCGCGACAGCCAGCCCGGGAAACAAGTGCCCGCCGGTTCCTCCGCATGCGATGACAGCATTCATTCCATCAAATCCTCGGCGTGGTGCGCGCTTGCAGCGTGATGCGTTTTTTGTTCAAGACCGGCTCAAGCACGCCCTGTCGATAAATGCTGATGAGCAGACCGACGCCGAACAAACACGCGACCAGGTTCGATCCGCCGTAGCTGATGAAAGGCAGCGACAATCCCTTGTTAGGCAAAAGCGCCGTGGTCACGCCGATGTTGATCGCGGCCTGCAGGGCGATGAGCGAAACGATGCCGCAACCGAGCAGCAGACCGACGCGATCTTTCGCGTGCAGCGCAATCATCATTCCGCAGACCACGATGACGACGAAGAGGAACACGACGAGCAAACTGACGCGCAGTCCCAGCTCTTCCCCGATCATGGGAAAGATGAAATCGGTGTGCGCGTAGGGAAGGTAAGCCATTTTCTGCCGGCCGTTGCCGAGACCGAGCCCGTCGATTCCGCCGCTGCCCCACGCGATTAACGCCTGCCATTGCTGCAAACCCGCGGTCTGTTTGTATTTCTCCAGATCACGAAACGCCGTCAGCCGTCCCATGCGTTCCGGCATCGTCGTGGCGACGAAAATAATTGAACTAAGACTGCCGGTGGCGAGAACGCCGAGCACAATCGGATTTGTCCCCGCGACGAACATGATCATGAACGTGGTCGCGCCGATGAGCGCGGTCGTTCCGAGATCGACTTCGCAAACAATCAATCCGACGACAAGACTGATGACGCCGCATGGAATGAGAAATCCCTGCACGATGCGGCCGCTCATTTTTTCATAACGCGAGAACCACCAGGCGAGAAAAAAGACCGCGGCTAGTTTCGCCAGCTCGGACGGTTGAAAAAGCGGCCGGCCATTCCATCCGACCCAGCGGCGCGAACCGTTGATGCGCATTCCGATTTTCGGAAGAAAACAACAGGCGAGCGCGATGGTGATAGCGCCGAGCCAGATCCACCATGTGCGTGCCCAAAAGTGGTAATCCACGCGCGCGACGATCGCGCAGATGACGAAACCGGCGGCGATCCAGACGGCCTGGCGTTTCACAAAATAATAAACGTCGCCGTGACTGTCCTTCGCAAAAGCACTCGTGCTGAAAAGCATCACGATGCCGATGACCAGCATGGCCAGCACCGCGACGACCAACAAATATGCGCTCTTACGATGCATCCGCAGCGATCAATTCTTTTTCGACTTGTTAGACTTCGGCACGATTAGCTTCTGCCCGATCTGCAGCTTGCGCGGATCGTCGATGTGATTGGCGGCGAGCAAATCGCTTTCGGTTACTTTCAATTTCTTCGCGATCTTCACCGGGTTGTCGCCTTTCACTACCGTGTAGAAATTTCCGCTCTCGGAAGTGGAATTCACCGGCTGCGCTTTCGGAATGTTCGTCTCCTCTTTCGCGGTCGCTTTCGCGGGTGAAGCAACTGGAGCGACATCGGCCTTTGTCGGCGCGGCCGACGCCGCTGGCTTCGCCGGGGTTACCTCCGTCGTCGGCGGGAACGCTCCCTGCCGGCTCTTGATGGTATTGAAAGCAATGATGCCGGAGACAGCGACGACATGCAGCACGAGCACGATGAGCAGTGCGCGCGACAACTTCATGTTCGGCTCGGACATTTCTTCGTAATCCATCTCGCCGGTGAGCGAACGTCGCGCGGTGGTGGCGCGCAGTTTCTTGTAAGGGATGAGTCTCGGGATTTTCATGGCGTTATTCTTTCAAGGCGTGCACCAGGGCACGAAATTGGTCGCCGCGATCGGCGTAGCTTTTGAACATGTCGAAGGAGGATGTGCCCGGGGAAAAGAGGACGACCTCGCCCGGCTTGGCCAGGGCACGCGCGCGCTCGACCGCCGCGGCAATTGAGACGGCGATTTCGCACGGCACGACATCTTTCCAGGCGCGGCAGATGCGTTCCGCCATCTCGCCGATCACGACCGTGGCGCGAACCTTTTGCCTAACGAGAGGTTTGAGCGCGTCGTATTCGAAACCTTTGTCCTTGCCGCCGGCCACGAGCACGATCGGTTTCGATTGCGCCAGCAGCGCTTTTTCCACTGCGTGCAGGTTGGTCGCTTTCGAATCGTTGACGTAAGTGACGCCGTTGAGTTCGCGGACAAATTCAAGCCGATGCGGCCGCGGCAGATAATCGCGCAGCGGCGGGACCATTTGTTCGAAGGACAAACCGCGCGACAGACCCACGGCCAATGTCGCCATCAGATTTTCGAGATTGTGCGAGCCGCGCAGTTTCGTTTCCGACAAACGCAGCACCGGTTCGCCGCGATAAACGATCGCGCCTTCCGACAAGCGAAAATCCGCGCGATCATCGTAGGCACTGAACGTCACGGTGCGCGCCTTGAGTGGCGGCAGACTTTCGGCCGCGTTGATCACGGCGACATCGTCCGCGGTCTGGTAATCGAAGATGCGAAGCTTGGCCGCGCGATAATCGCCTAACGAGCGGTAGCGATCGAGATGGTCGGGCGCAAAGTTCAACCAGACCGCGATCTGCGGTTTGAAACTCGTGATCGTTTCGAGCTGGAACGAACTTACCTCAATCGTAAGCACATCGAGACCGCGACCTTCGCGCGCCACTTCGCTCAATGGTTTCCCGATGTTGCCGCACGCGATCGTTTTTTGCCCGCACGCATTCAGCATTTGCGCGAGCAACTCGGTCGTCGTCGTCTTGCCGTTCGTGCCCGTAATCGCGACCGCGGGCAGGTTGCATGAGCGCCAGCCGAGTTCGAGTTCGCCAATGGTCTCGATCTTGCGCTTGGAAAAATTCTGCGCCAGCCGCGAAGCCGGATCAATGCCGGGACTGAGCACCACCATTTCGTAAATGCCGGCGTTACTTTCCGCCGCCGGTCCGCAGATCACTTCGATGCCGCGCGCGCGCATTCCCTCGATCGTCGTCTTGAGAATCGTTTTCTCCTCCGCGCTATCGAGCACGGTGACGGCGGCGCCTTCGTCCTTGAGCAAATGCGCCGCGGCCGTGCCACTGAGACCGGCGCCGAGCACTGCGACTTTTCGATCGGTGTAACGCATGGTCATCTCAATTTCAGCGTGGCGAGTCCAAGCAATGCGAAGACCGCCGACACAATCCAGAAGCGCACGATCACGGTGTTTTCCTTCCAGCCGCTCAATTCAAAATGATGATGCAGCGGCGACATGAGGAAGATGCGTTTGCCGGTCATCTTGAAACTCATTACCTGCAGAATCACCGAGACCGCCTCGATGACGAAGACGCCGCCGACCACGACGAGGAGCAGCTCCTGTTTGCAACAAATCGCCACCACGCCAATCAATCCGCCGATCGCGAGCGAGCCGGTGTCGCCCATGAAAACTTTCGCGGGATGACAGTTGAACCAGAGAAAACCGAGTCCCGCGCCGACGAGGGCGGAACAGACGATGGTGAGTTCGCCGGTGAATGGATAAAACGGAACCTGCAAATATTCCGCGATGCGAAAATTTCCCGCAGCGTAAGTGAGCAACGCATACGCAAACGCGACCGTGATGGTGCAGCCGATGGCGAGACCATCGAGACCGTCGGTCAGATTTACCGCGTTCGACGCGCCGGCGATGACGATGACGAAAAACACGAAGGTGAAGAGGCCCATGTTGGTCAGCACGGGCACTTTGAAAAACGGCAGGTACAATGAACGCGCCTGCACTTCGATGAGTGGATTCGTCAGGAAAACCGCGGTAACGACCGAGGCGACGGCCAGTTGCACGGCCAGCTTGAAGCGGCCGCTGATGCCAGCGGATTTTTTCTTGGTGACCTTGAGATAATCGTCGGCGAATCCGAGCGCGCCGAGCACGACCATGGCGAAAAGCGCGAGCCAGACGAAACGGTTGTCGGGTTTCGCCCACAACACGCTGGAAATAAAAACGGAACCGATGATGAGCGCACCGCCCATGGTCGGCACGCCTTCCTTGCCGCCGTGCAATTCCGCCAGCCGATGCACTTCCGCAGCGGTGCGAATCGGTTGGCCGATTTTGAGCGAAATCAATTTGCGAATGACGAAATTGCCGAAGAGCAAACAGATGATGAAGGCAGTGATCGCAGCCGCAACCGAGCGAAAGGTGACGTAGGTGAAGACGTTGAACGCGCCAACGTCGCTGCTCAGGTGATGGAGATAATACATCATACCGAAATGCCCGATGACGAATGACGAAGCTCGAATTGCCTGATCACTTCTTCGGTGCGCGAGAGACGACTTCCCTTGATCAGGACGAGATCGCCTGCGGAGTTGCTTGGCCTAACAAGTCAGCAGCGTCGGCGGCACTCGCGACGTTTTGCGAATTCTCCAGGCCGGCGTTTTTTGCGGCGTCGGAAATTTTTGCCGCAACGTCACCGATCGTGATCAGTTGATCGATGCGCAACGCAGCCGCTGCCTGGCCCACTTCGGCATGGCCACGCTCCTCTTCCTTGCCCAGCTCGCCCATCGCGCCAAGGACGGCGATGCGACGCCCGTCGGTGTCGAGCTCGACCAGCGTGCTCAACGCCGCCTTCATCGACTCGGGATTCGCGTTGTAGCTATCGTCGAGGAATTTCACGCCGTGAATCCGGCGCACTTGCAACCGGGCTTTCGTCAGGGGCGTCGAGGCCAGACCGACGGCCGCGTCTTCCAGCGAAACACCAAAAGCGCGCGCCGCCGCCACGGCCAGGACCGCATTCAAGACCATGTGCAAACCCGGCACCGGCAATTGCGCACGACAACGATGCGCGCCTTCCAAAATCGTGAACTCCGAACCACGCGCGCTTTGACTGATATCCTCCGCGCGAATCATCCCCCGCTCGATCCCGGCGAAAACTACGGTCGCACACGTGCGCTTCGCGAACGATTCACTGAATGCGTCATCGGCATTGAGAATCAAAGTCCCGCTCGCATCGAGCGCTTCGGCCAGCATTCCTTTTTCCAGCGCGACCGCTTCGCGTGATCCCATGAATTCGATATGCGCCTTGCCGATGTTGGTGATGATGGCGACGTCCGGCGCGGCAATTTTCGCCAGGGTGGCGATCTCGCCGGGATGATTCATCCCCATCTCCCAAACCGCGATTTCATCCTGCGCCGTTGCGTTCAGAATCGTTTGCGGCAAGACCGACATGATTGTTGAAATTTCCTTCTGTCTTGGTGACGCGAAAGCGGCGACCGAGCGCGGCTGCGACAAAGTCCTTCGTGCTCGTCTTGCCGTTGCTGCCGGTGATCCCGATGACTTTCAGCGACAGCGAACGGCGATATTGCGCCGCGATGTTTTGATAACCGGCGAGCGTGTCCTTCACGCGAATCAGGGCAAAATCCGAAGGAACATTCCCCTTCCAATTTTCCTCGACCAGCGCACCAGCGGCGCCTTTCGGCGCGGTTTGCTCGATGAACTTGTGCCCATCAAAATGGTCGCCACGAATTGGAACGAACAACTCGTTAGGCTGAATCGTGCGCGAATCCGTGCTGAGGCGCGTGATCAGCGCGCCGCCATCGCCCTGCGATAATTTTCCGCCGGCATACTCAGCGATCTTGGAGAGAGATAGCGCGTCCATCAGAATTCCACCGGGCTATTTTCCAGCGCGCGCTTCGCGATTTGGATGTCGTCGAAGGGAATGGTGTGATCGGCGAATTCCTGGTAGGTCTCGTGGCCTTTGCCCGCGATGATCACAATGTCGCGCGGTTGGGCCAACGCGATGGCGCGGGCGATGGCTTGCGCGCGATCTGTCACCTTTTCGTAACGTTCAGAACGCATTCCTTTCTCAGCATCGACGATAATCGCATCGGGGTCTTCCTTCCGCGGATTGTCCGAAGTGATGATGCTGAAATCGGCATTCTCATCGGCCACACGCGCCATGAGCGGGCGCTTCTGTTTGTCGCGATCGCCGCCGCAACCGAAAACAACAATCAATTTGCGCGGCGAAAGTTCGCGCGCGGTTTTTAAAACGTTGAGCAACGCGTCGGGCGTATGCGCGTAATCGACGAAGACCTGGAACTGGCGTTTCGCCGGAACCGCTTCGAGCCGCCCGGGAACCTGCGGCGATCTGGCCAGGCTCAGAACTGCTTCGCGTAGATTCACGCCTAACGAATTGGCGGCGACGAGCGCGGCGAGCGAGTTCGCGACGTTGAATCTTCCGATGAGCGGCACGCGCACGAGGTAGCTCTTGCCGCGCGCGTCGAGTTGATACGAGGTGCCGGAAAATTCCGCGCGATAATTCGACCCACGAAAGTCGGCGCGCGCGCCCATGCCGTAGGTGATGACCGGAAAATTATCCTTCGCCAGACGATCGACGATTTTTTCGCCGTAGCGATCGTCGATGTTCACGATCGCGACCGATTTCTTTTTGTAGGTTTGACTCGTTAGGCCGGTGAAAAGTTTCAGCTTCGACTCGAAGTAGTTCTCCATCGTGCCGTGAAAATCGAGATGGTCCTGCGTCAGGTTGGTAAACACCGCGACGTCGAACTCGAGTCCGCGGGTGCGCTCCTGCGCGAGCGCGTGCGAAGAAACCTCCATGGCCGCAGCTTTGCAGCCCGCATTCACCATCATCGCGAGCAGCTCCTGCACATCGAGTGATTCCGGCGTTGTCCGCACGGCCGGCAAAACGCGTTCCGCAATTTCGTAGCGTACTGTCCCGATCAATCCGCAACGCAGCCCGGCGTTTTCGCAAATGTGTTTGATCAGAAACGTCGTCGTCGTCTTGCCGTTCGTGCCGGTGACACCGGCCATTTTCAGTCGTCGCACCGGCCGTTCGAAAAACGCTGCGGACAAATCCGCCAGGGCGGTGCGCGCATTTTCCACCTGCACCAAGGTGGCACGCGCATGTTGCACTTCGCGCTCCGCGACGATCACGCCCGCCCCTTTCTCGATGGCTTGTTCGACGAAGGCGTGCCCGTCTGCTTTTTCGCCGCGTAGTGCAACGAACAGGGAATTCCTCTGCACTCGCCGCGAGTCATACGCGATGCCATCCACCGCGCGATCAACGGGCCCGTCGATCGCGCGTGGTGAAATGGCGGCGAGAAGAGTTTTGAGCTGCATGAGGTGTAGGCAAAAGGACGCGGAGCGCTCAACGGCGAACGGCGCTGGTTAAGGCGACTCGGTCTGCCGCCGTTACCTGTTTGCTGAGTTCCTCATGCGGCTCAAGATCGAGATAGCGCGCCGCCTTCTCGGCGATGTGCGCAAAAATCGGCGCGGCCACTTTACCGCCGTAATTCATTTCCGGCGTCGCAGTCTGCGCATCGTCGAGCACGACGAGACCGACAAAAGCAGGATGATCCGCCGGCAGATAACCGGAAAATGAAACGATGTATTTTCCGGATTCGTAGCCGCCCTTTGGATCAACTTTTTGCGCGGTGCCGGTCTTGCCGCAGATGGTGAAACCGGGAACGGAAACACCAGCGGCCGTGCCGCGATCGCTCACCACGCCACGCAGCGCGTTGCCGACTTGCGTTGCGGTTTGCGGCGAGATCACTTGTCGCAACGCCGTCGGCTTAAATTCGCTGATCGGTCGACCATCCGCGGTCGTGATCGATTTCACGATGCGCGGCATCATCAATTTCCCGCCGTTGGCGATCGCGCACATTGCGGTCGTCATTTGCAACGGCGTGACCCCGACTTCATGCCCCATCGGCAAGCGCGTGATGGAAATCTTGCTCCACAAATGCGGCGGACGAATCAGTCCGGGAATTTCTCCCGGCAACTCGACGCCGGTCCGTTCGCCAAAACCGAAGCTGCGAATGTATTGATACAATTTTTCGTCACCGAGCATGAGCGCGAGTTTGGCCGCACCGATGTTGCTCGATTTGATCAGGATGTCCTGCACGCTCAACGCCCCGTAACCGTGATGATCGTGCAGCGGGCGGCCGCCGTAATTGAAAACGCCGTTCTCGCAAAAGATCGACGAATCGATGCGGACCTTGCCGTCGTTTAACGCCGCCGACGCCGTGACAATCTTAAATGTGGAGCCCGGCTCCATCATGTCGATGATGGCGCGGTTTTTCATTTCCTCCGGCTTGGCTTCGTTGCGCTGGTTCAGATCGAAGTTCGGGCGGTTGGCCATGGCGAGGATTTCGCCCGTGTCCGGCCGCATCAAAATGATGATGGCCTTTTGCGGACGGAATTGACGCACCGCTTCGTCGATTTCGTTTTCTACGATGTTCTGCAAATTCAGATCGATCGTGAGATGAACGCGATAACCGTCACGCGGTGCGCGTTCCTGTCCGCGATAGAGCACCATCTCCTGCCCGGAGGGATTTCGTTCGATGAAGCGATAACCATCCTGGCCGTGCAGATAATCCTCCATCGATTTCTCCACGCCCTGGATTCCGTTGTGATCGAAATCGGTGAAGCCGATCACGTGACAAAGCATCGAGTTGTTCGGATAGATGCGCTGCGGATCAGGGTCGAAATAAATGCCGTGCGCTTTCACTGCGTCCAGTTTTTCACGTAACGTCGCCGCGACATCCGGCGGAACGTTGTGCTTCAAGACGATGAAACGCTTCTCGCTACTCAGGTCTTCCGCGACTTTGTCGAACGGCAGCCCAAGCGTGTCGGCCACGATCGGTGTGACGACTTCCGCGTCGCTAATGTGCGTCGCGTCGGCCAGGACCATTTCCGCGGGAAGATTGTGCGCGAGCACTTCATTGTTCGCGTCGAGAATCAGGCCGCGGTCCGCCGGGATCTTCTGTTTATGCTCGTGTTTTCCGGCGGCGATTTCGCTGAAGAAGTGATGCTTGACGATCTGAAGATCGATCAGCCGCCAGGAAAAAATGCTAAAGAGCGCGATGAAGCCGAAGCAAACAAAAGAGCAACGAACACGGCTGTTCCACTTCATCTGCCGGCCCGATGGTTAACGACTGGTTGCAGCGCATCCTCGTCCGGAAGCGCGGGCGGCACATTCAAACGCACGATGCTCGTGTCCGGAATCGGAATCATCTTGAGATAGCCTTCCTTCAAGCGGCGCTGCAAAGCGGAACGCGAAGTGAGCGCGGCGATCTGCACATTCGCCATCTCGTTTTGCGAACGAAGCGCGACCAGTTCGTTCTCCAGCGCCTTCCGGCGATCGCCGAGATGATAAAGCTGCACCGAAAGATAGACGTAGATCAGTCCGGTCGCGGCCACGAAACCGGTGAGCACAATCCCGCGCACCAGCGCGGGTGCGTTGATCGGATTGAATTTCTTGCGGCGCGCGCGGGCCATCTAGATTTTTTCGGCGACGCGCAACTTCGCGCTGCGCGATCGCGGGTTGAGTCGTTGTTCCGTTTCGTCGGGCTCGACCGGCTTGGCCGTGATGAGTTTGAAACAAAAATCCGGATTCGGTCGCGGCTCCGGCCATTCGGGCCGGTCGAGCATTTCGCGGCTGCGATCGCGGAAGAAATTCTTCACGATCCGATCTTCCAGCGAATGAAAGGTGATCACGGCGAGGCGCGCGCCCGATTCCAACCGACTTGTCAGGCCGAGCAGACCCTCCTCGAGCGCGCGCAGCTCGTCGTTTACCTCCATCCTCAAAGCTTGAAAAACCTGTGTGGCCGGATGTTTGCGGCCGGAACGCCAGACGATCTTCTCGACGGTGCGCGCGAGCTGCACCGTTTCGCGAAACGGCGTCGTCTTGCGCTGCTTGACCAACTGACTGGCGATGCGGCGTGCGGCCGGCTCTTCGCCATACTCGCGAAAGATGCGGGTCAGTTCTTCTTCGCTGTAGCTGTTGACCACGTCGGCCGCGGTCAGCGTGCGGCGCGGATCCATGCGCATATCGAGCGGACCGTTGCGCATGACGCTGAAACCCCGCGCGCCGTTCTCGAGCTGACGCGAAGAAACACCGAGGTCGAGGAGCGCACCGCCGATGCTGACGATGCCTAACGAATTCAGAACCGTTGTGACATCGCGAAAGTTCGCCTGCCGCAGAATGGCGCGATTACCGAAACGCGCCAGTCGCTCGCTCGCGTGCTGGATCGCATCCGGATCCTGGTCGAGCCCGATAACATCCGCGCCAGCTTGCAAAATGGCTTCGGCATGACCGCCGCCGCCGCAGGTGCCATCCACGATCAGCGCACCGGGACGCGGTGCGAGCAGATCGACCAGCTCGTGCACGAGCACCGGCCGGTGATAAACGACATCTTCCATTTCATGCGCCTCCTCTTCAACGGTGAGCGGACCGGTCGCAAACCAGACTGGACGTTCAAAAAGCAGCGCGTTCATGATTCGTTAGGCATTCGTTAGGCGAATCACAGCCCGATCTGGTCGGCCACGCGCTGATAGGTGGCCTTCTCCTCCTTATGCGCCTGCTTCCATTTCTTCGTGTTCCAGATTTCAAAACGGCCCCGACCGCCCACCAGCGTGACTTCGCCGTTGAGTTCCATTATTCGGCAAAGTTCCTCCGGTAAAACCAGCCGGCCCTGTTTGTCGGTCGAGGCATGCTGGGCCCGGGCGTGGAGGTGGCGCAGGAAAACCCGGCGCTCGCGCGCGGGAACAGACGGATTCGATTCGGCCTCGGTGATCACACGCGCGAACTCCTCGTGCGACATGACGAGAAGAAATTCCTCCTTCGCCTCCGGCAGGAGGATGAAGTCTTCGCCGTCACCGCGCCGCCAGCGCGAGGGAATGGTGATGCGGTTCTTTTCGTCGATGGCATGACGAAACTCGCCGGCGAAGAAGCTCTGGGTATGAGAATCGGAAGGCATATGGTGCAGGATGGCTTTGCCATTCTAATCCATTTCCCTCCACTTCTAACCACCTTGCGTGCCAGGGGTCAATAATTAATTGCCGCTTTGCGGCGAAAATTCTGGCGCTTAGAGTTTCCCTGATGCGCGCCCCAGTTTTTGCAGCTCTTGTTCTCGCGGCGATTGTTGTCTCCGCGCGTGCGCAACTGGCCGAGAGCAACGACACCGTGCGTGTGACCGTGGCGCAAAACCAGGACAACTCGCGCACCACTTATCAATACGATTACGCCAACCACAAGGCGACCGCGACGACGAAGAGCGAAGACGGGAAACTGGTGAGCAAGATTGTTTACAAGCTCGATGAGATGAACCGCTTCGCCGCGGGCGACGTTTACGACGGCAAAGGCCAGTTGCGCTTCAAGTCTCAATACAAGTACAACCCGAAGGGCCAAATGGCGGAGGAGACGCAGTTAAATCCCGACGGCAAAGTGCGCAGCCGGATCGTTTATTCCTACAACCAGGAGGGAAAACAGACCGGCTACGAATTCTACGATGGCGCGGGAAACTTACTCGGCCACACTAATTCACCGGGCCCTGCGATCGTTCCGACGAACCCAAAAAGCAGGTAACCGCCGCGACTAACGAACGGTCACTCCTTGCGGGAGAAGCGAAAGACGGCTAAGAAGAAACCGCATGATCGATTACATCCAGAAGGGTGGTCTGCTCATGTGGCCCATTCTGGTCTGCAGCGTCATCGCGATCGCTGTCTTCGCCGAGCGGTTGTTTTATTTTCATCGCGCCACCATTCACGTGGCTGAGTTTCTGCAGGGACTTTCCAATTTGATCGCGCGCAAGAATTACGCCGAGGCCCTGCATGAATCGGCTGGAACGCCCGGCCCCGTCGCGCGCGTGATTCACGCCGCGATTATTCGCCATGATGCATCGCGGTCGGAACTGCGCGAGATCGTGCAGGAAGCCGGACAGCTCGAGGTTCCAAAACTCGAACGCTATCTCGGCGTGCTTGCGACGATCGCGTTTCTCGCGCCCTTACTCGGATTGCTCGGCACGGTTGCAGGAATGATCGAGGCCTTCGGCACGATCACATCGAACGGCGGCTATGCGACGGTGACTGAACTTTCGAATGGCGTTTACAAGAGTCTGCTCACCACCGCAGCCGGACTCGTCGTCGCGACGCCGACCTTTGTGGCCTATAGTTATCTTTCCGCGCGCGTAAACACGCTTATGCACGAGATGGAACGCGCCGGGATCGAAGTCGTGCACATGTTGACCGAGGGCGAAACAGAGAAGGGCATCATCGCCTTCCAGCAGCCGGCGGCGACGCGGACGAGCGAGCGTTAGCACTCGTTAGGCAGATCGCCGCGATGAAGCTCACCCGCACGAAGGAATATCATTTCGGGTGGGTCGGGATCATCGCCATGATGGACGTGGCCTTCATCCTGATCTTTTTCCTGCTGCTCAGCTCGAACTTCCTGCTCCAGCCGGGAATTTCCGTTTCACTCCCCCTTTCACGCTTCGCGTTAGGCCCGCAGGTCAATCCGCAAATCATCAGCATCACCGGGGGACCGGAGCCGGCGATTTATTTTCGCGATCAAAAAGTCGCGCTCGATCAACTGGGACCGTTGCTCGACGTGACGAAACGCGAAGGCCGGCCCATCATCATTAAGGCGGATCGACTCACGCCGTATGAAGTCGTCACGGCCGTGACCAACGCGGCGCTGGAACACGGCATCAGCTCGGTGGGATTGGCGGGCTCGCCGCCGAAATGACCGCGACGGAATACAGACCAATCTTCGACTGGAGCACGTCGGGCGGCCGCGGACTTTCGCTCGCCAGTTTCATTGCCGCGTCCGCCGCGTTGCATGCACTTTGTTTTTATGTCTTCCAAATTATCTATCCGCCGGCGGTCGCGCTTACTCCACCGCCCGGCCGGATCACGTTGATCAATGGCGATACCGATGAAGGCCGCGTGCTCTTGCGCTGGATTGAAGCGGAAGACCCCGCGCTTTCTTCCCACACGCAGCGACCGGCGGAGACAGGAAATCTCGCGTTGCCAAAGATTGAGCACGTCCCTTCGTATCTTACCTCGCAACCAGTCCTGCGGGAAATTCCGCCTAACGAGCCCGACATGCGCGTGCCCAGCGCGCAACCGCCGGGGCCGGTGCCGATGAGTTACGCGGCAACGGCAATGGCCACGGTCGCCACGCCCACCACCATCCGGTTCTCCGAAGAAATTTCCGCGCGCGCTCCGCGAACTCCGCCGATGCAATTCAAGTCGTCGATCAAAGATGCACCGCAGATCACGCAATTTCGTATCGCGATCGGAGGCAACGGCGAAGTGCGCTATTGTTTCCTGCAAAATTCATCAGGCGACGCGGCGCTCGACGAACAAGCGCGTCGTCAACTTCTGCAGTCACGCTTCTCGCCTAACGAACAGGAATTGAGCTGGGGCACGGCGACGTTCGACTGGGGCAACGATCTGGTCGCGCCGTGATTCGCGTCAGTCTCGCCGCCCTCGTCACGATTTATCTGCTGCTTTTTCTTGCGGCGGTTTTCATCCTCTGGATATTCGGGGAGTGGAATCGCCGCCGGCGTGAACGCCGGGCGTTGCGTTATCGATTGCGGTGCGTGATCTGCGCCTTCGAGTTCGAAGATCGAACGGCCGCATTGCTTCCGCGGTGCCCGCGCTGCGGCAGCCTGAACGAACGACTTAAACCGGAGCAAATTTAACTTATGGGAATGTGGATTGGCAGAAATCGCAAAGCGCGCGTCACCTATGGGTTCGATGAAATCGCGCTCGTCCCGGGACGCGTCACGATTAACCCCAACGAAGTTGATACGAGATTTCGCATTCCGCGACGCGACGCCAAGCCGATCGAATTGAAGATCCCGATCCTGGCCAGCGCGATGGACGGCGTGGTCGATGTGAAATTCGCCATCGAGATGAGCAAGCTCGGCGGTCTGGCCGTTCTCAATCTCGAAGGCGTGCAAACGCGCTACAAGAATCCGCAGGAGGTTCTGCACAAAGTTGTCGAGACGGACAAATCGGAAATCACCGCGCTGTTACAGAAAATTTATCTCGAACCGGTGCAGGAGGATTTAATCGCGGCGCGCGTCAAGCAGATGAAAGACGCCGGCGCGATTGCGGCGGTCAGTTCCATCCCACAACGGGCGGAGCAATTCGGCGCGATTGCGCAGGAAGCCGGCGCGGATGTTTTCGTGGTGCAAAGCACCGTCTCAACTGTCCGCCACCTTTCGTCGGAATATAAGTCGTTAGACCTGGCCAAATTTTGCCGGGACATGCGCATTCCGATCATCGTCGGCAACACCGTTGGCTACGACGTGACGTTTGAAATTATGGAATGCGGTCCGGCGGCGGTTCTGATCGGCGTTGGTCCGGGCGCGGCCTGCACCTCGCGCGGCGTGCTCGGCCTTGGCGTGCCGCAAGTTACCGCCACAGTCGATTGTGCCGCGGCGCGTGATGCTTACTTCAAGAAAACGGCGCGCTACGTCCCGATCATTACCGACGGCGGAATGAGCAAGGGCGGCGATGTTTGCAAAGCGCTCGCTTGCGGTGCCGATGCGGTCATGGTCGGCAGTGCATTTGCCAAAGCCTACGAAGCGCCGGGGCACGGTTATCACTGGGGAATGGCCACACCGCACGCGAATCTTCCGCGCGGCACGCGCATCAAGGTTGGCGCGACCGGTTCGCTGAAACAGATCCTCTTCGGTCCGGCCGAGGTGGATGACGGCTCGCAAAATCTTGTCGGCGCTATCACCACATGCATGGGCAACGTCGGCGCGCGCGACATTGCCGAGTTTCAACAAACCGAAATCATCATCGCGCCTTCGATTAAGACCGAAGGCAAATTGTTCCAGACCGTGCAAAGCGTCGGAATGGGGACCCGTTGATTCGCGTTTGATTGTTAGGCCTGAACGTTGAACGTTCGGGGCTTCGCCTCATGAACGATCGAAGAGTTGTCATAACCGGACTGGGTTTGGTCACGCCAGTGGGTAACGACGTCGCCACATTTTGGGACAGTCTCAAGAATGGCCGGAGCGGCATCGGCATGATCGACGCCTTCGACACGACTGGTTACGACTGCAAGATCGCCGGGCAGGTTCGTAACTTCGAGCCAAAGAATTTCTTCAAGAACCCGAAGGACGCGCGCCGCACCGATCGCTTCGTCCAGTTTTCTGTCGCAGCGGCAAAAATGGCGGCCGCAGACAGCGGAATCGATTTCGAAAAAGTGAACCGCGAGCGCTGCGGCGTGATCGTGAGCAGCGGAATCGGCGGACTAAAAACGCTCGAGGATCAGCACAGCAACCTAATTAACAAGGGACCTACGCGCCTCTCCCCTTTCACCATTCCCATGCTGATCGGCAACATGGCGAGCGGGCTTATTTCCATGGAATACGGTTTGGAGGGACCGAATCTTTGCATTGTCACCGCCTGTGCCACATCCAATAACGCCATTGGAGAATCGTGGCGGATCATTAAGTTCGGAGACGCCGATGCTTTCCTCGCCGGCGGCTCGGAAGCGGCCATCGTTGGGATCGGAGTCGGTTCCTTCGCTTCGATGAAAGCGCTGAGCACGCGCAACGACGAACCGCAGCGTGCCTCGCGCCCGTGGGACCGCGACCGCGACGGCTTTGTCATGGGAGAAGGTGCGGGCGTCGTGATGGTGGAAGAGCTCGAACACGCCAAGGCGCGCGGCGCGAAAATTTACTGTGAACTGGTCGGCTACGGTTCAACCGCGGATGCGTACCACATGACCGCACCACCGCCGGACGGCGCGGGCGCGGCGCGCGCCATGCAGATTGCTCTGGATCACGCGCATGTGAACGCGAGCGAAGTCGATTACATCAACGCACACGCCACTTCGACCGGGCTGGGCGACGTCGCCGAAACGAAGGCGATCAAGACAGTTTTCGGCGCACACGCGCACAAAGTTTCGATCAGTTCGACCAAATCGATGACCGGTCACTTGTTAGGCGGCGCGGGCGCGGTGGAAATGGCCGCATGCATGCTGGCCATGCGCGATTCCATTATTCCGCCGACGATCAACCTCGAGAACCCGGATCCGGAATGCGATCTCGATTACACGCCGTTGGTCGCGAAGGAAAAAAAGGTGCGCGTGGTGGTAAACAATTCCTTCGGCTTCGGCGGACACAACGCCACGCTGGTCGCGCGCGAATTTACCGGCTAGGTCGTTGCCGCTGGTTGAGCGTCCGCAAAGATCGGCGCGGCGGTGATATCGGAGGCTTCGAAGGAGAAGCCGTGGCCGTCTTTCGAAAGATTCTTCAGCAACTCCGCTACCTTCTGTGCCGTGCCTGACGAATAAAATCGCACCAGTCCCACCGTGGTGCGGTGTCCGAAGACCGTGATCATGATCGTGTCGTCGTCGACCGAGTTCATGAAAATGTGATTGCCGTTGCCCTGATGATAGAGGGCGTTGAACTCCACTTCGCCGATGCGGCGCGCGAGTTCTTTCGTGGCGGCGAAGGAACCGGCGGCGAGCGCGGCGATGATCGTCACATCCATGACTGTCATGTCGCCGAATTGCGAAATGACGTTGCCGCCACGGTCGATCACCACGGTCAGGTCGGATTCCGTTTTCTTGAGGAACTCACCGAGGACGCCATCGAGTGTGGCGACGTCTTCAATCGTCAGGCAGGGAATCGCATTCATTTTTTCGACTGCGCGCGAGACGCGGGCGGTTCCACCGGAATGGCCACCGGCGGGGCGACCGCTTTGGGCGGGTCGCTTTGTTTGCTGAACTTGTGCAGTAGAATCTGCGAGACGGCGTTGAGCGAGGCGAAGACATTCTGTCCAGTGCTGGAAATGACCTCGAAGCTCTGCACGCGTCGCTTCCGATTGTTGAGCACGTACTCGAGGTAGTTGGCGGGCGCGACGTTCTCGAGATCGCGTTTGTTGTACTGCAGGACGTAGGGAATATCGTCGATCGAGATGTTCTGTTTCGCGAGATTGTCCTCGAGGTTTTTGAAACTGACGACGTTCTCTTCCATTTTTTCCCACTGCGAATCGGCCACGAAGACGATTCCATCCACGCTGCGCAAGACGAGTTGTCGCGTCGCGTTGTAGATAACCTGGCCGGGGACGGTGTAGAGCTGAAACTTCGTCACGAAACCTTTGATGACGACAGCGTTTAGCGGGAGAAAATCGAAGAACAAGGTGCGATCGGCCGCGGTCGCTAAGGAGACGAGATCGCCGCGGTTTTCCGGATTAATCCGGGAGTGGATGTAGCCGAGATTCGTCGTCTTTCCGCACAAGGCTGGACCGTAATAGACGATTTTGAACTGAATCTCGCGGCTGGCGTAGTTGATGATCGACATGGGAACTCCTAGGACGGATGCGAATACTTCAGGGACAACTCATGCACCGCGCAGGCCAGGCGTTCGCGCACCTCGACCGCTAATTCTTCCTTCGCGTGCAAGACCGCGAGACAAAGATTGTCGTGCATGAAAAAGGTGATAGCAGCTTTCGCGCAGGAAAGGGTCATGGAGCGCAATTCGCCCAGCTTGGTCGCGCTCAAGTGGTCGTCGAGGCGTTTCAGAAATGACGGCGCCAGCGCGCAGAGTCCTTCGGCTTGGAATTCGCCGGGAAGATTGCCGGCCAGGCCGAGCCCATCGTTAAACATGATCGCACAGCCCTTCACGCCATCCATTTTGCCGACGTGCGACACGACCGCTTTCGGATCTGGTTCGTCGTCGGTATCGAGCGCGGCTTGCAGCGCCGTGCGCGTTTCTTTCTGAGAAGATTTTTCTGAAGTCGCATCTGTGGCCGGCGTGGAAGTCTCGACCTTCGCCGGCGTTTCCGGGCGACCGCCGCCACCTCTGGTTTGGGCATCTCAACTTTCAGCGGCGCTTCCGGTGCGACCGGTTCCGGCATTTTGATTTTCGCGAACGGATCGTCCACTTTGGGCGCTTCCGCCGCAGCCGGTTTCGCCGGCTCCACTTTGTCCACAAACTGCGGCTCTCCCTTGAGCGGTTTTGCCTCGACCGGCATTCCGAAGCGCTTCGCGTCTTCCGCCGCCTTGGCCGAAAACGGCGTTTGAAAATCCACGCCCTTTTCCTGCTCTTCCTGGTCGGTGCGCATCCGCAACGAAGCCGTGGGCAGATTCTTCAGCACGTCCTGCAATGGCAGAATAATGGGCGCATCAATTTCCTTCGCACTAAAGAGATTCCGGTACTGTTCGGGCAAACTGGCTTCGAAGTCCGCGACCGACAGGCAGACACGGCCAGATGAAAGCTGCGATTCCACGAGTGAGAATGGCACCTCCAATTGCACATCGTCGCCCACCGAATTGGCATCGCCGGTCAGTTGACCCGGCGGCAGGGTGAGAAGAATCGGCTTGAGCGCGAGCGAGATTCGAGACACCGATTCGTTAGGCGCGACTTTCGCCGGCGCGGCCGCGGGCGTATCTTCGCTTGGCGCCATCTTGAACGGGATGCGCGTCGGAGTAGTAACGTTAGTCGGAACGGACGGCCCGCTTGAGGCTGGAACTCTCTCAGAGGCGGGCGCGCCCGTTCCTATCGGTGAAAGCTTGAATGGAATGCGCGTCGGCGCAGTCTTGGTTTCGGCTACGGACTCGGATGAAGGCGCCGGATTTGTTTGTGCTGGAGCTCGAGCCGCCACTTTTTTGAATGACTCCGGCTCCGCCGCCGCGATTGTTTGCGCTGTGGCCGGCTCCACGACAACCTGCGGCACCACGGAAGCTTGCACCTGCCCCGTTTTGATTCCCATGCGCTCGTTGTCTTCGACCGTCATGCGCAGGAATGGTGTCTCCAACTGGGGGACAACCGGGTGCTGGCACTGATCGCTACGCGTTTGCAGCTTGCCGAATTGGTCCAGCACTCGGGCGAATGGTAACGGCACCTGCGTTTCCTCGGTCGCTTCCACCGGACGGACAAAAATTTCGGGCACCTGCTTGTAAACACTCGTTAGGCAAACGCTCGGTTTCCCGCTCGACATTCCTTTCTCGACCTCGGCCGCCTTCAGCAAAACACGGCGACTTCCTTCCACGTCCGAAACCGGGCGAGTCCAGCCCTCAGGCATTTGGGCGACGACATCGCGCAACTCGAGCGAAATCACACGTTCGACTCTGGGCTCCAACGCGAGGGCAACGGCAGGTGGCAGATCGGACTTGATCACGCCGGCCGATCGGCGCGGTCCCATCGGCATGGCCGGGGGCACACCTTCAAACTGCTCCTGTGGCAGGAGCGTGCGCGTGGCATTCGGCATCACCGTTTTGCTCAGCCGCTCGCTGCTCGATTTTTCCACTCGCGGCACGAGCGCGGGTTGAACAGGCGCCGGAGTCTTCGGCATCACCTTCTTGAAGTAGTTAAGGAACGGAATCGTCATCGGTTTAGTGGTCCTCGGCCGTCACGCGCCAGACTTCTTCCAGCGTGGTGACGCCTTCGAGCGCCTTGTCGATGCCGACCATGCGCAACGTTTTCATGCCCTCGCTGACCGCCTGGTTCTTAATCACCGCCGCGGAAGCGCGTTTGATCACCAATCGCCGGATCGTCTCGCTTACCGGCAGGGCCTCAATCAAGGCAAAGCGTCCGAGGTAGCCGCGGTTCTTGCAGCGATCGCATCCGCTGCCGTGATAGAAGACCGCCCCTTCCTGCGGTTCCATCCCGAGCTGGCTGAAGATCTCCGGCTCGGGCACGAACTCTTCGCGGCAATTGGTGCAAATGCGCCTAACGAGTCGTTGCGCGCAGGTCAGGATGATTGAGCTGGAAATCAGGAACGGCTCGATCCCCATGTCGTCCAGACGCGTGATCGCGCCGGCGGCGTCGTTTGTGTGCAGGGTGCTCAAGACCTGGTGACCGGTGAGCGCGGCTTTGACCGCGATGTCGGCGGTTTCGTTGTCGCGAATCTCACCCACCATCACGATGTCCGGGTCCTGACGCAGGATGGAGCGTAGAGCCGATGAGAAATCGAGACCGATGTCGGCCCGCACTGATACCTGGTTGATCCCCGACAGCTCGTATTCGATCGGATCCTCGACCGTGACGATGTTGAACTGCGGATTGTTTAGTTCCTGCAGAACAGAGTAGAGCGTAGTTGTTTTGCCCGAACCGGTCGGGCCGGTGACCAATATCATTCCGTGCGGCGCGTCGATCGCCTTTTTGAATTTGTCGAGCGTGCCCTGGTCCATGCCCATCTGGTCGATGGAACCGGTCAGCGCGGCTTTATCGAGAATACGAATGACGATTTTCTCGCCATGCGCGGTCGGCAGAATGGAAATACGCAGATCGACTTCCTTGCCCAGAACCTTGATCCGAAAGCGTCCGTCCTGCGGCACGCGCCGCTCGGCGATGTTTAATCCGGCGAGAATCTTGATGCGCGAAGTGATCGCGAGTTGCAATGCCTTGGGCGGCGATTCCGCCTGCACCAGTTCGCCGTCGATGCGGTAGCGCAGCTTCAGTGTTTTCTGGAACGGCTCGATGTGAATGTCCGATGCCTTTTCCTTGATCGCCTGCACCAGGATGAGGTTGACGATCTTGATGACGGGCGCGTCTTCCGTGTCGGCCGCGAGCCGGTCGATATCGATTTCTTCGTGCTTCGCTTTTTCGACCTCGACGTCGCCGGCGTTCGAAATGTCCTCGGCGACCTGCTTGAGCACCGCGCTCATGTTCGCGCTGCCGCCGTGCACACCGGCCAGCGCATCCGACACGGCACGCTCCGTCGCGATCATCGGGACCACTTCGAGCTGCACGCGCCGCTTCACGTCGTCCACCGCGACGACGTTGGTCGGATCGGCCATGGCCACGAACAGCTTTCCGTTCAGGCGCGCGATCGGGACCAGCTTGTTTGCCTTCGCCATGTCGCGCGGCACGAGCGACATGATTTCTTCCGGCACGCGCAGCTTGGCCAGATTGATCGGCGGCGTGTTCAGGCAACGGCCCATGCTAAAGGCCATGTCCTGGTCGGTGACGAATTGTTTGTCCGTCAGAATCTTGAGTAACCGCCCGCCTTCTTTTCGCTGGATGGCGGAGGCTTCCTCCAACTGGTTAGGCAGGAGCAAGCCGTCCTCGATCAGGACATCGGCTATGCGCTCGGCGAATGATTTGCTTCTCATCTCGACGACTCGTTAGGCCCGCGTCTCCAGGCGGTAGATGTCCTGTAACGATTTTACGATCGCGCCCGGCCGGGCCAGGTACCACGAAACCGAGTAATCGAGCGATTGCTGCACGGCTTCGCGACCGGCCGCGTCAAAAGGATTGCAGCACGCCACCATGATCGTGCGGCTGATCAAATCGAACGGCACCATCAGCCGTCCCAGCGTCAGGTCGTCCGGAAGCATGCGCGCCACCTGCCGGTCGATGTCGTAATACTCCAGCGGCACATAGGCGAACTTCGTCCGGTCGATCAACTGCGAGATCGCAGCGTCGAGCTTGTCCGTGTCCTGCCGGCAAATTTTATCGAGCAACGACGCCCCCATGGCCTGTCCGCTCAGGTCTTTGTTTAAATGGCCTACCGTCTCGAGATTGGCGGTCACCTGCTCCTCGGGAAAGAGCTGCTGCATGACCAAAAACTTCGCCAGCTGATCATTCGCCGCGATCCGCCAGGTCAGTCTTCCTCCCGCTGGCTGATTCCATCAGACCGGCATCGATTCCACTGCCCCCATTCAGGTGCGGCGCGGCGACCAAATTGCTTTTCACCCCATCGCCCACCAGCGAATGACCGGCACGCTGCAGGCGCGACTCGATCTCACCCAGCATCGCCACGATCTCCGGGGCGTTCGGTTCCGTCTGCAAAATCAACTCGCACTCCTGCATGGCGAGCGTGAACGAACCGACGGTGAAGTAGGCCTCAGCCAGCTTGCGCGAAACGCGCCGCGATTCCTCCGGTTTGCCTATTTTGTTGTAAGCGTCCTTGAGGATTTCGAGGGATTGATAATCGTCCGGTTGCGTTTGAGTAATGACCTCAAACATCTCGATCGTTTGGACGATCTGACTGTGCTCCTCCTCGGATGACGTGTGTTCCAGCACAATGTGCGGATAAAAGCTAGAAGCATGCCTCTATGTCGCGGCTGAAAGAACTCCGCGACGAATCTCCGCCGAATCTTTCCGCTTTCCGTTTTCCGCTCTCCGGTTTTGACGAAAATTCTCCCGTTACAGGCGAAGAATGCGCTATACATTCTGCGCTCTTGCCAAACGTCCTGGCCAACCCCGTGCGAGCCTTCCTTCACCGCCGATCTTTGAGGAGCGGCGGCTTTACGCTGCTCGAGATCATGGTCGTGGTGGGGATCATCGCCCTCCTGCTCGCCGTGACGCTGCCTGCCATCAGTTCGCTTTCCAAATCGAACAGTCGCAAAGGCACGGTTAGCCTGCTCCTCGGGGTGATCGAACAAGCCCGGGCCACAGCGATCAAGGATGGTCGCGCCACCTACATCGCCTTCGCTGCGCAACCGACGGATGGCGCCACGAGCATTAGCGATAACACGGTTATCGATCGCTATTTCTACCATGCCGTTGCGGTATTCCAGGACGACCCGAACGACCTGACCAAGAAAGTCCAATTGACTGCCTGGAATGTGTTTCCCACCGGCGTCAGCCTCCGCTCGGAAATCTCATTCTCCAGCGCCTCGAGTGCGCCCTGGAGTTCGAGCGACTTTGCCTTCACTCCGGCGGGTTCCCAGACACAAAAATTCCCTTTCATTAAGTTCGATGAAACTGGTGCTCTGGCCTCGCCGATTCCCAACGGGACAGGACCATTGCGGCTGCGCTTCTTTGAGGGTTCAGTCAAAGGCACCTCCGAGCAGCCAACCAACAAGGCGAACAAAGACGAAGTTATTAGCATAGCTCGCGTTACCGGTCGCGCGACCTACGTTCCATGAGACGTGTTTCCCAGCCGTTGGGTTTTAGCTTGGTTGAAGTCGTGCTCGCCATCGGCGTGGTCGGGTTCGCCATCGTCGCTATCCTCGGAATTTTCCCCACCGCTCTCGCCACCAACCGCTCGGCTGGCAATGAAGGTCGCGCGGCGCAGTTAGTCCGCGCCATCAGCTCTACGATCGACGCACAGAGTAACTCGTTTAGTAATATCAATTGCTATGGGCTAACTCTCGACCTCACCTCGCTGAAAACTGGCACAGGCGGTCCACCGCAGCTGCTTTACGCCAGTTATCCCAGTCCGCAGCAGCCAACCATTAGCACGACGAAGACGGACGCCACCTACACCATCGAGCTGCGCTTCAACAACGATCCGCCACTCAATGCCGTTCCAACCAACCTCGGAACCGGCAAACTGAACCTGATCGAGATCAGGATCTTCGGAAACTCGCGCACGGAAGGTAACACCGAGTTCTTTTACCTCGCCCGCAATAAAGGATGAACTTGCGTCATCACCCTGCAAAATCGAACGCTGGCCTTTACCCTGGCCGAACTTCTCGTCGCCTGTTCCATCACCATCATTCTCGTTGCTTTCCTCGGGCAGACCCTCATGTCCGCTACTTCCATCTGGCGAACGGCTGATCAACGGCTGGACGCGTTCAGGGATGCGCGCGCCGCGCTCCAGCTTATGAGCAACGACCTAAGTCGTGCTGCTGTCAGTGGCAATTCACAGCTGCTTAACCTGGCCAATCCTTCGGGCACCTATGCCAAGGAAGCCTACGCGGTCGCGCCGATGAAGAATACCGGAAAAAGCGACCTTTGTGCAGTTGGTTACTACCTCGACTGGAACTCTACTTCGCACACCTACTCCCTTACCCGCATGTTCAAGAATAGCGACCAGACCGTTGGCAGTCTGGCCAAGAGCTCGGTCGACACTGGCACTCTATACGATCGGACACAGCCAAACACGGCCCTGGACACATTGGCCAGCTACGTCTGGGACCTGGAGTTGCGTCCGGGCCAGGGCGCGAACCTCGTTGATCCGGCTTCGCCTCCCTCAACATGGCAATGGATAGAAATCCGCTTTAAAGCCATGAGCGTTAAAGCTGGTCAGAAACTGGCCGTCATCCCGGGTATCAACCAGTCTACCTGGGACGATCCTTCGTCGACTGCCTACAAGACTTACATTCTCCCTAACGAACAGCAGTTCATGACCAGGGTTCCGCTTTTGCAAAACCAATGAGGCAATCGCGTGACCTACCGCCTGCGCGCGAGCACGGCGTAGCCCTCGTTGTCAGTCTGGTTATTCTCGTGCTGCTTGCCGTCATGGCCGTGGCCCTTTTGCAATCAAGCGCAATCGATCGCAGCAGCTCAAAGGCTGTCGCAGACAAGGCTAAGGCTGACCTGGCGGCACAAGCCGCGGTCGACGCCGCCATCGCGCAGTTACTGGATAATCTGAAAACCTATCCGGATTCGGCAACAGGGTGGGAGACAATCAATGGTAATGATGGCACCGTCCTTTACTACCGGGACAAGACTCCGGAACAGACATCCGGCGCCGCCCCGGCCCAGTTATACGTCCTGCCACTGGCCTCCGGTGCGACCGCGCAGAAAATCGCCGATAAATCAAAGGCGTTGCCTACCTTGACGGATACACCGCTTGCTACCGCGAATGCCTATAACTTCAACCACGTCCGCTCCGCGGGAGACAAAATAGGATGGATCGGTTCGTCACCGCAGTGGGCGGGGTCTGCGCCGCAGCCGTTCCGTGGCCAATGGATTGAGCTAACCGATTCGGACAGCAAGGTAACCGGCCGTTATGCTTTCTGGGCAGAGGATGAAAGCTTTAAGGCCAATGCCAACTACATGGGCAGCACGCCACGCGGCGGCGCGACTACCGGCAGTAGCCCTTCCGAGATTCCTTTCCAGGGTGTTCTCAAGAGCGTGATGACAGGTAGCCCGAATTACGATTCCATCGCCAAGAGCATCACCGACTACCGTGGCAACTTCCCGGGCGCGCTCTTCCTTAACTACCGCGACCTGAACCAGGTGGGTGGGCAATCAACCCTAGCCGACACAGCCAAGTTCGAGGCAACCATCTTTTCCGGGGCCTCGAACCTGTCCCGCAGTGGCAGCAAGCGGGTGAACCTTAACAAGGTTGTTAGCACCTCGACCGATGCGACGGAAATAAGGAAACAGCTCGACGAGATCATTAAAACGATCACCGCCCAGTCGCCTAACTTCGGGCAGCGCTTCTACCGCAACGACCCCAACAACAAGAACTCGCTTGACGTTCCTACGACAGGCACACCGTCGGATCAGACGATCTATATGAACAAGATCGCGGCGAACATCCGCGACTACATCGACACAGATTCGCAACCGACCATCGTAAACAACGACTCGAGCCTGACGGTCCGAATCGGCTCGGTGCCCACTAACGCGATTATTGCCAACGGTGGCGGAACTGCAGGAACCAACGAGGTCATCGCTATTGGTAAGGAGCGCGTTCCTCTGATCCAGGAGTATGCGTTACGTGTCCGGGAAACTTCCTTCGGACCTAAGACCGGACCGGCTGCGAACTATGTGATAAGCATCGATCATTACATCGAAGTTTGGAATAACACGAACCACGACATCGCCGTATCTGACCTGGGGCCAAACCCGTTTCTTCTAATCGCTAACCAACCTGGATGGGACGGTGGTTCTCTGGATAGTATCCTGGAAAGTCCTGCGCGTGATATCAAGATACCGCTAAAAGGCAATTGGTCGTTCCCGGCAGGCAAAGCCACTGTTATTACAACTGACCCGGGCCTCCTACCAGCCCTAACACCAAACTCGTCTCAGGTTTACCAAGCTACTATTACTGACAGTCTCAGGACGTACCAAGGTAGGACAAACAAGAAGAGCGGAAGTAATCTGCGTCTGAATATGATCGACCGGACTACCACGAGTAGTGACTACGAAACGGAGCTGGTATTTGGCAATGACCTGGGTATTCTGGAATCCGCCTGGGGCGCCGGTGCTATTGGCTCGGCGATCTCGATAAACATCGATGGTCCCGAAAACCGCCTGGACACTACGAAGTATCACTTCCGCGGGGCGTCATTGAAGGGCAACTTGGGCGTGGCAATTCCCCTCGCCTTCGCCACAACTGGTGACCCAAGAACCAACGCCGAACAAATGCGGTTCGACCTGAATGGTTCTACGGCTTTGAATGACAAGACGCGCTACTTCAGCAGCGGATTGCAGGATAACACTGTTCCGGGCAATAGTACTTTAGGAGCGCCGAACTCGAACTTTGTCGACCCGTCGATCTGGCCAGATTATTCCAGCTCCAAACAAACGGCCGGTGATGCTCCCGCAGTCATAGCTAACAGCAACCTCACTTCAATCGGACAGCTAGGCGATATTTTCGATCCCGTCCGAATCAAAGGAGACAGTGGCACATTCACACTTAGCAGAAGCGGAGGACGCACTTTGTGTATTGGGCAACCGGAAAGTTCCTCAGTTAACTCAAATGGTCTTTGGGATGGTGACAGCAGTTCGGCTAGTCGCGAATGGACCGCCTGGCGATTGGCCGACATTTTCGCGACGACAGACGCCGTCCAGTTGGATGGAAGGATAAATATCAACGGTGTCGCCCGGGATAACGGAGCCGCTCTCAAGGCGGCCTTGTACGGATACATCTTCCAAGCAGCTCCCGATTCTGACCCGACCCTCGCTTCTCAGACGCTAACCGATGCTCAGATCGACTCCCTCCTCACGGACATGAAAAATAGACTGAGCTACAAAGCACCTTTTGCACGAACTCAGGGCCCGTTTGCCGAACGCGGAGAGCTTTCCGAGATGCCGACATTCGATAGTAACTCTTCCGCTCTGGGAGACATGACAAAGATCTACGATCGCGGCCGCGAAGAACTCTTTCGGCGGTTAGTAGATCTCATTACAACCCGCGGTAATATCTTCACCGTCTATGCGGTCGGTCAGTCACTTGTTACACCAAAGCCGGGCGGAACACCGATCGTTACATCTACCTCACAACTCAAAGTGACCTTTCGGATCGATCCTATCTGGAGTGCCAACACTCCTAGCGATCCTTTCGACCCTGCAAGCGTCACCACGCGCCTCGCAAAACCCGACAAATATGCAATTAAAATTCTATACGCTGGCGATTAGTCTTCTCGCCCCCATGCTGGCATTTGCCCAGATTGAAGCTCAAAGCAACCAACCCAAGCAAAAGGTCGCTTACCTGCGCTTCTGGAACATGCTACCGCCAGGTAATGGGACATTCGATCTGCGCAGATTGGGAGCGCCTCCGTCAGAAGGCATGATTGCCGGAAAAGTCCCTGCTTATCGATATGCCAGCTATCAAGAGCTGACACCGGGCGTCTATACACTTGGCGTTTTTAAGTCCGGAGAAGAGAAGACTCCTCTCAGGACTCTGAATGTCCCGCTGAAACCAGATTCCTTCTTCACTGTCCTGGTTATGCCGGGCGATGTGCAGGTGATCGATGATACCCCCGACCCCAAGGCAACGAGCGCCACTCTCGTCATAAGAAACTTCTATCCCGGACTAACGGTGAGCGTTTCAACAGACAGCGGAATGTTAGTCGACGGACTAGCTTATGGCGCTACTTATCAAGCAACGGGACTTCCTTCAAAACGACTTCCGTTAGTACTAAAGACCAAGCTTCCTAACGGCACTGAAGCCGAATCCGGAGCCGAAGCCGATTTCGTTGCCAGTAAGCGAGGTACTCTTTTGGTCATTCCCGATAGCTACGGACGATTCCGTCCGCGGGTAACGATTGATGGGAAAAATCTTTGACCGCAAGCTATCCACCAAGACTAATTCCTTAGCAGGCGAAATAGATGCTGAGCGATCGCTGGTAACAGCTTCTTCTCGTCACCCGCCCTGGTAAGGACGACGATAATTAACTTCCGGCCGTTGGGTAGTTCGACGCAGACGGCGTCGTGGCGCACTTCGCTGGTGTCGCCTTCCTTTGACCAGAGCTTGCTGCCTGGTGGTAAGGATTCGCCGAGGAAGTCTTTGATTTGGTTTTCGTCCGGGCGCGGTGGTTCGAGCGGGCGTTCGAGCAATGACATCATGGCATTCGAAGCTTCCGGCGAAACGGCGCGCCTTTGCACAATCCAATACATGAGCGAGGCAATGGAGTTGGCGCTGGCCCGGTTGCGGTTCTCCTTGTTTGGACCTAACAACTGCATTTCGCGTCCGTAAGGCGCAAAGCTCCATGGCTTCATCATCAGGCTGACGTCGTAGCCTAACGAATTGAAGTAACGATTCATGACGCGACGACGATCGATGAATTCTTCCAGGGCTTTGCCCTCCAGCTCTGGTCCGGCGGTGGTATTGCTAAGCACATCCATCAGGTAGGCGGCGGCGTCGTTGTCGGAGACGCGGATCATTTCGCGCAGAGCGCGGTCGATCTCGGGTGAGTGTTTGCCCTGGTGAAAGACTTCGACCATGACGAAGAGTTTCATGATCGAAGCAGGATAGAATGGCGCGTCGCCGTTGTAGTCGGCGCGAATGGGTGCGTCGGCTTTGGTAAGGTCGATCACGCTCAGGGCGAGGTTGTCGCGGGTGAGCTGCGGAAATTCCTTCATCACCGCTGCCGCGGTGTCGTTAAGTGTCATACCTAACGAGTCGTCGGTAGGAATCTTTTGGAACTCGCGAAAGTCTGCGCGGGCAGCGCTAAACGCGAAGAGACAGAAGCAGAAAAGAGGTTTTAATTCGGAAACCATGAAGCCAGGAAAAGGGCGCTTCTATAAAGTCATCCTGGTTTTGTAGCCCTCTGCCCCGCTACCTGAAAGTCCAGTCTGGATTCCAAATTCAATTCCAGATCTTCAGGAAAATCGATCTTCCGTCCAGGGATCGGCGGTGTTGCTATAGCCGCGCACTTCCCAGAAGCCGGGCTTATCTTCGGCCACGAATTCGATGGCGCGGATAAACTTGGCGCCTTTCCAGGCGTAAAGCTTCGGGAATGATCACCCGGGCCGGGCCGCCGTGATCGCGCGGAAGCGGTTTGCCGTCGTATTTGGTCGCGATGAGAACGTCGTCGTCCATCACGTCGTCGATACGGACGTTGGTAGCGTAGCCGTCGTAGCTGGAAAAGAGGACGTGCTTCACCTCCGGCTTTGGCCTAACGAGTTCTGCGATGGTGAAGAAGGCGACGCCGTTCCATTTCACGTCGAATTTGCTCCAGGTCGTGACGCAATGGAAATCGCTCACGTCTTCGAATTGCGGCAGCGCGTTGAATTCCTCCCAGGTAAATGTCTTCGGGTTTTCGACCAGGCCGCCGATTTCCAGCCGCCAATCGGCGAGCGAGATCTCGGGTTTGATGCCGAGATCGAGCACGGGAAAGCCGGGCGTGAGATGTTGCCCGGGCGGGAGACGATCGTGCGAGCGAACGACGCGCTTTTCTTTCCCCGCCATCTTGCGCGCGAAACGTTCCTTGCGCTCGATAAAGCTCGGATTGCTCACCGAGCTAATTGTGTAGCGGCAGCTGTGTCAGCCGCAACCGCGAAGATTTTGGGGCGACGCGCCCGTCTCTACACGCGCGAGTCAGCGGTCTTCAGCCGCTTGATGGCGTCGCGCAGTTCGGCGGCGCGTTCGTACATCTCGTCCTTGATCGCGACTTCCATTTCGCGCTGCATGATCTCGAGCTTGGAGAGCGGACGTTTGGACCGCACTTCCTCGAGCCATTCGTCGAGAAACGCGATCTCGGAACTTTTCTGCGCCATCTCGGGAAAGGTCGATTGCTGGAAAAACTCTTCGATGCGATCGCGGCCGTATTCGATTTCGCGCATGGCGTCGCCGAATTTTCCATCGCTCAGGAGAATCGACGCCTTGGCGCGCGTGTTCATCATCAGGACGTAGGGACGGAATTGCTGGAAGCTCCAGGCCACTTCCTCGCGCTCAGTGTGCCCGGCGACAAAATCGAACAAGTCGAGATTGCGCTGCGTATCGCGAATCACGGCCGGAAATTCGTTAATCTGAAAGAGGCTGAGGTAACGATGGTAATATTGAATGCCTTCCTGCTGAAGCTCGTTGCATTCTTCGGTGGTCAATTCGTAGCCGTCACCGCGCGCTTCCGCCGTGGCGGCGCGGCGCTGGTGGTATTGCAGGAGCGATTCGCAATTGTGCGGACGATGACCATCGGGCCGGCCGGTCATTTCCATCTGCAGCATGCCGAGATCGATGCGCAATTGCAGCTTCTCGCGTCCGTCGAGACCAAGGATCTTGCGAACCTTGATCGCACCGGGCTCGTGCGGCCATTCATTCAAAAGCGTGTTGAGGTCGAGGCTCATCTGTTAGTTCAACGTTCCGATAATCAGTCTCTCTTTGTCAATCGTAGCGGTGTTGATTGGTGGTTGCGTCACCGGATGAGACGGTGCCCGGCGGGTTGTTGTTCAAACTTGCGTGCGAATCGCCAACTGCAAGTTTGCGTTGTTCATGGAACAGGAGATCGATCGCTTTATCCGCTTCCTCGCCACCGAACGCGGGCTCTCGGAGAATTATCAACTCTCGACCCAACGTTCGTTGGCGGATTTTGCGGACTGGTGCTCGAAGAACAGGGAAATCACGGCGCCAGGTGATGTGACGCTGGCTTTGATCAGCGATTACCTCGCGACGCGAAAACGAAAAGGCCTGGCGGCTTCTTCGATCAAGCTCGTGGTTGTGGCGCTGAAGATTTTCTTTCGCTTTCTTCTCGCGAAAGGCGCGGTCGCGCGTGATCCAACCGAAGCGCTCAGCCTGCCGCGGATCGAACGTTATTTGCCCGAGACGTTGAATGAATTGCAGGTACAACAGTTGATCGAGAGCATCAACACCGCGCAACCGCGCGGGTTGCGCGACCGCGCCGTGATCGAGCTGCTTTACGCCAGCGGTCTGCGCATTTCCGAGCTGGCCAATGCGCGCCTGGAAAATCTCAACCTGGAGGAGCGCATCCTGCGTGTGACCGGAAAAGGCAACAAGACGCGGCTGGTGCCGATCGGGCGAAAGGCGTGCGAGGCAATGGCGTCTTATCTTTCGACCGAGCGGCCAGCACTCGTTAGGCCGAAATCGGGCAGCGAGATTTTTCTTTCCGCGCGCGGGACGAAGCTGACCACGGCACGGCTCTGGCAGATTGTGAAGGAACGCGCGCGGCATTCCGGTTTGGAGGCAAACATCTATCCGCACTTATTGCGGCACAGTTTCGCCACCCACTTGTTAGGTAACGGCGCCGATCTGCGCATCATCCAGGAAATGCTCGGGCACGCCGACATCTCGACCACGCAGGTCTACACGCATGTCGATCAGCAGCGCCTGAAGGCGGTGCACCGGAAGTTTCATCCGCGCGCCTGATTTGCGGGTGAGACACCCGCCACTACACTCGGACAATGAAGAAATTTCTCCTGGTCGTGATTTTTGCCGCGCTGGCCGCGGGCGGTATCTGGCTGGCAAAACACGGCCTGTCGATCCGCACGACGAGTGCAGCCGTGAGTGCGCTTCTGCCCAAGGACACACTGGTCCTCATTCACGTGCCGGAGGTAAACGCCGCGCGCGCCCGCTGGCACGAGACCGATCTCTACAAATTGTGGCGCGAACCGGCCGTGCAGGATTTCCTGCGCCAGCCGCTCACGAAAATGCCGAAGAGCGAGGCGGTGCGCGCGAAGATGCAGGAAATCGAGCCGCTCGATGTCAGGGACGCGTTCCTGGCGGTGACATCGTGGGAAAAGAAGAAGTCGAAGGCGCTGGCTGGTTTTCGTTTCCGCGGCAGCGAAGATCGGGTGGAGAAGATTATCGGTAATTGGCGCGGACAGATCGAGGGAAGCAGGCCGCAGGTGCAACATCAGACGGTCGACTACGAGAAGCACCGCATTGCCGTGTCGACTGAAGGTGAACTTACGATCGCGACCGTTTACGACGGCGACTGGTTCTTCGCCGCCAATGATCTGGATGCATTGAAGGCCCTGCTCGATCGCGCCGATGGGCGGGTAAAGGATTCGGCCACGACCCTGGGCAGCGATGAAAACTTCATCGCCGCATCGAAGCATTTGCCGGCGGTTTATTCGGCGCGCGCTTACGCCCGGGTCGATCGGTATCTCGAGAGCCTAACGAGTGATTTGTCGAAGGAGGATGCGAACAGTGAACGCTTCACGCTCCTGCGCAAGATCCGGACGGTTTCCGCCGCGACAGCGTTCGATAACGGGAAGATGCGCGACCTTGTCTTCGTCGAAATGCCGAAAAGCGAAGAAGGCGGCGACCTGTCACGCGCTTCGCTTTCGCTCGCGACGCGCGATGCAATTCTTTACGCCGCCGGTTTTCTAAGGCTGCCGAAGGAATTGCCGAACTCGCCCGGCGCCGTGATTCCCGGCCTGCCGGCCGTGACGCAGCGCGTGGTCACGGCGTTAAGCACAAGCGGAGTGACGACCGATTCTTTCAAGGAGGCCTTCGGCACGGAGGTCGGGATCATTGGCGAATGGACCGCGAACTCACGTCTGCCGATGTTTTTCGCCACGCTGCCGGTGAAGGATTTCGCGAAAGCGAGTGAATTGCTGGGCAAAATCATGACCGCCATGGACGACGAAGATCAGCCGTGGTCGAAAACGGAGAAGGACGGCGTGCAATATTTTTCGCAGAAGCCGACGAATCCGCTGGTGCCAATCGCGGCCACGATTGCGCTCTCGAACGAACGCCTGGTCGGCGGTCACGATCGGGCCGGCGTCGAGAACATGGTTAAACGGACTGCAATGCGCGGCACCGAACTCGCCGGTTCGGATGCCTTCAAGGCGGCGGAGCGTTTATTGCCGGCCGGAAAAGATTTGTTCGTCTACATCGACATGCAGCTGCTTTACACGCGGCTCGACGCTGCCTTGCGTCCGATGCTGATCATGGCGGCGGCGTTCATGCCGAATATCGGGGACACCGTCGATCTTGGAAAAATTCCCGACCCGCAAGTAGTGACGAGACATTTGAGTCCCATCGTGGTGACGCAACGGTATGAAAATGATGGCTACGTGATGGAATCAATCGGACCGATATCGATGCTGCAGGCATTAGTGGGAAGCACCGCCGCGACAGCACTGGAAAAAGGGCCATTCCAGCGAGATAGCCTATCGCTGTTCCCGGGTCCGTCTCCGACGCCCGACGAATAGGGCCGATTTGACCCGCTTTTGATTCCGGCTTACGGCCTCAAATTCCTGCCGGAACAAGATTTGTCGCCTCGTCGCGATAAAATCTGCTGAATATTTACAAAGATGTGTTATCGTTTGCGACCTTATGGCCATCCTGAAGAAAAATGCGTTTTCCCGCCGAGTCCCTGACCTTGTAACCGAAGAGCTGGTTGCGGTCCTTTCCCGCCGGGCATCGTTCGAGTTCAAGCAACTCTTCGACATCGTGCATGAGAATCTGCGGGCGCGCAATGCCGCCAGCGGAGGTGAAGAGATGCTGCGCCTGCGTGCGTATGAAAAGCTTCAGAATCTCGTCGCGCGTGGCGCGGTCAAAAAGGATGGCAAGAAATACAAAGGCCTTCCGTCCGCTTTGAAACAGGCGATCCAGCCGCAGAATGGACACATTCCGGCGCGCCCGTTAGTAGCGGCCAAATAAACGGCGCGGCCGCGAGCCGCATTACCGTCTAATGCTCCGCGAATATCTTCCGGTTCTCCTCCACGTTCTGGTGGCGATCGGATTCGCCGTCTCGGCCTTGCTCGTCAGCGTTCTGATGGGCAGAGCCGGCCGGCGAAATCGCGTAAAAGACACCGCCTACGAATGCGGCATGGTGCCGCAGGGCGAAGCGCAGCCGCGCTTCAGCGTGAAGTTCTACCTGGTCGCGATGCTCTTCATCCTCTTCGACCTCGAGATCGTCTTCATGTATCCGTGGGCGGTCGTTTACAAGGAGTCGATTGTCCACGGTAAGATGATTCTCTGGAGCATGCTCAGCTTCGTTTCCATCCTGATGGTCGGCTACGTTTACGCCCTGAAAAAAGGCGCGCTCGACTGGAAGAAATAGCGGCTTTTGCGGCTTCCGATTCCGCAAAAAACTGCGTGGGTTTACCGCTTGCGCGAGCGTTCTTCCCCGCCTAATCCTTACACGCCATGGTTCATCACGTCGGACTCTTCAAGCTCAAGCCCGAGGTCACGCCCGCGCGCGTCGAGGAAATGATGATGAATGCGCGCATGCAGCTGCTGAAGATTCCCGAAGTGCTCAGCATTAAGTGTGGCAAGCGCATCAAACCCGATATGCCATGGCCGTTTTTCTTCGCGATCGATTTCGAGTCGATGGACAAATACGACATCTTTTGTGAGGACCCGATCTACGTGAAGTTCGTGGAGGAAGTGGTCAAGCCCAACGTGGCCGACAAGCTCTCCCTCTTCTTCGAAATGGATCCGGGCAAGGACGTCCAGTTTTCGTAACCTCCTACTCTTAATCTTAATCCTGCTCCTAATCTCATTTAGAAGAGAGGATCATGAGTAGGATTAGGAGTAAGAGTAGGAGTTAATGCGACTCGGCTATCTCTACTCGCGTTATCCGGTTCTCTCGCAGACTTTTTGCGACGCGGAAATGCTGGAACTCGAGCGCCGCGGCTTCGAACTCGTGGTCGCCTCGATGTATCCGCCGAAGACCGAAGTGCGACATGAATATCTCGTACGCCTCCAAGCTCCAGTTCATTACGCGCCGGAAAAATCGGAATTGGAGAAACTTGTCCGAAACGCGAAACGCAACGGCACGCTGGCCGGCGAAGTTAATCGCGGCGCACGAGAAGAAATACGGACCCGAATACAAAGCCGCCTTGCGAGCGCGCAACGCGCTGTTTTTTGTCGATCTCTTTGAGCGCGAAGGCGTCGATCACATCCACGTGCATTTCGCCAATCGCGCCGCGCACACTGCTCTGTTCGTGAAAGCAATCAGCGGAATGCCATTTAGCGTCACGGCCCACGGCCAGGATTTCATGACTGACCTCGGCAACCCGGAATTGCTACGCGAAATCTGCGAGGCAGCGGAATTTGTGGCGGCAGAAACAAACTACAGTTCCGATCTGCTGCGCGCGCGTTGCCCGGAATCAGCCGATAAAATCTTGCGCGTTTACAACGGAATCGAGCTCAAGAAATTTCCCGCGCCTGCGCCGCGTTCCAAAGACACGATTCGCATCCTCAGTGTCGGGCGCCTGGTTGAATTCAAAGGCTTCGATGTCCTCCTCGATGCTTGCGCGAAATTACCGGACCGAAATTTCATCTGCGAAATTATCGGCGAAGGTCCCGTGCGCGCGGAACTGGAAACCCGGACTCAGCTCTCCGGCGAAAGGTCGCAGGAGTATGTGCTGAATGCTTTTGCCAATTGCGACATTTTCGTTTTGGCCGCGCGCGTCGATCAACGCGGCGCGAGCGACGTCTTTCCAACCGTCATTGCGGAAGCGATGACCAGCGCGAAGCCGGTTGTTTCGACCACCGTCGCCGGCATTCCCGAACTTGTTGCTCATGAGGAAACCGGATTGCTCGTTCCACCGGACGATCCTGACTCGTTAGGCAAGGCGATTCTGCGTTTGATGCGAGACAAAGATTTGCGCGAAAGATTCGGACGCGCCGGCCGCGAACGGATCGAAAAACATTTCACGATCGAGAAAACAATCGAACCGCTGTTGCAACGTTTCGTGGCCGGTCATAGAACTGGCGCACATCGATGAAGAAAAAAGCGATTCTCCTCGCAGGCGGCGCCGGCACGCGCCTTTTTCCGCTCACCCAAATCGTCTGCAAACAGCTCCTGCCGGTCTACGACAAGCCGATGATTTGTTATCCACTGGCCACGCTCATGCTCGGCGGCCTGCGCGAAATCCTCATCATCTCGACGCCCAAGGATGTGCCGAGGCTAAGAGACTTCCTCGGCGATGGCTCGCAGCTCGGGATTCAAATCGAATACGCGGAGCAGCCGAAGCCGGAAGGAATCGCGCAGGCCTTCCTGATCGGCGCGAAGTTTCTCGGTAACTCCGGCGCGTCGCTCATTCTTGGCGACAACATTTTCTACGGGAAACTCGATTTCTTTCGTGATGCCCTCGCGGTCGAGAAAGGCGCCTGTGTTTTCGGTTACCAGGTGCGCGATCCGGAGCGCTACGGCGTGGTGGAATTCGGTCCGGACGGAAAGGCCATCAGCATCGAAGAAAAACCGAAGAAACCGAAGAGCCACTTCGCCGTGCCCGGGCTTTATGTTTACGACGATCGCGTGGTTGAATTTTGCCGCGAGTTGAAACCATCGGCCCGCGGTGAACTTGAGATCACCGACCTGAATTTGAAATACCTCCAGCGAAACGAGCTGCACGTGAAGTTACTCACGCGCGGAATGGCCTGGCTCGATACCGGCACGCAGACGAGTTTGCTCGAAGCCGGTAATTACATCGCGACCATCGAACATCGGCAGGGTTTGAAAATCGCCTGTCTGGAAGAAGTCGCTTATCGCGCTGGATTCATCGATCGCACGGGACTCGTCCGAATTCTCGATCGCCTCCCCAAGGGCGAGTATCGCGATTACTTGCAGCTGGTCTGCGACGAAGCCTAATTCGGTTGTTCGCGCAGCAGATGACTGGTGTCCGCCAATAACGTCGTGACGCCGTCCGGCGCAGTCATGTCGTAGTAACCGCGGATGGCGCCGTGCCGGTCGATCAAGACCGCCCGCGTGCTGTGCACCGGCCGGCCGAGTTCTTCCGCGCCATCGGAGACCGCGAGCTTGAATCCATTTCTCGTCAGGCTGTAAATCGCATCCACCGGTCCGGTGAGAAAATCCCAGCGACCTTCGCGCGCTTTCAAACGCTCGGCGTACTCATGCAAAACCGGCGGCGTATCGTTTTGCGGATCGACCGTGAATGAAACCAGATGCACGTCGGATTTTTCCAACGGCTTCTGCATTTCCGCCATGCGACTGCTAATGATCGGGCACGGCCCGGGACAACTGGTGAAAACAAAATCCGCGATCCAGATTTTTCCCTTCAGTTCGGCCGAACCAAACGGCTGTCCGTTTTGATTCGTCAGGCGAAATTCCGGAATTGTGCCTAACGACTCCAGAGCATGATGCGCCCGCTGATTCGTCTGCGTCCGCCAAACAAAAAAGAACACCGTCGCGACAAATAAAGGCAGGCCGAGCAGAACCGTCTTCCAGAGGAGAGCCGCCGTTGAAGCCGGACGCGGGGCGGAAACGGAAGTGGCGTTCATGCTTTGGTCAGGACGAGCGCGAGCAGGAGCAAGGGAAGATAGGTGATCGAAGTCAGAAACAAAGCGCGGGCGGATTGAAATGTCCTCTGCGCGTGAAAACGGAGCGCCATGATCGTGAACCATCCACCGAGCGCAAGCGCGACCGGAACGTAATACCAATTCGTCAGGCCAACATAAGTCGGTGCGCCCCCGAGGATGAGCAGGAGCATGCAGAACAAAACACCCTGGCTCGCGCTGCGCACACCGCTGTCATCATCGCGTGAGAGCATTTGAAATCCGCCGCGCGTATAGTCTTCGCGATACATCCAGGCGAGGGCGAAGAAGTGCGGCATCTGCCAGCAGAACAAAATCGCGAATAAACTCCACGCTCCATCCTGAATGTTCCCGCGGGCCGCGGCCCAGCCGACTAACGGTGGTAGCGCGCCAGGAATGGCCCCGACCAGGGTGTTGGCGGCGCTGATCGTCTTCAGCGGCGTGTAAGCGAAAATGTAAATGGCGATGGTGATCGCAGCGAGAAATGCGCTCAGCCAGTTGCAGGTGAGCGCGAGATATCCGACGCCGACGATCGCAAGCACAACGCCGATGATCAACGCAACCTGCGGTGACATGCGGCCTGCGGGAATCGGCCGTTCGCGCGTGCGATCCATTAAGGCATCGAGGCGTCGTTCCCACCATTGATTGAGCGCGGCCGCCGCCGCCGCCGCGAGGGCAGTTCCGAAAACGACATTGAAAATCGCCAGCACCTGAATGTTACCGCGCGCACCGAGATAGAAGCCGACGGTTGTTGTCAGCAACACGAGCATGGTGAGACGAGCCTTCATCAACTCGGCAAGATCGAAGATGAAATGAGGCGGCGAAGAATCCGGCTGTGTGATCGTGGCTGTTTTCACGCGTGCGCTTCCTGGATTGCCTTGGTGGCCGCGGTCAAGGACTCGTTAGGCGACCGCGCGCGCAAGGCCAGCGCGCAGATCGCCACACCAAGCGCCAGCATGGTAGCGCCGACCGCGACATGCGCAGTCGCGATGTCCGCGGCTTTGTTACTCCAGATCGTCCACGCGCCGAGTGTTACCTGCGATATGACACACCAGACCCATATGACCGATAGTTTGGTCCGATTTGTTAACCAGGCGCCGACAACGCCGCCGAAAATCAGCAACGCGAGAAAGCGATGCGCCATCTGCAGCCAGATTTGCCCGGCGCTCACATCAGAGAGCGCCTGCTTGTCGCGCCAAAGATTGATCGCAGCCAAATTCTGCTCGCTCGTGTCGGGAATCCAACTGCCGTAGGCGGTCGGAAAATCGAGGATGGCGAGATCGCGATGTTGATGACGCATGGTCGCACCCAGCGCGAGCTGCGCGTAGATCAGTAACGTTGTTACAATCGGCAGCCAGAGGCGCGGCGTCTGCGCGTGAATCTTATCCCACGCTTGCGAAGTCGCGACGCCCATGAAAACAAGCAGTCCCAAGAACGCCTGCGCGAGACAGGCGTGAAAAATTCCAATCTCGTCTTTCAACATCGTGACGCGCAATCCGCCGAGCACGCCCTGCAAGACAACCGCGCCCAGCGCGATCCAACCGAGCGTGCGCATCCATGGCCGTGCATCCTTGCGCCAAATCCAGACGGCCAGAATGATGGTGAGGAATCCGACGACCGAAGCGATGAGGCGATGGGTGTGTTCGAAGAAAATTCCACCGACCCATTTTGAAACCGGGAAGAGAAACATGTTGTAGCCAAACGTCGTTGGCCAATCGGGCACGGCGAGGCCCACGCCTTTGCTCGTGACCATTCCGCCGCTGCAAATGAGAAAGAGCGTGGCGACGGCGGTGAGCCAGACGAAGCGATTGAGTGCTCGCATTGTCTTGCGAACAGCCTGTTCGCTATTGCGGAGGATGCGTGGCCTCGGGAGTCGGCGCTGCGCCCGCGCCTTTCTCCGCGCCTGACTCGTTAGGCGGCGGCGCGCTGCTCGAATTCATAAACTCCGCGCGTTCCTTCAACCACGCTTCATAATCGGCCTGCGTGTCGACCACGAGCGTGCCCTTCATTCCGTAATGGCCGAGGCCGCAGAGTTGTCCGCAGACAATCTCGAAAGTGCCGGTCTTGATCGGGCGGAACGTCATCGGAATGATCGTCCCGGGAATCGCGTCCTGCGCAGCGCGCATGCTGGGCAGCCCGAAGTTATGGATCACATCCTTCGATGACGTTTCGACGATGATGTTGTGATCGACCGGCACGTGCACTTCGCTCACAAAAACGAGATCGTCCTTTCCCGCCGGGTCCGTCGGGTCGGTGCCGAGCGGATTGGAAACGGTGACGAGACCCACATCGCGCCGGCCGAATTCTCCATCTGCTCCGGGCATGTGGAAGTTCCAGTTGAACTGCTGACCGACGGCGTGAATCACGATCGCATCCTTCGGATCGGGAAAATTGTCGACGAACTTGGCCCAGATGGGAATGGCGAAGCCGATGAGAAGGACGGCGTCGATCAGCACCACGGCAAATTCCAGGTGCGTCGAAATGCCGGACTTCACACCTTCGTGATCGGCGACCGGATGAGCACGCTTGTGAAAACGAATCAGGACATAACTCAAAAAAATCCACCATCCGAAAAAGAGCGTCGCCATGAACCAATGGCTGAACTCGAGGATGTGATCGATCTGGAAGCCATGCTCGGAAGCGTTCGGCGGTTGACCGAGAAATTCGTTAATCAGCGCGAGCATGCCGTTACTCATATTTCTCGAAATCTTCCTCGGCCAATTCCTGATGCGGCTCGAGCGGCATGCGGCTGTGGCGCCAGAGGTGGAAACCGAATGCGCCGAAGCCACCGAGCACCGACATGAGCGCGGCCATCAAAAACCAAACAGCGATCGCCATGCTTTGCATATCCTTCGGCGGCACCTCGCCATAACAAACCGAACACGCCATGGCGTGGCCGGCGCCGAAGCACGAAACGAGCAGAAGACTAACGAGTCGCGTTTTCATGTAATGAGCCGAAGCCGTTTCATTTTTCTCCAGAACCAAAGGCCGTAGATCATCAGGAGCAGAGCCGAGCCGAACGAGACAATGACGCCACCGAGATAAACCGGCTGCCCGACCGCCATGTTGACCCAGAGGCAATACGAACCGCAACCGAGCGCGAGCAGGGTTGAGAAGGAGATGAAAACGATATGGAAACCTTTGAGCGTCATGCCTAACGAGTGACCGGATCGTACCAAGCCAGGTAGGTAAGCCAGAAGAGGCCAAAGACAAAAATGGCCGTGAACATCAGGATGCGATAGATGAGTTTCCGTTCCGCGGAAAGGTGCATGAAAATGCCCGCGACCAGGCCGGCTTTGAAAGCGGCGACGAGCATGCCGACCGCCATGTTGGTCTTGCGGTTACCGAAATCGACGTAGGAAAGAAAAACGGTCAGCGCGGTAAAGGTCAGGAGAATCACACCGACCAGCACGTATTTCTTCACGTGTTGAGCAATGTGGTGGTAGTGCTCCGTTTCCGGCGTGTGAGCCTCGTGCAAGGCCGCGTGCGTGGGTGCGTGTGATTCGTCCATGTTTAGAGCAGGTAAAAGAGTGGAAAGACGAAGATCCAGACGAGATCGACGAAGTGCCAGAACAAGCCGGCCACTTCGACGCGATTGGCCAGGTGCTCAGGATTGCGTCGATACAAGCGCGTGCTCGCCGGGAGCATCATGTAGCAAAAGACCAACACGCCGCCGAGCACGTGCAATCCGTGCAGACCGGTGATGGTAAAATAGGTTGCGAAGAATGTGCTGTGCGACGGCACAAACATCGTGGCGTGCGCGACATCTTCCTTCTCGATGTGTGCGACCTTTTCCGAACGCGGCACCGGCCAGAAATGCGGGCGATCACTGGCCGGATCGCTCGGGGCGGCACTGATCCGATCCAGCTGCACTTCGTATTCCTTAATGTTCGGATCGGTCAACGCCTCGTGGTTTTCGAGGTGACCGGTGATTTCGTAGCGCGGCTCGAGTCCGTGTTCGGCCATATGCTGATTACCGAGATACTCTTCGTATTTCGCGATCCGATCGGGACGAATATAAGCGCCGAAGTGATGAAACTTATCCGGCCATTCGTAAGCCAGTTTGACCGCGAGGAAGATCACGCCGCACAAAATCGTGATGCCCATGTAGATTTTGTATCTGGTGAACTGCCGCATTTTCAACGCGGCCCAGGCCAGCACCACTGTCACCGATGAGGCGATGAGAATCGCGGTGTTCATCGTGCCGACCGGCACATTGAGTAAGCCGTGCGGCCAGTAGCCGGCATGCGAGTCGAGTCGCAGGAAAATGTAGGACGAGAAGAGTCCGCCGAAGAGCATTACTTCGGAGGCGAGGAAGAGCCAGATGCCGATCTTGGCATTCCAAAGTCCGGTGTCAGGTCGCGCTGTTGTGGTGTAAGGAATTTCCATGAGCGTGGCCTAACGAGTCGTTAATGGGCGTGGACAGCCGCAGCTTCGTAAGCGCGACGGTCGCTCTCGCTGATTGGTTCGTTCTGCATGGTGAAATCCCGCTCGCGTCCTGGCAGGCTGTATTCATACGGTCCGCGATAAGCGGTCGGCGTGACGGTGAAATTTCCATGCGGCGGTGGGGACGGCGCCGACCACTCCAGTGTGGTCGCCTCCCACGGATTGATGTCCGTCTTCTCGCCGTATTTCATGCTCCAGAAGAAATTGATGATGAACGGAATCTGCGCCACGCCCATGACCCAGGCCGCGATCGAAATAGGGATGTTCCAGTGGAATCCGCTCAGGCCCCACACTTTTTCGGCGGCCAGATTCCAGCCTTGTCCGCCGTCATACCAGCGGCGATGCATGCCTTCCATTCCCTGCAAAAACATCGGCAGGAAAATGACGTTCATGCAAATGAGCGACGGCCAGAAATGGACCTTGCCCCAGAACTCGCTCATGCGCCGCCCGGTTGCTTTCGGGAACCAGAAATAAACGCCGGCGAAGACGGCGAAGATCGTGCCGGGCGCGACGATGTAATGGAAATGCGCGATCACGTAGTAGGTGTCGTGCAGATAAAGATCGGCGGAATTAAACGCGAGCGGAATGCCGGTTAGACCGCCGATGCCGAACATGGGCAGAAACGCCGTGGCAAAAAGCATCGGCGTGTTGAATCGAATTGAGCCGCCCCAGAGCGAAATGAAAAACGCGCTCAGAATAATGACCGACGGAATCGAAATGATGACGGTGGTTGTTTGGAAAAACGCACTCACCACCGCACCCATTCCGGTCAACCACATGTGGTGCGCCCAGACGATGAAGGAGAGAAATCCGAGGACGAGGGCGGCGAAGACTAACGACTTGTAACCCCACAACGGTTTGCGCGTGTTGTTGGCGATTACTTCCGCCACGATTCCCATGGCCGGCAGAATGAGCACATAAACTTCCGGGTGCCCGAGGAACCAAAAGAGGTGCTGCCACAAAATCGGGCTGCCACCGCCGCTGATTTGCAACGGCGTGCCGTTCACCACCAGGCCGCTCGGCATGAAGAAGCTGGTCGCCGCCATGCGATCCATTAGTTGCATGATGGCGGCGGCTTCGAGCGGCGGAAACGCCAGCAGCAAAAGGAATGCGGTGACGAATTGCGCCCAGACGAAAAACGGAAGCCGCATCCAGGTCAGGCCTTTGGCGCGCAGTTGAATGATGGTGGTGATGAAATTGACCGCGCCGAGCAGCGATGAAGTGATCAGGAAAACGAATCCGATCAGCCAAAGATTTTGGCCGTTCCAAAACCAGTGAAAGCCCGGTCCTCTGTCGGCGATGACGGCGAGCGGCGTGTAGGAAGTCCAGCCGCCCTTGGCCGCGCCGCCCGGAACAAAAAAGCTGACGAGCATGATGACGCCGCCGACGAAGAACGCCCAGAAGCTCGCCATGTTGATCTTGGGAAACGTCATGTCGGGCGCGCCGATCTGCAGCGGCACGACGAAATTTCCAAAGGCAGCGAAGGCCACCGGCACGATGCCGAGGAAGATCATGATCGTGCCGTGCATCGCACCTAACGAATTGTAGAAATCGGGCGCCATCTTGCCGTCGGGCATAACGGCGCCGCCGAGCAGACGATTGATCGCCGGCCCGATCACCGGCAACGCCGTTCCGGGAAACGCCAGCTGCCAGCGCATCAACATCATCAGACAAAAGCCAAAGAAAAGAAGAACCAGGCCGCTGATTCCGTATTGAATTCCGATAACTTTGTGGTCGGTGGAGAAAACGTACTTTCGCCACCAGCCCAGCTCGTGATGATCGTGCTCGCCCTCGTGATGATGCGGATCGTGACCAGCGTGCGAATGGGAGGCGAGATCGGTGGAAGCGTCCATAAACGTCGAAAAGAACCTGTATGTCAGGGCGAAATTTTCAAGAGCAAAGGCGGAAACATTAGACTTCGTAAATCATTAAAGCGGTGATCACGACGGCATGAATCCAGACCAGAATGACCAGCCACATGCGCAGATTGGCGGAAGCGTAAGTGTCGGATTCGTCCGCGCGATAGCCGAAAAATTTTTTGCGATTGCGCAGGATATAAAATCCCGCCGCCAACAGCAGCAAAAGAAGAAGGCCAAAGAAAACCTTCAGCCCGGCCGGGTTCGCTTTGTTGGCGTAGGCGAGAAAGTCGCACCATAAAAAATTGTGCCGCATCACTGATTCAGCCGTGGTGCGATGAAGCAGTCATGCGCAAGTGCGCGACCTTATTTCTTCGGCGGCGCTCCGCCTTCCGGTTTGGCAGCTTCACCGCCCGGGAGATCTTCGTCGGGAACTGCGTGCAGGTCAGCCTCCGTGAATGATCCGGGATGAGCCGCCAGTTCCTTGCGCAGCGCGCTGATCTGATCCTTGGTCACCGGCCCACCGGTGTTCCCCCACTCCGAGCGCACGTAAGTCAAAACGTCAGCCACTTTTTGATCGCCCAGACTTTCCCACGGCTGCATCACGGCGCTGCCGTACTTCTGGCCCTTCACCGTTATTGGTCCCTGCAAACCTCGCACCACAATCATTGCGTTGCGACGCGAGCCACCATTCGTGATCTCCGAGCCCGCGAGAGGTGGATATCCCTGGCTGGCTGAACCAAGACCGCTGGCCTGATGGCATACCGCACAATTCGCCGAGAAAACTTTTTTGCCACGCTCGAACGGGGTCAACTCAGCTGCCTGCTCCTGGCCGCCGGGCCCCTGCGGTCCAGCAATTCTGGGCGGATTGAAGCTGATATCCAGATCGCCAAAGTTTCCCGAGAAGCGGCCGAGATAAGCGCCTCCCCAAAAAACAGCGAGGCCATAGACCGCGATCAACCACATCGAGAGCGGCTCACGGCCGGCGCGCGGTTCGCTCTTCTCGCGTTGAATCGCGGCGTGCACCATCTGCACGTCTTCCGTCTCGCCGTAATCCATGCCTTGGTGCGGCCGATGGTCAGAAGGTTTCTCGTTCATTTCGCGGCTTTGGCGGGCGCGCCCGATTTTGCTTCTATCAGCGGATGCGACTGATTAAGCGACATCAAATAAGCGACCAGGCATCTGGCATCGAAAGTCGGGATAATTTCCCAGCCTTGCTTCGGCGCGTATGCGCCCGTGAGTTGCATCGCCTCCGCCGAAGGTTCGCCGCTGATCAATCGCTCCTCATAAAGGAAGCGATACGATGGCATGATGGAATCGATGTTGAGGCTGCGCGGCGCGTAAAGATGGCGATGATGCCACGCCGCGGAATAAAGCGGCGGCACACCACTCATGGGTGCGGCAGGTGGCGGAGTGACTTCCGCTTTCGTCGGAGCAGGCGCCGCCGGTAACGCCCTGCTGCAGCGGGCGCGGCGGCTGGCGAGGCAGCAGGAGAACTTGCGGCTGGAGGCGCAGGCGATGCGGCGGCGGTTGTTGCCGGTGCGGGTGACGCCGCGCCAGTTGCCGCCGCGGCGGGCGAAGGTGATGGACTCGCTTCTTCAGCCGGCGCGCGTTTGCCGATATTCGCGAGATCCGGACCCGTGCGCATTTTGCCTAACAAGACCGGCCGGTCGAAGATGTAATCGCGCGGAGCACTGCGCCGGTCTCCCCATTTCCGAATAATATCGGCGCCGCCGTAATCAGGACGCACCTGCTGGCTGTGACAATAAATGCAGCCGTTGGCCATGTAGACTTTGCGGCCGCGCTCGGCCATGCCGGATCTCGGCATCGGATAAATGTCGTTCTCGTCGTCCTTGCTCACCTGCGGATCGAGATGACCGACCTGACCGTTCGGCACGATCGCAAGGCCGAGCCACGAAAAGGCCAGGGTCCCGAGAATCCCGAGGAACAATGGAAGCAGGCCTTTCATTAGTGCGGAACCAGGTCCTCCTCTTTCGGGTTCAGGAATGTCGGCACAGTCGCGGTGCGTCCGAGACCGAGCAACATCAGGCCGAAGTGGAATGCGAAAACGACATGCGCCACCGTCATTAACATGCCGGCCAGACTGCGTCCGCGCAGGTAGGGCAGGATCGACTGCGTGCTCTCATAGAAGGAGAGCGTGGGATCATCCATGTCGCGGCCCTGCACGATGCCGCCGATAAAAAGCATCGCGATCATCAACATCGCACCGTAGGCCGCGCTCCAGAAATGCAGTTTGATCAGCGAGGCGTAACGCCATTCGCGTCCGACCAATCGCGGCACGATGTAGTACATCGAGCCAAACATGACCATGGTGTAGAAGGCGTAGAGTCCGAGATGCGAGTAAGCGATGCTCGCCTGGGTGAAGTGGAGGTAACGCGCCATGGAGCGGAGCGAAATCAAGATGCCAAGCAGACTGAAAACTGTGTAGGCAATCGCGCCGAACACGGTGAAGCGCAGCGTGGGGCTGTAGCGCATGAGCGGGAAATATCCCTGCATGGTCATGTGATGATTCAGGCCGACGGTCGCGACGGGAATGATGCAAAGAATCGCCGCGGCGATGCTGGCGGTGATCATCCAGGCCGGGAACGGTCCGTCGACCAGCCGTTGCATTCCTGTCCAGCTGGCGAAAAGCAGATAACTCCAAAAACCGACCGCGGCCAGGTGATAGCTGTAAACCGGACGCCCGATTACCTTCGGGATGAGATAATACGCCGTGCCGAGCGCAATTGAGCCGAAGAACAGGAACATGAGGTTGTTCGCGTACCACCACACCACCGCCGCCTGCAGCACACCTTGCAGCGGCAGGACGAAAAGCATGATCTGCGCTCCGCCGTAGAGCCACGGGAAGCAAAGGAACGCGGCGAGGAGATACCATTGCGTGATGTAAATGTGACCGCTGCGCCGGAAGCGGAACATGAAGATGGCCCACGAAACGATGAGCGAGTAGCTAACGAACAAAATAATCGAGGCGTAACGCGGAAACTCGAGCCATTGATAACCGGTGCTGTCGCCGGCGATAATTCCGGTGAGGCCGAGGAAGACACCGAAATTCCAAAACGCCGCGCCGGACACCAGCAGCAACGGATGACGCAAGGTGGTGCGACAAAGACGCGCCATCAGCCAGATGCCGGTGCCCATTCCCGACATGCAGGCCCAGCCGTAAACCATCGCATTCATGTGCGCGGGACGAACGCGACCCCACGTCAGGAAACTGACGCCGCCTAACAAGTCCGGCGTGTGCATTTTCCATGAGGTAATTCCGGCGAGGAACGTTCCCACCAGCAACCAGAAGATCGCCGAGGTGTAGAACATCAGCACCGGCACACGCGTCGAAGCGTCGATTAACGCGCGCTCAACCTGCTCGACATCACTGCGCGAAACTTCATCGCCGGCCAGCGCAGCCGACGAAGGCGGCTTTGTCAGTGGTATCTGAGCAGGTGTCATGGCTTATGTCCCACGGGACTTGAGTGACTCATGCGACTTTGGTGTGCGATTTCTGCGAAACCAGCGGCGGCGCGGCATAACCATGTCGGTCGGCTGCCCGATCGGCTCGTCGCGATCGAAAATAATTTCTGCGTCTTTTTGCGAAAGCTGCATGCGCGAAAATAAATCGGTGAGACTCATGGTTTTTTTGCCGGCGCCGGAGATGCGGCTGGTGATGGCGCAGGCGCGGCGGCCGGCGCAGCCTGGTCGGTCGTCGCCGGTACTTCCGGCGGAATCGGATAGGCGACAGTTGGTTTCTTGTTCGCGAGATCGGCCAGCGTCAATTCCATGGCACGTTCGATCGGGACCTTGACGATGCCTTTATCCTTATCGACCCACGCGTAACCGTGCAGCGCCTTGTCCGCTTCCTCGCGCACCGCTTTCAATTTTTCCATGCGCGCCTCGGCGCGTTTCTGTTCGAAATTGTCGCCACGCGGCATGATCCCGATCACCGCCCAGGCAATCAGCGCGAAGACGGCAAAGAGCAGAACGATCCCCAGCCACGCGCCGAAACCGGAACGCGGTTGCTCAAAGCTGATCTCGGTTTGGTTAGCCATCTAATTGACGATGCGGAGGGATTCGATCAGGCGCGGATCACGCACCGGGAAAAGTGAACTCCTGGCGATGATGCGGAGGAAAACAAAAACCACGGTCGCGCCGACGCCGACGAGCGTGACCAGATCAAGAATATGCGGATGTATGCCGGCACGATGCAGTTCCGGCATGACGACCACATACATGTCGACCATCTGCATAAAGACGATCCAGCCTGCGACCATGCAGAGATACTTCACGTGCGTCTTGGTCGCGCGCAGCAGCAAAAAGCCGAAAGGCACCCAGAAGCGAAAGACCATGAGGAAAATACTCATGAGGTTCCACGACTCGGTGTTGCGCAGGATGAAGTAGGAGGTTTCCTCCGGAATGTTCGCGTACCAGATGAGCATGTACTGGCTGAAGCCGATGTAGGCCCAGAAAACAGAGAAGGCCAGCATCCACTTACCCATGATGTGGTAATGCTCGATCGTGACGGTGTTTTTCAAATAACCCGCGCGTTGCAGCCAGGCCGTGATCAGGACCAGCAGCGACATCGAACTGCCCGCGGCGCCGGCAAAAATGTAAACGCCCCACATGGTCGAGAACCATCGGAAGTTCAGGCCCGCCAGCCAATCGTAGGCGCCGAAGGTGAGGCAAATTGCAAAGAGCGGCAGAAAAACAAAGGACAGCTTCCGCATCTTCAAGGTGTTGGCCGGATTGCCATCGCGATCCTGACCGATGGAAAGTTTGCGATAGGTCAGCGCGGCGAACGAGAAGTAGAGGAAATAGAAAATCGCGCGCAGGATCCAGAAATTGAAATTCAGATAGAGCCGCTTCGAATCGAGGTTTGCATCCTCGCCTTTCGGAATGTTCATCCAGGTGAAGAGATGATGCCGTTCCAGGAAAATCGGGATGAACAAGAGAGCGAAGAGCGGCAACAGCGTGGCGACGTTCTCCATTTGCCGCCTAACGACTACTGACCACTCCGCATCGACCGCGTGATGAACGATGATCCAGAAAAAACATCCGACACAGAGGGTGAAGAAATAGGTGAAGGCGAAGAGCCACGAAAAAGCGAATTGTTGCGGCCGCCACCACGCGCCGAGCAAACACAGGACGAGGCCGACCACGGCGACTGCGCCGCACATCATCGAGAGCCCGGCGAACCGGTTCCCCTCGAAGTATTCCCCTTCCGGAGTTGGGATGGAATCGTGTGCGCGCTCGCTCATTTCTTCTCCAGTTCCGCGCGCGCTTCGGGCGGCACGTCTTTCTCCGTCGCGTTCTGGCTTCGTTGCAACGCGCGCAAATAACAAATTATGGCCCAGCGATCGTTCACGGTGACGTTCGGTCCATAGGCCAGCATGGTGTTCTTGCCGTGCGTGATGGTGTTGAAAATTTCGCCGTCGGCCATGTTACGAATCCGGTCGTCCTGCAAAGTAACCACCGTGGCGAGTCCGAATTGTTTCGTGATTCCGTTGCCCGCCGCCGCCGCGCCGTGACAAAGCGCGCAGGTAATGTTGAAGCGCTGTTCGCCGCGCGCCATTAGCTCTTTCGTCACCGGAATCGGAATCCCGGTGCCGTAATTCGTTCCCATCTTCCCGGTGCTGGCGTAATCAGTGCCTTCGCTGAACGCGATCGTCTGCTGCATCTCCGGTCCCGTCGGCAACGGCGCTGTGCCCGGACTGGCCTGCGCGGTCGGCTTCGGCATTTCGTAGCCGATTGGAATGGTACCCGCGACCGGCGTGCGCATGCCGCGATTATCCGCAAAAAATCCGGACGGCGCCTGCGCGCGCACTTTTATCTGCCGCACCATGTCGGGAAAAAGTTCGATCGGCGAACCGGTGCTGCGTCCTCCACGGAACCCGAGCCACGAGACCATGGCGATCCCGGTCAGGAAGAAGATGAGGAAAAATCCGCGCAACATATCAATCTTCGTGCACCACGGTGATGTGCTGACCTCCGCTTTGTTCGAGCAACTGCAGCGCTTCCCTCTCGGTAAAACGCGGATCGCGCGCTTCGATCACGAGGAAAAATCCGTCATTGGTCGCGCGTTCGAATCTCTTCCAGTTGAAAATCGGATGGTACCAGCGCGGCAATCCGTTCATGATCAGCATCGCGAAAAACGCGGTGAAAGCTGAGAACAGAACCGTCAGCTCAAACATAATCGGGAAAAACGCCGGCACCGTTCTCCAATCGTACGGTTTTCCATGCACCACCAACGGATAGATGATCCATGACGGGCCGAAGGTCAGGGTGACTGCGGTGAGCAGGCCCGTGATGCCGCCGGCGAGCACCGCCGCGCTGAGCCACGATTTTCCGAGCCCCATCGCGCCGTCCATTCCGTGAATCGGAAACGGCGAGTAAACATCCCAGCGTTTGAAGCCGGCATCGCGCACCAGCTTGGCCGCTTCGTACAAGGCGGTCGCGCTCGGATACTCCGCGCCGATTCCGTAGACCTTATTTCCAGATGGAGTTCTCATCGGGCGCGCTCCATTTCTCCGCCGCCAACCGGCGTTGGGTGATGATGCGGATCAGCCTCCGGCAAAACAATTTTCACTTCCGACATCGCGATCATCGGTAGCCAGCGGATGAACAGGAGGAAGAGGGAAAGGAAGATTCCGAAAGTGCCGACGAATGTCCAAATATCGACCCAGGTCGGGTAAAACATTCCCCACGACGACGTGATGAAGTCGCGATGCAATCCACCGACGATGATGATGAAACGCTCGAACCACATGCCGGCGTTGACGCACATGCAGACGAAATAGACCACGTAGATGTTGAAGCGGAATTTCTTGAACCAGAATAACTGCGGGGAAAGGAAATTGCAGAAGAGCATTCCGACCCACCAGTACCACCAGTACGGACCGAGCACTCTATTATAGAAGGCGTAACGCTCGAAGGTATTGCCGCTATACCACGCCACGAAAAATTCCATCAGGTAGGCGTAGCTAACGATCGAGCCGGTGAGCAAAATGATCTTGGCCATCTTGTCGATGTGCTGCGGCGTGATGACGTCCTGCAGTTTGAAAATCGCACGCGCCGGCACGAGCAGCGTCAGCACCATGGCGAATCCGCCGAAGATGGCACCGGCCACGAAGTAGGGCGGGAAAATTGTCGTATGCCAGGTCGGGATGACCGAGGTGGCGAAGTCGAACGACACCACGCTGTGCACCGACAAGACGAGCGGCGTGCTCAATCCGGCTAACAACAGGTAGGCCATTTCGTAATGGCGCCAGTTGCGATTCGATCCGCGCCAGCCGACCGCGAAGATTCCGTAGAGGAATTTCTTGATCTTCGAGGTCGCGCGATCACGCAGCGTGCCGAGGTCGGGAATTAATCCCGTGTACCAAAAGAGCACCGAGACCGAGAAGTAAGTCGAGACCGCAAACACGTCCCACAAAAGCGGGCTGCGGAAGTTCGGCCAGATGCCGTAGTTGTTAGGCAAGGGCGCCAGATACCACGCCATCCAGACGCGGCCGACGTGCACGCCCGGGAAAATCGCGGCGCAGATAACCGCGAACAACGTCATCGCTTCGGCGGAACGGTTGATCGACGTGCGCCATTTCTGCCGGAGCAAAAATAGAATCGCGGAAATCAAAGTGCCGGCGTGTCCGATACCGATCCAGAAAACGAAGTTGGTGATGTCCCACGCCCAGCCGACCGGGTGATTCAATCCCCACACCCCAACGCCGGTGGAAATCTGGTAACCGAGACAGAACAAACCGATCGCCGCGATCAGCGCGGTGACCGCGAATGACACCCACCACCAGCGCGGCGTCGTTCCTTCGTTCACACCGGCGATGCGTTCCGTGATCCAACTGAAGCTGCGCTTGTTCAGGACCAACGGAACGCGCGTGAGTTTCTCGCTCGGAGTTGCGACCGCGCCGTTCATGAATGCGCCTCCGCTTTCACTTCCTGTTTCTTACGCTCGGATTCTTCTTCCTCCATCGGACTGGCCACGCCGATCTCATGCGCATCGGGCATCTTCGGATTGGGATTACGAATTCGCGCCAGATAACTCGTGCGCGTATTCACATTCAAATATCGGAGCAGCCGGTAATTCCGATTCTGCTCTTTCATTTTCGAAACGCGGCTCTCCGGATCCTTGATGTCGCCGAAGACAATCGCTTCCGTCGGGCAGGCCTGCGCGCACGCGCTGGTGAATGAATCGCGCGGAATTAGCGTCTTGTCCGAGGCGCCTGCATGCACGAGCGCAGCGATCTTCGCCTCCTGGATTCGTTGCACACAGTAGGTGCACTTCTCCATCACGCCGCGCATGCGCACGGTCACGTTCGGGTTCTTCTGCAACTTCACCGAATCCGGCGCGCCCTTCGTGGTCAACGGCGCAAAATATTCGCGATACAAACTGATTCCGCCCGCCACCGTTTTCTTCCCGATCGGTCGCTGGTTGTAATCGAAATAATTAAACCGGCGCACCTTGAACGGACAATTGTTCGCGCAATACCGCGTGCCAATGCAGCGGTTGTAAGCCATGACGTTGAGACCGTCTTCGCTGTGCACGGTTGCGTTCACCGGGCAAACCGTTTCGCACGGCGCATTCTCGCAGTGCTGGCACATCATCGGTTGATGCACCATCTCCGGTTCTTCCGGAATGCCGCCCCGATCCTGATTGAAATTCTTTTCGTCGGCGAAATAGCGATCGATCCGCATCCAATGCATGGCGCGGCCGTGCGTGACCTGAAGTTTGCCCACGATCGGGATGTTATTTTCCGCTCTGGCAGGCAATGACGCACGCGCTGCAACCGGTGCAGACATTCAGGTCCACCGTCATCCCCCACTGCTCCGGCGCGGTCATCGGCGGATGGGTGTAGAGGGTCGGCAGACGCTGCGGCAATTCTTCGTCGTCCATGAATCGCTGCACGAAGTCTTCGTCCTTGCGATAATGCTCCAGCGTCGCTTCGCGCACGAGCGCGCGACCTTCGATGCTCCAGTGTTCCTGCGTGACGGCTAACGCGAAGGTGCCCGCAACTTTTTTCACGCTCACGCTTTTCACCGTCTTGTCATCAGCCGTGATGTAATGCGGATTGCTGCTCGTGCGCAGGAGATATCCGTTGAACCCGCTTTCCTCACCGACCGGTCCGGTCATCTTGCGTCCGTAACCAAGCGCGATGCTGATCGAGTTGTCGGCATGGCCCGGCGCAACCAGCGCCGCGATTTGCAATTTGCGCTGAATCTCTTTGCCATCCTGGTCCTTGCTCGTCTCGGTGATGGCGATCTCGATCATGTCGCCATCCGCGACGCCGAGATGTTTGGCTAAATCTGGACTAACGAGTGCTGCATTATCCCAGGTCAGCTTCGTGACTGGGTCGGGCATTTCCTGCAGCCAGCCATTATTAATGTAGCGGCCGTCGTCGATCTGGTAGCTGCGCGTCAGCACGATCTCCGGCGAACTCGGCGTCGGCGCGGGCGGCGCGGACCAGAGCGTGTGGGCCACCCCGCCGGCGGCGTTCGAGTTAAACGTCGGCGGTTTGTCCTGCGGCTGGACGTGCGCGGCAAAACCGTCCCGCAAAAATCTCGACCAAGCCGTGTCGAAATCGCCGGATGGATTGGTGGCACGGAAAGTTTCCTGCACCAGTTCCGGACCTTCCACCTTCGGTCCGCCTAACAAGTGGTTGAGCAAATCAATTTCCGACCAGCCGCCCCAGAGCGGCAGAATCATCGGCTGAATCGCGACGTGGCTTCCTTCCGTAGTGAGCGCGTCGCCCCACGATTCGAGATAATGCGCCATCGGCACATGCCATTTGCTTATGGCCGAGGTGGCGTCTTCGTAGAAACCGAGCCGCACCACATCGGGCACGCGCGTCTGCAAATCGCTCCAGTCTAACGACTGCTTGTTCGCCGGGTCCTGCGTGATGCCGCGCGGCGCATTGTAAACCGGGTCGCCGCCAAAAATGAAAAGCTGCTTGATGCGTCCGCCGACGATGTCCGTCGCCAGTTGCAGAATGCTTTGCGTCTTCGGATTCCGCGCGAATTGCCTAACGAGTAGTGTGGCGCCGACATTTTTCAGCGCGGCGTTGATGCCGTAGGCCATCAACTGCACCACTACCGGCTGTTGCGAACCGGCCACGACCAGACTGGCGCCGCTCTTCGCGATCAAATCGTTCGCGCATTCCGTCAGCCATTGTTCGTCGAACTTCATCGCATCTTTCTGCGCTTGCAGGGTGGCGATGACCGAACCGAGTTCCGCGCTTTGCGTCAGCTGCGCGATCTTGGTCGCGAGCGCGTGCGTGAAGGCGGGAATCTGACTGGCTGGCAGGCGCAGACGATGATCGGCCATCGCGCCGGTGAGCGTGTAGCGATTCTCCACCACGTAGAGCCGGTTCATCGCATCCTTCGCTCGCGTGACGCGGCGACGATCCGCAAACGCGCGCGAGCCCGCGACATCGCCTTCGCCGCAATCGAGAAAATCCGCGCCTAACGAGAGGACGACATCGGCGCGGTCGTAGCGCGGAACGAGCCGCGAATTATCGCCGAAGCTGATTTGCGTTCCGAAATTTTGCGCTTCGCTCAGCAGCGGTTCGTACTGCACCCAGCGCATTTTCGGGAATGCTTTTTCCAGTAAACCGCGCATGCGTTCGCGCGTGGGCGAATGCGTTTCCTCGACCAGGAAGGCCAGGCCCGCGCCGCCATCAGCCGCGATTTTCGTTTTCAGTTCGCCCAGATATTTCTCGAACGCGGCGGAATCGCGCGTTTCGATCTCGTAAGTCTTCTTGCCGTGCTCGCCTTTTTTCTCGACCTGCTCGAAGAAGCGCTTCGCCCGCGCCGGATCGTAGAGATCGAGAATGGAAGCCTGCGCGAAGGCGTCGGTCGCGCCGCCGCTGGCCGGATGCAGCGGATTGCCTTCAATCTTAATCGGACGTCCATCCACGGTGCTGACCACGAGCGGCAAAGCGCCGGTGCGCCGCGGCATGGCGGTCGCGTAGTAAAGGGGTTTGCCCGGAATCGCCCATTCCACGCTCTTGCTGAACGGCAGCAGATGCGCTTCCGGCCGGCGACAACTCGTTAGGCCAAGTCCGGCCAGCGCCATCGAGGCGCCCATCACTTTCAGGAAACCACGCCGCGACCATTCGTCGCCTTCCATCTGCGCCGCGCCGGCGGGAAATTCGCGCTCGAGCCAGCCGCGAAATTCCGGCGTATCGGAAAGTTCGCCGACGCTGCGCCAGTAGCGTTTTCCGGTCATCGATTCGGCGGGATGTTGGTAAACGCGCTTCATCGATGACACCCCTGGCAATTCAGCGGCGGATTAATGTTCCATTTCTCTTTCAAAGTCTGGCCGATCTCGCTTTGCGTAAGTCTGTCCCTCTTGCCCCAGTCGTCACCGGCGTTACTCGGCTTTCCGTATTTCGCGACGAACTCAGCCGGCTTCACGTCTTCCGGTTTCCAATCCAGATTCGTGATCTGATCTTCCGGACGCAGGAAATTTTCCGGATGCCGATGGCATTCCAGACACCAGGCCATGCTGTGGGGCTTGGCGTGATAGACCACCGGCATGTGATTCACCTGGCCGTGACAACTGGCGCAACTGATGCCGCGATTCACGTGCGCGGCGTGATTGTAAAAAACGTAATCGGGCGTGCGATGAATTTGCACCCACTCCACCGGCTGGCCGGTTTTCCAACTGGCGCGCACCGGTTCCAGCTTCGGATTATCCTTTTGCACCTGCGTGTGACAGGCCATGCAGGTTTGCGTGTTCGGCAAATTCGAATGCGCCGTGACGTCGACGAAGCTGTGACAATAACGGCAATCCATCCCGAGTTGCGTGACATGAACGTCGTGCGGAAACGGTACCGGCTGGATCGGCTCATAACCCACGCGCGTGTACTTCGGCGTGACGTAATACCAGGTCGCCGCCGTCAGACCGCAGACGATGAACACGCCGCAGACCGCAAGTTTGAGCGGCAGCCAGTTTGTCCAGCGTGGAAAAAAGTTCGCCATATCGGAATTAGCGAACCGCCGTTTCTCTTGGGCGCAGCCGCCAGCTTACAAACGATCGCGCGATGTGATTAGGATGCGCTGTGCGCCTGCCGTGAAAGAGCTGAGGAGAACAATGCGCATCCACCGTAACGGCCACTCTATAAATCGAGGTGGGGATGGCAAAAGAATTTTGTTCACCCGTAAAAAAACCCCGCCTCCAATTTCCATAGAGAAAAAGCGGACGAAGCAAAACCAAACAAAAAAAATTGCCTAACGAGAGGCGAATCCAACAAATTGGGATTGCCTTGATCCGATCGGCGAGCAAAATGCCTCCTGCGATGAGCGCTGAAATGCCCTGCGCGAAAATTCCCGCGGCACGCACGTTGGCCGCAGGCTGGCTGCTCTCGGCGTTGCTCTTCGCGCTTGTCCTCGCGGTTTCACCGCAATTGCACGAGCGCTTTCATCCGACGGCAAAACAAGCCCAGCACGAGTGCGCGGTTACGCTCATCGCCACCGGCAAAGTCGAGCACGCCACTGTCGCACCGCTCGTTGTTGTTCCGCAGCCGGTCAGCTCTTTCGCTAAAATTCCGGCGCTCAACCCCATCTGGGTAGAAGCGCCTTTCCTCGGTGCGCGCATTTTCGAGCACGCACCGCCCGCGCTCTCCTAAGCGCTTCGTTTCGCCGCCTGTCTTAGCACGGAGCGGTTCTATTCCGCCCTCGGCGTTCTAACTCGCGCGGCGCATCAGGCGCACGCAGTCGCCTTGCGGTCTTCACCTGTCGTGAAGCGCCGCGCCCCGTTCGTCTGTGCAGCTCAATTTCAACTTAGGAGAAAGACTCTTGAAAAAAACTATTCTGATCTTGCTCGCGATCACCGCGAGCCAAACCGCGCACGCGCAGGATGCCGTGCAACCAACCACTTCACCATCACCTTCCGCGTCGCCAACAGGCCAGGTCGCGGAAACAGCCCGCGTCGTCGTGCAAAGCGAAGCACTCGATGTCACGCGTGAATCAATTGTGCCTAGTCTCGGTGCCACGCGTTACACCGCCGGGCCGGATCGAATCGATTCGCAGGCACAGGGCGAGAATGCGCCCTTCAATCAAACCATGTTGCGTTTTCCGGGCGTGGCGCAGGATTCGTTTGGACAACTTCACGTGCGCGGCGAACACGCCAATTTGCAGTATCGCATTGACGACGTGCTCCTGCCCGAAAGCATTCCCGGTTTCGGTCAGGAACTCGAAACGCGGTTTGCCGATAGCGTGTCGCTCATCACCGGCTCATTGCCGGCGCAATTTGGCTTTCGCACTACCGGCGTTATCGACATCCACACCAAGAACGGCGCCGTTTTTCAGCAAAACGAACTGTCCCTGCACGTCGGCAGTTTCGACACGATCAATCCTAGCTTCGAAGCAGGCGGCGCGGTCGGAAAATTGAACTACTATGTCTTGACCAGCTATCTGCACAACGGCATCGGCATCGAGAACCCGACGCGGAGCAGCGATCCGATTCACGACGACACCGACCAATACAAACTCTTTAGTTACTTATCCTACATCTTCGACGACACCAGCCGGCTCGTGTTGTTGGTGAGCGGAAACCACAGCGATTTCCAAATACCTAACAACCCGGGACAAACGCCGACCTTCAACCTCAATGGGCAGACAACCTTTGATTCCGCCAAGCTGGACGAGAACCAAACCGAGCAGTCGTCCTACCTTATCCTGACCTATCAAAAGACCGTCGGCGATCTCAGTTTCCAGGCTTCGGTCTTCGATCGCTACAGTTCTGTCTTGTTTCGGCCGGATAACGTCGGCGATCTTATCTTCAACGGTGTTGCTTCGCGGGTCGATCGCGACATTCTCTCGAACGGCTTCGAGTTTGATGCCAGCTACAAGCTAAACGAACAGCACACACTCCGTGGCGGTTTTCTCTTCACCGAGCAGTATGCCACCAACAACACTGTTACCCTTGTCTTTCCCGTCGATGCCAACGGCGACCAGACAAGCACCATGCCCATCCGGGTCGTCGATAATGGCTCCAAGTATGGCTACTTCTACGGCTTCTACTTGCAGGATGAATGGAAACCTTTCGAGCAGCTAACGATTAACTTCGGTGGCCGGCTCGATTTCATTAATGCCTTTACCGACGAGAACCAGCTTAGCCCACGCATCAACATTGTTTACACGCCCTGGACCGGGACGGCCTTCCACGCCGGTTACGCACGCTACTTTACGCCGCCGCCACTCGAGAACGTAGAACAAGGAACGATCGCGAAGTTCAATGGCACGACTAACGAGTCGGCCATTCAGCTAAATACACCCGCGCATTCCGAGCGCGCGCACTACTTCGATGCCGGAGTAACGCAGAAGATAACGGAAGGTTTCGATATTGGTCTCGATGGTTACTACAAGAGCTCGCATTCGGTGCTCGATGAAGGTCAGTTCGGAACGGCTCTTATCCAGTCCGCCTTCAACTATCGCCGCGGCGAAATCTACGGAGGGGAACTTACTTCCACTTTCACCCGCGGCGGTTTCTACGCCTACCTGAACGTCGGCTACGAGTGGGCCCGCGGCACGCAGGTTACTTCCGGCCAGTTCCTCTTCGATCCGGACGAGTTCGCCTACATTCAGAACCACTGGGTCTTTCTCGATCACGATCAGCGCTTCACCGGTTCCGGAGGCGCCTCTTACACCTGGAATGATTGGAGCATCGCGCTCGACGCGCTTTATGGGAACGGACTGCGCCGTGGCTTTGCCAACACCATGAAGCTCCCTCCTTACCAGACTTTGAATGTAAGTCTCCAGCGTCGGATCAAGCTCAGCCCTAAGACTGCCATCCGTATCCGCTTCGATGTCGTGAACCTGTTCGACAAGATCTACGAACTGCGCGATGGCAGCGGCATCGGCGTGGGCGCGCCGCAGTTCGGACAACGCCGCGGTTTCTACGGGACAGTGGCATTCGAATTCTAAACCGGAGGTAACGCTCCGATGAAAACGCCCGCTGAGATTGCGAACCATCCCAAGGCCCGGCTGCATCGCGAACTGGTCGCGCTCCTCCGCGCCGGGGGAAGCATCGCCGTCACCATCGTTGTCTGGCGCGAGATACGCCTAAAGGGTGCGCTGTGGAAGCGCGTGGTGCACTTCGGTCTAGCCAGCGAGGCCTGCCAGTCACAGCTCAACCGCATCGCGTTCCCCGAGCATAATCACGCCGAAGTCGAGGCTGCCCTTCTAGCAGGCAACACCTTGCGAACCCTCTACCGGCTCGCCACGGGATATGGATGGGTCGCGCGTGATGCTCACGGGAACTACAAGCAAGGTCGCAAAGGATTGCGTGTTTTTCTCCAGAGGGAGCAACCTGCATCGCATTAACGCCATATCTTAACCATCGCGATGCGAGGAGGGCAGGCGATCAAATTTTGTGCAGAGACAAAACTCTCGCAGTCAAGGCATCGCATCCCGTTTCCCATAGATAGAAAAACGCGCGAAGCAAAAGGGAAAGTTGCGCGGGTGCCTAACGAGTGCTGATCGGCGGCTCCGCGCGCGACAAAAGTTCGGCGATCGTCACTTCCAGTTTCAGGAAATCAACCGGCTTGAGCAGGTGCGCTTCGAAGCCTGCGGCCGTTAGGCGCAGCTCCTTTGTCAGGGACATGGGCCGATCGCGTCGCCGTGATCGAGGTGTCTTCGATAACCGAGACTACTGCACGGCAAGATCAGAGTCTGTGTGCCCTTATGACAAACGCCACATTCATTTAAAGGACTAACTTCATCCGCGCCGATATCGGGCTGCGAGTCGCGGGTCTCGCCATCAATATCCGTCGAAATTCCCACGGGAATACCGGCATTGATGAGCAGGCTGCCTGCCTGCAAATGCAAATCGGCTGGAGCCACGGCACTAACGAACAATGGATCAACCGCGAGCGAGTTTGCGTCCTGGCCGGTGAAGATCTGCCAGTCCGAAAGCGTCGGACGCGCGCTGCCGCCACCGAAGCCGACGTTCTGGGCGAAGTAGTCATTGTTGCTGATCGCAGCAAATATTCCTGCCGGCGCGTTGCAGATAATGCCATAGCGCGTGCCGAGTGTTTGCGTGTTCGCGAAAATGTTATTGCGCAGCTCGACAGCTCCAGCGGCGACGACACCATTTGTGATATTGATCGCAGCCGTCTGCGCAGTATCACCTTGGGAGAGCTGATTCGTGTTTAGGAGAATCGAGTTGTGCAGGATTTTGTAACCGCCGCCGCTAACAACGGCGATGCCGGCCGCATTAAATTCCGGCGTCTGGTTGTTGAACCCCGCCCCGGCGACATCGGAAATGAAGTTGTTTGCAATCGTGAGATTCGATGCGCTTGACGTGGCTGCGATATATATACCAATCCCGCTGCCCGGCATGAACTGCTTGATGTCGCTGATCCTGTTGCCTGCAATGATTCCGCCGCCCACCGAAAACGCGATTTCAACACCAATCAATCGGCCGGCCTGTAGAGGCAGCGGACGGATGCCGGTGATGCTGTTATCGCTCACGACAAAATTCCGCGTGTTCTCGATGAGCAGGCCGTGCGTAATTAGCCTGGGACCCAACGTATTTCGAGTAACCAACCAGTTGTTATCTAACATCACGGGATTCCCGCGAATTTGGATGGCATCCGTCACACTAGCTGATGTTGTTGTTCTGAATCGTATTGTTGTCTTGCGGATTTTGGGCCCATGGGGAACTGGCATTTCCGCTGCCGGCAAGAATGCCCGCTATCGCGGGAAAACCTGAGCCGGTCCTGCTGTTGATGATGCAATTCTTGATCGTATTGCCGCTGGCACCATCCGACGGTGACGCGCTCGCGATCCAGATCACAACGCCACCCGCGTCTATCCTGGCGAAGGTCAGCGTCAGGCTGCGATCGCTACCGCCGGAGAGCGAACCATCAAGGGTCACGTTATCGGTCCCATTCAATTTGATGAGACTGCTGCTGACTCTCTCCGAAGTTCCCGTCACAGTTCGCGGTGCACCGCTCGGCTTGATCGTGATCGCAAAACCGCCGGAGAAGCTATTTAGCGGCACAACGCCGGACTCATTCTCCAGGTCGGAGATGATGTTGATGATGACGTTTTCGGTAACGTCGTTCTGGTTGATGAAGTCGAAGACGCCATCGGGATTCGTCAGTGACGGAAAATCGGCGTTTACACCAACCGTGAAAGTGTGATCAGCGCGTAGCTGCGCGGCGCTTACACAGAAAAGCGATGCGCCAAATGCCAAACGAACGATCGCTGCGGAAAAGGAGGACCGAACGCTTCTCATGCTGGTATTCTTCCTTTGGTCGAGTAAGGCATCGGCATGGCGATGCGAGTTTTGACCGCTGCGAACACGCAGCAACACCCCGATCAACTCCAGCCCGGAGTCGCAGCCCCACTTGCGAGGGCGCTTCATAGAATTAACCGAAATCTAATCCGCTGATGAGTTACGTCCAGCGTTACGCTTAAGAATATAGATACTCGTCGTGATATTCGCGTTGCGGCGCGAATTGCACGTTCTCGTTTCCGGTTTCGGGATACTCGAAGATTTTTCCTTCGTAATTGCGGATCACGATCTTTTCGTTGTCGTGATAGAGGACGTAACCGGGATTGATCGGCACTTTGCCGCCGCCGCCGGGGGCGTCGATGACGAACTGCGGCACGCCGTAACCGGTGGTGTGTCCGCGCAGACCTTCGATGATCTCGATGCCTTTCGCGACGGACGTGCGCAGGTGCGATGAGCCGTTAATCAAATCGCACTGGTATATATAGTAGGGCCGGACGCGGCACATGAGGAGTTTGTGCACGAGCGTCTTCATCGTTTCGAGATTATCGTTCACACCCGCGAGCAAGACGCTTTGGTTGCCGAGCGGGATGCCATGGTTGGCCAGGCGCTCGAGCGCTTCTTTCACTTCAATGGTCAGCTCGCGCGCATGATTGACGTGCACGCTCATCCAGAGCGGATGATATTTTTGCAGCATCCGGCAAAGCTCGGGCGTGATCCGTTGCGGCAGGAAAATCGGAACGCGCGTGCCGATGCGGAGAAACTCGATGTGCGGAATGGCGCGCAGCCGGCTCAGGATTTTTTCCAGCTTGTCGTCGCTGAACAAGAGCGCGTCGCCGCCGGACAAAAGGACATCGCGAATCTCCGTGTGCGTTTCGAGATATTTGAAGGCGGCTTCGAATTCGGTGTGCAATTCCTGTTCGCCCACGCCGCTGACCACGCGACTGCGCGTGCAATAGCGGCAGTAGCTCGCACAGCGATCCGTGACGAGAAACAGCACGCGATCCGGATAGCGATGCACCAAACCCGGCACCGGCATGTGCGAATCTTCTCCGCACGGGTCGGCCATGTCGTACGGCGACGTCCAGCTTTCTTCGACGCGCGGAATGACCTGGCGCCGAATCGGACAATCGGGATTATCGCGCTCGATCAGGTTGAAAAAGTGCGGCGTAACGGCAAGCGCCAGTTTGTTGCCGGAAAGCAAAACGCCGTTGCGTTCTTCATCGGAAAGTTCGAGCAGCTGCTCGAGTTGCGGCAGCGACGTGACGCGATTTTTCAGCTGCCATTTCCAATCGTTCCACTGCTCAGCTGGAACATTCGGCCAGTGACCCGGCGCGTGCGAGACAAACCCTTTTTCCTCGCGATTCCGTACGACAAGAGTGTGCATTTTCAGTTGTAGAGCGGAAACGTTAAGACCCTTAACAATCGTGTCAACGCAGGCACCTTGAGGTGCGCTTCCGGTCGCAAAAGTGCTTTGAACGCGTATGTTCCTTGTGTGTCGAAGGATTCCACCATGCGCTCCTTTTTGCTGATTCTCTGTTCCCTGCTCCTGGCCGTCTCACTGCCTGCGGCGGCAGTCGAGCAACCCGAGGCTGCGCCCACCGCCAGCGTTCCACCTGAGGCCGCCGCTGCTGGCAAGGATGTTGTGCATCAGCTCAATAACGCCTTCGCCAAAGTTTTCGAAGTGGTGGCGCCGAGCGTCGTCATCATTGAGGTGACCAAGAAACCGGACAACACCGACACCTCATCCTTCGACGATCTCTTCTTCAATCAAAAGCCCGACGAATATCCGCACGGTGGTCAGCGCAACAGCGAGCCGGTGCAAAACGAAGGCTCGGGATTCATCGTCAAACCCGACGGCCACATCTTCACCAACTATCACGTGGTCGAGGGTGCCGATCGCATCGACGTGAAGTTGAAAGACGGGCGCGAGTTTCAAGCCAAGCTCATCGGCACCGATGAAAAAACCGACGTGGCCGTGATCAAGATCGACGCGAACAATCTGCCCGCGGTGCAGATGGGCGACAGCGACAAATTGCGCGTAGGCGAATTCGCCTTCGCCATCGGCGCGCCCTTCAAGCTCGATTACACCTTCACTTGCGGCGTGGTCAGCGGGAAAGGCCGGAGCAATTTGTTCCGCTCCGCCGGTTACTCGATTTCCGATTTCATCCAGACCGACGCCTCGATCAATCCGGGCAATAGCGGCGGCCCGCTTTGCGATATCGACGGCCGTGTCATCGGCATGAACACGCTGATCAATGGCTTGAATCGCGGGCTCGGTTTCGCCATCCCGATTAATCTCGCCAACGAAATCGGCCAGCAGTTAATCGCCGGGACAAAAAATCATGCGGCCGTGGCTCGGCATCCGCATCGAAACGCTCGGCGACGACCAGACCATCCGCGATTTGTTCAAGGGCCTCGACAAAGGTGTGGTCGTGCGCACGATCGAAGCCGACGCGCCGGCCTACAAGAGCGATCTGCGTCCCTTCGATGTCATCACGCAAGTCGACGGTGTCGCGGTCGCAAGCGACACGCAGTTGCAGCATGAGGTGTTGAAAAAGAAAATCGGGCAGAGCGTTGGGCTGACCGTTTGGCGCAAGGGTTCGACGATGAAGATCAACATCGTCACTGGCGAATTGCCCGGCGAAGTCGGCCGCGCCTCGAATGTCATCACGCCCAATCCGCCAGGGCCGGAGAACAACAACAAATTCGGCCTGCAGGTGCAGGAGTTAACCAAGGAAGTGGCCGCGCGCCTGCACATCGAAGCGCAAGGCGTGATCGTGACCGATGTTGCCGATAACAGCATCGCGGCGGCGCAAGGCATCGAGCGCGAAGATGTGATCACGGAAATCGACGGCAAACCGGTGAAGGACGTTAAGACATTCCTCGAAGCGATCTCCAAATCAGATCCACGCAAAGGCGTGCTCCTGTATCTCGATCGCAAAGGCAGCAAGACCTTCGCGGTCCTGAAAGCCGGCGCCTAACGAGTCGATACCGGACTGCAACTCGCGCTCAAAAACGTGTTGTCATCCCGAGGCTAGCGAAGCGCGCCGAGGGATCTCACAACGAAGATGGCGATATCCAGGCTACGTCGTGTGAGCAAATGACCTGGGAGAGATCCCTCGCCGTCTGCGCTGCTCGGGATGACATGCTAACGCGCGCCGTGCAGGTATTCGCGCAGCGGCTTGCCGCTGAGAAATAGATCTTCGATCGCCGCGTCACCGTCGCGCACGCGCACGGTCACGTAAGCATTCAGATTGTCGCGGCGGCTGTTCGCAAAGTAGGCCGTCTCCGCCGCGGAAGCATCGGCTTCAGTCACCCAAAATTTGTCGAAAGGAAAAACGACGTGGCCCAGGTCGTTGTAAAAGCTAAAGCGATCGACTGAGACAACGTTGTCGCCGGAAATCTTGTCGCCGCTGACTTGATCGACCACCGCGAAACCGTCTGCGTCTTCCTTCAGCCTCACATAGGCGGTTTGCACCTCTGGCATCGGACCGGACCACGGAAATTCTTCGGCTTGAAAACGCAGCGCCAAGTATCGTCCGCGCCAGGCGTCGACCGGATCGACCGGCGCGGTGCGAAATTTCCAAACGCGACCTTCGCGAAATGTGCGCGCGCGTTTCCAAATCATCGACGCCGGCGCGGCGATCTGCACCAGCGCGACCACAATGAAAATGGCGATGCGGAAAGTTTTCATGTCGCACGACGCTTGCGGAAGAGAAAGAGATTGGTGAGCAGAAAGCCAACACCGATGACGATGAAACCGATAGCGCGCGTGACGAAACTCACGTCGCTGTCGAAGAACCGCGCCACGGCCAGCGCGGCGACGACGAGCAGACCGAAATTCGCGCGCGTTACGCTGTCGGCCCGCATGCCGCGCGCAATTAATTCCACGCCCAAGTGCCAGCGCGTAAACATTCATGAGAATCGCCGCGGTCGCATCACAGCGTGAGCGCGACCAGGTGATTTGTTCCGGCAAACAAAGATGCGCGACGATCCATCCAGCGCCGACGACAACCGGCAACGCCGCCGCCAGGACACTGAAGTGAATCTTGCCGCGCACGAATGACCAGACGGCCAGCACGATCGCAAGCAGCGGGAACAACAATTGAATCGCCATGCCGATGCCGTGCGACAAATCCTCCACCTGGATCGTCGTGTTGGCATGCGTCCAGATTTCCTCGAACGACATTACGATTGTCATCACGCCGATGGCGATGCCGGCGAACAGCGCAAGCGGATGCAACCGATCAGCGTCACGCGCGCGGAAAAATTCGATCCCGCAAATGTAAGCCGCCGAGAAAAGTCCGGCCACCGCAAGCGAACCGAGATGCACCCGCGTGAAGTCGGAAGTGTAGCCAAGGCCAATCGCGATCACGATCGCGAACACCACCGCGAACGCTGTCGTTTCGCGACTATCGCGCGCGCGCCGGTAAACCATCCCAAAATACGGCGCGACCAGAAGCAGCAGCAGCCAAAACGCCAGCGGATTATTCCGATGCGCCCACGTGCCACCATAAAAGAGCCAGCAGAATGCGCCGAGCAGATAAACGCACGCACCCAACGTGGTGCGCATGAGGTAAACAATCGGAAGGCCGAGAAGCATCCACACGAGAATGAAATGCACGAAGGAGCCGTGGAATTGGTAGGTCTGACTAACGAGCGCTATGGCGGTGCCGATTCCCGCCACGTTGAAAATCGCCGCGCTTTCGCGCCACGCCTGCGATTGATCGCGCCGCAGCAAGACGAAAAGCGACAGTGCCTGCGCCGCCAGCAGCGGGACAAAGGCAATGACCGAACGCAGCGGCCGGCTGAATTCATCCCAGTTGTGCGCGATCAGGAGGATGATTCCCGCCGCGACCAACGCGGAACCGATCACGGCGAGCAAAACGAAACCGAAATTGCGCGAGCCGCCTGTCTCCGTCTCGGCGTAATGCTGCTCAAGCGCGCGCGCCGTTTCCGGCGAGATCACGCCACCGGCGACAAGGCCGGGCAATTCGCCGCGCAACCAACGGCGTTCGCGCATGGCAGACATGCGGCGATTGAAACAGAACCGCGCAGCGCGCGAAGAAAAAATTTCTCCGCCACGCGCTGATTCGTTGCCAAGCGCAATCGACTGGCGCATAGGAACAGGTCGCTTTCATGACACCGGTAAAAATCTGGCTCGGTCATCCCTACCCGCTCGGCGCCACCTGGATGGGCGACGGCGTTAATTTCGCCATCTTTTCCGAGGGCGCGACTTCCGTCGACCTCTGTCTGTTCGATCGCATCGATTCCGCGCAGGAACACATCCGCATCCCGATGACGGAACATACCGACCAGGTCTGGCATTTGTTCCTGCCCGATGTGCGCCCGGGACAACTCTACGGCTTCCGGGTTTACGGTCCCTACGATCCGGAACGCGGCATGCGCTTCAACAGCTCGAAGCTCTTGTTAGACCCTTACGCCAGGGCCATCGCCGGTTCCATTGACTGGGCGGATGAAATGTTCGCCTATGTCGTGGGCGCGGAAGGCGGCGACCTGACGCGCGATTTTCGCGACGACGCCTGGGGCATGCCGAAGTCGGTCGTGATCGACAATGCCTTTGACTGGAAGGACGATAAGTCGCCCCGCCGTCCGTTAAGCGAATCGGTCATCTACGAGGTACACGTGAAGGGATTCACCCGCCTGTGCCCCGAGCTACCGGAAGAATTGCGCGGCACCTATGCCGGCATGGGTAGCGAGGCCGCCATAAAGTACCTAACGAGTCTCGGCGTAACTGCGGTTGAGCTACTGCCTGTCCATGCCTTCGTCCAGGACAAGATCCTGGCCGATAAAGGTCTTAGTAACTACTGGGGCTACAACTCGATCGGCTTCTTCGCCCCGGAAGCCAGATACTCCAGCAGTGGCCAGATGGGCGAGCAGGTAACGGAGTTCAAGACCATGGTGCGCAACCTGCACGCCGCCGGCCTCGAGGTCATTCTCGATGTGGTTTACAATCACACCGGCGAAGGCAGCCACATGGGACCGACGCTGAGCTTCCGCGGTATCGATAACCACTCCTACTACCGCCTCAACGCCGAACCGCGTTTCTACACGGACTTCACCGGCACCGGTAACACCTTCAACCTGCTTCACCCGCGCGTCCTGCAGCTCGTCATGGACAGCCTGCGTTACTGGGTGCTGGAAATGCATGTGGACGGTTTCCGCTTCGACCTGGCTTCGACCCTGGGGCGTGACGCGCATGGCGTGAACAAGCTGCACGCCTTCTTCCAAAGCATTCAGCAGGATCCGGTTCTTTCCCGGACGAAGTTAATCGCGGAACCATGGGACGTGGGCCACGGCGGTTATCAGGTCGGTAACTTCCCTATCCTATGGTCGGAGTGGAATGGTAAGTATCGCGACACCGTTCGCAGTTTTTGGAAAGGTGACGAAGGTCGCGTCGGCGAAATGGCTTATCGTCTTGCTGGTAGTCCAGACCTATACCAACACGGCAGCCGCCGGCCTTATGCCAGCATCAACTTCGTTACTTCGCACGACGGTTTTACCTTGAATGATCTCGTTAGCTACAACGAGAAGCACAACGAGGCGAACGGCGAGGAGAACAATGACGGCGACAACAATAACCATTCCTGGAACCACGGCGCCGAAGGTCCGACCCACGATGTTGAGATCAATACCTTGCGCGCGCGCCAGCGGCGCAACCTGCTCACCACGCTGCTTCTTTCGCAAGGTGTGCCGATGATTTGCGCCGGCGACGAATGGGCCCGCACCCAGCAGGGCAACAACAACGCCTATTGCCAGGACAACGAAATCAGCTGGCTTACCTGGGAGCACACGCCCGAACAATGGGATCTGCTCGAGTTCACCAAAAAATTGATCCGGTTCCGGCATGCACATCCGGTCTTTCGCCGGCCGAAATTCTTCCAGGGCCGTCGCCTGCGCGATTCCGAAATCAAGGACGTGATGTGGTTCAATCCCGGCGGCAACGAAATGAGCGACGAAGAATGGTCGTCCCCCCTCGTGCGTTGCTTCGGCATGTTGCTGAGCGGCGACACGGTCGATGTCTGCAATTTCCACGGCGACCTGGTGCGCGATCACACTTTTCTCTTTCTCGTCAACGCGCACTACGAATCGATTCCGTTCGTCCTGCCCGGTGAAGAACACCTCGAATGGCAGCTCATCATCGATACTTCCGACGAGGACGGTTTCGTCGAGGCAGAGGAAAAACATGCCTCGGGCGAAGATCTCGAACTGGAAGGACGCTCGGCCAAGTTGCTTTGCCTAACGAGTGGTTCACAGGCGCAGGCGCGGCAGGAATCGTGGAAGAAACGCGCCTTCGAAGTGCCGCATCCCACGGCGCCGCCGGCCCCGCGCAAACCCATCGTGCGCCGCCGGCGCAAGGTGGAGAAACATCCGCATCACCACCCACACTAGTAAACGAAAATAGCGGCGGCGGGAGATTCGCTTGTGTAGCCACGTCCCTGTGGGACGTCCCGTTGCGATTCCTCCCTTTGCTGGCCAAACGTAATGGCACGGCGCGCAGCGCCGTGGCTACACATCAAAATCGCGCCAGACGATTTCCGGTTGGCGAACCCCGCGGATGTTGCGACAGTTACATTCCCATGACACCGACCTCTCTCATCGTTGTCGCCGACCGCGGCAGTTTGAAAGCCTACAAAGTAAACGAAACCCCCACGCGCGGACCGAGCCTGAAGCTGGTGCAGGCCTTCGACGTGACCGACGCCCACGGCCGCTTCCAGGATAAAGTGACCGATTTCGCCGGACGATTTGCCTTCAGCGAAGGAATCAATGGCCGGCACGTCGGTTCCATTGCCGAACAGCAGGGCATCGAAACGGAAAACCAGCGCCGCATTTTCAAGCAGCTGGCCGACAATATCGCGCAGCTGGTGCAGAAGCAGGGCAAAGGCGGCTGGTCCTTCGCCGCTCCGGCAGCGATTCATTCCGCCATCGTCGATTTGTTGCCCGCGAAGGTGCGCAATCGAATTGTCGAACATGTGAAAGCGGATTTGGTCAAACTTGAGTTGGCGGCGTTACCGGGACATTTCCGGTCCTTGCAGCCACTTTGATTTCCCCCATGCAATTGCCTGTCAAAATTACCTATCGCGGGTTGGAAAAATCCGACGAGATCGAGCGCATGGTTTTGGAAATGGCAGGGCGACTCGACAAATTCTGCGACCACATCAACCGCTGCGACGTTGCCATCGAGCAGCCAAATCACGCGCACAAGAAAGGTAATCCTTTCCGCGTGCGCATCGACGTCACGGTTGCCCCGGGTCACGAGCTGGTGGCCGATGAAAGCCAGACCGACAACGATTCCTTCAAGCCGCTCTCGAAGGCCGTGCATGATGCCTTCAAGAAGATGGAACGCCAGCTGCGGCAACTGGTGGAGAAGCAGCGCCGGGAATAAGCACTCGTTAGGTACTTCAGCTATTCCCCGATTGTGATTTCCTGAACCATGCCGAGATCGGCATGAGTTATCTTCTGGTCAGTCGGATGCGCGTCCACTGTGGCCGGCATTGCGCAATGCAAAACGTAGCGACCGGGCGTGAAATTCCGGCGCAACCAGACGACTCGATGGATATCGTGACTATCGAGCAGGCCACCCATGGAATCGGCCGGCCCGGCGCCGTGCTCATCCTTGCGCCAGCGTCGCACATCTTCCACGGTCTTATCCTGGTGCAGCCGGAAGAGGTCCATCTCGTGCATGGAGGGACCGGGAGTTTCAACCCGGATCGTCTGCATGCCTTTGTGCAACTGACCTGTTAGCTCAAAGCGGTAATCGACTAACTTAAGAACAACGTCTTCTTTCGGCGGCGCATCATTCGAGATCGTGTATTGCACCTTAAAAGGGTGCGGCTTCCGGGTTGTGGCATGTCCGTCGTTCCAGCAGATAAGAAGATAGTTACCCGGATCCAGCTTGGACCATAGCTCAGTGCTTTCTCCGGGCGAGGTCAGGCCCGCTCCGGAATAATCCAGCGCGCCCGCCGGAAAGTCCGACCCGGCGCGCACCGCCGCCACGTAATCATCCGCGGTCATGCCCTGCGGTAACTTTACCAGCATGGCTTCATGAATCTCTGAGCCATGATTCTCGTAGCTAATGTGACGCAGCCCGGCCGGGACGGAATCGGGCGCCTCGAAGCCCACGTCGGTGGCGATGATGCGGAAGGAGGCAGTGCTCTCCTCGGCCACTTTCGGATGACAACTAGCAGCACAAAGGCACAGAGCCAGGAAGATAACCCGGCGTGTTGTCTTAAGCTTCATTGTGGTTCGCGCTTCGGCACGAGGTTAACTAGAGTCGCACTAGTGAACCAGCTATTTCTTAAGTAGCTATCGTCACTTACTTCACAGACCTAGGACTTAGGCGGTGGTTCCTCGTTCGATATATCCACAGTGCACCGCCATTGCCCATCGGGATCAACGCGCCAGACCGATATTCCGCGAAGATGCAACGTCATGGGCGTGCCGTTCGGTCCCGGCACGGTGAGGTCGTCCGTCCCGCGCATGTAGGCGAACCTGCCATCGGAGGAGAAGACCGGCTTCTCCGAAACCCAGTGTATTTTGAACCCCGGAGTATTGAGACTCGCGGCCACGTAAGCGCGAATCGCCTCCTTACCTTCCAGCACGGGTTGTCCCGGAAAAATAACGACGGCATCGTCGCTCCAGTAGGAAACAATCTTCTCGATGTCCTTGCCGGCCGAGGCGAGGTCGGCCCACTCCGCATCCCGGCGCAGTAACTTCTGTCCTTCATCCGCAGCATCGAAAGTCCGCGGCGAACAACCGGCAACAATTAGCCCGAAGACAATAAGCCCTAAATAGTGTGGTAATGACATATAGTGAAATCTCCCCAGTCTAACCAGAACAAGATGAGCGGCCGCTGGCGACGGGCGCGCGTGGCTGCTCACTGACTACACTAGCTAAGGTTCGCCTGGAAACGCAACGCCCTGGATTCCGCCTGCTTTACTCCCGCCAGCGCGCGCCGGATTCCCACCCTCGCCTTGCCTCGACCTCGCACTTAAGACGACGGCGGCAATTTAAAAGGTCGCGCAAGAGTCAACTCGGCCCCAACCTGAGTGATCTCTCTTATGAATACCGACCGCTTCCGACGCTGTGTTTCTCGCCCGCGCGCCGCTGCCTTGTGCGCCGGCGGCTACCTTCTGCTTTCTACTGTTGCCTTTCCCCAGGGCAGTCTCATTCCACCGGGCGCGCCGACGCCGACGATGAAGTCGCTCGATCAAGTCGAGCCGCGCCTGATCGTGAACACGACTAACACGCCCGGCAATGCGACAAACACCTTCATCATCAGCGCACCAGGCTCCTATTATCTCACCGGCAACATCACCGGAGCATCCGGCAAGCATGGCATTAGTATCCAGGCAGATGATGTCACGCTCGATCTGAATGGATTCGCGCTCATCAGCGGCGGCGGCGGCGCTTTCCGCGGAATAAATGTCCCCGTCGCGAAAAAGAACCTCTGCCTCCGCAACGGCACTATCCGGGGTTGGACTGACGGTGGCGTGCGGACTGATCTTGCCACCAGCACCCTCGTGGAAAAGCTGCGCCTTTCGGATAACACCGGCGCCACTGGACTGGTGTTAGGAAACGGCTCGGCCCAGGATTGCGCGGCTACCGGCAATGACATCGGATTTTTCCTTGGGAACGGCGCGCAGATCACGGGTAGCTCAGCCACTGCTAATATCAGGGGCTTCGCCGCCTCCGACCGCACTCAGATCAGCAACTGCATCTCGACCGTGAATAGCGGCAGTGGCTTCGATTGCACGAGCTACGTTACCCTTATCGATTGCACCTCGAGCCGCAATGGTGGCAACGGCATCGCGGTGCAGAGTGGCTCCATTGTCCTGCGTTGCAGCGCCACGAGAAACGATCTTTATGGGATTCAGGCCGCAGGCGTCGGTAGCACGATTGCCGACTGCACGGCCGCCACCAACACGTTTGTAGGAATTTGGGCCGATTCCGGCGATATCGTCCGCGGTTGCACTAGCAGCGGGAATACCCAGAACGGCATATATGTTAACAACGGCAGGTGTCACGTCGTCGGCAACCTATGCCATGCGAATGGTACTAACGGCATGTATATCGCAGGCGATGGCAGTCGGGTTGAGGACAACAATCTCACTTATAATATGTGGGGTATGCAGGTTGTCGGCGCCAACAACATCATTGTCCGAAACACCGCCCGCGGTAACAGCTCAAACAACTTCCTTATCCCGGGAACGAACAACGCCGTCGGGACGATTTTTGTTGTTAGCGGGGGCGGAACCATCAGCACGATGGAGCCATGGTGTAACTTCAGCTTTTGAATGGCAGGAAAGACTGAAGTAACCCGGCCGCTGCCAGGTTACTCCGAAAGCTAATAGAACATACCCCGAGCGTCCCGAATGCTACCCATCCGGGGGCTCGTTGTTCTGTCTTACTCCAACCTAGATCGACAGCTACTTCGGCATCACTTCGCGGGCCAGCTTGCTCATCACGACCTCGCGCAGATCATTGCGTTTCTTGCCCGCTTCGATCATGGCGTCGCGTGAGCCGTAATGCTTGGCCACGATCGTGGCACCTTTGGCATCAACCGTATCGATTGCGGCCCAGTTCGCGAACATCACCGCCACGCAGACATCCCAATCGTTGGCGGAATCAGTGGTGGCATTGGTCCACACTTTGTAATCACTGATGATGCTTTCCTTCTTCAGCGAATCGTAGACCGGCTTCAGGTTCTCGCGGAAATCTTTCCAGAAGGCTTCTCCCTGGCCTGGCTTCAAGCTGTAGTAGGTGACGCGCCACACGGGGCCAACGTCATAGTTTGGATTTTGCGCATACGCGGGCAGCGCAGTCAGCAAGGCCAGAGCAGACAGCATGGTCACTAGAACTTTTTTCATGGGATTACCTTTCCAGGTCTTTAATTGTTGAATTAGCCCGGAGAAGGACCACCAAGGTCCGAACCCGAACCGTCGCGAGTCTGTTGGCCGCGGCGGCGGCGGTCAAACTAAAACGCCGGCCGTTAGGTAGATCGTTGCGAGTGGCAGCATGGAAGGCAACGCCTCGGCTGGTTAGGTCCTTCCTAGGATTGCTTTTCACCAGCCCGCCGGAGCAGAACAACGCCAAAGAGGAAAGGCATAAAGAACGGCACCGCCGGGATTCCGACAACAAAACCGGGATTGGTGTACCACGGCGTCGAGAGGGCTCTCGGATCCGGATATTTTAGACCTCTGATCGTCAGGAAGATCAACGCCAGGAAGCTCACGATGATAAAGGCGCGCGCAGCCCCACGGCTGAGCCATTTGACTCGTCCCAGCGAGGCTGCAAACGCCGCCGTCGCCAGATAGGTCAGCAAGGCCCCAAGGTCGAGCAGAACATCCAGCATGTCGCGCAGCGAGAGGATCGCTGCTGGAACCTCTCCCGTATGTTCCTTTCCGAAGAAGGTGGCGAAGGCGAAGGTATTCCAGACGAGATAGAGCGGGCCACTAAGCATGATCGCGGCGAAACCGAGCGTCGAATAGAAGCGTTCACCGGCTTCGCCGAGTGCTTCCTTGAGCACCACGAAGCCAACCGCTATCGAGGTCGCCGCCTGAATTAGGACAAGGTAGCGCATCTGGTTCTCGGCCGCGGTTGCCTGCCAGGGTCCGCCCAGGCCGACCCAGAGAAGCGCCACAAGCGCAAATGATGAGACTAGCAGTGTTCCCGCCAAGGCGAGTAGTCGCCGACCTTGCTCATCGGCTCCGATCGCTCCCGCACTCAGAGTCCACACCGCCAAGGCGATCGCAGCAAAGTACACTACGCCGGCGACCTGATAGACTCCTGGGACGCGAAAGGCGCGCACACCGACAACAACGAAAAAAAGAAACGGAACGAAACAGAGAAAGACGTAGCTCACACGGCGAACGGTACTCATTGGATCTCCTTGTTAAGTGAAGCGAAGCGCGGTCATGGTGTCAGGTCCGCCTAACGAGAACAAGAGGAACTACCCCGCACTTTGAAAAATCGACAACGCAACCCCCAAGCCATTCTCAAAGTGCTGGGTTGGCTGACCCGCATGAATAGGCCGGGTCACTTTGATTGGCGCGCACGAATCACCAGCCAAATCTTCCGCGCGATGAACAACGCGACCTGACTCAGGATAGCCGTCCCACTTCCAAAGAAGTAACAGGCACCCAGCCATACTGCCACGCCAATGACGGCGAAGATTATGCCTGAATACATCCAAAATCCGGAAAGGATAATTACCGGAACGAAGACAAACCGAACCGCGCTGGCATACTGTTGAACTTCCGCAGGCTCACCATAGATGTAACCGAGTATCGGAATGCTAAGGACAAGGTGAAGGCAGCGAAGAATCGTACGTTTGGTGGCATTACCAATCATTTGATTCCTTTCTATTGGGAATCTGCGGCGTCCATTTTTCAACTACTTCAGCAGTCGCCTAGCAGGTGCGGGGTCATTTCTGGAGGCGAATGTGGCTAAGGGCTAGTTGTAGGATCGCATGTGGCCAGGCCTCGTAGTGTAACAGACCGGCTTGAACAGGAGCGATGTTCGTCTCGAGAATGACCTTCCGATCGGGAACTGTCATCGCGCCATCCATGAGGAATGTGTATCGAGTGCGGTTCTGCATCTTCAGCATCGACGTGTACTTGCCGTCCACTGGAGCAGCCTCGGAGAATTCGAGCGTGACATCAGCTTTGTTGAGGTCTCCCTCATAGCGGACGCCGCGAACAACGCCGTCTGCGACGTCGATCTTTAGACCGAACTTGTCTCCGATAAACAGATATACGTCACCGCGATAGACATACGGGATCCTGCCTTTCTTCTCTTCGTAGTAGTGATCCTGGTCAACGCGGATATGCACTGTGAACGGTGGCCGAAAAACGACTCCGGACTCATCGCTATCCTTACTGGCACCGCGTTCAGCGGCGCCAGCAGTCGTTCCTAGTGCGAGTGACATTGCTGCGAGAATGAGAAGACGTGGAATCATAAAAGCACCTAACGAGACGGAGCTGAGCCACCGCTGGCGAGAATGGGCGTAGCGAGCATCGGGAACGGTTTTATAAAATCAAATGTTGAGCTCAAAGCGGCCAGCGGTTGGCTCAAGCGATTGGTTAGGCAGTGCAACATAGCCGGCGGTGACCCGTTTGGACCAAAGGTATCCCTATTTGGGCGAGTTTCCGATTCACCTTTGTTTCGCGGATCGTCGGCAGGGTTAATGAAGGTCACTCCTCCGGGCCCAATGAAACTTACCTGGACAATGACCTCCGTATCTTCCGTCCACGTATAATGCGCGTGCCCAGCTGGAAGCACGAACACACTTCCAGGATGCAACTCCGTTCCTTTACTTTTATCAAAGCTCTCCCCAAAGGAATTCCAGTAATTTCCGCTTAACACCGTCACCACTTCCGCATACGGATGCGTGTGCGGGGGTACCCTGTAGTGCGGAGGAAATTTCGTCCGCTGCACTATCATCTCAGCCTTTGTCGGATCTCCGACAAATATTACCGTTTGGGCGCCCTTGAACACCGGATGCTCTTTCCAGACCAAGTCTTCCACCCTTACCATCTTCATCTCCTGGCCAAATCCGCTACGGACCAGCCCGAGCAGGGCTAAACCAATCAGTATTCGCTTCATATTTTATTTCGTTAATCTGTCACACCTGTATCCGATTCTTGAGCGAAACGCTCAAACTTCTTAACCTTCGGCCTGACGAGATATAGCTGGAAAAATTCCGTAAAATAAAGCGGAATTATTCCGTCTAATCCGAGCTCCTTCGGAGCAAACAGCCGATAAAAGCGGAAACAAGCTGTGCCCAGACTTAGGCGGGCGCGCCGCTTAGTCCGCCGCCAAGAGGCGGGGTAACATCGGGAGCTACTACTACCTGCTTGGGCGGTTTCTCCGCCGGCATCTGCGGACCGGCGGTGGCAGACGGGCCGGGCGGCGGATTTAGCATGTGACCGTGTTCGATAATGTCGCGGATCTGGGCGCCGTCGAGCGTTTCAAACTCGAGCAGGGCCTTGGCGATAGTTTCGAGCTTGTCGCGGTTAGCTAGTAACACTTCGCGGGCTTTAGTGTAGGCGTCGTCGAGAAGCTTGCGCACTTCGCGGTCGATCTGTTCAGCGGTGGCTTCGCTGTAGTCGCGGGCGCGGGAGATGTCGCGACCGAGGAAGACGTAGTCCTCATGCTCGCCGTATTCGACCATGCCCATCTTCTCGCTCATGCCCCATTCGCAAACCATGCGGCGGGCGACGTTGGTAGCCATCTTGATGTCGCCACTGGCGCCATTGGTCACATCGCCAAAGACGATTTCCTCAGCGACGCGGCCACCCATCTTAACTACCAGGCTGGCGAGTAGCTCGTTCTTGCGGTTGGTATACTTATCCTCTTCCGGCAACCACATGGTGCTGCCTAACGAAGGGCCGCGCGGAATAATGGTTACCTTGTGTAAAGGTTCGGTGTGTTCGAGTAACTCAAGTAACAAGGCATGACCGGCTTCGTGGTAAGCGGTGTTGGTCTTTTCCTTCTCACTTAGCGCAAGGCTGCGGCGTTCCTTGCCCCAGCGGACCTTGTCGCGCGCTTCTTCCAGTTCGCTCAAGGTGATGCCTTTCAAGCCACGACGCGCAGCTAACAGGGCAGCTTCGTTGATGACATTGGCCAGCTCGGCGCCGGAGTAACCGGGTGTGCCGCGAGCTACTACCTGTAAGTCGACACCTTCAGCCAGCTTCACCTTCTTGGAATGGACGCGCAGGATTTCTTCGCGGCCTTTCACGTCGGGTAGGTTGACGGTGATCTGGCGATCGAAACGGCCGGGACGCAACAAGGCGGGATCGAGCACGTCGGGACGGTTGGTAGCAGCGATGATGATGACGCCTTCCTGGGTGTCGAAGCCATCCATCTCGACCAGCAGAGCATTCAAGGTCTGCTCGCGTTCGTCGTGTCCACCGCCGACACCGTGTCCGCGATGACGGCCGACCGCGTCGATTTCGTCGATGAAGATGATGCAGGGCGCGGATTTCTTGCCCTGCTCGAACATGTCGCGCACGCGGCTGGCACCGACGCCGACAAACATTTCGACAAAGTCGGAGCCGCTAATCGAGAAGAACGGCACGTCGGCTTCGCCGGCAATGGCGCGGGCGAGCAAGGTCTTACCGGTTCCGGGAGGGCCGACTAACAAGACACCTTTCGGGATCCTGCCGCCAAGTTTCTGGAATTTTTTCGGATCGCGCAGGAACTCGACCAACTCGGTGACTTCATCCTTGGCTTCCTCGACGCCGGCCACGTCCTTGAAGGTGATCTTGTTCTTGTCGCGCGCGAGCATGCGCGCTTTCGATTTGCCGAAGTTGAGCGCGCCTTTGCCAGCCATGCGAATTTGCTGGCGGAACAGGAGATAAAGAATGACCAGAAAGACCGCGATGGGCACAAAGCCAACCAGCGTTTGCGCCATCAGGTTGGAATCCATGCGGAAGGCATAGGGAACGCCGCCCGCTTCGAGGCGGTCCTCGAGGTTCTTCGCGACGTTGGAATAAATGGTGGTGCGAAACGGCACCTGCTGGGCCGGGTTCGGTCCAGTGCCTTGTTTGATGTAAGCGCCGCGCAGAGTCTGGGTGGGCTTGCCATCCTCGACCACGATCTGGAGCGGATAATTCTTATCGGTGGCGATCTGCTTGTTCTCGAGCAATTCGAGGAAACGATTGTAGGGCACGTCCTCGACGTTGCCGTAGGTGCTGCCGCGGAAGAGAACGGCCAGGCCGATGAGGGCGAACGCGATGGCGATCAGGACGACGCCGCGCCAGTTGAAGCTGGGCTCGTTGCCACCGGATTTGTTCTCCTTTTTGGAGTTACGATCGGATTGGGACATATCTGGTAAGGCACGCTACCGGCGTGCGAGAAACGCTAACATGGGAATCTGGCATTGCAAAAGCAGGTGGGATGCGAGACGCGGGATGCGATTGCGCCTGAAGGTTGTCGGAACTACCCTACCGCTGCGAGATCGAGATGCCCGAAACCACGACCCAGACCCTAGCGGATAAGATCGATCGCGCCGTGCAGCGGGTGACGCCGTTCGCCTACCGCATGCACCGGCGCGGGCGACGAATTCTGCGCCGCGCCATGCGACGTCCGCGCAGCGTGGCAGAAAGTCCGAATTTGCTGCCGCTGCTGATCCAGGTGCTGGCAAGTTTTTCCAAGGCCGACGGCGTCCTGCTCGAGGAAGAAATCGACTCTTCGTTAGGCTTCCTCCGTTACGATTATCCGGAAGCGGTCTACTCCGAGCTGCGTCAGCTTTTCCGCCAGGCGCTCTACGAGCAACAGGACCTGGGCGCGATGGCGCAAAAACTTTCCACGGAATTGAGCGCCGATCGCAAGATCATGCTTGGGGTGCAGCTCTACGATCTCATTTCGCAAGCCGGACTGAAACAGGAACAGGTAGTGGCGTTCTATTCCTTCATGTCGCAACTCGGCATGGCGGCGCAGGCCATCGACATCGTTTATCAGCTCAACGCCTCGGAAGATTCCGATCCGTCCATTTATCAGCGCGGCGCCTCACCGCTTGAGTCGCTCTCCTTCGGACCGAATGGATCATCCGATGTGCTCATAAAGAGCCTGAGCGAACAGGACCGGTTGCTCTCGTTTCGTTATCACGACCTGATCCTGCTCAAGAACTACAGCACGCAGGCGGTGTCGGTGCGTGGACGTCCGCTGTTGCGCGGCGGTTTTTGCCGGATCTATCCCGGCCAGCGCATCCTGGTGGGCGATCACGTGCTCAGCTACCAGGAGCTGGCGGCGTACTTCAACGCGAAGAAGAATGTTTCGCTGCCGCAAATTTATGTGCGCGCCCCGAAAGGCGCCGACCAGGTGCAGTTGGAGCGTTCGCGCACGCGGGAAAGTTCACTCGAAATTACCTTCGGCCTGAAGGTGCGGGTGAAAGCGCTGCGCGATGTCGATGCCGTGCTCAACGGCGTGAAATTGAAAGCGGGCAAAGTGGTCGAAGCCACGCTCGATGACCGGATCGTTTTTCACAACGACAGCGAGATGGAGCTGAGCGATTTGCGGCGCCGGGCGCGCGCCATGGGCGGCCGTTTCCAACTCAAGGCCTCGAAGTCGGAATATTTGGTCTCGAATAATCCGAGCCTGCTCGAAGCGGACGACATTCTGCTTTCACCGGGAACGAGCGGCGATGTGCTGCTGAAAATCCTGTGCGATTACGATGCGCGCGTCGGCACGCTGGAAGTGATCGAAGCCGATCGCCCGATCATGGTGGGCGAGACGACGGTGCGCAGCGGCACGGCGCCATTGAAAGACGGCGACACCATCCGCATCGATGTCGGCCAGTTCCTGCGCTGCAATTTCTCCGAGCGCATCATCGAGGAAGAACGCAACATCATCCGCAGCCTCGAAGTGGCGCGACTTGAACCATCGCTTCGGCAGCGGCGATGTCGCGCTCGACGGCATTAACGTCACGCTCAACCGCGGCGAACTCGTCTGCGTGATGGGCGCAAGCGGCTGCGGCAAGAGTACATTTCTCAAAGTTCTCGGCGGCCAGTTGCAACCGAGCAACGGCAAAATTTTGCTCAACGATCAGTCGCTTTACGACAACCTCGATCATCTCAAACGCTACGTCAGTTACATCCCGCAGGAAGATGCCTTCGATGAAAACCTGACCATCGCCGAGAACCTGCAATTCGCGGCGGCAATTCGTTCGCCGCATTTGTCGCGACGCGACCGGTCGCGCCGGCTGGAGAGCAAACTGGTCGAGCTTGGTTTGAACGAACGGCGCGACAGCATCGTCGGCAGCCCGGTGAAGAAGACGCTAAGCGGCGGCGAACGGAAACGCCTCAACATCGGCCTCGATATGATCGGCAGCGCCGACGTTTACCTGTTCGACGAGCCGACTTCCGGACTTTCCTCGAAAGATTCCGAGCACGTGATCGAAATCATCCGCGGGATGGCGCACAACAAAATCATTGTCGTCACCATCCACCAGCCGAGCTCGAAACTTTTCCAGATGTTTCACAAGGCGATCCTGTTCGATCGCGGCGGCAAGCTGGTTTTCTTCGGCACGCCTAACGAGATGTTGCGCTACTTCGCCGAAGCGGAACACCAGCATCAGTTCGGAGCCGATCTCGGGGCGTGTCCGTCCTGCGGAACGACGCGGCCGGAATTTATTTTCGACGTTCTGGAAACACCGCTGCGCGATATCAGCGGCGACGTCATCTACGAGGAGAACAATCGCGGCCAACTGGTGGCGGCGCGGCGTTATTCGCCGGACTTCTGGCGCGACAAGTACGAAGCGTTCCGCCTCATCCAGGATGTAAAACAAGTTTCGCTCAAGCGCGGACCGACTGCGCCGCAGAGCGAACCAACCGCGACCAGGAAACGCCGCACGCAAATCCGCTGGCATGACGAATGGACGCAGCTGCGCACATTGTTGAAACGCGCTTTCATCAGCAAACTGCGCAATCGCGGCAATCTTCGCATCACGATCGGCGCCGCACCGTTGCTCGCCATTCTGATCGCGACACTGCTGCGTTATTCCGACAGCGGCACCTACGATTACGCCTCGGCTTTTCACATCCCGATGTATCTCTTCCTCGCGCTGCTGGTGGCGATGTTCCTTTCCTTAACCAACAGCGTCGACGACGTGGTGGCCGATCGCGCCATCCTTAATCGCGAGCGCAATCTCAACATTCGCCTGCCCTATTACATCTGCGCGAAGATGAGCTCGCTCGCCGTCTTCGCGCTCGTGCAATGCATGCTCTTTGTCCTGATCGGAAATTACCTGCTGCAGGTGCGTGGCATGTTCTGGATTCACCTCGGCTTCATGTTCCTGACTGCAGTCGGCAGCCTCGCGCTCGGCCTCGTCGTCTCTTCGTTAGTCGCGAATGCCAAGAGCGCGGCCAACATCGTCCCGTTGATTTTGATTCCGCAAATATTGATGAGCGGCGCGATGCTGAAATTCGAGGACATGAATCGCAACTTTAAGTTCATCTATTCGATGTCGCGCTGGTTCAGCGAACATCCGACGGACGACAAGGCGATGAAGATGAGCAGCAAATTGGAGGTGCCGTTCGTCTGTCAGTTCATTCCCATGCGCTGGTCGTATGAGCTGATGGTGGTGGCGCAGGCGAAATTGAATCCGCTCACCGGGCGCCAGGAAAAAGCGCAGCGCGAAATCGAACACCTGGTCGCGATCAAGAAGCCGACACCGGAACAACAGCAACACCTCTCCGATTTGAAGGAGATGCTCGCCGTTTTGTCCGGCCTCGAAGCAAAGACGGACGATCAGGTGGATCAGTTTCTCGATCGCACGGACGCGGTCCTTTCCGGGAAAAAGAGATTCAATCGCGATGAATTCAAAGACGCGGTCGGTCCGGTGACAGCGGAACAGCTTTACACCAACCAGAAAGTTTCCGACCTGATGTCGAACGCCGAGATGGAACAGAACGATTATCGGCGCGGCGGAAAACCGAACGTTTTCTTCGGGGCGCAGAAGCGCTTCACCTTCGGGACGTGGTTCGACAAGGAGCTGTCCTTCAAGGTCGGCGTCTTCACTTTCAATACGATGGTGCTGGTCGGTTCGACCGTTGGATTGCTCGGCTTGCTCTATTCGATCCTGCGACGGCAGTTGGAAGTGCGCCGCGGTTAGGATGACAAGCGGCGTGTTCGCGCGTAGCAATATCGCGTGAGCAAAAAATCCTCCAGCAAACAGACGCGCCTCATCGTGGCGGCAAGCGATCACGATCCCGACATGCTTTACGCCACCCGCATGTTCGTACCCGATCCGTTTATTTTTCTCGAACAAAACGGCAAGCGCACCATCGTCCTGAGCGATCTCGAGATCGATCGCGGCCGCAAACAGGCGCAGGCCGACGAGATTCTCCCCTACTCCAAATTCGAACGCGAAGTGCAGGGCAACGCCAAGTAGACGCCGGCATTCGAAAAAGTGATGTCGCACTTTTTGCAGAAGCGCGGGGTTCGTTCCGCGATCGTGCCGTCGAGTTTTCCGCTCGGTTACGCGGAGGAGCTGGGACGCGCGAAAATTAAACTGCAAACCACCAACGGACTTTTCTGGCCGGAGCGCGAAGCGAAAACCGAGGACGAACTGCGGCTCATGCGCCGCGCGCTTTCGATTACCGAAAAGGGATTGGCCCGCGCGATGGAAGTTCTGGCGGCCTGCAAGGCGCGCCGCAACAAACGGCTCGATTGGTTCGGCCGCGTGCTCACTTCCGAAATTCTGCGCGCCGAAATTGATTCCGCGATTTTGCGCGCGGGCGGCTTGCCCGCGAACACGATCGTCGCGGGCGGCGACCAGGCGTGCGATCCGCACGAGCGCGGCTCGGGTCCGTTACTGGCGAATTCACTCATCATTCTCGACATCTTTCCCCGCGATGCGCAGAGCGGTTATTACGGCGACATGACGCGGACGGTCGTGCGCGGTCGCGCGAGCGATGCCCAGCGCAAACTTTGGGAAGCTGTGCGCGAAGGACAGGAAATGGCCCTGAAAAAAATGAAACCGGGCGCCGATGGCTTGAAGATTCACAACGAAATCAAAAAACTTTTCGCCGATCGCGGTTTCCCGACGGAAGTGCGGAATGGAAAGAACGTCGGCTTCTTTCACGGCACCGGTCACGGACTCGGGCTCGAGATTCATGAGTTCCCGCGTTTTCAAAAAACTGTTTTCAAACCGGGCCAGGTGCTCACGGTTGAGCCGGGTTTGTACTACCCAGGACTCGGCGGCGTGCGCATCGAAGATGTGGCGGTCGTGACCGAGAATGGCAATCGCGTTTTATCAAAATTCGAGAAGCGATTGGAAATATAGAACTCGCTTGCGCGCTTTTCCCCATCGTTGAACGATTGCAATCACGCAATGTCTAACGCAGTTAACTAAAATATCGCTATGTACATGACCCATGGTTTCGGACTCGGTTCCAACTGGCTGGTGCTTATCGGCATCCCGTTGATCATCGGGCTTTGGGCGCAATTTCGTGTCAGTAGCGCTTTTCGGAAGTGGGGCGAAGTCCGCGCCACCTCCAACATCACCGGCGCCGAAGCCGCGCGAGAAATTTTGCAGGCGGCGCAAATCCACGATGTCCAAGTGGTCGAGACGAACAACTTTCTCGGTGATCACTACAATCCGACCGACAAGACGCTCCATCTTTCAACGAAGGTTTACAACGAACCCTCGGTCGCTTCGCTCGGCATCGCCGCGCATGAAACAGGTCACGCTATTCAGCACGCCAAAGCTTACGCGCCCTTGAAATGGCGCATGGCCATTGTGCCGATGACGCAAATTGCATCGAGCATGCTGCCGTTCGTTATCTTCGGCGGATTCATCTTTCATATCACCGGCCTGATCACGCTCGGCATTTACTGCTACCTGGTCCTGCTCGTATTTCAGTTGATCACGCTGCCGGTGGAATTCGACGCCTCGCGGCGCGCGAAGATTATCCTGCAACAAATGGGAATGGTGCAGCCCGGTGAAGAAGTGGCGGGAGTGAATCGCGTGCTCAATGCGGCCGCGCTCACCTACGTGGCGGCGTTTGTGGCGACTCTTGGCAACCTCCTGTGGCTGATGTCAGTGCGCGATCGCCGCTGATGCCCAGCGCGCAAGCCAAACCCATGAATGCGACTATTGCGCTCCCGCCGGCGAGGTCTTTTGCCGATTTGTTGTCGTCCGGTCTGCGGCCGCGTGTTAAGGCTAAACGCAGAGCGATGGAGCAACCCAAACCCGATGAAGACCAGACTCTCGTCGCGCGTACGCAAGACGGCGATGTCGGGGCTTTCGATCAGCTGGTGGTGAAATACACGCCGCGGCTCTACGGCCTCGTTTACAACATGACCTCGAATCACGAGGACACGAACGATCTTCTCCAGGACGTTTTTTCCAAAGCCTACAAATCGATCCGCGGTTTCCGCGGCAAGTCATCTTTTTACACCTGGATCCACTCGATCGCGGTCAACATGACCCTCAATTTTTTGAAAAAACGCGGCCGCCGTTTCAACCTGAGCCTCGACGATGTCGACGCCAGCATTCAGAACGACAAGGAGTTCCTCGAACTTACGCAAACGAGCAGCCCGGTGCGCGAGGCCGACCTGTCCGAGCTGCAGTTAAGATTGAACGAGGCCATGATGAAGTTGTCTGATGAACACAGAGCCGTGGTCACCATGTTTCACATCCAGGGGATGCCGCACGCCGAGATAAGCAAAATCTTGCGTGTTTCCGAAGGCACGGTACGTTCCCGACTGTTCTACGCGAACCGTCAGCTGCAAAATTATCTGGAAGAGTTCCGCAAGAATCCTGTTTCATAGATCTCTCGCTTCATGGAAAAATTCACCGAAGAAGATATTGGGACGCTGCTACGCCTGAAACGGCACGAGCAGCCGCCGCCCGGATATTTCGATAATTTCCTGCACGAGTTTCATCGCCGGCAGCGCGCCGAGCTCCTGCGCCAGCCGCTGTGGAAGATCGCGCTGCAACGCGCGCATGATTTCATGTTCCAGCTGAACATCCCGGCGCTGACTTCGTCGCCGGCCATGGCGACTGCGCTCGTCATCCTGGCCGCGGTGATTACGCTGAACGTTTATCATAATCCGAACAACGGGAACGTCGCTGTCGTGACGACACCGACTTCGACCACAGTTTCTGCGCCGGAACCGGCATGGAGTCTCTCCACTCCAGTTGCGACGCGCGATCTTGGTGCAACGCCTTTCCGCATGGCCACTGAACGTGCCCAGATTCACGGACGCGCCACGACCCCGCGCTACGTGCTGGATAGCACTCCAGTGAGCTATGATGCGGCCCTCAGATTCTAGTAGCCAAACGAGCTGCTTTCGTTTTGGGTTTGCGGTCGTGAGCCGATTCCTCCCTTCGCTCGCCTGTGTTGCCGCCCTGTGCGCCGCGCATGCCCAGGAGCAATCCCCGCCGCCGCAACCACCGGACGCGACCAGCACGATCAGTCGCGAGGTTAAGGAAGTTTTCGAACGTTCGGCCAAGGCCGTCGTAAAGATTCGCGCGATGGACGAACACGGAAAACTTTTCGGCACCGGATTTTTTATCGATCCCACCGGGACGCTCTACACGGCCTATTCTGTCGCGGGCGACGCGGACGATTTCACGGTTGAATTCAACGGCAAGGAAGTTCCCGCGCACCAGGTCATGGCGGATCCACGCAGCGGTATTGCGTTGCTAAAAATCGACATGCCGACGCCGGCCTTGCCGATTGGGAAATCGCACAATCTCGAAGTGACCACACCGGTTCTCACGGTTGGTTTTCCGCTCGATCTTCCCCAGACGCCGAGTTTCGGAATGATCGCAGGCTTCGATAAGAAATTTATGGGCGTGTATCTTGAAACCACGCATTTGCGCGCAAATGTCGCCACCCAGCGCGGTGAAGCGGGCGCGCCGCTGCTCAATTTCAAAGGCGAGGTCGTCGGTATTCTCGTCGCCGCGATCGACAACGGCTCGGCCTGTTACGCGCTGCCGATTGATGCGGCCGAGAAAGTCCGGGCCGACTTTGTCCGCTTCGGTGAAGTTCGTCACGGATGGATCGGGATCAATGTCAGTCCAGCCGATCGTTCCGTGGAAGGATCGCGTACCGTTTTTACGGAAATCATGCGCGGCACACCAGCTTCCGATTCGGGCCTCAAGGAGGGCGATGTCTTGTTACAGGTTGGGAAGACGCCAGTGCACGAACCGGAAGATGTGAAAGACGCCTCGTTTTTTATCACCGCCGGTGATCCGGTTCCGATCACCGTCATGCGCGGGAAAGAGAAGATGACCTTCACGATCGAAGCCGGTTTCCACCCGGCCGCACAACATCCGCCGATTATTTCTTTGCAGGGACTTCCGTCCGACTACACGCCGTAACTACTCGTTAGGCGGATTTCTTATTTGCGGTAACCGATCGCTTCCTTGGCGGAAGTTTCCGCGACGGGTCGCGGCCCGCCCCAGCGAAAAGTCACCGCTGCGCTCAGGATGTTGACACCGGCATCGAACGTTCCCTGCAGCGTATGTCCCTGCGCATCGAGCAGATCAACATCCGGCTCATTAACGAAGAGATGCGCGTAACCGACATCGACATCCATCCAATCTTTCGGCGACCAGCGCAAACCGGCTGAAAGAAAATAGCGGTTGTTATCCGGAATGCGGGGTGTGCGAAATTGCGCGCCTTTGATCGGCGTCTCGTCATAAGCGAAACCCGCGCGCAGCGTCAGGTTCTTGCACGCATACCATTCGAAACCGACCGCGTAGCGAAAGGCATCGTCGTACTTGATCTCCAAAACACTTTCCGGCGTGCCCGGGTTTTCGAAAACGATCGGCACCGTTTGCAACCGGCTCCAATGCGTCCAGGTGATGTCACCCAGAATCGCAAACTGCCGCGCGAAGCGTTGATAAACACTGAAGTGATAAATGTCCGGCAGGTTCAGTTCCGCGCTCGCGCTCTGTGCGAAGAAAATATCCTGGAACAGCGTCGGATTCGGAAATGGCAACGGCCGCCCTATTATGGGCGTCGCCACGTCGGCCGCGGCCACGAGTGGAACATTCCGGAAATCAGCGTGGCCTTCGAGCGTGTGATCGATGGCGGAGCGATAACTAAAACCGAAACGACCTTCCTGGAAAAACGAACCATCGTCGCCGCCTTTGCGATATTCGAGGATCGCGCCGAGCGAAAAACCAACACTCCAGTCATCCCCGGAAACTTCCGTAACACCATCTTTTCCACCTGGGACGAAACCGGCGGCCGTGTAGGACTGTTGCGTCGCCGCGGCGAGCGCGGGCCTCAACGCAGCTGGAATCCCGGGATTGGTCAGGATCCCATGGTAAAATTGTGCGAGCGCCGGCTGCGCGATCAAACCAAAATCAATCGCCTGTGTCAGGCGGGCGGAAGCACGTTGGATATCGAGACCGATGCCGATTGAGAGCCGATCCCACAAGCGGTAGGCGATCGTAGGTTGAATATCAAACGTCGTCAGCTTCGTGCGCAGTGCCGTGTAGCGTCCGACCCAATCCGGTGCGTAGTCCGTTTCCAACCCGAACGGCACGCTCAAGCCGACGCCCACGGAGAGATCGCCGTACGATTTGTTCCGGAAAATCGGCTGTGTCAGGTAAAGATTGGGAATGGCGTGGAAGACTCCGCCATCGCCGCCGTTTCCACCGGAGATCGGGAGATTATTAAACGGCGTGCCCGGCAGGTTGTAGCGCGAGCCCTCGTTGTGAAACTCCGCGCTCGGCATGATCAAATGCAGGCCGGTCTGCAATTCGCCTTGCGGGAGGAGCACGATCCCGGCGGGATTGAAGAAAAGCGTGGACGCGTCTTCCGCTTGCGCTGCGCCGCCGGCAAATGCGACGCCCGAGTCCGCTCACGCTCTGTTCGTTCAACGAAAAACTGCCGGCCCTGACCGCGATCGGAGAAACCAGAGTCGTTAGGCAGAAAACAACACGGTAGAGCTTCGAGAGACGCATAATCGAGTGGCTACGCGCCTCGTTAGGCAAAGGCAATCCAAATTTTTCGCGATGTGTTCGTTCAAAACATCGCGCGAAACTCTTCTTCGTTGAGCACGCGCACGCCGAGCTGTCTTGCTTTCTCGAGTTTGCTCCCGGCGGCTTCGCCCGCCAGCACGTAATCGGTGTTCTTGCTCACGCTGCCGCTAACGCGACCGCCTAACGACTCGATCTGCGCGCTCGCCTCATCGCGCGTCAGCGAGGGCAATGTGCCGGTGAGGACAAAAGTTTTTCCAGCGAACGGAAGTTTCGCCGCGTCCTTCGCCGAAATCATTTCGCTCGTCGGTTTAATTCCGAGTGTCTTGAGGCGACGAAGAATTTTCTTTCCGATCTCCGATGCAAAAAAATCGAGGACTGCTTCTGCCACGACCGGTCCGACTTCGGTCACGATGCCTTTTTGTTTTTCGCTTTTCGATTTCTGCGCGAAACCGCTTCCCAGTAATCGCGCTCGGATTTTTTCCTGATCGCCCTTTCGTTTCTCTCGAATGGCGGCGTGATACGCGACGACATCGCGCAGCATTTGCGAATCAGCCACCGATTCGAGGTCGGGATGAAACTTTGCCAAATCTTGCGCGGTCGTCTTTCCAACTTCCGGAATGCCAAGCGCAAAAATCCAGCGGGAGAGCGGAAAAATTCGCGCACGCTCGATGGCGTGCAGCGCCTTGGTCGCATTCTTTTCGCCGAAGACGCGCGGCGATTCATCGGCGCCCAGATTCAGTTTCGCGAGCGGTTCCAACTCGAGCTCGAAAAGATCCAAGCGGTTCGCGCACCAGACCGCGCTCGATTAATTTGTCGGACACGATTCCGCCCAGGCTTTCGATGTCGAGTGCCCCGCGATCGGTAAAGAATTCCAAACGCCGCGTGATCTGGGCCGGACAGGCGATATTTTCACAACGCCAGACAACAAATTCCGGATCCCGCCGCACCGGCCGCCCACAGACCGGACATTTACCGTGGATGTGTTTGAAGAAATCGAACGGCTTCGAATTCTTCGCGCGCTTTTGCCTAACGACTTCTACGACAGCGGGAATCACATCCCCGGCTTTCTCCAGAACAACAGTGTCGCCGATGCGAATGTCTTTGCGTTTGATCTCGTCTTCGTTGTGCAAAGTCGCGCGGGAAACGCGGCTGCCGCTCACCGTCACCGGCTCCAGATCGGCCACCGGCGTGAGCACACCGGTGCGGCCAACCTGCACGAGAATGTCGAGCAGCTTGGTCTCCACGCGTTCCGCTTCGTACTTGTAGGCAATCGCCCAGCGCGGCGATTTCGCGGTGAAACCGAGCGCTTCGCGTTGCGCGAAGTCATCCACTTTCACGACCGCGCCGTCGGTTTGATAAGCGAAATCGTGCCGCACCCGATCGAGTTCGCGAATGGCCTGCAGCGTTTCCTCCAGTGATTCTGCCATCCACCACTTTTCCGTCGCGGGCAGTCCGAGCTTTTTCAGCCATGCGAAAACTTCGGAATGTTTTTCCGGCTCGGCGCCTTCAATCACACCGGTGCCGTAACAAATGAGCCCGAGCGGACGTTGCGCGGTGATTTTCGGATCGAGCTGCTTGAGCGAACCCGCCGCGGAATTACGCGGATTGGCGAAGAGCGGCAGACCCTGCTCGGCGCGCTCGGCATTCAACTTCACGAAGCCGTCCTTGTGCATGAAAACTTCGCCGCGCACTTCAAGTGTCTTCGGCGCCGCGTTTTTCAACCGCGTCGGCACGGAGCGAATGGTGCGGACGTTTCTTGTAATGTCGTCACCGACCGTGCCGTCGCCACGCGTGGCGGCGTAGCGCAACTTTCCGTTTTCATACAGGAGCGAAACGGCCACGCCGTCGACCTTCGGTTCGATCACAACGGGAATCTTCTCGTTAGGCAAAAGCCGTTGCAGTCGGCGGTAGAAATCGGCCACTTCTTCTTCCGAATAGGTGTTGTCGAGACTGAGCATCGGTACGCGATGAGTGACTTGGGCGAATCCTTTCTGCACCGCCCCACCGACGCGGCGGGTGGGCGAATCTTCGGAAGCGAACTGGGGAAATTCTGCTTCCAGGTCGAGCAGCTCGCGATAGAGCTTGTCGTATTCGCGATCGCTGATCGTCGGTGCCGCTTCGTCGTAATAGCGACGATCGTGCGCCTCGATTTCGGTGCGCAGTTCGTCAATGCGTTTTTGCGCGACGCGTTCGGACTCAGCCACGCCGCATCATACGAACGCGCCCGTTCTCGGCAATGAAGCTGTCGCTACTGACCGTCCGGATTCCCGGACTGCGCTTCGTGCGGCGTCGGCTTGGCATGCGTTTCCACCGGCGCTGGCGGAGTGTCGGACGTAATCCCAACCGGCGGTTGTCCCGTGGTCATCTCCAGGTTGGGTGCACCCAGTCGCCAGGGCTTGGTCGTCTTACTCGGCGGCGAAATCATCTCCGAATTTTTCGCCGGTCTCGTCGCAACCTCAGTCGACCTTGTGTGAAACGCTCGCGATCGTCGCATGCGGCGCTTTCTGCCTGGCTGCGCTGCTGGCAACTTGTTGCGACCTCGTTGGCGTGACGGTCTGAGATTTTGCGACGACAACCTGGGTCCTGGTTTTCGTCGACACGCTCACCACTCTTTCATTCGAAATCATCGGACGATAGCCGACTTGCACTGCTTTTTGTTCCGTCACCTGGTACAATGGCGCGAGTTGTTCGTCGTTAAAATTGTCTCCGATCGCATAGCGACCGAAAACATCCGGCGTCACCATTTGCCGATGCGTCGCGCCGGTCTCATCGCGCAAGATAAAGGCGTACATGCCTTCAACGCCCATCGATATGTAGAACGGATGCGGACGCGCCTCCTTCTGCACGATAACGCCGTGACTGGCGCAGCCGATGAGGGAAAACGCGCTGAGCAAAAAAAAGACACGAAGCGTACGCATAGAAGAAATTGCCGGGGGGTTTGGGGGGTTAGAAGCCTCCGCTTCTAGTGGTTTGGAACGCGGGTGGCCAGCAAATTATTACGTGAATCTATGCTTATACCGATCAATTACCGTAAATCTGGTAAATCAGAACGCAGATCGATAAGCGCACTTGGCATTTGGCGCACGAAGCAATAAGAACAATCCGAAAAAGGAGATTATATGCTTTGGACTATCTTCATTATCCTGCTCGTGCTCTGGTTGCTAGGGCTCGTTAGCGGTTACACCCTCAGTGGTTTCGTTCACATCCTGCTCGTCATTGCCGTGATCGTCCTGATCATCAATTTGATCCAAGGCCGGCGCCCGCTCTGATCGCGCAGCGTTGCTGAATGAAACCCGTCGGCATTCTCGGTCTTATCCTCATCGCCGTTGGCATTTTCCTGCTGGCCTACGGCGGTTACACCAGTTTCACCACCAAGGAAAACGTGGCGAAACTCGGACCGATCGAGATCAACACGGAGAAAGAACATCCGATTCCGATCGGCCCGATTGCCGGCGGCGTCTGCATCGTCGGCGGGATTATCCTGCTCGTGCGAGGAAACAAGAGCACCTCGGCCTAACGAGTGCTCAACTAAAATTTCCGAAACCAGGAGTAGGGGAACGCATCTCCCGGGCAATCGGTCGACCAGCGCGGCGGATTCATTTCGCGATGCGGCTTGACTGGAATGTCCCTTCCGTCCACGCGGCCGCAGCGTTCGCGCAAGTACCTGATCAACTCTTCCGTCGCGTCCATTTGCGCGCGGGTCGGACGATCGCGATTGAAATCGCCCACAAGACAAATGCCTAACGAGATGTTGTTCAGGTAATCGCTGTGCACATGTCCGCCGTTGATCTGGCGGCGCCAGCGATCGCCCACCTCGATCTGTCCATTGCCCGACGATGTCCCGTTGCCGACCACAAAATGATAGGCAAGGCCATTCTTCATTCGCCGCACGCGACGGTGGTAATAATCGAAGGCGCGCGCGTTTCCCTGCCGTGTTCCGCTGTTGTGCACGATGATGAATTTCCAGCGCGCGCGTTGCACCGGCGCGCGACGAATGGCCTCGATCACGGAGCGGCTCAGGTAACGGAAATTTCCGCCCGAATTGTCGCCGCCAAAAGCGCGCGACCAAAACCCGCGCCGCGGTGGAGGCGACGGCGGCGGCTCGAAACCCTGCTCCTCCTCCAGCCCTGATTTCTGAATCGTGATATCAGCCGGCGCGTTGGACGGCTGATTGGAAACCGGCGGCGCAGTTGGCGCAGGTGTGGCCAGGCGCGGCGGCGGCGATTTGCCCTCGGGCGTTGCTTTCGGTGGTTCTTCTTCCTCCGGTGGCGCGGCGGGCGTTTTCTTCTTCTTCGGGGTCGGCGTTTCTTCCTCTTCCGCTTCCTCTGCTTTTTTCTTCTTCGTTGCCGATGTCGCCGAAGTTTTCTTGTGCTTCTTTTTCTTCGACGACGGTTTCGGCTTCGCGCTCGGCGTCGGCGTGGGTGAAGCCGATATCGTCCGCATCTCTTCGCGCGTTTTTAGAAATGCATCGCGTTTTTTCTTGTCCGCTTCGCTCAGCTCCGCTCCGAAGAGCGAAGCCAGCAATGCGCTACAAGCGAGGACGCAGAAAAGCCATCCCTTGATTCCTTTGGCGCGTTGCAAAAGAGAAAATCGCTTCAAGCCGGCTGGGGCTCAGATGCAGCCTCGCTCTTGCGCTGCTCGTTTTTTTCGCGTTCGCGGCGCAGGATGGCATTTAATTTTCCGCCAAGCAGAAGAAGCAGACACGTCAGATACATCCAGACGAGCAGGACAATGAATGAGGCCAGCGCCAGGTAGGTCGCGTTATATCGATCGTAACGCGTGACGTAATATTGAAAGAGTTTCGTTACGATGATCCAGCCCGCGGCGAAGAAAATCGCCCCGGGCAGCGCCTGCCACACCGTCTGATGATTCTCGGGCAGCAGTAAGTAAAGACCGAGGGCGAGCGCGATGAGCGCGATGGCGGTCAGGGGCAGATTCAAATAGCGCACCCATTCCTGCAACGGGATCGACAATTGAAAATTAACCTCCGCGTAGCCTGCGAGCATTTCGCCAAAGACCAGGCCGTTAAAGCAGATGAAGATGACGAACCCGAACCAGAAGAGCAGGAAAAACGCGATGACATACTTCGTCCACCAATTGCGGTCCTCATGGATCCCATGCGTGCGACTGAGCGCGTGCGAAATCGTGGAGATGAACGACGTCCCGAGCCAGATGCCGAAGACAATCCCAACTATCGCAACCCATCCGCTTGTTCCGGTGACGACAATGTTTGCCACCAGCACGTCGATGATGTCCTGCACCCTCGGATCCTGCGGCAGGAAACTTTTCAAGATCGCGAACATCTGATGCAATTTCGCGGGGTCGGTACCGAAAAGACTGAGGAGATGCCAGAGAAAAAGCAGACCGGGCGCGAGGGTGAAGAGAAATTGATAGGCCATCTGCGCGGCCAGGCCGGTGGTGTTGTCCATGGCTGTTTCCACCACCAGGCGCTGCGAAACTCTGCCGAAGAATCTAAGCCATCCCATCTGCGCGGAGTTTACTTTGCCGTCTGTAATTATCCATCCAAACTCTTGACCCCTGCCGGGCGGTCTTTCGCCTAACGAGTTCTTGAAACGAATCCTGATTCTCACCGCCGGCTTTGGCGAAGGGCACAACAGCGCTGCGCGCGGTATTCGTGCCGGTCTCCTCCAGATCGCGCCGCCGGGCGCTGTGCAACTCGAGGTGCACGACCTTTTCGCCCACACCTACGGGCTGCTCAACGAATACGTCCGCGAGGCGTATCTCGGCGTGATCAACAACGCGCCATCCCTCTGGCGCGCGACTTATCGTCGCCTTGATCGGCAACAAAAGTTTACTGGCAACTTCAAAGTTTTCTTCACTCTCAAGAAAAAATTTCGCGCCTTACTCAACCGCTTCGAGCCAGACGTGATTGTCTCTGTTTATCCTGCGTATTCGCACATGCTGGACGAAATACTCGGGCCAACCGGCCGGTCGCACGGCAAACGTGTCGTAGTCATCACCGATTCGCTTTCGGTCAACGCCATCTGGTACCGTTGCAGCGCCGATTATTTCATTTTGCCTAACGAGAGGAGCGCGACCGTTCTGCATCGCGAAGGGATTCCGCCAGAGAAAACCAGGACGTTTGGTTTTCCGGTCAGTCCCGAGTTCGCCGAGCCCGGTAATTTTCGCGCGCCGCCCTCCGACGCGCACGGTCGCCGCGTTCTCTATTTGGTGAACGCGCGCCGCGCGCACGCGCCGGAGTTTGTGCAAGAGCTCGGCGCCCTTAACCACATTCAGCTCACGGTCGCAGTCGGTCGCGACCGGCGTTTACGCAAAGCGATCACGAACGCGCGCAGCGTGACGCGTCATCCATTTGCGCTCGTCGGTTGGAGTGAAGAATTGCCGCGCCTGCTGCGCCAGAGTCATCTCCTCATCAGCAAAGCCGGGGGCGCGACCATGCAGGAAGCTTTCGCGGCCGGTTGTCCCATGATTGTGAATCACGTCATTCCCGGTCAGGAAGAAGGCAACGCGCGTTATCTTCTCGAAACAAACGCCGGCGCCGTCGCGACCAATGACGAAAAAGTGATCGTGGCGGTGCAGGATGCCTTCGCCCACAACGCCGCGCGCTGGCACGAATGGTCGGCCAACATCGCCACGCTGAGCCGCCCGGCGGCGTCGCTCGACATCGCGCGTTTTCTGCTCAGCCTCTCGTGAAAATTCTTTCGCCGGCGAGATAGGTCTGCACGACTTCGAACTCGGGCGAAAACACGACAAAGTCCGCATCCGTGCCGACGCCAAGCGTTCCCTTGTCTTCCAATTGCAACGCGCGCGCCGGATTGGCCGTCGCCATTCCAATCGCTTCCGGCAAAGGAAGGCCGACACCCCGCACCATTGTTCGCACCAGATCGATCATGCGGGCCGCGCTGCCCGCCAGCGCGAAACCATCCAACACCCGGCAGACTCCGTTTTTCACCACGCAATCGACATCGCCGAGCCTGAATGACGACTCGTTAGGCAAACCCGCTCCCGCGCTTGCGTCCGTCACGAGGCAAATTCCGCCCGGCCCTTTCGCGTGATACAACATCTTCATCAGGGTCGTGGAAACGTGGTGACCATCGGCGATCAACTCACACATGATCTCCGGCTCACTGAGCGCGAATTCGAGCAGACCGGCGGTTCGCACGCCATCTCGTCGTCGCATTGACGACATGCAGTTGAAAGTATGCGTGACGTGACGCATGCCGTGCGCGAACGCGGCCTGCGCCTCCTCATCCCAGGCGTTGCTGTGACCGCCGCTGACCGCGATGTTCTTCTCGCGCAATCGATCGATCGCTTCCAGCGCGCCGGGCAATTCCGGCGCCAGCGTCACGCGCTTTATGACATCAGCGAAATCGAGCAGGGCACCGATGAATTCCGGATTCGGTTCGCGAATGAATTTTCGACTCTGCGCGCCGGCGCGTTCGCTGGAGATGAACGGACCTTCCACATGCGCGCCGATGATCTGCGGCATTGTCGATTTACAGGAGCGAATCGTTTCCAGCGCGGCAACGATCTGCGCCAGCGGCGCGGTCGCAGTGGTGAGCAGAAGCGAGGTCGTGCCGCCACTCGCGTGATAGCCGCAGATTTTCTGCAACGCCTCCCCACTCGCCTCCATCGTGTCGCGACCAATTGCGCCGTGCAGATGCAGATCGATGAATCCCGGCGCGAGAAAATTTCCGCCCAGGTTACACGCGTCCGGTTGCGGATAGAGGCCCGTCTCGCGAATGCCACAGATTTTTCCGCCGCTCTCGATGATCTCGAGCCCGTCGCGAATGCCGTCCGGAAAAATGAGTCGCGCGTTGGTGAAAATCATCGATTGGCCATGCTCTCGTTAGGCAGACGCAACAATTCTGCAACACGCGTTCGCGTTTCTTCCGGGAATCCCAGCGCTTTCTTGAAGAACCAGTCACGCTCCAGCGCGTTCCCGATCTTCTGCCCACGCCGCAACGTCGCCCAGTCGATCCACCCCTGCAGCCAGAGCCGATGGCCCAGAACAGGCACGGGAAAATCGCTCCCATGTAAAATCCGTGGCGCAATTTCCGATCGCAAACAATCACGCAGATGCGCGCAGCGATTCAACGAAACCATCGCGCTGATGTCGCCATACAGCTTTGGGAATTCATCTAGCAGCGCGACCCAGTCATCGAAGTAATCGCGATCCGTCGGCCCGCTTTTCGTCGCGCAATGCGCCGCGATCACGGTTACGCCACATTCGAGCGGAAGACGGAGCAACTTCGGATCGGCGTAAGCGGCGTTCACGATCGGCACGGTGTGTTCGCCGCCGGTGTGCGCGAGCAAGGGCAACCGCGCTTCCGCCATTCGCTCCCAAAATTTTCGATAACGCGCATCGGACGGATCGATGTTCTGACAATTCGGCAGGCACTTCATCATGACCGCGCCGCGCTCGAGACAGCGTTCCAATTCCTCGAGCGCATCGCGCCGCGCCGGATGAATCGAAACTGCTGGGAGAAATTCCGGATGTCTCTCCGCCAGATCGAGCACGAGATCGTTCGGCACAAACATCGAACCGAGATCCTCACGTGGCTTGCCATCTGGATCGTGCACGCGCTCGTGCGCGAGCAAAACGATCGCGTCGAAGGATGATTGCCTAACGAGTCGTAAGAGATGCTCGGAATAAACCGTCTCGAGGTCGCCGTCCAAAACATTCGCGGGAAAACCGAGCTGGCGCGTCATGAAACCGGCCAGCCAGCGATGCCACCCACTCAGACGGAGCCACGCGCCCGAACCACTGCCGCCGTTCGCCACCATGTGCACATGCATGTCAATGCGGCGGGATTCGGGCATTCGCGGAGCGTAGCGTTGCGCTCGCTCATGGCAAAGGCCATCATTGCCGCCGACGATGAATTTCGACTACGACGTCGTGATCATGGGTGGCGCTTTTTCCGGCGCGTCGACCGCGCTTTTGCTCAAGCGCAAACATCCGACGGCGCGCATCCTCATCATCGAAAAAACAGAAGAGTTCGATCGCAAGGTCGGCGAATCGACCACGGAAGTGAGCGCGTGCTTCATGACGCGCATCCTTGGCCTAACGAATTATCTCGGCCATCACCAACTGGCCAAACAGGGATTGCGCCTGTGGTTTTCCAATTCCCCCACGCAAGATTTCGATGACTGCGTGGAGGTCGGTGCGCGTTACCAAGCGCGCCTGCCGACTTACCAGGTGGATCGCGCCACCCTCGATAGTCATTTGCTCGAGCTCGCCATCGAAGCCGGCTGCGAACTACGCCGGCCCGCAAGAGTTGCGAGAGTCGAACTCTCCGGCGCGGCAGGTCAAACAATTTGCCTAACGAGTGATCGTGGTGAGGAAACGTTGTCCGCTCGCTGGCTGGTCGATGCCAGCGGACGCGCCACGCTACTGGCACGGAAACTCGGATACTTCCGACAGAACACAGAACATCCGATCAACGCGGTCTGGGCGCGATTTGCCGGGGTGAAAGATTGGGACAGTTACGAATGGCGCGAACGATTTCCAAAATTCGCCAATGCCTGCCGCACTTCGCGCTCATGGGCGACCAACCACTTGTTAGGCCACGGCTGGTGGTGCTGGATCATTCCGCTCAAGGGCGGCGATGTCAGCGCGGGCATTGTTTACGATTCGCGCATCTTCAAACTCAACGACGGCGCAAATCTCGGCGAACGGTTGCGTAATCACTTGTTAGGCCATCCTGTCGGCCGCGAGATTTTTTGCGATGCGCAAGTGATCGAAGGCGACGTGCACGCTTATTCCCAGATGCCTTACAGCAGCACGCAGGTGGCGGGGGACGGCTGGGCTATTGTGGGCGATGCGGCCGGTTTCATCGATCCGCTCTACAGTCCCGGCCTGGATTTTTGTTCCTACACCTCGTCGTACGTCGCGGAGATGGTCGCGACCAATCTCGGCGGCGAAGATGCCGGCGAGCGGATTCGTTATTACAACACGCAGTACCCGATCACCTATCGTTCCTGGTTCGAGACGCTCTACCAGGATAAATATTTCTACATGGGCGACGCGGAATTGATGTCGGCCGCGCTGCTCCTCGATGTCGCCTGCTACTTCATCGGTCTAGTCACGCCGCTCTATCGCAATCCCGAGCGCGAGTTCGGCAAGCTGCCCTTTTCCGGACGGACGGGCCGGGTGGTGGCGCGAATGATGCGATTCTACAATCGACGACTGGTCAGGCTGGCGCAACGTCGCCTAACGAGTGGTTGTTACGGACGCCGCAACGCCGGCTGGCGCGAACTTTACGATGGTTTCGTGCCCGATTTTCGCGTGCGCAAGATGCTGCGCAAAGGTCTCTTTCGCTGGTGGAAGGCGGAGTTGTTCAATTTGCGACTCATTCTCAGCGCAGGCCTTCGCGTGCCCGCCGCCACGGCGCCGGCCCCGATCAACGCCTGAGGTTTGGAAACGCCGCCCGCCTTTTTCCGCCGCTTCGCGGTCAAAGCAGTTCTTTGGCGAAACTACCTCGACTGGGCTGTGCGTAACGTCCCGTTTTATCTCCAGCCGAGCATGATCTTTCTCTGGACGATTTTCTTTTTCTTCTTCGCCGCATCGCAGCGGCGCTCCATCCTGCACAACCTGCGTTTCGTTCTGCCGGGCTCGTCGCTGCCGATGAATTACGTCCGCGCTTTTCGCATTCTGCTCAACTTCGCCTGGACCATCGCCGATGCGGCCAATTACAAAATAAACAAAAGCGAATTCGCCTACGAAATTATCGGCGCGGAAATGCTGGAACAACTCGGACGCGGCGCGTGGCGCAATCGTTCTCACCGCGCATATGGGAAATTACGATCTCGGCGCGGCGCTTTTCGCGCAGAAATTCAGTCGCGAAATCAGAACGGTGCGCGCGCCCGAGCCGGACAAGGAAACGGCACAGCATCTAGTCGAATCGGTGCAGCAGACCGGCGAAGGCGCGGTCAAGATCGCCTACAGCGGAAATGGCGCATTGCTCTCCTTCGATTTGCTCAATGCCTTGCGCCAGGGCGAAATCGTTTCCATCCAGGGCGACCGTGTCATCGAAGGTGTGGCGACGGCGGAAGGAAAAATGTTTTCGCATACGGTGCGGATTCCGGTCGGGCCGTTCACCCTCGCGCAGGTGGCGGAAGTCGCGATCTATCCGCTCTTCATCGCGCGCGACGGCTACCGTCGTTACAAAATCATCGTGCGCGATCCGATCGTGGTGCCGCGTAGCTCACGGGCGCGCGAAGATGACATCGGCCCCGCGGTGGAGAAGTGGTGCGAAATCTTGCAGGAAACAATCGCGCAACACGGAGAACAATGGTTCGCTTTTGGTGAAATTTTCACCGGCGAAACGAAATGAACACCTCGCGTAAAAGTTCCGGATACTATTTTGCGCTGCCGCGCTTCGGCACGCAGTGGAGCGGAAACATTGCCCGTGATGAGAGCAATTGGTTCGAGATAAACCTCGCTGGCTTGCTCATGCATCTCGTCGTCTATTGCTCCGCGTTTCAAATTTTCCTTTCCGGTCACTCGCGTTGGTCTCAGTTGCTCCTGCTCCTTCCCCTGGCATTTCTCGTTTGGATCTTTTGGTTACTGCTTTTCTACTTCAACTCGCTTTGCCTCAAGTTTCTCCGCGCCGCCGGAATCATGCGGCAGCTTTCGAACGGTCGCGCCCAGAGCATTCTCATTGGGATTGTCGTCACCTGCTTTGCTCTTCCGCTCGCGCGCACCGGCGGTCATTTTCAAATGATTGGCGACGCCTGGCTGATCCTTGTCGTGCTCAACCTGACCGCCGCAGCTCTTCTCGCGCGTAGAACCCCGCATGTTTCCGCCGCCGCAAAGTAAGGTCGGCGCGCCGCGCGTCTTTTTGCTCGGCTTCGCCGCCATCGCGCCGTTCGTTTCCATCCTGCTCATCGGCACGAATATTTTCATCGCGCTCGCGCCGCTCTTTCTTTCCCACCTGCTTCTGCTCTACGCCACGCTGGTGCCGGGCTGCCAATGGTGGGGACCAGTCGTTAGGCGATTTCAAACCAGCGAACGCGAAGTCTGGCTCACGATCGACGACGGACCGTCGCTCGCCCATACGCTCAAGCTGCTTGATCTGCTCGAACAAGCCGATGCGCGCGCCACGTTTTTTGTCATTGGTGAAAACGCGGAGGCGCATCCGCATTTGATCACCGAAATTTTGACCCGCGGTCATGCTTTGGCCAATCACACGCAGACGCACCCGAGCCGGTCCTTCTGGTGCGCCGGCCCGGCGCGCACCCGGCGCGAAATCGATCGCTGTGCGGCGACGTTGCGTACCACACCGCAACGCCCCGCCCTCTTTTTTCGCGCACCGGCCGGATTGAGGAACCTCTTCGTCCATCCCGCGCTGACCGAACGCGGCATGGGCTTGATCGGCTGGAGCGCGCGCGGATTCGACACCGTGCGACGCGATCCGGCGCGGGTTGCCCAAAGCATCGAGAAGAAAACGGAGCCCGGCGCGATCGTTCTGCTGCACGAAGGGCAGCAAACGCAGCGCGATCCGGATTTTGCCGTGCGTTGCCTGGAGCTGACGCTGCAGCGCCTAACGAGTCATGGCTACCGCTTCGTCATTCCGCATCCCGATCAACTGCGCGCCGGAAAATAAAGAGCCGGTTGTTGAACGGACTTCCGCCCCACATGGGACGTTCCTCGCGGCTGAAGCCGTTGCCTAACGAGTCGTTGATCGATTCGCGGGTCGGGAAATGGAGTCGCGTGGAAACATTCCAGGTAATCGCCTGCGCAAAAATTTCGCCGAGATAGGTCAGGCAAAAACGGAGGGAATTCTCGCGCAGCGAATCGCGAATCAAGAGGAGCCCGCCGGGTGCAACGCGCGTCGCCACGGCGCGCAGCAGTTTCACCTGGTCCTCCCGCGAGAGGTAATGCAGGAGATCGAAGAGCACGACGTTGCCCGAAAACGGCGGCAAATCGTTGGCATCGCCCTGCAGAAATTCGATCGCCTCGTAGCGATTTTTCGCCGCGAGATTGGCGCGTTCGATTTTTCGCGCATCGATTTCCACGCCCGTAATCGCCGGGGCGAACCCGCACTCACGCAAATAGAAGGCGAGCAAACCGACGCCGCAGCCCAGATCGAGCAATGGCGCGCGCGAATCGCGCAAGAGTTCAGCCGTTGCCGCAAAGACGGGATCCGTGCGCAGTTTGCTCCGCGCATAAAGACGCAGCCACGGTTCGGAAAAACACGCGGCAATACGCGCGCTGACCTCGGCGTTTTCGCCTGGCGCGGAGAACATCGCTAGCCCCGCATGATCGCGAGATACCACTCGATCAGGGCCGGACCGAAGAACATCCAGATGAGCGCGCCGACTGCGAGATAGGGACCGAAGGGAAGCTTGGCCGACCAGACGCGCTTGCCGATGAGCAGGGTGAGGATGCCGACGATCGAGCCGAGGAGCGAGCCGGCAAAAACGCTGAAGAGCACCGCGCGCCAACCGAGAAATGCACCAATGGCAGCAAGAAATTTCAAGTCGCCGCGCCCCATGGCTTCGCGCGGAATCTGCAGTTCACGCACCACGCCGGTGATTTTGCCTAACGAATCCAGCTGCAACTCTTCCTGGCCGAACGCTACGCGATTGTAATGAAAGAGAAGCGTGGTCGCGCCGAGCGAACGCTGGTCGATCACAGCTTGATCGCAAAAAAGCAGGAGCCGGTCGCGTTCGCGGGCGAAATGATCGCTCCAGAGTCCGCGCTCGTCGCCGACCACGAAGTCGGCGTCTTCACCTTTCCGTTCCCAGGAGAAAGGCGTGGGCGTATCGAGCTTGATGCGTTTTTTTCCGAAGACAAGCTTGCCCGCTTCGAGCACGCCCCAAAGCAAAACATAACCGAGCGCAGCCGCGCCTAACGAGAGCAAGAGCGCGCGCAGATGCTGCGTCGTCTCCATCAATTCCGGCACGATCAAACTGGCGAGCGCGCCCGCCGCCACACCGCCCCAGGTTATCTCATCGGGAATGATGAAGTGCTCGAGATCGATGAAAGTGGCGGCGATGAGGAGCGAAACCAGAATCCAATAAGCAATCGCGATCGGCCACGGGAAATATCGCCAGACCGCGAGGAACATCAGTGCGGTGATCAGTTCGACCGCGAAATATCGGAAGGCGATGTGCGCGCCGCATTTCGCGCAACGCCCGCGCAGAAAAAGCCAGCTGAGCAGCGGTAAATTGTGATGCCACGGAATCGGCGCCTTGCACGCCGGACAAAACGAGCGGCGTGGCTCGTTCACGGAAAGATCGAGCGGCAGCCGGTAAATGCAGACGTTCAGGAACGAGCCGACGCACGCACCGAGCACGAAAGCGAAGAGCGCGAAGAGGAATTCATAGAAGGCGGGCGAATCCATTCGTTAGGCGACTTTCCTGCGCTGCTTGCGCTGAATGAACCACGCGATCCAGATGCAGCTCTCGTAGAGCAAATACATCGGCAAACCCATTGCCATCATGGTCAGGACATCCGGCGTCGGCGTGATCAGAACGGCGAGAACAAAGATGAGGACGAAAGCGTAGGGCCGCGTGCGGGCCATGAATTCATAAGTGATGAGACCGAGTTTCACCAAAGCCAGCACGACGACCGGCAGTTCGAAAGCAAGGCCGAAGCCAAGCATGAAGCGCGTAACGAAAGAATAATATTCACGCACCGTCCAATTCGGCGTCCAGCCTAACGACTGCGCGTCGGTGAAAAAAAAGCGCACCGTGGTTGGCAAAAGCCAGAAGTAACAGGCCAGCACGCCGACGAGAAAAAGCGCGAAGCTGGCGGCGATGACCGGCAACATCAGCCGCTTTTCCGTGGCGGTGAGCGCCGGCAAAACAAACTCCGCCAGGAAATAGATCAGGAATGGAAACGCGATCGCGATCCCGGCGTAGAATGAAATGCTGATCGAGATGGTGATCGAATCGGTGATGCCTAACGACTGCAATCCGCGAATCTGCGGATCCATGCGTTGCAACGGCCGCTGCAAGAGCTGGGTGAGTTCGTGGCGAAAAACGAAACACACGATCATAGCGGCGAAGAGCGCGATCGACATTTTCACGATCGTCCAGCGCAAGTCCTCGAGATGTTCGAGGAACGGCTTGGCCGTATCCGATTCCGGAATCTCGCGGAACTTGAAGAAGTTGCGCAGCGCCATACGACTCGTTAGGCGTAAAACGAGAGCAGGCCGGAGGCAATCAGACGTGCGCAAATCGCCAGCGTGTTCGTGTCGCGGATATCGCCATTGCCAATCATGCGGGCGATCTCGCGCGGAGCGAAGGTGCGAATGTCGAGAATGGATTCCGATTCGTCATGCGCGTGCCCATCGGCGCTCAACTCGACCGGGCGCGCCAGAAAGAGATGGACGCGTTCGTCGGTCATGCCGGGCGACGAGAAAACGATTCCCAGCGGCAGCAGTTCCCCGCCACGCGCGAGTTGATAACCGGTCTCCTCGCGTAATTCGCGCACCGCGACCTCTTCGATTTTCGCTGGCCCAACCTCGCCGGGTTCATCGATCTGACCGGCGGGAACTTCCCACAAGGCCGCGCGCACCGGAATTCGCTCCTCGCGAATCAGCACCATGCTGCCGTCGGCCGTCATCGGTGCAATGGCGACGGCGGCCTTGCGATGCACGACTGTCCACGTTTGCGGCTGCGCGCGCGTGGGCGAGCGAACCACTTCGGTCGCGACGGAAAGATGATCGCTCTCAAAATGATTCTGGCGCGAAATTGTCTTCCAACCGTCGCGGTCCGTTTTCACCGCGAAAGATTATGAGCACTCCCGCGAAAAGCGAATGCGTTGTTAGCGACAACGTTCACAGATCGTGGCGACAAATTTCGTCTCGGCCAGAACGAATTTGCGCAGTTCGATTTGCACACGCTCAAGTGCGAAGGCCGAGAGCAGGTGCGCCGCAATCGCATCGGCCAGTGTCTCAATCAGTTTGTCGCCGCGCGTCCTGACGAACTGCTGCACTTCGTGCGCGACGGCCGCGTAGTCGATGGTCCTGGTTAGATCGTCGCGCATTTCATCGAAACCAATCGCCGGCCACATCGTGATGGAGATGGTGAGACGCTGCGGTTTCGCCCGCTCATCGTCCGACATGCCGATGCGCGCAGACAGTTCGAGTTCTTCGATGTGGATTCTGTCGTTCGGCATTTCGTTTCTCATAGATCGAGAGCGCGATCGGCACCAATCCAAACTGCTGATGGATCGCACTCGTTTCGTTGGCCGGTTGCGCTTATCTTGGGGACTCGCGGCTTGGCAGAGAGCGCTGGATACATGCGGCGGAGAAATCTCATTGGACTGTGCGTCATCGTTTTTCTCAGGAGCGTGGCGGCGCAGACAACGAGTGCTTCGGCTGATGCGCCTAACGAGTTTAGCCGCTGGACGGAAAATTATCTGAGCGGAAAAGCCGACTTCGCGCAGGGTGTCACATTGGCCAGGGAACGGCGCGCGATCATGCGCGAACTCATTCGCAGCAATCCCGCGGACGCGATCAGATTCGCGGTGCCGGCCTGGCGGCGGGATCGATTACCCGCGGAAATTGTGGCGGAGTTGGAAACGCCGATCGCGGCGATGGGAGATTTCACCATCAACGGCGCGGTGCGCGCGCAGGGCGGCCCGCCGGTACAGCCGATCACGCGCGAAGCGATGATCGGTAACAAGCGTTACCGCGCTTACACGTACGGACGTTGGAACGACGCAACCACGCGTCAGAACATCTTTCTGCAAGGTGTAGCGCTGGAAAACGATCTTGCCCTCGACGAAGCGAGCGCGCCGTCGCCTAACGAGTCGTTAACCACAACGGGCAACCAGAATGTTCTTATCATTCGCGTCGATTTTTCCGATCTGCCGGGCGACCCGCAATGCACCTGCGGGACCACTTACACCGCGGGCTTTGTGCAAAACCTGGCCGACACCCAGATCGCTCCGTTTTACCAGCAGAGCTCCTACGGCGCGACCAGCCTAACGAATACCGCGACAACTCAGGTTTATCGTTTGCCGCAAACCGCCGCGTTCTACGCCACCAATGGCGCCAGCGACCAGTTGCATACCGATGCGGAGACGGCTGCGGCGGCGGACTACACGCTGGCGAATTTTCAAAAGATCATCGTGTTGTTTTCGAGTCTCGGTTCCATTCCGAATTCGCAAATCACCTACGGCGGGCAGGCCAACATCGGCGGGCCGGATGTGTGGGTGAACGGCGAGTTCGACTTCCGTATCGTGGCGCACGAACTCGGTCACACCTTCGGTCTTTTCCACGCCAACGTCTGGCAGGTAAACGATGGCAGTCCAATCAGCCCGGGCGGGACGAGTGTGGAGTACGCCGATCCCTACGACACGATGGGTGAAAATTTGGCCAACGATTTGCGCGTCGATTTCAACGCATGGTTCAAGAACCGGCTCGGCTGGATTTCCTCCGCCGGTATCCAGGACGTGACGACGAGCGGAACATATCGCGTTTACAATTTCGACGACGTCAACGCCACCGGCATCCTCGGATTAAGAATCAGGAAAGATGCGTCGACCAACTACTGGGTGACTTGCCGACGGAAATTTACCGACAACCCGTCGATGCAGCACGGCGCGTATGTTTTCTGGGGTTACAACATTAGTCATCAGAGCAACCTGCTCGACATGACGACGCCGGGCGTGAATCTGCAAGACGCGGCGCTCGCGCTTGGCGCGCAGTTCAGTGACGCCAGTGCGCTCGTCACGATCAAGCCGATCGCGGAAGGCGGAACCGCTCCGCATTATTACATCGATGTTGCGATCACCGTCGTCCCCTCGCCTGCGAATGACAATTTTGCCAACGCGCAACTAATTAGCGGCAGCCAGGGCAGCGTGCAGGGAACAAATGTGCACGCCACGACCGAACCGGGCGAACCGTTTCACACCGGGAACATCGGCGGTGCATCGGTCTGGTATGTTTACACACCGGCGACGAGTGGGCCGATGACATTCGACACCTTCGGCAGCGACTTCAATACGCTGCTCGGCGTCTACGCGGGAAATCTGGTCAGCGAACTGCAAGTGATCGCAAGCAATGACGACGCGACCGCGAATACAAAACAAAGCAGAGTCACATTCAATGCGGTCGCGGGCGCGACCTATCACATCGCGGTGGATGGATTCAACGCCGCGTCCGGCAACGTCGTCTTGAATTTCACCGCGGACACCGGCGTCTATTCCGTCTCGACCAGCAGCGTCCCGAGTAGCGCTGGCCTAACGAGTGGTGGCGGGACGTTCGGCGGCGGCTCCCTCGTAACGGTGATCGCAACGGCCAATAGCGGTTACGGCTTCGTCAATTGGACGGAGAACGGCACGATCGCGAGCACCTCGGCGAGCTATATCTTCACGCTGGCGGCAAATCGTGTGCTGGTGGCCAATTTTGCTCCCGCTTCACAACCACTCAATCTCTCCACCCGCGCCGCGGTCGGCACGCTGGACAATGTTGTCATCGGTGGATTCATCATCACGGGTAGCGACGCGAAGAAGGTCATTCTGCGCGCGCTTGGCCCCTCGCTAGGCAACGTGGGTTTGCAAGGAGTGCTGAGCGATCCAAACCTGGAGTTGCGCGACGCGAACAACAATTTGCTCGCGAGCAATGATAACTGGCGAGATTCGCAACAGGCCGAGATCGAGGCGGCTGGTCTCGCGCCCGCCGATGATCGCGAGTCGGCTATCGTGGCGACGCTGGCGCCCGGCGCTTACACATCGATCATGCGCGGCGTGGGCGGAACGACCGGTATCGGATTGGTCGAAATCTATGACGGCGCCACGAACACGCAGGCCAAGCTCGCGAACCTTAGCTCGCGCGGCAAAGTGCAAACCGGCGACAGCGTCATGATCGGCGGATTCATCGTCGGCCCGGGCGATCGCGGCGCGTGTCGCGTGATCGTGCGTGCGCTGGGACCATCGTTGAATCAATACGTCGCCGGCACACTGCCAGACACGACCCTCGATCTTTTCGATGGCAACGGAAATCTTCTGTCATCGAACGACGATTGGCGAAGCACGCAGCAGCAGGAGATCCTCGCGACCGGCATCCCGCCGGGCGACGACCGCGAATCGGCGATTGTGACCACGCTGAGTCCGGGCGCCTACACGGCAATCCTGCGCGGCAAGAACGACTCGAGCGGTGTCGCCCTGGTGGAAGTGTACTTGCTGAACTAACTACTCGTTAGCCGATCCGAAATTTTACATCTCGAATCGTCTTGTTCCCGAAACGAGTCTTCAGCCGCCGCAAAATTTCGTTCCTGGAAATTTGCTCGAACTGGTAGTGCAAACGTGGGCTGCAAGACACGCACGTAAAGGACACCGTCACGCAGCGCCACCGGCGCCGAATGCGTGGCGATGAATTCGCCCACGATCTTGTTCCAAGCCTCGATCACTTCCGACTCGCGTAAGCGCTCGCTCAGGCCGAGCTGTTTCATCAGCTTCCCCACAATCTCCGATGTGGGTTGCCAGCGATCCGGTCGTCTTCGCTCTGCCGGAAGGCCGCGCCATTCGGCGATAACTGCGGCGCGCAGTGCGGCGTTCATGAACGACAGAGATCGGCCGGCTTAATATTTCCGCCGCATATTGCTGGGCAGAATATTCAACTCCGTGCGGTACTTTGCGACCGTGCGGCGCGCGATCGGAATGCCGCGCTCGCTCAGAATTTCGACGATCTCCTTGTCGCTCAAGGGCGTGGCGCCGTTTTCGTTTTTCACGAGATCAAGAATCGCTTCTTTCACACTCGTATTGCTCATCGCTTCGCCGCTCGCCGTCTGGTAGCCGGGCGTGAAGAAGTATTTCATCTCGAACACGCCCTGCGGCGTGGACATGTATTTGCCGGAAATGGCGCGGCTGACCGTCGTCTCATGCACCCCGACGGCATCGGCGATTTGCACCATCGTCATCGGTTTGAGATGCGCGCTGCCATGATCGAGAAACTCGCGCTGCCGCGAAACAATCTGGTGCGCGATGTTCGAAATGGTCTGCTGACGCTGATGGATTGATTTGATGAGGAATTTTCCGCTGCGGATTTTGTCGCGGATGTAATCCTTCACGTCGCTGCCGTTTCCATCCTGCGCCATGATGTCCTTGTAAGTGTTACTGATGCGCAGGTGCGGAATTTGTTCGCCGTTGAGGATGATCTGATATTCGCCGTCGATCTTCTCGACCGTGACGTCGGGCAGAACATAATTCTGCGGCGACTCGGCAAAGATCTGGCCGGGGCGCGGATCGAGTTGCGCGATGTTGTTCGCGCATTTCTGCACTTGCTCGACGCTCAGTCCCATCCGGCGCGCGATCTCGGGAAAACGCCGCTTCCCCAAGTCCTGCATGTGTTCGCTGATGATTTTGTATTCGAGGCCGTTCTGTTTGCCTTCGCGTTTCAGCTGAATGAGGAGACACTCGCGTAAATCTCGCGCGCCGACTCCAGGCGGAAAAAAACTCTGGATCAGCGTGAGCATGTTTTCGAAATCTTCTTTTGAGATGCCGGTGTTCATGGACATCTCTTCCGGATCCGATTGCAGAAAGCCGCTGTCGTCGATGTTGCCGATGATGACTTCAGCAGTCTTGCGATCTCCGGCATTGAGCGCAGTCTGATTCAACTGTCCCATTAAATGCTGCTGCAGCGTTTCCTGCGTGGCGATGGAATCGAAGAAGAACTGGCGTTTTTCTTCTTCATCCTGCGAGCGGCCGCTGTAGCTGCTCGATTGCGCCATGTAATCGCGCCATTCGTCGTCCAGTTTGGCCAACTGATCGAACTCTTCCTTGAATTCCTTGTCGGTCGCCGCCGGTTCGGTTTTCGTTTCCTCGGTGCCGTCGGACTCCGGCTCCGTCGCCAACTCCTCCAGGACAGGGTTGGTTTCCATTTCCTGCTGCACCAGGTTGCGCAGTTCGAGCAAAGGCGCCTGCAAGATGAGCAAGCTTTGCTGGAGTTGCGGAGCGAGGACCTGCTGCAGCGACAGGTTCTGCGATTGGTGCATCCCTTGACCGGCCATTGCGAGAAGCCTAACCGATCGCCGGCCTTAAAAGCAAGCAATTTTCGCGCCGCCGAGCGGCGTTTTTCCCTCGTAAGTCACCAACCGTCGCGAGCCGCGTCACGGTGCGAATCGTGGATGCGGAATGCGATTTGCTCAATGGTGAGCCTAACCGGATGAAACCTCTTCTACCATTTGCTTGTCTCGCGGCGTTGCTCGCCACGCAACTGATTGCTGCGGATCCCGCCCCGTCGCCGGATCAGCAGGTTGTGGCCGCGATTAAGGAAATCCAGACTCAACAGGCACAGATCGCCGATAATCAGGCGAAGATCGACACCAAACTCGCGACGGTTGTTGAAGCCGTGCGTCAGGCGCGAATTTTCGCGAGTCGAGGAGGCCGATAAATGAAAACACATCTCATCGCAGCGCTCGCGATTTCAATTCTGGCTGGATCCGCGCTCCAGGCGCAGTCACCCCAGCCAATAATCATACAGGCCGCAACTCCGCAATCAGCCAATGCGCAGACGGCGGCACCGGCGCCGGTCGCAGCCAGCGCGTCGATTGACGCCGCGCTCAAACTGCTTCAAGACATTAAGGCGACGAACGACGCCGTCCTGAACAAGCAGATCGGAAACGCTGCAACAGCTCGACGACCTGGAGAAAGCCGCGGAACAAGTCCGCATCTTCAGCCGACGCGGTTAGCGCGTTGCTATTTCTTGTTCTTCGGCTCCAGCTTGCGATAAAGCGTGGCCATGCTGATGCCGAGCATGCTGGCCGCTTTTTCGCGCGCGCCGTCGCAATGCGCCAGAGTCGCATCAATGTAACTGCGCTCCTGTTGCTGGATGAATTCGTCCAGGGTTTGGCCAACTGCGACGTTCACGGCGTTGTTTGATTTCTCGCCTTGGGCCGCGGCCACGATTTGCGGTGGCAGATCGCTCGGCAAAATCAAATCTTCATCGCACAAAGCGCAGGCACGCTCGATCGCGTTCTCCAGTTCGCGCACATTGCCGGGATAATCATAGTGACAAAGGATATCTACCGCCGGTGGATCGATCTTCTTCGGCTCACCGCCCGAAGCACTCGCCTGCTTTTGCAAAAAATGATTCACGAGCAGCGGCACATCTTCGAGACGCTCGCGTAGCGCTGGAATTTCGATCGGAATAACAGCGAGCCGGTAATAAAGGTCTTCACGAAAACTTCCGTCCTTCATTTTCGCCTGCAGCGGTTCGTTCGTCGCACCGACCACGCGCACATTCACTGGCGCGCTTTTGTTGTCGCCCACGCGCCGCACTTCGCGCTCCTGCAGCACACGCAGTAATTTCGTCTGCAACGAAGTCGCCATCGAGTTCACTTCATCGAGGAAGATGGTGCCCAGGTTTGCTTCTTCGAATAATCCACGCTTGTCCGCCACCGCACCGGTAAACGCGCCCTTCTTGTGTCCGAACAATTCCGACTCAAGCAGGTTCTCCGGCAACGCGCTGCAGTTGATCGCGACGAACGGATGATGTTGCCGGTTGCTGTTGAAGTGCAACCCGCGCGCGACCAATTCCTTGCCCGTTCCGCTTTCCCCCTGAATCAAAACCGTGCTGTCCGTGTCCGCGACCTTGTTAATCAGGTTGTAGACGTGCTGCATGCTCGGGCTGGTGCCGATGATGTTTTCGAACTTGTATTTGTTCTTGAGTTCCTTGCGGAGATAAACGTTTTCGCGCAGTGCTGCCTGATAATCGAGTGCGCGTTGCACCGTCATTTGCAGCTCGTCGATCTTGAACGGCTTGGTCACGTAATCGTACGCGCCCATCTTCATCGCTTCGACCGCTGTTTCGACCGACGCATACGCCGTGATCAGGATCACCGTGGTTTGCCGATGATGTTCGCGCACATGACGGAGGACATCGAAGCCCGTCATGGTTTCCATCTTAATGTCCGCGATCACGACCTGCGGTTGAATCGTGTCGAGTTGCTCGATTGCTTTGGGTGCGGAGTTAAACGGGAAAACCTGATGCCCCTTTTCCCGACAGAGTGTCACGATGACTTCAACCATCGCTGGCTCGTCATCGATGATAATTATTTTAGCCATAAGGAGAGTCGCAGGGCGGAGAATAATTTCAAAACTGAGAAAAGCAACCGCAGAAACGAGAGAGGTTCTACGGCGCCGTGACGACCGTTCCGTCGATCATTTTCCACGAAATTTCCCCTCGAAAATCGACAATTTCGTCACAGACGCTTTCGTCATGAACGCGAAAAGGAACGGCGATCATGTCTGCCCGATAACCGGCGCGAAGCGTGCCAAGTGCACTTCCCCAACCGAACGCGGCAGCTGGATTAACCGTTGCTGCCTCGAGAGTTTCGCGTCCGGAAAGGGCGGGTTCCATCTTACGAAGCTGGCGCATTTCGGCAAAAAGACTCAGGTCATCATTGCTCGCCAGACTGTCGGTGCCGAGGCAGATGTTGGCGCCGCGTTGCCGCAATTTCTGAAACTCAAATCGCCGGTGGCCAAAGTAGGCGTGACTGCGTGGGCAATGCACGATGTTCGCTTTGCCCAGCAACGCTAGCTCGGGCTCGACAATCTCATTCACATGCACGAGCAGCCAGCGCTTATCGAAATGACAAAATTTCGAAAGATGCGCCACCGGAGTCGTGCCGCTGTGCTCAAGCAAATCAGGCGAGATCGATTTCAGGAAATCTGCTAACGGTCCCGTCCCGTCACGACACATCTGCTTTTCCTCCGCCGATTCGGCGAGATGTGTCGTCAGCAGGAGATTGTCGCGCTCCGCTGCTTCAACGCAGAGTTGGAAAAGAGCCGGCGACGCAGTGTAAGGCGCGTGCGGCGCAAAGTTGATCCCGCGCTGCAACGCGCGCACATCCTCCACCATTTTCGCGGCACGCGTTGGATCGCGCACATCGATCAACTCCGCGAACCACCACGTGCGCATTGGGGCTTTGAGGCGTGGGATGAGTTCGGGGAAGCCCGTCAAGTTCGCGATCGAGGTCGTGCCGAAGCGCAACGCCTCCGCAAATCCATGATTGATCGCGCGCAGGTAGTCATCCGCCGATAACTTCGCCTTCTCCGCGTTGATCGCGCGAATCCAATCCGCGAACGAATCTCGCCGCGCGATCTTTCCGCGCAGGCCGGTGTAATCCAGATGGCAGTGCGCGTTGATCAAACCGGGGAGCAACGCGCATTCGCCCAAGTCGGTGACGTCGCCGGAATTGCGCCGTCGAATCGCTTCCCACTCGCCGACGTCGCCGATCTGGTTTCCGGTTATCGCGACCGCGCCGTTGGCGATCGGTGGGCCATTCATCGTCACGACTGAACGCGCGCGAATGATCATTCGTTAGGCAAATCCTTGACCGCCTTGCGCATTTCCGCCACGAGAAGGTTGCATGCTTCCTGGCAAAGCAGCGGGCGCGTTTCTTCTCCGCGACCGGACTGATCGAAAGCGGGATCGAATTTTGTCGGCGCCAGCGTCCCAATCTCACGCTGCCAGAGAATTGTCCGCAGACATCCACCCTCGGAGCGGCAGACGCGCGCGATCACCTCGGCCGCTTGCGCATCATCAATTGTCGCGGCCACGCGATACATTCCGCTCTGCCGGTTGAGCGTTTCGCGCAAAGAAGTCGTCTGCAAAGTCCCCGCGCGCCACGCGCGAAAGACTGCGGCGCGACCCGGATAAAAATATTCCAGCGCCCGGCGCGCTTCCGCCAGATCGCCGACTAACAGCCGCCAGCCATGACACAACGTCGGGGCCGTTTTCAACGGCCGATAATTTCCGGCGTCGTCATAGCGCGCAATTTCTAGCGCAGCTTCCGTTTCACGATGGTCTAACAAGTCGTTGCGACCAGCATCATCGCGATGGCAAAGCGCGATTCCGTTGTTTTCGCGGGCGACGAAAATTTGACCGATCCGGCAGGGCAGATCGTCCAGCCAATCGCTCACTTAAAAGCGTGGCCCATCATCAGCGCGATCTTTTCCAGCACGTCGCGGTCGCTTTTCACGAAAGGCTTCTTCGCGCTGTCCGCCACGATCACTCCCACCACGCGATCTGAACGACTGATCACCGGCACGACGATTTCCGAACGCGTGGTGTGAAACGCCGGCAGATAGCGCACGTCCCTGCGCACGTCATCCACCACGATTGTCTTCTTCAAATCATGCGCCGCGCCGCAGAGTCCCTGCTTGATCGGGAAACGCCGGTAACACGGCGTTTCCTTTCCACTTCCGGCCACAATTTCCATTTCCTTGCCGTTCGTTTTGTAAATGCCGACCCAGCAATAGCCGCGCGCGCTTTGGATCATATCGACCATCGTCTTCACGTCGCGCGGTCCTTTCGCGCCGGCGAGAACAAAGGCGCCCAGTTCCTGGAGCATCTTGATCGTGGCGGGATCTTTCATCAGTTCGTTGCCACCGTTAACTCTGGCAAAATCTGCTTTCGATCAAATGCCATGGCCTGCGCCACGATCACATCGGCAAAGCGCGCGTCCGTTCCGATGGCGTTGGCATAATAGAGTGAGCGGCCGTGCAATTGATGCCGCTGGCCCGCCGTCTTGATCCCGAGCAATCGCGGAATGTCCTCGTCGCTGTGCAAACCATCGGAAATAAAGAACGGCACCGCGATCACGTTGGGAGTCTCTGTGAGTTTTGCCCAGTCGGCAACCAACGGCCGCTCATCCATGTAAACATTCAGGACCGCGGCGTAACGGTTTAGGCCCCGAATCTTTTCCGCCTCGCGCTTGGCCGCGATCGCGCTGTTATCGTTCATCTCCGTGCCGTGCGCGACGATGAGCAAACTCGTTTCGCTCTCCGCCATTTCCGGCACGATCTCGTGTGCGCGCTGCAAAAGGAGTTGCGTCATCATCGGATGATTGCCGGCCGGTTCGCAATACTTCCAGCGCTGCCCGTTCGAACGACTCGTTAGGCGACCATCGAGTTCCAGTTCACGCGGAATCACCGTCTGCGTGAAATAACCTTCGCTGATAAAATTCGGCACCACGAAAACTTCCCTGATGTCCGTGTCCTGAAAAAAGAAACGTGCATCACGCAGACTTGGTTCCTCTTTCCAAAAACAGCACTCCACTTTGGCGAAGATTCCACGCCGCCGGATTTCCTCCGCGTGCGCCCAACCTGGCGCGCTCGATTTCGGATTCACGGTCGAGCCGTGACCGACGATCAGAAGTGCGGCGTTGGTCCTTCGTTCCATTTGAAGAAGAAACGTTCAACGTTCAACGTTCAACGTCCAACGTTCAATTTTCTGAAGTGCACGGGACTCGAATGTTGAGCGTTGGACGTTGAACGTTGGACGTTGAACGTTAACCTCTTTGCCATGCGCTTTCGCACTTACAAGAACACCGACCTGAAAGTAAGCGAAGTCGGCTTCGGACTTTGGACGATCTCGACCGGCTGGTGGGGCAATTTCACCGAGGGCGAAGCGATCGCACTCATGCACAAGGCCTTCGATCTTGGCATGACTTTGTTCGACGCCGCCGATACCTACGGCAACGGCTTGAGCGAGGAACTGATCGCGAAGGCTTTTCCGAAACAGCGCGATGAAATCGTGATAGCGACCAAGGTCGGATACGACTTTGTTACGCACGGCGAGGCGCGCGGGCGCGGTCAACGCGAGATTCCGCAGGATTTTTCGCCCGACGCGATCAAGCGCGCGACTGAAGCGGCCTTGAAGAGATTGAAGACCGATCGCATCGATCTTCTCCAACTGCACAACATTCGCATGGAACAAATCGAAGACGATGCGCTCTGGCGCACGCTCGAAGAACTAAAACAGAGCGGGAAAGTGCGGTATTACGGCGTGGCGCTCGGACCGGCCATCGGCTGGATGTACGAAGGCATCAACTGCATCCGCGAACGCGACGTCACGAGCGTCCAGCACATCTACAATATGCTCGAACAACACCCGGGGGGCGCCATGCAGGAAGCGGCGACCGATGCCAGCAAAGACACGATGTTTCTCATCCGGGTCACGCATTCCTCCGGCATGCTCGAAGGCAAATACACCGCCGAAACTGTCTTCCCGCCTAACGACCACAGAAATCATCGGCCCCGCAGCTGGCTCTTGAACGGAATCAAGAAAATCGATCGACTTCGTTTTCTGGAGAGCAATGAGCGCTCGTTAGGCCAGGCCGCCCTGCAATGGCTGCTGGCCGATGATCGCGTCGCTTCCACGCTGCCGAATATTTACGAAGAGGCGCAGCTGGTCGAGTTTGCCAAAGCGCCGGAAACACCACGCCTAACGAGTGATGAACTGGCGCGAATCGCCGATCTCTACGCCGACAACTTCGGCGTCGAGCGCGAAGAGGCGAAGTTCAAAGGCACGATGGAAATGGCGGCGGCCTAATCGCCGGTATCTTCCTCTTCTTCCGGCGTCGGTGACGGCGTCGCCTCGACCGGTCGCCGTTTCTTGCCGCCCGCTTCCGCCGCTTTGTAGACTTGCTTGAAAATCGAGCCGATCATCGGCGCGGCCGCGCTGCCGCCGTGCGCGGTGGAGCCGACATCGCCTTCATAAAGCGCGGCGAAAGCGAACTGTGCCTGCTTCGCCGGAACGAATCCGGCGAACCATGCCGCCGTGCGTTCCTTTTTCTTCGGACCCCATTGCGCGGTCCCCGTTTTGCCCGCGACCTCGACGTTATCGAGCCCGGCCTGGTGCGCCGTGCCCGCACCCGAATTCACCACATCGCTCATCGCTTCGTGCAGCAAATCCATTGTCGTTCCCGAAACATCCAGCGTCCGCTTTTCGCGCACCTGATACGCGCTCACGATCTCGTTATCGAGCGTCTGCACCTGTTGCACGAGGCGCGTCTGATAAAACTTTCCGCCGTTCGCGATCATGCCCATGGCCTGCGCCATTTGCAGCGGTGTCACTTCGCAATCGCCCTGGCCGATGGAAAGATTTGCGATGTCGCCGTTCAACAATTTCCGGCCGTGGGTGGCTTTCATGTAGGCGTCGTTCGGCACGCGCCCTTCCACCTCGCCGCGCAACGGAATTCCGGACTTCGATCCGAAGCCCATGCGCTGCGCCCAATCGATAATCGGATCGGCCCCAGTCTTGATGCCCGCCTGGTAGAACCAGGTGTCGCACGATTCCGTCAGCGCCTGGACGAAGTTCAACGCGCCGCGGCCAGTTTTTTTCCAATTGTGAAAGACGAGGTTGCCGATCTGAATGGCTGGCGCGCAATCGAACTCGTCGTTAGGCGCAACCGCGCCGCTTTCCAGCGCGGCGATTCCCACCGTGACCTTGAAGGTGGAACCCGGCGGATACGATGAGCGAAATGCGCGCGGCAGAAGTGGAATGTTCGGATCGTCCTGCAGTTCCTTGAATTTCTCCGCTGAGATCGCCGGGATAAACAAATTGGGATCGAACGTCGGCCACGACGCCAGCGCCAGCACATCCCCCGTGTTCGGCTCGACGACCACGATCGCGCCGCGTTTCGCCTTTGCCTCGAGCGCTTTCTCCGCCAGCTCCTGCAACCGCACATCGAGTGTCGTCACCACCGTGTAACCCGGCACCGGCGGCGTCACGATTTTCTCCGACGTCTTGCGCCCGTCCTTGTCGACTGTGATTCGATAAGTGCCATGCTGACCGGTCAGCATGCTGTTGAAGGTTTGCTCGAGGCCTTCGCGCCCTTCCGTTTCCGGCCAGAGCACTTCGTGATTGTCGATCAGGCCATCGGGAGGGCGTCCCGTCTTGCCGGTGAACCCGATAACGTGTCCGGCCATTTTGCCATTTGGATAAATGCGAATGTAAATCGGCCGCAGCAGCATCCCCGGCGGCAATTTCTTTTGCAGCTGTTCGTTCTGCTCTTCGGGCAAATTCTGCGCGATCTCGAAGGGCAGGATGCCGCGGTTGTGATAATGCCGCAGAATCAGTTCATTGCTGATCTTGAGCGGGCGGCCTAACAACTTCTCCGCGGTCGCGATTCGATCATGCGCAAAGCTCAAGACCTGCGTATCGGAAAATTCCAGCGGCGTCGGGTACGTGATGGCGAGATTGTAATTGAGCCTGTTCTGCGCGAGCGCCACGCCATTGCGATCGACGATCTGTCCGCGCGGCGCCGGAATGTCGAAGACGTAAGTGCGCGCCAGTTTCTGCGTTTCGTAAGTCGGGATAATCGTCTCTTCGATGGGCGAGGCGCTGGGCGCGGGCGTTTCCTCCGCCGTGGCAATCGCGCCGCCGAAGAACAGCGCGAAGACCGTGCACAGACTCACAATGATGTGACACAGGGGCATTTCGTGAAAAATCTGCGTTAATCTGCCCAATCTGTGGACGATTCAACGTCTTTGTAAGAATCGATGAATATCTTCGGCCAGCTTCGGGCCGATTCCTTCGGTCGCCGCGATCGCTTCCACGCTCGCTTTGCGCAGCCGATTGACCGAACCAAATTTTCGCAGGAGCAGATTCTTCCGGTTCTGACTCACCCCCGGGCAATCGTCGAGAATGCTCTCGCCGATCCGCTTCTTCATCAGCAATTGATGATACGTATTGGCAAAACGATGCGCCTCGTCGCGAATGCGCTGGAGCAAGCGCAACGCGCCTGAATCCATCGGCAATTGCAACGGCAAGGCGCGGCCCGGCCGATAAATCTCTTCGTATTCTTTGGCCAGGCCGATGATGGGCAATTCATGCAGGCCGAGCCGCTGTAGTTCGCGACACGCCGATGACAATTGTCCTTTTCCGCCATCGACGATGATCAAATCCGGCAGACGCACCAAAACCGGAGAGCGGAGACTGGAAACCGGAAAGCCTTCCAATCTGCGCGCGGTTTCCAATTGTGATTCCTGCGAAAGTTCCGGCGAGTAATCGATAAGCGTCCCATCTTCCTTTCCGGTTTCCGCTTTCCGTTTTCCGGTTTCCAAAAGCACGCGCGAATATCTGCGCCTGACGACTTCTGCCATGCTCGCGAAATCGTCCTGACCATCGACCGTCCGAATGCGATAGCGGCGATAGTTGTCCTTGTCGGGCACGCCGTTGCGGAAGCAAACCATCGAAGCGACGACGTGCGTGGTGGAAATGTTCGAGATGTCGAAACACTCCATCACCACCGGAAGCTTCGACAGTTGCAGCGCGTCGCCTAACGACTGCACATCGCTCACCGGATCGATCGCGCTCGGCAGACTGTGGCGCGTGAAACGTCGTGTCGGTCGCGTCGTGCGCCGCACGTCTTCCAGCATGTTGCGCAGTTCGGCTGCTTTTTCGAAATCCAGTTTCTCCGCCGCCTTCTCCATCTCCTGCTCGAGCGTGTCGATCATCTCGCGCGAATGACCCTCCAGAAAATCACAGGCCTGCGCCACGCGATCACGATATTGCTCCGCGCTCACCTCGCTCAAACGCACCGGCACCTGGTAGGTGGACGATTTCAACTCGCGCTCGCTCGGCGCGCCGCGACCAAACGTCAGCACGCCGAATTTCTTGCGCATGAAATTCAACGTCTGCCGCAGCGCGCCCGAATGCGCATAAGGCCCAAAATAACGCGCACCGTCATCCTTCTTGAAACGCGCCAGACGAAACCGCGGCCACTCTTCTGTCGGATCGACTTTCACGACGAGAAACCGTTTGTCGTCGCGAAACGAAATATTGTAACGCGGCCGGTAGTCCTTGATCAGCTTGCCTTCGAGCAAGAGCGACTCCGCTTCGCTCCGCACGGTGAAGGTCTCGAAATCCCAGACCGCCGCCAGCATGGCCTGCGTCTTGAGGTCGGCCTGCGCCATTTTCGACGGCATGAAATACGACCCGACGCGCTTGCGCAGATCGCGCGCTTTGCCGACGTAAATGACGCGATTGAATCGATCACGCATCAAATACACCCCGGGCTTGTGCGGCACTTCGTGCACGCGCTTGGTCAGGTCCGGTTTTTCTTTCGTCGAGGCCACAGGAAATCAGACTCCCGCTCTGAGTTTGAAATTGCAAATGTAGCTCGATGTTCGACGTCGCGATCGTGGGAAGCGGACCAGCCGGCGCATCGTGTGCCGCCTTCTGCGCCATGGCGGGATTGCGTACTCTTCTGCTCGAGCGCGAAAAATTTCCGCGCGAAAAAGTTTGCGGCGATTGTTTGAACCCGGCCTGCGCACCAGTGCTCGATCGCCTCGGCCTAACGACTGAAGTTCGCGCACTGCCGCATGGGAAATTGAATCGCGTCGATTTCATCGCCATCGGTGGGCACACCGTCAGCATCGAATTGCCACACGATGCCGAGATCGCGGTAAAGCGAAGTTTGTTCGATCAATTGCTCATGCAACGCGCCGCGCGCGCCGGCGCGGAAGTGCGCGATGGCGCGACCGTGAGTTCGCTCGAAAAGAGCGACGGCTGGCGAATCACGGTGGGCAGCGATTCGATCACGGCGCGCGCCCTGGTCGCGGCGGACGGTCGCAATTCCACCGTAGCGCGTCTGCTCGGACTGCTGCCGCGCATCGAGAAAGAGCGCGTGGCGCTGCAAACGCATTTGACGCTGCCGGAAAATTTCGGCGAGCGCATCGTGCTGCAATTGTTGCCGGATGGATATTCGGGACAGGCGCCGGTCGGAAATGGCGAACTGAATTTATGTCTCGTTGGAAAACCTAAATCGATGCCGGCGCTGCGCGTGTGGGCTCAAGCGCAGTTCGGTGTTTCGCCAAATCACACTTGGAGAACGATCACCCCGTTGCGACGCGCCGCGATTTCGCTCGCGCACAAGAATCTATTTTTCGTCGGCGACGCGGCGCGCGTGGTCGAGCCATTTACCGGCGAAGGAATTTTCTACGCCTTGCGCTCGGGCGAACTGGCTGCGGAAACGATCGCGGCAAATCGCGATGATTACGCACGTCGGCACGAAGAACTTTACCGCGGCCGACTCTGGATAAATCGAATCGCGCGGACAGCTGTGCTTTCGCCGCGCAGCACATCGCTCCTGCTGCGCAGTGGTTTGTTAAGCGAAAATTTTCTGCGCCGCCTAACGACAAGAGTTGTCTCAGCCTAACGACTGCTGACACGCCTTCACCGTATTCGCCATCAGCATCGCGATTGTCATCGGCCCAACTCCGCCGGGCACCGGCGTGATCGCGCTCGCTTTCGCCGAGACTTCGTCAAAGGCGACGTCTCCGACCAATCGATAACCACGCGGCGCGTTTGCATCATCGACGCGATTGATTCCGACATCGATCACGACGGCGCCGTCGCGCACGTGTTCGGCCTTCACAAAATTCGCCTGGCCAATCGCCGCGATCACGATGTCGGCCGAGCGCGTGATCGCGGCCAGATTGCGGCTGCGGGAATGCACCACCGTGACGGTGGCGTTGGCGTGCTTCGCTTTTTGCATGAGCAAAAGCGCGAGCGGTTTCCCGACAATCATGCTTCGACCGAGGATGACGACATGTGCGCCGGAAACTTCGATTCCGCTTTCGACGAGCAGGCGCTGACACCCGAGCGGCGTGCACGGGACAAAACCGGTTTCATCGCCCAGAGCGAGTTTGGCGACATTCATGGGATGAAAACCATCGACGTCTTTCGCCGGGTCGAGCGCGCGCACGATCGCGCTTTCGTCGATCTGCGGCGGCGGCGGCGATTGCACAAGAATTCCGTGCACGGCGCGATCACGATTCAATTCATCGACGCGCGCGAGAAGCTCCTGCTGCGTGGTGGCGGCTGGCAATTCGAGCTTCACGGAATGCAGGCCAAGCTCGCGACACATTTTGTCCTTCGAACGCACGTAAGCGCGCGAGGCCGGATCATCGCCGACCAAAACAACGGCTAGTCCCGGCGTGACACCGCGTGATTTTAGCGCCGCGATTTCGTCACGCAGTTGTGCGTAAACTTTTTCCGCGACCGCGCGGCCGTCGATTATTTTCGTCATCTCGCGCAATCTTTCACGGGCGCTCGACCAATTCCATCATGGCGTTTTGCGCGCGCAATCGTTCCGCTTCGAATTCTTCGGGCGTCAGATCCTGCCTAACGAATTGTTGCGCGCCGAAAGTGACGCGCACGGTCGAGAACGGTTTCGGGACAAAGAAACCGTCCCAGCTTTTCATGCGCCACGCATTTTCGTACTCAATCGCCAGCGGAACGATCGGGGCGCCGGATTTTTGCGCGAGATAAATCGCGCCCTGGTCAAATCCGTAGCGGGGACCGCGCGGTCCATCCGGCGTGATCAGAACATTCGTGCCCGCGCCCAAAGCTTCGACGAGCTGGCGCAAGGCGATCACGCTCTTGCGCGAAGTAGAACCACGCACGGTGCCATAACCGCAATGCTCGATCAGAATCGAGACAATGTCGCCATCACGGCTGGCGCTGATTAAACCGACGCTGGGACGATTCGTGAAACAACGGTCGAAAATTGGCGGTAGCATCAGCAGGCGATTGTGCCAGACCACGATGATGAATGGACGTTCGCGCGCGGCGGGCAAAATTTTCCGCGGATCTTCGATACGAAAGCGCAGTGTCTTGCTTCCGAGCCGAAACAATCCGAGCCCGAATGCGATCAATGCCCGCGCCCGCCAGCTATCGAGCTTCACTGTCGTCTTTCCAACGATATGCGCGCGGATTTGGCAAACCGATCTGATCGAGAATGCGCCAGACGACGGTGTCGACCACATCGGCGACAGATTGCGGCCGGCTGTAGAACGACGGAATCGCGGGCAGAACGATCGCGCCGGCTTCGAGCAGGGTGACGACATTGCGCGCGTGCACCAGGCTCCACGGCGTTTCGCGTGGGACGACGATGAGTTTGCGGCGTTCCTTCAGGAAAACATCGGCCGCGCGCAGCAAGGCATTTTCGCCGGAACCGCTCGCGATGCGGCCGAGGGTGGACATCGAGCAGGGACAAATCACCATCGCATCGAAACGCGACGAGCCGCTGACGTACGGAACGTTGAGGTCATTTTCCGGATGCTTGGAAACGCCACGCGGAATTTTCAGCTCATCGGTTTCCTGCGCCGCGACTTGCTTTGCGTGACCGCTCATGACCAGGTGCACCTCGTGCGCCGCGCAATCGATTTGGTCTAACAAGCGCTGCAGATAAATCGTGCCACTGGCCCCGGTGGCGGCGATGACGAGTTTCATCGGTCGCTAGACAAACACATTCCGCTCCGCATGTCATCCCGAGGCTGGCGAAGCGCGCCGAGGGATCTCACATCTCTTCTATCGGTAACGCGCGGCGTAGGGCGTCGCCTAACGACCGGTTGTGAGATCCCTCGCCGTCTGCGCGGGCTCGGGATGACAACTGGATGCGCGTCGCTACGTTCGAGCATGATCAAACGACTTTTGCATACGCGCTATCGCGTGCAGGACCTCGAGAAGACGGTTGCGTTCTACCGCGATGTGCTCGGGCTGAAGGAAACGCGGCGACACACATCGGGACGCGGCTCGCAGCTCGTTTTTTTCAAGGCGCCGGGCGGCGAGGAGGAAATCGAGCTGTGCAAATTCGATGAGAGTGGACCGGTTGTAGTCGGGCCGGACCTGACACACCTCGCGTTTGAGGTCGATAGCATCGAGGAGTTCGCGAAACATTCCGCCGCGAAGGGTTATCCACTCTCCGATGGTCCGCACAAAAATAGCGACGGCGGCGCGATCGCCTTCGTCGATGCACCGGAAGGTTACGAGATCGAGTTGATCGAACGGGGCAAAAAATCCTGAGCGTGCGCCGCTTGCGCGCAACTTCCCATTAACGCAAGCTCTGCCGGTGAAATTCTCGCGACCTTTGTTCCCTCTCCTGATCGCGGCGCTGCTCTGTACTTCAGGCACGAGCAGCTTCGCCCAGACATCGAAGCAGAAATCGAATCTGGACCTGCAGCCGGTGCGCGCGCAGCCGGTAAAGCAAAAGCAGACCAGGTCCAACGACGACGATGACGACGCACCGGCAAAGTTCAACATACCGCAGACGGCGCCGGGTTCCGTCCCGAGCACTCATGCCGCCGCCGTCATCGTGATCGACGCGCGCACGGGTCAGGTGCTTTACGAAAAGAACGCCGATGTCCCGCGCCCGGCCGCGAGCACACAAAAACTTCTCACTTCGCTCATCGTGGCCGAGCGCGGATTCCTCGACGGACCGGTGACGGTGATGCCGGTCGATACTTACGCCGAGCCGACGAAGTTGAACATCAAAGCGGGCGACACTTATCAGCGGATCGATCTGTTGCGCGCGCTGCTGGTGAAAAGCCCGAATGACGTGGCCCGTTGCCTGGCGCGCGATAACGCCGGCAGCATTGAAGCTTTCGCCGACGCGATGAATCGGCGCGCGCGCGAACTTGGCGCGACGCATTCGAATTTCGTGAACCCGAATGGCCTGCCGATTCCGGGGCAATACTCCACCGCGCGCGATCTCTCGATGATTGCCCGCGCCGCCTACGCCAACGGAACGATTCGTTCGATCGTCTGCCTGCCGAGACTGGTTTTCCGTTATGCCAACGGACGCACCCGTGAACTCTCGAACACGAACAAACTCCTGACGCGCTTTCCCTACTGCAACGGAATGAAAACCGGCTACACCGACGCCGCCGGGAAATGCCTGATCTCGAGCGGCACGCGCCCGGGCCGCGATGTGATCGCCGTTGTGCTGGGCGATGGCAAAGGTCGTGTGTGGCAGGATTCGGCCGCGCTGCTGTCGTGGGCGCTTTGGATGTAATCCGGCCGGCGCCGACTTACTCATCCACTCGTTAGGCGCGAAAGGTTCGGCGGGCCTTCGTCTCACCGTGACTGCGACCCGTTCAGAGTCGCAAATCCGAAGGCTCGCCGAAACGCTTCGCCGCTGTGGGGCCGGGAGGTGACGGACGCGGCTTTAGAGTCCGCCCGCCGCGCTGCTTCGCAGCAAGGGCGACGGCACCAGGCTGGGATTACGCACGGGATCAGCGCTGGCGTTGGCGGGAAAATCTTCCGGTCCTTCCGCCGGCGGGACCGGCTCGGCCCCAACCGTGTTTTGCGCGATGGCGCGTTGCTGCAGATTCTGCCGCGGTGCGGTGGCGGGACGGTTCGCCGTTGTACCTGGTACTTGAGCAGGCCGCCAGGAGCGAAACCGCAAGAAGACAAAAGGCAGCTTTGATCATCGGAAAACCCTCTTTTTTCGCGGCAGAGTCCCAGCATCGCCGCGTGCGTTTATAATTACTATATTAGAAATTCGCCTGGCAAGCACAATGTTTGCTGAGACATTTTCGCGACTCAAGTTTGCGAATTTGTCCTTCAAAACCGGCTCAAAATCGCGCCCAATTTCTCCACTGTCTCAGGTGGCCACAGCTTTCGCTCGGTCGTCAGGGCGGAATCGAGCGCCGTGTGCTCGGGCCAGCTCGGGACGAGCGGAACGCGCGGGATCGCCAGGCCAAGAATTTTTTTTGCCGTCTCCGCGTTGGCCACCACATGACTGAAAACCGTCTGCGCCGACACAGGCTCTTCTTCGACTTTCCAGCAATCGTAGTCGGTAATCATCGCCATGGTGGCGAGCGCGATCTCGGCTTCGCGCGCCAGTTTCGCTTCCGGCAGGTTAGTCATGCCGATGACATCGAATCCGTGCCGGCGATTCAGTTCCGATTCAGCGCGAGTGGAAAACGCCGGACCATCCATGTTCACGTAAGTCCCGCCGTCGTGTGCCTTCACGCCCGCTTCCTCGGCCGCCTCGCGCAGAATCACGCGCAACTTCTCACTAATCGGTTCGGCAAATGTAATGTGCGCGGCGATGCCGTTGCCAAAAAACGTATGCTCCGCGCCGCGGCTCGTCCGGTCGTAGAATTGCGTCGGCAACAGGACATCACGCGGCGCATATTTTTCCTGCAAACTTCCCACCGCCGTCACGCAAATGATCCAGCGGACGTTGAGCGAACGGAGCGCGTAGATGTTGGCGCGATGATTCAGTTCATGCGGCAAAATCCGATGACCGCGTCCGTGCCGCGGCAAAAAGTAAATCTGCCGTCCGTGCATCGTCCCGCCGATGAGCGCGTCTGACGGCGAACCAAACGGCGTCTCAACAAAAAGCTCGGCGGGATTTTCCACCCCATCCATTTGATAGAGCCCGCTGCCTCCGATGATGCCGATGGCCGGCGCGCCTTGTGTCATGGCGAGCGAATAAAACGAAACCAGCCGAATGGGAAGGCGTTATTTCAGCCGCGGCGTAGCGCGCGCGCGTCGCCTGTGCCACTGTTGCGTCCGCGAATGCCGAAGTTCTACATCAAAACCTACGGCTGCCAGATGAACGAACGCGACTCGGAACAGGTCGCGCATTCGCTCGTGGCGCGCGGCTATGAGGCGGTGGCGAATGAAGCGGACGCGGATGTCGTCTTGCTCAACACCTGCAGCGTGCGCGACATGGCCGATCAAAAGGCGCTGGGCAAAATGGGAATGCTCGGCGTGCTGGCAAAACGACGGCCCGAAGTTGTCTTCGGATTTCTCGGGTGCATGGCGCAGGCGCGCGGCAATTCACTGTTCAATGGTCTGCCGCATCTCGATCTCGTCGTCGGCACACAAAAATTTCATCGCGTGGCGGACTACGTCGACGAATTGGTCGAGAAGAAACGCGCGCGACGCATGGACGATTTGCGTCTTTCCATTTGCGATGTCGAAGAGGAAGTCGGCTCGCAAAACACGATTCACGAGCAAGAGCTGGCGCCGCGTCAGGCGACGGCGTTTGTCTCGATCATGCAGGGCTGCAATATGCATTGCACCTTTTGCATCGTGCCGCGGACGCGCGGAGCAGAACGCAGCCGGACAGTCGAAGACATCGTGGGCGAAGTGCGCGAGCTCGTCGCGCGTGGCGTGAAGGAAGTCACGCTTCTTGGCCAAATCGTGAATCTCTACGGCCGGCACGAATTTCCCACGCGCCGGGGCAAGAGTCCCTTCGTGCAGTTGCTCGAGGCCGTGCACGAGATCGACGGCCTCGAACGAATCCGTTTCACCTCGCCGCATCCCATCGGCTTCCGCCAAGACCTGATTCACTCGTTAGGCAATCTCCCCAAACTGGTGGAGCACGTTCATCTGCCGCTGCAATCCGGATCGAATCGCATTTTGAAAGCGATGCATCGTCCCTACACGGCGGAGAAATACCGTTCGCTGGTTGACCACATCCGGGCGGCGAAAGCCGAAATCGCGGTCACGACCGATGTCATCGTCGGTTTCCCCGGCGAGACAGACGACGATTACGCGCAGACGCGCGATCTGGTGGAAGAAATCCAGTTCGATAACGCCTTCGTCTTTCGTTATTCGACGCGCGCGGAAACGCCGGCGGCGAGCGCTCCGGATCAGATTCCCGAGAAAGTGAAGGAAGAACGCAATCACGACTTGTTAGGCGTGGTCGACCAATCCGCCCATCGCAAGAACCACGCGCTGGTCGGGCGCGACGTGGAAATTCTTTGCGAAGGCCCAAGCAAACACAACGTCGCGCGTTTGATGGGCCGCACCCGCACAAACAAGATCGTGATTTTCGAAGACGCGACCAATCGCGCGGGCGAAATCATGCAAATCAAGATCGAGCAGGCGAACGGATTCAGCTTGTATGGCCGCCCGGTCGTGTAAATCTCCCACGCGCCTCCGATGATCTACCACCTTTCGCTTAAAGCCGCGGGCATTCTTGCCGGACTTTTTCTACTGCTCGTTAGTCTGCCGAGTTTGTTCAAGCCGACGCTGGGTCGCGATTGGTTCACTCAACTGCCGCGCTCACGACCAGCCGGCGTTCTGCTTCTTACGATCGCGTTTATCTGGACCTTCTGGCTGCTCGCGACCATGGAGATGGGCGAATTTTCCAGCTTCCGCAAGCCGCTCCTCTTCGCCTTGCCGGTCGGTTATTTTCTCGTCCTGCGTTTCGTGAATGAATTTCTCGCCGTGCGCGCGCTTGGCATTCTTTACCTGCTCGCCGCCGAACCGTTACTCGAAGCCGCGTTTCTGCGTTACGAGTGGAGCCGGCTTCTCGTCACGGTCTTCGCTTACGTCCTGATCGTTAAAGGGCTCTTCTTCGTCACGATGCCCTACGTTATGCGCGACCATATCGATTGGGGAACGCGAACGAGCGGACGCTGGCTCTCTCTGAACGCGGCCGCGCTGGCTTACGGCGCGGCGCTGCTCGCCTTCGCCTTTACAAAATACTGAAACGGATCCTGGTCATCCGCGGCGGCGCCATCGGCGATTTCGTGCTGACGCTGCCTGCGATCAAGCTGTTGCGCGAAATTTTTCCGCAAGCGCACATTGAAATTCTCGGCTACCGACACATCGTCGCGCTGGCGGAGAAACGTTACTACGCCGACGCGGTTCGCTCGATTGAATATGGCGCACTGGCCAGCTTCTTCGCGCGCGACGCCGAGTTGCCTAACGAGTTGTCGAACTACTTCGAAGGTTTCGACCTGGTTCTTAGCTATCTCTTCGATCCGGACAGAATCTTTGAGTCAAATCTGCGCCGCGCCGGCGTAGAAAAACTGATTGTCGGAGCGGCCAAGCTCAAGAACCACGAGCACGCTGCGCGACAGCTCGCGCGTCCGCTGGAGCAAATTGATTTGGTCTTGCGCGATCCGGCCGCGGAGATTTTTCCAAACGAAGACGATTTCGCGGTCGCACAACGATTCTTGCCTAACGAGTCAAAGCGCCTGATCGCGATTCATCCAGGCAGTGGCAGCGCGTCGAAAAACTGGCCGCTGCAAAAATGGATCGACCTCGGTCTTAGAATCACGAACGCACACCTAATCGTGATCAGCGGCGAAGCGGACGCCATTGTGACCGGACAACTTCGCTCAGCCTGGAGCGATTTGCCGATTGCGTACGTCGAGAATCAGCCGCTGACGATCGTCGCCGCTGTTCTGGCGCGGGCGCATCACTTCATTGGACACGACAGCGGCATCTCGCACATTGCGGCCGCGGTTGGGACGCCGTGCACGTTGCTCTTCGGTCCAAGCGATCCGGCAATCTGGGCGCCGCAGAATGTGAAAGTGCGAGTCGTTAGACCACTCGATGAAATCAGCGTCGAGGAAGTTCTCGCGACAATTACGAGCTGATGCGCATCGGCATCAGGACGTAAAGAAACGGACTCTGGATCTTCAGCACGCCGGGACTCATCTCGTCGATGAGGTCGAGAAAAACTTCGTCCTCCGTCAGATTGCGCAGCGGCGCCATGAAAAATTCCGGATTGAACGCGATGGAAAAATCGCGGCCTTTGTAGGTGACCGGGAGCGACTCCTTCGCTTCGCCGACTTCCGGGGTGTTGGCCGTGATGTCGATGTTGTTCTTGCTGAAGTTGAGCTTGATCGAATTCGATTTGTCGCTCGCCAGCAATGAAACGCGACGGACGGAATTCAAAAACGTTTCGCGCTCCAGCGTGACGCGTTCCTTCGTCTCGCTCGGGATGACCTGTTTGTAGTTCGGATAATTTCCCTCGATCAATTTCGAGACGAGCAGTGTGTTGTTGAGATCGAACGCGATTTGTCCGCTGCCGAAACTCACTTTCACTTCGCCTTCATCGGTGAGCAGGCGCTGCAATTCCGTCACCGCTTTGGTCGGCACGATGATGTCGGCTTCGTGACTGCGCGGAAATTCGAGCTCGAGATCGACCATCGCGAGGCGGCGTCCGTCGGTCGCCACGAGCGTGAGTTTGTTGTCTTTCAGGCTGAACAAAACGCCGTTGAGAACGTAGCGCGTCTCATCAGTCGAAATCGCGTAGGACGTTTTGCGCAATCCGTCGCGCAGATCCTTCTGCTTGATCGTGATGACCTTCGCGCCTTCGAACTTCGGCAGGGGCGGAAATTCTTCCTCCGGCAAACCGAGGATCTTGAAAAAACTCTGGCCGCTACGAATCGAGGCGGCGTTCTTTCCATCGACCTCAATGGAAATTTCGCTCGAAGGAAGTTCACGAATGATGGTGAACAAACGGCGCGCCGGCAACGTGGTCGCGCCGGCTTTGTCGACCTTCGCCTCGAAACTTCCGCGCACTCCGACATCGAGATCGGTCGTGGTCAGATGCACTTCATCGCCATCGGCCTGGAGCAGAACGTTGGAAAGAATCGGCAGCGTGGTGCGGGTGCTAACGACGTTCTGAACCTGTTGTAAACCTTCGAGTAACTTTTCTTTCGTGACGCTGAATTTCATGAGAACGCAGAGCGAACGGCTATCATGTAAGGCTTACGATTTTATTCGGCAACCGCAATCTGATGCGGTTAGGCAGAGGCCGCGGTGACGAAGGCGAGAGCGATCTTGTGGTCAGCGTTTCAACGAACTATCGATAAACGAAATCGTCTGCCGGATGTTGTCCTGTTCCACCATGCGGCGCTTCACCAGCTTGCACGCGTGCAAGACCGTGCCGTGATCGCGGCCGCCAAAGGCATCGCCGATTTCATTCAGTGACGCTTTGGTTAATTCGCGCGCGAGATACATCGCGATCTGGCGCGGGAAAGCGATGTTAGCCGGGCGGCGTTTGCTCGTCATGTCGGCCAGGCGCACATCGAAATGCTCGGCCACGCGGCGTTGAATCTGTTCGATCGTGATCGCATGCCGCGCTTCTTCGTTGAGGATGTCCTTGAGCAAATGCTCGACGATCTCGCTGTTTAATTCTTTCCCGCTCAACGACGCGAATGAGGCCACGCGCATCAGCGCGCCTTCGAGTCGGCGCACGTTGGTGCGGATGCGATTGGCGAGGAATTCGAAGATTTCGTCGGCGAGTTTGATCTGCAGCGTTCGCGCTTTCTTGCGCAGAATCGCAATGCGCGTTTCGACATCGGGCGGCTGCAATTCCGCCGTGAGTCCCCATTCGAAGCGCGAGACGAGGCGGTGCTCGAGGTTGGCAATCTCCGAGGCGGGCCGATCGCTCGAGAGCACGATCTGTTTATGTCCGTCGAAGAGCGTGTTGAAGGTGTGGAAGAATTCTTCCTGCGAACGTTCCTTGCCGCCGAGGAATTGGATGTCGTCGATCAGGAGCAAATCGGCCTGGCGATAACGCTTCCGGAATTTCACCAGCGTGCTGTGCTGGATGGCGTCGATGAATTCGTTGATGAAAAGCTCGCTGGAAAGATACATGACCTTCGCGTTTCTCTTTTTCGCCCAAACGTATTGGCCGATCGCCTGCATCAGATGCGTTTTGCCCAGACCGACGCCGCCATAAATGAAGAGCGGGTTGTAGGTGCGCGCAGGTGATTGCGCGACCGCCAGGCTGGCCGCATGCGCGATCTCGTTGTTCGGGCCGACGACGAACGATTCGAAATTGTTTCGCGGATTCAACCCAAGCGGCGTGCCCGCGCTTCCCATGGAACGCGGTGTTTCCGCCGGCGCTTCGATCTCTTCCGCAACCGGCGCGACCTCCTTGACATCCACCGGTCCGGCATCGGACGAAACAGCGAACTTTATCTTTCGTGGTTCACCAAAAGCCGTGACCACCGCAGCCTGCAACGCGCCCATGTGGTTCGTCTCGATCCAGATTTGGTAAATGTTGTTAGGAACGAGAAACGTGAAGGTGTCCGGGGTCGCGCCGACCAGTTTCACTGCGGAAAACCAGCGCTTGTAGGTATCCGGACTGACCTGCGGCTTGAGCGCAGCCGACAACTTCGACCAAATTTGAGTACACTTCTCGTCCATACCGACTTGTTAACAGCGTTAAACGACTGGTTCCCGACGCCGTCCCGAGGCACATCGAGGGAGAAATTGGGGGCCGCTACTTTCCGAAATTGGGGACGCGATCAGTGCTTTTTCGCTGAACCACTGAAAAAAAATCGCGAAATACGAGGGAAAAACGCGATCGGCGCCGGCAAAAACGGAGAGGGACGATCCATGAATTTCTTTTTTCTCTTCGAGTCTTTGCAAGGCGGCGGGGGTTATCATCATTCTAGGTTTTCAAATCGCTGGCAAGCTGTTCACATCTTGTTCACACCCTCTGGGTTTCCTCCGCTGCCAGCGGCTTGAGATTAGAAATGGGGCAAAATGCGAACAAGAAAATTTCCCAAGTTTATTTTTAGTCGCGCTTCAAAAAACTCTTGACGGAAAATTGAACCGGATGTTTGTGCCAGCGTTTAATCTCACCGCTCGCGCGCGAGTTGAGCTGCCCCGCGCAGCCACGCAACCTTGTTGCTGAAACTGGCCGCGTGCACCTCGCCGCCAGCGCAACCATGGATCGCAATTTCAGCCGAATTTCCGCCGTTTTCCCTCGGTCTAACGAGTGATGCGTCTCTTCGCCGCCATCCTGTTTGCGTCTCTTCTCTGCGCGACGCGCGCCTTCGCCGGCGAAGATATTCTGCCGCCCTTTGGCTTCCGCTGGAACGATCCGGCGGGAAGAGTTGAGCAGGTTTTATCCGCGGCCAAGGCCAAGATTGTGAATCGCGAGAAGAAAGACAAACGCGATGTGTGGACCGTGGAAGGTCTCGTGCAACCGGGATTGAAGCGCAGCCTCTTCAGTTTCAAGGAAGGCTTTCTCGTCGAAGTCGAATTGCAGTACCAGTACGACAAGTGGTCGATCGAGGATTACAACAATCGCATGGGCCAAATCCGGCGCTATTTCGATGGCAAGTTCGGCACCGGGAAACTGATTTCGCGCACCCGCGATACCGATTCGGACGTCATCCAAACATTGGTCGGTTATCAATGGCTGGCCAGCAACACGATGCTCGAGCTCTTTTATTTCTCGGCGCAACGCGATCCGAATATCTTCCGCAGCATCACGGTCACCTACAAGGCGATGTGATTCGCCTAACCGCCCTGCGTTTCTTTCTGCAGCCGCTTCAGACGACTGGCCAGGCTGGCCTTGGTCGCGGAACTCATCCGGTCGATGAACAGGATGCCGTTGAGATGATCGACCTCGTGTTGCAGAGCACGCGCCAGTAAACCGGACGCTTCGATCTCCATCGGTTTGCCCTCGAGCGTTTCCGCTTTGGCTTTGATCCAGATCGCGCGATCGATCTCCGCGTTGATCTCCGGAAAACTCAAACAGCCTTCCGTTCCTATTTCGGTTTCATCTTCCAGAGTCAAAACAGGATTCAGGAGAACGAGCGGCATCGCGCTTTTCGGATCAACTTTCCGGCCGTTCAAACGCAGCGTGCTCGGCCGGTCGTCCACCGCGGAAATGTCGACCACTGTTAATTGCAACGCTTCGCCAACCTGTTGCGCGGCCAGACCGACGCCGTTGTTGGCGTGCATTGTTTCCAGCATGTCGGACGCAAGTGCGCGAATGTGATCATCCACTTTCGCGATCCGCTTTCCTTTGGCGCGCAGGATCGGGTCGCCATACTTCACGATCTCCAGAATCATTTTTCGCCGTGCGTGAAAGCCGGGAGATTTTTCACTCCGGCCAGCTTCAACGCGTCCATCACTTTGATGATCATGCCGAAGGACGCCTTCTTGTCCGCCTGCAAGGCGAGCGACGTTTTCTTGGTCAGCAACAATTCCTTCACCGCGCTCTGCAGGTCTTCGACCGCGAGCGGCTGGCCGTTGAGCATCACTTCGTCATCGGCGTTTACGCTCACGATGGCGTGATCCTCCTCCGTCGGGGCCTTGGTCGCGGTCTGCGATTCGGGCAAATTAATCTGCACCTCGGGCTGATCCTTTTTGAAGGTGGTGGAGACGACAAAAAAGATGAGCAGGATGGTGAGAATGTCGACCAGCGAAACAATGATGATCGACGGCGCGCGCCGTTTCCGCACTGCGATCTTCATGACTCGTTAGGCCGCAAGCTCAAACCGCCGGCACCTGTGGCTCCGGCACGATTGCCGGCGTTGGCGCCGCCGCGACGCGCTGCTTCGATCCCGCCGCGCTCCGGCCGTAATAACATTTACCGATCAATTCCACGACGAGCGTTTCCATTTCCACCGACATCACTTCGATCTTCTTCGAGAAATAACTAAACGCGACCAGGCTCGGCACGGCGATGGAAAGACCAAAGACGGTGGCGTTCAACGCTTCGGCGATACCGCGCGCCACCTGTTGCGTGTTCGACGCGCCCGAGCTGATGCCGAGCGCGGAGAATACGTGCACCAGACCCGACACAGCGCCGATCAATCCGAGCAGCGGCGCGATGCCGGTAATGACTTCGAGCACGATGAGTCCGCGCTCGAGCACGACCAATTCGTGACGCGCTTTCGTTTCCACCACCTCGGTCGTTTCCTGGCGCGGCGCGCGCAGATGTTGCAATGCCATCCGCACCAGCCGCGCGAGCGAGGAATCATCCTGCTGCACGATACGCGCCAGCCGCTCCGCGCTGCCGCCGGGCACGAGTCGCTCGATTTCGCTTTCAATCACGAGGGGCAAAACATTTTTCCGCCGCAAGGCCAGCCCGCGATGAATGATCGTCGTCACCGCCATGATCGAGCAGACCAGCAGTGGCCACATGAAAAAGCCGCCTGAGTGAAAGAAGTTCCAAACCGCGCCGGCGGGTCCGGATAGTTCAGCGAGAAAAATCGTCATTGGTTTGGATAAGTGGTGAAGTAAATATCGATCGGCAGGCGGCCTTCCGGCAGCGTCGCGATCAAATCAGGTGGAATCGGAGGAATTTGCGCCTCCTGAAACGATTGCAAGCAGATGTTGGCGAAGGCTTCGTTCGAATTGTTGGAAATGATACGCAGCTTTTGGATTTTCCCTTTCCCATCTACCTCCGCTTCCACGTGCGCGGTGCCGACACTCACGAGGTCCATGCGATCGTTCATGTAATAATACCAGCGCGAGCCGATCGCGTCCGAGACCAGCTTCTGATATTTGCCCAGCGGCGTGCCGACAGCGTTGACCGCGGATTGGCCGCGGTTAGTAATGCGACCGGTCACGCGCGTCTCCTGTTTCTGCGCCTGGAAATTTGAAGCGGGCTGCTGCGGCAAAGGCCGCGATGTAACCGGCGGCGGAGTCGGCGTGGTTTCGGGCGGAGGCGTTGCTTCCGTTTCCTCGGGATTTTTCAACGGCGGAGGCGGTGTCGCTCTTAACATCGCAAGTTGCTCCGGCGATGGAGTGGCGATCGGTTCCGGCGTTGGCGCCGGAGTCGGACGCGGCGTGGGCCGTGGCGTGGGTTCCGGAGTCGCGGGTGGCGGCGTTATTTTCGCTTCCGGCTGCGGCTGCGCGCCTTTCGATGGCAGCGAATAATCGTGCGTCTGCAGATCGACGAATGGCTTTTCCTTTCCGTCCTGTGACGGCAACGGCTTGTCGCCGTCGGCCGGCAATTGGCTGGCCGCGATTGAATTCGCATTCGACTCGAAAGTTTTCTCCGTCGGCTCTTCCGGCGATTCCTTTTCCGTTTGCATGAACGGCGGATTCTTCGGCACGGGCGGCGGCGTCGCGGAGAGATCGACCATCGTCAGTTCGACCGGCTTGTCCTCTTCCAACGGCGCCGGAGCAAAGGCGCTATTAAACGACGCGAGCGACAACGCCGCGATCACATGGACGAAGAGCGAGGCGATGATCGCCCACCACAACATCCGCCGTTCTCGTGTCGCATTCATCTCGCTACGCTAGGGAAAACAGCATCGTGCATTCCTGCCAGGAATCCATCTTCAACCGGCCTTTCTCCGGCGGCTTGCGGTCTTGCGCGCGTGATGAAAAAGATACTGCTGCGCGTAGCCGCCATGCTCGCCGAAGTAGCGGTCGCAAAAATCGCGCAAACGCCGCGGCGTTACCTTTCGTTTGCCCGCGAAATATTTTTTCGTCAGGACGCGTTCGATCCAGACGTCGATCGGAAACGCGCGCAGCCGTTCGTAGGCAAAAAGCATCACACAGTTCGCCACCTTCGCACCAACCCCGGGCAACTCGCAAAGTCGCGCGCGCAGTTCTTCATCCGGCAATGCACGCCAAGATTCCAAATTCGCCTCGCCCCTGCTCACGCGACGCGCCGTCGCGAGAAGATTCTTCGCGCGATAACCGAGCGCACACTCGCGCAGCTCTTTTTCGGTTGCTTCGGCCAGGCGAGCTGCCGCTGGGAATGAGAAAATCTCAACTCCGCCGATCTCGCATCGCTTTCCCAAAACGCTGACGCAATGCGCGCGACATTTGCCGGATGTGCGCCACCTGTTTCATCGATGAGGTGATGAAGCTGGCCAGGCATTCCCAAAGCGGCTGGCGAATGATGCGCAGCCCGCGGCAAAAATCGCGCGCTGCCGACATGGCCGGATCATCCGGAAAGGCCGCGCAGATTTCCCGCAGCGGATGATCGAGCGCGAAATAATGCCGGACGAGTGCTTCCGTTCCATGCCTAACGAGTAGTTGATCGCTCTTCTGTTCGAGGTAAACCGGCGCGCCGCCGATCATTCCCACAAAACCCGCTCCCAACGCTTCCCAATGAAAGACCTGGCCCGAATCGAGCGTCCCGGCCAGATCGAAATCCGGCGCCTCAATCAAAATCGGTGTTTCCTCCGTGTTCATCCGTGGCTAAATAACCGCGCCTCATGGACGCGCGCCTCACCATCGATCTTTGCGTCCTGCTTCTCTACTTCCTCGTCATCATTTCCATCGGCCTCTACATGGGCCGCAAGGAAGATAGCCTGGAAGATTTCGCCCTCGGCGGCCGGCGCATTCCGTGGTGGGCCGTGCTCGCCTCCATTATCGCGGCGGAAACGAGCGCCGGCACATTTTTTGGCACGCCGGGTGAAGGTTTCGCGCTACGCAATTTCACCTACGCGCAGCTCGCCATCGGTACCATCATCGCCCGCATTCTTGTCAGCTACATTTTTATCAAGCCCTACTACGACTACAAAGTTTACTCGATCTACGAATACCTGACCGCGCGTTTCGGTGTGCCGACGAAGAACGCCGCGTCCGGTGTGTTCCTTTTCACGCGCGTGCTTGCCTCTGGCGCGCGCTTGTACGTCGCGGCTATCGCGCTCGTGCTCGCTTATGAAATGATCACCGGCGCACGCCCCAATCCCACGCAAACGGTTCGGATCTACATCGGCGCGTCCGTGGTCATCGTTCTCCTGACCGCAATTTACACCACACTCGGCGGCATCAAGGCCGTGGTCTGGACCGATTTCATCCAGGCTTCAATCATGATGGGGAGCGCCCTCGTCGCGCTCGGCGTTCTCTACTTCGCCATTCCCGGCGGCTGGGATGAAATCGTGCAACGCAACGGCGGATTCGGTCTGCACGATTTCATCACCACCGGACTCGATCCGGCGAAGAGCGGCTGGGCCAGATGGCAAGGCATGTTCGAGATCGAATACACCATCTTCGCCGGGCTGATCGGCTCGACCTTCGTCACCATGGCCACGCATGGAACCGATCAGGACATGGTGCAACGCATGTTGACCGCGCCGGATATTCGACGTTCGCGCCGCTCGCTCATTTTTTCCGGGCTGGCCGATATCCCGATCGTTTTTACCTTCCTCAGCATCGGACTTCTGCTTTGGACCTACTACCAGGCGCATCCCGATCCGGCTTTGCCGAAATCGCCTAACGAGACCTTTTGCCACTTCATTCTCCATGAAATGCCGGTGGGCATTCGCGGCCTGCTCATCGCCGGAATTTTCGCCACCGCCATGGGCTCGCTCAGCACCGCGCTCAACGCGCTCGCCACCAGTTTCACGCGCGATTGGTACCAGAACTACATCAATCGCGACGCGACGCAGAGGGAAAGTCTGCGCGCGGTGCGCATCGCTACCATTGGCTTCTCCATCCTCATGATCGTGGTCTCATCGCTCACGTCATACATCGTCGTCATCCATCCCGAAGTTCGTATCATCCCGATTGTGCTCGGGATTTACGGCTATACCTACGGTCCGGTGCTCGGAATTTTCCTCTGCGGAATTTTCACCCGCCGTCATGGCAACAATGCCGGCAACATCATCGCCATGATCATCGGTTTCATCGCCGTCGCCATCATCAGCGGATTACCAAACAGCATTGCGCGCATCATCGGCGGCCCCGATCACGTCTTCTATCGACAACCGAGCTGGCTGCCGGTGGCGGAATTCCCCTGGTGGATTTTCTTCGGCACCATCGTCACTCTTGCGGTGGCGCTTTGCTTTCGGACCGAGAAGGCGCACGTGCGCCCAGGCTAGCCCACACACCGCCGCCACTCATCGGCAAGTCCACGTCGCTCAACTTCCTGCACGATCACGGCGCGATCGACGTCCGTGACCGCGAGCATGCCGCGTATGTCACGAACGTGTTTCTCGCTTCGGCTCTCGCGAAAAAATTCCAGCTTCTGGACGATGATGAATTCTGGAGGAGCGAGCCACACCGCCGTCTCGCCCGCCTTCACCGCGCGACGATTCGCGAATGCCCAACGTTCAAAATCGCTTCCCGTCGAGAGATAAATGTCGGCCTTATAAACCGAGTGGTGATGGATGAGATTGAAATGTCCGCGCTCCGATCGCGCCGATTCCGCGTTAATGACCTCGGCAGGCGGACAGTAGAAATCCGCTTCTGGAAAAACGGCCAGAAACCGCGCGGCATGATCCCTTCCTACGACTGCAACAACATCGAGATCAAGCGTCGTCCGCCGCTCTCCGTACGCGCTTGAAGCGATCGAACCGACTGCCATCCACGGCACGCCCAGAGCGTTTAATCCCGGCGCGAAAATCGCGAGTGGATTATCTTCCGGCATTGCGGACTTCTTCGCGCAGCGCCTTCTTCACTTGCTCGCCCGACCATCCAGGATGGGTCATGCGAATCATCGCCTCGCGTAAGTCGCCCGCGCTTTCGATCCCGGCTAGAACGAGATCAAGCCGCCGCTGCAGTGACATGCTTCGCAGTGCCTTCACCTGCTCAGGATGCAGACCGCCTTCCACGAACATGGCAAAAGTTTACGTGTCCTTTTTCTCGGACGCGAGTTTGATTCCAAGTTCGCGCAACTGCTTCGCTTCGACATCGCCGGGCGACTGCGACATCAAATCCTGACCGCGATTATTTTTCGGGAACGCCATTACTTCGCGGATTGATTCTTCGCCACAGATCAACATCACCATGCGATCGAGCCCGAAGGCTATGCCGCCGTGCGGTGGCGCACCGAGTCGAAAGGCCCGCAACAGATGGCCGAATAATTCTTCCTGCTGCTTCTCGTTTACGCCGAGGACGCCGAACATTTTCGCCTGCAAATCCGGTTCGTGAATTCGAATCGAGCCACCGCCGATTTCGACGCCGTTCAAGACCACGTCGTACGCTTCCGCGCGCACTTCGCCGAATTTCTTTTCCTCGAGCAACGCGATGTCATCGGCGTGCGGGCGCGTGAATGGATGATGCACCGCGTTCCATTTCTGATCCTCGGCGCTCCATTGCAGAAGAGGAAACTCGGTCACCCAAAGAAAATCGATTACGTCGTGACCGGGAATCAGCTTCAAGATTTCCGCGCAGCGAAGGCGCAACCTCCCGAGCACTTCGCAGGCGATGTCCCAACTATCGGCGGCGAAGAAAATGAGATCGCCCTCCTCGATTTGTAAGCGCGAGCGCAGCGCTTCCTTTTCCGCCTCGGTGAAAAATTTCACGATGGGCGATTTCCATTCGCCGTTTTCGATCTTGATGAAAGCCAAACCTTTCGCGCCGAAATTTTTTGCGATCGCAGTCATTTCATCGACCTGGCCGATGGTGATCCCGGCAAATCCCTTGGCGTTGATCGCTTTGACTACGCCGCCCGCATCGAGTGCGCCGCGGAAAACCTTGAAGCTGCTCTCGCGAAAAACGTCGCTCAGATCGACCAGCTTCAATCCGAAACGACGATCTGGTTTGTCGCTGCCGTAGGTGCCGACTGCTTCGCGATAGGTCAGCCGGTCGAAGGGCGTTTTGGTTTCGATACCTAACGAGTCGCGAAAAACCGCGGCCAGCATTCCTTCGGTGAAGGCAAAGACATCATCCGGCCTGACGAATGATGCTTCGACATCGATCTGCGTAAACTCCGGCTGGCGATCGGCGCGCAGATCTTCGTCGCGAAAACATTTCGCGATCTGGAAATATTTTTCCACGCCGCCGACCATGAGGAGCTGCTTGTATTGCTGCGGCGCCTGCGGCAGCGCGTAAAATTTTCCCGGCGCCAGACGCGCTCGGCACAAGAAAATCGCGCGCACCTTCCGGCGTGCTCTTCGACAGGATCGGCGTCTCCACTTCGACGAAACCCTGCGAGTCGAAGTAATCGCGCACCGCTTTCGTCACGCGATGTCGCATACGCAGATTGCGCGACATCTGCGGACGACGCAGATCGTAGTAGCGATAGCTCAGGCGCAGATCTTCATTCGTAGAGTCCGCGTCGATCGGAAACGGCAGGACGTCCGCGCGATTCAAAATTTTCAGCACGTCCGGCAAAACCTCGACGTCGCCGGTGGCCAGCTTTGGATTCTCCGTGCCCGGCAAACGCGGCGCCACTTTGCCTTCGACCTGGATCACATCCTCGTGTCGCAGGCTGTGCGCGAGCTTCGTCGCTTCCGCATTTTCTTCGGGACGAAACACCACCTGCGTCAGACCTTCGCGATCGCGCAAATCGATGAAGACCACGCCGCCGTGATCGCGCCGGACATGCACCCAGCCGGCGACCTTCACGCTGCGACCGACGTCAGCCGCGCGCAATTCATTGCAATGATGTGTGCGATAGAAACTCATCGAACGTGTGTCATTCTGAGCGAAGCGAAGAATCTCTCAAGTGGTAGCGACGCATTCTTTATTCGTGAGATCCTTCGCCGTCTGCGCCGCTCAGGATGACAACTGGGTTAGCAAGTGTTCTGGCGAGACAAGGCGCTGTTCGCCACTGCGCAAATCTTTCACCGCGACCTGCGGCCATTCGTCACCGACGATGACGGCAAAACGCGCGCCGAGATTTTCGGCAGCTTGGAATTGTTTACCGACCTTTGCCGCGACGAGTGGATAATCGACACGCAAATTCTTATCGCGCAGTTGTTGAACCTGGCCGAGCGCGTCGCCGCGCCGCTCCTCTTTTGCGATAACAACAAAAACATCGAGCGCGCGTTCCCGGCCGATCGTCTTGTCCATCTGGGCGCGCGCCGCGGGTGTCTCGCGAATCAAGTCGCCGAGCACGACATCACCCATGGCAAACCCGGCCGCCGGCAACGAACTCGCGCCATTGCTGAGTTGCGCGATGAGGTTGTCATAACGTCCGCCACCGGCGATGGCGCGGAACTTTCCGGCGCGATCAAAAACTTCAAAGACAACGCCGGTGTAGTAGGCGAGGCCGCGCACGATACGAACATCAATCTGCGCGAAATCAGCCAGAGCCTCGTGCGCGCAATCCACTCATGAGCGAATTCATTTTTTCGCTTTCGCCGCCGTGTTCCAGAATTTGAAAGACCGGATCGGCCAGGCGTCCGAGCTTCTGCGCCGTCTTATCGCGAGACTCGCGTTCCGCTTTGTCGATGATCTGCAAGGTTTCAGGCCACGACTCGTTAGGCACATTCTGCACCTTCAGAAATTCCGTCCAAAACTCGCGGTCGCTGATGCGCACGACCACATCCTTCGCGCTTAAACCAAATCCGCGCAGCAGATCGATACAGAGCGAGATCAATTCGACATCGGCGCCTAACGAGTCTTCGCCCATGATGTCGCAGTTGAGCTGGAAATGTTCGCGTAATCTTCCGCGCTGCTGTTTCTCGTAGCGAAAACATTGCGGGATCGAGAACCACTTGAGCGGTTTCTTGAATTGCCGCTCATTCGCCGCGACCACGCGCGCCAGCGTGGGGGTGAGTTCCGGCCGCATCGCGACTTCGCGTTCGCCTTTGTCGGTGAAATTAAAAAGCTGGCCGACAATTTCGTCGCCGCTCTTTTTTTTGTAGAGCTCGGTTGGCTCCAGCACCGGCCCATCCCACTCGACGAAGCCGTAACGGCGCGCGACCTCGCGCCACGTGGCGAAAATATAATTTCGCTCCGCGCAATCGCTCGGGAGGAAATCACGAAAACCAGGCAAAGGTTGCATCGCGAAAGTTGCCCTAATCTTCGTAACCGCGCGGGAATTTTTGATGCCACTTCCACGCGCTCTCGATAATGGCATTGAGATTTTCAAACTTTGGCTCCCAGCCGAGTTCGCGTTTTATTTTTTCGGAAGACGGCAATCAAGCGCGGCGGATCACCAGGGCGGCGCGGCTGTTCCACGACCGGAATTTCGCGTCCGGTAATTCTGCGGCAGGACTCGATGACTTCGCGCACGCTCGAACCGCCACCCGTGCCGAGGTTGTAAAACTCCGATTTCGCCGAGCCGAGCGCGAGAATGTGCGCACGCGACAAATCGAGGATGTGAATGTAATCGCGAATGCAGGTTCCATCCGGCGTGTCGTAATCGGTGCCGAAAATCTCGACGTGCGGTTTTTGGCCCAGTGCGACTTTCAGCACGTTGGGAATGAGATGCGTTTCGCAGCGATGATCTTCGCCGAAATTCTCCGACGCGCCCGCGGCGTTGAAATAACGCAGCGAAACAAAACGCAATCCGTGAATCTCGTCGTACCAACGCAGGATACGCTCAAAGGCCAGCTTCGATTCGCCGTAGGGATTGATCGGACGCTGCGGGAACGTTTCGTCGATCGGCACACGCTCGGGTGGTCCGAAGGTGGCGCAGGTCGATGAAAAAACGAAACGGCGCACATCAGCGCCGAGCATGGCGTCGAGCAGATTCAAACCGTGCGCGATGTTGTTGCGAAAATATTTCGACGGATTCTGCATCGATTCGCCCACGAGCGCATTGGCGGCGAAATGCATGACGGCATCCGGTTTCGTCCTAACGAGTGCAAGATCGACAATGGCGCGCTCGCTCAAGTCGCCCTGGATGAAAGCGGCGCGCGCATCGACCGCGCGGCGATGACCTTCGCTCAGATTATCGAAAATCGTGACCTCGTGGCCTTCGTTGAGCAGCAGCTCCGAGCAAATGCTGCCGATGTAACCGGCGCCGCCGACGACCAGAATTTTCACAGGGCTAAGTGGAACGCGGCTGCGCGCGTGTCAAAAATACTATCGTTTCGTGGGCCCGCCCTCTTTTTCCTCGAGCGCGAAAATCATCCGGCGGACGCGTCCGACATTCGTGCGCGTGCGCAAAATCTTCAGGCTATCCTCCTCCGAACCCCAATGAATGATTGCGATGTCTTCATGGCGCACACCCCAACGGTGCATTTCCGCGCGCGTTGTCATGTAGAGATCGATCGTGCTCGTGCCGACGAGCGCGCCACCGTAATCGTCGATCACGTATTCGTTGCCCGTGCGCAAAAGACGGAAGCGCGTGCCAAGAGGAAAACGCGACCAGTCGGCCGAGGCGCTTTTCAAGCGACCGCCGGAAAGAGGCTGCCCGACGGCATTGCGACTCCCGCTGCCTTCAGTGTGCGTGTAGGCGGTGGTGCGAACGTTCTGCACACTGGCGCGCGTGCCCGCTGTCTTCGGTCCCGGTTGCGTGGCGCAGCTGGCCAGAAGAATTCCCAAACCAAAAATGAGTCCAGATCTGACGAATTTCATTTTTTCGGAAAGCCGCCTCCCTAACGAGTAATCGGAGTTGCGGCAAGCGATATTTCCCATGATTTCTCCCGCACCTGATCAAGCACTCGTCGCGCCAGAGGTCAGGCCGACGCCGTCATTTCCGAAGTGCAATGCGGGCAACGTGTCGCCTTGATCGGAATGCTCATCGTGCAGTAAGGACAATCCTTCGCCACGGCCGGTGCGGCCGGATGCGGCCTGTTCATCTTGTTGACCGCCTTCACGAGAAGAAAAATGCAGAAGGCAACGATGAGGAAATTAATGACGACGGTGAGGAAACTGCCATAGGCCAGGACGGGTCCGAGCTTCCTCGCCTCGACCAGCGGCAGTCGAGGCGTAATCTTGTCCGACAACGGAAAGTAGAGATTGGCGAAGTCGAGATTCCCGACCACGCTGCCGATCGGCGGCATGATGAGGTCCTCCACGATTGAGGTGACGATTTTGCCGAAAGCCGCGCCGATGATGACACCGACGGCGAGATCAATGGCGTTACCCTTGACTGCGAACTCTTTGAATTCTTTCCACATGGGCAGGTTGTTTATCAACCCGCCACGACGTTGACCAGCTTGTTGGGTACGCAGACGATTTTACGCACTGTTTTGCCCGCGATGAACTCCTGCACGCGTGGATTGGCTCGCGCGATTTGCTCCAACTGCTCGTTAGGCGCATTTATCGGCACCTTCACGCGATCGCGCACCTTGCCATTCACCTGCAGGGGAATCTCAACTTCGTCCTCGACCAGGAGCGTTTCGTCAAAGTCCGGCCAGGTTTGGGCGGCGAGTTTGCCTAACGAGTGGTGAAAGTGTTGCCCGAGTTTCTCCCAAAGCTCGGCCGCCAGATGCGGAGCGAAAGGGCTGAGCACGATCAGAAACGTGCGCATGGTCGAAACCGGGATGACCGGCGCATTGGTGAAGGCATTGACGAACACCATCATCTGCGAAATCGCGGTGTTGAAGGAGAGCGATCTCGATGTCTTCGCTAACTTTCTTGATCGTGGCGTGCAGAATTTTCTGCTGCGATTTGTCCGGCGCGACATCCTGCATTCGCGGCGACAACTGCCATTCGCCCGCCTGATTTTCATCCATAAACAAACGCCAGACGCGGGCGAGAAAACGCGCCACGCCTTCCACGCCTTTCATGCTCCACGGCTTCATCTGCTCGAGCGGGCCCATGAACATTTCGTAGCAACGAAATGCGTCCGCGCCGTATTCGGCGATGACATCGAGCGGATCGATGACGTTGCCCCAGCGTTTCGACATCTTGCGATTGTCCTCGCCCAGAATCATTCCCTGGTTGACGAGACGCTGGAACGGTTCCGGTTTCGACACGTAGCCTAGATCGAACAGCACCTTGTGCCAGAAGCGCGCATACAAAAGATGCAGCACCGCGTGCTCGGTGCCGCCAACGTAGAGATCGATGCCGCCGGGTTTCGCGCCGCCCATCCAATAACGTTCGGCCGCTTCGCCGACGAATCGCGAATCGTTGGCCGGATCGCAGAAGCGCAGGTAATACCAGCACGAGCCGGCCCACTGCGGCATGGTGTTGGTTTCGCGTGTCGCTTTTTCGGAATAACGAACCCACTCTTTCGCCTTGGCCAGCGGAGGCTCGCCGGTGCCGGTCGGTTTGTAATCCTCCAACTCCGGTGGAACGAGCGGCAATTCGTTTTCGCCTAACGAGTGGTGTTTTTGATTCTCCCAAACGATCGGGAAGGGCTCGCCCCAGTATCGCTGCCGCGAGAAAAGCCAGTCGCGCAATTTGTAACGAACATCAGCCCGACCGCGCCCGTGCTCTTCCAACCAGGCGACGATCTTCTTTTTCGCTTCTGATGTCGTTAGGCCATCGATCAATGGCGAATTGATCGCAATGCCGTCGTCGAGACAACCGATGGATTCCTCGGGCGTTTTTCCCGCCACCTGGACAACGGGCATGATTGCGAGATCAAATTGGCGCGCGAATTCGAGGTCGCGTTCGTCGTGTCCGGGCACGCCCATGATCGCGCCGGTGCCGTAACCCATGAGCACGTAATCGGCGATCCAGATCGGGATCTTCTCGTCGTTGACCGGATTGATCGCGAAAGCACCGATGAATGTGCCGGTTTTTTCCTTCGCCAGATCGGTGCGCTCGAGATCGGACTTAACGGAAACCTGTTCACGATATTTCGCCACGTCGTCGTGGCGATCAGCACTCGTTAGGCTATCGACCAGCGGATGCTCGGGCGCGAGCACCATGTAATTCGCACCGTAAATGGTGTCGGGTCGGGTCGAGAAAACCCGAATGGTTTCGGCGCGGTTCTCGATGGGAAATTCGATCTCCGCGCCTTCGCTGCGGCCGATCCAGTTCCGTTGCAGAAGCTTGATGCCTTCCGGCCAATCCAAATCCTTCAGTTCATCGGCGAGTCGTTCCGCGTAAGCGGTGATGCGCAACATCCATTGCCGCATTGGCCGCCTAACGACTGGAAAACCGCCGACCTCGCTCTTGCCGTCGATCACTTCTTCGTTGGCGAGCACGGTGCCGAGATCAGGGCACCAGTTGACCGGAACTTCCGCGACGTAAGCGAGCCGCACGCTGTCGGGATCGTCGCCGCGATAAGTCGAAATCGGTTCCGCCTTTTTCGTCTCCGGATTGAGCCAGGAGTTGTAAATCTGAAGAAAAATCCACTGCGTCCAGCGATAGAATTTCGGATCGGCCGTGCTGATCTCGCGCGACCAATCGTAGGAAAAGCCGATGCGTTTCAGCTGCGTCTTGAACTTGGCGATGTTGTCGCGCGTCGTGATCGACGGATGCTGGCCGGTCTTGATCGCATATTGTTCCGCCGGCAATCCGAAGGCGTCCCAACCCATTGGATGCAGCACATTGAAGCCGCGCATGCGTTTGTAGCGCGCGATGATGTCGGTGGCGGTGTAGCCCTCCGGATGTCCGACATGCAGGCCCGCGCCACTCGGATACGGGAACATGTCGAGGATGTAGAACTTCGGTTTCGAAGAATCGAAGCCGGGCTCGCCCGGGATTCGGCGCGTGAAAAGTGCGCTCGCTATCCCAGATCGATTGCCACTTCGGCTCGATCTGATCGAATGGATAAGGTTTGCGCCGTTCGCTCATGCAGAAGAGTTGGACAGGATTGACGGGATTTGCAGGATTTCAAGATGCCGGTGCTGGTTCTCGCCACACGCAACAAACATAAGACGCGCGAATTCGCACAGATTCTCGGCCAAGAATTTTCCGTCTCCGATCTTTCGGACTTTTCCGATCACGCGCCCGTGGAGGAAAACGGCGCGACGTTTGAAGCCAACGCAATCATCAAAGCGATAGCTGCCTCGCGTGTAACTTCGGAACTTGTCGTCGCGGATGACTCGGGACTTGTGGTCGCGGCGCTGCATGGCGAACCGGGAGTTCGTTCTGCGCGTTATGCAGGCGAAAATGCGAGCGACCAAGAGAATGTGGCGAAGCTGCTCATGGAACTCGAAGCGCGTGGCGTGACGAATCGCGAGGCGCAGTTTTCTTTGCATACTGGCACTGGCCCGAGCGGGCGAAGCGCTGGCCACGTTTGCCGGGAGAATCGATGGCGTGATTGTCGAGGCGCCGCGCGGAAAAAACGGATTCGGTTACGATCCGGTCTTCGTGCCGAACGGATTCGATCGCACCTTTGCCGAACTCGGTGACGAAATAAAAAATCGCATCAGCCATCGCGCGCGCGCGATTGCGCAATTGCGCGAGTATTTGATGCGACTCAGTCGCTAAGGCGTGGTGCCCGGAGCGCCCGTCGGCTCCGCGGTCTTGATCTGGTAGCCGATCTTCTGGATGCCGGCGGAGCGAATCTTGTCGAGCACAGTGATGACGTCGCCGTGCAAGGAGTTCTTCTCCGCGCTCAGGGAAACCTTCACCTGTGGGTTCGCCTTGAACATATTATACAGGCGCCCCTGCACGTCGTCGGCATTAACGCCCTGATTATCGAAGTAGACAAGATTCCCTTCGGTCACGCGAATCGAGACATAATCCTTCTGCTGGTTAGGCGGCGGCGGCGGCGCATTCGACGCCGGGAGATTGACCCGGATGCCTTTCATGTGCGTCTGGCTCAAGCTCACCATCATGAAGCTGGCGAGGAGGAAGAACATGATATCGATCAACGGAATGATTTCGATGCGCGCGTGCTTCTTCGGAATGGGCGATCGCATTCTCATGATGAAAGCTCCGCGCTGCTAGTAGGACGCTCCGGTCATGGTGAAGGTGATCGGTGTTCGCACGCGCGAAACAGTTCCCGGTTTGAAACGCCATCTGCGAAACGCGCTCGTGGCCGCGTTATCCAAAATCGGATTGCCGCAGCTCGACGCCATTTCCGCGCTGGTAACCGCACCGCTGGCTGTGTCGACCGTCATCACACACACCCCGCTGCCGGTGATCTTCGAGCGGCGCGCTTCGTAAGGATATTCCGGACGCGGCGCGCTGACTGCGACCGCCTTGGCCGCAGACATTGACATCGGGCCAGCCGGCACACCGGCTGGTTTCGGGCGCGCAATAGGCGCAACCGGTTTGGTTTGATCCCTCTTGGGCTGCGGCGTCGGTTTTTCCTCAACGAACTCCGGCACCTCAGTTGGTTCGGGCGGCGTTTCGACCGGTTCCGGTTCAATCATCTCCTCCGGCGGCGGCGTTGGTTCGGGTGAGGCCTGTTCGAAGGTGACTTCCGCAACCGCCTCTGGAATCTGGCTCAAATCCGCGGGCGGCTCTTCGTTCTTAATCCCAGCGATGACCGCGGCCATCGCGTGAATTCCAAGCGCCGCACCAAACGCCGCGATGACATGCCACCGCGGCGAAGGCCTATAAAGCAGCGGCCCGGGTTTGGCCTTCGTTGTCGTACTGGATTGATCGTTCATTGTCCTGGAGCAGGAACTGCCTTCAAAGCCTGGCTCTTGATTTCGAAGGCAATCTTTTGAAAACCGGTCGAGCGAATTTGATCGAGCAAACGCGTGACGTTGCCGTGAAGCGCTTCGGCGTCACCGCGGATGAAAATCTTCGCCTCCGGGTTGGTGGCGTAGATTGGCTTCAACTTCTTCGGCACATCCTCGTAGTTAATCTTCTCCTTGTCCCAATAGATGTAGCCATCGCGATCCACGGAGAAGCTGACGTAATCCTTTTTTGACTGCGTCTGGCCGGACGTGCCGGTGGGCAGGCTGACCTTCATGCCCTTCATCGTGGTCTGGCTCAAACTCACCATCATGAAGCTGGCGAGGAGAAAGAACATGATGTCGATCAACGGAATGATCTCAATCCGCGCGTGCTTCTTGGGGATTGGTGATGCTACTTCCATCGCTCGCGACTACTTGGTCATTGCGGTCACATCCAGTTCCCGCGGTTTTTGGGCTTCCAACATAACTTCAAGGTTCGTGGCTGCAGTCTGCAGCTCGAACTCCAAGTTAGACACACGAGAAGTGAAAAAGTTAAACGGAACGAGCGCGAAAATCGCGATGCCCAGACCGCAAGCCGTGGCGATAAGCGCTTCCGCGATACCGCCGGTGACCGCCTGCACGGCCAGTTCTTCGTTGCCGAGGAAGCTGAACGATTTCATCAGACCGGTGATCGTTCCTAACAAACCGAGCAACGGCGCCAGGGTAACGAGCGTGTCCATGACAACGAGGAATCGTCCCGCCCGCTTGATTTCAATACCGGCCGCGACCTGCAATGCGCCTTGCAGCGACGCGTGCTGGTGATTGAGGCCGTTCCACATCATGCGCAACACCGGATCGCGCGAACCGCGCGACAAACGCGAGGCCTCGCCGACATCGCCGTTCTCGATCGCGGTGAAAACTTTCTCGATCCGTTTCGGATCGCGCTTCATCCAGCGGGTCAGCCACCAGAAAACGCGTTCCACCACCACAGCCACCGCGACGATCGAGACAATCAGGATCGGCCACATGATCGGGCCGCCGCGATTGAACTTATCGATCAGAAAATTGCCCGTGTCGGCCGGCGGCGGCGGAATCGTCGCAGCCGGTGATGCGGCAGCGACCGGCGGAGCGATGCTGGGCGCCGTGGCTGGCATCGTCGCAGCCGCGGGCGAGGTTAAGGTCGTCGCCGGCGCAGTTGCCGGAGTCCCGGCTTGTAACTGCAAACCATTCGCCGGCGGCGCGCTCATCGTTGTCGAGGGCGGCGCTGACATTGTCGGCATCGTAGTTGCCGGTGAACCGGCGGCCGGTGGCGGTGAAGTTTGCGCCAGTGAAGTCAGCACAAACGTAACGGAAGCGAGGGAGGCGATTAACGTTGTTTTCATAAAGTTGATGGAACGGCTTAGTGACCAGTCCGATGCTTTAGTGGCAGTTACCTGATATTTATTCGCGATGTGGCAACGGCGAGTCGAGTAAATCTTTTCAAATAATCCACTCGCACGTTTCATATTGCGGTTCGGCCGAAAAAGTACTTCGCGCCAAACATCTCCCCGGATGTGGCGCAGACAAATGCTAATTTTCACGTGGCCGAATTATTTTTTGGCCACGGAAACGCGGTTGCGGAGCGGCGGCCAATCGCCAATCGTCGCCTCCAATTCGTCGCCCGCCTTGATCGGGCCGACACCAGAAGGTGTGCCCGTCAGGATGAGATCGCCCGGAAGCAAAGTGAGATTTTCACTCGTAAAGGCGACGATTTCCGCCACGGAATAAATCATCTGGCTGGTGCGCGTTTGCTGCCGCACCTCGCCGTTTTGGCGCAAGCTCAGCGGCAGATCAGTAACATCGACGTTACTATAAGTGTAGGGTCCGACCGGCGTGTAGGTATCGAAAGATTTTGCGCGCGCGAATTGTTTTTCGGCATTCTGCAAATCGCGATCGCTGATGTCCTGCGCCACGGTGTAGCCGAAAACGTAGTCCAATGCGTCCGCTTTCGTCGCATTCTTCGCTCGCCGTCCAATTATCACCGCCAGTTCCGTCTCGAAATGGGTCTGATGTTCGGGAAAGGCGATCTCGATTGTGCCGTTGTGCGGGAGGAGTGACGTCGGCGCCTTGAACCAGATCAACGGCGTGCCGAGCGGTGTGCGTTTCATTTCCGCGATGTGTTCGGCGTAATTCAAGCCGACCGCGATCACCTTGCTCGGCGCCACGGGCAGGTCGATCTGCAATTCGCCTAACGAGTAGTTCTGGCCGGTTGGTTCGCCTTCGAGCCATGGAGCACTCGTTAGGCGACGAACTTCGTCACCCAGCACTTCGCCGAAAAATTTCTCTTCGCCTTTCTTGAAACCACCGAATGTGCGCATGCCTTATTTCGGCACGATCGCGATGTAATCGCGAACGGTTTTTAGTTCGCGCCGCGAAAATACGCCGTGCTCGCCCGCGAACCAGAACCCACTGGATGACCCGCCATCGAGATTCATGGCGCGCTCGATTTTGAAATTCCCCAGCACAGGCGAAGCGAGCAAATCCGCCAGCTCTGCCAGGGTGACGCGCGAACAATATCCCAGGAGCACGCGGTCGCCGCTCGTGGCGACGAAGGTGCGGCGCGCCGAGCGCGTGTTGTCGAGTCCGACAATCGCTCGCCCATGATCGACCAGAAATGGCCCGCATTGCCGGGCCGCGCTCGGTTTTGTTTTCGCGGAAAACTCCGCCGCGCGTTGAACCCGCACGCGTCCGTCAACCACACTCATCACGCCAGCAAGCAGTCGCGCCTTGCCCAACGGCGCTATCAACTTCCCGTCGCTGATGAGAAGTCCAACCGGCGCGTAGTCCGGATCGAAATAGCCGCCGTTCGTTCCGGCGATGCAGTTCTCGCGCGGCATGATCTCGCCTAACGAGTGGTTAGCTGACGCGTCGTCGATCACGCGCAGCGTCGCGTTTTTCGTCGAAAAAATCGCGCCATCGATCGTCGCCTCGTCGCCCGCCTCGGAACGCGCCACGATGGAGCGATGTTCCACCCGCGCACCGGCGGAAAATTCCGACTGCGTCGAGACAACCGTCCACTCCGCGTGCGCAACCGACGCAAAGACGAACGCGAGAAACGCAGCGCTAGATCTTCGCACTGAGTTTCGCCAGTAGTTGTTCGAAACGCGGATCGTTGCGAATCGGGTCATAGATCGGATTCGCCTTCAAGAATCCCACGCTTAGCGAGCTGGGAATTTTCGCCAGCTCTTCCAACATCTGAAAAGCGCGATCGGCGTCTCCGATAACGGCATAAATTTGGGACGCACCTTCCAAAATATCCGGACCGTGAAATGCATCCTTGCTCACGGGCAATAAATCCAGCCCGCGCTGCGTCTCCGCCTGGGCCGCCTCCTTTTCACCGAGAAAAGCCAGCGCGGAAGCCAGCGCCATACGTGCGTCGGGATCGGCCGGCGAAGCGTTCACCCGTTCCTGCGCAAGATCTTTCGCTTTGGTGAAGGCCGCACGCGCGCCGGCTTCATTATTCAATCCCTTCTGTGCAGCTCCGATGACGAGATACTTGTTAGGCAGCGCCTCGATCTTTTGCATGAGCGAGTCGTCCGGGATGGATTCAGCCGTGCGCAGAGCATCGGAATATTTTCTTTGCAGCACAAACAAGGCGCTGCTTTCCGCACAGAGAAAATTTCGCTCCTCGCTGCCTTGTGGCATTTTTTCGATCATCTCCAGCGCTTTGTTGCCGATGCTGAAGTCACCATTTTCCTCGATGGCGATTTTCGCTTTGATTCCCCAGAGGCTGAAGGAATTCGGGGCGACCTTCAGAGCGCGATCGATGGTCTCGTTCGCTTTAGCAAAATCGCGCGCCATTTCGTAATTGATGGCCAGGTTTTGCAAAGCCCATGAATCCTTCGGATTCAAAGCCGCCGATTTTTCGAAATTAGCGTTTGATTCGGCCCAGCGGCCTTTCCGTCGCTGAATGGCGCCGAGCGCGAGATAAACTTCGTTCGCATTGGGCAAGCCGCGTTGCGCGATTTCAAATTCCTTTAGCGCGGCGTCGAAATCATTGTCGCCGTAGTAAAAGGAGAAACCGAGCGCGAGATGTCCCTCCGGCAAATCGGGCTGCAACTCCAGCGCGCGCGTCGCCTGCTTGCGGGCCTTGTCGCGCCGCGCCGGCGCTGAATCGAAGGTGTGCGAAATCCAGCTCTGCAATTGCGACGAAGCCGGCGTAAGCCAGAGCGAAATTCGGGTCGAGTTGCACGGCCTGTTCATAGAGCTGCTCCGCCTGCTTCAGCTTTCCGATATCTTCCACGTGCGACTGCAAATCGCGCGCCTGCACGAAGGCCAGATAGGCTTCGTTGTTTTCCGTCGGCTTGCGCATGAGCTGCGCTTTTTCCGTCGGCGAAAGTTTGGCCTGCAATTCGTCGGCAATCTTTTGCGCCAAATCAGTCTGGATGGCGAAGACATCCGTCAGGTCGCGATCGTATTCCTGCGCCCAGATATGCTCGTCATTTTCGGCGTTGATCAATTGCACATTTAGCCGCACGCGGTTCCCGGCTTTGCGCACTGTCCCCTCGAGGATGGCGGAAACACCGAGCGCTTTGCCGATGTCGCGCACACTGCTCGGCTTGCCGCGGTAACTCATAACCGAAGTGCGCGAGACGACCTTGAGATCGCCGATGTGCGCGAGATTGGTCAGGATGTCGTCCTGAATTCCGTCGGCGAAGTAGGCGTTTTCCTTGTCGTCGCTCAAATTCTCGAATGGCAGCACGGCGATGGATTTGTCGACCTTGTGCGCGGAGGAAATGCGCGGGAGCAGAAAGAATCCCGCGATGGCGGAGATGACGATTCCGCCCGCGATCAGCAACGCGATATTGCGCCGGCGATGCCCGGAGACGCTAACCGGCTGAGTCGTGCGAACGCCTTCCGGCGTAATATCAAAGACCCAGGCAAAGATGAGCGCGATGGGAAACCCGATGAGAAGCGAAACGATGACCAGACGGAGCGACCAGTTCGGCAATTCCCACGCCGGAAAGGCAGCGGAGGCCAATTGAATAATGCCGCCGGCCGCCACGATGTAAGCGACCGCGACGCGATAGACCTTGCGGCGTTTTACTTCTTCAAAAAAGCCGCTCATTCCGAACCTTCAATTGCAGGCACGGATTAGGCAAGAGCGATGACAGAACGTTGCGTGAGGCACCGACGCAAATTCAATCGCCCAAATAAATCGCGAGCGCCTCGCTTAGGCGATGGAGAAATTCGTCGGTCGCAAAACCAATCGTATCCAGCAAACGTGCTTTGCTCACCTGGCGAACCGCAGGCACGACCGCGAAGCTCGCTTTGTTTTTCGACGCCACGATCTTTAGCCGTAACGGCCAGATCTCATCGGGCTGACTCGACAAGGGGACGATGACCACGGTTTGCAGAATGGCATTTTGTTCCGTGTTGGAAATGATGACCCCGGGACGCGTTTTTCCCATCTCCGGCGGGGCTGTGTCCGAAAGATTGACCCAAGTGATCGTGCCACGCCTCATTTGCGCCTCCGCCGCGGAGATTGGGAGAGGCTAGCATCTTCCCATTCCGACATGGCGGCCGCCTCCGCCGGATTGTCCTGCAAAAGCTTGCAGTAAGCCTCGGCAGACTCTTTCAGCTGGCGGCGGCGCAGGTCTCGTGCGACGGCTTCCCGAACAAAAGAGGAAAGGGTCTGCCCAGCCGACTTCCGCCGGGCAATCTCTCTTAGTAGATTCGCATCTAGCTTAACAGTAGTAGCCCCCATACCTTTCCAGTATATCTTTTCTTAGCTCAAAGACAAATGAGTGCAATCGAAGCATCCGGCCTGACGAAAGTTTACCGGACTTATCGCAAGGAAAGCGGGCTGCGCGGTTCGTTGAAGGGATTGTTCTGGCGCAAGTACGATGAGACCCGCGCGGCCGACAACGTCACCTTCAAAATAGAAGAAGGCGAGCTGGTCGGATTTCTCGGACCGAATGGCGCCGGCAAAACCACCGTGCTGAAAATGCTTTCGGGTTTGCTGAATCCAACTTCGGGCGAGGCGCGCGTGCTGGGCTTTGTGCCGTGGGAAAGGAAGAACGAATTGAAACGGCAGTTCGCATTGCTCATGGGACAGAAAAATGCGCTCTGGTGGGATTTGCCCGCGCAGGAATCACTCGAGCTCAACCGCGCCATTTACGGAATCGATCGTGATCGATTTCGTAAAGTCGTCGGCGGTTTGACCGAACTGCTCGAAGTCGGAGACAAGATGAATGTGATGGTGCGCGAGCTCTCGTTAGGCGAGCGCATGAAAATGGAATTGATCTCCGCGCTCATCCACGAACCGCGCGTCCTTTTCCTCGATGAACCGACGATCGGTCTTGATGTCGTAAGTCAAAAGCGCGTGCGGGAATTCCTGCGCGTCTACAATCAGGACCACCGCATCGTCACCATGCTGACCAGTCATTACATGCAGGATATTCAGGAATTGTGCGATCGCGTCATCGTCATCGATCGTGGGAAAATCTTCTTTGATGGCCCGCTCGACGACATCATCGACCGGTTCTCCGGTCATAAAATCGTGAGCCTTACCTTTGAGAAGCCGTCCACCTGTAACTTCGCGGAGTTTGGCGAAGTGATCGAACAGGCGCCGCTTTCGGTGCAATTGAAAGTGCCGCGCGCGAAAGTCACGGAAACCGCGCGTCAGTTGCTCGATAACTGCAGGGTGACCGACATCAACGTGCAGGAAGTGCCGGTGGAAGATGTGATCCGCCAGCTTTTCGGCGAACGCGATTCGCGTCCGGAGAAATCAACGGCCGAAGCCGCCGCCGCGATCGTTTAGCGACGAACCAGGGCCGCGCGGATTTGCTGCACGTAGGCCGGATTGATCTCGAATGACGTCACCGGCATCTCGGCCATCTCGACTTGATCGCGATAGGGAATGCATTCCGCGAAACCTGCGGCGAGCAATGCGTTGAGCGCGTCGGTCACGTCCTCCGGTTCCATCCGCGTCGCGTCCTGGATTTCGGAGCCGAGCATCGGCTCGACAAATCCAATCGCTTTTACGACGGTCGCTTCGCGTCCGGTGAGTCTGATCATCCGCATGACTTTGTAAAAAGCAGCTACCATACCGGCTTATGGTTCCTATAAGCCAAAACTGGGCAAAATACTGTCGGCCATTGCCTTGTAGAACGTCGGATAACGCGGGGACCAGCCGAGCGCCTGCAACTTCGCGCTGCTCACCCGCTTGTTGCTATCGCCCCGCTTCCGCGCAACCGGCGCATCGGCTGTGATCGGCGGTGGTTTCTTCAATCGCGTAGCAAGCCATTCATAGCATTCGCCGGAAAGAATCGGATGATTGTCGGTCACATTGAAAATTCCGCGCGCCTTGGTGCCTGCGAGCAAACGCAACGCCGTCGCGATGTCATCACGATGCGCCTGATTCACGAATCGATCCTGACCGCGCGGGACGATTGCTTCGCCGGCGAGAAATCTTTGCAGCAACGCTGATCGTCCCGGTCCGTAGATGCCAGCTAATCGCGCAACAATTCCGCCGCGCTCGAGCACCAAATCTTCCGTTTCGCGCAGGATGCGGCCGGTTTCACGTCGGGGTTCAGCGGCGCTTTCTTCCGTGACCCACTCCCCTTCCGTTTGCGCGTAAACGCTGGTGCTGCTGGTGAAGAGAAACAGCGCCTGGGGAAAAGCACTCGTCAGGCCGCGCGCCGCGTCCAGGTAAATCCGCCGATAATCGTCGACACCGCCGCCGCGCGTGCTCGCGCATTGCACGACGACATCAAAGCCGGAAGCGGCCCGGGCGATCGCGTCCTTGTCCGTGATGTCCACGATGCGAATCGAGTACGGCGTGTCGGATTCTCTTGACGCGGTCCAGCCTTCGACTTCCCAACCGTCGCGATAAAAGAGTTCCGCCACCGCGGAACCGACATAACCGCAGCCAGCGATCAGAATTCGCGGCATTTACGCGGCGACCGCCGCCAGCTCGATTTCCGCAAACGCATCGGACTGCGTCGCGCGCACCTGTCGCAGCCGAATCAATTCCAGCAGGGCGAGAAACGTGACCACGATTTCAACCCGCGAGGCCATGGAAGCGAACAGCTCAGAAAAACGCAGGGGCACGCCATCAGCCACGCGCTGCAAGATCCATTCGATCTTGTCCGAGACCGTGTAGTGCTCGCCGAAAATCTCCTGCAAATCTTCGCGCGCTTCGAGACGTTTGATCACATTCTGGAAGGCGTTGATGAGTTGAAAAATTCCGACCTCGCCCAAAGGCAACGGCGCCTCCGCCCCAACATCGTCGCCGTTTGTTTGCCTAACGAATCGTCCGGCTTCCTCCAATTGTCGCACCTGCAACTGGGCCGCGGCTTCCTTGAATTTTTTGTATTCGATCAACTGCCGGATCAAATCCCAGCGCGGATCATCTTCCTCCACGTCTTCTTCCGGCGGCTGTTGATCGACCGGGAGCAGGCTGCGGCTCTTCAGGTAAATGAGATTCGCCGCCATGACGACGAACTCGCCCGCGACGTCGATGTTCAGTTCCTTGAAGGCCTGGAGATATTCGAGGTATTGCTTCGTGATCCGCTCGATGGAGATGTCGTAGATGTCGAGCTCGTCGCGCTTGATCAAGTAGAGCAGGAGGTCGAGCGGACCTTCGAAAATCTCGAGCTTAACTTTGTAATCGCTCTCCATCTGCGAGCGATCTTAGTGCGCGCTGCTCAGAGGGCAACGGCTTTGCGATGAACCCAGACGCTGTTCACGATGCCGAGACCGAACATGATCATGAGCACGAAGGAGCCGCTGTAGCTGATGAGCGGCAGCGGCACACCGGTAATCGGCAGCATCGAGATGGTCATGCCGATGTTTTGGAAAATGTGCGTGAAAATGAGCGCGGCGATTCCCACGACAAGGAGCGAGCCGAACTGATCACCCGCACAAAACGCGACGAACAGACAGGTGACGAGAAGCAACGCGAATGCGCCCAGCAAAAGTGCGCCGCCGACGAAGCCCCATTGCTCGCCGATGGCAGAAAAGATGTAGTCGTTATGCACTGCGGTGGCGGGGAGAAAACCCAATTCGATCTGCGTGTTGGGCGCTTTGTATCCTTTGCCGGCATAACCACCCGAACCGATCGCAATGAGTGATTGATTGATCGCCCAGGCCGAACCCTGCTTGTCGATGTCAGGATTGATGAAGGCTGTGATGCGTTCCCTCTGGTACGGCTTGAGACCAAGGTTGTAGGCCAGCGGAAGAAACGCCGCGACGATCAGGACGATGCAAATCAAGTAGCGGACCGGGGTTCCTGCAACAAAGAGCAACGCCATCAGGACTGGTCCCCAGATAATCACCATGCCTAAATCCGGTTGCAGCAAGATGAGCAGGCACGGCGCGCCGGCGATGGCGAAACAAAGCGCCAGTCGCAACATCGGATGCATTTCGCGAAATTGGCTGAGGAAAAGCGCCATCACCATGATGCCGGCAATGACCGCGAGCTGCGCCGGTTGAAAATTCACCGGGCCAATGTGCAGCCAGCTGCGCGCGCCATAGACTTTCGTTCCGATGAAGCGGGTCAGAATCAAAAAGACGATGCCAGCGAAATACATCGGCAACGCGCCCCAACGGACCCAGCGGTAATCGATCAGACTTACTATCATGAAGGCACCGAAACCGATCGCGACCCAGTTGGCTTGCTTGCGCCAAAAATCGAGCACGACCGGATCGCCGCGCATGTAGGTCGCGCTATAAACCGCGATCACGCCGAAGATCGCGAGCGCCAGCATGTTCACGAGCAGGAGCCAATTTAGACCGAGCAATTTTCGAAGAAACGGCGTCATTCGTTAGGCAATATCGGCGGAAAATTTAGTGCGGCACGGCCAATGATTTGATTGCCGACTATAAGCCGATCTGTGAGTTCGTAAACGTTCGGACTCACCGGTTGAAATATTCTTTGGAAAAAGCCGGAAATTTCCCTCCTAAGACGTGAGTCATTCTGACGCTTCTATCAAGAATCTGGCCACGTAAGTTATTGCGAACCAACATACTAAGTCATAGCTATAAAAATATAATCGGACTTCTTGCGGCCTTCTGCAACGGAACTAAAATATTCGTTAGGGGATTCGCTTTAGGAACGAAATATGGCCAAGAAAACAAAACGAAAACTGGCACAACCGCGGTTGCCCATGCAACGACAGCTGAACCTCGAAGATGAGGGGCGGCATTTCGATTTGCGGGAGATTTTCGATCGTTTAAATGTGCGCTATTTCCGCGGACGAATGCGCGGTTACAAAGTCGTTTGGGGCCAGCGCCGCAGGAAACGCGCGAAAGACTTTTTTGTTTTCGGGAGCATCCAGGAAGAAGATCGCATCATCCGCATCAATCCGCGCCTCGACAGGGAATGGGTGCCGCTTTGGTTTCTGCAATACGTTCTCTATCACGAGATGCTGCACGCTTTTGTTCCGGAGGAAGCCTTGCCGGGCGGCGGGCGGCGCGTGCACACCGAGGAATTTTATCGGCGCGAAAAAGAATTTCGCGGCTATCACCGCGCCCGCCGCTGGGAAGAGGAAAATCTCGCGCGCTTCCTGCGCTAGCCAAACGACAGCCTAACGAGCAGTTAACGACGTTCGCCCGCGGCCGCTCCGCCCGAAAAATCAGACGGCGAGGGTGTCGTTGCTATGTTCTTTTTGATGAGGTACCAAAGGGTTGTCGCGAGCAGGAGGGAGATCAACTTCGCGCGCCAATTCTTCAGTATCAGTCTCTTCATAAGCTCCGTGCAGTAACAATTCGGCGATCCGCTGGCGGAATGTTTCCGGCGTAAAGTTTCGCTCGATTCGCCGCCGATGACAGATGGAAATTCCGCCCGTCTCTTCCGACACAATCACCGCAATCGCGTCCGATTCTTCCGTGATCCCCAGCCCCGCGCGATGGCGCAGACCCAGGCTGCGATCGAGCGTCTCGCGCTGGCTCACCGGGAAAATGCAGGCCGCGGCGGCAATCCGCCCATTGCGCATGACCACGCCGCCGTCGTGCAACGCGCTCTTCGGTTGAAAAAGCGTGAGCAACAGTTCGACGGAAAATTCCGCGTCGAGCGCCACACCGGTTTCCTCGTAAACGCGAATGGACGTATCGCGCTCGATTGCGATGAGCGCGCCGAATTGTTTGTTGGCCAATTGCATGACCGCTTCGGCGATGTCGTGCACGGTCTCGCGCTTCTCACTCGTTAGGGAAAAAATCGGATGCCCGCCCAGTTCGGCCAGGCCGCGGCGCAATTCCGGTTGGAAAATCACTACCAGCGCAACCGCGAGGAAGACGGAGAAGCTGCGAATGATCCAGCCGATGACGGTGAGATTCAGCAGTTGGGAAATTAACGTCAGCGTCAAAAAGACGATCGCCAGACCGGTCAGCACTTTTGCGCCGCGCGTTCCGCGGAAATACAAATAGCCGTAGTAAATGCCGACACTGAGGAGCGCGATTTCGAAAAGGCCACGCCATTTATCGAGCCAGAGTTCAAAGAACTGGTGAATCATTCGTGCCTTCCCAGGAAAGCTTCCGCCACGCGCAACGCGGCCACGTTTTGTTTCACATCATGCACCCGCAACACTTCCGCGCCACGTTCGCGCAACAACGCCGTCATCGCCACGGTCGGCGCGATGCGTTCGCTCATTTCGCGCGCGTCGATCAATTTGCCGAGAAAAGACTTTCGCGAAACGCCCACGACCAATGGCCGATTCTCCACGCGCAATCGCGGCAGGTTGCGCAGCAGTTCCAGGTTGTGCTTGAGCGTTTTTCCGAAACCAATTCCCGGATCAAACGCTATCGCCATGGGATCAAGCCCGCACTCTAGGGCGCAGACATATTGTTGTCGAAAAAATTCAGCCACTTCCGCCACCACATCATCGTAATGGGGATGCGCCTGCATGGTCCGCGGCGTGCCTTGCATGTGCATGCAGATGAAAGCCGCCCCACGTTCCGCCGCGAGTCGCATCATGCTTTCATCACCGCGACCGCCCGTCACGTCGTTGATGATATCTGCGCCGGCATCGAGCGCCGCCGCGGCCACCGCTGCTTTCGAGGTGTCGACTGAAATCAAAATCTCTTTGTTAACCTCACGAAGCTTGGAGATAACCGGAACGACGCGCCGCAGTTCTTCATCTTCCGGCACTGCGCGCGCCCCGGGCCGGGTCGATTCGCCACCGACATCGATGATCTCCGCACCTTCCTCGATCATGCGCATGGCCTGTTCGAGCGCGCGCTTCGATTCGAAAAACGCGCTGGCGTCCGAAAAAGAATCAGGCGTGACATTGAGCACGCCCATGATCATGCCGCCGTGCGCGAAGTCGAGGGTCTGTTCTCCGATCTTCCAAAACGTCGCCGCCATCACGCTTCAGACTAGCACGCGTGAAACTTTATTCGATTCCGCGATGCAACCGGAGTAGTGCAGGGCTGTGCGATCGAAGAGCGAACAACTGAAACAGGAAATCCTGCGCGTGCTCGGCGAGCCGACGTATCGACCGCTCGACAAGATCGAACTGGCCAAAGTGCTCGGACGAAAAAGCGGCGTGCGCATGGGTTTGAATCAAATCCTGAAAGAGCTCGAGCGCAGTGGCCAGATCGCGCGCATCCGCAAGAATCGTTACGTGCTTCCGTCGGAAGCGGACCTCGTCACCGGAAAGCTGACGGTGCATCAGGCCGGCTACGGATTTCTGATCCAGGAAAACAAACCGGGCGTGCCGGATCTTTACATCGCGGCAGAAAACACCGGCACCGCCATGCACGGCGATCGCGTCGTGGCGCGGGTAACGCGCGACGAAAAATATGCGCGCGCCAGAGGGACAGAGCGCGCGGAAGGACGCGTGATTCGCATTCTCGAGCGCGCGCACGACACGATCGTCGGCACGTTGCAGCAATCGCGAAATTTCTCCTACGTCGTGCCGGACGATCCGCGAATCGTGCACAACGTTTACGTGCAGCCGGGAAAGGCGCGGCCCGGCGACAAAGTTGTCGTCAGGCTGGAGGCGTGGGAGTCGCGCCACGTCAATCCCGAGGGTGAAATTATCGAGGTGCTCGGTGCGAGCACCGCACCGGGCGTCGATATGCTTTCGATCGTTCGGAAGTATCATCTTCCGACCGAATTCCCACCGGCTGTTCTGGCGGAAGCGGAACGAATTCCGGAAACCGTCGATGCCACGATGTTGGAGGGTCGCGAAGATTTGCGCGGCCAATTCATTGTCACGATCGATCCGGACGACGCCCGCGATTTCGACGATGCCATCAACGTGGAACGCCTAACGAGTGGTTGGACCCTCGGTGTGCATATCGCTGATGTTTCCGCCTACGTCACGCCCGGTTCGCAGCTCGACCGTGAAGCACTCAAGCGCGGCAACAGTGTTTACCTGCCCGATCGCGTCATCCCGATGTTGCCGGAGCGGTTGAGCAACGGCGTTTGCAGTTTGAACCCGAAGGTGGATCGCCTCACGCATTCCATTTTCGTTGAGTTCAACAAGAGTGGTCGCGCGAAAAGTGTTCGCTTCGGGCGAACTGTGATCCGCAGCGCGAAACGTCTCACCTACCGCCAGGCCTACGCCATTCTGCAAAAACCGCCTAACGACCAGTTGAGCGAGCGACTGCACATCGCGTGGGAACTGGCATCCCTGCTGCGCCGAAAACGTTTCGAACACGGTTCGCTCGACCTCGATTTTCCCGAGGTCAAAGTTCGCCTCGACCCGGAAGGCCGGCCGGTCGCGCTCGAACGAATTGAGAACGACGAATCGCATCAGCTCATCGAGGAATTCATGCTGACCGCGAACGAGTTCGTGGCCCGTGAACTCAAGAACCGACTCATTCCGACGATCTATCGCGTGCACGAGAATCCCGAGCCGGACAAACTGGCCGAGTATCGCGAACAGGTCTTGAGCTTCGGTTACAAAGCCGGCGATCTCACGCACCGCGCCGAGTTGCAGCGCCTGCTGAATTCCTTTCGCGGCAAGACCGAGGAGCAGGCGTTGAAAATCGGCCTGCTGAAAAGTTTGAAGCGTGCCCGTTACACCACGCTGCCACTCGGTCACTTCGGTTTGGCGAAAAATAACTACACCCATTTCACCAGCCCGATCCGGCGTTACGCCGATCTGGTCGCGCATCGTTCGCTCGCGGAGGGACATCGATCGCGCGCCGAGGTCGGCCGGCTCACTTCCATGGCCGAGCACATCTCCACCACCGAACGCGACGCGGCCGAAGCGGAGATGGATGCGGCGAAATTGAAGAAGCTCGAATTTTTTCAGCGCCAGCTCGACGCGCGTGATCCGCAAGTCTTTCGCGCCTCCGTCATCGAGGTCAAAAACTTCGGTCTGCTCATCGAGTTGCCCGACGTTCTCCTTACCGGATTGGTGCACATCTCATCGCTGACCGACGATTTCTACCGGTTCGATCCGGCGCAACGTCGTTTGATTGGCCGGCAATCGCGCCGCCGATTTTCCATCGGCGATCAACTGCGCGTTTTCGTCGCGCGCGTCGACATGTTTAAACGCCAGGTCGATTTCGCCCTCGCGGAGGAAGGGCGCAGAGAAGGCCGCGGTCGACGCGCTCGCCCAGCGTAGGCTTCCAAGGACAAAAGTCTGCGGCTTCCGGGACGTCACTTTGGCTCAACGATTTACCGATAAAGCCAAAATCTGATTAAACGGTTCAACACGTTGTCTGTTTTCACGGAGAAAAAGCGCATTACAACAGTGATGAAGACGCCCTCCAAGCCGGGTTTTGAACATGTACAGATTTACCTTCCCTTCGTCGGGCTAGATCGCTAGACTCCCCTCCCGGTTCCCCATGGATCACATTATCGAAGCCAAACAGCTGCAGATTGAGCGGAAGCATTTCCACGTCGAGTTGCGGGAAAATGATCGAGGAAAATTTCTCCGCATCACCGAGGAAGCACATGGTCGCCGCAACACGATTATCATCCCCAGCACTGGCGTCGATGATTTCACGGCGGCGATCGGCGACGTGCTTCACGCCGCCAATGGCGTCGTCCGTGCTGTTTAAGTTTCCCGCTTAAACCAGCAGATCACACTGCGTTCGTTGACACCATGGAAGGTGTCACTAGGCTTGCCCCCGCTCGTTGTTCAACAGCGTTTCCCTATGGCAAATCGAAGCAAGAAACTCACGCGCCGCCGCATCGCCGCGAAATCGTCCCACACTTCACGCAACAGCGCCAAGCCGGTGAAATCGAAAGGGGCGAAATACGTTTACTACTTCGGCGACGGTAAAGCCGATGGACACGGCAAGATGAAACCGCTCCTCGGTGGCAAAGGCGCCAACCTTCATGAGATGACGCGCATCGGTTTGCCGGTGCCGCCGGGATTCACGATCACGACCGAAGTCTGTACCTATTTCTACGCGCACAAGCGCACCTATCCGCCGGCGATGCAGGCGCGTGTGGAGGAGGGCGTCCGCCGAATGGAACGCAGTATGGGGATGAAATTCGGCGACACCAACGCGATGCCGCTGCTCCTCTCCGTCCGCTCGGGCGCACGCGATTCGATGCCCGGCATGATGGACACGGTTCTCAATCTGGGACTCAACGACGAGACCGTCGGCGCGGTGGCGAAAGCGACGAAGAACGAACGCTTCGCCTGGGATTGTTATCGCCGTTTCATTCAGATGTACGGCGACGTCGTCATGGGCGTGCAGAAACGGCCGGACGAAGATCACGAACCGTTCGAGACGGTGATTCACGCGCTCAAACATGAGCGGCACGAAGATGATGTCGACGACACGAAACTGAGTGTCGCGGATCTGCAAGAACTCGTTAGGCGTTTCAGGAAACTGGTGAAAGATCGCACCGGCAAACAATTCCCAAACGATCCGTGGGCGCAGCTCGAAGGTTCAATCGGCGCGGTTTTCGGTTCGTGGATGAACGACCGCGCGATTGTTTATCGTCGCAAGTACAACATTCCGCAGGAATGGGGCACGGCCGTGAACGTGCAGGCGATGGTCTTCGGAAATGCTGGAACGAATTCCGGATCCGGCGTCGCCTTTACGCGCGATCCGGCGACGGGCGAAAAAGTTTTCTACGGCGAATTCTTGATCAACGCGCAAGGCGAAGATGTCGTCGCCGGTGTGCGCACGCCCGAACCGGTCGCTGATTTGAAGAAGCACCTGCCGAAAGCGCTCATCGAACTCGAGCGCATCCGCAAGGTGCTTGAATCGCACTTCAAAGATGTGCAGGACTTCGAGTTCACCATCCAGGACGGCAAAGTTTTCATGCTGCAAACGCGCAACGGCAAACGCACCGGCGTCGCGGCGGTGAAGTTCGCCTGCGACATGGTGCGTGAAAAATTGATCGACTGGAAAACCGCGATCAAGCGCGTGCCGGCCGATCAGCTCGATCAAGTGCTCGCGCCGGTTTTCGATCGCAAAGCTTTGAAGAACGCGAAAGCGATCGCGACTGGTCTTCCCGCTGGTCCCGGCGCGGCTACCGGTAAAGTTTATTTCAACGCCGATCGGGCGGCGGCGGCTGCGGCCAAAGGCGAAAAGGTCTTGTTGGTCCGCATCGAAACTTCACCGGAAGATTTGCGTGGCATGATCGCGGCCGAAGGAATTCTGACCGCGCGCGGCGGTGTTTCGTCGCACGCTGCCTTGGTCGCGCGACAGATGGGCAAGGTTTGTATCTGCGGCGCGGCGGCCTTGGAGATCGATTATCGCGCCAAAACGATGAAGGTCGGCCGCGATGTCTTTCGCGAAGGCGAAGATTTTCTCTCCATCGACGGAACGAGCGGCACCGTTTACGCGGGGCAATTGCCGTCCATGGCTTCGGAAATCATCCAGGGATTGCTCGATGGCGATAAGACCGCGCGCAAAGGCGAGACGTATCGCAACTTCACTCAGCTGATGGATTGGTGCGCCAAAGTCACGCGCATGAAGGTGCGCACCAATGCTGACACGCCGGAGCAAGTGGAAAATGCGGTCGCGTTCGGTGCCGGCGGCATTGGCCTGTGCCGCACCGAGCACATGTTCTTCGAAGGCGATCGCATCGACGCCATGCGCGAAATGATTCTGGCGCGCGATGTTGATGACCGCCAGAAGGCGCTGGCCAAGTTGCTGCCGTATCAGAAAAAAGACTTCATCGGCATCTTCAAGGCTCTCAAGGGTCAGCCGGCCACGATCCGTCTGCTCGATCCGCCCTTGCACGAATTTCTCCCGCAGGACCAGGCGGCGCAGAGCACACTGGCGGAGAAAATGGGCGTGCCGGTTCATGACATCACACGCCGCGTCGAAGAGCTGCACGAACAGAATCCGATGCTGGGCCATCGCGGTTGTCGGCTTGGAATCACTTTCCCGGAAGTAACCGAGATGCAGGCGCGCGCGATTTTCGAAGCCGCGGCCGAAGTGCAAAAGAGCGGAACGAAAGTGAACCCGGAAGTGATGATTCCGCTGGTCGGTTTCGAGAAGGAATTCGAACTGCAGGCGGAGATCGTCCGTCGCGTTGCCGATCTCGTGCAGGCGGAGAAAAAAGTGAAATTGAATTACCTCGTTGGCACCATGATTGAAGTTCCGCGCGGAGCTCTGACCGCGGACGAGATCGCCGCGACCGCGGAATTCTTCAGCTTCGGCACCAACGATCTCACGCAAACCGCGCTCGGCATGAGCCGTGACGACAGTGGATCATTCCTGCCGCATTACGCCGAGTTGGAAATTGTGAAACGAAATCCGTTCGCCACCATCGATCAAAATGGCGTCGGCGAATTGATGCGCATTGCCGTCGAGAAAGGCCGCAAATCGCGACCGAAAATCAAACTCGGCATCTGCGGCGAACACGGCGGCGATCCCGACAGCGTGAAATTCTGTCATCGCCTCGGGCTCGACTACGTCAGTTGCAGTCCGTATCGCGTGCCAATCGCGCGTTTGGCCGCGGCGCAGGCGGCGCTGGCCTAACGAGTGCCTTTGTCGAATTCCTCGCGCGCTTTCCAGGCACGTTCCCAGTTTCCTTTCGTAGCCCACGCTTCGGCTTCGAGGAAATGGAAATAGCGCGGTGCGTCCTTGCGCTCGGTGAGACGGCGCACGGTGACGAGCGCATCGTCGACCTTGTTCGCCGCCATTTGCGCGCGGTAAAGCGCCAGGCCGGCTTCGTAATTGGCCGGATTGCCTAACGAATCCTTTTGTAGTTGCTCGATCGTGGCGGTCGAAGCCGTTTGCGGTAACGGCGGCGCGACGCCGAATTGCCTAACGAGTTCTATCGCGCCGCGAAAATCGCCGCGACCAGCCAGGTATTTCGCTTCACCGCGCCATGCCATCGGCAACCAGTCCTGATGTTTCTCAATGAGGCTACCGAGCTGAGCGAGATCGCCACGCTCCGACCAAAAGGCGAAGAGCTTCTCTTTTTGCGCCGGATTGAGTTTGTCGAGCGAAGGATCATTTTCGAGCAGGCGATTCACCGCGCTGGTAAAATCCTGCGCATTCGCGCGCTCGAGATAGGCGAGAGAGAGATCGCCCTGACCGCCGGCAAATTCCTCCAGCAATTGATAGACTTTCGGATTCGACTGCATCGCGGCCGACAACATGCGCCCATAGAGTTCCGGCCGTTGCACGCCGGCGCGGCGCAAGGCTTCGCGCCAAGCCGTCATCGCCAGAGTCGGTTCGCTCGTCAGCCAGGTCAGGCCTTCCTGGTACGGAACTTCGAACGAGTTCGGCTCGAGAAAACGGGCGCGCCGGAAATCATCCAGCGCCTCGGTCGGACGTCGCGCCCCGATTTCGCCGATGGCGCGCAGGAAGTAGAGCTGCCAATCGAGCGGCGACCAAACCAGGCCCGTCGTCGCATGCCGAATCGTCTGGCTGTGTTGCCGGCCGACGTTGTCTTGTTTGGCCACGGTGCGTTCGACATCGACGCCGAGTCCTCCCGGCAAAGGCAATTCACGATAGGTCGCCCACACCCAGGTCAGTCCGAGCGCGACCAGGACAATGCCGAAGACGCGAAACGCGTCGACGAACCAGCGTTTGGCGACGCGCTCGAATGGCCGCCGCAACGCCATACCGAAAAGAAAAATTCCGGCGTACGCGCTGCCCACGCGATGACCGGCGACATCGAAGACGCTGTGCGCCGCGAAAATGAGCGCGCCGATAAGCGCCGCGAGTCGGAACCACTGGTTAGTCCCTTCGACGAATGGAAAACAGCGCCTGATGAGCACTGCGGCGGCGATCAGAATCAACGCCACCGCCGGCCAGCCGGCTTCGCTGTAAAGCCACAGCCAGTCACTTTCCGGATGCAGGGCGCGATTCTGGCCTAACGAGACGTCGCGGAAGATGGCGAAGACTTCTTCGAAATTTCCCAGGCCCACGCCCGGCCACGGCGTCGAACGGATGAGGGCGAAGGTGTCCTGAAAAATCAGCCAGCGAAAATCGCCGCCGATTGTGCTGCCCGTTCCACGCAGATTAAATCGCTCGAGGGTTTGTCCGCCAAAAAGAAGCAGCGCGGTCAGCAACAACAGCAGCGCCGAAACGCCAACCGCAATTCGTCCGCCAGTGCCACGGCGAAAAATGAAAACGGCCAGCCAACTCGCGATGCCGACGATGAGAATCGCGATTCCGGCCCGGGAAAAATTCAGGACGATGGCCGCGACCACAACGGCGAGCCCAGCCAGCCAAAAAACCCAGGTCTTTCTGTGATGCCGAATCGGGTCGTAACCACAGGCGACAATCAGGATCGCGCTGAGTCCGAAAAGATTGGCGGTTTGATTGCGATTTGGGAACGGACCGAAGCCACGCTGGTTATGCCAGAACGGCAGCGACCCATGCGCGAGATAAAGGGCCACGCATATCGCCGCGAGCGCGATGACCCCCACCGCGAAAATGCGCAACTGCCGGCGGGCGGCGCGAATCTCGACCTCTTGCCCGGTAACGTAATAAAACCAGCTAAGCCCGGCGATGAAACTCAGGAAACAACCGAGCGAAACCCACGGCTGCGGTGAAAGCGTTGAACCCGAGCGCGATGCCAAAGTCATCGGTCAACGCCTGTCGCCAGGCCGGAACGAAAAACCATTTCTGTGGCAGGAACCCGAACGCCATGCAGCCAATAAGCGCGAGCAGAATTCCGTGAAACAGCGGACCGAGCGAATAGCGCGGAGGATTAACCACGATGAGTCCGCCGACCAAAGCGACGATTATGCCTTCGGCCCATTTTTCGGTCGCGCCGCCAAGGAAGCAGGCCAGAACCGGCAGCAGGCCCGTGGCGAGATCTTGCCAGGTAAACTCCGGCGTGGGGATCTGACCGGTGCGGGATCGGCGACGCGAAGGTTCCATCAGGCAAGCGCTGGACGGCGCAATGGTATGGGATTAGCTCGACCAATCACAGGCAATGTTGTCATGTGGTTTCCACGATATTTAGCATGCGTTGAAGGATGCGTGGCAACGCGTAATCTCCGTCTAATCCGCCCAGCCTGATCATGGTTACGCAACGCACGGAAGGTCTTTACCGCGTTTTCCTTCTTTTCCAGATCGTGCTGGTGGCGGCGCTGTTCTGGTTGGGCGTTTGGATCATGGTCACCTTCTATTCGGAAGGAACGGACGTTACCTGGCGACGATATAGCATCTACTGCGTGTTGCTCGTGCTGGGACTGACGATCGAATCAGTCGTGCGCGACGGTTCGAAGAATTATTTTCTACAAAATGAGTTGCTGCGCCAGCACCGACTCGCGCTGCGGCAAACCTTCGCCAGCATCACCGCGCTCGTGCTCTATCTCATCGCGATGCACGACACCTTCATTTCGCGCGTCTTCTTCTTCAACTTCGTGCCATGGCTCTACGTCGTGCTGCTTTTCTCGCATCATTATCTGCCGTCGTTCCTGGCGGGCGGAATCTTCAAGGGCGAGCGCGTGGAGAAAACTTTGCTCGTCGGCTCGACAGAAAAAGCGCGCGAACTACACGCCTGGTTGCGGCGCAAAGCGGAGATTGGTTTGCGCACGATCGGTTTGCTTTCCGACGAACGTATCGAACAAACACCGGATGGAATTCCGGTGCTGGGAAGTCCGGATGAAATCGAACGCGTCGTGCGCGAGCGCGGCATCACCCAGGTGATTTTGCTCGAGTTCCCGCTCACCGAAGTGAATCGCAACATCATTCAGGCATGCGATCAACTCGGCGTGCGTCTCCTCATTGTCAGCGACCTCGAGGAAAAATTGCGCCATCCCGTGACGCATTTCGAAGACGATGGCTTCCGCTTCATCGGCCTGCGCGAAGAACCGTTGGAAAATCCGCTCAACCGCTTTTGCAAACGCGCCCTCGACATCGCCATCGCGTTGCCGGTCATGCTTTTCATCTTTCCGGTGCTGACCGTAATTGTCTGGCTGGCGCAACGGCTGCAATCGCCCGGGCCGCTCTTTCACGTGCAAACGCGCGCCGGCATGCAGAACCGCCGTTTTCCCATCTACAAATTTCGCACCATGCATGCGAAGAATGGCGACCTCGCCCGGCAGGCCAGCGACGGTGACGAGCGTGTTTACTCGTTAGGCAAATGGTTTCGCAAATTGAGCATCGATGAAGTTCCGCAATTCTGGAACGTGCTCCGCGGCGAAATGAGCATTGTCGGGCCGCGCCCGCATCTCATCGAACATAATAACGAATTCGCCCAGCTCATGGACAACTATCACGTGCGCACTTTCGTAAAACCCGGCATCACCGGCCTCGCACAAGTGCGCGGTTTTCGCGGCGAAGCCAAGAGCAGCGCCGACATCGAGAAGCGCGTCGCCTGTGACATCGAATATCTGGAGAACTGGAACCTCTCGCTGGAATGCGGAATTATTTTGCGCACCTGCGCGCAGCTCGTCATTCCGCCGTCCAGCGCCTACTAGAGCGCTTGCGTTGTAGCGACGGCGCTCTGTCGCCGTAAGAACGCGTGGATTTCACTGACAGCGTGTTTACGCCGACAGAGCGCCGTCGCTACAACGCTTCTAATTCGCGCAGAAAACTTTCGAAGACCGCGGTCTTCTCGAATTGTTGAACGTAAACGCGCCCGGCGTTTCCCCACACCGCCAGTTTGTCCGCGTTGTTAGCGACTTCATCGAGTGTCGCGGCGATTTCGTCGGGCCGACCCGGCGGAATATTGCGTCCAAAATTTCCCTCGCTCACCGCTTCCGCCAATTCGCTCTCCGGATCGGCCACGGTAATGACCGGCTTCGATTGCGCGAGCAGGCCTAACAACTTGCTCGGGAAAAATGAATTCCCGGAACCCGATTGCTGCGTGATGAAACAAAGATCGGCGTCGTTCAGCAGCGAGGTGTAATTCGCGCCTTGTTGTAGTGGCAGCATGGAAATATTCGGCAACTGCAAGGTGCGAATCTGCTCCGCCAGGATGTCGCGCTGCGCACCATCGCCGCAAATCAGGATGTGCATGCCGTTGTCCCGAACCAATTGCGCCGCTTCGATCAACTGATCGAGACCCTGCTTCACTCCGAGATTGCCGGCATAGATCGCGAGAAATTTGTCGAGCGGCAGATTGTTCGCCCGCCGAAACGTGCCGCGTTCGGGAATCGTCGGACCATTCGTTAGGCTGATCGCGTTTGGAAAATAGATCAGCTTCTGTTCCGGCACGCCTTTCCGCCGGAACTTCACCAGCATGCCGCGCGTGATGCCGGACACGCGCGCCGCGCTCTGGTACGCGAACGCCTCCAGCCAATACAGCGCACGCGTGAACCAGCTCTCGCGCAACATTCCCAGCCCGACCGCCGCATCTGGCTGCATGTCTTGCACGTGAAAAACAAACGGCCGGTCTTTGATTTTTCCAACCAACCACGCCGCCGTCCCGAGCAAAAGCGGCGGCGAAACAATCACGTAAACATCCGGCCGGTCTAACGTGAGGACACGCAGCGTCGATGTGAAAACGAATGTCGCCTCGTGCAGGATCCTTTTCAGTGCGTTGACGCGCCTCGGAACGAAATGCCAGCAGCGATGCACCGGCACGCCGTTGATCACGTCGCTGCGGTAAAGTTGCCCACAATCTTCCGGCAGTTTTCGCCACGTCGGGTAGTAGGAAAACGTCGTCACCATTTCCGCGTCGTGTCCGCGCCCGCGCAGAAATTCGCACAAGGCAACGTTGTGCGGCGCGATCCCGGTGAATTCGGGCAGGTAGTTAATTCCCCAGACGATGACTCGCATTTGTTTCGCGCATCTTCTTTCGAATTAGCGTTTCGTAGTGCGCCAGATTCCGGCAGTAACGAAATCCGGCGGCGCCTTCGAGAAAACCGCCGGAAAAAACATAGGACTGGAGAAAGCGCAGCGCCGGCCAGCCAGGAATTCGGCTAACGAGTGGTTTCAACGCCTTGTTCCGCGTCGATGGCACACCGGAAAAAATTTCGTTCCAACGAACCGGCGTCTCGCGACGCATTTGCGCTTCCTGCGCTGCGTAACGTTCATGCCGCATCAGCCATTCATCCCATCCTTTGCTCACGACAAAATGCAGATACGGCTCGCGGATGTAATCGAGCGTTCCGTCGATCGCGCCTTCTTTTTGGCCGTGGCCGAAGTCGACAAAGGTCGCGCGCCCGCGCTTCAGGACACGGAACTGCCACTTGGGAAATGAATCGCAGCGTTTGAGCCAGGTATCTTCCACCATCATTCTCCAGCAGCAGTAAAAGCCGGCGACTGATTCAGGCGCATCCGCAATCGCCCTAACGAGTGCTTGCTGAAACTGCGGCGTGCTCGCCTCATCGGCGTCGAGAAACAGCACCCAAGGATATTTCAGCGCGCAATTTTCCAGAGCCCAGTTTCGCTGCTGTCCGAACGCAACGAACCGATGTTCGCTGACATGCACGCCAGCATTGCGCGCAATCTCCATCGTCGCATCCGTGCTGCCGGAATCGACCAGGTGAATGTCATCGCACCAGCGAATCGATTCGAGCAGGCGCGGCAGATCGTGTTCCTCGTTCTGCGCGAGAATGATGATCGAAACGCTCACGACCGCGGACGCAAAACGCGGCACGGATTTCCCGCCGCGAAAACATCGGGCGGCACGTCCTTCGTCACGACCGAACAGGCACCGATCACGCTGCGCGCTCCAATCGAAACGCCCGGCATGACAAACGCGCGCGCACCGACAAACGCGTCATCACCGATCGTGATTTTGCCGGCGACGAGCGGCATGTTCGGCGAGGAGAAATTATGCGTGCCGCCACTCAGGTATGCCTCCTGCGCCACGGTGCAGCCGACGCCCAGCTCAATTTCGCCTAACGAGTAGGCGTTCGCGCGATCACCGAGGCAGGCACGATCGCGCAATGTCAGGTGCCACGGAATTTCGATGCGCGCGCGCTGATGGACGAACGGCGTGCCCTCGATCTTCGCGCCGAAAACTCTGAGCCAAAACAGCCGCCACGGATTTAGCGGCTTCGGCGTCCATTGGCAAAGGATAAGCCAGCAAAACTCCCAAAGCACGCGCATGGCCCGATCGCCGGTGCCCCACGGCGAGCCGTAGCGCTCCTGTTCTTCCTTCACGGTTTGCAATTCAGCCGCCATTTTGCCTAACGAGACCTCTTCTGTTCGATCAACATCCGGAAATCGTCCAGATATTCCTGCGCGATTCTTTCCGCGGAAAATTCGGCGCGCGCCTTTTCGAACGATTGCCGGCCCATCTCCGGAATGAGTTGCTGATTTTTCGCGAAGTAGTCAATCGCCGCCGTCCAGGCGGCGATGTCGCCCGCTTTGGCGATGTAACCGTTGCGGCCGTGCTCAACCATTTCGCGCATCGGCCCGAAATCAGAAACGAGAAGCGCTTTCGCATTCGCCATCGCTTCCAAGGCGGCCATGCTGAAGGTCTCGCCGCTGAGCGACGGTAGACAAAAGACCGCGGCCCGTTCGATCTGCGCGAAGAGCTTGTCGCGATCGTAAATGCTGGGTTCGAGCGAGACCTGCGCATTTCCCCTGACGAGTGCTTGCATCTCGGCCAGAAAAGATTCGTCCGCGCCTTCGCTTCCACTTTGCGGCCCGATGGTACGCAGACGCATCGTTGGATGTTGTGGCGCGACCGCGAGGAAACCGCGGATCAAGGATTCCAGACCTTTGTCGCGCGCGAAGCGTCCGAGAAACAAAAACGTCAGAGGCTCAACCAACACCGTCGAAGGCATGCGGTCGGGCAGGTCGATACAGTTGTGAATTGCTTTCAACTTGGGCGCGGCGCGCGCAGAAATTTTCTGTGCCTGCTCGATGACCGCATGACTGCCGCCGTAAATCCGATCAAGATTGGTGTGCAACTTCAGGATCCATTTTGGCGTGCGATGAATGGTATGCGTGCAGACACCGAGGCCGCGCTTCTTTCGAAGCAGGAATGAAAACGGCGTGTGAAATGAAGTGACGTCGGCCGGTTTGAGTAGCGGCCAGATGCGCCCGCTGTAGGGCAGTGCCTGCAAATTGTCGCGCCACACATTTGGATGCACCGGCAGACCCGGACGCCGGAAATGCTCGATGCCTAACGAGTCGATCTCGTGCTCAGGCAAATCAGGCGATGATGGCGAATAAGCCACGACCTTGTTCGAACGCGCGAATTGCTTGGCCAGCATCCAGACAAGATTATTCACGCCGCCACCGCGCACGGGCGGAAACGGAATTTGATGTCCGAGCACAAGATTGATGCGAAGCGGCCGTTCTTCCATTGCTCAGGCCAAAATCTTTAGCAGCAATGCTGCCGCGTGGCTGATTTCGAACCGCTTTTGGAAACAAAGACCCGCACGCTTCCCCATCGCTTCTCGTTCTATGGCCGGCGTTTCGAACCAACGCCTAACGAGTCGTTCCGTTCCGGCCGCGTCGTCGTCCTCCACGAACCCGGCACCGTCTTCCGCGATTTCGCGCCAGATGTTGACGCGATTTGAAATCAAAACCGGCAGCTCACAGGCCAGCGCTTCCACCACGGCCAAGGCAAAATTCTCCTGATGCGACGGTAGCGCAAAAACTTCCGCCGCGCGCAAAGCAGACCATTTGAGCGAGCCTTCCAGCATTCCTGTAAAGACAACGCGCTTGGCGGCGCGCTTCTGCAATTCGCCCCGCCATTGATCAGGTCCGGCCATGACGAGAGTCGACTCGTTAGGCGCGCATTTGGCAAAGGCATCCATGAGCAAGTCGCAACCCTTCTTCACATGCAGGCGTCCGAGAAAAACGACAAGGCGCTGGCCGGACAGTTGCGGAAAGCGCGCGAAGAATTCATCCGCCGAAGAAACCGGCGGCGTCTCGACACCGAGTGGCGAAATTTCTTCACGACAACGATAAAGCCGGAACGATTCGCGAGCCTGACGCCGTTCTTCTTCGGAAGTGAAAATTACGGCGCGCGCGTCGCGCAGAACGCGATACTCGGCCCACGGCCAATAAAGCCATTTCTTCAGATGCTTGAGCGGGTAGGTGCGCTTGAACCACGGATCGAGCATGCCGTGCGGAAAAACGAAATACGGAATGTCACCGCGCGCGAAAACCTTCCACGCGGCCAAACCCGGATATTGCCAGAGGCCGTTGACGATCACGCGATCGAACCTTTTTTGATTTTCGCGCAGCCACGGCAGCAACTTGGCCGAGTAGCTGTAGCCGCTGCGGCCTTCGCCGAGCGCATGCGTCGGTAAACTAGCCGAGCTCGACGAGGACGAGTCGAGCGAGACGATCTCAACTTCGTGTCCCAGCCTAACGAGTGCTTCGCTCATGAGCAGGACGGCGCGCGCCACACCGCCAGTGCGCACATCGAGCGTTGTCGCCAACTGGAGAATTTTCACTCGTTAGACCACGAAGCCGGTCGTGCGCCGAAAGTAGGCGTAATCCTCCGGCAATTTCTGCACCGCTCGCGCCGGCACACCGCCATACAATTGGTGCGTATCGCTGAAGGCTTTGTTCACCAGCGACTTTGCCCCGACCACGCAGTAGTCCGGCACCACACTCCCGCCTAACAAGACGCTGTTCGTTCCGATGAAACAATAATCGCCAATCGAAATCGGCGCGGAAGTTTGCCGGTTAATTGCCAAGTCGATCGTGTGGGTGAGCATTTGCGATTGGAAACCGGCAAACGTCGTGAATTTGCCAATGGTGATGCGGTTTGTGCAATCGATCAGGTGTCGATGGGTGATGGCGGAATGTGCGCCGATGATCAACTCGGGTCGACGATCCTTTTCGTTCGCGAAATGCTCGGATGGTCCGAGCGGAAATCCGGTAATCCAATTTCCGCGGCCAACCATGCGCGTGCTCGCCCAGATGAAGCAGCGTGATGTTCTTGCACAAAGTGAGATGGCCGATGCTGGAGTTCGCTTCCATGACTAATCGCTCGGGAAAAATCCAGGCGAAGCCGATGCGCGCGGTGGGAGCAATGGAGTAGCCGAACTGCTTCTCGAGAAACGAGCGGCGCATGCTCCAGGGCAGCAAGAGACTAACGAGACCAAGAAGTTTTTTCACAGTTGCGGCGCGAGCGTGCGGTAAATCTTAACGTATTGCGCGATCATTCTCTCCGGCGCGAATCTTTCCGCGGCCCGAAGACTCTTCTCGCTCCACTTGGCGCGCTCGTCTTCCTTCGTCAGGCGAAGAATGTCGCGCGCGAAACCTTCTTCGTCGGCCACGGCATGCATCAGGCCGGCGTCCCCCGCTGCCTCCGACATCGGCGGATGATTGCTGCAAATCACCGGACACCCGCAAGCCTGTGATTCCGCAATGGGCCAGCCGAATCCTTCGTAGCGCGAAGGGAAAACCAGCGCGGTGGCGAGATTGTAGAGCGCTTCAAGCATTGGGCTGTCTGGGAAAACGATTTCAACCACCCGGTCCGCGATGCCAAGCTCTTTGCCTAACGAGTGCATTTCCGGGGTCAAGGGATCACCGGCGAAGACCAACTGCCCATTCCATTGATCTTTCGTCCGCGCGAAGATGCGCAAAACGCCGTCGCGATTCTTGCGTTTCAAGGCCGAGCCAACGTGAACAACGAACGGCCTCGACAAATCCAACTGCCCAAAGGCCGACAATCGTTGCCGCGCATCCTCTTTCGGTATGACGCGATAAGGATAATTGAGGCCTAGCATCAGAACCCGAGTCGACGGCCGCCGCGCGTCTTTTCGCAAGAGACGCTCGGCATCATCCCGCGTCGCCTGCGAAATGCAGACCAATTGATCTGCCTTTTGCAATCCGCGAAGAATCCAGCGTTGCAGGAATTTTCCGGTCGCCGAGGCCGGACAATCCGTGTCTTCACCTAGACCGCCGCGCACGGCCAGCAAGTCGTGGCAGGTAATGAGCAGCGGCCCTGGTTTCACATCGCTGGCGTAAACCGCATTGGAATGATCGAGAATGTGGACGAGCGATGGCCTAACGAGTGCAAGCCGCCGCCGCAACTGCCGTGGAAAAACCAGATACTTGTCGAGATAAGCGAGCCATTTTGCGACGAAACCGCCGGCCGCGCGAAAGTTGCCGAAGAACGGTTCCGGCCTAACGAGTTCTGCCGCGATGCCCGCCGCCTTCAATCCTTCCAGCATCATGGTGTTGAAGCGCAGCATGCTCTGCTGCCGATCGGGCGCGTAGTTACCGATCAACAAGACCATTGCCGTGCGGTGAGATGGACGGGCCGTGCAGACGTTCAGCGTAGGCGGAGCGACGCGCCATCAGCGGTCGCTCAGCCGGAGATGTCGGGCGGGATAAAGGCGCGGCGATTTGTTCCTCGCCATTGCGCGCGGCCAGGGTGAGACCGATGACGAAAACGGCGAAGCCAAGGACAGTCGGTTGTCCAAACTGGCCGTTGAGCAAGGTCAGAAACGACGCGGCGAAAAGAAGGATCGGCAGCGCGTTGCCGACCTTGATCGAGCGCAGACAGAGCACGAGGACGTAGACGGCGAGTGCGCAACGCCAAAAAACATAGGCCAGCCCGAGGACCGGGCCGCTTTCGAGAAAGATGCGCTGCCATTCGCCTTCGGAAAGAAGGAACGTGCTGTGGCCAGTCAGGAATCTCGCGCCGGCATTGGTGCCGATGCCGAGGCCGTAACCAAGAAACGGTGCCTTCGTCCAAACGATGAGACCTTCCTTGAAACCGCCCAGCACGCGTTCCACCAAACCAGCGCTGATCGATTTTTCGGTCGCTTCCGCCACTTCATTGAAGCGCGTGCTGAGCACATTGAAACCTTCCTTGAAGATCGGCGTCTTGGCCAAGATCACACCGAGGACAAGTGTGACGATCAGCGTTTGTCCGAAACGGTTGACGGCTTTGGGTTGCAAAATCAGGAGCACAATGAGCGATGCGACCACGACCGCGCATCCGCCCACGACCGAGCGGCTGCCGGAAACCGCGATACCGATAACCAGCGCGCTGCCGGAGGCGAAGAGGACCCAGTTCTTGTAAACGTCGCGACGCAACGCAGCCCAGATGAGAAATGCGCTGACCATCGCGCAGTAAGCCGCGACACCGACGACGAACGAAAAGGTTCCGGCGGTGCGCACTTTACCGAGAGCCGAAGTCATCATTTCACCTTCGCCGCCCGCGGTGCGATTGAGGAAAGAATCCGGCGCAGATTGAAATTGTCCGATCATGATCAACGCCATTGGAATCATGGCGAGCAACGTCCACCGGCCGATGCCTTTCACATCTTCCGGCCGCAACACGCGCGCCATGACAAAGACGAGCGGGAGATGAAGGAAATTGGAGCGAAAACCAAAAGCCGTGATGATGCCGATCAGCTTGGGCGGAATGTAGGGCCAGAGCACGACGACACTGAGCGCGCTGGAGAGAACCGCGATAATACCGAGGCTGTAAACCCACCAGCTTTTCGGAAAAACGCGCGCGCGCAGAGCGAAATAATAAATGAGGATTACGACCGGATCGCGCACGACCAGCAGCGGATTGGAAAGCTGCGGCACGACCCATTTGCGCAACGCACCCTCGAAAAGAAGCAGCCAAAAGTACAGCCAGATGAGCTGGCGAATCCATCTGATCCGCTTCTCGTTACGGCTGTCGTTTTTCATTCGTGGGTCAGTTCCGCAATGGCGGCGAGCACCTTTTCGCCGTAACCGCGCCAGGTCAGCGTCCCGGCGCGTTTTTGCGACGCAATACCCATGCCAGAGATGCTCTCGCGGTGCGCGGCGCACCAGTCAATTTTCTCCGCAATCGCCTCGGGCGCGCGGATCGGAACCAGAAAACCGGTCTGCCCTTCGTCGATCAAATCATCTGCGCCGGCGTTGCGGGTTGCGATCAATGGAAGTCCACACGCCATCGCCTCCTGTTGCACGAGCGCGCGACCTTCCACGATCGACGGCAAAACCAAAATGTGGCAGCTGCGCATAAGTCGCAGCACGTCGGCGTGCGCGCGCGGCGACTCGTAAGTGAAATGCTGGAAGCGCGCGCGATACCAGGCGAGCGGCTGTCAGCAACGAACCCATCACAACCAATTCCACTTTGTTGGAATCGACCAGCTTCATGGCGGCAAACAAATCGGCCAGGCCTTTGCGTTGCGTGAGCGCGCCGGCGAAGAGCACACGCAATTTCCCCGAAGGCTTCCGCTCGTTAGGCAAAATCGGCGGCGAACCAAATGGAATGATCGCGGTGCGTTTCGCGGCGCGAATTTTTTCCGGCAACGATTCGTGCACGAAGTTGCTCGGACAAATGACCAACTCGGCCAGTTCGAGTTCCTTTGTCTTGCGCGCGAGTTTGCGCTCCGAATCGCGGGTCGCGCCCAGCGTCGGTTCCCAATCCGGATAACGCTGCGCTTCTTCCGCCAGCAGACGTTGCGCAGTTTCCCAATAGGCGATCGGCAAATCGTAAACGCGGCGCACATGCAGATCATTCGCCGCCTCGAAAATGTGCAGCGCGCAATCTTCGTAGGCATACGCAACCGTGATGTGCTCGTGTTGCTTCCGCGCACAGAGATAATCCGCGGCCGTTCGATCCAGTTTTCGCCAGACGCGATCGATGCTGGCCCAGCCGCGTTCGTGCGCAGTCAGGCTGCGCAGCCCGAGCGAGCCCGCGAGCAAACGCACGACTTCGCGCGTGGGATGCGATTCGATTTTGTCGCAAGGCAAATCGTAACCGCGCCGTGTAGAAAAAATGCTGAGCATGGAGTCGTTAGGCCAACCCAGCGTCGTCACATACTTGGCCAGAAGATTTTGTCGCTGCGCAGCTTCCAAAACCGCGCGCACGTTGGCGTTTCCGAATGGATGCGCGAGCAGGATCATGTTTCGCCGCGCACGATCCTGCGATAGGCCTGTGCGTAAAATTCCATCGGCTCCAGTTCACGCGCGAGTTCTTCGCGCGTGCGCGTGGCGCGTTCCGCGTATTCCGCTTCGCTCATGTTCGCGGCTTGTTCGAGCAACTTCGCCAGCGCCGCTGGATCATTCGGTTCGCAGATGAGCGCCTGCGTTCCGCCCGCCTCCGGCAAGCCGCCGTCGCGCGTGATGATGCAAGGCACACCGAGATGCCGCGCTTCGATCGCCGTTAATCCGAAATCTTCTTTCGTGTTCGGCGGCACGATCTGCCACCGCGCATTTTTCATCCGCGCCGTTTTCGTTTCTTCATCGACGAAGCCGAGCACGGTGATGCCATTGATGCCGCGCTTCTCGATCGCGTATTCGATCAGTTTGCGCAGCGGACCTTCACCCATCAGAACCAGCGGCCATTGCGCGCGATCGATCGACGCGAGCGCGTAGGCATCGATCAACGTGTCCACACCTTTGTTTGCGATCCAGCGCCCGACAAAGGCGAAACCTTTCCTCTCGTTAGGCGGCGTCCAGCCTTCCGGCAGCTTCGATGTCGTCGGAACTTTGCGGCTGCCTTTTTGTTTCTGTCGCGGCTCCCATGTGTCCCAGACAAACTGCGAGTTGTACCAACGCTCGTTCGCAACTCGCGCCGCGATGCGCCACAGAAGTGCGATGCGCCGTCATTTCGCGCGTCATGTAATTGTGGATGGTCATGACGAGCGGTTTGCGAAAAAATTTGGCCATGAACGCCACATCCGGCGAGGCGTTTTGCAGATGGACGATGTCGGCCGATTTGATTCCTTCAATCAAATCGCGATCGGCCCCGGGATTGGCCCAAATGACATCTTCGCCGCGCAACATCGATTTCAGGTCGGGCTGCAAAGCGAAACCGCGCACGCGTTTCAAACAGATGCGGACCTCCATGTCCGTTTCGCGACGCAGCGCGGCCGCGACCGCGAGGACAAACGCTTCGATGCCGCCGTAGCCACCCTGGCACGGACTAACGATGAGAACTTTCGTCTTCGTCACTCCGGCACCGTTTAACGCAACTGCAGCGCTTCGGCGAATCGTTCCGCAATGATCGGCCACGCCGCAGTGTGTTCCTGCCAGGCGCGAAGATTCTCCGCGCGCGATTTCAACTCGCCCGGAGAAACGCCATCCCGCAGTTCGCCCGGACTCGTTAGCCAGCAGAGCGGCTCCGCGCCTAACGAGTCCGCCACGGGTGAGATGATATTCAAACCATGCCCGGCGCAGGCCATGAACGTGCCTGATTTGCTCAGGCTCAATTCATCCTGACCGGAAAGCGCGAAACTGGCTGTGCCGAGAAGTTTGGATACTTCCTTGTCCGGCAAGACGCCGAGCATCTCGTAACCACTCGTTAGGCGAAACTGTTCCAGGAGTTTTCGTTCCTCAGCATCACCGGCCGGCGTGTTTTGCGCGCCGACGGTAACAATTTTCGTGATGGCACTGGGAAGCCGTTGGAAATTTTGCAGGGTCCGAATCCGCGAAGTTTGCAGTCCGAAAACAACCGCGCATCCCGCCTTCCGCGTCGCGCTTCCCGGCTCGCGCCGAATATTCGAACCGACCGGCATGACCTGCAGATTGCAATTCGGCACCAGCTTGCGCAGATGCTCGGCCTGGCTCGGCGTGCTCGTGAAAACGGAATCGGCCTGCGCAATCAAGCGCGCGATCTCGCCGCGATGCAGCCGTTGCACAAAGCGGTTCTTGTTTAACAAAGGCCAGAAGGCCCAGATTTCGTGAAACATGATCACGAGCAAACCGCCGCTCGATTTTTTCCACTCAATCAGATCGCGCAGCAGTTTTCTTGGGTAACCGATGCGATCGAAACCGTAGGCGCTGTATTGCAGGAGCACTTTGCCGCCGGACGCCGGCAGTTTCGCGCGCAGGCCATTCTTGATGTCGTTAGGCAAAATAAAACGTGGCGCGACGCGATCACCCCATTCTTCGACCAGGCGCAAAGTGTAATCAGCCACGCCGCCCACCCCGGGCGTCAATTCCGGAACGATGATTGTTACTTCATCGTTCATCACTCGTTAGGCCAAAGCGCCGCCATTCGCCGGGCGACGACCGGCCAGTCCGCATTCTCACGATACCAATCGGCCAGCGCATGCGTTCGTCGAGCCAGCTCCGCCTGCGGATATCTGGCCGATCTCGTCCACGCCGACGGTGCATGAAAAGGGACCAATGCCGCTCCGCGGTGTGGCCACAACGATTGGACATTCATTTGTCACGCAAGCCATGAACGTCGTCGACTTGGTCCACGTTTCCTCTGATGCATTCGTTAGGGCGAAGCCTGAGCGGCGCAAGAGGATCGCGACCTCAGACGCAGCAAGTTCTCCGTGTTTCACAGCCACACTCGCAGTCGAGCAGTTCGTCACCTTGTTTCGCAAACTCGCGTTCGGTCGGACCGATCAGGTGAAGTTTCGTTAGCGTGCCGGCGGCGTGCCATTGCCGAATGTGCGCGGCGAACAACCGCAGCGCCTGTAATCGACCAAAAGGCAAACCGAAGAGAACGAACTCGGTTGGCATTCTCACTTTATTCGCCGGAGCGGCTTCGATGTTGGAGGGATTTGGCAGAAAATGCACATCGCGTCGTCCGGAAATCTTCTGCACTTGCGCGACCTGATGAGCGGAGTTTGTCACGACGATATCGGCTATGCGGGCCACGCGCGTCGCGACGCGTTCGCTCATTTTGTTGAGCCAGAAATGGCGCGAGGTCATGGGAAACTGCGCCGGCAGTTCGTGCATCACAGCCATGATGCGGCTCGCGGGAAATTTTTGCTTCCAGTTCGCCAGAACGCGCGGCAGCCACATCGGTGAACCAAACCGGGCGTAGGCGCGACCGGCGTAATGCAGGAGAAGATCGGCGGCACCGATGGAATTAAGCGCGTGCGCAAGCTGAGCGGAGTCGCCGTTGAAGGTGGTGACGTGATCATGCAAAGCAGTTGCGGTCGCGTTAGGAACATTCCGATTTACAAGAAATTCAACGCGCGACGACTCGTTAGGCGTGTGCGTGCGCAAGAGCCAGCTGTAATTGCCGATGCCGCACATCGCCGGCGGAAGTTCGGTGGTGATAATCACGAGCGGCCGGGCGTTCATGTTTGCGCCAGCGTTCTTTCGATCGCGCCCCAAAACTTTACGACCTGATCGGCGAGCATGAAATCGCGCTGCGCGAGTGCGAGCGCGTTGGCTGCCACTCGCGCGCGGCGATCGACGTTCATGCCCGCGATGGACGCCGCGATGTCTCCCGGCTCAAGCGTCGTGACAAGAACGGCCGCGTTGTGCGCAGAGAGGAGATCATAGGCCGCCGAGTTTTGCGGCCCGTGATACAGGATCGGCAATCCGCTGCCGACATACGTGACCATTTTCGTCGACAGACTGTAGCGCGCGAAATTTTCGTGCTCCGGGCCGAAAGGAATCGGCATGTAAAGCAGATCGGCCGTTTGCAAATCGCGCTGCACCTGTGCTTCGTCGGCGAACGGCAACACCGTCACGCTTTCGAAACCGGCGATGACTTCGGCGCGCACGTGCTCGCAACGCAGAGTCACGCTGGTGGCGACGCTTGGATGTTCGCGCTGGAAATGGGCCAGACCGGCAAGCAACGCGCGCAGATTCTCTTCATAGGCCATGTGGAAAAGACCCATGAAATAAATGCGAAGACGATTTTCGTCCGGGCGGGGCGACGGAGAATTCAAACTCGTTAGGCCATCGGTCACGACTTGGAACGAGCGCTCTCCGTAGCGACGGCAATATTCCTTTCCCATCGTCTCCGAGATGACGAAACGCTCCGCCGCGTTCTGCCAGGCCGCGCGTAGAGCTCGCGCGCCCGTGCGTGAGTTTCTTCCGGAGGTGTAAGCCAGATCGTCGTGCACGCTGAGAAAAAATGGGAGCGCGAGATCACGCGCCATCATCCGCGCAGTGGCGAAATCGTTGTTGCCATGCGCGACGGCGTGAACGCCGCTGGCGTTCAACTCACGACAACATCGGCGCAAACGCCGGCGAAATCCGCGCGCAAAAAATCGCGCGGTTACTTTGGGAAAAGCAGCGAGACGGCTGTGCTCGATTCGACCCCACGATGGACGACTGCGCAGATGAATTTCGTCTCGCCACGGTCTTGGTCTGGCCGGTGATGAACAAACGCTCCGCCACGCCATCGGCGCGTCTTCGGTTAATGCGCGCAGAATTCGCGCGCCGCCGCCGGCCCACCCAAGACTAAAGGGTTGAAAGAAAACGATCGGACGCGCCGCACTGGACAAGAGTTTCTGATACGCGTCGATGGTTTCGCGCGCGATTTGGGACCACGAAAATTTCTGCGCCACCGCCTGGCTATGATCGGAACGGGCACAATAAACCGCGGGCGACAGGCGCAAGACGCGAACGAGCGCATCAGCAAATTTTTCTACGTCTCCGCACGGAACAAGAGATTCGCGCAGTTCTTCCTGCAGGATCTGCCGCGGTCCAGCAACGTCGTAGGCGATCGTGGGCAGACCAGCGGCCAATTGTTCGATCACGCCCAGACCAAAACCTTCCGCGTAACTCGGGAACGCCCCGACCGTGCAATCACTCAACAACGCGGGAAGTTCATCCGGATCGTAATCGGAATTGAGTTCGACATTTTTTCCCGCGCTCGCGCCGAGATCACGTTTGATCTGAGCCGGGTCGATCATTGTTCCCAGGAAGCGGAACTGCGCCCCGGGAATTTCCTGACTCACGCGCTCGATAATCGCGCGCCAATCATAGGCGCCTTTGCGCGCACTCCACATGCCGATGAAACAAATCCGTTTCTGCGCGAGACGCGTCTCGGCGTCAGCAGCCTTGTCGGACAACGCACGATATCGATCACTCGTTAGGCCGTAGGGCTGAACAAGGACCCGCCTGATTCCCATTTCTTTGCGCAAACAGGCGGCTTCTTCTTCGTTGGGCACATTCACGAGGTCAGCGCAGCGAACGGCACGGTCCGCTGCCCGACGCAAGCGGCAGCGTGCGACACGATAAAATACTCGTCCGGTCAGTTTGCCGCGCCCAACCTGCGGCCAACGTTGTTTCACGCTGCGCTCGAAGCGTTCGTAGAGGCGATACAATCCAACTGAACGCGCCACGATGAGTCCGCGGAAGTTCAGTTCTCCTTTCGAAAACGGCAGAGCGCCAATGAGCGCGTCGATGACGTCGAAGCGATGCCCGTTTTGCCTAACGAATGCTTTGGCTTTGCGCGCGAAGGCGAGCTGCCGCAGGGCAAAGGTGACGCGCTCGGCGCGCACGCCGGGAAAGGCATCGTCGAGACTGAACTTTTCCACCGTGTGTCCCATGGCGCGCCATTGCTCGGCCAGTTCCATCCACACCCGCGCCGCGCCCAGCCGCTTGTCCCACGGCAGGTTGATGATGATCAGAATGCGCATCAAACCTGGTTCCAAAATTTGTGTCGCACCGGCTGCACGTAATGCCGCAGGACAATTTCCGGTCCGGCGTATTTGTCGGGATAAATAAATTGATCGTCGAGCTGCAGGACAAAGCGCCGCGGATCGAATGGCTGGACGCCGTTGGCGTGCATGACGAGATGCGTGATCGTCTGGTTGGTGAAGAATTGCGGCGCGCCGTCGAGTTCGCGCAGACGTTGCATGCCTAACGACCAGTCGATTTTCTCCGAGAGAAAAAGAACGCCGGTATTCACGGGCTGATTCTTCTCCGCGTCAGAATGGAAAAGGCGCTCGTCAGCCGAGAGCTGACAGTCGGCGAGATAACGCGAGGACGAAAAGCCGTTTGCCAGGTCGCGAGCGCCGGGAAAGAAAAGCACATCCGAGTCCAGGTAAAGGACTGGCTCGCGGCGGGGTAACGACATGATGAGCGCGAGTTGTTTTCCGGTCGGATGATCCCGCAAGTAGGAGGGTAAATCGCCAGGCGGCAACCACTCGTTAGGCAATGAGACCTTTAGCAACGGTGAGATTGATTGCAGCAGTTCGATGCTGCGAGGCGTGTGTGTTCCGTCCGAAGCGATCGTCCATTTTATCGGACGGCCAGCATGACAAAAAAACGAACGGATCGACGCGACTTGTTCGGGCATCGTTGCTTCTCCTGAATAAGACCAGACCTCGAAGGGCAGATCGGCGTCTCGCATCGCCATTGTTTGCCTAACGAGTGCTGGCAAACGCGCGGCATAAATCTTTCGCACGACGGCGCCTCGCGCGCGCGCGAAGTGATAGCCAAAGTTCGGCATTGCCTCACGCAGTCGCGGTTCGCATCGAGCGAAAACCGCGAAAGCTCAGAACGAAGTTGAGGAGGAGATTGGGGAGAGCGGAGATGAGGTTGAAAATGAGAACGCCGCGCACGCTGCTGAAGTCGGTGTAAGGAATCAACGCCACCTGCGTAGCGAGTGTGAGAGGGATGTAAAGCCACGATCCCGCGATCCAGGCCTTGGAGGAATTGAGCGCCCAGAAAGTTCCGGTGAGCGCACTGGCGACCGCGCCAGCGACCATGAGGACAAGCTCGCGGTCGAGATGGGCGTATTTGTTTCCCAGGACAAGAAGAAAGGCGTGCGGAAATAACATGGCCGCGCCAAGCACGAGCAGACAAAAGCCGGCGACACTGCCGACGATGCCGACATAGAGCCAGCGCAAGCGATGCAGATCGTGGCAGCGGGCGAAGGCCGGCGCGAAGACATTGGTGAGCAGATTGCTCAGGACGGCGAAGATCATGGCCAGCCGCCCGAGCGCGCCGACTTCGGCGACGGAGTATGCATGTTCGGCAAAGAAGCTGATGAGAAAGACGGTGATCTGTCCCTGCAAACAAAAGAAGATGGCGTTGGCGGCCTGATTGCGAATGAAACCCCGCATGGCCGCGCGATCGGCGGCGTTTTCCGGCGCGTGCAGATCAATCACGCGCACCACGTAACGGCGCAGCAAGAAATATTGCAGAAGCAAAGCGGCCGAGCCGATCGCGACGGCGAGGCCGGCATTTAGAAAAACAAAGATCAGCGCGACGATTACCAGCAGGCGCGCAATCGCGCCGGTGAGATCGATGGCTTGAATGCGGCCGATGTCGGAACGCAAACGCGGCACGACGTTGAGCACGCCGACGGAAAGTTGAACGACGAGACCGAAGAGAACGATGGCAATCAGCGTAACGGCGTAGGTGACCGAAGCGCCGTTTCTAACCAGCATGAAATAAAGCAGCGGCGTGATGATGGCGATGGCGATGCCGCCCAGCTGACGGCGGAGATGCAGCGCAGCGCTGATCAATTCGCCGAAGCGGTGGCGATCCTGCCAGACGCGGCCGCCGATCGAAACCAGGCCGATGCTGATACCGATATCAGCCAGGACATTGATCGTGCCCTGCATGGTGTTGGCGATGGTGAAGAAGGCGTACTCGCGCTGGGTGAGATGCCTAACGAGTAGTATGCCGCTGAGAAAACCGACCAGCTGCACGGCGGCCTGGACGAAAGCGAAACTGCCGACGATCACGCGCGCGTTGCATGGCGCGACGCAGAACCGGCGCGGAAGCTTCGTTGAGCAGCGGCGAGGCGGTCGGGCCGAAGAAGCTCATGCGCTTTTCGGCGTTTGGGGGAAACGCCCTTGGAAATCCCGGCGACTAAACCTGGTCGCGATTGCCGTGGTTTTGCAATTGCGCGGGCAACCCATGCCGTTCCTCGGCCGGCGGCGGCGTATTGTAGTACTCGGAGTACTGATAGTAGTAGTATTCCGGCAGCGACGTATCGACGTAGTTCAGGACAACGCCAGGGACATTCACCTGCCGGTTATAAAGCAGCTCCAGCGCTTTTTTGGTCAGCCGCGCGGAAGTGTAGCCGAGCCTAACGACAAATAAGGTGGCGTCGATTTTCGGCGCGAGACTGGTGGTGTCGTCGGCCGCAAGAACCGGCGAGCTATCGATGATGATGTAATCGTAGTGGAGATAAACCTCCTGCAGGAAGCGGTCAGTCGTATCGCGCAGGAGATGTTCGCTCGGCTGGGAAAGACTCTTGCCGCGCGGCAAAACAAAAAGGCTCGGGTAAGCCGTGGGCACGACCACTTCCTGCCAGTTCACTTCGCCTTTCAAGACTTCGGAGAAACCGATGCGCGAAGAAAGATCGAATGCTTCCCGTTGCGCGCCGCGGCGCAGATCGCCATCGATGAGCAGCGTCCTGGCCCCGGACAACGCGAAGGTGATGGCGAGGTTGGCCGAGATGGTGGATTTGCCCTCGTTAGGCACGGCGCTCGTGACCAGGAACGTTTTCGGGCGCGGCCCCTGACAAGGCATGAAGAAAATGGACGAACGAATGTTGCGATAGGATTCGGCAAAGACGTGACGCGCATCGTCCGCCTGGAGCAAGGTGACCTTGCCCTGGGATTTTTCGCGCGGAATCTGGCCGAGCACATTCTCGGTGAAGTGATGTTGGAATTCGCCAAATGAGGCCATGCGATCGTCGATGCGATCGAGCAGGAAGAGAATCGCGATCCCGGCGAGAATTCCGCAGGCGAGACCGATGAGCAGGCTCTTGAGCAAACCGGGACGCACAGAAACGGGCGCGCTGGCCATTTCCATGATCGACACCTGATCGCCGCTGTCGACCACCTGCGAAACGCCGACGTCCTTGAGATTATTCGTCAGGCGATCGTAGAGAACCTTGAGCCGATCGACCTTGCTCTTGAGGCTGTTGAACACAACGAGACGCTGGCTGAGATCGAGGGCCTTGGTTTCCCATTCCTTGATGTTGGTCTGCAAATTTTCCATCTGCTTGCCGATGGAAACGCGACGGGTGGCCAGCTTCTCCACGGCATCGGCGCGGAAAACTTCGATCAGCTTTTCCTGTTTCGAGATTTCGTCGTTGAGCTTGACGATCTTGGGATGCTTCGGACGCAAATCCCTGGAAAGAGTGTCGCGCTCGGCCTTCAATAATTGCACCTGCTGTTTTGCTTTCAGGTAATCGCTCTCCGGACCGACATCGGAAAACGGCATGCCGATAGCGGAATTGTTTTCTTCGGGCGCGGGCGAACCAGCAGCATCGGGTTTCGCGGCGGAACTGCGGTCGAGGTTCTGATCGAGATCGAGTTTCTCCAGCAGCGCGTATTCGGTTTTCAACGCGGCGTACTGTTGATTCAGCCTAACGAGATAAGCCGCGGCGCTGTTTCCCTCTTCCTGGATGAAGCCGATGTTGTTCTGCTTCTGGAATTCGAGCATCTCGTCATCGCCATTGCGCAAATCCTTCTCCACCTGCATGAGCTGTTCGGTCAAAGCGGAGCTGACATTATGACCCTGGTCTTCCCGCATTCCTTTTTTGAAATCGAGATACTTCTGCATGACCGCATTCAAGTAGACCTGCGCGTACTCACCCGAAGGAGCGATGGCTTGCAGATCGAAAATGGAAGTCTGCGCTTTGCGCGCGACACTGACTTCGACCGGCACTGGCGGAAGCTGCGGATTGGTTGACCTAACGAGTGCTTCCGCGCCACGCCGAACTTCCGTGCTCTGCATGAGCTGGGACTGCGTCCCGTAGAAGTTGATGGTGTCTTCGCTGTAGACCGCGCCCTGGCTGATGTTCAATTTCCCAGCCAGCATCATCTTGCTCGTGCACATGAATTGCGGCGGCGCCTGGTAAATTATCCAGGCGGAAACAAAGAGACCGATGCAACTGGTAAGGAGCAGGATCCACCAGCGGCGCAGGAGCAGCGATTTGTAACGATGCAACCTCGTGATGAGCGAAGTGCTCATCGAAGTGGCACTCGGGCGTTCGGGAATCGGCGCGTTTTGCATGGCTACATGTTGATCAAACGCTGCGGCACGAAGATGCGATCGTCCGGTTGCACGGTGACATCTTCATCCGTGCGACCTTCCTCGATCACGCGCTTGAGATCGATGATGAGTTCCTGGCCGTTCTTGCGGGTCAGTTTCACTTTGCGTTTGTTGGCGAAATCACCGAAACCGCCGGCGCGAATAACCGCTTTGCTCACGGTGTAGGTTTCATCCGGCGGAATTTCCTGCGGGCCGGGACCTTTGACCGATCCGATGACGTAAACACGCCCGCGCGATTTTTCGCTGACGTGATCGACCGCGATAATGACGGTGGCGTGGTAGTAATATTCTTTCTCCAGCGCAGCCTTAATGCTGAAAGCGAGATCTTTTGATGTGCGACCCGCCGCCTGCACCAAACCGATGTAAGGAACTTCGAGCTGGCCGTTGTCGTTGACACGCAGCCGTTGCGATTCGTTGTCGCGATCTTCCACCACGCGGAAACTGACGAAGTCGTTAGGCCCAAGACGAGTGCGATCGTCCAGCACATTCATGGAATTGGTGCGCATGACCGTGCTGGTCGTCGCCGGCTCTGGACCGATCGGTCGCGGCGTCGGCTGCTGCATGGGCGGCGAGCTTTCCTGCGAGAACGTAGGCGCCTGCGCCAGCAGGGAGCTAACCGCCAGCGACAAAGTAACAAAGTAGGTAAAGGCCCGGGTCTTCATGCAAAGCGATTTTGTCGGCGACTAAAAACTGTAGGTGCCGTCAATCGAAACTCGGTTCTGGCTGTAATCACGAAACGGCACATTGGAATCTTTCTGCGTGTATTGATAGCGAGCGCCCAGGGTTACGTGGCGGGTAAGTTGGTAACCGACGGAAAGCGCGCCGCCGTAACGGTGGAAATGTTCGTTGACGAATCCGCCGGATTCATTTCCGTCTTCGTAGAAAAACTCCGTCGTGACCAACGTGTGATTGATGATGTTCCACGTCACGGTGTGGCGAATGTAATCCAGGACGACGTAGTTCGAATTCACACCAAGGTCTGATTCATGGCCGAGAGCAAGACGCTGCGTGATGTGGGCGTTCAATCGGTGCGAGAGCAGGGCGTTGAAGTAGTAATCGCTCAGGCTATCGCGATCCATGAAAACGAGAAACGGTCCAAACATTTCGCTCGCACCGTCGAAATCGATGTGCTGATAGCCGCCGGCGACCCGCAGTTTCACGTAATTGGTTAGCTGCGTTTCGACAAAGGCGCCGCCGCTCCAGGTGTTGGAATTATTCAGGACATTCTCTTGGTAGTAATTGTGGACGAAGCTGCTTTCCACGCCGACGCCGGTGGTTGAGCTGACCGCGACGCTAAGCGACGCCGTTATCGAATCGGCATTGCGATTCAAGTAATCAAAGTCGCTGTCCAAGGCGATGAAGGTGTAATGATCGTAGTTGAAGGTCGCGACCGCCTTGTTCAGGTCCCACAAGACCGAAACGCCTAAGGTATTCTCGAAGCGACCGTAGTTCGCCACGTTGCTCAGCGCACCTTCGTCGATCGGATCCTGTTCGATGGAAAAGCGGTCATGAAAGTTGATGCGGAAATCGCCCACGAAAAGATCGAAGGCCAGCTGCGAACCGGGCGCGAGCAGCACGCCGTTGGTGTCGTCCTCCGAATGCTGGAAGTAGAAGGAGTAGCCCAGGCCGATGTCGAAGCGCAGCGTGTTCAACTGCGTGACCGGCCAGACTGCATTCAGGTTCACCATCGGCCGGAAAATGAAATCCGACTCAGGATTGACCTCGGCCAGGTTGATGTTGTCGTTGTACTCGAGACCGACCGTGGCGCTGACCCGGAAACGCACCGGACCCGCGAGCAAGTTGTACGGGATCTGGTCGAGCGACTGACGCCGCGCTTCCGCCGCCGCCTCGCCCGCCAGCGAAGGCCTGACCGCGTCCTGGGCGCGCGCGCTCCACGCCGCCAGAAGAAGCGTGAGAAGCAGGGAGAGTTTCACTCCCAGGGGCCGCCGACTAAAAATCATAGGAGAAGCGATTCGAAAGTTAGCAATACTAATACCAGAACAACCACACGTTCGAGGCCGCGCCCTTCACGAATTGAGAGGGCGGGCAACATGGCCTCGTCTTGCGTCTGGTAAATTGGTCATCGTTTCGAGCGGCGCTGCAGCGCTTTTACTAACGCGGCCTCGAAGGGGCAGGCAAGATATTTCGGGACTAACATACTTAGTTTGCGAGCGCATTCTGCGACTCGAACCGCAGCGCTTTGACCGCGCGGTCGTCACAAGAACGTTGACGGAAAAGAATTCCCCGTGGCGCGGTCTAAGCTTTTTGAAGGAAGCGTAATGACCAGCCTCCTCCAGCGGGTGACCGAGAACGGAAAACGAAATCTGACCCTCGGGCTCATCTGCCTCGCTGCGCTGGCCAGCTTCGCCGCGCGCTCCGGAAGCGACGACGGAACCAGCCCGGCGCGCTTCGATTCACGCGCGCAGATCGAATGCATCACGCCCGACGGACGCACCGAGCTGCTTTCGCCTAACGAGACCGGGGTCGCCTCCGCCAGCGTTCTGCGCGACGAGACGCTCAGCTGCCCGTTGCAACAGGGACTGACCACATTCGTAATCAAGTTGCCCGGCGCGGCTTTGCTCGATCGCTTCACTTTCGTGAACGAAAACGCCACCGCCAGTGGCGAACTAAAAATCTCCGTCTCCAACTACCAGTTGCCCGCCGCCAGTTCGAAATGGGTCGACGTCGATGGCAACGTCACGTTCAGCCACAAGCGTCTCTTCAATCTTTCGTTGCTTGGCGTGGAAGCGCGCTACGTGAAACTTTCCTTCAAAGTCGAACACGCCGGGCGCGTCACGTCGCTCAATCTTTACCGCGGCAAAACTCCGGGACGGCCAGACGATTTCGCCAGTCAGCAGCAGTTCGGTTTGCTCTCGAAGACCAAGCCGTCACACAAGCGCAGCCACGCCTTCGATTATGATTTCGCGGCCCTGCGCTCGCTGGGCCGCGTCGTCCACGTCAGCTCGGGCGATTTGTTACAAGGCGAACGCATGCTGGATGACAACACCAAGACCGCTTTCGTTTTCGCCCAGGGAGATTCTCGACCAACCGCAATCGTCGAGCTGAGCACGAACGAACGAATTCATCGCGTGCGCGCACTCTATAAGACTCAAGTGCCGGGACGCTTCGATGTTTATCTTCTCGACGACATCAGCAAAAGCGCGACCGATCTGAATTATCGTCAGCCGATTGCTTCGGCCACGGATGAAGATGGCGACGGGATCGCGGAAGTAGATTTCGATCCGGAAGGTGCGCGCTATGTCGCTGTTCGTTTTTCGCCGGCTGATGGGCTGAACAATCAGCCGCCATTCGAGATCGTTGAGATCAATGCCTACGGCGACGCACCACTCGCCATGCTCGATCCGACGCAGGCGCCGGATCTTTATGGCCACGAGAGCGCCACGATTTTTCCAGGTGGCTATCCTCCGCCCGCCGTCCTTCCGATCGTGCCTCCGGTCAGTCCGTAGTTTCGCAGCGCAACAATCTGCGAACTACAGCCGCGCGATCACACTTCATGATCGAGTCGCGCGATTCTTTTTTTGCACTCAAGAAAATTATTTCCAACCGCCGAACAAATCGCATCCACCCAACAGACCAAAGGGCATGCTATTAGCTCAATAATGCGCGGGTTCCGACGGGCCTGAAACCAATGCCATCAGACAACGAAGCTCAGGTCAGTCATGAGCCACAAAAATCGAACCATCACCGAAAACTTGCGCCGGAAAATTCTCCCGCGCACCAGGAGCGCACGTCTGCGAGCGCGGAATATTTTGCGCTCGTCGCGCAGGCTACAAATGATGCTGTTCGGGATTGGAATGTAAAAACGGGACGGCTCGACTGGCCGCAGGGCCTGGAGAATCTCCTCGGCCATTTGCCTTCGACCGCTTCGGCCGAGATCGGTTTCTGGCAGCGGCACATTCACCCGGAAGATCGCCCGCAAATTGCCGCCGGTATTCGCGACGCGCTGGCGAAAGACGAACACTGGAGCGGCGAATATCGCTTTCGACGCGCCGACGGAAGTTATGTCGCGGTCCTCGAGCGCGCCATCATCCTGCGCAATGACGCAGGTGACCCGGTGCGCTTTGTCAGTTCGATCAAGAACATCACCATCCGCAAGGAATTGCAGGAACAGTTTTGCCGTTCGCAACGAATGGAAGCTTTCGGCCAGCTGGCCAGCGGCGTGGCGCACGACTTCAACAATTTCCTCACCGCCATTCTCGGTTACAGCGATCTCATTCTCGGCAGCGCGTCCGCCAAAACCACGCTCGGGAAACACGTGCTCGAAATTCGCAAAGCGGCCCGGCGCGCCTCCGGCCTGACCGGACAACTGCTCGCCTTCAGTCGCAAGCATCCGCTCGATGCGCGCGTGCTCGAAGTGAACACCTTCATCTGCAACCTCGAGCGTTCCATCCTGCCGTTGCTCGGTGAATACGTTTCGGTCGAATGCGACCTCTACGATTTTCCCGACGGCAGTCACATCAAGGTTGATCCCGAGCAGATGAAGCAGGTCATCCTGAATCTCGCGGTCAATGCGCGCGACGCCATGCCGACCGGCGGCTTGTTGAAAATCGCCACGGGCAGTCTGCGCATTCATGATGCAATCGGCGCGACCAATAGCGATGAGTTGCCACCGGGCGAATACGTCACCATCAGTCTGAGCGATGACGGCATCGGCATGACCGATGAAGTGAAGTCGCACTTGTTCGAGCCTTTCTTCACCACCAAACAGGACGCACGCCGCAGCGGTCTCGGTCTGGCCACCAGCTACGGCATCGTTCGGCAAAGCGGCGGACGCATCACGGCGAAAAGCGAACTCGGCGGCGGAACAATTGTCACGATCTCTCTGCCCAAGGTCGACGCACCGCCACCACCTACCTACAAATCACCCAGCAGCAACGAAACGCCGCGCGGCACCGAAACCATTCTTGTTCTCGAAGACGATATCGGCGTGCGTCATCTTTCCGTGCGCCTGTTGCGCAGCCTCGGTTATCACGTCATCGAAGCGGCCAATGGCGATGACGCGCAACGGCGCATGCGCGAAGACAATGGACGCAAGATTCATCTTGTCCTCACCGACGTGGTCATGCCGCAGATGAGTGGACATCATTTTGCCGACTGGCTTTGCCAGGAAAGTCCGCAGACCAAAGTGATTTTCATTTCTGGTTATCTCGACGAATCGACGCAGTTGGCCACTAGTCGCGACAAAGCGGCGTTCTTCCTTCCGAAACCTTTCGACGTCACCCAGCTCGCGCTCAAGGTGCGCGAAGCGCTGGATGCAAAATAATCGCGAGTCATCCTGAGCCGCACAGACGGCGAAGGATCTCACGATCGCTCTCTCGGCCGCGTCCTACGAAAAACGCGAGCGTCAGACCGGTTGTGAGATCTTCGGCGCGCTCTGCCAGCCTCAGGATGACAACTGACGAAAGCCTAACGAGTGGTTGGTAAGCACAGTGTGAATTTCAAAATTCACTTACGAAACCCTTCGGAGTTGATGCGCAGGAACTGATAGCCGATAAAAGCAGCGTGTCCGATCGCGCCGCTTCGCCCGTCACCTTCCAGGACATCGCCATTGCCCGCGAGCGCATCAAGGGTGCGATTTATTCCTCGCCATGCGCGCATTCCATTCCTTTGAGCGACATCACCGGCATGCAGATCTACTGCAAGCTCGACAATCACCAGCGCACCGGAAGTTTCAAGGAACGCGGCGCGCGCAATGCCCTGGCGCAGTTGCCGGAGGAACAACAGAAACGCGGCGTCATCGCGGCTTCCGCCGGCAATCACGCGCAGGCGCTGGCTTATCAGGGAAAGTTGTTAGGCATTCCCGCCACGGTCGTGATGCCGAAATTCGCGCCGCTCATCAAGGTGAGTAATTGCCAGAAACTCGGCGCCAACGTCGTCATGTTCGGCAACGATTTCGGCGAAGCTAAAGCGCACGCCCACGAGATCGCGCAGGAACGCGGGCTGGCTTACATCGATGGTTACGACGATCCCGCCATCATCGCCGGCCAGGGCACGATGGGTATCGAGATTCTCGAACAGGTGCCCGAGCTCGATGCCATCCTGATCCCGGTGGGCGGTGGCGGCTTGCTCGCCGGCGTGGCGCTCGCGGTGAAAACTTTGCGACCCAGCGTCGGGATCATCGCGGTCGAAGCGGAAAACGTCGCCAGTTTCTCGGCGGCCTTGAAGGAAGGAAAACCGGTCCGCATTCCGATGAAACCGACCCTGGCCGACGGCCTGGCCATTCCGCAGGTTGGATCGAATGCCTTCGCCGTCGCGCACAACTTGATCGACCGCTGCGTGCTTGTGAGCGAAGAACAAATTTCTCTTTCGATTTTGCGCATTGTCGAACTGGAGAAAGGTGTGGTGGAAGGCGCCGCCGCCACTCCCCTCGCCGCCTGTTTGTCCGGACAACTTGCGGAACTGGCCGGCAAAAAAGTTGTCCTGCTTCTCTGCGGCGGAAACATCGATCCGAATATTCTCAGCCGCGTGGTCGAACGCGGTCTGGTCGCCGACGGACGTCTCTCCCGTTTCACCGCCATCATCAGCGATCGTCCCGGCGGCCTGGCCGATCTCGACTTCCCAAATCGCCACCACCGGCGCCAGCATCAAACAAGTCGTGCACGATCGCGAGTTCGCCGGCTCCGATGTCTCCGCCGTGCACGTCGTCTGCACGGTCGAGACCCGCAATCACGCGCACTTAAAAGAATTGCGCGAACGCCTGAAGAACAACGGCATCGAGACCTTCGATAGCTAACGAGTAGTCGCAATGTCGCGGCGTTGTAGCTGCCGCTGTCTCAGCGGCAGTTTGTCGGTCTTAGGCATGTTATCCGAAAAAACCTTCGTAATTAATTGCGAACTTTCGCACAATTCTCGTTAGATCTTAAAGCACACACTCCATGGATTACCCCAAAGAAGGTTCCACATCACTCTACGATTACTCCGACAAGAGCATTCCACAGGCGGGCTATGCTGCGATCGTTTACGCAGTCATCTCCACGTTGAGCACAGGCCTGGCGTGGTTTCGCGCACCGACCACACCTTGGGTCGCCATTGTGATTGTCGCGCTTGTCATCGGGCTCTTTTTTGGCGCGCTTGCTTTCGGTATCTTCCGGAAGAGCAGAGCTGCCGTGGCCATCATGCTTGTGTTCGTTGTCGGCTTGCAGCTATACACGTGGTTTGTCATGCGGTCAGGCTCCGGCACCATTTTATCCGTCATCGTCACAGGGTTTCTGTTGCGTGGTGCTAGGCGGATATTTCAGTATCACGCCGAGCGCGAGATGGACGCGCAAAAGGTCTAACCAGTGAGTGGAGCGAACGGCGGCTGGCCCTGTGTTCGACGTCCTGAGTAGCTAGTCTCCTTCTCATGCGAGCCGCCCGCCCTCTCCGCCGCCGTCGCTCACCTTGGTCTCGTTAGATGGCATCCCACATCCGCAGGTCTCGAAATATGAAAGCCCTCCTAGTTTGGTTATTGCTGGCAGCACCGATTTACGCAGCCGAGCAGTCCTTCATCATCACGGACGGTACATCTCTGAAGCACGGACTCGATACCTACTTTGAGATTCGGGGAGCAACCGGGAAGCCAACCTAGAAGAGACGGTCAGAGCAGTCGAGGCTGCTACCTATATCCAAGCGTTTGGAGAGGCTTGTTACGCTTGGCAATCGACGTCTCCGGATAAGGCTCCATTCCGGCTGCCACCAGACCGGTTGAACGCGGAGGAGTTTGCCAAAGTTGTTCGGAAGTACCTCAGCGATCATCCCGAGAGGCTGCGCGAAAAAGCGCAGGCCCTAGTGTTCGACGCACTCAAAGCTGCTTTTCCCCGCAAGTGATCAAACCATCTAACGAAACGATGCAGGCAATGCTATGACTGGTTGCAAGTGTTTCCGTACGCTTAGCGTCTTCTGTACGCCAAAGTCACTGCCTAAGTCGCGCACCTGCCACGTGCTTTGGTTTACGTCCGGTCGCTCAACCCTGTCTCGTTAGGCTCCAGTCCGTCGCATCGTCGTCAGAACTGATAACTGTCTTCGTTCAACTTCTCAGAGTTTGTAGAAGGTCGCAGTGGGCATGGATCTTGTTCGAGTAGAGACCTCGATGAGGCTCCTCCATGTCTGACGGAGCTTGCGACATGACCTTCTATCTGCGAGGAAGGTAGGGCACCTGAATTCCTTGGAGGTCTCCCATGAACACACCGTCGCAGTCTGATCAAGAACTCGAGCAGCGGATGGCTTCTCCTCTGCTGGATGTCCTAATTCGTGCCGGCCTGATCCTCACCCTGGCCATGCTGTGCTATCAAGTCTTCTCCCCGTTCCTGCACCTGATGGTCTGGGCGCTGATCCTGGCCGTCACCCTCTATCCGCTCCACCAATCCCTCGCCCGCAAGATCGGAGGCAAGCAAGGACTTGCGGCTACTCTGATCGTCGTCATTGGCGTCGTGCTGATCATCGTGCCGACGGCGATGCTGATGAGTTCGCTCGCCGATTCGGTGCGTAAACTGATCGACGATGTCCAGAACAATACGCTGCAAATTCCAGCGCCGCGTCCCGGGGTCGAAGCATGGCCGGTCGTCGGCCAGCAGATCCATACCGTGTGGTCGAAGGCACATGCGGACCTGCCGGCGCTCGTGCAGAGTATGCAGCCAAAGATTGGCGACCTGGCGAAAAAAGCCCTGGGCTTCGTCGCCGGCGTTGGTGGTGGATTGTTGAAGTTCCTAGCCTCCTTCATCATTGCCGGCATCGTCATGGCCTTCGGGCAGTCAGGCAGTCGCGGCAGCCAGGCGATCTTTGAGCGCATCATGGGCCCCGACCGCGGCCGCGAATTCGCCAAACTGTCCACCGCGACCATTCGTGCTGTCGCCCAGGGGGTGATCGGGGTAGCCTTTATCCAGGCCATCATCGTCGGCCTGGCTCTGCTGGTCTCCGGGGTTCCGTGGGCAGGTGTGCTGGCGGTAATCGTGTTGGTCCTCGGCATCGCCCAGGTGCCGGCGCTGATCGTGATCCTGCCCGCCATCGTCTATATCTGGTCGAGCGGCCATTACAGCAATGGGGCGGCGATCGCCTACAGCGTGGTGTTGTTCGTGTCGGGTATGGCGGACAACGTGCTGAAGCCGCTGATGTTGGGAAGAGGCGTGGATGCGCCGATGCCGGTCATTCTGCTCGGTGCGCTGGGTGGCATGGCGACCGCTGGAATCCTGGGGATGTTCGTCGGTGCCACCCTTCTGGCGCTCGGCTATCAGCTCTTTATGAGCTGGGTATCGACTAACCCAAACGTCGGGCAGGCTCGGGCGGAAAGCAGCACGCAGCCGGCGCGCTGAATTACCGCGGCATTACCTTCGCCATTTCGACGCTGCTCTAGGACTAACGTCCAATAGACCAACGTCCAATGGACCAACGTCCAATAGATTAAGGTTTAACCCGAGATGTACAATGCTGTCCGGTCAGTGCGGCGCGAAAGCGGACAATCTGCCTGGATGGCGGACGGGAGCCAAAACCAAATTCCCGATTTAATAAGGAGTAGAACCATGGGTATTACCGATGAACAAGGTCAAGCGATCAGAAATGAACTCAAACGCTTCGCAGGGGAGATAAACCTCTCGGATGAGCAAAAGACAAAACTCCACGAGCGGCTGGCTTTTGCGGCCGGCAGGCTGGCTGAATACAAGAAGTCCCATCCGGACGTCACCCGGCAGGACATCATCAAAGCGGTCGGATCTCACCGAGCCGAACTGCGCGAGGGGCTGGAGCGTTTCCTTACCCCGGAACAGTTAACGAAATGGGATGCCGGAGTGGCCAAAGCGAAAGAGTTTCTGGGTCAACCCGCGGAGTAAGCCGGTAACGATGTAAACGCAAAGTGGCTGGCGCGAAGCTCTCGCGCCGGCTACTGAATCGACAATCTGGGGTGCTCGCCCCATGGCCGCAAAGCTCCCATCCGCGCAAGGGATTAATAGAAATGCTCGACAGAAACCTTGAAGAAGAACAAGCCCCGTGGGTGGATGAACGTCTGGCGAGGGTTGCTCGGATTGTTGTTGAGCAATATGACGGGGATGTGAAAGCGTTTGTCGAATCGATCCGTTACAGAGTAGAGGTAAGTCAGAAGGCTCAAGCCGCGTCGGAGCATGGCGACGAAGCGGCAGTGCGCAAATGCCCGTCCACGACAAAGATTATCGGGAGAATTTCGCGCGCTCATTATTCCTGACGGGAAAAATAACGCAGGAGACCGCGCACTCCCTAAGCCCGCGAATAAAAGAGCTCCGAGCCGCCAGCGGAGATCCTATAACCCTTTACATCGACAGCCCTGGCGGATCGTCAGCGGTTGCGGAGGGCATCCGCTTTCTAATTAAGGCGCCGGATCAGGACGGAAGAAGATGCCGCTTAATTACCGTCGCGATCGGGACGGCAGCGAGCGCGGCCGCGGATTTGTTGGCGCTGGGTGATTATGCTATCGCGGAACCTCAAGCTGACATTCTTTATCACGGGTCCAGACAGGCGTTCGAGCAAGTGCTGACTTTTGAGGGGGCAACCTCGGTCGCGGCCAATCTGCAGGAAGCCAATGAAAGGCTTGCCCTTCGCCTGGCGCGTTCTTCGTTCCGGAGGATTATCTGGCGCGTGGTCCAGTTGAAGGATGCGATCGAGAAATTTCGGGAAGGACCGGAAGGGCTGGAAGAATTGGTCCTGGCTTTGACGGCCAAATTCACCCCGCAAAACGCGGTGCTGCTGAGAGAGGCGATTGCAAAGCAAAAATCACTGCAAGAGGTCAAAACTGCGGCCGATAATTACTTGAAGAGGCGCAAGAACGTCGCGCAGTGGCCAAACAAGCAGTTGGAGCCCGAGTTGGTGCGGGCCATCGTGGACTACAGAAGCAGACGGCATAAGGAAGATGATTGGCTGTTGAGCCGCACGGGCATGCGCGAAGTGGCGAGCGACTTCAATCTCATTCATGATTATGCTTCGCAAACGAAGGACCTGGATGCTCAGTTGGAGGTTTATGGCAGCCTGTTTCTGACCAAGGCGCAAAGCGCCGAATTCAAAAGCAAAAGCGATGAAGACTACAGAGTTTATCTGGAGAGCCATGCGGCAGACAAGCTGGAGGTCCTATGGTATTTCGTCGTTTCGTTGTGTCGTCTGCTGCAAACGAAAGATTACCAATTAACACCGGAAGAGGCGTATTGGCTCGGGGTGGTTGACGAGGTCACTGGATCTGACCTGCAAAGTGACAGGGAGATGATTGAAATGATCCAGGCGACGGAGTCGGCAACGCGCAAGTCATAAAGGACTTGAAAAGCAGAACTATGGGCTCGATGCAGGTTACTGAGGGTCAGATGGGGTCGTGTCTGAACATTTGACATTTTGCAGCGACCCTGTGCGGCACAGTCATTAGCGGACACGCCCACCGACGAGCGTTGACACGGTGACAAGCTTGAATCCGCGACCTTGCAGATTCGCGATGATAACCGGCAAGGCCTCCGCTGTGCTGCGCTCGCCCACGTGCATCAGAATAATTGCGCCGTCGAGTTGTTCGTCGGACCGGTTCGTTATCCGATCAATCAGGAACGCAACGCTCTTGGGCGGAGCAACTGAGTCGAGACTGTCGAGTGTCCAGTAGATCGAGCGATAACCGAGCGAATGCGCGAGGTTGAGCACCCGTTCGTTGCGAGCGCCGAACGGTGCGCGCCAAAGCGGGCGCGGATTTTGTCCGCACAGGTTACTCAGGAAAACTTCCGCGCTTTGCAGCTCTTCTCGCACGACCGCGTCGGGCTGCTGCGTTAGATCAAAGTGACTCCAGGTATGGTTTCCGACCTCGTGTCCATGCCTGGTAATTGCCTTGGCGCACTCCGGATTTGCGAAGGCCCACTTGCCGGTGATGAAGAAGGTGCTGTGAACGTGTGCGCGAGCGAGCGCCGCAATCAAATCCTCGAAACACTCCACCTCGCCTCCGGCATCAAAGGTGAGCGCGATCTCGGATTGGCCGCGCGGCCCGCGCACAATTTCCGGAGATATGCTTTGGCCTGAAATGCTCGGCACATTCGACGCGCCGAACGAAAGGAAAAGTGCGGCTGCTGCGAGCAACGTGCTGTAAATGGGGTCGCGTCTCAACATTTGATATTTTTAGGCGGCCCTGTCCGGCAGGGTGCGAGTTACCCCAGTTAAACGGAGCGATTCCTAACGAGGAACAATCGCCTCCCTGCAACTCGGCACCACCAGGACCGGGCACTTGGCATGGCGCACGATATATTCAGCCGTGCTGCCTAACAAGACGTGCTTGAACCCGGTCCGGCCATGGGTGGAAGTAACGATGACATCGGCCCCCAGTTCTTTGGCGCAGGCGCAGACTTGTTCGCCGGCGTGACCGAGTTGGAGCGAGGCTTTGACTTCAACTCCGTCCCGGGCCGTTTCCTTGACCAGCTTGTGCAGTTGTTCCTTTGCCGCCTCCTCCGCTTGCTGCGCGAGCAAGGGCAGGTCGTAACGCGCGTACTCATCGCTCGTGACAAAATACTGCAGCGGGACGGCGTGCAGCAGGATCAACTCCGCGCCGAAGTGTCGGGCCAGCGATTTTGCATACGCCAGCCCGTGCCTCGAGCATTCGGAGAAGTCGACCGGCACAACAACCTTCCGGATCTCGAGCGGTTCACGCGACAGTGTCCGTGGTCGAGTTTGTGCGCGCGGCGTTTTCATCTTGTCAGGCGGGACTGAGTTTCTCGTCCGCAGCGCAATGGCAACTGGAAGTGATCGGACTCAGCTTCTCCGCGATCCCGCGAAAACATCTGCGCACATCAACTTCCTTGTCTGGCGTCGATGGAATCAAACTGCCCCACCGGTCGCAGGTCAGGCAGTTCTGCGCCACGGCGTGCATGGCGGAATCCAGTTTTTCCAGCGTGAGCGGTTTCCCGAGACAGGCGGAGGCGCCGTGTTCCGCGGCAATCGGTCGCATGTAGGTTTCTTCCAAAGCCGAGATCACGACGATGGGCGGCCGTTGCGCGCAGGCGCTGATCGCCTCGAGCAAAGCCAGCCCGTGCGCGCCCGGGTCCACATCAACCACAACCAGGTTGAGGTTGTGCATGCAGCTGCGCAAAAGCGGGAAGGCTTCCGGGCTGGTGCGCGCCAGCATCAGGTCGCAATCCAAGCCTTCGGCCACCTGCCTAACGAGTGGTTGGCAATCGCCGTCGGCATCGACCAGAAGAATGCGATTGGTCCGGTCGCTGGTGCCCGGGACTGATGGCTCGAGTTCACTCATAAGTGAACTTTGGGCCACATCGCGGCGCCGGCTTACCGCACCTTGCGAAAAACCGAGCTTTTCTTGCGAGCGTCAGGCGCGCGAGCCGGACGTTTCCCTTCATGAAGATGGGCGCGAAATTCGGTCGGCGATTGGCCGAAGACGCGCTTGAACATGCGGTTGAATTGCGTGAGCGACTGGAAGCCTACGTCGTAGGCGATCTCGCTGATGCGACGGTTCGGATTCAACAGTTGCGTGCGCGCATCTTCGAGCCGGACGCGTGCGACGTAATCGGTGAACTTCAGGCCGGTGGCTTTGTGAAAGACCTTGCAGAAATGGTAGACGCTCGCGCCCGCCGCGGTCGCGACCGCCGAGAGCGAGAGCGGTTCCGATTTGTGCTTGTTGATGTAGTCGCGCGCTTTCAGAACCAGCGGCGGCTCGATGTTGCTCTTCTCCAGCATGAGCTGATTGCTCAACTCCGAGAGCTGTTGCGCGAAAAAATTCAGCAGCCGCACAATCGCGCCGTACTGCTCGGGCGGAAAAAGCGGATTGTTTTCCCAGGCGCGCCGGACCTCGGGGGTGAAACGAAAATTATTTTCCGCCAGCGTGCGTTTTACTTTTTCGGTGTCGGCCCGTTGCGGTGAGCGCCGCAGCACCTGTCCGATGCGCAGAAAACCGATTGTCTTGTCGGCCAGTCTGACCGGAACCGCGGTTTCAGTTAGTCCAAAAGGACAAGTCACGGTGTAAGGCGCATCGGTCGTGTGGCGGATCATCGCTTCGTGCGCTTCGAGACAAACCGAAAGTGTTTTCGGATTTTCGGCCAGCATCGCGCAAAAGGGGTTTTCGTTTTTCTTCCCGTGATGCGCGAGCTGCCAGTATTCCAGCGGCCGCAACGTGAGAGCAAGTCCGGTCGCGGTCGTGAAAACGGATTCGTAATCGCGAAACATGCGCGAGCGTCGCAAAGCGTCGATCAACTCCCGGTTCGCGCTCTGCGCGCCAGCTGGTGAATCGTTGGCGGACATCGGCGGCACGGCTGCGGAATACTTACGCCGGCTGCTGTGTTCGGCAAGACAACACTCACCCGCCGCCGGCCTCGCTTCCCTCCGCTATTTCTGGCCGAGATAGGAATGATCGACGGTCGGGAGCGTCGTCAACTTCGCGTTAACCGAAAGCATTTTGTTTCGCGCTGCCTGCAACCGTCGATTCATCACCAGGCTCATGCGTTTCAACAACTCAAAGCCGAGCAATGGATCGCGTTCGCAATATTCCCGCAGAATGGTGCCGTAGAAAAAAATCGCGACTGTCTCCTGCACGGCGCGCGCCGTGAATTGCCAGGCGTAGGGCGGAAACATCCACGACCAGCCGAGCAGATCGCCCGCACCGATTTCATCGACGATCACCGGCGGGCCGGATTCTTGCGCTGCCTCGAGAACAACGGCACCGGTTTCGAGAAGATAAAAACGGTTGGCCGGTTCGCCCTGGCGAAAAATGACTTCGCCTTCTTTGAAGTGCACGGCAATGGCACAGTCGGCCAGCAGCTCCAGCTGTGAGATTTTCATGCCGGCAAGAAATGGATGGTCCATCACGCGCGGTCTCATCGCTTCAACTCCAATCGGTGTGTGCATGGGCCGCTTCTTTCATGGGATTCGCTAGCAAAAGTAATGATGCTCCTTCTCGCGCACAACAAAAACGGAACACGGCGCCGCGCGCACGACCTGCTCGGCGGTGCGGCCGATGCAGAAATGTTTCCAGCCGGTCAGGCCGTGAGTCGCGATCACGATCAGGTCGGCATCGAGTTCCTTGGCCGCCTGCACAATTTCGTGCGCCGGCAGTCCGGTGCGCACGATCAGTCGTGCGTCCGGATCAGCCATGGCGGCGGAATCAATACAGGCATGAAGCTCCTTGCGCGTCTTGGCCGGTCGCTTCTTTAAGTCGGACAGCGCGCCGACGGTGCGGTTGAATGGTGGCGTGCAGGCCGGCTCCAGTACGTGCAGCACGTTGATCTGTCCGCCAAATTTTTTCTGGTACTCGAGCGCATAATTGAAGGCGTTGTTCGCCGCCGGGGAAAAATCCGAGGCGACCAGAATTTTCTTCAGACGCGGCGTGGCGGCGCTCGCGCGATTTCGTTCCATTACGGCTTTCATGCCGTTAACCCTGTCATCGCGTCGCCGCGCCCGCTCGCCGCCGCTTGCGAATCGCTCTTCGTTTCTTGTGCGCCACGCGCCAATTTCTGCGCAGCAAAACGCAAAATGCGACAAGCCGCCTTTCCGCCAAAGCTTCAAGGTCAACCCAATAAGAGATGTTTATGGATTACGTTGTCGCCTTCCTTACCATGGGCTTGATCGGGCTCTACATGTTCGTCATCGCACGCGCGGTGAAGAACGCCTGACCGATCGTCACGCTGGCTTGAATGCCGTTTGTTCTTCCGTAGCCTCAGCGGATGAACAACGCGGACGCCCTCGGCTCTTTCGCCAGCCGTCACATCGGCCCGGACGCGCCTTCCTTTGAGGCGATGCTGAAGGCGGTCGGGTTTGAAAATCTCGACGCGCTTATCGATGCGACCGTGCCGAAAAATATCCGGCTCGATCGCCCGCTGAATCTACCTGCGGCCGCGTCGGAGCAGGACGCACTCACCGAACTGCGCGCCATTTCTCGTCGCAATAAAGTCCTGCGTTCCTACATCGGCACCGGCTATTCCGATTGCATCACGCCGCCGGTTATTCAGCGCAACATTCTCGAGAATCCCGGTTGGTATACCGCTTACACACCGTATCAGGCCGAGATCGCGCAAGGCCGGCTCGAAGCGCTGGTCAATTTCCAGACGATGATCACCGACTTGACCGCGCTCGACATCGCCAATGCCTCGATGCTCGATGAAGGAACCGCCGCGGCGGAAGCGATGACGCTTTGTCATGCGGTCGTTTCCAACCGGAAAAAATTTTTCGTCGCGAACAATTGTCATCCGCAAACGATCGCGGTGGTGCAGACGCGGGCGAAGCCGCTCGGCCTCGAAGTCGTGGTCGGGAATTTCACCGACTTCAAATGCGACGATTCGTTCTTCGGCGCGCTGGTGCAATATCCGGCGACCGATGGCGCGATTCACGATTACGAAGCATTCGTTAGGCAGACGCACGAGGCGGGCGCGCTCGTCATCGTCGCGGCCGATATTCTCGCGCTCACCTTGCTGAAACCGCCGGGAGAATTCGGCGCCGACGTGGCGGTGGGAAACACGCAGCGCTTCGGCGTGCCACTCGGTTTCGGTGGACCGCACGCCGCCTTTTTCGCCACGCGCGATCAATACAAGCGCCACATGCCCGGACGGCTCGTCGGCGTTTCGCACGATGCGACAGGGCAAGCCGGGTTATCGCCTCGCGTTGCAAACGCGCGAGCAACACATCCGGCGCGACAAAGCCACCAGTAACATCTGCACTGCGCAGGTTCTGCTCGCGGTCATCGCCTCGATGTATGCCGTTTATCACGGGCCGCGCGGTCTGCGCGCCATCGCCGAGCGCGTGCATAATCGCGCCGCGAAACTGGCGAACAACCTGCGCAAGCTCGGTTTCAAGATCGCGCACGAAAATTTCTTCGACACCATTCGCGTCGAGCTGGGCGAGGCCGCGACTTCGGAAATCTTGAAACGGGCCGAGAAAGCCGGCTGCAATTTGCGTTCGTTAGGCGAGCACGCTGTCGGCATTTCCGTCGATGAAACAACCAGCGAACGCGACCTGGAAGATCTGCTCTCGATTTTCCGCAGCGATCACGCGCACGATTTCGCCGAGCAAGGCAACGGCGCGCCCTTCCGCATTCCGCAATTCGCCACCCGCACCTCGAAATTCCTGACCCATCCGGTTTTCAACACGCACGACACCGAGACGGAAATGTTGCGCTATCTGCGCCGGCTCGAGTCGCGCGATCTTTCGCTCTGCCATTCGATGATCCCGCTCGGCTCGTGCACGATGAAGCTGAACGCGACCGCGGAGATGTTTCCAATTTCGTGGCCGGAGTTCGCCCGGCTGCATCCGTTCGCGCCTAACGAGCAGTCGGTTGGCTATCGCATGATGTGCGAGCAATTGCAGAACTGGCTGGCGGAGATCACCGGTTTCGCCGCCGTTTCGTTGCAACCGAACGCCGGCTCGCAAGGCGAATACGCAGGGTTGCTCGCGATTCACGAATACCACGCCTCGCGCGGCGAAGGTCATCGCAAGATTTGTCTCATTCCCATGTCGGCGCACGGGACCAATCCGGCCAGCGCGGTCATGGCGGGCTTCAAGGTCGTGCCGGTTGCGACATTAAAGGATGGCGACATCGATCTCGCCGATCTGCGCGTCAAAGCCGATCAACATAAGAACGATCTCGGCGCGTTAATGGTGACCTATCCCGTCCACGCACGGAGTTTTCGAAACGACCATTCGCGAAATTTGCGAGATCGTGCACGCGCACGGCGGCCAGGTTTACATGGATGGTGCGAACATGAATGCACAATGCGGCCTTTGCCGGCCGGGCGACATTGGCGCGGATGTTTGTCATCTCAATTTGCACAAGACCTTTTGCATTCCGCACGGCGGCGGCGGTCCGGGCATGGGGCCAATCGGCGTGGCCCAACATCTCGCGCCTTTTTTGCCGGGCAGCGAGGCAGTCGGCGCGGTCTCGGCCGCGCCTTACGGCAGCGCCAGCATTCTCACCATTTCGTGGATGTATATCCGCATGATGGGACCGGATGGCCTAACGAATGCAACCAAGACCGCCATCCTGAGCGCGAACTACATCGCAAAGCGGCTCGATAGTTACTTCCCGGTCCTTTTCAAAGGCCAGCGCGGTTTGGTCGCACACGAGTGCATTGTCGATCTGCGCCAATTCAAGAGCGCCGGCGTGGAAGTGGAAGACGCGGCCAAGCGTTTGATGGATTACGGATTCCACGCACCGACGGTGTCGTTCCCGGTCGCAGGCACGATGATGATCGAGCCGACCGAGAGCGAACCGAAAGAAGAACTCGATCGCTTTTGCGACGCGATGATTTCGATTCACGGCGAAATCCAGGAGGTCGTTTCCGGTAAGGCCGACAAACAAAACAACCTGCTCAAGAACGCGCCGCACACCGCGCAGCAAACGAGCGCTGATAAATGGGATCGCCCTTATTCGCGCGAACGCGCCGCCTTTCCCGCGCCGTGGACACGCGAGTTCAAGTTCTGGCCCGCGGTGGCGCGAATCGACAACGTCTACGGCGATCGCAATCTCTTCTGCTCCTGCGTGCCGATGGACGGCTTGCCGGAATAGCTTCTTTGTAGCGGCGGTCTATGACCGCCGGAAGTGAGGCTTCCAGTGAAACTATTCGGCGGTCATAGACCGCCGCTACAAATCTATAACTCCGGGGCCAACTCGGGCGTGGCGGTAACGCGTGTAGGAACGAGACGCACCGCGCTTCCGGTTGTCTCTTCGACTGCAGCTTCACCCGCTTCGTGGTATTCGGCGTCGCCGTTCACCTGCCAGAGGTCGTAGAGCCTGGTGTCGGCCAGAATATTTTCCACGCACAACATCGCCGTCATCATGGCGTGATCCTGGTTGTTATACTTGTGCATGCCGTTGCGGCCGACCAGATGCAGGTTCGGAAAACGCGCTTCGATTTCCTCACGAATCGTTGCGACATGACGCGCGTAATCGTCGTCATAAACCGGGTAGGCCTTCTTCTGCCTAACGACTGTTCCATCAAGAATGTCGCCTTCGTCCGCGAGCCCGATTTGCATTAGCTCCTTCTTCGCCAGCTCGATCAAATCGGCATCGGAAGAATTCCACAGCCCATCGTGTTCGAAGCAGAAGTACTCCAGTCCGTAGCAAGCCTTGTCCGCGTCGGGCACCATCTCCGGCGACCAACTGAACGGAAGTTCTGGATGCGACCGACCTTTACCTTTGGGTCGTGGATGTAGATCCAGTTATCGGCGAAGGCATCGCGATTTTTCAGGATCAGCATCACGGTAAGGAAGTCGCGATACTTCAAACTATTCGCCGCGTGTTTCGCACGCTCGGAAACTTCCGGCTTCAATCCGTTCGCTAGCTCACGCATTGGCGCGGAGGAAATGACATGCTCGGCTTCGAGTGTATGAACGTTGCCACTCTGATCCTGGTAACGCAGATGCCAGGTGGAAATTTCTTCGTCGTACTCGCAGCCGACAACCTTGCAGCCCATCTCGATTCTCCCGCCGCGCTGCCTCGTCTTATCCGCGCAGGTTTCCCACATCATGCCGGGGCCTTTGCGCGGATACTTGAAGGAGTTGATCAAGGTCTTGATAACCTCATCGCTGTTGTTCGGCTGCCTGCGCGGAAGAAGCGCGTTCCTGATCGCACTACCTAACGAGAGGCCTTTGATGCGTTGCGCCGCCCAGTCGGCCGAAATTTCCCTGCAGCTCATGCCCCAGACTTTTTCGGTGTAGCTCTTGAAGAAGGTAGTGAAGAGACGCTTGCCAAACTGATTGCTGACCCAATCCTCGAAGTTAGCCGGATTCCTAACCGGAAACATCCTGGCTTTCATCCAGGAGAGAACACAAAGCGTGGAGTTAATCAGGCCGAGCTTGGTCAAGGCTTCGAATGCCTTCAGCGGGTAGGCGAAGAACTTGCCACCATAGAAGATGCGTGAGGAGCGCGGACGATCCAACATGTCGTTAGGCAGAATCTCATTCCAGAAATCGTTAACTTCTTTCGACTTGGAGAAGAAGCGATGCCCACCGATGTCGAAATGGAAGCCCTTGTAGGTAGCGGTGCGGGAAATGCCGCCGACATACACCGGATCGGCTTCGACCACAGTAACCTCGACCTTGTTCTTGGAAAGCAGGTAGGCCGCTGTTAGTCCAGCCGGTCCCGCTCCGATAATAGCTACATTGGTTTTCATCAATCCCTCAAGCCACCCATTCCCCGCGCGTAAAATTCCAAATCCACCAGCCTTGCAGGCAGAGGCCGGCGACAATGAGCAGTGACGCCGCCACCATCCCCAGTGCTCTCACCCGGACCGGCGGAGTGTGAAACTGCGCCAAAAAATGCAAAAGCGCCAGCACGATTAGCACGTGGGCGCAGAACTGGTAGCGCAGCATGCTCTCCATCTGCACGGAGGCCACGCCGCTAACCGCGATGTAGTAGGTAACCAGCCGCCACGAAATAGAAACCCATGCGGCTTTGCCATTGCGTGCGGCGACGAATCGCCGGTAGCAATTCGCAAAGCGCGACGGCCAGAAAGAACAACGCGCCCAGCGTCATGGTCATCTGGCTCCATTGCGTCGGATCATCCAGCGGCGGTATGAGCCAACGGTAGTTAGCCGGCTTAAAGACGGCCAGGTAATCGGGAATAATCGACCAGCCTTCCTCCTGCGTTTGCATGTAGATGCTCCACTGCCCCCAGCGTAACTCGCAATAAGCAAAGAAGCCGAGCGCACCCAGCATGGCCGTTAACATAAGTGCGACTGCGCCGCCGTAGTTTCGCAACCAATGGCGCACGTCGCGCAGTTGTTTCCATCCTCCTTCAAAAACCGCATGCACGACCGGAAAGGCCGCGCAGGGAATTCCCACGATCCGTGTAGCCGACATGACAATGCCATGCAGTCCTGCCAGCACCTTGGCCACGCGCCCTTCCGCCAGGCTCCAGTAGATGAAACCAAGCAAAGCCATGAGAAAGAGCGATTCGGAATAACCGGCGATGAGAAGGAACGCGGTCGGATGCGCGACGACGGCCATTCCGCCGAAGAATTGCAAGACCGACGAAATGTTCCAACGCTGGCAAAGAAGAAAGAAGTAACTCCAGAAACCCCAGGCCGCGAGCTGCGCGGCCAGCAGCAGCGCGGTGTAGGTCTCGAAACCTAACGAGTGCAACGCGCTGGCCAGCATTGGATAGCCGGGAAAGAAGGCCACGTTCGCCGCTTCAATGATGTTGTGATCGGGCGGTGGAAGGATCGTGTGGTAGCCGCGCTCGACGATGTTAGCGAACCAATAGCTGTCGAATTGGACCAGCGTGTGGTAGCGATCGAGCAATGGACCGCGTGGCGCGATCAGGACGACCGCGACAAAAATCTGGACGCAGGTCACGAAGAGTCCCAATACGATTGCCCGGAGTGCGCCAGCCGTGCGGTTCATGGATTCGTCCCGCAGGATTGCAGTCTCCGCCCGACTTGGCCATGCCAATTGAAGTCGAGCGATCTGCAGGAACTGAATGCCGGTTTCCATCGGACGTGCAATCTTGGACGCTGCCGCCAGCAGTTTATTCGCGCCGGCACAAAATCTCGCTGCGCGCGGCCATCCGCACGCTGGCTGCAGAGGCTACGACGGTTTCAGCCGAGCCATCGTCACTCGTTAGGTGCAGTCGCAGTTACAAGCCGTCGCTCGTTGCTAGACCCTCAGAACCGCCACATCACTGCGCTGATGACATGGAATCGATCCATGATGCCGCCCACCTCGGCGGTAAGCGACCAGCGCTTGTTGATTTGCCAGTTCCCACCAATCAGCAGGTTCCACTGATCCTTTGGCTCAACGTTAACGGCGTAACTGATCGAGTCTTTACCAATCTGGTGGGCGAGGAGCGGGTGCCCGCTTAAATCAACCTTGTCGGTGATCTCGGACGTAGCGATCAGAGACATGCCGCCAACCCAAATCGCGCCGGTCCCGAACCGGCCGGCACTCATGAGGAGGCCGAGGCGGGGCGCAAAGGTGAAGGACTTGATAGGCTTATCGCCCACCTGTCCCTTATCTTTCGAAACAATCGGGCCCGTGGTCCAGTTCGCATCGAGAGTTAAGAACAAGGACTTCCATCCCCCGGCCAGAGTGAGGCCTCCACCATAACTAAAGCGGCTATAATCGACCTTGGATTCAAGGACCTGGCCATCCCGGAAAACCAGTACGGGTCGAGTATCACCCACCGTTTGCCCGATCAGACCCATAAACATTAAGGAATGGAAAGAGCCAGGCGTCGGCCCGGAAAACTCCGGTATGTGTCGTCGTTTCGGCATCGCGAATGTTCAGGTTGAGCGGGTGACCCTCAATCCTGACGTCGGACACGACCATGTTCTGGTGGATGTAGGTGTAGCTTAAGCCGATACCGAAGGGTAAGGGGAGGTCGAAGCCTTTGTCCTTTGCCTTTTTTCCCCAGATTGGCAGCCAGTCCACCAGCGGCTGTGGTTCCTTCACGTCGGGTTTCTTGCCTAACGGCTCCAGATCGTAAACGGTCGACGGCGGCGCAACCGAAGAAACCGCTGTGCTTTGCCCATGAATGCTGGCGCTCCCCAGGAGAAAGGAAATCGCGGCCAGGGTTTTTGCAAAACTCGCAATAGGTCTACGGGACATGTCCCATAGCGGCCCGTGCCGACGCCTGGGGGTCTTCATGCCCCCGAGGTTAGGACGGCTCGCGACAAAGTGTAAAGACCAATCCCTGAGGTTCAGTAGGTCATCTGGAACAGACGACCGGGGCTGAACAAGAACCTATTCAGACGCCTTTCAAGCGGACGAGGCTAATGTCCGCCCGTAACCGTATAACCTTCGCGGCGCAGATCGTCGGCCAGGTCCACCTCCATCTGCACCGCCGCTTCGTACGGCATCGGATTCAAATGCTGGTAAAGCTCCGGCATTAGTCGCACGCCATACTTCTCAACGACCCACGCCGCTTTGTAACCGTTCTTATGATTCTCGAAACGATGCTCGGGTGGCAGTCCGCTCATCCCGACGTAAACGCACGGCTTGGCCGGATCGCGCTTGGGATTCAGCGCCAGAATGGAGCGATGCCGTGCTGCCTTCGCATCCAACAGGATAACGTAAACATGATGATGGAACTCGGGCGCCTTAGCTTCCGGCGGCAGGACGAAGTCGGCGACGACGCATCGTGCCGACCTTCGCGACACGAAGCCGCGAAGGTCAAGCAGAAGCACAACCTATTTGATCTTGTAAGCTTCGACCAGACCAATGCCGGTGGTGTTATCCTTGCCGCGCACGATCGCGGTGTAACTCCCCGGCACCAGGGTCGCCAGGATGGCTGGCTCTTTGTTGTCGCTCGGTGGGATGGTCGTAGCCTGAATCTCGGCTTGCTGCGTCTCGCGCCAGTCGTCATTCAGGAAGACGTTGCCATTGCCATCGTGTAGCTCCAGGACTGGATCAGCCATTACTCCGTTGATGTACTGCGCCAGAGAAGGACCGGTGCCGCGTACCAATATCTGCGCCGGCTCGGTGCCATCGACAATAAAGCCGCCGATCATGACGTTGTCGTCCGTGTCGATGAAGCCCCGCGTGCTGATGTTGGCCAATACGACCGTGTTGCTGCCGTCAAAATCGTAGATCTCCGTCAGACCTATGCCGGTCTCACCGTGCGCACCTTTTTCGATCACGGTGTAAGCGCCGGGTGCGAGATCTACCAATAAGGCTGATTCTTTCGGGTCGGGTTGGAAACCGACTGGGATCTGAGCGTGGTTAGCGGCCTGGCCCCAGTCGTCATTAGTGACCACACTCATATCGGGGTAGTGCAGCTCGATAAGCGGATCGGACAACGAGCCGGGCACGTTGAGCTTACCCAACGTAGGTCCCATGCCACGGATAAGAACCTTCTTAGTCGAACCGTTCGGTCCGGTAATGATGAAGCCACCAATCAGCACCTTTTCGTTAGTCAGCACCTTCATTCGGGTGGAGATATTAGCCGGACGACCGGTAGGAGGATTCGGCGCGAGTATGCTGACTGTTGCACCTGTCGTGCCCATGTTCAGCGAAGCATTCGAAGAAAGACCAGTGAAGTTTCCTGTGGTCGAGCCATAGCTGAGCGGCACAAACGTATCCGATGCTTGCGGAGTAAATCCGCCGCTCGCTTGCACATCAAGGGTTCCGGCGAGATTAGCTACGCCACCGACCTGCAGTTGGTCATACTGAGGCCCGTTGGCGTTATTACCGGCTACCTCGAGGAGTAAGGTGCCATTGGCACCCTGCGTATAGTTGCCGGTGACTGAGAGAATCCCAGAAGAATGTCCTGGCGCGATAAGACCGCCGTTATTCGTCAGGTTACCTATGACCGCACCGCTACCAGTGACCGTGCCGGTATTGACAGTGACATCGCCGATAACTGTGCCTGCTTGATTGAGCGGTCCGAAGTCCAGAACGCCGCCATCGAGAAGAAGGCCAGACGTGGCGTTAGAGGCAGCTTCCGTTTGGCCGGGTCGTCCCGACGAGCCCGAAAGATCGATCTTAACGCCATTGAGATGGCAGGTGCCACCGCGGATGGTGATCGCGGCCAGGCCCTGCAACTTCTTTGTTATCGTACTTTGGATAATCGCGAGCAGAATAGGATCGGAAGTTTGATCGCTTAAGGACGGAGCATTGAAGCTCAGTTCGCCGGTATCGAGAAGCGAACTACCGGTGCTCTTGCCATGGAATCCAGTGTTATTGGTCAGGAAGCTATCAACATCCACCGTGATAGTTCCGCCATTGATGAATGTCCCGGCGTTTAAGGTAAAATCAGGACCGCCCGCGCGTGCCTTGATTTCGCCTTTCGCGCCGCTGGCAACCTCGAGTGTGGCATGCGAGATGGTGCCGCCGGTCCAGCTAAAGGTCTTGGTAACTGTAACCATTGAGGAGGAATCGACTCCGGTTAGGTTACCTCCCATCAACGTTCCCACGGTAATGTGCGTATTAGCGGCGATGGAGACCGTGTTGCTTCCGGTATTGGCCGTATCCAAAGGCCCGGGCACGCCATTCGGTGTCCAGTTAGCGGCGTTATTCCAATCGCCGGATGTACTCAAGGAATAGGATGTCGCGCCCGCGGCTGGCGCCACTTGTACAACTACTTCAGCATAACTCTTCGCCTCCGAGTTATCGGTAGCTACAGCCTTCAAAGTATGTCGTCCTTGCGAGAGATTCAGGGTAGTTGAGGCGGAGGAGCCAATCTCGCTATCCTTGCGGTTAGCGTCGGCGAATAGCTCCATAAGCTGCACCGAACCGTTCGGATCCGCGCCCGTGGCGGAGAAGACAAAGTTCTTTCCCGCGCTGTTAGAGATCTGCAATGGGCTCGCGTCCGTGCCAGCGCCGCTCGGAGAAGTGATTGTAACCTGCGGCAGGGTATTGGCCGTTAACTGGAATGGTCCAACAAAGTTCGAGATGCTATTAACATTATTGTTGGCTGAAGCCACCGTGCGGAAGTAAATCCCGGAGCCGGCCGGATAGTTGCCGGTGCGCACATTGAAGGCGCCGCTGCCAAGACTCGTTAGGTTACCACCGTTCACGTCCGTCCAGCTGCCTTCTACCTCGGGGGTGGTGCTGCTCTGCAATCTGACAGCCAATCCGCTCGCCTGCGAAGGATTGATGGCGAAGAAGTTCAATGGGTAAGCTGCAATGAACACCAGGAACTGCTCTTGCATTCCTTCAATCTGGAACAGGGTCGGCGGCAAGTGCGTCTTGGCGGAGCCAATCGTAAAGCCACCTACTTCATTCGAGGCGCTATCATCCTTGCCTGGACTGGAAGCAACCGCGCGGAAGTAGACATTGCTATCGATAGGATAGTTTTCGGTCCCGAGAACATACTTGCCGTCGTGGACGTTATAGACCATGGCGCCAGCGAAGCCGGTGTCGAGGTCGGTCCAGATGGGATGGACCGTGCTGGCCCATTGCACTTTCAGCGAAACGCGATCTTTCGTATCGCCCTGCGTAGCTTCGAAAACGATTGGATCATCATTAACCAGGAACGATGTGCCACTACTACCATTAACCGTCAGTAAGGTAGCTGAGAGCTGATCGGGTGCGTTATCACTGATCGAGGAGGCAACGGTGTAATGGTTGTTGCTAGTGTTGGAATCATTGTCCGAAGCGGGCACGCGCAGGAAGAAATTGCGCTGGACAAAGCCATTCTTCGCGGTGGTGTAGAAGACGTCGAAGGTAATGCTGCTCTTAGCCGGAATGTCAGGCAAGGAAATGAAACGAGTCCCGTTCGCATCCGGATTCTCCGTAGGATTCGGCGCCGGATTAGATGAGTTAAAGGTCTCGTATTGATCGAAGCCGACTCCACCTGAATTCTGGCTATCGGCCTGGATACCTATGGCGATACCGGAAGCCGTATCAGGACCGTCGTTGTACACTTCGCCGTGATACTTCCTTAGAAGGCCGACCTTGGCCGTGCTCGGTTGCACAGTAGCGGGCATCATCTGTGGATCGGTGCTTACGGCAACGGTCCCGACCGCGGTTTGAACAAAAACTTGCTGACCCAAGGGGACATCCGGGGAGGCGGCGGTGAAGGGCCGGTTGGCTGTGCCATTGGCAGAAGCCGTGTAGTAAACATCAAAGGTTCCAGATTGTCCCGGCGCGAGATTATTGAGAACCACGCCATTCTGGTCCTTTAGATGGATATACCGATAGTTGGTTGAGTCGGTGAAAAACGGCGACGGGTTTGAGGAGAAGAAAGTCGTATATTTGTCGCACGAACCCTGTGGATGGGCCGGGTCGCAGCCAACGTCGGCGCTATTATCTGGACCAAAAGCCGAGTAAACACCTGTCGCGGTGGAGGCGCCTGTATTAGTGACAGTGGCCACGTAATGGATGGTATCGTTGATGGCGGCGGTGGCTGGGGCATTGACCTGAATCGACAGCGTGGTGCTGGCTTGAGCCGAAGGCGCGGCCAGAATGATGCCGAAAATTCCGACTAATCCGCAGACAAGGAGGAGCGATGGCGATAAGATTCTTTTTCATGATTTGTTCGTCAGGGGTTACCAGGGGGCGTGCCGGTCGTGACTAGTCGCGCGGACACATCTCGTCTTTCCCCTTCTCGCCGAAAAATCGGACGAATCGGGTCAAAAATTTTCAATTCTTTTTGCGATCGGGCAGAGGCTCACTTGATCTTGTAAGCCTCGACCAAACCGATGCCGGTCGTGTTATCCTTGCCGCGCACGATCGCGGTGTAACTCCCCGGCACCAAGGCCGCCAGGATGGCTGGCTCCTTGTTGTCGCTTGGTGGGATGGTCGTAGCCTGAATCTCGGCTTCCTGCGTCTCGCGCCAGTCGTCGTTCAGGAAGACGTTGCCATTGGCGTCGTGTAGCTCCAGCTCCGGATCGGCCAGGGCTCCACTGATGCCATATAGCGTGAGTGTTGGGCCGGTCGCGCGGACAAGGATCTGGGCGGGTTCTGTGCCATCGACAATGAAGCCGCCGATCATGACGTTGTCGCCGGTGTCGATGAAGCCGCGCGTGCTGATGTTAGCTAGGGCTACGGTGTTACTCCCGTCGAAGTCGTAGATCTCGGCCAGCCCAATGCCGGTTTCACCGTGCGCGCCTTGCTCGATCACGGTGTAGGCACCCGGAGCTAGATCTACCAATAAGGCTGATTCTTTCGGGTCGGGTTGGAAACCGACAGGAATCTGGGCGTGGTTAGCGGCCTGGGCCCAGTCGTCGTTACTCACGACGCTGTTATTCGGATAGTGCAGCTCGATGAGCGGATCGGACAACGAGCCAGGCACGCCGAGTTTACCCAGGGTAGGTCCCATGCCCCGGATCAGGACCTTCTTGGTCGAGCCGTTCGGTCCGCTAATAATGAAACCTCCAATCAAGACCTTGTCGTCAGTCAGCACTCGCATGCGGGTTGAGATGTTGGCGGGCCGACCCGAGGTCGGGCTAGGCTTGGTGGGATCTACCGATGTTAATAAGCCGCTCGCCGTCATTGTGACCTGAGCATTGGAACTGACTGACGCAAAGGAGCCACTAGCTGAGCCATAACCTAGTGGAGTGAAAGTGTCTGCCGCATCGGGGGTGTAACCGTTGATCATCTTTATGTGGAGGTTACCGCCGAGCGTGGCGCTGCCACCGATTTGTAGTTGGTCGAACTGACTCATGAACGGCCCGCCATTCTCCATGATTAGGGTGCCGTTAGCTCCTTGCGCAAAATTGCCGGTGATGGCCATCATACCTGCGGAGTGGCCGGGAGCGATGAAGCCACCGTTGTTGGTTAGGTCTCCCTGGATAACTCCAGAACCCGAGAGCACTCCGCCATTCAAAGTCACTGGTCCTACAATCGTAACCGAACCAAGGTTAGTTTCGCCGCCAGTCTGGGTAAACCCGGAGTTCGCCGGTATTGCGGCAAGATCGTTCGCGCCCGTGGTTGGGGCGGCGGCGTTCACTACCAGGGTGCCGCCGGAATTTCCGACAAGATTTCCGGCGCCGGTTGCGACGAGCGATCCCCCATCGTTTGAGATGACACTTCCTCCGTCGTGAGACACAACACTTGCTCCGTCATGAGACACAACATTGCTGTTAGGACCGATAAGGCTGCCGCCATCATTGGTAATGAGACTTGCGCCATCGTGAGAGACGACTGAGGCACCGTCATGCGAAACGACTCCAACGCCAGGATCGGACGAAATTGTTCCACCGGCTTGTTCCACCGTGAGCAGCACGCGCCGATTGTCAGGCGCCGGGTTGAGCGGTTGAGGCCTGGCCGAGCCGCTTCCCCGGCGACCACCAGCGGGTCGATGAAATATGAAATTACCAACGTTGGTGAAGAACGCGGTGATCCCGTCAAAGAACCCATTTGTCACGGATGCACTGCCGCCATTAGGAATGCCCGTGATTCCGCCCTTCCCGTGAACCTTCCACATCCCCCTGTTTGTGATGTGTCCACCCAGTTCGACGTCACCATCATTCGTCAGTTCGCACACCGCCCCAGCCGCAATCGTTAGGTCAGTTGTAACAGTTCCAGCTGCTATTGTGCAAAAGCCAGTGACTGTAAGTGTCTTTGGGCCACTGATAGTGCCGCCACCGATGGTCGGAGAAACTACCCCAAGGGAGACTGCATTAACTGTGACATCCTGCGAAAGTGAGACGCTCTTACTCCCCAGAATTGCGAAGTCGTTTGGCCCAGGGATACCAGGGTTTCCCTGAGAGTCATTCCAGTTAGAGGGCGTACTCCAGTCTCCTCCTGATTGAACTAGCGTAAAGATTTTACCCGGCACGGCCGGAGCTACGCGGAGGTAAAGGGGTACGGCGTCTCCTGCTACACCTATGTCGTCCCTCGCGACTGCCTCGACAAGGTGATCGCCAGGTATGTTGGTAGTATATTGGACCGTATTTCCACCGGCGGCCGCACCGGGGAAGCTCTCCAGGGTGTCGCCGTCGTATTTCAAAGCCAGATACTTAATTTCGCGTCCGCTCTGGGCGGTGGCAGTGACATTGAAGGAACGCGACAATACAACGACAGGATCATCAATTGTCCCGCTGCCAGAAGTCGTGCCCCCGCCGGTGACGGAGATGTTGAGACCTATGGTAGCTGGTGGATCGAGCACAAAGGTGAAAGGCCCGAACACTGACGAAGCGCTATCGATACTTCCAGAGGCGCTGGCCAAAGCGCGGAAGTAAACGCCGGCGCCGGAAGGATAGTCATCGGACCCAAGATAAAACTCGTTAGGATGCGCAGCATCTGGAACCAGATGGCCAGAGATGCCTAGTGGCGCGTCTACCCAGCTCGCCTCACTCGTCGGCGAACTAGTGGTCTGGATGCGCACGGTAATGCCGCTCGGGATCGTTGTTTCAGTTACTCCGAAGCGGACGTTAGCTACCGGTCCATTTCTCGACATGTAAAGTGCAGTCGGACCGAGGTGGGTCTGATTTGAGGCAAGATTGAATGGCCCCACGACATTAGAGATGCTATCGGGGAGATAGCCGGGGGCTTTGGAGATGGCGCGGAAAGAAACACCGTTTTGTAGCGGGTAGTTCGTCGAGCTCAGAAAGAACTGCTGACTGGAATCACTGTAAGTCATGAAGCCGGCGTTACCGTTGGGAAGATTGATCCAGTTCGTTGGGTCGGCGGCCGTTGCGAACTGCACCCGAACCTGCAAGCCAGCTGGTGTGCCAGTTTGCAGTGCAGTAAATCGGAGCGCAGTATCTGCAACATTCGGACTGGCTGCTTTAGTTCCGTTTACCCTGAAAACGGTCGCGGATAGTCCACCATGGACAGGCGGCACCGGCACGTCACTTGGCGCAGCGAACTTGAAGATGGTGCTCTTGGTTGTTCCGTAATATGCCCCATCGGTTCCGCGGACCAATCCAGCGTGAGGTTGTCCCTCGCCCGGCTTTGTTCCGAAGGAATAGAACGTCGTGATGGCGCCGGCCGGAGTTACTTGAAAGAGCGTGCCACTGTTCGAGCTATCACCACCGCTGGTTCCGCCGAGGTCAGTCATGCCGTAAAGGTTGCCGTCAGCATCAAGCACCAGCGGACAGTCAGGTGCTCCTCCGTTAGTGCTATTTAGGAATGAGTAAAGTGTCGTCAAGGTCGTACCGGCGGCCGAACCGTCCGTGATTACTCGGAAGGCGGTGCCAGCCGCCAAACCACCCGAGGCAGTAGTTCCGTAAAGGACGCCGCTACTATCCTGCACAAGGTTTGCCAGAGGAGATTGTCCGTCTCCCGCATGGCTACCGAAGACATAGAGAGTAGTTAGAACTCCAGCAGGCGTAATCTTAAAGATGGTGCCGCCAGAAGTGCTTCCACCCGCTTGCGTGGTTCCGTAAAAGTTGCCATCACTTCTTTGCAGTAAGTGACCGCGCGAGGCAGGATTTCCTCCGTCGCTATTAGCTCCACCTGACTCCGCGCTAAAAGAATAGATAGTGGTGAAAGTGGTTCCGGCTGGTGTGCCATCGGTGGTAAGTTTAAATACTGTCCCACTGTTTCCAGCGCCCCCGAAATAGGTCGTGCCGTAGAAATTTCCATCCGTGCCCAGCGCCAGGGCGGCTTGCGGAAAATTGCCGTCGGTCGCGTTACTTCCGACCGAATAAAGAGTAGTTAGAATTCCGGCAGGCGTAATCTTGAAAATAGTACCGTGACCGTTGCTGCCGCCTTGTAGGGTTGTTCCGTAGAAGTTGCCGTCGCTGCCTCGCATCAGGCCATACGGGGACGATCCATCGCCTGGCACGCTTCCGAACGAGTAAAGCACCGAAAGAGCGCCGCCGGGCGTGATCTTGAATATGTCACCAACGGCGTGCGCGCCACCTTGTTGCGCTGATCCATAGAAATTTCCGTCACTGCCCTGCACGAGACCGCCGTACAGGTAAACTCCCTCCGCGCTCGTTAACGAATGCAGCTGCGTGAATGTCTGGCCGTCCAAATGACTCCCGGCGAGAAGCCACAAGAAAAGTGAAACGGGGCAGACGAATTTGGTCAGGACATGTAATGATTTCATAGATCGCGAGTGCCATCGATATCCGTGACGTCACGTCGCGACCGGTGTGCAAGATTTCCCTTTTCTATCTCTCGCGGACAATTTGGATGAAAGAGCTCATTAAATTCCTATAATCTTCCTGAACATGAGCCGTGACGATATCTCAGCCCAAGAGGCTTCGCCCGCGCCTGGGAATTCACTGCCCGAGGAATTAGCCGATCTCCTGCCTGCGGAGATGACCGATTCGGCCATGAAGGTTGCTCTTCCTGCTCTCTACAATGAGCTGCGCGACATGGCCGCCAGGTATCTCCGCCGGGAGCGATCAGATCACACGCTGCAACCGACCGCGCTCGTGCACGAATCCTATTTGCGTTTGCTTAATCAGCGCACGGTGGACTGGAACGATCGATTGCAATTTCTCTCCATCGCCGCGCGCATGATGCGGCGGATTCTTTCCGATCACGCCACCGCGCGAAAGGCCGACAAGCGTGGTGGTGACCCGGCCATGCTTCAGCTCGATTCGGCGCTCGAGTTTTGCGACGAACGCGCCATCAGCCTCGTCGCGGTCGACGAGGCCTTGCGCGATCTGGAAACACTCGATCCTCGCCAGGCAAAGGTGGTCGAGCTGCGTTTCTTCGGTGGTCTAACGATCGCGGAAACAGCCGAATTGATGGCGCTCTCGGAAGCGACGGTGAAACGGGAATGGGTCACGGCGCGGCGCTGGTTGCAGCGCGAGATTTCGAATCACACTTAGCGAGTGACTCCAGAACGCTGGCAGCGGATCAAGGATGTGCTCGCCGGCGCACTCGATCAGCCTAACCAACAGTCGCGCGCGGCCTTTCTCTCTTCGACCTGCGCCGAGGACACCGCTTTGCAACGCGAAGTGCAATCGCTTCTCGATCAACCGCCCGACGAATTCGATTCCGTCGCGGAGACGATCGGCCTCGTAAACGCCGATCCGTTTTCTTCCGGAAGCGCCGGTCGCCGTATGGGCGCCTATGAGCTGGTGCGTGAATTGGGTCGCGGCGGCATGGGCACAGTCTGGCTGGCGCGCCGTGCCGATCAGCATTTCGAAAAACTAGTCGCGATCAAACTGCTCAAGCGCGGCACCGACACCGACGAGGTGCTCAGTCGATTCCAGGCCGAACGACAGATCCTGGCGCGTCTCGACCACCCAAATATCGCTCGCCTGCTCGACGCCGGAACGACAGACGACGGACTGCCTTACTTCGTGATGGAATATGTCGACGGGGCGCGCCTGACTGATTTCGCGCGCGAGGAAAAGCTCTCGTTAGGCGAACGGCTTCGGCTTTTTCTCAAGATCTGCAGCGCGGTGCAATTCGCGCATCAAAATCTGGTCGTCCATCGCGATCTGAAGCCGGGAAATATTCTCGTCACGCCCGAGTGCGAACCGAAGCTGCTCGATTTCGGCGTGGCCAAGCTGCTCGCCGCCGGCGACGACGCCCGGCAGATGACCATGGCGGGCCGGGAACGTTTCACGCCCGGTTATGCCTCGCCCGAGCAGGTGCGCGGCGAGCCGATTACAACCGTGAGCGACGTCTACTCGTTAGGCGCATTGCTTTACGAAATGCTGACCGGAATTGCGCCGCATCGTTTCCCGACCTCAACGCCGACTGCGCTTCAAGTCGAGCATGTCGTCTGTGAAGAAGGAACGGCGCGCCCGAGCACGGTTGCGCTGGATCACGACATGCGCCGGCAACTGCGTGGCGATCTCGACACAATTGTGCTGCGCGCACTCGCCAAAGTGCCGGAGCGCAGATATCGCGGAGCGGGCGATTTCGCGGACGATCTTCGTCGTTATCTGGAAAACAAACCGGTCCACGCGCGTCCGGACACTGTCGGCTATCGCGCCGGAAAATTTCTGCGGCGCAACAAGAAATTTGCCATCGCCGCCGCGCTCATTTTTCTTTCGTTGCTGGCTGGCGGCGTGGCGACCTTGCGTCAGGCGCAAATCGCGGATCTGGAACGGGGGCGCGCGGTCCGCCGTTTCGATCAAGTGCGCCGGATCGCGAGTTCCTTCATGATCGAGTTTAATAACTTGATCACGGAACTGCCGGGTTCGCTGGCCGCGCGGCAACTGGTCACGCAGAAGGCGGTCGATTACCTCGACAGCCTGGCGCAGGAAGCGGGCGACGACCTGACCTTGCAGAGCGAGCTAGCCGAGGCTTATGACAAAATCGGCGACGTCACTTTCAACGTTCACCAGTCCATTATCACGCACGGAAAAGCGCTCTCTTTGAATGAAGCACTCGTTAGGGCGGCGCCCACAAATTCGAGTTATCGACGTCAACTTTCCGAGAGCTACGACAAGATGGCTGACTCGATGAAGATCGCGGGACGTTCCGCACGCGCGATCGCCTACGCGCGCAAATCACTCGAGATGATGCAATCGGTTGCAGCCAGTGATGCAACCAACCAGGATGTGCACACGCTGGCCGATTGCCGAATCGGGCTCGCCATTGCCATGTCGGACGCGGGAGACTTCCCGGGCGCCTTGGAGAACGGCCGCCTGGCTCTGCAAGCCTACCAGAAACTGGCGACGCAGAATCCAGACGACAGGTTCGCACAACGCCACTTGGAATCAGCGCTTCGACAAGTAGCAGCCGACGAACTCGACGCGGGCGAACTCGATCATGCGATAGCACACGCGCGGGAAGCTTTTGCCATCACGCAACGAATGTTCGAAGCCGAGCCGTCCAATAGCCGTCATCGACGCGATATGTGGGCCGCGCATTTTCACCTTGGCGAATGTTTCTCGGCCCAGGGCGACGCGTCGGCTGCGCGCGACCATTACGAAAAAGCGCTCGAACTGATGGAAGCGCTCGCCGCCGCCGATCCTAAGGACGCGGGCCATCGCCGCTGGCTCGCGCTCACCTACTCTTCGATGGGTGATGCGCTGGCCGCGCTTGGTCAGCCGCAGGAGGCATTCAGCTTTCAAGAAAGGGCAAAGACGATGAGCGAAAAACTTGCGGCCGAGGACGAGAGCCGCGTGGAAGTGCAAAGGGATCTCATGAAAATAAATCAGGCGCTCGGCTCTCTCAGCCTAACGAGTGGTCAAGTCGAGCACGCTTCGAGTTATTTCCAACAGGCGCGCGCGCTCGCTGAACATCTACTGGCGCTTGATCCCGAGAATGCGCGCGTTCGTGCGGCCTTGGCCGATGCAATTGCCGGCATCGGCAAGTGCCAGCGTAACTAGCACTCGTTAGGCAGCCGCTTCCAAGGTGAGCGAATTGTAAACTGCTTCGTACTGCTCCGCCGCGGTTTCCCAGGAAAAATCCTGCGCCATGGCTCGCTGCATCAGGCGCTGCCAGCAAACCGGATCGTCGTGGAAGATTTCTCGCGCGCGTTTGATCGCGTCCCAGAAGGCTTCGGCCGACGGATCGTAGTACAAGAAACCGTAGCCGCTGTCGGTGGTCGGATCGTAATCTTCGATGATTTCCTGAATGCCGCCGGTCGCGCGCGCCACGGGGAGCGCGCCGTACTTCAAGCTGTACATCGCGCTGAGTCCACTCGGTTCGATGCGCGACGGAATAAGCGTGATGTCCGCGCCCGCTTCGATCAAATGCGCCAGCGTTTCGTCGTAGGATTGCCGATAAGCAAACTTCGTCGGGTATTTCTTGGCCGCGATCGCGAGCGCACGTTGATAGGCTGGATCGCCCTTGCCGAGAATGATGAGTCGCACATCGTCGGACAACAGCCGGTCGAGCACCGGAATCACAACATCGAATCCTTTTTCCGCTACCAAGCGTGTGACCATTCCGAAGACCGGTCCGTCGGGCGCGGGGGCGAGTTCGAAGGCTTCGAGCAGGACGTCGCGGCAAATCATTTTGCCGCCCACATTTTCCGGACCGTAGGTTGCCGGGAGCAAGGCATCAGTCACCGGATTCCAGCGCGCGTAATCGGCGCCATTCAAAATCGCGCGTAGCTTGAAGGCATTCTCGCGCAGGACGACGTCGAGTCCGCAACCGCCCTCCGCTGTCAGCATGTCGCGGCGAAACCTTTCGCTGACCGTGGTGACGCGATCGGCGTAAAGAATTCCGCCCTTGAGCAGATTCATCCGTCCGAAAAACTCCAGTCCGCGCAAAGTCAAATAGCGGTCCGGAAGATTCGTTAGGCCAAAATCCAGGCCCCAGAAACTCCCCTGCTCTGCCAGGTGATGAATCGTAAGCACAGTGCGAAACGGCATCCGATATTCGTGCGTCAGCACGGGCAGGAGCGCCGCGCCCCAGTCGTGCACGTGCAGAATCTCCGGCGACGGAGTGAGCCGGCGCGCCAGTTCCAAAGCGGCTTTGGTAAAGAAAATGAAACGCGTGGCGTTGTCTTCGTAGGCCACGCCTTTCTCGCCGTAGATCGCGGGACGATCGAAGAACTCATCGTGCCGGACAAAGAACTGCTGCACGCCGCCGGCGGTGCGGCCGGTGAGAAATTCCGCCACGAAAGTTTGCGCGCCGATTTGCACATCGACGGTCACGCCGGTGTCTTTCAGTTGCCCTTCGGTCTTGTCGCGAATTTCGCCGTAGTAGGGCAGCACGATCCCGATCTCGTGACCGCGCGCGCGCAACTCGCGCGGCAGCGCTTCCATCACATCCACCAGCGCGGTCGCGCGCGCCAGGGGCGGACCTTCGGGGCTGATCATCAGGATGCGCATGGGGAAAACAGAGAAGAAGAAGGGTGCAACGTCCAACGTTTCTTCAAGCTTTTTCGCCTAACGAGTAGTTTTGCTTCACCCAGGCAAGCGCTTCGTCACGATTCTTGAATCCGCCTTCGAGTTGGCGCGTTTCCACCGCCTCGAGAATCTCGCCGATGCGCGGCCCCGGCTTCAGGCCTAACGAGAGCAAGTCATCGCCCTTGACCAGAGGCGGCGGAATGATCGGCTCGTGCGCAAACTCCTCCTGCTTGCGCTGGAGAAATTCGTAATTGTCGAGCATGGCGTGACTGCTCGCGCAATCGACGCGATGCAATTCCAGTTCGTCGGTGAAGGTCGGGCGCGCCATGAAACGTTTCAGTTTGGCCACGCGCATCTTCGTCACGTCCTTGAAAACCATGTGCTGCCGCACCGCTTCCACCGTGGCGTCGATTTCCGCGCGCGAGAATCGCAGCCGTTGCATCAGCGCTTCCGTCATTTCTGCGCCGACACGATCGTGACCGTTGAAACGAATGCGCCCGGTCCCATCGACTGAGGCTGTCCGCGGTTTGCCGATGTCGTGAAAAAGCACGCTGAGCACGAGCGGCAATGACACATTTGCCGGCAGCAATTCCAGCATGATGCGTGTGTGTTTGAAGACATCGCCTTCCGGATGGAATTGCGGCGGCTGCTCGCAGCCTTTCATCGCCTCGAGTTCCGGCAGGATCACCCGCAGCAGGCCGCTTTGGTCTAACAAGTCCCAGCCGCGCACCCGTTGCGGCGACATGAATATCCGCACCAGTTCCTCGCGAATTCGCTCGGCGGCGATTTCGTGGATGGAGGGCGCGTGCCGGACGAGTGCATCCCAGGTGGCGGATTCGATTTCAAACTCGAGCACGGTGGCGAAACGCACTGCGCGCAACAGGCGCAACCGGTCCTCGGCGAAACGCTGCGCCGGATCGCCAATCGCCCTAACGAGTCGTTTCTCCAGGTCAGCGCGGCCGCCAACGAAATCGATCACTTCCTCCTTCGCCGGATCGAAGAACATTCCGTTGATGGTGAAATCGCGTCTCTTCGCGTCTTCCTCCGCGCTGGAGAAATGCACTTCGGTCGGACGCCGGCCGTCGAGGTAGACGCCGTCGGACCGAAAGGTCGCGACCTCGAACTGCAATCCGTTTTCCAGCACAACAATCACACCGAAATGCGCGCCGACCGCGTAAGTGCGCGAAAAAATTCCCTGCACTTCCTCCGGGCGCGCGTCGGTCGCGATATCGATGTCCTTGGGCGCCTGCCCGCGGACAAGATCGCGCACACAGCCACCGGCGAAGTAGGCGGTGTGGCCGCGACCGCGCAGACGCGCTACGATCTCGCGCGCGGTCGATTGCAATTCAGCTGATTTCATTGCGTCGCCATTTTCGCGATTGAACCCGCCCATGTCGAACGAGTTGAATAGGGCCAAACACTGACCTCCCCGGACCTGTGAAATTCAAACCATCACTCGACTGGCTGCTCATCTTCGTGCCGGCCGCGATTGCGCTTCGCTTTTGGCCAGGCGCGAATCCGACGGCGCTGTTTGTCTGCGCGGCACTCGGCATTATTCCGGCGGCGGGTTGGATCGGTCGCGCCACGGAAGCACTGGCCGCGCGCGCGGGCACGGGTATAGGCGGATTGCTCAACGCCACTTTCGGTAATGCCGCGGAATTAATCATCGCCGGCATCGCTTTGTCGAAAGGCCTGACCAGCGTGGTGAAGGCATCCATCACCGGCTCAATCATCGGCAACATCCTGCTTGTGCTTGGTCTTTCCATCCTGGCCGGCGGCACGAAGTACAGCGAGCAGCGGTTCAATCGCACCGCCGCGCGCACCTCCATCATTTCACTCTCACTCGCCGCCATCGGTCTCATCATTCCGACGGTTTTTCATCTGGCGGCGAGCAAGAGCCCGACCGGCTGGAGTCCGCTCATGGAACAAAAGCTCTCGTTAGCCATCGCCGTCATTTTGTTTCTCACCTACTTCTGCATGCTTGGTTTTTCGCTCAAGACGCATCGGCATTTTTTCCAGGAAACCGAAGACGATCTGGAACCGGGCAAGGAGCATTGGTCGCGTGGCAAGTCGATCCTCATTCTCGTCCTCGCAACGGCGTTCGTAGCTGTCCTTTCCGAATTCCTTGTCGGAACAATCGAAGCCGTGCGCGAATCGGTCGGCATCACGGAAGTTTTCGTCGGCGTCATCGTGGTCGCCATCGTAGGCAACGCCGCGGAACATTCCACCGCTGTCGTCATGGCGATGAAAAACAAGATGGACCTGAGCGTTGGCATCGCCATCGGTTCCAGTTTGCAGGTCGCGCTTTTCGTCGCGCCCATTCTCATTTTCCTCTCCTACTTCGTCGGGACGCCGATGGATCTGGAGTTTTCGCCCCCGGAAGTTTTCGCGGTCGCGGCCTCGATTTACGTCCTCTTCCAAATCGTGGGCGACGGCGAAACAAACTGGATCGAAGGAATCCAACTGCTCTCGCTTTACCTGATTCTCGCTGTGCTTTTCTTCTATCTGCCGGCGCCGCACTAATCCGCCGCGGCCGCTTCCCGCCTAACGAGTCGTTGTGCGACGGTCACGCCGGAATTGAGCGCGCCTTCCATATAGCCAACGAATTTGTAACAAGCGTGTTCGCCCACAAAATGCAGGCGATCGAGTCCGCGCCGCAGGAGCGGCCCGATCGTCGTGATTTCGCCGGGCGCGGGAAAGGAATAACCGCCATTGGTCCACAACTCGTTAGGCCAATTCATGAAACGGCCCCGCACGAAACTCGCCGGATACTCCGGATAGATTTCGCCAAGGGCTTCCGTGAAGGCGGCATCACGACGCTGCGTCCAGCGTTGTCGCGCATGTTCGGCCTCGGGTCCGCCGGAAAAGCACATCAGGACCGCGCCGTTCGCGTCACTTCCCTGTCCGTCTGTTCCGTCCCAGGTCAGACTGACGATTCCATCGGAAATCGAATCGGGTGACGAACCACTCGTTAGCCAGAAACGTCGCCGAACCGCGGCGAGATATTTCACATTAACTCCCATTTGCGGCCGCAAAGCTGGCGGCAACGGCGGCGAGAACCGGATGTTGTGCCACGTGCCCGGTGGAATGCCGAGGACGACGTCGTCGCCTTCGAAGATTGCGCCGCCGGCAGAAGTGACGCGGACGCCGTGCGAAAGAATCTGCACCGCGCGCACCGGTGTTTTCAGATGCAAATGATCAGGGCCGATCGATTGCGCGAGCCGGCGCGCCAGCTCTGCGTTGCCACCGCGACAACGAAAGACTTCGCTCTCGGTCCAATATTTCTCCAAGCCGCCGCCTTTCACCTGCGTGAGATTGCCGAGATAACTTTGGCGCGAAATGGCGACGCCGTTGTTGGCGGCCAACTCGGCCGTCATCGCTTTCCGGCACAATTCCGAAACGGAAAGGCCGTTGATCCACTGCGCGGTCGAACGTGCGTCGAGACGCGCCGCATTCGCGCTCTTCCACGGCTCGTCCGCGTCAACCGCGGCCGCATCGCGATTCATCAACCGGTAAGCGTGATCCATTTCTTCCCAGAGCGTCTTGGCCTGCGCATCGCCCAGACGTTTGCCGCCGAGAACAATCGGATCGTGCAACGAGTCGTCGTGCGTCACGTCGCGCAGTTGCAATCCGAACTGTTTCGCCAGGGTGAGCCAGGTCGGATGATTGGAGCCAATCAATTCGCCGCCGCCTTCGACGATTTTTCCCGGAACGATGTCGCGGAAGCTAATAACGCGACCGCCGATGCGATCGCGTGCCTCGAGCACAACAACATCGCAGCCCTGCCTAACGAGTTCATGCGCGCAGGCCAGTCCACCAAAACCGGCGCCGATCACGATAATTTTTCGTCCACCTCCTGCGCGGGCCAATCCCGATGCCGGCCTAACGAGTAATCCGGCCGAAGCCGCCAGCGTCAGTTTAAGAAACTCACGCCGTTCCAGAACAGTCGGCTGTTTAACGTAACGTCTCGTTAGGCGGGCGTAGAGTGAGCGCGACATTGCGATGGAGTGCGCGACTGATGATGAAAAGGAGAGTGCGCGAAAAGAAGCTGAAATCGCCGGTTCTGCAGCTGCGCATGCGCGTGCGGCACGGGCGCGCCATCGCCGACAATCACAATTCTGCGTTGCTCGCCGCCTCCGCCGAGCTTCGGCCCTGTTTCAAGGAATGAATGATGAAACAGAAGACGGCGAGGCAGATGCAGGCGTCGGCCACGTTGAAGGCGGGCCAGGGATGGGCCAGCGGCACGTGCAAATCGAAGAGAAGAAAGTCGATCACGTGTCCGTGCCAAAGGCGGTCAGTCAGGTTTCCCATGACACCGGCCAGGAGCAGGGCGAGCGACACACTGCGCCATGCATCCGGCGGACGATGCCGCAAAAGCATGACGAGAATGAAAACGAGCGCGGCGCAGGAAAGCGCGATGAAAAAGAAGTTATTGTTGCGGAAGGAACCAAAAGCCGCGCCGGTGTTGGTGACAAAGACGAGCGCAAAAAATTCCGGAATGATGATGCGCGGCGCATCGGACGTGATCTGCTGAAGCGCCAGCCACTTGGTTATCTGATCAATCGCGTAAAGCGGAAGGGACAGAAAAATGGCATACCGCATATCGTTCCTTACCCCGAGAGCCATGACCGCGCGAGAAAAGCAGTCCGATATTACGGTGAAGTGACCTTCAGCCGCAGGAAACGTGACACCGGCGCGACCGGATTGTAGGGAACGGTGTCGCGCACTTCGTCGGTGAATGTTGGCGCGCTGCCTGTTTCATTGACGAAACCCGCACCGGACATCGTCGCGCCCGGCCGCGCTCGTGCCCAGATTGCTCCAGCTAACGAGATCGCTCGACCCCTGCACGATGTAAGTCACGTCGGTCGCGACCGACGAACGAACCAATGTCATCGAGAGATATTTCGTTCCTGAATAATCCTTCAACGTAATGACGGGCAGGCCGATCCTGGTCGCGACCGTCGGATCGAGACCGAGCGCGTATTCCATCAAATTCGCGATGCCGTCGAAATCGTAATCGTAAAGAAGCGCGGCGTTACCGCCGGTTAATCCGAAGCCCGCAATGTAATTGGCCGCATTCGTCACGGCCGCGAGCGAGAAGGTCTGCTGCGCGTTCGGCATGACGCCGTTGGTCGCGGTCACGGTGATGTTCGGGAACGAGCCGTTGCCGGCCGAAGTTGGCGTTCCGGAAAGGACGCCGCCCGAGGAAATGCTGAGACCGGGCGGGAATGAACCATTCGTTAGGCTAAATGTCGGGGCCGGCGCGCCGGTAAAGCTAAACGTGTAAGTGTAGAATTGCCCGACGATCACCGGCGAAGGCGGCGGTCCGCTCGTGATTTGCGGAGCGACACTGCAGCTCGAGCAGACATAAGTGCTGCTGATCAGATTGATCGTATCGATGCGCCAGACGTAAGTGTTCCCGCCGACGCCGGTATCGCAAGCAAGGCGCCAGCGGAATTGCGCATTCTGGCCGGCCGCAGTGGGCGGAAGATTGACCAGGGTCGTGGTGTAGGAGGAGTTGAAGGTGCCGGTCCAGGCGCTGGCGCCGGCGATCGGACTCCCATCGCTGCTACTGATTGTTCCATTGTAACCGCCACTGACGAAGCTGCCGCCAGCCGTAATGATGTCGGTGAACGCGCCGCCGTTAATCGAGATCTCCAGAATTCCACCGTCATATCCGCTCTCCAGTCTCCACAGGTGACGGAAGGATAATTGCGGTGACGACGACGGGATCGCGACCGATGGCGAGGTGAGGCGATTATCGCTCGGCGTTGTCACCGTATTGGCGAAGACGGAGTTTGGTGATGTATCGGATGAAGTTGCATCCGTCGCCCAAGGTGTCATTGATCCGGAGGCAACTACGGCGGTCCAACCCGCAGGCAAACTCGGCGCCGTTACTCCGTCAAAATTTTCCACCAGCGTGGTCGTCGGACTCAAGACACCGAGACGAATCGTGTAGGTGATGCTGCCGTAATTGGTCGCGCCGTCCTGCAATTGCAGCGTGGCGGTGATGTTGCTCCCGCAAGTTCCGTTGGCGGTGAATTGGAAAGGTTCCGAGACGGTTCCGTTGGCCGGGATCGCGCCGTAGTTCTGGCTGGTCGTGATCGGCGTCACGCCACCGGAATTCTGCAAGGTCGCGACCAGATTGCTCGTCGCGACCGCCACCGATGTTGTTGATCGGGAAATTCACCGTCACCGTTTCGCCCGGATCAACTGCGCTGTCGGACGGCGGACAACTTTCGGAGGTGGGTGCCGAAGCGGCGCCGGCTTGCAGAACCGGAGTGGTTGAGACCACGGTGACGTTGAAAACCTGGATCGCAGCCGCGCCGCACGAATCCAGGACGGTCACACGCACCGGCGTGGCGACGAGCGTGCTTGAACCATTGGTCGTCGCCGTAACAACGCCGTTGCTCTGATTAATCGCAATCGTTCCGCCGCCGGGCAACGTCGTCGGCGTAATCGAATAAGGTGAGGCCACCAGGTTGTTGTTGGAATCGGCTGCAGCGGCCGCCGGAGTTGAGTTCGCATTGCTGTTGCGCGCCACGCTGATATTCGGATATGTGCCGAGCGTAGGAGACGGATTCGGCGTCACGATCAAGTTCACCGTGCTCGAAGCACGTGCGCCATTGCTATCGACCACGGTAATGGTGATCGGATAAGTGCGCGTCGTTAGTGTGGTCGTTAGGCCGCAATCGACCAACGCGCTCAGCTGAATGTTATTGCCAACCAGCGTTGGCGTGATGTTCGCGCGATAAGGAAGATCGGAAACGGAAACCGTCATCGCATCGCTGTCGGCATCGTTCACGGTCCCAACCGTTGCGATCGTCGCCGTCGGCGTGCCGCGCGCCACCGTGATGCTGCCGGTGATGTTCAAGGTCGGCGCGTTGTTGGTCGAGGTGATGGTGAAATTGGCGTCCGAGATGTCGAAGAAGATATTGCCGATCCCTTCGACTTTGATGCGGCCTTGCACGGTGGCGATCTGCGGGATGGTAACCAGCGCGCTGCCGTTGTTTGGAACCGAAGCAGCCAGCACGGTCGGGAAAGTGTTTCCGCCATCAGTCGAGAGAGATATCTTTACGTTGGCGCAGTTGATTCCGTTCGCGTCGGTCCCCGCGACATTCCAAGTCACTGTTTGTTGCGAACCGCCCGCGTACGTCAGCGCCGTGTTCGGCGAAGTGACGGCGAACGCGGAACCAGTCGCAACCGTGGTAACGGTGGTGGACGCCCAGTTCGATCCGCCACCGCCCGCATGATTGTCGCGCACGGTGAGACGGAAATTCATCGTCCGCGCTACGCTCGGCAGAACTTCGCCGGTGGCGTAACCGTCGGCATTCGTCGCCGGCGGCACATTCGCGTTATTCAAAATGTAGCTGAGCGAAGGAAAGTAGCGCGTCGGATTCAAGGTCGGCGCAAAGGAACGGAAGATTGGATTCGTGCCGCTGGGCGAAGGATTTTGTGTCGATTGCGATGCGCCAAGGTCGTACTCCTCCCAATCGTAGGTCAGCGTGTCGCCATCGGCGTCGGTCGCGCTGCCGGTAAGCGCGAACGGCGTGTTGGCCGGAATCGTATAGGCGCTTAATGCGCCGATCACCGGCGGATTATTTCCCGTCGCGATTGTCGTCGGACAACTCGCGCCGTTGCCGCTCGAAGTGTAGTTGTCGATCTCAGTGTAGTTGGCGGTGTGAAAGTAATCGTCGCTGTGCGGCGCAAGGTCGGTGTTCCCGCAAATGCCCGCGTAGGCCATGATCGTGATGCCGCTGCCGACCTCGTAAGCGGTCGCGCCATTTCGATTGCTACCGCCGCAGCTGCCCACTGTGGAATTAAACGTGTGGTCACCGCCGAACTGGTGACCCATTTCGTGCGCGACGTAATCGATGTCGTATGGATCGCCCACTGGATTGCTCGTGCCAGTTACGCCGCCGGCCTTGTTGCCGTTCACGCAAATGACATCGACATAAGCGACGCCGCCGCCGCCGGTACTGAAGACGTGACCGATATCGTAATTCGCGGAGCCAATGACACTATCGATGTTGGTCTGGTTCTGACCGAGCATCGTACCGCCGTCACCGTTCGTGTACGGATCGCTCGAACCATCGATATAAATGAGCTGATCGGTGTTCGCGATCAGGACGAGGCGAATCGCGAAATCGCGCTCGTAAACCGCACTAACGCGATTCACGGATGTGACCACCGCAGCCAACGTCTGCGAAACCGTCGGCGGATTCGGGCTGCAAACTGCGGTGGCGTATTCACCTGTGCAGGCAAGCGCGAGCCGATATTTGCGCAACGTGGCGCCGGTCGGTCGGTCGAAGGCGATGGCGTTTTCTTCCGGCGCATTTTTCCGCGCGCGAACGTCACTGTCGACCAGACATGAGAACGGTTTGTCCGCGACGAAATCCTTTTTGTAATACGCAACATAGGTTGCATCGCTGTCGCGCCAGTAGGGGTCGATGAACGTCTGGCCGTTCGGCGAAAGAATCATGGCGTGGAATCCGCGCGGCGTAAGGTCCATCCGCATGCTCGCAGCCGGATCGTCGATTCCCTGGCCGACGTAAGTTTTTATCTCCGGATATTTCGACGCCAGTTTCGCGTCCATCACCGGCGATTCCTGAATGTTGAATCGACCGAAGCCGCCCTCCGGCAGCGGAATTGTCACTTCTACGCTGACCGCATCGATCGGACCGCTCGTCTCCGTGGGCGCGGCGGCGAGCGCTGTTTCCAAAGCGGCGCGATTCAGCTCAAGCGTGCGATATTTTTGCGGAACGATGTTGCGGCGCGCATCGACATTGCCTGTGCGCGCAGCCGCGGCCAGCATTGGCTTTTCATCGATGTCTTTCCAGAAGGGCGATTGCGCCTGCGCGACACACGCCGTGAGAACGACCAGCAGAACCGCAAAAATCGAGCGCAACATTAATAAGACGCTCGAGAGATTGAGCGGCGGTAATTGTCTCTCAAATCAGGCCGCACAACAAATTATTTTGGAGACGCAGCCGCCGGCGTGACCACGGCTTCGCAGCGATCGCATAAGTCCGGATGCGCGGCGCTCGCGCCGACGGTCGGCCGGTGCCGCCAGCAACGCGCGCATTTTTGATACGACGTCTTCGTGATGGCGGCAGACGGCGCCTCGGCCTGCTCGAGTTGCAGATCGCTCAGGATAAAAAATTCCTCCAGTTCTTCGCGCGCGATGCCGGCGAGCTTGGCAGTGTCACAGCGCAAAACCACCCGCGCTTCGAGCGCATTGCCGATCAACTTCTCCTGCCGCGCCTGTTCCACGGCCTGACCGATCACGCCGCGCAGCTTCAGAAGTTCATCGATCAGACCTTCGACCGACTCATCCTTCTTCGACTCGTTAGGCTGAGGGAATTCCTGCAGGTGAACCGAACCGCCCTGGCCGAGATAGCTCCACGCTTCTTCCGCGGTGAAAACGAGGATGGGCGCGAGCAGTTTCGTCAACGCTTCGAAAATCTCTCGCATCGCGTTTTGCGTGGCGCGGCGGCGCGGCGAATTCTCCGCGTCGCAATACATGCGGTCTTTCGTGATATCGACGTAGAGACTGCTCAGGTCGACCGCGCAGAATTGGTTCAGCGTGTGATAAACCTTGTGGAATTCGTAGGTCGCATAAGCCTCGCGACAATCGCCGATGACCTGCTGCAAACGATGCAGGATCCAGCGATCGACCAGCGTGGACGACTTGTTAGGTACATCCGCCGCGGCGCCAATGTTACCTAACAAGATGCGCAGCGTGTTGCGAACACGGCGATAGGTGTCGCCGAGGCGGGTGAACATTTCCTCCGAGAACGGCACGTCGTCTGTGTAATTGATGCTGCTGACCCACAAGCGCACGATGTCGGCGCCGTGTTTGCCGACGAAATGTCCGGCGTCCATCGGCTTGGTGTAATCACTCGACTTGGAAATTTTCTTGCCGTCCACATCGACCACGAATCCATGGGTGACGCAGGTCTGGTAGGGCGCACGATCGTGCATGGCCACGCTGGTCATCAACGACGATTGGAACCAACCGCGGTGCTGATCGGTCGCTTCCAAATACATGTCGGCTGGATTCTTCAGCGTCGGATTGGTCGCGAGCACGGCCTGGTGGCTCACGCCGGAATCAATCCAGACGTCGATGGTTTCGCCGCGATGGCGCGTGCCTTCCGGCAAACCGAGCTCACGCGCGAGCGCGGCGTCGTCGAGTTCGAACCAGACATTGGAACCGCGTTGCCTAACGAGTGCTGCCAGCTTGCGAATCCAGTCCGCATTCAAAATCGCCTGGCCTTCCGCGGAATAAAATACCGGCAGCGGCACGCCCCAGCTGCGCTGTCGCGAGATGACCCAGTCGGGCCGCGACTCGACTGTGCCGGAGATGCGCGCTTCGCCCCAGGCCGGAATCCATTTCACCTGCTTGATGGCATCGAGCGCCTGAGCACGAATGTCGTCGATGCGGATGAAAAATTGTTCGACCGCGCGAAAGATAATCGGCGTTTTCGAGCGCCAGCAATACGGATAGGAGTGCTGGAAATTCTCCTCCGCGAGGAGCATGCCGCGCTCACGCAAAAGTGCGACGATATCGGCATTGGCGTCGAAGACATATTTGCCGACAAGGTTCGGCAAACCGCATTCATCGGTGTAACGGCCATGATCATCGACCGGCGACAAGATCGGCAGGCCGTTCTTGTTGGCTAACGAGTAGTCGTCGTCGCCGTGACCCGGCGCCATGTGCACCGCGCCCGTACCGGTGTCCATGGTGACGAAATCACCGGTGAGCACGATAGACGTGCGCGGAAAAAACGGATGCTGCGCGCCGATGCCTTCGATTTTCGATCCGGGAAACGTTTGCGTCGGTTCGCCAACCGGTCTCCAACCCGTCGCCGCGGAAAATTTTTCGATCAACGACGCGAGCAAGAAGTAACGGCTCGGCGACGCCATCGCGCTCGAAATTCTGCACGACGTAGCGTTCTTTCGCGCTCACCGCGATGGCGAGATTGGCTGGCAACGTCCACGGCGTGGTCGTCCAGATCACAATGCTCGCCTTGTCCTTCAGCAGACCGGTGACGATCGGAAATTTCACATAAACCGCGGTGTCATTGCGGTCGTGATATTCGACTTCGGCAACAGCGAGCGCGGTCTGCGCGCCCGTGCTCCAGAAAACCGGCTTCTTCGATTCGTAGACGAGCCCCTTCTCCACAAAGATGGCGAAGCAATTCAGAATCTCGGCTTCATAGGCGGGATCGAGCGTGAGATACGGATGTTCCCAATCACCCAGCACGCCGAGCCGCTTGAACTGCGTGCGCTGGATGTCGACAAATTTGCGCGCGAATTCTTCCGAACGTTTGCGCACTTCGAGCGGCGAAAGGTCGCGCGATTCCTTCACCACCTTGTATTCGATCGGAAGTCCGTGACAGTCCCAGCCCGGCAAATACGGCGCGCGAAAACCCGCCATGGTTTTCGATTTCACCACCAGGTCCTTGAGAATCTTGTTCAGCGCGGTGCCCATGTGCACGTCGCCATTGGCGAACGGCGGCCCATCATGCAGGACAAACAACTCCCGGCCCTCGCGCGCTCTCTGGATTTGCTCGTACAAGCGCGTCTCGTCCCACTTCTTCAGAATCTCCGGCTCACGAGTCGTCAGGCTCGCCTTCATCGGAAAATCCGTTTTGGGCAGATTGAGTGTGTCCTTGTAATTCTGAGCCATCGCGAAGAGCGGCGACGCTACCACCGAAAATGGGCTGCGGAAAGTGATCGCGTTCGACCCGCTCTCAGCGCGTGACAACGTTCACTTTCGAGCGATGATGTGCGCCATTCGTCCCGCAATTCCCAGATGAAACGGTTTCTTCCCTTCGCCATTATCCTGGTTGTGGCCGCCGCTGCAGTCACCGGCGGCACGCGGCTTTATCGCGCGAAACGCGCCGAACTCGAAACCACCATCGCCGACGCGCCCGGCGTAACTGCGGGCGCGAAACCGCCGCACATTCGCGGTGAGGTGAAGGCGCCGGTGACCATCGAAGAATTCGGCGATTTCCAATGTCCGCCCTGCGCGACGCTCGCGATCAGCCTGAGTCATCTCGAGCATGATTACGGCGACAAGTTGCGCGTCATCTTCCGGCAGTTTCCCCTGGCCATGCATGCGCATGCGCGTGAAGCAGCCCGTGCCGCGGAAGCGGCCAACCGACAGGGTAAATTCTGGGAAATGCACGACCTGCTTTTTCGCAACCAGGTGGCGTGGAGCACGGCGGCAAACGTCACGGAAACTTTTAACGAATACGCGCGCGGCCTTGGACTTGAGCTCGACCGTTTCCAGCGTGATTGCGCCAGCGAGGAACTGGAAGAACGCATCAACGCTGATCATGAGCGTGGCGAATCGCGTGGTGTAAAACAGACGCCCACCATCTTTCTCAACGGGCACAACATTCCGCCGGCGTCGATGAGCGAAGTCGGTCTGCGCGCGTTGATCGAAGCTGCGCTGAAAGGCGGCCCGTTGCCAACGCCAACGCCATCACCGACACCGACCCCATGACGCGCGGACGCATTCTTCTTTATGTTGCGATGGCGTTCCTCGCGCTCGTTGGACTCGCCTTGGCAACTTACCTGACTGCTCTGCATTTGGCGGGCGCGGATGTTGTTTGTTTGTCTTCCGCCGAGTGCTCGCAGGTCTTGCACAGCGCCTACGCGAGCTTCCACGGTGTGCCGTTGGCTGCGCTGGGAGGCTTTGCCTACTTCGTCGCCTTTAGTTGTGCGATTCTCGCCGCCTTCGGATATCGCCACGCGCACACCATGCTCGCCATCACCATCGCGCTGATGTTCGGCACGGAAATCTGGCTCCTTTACCTGCAAGCTTATGTGCTGCATGCCTTCTGCGATTACTGTCTGTTCTCCGCCGCGCTGATTTTCCTCCTCGCCGGACTTATCCTCGCCACGCCGCGACGAGCCTAGGACAGCGCTTGTCCGCCCGTTTCTGCTAAAGTGCGCGCGTGAAAAAATCGCGCACCACTTTGCTCATCGCGCCTTCGCCACGAGAAGCATGGGAGGACGCGATCCTTCCGTGGTTCGAGCGCGTTGTTCCCGAAAGTTGGAAACAAGAATTGCCTTCGCTCGTTGTCGTTCCGACCCGCGGCCATGCTAATGCCCTCAAAGCGCGCCTTCTGCAAAAGGGCATCTCGCATCTTGGTTTGCATTTCCTCACGCCGACGAGTTTGCGGGCGTTGCTGGCATCCGACGATCTCGCCCATCACGTCGAAGCGCCGCATCTGCGTTTGCTTCTCGCGGTCGCCGCGTCGGAAATGGAAGGCGACCTGACCGCCAACGCGGTGGCTCGATCGCCCGGACCGTTGTTGCGCGCGCTCGATCGATTGCAGACGGCTGGCTGGAAATTCGAACAGCTCGTGCTGCCATCGTTTGCAGCACTCGTTAGGCGATTACACCATCTGATGAAAACCTGCGGCCTGTCTTTGCCGGGCGAAGTTGATCGAGAGCGCTGGCGGCTCAGGGAGAAGAGCGCCCGCAAGTTTTCCGACATTCTCATTACCGGCTTTGACGGCGCGCATTGGCCGCAATGGCTCGTGCTCCGCACCGCGGGGGCGCTCGCGCAAAACGCGACCGTTGTTCTCGATTATCCTTCTGAAAAATTCAGCCGCGCCGATGAGTTGTGGATTGGTTCCTGGGAGGAGGCGTTTGGGGAAGCGCAACCGATCGCGTCTGCAGCAAAGAGTGGTGATTCTCTTTTTAGCGAAGTGGAAATGCGCGGCGATCACCGGCGGGTCAGTTTCCTCGTCGGCGCCGACGCGCCCGAACAAGCCAGCGCCATCGCGCTGACGGCCATCCGCTTCCTCGCCCAGCACGAACAGGCGCGCGTTGGCATCGTCTTCGCGCAAGCCGGTGCCTTGTCGCGTCTGGTCGGGGCAGAACTGGCGCGCCTGGGCGTTCCGCACAATGACGGCCCCGCGCATTTTGTTCCGGGGATTTTCGAGAGCGCGGAATGGCGCGCCTGGCTGCAGTTGCAAGCCAGTCCGCGCGTCGCTTCCTTTCTCGCTTTTTACCACGCGTTGACGAATCGCACCGAAATTTTTCCCGGCCTGCGCGCCAACCAAATCGAAGACGTCTTGCGTTACGCCCACAGCGAAGTCCTGATCGACGATCTCGAAATCCTCGCGGAATTTTGCGCGGGAAAAAATCCGGATGTCGCCGCGGCCATCAACTCGTTAGGCCAATTGCCCGCGCGCGCCACTTTGGCGGAATTTCTTCGGCACACGGAAACCGCCTGCCTGCACCTGGGTTGGAAGGAACATTGGATTGCGATCGCGAATCAGACCGGCGATTGGGCCGCAAGAATTCCCGCGGAATTTTCACGCGATCTTTACCTGCGCTGGCTCGGGGAAGTTGCCGACACATTCGCGATCGAGCGTTCTCCGCAGGGCAATCATCCTTACGCGCCGGTCCAGTTGCTGACCGTCCCGCAAGCGCTCGGCCAGGAATGGTCGCATCTGATTTTTGCCGGTTGGAACGATGGCGGCTGGCCGCGCCCGCCCGGCGGCGAATTCGCGCGCGAAGATGAGATCGCGGCTTTCAACGAGAGCGTTTTCCAACGCAATCAGCGCGCGACGCGTCGCGGCCGGCAAGGAGAAGGCCACGTCAGCATTCGCGACGGCCACACTTTTTATCTCGGCCCAGTCGAGCAACGCGCCATCGCGCTGCGGCAATTCGAAACGTTGCGTCAATCGGCCAGCGAGGAAATCGCACTCGCCGCCAGTCTCGTGCAAGAAGGCGAGCCGGAGCGCTTTTGGAACCCGAGCGAACTCTTCACTCAAATTTATCTGGAAGCGACGCGTCGTCCGCTCACGCAAAGAGCCATGCGCAACTTGCAAACGAACACGCGTGCTTGGCTGGAAAAATCCCTTGGCCTAACGAGTGAAAAAGAATCTGCGCCGGCTGCCGTACAGCAAACTCGTCTCGCCTACGATCAACGTCGCGACATCACGGCCAAATCCGGCATCTACGATTTTGCCTTCCCAGCAAAGCCGAATCAGGCCGCGATTTTTTCCGTGAGCGAATTCGATCGCTTCATTTCCGCGCCGGCGCTGGTGTGGATGAAACATTACCTCGGGGTCAAAGCGGTGGAAGACGACGCACACATCTGGGCGGCCTCGAGCGGTCGTTGGATTCACGACTGGCTCAGACAAGTGGCCGAGGCCGGTGAAAAAACTTTCAGCCGTTTGCCGGACGCGAACGAAATCGATCGTCGCGTCGTCGCCGCGGCGCGCGCTAAACGTGCGGAAATCGAAGCGCTGTGCGAACGCGCGCGCAAACCGCTGCCCGATTGGTGGCGCTCCGGCTGGCAGAATGCGCTGTTCCTCGCGCGCGTCCTCGGCGAGCGACTGAGCACGGCGAGGGATTGGCCGTGGCTGGCCACGGAATGGAAAATCGATCAGGAAATCCCGGCGAAGATAAGTGACGTGACGCTAACGTTTCGCGGACGCATCGATTTGATTCTGGCGCGCGAACAACTCGCCGCTGAATCGCTCGCCACCGATGAACTCTGGATCATCGACTACAAGACCGGCGGAAAACGCGCCTTGCGTCTGCCGTTAAAGAAACGCCTGCTCGATGGCACGGCCTTGCAGTTGAGTCTTTACGCGCTGGCCGCACATACCCGCGGCGCGAAACGCGCGCACATCAGCATTCTGTCACCACTCGTTAGGCCGCTTGAACCGCAGCTCGAAAATTCCGACCTTATAGCCGAGCAGGAAATTTTTCTCGAGCTCGCACACATGCAGCAAAGCGGCGTCTTCGGCATGCACGGGCCGTTACGCGGCACGTTTCGTTTCACGGACGACTATCCGCTGGCCACGATCGGCATCGATCAGGACACGCTCGAGCAACGCTGGGAAAACACGCACCCGGCGCTGGTGCGCGACGATGAGGACATTTTCTGGTGAGCCTCCCGAACGATCACCTGCAGCGCCGTCGTTTCGCGGAAGAAATCGAGCGCAATTTTTCTGTCATGGCCGCAGCCGGCTCGGGCAAGACCTACGCCATCACCGAGCGGATCGTGCAGATCGCGCAGTCGCCGAAGGCCGAGGAAATTTTGCCGCGCCTCGTGGTCGTTACCTTTACCCATCGCGCTGCCGACGAAATGCAGCAGCGCACGCGGCAGCGCATTTTACAGGAAGTGCGCCGACTGGAAATTCACACCGCCTTCAATCGCGCGTTCTTCGGCACCATTCACAGCTTTTGCATGAAGCTGCTCATGAGTTACGGGCACTACCTCGGGTTGCCCGCGACGCTCGATCTCGTCACCGACGATGAAGACTTGTGGGAAGAATTCGTGCAACAACATCTGCACGTCGGCCGCAACTTGAGCGAAGAAAATCGCGCCGAACTTTTCCGTCTCGCGCAAGCGCGACAGCTCATGGAACTCGGACGCAATGCGCGCACCGTTCTTTCTCCGCGCGAAATCGGTCAATGTCCTGTGCCCAATTTCACGGACGTTGTCGCGATCGTTCCGAAAGGCGCCGCCATCAAGACGATCGCGGATTCGCAGGCGGAATTAAAAGAATTCCGGAAGCGCCGGGATGAAAAATGGGATTTCGTCCGTTGGCCCGTGCGCGGCAGCAATGCGAAAGATTTTCTGCGCGCGTGGACCGACGCTTTCACGCCCTTGCGCAAATGGGTAACCGATTCCGCGATGTGCATAGCCGCGGAAGTGCAACGCGATTATCGCGACTTCCGTCTCGCACGCGGCGTGGTCATGTATCACGACCAGATCGCGCTCGCCGACGAACTGCTTCAGCATCCGCTCGCGGGCCCGCGTATTCGTGAAGAAAATTTCCGCGTCATTCTCGATGAAGCGCAGGACACCGATCCGACGCAATTTTCCGTGCTGACTGAGATGGCGCGTCCGCCGCAGGCGCGTGGTCGTTGGCTGGAAACGCAAACCGATCCGCCACGGTCCGGACACTTCTGCATGGTGGGCGATTTTCAGCAATCGATCTATCACGACCGCGCTGATCTGGAGAATTACAAAGCCGTGCACGAAGCACTCGTTAGGCAAGACGACGCCGAAGCGCTGGAATTCTCCGTCACCTTCCGGCTTGATGAAGAACAGCTTAAATTCGTTAACGAAACGTTTCGTGACATTCTCAATGGCCAGAGCGGCCAGGTTGATTTCATCGAATTACAGCCGCGACCGGATCTTCTGCCTGGCCAGGTCATTCGCGTCTCGTTAGGCAAAAATCTTGTACCGGAAGGAAAACTGAAAGATTATCGCAAAGCGAAACGTGGCGCAGAAGCACTCGCCGCCTGGATCAAAAATACCGGTCACGAAAATTTGCGCGCGGATTCGTGGCGCGACGTGGCCATTCTCTGTCCGCGTAAAGCCTGGCTGCGCACGATGGCGATCGAGCTGCGCAAGCTCGGCGTGCCGGTGGCGATTCAATCGGAGAGCGATTTGAAAGGCGATCATCCCGCGCATGCCTGGCTGACCGCGCTCTGCACGATCATGTCCGATCCGCTGAACAGTTATGAAATCGTCGGCGTCTTGCGCGAAGTCTTCGGAATTTCCGATCACGAGCTCGCGCTTTTTTCCGGAGGCGACGGCGCGCGTTTTCGCATCGACGAACCGGCCGCAATCGCAGGCGTGGTAGGAACGCCGTTGCGTTTGCTGGCGGAAACACGCGCAGAAGTGGCGGGCCGCGCTTTGTTTGATGCGGTGAAGATTTTGATCGCGCGCGTTCAGTTGCGCGAGCGATTCGCGACTTTGCCGCGCGAAGATTTTCCCAACGCCGAAAGCGATCTGGACGCGCTTCTCGCCGTGACCGCGGAAGCAGAGGCAGAGGGCGCGACCCTGGAAGATTTCGCCGCGAAGTTGCGCGCCGATTTTCTCACGCCGCGCGACGTGCGTCTCTCGAGCGAGAACGGTCTCCAGCTCATCACCGCGCAGAAAGCCAAGGGTTCGGAATGGCAGGCCGTCATCCTGCCGTTTCTCGGTCGCAACGTCATTCCACCCGCGCCGCGTTATCCGTGTCTGCTGAAAATTCCCGGCGAAGCCGAGCCGATTGTCGCGCTGAACAAGGATGATTTTCAGGAAGACAATCGCGCCATCGTCCGGCTGGCCAATCAGCAGGAGGCGGCGCGCTTGCTTTATGTCGCGGCGACGCGCGCGCGCCACACGCTCGTGCTGGTCGATGACGGCGAAATTTTCCTCAGCTCGAAAAATGCGCTCCCGACCAACGCGCAGTTGCGGCACTTCGGAGACAACGTCGCGACGACCTTTGCCAGCATTTCCACGAAAGCGAAATTTTGTGCGACAACGGCGCGAGCGAAATCCGCCGCGATCAATGAAGAAACCTCGGCTCTGCTTCCGGCGTTCGAAAAACGGGAGCGCGAGAAGGCGCTAAAGCACGCGCGCACTTTTATCCGCAAAATCAATCCGAGCGCCTACGAGCCCGACGTTGATCTCGAACAAATCGAAAGCGGCCCGACCCGCGGAATTCATCTTCGCTCGTTAGGCGACAATCTCGCGACTCTACACGGCCGCTGGTGGCATACGTTTTTTCAAAGCCTGAAATGGCGCGATGGCCTCGCCGGCGCAGATCGTCTTTTCCGACAATGGCAGGAACAGGCGCCAGACAGCGAACGCGTCGCGCGCGAATGGAAACACGTGCGCGAAGGATTGTTTGGCGGCGCCACCGGTCGACGCCTCGCCGCGGCCGACGCGCAAACGCACGCGGAGTTTCCTTTCAGTTGGCGCGTGAATGCAAACTCCGCGCTCGAAGGCGTGATCGACTTTCTCGCCATCGAAAAAAGCGGAAAGCGCGGCCTCGTGCTCGATTGGAAAACCAACAAGATTTCGCCGGGCGACGCGGAGGTTTTGCGCGCGCGCTACCTGCCGCAGCTCGCCGCTTATTGGAAAGCAGTCGGCGCAATTACCGGTTTGGAAATCGAAGCGGGTTTGTTTTCCACCGCGCTTGGGCGTTTGCTTCTCTATGATCCCGCCGAACTGGCGAAAGAATGGAATCGATTAGAACAGCTTCCGCCCACTCGTCTCGAAAACGAAATTCAACCCGATCAGCCCGGGGATTTTGATTGAAAAACAGGCGGCGAATGCACAATAAGCGGATGCATTGGCGGCGTCCGTTTGTCTTGCTCTTGTTAGGCGGCGCCGTCTTGGCCACGGCCGCGAGTGAGCGGCGACTCAGCCTGGCGGAAGCGATTGCCCTCGCGCGTGAACACAATCCGGAAATCCTGATCGCGCGCAAACAAGTGGAAGCGGCCCGCGGCGGTCGCATCGAAGCGCGCGCCGGTAAGTTGCCCTCAGTCACTTCGAGCGGCCTGCTGCGCAAGCGCGCTGAGTCGGCGCAATCGGATTTGCGCACCGATGATTACAACGCGCAGATTCGCGTGCAGCAAAACCTTTACTCCGGCGGCGCGGTCAGGGCGCGCAACGTCATCGCGGCCTTGATCCAGGAGAAACGCCTGCTCGAACTTCAGGCCGTGACCGATCGCGTCTTGATGGATTTGCGCGTCGGTTACTACGAGGCGCTCCTCAACCGCGCCAAAGTCGATGTGCGCGAACAATCAGTCCACGTCATGCGCGACGAATTACAGGCACAAAAGGAACGCTTCGTCGCTGGAACAGTGGGCGAAATCAACGTGCGCCGCGCGCAGGTCTCGCTCGCCAACGAAGAGCCGGAGCTGTATCAGGCGCAAACGAATTTGCAGAATTCCTCCCTGCGCCTGAGCGAAGTTTGTGGCCTAACGAATGGTAGACGCGGCAGCGTCGTGACCGTCACCGCGACCGATCAGCTGCAATTTCTGCCGCTGCATCCGGATTTGAATGAGTGTCTCGCCTACGCCTCGCTGCATCGGCCGGAAATTCGCAGTCGCGAGATCGACGTCGAGATTGAAGACCAGCAGTTGATCGTCGACCAGAGTGAACAGAAGCCGCACGTCGAGGCTTTCACCGGCTACGAAGTTTACAGCGAACGCGATCCCAGTGTCGGTCCGGAATTCAATCACGGCTATGTCCTCGGCTTGAATGCGAGCTGGCACATCTTCGATGGCCATGCCACGCAGGGGCGCATGATCGCAACGCGGGCGCGGCGTGAAGCAGCGGAGGCCGCATTGGAGGCGGCGCACATGTCGGTGGAATCGGATGTGCGCAGCGCCTTTTTCGATTTGCAACAAGCCGATCGTGTTTTGGAATCGGAGACGCGCAACGTCGAGAATGCGAGCGAGTCGTTAGACCTGGCCCGCGGAAATCTTAGCGCGGGATTGGGCACACAGCTCGATGTTCTGCAGGCGACTTCGGACGTGACGCGCGCGCGCACCACGCGCTTGAGCGCGATTTATCTGCACAACGCCGCGCTCGCTCGCCTGGCCCGCGCCGGTGCGCGCGAGCCGGGAGATCTTGGCTTTGCCTCGAAAGTCTCACCGAGCGAGCGGGCCAAACGACAGGCCCAGGTTTTCGAAATGGCAAAACCGCCTAACGAGTTGAACCCGCGATGAAAATTCGAATTCTGATTTTGCTCGCGTGTTCGCTGCAGGCCGCCAACGGCATCACGCTCGATGCCGCGCTGCAGCGCACGATCGAAAACAATCCGTCGATCAAGGAAGCGAAGGCGCGTTTGGAAGCGGCCACAGGCGAGCGCTTGGTTTTGCGCGCGCGCACTTTGCCGGATGCGCGAACGAATGTTCCCATCGGCGTGCAAGGCGGACATCGCTCGGGTCAGAAAGCGGTGCAGCCATTCGCCTTTAACAACTCCGCGGTGGCGCAACCGTTTTTCGACATGGCCTTCTTTGCGGCGCGCCGGCGCGGCGACATCGAAGTTCTGCTCGCGCAACAACGGTTGAACCTGGCCGTGATGGAACAACTGCACACCGCGCGCATCGCTTTCTACACCGCGGCGTTCAACACCTCGCTCGAAATCGTCGGCGAAGAACAACGGCGCCGGGTGGAAGCAAATTTCAAGACGCAGAGCGAACGTCTCGACGCGGGACAATCCGATCGCGCGGCCGTGGCCTCGGCGCGCACGTTGCAGGAGGAATTGCCACCGCGCCTGGAAGAAATGCGGCGCACGCGCAATGGCGCACTGCTGCAGCTCGCGCAATGCATGGGCGAAAATCTCGGCAATTCCCTGCCGACGGCGGACGGCGAACTGCAATTCAGCGAGGTCGATTTCGATGTCGAGACGCAGACGCAGGCCACGCTGGAACGCCGGCCGGATTTGAAACTGGCGCGACTACTCGTTAGGGCGGCGGAAGAAGATCAACGCATCGTCGCCGCCGGATATTATCCCGCGATCGCTGCGACTGTTTCCGGCACATACATTCCGGTTTCCGATATTCACCGCGGCAGCGCGGGAACGGCCCGACCGTCGGACGACGTTGTTTCGTCGGAAATACGCGCCGGCGGCATTTACACCTGGCGCGTGATCGACAACGGCGAAGTCGGCGGCGCGGTCCTGCGGCAGAAATCGATCAAGGAAATGAACGAGCTGGTGGTGCAACGGCTGGAAGCAAACGTGCCGCGCGAACTAACGCGCATTCACAACAATCTGCGCGCGTTGCGCGCGAAGCATAATGCCCTAACGAGTGCTACCGCCAATGCCGATAAGACCGTGGCTGACGTGCAGAACAATCTCGCGGAAGGCCTTTCCTCGCAGCTGGAATATCGCAACGCGGAATCCAGTTTTCTCGAAACCAAAGCGTCGCTTCTCTCCGTCGTCTTCCAGCAGAACCTCGAACGGGCCGAATACGATCGCGTGACCGGCCGTTACTTTCAGTTTTCCGACGAGCCTCCGCACCGCTGAGATTTGTAGCCACGTTCCTGTGGAACGTCCCGTTGTGTTTACCATCGAATTGAAAGCGTGATTGGCCGCACCATGAGACGGCCCACAGGGCCGTGGCTACAGTGTCGCCAGTCTTGCTTTAGCTGATATGGTGTCGCCGTTGAAGTTTCCGCGCTCGAAAAAATTCCTTTGGTCGGCCGGCCTGGGGCTCTTGCTCTTGTTAGGCCTGATCTACTACGCCTTCCTTCCGGTGGCGGAAGTGGCACTGGTGCAGCGCGGCACTGCCATCTCGGCGGTTTACGGGACGGTGCGAATCGAGGCGACCTTCCTCATTCACGTGCGGGCGCAGAACGCGGGTTACATTCGTCTGGCCGATAAGTTTGCCGCCGGCCGCGGTGCGGTCGGTTTGCCCTTGGAGAAAAATGAACTGCTGGCCACGATCGCGGATGAAACGACGGCGCGACAATTGAAGCAGGCGCGCGGCGATTACGAAGCGGCGGTGCAGCGCGCGCAACTTCCGTTGCCTTCATCCGAGCCGCTCAAAGTGGCGGAAGATACGCTGCAGCGTCTCGAGCGTCTCAGTTCGCTGAGCAACGTCCCGGCGGTTGATTACGAAAAAGCGAAAAGCGAAGTGACGCGTTTGCGCGCGCAGGTTGAATCGGAACGCATCGAACGCGATCGCAATATTGAAGCGCTCGATACCGCCGCGAAAAAACTCGAGGCGCAGATGAAGAATTCTGAAATCCGTTCGCCCATGGATGGATTGCTCACCGGCGTGAAAGTGATCGACGGCGAGCTGGCCGCGGAAGGCAACGAACTCTTCACCGTTTCCTCGCACAAGGTTTATGTGCGCGGCGAAGTGAACGAGGAAGACGTCGGCGAAGTGAAAACCGGAATGCCGGCGAAGGTGCAGCTCTATGCCTTCCGCACGCAGCAGTTCAACGCCCGCGTCACCGCCATCATGCCCGCGGCCGATCCCGACACGCAGCGTTACACCATCGTGCTCGACCTGGAAAACGCGCCGGAAAATCTGCTCGCCGGCATGACGGGCGAGATGAACATCATTACCGGCCAGCATCAGAATGCGCTCCTGGTTCCAACGCGCGCTGTGCTGGTCGATCATGCGCTGATCGTGCATCACGGTTTCGTTCGTTCGCGCACGGTCAAGGTCGGTTTTCGCACGCTCGATTTCACGGAAATCCTCGACGGCGTGAGCGAGGGCCAGCACATCATCGTCGCCGACCAGGATAAATTTCATCCCGGCCAGCCGGCGCGACAACGCAAGGTCGAGGTCCCGAAAGTTGGGCGATGACATTGCCGCCGCCGCTTTACATCGCGCTGCGTTTCGCCACGCATCGCAAGCGCGCTTTTCTTCTCAGTCTCAGCGGCGTCGTTTTCGGCGTGGCCATCTTTATTTGTTCGCAGGCGCAAACGCGAAGGCTTCGCGCGCAGCTTCATTAACTCCACTCTCGGCAGCACTGGCGCACTCATCATGCGTTCGCGTCTGCCGCCCGACGACCGAAGGTTTGCCGGTCGCGCCGGAACGCAACGCGGCCCATCGCGGTGCGGGCGAAGGAATCGATGATGCCGCGGAAATCATGCGCGTCAGCCGGCAATTCTCCAATGTGGTGGCGGCTTCGCCGATCTTGCGCGGCAGCTTGAGTGCGCGCTCCGGTTTTGAAAACGCCACGGTCGATTTGTTCGGGATCGATCCGGCCGCGCATGTGCAAACGACCGATCTGGCGCAGCAGTTGATCAGCGGAAGCTTCGATGATTTTCGCAACAACCCGATGTCGGTCATCGTCGGCTCGCGCCTCGCCACCGCGCTCGGGCTCAACGTGGGCGACAACGTGCAGCTCCTTTCGCCCAGCGGAGAATATTGGCGCTTCAACGTCTCGGCCATTGCGCGCAGCGGCGTCGGCTCGGTCGATCTCAGCCGCATTTATGCGCATCGCAAAGTGGCGCAGAACGTCCTGCACAAACCATTTCCCGCCACCATGATTGTTTACAAGCTGCGCAATCCCGAATCGCGCGCCGGCCCTGGCGGAACATTTTCAATCACTCTTCCAGCACGCGTCGGAAAGCTGGCAGGAACGCGAACAAGGAAACCTGCAGCTCTTCACCACGCTGCGCATTTCCGCCGCCATCACCGTTTCGCTCATCATTCTTCTGGCCGGCTTCGGAATTTTCAATGTCCTGACCATGACCGTGCTGGCGAAGGTGAAAGAGATCGCGATTCTGCGTTCGATGGGATATCGGCGCGGCGATATCAGCGCGATTTTCTTGTGGCAAGGCGCCATGATCGCGGCCGGGGGCGCATTGCTTGGTTGCATTCTCGGCGCGCTCATGACCTGGGGCGTCTCGAAAATTCCCATCCAGGTGCGAGGTCTGCTTTACGCGAACCATTTTTTGGTCGCGTGGAACTGGCGGCACTACGTGGTCGCGATCGTTCTCGCCATCATCGCCGTCTTCATCGCCAGCTACGTGCCGGCGCGCCGCGCCGCGGAGTTGCCGCCGGTGGCAACCTTGCGCGGTTCGAGTGCGTGACACGGACAGTGGGCGAAGGGTGAAAAAGCCCGGAAGAACCCACATGAAGACACAGTTAAGTAAGCCGGCTCGCGTCAAGGCGAGCTATAGCGATGAGTACAAGCAGGAGGCGCTGCAGCTTTGGCGCAATAGCGGTCGCAGTGCGGCCAAGGTGGCGACGGAGTTAGGTATTCGGCCACCTTTGCTTTACCGCTGGGCCAAGTTGGAGCGCGCGCCCGAGGTGAGCCAGGACAAGGGCAAGTCCAGGCGCAGCGTGAGCGAGTTAGAAGCCGAGAACCGCCACTTGCGCGCGGAGAACACCAAACTTTTGGAGCAGCGTGAAGTGTTAAAAAAATCACTGGGCATCCTCTCCGAAGTGCCGTCCAGAGGTATGCCCGGATCGAACAAATGAGCGGCCAACATTACAAGGTAGCCTGGTTATGCGAAGCGCTCCTGGTTTCGCGCAGCGGTTACTACGCCTGGAAAGAAGGGCGCACTCAGCCTGGTCCACGTCAGTTAGAGAACATGCGCTTGCGCGGCCGGATCCAGGAGGAGTTTAAGCGCAGCCGACAGACCTATGGCAGCCCACGTCTGGCTCATGCCTTAGGTTGCCCAGGACGACGCAACCGCATTGCCCGGCTCATGCGTGCCCAGGGTCTCTTTGCCCGGCAACGGAGCAAGTATCGCGCGGCTAAGACCGACAGTCGCCACGGCGGACCCATCGCGCCTAACCGTGTGCCAGACTTAGCGGTCAAACGACCTAACCAGCTCTGGGTCAGTGATGCCACGGGCATCCTCACGGGCGAGGGTTGGTTATACCTGGTCGCGGTCCTGGATGTTTATAGCCGGCGCGTGGTGGGCTGGGCCATGAGTCCGATGCTGGATGCGCCACTGACTTGTGCCGCCCTGCGCATGGCCCTGCGCCAGCGCCGACCTGGAAGTGGCCTCATCCTCCACTCCGATCGCGGCAGTCAGTTCGCTAGCGCCGCCTACCGCCAGCTCCTCAGCCAACACGGCCTGGTCGCCTCCATGAGTCGTCCCGGCAACTGTTACGATAACGCTTTCATCGAAAGCTTCTGGAGCAGCCTCAAATACGAGCTAGTCTATCCGCAACGCTTTGCTACCTATGCCCGGCCCGCAGCGCCATCTTCGACTACCTCGAAACCTTCTATAACCGCATCAGACTGCACTCCAGTCTGGCTTACACCAGTCCGATCAACTTCGAATCCAACAATAAAAAACAAAATAGACTAAAGGAATTGATCCCTGCCTAACGTCATACTGACCCGCAGTACGAGACGCTGAGCCCACAACATGCCGTCATAGCCAACACACGACGAACCTTTGCCGCATGGTTCGATCATCGACCTTTCCGGCGCCGGGCGTCTTTTTGATGCGTATCTCAGATCAAAAGCGGGCCGGTGAGGACGTGCATGTCCAGCGCAGCACAGGCCCTAAAGACTCGCGACGCAGCAGCCATCTCAGCGCTAAGACAATGGCGGTTCGAACGCCAATGTGTCGCGCCGATCACAAAGCTACTGCCACGCAGCACTGTCGATGCAGCCGAAGATTCACTCGCAAGAACACCTATGACTTTGTAATAAGACTGAAAGACCTAACCCCTATGAAGGGGGTCAAGCGCGGAAGTTGAGGGTTTGGAGATTTGAATCTAGTTCAAGAAGTCGGATACTAGGGGTCGAAGAAGATCGATAGGGCAGAAGTCATAAGGGGTCACAGAAGTCTAAGGAGGTCAGGGCTAAGTATTGACGCAGACTTTGCTGGCCTCTTCCCCGTTATGGGCCGGCGCGGTCGATCCGTGACCAAGGAGTAATTCGAGCCGGTAGACCACGCCTTCCCCGGTGCGAACTGCCGAGTGTCGTATTGTGTGTCGATCATCTCCTGCAGGATGCGCGAAACGCAATCCGAAGACCGTGTAATCGAGCGCCGTAACCGGCCAGACCGACGATCAAGCTCGGCGAGATGCGTCTGAGACGCGCTGGCGGATCAGCTTCGCGCGGGAAGAGATCGCAAAGGCTGGCGCATGCCGCCACACGCCGAAGCAAGAATCAGGCTGTAAGGTCATAAGGAATCATAAGTCATAAGGGGTCAGGGCTAAGTATTGACACAACTTTGTCTGGCCTCTTCCCCGTTATGGGCCGGCGCGGATCGAGTACCTAACGAGTCATTCGCTGGTAGACCACGCCTTCCCCGGTGCGAACTGCGAGTTCGTATTGTGTGTCGATCATCTCCTGCAGGATCGGAAAGTCGGCGATCTTGTAATCGGCGGTGTAATCGAGCCCGTCGTTCTGCACATCGACGATGTATTCCGGTGGATGCTTCTCGAAATCGCGCTGCAGATTTTCCCACGCGCCGGGCAGGATGCGGTTGTGCGTATCGAGGCCGGGAATCGGCCCGCCAAAAATGTAGCCGGTCAACGGAAAAGTCGCGCTGTAACGGCAGGCCGGTCGCATTTGCGCCTCGAGATAAATCTTTGGCATCTGGCCCCAGACGAACAATCTTTCGTCAGGTAAGTGATGTTCGCGCAGATACCGGCCGACTTCCGTCGGTTCGCGACGCAGGGAAAACTCGCGCCAGTTCTTGATGGGAAAGATCACGAGCGTCAGGAACAGCCAGACATAGGCGACAGCCGGATGCAGGAACCATGGCCGGGGCGCATCCGTCCGCCGCGACCAGACGCGGCGAAAAACCGGCGCGGCGAGCAGAACCAGCGGTGGAAGAAGCTGGATGTAGTAATGCGGATAAAATCGCCCGCCGACGCTGGCACCGATGGCCGATGCGATCGTGAGCATGACCAGCGCAATCCATTCCGCCCGTTTTTCCTGCCAGGCGAGCCGACGCGAACAAACTGCGCCTAACAACACCGGCAGGGTTGCAATGACAAACGTCTTCGTGCCACGAACGGCCCGCATAAAAAAGAAGTAGCCGGCCGCATGGTCCGTGATCGTCCAATAAAAGGCGTCGCGCAGTATTCCCTGGCGGTGCAGGAACAGAGCCACGAGACCGAGAGTGAGCCAGAACCCGGCGACGAAAATCGTGAACTGCCGCACGGAATCAGCTTTCGTTAGGCCGCGGCTGGCGCGGTAGCTCGGAAGAAGCAGATAAAGCCCGAGCGGCACTGCCGCGATGGCCGCCGGTTGTTTGAGCAGAAACGCCAGACAACTGAGAGCGCCGGCAAGGAACAGGCCCGGTCGCATTTTTGATTTCGTCGGCCACAAGCCGATCGCCCAAGCCCAGACGATGGGAAGATTCATGAGCACCTCGCCGTTGAATCCGAGATTTTGAAATGAATTGGCCGGCTGAAAGAGCGAGTAGAGCAAGGCCGCGATCAAACCGGTCCAGGCGTCAAACAACTTGCGGCCGATAACAAAAAGCCCGGCCATGGTCGCGAGGGTCCAAAGCAGCGCGACGAGGTGCAGCGCGGGCCAGTTGTATTTTCCGGCCAGAGAAAAGATGGCGGCGTAGGTGTAGAAAAGCAGCGGTGGTTTGCGTTCGACCGCATCGAGGTAGGGTTTGCCGCCATCGATGATTTCGTTCGCGACGACCGAGTAGATCGCCTCGTCATCGATGGGTAACGGATGTAGGAGCGCGGGCAGGCGCGTCGCTGTTGTCAGGCAAACGAGCGCCAGAGCCGCGATCCAAAATGTGCGCACCTTCACGCAGTAACGTCCGCTCGCTTTCTCGCAACTCCAGATTTACGGATGACAACGCCACGCTTCGCCCGTAACCTCAGGGCCTGTTTCCGTGAGTCTTCTTCGCGAAATCAGCCGCGAATTCGGCGGCTACAATATTCTCGAATCGGCCAAGCGTCTCGTCGACCGCAGGCCGATGCAATGCAGCCTGTACGTGACCGATCGTTGCAATCTCGATTGCGCTTATTGCACCGAGTACGACAACTCACGCGCGCATCCGCCGATCGACGACTTGAAAAAATGGGTGCGCAAAATTCGCGAGCTCGGGCACCATGCGCATCGCGCTGGTCGGCGGCGAACCGCTGACCCATCCCGACATCGTCGAGCTGGTGCGTTACTGCCGCGAGCTCGGCTTCGCCACCAGCCTGACGACTAATGGATTTCTGCTCACGCGCGAGAAAGTGAAAGCGCTGGAAGAAGCCGGACTGCAGGTCATGCAGATCAGCGTCGATCGCATGACACCGAGCCCGGTCACGAAAAAATCTTTCAAGACGGTTTTGCCGAAACTCGATTACTTCAAAGACTCGAAGATCAGCCTGCATATCACCGGCGTGATCTGCAAAGACACGCTGCCGGAATCGCGCGCGGTTTTGGAAACCGGATTGTCGCGCGGTATTCCGACGGAAGTGCGGCTCGTCCATGCCGACCCGACAAATCGTTTTCGCGTCGAGCAAGGTCCGCGCGAAGAAGCCGAAGCGTTCATCGAGGAGATGATCGAGCGGAAACGCGCCGGGGAAAAAATTCACACCAACGAAGCGGTGTTGCGTTATCAGCTAAAACTTCTGCGCGGTGAAGATCATGAATGGACCTGCACCGCCGGCTACAAATTTTTCTTCGTCTCGGCGCAGGGGAAATTCTGGTTGTGCAGCATGGTGCACACGGACAAGCACATCATGGATGTAACGCTGGACGACATGTACGCGAACAATCGCAAGAAAGATTGCCAGAAAGGCTGCGGCATTTATTGCGCGATCAGCACTTCGCTCATTCTCGAGCAGCCGGTGAAGGTGATCGCGAACGAAATCGTCTCGCGCGCGAAGAGATTACCCGCGATGATGCGGCCGACGCCAGAGCCGGCAATAGCCTAACGAATCATGTTTGAATCAATCACCCGCGCCATCGATCGCAAACCGTGGGTCGCCCATCTCTACGTCACGGACCAGTGCAATCTCGATTGCCACTACTGCAACGAGTACGACAACTCCGTGCCGCATCCTCCGCTGGCCGACTTGAAGCGCTGGATGGATAAGATTCGCGAGCTGGGCGTCGCCCGGCTCGGCCTGCAGGGCGGCGAACCGCTCAAGCATCCCGACATTACGGAAGTCGTGCGCTACGCCAAGTCGCTCGGCTTCTACAATGTGAGCATGGCGTCGAATGGATTTCTCCTGACGCGCAATTTGCTGCGCGATTTGGAGAACGCGGGATTGGATTCATTTGGCATTTCGGTCGATCGCATGACGCCGATGGCGAGCACGCGCAAATCGATGAAGTCGGTCCTGCACAAGTTCGAATGGTTTGAGAATTCGCCGATTAGGCTCAACGTCAGCGGCGTTCTTTTTCGCGACAGCCTCAACGAAGTTCCGGAGGTCATCGATACCTGCCTCGATCGTGGCATCGGTGTGCATGCGCGCGCCGTGCACGACGACCTGATCCAACATCGCACCTTGCGTGATCCGAGTTTAACCGAACCAATTCTGCACTTGGTCGAACAGCAGGAAACCTTGAAGCGTAACGGCGCGAAGATTCACACCAACTGGAATCTCTTTCGTTATCAAAAGGCGATGCTGCGCGGTGAGCCGTTCGAATGGACCTGCACCGCCGGCTACAAGTATTTCTTCGTCTCCGCGCGCGGGAAATTCTGGCTTTGCAGCCAGGTGCGGACCGAGAAAAATATTCTCGATATCACGCCGGAAGATTTGCTCGCCTACAACGTGAAGAAATCGTGTCAGGCCGAGTGCGGCGTTTATTGCATCGTCGATACCTCGCACAAGGTGAACAATCCGCTGCGCTACCTGGCCCGGGACGCAGTTGGTTCCTTGCGCAGCCGGCTGGCCAGGCTGGGCCGCAACTTGCCGCGCAGGATGCGCGATCTGCCGCCGACGTCACCGATCGCAGCGCGGAGTGAGGAAACGAATGTAAGCGGCGCGGAGTCCCTGCCCGGCGGCGCTGATCACACTCCAGGCGCCTGCTGCGGCAAAGGCGAGACCGGGTTGCCTAACGAGCAATCCGATGAGCAACATCGCGGTGTAGATATCGCGACGTCCGCCCACTAATCGAAACCAGCGCTCGAATTCGCTGGCACGATGCGACGGCCCGCCGGTGTGGGTCGCGACGATTCGGTTGGCCAATTTCCCGAGCCAATCGCCCGCGATGATGAGGGCGGCGTAAACCCAGGCGTGCGCGAGACCAACCGCGCCTAACGAGTAAGCCAGGGCGAGCCACCAGGAATATTCCAGAACGGAATCGACGTAATTCTCCCACCGGCCTAACTCGGTCGTCTCGACTTTGACCCGCGCGAGTTTGCCATCAACTCCGTCAAGGATGGCAAAAACGCGCGCGAGCAAAATTCCCGTCCACCATCGCCCCCTGGCCAACTCGATCGTGACAAAGCATCCCAGCAGCGTGGCAAAGAACGTAACCTGATTCGGCGTGACCTTTGTTCGCCAAAGTTGCCGGACGAGAAAATTCTCGAAGGGCCAATGCAGCCTGGCGGTGAGATCGAGGATTCCTTTCTGCGTCGAATCCAGAATGAAATGTTCGGCCAGTGCGACATTCGGCGGAGCCGGCGCGGGAAACCAGAGCGGATGAAGTTTGCGACGAAGTAAGTCGTCATACCGATCGAAAGTGGCCACATCGAGCAGATCACTTTCGTCACCGGAAATTTTCGGGCCGCAGATGAATCCAGCGTCGCTGCGCTGCGCGCCGGCCAGAAGCGGCAACCACTCGTTAGGCGGATTCGAGTCGATCAGGTCGTCGCTGTTCTTCCGCTGCATCAGCGCGACCAGCAAACGCGTATCGCAATAGACATCGCCCGGGATGAGCAACTGAACTTCGTCCGGCGCACTGAATTCATCGGCGAATTCCAGCTGAAGGTTCGCCCGCGGCCACGAAGGTCGCGCCAGCGCCGCTCGTATCTCGTCGTTCGCGTCGACAATTGAGACCGAGGAAAATCCAAGCCGCTGCAAAACGCGCAGCATGCGTTCGATCATGGAAACGCCGCAGAGCTCGACCAACGCGCCCGGAGAGTCAGCCAGCAGGACCGCTTTCATTTTCGCGACAGCATGAGCGCGCGGACACCGTGAACCAACGCAGTTAACGCGCCCCAGATGGCGCAAAGGCGATAGGTCGTCGACGCCGCGCCCAAGGCGAGCCCGACAACCAGCGCCCAAATGTAGATGTCGCGCCGCGCGCCGATTAGCCTAACGAATCGATCGAAGGCAGAGACATCATCGAGTTGACGACCGCTGCGCCGGCGCGCGACGCGTTTGGCCAGTTGATCAATTCCTTCCGCGGCCATGATGACCCCGAACCAGATCCACGCGTTGGGCAATTGTCCGCTGCGCCAAAACCAGAAAGCCAGCGCCGCCCACCACGAAGTTTCGACGAAGAAATCGAGAACGTGTTCCACCTCGCCGCTCTCGGTCGTTTCGATTTTCACGCGCGCCTGCTTGCCATCGAGCCCATCGATCACCCCCATGGCCAGCGCCGGAATCATTCCCAGCCAAAGCCGACCCAGCGCGAACAAGGCCGTTGCGCCTAACGAGACCAGCACGCCGAAAGCGGTGATCTGGTTCGGCGTGATCGAGGTGCGGCAGAGCCAGCGCATGATCCACGTCTCGACCGGCGATTGCAGGATCGCAGGAATGTCGAGCGTTCCGTTCTGTCCCGTATCGAAGACGATGCGCTCGGCCGCGCGGTGCAGTTCCGCCGGCGGCACGGGAAAAAATATCGGCCGCAAATTTCGCCGCATGCCCGCGATGTAGGGGTTGACCTGCGCCGCATCAACGACGGGAAGAGTGCCTAACGAATCATGACCTGTGGTCACCGCCGCACCGGAGATAAATCCACGCGCATCTCCTGGCATGTTGCCTAACAACGGCAACAACTCGTTAGGCGGCGCCGAATCAACCAGCACACATTCGCGGCCAAATTCGGCCAGAGCGCGGATCAGGCGCGCATCGCAGTAAATGTTTCCGGGCAGAAACAATGCGCATTCATGCGATTCAAATTCAGCCGACGAAACAATTCGCACCGCCAGGTTGCGGCGCGCCCAGGAATGCGGCGCGAGCGCGGCGCGAATCGGCTCGGGCGTTTCCGAAACAATCGTGGCCTCGGCAAACTGAAGTCGCTGCAGTATGCGCAGTTGCCGTTCCAGCAACGAAACGCCGCAAAGCCTGGTCAGGGCTTGGGGGGCGTTGGCCAGGATGATTACCTTCATGCGCGGCGAAAAGTGACGAAAGGGAAGGGGCGCGTCGAGTCGCAATCGCAGTGGCGTCGCGCTAGAGTGCGCCCATGCTTGCTCCGCCGGCCTTGCGTTGCCACAACCTCGAACGTTTTCTCGGCGAAGACGAGTCGCGCGTGCATGCCTTGCGCGGCGTTTCCCTCGAGCTCGAACCCGGCACCGTGCACGCCGTGGTTGGTCCGTCCGGCTGCGGCAAAAGCACGCTCCTGTATTTGCTCGGCCTGCTCGACCGGCCTGATGCCGGCTGGGTTGAAGTGGAATCGGATAACGTTTCGGAATTTCCCGATCACGAATTGTCGCGATTGCGACGGGAACTGATCGGATTCATTTTCCAATTTCATTTTCTGCTCGAGGAATTTACCGCCGCGGAAAACATCATGATTCCGATGCGACGCCTTGGGCGGTTGTCGGAACCAGAGATGCGCACGCGCGCGACCGAGTTGCTCGAGGGAGTGGGCTTGAGCGCGAAAGCGGAGCGGCCGAGCCGCCATCTCTCCGGCGGCGAACAGCAACGCGTGGCGGTGGCGCGCGCGCTGGCCAATGATCCGCGCATTATCCTGGCGGACGAGCCGACGGGAAATCTCGACACGGAAAATTCCCATCGCGCCTTCGAGTTGCTGCAGGAAATCGTGCAGCGCGGACAAAAAGCGTTACTGCTCGTGACGCACAATCCAGCCATCGCGGAACGCTGCGACTGGATCCACGAAATGAAAGACGGCCGCATCATCGCCAAACATCCGCGCGGCAAAGTGCTGTCGATCTTCGAGGACTAACGAGCAGTTAAATCGAGACCAGCTGCGTCTCGACCAGGCGCCGGTAAAAATCCGAAGTTCGCAAAAGCTCTTCGTGTGTGCCGCTCGCGATGATGCGGCCGTGATCGATCACCACCACGCGATCGACGTGCACCACGGTCGAGAGTCGATGCGCCACGATTAGTGTCGTCGGCCGATATTCCAGATTGCGCAGGCCTTCCTGCACGAAGGCTTCGCTCTCGGCATCGAGCGCGCTGGTCGCTTCATCGAGAATCAAAATGCGCGGCTTGCGCACGAGCGCGCGCGCGATGGCAAGACGCTGGCGTTGTCCGCCGGAAATCTGCACGCCGCGCTCGCCGATTTCCGTATCGTAACGCTCGGGCAGGCGGTCGATGAATTCGCTCGCGCGCGCGAGCTCAGCCGCGGCGGTAATTCCGTCGGCGCCGTCGCCGTGCCCATAGCGAATGTTCTCGCTGATGCTGCGCGAAAAAAGCACCGGCTCCTGCATGACGATACCGATCTGGCCACGCAGCCATTGCGCATCGAGCTGGCGAATATCCTGGCCGTCGAGCAAGATGCGCCCGGCGGTCGGATCGTAAAAACGCAAAAGCAAATTAACGATGGTCGATTTGCCCGAACCGGAGCGACCAACAAACGCGACGCTCGTGCCAGGCTCGATTTCCAAATTGACGCCGGCAAGCGCGGAAACATCCGGCCGTCCCGCGTAAGCGAAATGGACATCCTCGAGCACGATGCGGCCCGCGACTTTCGCGAGCTTCTCGCCACCGCCGCTGGGCAATTTCGGTTTGCGCGCGAGCAATTCCAGCACCCACGCGGTCGCGCCGAAAGTGCGGATCGCCTCCGACCAGAAATCCGAGCCGCTGCGCACGCCTTTCGCCACGAGGAAGGCATAAAGCATAAAGGAAACGAGCGAACCAACACTCAACTGGCCGCGCAAAATCAGCACACCGCCGACCCACAAGGCAAGCAGGGCGCAGCCTTCGCCGGCGAAAAGTGAAAGCGAATTGCCCGCGGCGGTTCCGGAAATTCTGCGACGGGCCCGATCGACCGCGGCGCGCAAACGCAGCCAGTGTCGTCGCGCTTCGGCTTCTTCCTGCGCAAAGGCGCGCACAGTGCGAATGCCGGCGAGTGTTTCATGCGCGATCGTGCCGGCTTCGGCATAGGCACGCTGCGTTTCGATGGAAGCGCGGCGAATGCGGCGACCAAGCATTGCCGTGGTAAAACTTAAGACGGGCAGCGCGAGCAGCACGACGCCGGTCAGGAGTGGTGAGGTGTAAAAGAGAAGCGCAATTCCGCCCAGACCAATCACGCTCGAACGCAGCGCATCGCCGAGCCGCTCACTCAGGAGCCATTGCACGTGCGGAATCTCCGACCAAAGCCGTGAGGTGAGCGCGCCGGTGTTGGCATCATCGAAAAACGAGATCTCCTGTTTGAGCAAATGCTCGAACGCATCCTGTCGCATCCGCGCCGAGACATTCTCCGCCCCGAGGTTGAAGAGGTAATTGCGCCCGAAAGTAGCCGCTGCTTCGCCCAGAAGCAGGCCCAGCATGATCAGCGCGAGATGATTGACGCGCGCAATCTGGCCGCTCGGCATGGCGACATCGATGGTGTAACGCACGGCCAGCGGATAGGCCAGGGTGGTGAACATCCCGCCGATGACGCAGAGGAAGCCGAGCAAAAAAATGCGGCGTTCCTGCCAGAGCAAACGGGTGAGTTCGCGCCGATGCGTTTTCACAGATTGTTTATCATTCGTTAGGCCACGAGATCCGTCGAGGCTCCAATTCTCTCGAAAGAACGCATACACTTGGTTATTTCTCGAATGTGATGAAGCGAATTTTTCTGACCGGCGCGAGTTCGGGCATTGGCTTGGCCACCGCGCAGGCTCTGTCGGCGGCAGGACATGAGGTCTGGGGAACGGCGCGGGATGTGACGCGATTACCCACGCTGCGCGGTTTTCATCCGCTGGCCTTGGACTTGTTAGACCCGAATTCGATCGAACAGACATTTCGCGCGGCGGAAAAAGAGGCCGGAGGTTTCGATGTCCTGATCAACAACGCGGGCAGTGGACATTTCGGCCCGACGGAATTTCTTTCGCACGAAGAATTGGAACGCGAGTTCCGTGTCCTCGTTTTCGGACAGATCCAACTCATCCAACTCGCCCTGCCCGCGATGCGCGCGCGACGTTCCGGTTTGATCATCAACGTCAGCTCGCTCGCCTCGCGTTTGCCGTTGCCGTTCATGTCGTCCTACAGCGCGGCCAAATCCGCCATGGCGACGTGGTCGCTCGCGCTCAATCTCGAATTGCGCAATTGCGGCGTGCGCGTGGTCGATCTGCAACCGGCCGATATTCGCACGAAGTTTAACGACGCCGTCACGCGCGTGCCGAACACCGACCCCGATTATTCCGAGCGCGTCGCGCAAACGTGGAAGGTGGCGGACAAGAATCTGCAAAACGCCCCGGGACCAGAGGTGATCGCGCGTGCCGTGGTGCGAGCAATCGATTCCAATAATCCGCCGCCGCGCCTGACGGTCGGCGATTTTTTTCAATCGCGCTTTGCTCCGTTCATGCTCAGATTTCTGCCCGTGCGCACACAGCTTTGGGGTCTGCGAAAATATTATGGCATTTGATGCGGTCGTTCTCCTGGCCGGCGCCGGTTCACGACTGGCGACAACGCATGGCGCAGTGCCGAAGCCGCTGGTGGAAGTGTGCGGGCGCCCGCTCGTCTCCTACATTTTGCAGGCACTCGAATTGGTCGGCGTGACCACCGTGCACGCCGTCGTTGGTTGCAACGCAGAGGAAGTTCTGGCCGGCGTGGAAGCGAATTTGCCGGCCGGCGTTTCTTTAAACGCGATTCACAATCGCGAGTGGCAAAAACAAAATGGCATTTCCGTCTTGAGCGCGGCCGGCGCGATCGAGCGACCTTTTTTGCTCACGATGGGCGATCACCTCTTCGATCCCTCCATCCTGCGCGTGCTGCTCGACGGCGCGGATCATTCCTGTCTCAACCTCGCGGTCGATCGGAGAATCGACGCTATCTTTGATTTGGATGACGCCATGAAGGTGCGCACCTCGGGCAACCGCATCGTGGAGATCGACAAGAAGCTAAGGCAGTTCGACGCGATCGATACCGGTCTTTTCCTCTGTCCGCCCGCGCTCTTTGATTATCTCGAGAAAGCGAAAGTGCAGGACGATTGCAGTCTGGCTGACGGCGTGCGTCTGATGGCGCGCGACAATTGCGCCAATGCCATCGACATCGGCGCGCGCTGGTGGCAGGACGTGGACACCTCGGCGATGCTGCGTCGCGCGGAGGAATGTCTGCCGCTTACGCTGCGGAACGCGCCGCAGTTGGTCGTCGAATAAGAGCGAGCGAGGCGACGCTGGCGGCGAGGAGAGCTGTGCCTAACGAGAGGTGCAGAATCCACGCCGGGAGATTGATCACCGCCAGAATGACAAATAGGAAAAGCGAAACATCGCGCTTGGTCAGCTGCACGGTCGCGTGCACGGCACGCCGCCCGAAAACGAAAACACCGGAGTGACCGAGCATCTCGGCATGTCGATCGTGAAAAGTCGTGCCGTTGGAAGATGCGGAAGGATTTGAAGCGAGGACGGCGAGCATGGCCTCGCTCGCGATGGTCAGCATGGCCGCAGCCAAACCCTCGATGACGAAGAGTGTGCTGGCGAGGTTGGTTGGCGCCACACGCGCCAGACCGATGCCGAGCGCGATGAAGAAAAGGACGCTTACGGTCACGTCGATGAAGAGATCGAGTCGCTGACCCGCCGCCGATTCCAAATATTTCGCGCGGGCGATTTCGCCGTCGCAGCCATCGAGAATGCTAAAGGCGTAGAGCAGGAGCATGCCTTCGAGGATGGAAGAATATGTGCCGTGGAGAAGAAGAAGGCAGCCGGCCAGTCCAACCAAAAATCCGAGAATGGTGGCGTGCACCGGTCTCGCGCCGCAATGCAGCAGCGCTCGGCTGATTTGCGTGGAGATGCGGCGATCGAAGTAGCGCGCGACAAAACCATCCTGCGCTTTGCCTAACGAACGCACGAACCAGCGTTCACTCCTTGAAATATCCGCTGCGGTCGTGAGCAGGCGGCAGTTCTCGGTTAGCTTAGGACAAACACGCACGAGTTCGGCTTCCGCCGTCTTTCGGTCGGTGGTCGGTTTGAGTTGCGCAAGAAGCGAACGCATTCCGCCGCGCACAATCAACATATGACTCGTTAGGCAAATCGCGCGCTTCGTTCGCGACAAAATCCGGCGCGACGATCTTCACCGATTGCCGGGACACATCTGCTTCTTCCAAGGCGAGAAGAAGGCGATCGATCTGGCGCAACCCGGCGATGGTCCAATTGGCGGACTCATCCGCAAAAATCAGGATTTGACGATTATCTAACACAAGGCGCCGACGCTAAGCGGCAATTGCCCTCCTGTAAATACGATAGGTCTTGTAGGGTTTCGCGCCAATCGCGCTGAGGAAACGGTTGATGAGGTGATTGTTTTCCAGGGTCATGCTCAACTCGCCAATCCAGCCGCGTTTGATCATCGCCTCTTCGATGACGCGCAGGACAAGTGTCTCGGCGATGCCGAAACGGCGGAACCTGGGTGCAACGCCGAGAGCGACGAGCCGGCCTCTCTTTAAGCGGTTCTTATAATAGAGAAGTTTTGCCAGGCCGATCGGCAAACCGAACTTCGTCAGTCGACCGTTGATTTTTTGCAGCGATGCGTTGATGTCGGGCATGCCGAGAATAAATCCTGCCGGTTCGCCATTGACCTCCGCGATCAGGACCAAATCGGGGACGGCGAGCGGTTTGAGTTCTTTGACCAAATGATCAAACTCGTGCTGGGTGAATGGAACGAACCCCCAGTTTTTTTGCCACGCCTGGTTGTAAATCTCGCGCAGACGCTCGCTCTCTTCCTTGATTCGCTTCAGATTGACCATGCGGATCGTTACTTCCGGTCGATTGACGAAACGGCCTGCGATTTTGCGTAACCGCATGGCCGCCTCCTGCGGTTTCTCGAACCACCATGCAAACCAGTCCATGGCTTTGATGAAGCCCGCGCGCTCAATGAGCGAGACGTAATATGGTGGATTGTGTGACGTGAGCAGCATCGGCGGATACTGGAACCCGTCGATCAGGAGCGCGCAGACGTAATTGGTCGAGTAATCGATCGGGCCCAGGATTTCGTCGCGACCTTTCGCGCGCAGCCAATTCTCCGCGGCGTCGAACAAGGCCTGTGCGACTTCGAGATCGTCGATGCATTCGAAGAGCCCGAAACAACCGACATTGCTGCTGTGCTCCGCGTTGTAATTCGGATCGTCGCTGGCCATGATACGGCCGACGATTTCGCCGCCGCGGCGCGCGAGAAAGAGCGTGGCATCGCCGTGTTGGTAAAAAGGATGCTTCCGGCGATCGAGAAATTCGCGCCGCTCCAGGATCAGCGGCGGCACCCAGGCTTGGTCGTTGCGATAAATCCGCCACGGAAATTCGATGAAAGCGTCGCGATCCGCGCGGTTCGCGACGGCTGTGACTTCAATTGCCGCCACGTTCAGAAAGAAGCTGAAGCAGCTGCCCGCTGGCGCGTTTTTCACGCACGCACAACAATGCGAGCAGCAAATTGAAGATGGTCACTTCGATGGCGAAATACCAAACCGGTTGGCGCAAAAGCAAAAGACAAAAGAGCACGAGCATACGCGTGCTTGTTCCGAGCAGCCGGCTGAATCTCGGTAGACCAGCATGCGTTGTCCGATACGCGTCGGCAAACCAGCTGGGGATGGTGGTCTGAAACATGGTCAAGGCACGATCGCGCAAGCGCGCCAGTTGCGGCAGAATTCGCTCCTGTGTGCGCACGTAGTTGGCGTGAAGCGCGAGAAACAATCGCGACTTCCATCCTGCGTTTGCAGCCTGCGTGCGCTTTCGTTCCTGCAAAGCCATCGCGGTGGGGAGCGCCGTCGATCGTCCACAGGCAAAGCGCGCATAGGCGTCGCGACAGAATTCCGCCGCCGCGCTCTGCATGAAATGCGAATAACCGGCCGCCAGTGCAACCAGCCACAGCCATGGCGAAGCGCCGCCCATCACGCCGCGAAGACAAAGATGAAAATAGATGCTCACGAAAACGACATGATCGCCAATGCCGTCAATGATCTTGCCGTTTTCACTTTGTCTATTCGTTAGGCGGGCGAGCTGGCCGTCCACGTTATCGAGCAGATTCGACAGCACGTGCAAAAGCATTCCGGCGAGATTGAGTGAAAGCGCGCTGTAGAAATAAAGATGCCCCGCCGCGACTCCAGCCAGCGTGCTCAGCAGCGTAACCTGGTCGGGCGTCATCCGCAGCGCGGCGAAGAATTTCGCCACCTGCAAGCCGAGCGGACGATAGAAGAGCAGGTCGAGCGCGCCTTCCACTTCGCGCGCCTTGTAACTCTGCTCCAGCGAATCCCGCTGCGTCACGGGCTCCGTCGCGATAGGAGCGGGCGCAGTGGGAATCATCGTCCGACCTTAGATGATTCGACACGCCGCATCCACCAAGCTCTGCTCAGGAATTTGATTGGCGAGAAACTAACACCCAAGCTATAGGAACCGCTCGTTTTTCTGCTAATGGCAACTGCTTCACTGCGCACCATTTTTTTCGACCTCGGCGGCACGCTCGATGGCGGCATTCATTGGCTCGACCGCTTCCTCGCGCTTTACGCGGACTTCGGAATCAAACTTCCGCGCGAAACGATTCGTCAGGCCTTTGATGAGGCGGAACGGCAATCGGTGTTAGATCCGGAAATCGCAGAGGCGGATCTCGTGACGATGGTCGCTCTGCATGTGAAATGGCAGCTGGCGCATTTGCGTTTGAGCGACCCAAACCTGACAGAACGTTTGGTTGAAAAATTTGTCGCCCCGATGAAGTTATCTGCCGCGGATAACCGGCATCTCCTGGAGAAGCTAATTAGGCTCGGATTTCAGCTTGGAGTTGTGTCTAATGGCTGCGGAAATGTGGCAAAACTTTGCGCGGACTTCGGTTACGCACCCTACTTGGCTGTGATTATTGATTCGCGGCGGGTCGGCCTTTACAAGCCGGACCCCGCTATTTATTTGCATGCGGCGAAAGCAATAGGCCGCGAAACGGGAGCCATCCTGATGGTGGGCGATTCGTTCGCCCGCGATATCCAACCCGCCAAGTCTATCGGAATGAAGACAGCGTGGCTCGACCCTCACGGCGCAGAATGTCCAGACGCGGCGCTGGTCGATTTTCATTTGCGCGAACTGGCCGAACTGCCGCAAGTGCTGGCCGCCTCGGAGTGCGCTGTCGTATGAAGATCAAAGCCGGAATTTTTGCCGCAGGCCAGGGCCAGCGCATGCGCCAGCAAGCACCGACGCTGAAGCCGCTGGTGGAAATTGGCGGGCAGACCTTGATTGCGCGCGTCTTGCACTCGTTAGGCAACGCCGGCGCCGAGGAGGTTGCGGTCATTATCAATGAAGATTCGACGCAGGTACGCGATCACGTTGCGGCGATGAGCTGGCCGTTCGACTTGCGCTGGATTGCCGAAACAACGCCAACGTCGATGCACAGTTTCCTGCGCGTGGTGGAGACGCTGGCCGCTAACGACGACGAAGGCCCGTTTCTGCTCTCGACCGTCGATACGGTGGCGGCGCCGGAAACGTACGCGCGGTTCTTCAGGGAAGCGCAACGGCAAGCGGATGCGGCGGTTACTCTTGCCCTAACGAGTCCTGGCGACGACGAAAAGCCGCTGCTCGTCCGCTGCGCGCCGGACTCGCGGCACATTATCGCGCTTGGCCAAACAGCAGCGCCTTCTAATTTTGCCACCGCCGGTATTTATGCCGTGCGGCCAATCATTCTGCGCGAAGCTGCCGAGGCGCGGCGCGATGGACTCGACGCCTTGCGCAGTTTTCTCGGCAGGTTGCTCGAACGCGGCTACACCCTCGCCGGAATTCCAATCGCCGACTCGATCGATGTCGATTACGCCGACGACATCGGAAGGGCGGAAGCATTCCTGGAAAGCATCGCGACATGAAACGCCTCCTCGGTTTATACCGCGAAAAGCAATATTCGCCCGGCCGTCATCAATCGAACGATGTTCTGCTGCTCGATGAGATAGGGGCGCGCCTGCGCGGGCGGGACTTCGCGGTTGATCTGCTGACCATCGAACAAGTAAACGGCCATCGCGCCGAAGCCGATGCCGTCTTTTCCATGTGCCAGGGAAGATCGGCCCTGGAAAATCTCGCGGCCTGGGAAAAGGAAGGAGTCCGGATCATCAACAGTCCGCGTTCCGCTTTGAACACGCACCGCAATCGTCTTCCGGCGCTGATGACTTCCGCGGGCGTGGCCTTTCCACCGACCCAGCTCATCGAGACAAATAATGGCACGCAGCCACGCGAGATCGATATCAACGGCGGTGTCTGGCTGAAGCGCGGCGACGTTCACGCCTCCGTCTCGGCGGATGTGCAATGGGTCGATACACACGAAAGATTCGACGCGGGTCTGACGGACTTCGCCCGGCGCGGAATCAACACGGCCGCCGTGCAGGCTCATCTCCGTGGCGACGAAATCAAATTTTACGGTGTGGCCGAAGTTGGATTCTTCCACTGGTTCTACTCGCGTGAGGCGCAACCGCACGCCTTGGATGAGCGCGAGTTACAGAACTTGGCGAATCGCGCCGCCGCCGCCGCCGGTCTCGATATTTTCGGCGGCGACGTCATCGTTACGCCTTCCGGAGAATTGACTCTGATCGACCTGAATGACTGGCCGTCGTTCGCGCCCTGTCGGGAGCGCGCGGCCAACGCAATCGCGGATTTAATTGCGAGGCGAGTGAATGCTAACTGAATCAACCATCGAAATCGGCGCGCGGACCAAAGCGCTTTTCGATGAAGAACAAAACTTCATCGCACCGGGCCTGCAGACGATCGCGCTCTTGTCCGAACTGGCGATCGCGCGCGGTGAAGGGGTGACGCTGACTGATCTCGATGGCCGCACTTATCTCGATTTCAACGCCGGTGTTTCGGTAGCAAGCCTCGGTCATGCGCATCCGCGTTATGTCGCCGCGTTAACCGAGCAACTGCGTGCGGTCACCGTCGGGAGTTTTACTTCCGCGCCCCGTGCAGAACTCGTTAGGCTGATTGCCGATCTGGCGCCGGGCGAACTGAAGCCGCACCCAATTTTTCAGCGGCGGCGCCGAAGCAGTGGAAGCCGCCATTCGTCTGGCGCGTTCCTTTACCAAACGCACCGACATAATCGGATTTACCGGTGGATTCCACGGCAAGACCGCCGGCGTGCTGCCGCTGTCGGATGTCGATTGGAAAAACGAAGTCGGTCCGTTGCCACCCGGTCATCATCTCGCGCCGTATCCGGATGTTTCACGTTTCGAAGGCAGCGCGGAAGAATGTTCCGCGGCATCGCTCGAGGCGCTGCGCCGCGTCATCGAAAAAGAAACGGCAGGCAAGCCAGCGGCGATCATCATGGAACCGATCCAGGGCACGGCCGGTAACATCGTTCCGCCGCGCGGATTTTTCGCCGCGGTGCGCGCGATGGCGAGCGAGTATGGCGCCCTGCTCATCGCGGATGAAATGATCACCGGCTTCGGACGCACCGGAAAGACATTTGGCTGCGACCACGATGGCGTCGTTCCCGATATCATGACGGTCGGCAAAGGAATGGCCGGCGGTTTTCCGGTCAGTGCGGTGATTTCAACGGACGAGATCATGGCGGCAAAACCCTTCTCGCTTCCGAGCGCGTCGTCCTCGAGTTACGGCGGCAATCCCCTCGCCGCCGCCGCCGTGCTGGTCACGCTCAAGACCATTCTCGACGAAAACCTCATTCAGAACTCGGCGACAATGGGACAATTTTTACAGGACGGATTGAAGACGATCGCGCAGAAGCACGGCACGATCGCGAATGTGCGCGGACGCGGGTTGCTCGTCGGCTTCGATTTCGTGGCCGCTGACGGCAAGACACTTTTGCCCAAGCCGCCGTGCGTGGAATTTTTCAAACGCTGCCTCGCTGATGGTCTGATCATGATGAGCTACACGCCGCGCGTGCGCGTGCATCCGCCGCTCATTCTGCGCAAAGCGGAAGCGGAACGCGCGCTCGCTGTCATTGAGCGCAACGTCGCCCAGATGGCCCCATGTTGAGGGGCGCGATTGTAGGATTCGGCAACGTCGCGCAATTCGGTCACTGGCCCGGTTACGCGGCGAGCGATGCGATTGAAATCGTCGCGGTGGTTGACGCCTCGGAGGAACGCCGCGCCGCGGCCAGGTCGCTTAAACACTCGTTAGGCGTCTACGATTCGTTAGGCGAAATCGAAAGCGACGCGATCGATTTCGTCGATATTTGCACCCCGCCGGCGCGCCATGGCGAACCAATGCTGGAAGCAATCGAACGCGGCTGGCACGTGCTTTGTGAAAAGCCTTTCCTGCTCGATCCAGCAGTTGTCGATCAGGTGCGCGCGAAAGCGCAGGCCGCCGGAGTCGCTGTCGTGCCGGTGCACAACTGGAAATACGCGCCGATTATCCGCGCGGCGACGGAGCAACTGCGCGCGGGCGAAATTGGAAAACTTTGCCGCGCTGAAATCACGACTTTGCGCACGCGCGATGCCGCGACCGCGCTGGCGAATAACTGGCGGCGCGATCCGAATGTCGCCGGCGGCGGAATTCTGATGGATCACGGCTGGCATTCGATTTATCTCGCGCTGCATTGGTTCGGCGAAATGAGCACGCAGGTGCGCGCGCGCTTGCTCTGGCCTAACGAGCAGTCGGTCGAATCGGAAGCGCTCGTATCGCTCGATTTCCCTTCCGGCGAATCGCGTATCGAATTGAGCTGGAACGCGGCCGAACGAACGAATCGCATCAAGCTCGTCGGCGACGCGGGAGAAATTCTGATCGCCGACGACATCCTAACGACTAACGGCAAGGAGATGGCGTTTGATTCGGCCTTGTCCGCCGGCTCGCATCACGCCGATTGGTTCGAGGCCATGTTGCCCGATGTGGTCGCGGTCTTTTGCGACCCGAAATTAGCCCGGCCGAAGTTTGAAGAGGCCGCAAACTGCCTTGCGATAATTCGCGAAGCTTACGCCGAGGCGGCACGCGCCAGCTGAGGCACGAAGGTGTCGGCGAGAATGTTTAGCGCTTCGTCGAGATCGGCGCGGGTGTGATTAGCCGTGACGCAGGCACGGAAGCAGATCGCCTCGTGCGGCACCGCGGGATAATCGACCGGCGCCACCCATAGACCGCGCCGGCGCAATTCGTGCCCGAGCTGATACATGCGGGCGCGATCGCCGACCACCAGCGGCATGATGTAAGTGGTCGAAGCGCCGGTATCGATGCCTAACGAGTTGACCTGCGCGCGGAAGTATTCGGCATTTTGCCAAAGGCTTTGGCGTAACTGCGGTTCGCTGCTCGCGAGCTCAAGCGCCTTCAAAATCGCCGCGATCACGACCGGCGGCAGCGCGCAGGAATAAACATACGAGTGCGCATACCAGCGCAGATACTCAATCGTCTCGTGCGGACCGGCCACGAAACCACCCAAAGAACCGAACGCTTTCGAGAACGTTCCGTAAACCAGCGGAATGCGATCCTGCAATCCGAAGTGTTCCGTCGCACCGCGACCAGTCGGGCCGCAGCCGAGCATCGAATGCGCTTCGTCGATCAAGACCGTCGCGTGATGCGCGTCGGCGACCGCGACCAATTCATCGAGCTTCGCGAAATCGCCATCCATCGAATAGATGCCTTCGACGATGACGAGCTGCCGTTTGCCTTTGCGGCGCTGCAAAGCTTCCTCGAGCGAATGCGGATCGTTGTGCTCGAAACGATCGACGCGGCAGCGCGACAGAACAGCGCCGTCACGCAGACTTAAGTGCGATCGATCATCCATGATCGCCACATCCGTCTTGCGCAGCAGACCTGAGATCGTGCCGAGCGCGCCGCCGAATCCGCTATTGAAAAGAATCGCATCTTCCCGTCCGAGAAAACTGGCAATGGCGCGTTCCAGTTTCCGATGGAGATCGGTCATGCCGGAAAGCGTGGGCGAACCGCAGGCGCCGATTCCGGTACTTGGCCAGCGCATCGTTAGCCGCGCGGATGACCTCCGGACGATTGCTCAATCCCAGGTAATTGTAAGAGCACAGGTTGATGACGGGCTGCGGTTTGCCGTCGTATTGAATCGTGGTGCGCGTATCGGGGCCGCCCATCATCACGGGCTCGTAGAGTTCCGCCTGCCAGGAGGCGCCGTGTCGCCATTCCATGAAACCATCCGGCGGCTGCAAGACATCATCGCTTGGGCCTACGACGAAATCACCCAGGCTACGGCTGGCATCGAAGCCGTTACGATCTGGCTGGGCGGCTCCTCTCATGTGCACGGGTTTCAGCATTGTGAATAATCGGGGTGGGAATCAACGTTTTAAGTCACTCAAAAGCCGCGCAGTTCTCTCGGTTGCAAAACAGCGACCCGCATGGGGTCCGAAGCCGGCAGAGCGACCTCGTTAATTGCACGAACGTGCGGAATTTTTCGCGCTCGGCGGCTTAAAGGCAGGCCGATTATGTAGCAGACTCGCGCGCGCCATGCAACCTCGCCGTGTCGAATCGAACCCGACGGGATTCGAACTCCGTTCAGGCAACCCGCGCCTTTGTTGCTCTTCTAGCAGAGTTTCCGGCGTATCCAGCCCAGCCCTGCCACCCCGATTCCCAAGAGCATCATCGTAGAGCCGGTGTCGGGCACCGCGGCCGACGCATCGCCAAGGTCGATGAACCTGCCAAACACGGGAACCGCGGAAGCGCCGCGGGTGTCGTATGCGATCCATGTGCTGGAAAAGTCACCGTTATCAACAAACCCGCTTATGGCGACATCGCTGCTGACGGCAAAACTATTGGTCCCGGATGGTGACACTATGTTCCCTCGGATCGGGCTCACGAGTTCCGGTTCCGCCCAAGGCAACCACTGGTTTGCTGTCGCCGTAATCAGGAAGGTCGGCAGACTCACTGTCCAATTGTCGGCACTCGTGTTGTTCACGTTCAGGGGAAGCGTTACGCCGAGAGGGTCGGTATAAACTGCGGTGAGACTAATAGAAGAGAATTCGGTAAAGGTGATTACGACTGAAGTCGACGGCGTTTGTCCGGTCACGGTCTGGGACAACGCTGCGGCGGTGATGGCAACTACGGCTGCGGCGAGTTTGAGCATTTTCATGGTGGCTGCCTTTCGTCGAGGGGATACGTCTACTGTCACTGGCGAGTTTGAAGGGCTTTGGGAGGGGACGTCAATTCCAATAATTCCAGTTTTTTTAGAGGATTAACGGGACAACACAAACGACTAATTTCACGCATGCGCCAATAGTGGCATGGTCGTCTGGACCAACTCAGCCCTTCTTGAAAAAGAGTGGCGACCCTAACGGGATTCGAACCCGTGTTACCGCCGTGAAAGGGCGGTGTCCTAGGCCACTGGACGATAGGGTCAGGAGCGCGGGCAATATCTGGAAGGTCGCCTACCGCGCAAGTGATTTGGCGGCGAGAACCAACTCGGCGGTTCGGCGCGTTGCGCCTTCGTGCGGGGCCAGCACCTCATGCGCGCGTGCGACTATTTGGCTTCGCGCCTCAGGATCGCGCAGGAGTTGGGTAATGGCGGCGACCAGCGAGCTGGCGTCGTCGACTTGTATCGCGGCCTTTCGTGCCAGCAGCGCACGGCTGAGCGCGGCAAAATTCTCCATGTGCGGGCCGAAGACGACCGGTTTGTGCGCGAGGATCGGTTCGACCGGATTTTGTCCTCCGATCGTCGTTAGGCTCTTGCCCATGAAAACAACCGTGGCAACGGCGAACCAGAAACGCAGTTCGCCGGTCGTGTCCAGCAAAAGGCAATCGATCGGCTCGCGCGATGGTGTTTCGATTTTCGAACGGAAGGCGATGCGAAGCCCCAGTGTGGTCAGGCTCTGGTGAATTTCGCGCGCACGCTCCACGTGACGCGGCGCGATGATTAGAAAGAGATTGGGAAATTCTTCACGCAGCTCGCGCCAGACGTTGGCGAGAATTTCTTCTTCACCAGGATGTGTGCTTCCACCGAGCAGGATCGGCCTCGTCTCGATCGATGCCTAACGAGTGCAGAATTTCGAAAGGTTCCTTCGACTGCGGCGCGGTCTCGACCGGATCGAACTTGATGCTGCCAACAACTCTAGCGCGGTCGCGCGCAACGCCAATTGCCGTCCAGCGTTCGACGTCCTCCGCCTCTTGCACGCAGACGAGATCGAGATTGCGAAAGGTCGGCGCGACAAAAGCGCGGAAGCGGCGGAAGCGACGCTCCGAGCGCGGCGAGAGGCGCGCGTTGACCAGGCTGACCGGAATGCGGCGGGCGCGCGCCATTGCGGTCAGGTTCGGCCAGACTTCCGCTTCAATCAGGATCACTCGCACCGGCTGGATGAGGGCAAAAGCGCGACGCATGATCGGCCAGAAATCGAGCGGATTGTAGAGTGGCGTCATCCATGGCGGCGCTTCACGCTCGGCGATCGCATATCCGGTCGTGGTGGTGGTCGTGAGGACGCATTCGAATGACGACTCCAAAGCGCGCAATTTGGCTGGGCGAGCTTCAATGCAATCGAAACTTCGCCGACGCTAACCGCGTGTATCCACGTCAGCTTGCGACCGGCCAAACGTGCGCGAATCTCGGGAGAATAAATGGCGAAGCGTTGTCCGAAATTGCGCCGAAAATTTCCGCGCCGTCTCATCTTCAAGAGATAGCCCGGCAGAAAAATCAGAAAGCCGAGCGGGAAAAGCAGATTGTAAATGAAGCGAATCATTCGTTAGGCGGCGCGTTGCATGATGAGCACTTCCGTCGCTCCGTATTTTCGTGCGCGCACGATCTGCCACAGCGGATGCACGGGCAGATTCTCGCCCGGCCGTTTTTCCAAAACGAAGACGCCGGAAGGTTCAAGCAAAGCCGAGAGTTTTTCGCTTTGCAAAAGTGAGCGCGTGAACTCTCCCCCGCCCTTCCGCTCTTCATACGGCGGATCTGCCAGGATGATGTCGAACTTCTCGTTAGGCGAGACCGCTTCGAGAAAGGCGAACACTTCCCGCGGTCGCACATGTCCGCGCAATTTCGTCCGAATGAAATTCTGCTCGATGGTGAGAACGGCCTCGCGTTTTTCTTCCACAAAAAGAGCGGAGGCCGCGCCGCGACTGAGCGCCTCGATACCCAGGGCGCCGGTGCCGGCGAAAAGATCGAGCACGCGTGCATTCACCACTCGATCCCCCAGACTGGAAAAAATCGCAGCCTTCACCCGATCCATGGTGGGACGCACATCGGTTTCCGGAACCTGCAGCCGGATGCCGCCGGCGCTACCGGCGATCACTCTCATGGCGTTGGCGACTCGTTAGGCGCCGGGGTCGATGATTCGTTAGGCACAACCGCCTTGTCCACTCTTCCACCGAGCAAGCCCTTCAGCATCCTGGCCGCCGGCCCGATTAACTTATCTTTCAAGTCAGTCTTGGGCCGATCAATCGTGCCGCTGACCTGAAAATCGACCGCGGCAAAATCCGAATCCTTGGCCCGCTGAAAAACGTCGCGCAGGACCGGGAACAACTGGGCGCGGACTTTTTCATTGATGGCCAGTTGCGATGCGAGCCGCAACCTGCCGTTGAAATCGACCGTTCCTTTGGCGGAAAGGCGGATGCTGGGCGAACTCAACAGCAGGTCATCCACGATCACCACACCAGGCGTGATGTGGTATTTCACGTAGGCCTGATCGAGCTGGAGCTGCGTCAGATCGTCAAGCTGGAGGAGTTGTCCAAGCGCAACGAGCAGGCTGTAGCGGCGCACTTCACCCTCGCGCAAATAAATTTCGCCGGCGCCTTCGAGCGCATTCGCGTCGGCAGTTTTTCCATTGGCGTTGAGGCTGCCTTCGATGCGCCCCTGCAACATCCCGGCCGGACCACCAGCTTCGATGACGACGCGATCGACCTGCACGTTTCGAAATGCCACGCTGGCGACAAAGGGCGAACCGGACTCGGTTTGCAGCATGTGAAATGTGCCCGTGATCTCGCCGCCGCCGGCGGTCGCGCTGATTTGCGAGAACTCAAGCTCGTCCGGCTCATAGCGGATGGGCGACTTCAGGTCCTGGAGAAAAAAACGATCACGCAACGAAACCTTGTTGATCACGGCGTTGCCGCGCAGTTCGAGGCTGCTGCGGAAGCCGGAGCGAAAAGTGACACCGTCAAAATTCGCCACCGGCTTTCCCTTCGCATCGAGAAAATGGAAGCTACCATTCGTTAGGCCAACCCGCCGGATTTCCGGATTGAACTCAGCCGCGCGCGACTGCGTTTCTTCCACGCCTGACATCGCACCGTTAAACGGAACCGCCGTCGCCTCCGGCAAAGACGCGGCAGGCGCCGCGGAACTTCCTTTCGGTGCGCTCACTGCCGGCACTTCCTTTACCTCCGCGGCGAACGAAGGCAGGCGCCATTCGCCGGAAGTATTTTGCGCCCAGAGCACTTTGGGCCTAACGAGTGAAATCTCCTTGATCACGAGCTGCTCCGTAAAGAGCGAGCGGAACTCGATCCGCATGCGAAACGTATCGGCCTGGAGGAAGTCGCCCGAAACGCGCGTATCGGTCTGCGGCATGGTGATTCCGGTCAGCTTCAAACCGAACCACGGCGTGACACTGATCCGCTGGATGCGCAGGGTGGTGCCGAGACGCCGGCTGAGTTCCTCCTGGATGCGTGCGTGGGTAGTGCGCGACTGCACGTAGATATTCACCGCCAGCAAAGCCATCGCCAGGATGGCAAACAGCGCGCCGATCACATACAACAACGCGCGGGTCAGGTTTCTCACGCGGCCAAAACTACGCAGCGGGAGTTTGAAGAAAAGATGAAAGCCCGTTAGGCCTATCTTGTTCGAGTGAAGAAAACCGCCGTCATCCTCAATCCCGCCGCCCGCGGCGAGCGCGCTCATCGCCTGCGCGCGCAAATCGAGAAGCTGACGCACGGCGCCGTGCTCTGCGCCACTTCGCGCAGCGGCGAGGCGGAGGCATTGGCACGCCTCGCGGCCAAGGAAGGTTTCAGCAAGGTCGTGGCCGCGGGCGGCGATGGCACGGTCAACGAAGTCGTGAACGGTCTCGCCGGCACGGACGCCGCGCTCGGTCTGCTGCCACTAGGAACGATGAATGTTTTTGCGGGCGAACTGGGCCTGCCGTGGATGAATCTGAAACGTTGCTGGAAAATTATCCAGGAAGGTCATGTGCGCCGGGTCGATCTGCCCAGCGCGAACGCGAAGCATTTCGTGCAGCTGGCCGGTGTCGGATTCGATGCCCAGGTGGTGAAGGAAACAAGCCGTGTGCTCAAACGCAATTTCGGTCCGCTCAGTTACCTTGTCTCCGCCGCGCAAATCGCGGCGCGTCGTCCGCCACGCATCGAGATTGAATCCGAACACGCCAGGACAAAACGCGGCTCTTTCGTTCTCATCGGCAACGGCCGGTTTTACGGCGGACCGTTTCCGTTCTTCAAAAAAGCCGTCATCGACGACGGCCTCTTCGACGTCCTTCTCTTCAAGCGCTTCAACTACATCGAGATCGTCCGTTACATGCAGGACGTGATTTTCAATTCCAAGATCACGTCCCGCGAAGTCGAATACTTCCAGACCACATCGCTGCGCGTGACCAGTCACGGACACGTGCCGGTCGAAATCGACGGCGAACTCATCGGGAATTGCCCGGTCGAATTCAAGATCCGCAAGCGCGGTCTGCGCGTGCTGGCCCCGGCGAAATAGTTGCCGCGGATCGTCACTGCCTCTTTCCGAATGACAAGATTTTCGCACTGCGATACTCTCGTCTTATGCGCCTTTCCCCCCGAAAGCCGACGTCCTACGCGCGGACGTGGTCGCAGAGTAAACGCTTCGTTTTAGTCGCGTTGCTGGCCGCCAACGCGGTCGCATTTGTCGCGCAACTTTTCCTCGAAGCCTATCAGCCGGGCTTCGTGAATGAATACCTCGGCCTGAGCGGAGCGGGGATCGACAACGCTTATGCCTGGCAATTTTTCACGGCGATTTTCATGCACAACGGCCCGTGGCATCTGCTCGGAAACATGGCCGTGCTTTATTTTCTCGGACGCGATGTCGAGTCGATCATCGGCCAGCGCCATTTTCTTTTTCTCTATCTCTACGGCGCAATCGCGGGTGCGCTTGGACATCTTTTTCTCATGCCGTCGTCGACGGTTTTGCTGGCGGCGTCGGGCGGCGTGGCGGCGATCACCATGGCATACGCAACCGTCCTTCCGGAATTGGAGCTAACCGCGATCACGCTAATCGTGCCGTTGCGATTGAAGGCCAAATATCTCGCCTACGGTGTGCTCGCAGTCGGGGTCCTGCTCATGATTTTCAATCGCACCGGCACGGTAACACACAGCGCCTATCTCGGCGGATGCGCCGCCGGTTGGCTGTATGCGCATCTGCTCGGCTTCGGGCGGCCATCGTTCCTGCAACGGGCGCTGCACCAACGGAAGAATACGGTGGACCGCATACAACAGATGGGCGCGGAAGAATTCATCGCCTTGGAAGTCGATCCCTTGCTGGAAAAGATTTCGCGCGAAGGAATGCAAAGCCTGACCCGCGCGGAACGACGCACGCTATCGCTCGCGCGCGAGAAGCTCGATCAGGAACAATAATTCCGTTCGCTCGCCTGCCTTCTCGAAACAGGCTAGCTGTTTCAAGATGAGCCTGGATTGGATCGCTGCGCGTTCGGCCAAGACGCTCGATCCGCGACAAGTGGAGCGGACGCTGCGGCAACTGGCCGAACAATGGCCGGGAGACGTGCCGGAGTTGCGCAAGGTGGTGGAGGAATTTCCACTCGGCGTCGACGCGCTCCTGCATCTGATTTCCGTCTCCAGCATTTGCGCGACGCGACTGGCGCTCGATCCGCAGCTACTCCTTTGGCTGGCTCATCCCGATGTCTGCACGGAGCGGCGCAGCCGCAGGAGAATGTTGCGCGATCTGGTTGTGCCTAACGACACCTCGACTCGCGTCGCAGAATTTTCGCGCACTGCGTTTGTGGAAAGGACGCGAGATGGTGCGCATTTCTCTGCGCGAAATCGCAGGGGTCGCCGAACTGGAGGAAACCACCTCGGAGCTTTCCAACGCTGGCCGAAATCTGCGTCGCGAAAGTCATGGAACATTGGGAGACGGAATTGCGCCAGCGACTCGGCACACCGACCGCGCAGTTTGCCGTGCTCGGACTCGGCAAACTCGGCGGCCGCGAACTCAATCACAGCTCGGACATCGACGTCATTTTTCTCTACAGCGAAGACGCGCAGATCACGCCCAGCCTGACGAATCATCAATGGTACAACCGGCTAGCCGCGAAAGTTTCCGAAACCTTCACCAGCACCGATCCAGCCGGCGCACTCTTTCGCATGGATTTGCGTTTGCGTCCGGAAGGTTCGGCCGGCCCGATGGCGCGCTCGCTCGCCAGCCTAGAAAATTACTACGCCGGTTTTGGCGAAACGTGGGAGCGCCTCGCTCTGATCAAGGCGCGGGGAATCGCGGGTAGCGAAGAACTGGCCTACGATTTTTTGCGCGAACATCAGCCGTTCATTTACCCGAAGAATCCGACGCCGGAGTTGCTTGACGAAATTGCCGCGATCAAACGCCGCATCGAGCGCGACATTGTTGGTCACGAAAATCTTGATCGGAATGTGAAGCTCGGCACCGGCGGAATTCGCGAGATCGAATTTGTCGTGCAGGCCTTGCAACTTCTGCACGGCGCGCGTCACGCCTTTCTCCAGGAGACGAGCACGCTCAAGACCCTGCCGGCCCTGGCGGAACTGGAGTTGTTGCCGCGCGACGAAGCGATGGACCTCGAGCAGGCATACCGGTTCCTGCGCAAAGTCGAACATCGTTTGCAAATCGAAGCCGAACAGCAGACGCACACCATTCCCGATGAACCGGCCGCGGTGAATCGCCTGGCCCGCAGTCTCGGTTTCCAATCCGAAACGGATTTCACCGCTCAGTTGCGCCGAGCAAACAGAACGCGTCCGCACGATCTTCACTCGCGTGGTGGCGGCCCGGCCGCAGGATACCGAGGCGGTTCCGGCGCGGCTCGAGATTTTTTCCGATCAACAAGCCGCCGCGAAATCATTGCAGGAACTGACGCAGGGCCGCGGCAGTTTTCACGTCGCGCCGCGCACGCGACAGATTTTTCGCAAACTCAAACCGGCGTTGCTCGATCGGCTGGCGCAATGCGTGCATCCGGACGCGACGCTTACGCAATTCCTGCGCTTCGTGGAAACGTACGGGCTGCGCAGTTTGCTTTTCGAATTGCTCGTGGCCAATCCGCGTCTGCTCGAGCTGCTCATCAAGACGCTCGATGCCAGTCGTCATGCCAGCGACATCCTGATTCGCCGGCCGCAATTGCTCGAGGAAGTAACACGACCCGGCGTGCTCGATCGCAGCGTGAGCGTGGAACGACATCTGATCGCGTTGCGCGCGACAAATGCGACGCGCGAAAATCTGGATGAAGTGCGCGCTTATCGACTGGCGCAGTGGCTGCGCATCCTGGTGCGCGACGTCCTCGGTGCCGCTGATCTCGCGACTTTGCAGCGCGAACATTCCGCGCTGGCGGAAGCATGCCTGCTCTTCGTGCACGATCTGATCGCGCCCGCGGGAGAATTCACCGTCATCGCGATGGGAAAATTCGGCGGCCGCGAGTTAAGCTACGGTGCGGATCTGGATGTGCTTTTCGTCGGGGACAATGCGCGCGCGGCGCAGGAGCTCGTGGTGGAGATGGCCAAGTCGAGTGAGTTCGGAAACATCGCGCCGCTCGATGCCCGGTTGCGACCGGACGGCGAGAAAGGGCCGATTACCTGCTCGCTCGAGGCCTACCAAAAATACTACGAGACCCGTGCGCAGTTCTGGGAGCTGCAGGCGTTGACGCGTGTGCGTCCGCTTTGCGGATCGTCCGGCGCGAAATTTCTCGAATTCGCGCAGAGTATTTGGCTCGCCGCGGGTCAGCGCAACGACTTGTTAGGCCAAATTGACGCGATGCGGGAACGAATTCGCAAGGATCGCGGCTCGGGTTCGGAGCCACTCGATTTCAAGACCGGCCGCGGCGGAATGGTTGAGGCGGAGTTCCTGGTGCAGGCGTTGCAGATGCGTCGCGGAGTGTGGGGACCGCAGTTTGCCGCCGCCGTGGTGGACCTGAAACAGAACGGCATTCTCGCGCCGCACGACGCACAGATGCTGCAAACCAGTTATGATTTTCTACGCCAGTGCGAATCGATTTTGCGTCGCTACGAAAACAAGGCTGTTTCCTCTCTGCCGGCCAGCGAGCGCGAACAACAGATTCTGGCGCGCTTCGTCGGCGCAAAAAATCTGGAGATGTTTGGCGAACACTACCGCGCGGTGCGCGAAACGATCCACGCCATCTACCTGCGCTATTTCAGTTAGCCTAGTGGCCGGTGATGAGCTTCAGCAGTTGCTGAATGACAAACAGACTAACGAGTAGTCCGGCGCCGACGATCACGGCCAGCAGACCGAGAATTCCAAAGACGAAAATCCAATCGCTCGGGCGCGCCGTGCGCCGGCCGCCCACGTATTCCTTGATCAATTGGTGATTGCGCGTGTTCGATTTGAACCAGAATGAAAAAGCGTCGCCCACGACGCGGAACGATGCCGATCAATTCGTTGAGCAAAATGTTCATGGCCATGCGCGCGAGAACGATTTTCGGCAAACCATGACGCGCGGCTTTGATCAGTGCCGCGGCTGAGACGAAGGCGGAAGCCGTATCGCCGATCCCCGGAATCAGTCCGACGAGCGGATCGATGCCGAAGCGAAAGCGTGTGCCAGGAAGTTTCAGCAGCTCATCCATGATGAGCGCAATCCAACGGAAGAGCGGCTCAAGGTCTTGCGCGGAACTCTTGCGCTCGGGCGGGAGAAGCTCGAACTCCGGCTCCTGCAGCGGCGGTCTGTGACCGCCGATTTCTTTGCGCGATCACGATCGTGTTCGACGGTCATCGACCGCCGCTACATTAACCTGGAATCTCTTTCAGCATCTGCCGGTTCGTCGGGAATTTCTTGATGAACATGAGCAGACGTTGAATCGCTTCTTCCGGTTTGTGTCCGGCGAGACCGCGACGGATGAGATTGATCTTCTCCAGCTCCCACGCCTCGAGCAGCAACTCTTCGCGCCGCGTGCCGGAAAGGAAAATATCGACCGCCGGATAGATGCGCTGGTCGCTGATCTTGCGATCGAGCACCAGCTCCATGTTCCCGGTGCCTTTGAACTCCTGGAAAATCAGTTCGTCCATGCGACTGCCGGTTTCGATCAACGCCGTGGCAACGATCGTCAACGAACCTGCTTCTTCGGTATTGCGCGCCGCGGCGAAAATCTTTCGCGGCGTTTCCATGGCACGCGCGTCGATACCGCCGCTCATGGTGCGTCCGCCACCGCCCATCGCATTGTTAAAGGCGCGGGCTGTGCGCGTAATTGAGTCGAGCAAAATGAAAACATGCTTGCCGGCTTCGACCATGCGCTTGGCCCGCTCGATCGCCAGTTGCGCGATGCGCGTGTGACTCTTGATGTCGCTGTCGTTCGAGCTGGCCATGATTTCCGCGCCCGGGCAGGAGCGGCGGAAATCGGTCACTTCTTCCGGACGCTCATCGACCAGCAGAATGATGAGCTTCATCTCCGGATGATTTTTCGTGACGGCGTCGGCGATGTGATGCAGCAGCGTCGTCTTGCCGGTGCGTGGCGGCGCCACAATCAGACCGCGCTGACCCATGCCGAGCGGCGTCATTAAGTCCATCACGCGCGTGGTGTAACGATCCGACACGGTCTCGAGTTTGATCCGTTTGTTCGGATTGATGGTGGTCAGTTCCTCGAAGGGCTTGAGACCTTGATACTTCGTCGGCTCTTCGCCGTTGATCTGGTTCAGCCGCATCAATTGCGGACCGCGATTGCCGCGGCGCGTTTCACCTTGGATCCACATGCCGTCGCGCAGGGCAAAACGGCGCACGATTTCCGGCGTAACGAAAATGTCCTGGGGCGTCTGCACGAAGTTGCGCTTGGCATCGCGCAGGAAACCAAAACCCTTGCCGGAAATTTCGATTACTCCCTCGCCGAACTCAGGTTCGTAAGCCACCGGTTCGCCATTGACGGAACCTGTCGCTTCCGCACTCGCCGTTTCGCCATCCGATCTCACCGCCACGGCTTCGTTGCCGTCGTGCGCCATGTCGCGTTCGAATCCAGCCGCGCGTTCGTCCTCAGCCGAGGCGCCGTTTTCGAACTGACGACGCCCAAAGCGGCCACGACGATTGCGCGAACCTCGACGCGGACGGCGGCGATTTTGCGGCATCTGATTTCCTTCCATGGGCGGCGCGCTGCGCTCCGCTGGAGATTGATTGGATGCCGGAGTTGTCGGCTGATTTTCTTGTTCTTCGCTCATAGTCAACAGGCTCACGTCACTGGCGCGACACTTGAGGCGTCGCGTTCGGGCCGCGATTTTCTTAAGCCGGCAATTTCGCCAGCAGTTCGTCGGAAATATCTAAATTCGAATAGACGTTTTGAACGTCGTCGTCGTCTTCGAGGCTCTCGCACAACCGCAACACTTGAAGCGCGGTCGCCTCATCGACGACGGGTACTGTCGTATCGGGGATGAATGTAAACTTTTGCTCACCTGTCGAGACACCCGCGTGTTTGAGCGCCTCAGCTACTGCGTAGAGCTGGTCGTGAGCAGTGGTAATAACATACTGTTCTTCCTCGGTTGTCAACTCCTCCGCCCCAGATTCCAAAGCAATTTCGAAGACTTTTTCCTCGGCCATTGCCGCCCGTGGCACGGTGATCCGCCCCTTCTTGTGGAACATGTATGAGACGCTTCCGCTGCTCGCGAGGTTGCCATTATTTTTCGAAAAAATGAGCCGCATCTCCGCGGCCGTGCGGTTCTTGTTGTCGGTCGCCGCCTCCACGATCACCGCCACGCCCCCCGGCGCGTAGCCTTCATACACGATCTCGTCGTAATGCTGCGCCTCGCTTCCTTCGCCCGTGCCGCGCTTGATCGCGCGCTCGATGTTGTCGTTAGGCATGCTTTGCGCGCGTGCCGAAAGAATGGCGCTGCGCAAACGCGCGTTGCCGGCCGGATCGCCACCGCCGGTCTTGGCCGCAATGGTAATTTCCTTGGCCAGCTTGCTGAAAAGCGCGCCACGTTTCTGGTCGAGCGCGCCCTTGAAGCGCTTGACCTTGGACCATTTGCTGTGTCCGGACATGTGCCTAACGAATCGTTACTTGCAGTCCGCCGGACAAACCGCTTGCGTGAGAGATCGGAAACGGAGCGCCTCGAAGAGAAGGTTGATCGAGGAGGCGAACTAACTGTTTCAAGTCAACGATAGCGGGACGGAATTGTCAATTGTGGCAGTCAATCGTGGCGCAACTTTCCCAAGTTGCGATTTATAGGAAGAAGCAAGTTAGAAACTTGCGCTACGCCGCGACGTTTTGCGCCCGTTTCCGCGCAGTCGCGTCGAGGATGCGCTTGCGCAAACGCAGCGATTTCGGCGTTGCCTCGACATATTCATCAGAGCCAATGTACTCGATCGCGCGTTCCAAGCTCATCTTGAGCGGCGCTTCGAGCTGAATGCCCTTTCCGTCCCCCTGGCTGCGCATGTTGGTTAGTTGTTTGGCCTTGCAGGGATTGACCGGTAAATCTTCCGGGCGCGAGTTCTCACCCACGATCATCCCCGCATAAATTTCTTCCTGCGGACCAACGAAAAGTTTGCCCCGCGCTTGAATGTTATTGAGCGCGTATGCCCTGCTGATACCAGCTTCCATCGAAATCATGACGCCGCGATTGCGACCTTCCATTTCGCCTTTGAACGGCGCGTATTCGCGGAAGAGATGACTCATGATTCCTTCGCCGCGCGTCAAATTCACCAGGTCGCTCTCGAAACCAATCAAACCGCGCGTGGGAATAATCGCCTCGATCGAAACGCGCGTGGCATGGTGATCCATCGAAACGATCTCGCCTTTGCGGCCGGCGATTGATTGCAGCACGTCGCCCAGGTTCTCGTTAGGCACTTCCGCGTAAAGATTCTCGATCGGCTCGAGCAAGCTGCCGTCGTCCGCGCGATGAAAAATAACTTCCGGGCGTGAAACCATGACCTCATACCCTTCGCGTCGCATTTGTTCGACGAGGATTGCAATCTGCATTTCGCCGCGGGCATTAATCTCGAATGCGCCGGCTGCTTCGGTGTCGTTAACCTGCAGTGAAACGTTGCCACGGGTCTCGCGAACCAACCGTTCCTTAACGTGTCGCGCCGTTACGAATTTTCCTTCACGACCGGCAAACGGCGAATCGTTCACCAGAATGCGCATGCGAATCGTCGGCGGATCGATATCGACAAATTGCAGCGGCGTGCGCTCCTCGCGATCGGTGATCGTTTCGCCGATATACACTTCCTCGAAGCCAGTCAGTCCGACGATCTCGCCGGCATTGGCGTGCTTCACTTCCAACTGGCCCATGCCGGCGAAGGTGTAGAGCGCAGTCACTGCGGCGCGTTCGCGTCGCCCATCGCGATGAATACAAACAACTGAGTCACCGACCGCTACGCGCCCACTGACGATGCGACCAAGCGCGATGCGCCCGAGATAATCGCTGTAGTCGAGATTCGAAACCAGCATCTGCAGGTATGGTTCGGACGAAATTTTCGGTGGCGGCACGTGTTTGACGATTGCCTCGAATAACGGCGTCATATCCTCGTTGTTCTCATGCAGCTCGCGCATGGCAAAACCGCTCTTCGCGCTGGCATAGATGATCGGAAAATCGAGCTGCTCATCAGTAGCCTTTAGTTCGACAAAAAGATCGAAAACCATGTCGAGAACCTTGTGCGGGCGCGCGTTCTCACGGTCGATCTTGTTGATGACCACGATCGGCTTGGCCTTGTTCTCCAATGCCTTCCGCAAAACGAAACGCGTCTGCGCCTGCGGCCCATCGTGTGCATCCACCACCAGCAACACGCCATCGACCATCTTCATGATGCGCTCGACTTCGCCGCCAAAATCCGCGTGACCCGGCGTATCGACGATATTGACGCGACAATCCTTCCACTGAAATGCGGCGTTCTTGGCGCGAATCGTGATCCCTTTCTCGCGCTCGAGATCCATCGAGTCCATCATTCGCTCTTCCACTTTTTGGTTGGAGCGAAAGGTGCCCGATTGCCGCAGCAGTTGATCGACAAGCGTGGTCTTGCCGTGATCAACGTGCGCAATGATGGCGATGTTGCGGATCTTATCCATGGGAGCCTCGAGACTGCCGCCGCGACTGACGGCAGCAAAAGATGAGGGAGGCGGAATATGCCCGTTAAGCGCGATTCGTCAACCGCCTGGCCTGGACCGCGTGCGGCGCGAGGTCCAGCGCTCTTTCGTATTGCGGCAACGCTTCGGCCACGCGGCCTTGCATCATATAGGCATTGCCCAGGTTGGTGTAGGACTCGGCGTTACTCGGCTCGATCGCCATGGCTTGCTGATAGTGCGCGCTGGCACCGGCAAGGTCGCCTTGCTCGGAAAGGATAATGCCAAGGTTGTTGTGCGCCATCCAGCTAGCGGGATTTCTCTGCAGTGTTACCTGGTAAAGTGTTTGTGCCTCGCGGTAAGTCCTGGCCTGTCGCCAGGTCAGGGTAGCCAGAACAAGAAGTAGACCCACCGGCACACCATAGGCGATGAGGCGATTCCTTGCCGCGTAGCGCCGCACCAAAAGCGATATGCCCGCCGCAAACAGCGTGATAATGCCGACGCTGGCGATGTATTGAAAATGATCTGCGACGTAGGAGTAGAGAAACGGGTAGACGTTCACAAATCCCAGCACGGGAAAGAGTGTGCCGGCGAAGATGAGCACACCAGCCAGCGGCGCGCGCGATCGCTTGCGAAGTAAGAACAAGCCTGCCACGACCAGCGCGGCGCCGAGCGGAAACAGGTATTGCCACCAAATCAGTTGGCTTACATGCCAGCGCGGATAGGTAAATACAAGGTTGGCCGGCCAGAGTAGCTTGAAGAAGTAGAACCATAAGACACGTCCCGCGATCAGGCCGCGCTCGACCATCGACAAGTCGAAACTCGTTCCTTCCGCGCCAATGAAGCGCCGTTCGACCCATGCGGTGAATAGGCCGGACGCAATGCCAACAAAGAAAAAGGGGAGCAACGGTAGAACATCGACCTTCCAGCGCAGCCGGCCCTTGCGCCACCAGAAGACAACAAGCAGGACAGCCGGAAGCGTGGCGATGACGCTCTTTGATAGCAGCCCAAGGATAAATAGACCCAGGGACAAGAGGTAACTAAGCCGGTCTCTTCTCTTATCGAAGTTAAGGTAAACTAACGCCGCCGCGAAGTAGAAGAATCCGGAAAGCGTGTTCTTCAGCTCAGAGATCCACGCGACTGATTCAACCTGCACCGGATGCAAGGCGAAGATCGCACCGGCCAGCCACGCACCTGGGACTCGGAGCCTTCGCAGGATTGCAACAACGAGCAGAGCAGAAGCACAATGAAGAAGGACGTTGATGACATGATACGGGAAGACCGCGTGCCCCCATGCCTTGTTGCCCAACCAAAAGGCGGAATGGACTATCGGGTAGTATTGACGAGTGCTACCAAGGTGGCCCCAGATCTGAACAAGACCGTCAATGCCTCGCAGTTCATATCTGGTCAGGTGCGCATCATCGTCCCAGATCGGTCCACCATTTAGAGCTGGCCAGTAGCCAACGAGGGTCGCGCCTATTAGGGCTAATCCCAGCAGCAACCCATAGGACTGCGTTTTTTCCCGCTTCGATTTCTTTGCCTTTCTCATGGCGCCACTTTGCGTTTGAAGAAGATCGCTCCCCGGCGGTGAACATCCAGCGGATCGCCACCGGCATGCGCATAATGCTGATAGTCGCGCGCCAGCCAAATCCAAAAGTTCTTTACCGGCGAATCCCATCATCCTTCATACTCTTTCCGCCGCTTATGCGCAGAGCGGGCAAACCGTTCCGGCACGCCCGACCGCGCAGCGTGCGCTTGAACTAGCCGAGGCGCAAGGCAACGCCAATGCCGTCGAGATCCTGCGCAAGGAGCTGGCGCAATTCGACAAGCTGCTGGAAGAACAAGACCGACAGTAACGCAAAAGAAAGCGGCAGGCCGGGTTTCCCAGCCTGCCGCCTCTTGTTACAACTGCGTTACTATTACTGCAAAGGCAGCATCACGGCCTGCTCAGCGTTGATCACCCCGAAACCGTCCAGGTTCGAGTAACCATTGCCGATGCGGTTGCGGATGACTCCGCTAAACGTGCCGCCGCCGGTGACCGTTCCGCTGAAGCGCATGCCATCCTGCACCACGGTGCCTTCCGGGATGAGCACGCCGCCGCCGAAGATATCACCAGTCGGGTTCTGCGTGATCGAGCCACCGGTCGGGCCAGTACCACCCGCCAGACTGGCGGAGTGTGCCGCGCCGCGACCAACCGTAAAGCGCAGGATCTTACCGCCGGTAAAGTTCCCAGTCGGGAATCCGACCGTCATGGTGAAGAACTGCGTAGTTCCGTTAGCCGGAGCAGGTGCCAGATTGCTGAAGCCGGTGAACGGTGTCGCGCTTAGCGGCGCGGTGACATCCGCCGCCGTCAAACCCGTTTGCGTTCCGAGCGCGAATGCCCTGGTTGCAGGCAGGAAGAGCGCGCCGGGATAGTAATTGGCGAAGTAGGTAATGGTCGCCGGGTTGGAGCCGGCATTGTCGGTGTAGCCGTTGTTGCCACCTGTAACGTTGCCGCCTTCTGCCGCCGTGCCGCTCGGGTTGAACGTGATGCTCGCGATCGAGCCTGGTCCAACGTAGGACACTTGGAACGAGTTCAGGTCGTTACTTCCCTGACCACTATTGGTGCTGTTGTCGGAGGTAATAGTCACTGTCACTTTCCCACCGTTGCTCGCGCGGGCCGTACCCGACGAAAGGTTCGGATCGAGATCGTGGGGATATGCGCTGCGCTGCAGGACGCTGCGCATTTGCGTCGGTGTCACGCTGCCGGGACCGCCGTGCGCACTCAGAACCAGAGCCGCGAGACCAGCCGCGTGGGGAGCGGCCGCACTTGTGCCCGAGAAGTTACCCTGTGTGTCAGAATCGTTCGCGCTATCACCGCCGAAGAAGGAGGTGTTGGCGCCGTCGATCGCCGCCACCGTCGGGTAGAGGCGAACCTGCGGCGTCGCGAGTCGATTGCCCATCTTGTCGAACAAGATCAAGGCCGAACCCGGAGATGTGAACGACTCCGGAATATTTGGACGGAACGGACTGTATGCAGCCACGCCGTTACCGCCCGCAGCGGTCGCGTGACCCTTCGAAGTCGGCGCATTGTACTGCACATACTCCGCCGGACCAATGCCGGCAGCACCGTTACCGCGGGTTTGAATACGGACGCGGCTCGGGAGTGGCGACAGGTTTCTACTGTTGATGCCTTTGGCGACCACGAACTGGCACTGCGTCTGACCAGTCGGTGAACGGACAATACCGTACTCAGTCGGTCGATTGGTTGCCACGTTGTTCTGATACAACGAGCGCGCACCGAAGTAGGCGCCATTGTCGGCGCGGAAGACGAGTAGGTTGAGGTCTGTCGTGACAGTCTCGCCAGGATTGGCCGTGTTGATCGTGATGCTGAACGATCCAAGGGTGCTGCCGAAGCGGTCGACCTTGACCTTGTATTGGCCGCTCGTCTGCGGACCAACGAGTAGCTGCTCGTCCGTGCCAGTATCCTGAGAGACAATGACGTTGTCGCTTGGATCTAGCACGCTGACGATCGCGTCGAAATCTCCACTCGTGGCAACGACGCTGATGAAGTAGGACTTGGCCGCGGTAAATGCTGGAATGTCGGTGAAGGTCACACCGGTCGCCGCGTTCGCGGCGGTGATCGTGCCGGTATTCTGATAAAACGGTGGCTGATCGAGCGGCGGATCGGCCGGGTCGAATGGATCATCCCACTGCATCTCGGTTTGCGCCGTGGTGCCGTTAGGCATGTTCCATAGAGCAGCAACGTCCTGCTGATCCGGATTCGGATTGAAATTGTGGAAGCCGCCTGCGTACAGCTCCGGCGGAACACCGGTAAGATTAATATTAGTGCCAGCTAGTGCGGTATTCCCGCCCGTGGCGGTCAGGCCAGAGCCATTAGGCACGAGGCGCAAGGCGGATTCGTAACCGTTGGTGCCGATGTTATTGCCGGCGGATGAGAAGTAGGACACGCCTACGGCAGCTACGTCATCGATCGCATTACCGACAATGCTTTCACCGTAGAACGGTTCGCCAACAATGCTCAGGTCATCGACGATAACGTCAGCCTTGAAGCCCTGCTGAGTGGCGTCCGGGTAAGTGAAGCCCGGAAGGCCGGCGAGCGCGCGGATATTATTGGCAAAACCCACATTGCCCAGAGCGCCGGTGGCGAAGGCAATACGCGCCCGCGGCGCCATCTTGTGGATGATTTGGAGCATGGCGCGACCTTCATCACTGCCACCTGGAATATCCTGAAGAAGGACTACCGGTTGTTGGTTCAGAGGGTGACCCGCTGAACCCGGAAGGTCGAATCTCGTGACGTCAACGCTCGCGGAAACCGTATTCCCTGAAGTGTTGTAACTGTCCGATAGTGCACCGACGGAGACTCCGGCGCCGTCGTAGTTCACGAGGGCGCTCGGATTATAGAACTGGTTGATCTTGTCGACGCGATGTTGCGTCACGCCCTGATCAAAGGTGGTGCCGAGCTTCTTGAGGACGTCACCGGGATTGGCGTCCGGCGATGGCGACGTGTTCGCAGACAGATCGCGGAGCGATTTAACGCTGCGTGACGGCGAATAGACCGTGGGATCAAGCGGAGTTGTCGAATCAAGCTCAGGCTTGATCGAAAGGAAGACGGCACGGACATCTGCAATGTTAGCCAAGGCAGGGACGTCGTCGACCGAGACCCAGCCTTCGATGATGCCCACGCCGCGATACTGGCGGTCAGTAGCGGTGACGGTGAACGAGGAGATCTTGCTCACGTCGGCGAGCGTCTTGTCGAATTTACTCTGGCCGCGCAGAGTGATATCAACCATGACGCGACCGCTCTCCGGGTCTGTGACGGCCGCCGCCGCATAACTGGCAGCTTCTTCCGTGGCATAGCCGTCAAATTGACCGACGGCTTTAGCCTGGCCTTTAGCCGCAGCTTCCTTGAGAGCGAGATTGCTCTCGACAAGTTTGTCCAAGCCGCCACCGAGGTTAGCGGGGACAGGCTTAGCTAATAATGTGGGGATGAACGCGGCCGTGCACGCAAAAGCGCACAAGAGCCTCGTCATGTTAGACGAGCTTATTTTCATAGTAGGGGTTGGCTGAGCTAAGAGAACTACTAGTAAGGTAACTAGTAGGGTTTCTAGTTAGGGTGAATACTGCGTGGTTAGTTTGCCCAAGCCCGCAGGGTCATGGCAAGCGAAAAGCACCTGCCGGCAGGCAGATTCCCCGGCCCCATCAGAGCACAAAAGCAAGACGGCAGGCCGGTTTCCCAGCCTGCCGCCAAGTTAGCCAACTCGCAGAATACTTTATTGGATAGGTGCGCTTACCGCAGCTTCGGCATTGATGAAGCCAAAGCCATCCTGCACCGACCAACCCGCACCGAGGCGGTTCATCATGTTTCCACTGAACGTTCCACCATCGCTGGTCGTGCCACTGAAGGCCATACCGTTGTTGATGATGGTGTTTTCCGGAATCTGCACACCACCGCCGAAGAGGTCGGCCTGAGTGGTATTGACGCCGGTAACGCCGCCGGTGGATCCGAGGCCCAGCGTGACCGTTGAGTCATGCTGCTGGGCGTGGCCGGTGGTAAACCGCAGAATCTTACCGCCGGTAAAGTTACCGGTCGGGAAGCTCAGGGTCATGGTCATGAACTGGGTCGTGCCGTTAGATGGAGCCGGAGCCAGGTTGCTGAAGCTTGGCGTCACATCGGCGCCCGTCAGCCCTACAGTGGCGTCACCAAGAACAAACGTTCCGGACGTTCTACCACCCGCTGGCAGCGGTTGGAACACCATACCCTGATAGATGTTACTGAAGTAGATGTTTCCATCCGCTGTTCCCGCAGCGTTGCCCAGACCGTTATTGCCCGCGTTGACCGCGCCGCCGGTAGCAGCCGAGCCCGTGGGATTAAACACCAGGCTGGTCAGGTTACCCGGTCCAACGTAGCTCACGCTGATCGAGTTCGGGTTAAAGGCACCGGCACTGGGATTCAGACCGCGATCCGAATCAACTCGAATCGAGACTTTGCCACCCGTGGTTACCCGGGCCGCGCCTGTGGCTGCGAACGGATCAAGGTCGTGCATGAAGGTGCTGCGATGCAGCAGATTCATCATCTGTGTAGGCGTTACGCTGCCACGACCGCCGTGTGCTTCGAGCACCAGGGCAGCAATGGCCACCGCATGAGGCGCCGCCGCACTAGTACCGGAGAAGTTAGGCTTGGTGTCGAGGTCACCGGTAGAATCACCGCCGTTCGGGAAGAACGACGTGTTACCGGAATCGGCGGCCGCGATTTGCGGCTGCAGGCGAACCTGCGGCGGAACGAGACGGTTACCGGTGTTATCGAAGTAAACCGTGGCTGGTCCCGGCGAAGTGAAGTACTCCGGAATGCTGGGACGGAACACGCTGTAGGCCGCAGTTCCGTTACAACCGTTAGCCATGGCGTGGCCCTTGGTATTGGGAGTGTTATAAGTGAAATACTCAGCCGGACCGATGCCGGAGGCGCCGTTGCCGCGGATGATCCAGCGAAGGTGCCCGGCCGGTTGCGGACTGGGTGGCGGGGTGTTCGATCTTGCAATGACGTACTGCACCTGCGTCTGACCGGTCGGAGCCGGCGTGCGGCCGAACTCAAACGGAACGTTAGACGAGATGTTGTTAGTCGTGAGGGAGCTAGCCGAGATATAGGCACCGTTATCCGCACGGAAGACAAGCAGGTTGAAGTCGGTGGTTACTCCGGCAACAGGCGCTGCGACGTATAGGTCAACGTTGTAGGGTCCCGTAGTTGCGCCGAAGGACTCGACGATCACGGTGTAACCCGGAGTCGAGGTCGTAGCGGTGAACTGCAAGGTTTCATCGGTGCCCGTGTCCTGTGGGCCAATAACAGTAACGTTGCTCGGATCCTTCAAAGTAACGATCGCGTCGAATGAGCTACCGACCGCCGCCGTCACGGTCAGGACATACTTTTGCCCGACCGTAAGCGAATTCGGGATAACATAGGTCTGCTGGCCCGATCCCGGATGGTTACCGGAGTTATGATAGATAGCCGGTTGAATGACCGGAACAGTCTGGTTGTAGGGATCGTCCCACTGGAAGTTCGTCTGCGGCAGGCTCGTTCCGGTAAGGCCGATGTTCACGGTCTGCGCAACATCCAGTCCGCCATCGGTGCGGAAGTTATGGAATCCGCCCGCGTACAAGCCCGCTGGAACACCGGTGAGGTTGATGTTCGTTCCAGCGAGGGCGGTGTTACCAGCAGCGGCCGTCAGGCCAGTGCCGTTGGGCACGTTGCGATAATCGGAATCATAATCGTAGGTGCCGATATCGTTACCTGCGGATGAGAAGTAAGCCACACCGGCGGCAAACACGTCGTTGACGCCGCCAGCCACGATGCCGTCTTCGAAGAAGGGCTCATCGCTGTAGCCAAGGTCGTCGCAAATTGCATCCGCGGCGAAACCTTGCTGAACGCCAGCCGGGTAGGTAAAGCCAGGCAAACCCGCGAGGGCGCGAATGTTATTGGCGAAGTTAACTTCACCGCCGTTACCCGTGGCGAAGGCAATACGAGCCTTAGGCGCCATCTTGTAAATAATCTGGCCCATGCCACGACCTTCGTCGGTACCGGCGAAGTTATCCTGCAGCACAACAACCGGCTGAGTATTAGGAACCGGGTTACCCGCCGCACCAGGCAGATCGAAGTTTGCCACGTCGGTTGGAGCCTTAATGGTGGCGGTGCTGTTGTTGAAGCTATCGGAGATGAAACCGATGCTCATTCCGTTACCCTCATAGTCCATCGGGGCAGATGGGTTGTAGAACCTATTGATCTGGTCGACGCGATGCTGGAAGACGCCCTGGTCGAACGCCGTGCCGAGCACATTGAGCGTCTGGCCGACAGTTACGTCTGTGATGGGACCGCTACGGCCTTCAACAGGCACGACTGTGCGGTTAACATCCGGCGCAAGTTCGAGGGCGACTGAGCGGACGCCGGTCGAATAGGCCAGAGCTGGAACATCATCAATGGAAACATAGCCTTCGATGACGCCGCCTTTGTATTTGCGATCGACCGCAGTAACGGTGAAGGAAGGAACACGCGTCGCGATGGCCGCGGTCGCCTGATCCATGGTTACCAAGCCGTTAAGATGTGCGCGGACCAGGATGCGATCCCCGCCATCAGTCAGCATACTGGAGGCATACTCAGCCGCGCGCGCGGTGGCATATACCTTTCCGTTGTCTGACTTAAAGGTTTCCATTTTCGAGGCTTTCTGACCAGCTTTGTGAAGAGCGAGGTTGCTCGCCACTAACTCGTCCAGGCCATTGGCCAGATTCGGTGGAATCTGCGGAGCCGCGCGGAGTGAGGGTGCAAACAGTACAGCGACCGCGCAGGCGCTGACTGCGATCATACTAAATCGGCAGGCTTTCTTATTCATGTGTGGTTGTCATCGGTTGGAGTTGGGACACGCTGCACTCTGAGCGGCAGTTATTGCTCTGGGGGTTTCTTGGAGTTGGTGCTGCATCTCTGTCTGAGCCCTACCAGTCCGATTCCGCCAATGACGGCGAAGGCGAACGTAGTCGGTTCCGGAACGGCAGCAGTAGTCGCTCCGGTTAAATCGATTCGATAGCTGGCGGGAAAACTTCCGCTCGGGATGATGCCGCTCGTGTCCCAATTCGTCAGCGGTCCGGTGGCACTGGCATTAGGGCCGCGCACGTCCGTTGAGTTGCCGCTCGCGAAAAGCGTAATGTTGGAAGAATTCACCGGCTGAGCTCCTGAAAAACTAATTCCAAGATAATACACGCCAGCCACAGTTGGGCTTAGACCATTGCCGGCCGGAAGCGTTGAATTAACGGACAATCCGCCCGGATCATCGTCATTCGCGTAGATGGGCCGGCCGTTGTTGTCGAAGAGAAACAGCGCGGTGTCGAGAAAACCTGTGGTCGCGTTCACCGTCGTGGCGGAGAAGGTCGACGGACTCGTGATGTTGATGAGAAACAAATCGATGTCCGTTGCGCCTAACAAACCGCCCAGGATCGCGGTCAGTGGTTGATTCGCGGCCGCCTGATTCGCGGCCGTCGGCTGCGCGGTGGCCCGCAATTGTCCGGCGTCTCCGGTTTCGGTGTAAGTGACAGCCCAAGCCGGGGCGACCGCGAGAAAAATCGCGGCGCACAGCGATAGACAGCGGTGCAGATTGTCCGGGAGGAACATCAATGGTTGAAATTAAGATCGTCAATCTGTTCCACAGCGCAAGGGCGTAACAGTCGTTAGACCGCCGCGTTTCCGAGGCCGTAAATCAGAAGGAGCAGGGTGACAATCTCGACAAATAACGTCAATACCTTTTTTTAGAAATTTTAGAACCGAGCGCACATCTTCAACCACTTCCACAGCCACCAGAAAGCAACTCATGGGTAAACAAAACGATAAAACCGCTGCGTGAAATTCGACGCCTGCGTGTCTTCGAAGCTCAGGCTTCCATCCAGCCCAGCCATGACCGTGGTGAGCGGTTGGAAGCTCGTTCCGAGATCGTCGGTCGCCTCCACCGTGAAGGCCTGCAAGGGCGGCGATCCGATTCCGGTCACCAGCATGTTCGTGTTGGACATCCGGTTGATCGACGTGATTGACGCGGCCGGCGGAATTGGCGTGAGCAGGAAGACGTGTGTCTCGCCACCGATTGTTCCCTGCCCGGTGATTTGTCCGGCGTCGTTGATCGCTTTCGCATCGGTCAGTTGCCAACCGCTGCCCTGCGCGATCAGATTGTTCAGGTCCATCAGGCCGAGCTTGGTCGTGTAGAGGAACGCGTGCTGCGTGCTGTTCCCGGCTAACAAGGAGTGGCCAACCACGTCGCCGGAATTGTTGATGCCGTAGGCGTCACTGGAACTCGACGAATCTCCGAGTGTGCCCAAATCGAAAAGAGGCATCCCGTTTGGTCCGGTGCGAAAGGCGTGAATTGTAAAGTCGACCCGGCGCGAACGCCCGACCACCTGCCCGGCATCGTTCAGGCCGTTCGCGAAACTCTGGTCACCACCTAACGTTCCAACATCGTGGAGTGCGCCACCGTTGGGATCGCTAATGAAAGCGTGAGTCGTCGTGCTGGTGTCGATGACGGTACTAGAATAGCCCGCGACCTGCCCGCTGGCGTTAACGGCGTTGGCGAAGCTGGTCGTTCCACCGGACAGAGTGCCAAGATCCTGTAACGCCCCGGCATTGATCGCGCTCAGAAAGGCGTGGTTCGGACCGCCGTTCTGCAATGAGTAACCCGCGATTTGCGTTGCGCCATTCACGCCGGTGGCGATGCTGTTCGGCCCGCCGAGCGTCCCGAGATCCATCAATGATCCGCCGCCAGCGCCGCTAAAAAACGCGTGCTGGAAAAAACCGTCGTCAAAGTTGGAGGAACCAACCACGACGCCGCTGGCGTTCAGACTATTCGCAAAACTTTGCGCGCCACCGAGCGTGCCGAGATTCAACAGCGGCAGCCCCCCGTTCGCTCCGCTGATGAAGGCGTTCTGTCCCGTGTCATCCATGAGATAGGAACTACCAGTGACGACACCGCTGGCGTTGATCCCATTCCCAATCGCGATCGTGCCGCCCAGTGTCCCCAAATCCTGTATGGTGAAAATGACGATTGGTTGCGTCCCGAGCGCGCTCAGGGGAAGCAGTGCAGCCAGCGCCAGACAAAGCCGTTTCATGGTGAAACGTTCAGGGTACCTCATTCGCACTGCGACCGCCAGCGGCCTCGCCGATTTTTCCATCGCATCTTCGAGCAAATGACGGCTTGTCATCGATAGGCCTCACAGTAAGCTTGCCCTCCCAAATCGGAATCGCATGTCGCTGGCCAGCCTACTATCTGCCGAGCAGATCATTCCCGAAATGCAGGCCACGGAACGTTGGAATGCGATCGTGGAATTGATCGATCTACTGGTTAGGCAAAACCGCATCAAAGCGGAAGACCGCGACAGCATTCTCGCCTCGCTCAAGCAGCGCGAAGAAACCATGAGCACCGGCATTGGCTTCGGAATCGCCATTCCGCATTGTTCTTCCGACCGGCTCGAACAGGTGGTGGCTGCCTTCGGTCGCTCCTCGCAGGGAATCGAATTCGACGCGCTCGACAATGCGCCGGTGAAATTCGTTGTCCTTTTCGTCGTGCCTAAGAATCAATTTCAAACTCATCTGCGCACTCTCGCCTCCATCGCGAAATTCCTGAACGACCGCGCCACCCGCGACAGCCTGGCCAGCGCAAAATCGGCCGACGAAATTCTCGCGATCTTCCGCGACCGCCCACAGAAGTAGGGGCGTCGCCATGGAAACCTTCCAGGCGCAACTCACGCGACAACTTTCGCAAGCCCTGACCGCGGCTGGCTTGCCTAACGAGTCGGCCGAAGTAACGCCCGCGACCGATCGGCGTTTCGGCGATTACCAGACCAACGCCGCGCTCGTCCTCGCCAAGCAGCGCGGAGAAAATCCACGCGCGCTGGCGCAGAAAATTGTCGCGGCATTTTCGCCTAACGAGTTGTGTGAACCGCCGCAAATTGCCGGCGCAGGTTTCATTAACTTCAGCCTGACCACAGAGGCCGTGGCGCGTCATACCGCGCAACTCCTGCAGGACGAGCGTCTCGGCGTCGCTCCCGCAAGATCGCCGAAACACATCGTGATCGATTTCGGTTCGCCCAACGTCGCGAAGCCGATGCACATCGGCCACATCCGCAGCACCGTCATTGGCGATTCCCTCGCGCGCGTGGCGGAATTTCTCGGCCACGACGTCATTCGCGACAATCACATCGGCGACTGGGGCACGCAGTTCGGCATGGTCATCTGGGGCTGGAAGCACTTGTTAGACCGGAATCGCCTAACGAGTGATCCGATCGGCGAGCTCGTCCGCATTTACAAGGAAACCAACGAACGCGGCACCGCCGATCCGGCGGTGCGCGACGCCTGCCGCGACGAACTGGTGAAATTGCAGGCCGGCGATCCGGAGAATTTCGCCATCTGGCAGGAGTGCGTGAAGCTCTCGTTAGGCGAATTCGATCGCGCCTACAAAATGCTCGGCGTGCGCTACGACATGCAGCGCGGCGAAAGCTTCTACAACGATCGTCTCGCCGGCGTGGTCGATCGCCTGCTCAAATCCGGTCTGGCCGAGATCAGCGAAGGCGCGGTCTGCGTTTTTTTCCGCGACATTCCCGAGCTGGCCGACAAACCGTGCATCATTCGCAAACGCGACGGCGGTTACAATTACGCCACCACCGACATCGCGACGGTCGATTACCGCATCGATGATTTGAAGCGCGACACGATCTGGATCGAAACCGGCGCGCCGCAGCAATTGCACTTTCAAACAAATCTTCGAGATCGCGCGCCGCGAAGGACGCAAAGCCGATTTTCGCCACATCACCAACGGCAGCATCCTCGGCGACGACCGCAAACTGATGAAAACGCGCACGCGGCGACAACGTTCCGCTGCAGGACGTGCTCGACGAAGCCATCGTGCGCGCGCGAAAAATCATCGAGGAAAAAAATCCCGAGCTGGCCGCCGAAGAAAAAGAAGAAGTCGCGCGCATCATCGGCATCGGCGCGGTCAAGTACGCCGATCTCTCGCAGTACCGCATGACCGATTACGTTTTTTCCTGGGACCGCATGCTCTCCTTCCAGGGCAACACCGCGCCCTATCTGCAAAACGCCTACGTGCGCATTCAATCGATCTTCCGCAAAGCGGATTCATCCCGCATCTCGCATCCCGCATCCCGCATCTCGCTTAGGCGAACCAACCGAGATCACACTGGCGAAACGTCTCGCGCAATTCGCCGAAGTCGTTCCAACCATCCTGAACGACTTCCGTCCGAACATTCTCGCCAATTATCTCTTCGAACTCGCGAACAGCTTCCACGCCTTCTACGAAGCGTGTCCCGTTCTCAAATCCGAAGAACCGGCGCGCAGTTCGCGCCTCGCCTTGTGCCAGCTCACCGCGCGCGTTTTGCAGCGCGGCTTGGACTTGTTAGGCATCGAAGTGCCGGAACGGATGTAGGGCATGCAGCTCGCGCGTTACCCACGATCAGCTGACAGCGCAGGTCAGGGCGGGAGGCGGGTCAAATCACGGTTACCATTAGCGCGCGACTCTCACCTTCGGTTTTCGCTGCTGATGTCACTCACATCAATGAAAGTCAGGGATAGGGATTTGCGCCTGAACCGCAGAAGTATCGGTGGGTGGCGGTGGAAAACCCGCTGGGACTTTCGGAAGCAAATGGGTACGTGACGGCATCAATTCCATGGAAGCTGCTGTTGCCAACGCAGAAAGCCGAAATCCGCACCGTCAAGCCATTGCCCCCAGAACTAGATCCATAACAATTCGACGCCAAGGATGCGTAAATGCCGGAATTGAACCCGGCGGTGCATATACCAGTTGAATTCATCACTTCGACCGCGTTGATGCCATCCCCACCGTTGCTTTGGCCTTGGCAGCTTTGCACGTTGCGGGCGTTGATGCCAGCCAGGCCAACGCCGAAGCCGAAGCAGTTTTGCGCGGAATACGACGCGTAAATACCGCCGCCCGTGCCGCCGTTCGATCCATAGCTATTACTTACCATGTCGGCCGAGAGCGCATAATCGCTGCCGTAGGCGAAGGCGCGGCAATTGGTCGCTGTCGACGTTTGAATCCCCGACCCGGACGAACCGATACTCACGCCGTAGGAGTTATTCGCGCTCTCGTAGGCGCGTATCCCGTTGTAGCGACCATAGCCGTAACAGTTCTCCGCGGTATTCACGACAAGACCTTGCAAGCCGCAATCGATCGCCTGGGTGTTGACCGCATATTGCGCCTGCACGCCGACATAGCCGGCCGTCCAAACGGAGCACGATTCAACCAATGTCCCTGAGACGCCGACATAGATCCCCGCGTTCAGGACTCCGGTAACAGAAACATTCGCCACCCGGACCGAGCGCGGCGGACTGGCCGAGTAATAAATGCCGTTAGCAAAACCATTGCCGCCATACGTGCCAGCGTTGTCGATCACGGCGCTAACAATCGATCCATTCACAATCGAGATGTTGGTCGGTCCGCCGGAAATCAGGATTGCGCTGCCACTAGCCGGACCGGCGTCGGACGAAATGCTGAAACCGTTGAGGTCGAGGGTCACGCCGCTGGCGTTGATGGTAATCGCGTCGCCACTGTCGACGGTCAGGTTATCGGTCAGGTAGTAGCTACCTCTAGCGTATATAACGAAGGGCGCGCTACTGATAGGTGTGCCGGCTTTAAGTTGATCCAAGCTCTTCATCGTCGGCCCGGGCGGTCCCGGTGGAGTGAGCGGGCCTTGTGGGAATCCCTGGCTGCTAAGAAGCGCGACCAAGGAAACTAATAGCAGCAGCTTGACGTAAGACGGGCACATATAGGCGAGGAAGAGATTTGGTTCTTCCCTTCCTCTCCAGATCCGCCGCGAAAAGTTTCAGGAAAACTTTTCGCCCCTCAAAAATTCAGTCGCGCGTCCGTGGACTTGTTAGGCATCCAAGTCCCGGAAAAGATGTGAGCCGCGGATGACTAACGGTGCTTCGCTTCGTACGCGCCGATATCCACTCGCCCCCCTACGATGCGCGGAAACCCAAGGCCGCGTTGATCGTAAAGCAGCGGTGGATTGAACAAGTTCGGATTGAAGTTCGGATCGCCGCGATCAGTCGCCGGGCTGTGATCCAAAAGCGCGTGGGTCATGGTGGGACCGCCATTATTTTGCAGCGGACCGAGCATCGGATTGGTGTTGCGGATGTCCCCGGGACCGTTCAGCAACCCGCCAGGAACGGCGGTCTTGTCGCCGCCGACTGCGTCGCTGCTTAAGTTGTAACCATGCGAGACGACCGTGGCAGATTCATTATTGATATTCTCGCCCGACGCGCCCGCGTTGAGAATGGTGTTGGCGATCTCTATCGTTCCCTGGCCGCCGTTGCCTGTGCTGGCGTAGTTGTCGATGCCGCCGCCGAAGGCGCCCGAGTTGCCGCTGAACGTGCTATTGTTTAGGGTCACCGTCGCGCTGCCATTATAGAAACCGACATTCTCGACGCCGCCGCCATATTCTTCAGCCGAGTTGCCGCTCAACGTGCTATTGCTCACCGTTACCTCACTGACGCCACCTTCGAACGCTTCGTTGAGGATCGCACCGCCCGCCGCCGCTGAATTACCACTCAAGGTACTATTGTTCACTATGACAGTCGTGGGGATCTGAAATGCAACATTGAAGATGCCGCCGCCATCACCACCATTTTGAGGTGCGGCCGAATTGCCGCTGAGTGTACTATTTTCGAGCGTCACCGTAGCGTTGCTGATGTTGGGCTCGTTGAAGATGCCGCCACCGAACGATCCCGCGGAGTTCCCGCTGATACTGCAGTTTGTAAAGGCCAGTACAGTGCCCTGGTTGTAAATGCCGCCGCCGTCATTGCTGGCTGAATTGCTATCGACCGTACAGATCGGTAAGGCTAACTCGACTCGTGTATTGCGAGCCGAGACTGACGTCAATTGAGAGGCCGCCACCCGAGTAAGCAGAGTTCTGTGTCATTCTGGTATTGATCAGCACTGCCTCAGTGTCCTGAATTGCAATGGCGCCGCCGTAAAAGGATGCGTTCTTGTCGAGAAGGCACGAGTTCAGCGTTAATTGCGCGGTACCAAAGTCATTTTGAACCTCAATGCCGCTGCCATCGTTGCTCGTCAATACGCTGTTGGTGAAAGTCAAAATCGTGCTTCCGAAGAGACAATAGCTGTAAATTCCTCCGCCGCCGGAGTTGCCGCTGATTGTGCAGTTATTAAACGTCATGTTCGCGGTCCCAGGGCTGTTGCGTGTGGCCGAGTTTATCCGCAAAGTGAAGTGGCCCATGGTCGGAACGTCATCGAGAAAGAACGGATGCACACGAACGGTGTATTGGCCTGTGACTGGAGCAACGAAAATTACCGTCTCATCCACATAAGTATCCTGATCCAGAATGGTCTTTCCGTTAGGATCAATCACAGCGATGATGGCGTCGAAATTTTCAGTCGGATCAACCGGCTGCGCCATCTCAGTGATTACGTATTCCTGCCCGGCGGCGAAGTTAACCTGGTAATCAACTGCCAAACCACCGGTGCTCACACCTGTAACGGGCCCGAAGATAAGAGGGCCATCGGTTGTGAGATTGCAATTGTTGCAGATGGCGCCACCGAAAGTGGAGGTTGAGTTGTGACTAAACGTACAGTTTGTCAGCGTGACGGTCGCGAGACCGGAATCACCATTGTTGTAAATGCCACCGCCGAACCCATAGTCGTTGAAATTGTCCATCGCCTTGTTGTCGCTGATGATGCTGTTGGTAATCGTGAGCGTGGCTGTCCCAGCAAAGCCATCATTGAAGATGCCACCACCATGAGACTCTGCCGAGTTGCCGCTGATCGTGCTGTTGGTAACGGTCAATGTTGCGTCGCCAGACGGACCAGTATTAAAAAAGCCGCCACCACTAAAAATGCCACCGCCGGACGCACCCATATAGCCACTGGTGGAGTGAGCAGCGTTGTTGCTGATCGTACTGTTATTCACGGTCAAGCTTGCGCTGCCACCATCCTTTGAGTTGCTAAAGATGCCGGCCCCCAAATTGGCCGAGTTGCCGCTGAGCGTGCAATTACTGACGGTCAGGCGCGCATGGTCGCTGTAGATGCCGCCCCCCGCGCTCGCCGGAAAGGCGCCGACATCGAGGCTCGCTGCACCGTTCGTAATCGTTAAGCTTTCGAGGGTCACGTTTGTTCCGGGCGTGATGTGAAAAACGCGGCTGGTATTATTTCCGCTGATGATCCCATGCGGGCCTGGGCCGCGGATCGTCATGTTCTTGTTCACGACTAACTCGCCGCTCGTTAGGTAGATCGTTAGTTTGGCGTTGATGTTGATTGTGTCGCCGTTGGCTGCATCGACCAGCGCCTGACGCAACGAGCCGGGTCCGCTGTCGGCTGCGTTGTGAACCGTGATTGTGCGCGCAAGCCCATTTTGAGCGCCGACGATGAACAGGAACAGAAGGCAAATGTGCGTGAATGTTTTCATACGAGGAGGGATTTGTTTCTTCCCTTCCTCTCCCGATCGGCCGCGAAAAGTTTCAGGATATCTTTTCGCGAATCGAATCCGCGCTCTTGCAGCTAAAACGAGATCGGCTTTTCCGCTTCCGCGATGATTTGTTCGAAACGGGGATCCGCGCGCAAATCATCCCAGCGCGGATTCAGTCTCAGATTGCCGGCGCTCGGTCCGTTCGGCAGGCGTACCATTTCCTGGAGTAGCTCCAGCGCGAGTTCACGGTCGCCGACCCAAGCGTAGGCTGAACTTATACAATCGCGCATCGCGACCGCGGCGAGCGGCTCGCGCGAAAGTGGAAACGTCTCGAGCGCATGAGTAATTTCCCGCACAGCGTCGTTACGCCGACCCTGACCCGCGACGCACAAGGTTAACATACCAAGCGCATTCGGCTCCTCAGGATAACGGCGTAACCATTCGTGAGGTCGAAACGACCTCTCCATTTAGCCCTTCTTTCTGCTCGCTTTCTCCGAAGGAATTAAACCGTCGTGTGGCCGTTCCATACTGGAGTTACGCCCATTCCAATTCCGCGGTCGCACGCCGCCGCCGCCAACTTGGCCAGAACCGCAGCATTGTTCGGCGCGAGACGCTCAGCCGTGCGCCATTCTTCCAGTCCGCGCTCTTTGTCTCGGAAGTAATCGTAGCCGCCGCGCCCTTTTTGATACGGCATCGGATAGAAGAAGACCCGAGGACGAGATGCGCCTCCGGGACTTGCGGTCCTACGCGCACTGCCATCTCCGCAGTTGCTTTCGCCTTCGCCATCTGCTCCGGCGTCACGTCCTCGGCCCAGTTCGTGTCCGCCTGAGTTTCACTTAGGAACGCATACGCGAGCGCGAAATTTGGATCGCGCGCGATGGCTTTCTCCAGCAACTCGATCGCCTTCGGCCGGTTCTCATCCACGTTGGCCGGGAAGGCGGAGAAGTAGCGGGTGAGTGAACGGGCGTGCAGGTAAAGCTCATACGCTTCGAGGTCATGTGTCGGTGTCTGCGCTATGGCCGCTTTCTCCTCGGTCGTTAGCGTGCCTTTGATTTGAACGACGATCTGTTCCGCAATCTCGCGCGGGACATTCGCGATCTGCGCGAGTGAGGTGTCGAATTTCTTCGTCCAGACTGGTTTCGCGCTCCGCGCATCCACCAGCTCGGCCTGCACACCAGTTCGCTCATCACCCGGCTGCACCTTGCCGCGCAAAACGTACCGACACGCCGAGAACTTTTCGCAACTCACCCACATCATTCGCCTTTTCTCCAGCCTGCACAATCGATCGCGGACTGAGCGTAACCAGGCCATTGATCCGACGTAGATCGGCCAGAATTTCTTCCTGCATTCCGGTAGTGAAATAGGAATTCGCGCCTGCTGCACCGGGTGCCGAAAACGGCAGAACCGCGATCATCTCCGCGGGCGCGACACTCGCCGACTTTTGCCGGACGCTCGGAAGAATCAGGCCAAGCACGACAAGCAACGCGACTGAGATCGCACTTAGGGCGGCGAGTCACGCGATTTCTTCGGACCCAGCGCCAGCCACGATTCGTTAGGCCAACGGGCCGCGCGCGAATTGGGCGATCATTGCAAAAGCTTTCGAGATCATCGGCCAGGGCAGCGGCTGTGGCGTAACGAGCCGCTCGGATCTTTCTCGAGGCACTTCAGGCAAATTGTTTCCAGATCGCGCGGAATGGCACGAGTCGTTAGGCGCGGCGCTTTCGGTCTTTCCGCGGCAGCGCGATGTAAAACTTCCATCGGTGTTTCGCCCGTGATCGGCGGTTCGCCGGTGATCATGTGATAGCAGAATCGCGCCCAGACTGTAGATATCGGCCGCGCCCGTGACCGCGTGTGAATCAGTCGCCTGTTCCGGCGCCATGTAGTAGGGCGAGCCGAGGATCGCGAGCGTCTGCGTGAGATCGCATTCGCGCCGCAGCCATTTCGCGAGACCGAAATCGCTCACGTACGGTTTGTCCGCGGAATCGAAGAGCACGTTCTGCGGTTTGAGATCGCGATGCAGAATGCCGTGCTCGTGCGCAAACGCGACCGCGCGCGCGAGCTTCGCGATCAGCGCGGCTGCTTCGCGCGGTTTGTCGCGGTAGCTATCGATGCGCGCGGCGAGACGGTGTCATATCCAATCCCATTGGCCGAGCGAGCGCGCGCTCGAGAATGACGCCAGCCCAGCGCGCGTCGAGCGATTCGGCCGGCGTTAGTTCCGTCGTCACGGGTTGATGATGCATTTCTTCCGCGGCCAATTCGTCCATGGAAATGAAGCGGGCACTACCGCCGCGCTTGATCGCGCGCAGGTGCGCGTGTTCATCGGCCAGACAGCGCGTGAGCGCACCGAGCAAAAAACTGCGGAACCTTCCGCGGGCCGGTGAAGCGCGGCGCAACGTTTCCTCTTGCACGATGTGTTGGAAAAAATTCTGGGTCAGGTCCTGCGCGTCATCGCGATTGTATCCGCGCCGGCGCAGAAAGCTGTAAACCGGCGGCCAATAGGTTCGGCAAAGTTCGGACATCGCTTCGCTTGCGCGTGGTTCGGAAGCGTTGCCCGCCGCGAGCACCAGGCTCCACGCCGTCTCGCCAAAACGCTCATCGCCATTGCCTGAAGCGGAGGCGGAAAGCATCCAGCCATTGTGCAAGAAACGCGGAAGTCATGGCAAGTGTGGCCCATCGTTATCTCTCTCCGGATATCTGAGCGAAAGTTTCGGAAATAAGTCGCGAGCATTTCGGCGTGCTCCGGACCGAAGTTCCAGAGAAGATGTAGATTCTCTTTTGTGACTAACGAATCGCCGCGCATCCCGACTTCGACCTACCGGTTGCAATTCAACCGGCAGTTCACCTTCGCGCAGGCGCGCGAACTCGTGCCCTACTTGCACTCGTTAGGCATCAGCGACGTTTATGCTTCGCCTTATTTCCAGGCGCGTGCGGATAGCCCACACGGTTACGACATCACCGATCACAACAAACTGAATGCCGCCATCGGCACGCATGCGGAATACGATGCGCTCGTCGCCGCACTGCATGCGCACAGCATGGGCCAGGTGCTCGATTTCGTGCCGAACCACATGGGTATCGGCGAATCGCTCAATCACTGGTGGATGGACGTGCTGGAGAACGGGCCGAGCTCCGCTTACGCGCCGTATTTCGACATCGATTGGACGCCGCTGAAACCGGAACTGCGCGACAAGGTTCTGTTGCCGATTCTGGGCGATCAATACGGACGCGTGCTCGAACGCGGCGAACTGCAAGTGCGCTTCGAGGCCGGCGCGTTTTATCTCAACTATTTCGAGCATGAATGGCCGATCGCGCCCGGCACTTATCGCCACATTCTCGAGGTCGCGCTCGAATTTCTCGCGCCGCACAAGGACGAAGATTTCTATCCAGAATTCCAAAGCATCATCACCGGGTTGGATAATCTTCCGCGACGCAACGAGACAGATCCCGAGCGCATCGCCTTGCGCGCGCGCGAAAAGGAAATTATCAAACGCCGGCTCGATCGCCGCTGTCACGAAGCGCCGCCCGTGCGCGAAGCGATTGAGAAAGCGGTCGCGAAAATCAATGGCACACCAGGCGATTCGCGCAGCTTCGATGCCCTCGATCAACTGCTGAACGATCAGGCTTATCGGCTGGCTTTCTGGCGGGTGGCGGCGGAGGAAATCAATTACCGCCGCTTTTTCGACGTCAATGATCTGGCCGCGATTCGGATGGAATTGCCGGAGGTTTTCGACACGGCGCATCGCCTCCTTCTTGAACTTGTTAGGCAAAAGGCCGTGACCGGATTGCGCATCGATCATCCGGACGGTCTCTATTTGCCGAGAGAATATTTCACCAAACTGCAGGAGCGTTGCGCCGAGGCGCTCGGCGTTTCCCTGCCAGACGACAAGCGCGCCATTTATCTCGTCGTAGAAAAAATTCTCTCCGCACACGAGCGTTTGCCTAACGACTGGCCGGTGCACGGTACCACCGGTTACGATTTCGCCCGCAGCGTCACGCAACTGCTGTGCGATGCCAGCGCCGAGCAGGCCATGACGAAGACCTTCCGCCGTTTCCTCGGCCACTCGATGCATTTCGGCCATCTGGTTTACGCGAAGAAACGCCTCGTCATGCGCATCGCCCTTTCCAACGACGTGCGCGTGCTGGGCAATTTGCTCGATCGCTTGTCGGAAAAGAACCGCTGGTTCCGCGACTTCACGCTCGACCAGGTCAATCTGGCCGTGCGCGAAACGATCGCCTGTTTCCCGACTTATCGCACTTACATGACCGCCGACGGCAAGGTGAGCGAAGAAGACCGCACTGCGATCGAACGCGCCATTGCGACGGCGAAGCGACGTAATCCGGCCATCGAGGAATCCGTTTTCAACTTTCTGCGCGATATCCTGCTCTTCCGATTTCCGGAAAACCTCGACGAAGCCACGCGGGCCGAGCACGCCAATTTCGTTTTGAAATTCCAGCAGAGCACCGGGCCGATCATGGCCAAGGGTTTGGAAGACACGGTCGCTTATGTCTTCAATCGGCTGGCCGCGCTGAATGAAGTCGGCGGCGAACCGCAGCAGTTCGGCCTCACCCCGCCAGCGTTTCACGACGAGCAGAAATTTCAGCGCGAACATTGGCCGGCTACGATGCTGACCACATCGACGCACGACACAAAGCGCAGTGAAGACGTGCGCGCGCGCATGGTCGCGATTTCAGAAATTCCCGATCTCTGGCGCAGTGCAGTCATGCGCTGGCGCATCATTAATCGAAAATGGAAAAGCAAAGTCGACGATGCCGAGGCGCCGGATGCCAATGAGGAATACCTGCTTTACCAAACGCTGCTCGGCACGTGGCCTTTTGCCGCGACGGAGGCGAGCCCGGATTACATCGCGCGCCTTCAGGCCTACATGGCGAAAGCGTTGAAGGAAGCGAAGATCAACACGAGCTGGATTCAGCCTAACGAGAGGTGGGACAGCGCCGTGGCGAATTTCATCGCCAGGATTCTGGCGCCCGGTGCGAAAAACAAATTCATCGCCGCCTTTCTGCCCGTCACGGAAGAGATCGCGCGCCTCGGCGCGATTAATTCTCTTTCGCAGCTGATCCTGAAACTAACTGCGCCCGGTGTGCCCGACATTTATCAGGGCAACGAGATCTGGGATTTCAGCCTGGTCGATCCGGACAACCGGCGGCCGGTCGATTACCAGGAGCGACGGCAAATGCTGGACTCGTTAGGCCAAATTTTGCCTAACGAGTTGTTGTCCAATTGGAGCGACGGACGAATCAAATTGTTCGTCACGCAACGGCTGCTGCATTTCCGGCGCGAACATCCCGATCTCTTCCTCAAGGGAAACTACGTGCCGCTCGCGACCCACGGCAGCCATGCGGAATCAGTGCGTGGCCTTTGCGCGTCAGCACGAAAACAATTGGATCGTGGTTATCGTTCCGCGGCTCTCGTCGCGTGTCGGTTTTCCGCCCACCGGCCAACGCTGGCAGGATACGGCGATTCAATTGCCAGATGGCCTAACGAGTAGTGGAATGCGCGACCTGTTTACCGGGCGCGAAATGAGAATCGAATCTGGCGCATTGAAAATCAGCGCCGCGCTGGAGCATTTGCCCTTCGCCGTTTACTGCCGATAGCCCTGCGCGAAGCGATCGAACAAACCGCCGAGCCAATCGAAAAAGCGGCCAACATTCAGGCCCATCTCCGCGCCGAAGTTGGCGAAGGTGATGTGCGGTGAAGCGACAATCAGCATGACACTGAGCAGGATGAGATTCATCAGGTAGATGAGCACGAGCGAAAAAAATGTGCCGTTGTGCGTCAGGTCCGTCTGACTCTTGGGAATCATCCAGATGGTAAACGTAAGGTGAAACGCCCAGGTGATTCCAATGATGGCGTAGAGCAGCCGGCCAAAAGGTGTCATGTCCACGACCAGACTGAGCAGACCGAAAAGCGCGAGGGCGATGATGCTGTAGATCGGGAAGAAATACGGCGCGAGCGCGATCCAAAAATTATTCTTCGTCGTGACGACGTGTCCGCCATCGCGGCCGACACGAAATTGGCTGACGCGTCCGCCCATGAGGAAAACCCAGATGGCATGGGTGAGTTCGTGACCGAAGACATACATGAGCAGCGGCTTGGGCAGTCCGAAGAATGCGATGAGCCACAGAATTGCGCCTAACGAGAAGAACCAGAATTCTTCGCCCGCCCAGAAACGTTGCGTGACCGTGGCACGGGCGAAGACCGTGAAAAACGTCTGCGTCAAAATCGCGCACAGCGGCAAAAGAAAAATCGCGACGACAAATTTCACCCACTTCGTCGGCACGGTCATTCCCATCGTGATTGGAACGCCGCCGCGCGGTGGACGGCGCGTGGGCACGACATAGGGCGCGACTTTTACCTGGCGCGAAGTGCGTCCGCTGGGTCGCGGTTTTTCTCCAGATCGTCTGAGACGCGGTTCGTACGGCATAACAAAACGAACCGCGCCGCGGGCGATCTTAAGCTCGACCCATGTATGCGCCGGTCCGCGTATCAATCTTAATCATTTCACCCTCCCGGATGAAAAGAGGAACATTGACCGATTTGCCAGTTTCGAGCACCGCCGGCTTGGTGACATTTGAGGCTGTGTCGCCGCGCACACCTTCGGGCGCTTCCACGACTTTGAGTTGGACCGACGAAGGCAATTCCACCTGCACCGGCCGGCCTTCGGTCGAAAGCACTTCCACCTTCAAATTCTCCACCAGGTATTCCTTGGCATCGCCGAGCAGATTGTCGTTCAACGTGATCGTGTCGTAGGTCTCCGGATCCATGAAGTGATAGCCGGTGTTGTCCTTGTAGGAAAACTCGAGCGTCTGCCGGTTCACATCGACCAACTCGACTTTGTCGGTCGAACCAAACCGCACATCGGCGCTCTTGCCGGTGTTGATGTAGCGAATGATGGCCTGCACAAAGGCGCGCAGATTTCCCGGGGTGCGGTGTTGCACATCGAGGACAATCGCGACGTTGCCGTTGTATTTTATTGCCTGTCCTTTGCGGAGATCGTTCGCTGCTGCCATAGAATCGGAATCGGTTGAAGGGCGAGAGTCTTACAACCGAAAATCGCTTAGAGCAACTTGAGCTTGGTCAGGTCTTGCGAATCGATAATTCCCACTGGCGCGCCGTTCTCATCCACCACCACCAGATCGTCGATCTTGTGGCGATCGAGCAGGTTTAGAACTTCGACCGCGGGACGGTCTCGCTGCACCGTCACCGGGTTCAAGGTCATCAGGTCGGCCACGAGCCGCTCGCCCACCCGCGAATCAATTTGAAAATGCCGGACGAAATCGCCGTGGGTGAAAATGCCGAGCAATTTCCCGTCGTCATCCGCCACCACCGCGGCACCGGTGCGCACATCGGTCATGGTTTTCAGCACCACCTGCACCGTCGTGTCCGGCCCGACGAGTGCCATAGCTTCGCGCGGGCGCATGATGCGATCGACGCGCATGAGCAGGCTGCGTCCGATCATTCCGCCCGGATGGAAACGCGCGAAGTCTTCCTTTTGAAATCCGCGCGCCTCCAGCAGCACCATGGCCAACGCGTCGCCAAGGGCGAGCATGACCGCTGTGCTCGAAGTCGGGGCAAGATTCAGCGGACACGCTTCCTGTTCGATGTTCACATCGAGAAAGACATCGCAATTTTGCGCCAGCGTTGACTGTGGATCGCCGCACAGCGCGACGATGCGCACCTTGAATCGCGCCAGGGCCGGAATGATGCGCAGCAATTCTTCGGTCTCGCCGCTCGAGCTCAGCGCCAGGACGACATCGCCATCCGCCACCATTCCGAGATCGCCATGCATGGCGTTTAATGAATCGAGCACCACGGCCGGCGAACCGGTGCTGGTCAACGTGGCAGCGATTTTCGCCCCGATGTGACCGGACTTTCCGACCCCGAGCACCACGACCTTGCCTCGCCCTTCGACTGCGTCTTTGATCAGCTCAACCGCGCGACTAAAGCGTTCGTCCAGCCGTTCGCGCAGACGGCCGAGCTCGAAAATTTCCACGTCGAGCACGCGTTTGGCCTTTTCAAGATACTGCATCGGGCCATAATCCTGCTGAGAAAGGTGTCATCCAACAAGAACTTGTGTGACACACCCGGGGTTAGTCCTTATGAAAAAGACACTGCTCGTCGCTCTCTTCGCGACCGCCGCCGCCATCGTCAGCGCAGAGGCGCAGACGCAGAGTCAGTCTTACGCCGCGCCGATCAATAAGCACAAGAACCTGCCGAAGCAGGCGCCGACTCCGACGCAAGCGCGCGCCATCGGTGCTATCCCGCGCGCCGGACGCAATCCGCTGCAACTGCTCAACCCGCGCGCGGCGGACAGGTATTTCGCTCCGCCGCAGGAGACGGTGGTTTACGACACGGCCAACTACGAGGCCAACCGCCATCCGCAAGCCACCGGGCTCATTCTGTTTGGTCTTGGCTGGTGACGCGCCGCCGCGAAAGCGGGAGTGAACCGACACGCTGAGCCGCCGGTCGTCGCGTCGTATTGCGCGACGTTTCTGAAACCGGAGATGCTCCACATCTACCGGCAGATCACCGGACTCAAACGGGTCCGGCCAGTCGTCATTACGCAGAAGCGCGAAGAAGCGGAGCGCTTTCCCTTCGACGACATCACGATTGTTCCCAAGCCGGCGACGCACTTCCTGCGACGCATCTGGTATCGGCAATTGCGCGATGTGCCGTGGCAGGTTTCGCGCGCAGAGACGAATGCGCTCTTGCGTGTCCTGGAAACAAAAAACGCGCAATTGCTGCACATTTATTTCGGGCACATCGCGGTTCACTTGCGGCCGCTGATGCAGACATGGAAACAGCCGACGGTCGTCTCGTTTCACGGCGCGGATGTGATGGTCGACTTGGAAAAGCCGGCTTATCGCACGGCGACAATGCAGATACTGGAGGAAGCGCGTCTCGTTCTGGTGCGTTCCGAATCGCTGCGAAAAGCACTCGTTAGGCTGGGCGCGCCGGAAAACAAGATTCGGATCCAGCGCACCGGCGTTCCGTTACAGGATTTTGCTTTTCGCGCGCGTCAATGGCCGGCTGATGGTGCATGGCAGTTCTTGCAGGCGGCCCGGTTGATCGAAAAGAAGGGGTGGCAAACCAGTCTGCACGCCTTTGCAGCATTCGTTAGGCAATTTCCGCAGTCGCATTTTACCGTCGCGGGTGATGGACCGTTGCTCGACGAACTCAAGCGCCTGAGCCGCGAATTGCAGATTGCCGATCGCGTGAGTTTTACCGGCTTCGTTTCGCAAACGGAATTGCACGAATTGTATTACCGCTCGCACATCTTCCTTCATCCGAGCGAGACGGGCGCGGATGGAAATCAGGAAGGCGTGCCGAATTCCATGCTCGAAGCGATGGCGACTGGTCTGCCGGTTTTCGCAACGAGGCACGGCGGAATTCCGGAGGCCATCGAAAGCGGCGTGAGCGGCGTGCTGGTGAACGAAGGCGAGGCCGATGCGCTCGCGCGGGAACTCGTGCAGCGGGTTAACAATTTGGACTCGTTAGGCAAAATGGCCCAAGACGGAGCGAAAGCCGTGGCCGAGAAATTCGAGCAAGGCGCGCAGATTCGCAGGCTCGAAGATTATTATTTCGAAGCGATGGCGGAGTAGAATTCTTTCAACTGCTCCGCGATTCGCTCGAAAGACAACTGCTCGACCGCGCGCCGTTGCGATTCAGCGATCGCCTCTTCATACGCGCTGCCATGGCGCAGAAGCTTGATCGACAGTTCGACCAGCTCGTCGATCGAGCGTGCGCCGGAGAATTCCGGAAATGCGATGCAGTCAATTGCGCCGTTGCCTCCGAGGCAAAGAATGCGCGCCAGCAATGCGTCGCCCGCCACCTGCCCTGGCACGCAACTACGATCGAGCTGAAAGACGATCTTGTGCTTTGCGATAACGCCGAGATAAGAGGCGTAATCTCCTCCGTGTTTCAAGACGCGGAGCTGTTTGGGCGGGAAACGAAGGCTGGCCAGCAACGCCGCACCTTTGCGTCCGTCAAAGTTATAGACTGTGACCGGCTCGTTCGTCGCTTCATTGATGCGACGCGCCGCGAGCAAGGCCGCAAGATGATTGCGGGACGGGACACCGAATTCGCGCGTCCCGACAAATACGCCTTCGCGCTCCTGGTCGGAGAAATTCCACTTCGCATCGTGCAGTGGATAGGGAGTCGGAATAAACGCAACCTGGTCGCGTCGCAGCGTGCGATAAAATTCCGCCGCCTCATTTGTCGGTGCAATGCAACCGTCAGCCTTGTCGATCACGCGCAGGAAACGATTCCAGCGCGCGGGATCGGAAAGCTGATTGGCGATTTGATGCGCGCCGGTTTCTTTCAACGAAACCGCCACCGGCACGCCGGCCCTCTTGAGAAGATCGAGCGCGCGTTCCGATTCCCGAAAATCGCCGCGCAACAAGAGCAGCACCGGCTGCTTCGCCAGGACGGCGCGTTTCGTGTCGCGCAAAAAACTTCCGCCGGTGCAGGCGGCGTAGGCGTGAAAATTTACCGGCGCATGCACCTTCGCCTCGTGTTTCGCGCCCGCGCCAAAATGTTGTTCCGGATCGCGTCCGCCGGGATTGAGAACATTGAGCCGAAAACTGTCGGCTTCGCGCGCCGCCATCGTTAGTTGCCGGGCTGCTCCAAATCCCGCAGCGGTTGGGCGCGCGGAATCCTCTCGCCAGGCGGCGGCGTGCCTGGATTGACCGGCTGGGCACGCAAGACCGGCTCAGCGCGAAGCGGCATCTCGTCTTCAGACTTGCGCGCGTCCGCTGGATGCACGGGCTCCGCACGAAGGATCGGCTCTTCTTTGGCGGTCTCGGATTTTGGAGAATCGACCGGTAGCGCAGCCTTCACTTCGCTATCGACCGGTTCCGCTCTCAGCGCCGGCGGCATCGCGGTCGACTTGATCGCGTTATACGGATCGTTCTCGGCCAGCAACGTCGGACCCTTGAGGAAAACGGGTTTCACCGCCGCGGTATCGACGGCGAGCGAAGCGCGCGGCACACCGGAATCCGGAAGATCGCGCGCGACTTGCGCACGCAAATCGCCGTGCACGTTGCACGGATCGGTCGGGATTTGTTCCTTGGTCGCGACCTCGCGGTAAACCTCTTCCGGCGGACACTTGTCGGTCGCGAGCAATCCGGATTTCGAACAAATTTCCACCGCCTGCAGATTGGCCGGCTTGGCGATTTCCTTCGCTGGAAAATGTTCCAGCGATGCGTTCATCACATCGACCCAGATCGGCAGCGCGATCTCGCGACCGAATGCGCCGCGATAAATCTTCTGCGGTTTATCGAATCCGGCGCGCACGGCAACGGTGATAGCGTCATCGTAACCGACGAACAGCGCTTCGGTGAAGTCATAAGCGGTGCCGGTTTTTCCGGCCGCGGGAATTTCCTTCAGGCCTAACGACTGGTAGGCGGCGGAGCCGGTGCCTTTGCGGAGCGCATCAACCAGACATGAATGCACCTCGTAGGCGGTCTCGGGTCTCATGACCGGAATGCGCGTCTGTTTCTGCGACGATTCCCAGACGATCTTGCCGTCCTTCTCCTCAATGCGTTGCAAAATAAACGGACCATCCGGGCGCGTGCCGCCGCCGGGAAAACTGCTGTAGGCCGTCGCGAGTTCCGCCAGCGTCACTTCACTGCTGCCGAGAAATGTGGCCGAATAAGGACGCAGCGCTGATTTGATTCCGCCCGCCTTGCAGAGTTGCAGCATGGCGTCGAGTCCGCCCTGCAAACCGATGCGCACCGCCGCGCCGTTCTTCGATTTCGCCAGCGCCTGGCGCGCAGTCATCGCACCTTCGTAACGGTTGTCGGGATTCTCCGGTCCCCATTCACCGAGGATGCCGGTCATTCCGCCGATCATGACGGCGCGATTATCGAGCACGGAATCTTCCACCATCGTGCCTGGATAAAGTCCTTTCTCAAACGCCGCGGCGTAAACGAACGGCGTAAACGCGGTGCCAGCCGGACGCCGCGCCTGCAAGGCGCGATCGTATTGGTTGTGTTCGAAATCGCGACCGCCAACCAGCGCGAGAATTCCGCCGGTCGCATTGTTGAGCGCGATGATCGCACCCTGTAAATATTCCGGCGGAGGTAGCTGAGCCGTAGTGGCCGCTTTTTTCGCAACGCGAAAACGCTCCGCATATGCTTCGTAAGTTTCATGCGCGTAACCGGACGTTTGTTCGACCTGGTCGAGATGCGTGCGCAAGGAATCTTCCGCCGCCTTTTGCATGTCGGCATCGATCGTGGTGCGAATGCGAAAACCTTCATTCATGGCACGGTCCCAGCCGACGGCCGCGATCACCTGCTGCCGGATGTACTCGACCGCGTAGTTCTGGCCCTGCGCATTTTGCCGGCTGCCGATGACCACATCCTCGGCCTGGGCCGCGCTGCATCGCTCCGCCGAAATGAACTGAAGCTCACGCATGCGCCCGAGCACGACGTTGCGCGAATCATGCGATGCGTCCTTGTCCGTCCAGGGCGAAAGGCGGTTCGGGCTTTTGACTAATCCGGCCAGCGTAGCGCATTCCGCCAGCGTCATGTCCTTGGCCGGTTTCCCGAAATAACCGCGCGCGGCCGCCTCCGCGCCGTAAAGTCCGCCACCGAAATAAATCCGGTTCAGGTACAGCTCCATGATCTTCTGCTTGTCGAAGTTCTGCTCGATGCGGCGGGAGAGAAAAATTTCGACCAGCTTGCGGCGAAACGTGCGCTCCTTCAGTGCGAAACTATTCCGCGCCAGCTGTTGCGTGATCGTACTGGCGCCCTGACGCACATGACCGGCGGTGAAATTCTTCAGCGCCGCGCGCACGATCCCCCACGTATCATAACCGCCGTGTTGATAGAATTTGTTGTCTTCCATCGAGACGACGGCGTTAACCAAATCGCGCGGGATCTGGTCGTACGGAATCGTCTGGCGATTCTCCACGTAGATCTGTCCGAAAATCTTGTCGTTGCGATCGACAATCACGCTGGCCGATTCCATTTGCTCGAGCTGCTTGAGATCGTAGGCCTCGGCCTGGCGGCTCAGGTCAGCGGCGAGGATCAGCCAGTAAATCGCAATGCCGGTAATGATCGCGGCCGCGACCGTGATCGGCACGTAGTAGATCGGACGCGTGTACCATGGAGGTCTGTAACGCTCGACCCAGCGCTGTCGTTGGGGAAAGGAAACTGGCATGCTGGCGCAGAGATAACGTCGCGTAACCTAGGTGCAAATTTCACGAAATCCAAACACGGCCTCGGGCATTCCGGAGTTGATCGCGCATATTCGTGCCGAAATACGGGAGCGCGGGCCTGTTTCCTTTGCCTGGTTCATGAAACAGGCGCTCTATCATCCGGCGCTTGGTTACTACAGTTCCGGGCGCGCAAAAATCGGACGCAGCGGTGATTACTTCAGCAACGTCAGCGTCGGCCCGCTCTTCGGGCGGTTGATGGCGGCGCAGTTCGCCGAGATGTGGGAGAAGCTGGGGCGGCCTAACGAGTTCAAGATCGTCGAGCAAGGTGCGCATGATGGAAGCTTCGCCTGCGACGCGCTTACGGTCGCGCGTCAAAAGCACACGGAATTCTTCGAGCGCCTGAGTTACATCATCGTCGAGCCGTTCCCGGTCCTGCAGTCGCGACAACGCGCGACGCTGCAGGATTTCACAGGCCGGGTGGAATGGAAGGACTCGTTAGACCAACTGGAGCCATTTCGTGGCGTGCATTTTTCCAACGAACTGATCGACGCCATGCCGGTTCATCTGGTCAAATGGACAGGAACGGAATGGCTGGAACGCTGCGTTGCGGAGAGCAACGGCGATTTTTCCCTCGTGGATCAACCCGTCCGTGACCCGGAATTATTGGATCGATTACGGCACATTCCGTCGCCGTTGCCGGACGGATACGAGACGGAAGTTAATCTCGAAGTCTTGCGCTGGATCGATGCGCTCGCGCCTAAACTCGAAACCGGATTTGTGCTTGCGGTCGATTACGGATTCTCGCGCGATGAGTTCTACGCGCCGGACCGATCACGGGGAACATTGCAGTGCTACGCGAACCATCGCGTGCTGCCTTCACCTCTCATCCAAATCGGGGAAGCGGACATGAGCGCGCACGTGGAATGGACCTCGCTGATCGAAAAAGCGAGCGCATCTGGCCTAACGAGTGCTGGATTTGCCGATCAGCATCATTTCATCACCGGATTGTTGCATGGCCTGCTCGCAACGGAATTGGAAACTGCCGACGCGAAGACCAAACGCGCGCTGCACACCCTCATGCACCCGGGATTTCTCGGAATGAAATTTCAGTGCCTGGTGTTGGCAAAAAATGTGGAACAAGCGGCTACGCTGTCCGGGTTGCGATTTGCCGGTGCGCCGCCACCGGTATAACGAACAGGGGCCCTGCTCTGGGCGCGTTGGTTGCCGCCACCCGCTGAGGCCGGCAAAGGTTACGGCGCAGTTACCTTTCGTTCGTCGTCGGCATGGTGCCGCTGGTGTGATGCGCGCATCTTTTTAGCAACTTGATCATATTCTAAATCCCGAGACGCGATGATGCCGCGCGCATTCTTCCTCATCACGGCGATGCTCCTCGCCGGCGGCGATTTTCTTTTCGCTCAAGCTACCATCGAAGGCCGGGTCGGGTTACCGAAAGCGCGATCCGCCCATCGGCTACACGATTCCGGTCGCGAAGGCGGCGCACTAATTATTGCTCGTCGGTTGGGCCGGCGCCTGCGCGGGTGATTTGACCTCGAGCCCGCGTCGCACCAGCAACGGCTCAATGTAGGGATCGCGCCCGACCATGTTGCGGAACAGGTTCAGCGCGTCATCGCTGCCGCCGCGCGAGAGCAACGTGCTGCGGAACCGGTCGCCGTTAGCTCTCGTTAGGCCACCGTGGCCCTTGAACCATTCCACCGTATCGGCATCGAGCACTTCGCTCCACAGGTAGGAGTAATAACCGGCGGAATAGCCACCGGAGAACGTGTGCGAGAAATAGGGACTGCGATAGCGCGGCGGCACATCCTGCAGATCGACTCCCGCTTTTTTCAACGCCGCGGCTTCGAAGCCTAAGGTGTCGTTAGGCACTTCGTCCGGTTTCAATTGGTGCCACGCCTGGTCGAGCAGCGTCGCCGACAAATATTCCGTCGTCTTGAAGCCTTGGTTGAATTTTTCCGCCGCGAAAACCTTGTCGAGCAATTGCGCCGGCATGGGCTCGCCCGTCTTATAATGCTTGGCGTAGTTCTTCAGGATCTCCGGCCAATCGCGCCACATTTCGTTCACCTGCGAGGGATACTCGACGAAATCGCGCGGCACACTCGCACCGCTAAAGCGCGGGTAGTTCACGTTGGAAAACATCCCGTGCAGCGCGTGACCGAATTCGTGAAAGGCCGTCTTCACTTCATCCCAGGTCAGCAAGGTCGGCTCGCCTTCCGGCGGTTTCGGAATGTTGAGATGATTGGCGATGACCGGCTTTGTGCCTAACAACTTCGATTGCCCGACATACGCGCTGGCCCACGCGCCGCCGCGCTTGGATGGCCGCGCATAATAATCCGCCATGAAAATCGCCAGCGGCGAACCGTCGGCGTTGAAAACCTCGAAGACGCGCACATCCGGCAGATAGGTCGCCAGATCTTTGCGTTCCTTGAAGGTGATGCCGTATTCCTTCGTCGCCGCGTAGAAAACGCCGTCGATCAAAACGTGATTGAGTTCGAAATAGGGACGCAGCTGCGATTCATCGAAATCGTACTTCGTTTTGCGCACCTGCTCGGAATAAAAATCCCAGTCCCACGGCTCGAGTTGGAATCCGCCGCCCTGCTGATCGATCACCGCCTGCATGTCGGCGATTTCCTTTTTCGCATTCGCCACCGCGGCCGGCGTGATGTCGGCCAGCAGCTTGTTCACGGTTGCGACATTGCCCGCGGTTTGGTCTTCCAATTGATACGCTGCGTGATTGGCGTAACCGAGCAGGGTCGCGCGTTCCGCGCGCAGCTTCGCGATCCTGGAGACGACCTCCTTGTTGTCGAACTCACCACCGTGACTGTTGCGGCCGAGCGACGCTTCCATGATGCGCTGACGCAACGCGCGATTCTTGAGCGACTTCAAGGGCGGCTGGCTCGTGGTGTTTTGCAGACGAATCGAGAACTTGCCTTCCTTGCCTTCTTCCTTGGCCGCTTTGGTCGCGGCATCGATTTCTGCATTCGTTAGGCCGTCGAGTTCCTCGCGCGTATCGACGATAACTGAATCGGCGTTCTTCTCCTTCAGGACATTTTGTTCAAAGGTCGTCTGCAACTTCGCGATCTCCTGGTTCATCTCCTTCAACTTCGCCTTGTCGGCGTCGTTGAGTTTCGCGCCCGCGCGCACGAAATCCTTGTAGTAACGCTCGAGCAAATACTTCGATTCCGGGTCGAGTCCGAGTTTATCCGCCTGGTCATGCAAAGTCTGGATGCGGGCGAAGAGCGCACTGTTCAGTCGAATCGCGTCCTGATGCGCGGCGAGTTTCGGCGAAAGGTCCTTGTCGATTTGCTGCATCGTCGGATTCGTGTTGCAGGCATTCAAATTCCCAAAGGTGCGATTGGCGCGTTGGAGCAATCGACCGCTTTTCTCCATCGCCACGATCGTGTTGTCGAAAGTCGGCTTGTCTTTCTGGTTCGCGATCTTCTCGATCTCCTGCAATTGCTCCGCCATGCCCTGCTCGATCGCCGGCTGGAAATCCTCATTCTTGATCTTGTCGAAGGGCGGGAACTGGTAGGGCAGCGTGCTTTCTTTTAGCAGGGGATTTGCGGACGGCGCGGCGCTGGCCGCCGGCGACGGTTTCGACGCCGCACTACTCGTTAGGCCAAGGGCAAGAGTCATGATGATGAAGAGTGAGAAGACGGATGTTTTCATAGGAATTTACGGCGCTACCGGTGCGAGAACGCAGCGGAATCCATAGATGACATCGCGTTCGTTCCGATCAACTACATTTCTGTAAGAACTCAGCAACTCGGTGCGATTGCTCGTCGCCCACGATCCACCACGCAAAACTCCCCAGCGACTGCCGGGTTTATACAGGTCAAAACACCATTCCCAAACGTTGCCCGCCACGTCGTAGAGACCGGCGGCGTTCGGCTTGAAACTTCCGACCGGAGCAGTCGTGCCGAAGCCGTCGTTGAAACCTTCGATAATCGCGCCTCGCAAACGTCCGGCGGATTGATCGGCAAAATTTCCCGCGCCCGATGGCGGCGGCCATTGTTTGCCCCACGGATACACACCTTTGATCTTGCCGTCGCGTTCTTCCGGCGTCGCGCCGACTTCATCGGTCAAGCCCGCGGCCAAACTCCATTCCTGGTCGTTCGGCAATCGATACGCCTGCGTTTCATCGATGCGATTTTGCCGGCGCTCTTCCTGCGTGAGCCATTCACAGAACTCGGCCGCATCGCGCCAGTTCACTTTCACCACCGGATCATTTTCCGTCTGCTTGAAATCCGGCTTCTCGAACGCGCGACCGGTCGCACGACAAAACGCCGCCCAATCTTTCACCCGCGTTTCCCAAACACTGACGCGAATATTTCCCAGCGGAACGAAGCGCATGCCTAACGAGTTCTCGAACGGCTGCTTCGGATCGACCGTCACGATTTTCTCAAGACGCGCGTCGAGAAAGGTCTGCTCTTTCGGCTGCACGCTGCCGCGAACCGCGCCCGGTTTGAATCCGGCGAGGCGTAATTCGTAGCTCACCTCGCCCGGCGTCACTTCCTCGAGCAGCAACGGCGTCGTGCCGATTTCGCGCCCATCCTGCAGGACCGTCGCACCCGCAGGAGCGCTGATGATTTTTACGCTGCCGTTGGCGAACTCGAAAATCTTCGTGGTCATTTCCCCGCGCTTGATCTCGACCTTTTCGTGCAGTTCCGATTCGCCGCGCTTCGCTGCCACGTCATAAACCCCGGCCGGCAAATCATGCAGAATAGCCGGGGTAATTCCGCGTTGCAGGGTCTCGCCGTTATGTTTCAGCTCGAAGGTCACGCCGTCCGGTTGCGAGGCGAAATGCAGCGAGCCTTTGCTGTGCTGCAATTTGAAAACCGGCGGCGCCAGCGCTTCGCCGGAATTCAATTCGATACGCGTCTCAATCGGATCGAAATCCTGTAGCATCACCCGTAACAGGTATTTCCCCGGCTCAATATTTTCGAACCGCGCCGGACTTCTCTTCATGCGATCACCTAACAAGACCATCGCGCCCGGTGGATCGGTCTCGATCGCCGCGGTGGCCAGAACAACGGGCGGCATCTCTTTCGGACGATTCGCTAGGCGCGATTTCAAGACCAAAATGCCTAACGAGAGCAAGATCAACGAGGCCAGCAGGAACCATGGCCAGCGCCTTCGTCGCGTCGGCTCGCCCTCGCTGAGCGCCGCCAAATCACGATGCATTTGTTCGGCGTCGCGATAGCGCTTATTCGGCGTCGACGCGCAGGCTTTGAGAAAGACGGAATTCAGCTCGAGCAGTTGCAGTTTGTCATCGCGCGCTTCCAAATCGGTGCCGACCTCGGGAAAATCCAGCCGGTCTTTCCCCATGGAAATTTCGTAGAGAACTTTGCCTAACGAGTAGAGATCGGCCTGCGCCGTCCCCGGACCTTCCGGCGGGACGTAACCTTCCGTGCCGACAAACGATTGCTGACCATGCGTCGCGACCAGACCGATGTCGGCCAGCTTCGGCGCGCCGTTCACGAAGATGATGTTCGAAGGTTTGATATCGCGATGCGTGAGCCCGTGTTCGTGCAAGGCACCGAGCGCTTCCGTTAATCGCAGGCCGAGGCGGATGCACTCGTTCGCCGGCAAGGCCGCGCCACCAGTCGTCTTCAAGGTGCGCGGCGAATAATTCGCCGGGTCGATTTGCGCGCCGGTCGCCTCGTCATCGGCCAGCTCCATCACATAATAAAAGTAGCCTAACGAGTCGTTGCGCCCGACGTGCAGGATGTCCACGAAGCCCGCGTGCGCCCGCGAGATCGGCTCGAAGGCCGACATGCCGGAGAATTCGCGATTGAAAGCGCGCTCGCTCTCGAAGGTTTGGCGGTAAACAATTTTTACCGCCCGCAACGCACCGGTCAGCCCGCGCGCCAGCCAGATCTCGCCATAGGCGCCGCGCCCGATGACGCGCAGCAGTTCATAATCGGGAATAACCGGAATGCCATCAACCATTCGTTAGGCCGGAATGCGCTCCGCCGCGCGCAGTTCCTTTTTTAGCAAGGCCGAGAGACGATGTTTCGCCAGATAAACCTGCGCGAGCGTGACGCGCAATTCCGCCGCGACTTTCTGCGCCGGCCATTCCTTGAAAACATAGCAATCGAAAATCTGGTAATGCTTCGGATCGACCTGCCGTTTCACCCGCGCCACCGCGGCCTGCAATCGATTCTTGCGCCATTCTTCGTCCCAAATTTCATCGAGCTCGAGACCATTCGGATTCGCAATGCGCTCGATCGTCGCCGTGCGCGCTTCGCCATCATCGCGCGAAAATCTTCGCGCCGCGTCCGGTTTCCGTTTCCGGAATTGATCGGCAATGCGCCAGCGCGTGATGTTGAGCAGCCAGCCTTTGAAGGAACCGATCGCCGGATCGTATTTCAGCGAATCGATTTTCTTCGCCACGGTGATGAGCGTTTCCTGCACGACTTCCTGCGCTTCCGCGTCGGTTAGTCCCGCCTTGCGTGCCGCGCCGTAAATCAGTTTCCAATAGCTGTCGAAGAATTGTTGCCAGCGCTTGCGATCGTTCCAGTCGCCCAGCTGCTCGACCAAGCTTCGCCGAGTAGCCAGAACTTCGCTGCGCGTCATCGTCCGCTCCCTTAGCCGATTTCCCGCTGGCTCGCGAGATTTTTGCACATCGCTGAAAGCGCGTCCGACTGTTTGCTCTCGTTAGGCCCTAACGAATGCTTCGTAATCGTCGCCCGACCAGAAAACACGGCACATGCCGCCATTTATTCCGGCCAGCTGCGCGCGTTGCCATTGCTGCGCACGCACATGCGCCGGACCGAGCCGGCCGATCGAACCGGTGCGATCTTCCGAAGCGAGATACGCGCCTTCCGGAAGTGAGGTAAGCAAATCGCGCGTTAGCCGCGCGTGCATGACCGTTCCCCACAAAACCGGCGAATCATCGAGCTGACAAATCACCGGCGCCGCCTCGACTTCTTCGAGAATGGAACTGGCCGCGCCGTGTTCCTTCGCGTTGCCAACGAACGGATCGAGAAATGCGCGAACCGCGCGCGCATCGTCGCCCTGCACTCGCACTTTCAATTTTTCATCCTGCCAGGCCGCGCACGTTTTCCAACCGCGTTTGCGGGTCTGTTCGCAAATTGTAACCGCGTAATCTTCGATTCCACACCGCACGCCGGGATCGTCGGCACAGGAAATGATGACGACCGATTCACGCGTGGTTGCGCTCATGTTTGTGGCGCTGGTGTGGTCGGCGGGGCGGCAGCCGCTGCTGCTTTCTTTTTCGCCGCGGCGGCGGCGGCCGCGCTCGCGAGATTGGCATCGACCTCGGTCGCTTCGATCGGATGAATCCCGTGATAGTACTCGTTAGACTTGGCCAAATCGGTTTTGCGCTGGAGCAAAGCGTCGAAGCGTTCGCGTTTACTCAGCTCAAAAACCTTGTCCATCTTGATCGCTTCGAACGGACAAACCTCGACGCAGATCTGGCAACTCATGCAGACGGAAATGTCGATGTCGAAGATCGCCGGATAAAATTGCGGCTTGCCGACGTAGTCCGGTTTCTTGTCTTTGCTCTTAACGATGTAGATGCACTGCGGCGGACATTCCTTCTCGCAAATCTGGCAGGCGACGCAGCGCAGACCGGCCTGCGCATCGTCACCGTCGTAAACCAGGAATGGAAAGTTCCGGTAGTTCTCCGGCAACGGAATGCGTTCCTCGGGATATTGCACGGTGATCAGCCGCTCTTTGTCGAAATAGCTGCCGACGAAATTTTTCGCCGTCACCGCCATGCCCTTGAGAATGCCCGCGCCGATCATTTGAGTTGGATATGGCTACACATGGGTCAGGGCAAGTGCGAGCGATAAAGCGCGAGATCTTTTTGCAAACCGGCCGCAAGCGTCTGGTCGTTTCCGGCTAGCGTCGCCGCGCGCTGCGCCGTCTCAATCGCGCGTGGCACCTGACCACTTTGCGCGTAGGCCGCGGCGAGCGTGCGCATGACGCTGGCATTTTCGCCGCCGGCAAGTTGGTTGGCTTTTTCGGCCAACTGCACCGCGCGAGTTCCGTTGCGCAGTGAAGTATCGGGACAAGTGGCGAGCAACCACGCCAGGTCGTTGCTGGCGTAAAGCGAATTGGGTGCGAGCGCGAGAGTCTTCTCAAACTCAGCCATCGCTTCGGCCGGGCGACGTTGCGCGAGATACGCGCTGCCGAGATGCGTGTGCGTCTCGGCATAATCGGGTTTCAATTTCAAAGCCTCCTGAAAATGCGCGACGGCCTCGTCGACACGACTCTTGCGCACCAGCGCATCGCCCAGGCTGAGATGCGGTTCATAGTCGTTAGGCCGAATGGCCAGCGCTTTTTCCGAATGCGCCATCGCGCCATCGATGTCGCCTTTGGCAAAGAGAATGGTGCTGAGATTATTGTGCGCCATCCAGCAGCCGGGATTTCGCTCCAGCGTGACGTTGTAGAGCGTTTCGGCGTCGCGATACATGCGCGCTTGTCGCCAGGTCAACACCCCGAGCAGACTAACGAGTAGTAGAAACACGATTTGATATCGCCCTGCGATCATCGTCAGAGCCGCCGCGACCAGCGTGATCACGGCAATGCTGGCGAGATATTGGAAATGATCCGCGACAAAGGAAAAGATGAACGGATAGACGTTGACGAAACCGAGCACGGGAAAAAGTGTGCCGCCGAAAATGAGCAAAGCCGCAAGAGGCGCTCGCGATTTCTCGCGAAACAGCCAGGCCAGGATGAGCAAGGCAATCGCGGCGAGCGGAAACAAATATTGCCACGCCATTGCGCCGCTGATTTCCCAGCGCGGATAAATGAAAGTGAGCTGCGCGGGCCAGAATAATTTGCCGAGATAAAACCAGAAGACGCGGCCGGCGATGAGGACTCGTTCGCCTAACGAGTAGTTAAACGCTTCGCCCTGCGCGCCGATGTAGTTGTGTTCCACCCAGGCGGTAAATAAACCGGCGCTGATTCCGATGACGAAGAACGGGAGCAACGGAAAGACGTCGCGCTCAAAGGAAATCTTGCCCCGCTTCCACCAGAAGATGACGAGCAGCGCCGCCGGTGTCGTAGCGATTACGCTTTTCGCCATCAAACCAAATGCGAAAAGGACCAGCGCAATCCAGTAACTCTTCGCATCGCGCCGTTCATCAAAACGCAGGTAAAACAGGACCGACGACAAACATAGCGTTCCGGAAAGCGTGTTCTTCAATTCCGAAATCCACGCGACCGATTCAACATGTACCGGATGCAGCGCAAAAATTGCGCCGGCCAGTAACGCACCGGGAATCTTCAGGCGTCGCAGGATCGCGACGAGCATCGTGGCGGACAGCGCGTGCAGGAAAACGTTAGCCAGGTGATACGGCAGCACCGTGTTGCCCCAAAGTTTTTGCTCCAACCAAAAGACGCTGTGAACGAGCGGATAATATTGCTGGGTCGCGCCCGGCTCGAACCAGATGCGCGCCAGGCCGCCTAACGAACGCAATTCAACTTTCGTCAGGTGCGCGTCGTCATCCCAGATCAGGCCGCCATTTAACGCCGGCCAGTACGCGATCAGCGTCATCGCCAGAAAAGCGAGCGCAACTAACGAGAGCTTCGGCCAGTCCGGCGTCGCAGTTTCCGCAACAATCTTTTCTTTGCCGCGCTTTTTCGATTTCAGCGATCCACCTCGCCCATCACGATGTCGATGCTGCCGAGAATCACCATCACATCCGCAACGGTGTGACCGAGGCAAAGGTCTTCTAATATGGTGAGGTTGATGAAACTCGGCGGGCGCACACGATAGCGATACGGACTCGCACTGCCATCGCTGATCAAATAAAAACCGAGCTCACCTTTCGGTCCTTCGATGCGCCCGTAGGCTTCACCGACCGGCGGCTTGAAAGCGCGGATTTTCACTTTTGGATTTTGAATCGGGCCGGCCGGAATCTGTTCGAAGGCTTGTTTCAAAATCGTCGAGGCTCTCGCGCATTTCGAGCGCGCGCATCATGAGTCGATCATAGGTGTCGCCGTGATCGCCCAGCGGCACGCGGAATTTGAAGCGCGGATAAAATCCGTAGCCATCGACTTTGCGAATGTCGTAATTCACGCCGCTGGCGCGCAGCATCGGACCGGTGATACCGGCGCTGATCGCGAGCTCGGCCGATAATTTTCCGACGTTCTGCGTCCGCGCGATCAGGATCTCGTTTTCGACGATGAGTTGCTCGAACTCGTCGAGAAATTTCGGAAAGGCATCGACGATCTCTTTCGCGCGGCCTAACCAGTCGTCGGCCGCATCGACGCGACAACCGCCGAAGCGCATGAAATCGCACATCATGCGCGAGCCGCTGAGCGACTCGAAGAGGTCGAGAATTTTTTCGCGTTCGCGAAAGGCATACATCAGCGGTGTGCCCCACGCGCCCATGTCGCTCAGGAGGAAGCCGAGCAGCGAGGCGTGGTTTTGCAATCGCGTCAGCTCGGCGAGAATGACGCGCAAATATTCCGCGCGCTCGGGCACTTCGATGCCGGCGAGCTTCTCGACACTGAGCGCGTAGGCCCAGTTGTTGGTCATCGAACAAAAATAATCGAGCCGATCCGTGTAGGGCATCGAACCGAGATAGCTGGCGTTCTCGCCGATCTTTTCGTGATTGCGATGCAGGTAACCGAAAACCGGTTTGAGCTTGCGCACGATTTCGCCGTCGAGCGCGACGTTCATGCGAAACACGCCGTGCGTTGATGGATGCTGCGGACCCATCGAAACTTCGAGCAGTTCGCCTTCGAGCCGCGAAGTCATCCCGCGCGGCAATGGCGCTTCGGCGAGTTCCTGGAAACCAGCGCTCATGTTTGCGGTGTGAGCGTTTCGTTCACTTCCGGGTCGCGCAGGATAATGTTGCTTCGCGCGTTCGAGCACTTCGTCGTGCGGTGTCGGTTCGTATTCGTAATCGTCCGGCTCGCGATAATCTTTGCGCATCGGATGATCGGTAAATTCGTCCCACATCAAAATGCGGCGCAGATCGGGGTGACCGTCGAAATGAATTCCGTAGAGATCGAAAATCTCGCGCTCCTGTAAATTCCGCGCTGCGCCAGACCGGCGTGAGCGAGGGCAGGTGCACCGCGTCGCCGCGATTCCTGGTGCGCATGCGGATGATGACGGGCCCGTGTTTCAACGCCATCGAGTAAAGGTGATAAACGGCCTCGAGATAACCGGGCACCAATTGTTCCGTCGTCTCGTCGACCTCTTTTTCCACGCCCTCGACGACCTGTTTCACTTTGCGCGTCGTCTTTATCTTGCGGTCCAACCAATCGACGCCAGTCACATTCGAACAGAAATCGAGGCGCAGTTCCGCATCGTCGCGCAGAAAACGCGCAACGCTCAGCGCTGTTGCCACATCAAGCAACAATGACGGCTGGTTGGCTGGACCGGGATTCGGAACGATCTCGATCTTCGCGCCCGGCACAGCCGACTCCGCGCGCGCTTTGATTTCTTCCAGCGCCTGCATTCGTTAGGCGCGCTCGACCAGCGGCGGACGAAAAACGTCGGGATTCAACGGCGGTTCCAAATCATGTTCACCGAAAGCCGGCACCGGAAATTCGCTCGGCTGTTCCTTGTCGAGATGATCGGCCTTGGCCGCGCCGGTTAGTTTCTGTCCGTCGATCTTGCGCTGCAATTCCATGAAAGCGTGCAGCAACGCTTCCGGCCGCGGCGGACAGCCGGGAATGTAAACATCGACCGGAATGTAACGGTCGATGCCTTTAAGCACGTTGTAACCTTGCTTGAACGGGCCGCCGGAAATCGCGCATGCGCCCATGGCGATGACGTATTTCGGATCGGGCATCTGATTGTAGAGACGAACAATTTGCGGCGCCATTTTCTTGGTCACGGTGCCGGCGACAATCATCAGGTCGGCCTGACGCGGCGATGGCCGAAAAACTTCGCCGCCGAAGCGCGCCAGATCGTAGCGCGACGCCGCGGTCGCAATCATTTCGATCGCACAACAGGCCAGACCGAATTGCAGCGGCCAGATCGAATTGCGTCGGCCCCAGTTATAAAGATCCTGCATCGACGTGACCCAGATCCCCTGCTTCTGCAGTTCGCTCCGAAGTCCTTCGTCGATTGGTTCGCTCATGGCGGATTCGCCAAGAGGATTAATTCGGAACCCAGGAATCCAGGAAGAAGAATTCTTCATTTCTGGCTTTCTGGTTTTCAAATTCGTTCCTCCTTACTTCGCCCAATTTAGGCAGCCTTTGCCCCAGGCCCAAACCAGCCCTTCGATCAACAGCAAAAGAAAAACGAGAATCGCAATGAACGCGCCGACCGATAGCCCGGTGAACGCAACCGCGAACGGCACGAGAAAAATCGCTTCGACATCGAAGACCAGAAAAATGATCGCATACATATAGTACTGCGATCGAAATTGAATCTGCGCTTCGCCCACCGATTCCACGCCGCATTCGTAGGTGGCGTTTTTCTGCGCGCCCGGCTTGGGCGGTTGAAAAAATCTTCGCCACAACCAGGCCAGTGCCAGCGGCAGGAGCGGAAAGGTCACGGCCACACCGGCGAGGATGATGATGAAGAAGTAAGGATTAGGAGCCATCGGCAGGCGAATTTGAGTTTACGCGCACTTCCTTATCGGAGCGAACTTTCTCCGGCGAGCGCATTCTGACTTGCTTGCGCAATTCGAGACCGCTTTCCTTCGGCAGAGCATGAGTGGCGAATTCCTCGATCAAATTTTTGTCACGCTCAAGAACTGGTTGCTGCAATTTGTTTCGCACACGCCGGTTTGGGTGCAACAATTCGCCTCGAGCCTGATCAGCATCACCGCTGTTGCTCGTCGTCTTTGCCACGCTCTTTGCGCTGATCTCCGTCTGGGAGCGCAAAATTCTCGGGCGAATTCAAAATCGTTACGGCCCGAATCGCGTCGGGCCATTCGGTTTACTGCAACCGGTGGCGGACGGAATCAAGATGTTGATCAAGGAAGACGTGGTGCCGTTCCGCGCCGACAAGGTGGTGCATTTTCTCGCGCCGATTGTCACCGTGGTGCCGGGGATTCTCGCACTCGGCATCATTCCCTACGGGCGCAACATGACGCCGTTCGTGATCGATGGCGGCATTCTGTTTTTCTTCGCCGTCGGCTCGATGACAGAACTCGCCGTTTTCATGGCCGGCTGGGGCAGCAACAATAAATTTTCCATGCTCGGGGCGATGCGCGCGATCGCGCAGATGGTCAGCTACGAATTGCCGCTCATCATTACGGTGCTGCCGGTGGTGATGGTGGTCGGTTCGCTCACACCCGATGCCATCGTGGCGGCGCAGGGCAACTATTCGTTAGGCATTTTGCCGCACTGGTTCGTTTTCACGCCGTGGGGCGCGACCGCCTTCATTTTGTTTTTCGTTTCTGCGCTGGTCGAATCGAACCGCACCCCTTTCGATATCCCGGAAGGCGAATCGGAAATTGTCGCCGGCCATATGACCGAATATTCCGGCTTCAAGTACGCCATCTTTTTCCTCGCGGAATATTTCGGAATGTTCGCGGTCAGCGGACTGGCGGTGACGCTCTTCCTCGGCGGCTGGCACGCACCGTTTCTATTTCTGGAAATCATTCCGTCCTGGCTTTGGTTTTTCGCCAAGCTGGGCGTGCTCATCTTCACCTTCATCTGGATTCGCGGCACGCTCCCGCGCATGCGCGTCGATCAAGTGATGAACTTCGCCTGGAAATTCATACTGCCGATGGCCTTCACCTGCATCATCGCCGCCGCGGTCTGGCATTTCCAGGGCCGCCGGCTGGCCGGTTATCTGTGGTCGTCGGGCATTCTGCTCTTGGTTTACTTCGCGCTGGCGCAAATGCTCGACGCGCGCAGGAAATTCGCGCCGCGCACCTATCGTTTCGCTGAATGAGCAACGCCGCCTTTCTCATCATCGCCATGGTCACGCTGGCGGGCGCGCTTGCCGCCGCCTGTTTGCGCCAGCTGATCCACGCCGCGCTTTGCCTGATCATCACCTTCGTCGGAGTCGCCGCGTTGTTCTTCTTGTTAGGCGCGGAATTCGTCGGGTTGGTGCAAATTTTTGTTTACGTCGGCGCGGTCGCAATCCTGATCGTCTTCACCATTCTGCTGACGCGGCGGGACGCGGAAAACGTTCGTGGCTTCAATTGGGCCGGAGTTTTCGTCGCGCTGGTCGTTTTCGCTGGTTTGATCTGGGCCGTCCTGCACACACCGACTGTAGCCATCGGCGCATCATCGATTGAGCCGCTGACCGTAAAACGCATCGGCGAAGTTCTGATGACCGATTACATCTGGCCACTGCAATGCGTCGGTGTGGTGCTGACGGCCGCCCTGATCGGCGCCCTCGTGCTCGTGATGGAGGAGAAACGCTGATGCCGACACTGACGACATTCCTGGTCATTTCCGTCGCGCTCTTTTCCATCGGCTTAATGGCGGCGCTCAGCCGGCGTCACACCATTTTCGTTCTCATCGGTATCGAGATGATGCTGGCGGCGGCGAACATTAACTTCGTGGCCTTCTGGCGTTTCGCGCCGCAGACGCACGCGCCGACCGGGGTGATGGTGGCGATTTTTTCCATCGCCATCGCGGCGGCCGAAGCTGCCGTCGGCCTCGCCCTGGTCATCGCCGTCTATCGTCATTTTCACACGACGAACATCAAGGAGTTGAACCAACTCAGCGGATGAGCTGGATCGTTCCTCATCTCTGGCTCATTCCGGCGACACCGCTCCTGGTCTCGTTAGGCATCCTTTGTTTGCACAATTCGCGCCGCAAACCGGCCGCATTTCTCGCCGTCGCCGGCCAAATCGTTGCGCTCGGTTTTTCCATCGCCGCCTTCACAACAACACTGCAAGCACCGGGATTTCGAGCGTTCCACAATTTCACCTGGTTCACTTTCGGCGAACAAACGCTGCAAATCGGCTGGGTGCTCGACCCGCTCACGGCCGCGATGCTGTTGATGGTCACGTTTGTCGCGTTGTGGATTTTCGTTTTCAGCATCGGCTACATGGCGGACGACAAGAATTTCACGCGGTTCTTCGCCTACCTGTCATTCTTCACCGCTGCGATGCTCGGTGTTGTCATCGCGAACAGCCTGCTGCTGCTTTTCGTTTCGTGGGAATTGGTCGGGCTCGCGTCGTATCTGCTCATCGGATTCTGGATCGAGCGACCGAGCGCAGCCGCGGCGGCGAAAAAGGCGTTCATCACCACGCGTATCGGCGACATCGGTTTTTTTCTCGGACTGCTTTGGCTCTACGGCAAAACGGGCACGACGCTGTTTTATGACGATGGTCACGGTTGTCTTGAAGTCAGTGCGCTCGTCACAATCGGCGCCAGTGCAACCGCGATCGCTCTGTTGATTTTCTGCGGCGCGGTCGGCAAGTCGGGGCAATTTCCGCTGCACGTCTGGTTGCCCGATGCGATGGAAGGTCCGACGCCGGTCAGTGCCCTCATCCACGCGGCCACGATGGTAGCGGCTGGCGTCTTCCTGGTTGCGCGAGTCTATCCGATCTTCTCGTTAGGCGCAGTGCATGGCGTGACGACTTCGCTGACCGTGGTCGTCTGGATCGGTGTCATCACCGCGCTGATGTCGGCGTTAATCGCGCTGGCGCAATACGACATCAAACGCATCCTGGCCTACTCCACCGTCTCACAACTCGGCTTGATGATGGTCTCGTTAGGCGTGGGCGGCGTCGCGGCCGGCATCATGCATTTGCTCGCGCACGGATTTTTCAAGGCATTGCTGTTCCTCGGCGCCGGCTCGGTCATTCACGGGACGCATCATGAACAGGACATTCGCAAAATGGGCGGACTGCGCGGCGTCATGCCAGCGACATTTGCGACCTACGCCATCGGCATGATGGCGTTGAGCGGTGTGCCGCTATTTTTCGCGGGCGCGTGGACGAAGGAGGAAATCCTCCACGCCACTTCGCATTGGCCGGCGTCGCGCGCGCCGCATTTTCTCATGATGGCCGGCGTGATTCTCACGGCGCTCTACATGACGCGGCAGATGATTTTCGTTTTCTACGGGCAACGCCGCCAAGCATCCTCGCATGCACACGAAAGTCCGCGGGTCATGACGCTTCCCCTCGCCGTTTTGGCTCTCTGCACCATCGCGCTCAGCATTTTGCTGACGCCCACGTGGCCGTGGCTGCATGAATTTCTCAGCGGCGAGTCTCCGCACTTCGACCTCGCGCAATTAATCCAGCCAATGCTGTTCATTTCGCTCGCGCTCGTCGCCGCCGGAATCGGTCTCGGCGTCCTGATTTATCGCAACGCCGGCGAACGCGATCCGCTGCAAAGCGCGCAGCCGGCGCTTTTCCGCTTCCTCGAAAACCGGATGTGGCTCGATGAACTCTATGAGCACACCATCATCGCGCTCAGCCGCACGGCGGCGCGAATTTCGGATTTCATGGATCGCTACTTCTGGGATGGACTCGTTAGGCTGCTGGGTGGAATCGGAAAACTTTTCGGCATCCTGACCAAAGGTTTTGACGAGCACGCCATCAATGCCGGCGTGGATGAAAGCGCCGCGGGCGCGAGCGGCGTTGGACGATTGATGTCGGCGATCCATTCCGGCCAGATCCAACTTTACATGGGCGCGGCGGCGCTGGGCATGGTCGCGCTGTTGTTGCTTTACGCATGGCTCCGATGATCACCGCTCTCATTCTCATTCCGCTGATCGGCGCGCTTTTCGTCAGCGCGACGCGGGAACATCAAGCGCGTGGGACCGCGCTCGGCTTCAATATCATTACTGCCATTGTCGCGCTGACGTTGTGGCGGAACTTCGATCCCACCGCTACCGGTCTACAGCTGGCAGAACGTCACGATTGGATCCCGTCGATCGGTGCGGAATATCTGGTCGGCCTCGATGGCTTGAGCCTGCTGCTCGTGCTCCTCGTCTCGTTAGTCTTTCCCTTCGCGCTGCTCGCGCAACGCGCTCCGCGCGGGCAATGCGCGCTCATGCTGGTGATGCAATCCGCGCTCTACGGCACCTTCACCGCCCAAAATTTTGTTCTCTGGTTCTTGTTTTACGAGATGAGCCTGATCCCGTCGTTCCTGCTCATCAAAATCTGGGGCGGCGAAAAACGCGATCGCGCCGCGACGAAGTTTTTCCTCTACACCTTTCTCGGCAGCGTCGCGATGCTGCTGGCGTTTCTCGGAATTTATTTCACGCGCGGTACATTCGATTTTGCCGCGCTGGCGGCGCTCGGAAAAACTGGATTGCTCAGCGGCCGCATCGCGTGGTTCGCTTTCGCGGGAATTTTCCTCGGCTTGGCGGTCAAGGTTCCGCTGTTTCCGTTTCACACCTGGCTGCCCGATGCGTACGAGACGGCGCCGACCGGCGTCTCAATGGTCCTGACCGGGACACTCTCGAAAATGGGCGTGTATGGATTCGTTAGGCTATTGCTGCCACTTTTCCCTAACGAATGCAGAATCGTCGGCCCGTGGCTGCTCGGCCTCGCGGTTTGCTCGATCATCTTCGCCTCGCTCGCGGCATGGGCGCAGCGCGATCTCAAACGCATGGTGGCGTACCTCTCCATCAACCACCTCGGCTATTGCATGCTCGGTTTGTTCGCCATCGCGACCACCACCGCCAAACCAATCGCCGAAACGCAGGCGGCATTGAGCGGAGTCTTCATGCAGATCTTCAATCACGGCATTACCGCGGCCGCGCTGTTTTATTTTGTCGGCCTGATGGAAGAACGCCGCGGCGCGCGCGGACTCAACGATTTCGGCGGACTCATGCAACGCGCACCGTTGTTCTGCGGCTGGATGGCGGTGGCAATGTTCTCCTCGTTAGGCCTGCCCGGACTGAACGGATTCATCGGCGAATTCCTGATCTTCAAAGGCTCCTTTGCCGTCGCCGCGTCGTTTACCGCGGTCGCCGTATTCGGTTTGCTCATCACGGCAATCGTCTTCATGCGCGCGATGCAGGCGCTCTTCAGCGGCGCAGCCAAAATCGATTTCCCGGAACTGCGGCCTAACGAGACGTTGGTCATCGTTCCGGTCACGCTCCTTATGTTCGCCGTCGGCATCGCGCCGCAGTTCATCTTCAACATTTTCAACAGCACCGTCACCCGGATGGCGCAGCTGTTCATTTGATAAATCCGATGAAGGCGATCATTCCCGTGAAACGAATCGCGCAAACAATCTCTCTGCTGCGCGGTCAAAAGGTCATTTTGGATTTCGAGCTGGCTGGTCTCTACGAAGTAACGACGAGCAATCTCAACAAAGCGGTTCAACGCAATCGCGACCGGTTTCCCGCCGATTTCATGTTCCAAGTCACACCGGAGGAGGCCAAGCGTTTGATATTCCAATTTGGAATATCAAAAGGCCGCGGCGGCCGCCGACATCTGCCACACGCGTTCACCGAACAAGGTGTCGCGATGCTTTCAAGTGTTCTCAAAAGCGAGCGCGCGGTGAAGGTGAACATCGCGATCATGCGCGCGTTCGTGAAGCTACGTGAAACACTCGAAACCAACCGCGCGTTGGCGCGAAAGTTTGCCGAGCTCGGGCAGCGCGTGGGAAAACACGATGACGAAATCAGCGCGATCATCGAAGCAATCCGGCAGCTCACGGCGCCGCCGCAAAAACCGAAACGCGAGATTGGATTTCACGTTCGCGAAACGGCGCCGCGATACGGCACCCGGAAGTCCAAATGATCGCCTGGACCATTTATCTCACCTTCATCGGCGCGATCGCGGCGCTGATTCTGCCACGCTCTCTTTCCCGCTGGATTGCGCTCGTAACAACAACTGCCGGGCTGACGCTTGCTCTGTACGCGTTCTTCGGCACGACGAGTTCGCAAACACTGGTTCGCGTTCCGTGGGTGCCGGCGCTGGGCATGCAATTTTCTCTCGCGGTCGATGGCATCAGCCTGACGCTAATTCTTGTTACCGCGATTACCGCGATCAGCGCGGTTTTGTTTTCGTGGGATGTAGACAATCGGGCTAACGAGTTCTTTTTCTGGTTGCTGCTCGTAGTCGCGGGATCGTACGGCGTTTTTCTTAGCGCCGATCTCTTTCTCTTCTTTGTCTTCTACGAACTCGTCATCGTGCCGAAGTATTTCCTCATCCTCATCTGGGGATCGACCAACAAGGAATACGGCGCGATGAAACTGACGCTGTATTCCTTTTTCGGCGGCGCGCTCGTTTTCATTGGAATCCTGGCCGCCTACGTGACTGCTGGTTCGCTCGATTTACCGGAGCTCGCGCGATTTCAATTTCCGACGGCACTGCAAGCGTGGGCCTTTCCGGTTTTGTTCCTCGGCTTTGGCGTGCTCGCCGGTATCTGGCCGTTTCACACCTGGGCGCCAACCGGTCACGTCGCGGCGCCGACCGCGGGTTCGATGTTGCTCGCCGGCATCGTGATGAAACTCGGCGCCTACGGTGCGTTGCGCGTCGCGCTAAATTTATTCCCGCAAGGTTTCGCGCTATGGCGAAACTGGATCGTCGTCCTCGCCGTCATCGGAATCGTTTACGCCGCTGCCGTGGCATTGCGACAACGCGATCTGAAATTCGTCATTGGTTATTCGAGCGTGAGCCACATGGGCTTTGTCTTGTTAGGCCTCGCCACCGCCAACGTGCTCGGCGTTTCCGGCGCGGTCCTGCAGATGTTCTCGCACGGCATCATCGGCGCGCTCCTCTTCGCCATCGCCGGGCGCATGATTTATCCGCGCACGCACACACGTGATCTGGAGGAACTTTCGCGGATGAATCTCAGCCGCGTTCTTCCATTCGTGGCCACGAGCTTCGTCATCGCCTCCGCCGCCTCCATGGGCATTCCGGGATTCAGCGGATTCGCCGCGGAAATCACTATCTTGATCGGCGCGTGGAAGAATTACTCGTGGGCGGTTTGGATCACCGGCATCGGCATGGTGCTGGTCGCCGCTTTCACTTTGCGCGCGGTCCGGCTTTCCTTTTTCGGCGAACGCCATCTGCAACCCGCCGCGGAGATCGATCGTGAAATCACGCTGCCGGAGAAAATCGGCACTGCGCTTTTGATCTTCACCACGCTGGCCGCTGGAATTTATCCGAAGCTGCTCTTCGATCGCATCATGCCGGCGGTGCAGGCGATGAGGTTTCTGCAATGAGCTATCTCGAATTACTCAAGCTCGTCTCGCCGGAAGCGGTCGTGGTTGTAACCGCGTTGATTGTTCTGGCGATCGGCCTAACGAGTGCAAGCGTCACGAAAATTTCTTCCTTCGTTGCGCTGCTCGGTCTCGCCATCGCAATTGGCACGGTCGTCATGCTGCCGGCGAAGGCGACGCTTTTCTCCGGCATGATCGCGATCTCACCGTTGACCTCGCTCTTCAAGATTGTCGTGCTCGTTCTGGCCGCGATCACCATTTTTCTCGTCCCCGCGACGCTGGCGCATCGCAGCGAATATCTCGCCATGCTTTTGCTCGCCGCGCTTGGCCTGATGCTGCTCATCGGCAGCGAAGAGCTACTCGTGATTTTCATCGGACTCGAGCTGACCGGCCTTTCGCTTTACGTCATGACCGCGTTCGACAAGAGCGACCGGCGCTCGGCCGAGGCGGGCATGAAATATTTTCTGTTCGGTAGCACGGCGAGCGCGTTCACGCTTTTCGGCATCAGTCTGATTTACGGAATGACGGGAACGACCGGACTCCGCGCCATCGCCGAAAAATTGAGCGGAATGCAGCCGGAACCGCTGCTGGCCGCAGGCGTGGTGATGACGCTGGTCGGTTTCGGTTTCAAAATCGCCGCGGCGCCGTTTCACTTGTGGGCGCCCGACACCTATCAGGGCGCGCCTGTTTCCTCCGCCGCGTTCATCGCTTCCGCTTCGAAGGTCGGCTCCTTTGTCGTGCTCGGAAAAATTCTGCTCGTCGGTTTCGCACCGCTGCATGGCAGCGCGGCGTGGCACGCAGCCGCGGCGGGCTGGATGCCGGTGATCGCGACTCTGGCGGCGGCTTCAATTATCCTCGGCAATTTGGTTGCGCTCGCGCAAACCAATGTGCGCCGCCTGCTCGCTTACTCCGCGATTGCGCACGCCGGATACACATTGCTGGGACTCATCGCCACCGGCCGCGAGGGATTTAGCGCGACGTTGTTCTACACCACGGTTTACGCGCTCACATTGCTGGGTGCGTTTGGTGTTGTTGGTCTCGTTAGGCGCGAAACGGGTGGCGATGATTTTGAAAATTTCGCCGGACTAAGTTCGCGTTCGCCACTGCTCGCCGGTTGCATGGCGATCTTCATGCTTTCGTTAGCCGGACTTCCCCCGCTCGCGGGATTTTTCGGGAAATTCTATTTGTTCAGCGCGGCCATGCGCGCCGGCGATAATCACGGATTACTCTGGCTGGTCGCGGTTGCGCTCTTCGGCAGTCTTCTCTCGCTTTACTATTACCTGACGGTTCTGAAGGCGATCTTCACCGGCAAGGCGGCCGATGATGCGGAACGAAGAAGCCCGGATTTTCTGCAACAACTAACTGTGAGTGGTCTCGCGCTCGCTGTCTTGTTGTTAGGCATTTTGCCCGGCGCGTTTGTCGAGCTGATCCGCTCGACACTTTGATAAGAGTCGTTACCTGACTTGTTCGTCGGAATATTCCGTCGGATCCTGCACGAAATAGCGTTTCAATTCCGCATACAACTTCGGATGCCGCGAGCGCAACGCACAAGGCCGCTCGAAAAACGCCTCGGTGGAGACCGCGAAAAACTCGGCGGGATTTGTCGCGCCGTAGGTGTCGAGCAACGTCGGTATTCCGGTTTCATCCGCGGCGCGCAGGGAGGCGAACTCCGTTTTCATTACTTTCCGCCAGGATAATTGCTGCGCGCGCGTGGCCAGAAGCGGCGCACCGTCGGTGGCGTAATTCTCGTAATCGAGTTGATGCGCGAATTCGTGCAGGACAACGTTCTTGCCGTCAGAAGGATCGGACGCGCCGAACTTGGCCGCATCCCACGCCAGGACCAGTGTCCCCATTTGGCGACTGGTTTCGCCGAGGCGTTCGGTCTCTCCTCCTTCCCAAACATGATCTGCAATCGGACGCTCCTCCTCGACGACGTAGGTCGAGGGATAAACAAGAATGGTAAGCAAGCGCGGAAAATAATCGGTCTTGCGATGCAGCAACATCAAACAGGCCTGCGCAGCGATGACCACGCGCATTTCGTCCGTGACGTCGAGGCCGGCGCAACCTTCGAAAGATTTCTCAGCCAGGAACACCTGGAGGTGACCGAGCAGTTCGCTTTGATCCGCGGCGGAAAGGCGATGGAAAAATGGAACGTAACGCCGGATGATGGCCAGCCATTCCTCCGGAAAAGGTTGCGCGCGCAGTTGGCGGCGACGCCGGGATTTCCGTGATTCGAACAGCATTGGGCTCTAGCTCTCGGCCTTTCCGGCGCAAGTCGCAACCGAGTCCAATTCGATCTCGCATTTGAGATGGAATCGTCCTATGAGGATGAGCATGAGCACGATCTCCATTTCCCGCCGTCGTTTCGCCCAACTAATCGGAATCGGTTCGGCCGCAGCACTCGTTAGACCGAATCTCTCCTTCGCCCAGGCACCGGCCGTGGCCGATCCGCACGCGACCAACATTGTGCGTTTGAGTTCGAACGAAAATCCTTACGGGCCGTCGTTGAAAGCGCTCCAGGCCATGAGCGATTCGTTCGGCATCGCCTGTCGTTATCCTGACAAGAGTTCCGGAGATTTGGTTGCCGCGCTGGCCCAACTCAATGGCGTTCCAGCCGATCAACTTCTCGTCGGCGATGGCTCCGGCGAAATCCTGAAACTTTGCGCCGATGCGTTTACCTCGCCGTCGGGCAAACTGGTCGTGGCCGATCCGACTTTCGAATCGATCCTCGATCATGCGAAGACCAACGGTGCCGAAGTTACGAAAGTTCCACTCACGCCGACCTTACAGCCACGACCTGGCCAAGATGGGCGCGGCAGCGAAAGGCGGTCTCATTTACATCTGCAATCCAAACAATCCCACGGCCAGCATCACGCCGAAGAAAGAACTGGCCGATTTCATCGCCAAGACGCCGCGTGAAACCATGATCCTGGTGGACGAAGCGTATTTTCATTACGCCGACAGCCCCGATTACGAGAGCGTGATACCGATGGTGAAAGACCATCCGAATCTTCTTGTGGCGCGAACGTTCTCGAAGATTTACGGCATGGCCGGTCTGCGCTGCGGTTATTGCATTTCGCAAAAGGACAATCTCGCGAAACTGATGCCGCATCAGTCGTGGGACAGCGTCAATTGCATGGCGCTGGCCGCCGGCGTGGCGAGCCTGGGCGACCCAGACCAGGTCGAGAACGGCAAGCGCTTGAATGCGGAAGTGAAGACATTCGTGAGCAATCAGCTGGACTCGTTAGGCTACAAACTCATTCCATCGCAGGCCAACTTCATCATGTTCGACACGAAACGGTCGGTCGTTCCGCTCATCGCCGCGCTCAAGGAACGCAACGTGCACGTCGGGCGCCTCTTTCCCGCGCTGCCGAATTACATGCGCCTGACCATTGGCCGGAAGAACGAGATGGACAGCTTCCTCTCCGCCTTCAAACAGGTCATGGCCTGAGGCCGGCACATTCGGTCGTTTTTCTGTCGTATCGGGAGGCTTGACCGCGCGGAAGCGCACGGAAACAATCGAGCCATGAAAACCTCCTTAGCTACCCTCATGACGGCCGCTCTCTTCGCGTCGCCATGTTTTGCGCAAAACGACACCAAGAGCGGTGCCCCGACCGGCATGCCGTCCGCCGACGACATGAAGATGATGATGGAAATGGCCAAGCTGAACGACAACCACAAGTTGCTCGCGGCCATGGATGGCAATTGGGAATACGTCATCAAGATGTGGATGGATGGCGACACCAGCAAGAAACCGCAGGAATCCAAAGGCACGGCTGTGCGTAAATCGATCATGGACGGCCGCTTTTTTACCATGGACGTGAGCGGCAAGATGCAGATGCCCGGCCCGGACGGGAAAATGAAGGACGTGGATTTCCACGGCATGGGCCTTGAAGCCTATGACAACGCGAAGAAGAAATTCGTCGGCAGCTGGGTCGATAACATGGGCACCGGCATCATGAACTCGGAAGGTGATTTCGACGCGGCGACCAAGACCTTCACCTACACCGGCTCCTACACCATGGCGCCGGGCATGGAGCAGAAGATCAAGGAAGTCCTCAAGCTGAACGACAAGGACCACATGACCTTTGAGTGGTACGAAGATCGCGGCGGCAAGGAAACGAAGACGATGCAGATCGATTACACCCGCAAAAAATAGCGCGGCCGTTTTTCTTCACCCATTAGATTCACGTCGCCGCAGTGCAGGAGCGCTGCGGCGACATTTTTTCAGCCGCGCCATCGAGCATTGACTGCGGCACGATTGGATCAAGATTTGCCTCGAGGCGATGAACTCAATGTTTCGTATCGTCCTGGCGCTGGTCCTTGCTTTCGCGCTAATCCGCAGTGCGTCGGCCGCCGAAGAAATTTCCATTAGCAGCGTTGCCTTCAGGTCCGGAGAAAAAATTCCGGAACAATTCTCCTGCAAAGGCGCCAATATCAGTCCGCCGCTGCAATTTCCCGGCGTTCCGCCCGCGGCCCGAAGCCTCGTCCTGATCGTCGATGATCCCGATGCACCCGGCGGATTGTTCACGCACTGGTTGGTTTGGAACATCGAGCCGACCACGCGGCAGATCGCCGAGAAAAGTTCACCCGCCGGCGCAGTGCAAGGCACGAACGATTTCGGCAAGACCGGTTACGGCGGTCCGTGTCCGCCCTCCGGCACGCATCGTTATTTCTTCCGCATCTTCGCGCTCGATCAAAAGCTCGATCTCAAGAGTGGCGCGAAGCGGAAGGAGTTAGACAGGGCCATGGCCGGCCACATCATCGCGCGCGGAGAATTGATGGGTCGTTTTACTCGTTAGATACTCGTCCGCTCGCAACCACTCGTTCGGAATGCGCGCTTAGCTTCTCAGCCGCTTACTAACCAGCGGTATGCGTGAGAAAAGCACGTTATGGCCGTTTGGAACTTCCCAGTCGCAATTTCCCGGATCTCGGCTATGGTATCCGATGTCCAAAACTTCCGGTTCCACTTTCACGCGTCGCGCACCTGACAATATCACCGAGGTTTTGGTGGCGGTTTTTTCCTCGAGGAGCTCCTACGAGTTCAAGCCGTTGTTCGACGTCATTCTCACCACCTTGCGCGAGCGAAACGCAGCCAGCGGCGGCGAAGAAATGCTGCGCCTCCGCGCCTACGAAAAACTGCAGAGCCTCGTCAGCCAGGGCGCAGTCAACCGCACCGTCAACGGCACGGTGAAGAAATACAAAGGCGTCCCCAAACGCCTCGCCATTCTCGGAGCAGAGCAAAAAGTGCTGCGCACAGAATGGAACAAACGCGCGCTGGCCAAAGCCGCGGCGAACAGGGCCTAATTTTCGGCGCAATCGCTGTCGAAAGCCGCATACGGTGCGGCAGGCACGGAGTTTGATTTGGCTCTCGCGGCAGAATCTCACCGGGCACACCTGTCAACGCCACCACGTTCCAGCCCGCGCTGGCCATGTGCAGCGGTCGTTCTGGTCGGCGGGGAAAGCGCACGGTATAAAGGAAGCGGTCACTAACCCACCGTTATCCTGAAGGCGCGCACACCACCGGCCTTGCGCACGCGGGCCATTGCTGAATACCACGACTTGCTCGCGGCCGATGAAGCATTGTCGGCCCGAGTCTTTGAACAGCTGCGCAGTGGCATGCGCACCAACCGTCTCCTTTACGGCGAGAAACCGATCGGGGTCGCGCTCCGACCGCATCTGCTCGACGAGAAACAGTTTGAGTACCTAACGAGTAGTGCGCAGTTAGTCGCTGCTGCTTTAGAGAAGGTTGCCGCCGCCGCCTTGCAAACGCCCGCCTTGCTGCACGAACTGGGCTTGAGCGAGGCCGAAACAAAACTGGCCCTGGTCGATCCCGGATTTTCGGTCGCCGGAATCACCACGCGTCTCGATAGCTTCGTGCACGGCGACGAGATCAAGTTCGTCGAGTACAACGCCGAAAACCCTTCCAGCCTTTCCGACCAGGAAGGCCTCAACAACCTTCTCTTTGGACTGCCGGCGATGACGAAGTTTGCCGAACGCTATCGCCTTCGTCAGTTCTCACCGGTCGAACGTCTGCTCGAAACCCTGCTCGCCTGCTATCGCGAATGGGGCGGCACGGGCGCGCCTAACATCGCCATTCTCGATTGGGAAAATCTTCCTACCTCGAATGAATTTGTTCTGCTGCGAAATCATTTCGCCGCGCATGGCGTGCGCACGATTATCTGTGCGCCGGACGATCTCGAGTATCGGCGCGGCAACCTGCACTGCGGCGATTTTCACATCGACCTCGTCTACAAACGCGTCCTCATCCACGAGTTCCTGGCCCGCTTCGATGACAAACATCCGCTCATCCGCGCTTACATGAACCACGACGTCTGCCTGGTGAATCCGTTCCGCTGCAAAATCATCCACAAGAAAGCGAGCTTCGAATTCCTGACCGACGAACTGCACCAGGACTGGTTTACGCGCAGCGAAAAGGAAACCATCCGGCGTTGTGTGCCATGGACACGGCGAGTGCGGGATCGACGCACGAATCGCGACGGACGCTCAATTGATCTGCTCGAGTTCATTCGCCGCAACCGCGCCCTTCTCGTCCTCAAACCGAACGATGACTACGGTGGGCGCGGCGTTTATTTCGGCCCGCGGTCGACCGAGCAGGCCTGGGAGGAAGCCATCGCGACCGCGCTCGCGGGCGATTACGTTGTCCAGGACGTGATCGATCTGCAGCCCGAAGACTTTCCCGTCTTCGACGAGAACGACTGGAAATTACAGCCGATGTTCGTGGACACGAATCCATTTCTCTTCAAAGGCACAGTCTCATATTGGAAATCCGAGTTTGACCGGCTGAATTTTCTACGGAATTCCCCCATTTCGAAGGGGGACAAAGTTCGTCTTTTGGTCGATTCGGGCGAATTCATCCCCGAAATGGTCCGGCTGGCCGACAGCGCCGAAAAGACCTTAAGCTTCCAATTTCTCAATTTAGAAGCCGACGACGGGGGGATGCCGATCGCTCAAGCGCTGATCCGCGCCGCACGGCGCGGAGTGAAGGTAAAAGGGGTTCTCGATTTTTGGACCATCGCCTGCCAAACGAACGGTGCCTGGTCGATCTGGCCGTCGAAGAACCGGAAAAAGCCCGACGTCATTAAAGAGCGGACACTGACCAAGGAGCTATTCGCTGAGATGAAAGGGGCCGGCGTGGAAATGGTTCTCTGCAGGCCCAACCCAGTCAACCGGTTCTTACGAAACCACCGCAAAAGCTTGATCGCCGACCACCGAAGCATGATCGTCGGCGGCTACAACCCGACCGAACACAACCGGCAGTGGCGCGATATCTGCGCGACGGTGGAGGGGTTCGCAGCGTGGGAGACCCAGAAACTTGTCAATACCGTTCTGAAGGAAACCCGAGTGAAGCCTTACGAGATGGATGAAAACGATCCGAATCGAGGCAAAGAAGGGCCCGGCGGGATTAACTGCTGGGTGGGGCTCGCCGTAAACGATCCCAAAAGCGGACAGTGGTTCCGGAAGTTTTTCGTCGACGTTGTATCCAAGGCGCAAAAATCGATACGCGTGGAAAACTCCTATTTTTCCGATGAACTGTCCGCCCGCGCGCTGGCCGATGCCGCCAAACGCGGGGTTCACGTGCAACTTATCGTGCCTGCCCAGAGCAACCACCCTAGCGTCGATCGGGGCGGGCAAAAACTCTTTCCGATGCTCACGCAGGCCGGCGTCGAGGTCTATCAAATGAAACGAATGACGCACGCGAAGGTGTTTTCCATCGACGATGTTCTGGTTTCCATCGGTTCGGCCAACTTAACCAGGCTCAACCTGCGATGGGAGAGGGAACTCAACATCGTGGCCCTGGATGAAAATGGCGAGTTAGGACGTGAATTCTTGACCCGAATTTTCCGTCCCGACGTTGAAAATTCCCACCGAGTTCGCTTCAACTAGAAGCCCCCCGCCGGTATAATTTAGATACGTGCTCCCCCAAAAGAGCGAATCCCGCCCATTTCCGTTTCTGCGCGTGTATGAAGGTGACACGTTCCTGCGGAATTTTCAGATCACCGTCGGAACGTGGGTGGTCGGCAGGGAGCCGTCCGCTGACTTTCATGTCGATGCTCCCACGGTCTCGCGACGGCATTTCCAACTCGAATTCGGCGACGACGGCACGCTCTTCATTCAGGATCTCAAAAGCTCAAACGGAACGTTTCTAAACGGAAAAAGAATCGCACGCGAGGCGGTCGGCCACGGCGACGAGGTGAAGCTCGGAACCATCCGGATGGTGATCGCTTACCGATCCCAGCCGCTCGGTGAGGTCATACAATTTCCCAAGCAAAAGACCGACCCGCATATCGATCTACGCGAGCCGCTGGCTCCTACGCTGCCGCTCATGCGCGAAACGGCGGCGAAACTTCCCGCACAGCATTTTCCGCTAACCACGCCTCAGAGGGAGGAGAAGGCTTCCCCGCCGGCGGTCGTTCTTCCGCAGAAGAAGTCGCCCGTCGGACGTATTTTGCAGGGTGGGGCGCTGATCGTCACTTCGATGGCGGTTGCATACGTGACCACCCAATTTGCGGCTCGGAGGCCCGTCGTCGTCCCTGAAGCTGTTTCCACACCGGTTATCGTCGCGGCGCCGACGATGGAAGAGAGGCCCGCGTTATCGTAAGCCGCTTACGATGCATCGGGTTGAGCTTCGGGCGTATTGGCTTCGTTTTCACGCGACGTATCGGGTGTATCGGTCGGCCGAGCTCAACCAAATACCGACCAACATGACTCAGCGCAATCGCTGTCGAAAGCCGCATACGGTGCGGCAGGCACGGAGTTTGATTTGGCTCTCGCGGCAGAATCTCACCGGGCACACCTGTCAACGCCACCACGTTCCAGCCCGCGCTGGCCATGTGCAGCGGTCGTTCTGGTCGGCGGGGAAAGCGCACGGTATAAAGGAAGCGGTCACTAACCCACCGTTATCCTGAAGGCGCGCACACCACCGGCCTTGCGCACGCGGGCCATTGCTGAATACCACGACTTGCTCGCGGCCGATGAAGCATTGTCGGCCCGAGTCTTTGAACAGCTGCGCAGTGGCATGCGCACCAACCGTCTCCTTTACGGCGAGAAACCGATCGGGGTCGCGCTCCGACCGCATCTGCTCGACGAGAAACAGTTTGAGTACCTAACGAGTAGTGCGCAGTTAGTCGCTGCTGCTTTAGAGAAGGTTGCCGCCGCCGCCTTGCAAACGCCCGCCTTGCTGCACGAACTGGGCTTGAGCGAGGCCGAAACAAAACTGGCCCTGGTCGATCCCGGATTTTCGGTCGCCGGAATCACCACGCGTCTCGATAGCTTCGTGCACGGCGACGAGATCAAGTTCGTCGAGTACAACGCCGAAAACCCTTCCAGCCTTTCCGACCAGGAAGGCCTCAACAACCTTCTCTTTGGACTGCCGGCGATGACGAAGTTTGCCGAACGCTATCGCCTTCGTCAGTTCTCACCGGTCGAACGTCTGCTCGAAACCCTGCTCGCCTGCTATCGCGAATGGGGCGGCACGGGCGCGCCTAACATCGCCATTCTCGATTGGGAAAATCTTCCTACCTCGAATGAATTTGTTCTGCTGCGAAATCATTTCGCCGCGCATGGCGTGCGCACGATTATCTGTGCGCCGGACGATCTCGAGTATCGGCGCGGCAACCTGCACTGCGGCGATTTTCACATCGACCTCGTCTACAAACGCGTCCTCATCCACGAGTTCCTGGCCCGCTTCGATGACAAACATCCGCTCATCCGCGCTTACATGAACCACGACGTCTGCCTGGTGAATCCGTTCCGCTGCAAAATCATCCACAAGAAAGCGAGCTTCGAATTCCTGACCGACGAACTGCACCAGGACTGGTTTACGCGCAGCGAAAAGGAAACCATCCGGCGTTGTGTGCCATGGACACGGCGAGTGCGGGATCGACGCACGAATCGCGACGGACGCTCAATTGATCTGCTCGAGTTCATTCGCCGCAACCGCGCCCTTCTCGTCCTCAAACCGAACGATGACTACGGTGGGCGCGGCGTTTATTTCGGCCCGCGGTCGACCGAGCAGGCCTGGGAGGAAGCCATCGCGACCGCGCTCGCGGGCGATTACGTTGTCCAGGACGTGATCGATCTGCAGCCCGAAGACTTTCCCGTCTTCGACGAGAACGACTGGAAATTACAGCCGATGTTCGTGGACACGAATCCATTTCTCTTCAAAGGCACAGTCTGCGGTGCCATGGTTCGCCTCTCCGGCACGCCTATCGTCAACGTCAGCTCCGGCGGAGGCGAGACTGGGTTCTTCGTGCTCGGAGATTGACCGTGAACTTCCCTCCCTGTCTCGAACAACAATCGATAACCAATTTGGAAAACCATGAAACCAGGAGACGATTCGTCTTCCCATTCCGCTTTCCGCATTCCGAAATCCGCAGGGCAAGCGTCACTTCAAAGGACGGAAGCTAATTAGGAATGTAGAAAGCAGAAACGTGCTGTTCGTTTAGTCAATCTTGCCTGCCACAAGAAACTCGAATGCTTAAAGCATTCGAGTTTCTTGTGACAGCGCTGGCGGCGGTGTATCGGTCGGCCGAGTTCAACCAAATACCGACCAATATGATTCAGCGCATGCCGCTGTCGGCAGTCCAGTTCACCTTGGTCATCTGGCCGGCGACGACATCAGCCTCGAAACGCCACCGGCCAACCCGGGACGATGCGCCTTCTCTCACGATGATGTAATGACCAGGTGGTAACGCCACTTGAAAGCGACCCTCGCCGTCCGTCGTGAAGGTCTTTACGGTGGCATCGCCGGCTTTGACCACGAACTGCGTGTTACCAACGGGCGCAACACTCGGCCCTTCATCTTTTCTGATTGGTCCGGGACGGCTTGGCGAAACGAGAACCGTACCTTCTATCCCACTCGTGTCGGGAGGCGGTGTTTCTGCCACGGCTGTCATGCAGAAGAGCGCGATGACCGTCGCTCCGATAATCGAAAAATACGCACGAGCCATCTCTTCAATATCGCGCGCCAGCTGATAAACACGAGAGCATCATCCGCTCGTCCGCTCGGACTCATTCGTTAGGCGCGCGATCGAATTCGCCCGCTCGCCATTCTTCGGCGCGTCGCTTGTAGGTGATCTGGACGCGATACGCCTTGGCCAAAGCCGCCGCCGGCGTTGCATTAGGCAAACTTCGGTTATCTGGAGATTGGAAAGGCCGCGCGCAATCGTAGGATGTGAGCATAACGCCCATGAAACCACGAGTGCAGTTACGCGATGTCGTCGCGGACGACCTGCCGCTGTTCTTTGAACACCAGCGAGATCCCATCGCCGTAGCGCTGGTGGCATTCCACTCGCGCGATCGCGCGGCCTTCGACCAGCATTGGGCCAGGCTCCTCGCGAACGACGCGTGCCTGAAAAAGACGATCGTCGCTGACGGAGAGGTAGTCGGGAACATTGGGAGTTGGGCGGGGGAAGGAAAACGAGAGATCGGTTACTGGATCGACCGCGCTTTTTGGGGCCGCGGCATCGCGACCGAGGCCCTCTCCGCTTTCCTGCGCCTGGAACAAACGCGACCGCTGCACGCCGGTGTGGCCACACACAACGCGGCCTCGATCCGCGTCCTGCAAAAATGCGGGTTCACCTTACTTGGCCCTGAGGCCGATGCTTCCAATGACGCCGAAGCTTCACACGTTCTCCTGAAACTTGGCGGTTAACGGCGCGGCGCTGAAGCGACTAAGTGAACGAACAATCGCAGAAGGCATTCGGAGTTTACGCGCGAAGGATCTCGGAGTTCGCAGTAGCACGCGAAGGCGGATCCTCACTCAGGGCAGACAATGGAGCAAATTTATGTGGTGAAGGCTTCGCCTAAACGGATAAAAGGGAGCGTTGAGCTTCCCCAAACAAAGCGAGATAGAATTGCCGCTTCTCAAACTGCTGCATCAGCTTGGCGGCAAAGCTGAACCGAAGGAGCTGTATCCGAAGCTGCGAGAAAACTTCCCGCAGCTCACCGAAGATGATGTAACTGCGAGACTGCCGAGTAGCCCTTCTACCTTTCGATGGCACAACTTAGTGCAGTGGAGTCGACAGAAGCTTGTCGATAAAGGTGAACTAGATGGCTCTACGCGCGGGGTCTGGAAACTCACACGAAGGGGGCGAGAGCGTGCGATAGGTGCGAGCTCAAATTCCTCTGAGGAGTTACTGCTCGCACATCAGGCAACGTTGAAGGACTTAGTTTATGATAATGAATCGGAAGTGAAGCGCCGGATCATCTCAGAACTTCAAAGTCTCAGCGGGACTGAATTTGAGCAATTTTGCATCTCGTTCTTAGGCCCACTGGGCTATGAGCAGCTACAGGTAACTAACAAAGGCGCTGATCGTGGCATCGATGGCCACGGCTTGTTTCGCCAGGGCGTTGTAACTATCCGGTCAGCTTTTCAAGCAAAACGGTGGCGACAGAATCCCGTCAGCCGCCCAGAGATCGATAAATTCCGAGGCGCGATTCAAGGCGACTACGATCATGGAGTGTTCTTAACGACCGGACGCTTTACCTCGGACGCGGAAGCAGCGTCGATCAAGAAAGGTGCTATTTCATTGTTGCTCTTGGACGGAGAGGCAATCGCCGAAAGTATGATCCGAACCGGTATTGGGGTAGTCCGGCGACCCGTTCAGCTCTTCGACCTCGACCCGGAGTTCTTTCGATTCCCTGCTACTGACGGACTGCTTTAGCAATCTACTCGCCAACTATGGCAGGACACGAATTCGGCGGCGAGTGGACCGAACAGAAGCTGCGTATCCTCGACGATTATCTCACTGCTTATTCCGCGATATTCGAACGGAACGAGCGGGCTAGGTTCTTCGAGAGGATCTATGTCGATGCTTTCGCCGGAACAGGATTGATTGAAGCGCGCGTGCGTCCGCAGCACGTGTTTCAAGTTCTCACGAAACGGAGCGCGCGTTTGCGACGGATCGCTGGTCAAATCGAATGGCCGGAAAATGTTTGGATGGGAGTTAGCGTAGAGGACTCTCGCGTGCTTTCGCGCATTGATGATCTGCGAGGAGTGCCTGCTACTCTCCGGTTTCTGTCATGCGAGCCACTCATCGGTTCGCTTGCCGATATCAATTTGCGCGATATTCATTGGGTTATCGTCGGAGGTGAGTCAGGCCCTGGCGCCCGACCGATGCGAATCCAGTGGGTTCGCGAAATATTCCGCGCGTGCCGAAACGAGAAGGTCCCTTTCTTCTTCAAGCAATGGGGCGGCGTTCGCAAGGATCTCACTGGGCGACTGCTGCGTGGCCGAACGTACGACGAGATGCCCGCTCGACTAGCAGCCTAGAATTTCTGTCTGGCAGCTAATCGTGAGACCCGCTCAGTTACTTCGCTCTAAGTACCAAAGACGTAGAAGCGCCAAAGGAGAAGACACTCGCAGTCGCGGTCACAGCGACATGTGATCACGTGACAAGCACCGGGCCTACTTCATTCGATCACCGGGTCTCATGGGTGGCTTGACATCGCCGGGGGCGGCGGGCGACAAGAACGCTTGATGAATTGGCCCAAACATCTTTTTCCCAAGGCTCCGGAAGGAACGGCGGCGTTTGTTTGAAGAAGTGACGAGTGACATGTGACTAGTGACCAGAGCGAGCGCTGCCTTGGGTTTGCCCATTCATGTCGCTCATTTGATTCGTCTTCTTCCCAGAAGCCTCACCCTCTCGGGTTTGCCCGTCCATGTCGCTCGTTTCCCAGCGGCTCCATTGATTCGCTCGCTCCCGCTCGCTCACCGTCCGGCTGTCGTCTACCCAGCGGCCTCCCGGCACGCCGTGTTCCCGCGGGCTTTTACAGTAACTGGACGATGCCATCTTGAAGGATGGCCAAGCGGGATATAATCAGGTATTATCTCCCGAGATGTCGACGAATGAGCTGCTAGAGCGCGTGACGGTTGACCCGCAAGTGTGTCACGGGAAGCCGTGCATTCGTGGCCTGCGTTATCCGGTAACGATGCTCCTGGAACTGATGAGCAGTGGGATGAGCCATGATGAGATTCTCGCGGACTACGAGGATCTTGATCGCGATGATCTGCTCGCCGCACTCGCGTATGCGGCCCGATTAAGTGACGCCAGGCGCATCGCGCTGGCTTGATGAACTTCCTGGTCGATGCGCAGTTGCCGCGGCGTCTGGCGCAATTGCTCACGGCCGCGCAGCACAATACGGTTCACACGCTCGATCTTCCGCGCGGAAACAGAACGGCGGATCCGGAGCTTTGCGAAATCTGCCGAGGTGACAATCGCGTGTTGGTGACGAAAGACTCTGATTTCACAAATTCGTTCTTTCTCAGACGCGAGCCGCCACGGCTGTTACTTATCTCAACGGGCAACATTACGAATCGAGACTTGGAGGCGGTGTTTCGGACCCATCTATCAGACTTAGTGCATGCCTTTGGTTCGTCCTCGTTTGTTGAGCTAGACCGAAATGGCGTGACAATCCGCGGATAGAACAGGCAAATCTCGGTCATGTCGTCACGGAAACATCTTTTCTCCAAAGCTCCGGAAGGAACGGCGGCGCTCTTTTTTATCCAGATTTTTGCGACGCTCGGGTTCGCTGTTCTCTACTCGACCCTGGTCCTTTACGCGACGAAGCATCTGCAGTTGTCCGTGATCCAGGCGACGACGTTGATGGGTGTGTTCGGCGCTTTCAACTACGGCTTGCATCTTTTCGGCGGTTACCTGGGCGGGCGGTTCCTTTCGAATCGCAACCTGTTTGTCGGAGGCATGGTGTTGCAGGTCTTCGGCTGCGCCTGCATCGCGACGGGCACGCTCGCGCTCTTCTATGTCGGGCTCGCGCTTTTTCTGACCGGCAGCGGACTCAATGTCACCTGCATCAATATGATGCTGACGCAGCGGTTCACGCCGGAGGATCCGCGGCGCGAAGGAGCTTTCCTCTGGAACTATGCCGGCATGAATGTCGGCTTCTTCGTCGGGTTCGCCGTGGCCGGCTACTTCCAGGCGACGGAGAGTTACTCGCGCCTTTTCATTTTCGCGACGCTGGGCAACTTCGCCGCCATCGTCCTGGCCTTCTTCAACTGGAAGACGCTGACCGATCGCAATACCACGCTGCTGGAGACGACGCCGAAACAATTCCAGCTACGCCTGCTCGCCGGCATCGGTATTCTTATAGGTCTGGTCCCGGTGGTGTGGCTCTTACTGCAACGACCAGGCATGACGGAGATTCTTCTCAAAGGTATCTGCGGCGCGGTCGCGTTGACCTTGATCTACCTCACGCTGCGTCACCAGGATCGACGGGAGAAGCGGAACATGACGGCCTACCTGATACTAACTCTAGGGTCGCTGATGTTCTGGTCGCTCTACCAAATGGCGCCGAGCGGCCTGATGCTGTTCGCGGTTCACAACGTCAACCTGATGGTTGGGTCGGTGCAGATTCAGCCGCAATGGATCCAGAACATCAACACCGTCTGCATCGTGGTGGGCGGGCCGCTCTTCGCGGCGCTCTTCACTAGCATGCGCGCGCGCGGGTGGAGAATCGACATACCGAAGCAGTTTGCAACGTCGCTGCTCCTGATGGCGCTGGCCTTTCTCATTCTCCCACTCGGCATCAAGCTGGCCGGCGCCGATGGCAAGAGTGCGTTTGGATGGTTGTTCATGAGCTACGTGCTGCAAAGCATTGGTGAGCTACTCATCATGCCGGTCGGCTACGCCATGATCGGCAAGCTCGCGCCGAAGCAGTATCAAGGCATCATGATGGGTAGCTGGATGCTGGTAACTGGTCTGGCATCGCTCTTTGCCGGCGATTTCTCGGGCATGATCCCAGAACCGACCGGCACCACCGCGGTCGCGACTAACCCCGGCTATATGAAACTTTTCGCCGAGCTTGGTGCCGGCAGCCTGGCGGTAGGTATCGCGCTGGTCGTGCTCATTCCGTTCCTGCGCAAGCTGATCACCGACAGGGCTGATCCAAGTCCTGAGACAACGCCGGTTCTTGTTGTGCCCGCTGCTTGAAGAAGTGATAGGTGACAAGCAAAGACTGCACTACGCTGGAAAACGGCGATCGAAATCTCTGTGTGTTCCGATCCAGAACCATAGCCAATCGTCGCCACGACGAAGAGCAACCGCGCGATAATCTCTGGTAATGCGAACTGACCACGCGCGTGGATCAGCTCTTAGTCGCTCGAGCCGCAGACCTGGGTGCGCTGGGTTGGCGAGGAAGACTTGGTAAGTCTTTTGCGCGGCTAGTTGAATCTGCGGCGACAAGCTACGGTAAAGCCGCCAGAATTCCGGCGTGCCCCGCGAAGTCACGCAGGAGAACCAAAGTCGCTCGCGGTCATCTTCGGAAATGTTTCCGGATTGCGCGTGAGTTGCGCCTCGTTCTCATCAAGCAGTTCGGTCAGCGCCGGTCGCTGACGTTCATCGCGAATAAGGCGCTCCCATTCTGCGTCACCGCCAAGCTCAGGAAAGATATCGGGAATATGATGCAGCAGCTTGTCCCGTTCCGCCGCGGGAAGCGAACGGATGGCGTTCTCGATTTCCTGCGCCGTGCTCATCTAGAACCAATATTAGCGGAAATTGAAGACAAGGACAACACAGACTTCAATCGCGGACGCGGCTAGCGTCCTTATTTCATCCGGTCGAATGTCTTTTGAAGTAACTCCAAGTCACTAGCGTTACCAACCTTCTCGCGCGAGCTATCAATCCACCTTTTTTCCAAGGCGTTCTTACTAGGTCGGTCGTTCTGATAGAAGACACCGAAGACGCCCGGGAAAGGTAGTTGAGCTAGCTTATAAGCGGCTAGTTCGTCGGTGACGTCATGTCTTAGCTCGTCCTCAGGAGTGTTATCCCATTTCTTTTCCTGGATAACGTCGAAGGTGCCGCCTTTTCTTGGGATACTCGAGTCGAAGGCGCCGGGGTAAAACTCGACGCATTCACTTAGACATTCGATGACGCTGAAGCCGCGGTGATCCATGGCCCGCTCGATCATCTGGATCATGTGGTTGACCTGCGAGGCATGGGTGCGCGCAACGAAGGTAGCCCCGCTCGCGACTAATTTCTTCATGGCGTTGACGGGCTGGTCGATGGAGCCCTGCGGGTCGGTCTTGCTCTTGAAACCGATAGGCGAAGTAGGCGAGGTCTGCTTCTTGGTCAGGCCATAGACGAAGTTGTCCATGATGACGTAGGTCATGTCGATGTTCTTGCGCGCGCCATGGTCGAGATGGTTGCCGCCGATGCTGAAGCCATCGCCATCGCCGCCGAAGAGGAAGACGTGCAGGTCAGGCCGGGCCAGGCTAACGCCGCTGGCCATGGGGACGGCGCGGCCATGGATGAAGTGGGCGCCGTAGCCATTGACGAAATAGGGAAAGCGCGAGGAACAACCGATGCCGGCGAGGGTCACGATCTTTTCGTGGTCGATGTTTCGTTTCTCGAGGACCTTGTAATAGCTGGCGAGAACGGCGAAGTCGCCACAGCCGGGACACCAGGTGGGGTGGTCGGCGGTGATAGCTTTCTTGGTGAGCTTCTCGCGTGGTGGTTCGGCGGTTACTGTTTCACTCATAAAGAGAAAATTAATTTGAAAGCCAGAAAGCCAGAAAAGGGAGAATAGGACTTGGAATTTCTTTCTGGTTTTATGGTTTTGAAATTCATTTATCCCACTCCTTGCGGCACGACGTCGCGGGTGGTTTTGACGTTCTCGCCGGCGGTGTCGGAATGCACCGTGGCGGCGCCTTCGCGCGGGATCTTCCGCGCGGCAAAGGTGCGGCCTTTGAAGACACCATCCAAAATTTCTTTGATGCGGAAGGTGAGGCCGTCGGTCTTGGTCATGCTTTCGATCTTCGACTCGCAATAGCGCGCGCGCAGGATGGTGGCGAACTGGCCGTAGCCGTAAACACCGAGGTCGTTCATTTCCACCACGACGATGCGTTTGAATTTCGGCCAGATTTTTTCGAGACCGTTGGGCAACGGATGGACATGACGGAAATGAATCGCGCCGATCTTCTCGCCGTGCGTGCGCGCTTCTTTCACGGCGTCATGGATCGGGCCATAGTTTGAACCCCAGCCTACCAGCAGGGTGTCACCTTCCTGGTCGCCGTAAATTTCCGGCACTGGAAGTTCCTCGGCCAGTTTGCGCAATTTGTTGCGGCGCTTGGCCGTCATGACCATGTGCAATTTCGGGCTGCCGGTCGGATGCCCCATCTCGTCGTGCTCGAGACCGGAGAGCAACGGATATTTCGCGTCGAGAATGCGCGTGCCGGGCGCGACGTGCTGGGTGATGCCGTCGATCGGATAAGGCTTGTGCGTTTGGATCGGCGTCAGGTCGATCTTCGCGTCCTGCATTAACTTCGACAACTCAGGCTCATCGAAAGCTTCGATGCGAGTAGCTAACGAGCTGTCGCTTAGAATGAAAACCGGCGTGCTAAATTTGCGCGCGATCTTGGCCGCTTCGATCGCGATGTAGAAACAATCCTCCACCGATTGCGCGGCGAGCACGACGCGCGGGCTGTCGCCGTGTCCGCCGAAGATGGCCTGGAACAAATCGCTTTGCTCGACGTTGGTCGGCAGACCGGTGCTGGGTCCGCCGCGCTGCACATTGATGATAATGATGGGCATCTCGGCCATCGAGGCCCAGCCGATCGCTTCCGTTTTCAATGAAATGCCGGGACCCGCGCTGCCAGTGACGGGGAGATAACCGGCGACGGAAAAACCAAGCGCGATGGAAACGGCACCGAGTTCGTCTTCCGATTGCACGAAAAGGCCGCCGTACTTCGGCAGTTCGCGCCGCAAAATTTCCATGACCGACGACCAGGGTGTGATCGGGTAACCGGCGCCGTAACGCACCCCGCCGGCGATAAGTCCGTAAGCCAGCGCCTGATTGCCGTCCATGGTGATCTGGGCGCGGCCGTTGGTGCGCGGGATGTGTTCGAATTTGTAGAGCGTGGAAAGAACGTTGCCGACCGGGTAGTTGTAGCCGGCCTGGAATCCCATGAGCGCGGTGTTGACGATGCTCTCGTCTTTGCCGGCAAATTTTTCTCCGATGATCTTTTTCAGCTTCTCGACATCGAGACTAAAAATTTTCCCGATAAGGCCGAGGACAAACATGTTCTTGCCCTTGTCCTTCGCGGTGCCGCCGAGCGCTTCGACAGTCAGGCCGGTGATGGGCACGCCCAGATAAACGAAGCGCTTGTCGTCGAGGTTCGGTTCGACGTTATCCGAATCGTAAAGGAGCACGCCGCCTTCCTTGAGAAAATCGAGATGGTCCTGATAACTGTGCTGATAAAACGCGACGAGAAAATCGGCTTCGTCGCCCGCGGAAAGCACTTCACCCGTACCGATGCGGACCTGGAAAATCGATGGACCGCCCGAGATGGTGGAGGGAATCGTCATGTAAGTCATGACGTCCTGGTCGCTGCGGCCGGCGAGCCGCGCTAAAAACGCGCCGGCCGTCTGGATTCCGTCCTGCGAATTGCCGGCCAGTCGAATGACGGCGTCCTGAATATTCTCCGGACGCAGATCGGCGCGCGCACTCGGCGCGTTCTCGCCGTTTGACGATTCGGCTTTCTGTAACTTGGTGATGTCGGGATTATTGAGCTCGCCCATGTGAAACCGGACGAACAATCTCAGGCAGGATTCCCCGATTTGCCAGAGCAAATGCGGACGGCAAGGCGAATCGTCAGCCGAATTCTAGTAGTGAATGCCCTTGCGCTCCGCTTCCTGGTGAATCGTCTGCGCGACTTCCGCATCGAAGCTGTCGCCTTTACCGGCCGCGGCCAGGCGTTTCGTCTCCGCGGCAATGTAGTCGGCGCGCTTTTGCGAAACCTGTTCGACTTCTTTCTGCAACACCGCGCGATCGTCGCGCGCCTTCGCAATGTGTTTGTCCAGGTCGGCTCGACTCAGCTTTTGGAATTCGACCGGCAACTTTTTCTGATCGATCTCGCCGGGCTTGATCTCATTGTTCGCCAGCGCGTCGATCAATTCCCCTGTGCCTTGCACGGATTTCCTTGTCGCGGCGTTATACATCAAGCGATCGGCCGCGGCCGCCGCCGGCGCAGCTTCGGCCGCAACCTGCTTGGCGCGGACTTCATGCTGGACCTCGTCCGTTCCGTACGGAATCAGCGTTTCGCCGATGCGCTTGTTTAGTTCCGCCAGCTTTTCGTCCATCGGCGTCGCGACCACCGCCATGTTCCCCGATTGCGCAATCGCCGCGTAACTTCCTTCCGACATCTTGGCGATTTCTTTCCAGATCGGTGTCGTCTCCGCGATGGCGCCGCATTGCACGGTGTTGATGATCAAATCCTTCTTCGCCGCGGCGCGACACAGGTCGGGATACTTCGGGCCATCTGCGTAATCCATGTGCGGTGGCGCATCGCCGACCAGGAACACGATCTTCAGGACGCTGTGATCATCGCTCCATTTCATTTTGTTAATCGCTTCATCGAGCGCTTCGTTCACGCTCTCCGGCATATCGCCGCCGCCGCCGGCTTCGAAGGCAGTGAGATGCGAATACATCGCGTCGATGTCGTCCGTCATTGGGAATGACTTCACCACGTAGTCATCACCGCGATCGCGATAGCCGACCAAACCGATCTTCAGTTCCGGTGTTGGTTTGGCGCTGATCATGTCGTTGGCGATCGACCAGATTTTTTGTTTCGCGCCTTCGATCAATCCGCCCATCGACCCGGTGGTATCGAGGACGAAACAAACTTCGATGCGCGGCTTCTTGTTCTCGTTAGGCGTTGTAGCCGGCGGCGACGACGCCGGGTTGGTGGATTCAGCGAACCCGGAGCCCGCGATTAAGAGACTTAATAATGCAGTCGTAATTTTCATGGTTTGGTTCTGGTTAGTCAGTGATTTCGTAAACCGTGTCGCCGAGCGCGACCTGGACGTTTTGCCCGAGAGCCAGCCACGGGGCCGCCTCGGGATGCTTCTGGAGAAGTGCGTAGTAATCTTCGGAATTAAATTTGAGCTGCTCACGTTTTGTTAGGCTCTGCGAGCTGGCGTCGATCCATTGCTTGCCGTTTTGATAAAAGGCGCGGCCGTTCACGAACCTCGACTGCTGCGTGTATTGCGCGACGCGTGCTGAGTTGCTCGACTCGTTAGGCGGCGCAGCTGCGGCGTAACCGCGATTCGATTCGGAAACCGCACCCGCGATTGCCGACGGCGCCTGCTGCGCGAACTTGAACAAGTTCTGACTCCGCGCGTTCGCGACGCCATCGTCGCCTTCCTTCTTGTCCTTGAATCCCGTCCAGGCCTTGGCTACCTCGCTGCGCACGGCCGAGTCGGTAGTCATCTCTTGCAACGAACGCTGCGCGACCGGCACACGTCGCCGATCTTCATCTTCCACGATCAAGTAGGCGGTGTAAGGCGTGACGATTCCGTACTTGCGCGCCAGATCCGTTGTTTCATCGCGCAGTTCGCTCGTCTCGCCGTGCAGACGAATTTCATCGAGCAGAAATCCGACCCGGCGCGTGGCCCACAGGCGCGGGACGAATTCATTCGCGCTGTTGCGATCGTCGAACTTCACTTTGTAGGTGAAGCTTTGTTCGCGGCCATTGGCCGTCCCGGTCAGTTTCGCTTCCACTTCGCCGCCGCCGCTGTAACGACCGGCCAGCACGAGCTGATCGCCCTTGAACAAATCCGGCAGTTCCGCCGGATACATTTTGCTCACGCGCACGCCGCCGCTGAACTCGAGCCGCACGTTGGTCAGCGCCGGTTCCTTGATGCGCGTGAAGAAATTCGAGACCTTCACTTCCAGGTCTTCATTTGCGAGCACGTATTGACTGAAGGCGCGCGTGCCTTCCGCGATCTGATCGAGTAACTGCGTGTTTACATCTGAGCCGATGCCGAAGGAAAAAATACGGACGTCGCCGGCCTTCTTCACCCGTGCCACGATCTCGTCGGCATTGCGCGTGCCGACGGTCGGCAATCCGTCGGTCAGGAAAATAACGACGAGTGGCCGCTCGCTTTTTTCGCTGCGCACTTTCAGCGCGCGATCGAGGGCATCGTAAATCGCGGTGCCGCCGATCGGTTTCAGGTTGGCGATGAATTCCGACGCGCGCTTGCGATTGGCGCTATTCGCATCAACCAGCTTTTCGAAAAGCGGCTCCGTTTCGGTCGAGAACCGCACCACCTCGAAGCGATCCTCGGCATTCAGGTTTGCCACACAAAACTCGAGAGCCTTCTGCGCTTGCGTCAGTTTCGCACCGGCCATCGAGCCGGAGGTATCGACGACGAAAACGACGTCCTTCGGGGCCGGTTTTGTTTCAGTAGCTACCGTTGGCGCGGCCAGCAGCAGAAAATATCCATCATCGCCATCCGGCCGTTGCGTGAGCAAGCTCAGCCCGACATCACGCGTCTCCGTGCTGTAAACAATCTGAAAATCCGTGTCCGGTTTTTCTTCCTTCGCTTCGTAACCGATGACCGCGCGATACGCGCCATCGCGTTTCACTTCGACCTTGTGACTCGGCGAATAAATCGACGCCAGCGGCTGCGCCGTTTTCACTTCCACCTTCACGCTCAGGTCCTTGATCGGGCGCGACGAAAACTTTTCCGTGCTCAACGGATAGAGATAAGTGACCGCACCGGAGTCGTTAGGCAGCAGTTGCGTGTAGGAAATTTTGATCGGCTTGCGGCTGTGCGGCTCGATCGGAAAAATGCGGACCTTGAAGAGATCGCGCCCCGCATATTCGAGCAACGCCGGGTCGCGCATCGTGCGCACGATGTCCTCGTAGATCTTGCGCGCCTTGTCCGCCGGCAGCAGCTCGGCCTCCATCATTTTGCCGCCGATCTCCATCGAGAACTTGTCGATGTGCGCGCCCTTCGGCACCGGAAACATGTAGGTGCCTTCGAGCCGGGCGTCGTTCGGGTTGTAGAATTCCTGATCGATCGACGTGATCGCGACCTGCCCGTCGATCTTCACATCGACGTGATGCGAACTGACCTCCAGCGGCGCGAAGGGATAATGACCCGGCGGCACATAGATCGGCCGTTCGATGACAATGAACCCGTCAGCGTGCGCGCGAGGGAGAAGCCGAGCAAACCAACCGTCAGGGCGAGGAGCCATTTTGCGTTCATGCAGAGTTAGTCGGCAGCCGCAAAAATTTGCTCCCGGAAATTTCCGCCTATAGACAGGAGGCGCGCTTTTGCAGGAACATCGTTGCTCAATGAATTCGCCCGGGACTGCTCCAGCCTAACGAGTCATGTATCGTTTTGATTGGATCGAGCGGATGAAATTGCGTAAGGGCAATTCTTCCGCCGGGAAACTCAGCAGCGTTCATCCGACCGTCTGGAGACTCGGGTTCACCAGCCTGCTCACCGACATCTCGTCCGAAATGATGAACAGCCTGCTGCCGGTGTTTGTTGTTTTGCATCTGCACATGAGTCCAATGCAGTTCGGCGCGATCGACGGCATCTATAATGGATTCGCCATCGCGATTCTGAGCCTGGCCGGTGGATTGATCTCCGACCGGACGCGTCGCCCGAAAGAGGTCGCGCTTTTCGGCTACGGTCTATCGGCCATCTGCAAACTTCTCCTGCTCGCCGTCGGCGCGACCTGGGGCTGGCTCGCCGCCATCGTCGCGCTCGATCGCGCAGGCAAAGGCGCACGCACCGCGCCGCGCGATTCGATTATTTCGCTTTGCACGGAGCCGTCTTCGCTCGCGCTCGCCTTCGGCGTGCACCGTGCCATGGACACCGTTGGCGCGCTGCTCGGACCGATCATCGCCTTCGTTCTTCTCACGCAAATGCCTGGAAGGTTCGATGCCGTTTGGGTGACGAGCTTCGCTTTCGCCGTCCTCGGCCTCGCCGTGCTTTCGCTCTTTGTGCAGAATCCACGCCGCGACCTCGCCAGCGAAGGCCCGGTGAGCTTGAAGAAACTCAGCTCGTGCCTAACGAGTGGTTATTTCTGGAGACTAATCGCGATCGGTCTGCTTCTTTCGGCGATGACCGTGAGCGACGGGTTTCTCTATTTGCTTCTGCAACGCCGTTGCAACCTGACGCTCGGCTTCTTCCCGCTTTTCTACGTCGTGACGGCGGCTTTCTACATGCTGCTCGCAATTCCACTCGGCCAGTTCGCTGATCGTCACGGCCGCAAACCTGTTTTCTTTTCCGGCTACGTGGGCATCGCGCTTATTTATGTTTGGTTGCTCACGTCGCAGACCGTCAACTTCGCCGCCATTCTGCTCTGCCTTCTTCTCTTTGGTTTTTACTACGCCGCGACCGAAGGTGTGCTGACGGCGATGGCGAGCACGGTTATTCCCGCGAAATCTCGCACCAGCGGTCTCGCCATTCTCGGCACCGCGGTTAGCGCCGGGAAATTTTGTTCGTCGCTCTTGTTCGGTTTTCTTTGGCAACAATCGGGAACACAGATGGCGTTGACCGTCTCGCTCGCCGGTCTCGCCGTCGCTTTGCTTGTCTCCATCTTTTTCCTCCGCAAAAATCCCGCAGCGATTCGTGCGTAACCGGCTTTTCATTTTCTTCGCGATCTGCGCGCTCTGCGTCGCCGGCGTCGCCGCGTACCTGCTGCGCGCGAAAACCCAAACCGCAATTGTTGCTTCGGTGGAACGAACGGCGCCGGTCGGCCCGCGAATTTTTTTCCGCTACACCGGCGTGGATGATCATTACGGCAAACTCGCCGTGGCCAGCCTGGACAACCTTGGCGCTCCGCATTTCATCGAAAATCTTTCCTGTGAAGTTGTCTACTTCGCCGCGGGCCAGGGCGTTTGTCTGCAAGCCGATCGCGGCGTTTTCACCACTTACGCCGCGCAACTTTTCGACGCGCAATTCAAAACGCGTTTCACCATTCCGCTGGCCGGCGGACCGAGCCGGACGCGCGTTTCACCTGACGGCACGCTGGCCGGCTGGACCGTTTTTCTCAGCGGACACGGTTATGCCGCGTTGGATTTTTCCACCGAAACGCAACTGATCGATCTCGCCGCGGGCAAACCCATCGCCTCGCTCGAAGCGGATTTTGCCGTCACCCGCAACGGCGAGCCGTTCAAGGCCAAAGACTTCAATTTTTGGGGCCTCACCTTCACGCCTGACTCGAAGAATTTTTATTGCACGCTCTCCAGCGCCGGCGCGCATCACTTGATCAAAGGCGACATCGCCGCGCGCACCGCCACGGTGGTGCACGACAACGTCGAATGTCCGTCCGTTTCGCCGGACGGAAAACGCGTCGCTTACAAGAAGCGCTTTATCATCGACGACCGGCTCATCTGGCAATTGCACATCCTCGATCTCGCCACGCAAACCGAAACGCCGCTCTCGGAAAAACGCAGCGTCGATGACCAGATCGAATGGCTCGACAACGAGCACGTGCTCTACGCCGTTTCCGATAATCCCGAAGGCTCGAGCGCGACCACGAATATTTGGAAGGCGGATGCCGCCGGAAAATTGCCGCCGGAAATGTTCCTGGCCAAGGCGTATTCTCCCGCGGTGGTGCGATGAACGAAGACGAAATGATCGCAGCCTGTCGCCGCGGCGAGGCGGAGGCTTGGGATGTATTTTTCGACAAATACTACGGCGTGATCGCGCGCTTCGTTTTTCAACTTTCGGCCGAGTTCAGTCACGAAGACACGGAGGAAATTTGCCAGGAGACATTCGTTTCCGTGGTGCGCAACCTCGCCTCGTTCCAGGGGAAGAGTTCGCTTCAAACCTGGCTGCTGCGCATCGCTTCGAACAAGGCGATGGATTTTCGCGCGAAAACAAGAGCGGCGAAACGCGGCGGCGCGGCGACACATTTGCCGTTGCATGCGAGCAATCACAGCGAGGAATTGCCGCTCGATCCTCCCTCGCCCGCCCTCGGGCCCGACGCCTTGCTGCAAAACGCGGAAACCTTTGCACTCGTTAGGCAAAGTCTCGATCAGCTCGATCAACCGTGCCGGGAAATCATCGAGCTGCGCTATTACGGCGATCTGGCCTACGACGAAATCGCAGCGGAGTTAAGCTTGAATCCGAAAACCGTCAGCTCGCGTTTGAGTAAATGTCTCGATCGACTCGGCGTGATCGCGAAACAAATTTTTCCGCGGGAGAAATCGTTTGCCGTCTAACTTATAGAGTCATGCCGTCCGAACCGAAAAAGCCAATTGAGGAACTGCTCGAGGCGTCCGCGCGTGCGCGACGCGCCGAGTTCGGCGCTGATCCAGCAGATGCCGAATCCGATGCGGGCGCGATTGCATGATGAAATCGCACGACAGCATCAAGCGGTCGAACCGGAGGGGCGACGCAGTTGGTTCACCAGCTTTCTGGCCGCAACTTTCTCTCGCCACCGCCGTGGCCGCCGCGCTCGTCGTCGCATCAGTCGTCTGGTTTCGCACGGAATCGAATATCGCCGGCGGAAAAGTAATCGCCATGCAACCAGCGGAATCTGCGCCGGCGGATTCGAACGCTCCGTTGCGTTCGCTCGATGCCGCGATGGTCGATCGGTTGGCCAAGAACGAGGATGCGAAAACGGCTGAGATCGCACCCGGCGCCGCGGCCGATGAGGCAAAAAATCTTGCGGAAGAAACCCGCGTCGAATCGGCCAGGGAAGTCGCGCAGGCACCGATGATCGCGGCCAAAGCCGCCGCCGCGCCCCCCGCCGCGACAAGTTCCTTTGCCCAGACGCGCCAAATGGAAACGGCGAATCTCCGGCAGCGCTTCTCGCAGAATGTGGCCGGCAACATTACCGGACGCGACAACGCGAAATTAAAACAACGCGCCAATCTCTTGAACACCTTCGACGTTCAGCAGGAAGGCGACCGGATTCAGGTGGTGGACGAAGACGGCTCCACCTACACCGGCAAACTGGAACAGCTCGCGCAAACGGATTCGCGCAGTCTCGCGCAAAGGAAGGACCAAAACCTGGCGGCACGCGGAGAAGAATCCCAGTCTAACGAGTACTATTTTCGTGCGGCCGGCTTCAACAGCACTTTGAAGAAAAACGTCGTCCTCGAAGCGAACTACATCGCCACACCGGCCGACAATGAACCAGCGGCCCGCGCGAAACGATTCGCAGACCGAGCAGGCGCCGGCCCGCATCATTGGGACAGCCAAGGTGACCGGCGAGCCGCCAGTGGAAGTCGACGCGGTTTCGATCTCGCGCTGATGCGAGCGATGTTGCTGGCCGCTCCGAAAACGGGGCTCGAATTGCGCGATGTTCCGCTTCCGCGCCTAACGAGTGGTCAATTGCTCGTGCGCGTTAAGGCCTGCGCGGTTTGCCGCACCGACCTGCACGTGATCGACGGCGAATTACCCAATCCGAAACTACCGTTGATTCCCGGTCACGAAATCATCGGTAGCGTCGAGGAAATCGGAGAAGAAGTGAAAGGGTTCCGCGTGGGCGATCGTGTCGGCATTCCGTGGCTGGGCTGGACCTGCGGCGAATGCGAATATTGCCTGACGAATCGCGAGAATCTTTGCCCGCGCGCGAAGTTTACCGGCTACACCATTGATGGCGGTTACGCCGAATACACCGTGGCCGATGCGCGTTTCTGTTTTCGGATTCCAGATGTCTTCGATGATGTCCAGGCTGCGCCGTTGTTGTGCGCAGGACTGATCGGCTACCGCTCGTTAGGCAAAACCGCGCGGGGGAAGCGGATCGGCCTTTATGGATTCGGCGCGGCGGCGCACATCGTGGCGCAGGTGGCGCAATATGAGGGACGCGAAGTTTTCGCGTTTACGCGACGCGGGCGATCGCGAAGGCCAGGAGTTCGCGCGCAAACTCGGCGCGGTCTGGGCCGGCAGTTCCGACGATATGCCGCCGGAGAAGCTCGACGCCGCGATCATCTTCGCGCCGGCGGGCGAGCTCGTGCCTGTGGCGCTGCGCGCCACCAAGCCCGGCGGCGTGGTCGTTTGTGGCGGGATTCACATGAGCAACATTCCGTCGTTTCCTTATCGCGATTTGTGGGAGGAGCGCTCGATTTGTTCGGTGGCAAACCTGACGCGCCAGGATGGCATTGAATTTCTCGAGATCGCCGGCCGCATTCCGGTGAAGACGACCACGACGGTTTTCCCGCTCGAGCAAGCGAACGAGGCGTTGCGCGCCTTGCGTTCCGGCTCGCTGACCGGCGCGGCGGTTCTTGTTCCGTAAGAAAAACGCTGGCGAGTCGGCCTAACGAGTCAGAAGTTATCGCAGGAACCAGCGCCATGAGTATTCGCTTCCAGGATCGTCTGCACGCAGGCGAACTTTTGGCGCACGAACTCACCGCCTACGCGAACCGCGCTGGATGTTCTCGTCCTCGGTCTGCCGCGCGGCGGCGTGCCCGTGGCCAGCGTGGTCGCACAAAAACTCGGCGTGCCACTCGACGTTTTCGTGGTGCGCAAGCTCGGCGTGCCCGGTTATCCGGAGCTGGCCATGGGCGCGATCGCGAGCGGCGGCGTGCGCGCGCTCAATACCGATGTCGTGCAATCGCTCAATGTGCCGGCGAGTGTTTTCGAAGAAGTTACCGCGCGCGAATTGCAGGAGGTCGAACGACGCGAACGCGCCTACCGCGGCGAGCGGCCGCCACCAGAAGTTGCGGGCAAGACAATCATTCTGGTCGATGACGGGATTGCGACCGGCTCAACCATGATCGCGGGCATCGGCGCATTGCGGCAGCAGGACGCGAAACGCATCGTGGTCGCGGCGCCGGTTATTGCCGCCTCGACTTTTCCGGAAATCCGGCGCGTGGCCGATGAAGTCGCGACCGTGCTGGTCTCGGATGAATTCGGCGGGGTGGGCGGTTTCTACGACGACTTCTCGCAAACGAGCGACGAAGAAGTTCGCGAACTGCTGGGCGAATCGCCTAACGAGTGATCGCCCTCAGACGATCGAGCAACGGAATCTGCGTTTCCTTGATTTTTTCACGGGCGATTGATTCAGGAAAAAATTCCGCCTGATCCACTTCGGGAAATTTTTGCCGGCGACCGGAGCGCGGTGGCCACTCGAGCTCGAACAGATTCGAATTCACCTGGAACGATGGCGGCAGGTCGCCCTCCACCGCCCAGGCGTGCACGATCTTTCCGCCTTTCTGCTGAATCCAGCCGAGCGGAATGAATTCAGCGCCCGGCACGGCGATTCCCACTTCTTCTTCGAATTCGATCTTCGCGCGCGTGAGCAAATCTTCGTCCGGCGCCACTTCGCCTTTCGGGATCGACCAGGCGCCGAGGTCCTTCTTTTTGAAAAAGGGGCCGCCGGGATGGACGAGAAGGAATTCCAGTCCGCCGGCTTTGCGCCGAAAAAGCAAGAGCCCCGCGCTTATTCGGGTTTTTTTCACTCGTTAGGCATTTGCAAAACCGCATCAACCGCCGTCGGAAAAATCTCCGCTACATCACCTTCCAGACGCAACGAAATGTGCGGATCATCATCCTGATCGGTTGGTCCGCGATTGATGACAACGTAAGGAACGCCGCGCTGCGCCGCCATGAGCGGAATCGCCGCTGCCGGATAGACCGAGAGCGTCGAACCAAGCGCCACCACCAGGTCGGCCTGCGTCGCGGCTGCTTCGGCCCGCGCAATCACTTCCGGATCCAAATTCTGACCGAAGCTGATCGTGGCCGGCTTCAGGAATCCGCCGCATTCACAAACCGGCGGTTTGCGATTGGCCCGAAAAAATTCGAAATGCGGCGCCGGCTCAGTCCGCCGATGACAGCGCACACATTCGATCTGCGAATTTGTTCCGTGCAATTCCACCAGGCGTTCCGCGCTGGTGCCGGCTAACGAATGCAGACCGTCGATATTTTGCGTGACGAGCGCGTGCAATTTCCCCGCGCGTTCGAGCCGCACGATCGCATCATGCACCGCGTTTGGCCGCGCGTCGCGAAACGCCTCCCAGCCTTCGAGTTTGTAATCCCAATGCTCGAGCCGCGCCGTTTCCGACCTCATGAAATCCTGGAAGTAAACCGGCTGACGTCGCGTCCAGACGCCGTTCGGTCCGCGAAAATCAGGGACACCGCTGCCGGTGGAAATTCCCGCGCCGGTAAAAATCAGCGCCCGTTTTGAAGCGCGAAGAAAATCGGAAAGCTGCAGACGCGAAGACTACGCGCCGCTCGGCACGCCTTCGGGTTTCGGCCCCGCCTTTTCGTTCAAGGCCTGGGTGAATTCCTGCAGACTCGAAACGATCTGGGGCGCTTTGGTCAGCACCGTGCTGGCGAGTTTCTCGGAATAATCGGGACGACGCTGGGACATTTCCGAGAGCGCCATCATGACGGCGAGGGCATTGTTAATGGCGTGTTTGATCTCGCTGAATTTCTTCTGCAAGACCGCTAGTTCTTCCTGTGAAATTGTGCGCTCTGAGTCACTCATGGGCAGGGTGAAAGGGCTGGAGATTCGATGCAGTGGTGCTTAACTGCAAGGTTCGACCTTTCTCGTTAAGATGCCAGCGGAAACTATCAAGATCAGTGGGGCGCGCCAGCACAATCTCAAGAATCTCCATCTGGAGATTCCGCGGGAAAAACTGGTCGTGATCACCGGGATGAGCGGCTCGGGGAAATCGTCGCTCGCCTTCGACACGCTCTACGCCGAGGGCCAACGGCGTTACGTCGAGAGTCTCTCGGCCTACGCGCGGCAGTTTCTCGATCAAATGGAGAAACCGGACGTCGATTTCATCGAGGGCCTGTCGCCGGCGATTGCGATCGAGCAACGCAGCGCCGGCGCGAATCCGCGTTCCACCATCGCGACCACGACAGAGATTTACGATTATCTGCGCGTCCTTTTTTCCGCGGTCGGACAACCGCACGATCCACGGACCGGCCAGCCCATTCACCGCCATACATCACAACAAATTGTCGATCAGATCCTCGCTTACGAACCGGAAACCAGAATCATTTTGCTGGCGCCGCTGGTGCAAAATGAGGCGGGCGAGTTCCGCGACGTTATCGAGAAGGTGAAACGCGAAGGGTTCGTGCGCGTGCGCGTGGACGGCGAAATTGTTGAGCTGTCCCGGCCGGAACCGATTCGTCTGAAGAAAACCGGACGGCATACGATCGAGGCGGTGGTGGATCGTCTGGTCATTCGGGAAGGAATTCGCACACGCCTGGCTGACTCGGCGGAGACTGCGCTGAAATGGGGCGGGAACAAAATCGTCGTCTTGCGTCAGGCCAAGGATGGCCCGGACAAATGGGAATCGATTCGTTATTCGACCGATTACGGAAGTCCGGACGGTAACTTCTCGTTAGGCGAACTGACCCCGAAGCATTTCTCTTTCAACAGCCATTTCGGCGCATGTCCCGCCTGTCACGGCCTCGGGACACAGATGGTGGTCGATCCGGAGCTGATGATTTCCGACCCGGAAAAATCGCTCGCGGAAGGCGCGATCGTCCCGTGGCGCCGCGGCACGAAACGGATGCAGGCTTACTACAAGACTCTGCAAACCGCGCTGGTGAAACATTTCGGCGTGGATGACTTCATGCCCTACAGCGAATTGCCTAACGAGTTCAAGACCGCGCTCATTCACGGCACCGGCGATGAAGCGATCCAGATGAGTTTCGGCGCCAATGGAAAATCGGAGAAAAGCTCGAAACCGTTCGAGGGCCTGGTGCCGCAAATGCAGCGGCTCTACCACGAAACGGAGAGCGAACTGACCCGCAACCGCATCCGCGCCTTCATGACCCGTGTGCCGTGCCAGGTTTGTAAAGGCGCGCGGCTCAAGCCGGAAATCCTCGCGGTCACGATTAAGGAAACAAATGGGCGCGAACTCAACATTCACGAATTTTCCGAGCTAACGACTTCCGCTGCGGCACAATTCGTCAGGCAACTCGCCTTGACGGAACAGCAGCGCTTCATCGTCACTGATGTGTTGCGTGAGATTGAATCGCGTCTGCAATTTCTGCTCGAGGTCGGGCTCGATTATCTGACCTTGAATCGCGAAAGCGGCACGCTTTCCGGCGGTGAAGCGCAACGCATCCGGCTCGCCACGCAGATCGGTTCCGGCCTCGCCGGTGTGCTCTACGTGCTCGATGAACCGAGCATCGGTTTGCATCAGCGTGACAACGCGCGCTTGCTCGGCACACTGCGTCGCCTGCGCGATCTCGGCAATTCGGTCATCGTGGTCGAGCATGACGAAGAAACGATTCGCGCCGCCGATCACATCATCGATCTCGGCCCGGGGGCAGGTCCGCGCGGCGGTGACTTAGTCGCACAAGGAAAACTAGAAGACGTTCTGCGCGCGAAGAATTCGCCCACGGCGGATTATCTGGCCGGTCGCGCGCGCATCGAAGTTCCGAAACGCCGCGTCATTCCGCGCACGCCGGTGGGCGCATCTGAGGGCTGGCTGACGTTGCGCGAAGCGAGCGAGAACAATCTGAAAAATGTTAACGCCGCCGTGCCTCTCGGTTGTCTGACCTGCGTGACCGGAGTTTCAGGCAGCGGAAAATCGACCCTGATCGACGACACCTTACGACGCGCGTTGTTCCGCCATTTCTACAACTCGAAAGACAAACCCGGCGCATACGTCGGTCTGAGCGGACTCGATCAAATCGACAAAGCCATCGTGATCGACCAGACCGCGATCGGTCGCACGCCGCGCTCCAACCCCATCACCTACACCGGCGCATTCACGCCGATACGCGAATTGTTCAGCCAACTGCCCTCGGCGCGCGTCCGCGGTTACGATGCCGGCCGTTTCAGTTTTAATGTCAAAGGCGGCCGCTGCGAAAATTGCGAAGGTGGCGGGCTGATCAAAGTCGAGATGCATTTCCTGCCCGACGTTTATGTCGAGTGCGAAGTCTGCCGCGGCCAGCGTTACAACCGCGAGACACTCGAGATCACTTACAAAGGAAAAAACATCGCGGATGTTCTTAACCTAACGATCGACGAAGCGGCGCGATTCTTCCGCACCGTCCCCGCGATTTCCGATAAACTCGAAGCGCTGCTCGATGTCGGGCTTGGTTATCTGCGGCTCGGACAAGCGGGCACCACCTTGTCCGGCGGCGAAGCGCAACGCGTAAAACTCGCGACCGAGCTGGCGAAGAAGGCGACCGGCCGCACCATTTACATTCTGGACGAGCCGACCACCGGTTTGCATTTTGCCGACATCGAAAAGCTGCTGCAGGTGCTGATGAAGTTGCGCGACGCGGGCAACACGCTGGTCGTAATCGAGCATAATCTTGAGATGATCAAATGCGCCGACTGGATCATCGACATGGGTCCGGAAGGCGGCGAAGGAGGCGGACGCATCGTGGGCGCGGGCACGCCGGAACAAATCACCGGGATCGCGCAGAGCCACACCGGGGAATATTTGCGACCGCTGCTGAACGGAAAATGAAAACGCACCGGCTCACGTTTTGTCTGGCCGCTCTTGCACTCGTTAGGCTAACGGCGGGAGATCTGGAAGAAGCGACGCAACCGTTGCGCAACGGCGTACCGCAGGTTGCCGTCGTCAGGCTGCGGGAGTTGCTGAAGCAAGACTTGTCCGCGGAAGAAAAACAAACCGCCCTGCTGAAGTTGGCCGAAGCGTTGCTTGCGTCCGGTCAGCCTAACGAGTCGTTGCCTGTGCTCGATGATCCGGCTGTGCGTGAAACGCCGGCTGGGATATTCTTTCGCGCGCAGGCGCTGGCGGCCTTATCGCGCTGGGACGAAGCGCTCCGTCTTTATGACGAGCTGGCTGCGAATACGAGCGCGCCATTTCACGCCGAGGCCATGCTCGGCCGGGCCGATTCCCTACGTGCGCTCGGACGAATCGACGACGCCTTGCAAGCCTACAATGCACTCTCCGCCGACGAACACTGGCGCGTTCGCGCGCGCTTCCGCATGGCTGAGCTTTTGCTGGCGCGGAACGATCCGGATGGCGCGGCGCGCGAACTGAACCTTGCCGAAGCAAAAACGGCCGCGGATCGACGCGAGCAAAGATTCCTGCGCGCGCGTGTCGAGATGCAGCTTGGCAACAAGAAACGCGCGACCACGCTTTTCAATTCCATCCTGAAAAATCCGCAGGGCGTGACGCGTTCCGTTTTGCTCGCCACACTTTTCGGTGTCGCGGAAACACACCTGCGCGCCAACACGCCCGAGAGCGGTGACGATTTCCTCGAGGAATTCATCGAACATCATCCGGACGACGAAGCGCTCGGTGCCATCTTTGCCAAGCTGGACCAACTCTACGCCGCGGAACGGCGGCAATCGCGTCACGACCTCGGCCGCTGGGCGCGTGACCCGGCGCAACCGCGACGCGCTTTCGCGCAATGGTATCTGGCGCGGGCCGAGCTTCGCCTTGGTCATCGCGACGCCGCGCTGCGCGCTTTCGCGGAATTGCGCGCCGACCATCCGGCCCTGCCCGAACTCGCTGCGGCTTTCATTGAAAATGCGCGCCTGCTCCTGGCCGACCGGCAGTTCGACGCGGCCAACGATGCGCTGGCCGCGGCGCGTTCGCTTCATCCCGGCGCGGAGGTGGAAGACCAGATCGCTTTTCTCTCCGGACGGATCGATTACGCCAGCGGCAAGTTCGAGGCGGCGACGAAAAATTTCCGCAGCATTGCCCTCGCCTCGAAAAAGCACGCCAACGATGCGCTGCTCAACGCATCCCTGGCCGCTTTGCGCGCGGGCGATGGCGCGCAGTTTGCACTCGTTAGCCAGGAGCTGAAAGAACGCAGCGCCGACGATTCGACCCAGGGCGACGCCGCGCTCGAGCAGGCGCTGACGCAGGCCGCGCACGGCGACAAGAATGCCGCGGATGCCTTGCGCAGTTTCACCACCAACTTCTCGAAGCATCCGCGCATTTCCGAAGCGTGGGTGGCACTGGCCGAACTGGCGTTTCACGCCGCGCCGCCGCGACTGGATGAGGCGCGACAGGATTTGAAACACGCGGCCGAGAGCCAGCCGACCGCTGCCGCGCAGGAGCGCAGCGATTACCTCGCGATCTGGATTGAGGACGCGGCGGCCCAGCCTAACGAGAGCAAGGTCATCGAGCTGGCGAACGATTTTCTGCAAAAACACCGCGGCTCATCTTTCCTCAGCGATGTGCGCCTAAAATTGGCCGAGACCTATTTTCGCCGCGGCGATTTCGCCAGCGCGCAGACGCAATTCGCTCTGCTCGCCCAGGAAAATCCAGAGGGTCCGCTCGCGGAAAAAGCGCAGTTCTTCGCGGCGCAATCCGCGCGCCAGAGCATGGCGGCCGGCGCGCTCGATCACGCGCTCACCTTGTTCGACGAAGTGGTGAAGAAGAACGGCGAGTTGAAGTGGGCCGCGCGCAACGAGCAAGCCGCCATTGAGCGACAGCTCGGCAAGAACGACGACGCGCTCACGCTCTACGACGAAGTCTTGAAAGGCGACGCCAAAGGCCCGGAGAAACGCGAAGCGCTTTGCGGCAAGGCCGATATTCTTTACGAGCAGGGCGCGAGTAATCCCGAGAACTACAAGCGCGCGGCCGAACTCTACGATCAGCTCGCCGGGCAAAGTGAAATCGGTTCGCATTGGCGCAACCAGGCGCTTTGCAAAAAAGGAATGAGCCAGGAAAAGTTGAACGACCCGAACGGCGCGCTCGCCACCTTTTATCGCATCCTCGAGGACGGCAGCCGACCGGATAAACGGCGGGAATTTTTCTGGTTCTACAAAGCGGGTTTCAATGCGGCGCGTTTACTCGAGGAAAAATCGAGCTGGCAACCGGCTGCGGCTATTTACCAGACACTTGCCTTCGCCGGCGGCCCGCGTAGCGAAGAAGCGAAAGCACGGCTCAAGCAGTTACGCCTGGAGCATTATCTTTGGGACCAGTAACCGGAGCAGACCGCGCAGACAACTATGCGTGCGGCTGGGACAGCCGCCTCTACACTTACTGTTCTATGCGGGCGTCGCTCAGGATTTCGTCTACTACCTGCTGGACGCGGTTGGCTTTGGCGCCGGTTGACAGGTTCTTCATCAAGGGCCGCGTGGCGTAACCGCGCTTCATGAGCTTGAAGTTCCTGCCATCGATGATGTCGATGAGGAGCGTGCCGGCGTCGAAGTGGTTTGGGTTCTTTGTACTCGTGTAGACCTTTTGCGCTTTCTCGTGCAAGTCGCCTAGATCATCGCTGTAACCAAAGTAGTCGCGAATAGCAGTGGTTGAGACGTTGTCGCCTACTATGATAAGATAGGCCACGGTAAGATCGCCGCCGCTGGCGACACGCTTAACACCACGCGCGGCCAGGTTGTTAGTGATGGCCTTCTGGATCATGGCATGCGCAGCTTCGGTGTTATCGACGAAACCGGGCGCAGGCTTGGAGCTACGGTTAACGAAGTTAAAGGTGCGCGCGTGGATAGGACCGCGGTTAACCTTTGTCTTAACCGCGAAGGTATCCGAGCAGATAAGCAGACCGGCAAAGAGTAGTAGGAATGATTTTAGTTTCATTAAGTTAGTTTAGGACATAGCTGTGAAGCAGTCTGGTTACCTAAGCTATCCGACAAAGGTCCTAGCCTTGGAGGAGCGGAGTGCGGGCGCCTTTCCGCACGACTGGTTGATCGGTCACGATGACCGTCGTGCCCGGTGCGATGGTATCGTAGACCTTCCCGGCAAACTCCGGGTTCATGCGCAAGCGTGACGCGACCTGCTGGGCATCGACGCTGCCGTCACTGCTGGTTACGCTCATCCAGTTGCGCGCCTCGCGACCCGGCGCGAGCGAGCTAGGCTGGCCGGTCGTACCTTCGAGCAGCGAGAAGACATGGTCGCCGAGCGATCCGGTCCCATCGATCTCAATCGGGGCGCGGCCAATAGGATCGCCATTGCGATAGACGTAGATCGATTTATCGGCGGCACTCACCACCATTGTAACTGGTCCGGTTGGGCTGCGGTCCGGATTCCAATCGTATTCATTATTGGCGAGCGGGCGCACCATCTCGGGCGTCAAATCTGCCGGCGCAAGGAGCAGGCCGGGATTCGAGGCAAGGTGAGGCACGGGTGTCTTGCCATCGCCGATCACGACTGTGCCGCCTGAGGAAGTGACGGTGAAGAGAAGTTTCGAGAAATCAAACGGCAGACGGATGCAACCGTGACTTGCCGCATAACCCGGCAGATTCCCCGAGTGCATGGCGATGCCGGTCCAAGTGAGTCGCTGCATGTTGGGCATCGGCGCGTTGTTGTATTTCTTCGAATAGTGCTCCCGCTTTTTTTCGAGAATGGTGAAGGTGCCACCGGGCGTGGAATGGCCTTTTGTGCCGGTGCTCACCGTCGAGCGACCGATGAGGATGCCATTGCGATAGACGTGCATGATTTGCTCGGGAATGCTCACCAGGACCACCAGCGGCCCGGTCGGCGAAAGCTCCGGCTGCCACCAATACTCACCCGGCGCGAGCGGCCCGGTCGGCTTGCCGGTTGGCGTGCCTTTGGTGTGCGCCGAAGGTTTCTCCACTGCCGTAGCAGTGGCGAGAACGGCCACAATGACGGCGAGCGTGCTGATGATTTTCATGAGCTGTTTTTAGGGATTAGAGATGACTTAGTCGAGAAATCGCACGCGGCCGGTTTCTATTTCGTAGATCGCAGCACGCCGAAGAGTTCCAGCAACGTTTCCCGGGCTGGCAGCACGTATTCCTTGATCAGCCTTCGAGAACCGCGGTGTTGCCGCGCTTACGCACGACCGGTTGGTCGGTGATGATGACCGTCGTGCCCGGTGTGATCGTGTCGTAAACCTTTCCTGCAAATTCCGGGTTGATGCGCAGACGCGACGCAATTTTGTCAGCATCAGCACGGCCGCCACTGCTCGTCACGGTCGTCCACCTGCGCGCGGCCTTGCCGGGAACGAGCGAGCTTTGCTGGTCGGTCGTGCCTTCGAGGAGCGAGAAGACATGATTGCCAAGCGAACCGCGGCCAGTTACCTCCACCGGCGCGCGTCCGATGACATTGCCGTTCCGATAAACATAGATCGCTTTATCGGCCGAGCTGACCACCATCGTGATTGGTCCGCTCGGGCTGCGTTCCGGCTTCCAATCGAACTCATTGCTCGCGAGCGGACGCACCATTGAAGATGAGATATCCTTCGGCGCCAGCAGTAGTCCGGGGTTCGAGGCGAGGTGCGGCACCGGGACCTTGCCATCGCCCACCACGACGGTCCCGCCCTGCGCCGTCGCGCTGAAGAGCAACTGCGAGAAATCAAACGGCATGCGGATGCAGCCGTGGCTGGCGGGGTAGCCGGGGAGATTCCCCGAGTGCATGCAGATGCCGGTGTCGGTGAGCCGTTGCATGTTGGGCATGGGCGCGTTGTCGTACTTTTTCGAATAATACTCCTTACTCTTGCCGAGAATACTGAAGACGCCGCCCGGCGTGGAATGTCCTTTTGAGCCAGTGCTCACCGTCGAGCGGCCGATGAGAATGCCGTTGCGATACACGTGCATGGTTTGCTCGGGAACACTTATCAGCACCATGAGCGGCCCGCGCGGCGAGAGCTCGGGGTGCCACCAATATTCACCGGGCTTGAGCGGGCCGGTCGCCTTGCCGGTCGGCGAACCTTTGGTATGGGCGGCGGGTTTTTCCACGGCCTGCGTGGAAGTAAGGACGGCTAAGGACAGAGCGAGGACAGTGAGAAGTTTCATAGGCTGCTTCTAGATAAGAGGCACAAAGAGAACAGAGGCTGCCGTGCGGCGGCAATACGACCTTCGTCTCATTCCATCTGCGATTCGGTATGGGGACTCACGCGAGAAATCGTACGCGGCCCGTTTCAATTTCGTAGATCGCACCGACGAGTTTCATTCTTCCTTCGACCTGGCGCTCGCGGCCTTCGGGAGTTTCGAGGATCTGGCGCATGCCCCAGCGGACGTTAGCTTCGACACCTTGCGCGAGCATCGCCTCCCGAGTGAGCTGCGGGTCGAGATCGGCGAGCCCGGGAAGAATGGAATCAATCAGAAGTTGAATCCGGGAATGCTGCCGCGTGCCACGCAGCTTCGTGTCAATTGCCGCCGCAATGGCGCCGCAATTTGTATGGCCAAGCACAACGAAGAGTGGTGTGTGCAAATGGCGACCGGCGTATTGGAGGCTGCCCGCGACTTCCGGTGACATGACGTTTCCAGCGACGCGTATGATGAACAGCTCGCCAAGGCACGCATCGAAGATCAACTCGGGCGGTACTCGCGAATCGCTGCAACTCAGAATTGTGGCATAGGGATGCTGACCTTGCGCGAGATCGGCGAGCACCTCTTTTTGCACACTGGGGAGTCGCGCGGCGCCGGCGAGGAAGCGTTCGTTACCCGCTTTCAGGCGCAGCAGCGCTTCGTCGGCTGACAGAGTCATCTCAGGAGCGCGGGCTAATAATCACGACCACTTATTACCAAGGAAGAATCAGGGTTCACAAAAGGGAAGACTAGGATTCAGAGCTAAGGATTGACACTACTTACTTCTAGTTACTTTCGGTTTTGATTCGAGACATGAGTAGCGGGATTTTCTTCCATCGCCTTGATGATATCGGTGAGAGCGCGATTCACCGGGCAATCGATTTTGTGTTTCTCGCCTAACGAAACCACGGCGCCGTTCAAATAGTCGATCTCGGTTTTGCGACCGCGCCGCAGATCCTGCTGCATCGAGGCGATGTTATGCGAGGGCGCGTAGACTTCGTTGATCCGCGCGAGGAAATCGATCTCGAACCGGATTCCCTCCGCGGCGGCAACGGCGAGGCATTCGTCGATGACCAGGCGCTTCAAGGGATTGAGTCGAGCATCGGCCACCGCGCCGACTTCGCTGCCCAAGATGGCGGTAATGGGGTTAACGACGCAGTTAAAGACCAGCTTCTGCCAGATGTCGGCCTTGATGTCGGGAGAAATGCGCGCGTCGAGACCGGCGGCAGTCAGCACATCGGCGATGCGTTGGCTGCGCTCGTGTTGCTCGATCAAAGTGTGCCGCGCAATCATGAACCTGACCACGCCGGGCTCGACAAAGATCGCGCCGAATTGCGTGATGCCGCGCAAAATAACAGCGCGATCTCCCAGCACATCGCGCGCAATTTGTTCGCTGCCCATTCCATTTTGCAGACAAAGAATTGTCGTGTCGTCGCGGACCAGCGACTTGATCGGCGCGAGGGCGGCGGCGGTGTCGGAGACTTTGGTCGTGAGCAGGATTAAAGTGTCGGTCTCGATCTTCTCTACTTTGGTCGCGGCGCGCACACGCACCGTTCCGGCCTCGCGATTTTCGATGCGCAGACCCTTGGCATTGATCGCGTCGGCATGAGCGGCTCGCGCGATGAGCGTGACGTCATTGCTGGCGGCTAGCTTCGCGCCATAAATACTGCCGATTGCTCCGGCCCCGAGCACGATGATGCGCATATCGCGGCGCATCCTAGCCGCGGAAATGCGGCGGTGCTAATTCTTAACCACGGTCGCTTGCGCGAGAGTTTGCAGCTGTTCGGAGCGGGCGCGCGCGCGGCTGGCCTCCGCCATTCGATTCATGCGCTGCAGGATGTCGGAAAGAATGAGGTATTGGCGCGGTTCATCCGGCTGGCGGCGGACGGCGCGTTCCTGCACCAGGCGCGCATCCTCGAAGCGGCTTTGCTGCAGATCCATGGCGGCCAGAATATTGAGCGCTTCTACTTCATGCACATCGAGCCAACTGGCGAAGCGCAGCGCACCCAGCGCACCGTCGATGTCGCCTTTCTCCCAGAGCAACCGGCCTAACGAGACGTTGGCACCGTGATGCCACCAGTTCTCGTGCACAAATGCGGCCACCAGTTGCACGGCCGCCTCCGGTCCTTTCGTTTCGCGCAAGACTTCGGACTGAAAGCGAATGATTTCCCAGTTGCCCGGATAATCGCTGCGCGCGCGTTCCACAATCGCCAGTGCCGCTTCATCGTCATGAGCATCATGCCGCAGGCGGGCCAGCTTCAGCGCCGCGACCCAGGTGCGCGGATATTCCTTGCGCTGTTCGTTCGCGTCGGTCCGGGCGGTTGTAAACATCGCCTCGCCCTCCGCGCGCTTGCCTTGGCGGCAAAGAACTTCGGCCAGGTTGTTGCGCGCGCTCGGATAATCCGGCCATAACTCCAGGACGCGGCGAAAGACCGCCTCAGCTTTGGCGTACTCCCCGTCGTTCGCGTAGATCAAACCGAGATTGACCGCGACGCGCACACTGGTTCCTCCCGCGCTCATCGTCCTTTGATAAAAGGTCTTCGGCGTAACCCAGTCGGTGCTACGCGCGTAACTGCGCGCGCCAAGTGCCATTGCAAAAACCGCCGCGCAGACAAGGCCGACGCGTTGCAGACGAATGGGAAAATCCTGGACGACGCCCGCCAGAAAAATGAGAAAACCAACGCTGGGCAGATAGAGCCAGTGCTCGGCCACGGTCGCGTTCAGTTCGAACAGATTCGAGATCGGCAGATAGGCGAGCATGAACCACAGCATGCCGAGGATGCGAAGGCGCTGGCCCCGGCCTTTGCGGATTGCGCCGTAGATGAAGGCGCACAAAGCGACTACCCCCAGGATGGACAAGTATTCGGAACTAACAGAACCGCGCCAGGTATCGCGACTGCGATAGTTCTTCGCATCCGTGACTGAGCGCTCCATGTAGAGCGTGGTAGGACAAAGCATGAGACGCGTGTAATCACCCAGGGCGCGCAGCATCAGAACCGCCCGCATCGGCGCTGTGTTCGGTTGATTATCGACAGTGACCGGCGCTGACCTTTGTTGTGGTAGCTGGCGCAACCCGGCGTAAGTACCTAACAAAAGCAAACAGCACCCGATTGTAACCAGCTTCGTGCGCCGCTTGATCCCAGCTTCAAAGAACCAGGTATGAAAAGCGAAGAGCACAATCCAAATTGCGGCGATCTCGCGTGAGCACAACGCTAGCAGCCCGCCAAGTGCCGCCGCCGTGTAATAGGCCAGCTTTGCTTTCGGTTGGATGATATTTCGAGCCTGCAAGACCAGCAACCACGCGCCGCTAGCAAAGAGAAAAGCCAGGCTATCAGCTCGCCCGGAAATGTAATCGACCGCCGCGCTATGCACGGGATGGATCGTCCAAAGCAAGGCAACGAAGAATGCACATAACGATGCGACGGTGGTGCGACGGCATGCTTTGCACGCCTTGAGCGGACACGTAGTGACGTCGGCTCCGAATAGGTTGCGAAGAAGGAGGTAAAGAAGGAGGCCACTGGTAATGTGAAGGAGGACATTCGTGAGATGGTAGCCCCACGGATTTGTATTCCAGACCAGGTAATCGATACCTAACGAGACATTCTGCAGCGGCCGGTAATGCGTGGAGAACCCATCCGGAAAGAGGTAGTGCCGGAAAGCCTCAGGAAAAAGAAGAGGGCTCTTGATGAAAGGATTATCAGCGACAAGATAGTCGTCGTCCCACAGCGGCAGCCCTTGCAGAGCCGGCATTCGGACAACAAAGCCGAGCCCGGCGATGACTAGACATCGCAACCAGGTGCGATTCAGCAAGGTAGTTAGTCGCACGTGGAATCTAGCAAAGGAGAGAGCGTCCCTCCGTTGCCGAAAGGACGCTCTGCATCTTGGAAGTTAACTAGCCTTAGGTCGGAGAACTAGGGCCCGTAGGGTGACCAGAAGGTGTTGTCGGCCACGTCGGACAAGGCATCGTAGGTGGCCTGCGGAACCTTAGGTAAGGTATCCACCGTTTGATCCCCGTAGCTGTTCCCGAACAGGTCTGCTCCGGTCGTATACAACGGCGTGTCCTTCTTCAGGAACTTCTGCCAGTCGTCAAACGTAGCCGTATCGCCGGTTTTCTTGCCCGTTTCGATGGCATACTGATCAACCGCGGCGTCGATCATGCGCAGATCGTTGATGATTTTGCTCGCCTGGCTGCGCTTGCGCGCCCGTAGGAATCCAGGCACCGCGATCGCCGCCAGCAGCGCGATGATCGCCACTACTATCATGATTTCTACCAGCGTGAAGCCGCCACGCTGCCGTCTATTCAAACTTTGAAGCGACATAGTTATGTTGTCTATTTATTTGTTAGGTGTGCGTTTATTTTTTGTATTGAGTAGTCTTTTTCATTCACTACTCACGTCCTGCCACCCACCGAAGGTTTTCGAGAGATGGCAGGGATGTGAATCGTGTTTGTTAGCCTAAGAGTGTCTTAGTTGTACGGACTCCAGAAGGTTGCATCCGTCACGTCCGACAGCGCGTTCTTGCTCGCGGTAGGCACGCTCGGCAGGGTATCCACCTTCTGCGAACCGTAGTCGTTCCCGAAGAGGTCCTTGCCTGTGGCATACAGGTTGGTGCCCTTCTTCAGGTAGTTGGTCCAGTCGGTTACCGCCACGGTGGCGCCGCTGGTCTTGTTGGTCTCGATCGCATACTGATCCACGGCTGAGTCAATCAAACGCAGATCGTTGATGATACGGCTGGCCTGGCTGCGTTTACGGGCCCGGAGAAATCCCGGCACCGCAATGGCGGCTAATAGCGCAATGATTGCCACCACAATCATGATTTCCACGAGCGTGAAACCCCCGCGGCTTCTCTTCAATTTGTTTAACATGCTGTTTGCTGCTTTCTTCTTTCCCTGGTTCTTGGTTTGCTGGATTGCAGTCCGGCTAACGCCGTCCCGTGCCATGGAAATAGAGCAACTCCGGTGCCGCTGACTTCAGCTTCCCCCAAGCCAATAATCGCCCGCGATCGAAGCTATTGGGCCGTCGTCGGCCTGAGTGTGCTCTTTTTCGCCCTGACCACCTGGACGTCCTATGTCCGCTGGGCCGATTTTGCCTACCGGACGTTCGACCTCGCCTATTACGTGCAGGCCCTCTGGCAGCTGGTTCACGGACGATTCGAGGTTTCCGTGCAATACGTGCCGCTGCTGGGCAATCACGTCGAACCGATCGTTCTTCTGATCGCGCCAATCTTTTTCTTCATCCGCCAACCGATGCTTTTCGTCGTGTTGCAAAACGCCGCCCTGGCCACGATGGGCCCGGTTTCGTTTCGCAGCGCGGTGCGGCTTGGCCTAACGAGCACCCAAGCTCTCCTGCTCTCGGCGGCTTTGCTCATCACGCCGGCGACCGGTTACGTCGCGCTGCACGAGTTCCATCCCGAAGCGCTCAGTGCACCCTTCCTCCTGCTCATGCTGCACGCGCGCGTGACTGGCTCGTTGCGGCAACATTGGCTGTGGTTCGCCGCCACACTCGCCTGCAAGGAAAACATGGCGCTGCTCCTGGTCGCCTACTGCCTTGTGCAATGCCTGGCCGAGCGCAAGAAAGGCCGGCGCTACCTGTGCCAATGGTATCTGGCACCCATGGCAGTCGCGCTCGTTTGGTTTGTCCTTTGCGCAACGGTCATCACGCCCGCGCTTAATTCCGGCAACATTGATTACGGCGCGCTTTACGACCGGCTCGGCTCGAGTGGCGGCGAAATCCTGAGGAACGCACTCACCAGGCCGCAACTCTTTGTCAGCGCCTTTTATCACGCGGCCACAAATGGAAACCTGGTCTGGGCTTTGTTCCTTCCATTTCTGTGTCTGCCTTTACTCCGGCCGAAATGGATCCTGATCGCGACGCCAATTTTCCTTCAACACCTGCTTTCGTGGCGCTCGTCGGAATGGACCGTTTACTTCCACTACGCAGCGCCGCTCCTTCCTCTGCTCTGGTTTGCGACGGCGGAAGCGGTTGCGGTTCTTGGTAACTACCGGCGCTTCATTCCGCTACTCATTCTACTGGCCTGCATTGCCGGGCAGATAATTGTGGGTCCCGCGCGCGCCATGGCCGAGAGCACGAGCGCATGGTGGCGAGGCAAGGACGAACGCGCGCGAAAGACTGCTTTGCTGGCGCGAATCCCTGCCCGCGCGAGCGTGGTGGCGCCTCTACCCTACCTGTCTCATCTGGCTACGCGCGAGGAATTGCATTCGCTGCACTACATCTTGAAAGGACTAAGAACACTTAGCCGGCAATCCTTTAGCATGCCCAAGCCGACCGACTACGTCCTGATTGACTACGCGGACTCGGCCACCTTCGATCGCGAGGCCGGTTACTACCATCCGGCGATGCGAACGGTGGACGGCCGCATTATCGCTTCGAGCGACACGCTCCTGCATGAGTTTCTCAAACAACAATCCTGGGACTCGCATTCGTGGGATGAACTTACCCTGCTGCAACGCAGAGATGCGCCAGCCGAAATCGCGTCGCCAGATTTCGCGCAACCTATCTGGCAGGTCGAGAACCAGGCGAAGCTGCTTTCGATTACGAAGTCGGCCGAGACCTTGAGTTCGACTGGGATATTGGAGATCACGATCAACTGGGAGTTAAAAGAGCCACGCGAAGTTCTCCCATGGCTGGAGCTGCGCTTCACCTCCGGGCCGGACTCAGCGCCGATCACACTCGTTAGGGGATTGTCCGCACCGGAAGCAGCAAAAGGAGCCTATCAGGACCGGTGGCATATCCGGGCGGAACAGCTTCCTCCCGGAAACTACCAGGTTACCGCTATCTTCCTTGATAATGCAAAGCGCGTGCCGCTGGGCGAGCCGGTCTCGTTAGGCACCCTAACGATTACCCCTTAGAAAAGGCGAGAGCGTCCCTCCGTTGCCGAAAGGACGCTCGCGCTGAAAGTCTCGGTTAGCCTAGGTTCTTCGCCTAGGGCCCGTAGGGTGACCAGAAGGTGTTGTCGGCCACGTCGGACAGAGAGTCATAGGTAGCCTGCGGCACCTTAGGTAAGGTATCCACCGTTTGATCCCCGTAGCTGTTCCCGAACAGGTCGTTCCCTGTCACGTAGAGGTTCGAGTCCTTTTTCAAGTATTTCTGCCAGTCGGCAAAGGTAGCCGTATCGCCGGTTTTCTTACCCGTTTCGATGGCATACTGATCAACCGCGGCGTCGATCATGCGCAGATCGTTGATGATTTTGCTCGCCTGGCTGCGCTTGCGCGCCCGCAAAAACCCAGGCACTGCGATCGCCGCCAACAAGGCGATGATCGCCACTACTATCATGATTTCCACCAGCGTGAAGCCGCCACGGCGGTTCTTAGTCAAATTTTGAAGGGTCATATGTTTATTAGCTCGGTAGTTTTGGTTTTTTGTATTTGAGTAGGTGCGTTTTTCACTACTCACGCCCTGCCACCACCGAAAAGGTTTTCGGGAGATGGCAGGGATGTGAATCGTGTTTGTTAGCTAAGAGCGATTCTTAGTTATACGGACTCCAGAAGGTCGCATCCGTCACGTCCGACAGCGCGTTCTTGCTCGCTGTAGGCACGCTGGGCAGAGTATCCACTTTCTGCGAACCGTAGTCGTTCCCGAAGAGGTCCTTGCCTGTGGCATACAGGTTGGTGCCCTTCTTCAGGTAGTTGGTCCAGTCGGTTACCGCCACGGTGGCGCCGCTGGTCTTGTTGGTCTCGATCGCATACTGATCCACGGCCGAGTCGATCAGGCGCAGATCGTTAATAATGCGGCTGGCCTGGCTGCGTTTACGGGCCCGGAGAAATCCCGGCACCGCAATGGCGGCCAACAGCGCAATGATCGCCACCACAATCATGATTTCCACGAGCGTGAAACCCCCGCGGTTTCTCTTCAATTTGTTTAACATGCTGTTTGTTGCTTTCTTCTTTTTTTCTAGTTCTGGTTTGCTTATTGCGGTCCGTAGGCTGGAAGCCCACGGATTGGACGTTGTTATGAGCAGCGTTGGTGCCAACCCGAGGCTCGTTTTCTAAAAATTCTAAGAAATGGCATCACGGCAAAGCTCGCAGCGGGGCTCAATTCCAGTCACCGCCTACATTTTCGCTGGCGTCTTCCTCCTTCGCCTGCTGGTCCTGGTGCGGTTGACCGCTTCGCCATTCCTGTTGCCCGCGCAGGGCGACATGCATTTCTACAACGACTGGGCGCAACGCATCCTGCACGGTCAGCTCACCGATCACCAAGCCTTCTACGGCCTGCCGCTTTACCCTTACCTTCTCGCCGCCCTCTATAAGCTCTTCGGCTACAGCCCCTTCATCCCGGGCTGTTTGCAAATAGCCGCGGACAGCGGCACCGCGGTCCTTCTCTACAAAATGGCACGCCGCGTGTTTGACCACTCGTTAGGTAACGTGCCGGAACGCGCCGGTCATTATATCGGACTAACCGCTGCCACGGTCTGGGCTTTCTACCTGCCGACGCAGGCTTACTCGGTCATCCTCATGCCGACCGCGCTGGCCGTCTTCGTCTTCTGGTTTGGGGTGTGGCAAATCATTAAGCGAGACACATCCCCCGGCGCTCTGGCGATATTCAGCCTCGGGTTGTTGGTCGGCTTTGCGGCTACCGGGGTTGCAACCCTGCTTTTTCTCATTCCGATGTTTTTCGCAGCCTTGTTTCTCAAGTGGGAGAATCCTTTTCGCATCGGACGACCCTTACGGCTCGCCGGCTTGCTCTTGCTCGGGGTCGCCCTGGGTATCGCGCCTTGCGCCGCGCACAACTACTTCATCGCGCATGATCGCGTCCTTCTCTCGGCGCACAGCGGCGTCAATTTTTGGATCGGCAACAATCCTAACGCCAATGGTTATCCGCGCATGCCGCCCGGTTTGCACGCGGGACAGGAAGCAATGCTACAGGACTCGATGACCGTGGCGCAGCGCACCTCCGACCGCGCACTGAAGCGCTCGGAAATTTCCAATTACTGGGCGGACAAGGCTCGTAGCTACATCCGCGAAAATCCCGGCGACTGGCTGCGGCTGGTTGGTCTCAAGATCGCGAACTTCTGGAACGCATTTCAGTATGACGATCTCAGCATCATTACCAACCTCCGCTTGCAGGGTGTGCTCTTCCCCGGCGTGAAATTCGGTCTGATCGCCGCGCTTGCTCTGCCGGGAATCGTCTTCGCGCTGCGTAGTATTCCCCTTTCGCGCTGGCTATTCGCCGCGGTGCTGTTGCACATGGCATCGTTACTTACTGTCTTTGTTACCGAACGCTATCGACTGGCCGCGGTTCCGGGTTTGATCCTTTTCGCAGTCTTCGGAGCGTTTCTTCTTTGGCATTACCTGGCCGCGGCGAAATACCTGCAGGCCGGATTATACTTTGCCGCGCTCATCCCTTCGGTCCTCTTCGTGTCTATTCCGAAGAAGGACCCGTCGCTTTGGGCGCTCGATCCCTATAACTCCGGCTGGCAGGCGCTTGATTCGAAGAACTACGCGCTGGCGCGCGAGAAATTGCAACTGGCCTATGCCTACGTGCCGGAGAACGCCGAGATCAACTTCGCGTTGGGCAATCTGCAGTTGGAACAAGGCGACAAGACTGGCGCAAAAGCATGGTATGCACGCACGTTAAGGATCGATAGCGACCACGAAGGTTCGTGGAATAACCTCGGCGTCCTGGCGCTGGAGGAAGAACGCTGGGAACTGGCAACCAAGTTTTTCCACAATGCGCTCCATGCTTCGCCTAACGACGCCAAGACCCACTACCTGCTGGCCCGCGCCTACCGTGGCGACGGCAATCTCCCGGAAGCCCGGCGCGAAATTGAACAAGCCTTGCGACTAAGACCGAACCAGCCGGAGTTCGCCGAGCTGCAGAAGACACTCGAGGCAGAATAATTCGGATAGACCTAACGAATGCTACCCGAGAATAAGAATGAGCCCGCCCCGGTGACACGCGGTTGGATACCGATAGGTGCTATTCTGCTCGTGGCTGCGCCGCAGACGTAGCGAAGGCATACACATTGCTCGTAGGAGCGTGGCTTCTCTGCCGCCCGCTCCGTGTGACTCGCCTTCCAACTTTCCCAGCATTCCGGTGGCGCCACGCCGCTTTGCTCCTGATCGCAGCCTTTCTCGCCGCCAACTGGCAATTGCTTACCGGACACGGCCTTCGAAAAATGGGATGCCTACGATCTTAGCGCGCCCTACTACTCGCTCCTGGCTGATTTCATTCGCTCGGGCCGACTGCTTTACTGGAATCCATGGCTGGCTTGCGGTTCGCCTGATTACGCCGTCGCCGGTTCGGGCACATTTTCTCCCGATCTGTTGTTGATCGCGGCTATCACCGGTTCCGGCGGTTACGCCTATGTCATTTATTGGTTAACCATCTGGCTCGCCGGCGGAATGGGAATGCTGCTTCTCGCGCGGCACTTGCGCGCGCCGGCGTGGGGCGGATTGGTCGTGGCGCTCGGATTCGTTTTCTCCGGCTTCTACACCGGGCATGCGGAGCACACGAGCGTTGTCTATTCGCACTCACTGCTTCCGTTCATCATTTGGCGACTCGACGTTGCGATGGTTCGGCGAAAATTTCTGCCGGCCGCGCAAGCCGGCGCGCTCTGGGGTTTGTCCGCCCTCGCCGGTTATCCCGCGCTCACGATTTTTACCGTCGCGCTGATTATTTGCTGGGCCGTCAGCCGCTGCGTCGCCGCCGAAAAAGGAGAACGCGTCGCGACTTGTCGCTACGCGATTGCGCTTACCACCACCGTCGGGGTCATTGGCGTCGCGGTTCTGTTGCCTTGCTACGCTAGCGCGGCTTACGAAGCATCTGGCTACAGCGATCGCAGCATGCCGTTGACGCGCAATTTCGCGCTTACTTCAAACGCGTTTCAGCCCGCGGCGCTGGCCAGCCTGAGCAGCCCGGCGTTGGTCACAATTGTGGTCGACGAATTCGAACGCGACCAACGCACGTTGTGGGTGAAGACGGACGTGTCGAGTGTCGATCTTTACACGGGCACTCTCACCCTCGTGCTCGCGCTCGTGGCGTTGACCGGCGCGAAGGAACGACGCTGGCGCTGGTCTCTCCTCGGAATCACGCTGCTCGCGCTCGCGTGCACGATGTCCGACACGCTGCCGTTGCGCGGCTGGCTTTATGATTTGATTCCGCCAACACGCTACTTCCGTCATTCCGCCATGCTACGCGGCTACACCCTTTTCCTGCTCAGCGTGCTCGCAATTCTGGGCACGCGTGATCTGGCTTCGTGGCGCACTGATTCGGGCGTGCTGAAAAGGTTCGCCATCATCGGGCCAATCGTGGCCATCATTTCCGGCGTAACTTTCGCGATCGTTCTGAGCGGCGCGGCGATCAGGCATTCTCAACCGGCACTCGCAATCATTCACACTGCGATCTTGCAAGGAGGCCTGGTCATGATCGCAATCGCGTTGCGACGCGGCCTAACGAGTACTGGACCGATTCTTCCTGCACTGCTCGTCGGGCTAGCATTGTTCGATGGACTGGCCACAATCCATTTCACCGAAGGCACGCTCTTCAACCAGGGTGCTCGCCCTAACTTTCCGGTTGCTTCTGACACCTCTGTTGAGCTTGGCCCGCAAAAATTTGCCAGAGCTCTCGGCTCTGCGCGCGTAAACGCGAATCTCTTTTTCAAGGTGCCGACCCTCAAGAACTATGCGCCGTTCCGGAATCGTTTTCATGAAATGATCATCACTGATCCCGCGCTCCAGGTTATGGCGCTGGGCTCGCATCGCGTCTGGTTCGCGGCCGATGCGCCGGAAGTTGCACCGACGAAAGAAGTCTTTGCCCATTTCGTGCGGCGCTGGGCTGAACTCGAAGCGCCGCTCTTCGTCAGGCACTCGCGCGAACAGATGTTGGAGCCGTCGCCCGCGACAAGTACCGAATTGGCGGCAATCGCGAATACTCCTTCTGCGATTTCGGTTGAGAGCAAAATCATCAGCTACATGCCGGACGAGCTCATGCTGGAGATGACCGCGCCGATGGATGGATGGCTGATGGTGACCGATCGCTGGTCGCGCAGCTGGCACGCATCGGTGAATGGAATCGAGCAACCGATTTCGGGCGCAAACTTCATTTTCCGCGCCGTCCCGGTGAAGCAGGGAACCAATCGCATCGAATTTTCCTTTCAACCGCTCGGGATGCCCGGCCTGGTCATATTCAGCTGGTCGATCCTGGGCGTGATCCTCGCGTTTTCGCTCGCCAGGCTGCCGCTCCGACGTCCTAGCCTAACGAGTGCTATCTCCCCCGCTCTCCTTCCAGCCACGGAATGAACTGAGCGGGACGTCCTCGTAATGGACGACTGATTGTTGCAGAGGAACCGGCAGGCGTTCGAATTCCGTGTAGTGATCCTGCAGAAAACGGCCCGCCTGTTCGCTCCACGCTTCGTAAAAATTTCCACCTACCCAACCGCTTGCCGTTTCGTAGCCGGGTTCGATTGCGAGCGGCGTTTGTTCTTTCGGCAGGAAGTGCAGGGAACCGATGAGCCAGATCGTCCGGCCATTGCGCAGCGTCTCCTCCATTTCCCGCAAGACCGGCCCGAGCGGTTCATCCGACATCATCGTTGCTTTCAAAAGATCCGCGCGGTGTGAACGCAGGTCGCTCAGCGGCGGAATGGTTTCGACGCGGGCCGCGCCGTGATAGTAATGCTGGAAGGAAATTCCAAACGGGAATGGATTAATCAGAATAAGATCGCCGGGCACGGCGCGGCTTTGCAGTTGGTCGGCAATGACATCGATGTTGGTCTGCCGCGCCTGAAGCGAAACCGACGCGGGATAAAATGCGACCGCCGCGAAAAGCAACGCGAAGGCCGCGCGCGACAGGCGGGCATTCGCCAGAAGAATTTCAAAACACATCGCCGCGAAGGCGAGCAGCACGATGAAATACCATGGCTGCAGCAGGTAGCCGAGGACCTTGAGGAATGCGGCGTAGCCAATCACGCCGATCAATAGCGTAACGAAGACGAAAAGTGAGCGGTCATTGCGTCGAAAAGCGCGGAGGCCCGCGAACAAGGCGAACACGAAAAGAACGATCCACACCCAAAGCAACGGCCGCAGGGGCGAACCAATCGTCTCGGAAAATTTTGTCCAGACACTTGTCGGCGTGAAGGGAACTCGCCAGATGAAACTCCACGTCTGCACGCGTTTCATTATCGGCCAGTAGGGTAGAAGCGAGAGGCCGGCGACCGCGCCAATCGCAAGCACTATGCAGGTTTGTCCGAATTTCTTGCGGCCCAGCGTCACCGCGCTTGCGCCCATGCCGATCGCGAAGATCAAAACCGCGTTGTAGTAGAGCGTCTGCACGCTCAGGCAGGCGAGCAATCCCGCGAGCAAGGCGCGCGGAAGTGTGAACGATTCGAGCAACCGCCAGAACGCGCCTAACGAGAGCAAGATGAAAAAGATGCCGAGCCCGTAGGCGCGGATCGAATCGCCGTAGCGGATGATCATTGGATTGAAACCGATGAGCGCGAGCGCGACGAGCGGCACGCCGATTCGAAAACAACGCGCGTTCAGCCACAGGGCCGCCAGAATTAGCAGACCGATTGTCACACCCAGAATTCGCAAACCCGCGTCGCCGACGCCGCCGAACCAGCGCAGGACCACGACAAAGAGCGCCGGGAAGGATTCGAAGGCGAGATTCGACCACATCTCCGAGAGACTGCGCATGGTCGCTATCTCCAGGCTGGTGACTTCATCGCGCCAGAGCGCACCGGCGTGTGTGCCGAATACGATGTGCAGACAGACCGCTCCGATCGTGGCGACGATCGCTACGACACCGGCGATTCGGGAAACCGGAAAGCGGTTCGGTTCCAAGCGCCCACTAGATCAACTTGATCTTCGTGATCGCAAGCAAAAGCATGCGTAACAAGAGCCAGCCGTGACTCCAGCGTTGGATGTTGGTCTGGCCGTAAGTGCGATCGCGATAACGAATCGGCACATCGGCAATTTTCAGATGCATGCGACTGGCACCGAAGAGCAGATCGAAATCGCCGAACGGATCGAAGTCGCCAAAATGCGCGCGATGAGCGGCGATGCGTTCGTAATCTCTCCGGAACAAGACCTTCGTTCCGCAAAGTGTGTCCTTGATCGGCTGGCCCAGCGCCCAACTGAAGGCGAGTCCGAAAAACTTGTTCGCGACGAAATTGCAGAAGCGCATCGCCTTGTTCTCCATCGGATAAACAAGACGAACGCCGTTGGCGAAATCGGCCCGGCCGGAAACGAGCGCCTGATAAAACTTCGGTAGTTCTTCCGGCGGCGTGGTCAGGTCGGCGTCGAGAATCATGAGGATCTCGCCGGTCGCGGCGGCGAATCCTTCCCGCACAGCGTTACCTTTTCCTTTTCCGGTCTGCCGCAGCGCCCTGATGTTGAGATCGGGATAAGCTCGCCGCACGCGTTCGATCTCGGCCAGGGTGTCGTCGGTAGAATTTCCTTCCACGAAAATGATTTCCGTGTCGCGGCCGAGACGCGGCAGGCGACGCACCGCCGCTTCGATATTGCCGGCTTCATTGCGCGCCGGAATGATGACGGAAACGGATTTTTCGCCTAACGAGTGCTGGAGCGGACGCGCCACCTGGAAAACGGTCAGTCCGAGCTGGGCAAAGATCGGCGCGAGAAACCGATTCACGAATTTCTCCAACCCGCCGCAAGGCAACGGCCACAACAACCGTCCTTGTTGACGGATCACTTCCCAGCCGGCCAGACCGAGTATGTTGCGCACATCGGAGGAACTGAGCCAATTGCACGGCGGATGCGCGGCGCGGAGGCCGAGAAAACTGCCTAACGACCAGAGCGGCCGCCACAGTCCGCTGTGAAAATTGAGGATCAAACGCGTGCGCGCGTGAGAGACAGCGTGGACGCGTTCCAAAATTCGCTGCACATCGGCGGCGTAATTAAGCGTTTCGGAAACGATGACGACATCGAAATTCCGCTCCAATTCCAAATCTTCCGCCGCGCCGATGTAGAATTCACCATACGGAACGCGCGCCTGCGCCGCCGCGACATGTTTCTCGGAAATGTCGATGCCGACGACGTCGCGATTCGGCAGGAGCTCGAGCAGATGGCCGCCGCCGCAACCGAGCTCAAGCACGCTCGCGTCGGGCGCGATCAAATCGCGGTAATAATTGGCCAGAAGTTTCCGATAGAATTTTCCGCCGCGCGTCGGTTCGATCGGTGCGTTGCTGTAGAATTTTCGCAGGGCCTCGAGTTGTTGCTCGAGCAAAGTCGGGACGGGCGGTGAGGGCAGGACGCGCAAAGGCACGTCGCCGATAATGGCCGGCGAATGCGGCTGCGGGGCGAGCATGCCGCTTTTTCCAGCAAGAGATGAGCCAGCGCTTACTCGCGCCAACCTTCAGCCGCTCCGAGTTCCAGGTCCTCGAATTCCCGCACCTGGTCGTAACCCGGCACCGCGAGTGAGATCGCGCCAACCTTGTTGGCGTGCGCAACCAGGAATTGTCCGGCGTAAAGTTGCCAGACTGCGTAGTAACCTGAGCCATGCAGAACGCCGTGCTCATCGCGATACAGCGGATGCAAAACCGGCAGCTGCGCGTTCGCGTCGGGCAACGGCAATTCACCGACAAAATAAACGCGATGACCAGCGCGCAGGGCTCGCTCCATTTTCGACAGGACAGGCAAATGTGCGTCCTGCGTTTTCATCTGCGCGAGGACGAGATCGTAGCGATGAAGGAGATGATCCGGAACAGGCGGCAACGTCACAATTTCAGCCGGGCCGTGATAGTAGCGAGCGAGAGGAATGGCGCATTCCCACCGCGGCATCAGGATCAAATCACCTTCCCTGGAAATTCCCTCTAGGCGCGCGGCCACAAGATCGGCATTAGTGTGGCGAACCTTCATGTCACTCCACGCCGGTCGCGCGACGAAGCCGAGCAGCGCCAGCGCGATGATCGGCCGCACCAGCCGCAGACGGGACGAGTTCGTCCACGCGCCGATAAGGATGTCGAGATTGCCGGCCGCGAACGCCGCCAGCGTCACGTAATACCACGGCTGGGTGTAGTAATTGAGCGCGCGAAGAAAACAGGCATAGGCAACAATCCCGACCAGCATGGTCACGCCTGCGAAGAGAACAGGCGAAGGTAAATCGGAACCCCGCCTAACGAGTCCAAAAAGTAAGCAACCGAGACTAACGAGAACAAGCCCGGTCCAAAGCCAGACGCCGGCGGCCCGCGGTGAGCCAATGACTTCGCCGACGCGTTTCCACAACCAGGCAAAATCGCCGTGGTAGTGCACCATGAAAGTCCATTCCTGCATGCGCATGATGACCGGCGCATACGACAACAGCGTCAGCGCGGCGAAAAATCCGATGGCCAGAATGAGCGCGATCGTTTGCCACGCGCGCCGTCGTGCGGCCACAGCGATCGCTCCCGCGGCGATCGCGAGCAGGAGAACGGAGTTGTAATAGAGGCAATGAACGCTGAGCAGCGCGCACAACGTGGCGACGACGATGCGTTTTCTTGAAGGAAAATTCGCTGTCTCTACCAGCTGCCAAAAACTCCGCAGCGTGAGGAGGATTAAGAGAATTCCCAAGCCGTAGGCCCGAACAGAATCGCCGTAGCGAATGATCATCGGATTGAGACCGATCAGCGCGAGCGACAACAGCGGAAGCCGCGAACCGAACGTGCGCGCGTTCAGGCAAAGAACGGCGAGGATGGCGAGCCCGATGATGAGACCGAACAGACGTAAGGCATCATCGTTTTGCGCGCCAAAGATGTTAGTCCATCCGCGAAGGACGGCGAAGAAGAGCGCAGGAAAGGAATCGTAATCGAGAAAATGGCGGATGTCGGACAACACCGGCAGCGTTGCGAGATTCAAGCTGTTGGTTTCATCACGCCAGAGCGCGCCGACGAATAACGCCAACCGGACGTGCAGCGCGATCGACATCATCGCCACCGCGGCGAAGGCAACCCATTCCGCAATTTGAATGAACGAACGCTTCATCGCTTTCGGTGGCGACGATACGCGCGAAGCTTCCGTGCTCGAACAAACCGCCGCGCTCATAGTGTGGCCGCCCCAATCGGATACGCGCGGCACGCGTCGGCATCAAAGGACCATGCGCTGATCCGGTGCACGCCGGTCGGCAACAGCTCCGGTTTCCACGACGTTAACCACCCGGAAAATTCGTAGGCATCGTCGTCGAGTCTCTTGCTCACCGCCGGCATCGAAGACCCAACATCAGTGCGCGCGAACAAAATCCATTCGCGATTTTCATCCTCGTAGGCCAGCAACACGCTGTCGGCGACACGATGTTGTTCCGGCAAAATGGCCCACCCGCCCGCGGCGAGATCGCCATCTTCCTTGCGGCCGAAGTTGGTCAACTCTCCAAAGCTTTCGCCCGTCGGACTGGCCGCGATCGCACTCATCTTGCGCGTGCGCACCAGCGGCGGATGGAGGTAACCGAGCCGGTCGATCACGTTGATGCGCGGCACCAGGTTAGCGCCCGCCCAATGCACATGGCCCTTCAGTCCCGCGTCTTCATCCAAGACCTGGCTCAGATCAATGGCGGCTTTGCCGAGCAACCGCTTATGCGGAAAGCCGATCCAATACTTCAGGCAATGAATGCTGCCGAGAATCAGCAACAGGCCAAGAACACTGACGCACACGAGCGCGCTCACGCGAAAAGTGTCGGTCGCTTCCGCCCGCAGAATGATCGCGCCGAGAAACAGCAACGCGATCGGAAGCATGATGGCGAAGGAGACATAGCGAGGCGGCAGCGCCGATGAGATGCCGAACCCAACGCGTCCGACCGTCGTGAGCAAAGCGTTGCTCAAGGCGATTCCGCCTAACGAGAGCCATGGCACCGCGGAGGCGATCAGATCTTTCTGCATTCGCCAACGCCAGAGATAACCAAGCGACGCAATCAGACTAACGAGTAGTATCGCGCCGACAACCTGCGCCATGATGGTCGGTTTGATGGTCGTGCCCGTCGCGAAAGGGTTGCCCAGATAGGCGAGGAAGAATTGCAGGCCATCGACCGGATGCTGGAGCCAGAGCATTTCACTCGGATGTCCGTGCGGTTGCGCGAAGCCGTGAAAATAAAAATAGATGCTGGCCAGCGCGATCACGATCCACATCAGCCAAAGCGGGGCGTCGCGCTGACCTCGCATCTTGTCCGGCGCAAAAAACAAAACAGGCGCGAGCAGCAACCACGATGTAAATCCGCTGGCGATGGAATAGGTTGTGATCAGGCAAAGGACCGCCGTGCCAAGAAAATCATAGGGACGGCGCAACGATACTCCTAACCAAATCGCCGCCGTCGTGGTGGCGAGCGGAAGGAGAAATCCAATCTGAAAACCCCAGAGCAGATTCTCCCATTGCAGCGGGGTAAAGATCAGCACGTTGCTCGCGAACAACAGCCAGTAACCGCTGCGCCGATCACGCCATCCTGTCGCTTTCGTCAGACCCCGGATATTCAACGCGCAAACGCACAGCAGCAGCCAGATGACCAACATCTCGGCGCGCACGTTCCAATGCGTAAGCCGCGCGACCGCGAAATCGAGCAGGCGCGGAAAGAAAATCCGATGCTCATTGTGGAAGGCGAAGAAATCCGACAGACCGAGCGTGCCCGCCTGCATTTTTTCGAAAAGCTGCGCGGTTCCATCCCATTGATCGCCCCATGGCGTGTCGACTCCGTAGCGAAAGATGAGGTAGCCAACGACCAGCGCCGGGAAAGCGAGCAGCAGAAAACGGAAACCGGGACGAATGGATTCCCGCTCACGATGAGACACCGCGGCCTTTTCGATTTTGGCCGGGCACACGCATCCAGGGAAGGAGAAGCGGAAACGGCAGACACCCCACTGCGTGGAGCAGCGGTTATGCCATGGCAACGAGGCGGAGAGCGCGATTGTCTTTCACGCAAATTGCTAGATTCTTCGCGCATGCCGCCAGCCAACCGCCCGCCGACCAGTCGCGCTTTCGTGGTGGCGTTCTGCGCCGTCCTGGCGTTCGGCATCTTCCTGCGCCTGCCCGCCAATCTCTTCGAGAAAAACGGCGCTCTGCACGTCCTGGCCGCCTTTCATCCCAATCCAGGATTCGCCGGCACCGGCTTCGACGAAAGTCTTTATCGCGGCTACGTCAACAGCGTCATCCGCGGCGGCCTAACGAATTATTCCGACATCGTCGATCGCTACATCGAAGTTCAGAAGACGCTGACCGGCTCCATCCTGCCGCCGATGCGGTTTCTCTACATCTTCTCCGCCTACATCTGGCATCAGCTTTTCGGAACCGAGGCGTTACTCGCGCTCCATTATGTCGCGTCGCTTTTCGGAATTCTGTCACTGCTACTCGCGACGGTTTTCACCTGGCGAATGAAAGGACCTGGCTGGGCGCTGGGCGTTTCCGCTCTGGTCGCGTTTGCGCCCTACGCAGATCCACATGTCGCAACATGCGCTGGTCGACGGCTTCTTCGCTTTCTGGGCGCTCTTCACTCTGTGGACGTTCTGGGAAAATCTGCGCGCACCGCGCCATTGGCGCTGGCTGCTTCCCTATACCCTCGGCCTTTGCCTGATGGTGCTGACCAAGGAGAACGCCGCTTTTGTTTACTTTGCGCTGCTCGTGTTAATGGTGACCAATCGCTGGCTGCAATTCGGCACTGTCACGCGCGAACTCCTCGCCTGCAGTTTGATTGGACCGCTGCTCGGCTTCGTCATTCTCGTTTTCCTCGCCGGCGGACTCGCAACCTTGCGCGAAACCTACCAGCTTTCCGTGAGCAAAAACTACACACTGGTTTACGCCATCGTGACCGGCGACGGCCCCTGGCATCGTTACATCGTCGATCTACTACTCGTTAGTCCAGTCGTCGTCCTGCTCGCGATCGGGAGTCTGTTTCGCCTCGACCGCACCAAGAAGGCGGAGTTGTTCCTCACCATCTTCATCGCCGCCAGCTACGTGGTGATGTGCAACCTGAAGTACGGAATGAACCTGCGTTACGCCAACATGTGGGACATGCCGTTGCGCGTCCTGGCCTTCAGTTGCCTGACGAGTCTGGTCCTGCCCTTCGTGCGCTATCGCACCGCGCTGCTTTGTGCGGCGGTCGCACTCATTTGCGCCGTCGAGATGCGGCAATACATCATCCTCTTCGTCGATTTTCCGCTCTACGAACTGGTCAGCGAAGGATTGCTGCGCGCCTTGCAAATTCTGAAGGCGCCGCCGGCGCCGTGACTCGTTAGGCAACCTGCCCAAGTAATTCTTCGCGCAAAGCCGCGCTGCCCGCGATCGTTTCCTTGAGCAAATGTTTCGCGTCAGGCAGTGGGCGCGCGCGCAGGAAAATCTGATAGGCGAACAAATTCTTCGCCACCTTGATCAGCGCCTGGTTGACGAAAAGCAGAGCGCGGCTCCATCGATTCGTTCCAAGCGCGAGCGGAAAAGGCGCGGGCACGCCGCGTTCTTCGATGACTTCGTAGCCGGCCTGTTCGAGCAGGGCGCGCAACGACTTAAAGGTAAACAAACGCCGGTGACCGAGCCCGAGAATTCCTTTCCGGCTGTAGTTGAACTGGCCGAAGGCGAGCATGACGCGCGTGATGAAAAACGCCACGTTGGCTGAAGTGATGATGACTTCCGGACTCTGTCCGTTCATCTCGTGGCGCAGATCGTCCATGAACTTTTCCGGCTCATGCATGTGCTCGATCAAATCCATCAGCAAAATCTTGTCGTAGAATCCGATCTTACGCGGCAGATGCGGCATGGGCACGGCGGGCGCAGCGAGCGACGCTTCCGCGAGGTCGTTGCTGGTGAAGTCGATCGCGGTGACGTGACAGAGTCGTCCCATCAATTCCGCCGCGACATTGGCGTGACCGAGACCGAGCTGAAGAACGAAATCGTCCGGCGCACAGGCTTCGGCGGCGAAGGATTGCGAGGAAGGAAAATCGAGTTTGTCGCTGTGCGGCGGCTCGCCGGGGTTCACGTCGAACTTGCGATCGTAGAAAAGATGAATGCCGCACAAGCGCGCTTTGCACGTCGCTTTGAAAACGTCCCACGCGTACTTCATCCCGTTCACGTGACAGATCTCGTCGCCGTAGAACGTCGGAATGGGCAGCTCGGCGATGCGCAGTTTTTTCAGGACGAACTGAATGATGATCTCGGTGTCGAAATGGAAATCGTTCGTGTTCTTTTCGAACGGCACCTGCGCCAGCGCCGCGGTCGAATAGAGACGATAACCGGAATGAAATTCGGACAGCTCCGTTCCGAGCATCGCATTTTGAAATCGCGTCAGGACCTGGTTGCCTAACCACTTGTAGGCCGGCATGCCGCCGGCGCGGGCCGCTTTCTTGTCGATCATGCGCGAACCGAAAACGGCGTCGGCTTCCTGCCTAACGAGTGGTTGCAGCAGGTCGGGTAATTTTTCCGGCGCGTATTGTCCGTCGCCGTGCACGAGCGCGACGATGTCGAAACCGTGATCGATGGCATAGCGGTAACCGAGCTTCTGGTTGCCGCCGTAGCCTTGATTGCGCGGCGTGCGCAGGATCGTGATCTTGAAGGCGGAGGTCGCCTGCTGAAACCGCAGGCCGTTCTGAAACGTCCTGTCCTTCGACGAGTCGTCGATGATGAGCACCTCGACATCGGGCGTGTGCAAACTGGCCGGAATCCGGCTCAACACTTTCTCGATCGTCGTCTCGGCGTTGTAGGCGACGATGAAGACAAGCACGCGCTTGCCTTGCAGATCGATAATCCGCTCCGCGGGGTTCATCCCGCTTTTCGGAGCTAGAAATACGCCAGCCTACTTGCCGTTGCGGCCTGGAGTTGTCTTGCCCAGGACCGCGTCGGCGGTTTTGAGCAGAAACTTGTCTTCGTTCTCATTCAGCTCGCCGAGGGATCGACGAATGCGCGCGAACGATTGACGCAGGAACAACTCAGCCGCGCCATGGTTGTCCGGTGTAGCTCCGTTCTGGCTGACACCTTGCAGTTCGGAATCAAGCCGGCTCAAGACACAGGCCGATGCGAACATTTCTATCGCAACATTCGCGAGTCGTTCCTGGATCAACTGCATGTCGAGAATCGGTTCGCGATACGTGATGAGCGCGCGATTCACGGCGAGATTGAACTTCCAGATCATGCGACCGAGCTGCGCCGCATAACCGCGCAGACTCGCGCTCTTCACCGGCACGCTCGGCACCTTCATGGTCGCGCCCAATCGATTCATCCCCGCGCCCCAGGCTTTCATGCGATCGCTGCGCCAGGGCTTCATCATCGTGTCGTAAATTTCCTTGAACTCCATGCCCGGTCCGCGCATGCCGACAAGCGCGATGAACGACGTGAGCACTTCGTTGCTGCCTTCGCCGATTTGATTGATGCGCGCATCGCGCAACATGCGGCCGAGCGGCGAGTCGTTGAAATAAGCGGAGCCGCCGTGGATTTGGAAGGTGTCGTTGACCGCTTCCCAGAGCAGCTCGGTCGTATAAACCTTCAGCATGGCGGTTTCGACCATGAAATCCTCGAGACCGCGGTCGATGAGCGAGGCGGTAACCGTCGTCATCGCTTCCATCGCGTAAACGTTCGCCGCCATGCGTCCGATTTTTTTCTTCACCAAATCGAAATCGCCCAGCGTCTTTTTGAATTGCTTGCGCTTGTTCGCGTGTTCGATCGCGAGACGCAGGCACGTCTTGGCTCCGCCCGTGCAACACGCGCCGAAAGTCGTCCGGCCAAAATCCAAAACCGTGAGCGCGACGCGCAGACCTTTGCCTAACGGGCCGAGAATATTTTCCTTCGGCACTTTCATGTTGCGCATGCCGAAGCGGCCCGTCGCCGTTCCCTGGATGCCGAGCTTTGGCATGCGCGCCTCGATCATTTCGAATCCCGGCATGTCCGGCGTGACGAGAAACGCCGTGATGGCATCTTTGCCCGGCTTTCCCGGAACCGGCGTGCGCGCCATAACGGTCAGGCATTGCGCGATAGCGGCGTTGGTGATGTAACGCTTCTCGCCATTCAAAATGTAATGCGAGCCATCTTCGGTGGGCGTTGCAGTTGTTTGAACATTGGCCGCATCCGAACCAGCCTCCTGCTCGGTCAACGCAAAAGCCCCGAGCTGTTGTCCGCTAACGAGTGGCGGCAGCCAGCGTTGTTTCTGTTCATGGGTGCCAAACAAGAGAAGCGCGCGAATGCCGATCGAGTGATGCGCATTCGTGAAAACTGAAGTCGCGGCATCGCGTGCGCCGATTTCTTCCAGCACTTGGCAATAAGCCATCTGCGTGAAGCCACGGCCGCCATATTCCTTCGGCGCCGTCATTCCGAGCACGCCGATGCGCGCGAGGCCATCGACCACTGATTGCGGAATGTCTGCTGTCCGATCGATCTCTTCCGGATCCAGATTTTGATCGAGGAACTGCCGCACTTCCGCGATCGCTGCGTCGAGTTCCTTCTGCTGCGCTGCCGGCACGCGTGGATAAGGACTGACCCAATCGGAAACGAAACGTCCCAGAAAAAGTCCTTTCGCAAAACCGAGCTGCTCCGGCCCGGTCAGGAATAGCTCTTCCGCCTCTTTGATTTCCTTCTGCCGTTGAATCTCTGCCTCATTCATAAAGTCAAAATCGTCGCTGAAATCGCGTAGGCCAAAACAGCAACTGGCGCGACGAGCGGGGCGAAGAGCCGCTGCAAGACCGCCGGAATAAGTCGCGGAAGTATACCACTTCTGACAACCGGAATTTCCGCTATTTTCGCCGCATCATGAAGTGCAGCCTCATTTTCCTCGGCATCGCCAACGAAATCGATCGCTACACCGAAAGGCTAGGACTCGTTAGGCGCTTGCTGCACCGGCGCGCCCGGCACTGGCCTGACGAATAGTGGAATGGACGCCTCTTGCCGTCCATCGATGGCCAGATCGATCGAGTACTCGCCGTAATTCGGCAGCTTGAGTTGCTGGATTTGCAGGACGAGACATGCCGTCACGCTGTGTTCGTTAGGCGGAAACGCCACCTGCGTATTCGCATCCAGCGTGGGCATGACTGCTTTGCCATCCGCATCCATGAAGGAAATGCGCACACGCTTTTGACCTTCCTCCAGTTTTTCGAAGCGCATTTTAATCGCGAGCGCGCAAAGCGGGTGCGTCACCGGCGCGCTCGCCGCGTGAATGCGATCAAACGAGCCGAGAATATTCAGTTTCCCGCCGATATCCGCCGTGGCCGCGTCGCAAAGCGTAAAGATTTCGACCTTCATGAGGAGGCCACTCTACGTCATTGCCGAACGGAGTCGAACCGCTCGGGCAATCGACGTTAGCTACAACCCTGGCTCGTGCCGCATTCCGTGCAGACGCCGCACGCGCCGGCACGGATGACTTTGTCGCTTCCGCAATGCGAGCAGGTAATGTCCATGAACATGTTGCCAAGCGCTTCCTTCACGCGATCCGCATGCGTGTTGCCGTTCGTTTGAATCTGTGGCGCGCCGTCGTTCGCCGTGTGATTGGTAATGACGTCGAGTATTTCCTTTTCGCCAGTGCGCGGGAGATCGGAGACGGGGCGGTTAACCGCCCTCTTTTCCATGTCGGCGATTTCCTTGAGCGGAAGTTCTGTCTGCGCGCGATGGGGCGAAACCGCTTCCTTGTAACCCTTGATGAACTGACAGCCCAACCAGCGGAAGATGTAATCGGTGATGACTGGTGGCGTTGCGAATGTCGGGATTCTTGGTGAACCCGCTCGGCTCGAAACGTTGATAGGCGAATTTCTTCACCAGACTTTCCAGCGGCACGCCGTACTGCAATGCGATGCGAAGTGAGTGTGCCGACCGTGTCCATCAAACCGCCGATGGTGCTGCCTTCCTTCGACATGGTGACGAACAATTCGCCCGGCATTCCGTCTTCGAAGAGACCGACCGTGATGTAACCTTCGTGGCCCGCGATCTCGAAACGATGGGTGAGCGACATGCGCGTGTCCGGCATGCGATGACGCGCCGGTTTGCCGCGCGTGATGTTAAGTTCCTGTTCCAATTCCAGGATGCGCGCTTCCAATTCAGGCCGCTCGACCATCATGTCGAGCGCGCCGGTGAGGCCGCCCATGTCTTTGGTCTTTTTTGTGTTCAGCGGCGCGGAGCGCTTCGAGCCGTCGCGATAAATCGCAATCGCCTTCAGGCCCAGCCTCCAGCCTTCGATGTAGGTGTCCATGATCTCATCGACGGTGGCTGTCTTCCGGCATGTTGACCGTCTTGGAAATCGCGCCGCTCAGGAACGGTTGCGCCGCCGCCATCATGCTGCAGATGACCCAGATAGCCGAACGCAACGCTGCCCGCGATTCGGCTTGAACGCGCAATCGAAAATCGCCAGATGCTCCGGTTTTAATCCCGAAGAAATGGTCGAGCCATCGTCGTCGGTCACGTCTTCGATCGTGTCGCAGGCATCGATATGCGCGATGATGCGTTCGATTTCTTCCGAATTGTAACCGAGATGCTCCAGCGCGGGCTTCACGGTGTGGTTGACGATCTTCAACATGCCGCCGCCGGCGAGCAGCTTGTATTTCACCAGCGCGATGTCGGGTTCAATGCCCGTCGTATCGCAGTCCATCAGGAAGCTGATCGTGCCGGTGGGCGCGAGCACGGTGACCTGCGCATTGCGATAACCGTTGCGTTTGCCTAACGAGGCCGCGCTGTCCCAGACTTTCGCGGCTTCCTCCTTCAAGTAGGCGAACTCCTCGTTAGGTTGAATCTCGTTCACGGCGCAGCGATGCAGATCAATCACTTCCTGCATCGAGGCGACGTTGTCTTTCGCGAGCGGTTTCGGCGACACCGCTGCAACGCGCGTCGCGATAACCGGGGAACGGTCCCATCGCCTTGGCCAGTCGCGCGCTTTGTTCGTACGCTTCGCCGGTCATGATCGACGTGATCGCACCGCAGATCGCGCGACCTTCGTCGCTGTCGTAACCGTAGACCGTAGCTCATGATGAGCGAGCCGAGGTTGGCGTAACCAAGACCAAGCGTGCGGAAGATGTGCGAGTTCTCCGCGATTTCCTTGATCGGATAGCTGGCGTTATCGACCAGGATTTCCTGCGCGGTAATGAAGACGCGCACCGCCGCTTTGAAGCGCTCGACATCGAAGACGCCGTCCTCGCCTTTGAACTTCATCAGGTTGAGCGAGGCGAGATTGCAGGCCGTATTGTCGAGGAACAGATACTCGCTGCACGGATTGGTGGAATTCTGCCGATCGGTGCCTTTGCAGGTGTGCCACTTGTGAATCGTCGTGTCGAACTGCATGCCGGGATCGCCGCAGACATGCGTGCCTTCCGCGATTTTGCGCAGCAAACTGCGCGCATCTTTCTTCTCGCAGGGCGAACCGTCGCGCACGCGCTTCGTCCACCATTCGTTGCCATCGATGGCGGCATTCATGAAATCGTCGCTCACGCGCACGCTCAGGTTTTCGTTCTGATACATGACCGAGCCATACGCGTCGCCGTTGTAACTGCCGTCGTAACCCTGCTCAATCAGCGCCCACGCTTTGCGTTCTTCGTTCTGCTTCGCGTCGATGAATTCCTCGATGTCGGGATGCCAATCCTTGAGCGTATTCATCTTCGCCGCGCGCCGCGTTTTGCCGCCGCTCTTCACCACGTTGGCGACCTGGTCATAAACTTTCAGGAACGACAGCGGCCCGCTCGGCTTTCCGCCGCCGCTGAGTTTTTCGCGCGTGCTGCGCAGCGACGACAGATCGGTGCCCGTTCCGCTGCCGTACTTGAAGAGCATCGCTTCGCTCATGGCCAGGCGCATGATGTCTTCCATCGTGTCCTCGACGCTTTGAATGAAGCACGCACTGCCCTGCGGATATTCGTATTGCGACGCCGCGCGCTCGGCTACGCCGGTCTGACGATTGTAGAAGTAATTCCCCGCCCCCGCGTCGCGACCGGTGCCGTACTGATGATGCAAGCCGACATTGAACCAGACCGGCGAATTGAACGCGCCGTGCTGGTTCACGCAGAGCCAGGTCAGTTCGTCGTAAAATAATTCCGCCGTCTTGTCGTCGGCGAAATAACCGTCCGCCATTCCCCAATCAGTGATCGTGCGCGTAACGCGATGCACCAACTGCCGCACCGATGTTTCGCGGCCGCCTTTGTGCGGGTTGGTTCCGTTGGCGATGTCGCCGTAAAAATATTTCGAGACGACGATCTTCGTGGCCAGCGCGACTCCAATTTTTCGGCACCTCAATGTTTTCCTGCTTGAAGATCACCTTGCCGCTGTCGTCGGTGATTTCCGCCGTGCGATTTTCCCATTCGATCTGGTCGAACGGCGCCACCTCCGCGTCGCTGAAGACGCGCTCAAACCGAAGCCCGCTCTGCTTTTTCGCCGCGCGATTCTTGCGATGAGCACCGCGATGGCGCGGTTTGTTAAGCGAGGAGGGCTGAAGTCCGGGTTTGAGCTGAATCATGGCAGGAGAGAGAAGTTGAGTGGTTAAAACTTGTGAATAACTGGCGGCTGCGAAGCAGAACGGCGTGAACAGCCCAGCCAACATCCTGTGCACAGCCGCGAAAAGCCGTGAACAACAAGATGTTGGAGGGACCCTCCGAGTGATCTACAAGATACAGCGGCAACCGACACCCCATTCAAGCCGATTTTTGTAACATTTTTTTTCGACGAAAAGCGTAATTGAACACCCAAGGAGAATCGGTTGACTACTCGTTAGGCGACCTTCCATCCAACCGGCAAAATGACCCCGGTTTGCAATACAGGTCGCCTCTCATACAGTGCGCTTCGCGCAAAGGAAGGGTGGCTGAGTCCGGTTGAAGGCACTCGACTCGAAATCGAGCGTTGGGTTAAAACCAACCGTGGGTTCGAATCCCACCCCTTCCGCCATCCACTCGTTAGGCAGGCAACCCGAACTTCCGGTTGCCGCCTGGCACAAGAGCCGCTAAAAAGATTCGCTGATGTTGCGATATTTCACCGCCTTCAGCATTTCTCTCGCGTTCACCACTCTCACCTTGGCCGCGGCGGCGCCGCACAGCTTTCCTGACAGCGGGCCGACTGTGCCCGGCGCGCGCGCTGCTTTGCGCGGTCACATTGCCGCCGCTCCAACGCAAGCTCCGCTCGAAGTGAAACGCGCCATCTGGGCCGCGAACCAATTGGCCTCCAAGCCGTATCGATACGGCGGCGGACACAAGTCATTCAGTGATTCCGGTTACGATTGTTCCGGCACGATTTCGTATGCACTCGGCGGCGCTGGCGTGGTGAAATCACCCATTAGTTCGAACGAGTTCCGTCGCTTTGGCGAACGAGGCAGCGGGAAATGGATCACCATTTACGCGCGCAATGGACACACCTTCGCCACGATCGCGGGACTTCGCCTCGACACGACGCCCTTCAATACCATGAAGCGCGACAATAACTGGGCGCCGCGCTGGCAACCGACACCGCGCGCCCCGCACGGCTTCGAAGCCCGCCATCCGGTCGGTTTGTAGTTTAGCTGCCCTCGTCCTCGACGGCAGGTGCCTAACGAGTTGTCGTCCGGCAAGGTGCGTCTTTTCCCTCCGCGATTATCCGCCTACGCTGCGACCGATGCCGGAGACGGATGAATCATTTCCCAGCGCCGTAACGAGAAAAACTTCCGCGCGCGTCTTCGGGCTCGATGCACTGCGCGCGGCCGCAATTCTCGCCGTCGTCCTCACGCATTATTTTGTCGTGCTCTACCCACACATGCCGCCGTGGTTCGGCCTGCTCGGTCACGGCGGTTTCTACGGCGTGGAATTGTTCTTCGTTCTCAGCGGTTTCCTGATCGGACGAATCCTTCTCCGCCAAGCCAGTGAGCTGGGCAAGGCGAGTCAGTTGTCGGTCTTTTATATGCGGCGTTGGTTCCGCACCCTTCCGTTATTCTGGCTTTTTCTATGTGTGAATGTGTTGCTCGAAATTTTTCTACGCCGCCGGCAGATGTCGCTCGGTGAAGTTCTCGCGCAGGGATTTTTCCTGCGCAATTTCGCGGCGTTTCACCTCTCGTTTTTCCCGGAATCATGGAGCCTCGCGATCGAGGAATGGTTTTATCTGCTTTTTCCGGCCGCGCTTTGGTTGGGCTTATGCCTGATTCCGAAAAATGTCGGGAGCGGCGCGAAACGTTTTGAAATCGTTTTTCTTTCCGCTGCGCTAACTTTTTTTCTCTTCTCCACGATCGCGCGCGTCCTTGTGGCATCGCATCCCGATGCGACCTGGGCGGTTGGCGAACGGATGGTCGTGATCAATCGCTTCGATGGTTTGATGTTCGGCGTGCTCGCAGCCTGGCTTTCGTTGCGTCACGAGAATCTCTGGCAGGCGCGACCTAGACTCGCGGCGCTAATCGGAGTTGTGCTGCTGTTCGCGATGTATGCGACGCTGTGGAAGATCGTCGATCATCACTGGCAACCCGGCGACGATAACTACTTCGCCCGCACCTGGCGCTTCACCCTGGTCTCGTTAGGCTTCGCGCTCCTGTTGCCGTTTGCCTCGGGCTGGAAATTGCAGCGCGAGAATTCTCTTAGCACTAGCGTGCGTCGTATCGCGCTCTGGTCGTACGCGCTTTACCTGGTCCACATCCCGGTCTTTCTGTTGGTCAGTCCGTACATTTTTCGTGGTTGGGAAACATCGGCCAGTGCGGGTTTCGCATCCTTCGCGTTGCTCCTCACAATGGCGATTGCGCTCAGCGCGCTGCTCTACCGCTTCTACGAATCGCGCTGCACGCGCTTGCGCGAACGGGCGGCACCGGCGGTTGCGCGCTTGCTCGGTCGCTGATTGCTCCCCGCCAGCGTCTCGTTAAGCTACACGCTCATGAAACGCCGCGACTTCATCCGCGCCACCGCCGGTGCGACGCTGCTCGCCTCCACGCCCGGCACGCTGCGCGCGCAAACACCAAACATTATGCCTAACAAGTCGATCAAGCCGGTCGTCATTTCCTCGGCCAACGGCAACAAATTCAAAAACGGCGGCGACATGACCTGTGTGCACAAGGCGTGGACGATGATGACGCAAGGTTCCGATGTGCTCGACTCACTCATCGCAGGCGTGAACATCGTTGAGCTGGATCCGTTGGATGACAGCGTTGGCTACGGCGGTTTGCCGAATGCCGATGGCGTGGTGCAGCTCGATTCGTGTTGCATGCACGGCCCGAAAAAGCGCGCCGGCGGCGTCGCCTGTATCGAAGGTGTGCGCACGCCGTCGCTGGTGGCGCAAAAGGTCATGGAGTTGACCGATCATCATCTCATCGTTGGCAAAGGCGCGCAGGACTTCGCGCACGCCATGGGCTTCAAGATCGAGGATGACCTGAACACGGAACATTCGCGACAACTGTGGCTGGAATGGAAACGCCGCATCGATCCGCAGCATTATCTGGATCCGGACAAACGCGCCGAAGAGAATCGACGCGTGCGCGAGGAAATGATCGCGGAAGGTCTGCTCGATCGCAGCCGCGTTTACGGCACGATCAATTGCGACGGGGTCAACGCGAAAGGCGAAGTTTGCGGCGTAACGACGACGAGCGGTTTGTCGTGGAAAATTCCCGGACGCGTGGGCGATTCGCCGATTCTTGGCGCGGGACTTTATGTCGATGGCGAAATTGGCGCGGCCGGTTCGACCGGCCGTGGCGAAGCAAATCTCTACAATCTTTCTTCCTATATGATTGTGGACAACATGAGGCGCGGCATGCGTCCGAAAGACGCCGGCATGGAAGCATGCAAGCGGATCAAGGCGAACACGGTCGAAAAGCGATTGCTGAACAGCCGTGGCCTGCCGAATTTCAACGTCAACTTCTACATCTTGAATGCCAAGGGCGAGTATGCCGGCGTCGCCCTCTATCAAAGCCAGTTCGCCGTTTGCACCGAAGATGGACCGAAGACCTTGCCGACCGAGCCGTTGCTGGAAGGAAAACCCGAGGACACCTGAAATGCCTAACGAGACCAAACCCTGGATTGAGATTTGCCCGGGCATCAAGCGCCGCACGATCGTGAGCGGCCTCAACATGTACCAGATGATGGCGCAGCTCGACGCCGGCGCGCGCATGCCGGAACACAAACATCCCCAGGAACAAATTGCACATTGCGTGAAAGGGCGGTTGCGCTTGATCGTGCGTGGTGAACCGCGCGAAATCGGGCCGGGTGAATCCTTTTATCTCGCGAGCAACGAGCCGCACGGGGCGGAAGTGGATGAAGACACGACCGTGATCGATACTTTCAGCCCGCCGCGCGACGAGTACCTGGCGATCGACGCGAAGGCGAAAGCCTAACGAATGCTGTCCTTCATTGTTCCGGCCCATAACGAAGAGCTCGAGTTGCCCGCGACCTTGCAGGCAATTCGCCGCGCCGCCGATGTCTCGGCCCGCGACTACGAAATCATCGTGGTCGACGATGCCTCGACGGACTTAACCGCGGAAATCGCGCGACAGTTCGGGGCGCGGGTTATTCCGGTAAATTTCCGGCAAATCGCCGCGGTCCGGAATGCCGGCGCGCGCCAGGCGCGCGGCGATGTGCTGTTCTTCGTCGATGCCGACACACGCATCGCAACCAATCACGTCAGCGGTGCGCTGGATTGCCTAACGAGTGGTTACATCGGCGGAAGCGCGCGCATTGCCGTCGATCAGGAAATGCCAAGATGGGCGCGCATTTTCATCGGAATCTTCTGCGCGCTCTACTTCGCGGCGAAACTCGGCGCGGGCGCCTTTATTTTCACGCGGCGCGAATCATTCGAAGCGGTTGGCGGATTCGACGAACAGTTCTTTGCCGGCGAAGAGGTTTTCCTGAGTCGGGCGCTGAAGAAACTCGGGCGATTCAAGATCTTGCGCGAACCCATCGTAACTTCAGCCCGAAAGATTCGAATGCACTCGCCGGCCTTTTTCATGGCGCAGTCGTTCTTCATCATCTTCGGAGGTCAACGCGCTCTGCGAAAACGCGAGAAGCTCACTCTCTGGTACGACGGCCGACGCGAGAATCCGTCGGCATGAATCCAGGTATTCGCCTCGCGAAAACGGCGGACGAAATTGCGCGCTGCTATGAGTGCATGCGCGAACTGCGCACGCATCTGACCAGCCTCGAGGAATTCAGCGAACGCGTGCAGCGGCAACAAGGCGAAGGATTCCGCCTCGCCTTCCTGGAAGCGGATGGCGAAGTGCGCGCGGTGGCAGGTTATCGCATCTACGATCTGCTTTTTTCCGGCAGGACGCTCTACGTGGATGATTTGGTCACGCGCGCCACCGATCGATCGCGCGGCTTCGGCGGGAAGTTAATCGACTGGCTGATCGAAGAAGCGCGCCGCGAAAAATGCCAGGCCCTGACGCTCGACTCCGGCGTGCAACGATTCGATGCGCATCGTTTCTACTTGATGAAGCGCATGCAAATCACATCGCATCACTTCTCGCTCGAATTGTCATCCTGAGGCTGCGAAGACGCCGAAGGATCTCGCGCTCGCTCTGGCGACAACGCGTTTCCTTGCGCGGATTCGTTAGATCGATTGTGAGATCCCTCGCCGTCTGCGCGGGCTCGGGATGACACGCTGGCTAGCGATCGCGGTGCGCGACGAACCAATCGGCCACGCGTTTAGCTAGTGCCGGAACAAACGGTTGCTGCTGATTCCTGAAAGCGGCCTGTAGCGTCGTGTAATTTTGCAGGGTGTGACCGGTGCCGGGCAACTCGATGAACTCAGCCAGGCCGGCGCGGTTCGCATTCACGATTTGCGCGATCAGCTCGGAATTCTCGCGACTCATGATCCAGTCGAATTGTCCGTGCAAAACGAGCGTCGGCACATTCACCTTCGACCACGCCTCGGCCAGGTTCAGTTTTTGCAACTGCTGATAGAAAGCGATCGGACGTCCGTACAAATGCCCGAGATCATCGCCCGGCCAAAGTTTAGTCGAGACTTGCCGACGCTCGAAAAGCTGGGCCGGTTTTTCGCCGCGGATTAACAGGTCGTCGTAAAAGCCGGCGAGTTCTTTCATCGCGGAGTTCACTTCGGCAGGCGATTTCCCGTCGAGGGTTAGGCGGTTTCGCTCGATCTCGAGCATGTGCTCAAGCCAGGTCTTGACCCAGCCACCAATCACAACAAAACCGCGCACGCGCGCGAGATCAGCGGGAGTGGGTGGAACCAAAGGAGCGAAACCGGCACCGTTACTCACGCCAAGAATGAAGATGCGATTGGTGTCGATGAAATCGTAGCGCGACAACGCGGCGAAGGCCGCGCGATAGCCGGCGAGTTCCGTGTCGAAATCTGTTTCCGCGCAATCACCTTCGCTGTCGCCTGAGCCTGGTTTATCGACGCGAAAGGTGACGAAGCCGGGAAGTTCCGCGAGTGCGCGCGAAACCAGCGCGCTCGGGTCTCTGGACTCGTTAGGCGCTTCCACCGAATCATCGCTCAACCAGCCGGCCAGAAAAATAACCGGCAGTTTCCCCTGCGCGCTCCGTGGTTTGGTGATGATGGTGCGCAACCGCTGGTTCTTCGCGCCAGTGACGGAATCGTAAATCACATCGGCCGAGGCGTAGGTTTCGCGCCGTTCTTCCGGCAGCACGCCCTCTGCAGTCTGCGGTTTTCCCTCGCGTTGATACTGCACGCTGATCTTCTCGCCCGTGCGCAGTGTGCGCGTGACTGAGGTGAAGACATTAGGCGCATTGACCTTCTTGCCGTTAATCGACGTGATGATGTCGCCCACTTTCAAGCCGGCGGTAGCGGCGAAACTTCCGGGCCAGACGTAGGTGATCTTTGCGCCTGCATTGACGCCGGCTTCAACCGGGGCCGTGGCCACCCCGAAAAAGCCGCGGCGCGTCAGTTCGCCCTGGTCCGCGGCCTGTACGGCCGAAAGAAAAAGCAGGAGAATCAGCGAGGGAAGGAAGCGCTTCATAGCCAAGCGTCCGCTGGTCTTTTTCCAAATGCAATGCGCGGTGTAGCACTCGTTAGGGGAATGTCCCAAAATGAAGGCGGGATGTCCGAATTCGTCGTCGCTCGCGCACATTTGACCGTCGAAAAATAGGTGCGGCAGTGCCGCTTGCGAAACGAGATTCTTCATCTACAGTGCCCCCTTCGTTATGGCAGAAAGCAGTGACACGATGGACATGAGGCAGTTCCAACTGCACGAGAAGGACACAGGCAGCGCGGACGTACAAGTCGCGCTCCTGACCCGCCGGATCGCGCAGTTGACCGACCACCTCAAGAGCCACGCGAAAGATCATTCCTCGCGCCGCGGCCTTCTCAAGATGGTCGCCATGCGCCGGAGCTTGCTCGATTACCTGAGCAAGTCGAACTCCGAGCGGTATAAAAACCTGCTCGAGAAGCTCAACCTGCGTAAGTAAAACGCAGCTGAATCAAATCGCGGCTCGTCTCTCTGTCGGCGCCTTCGGCCTAACGAGTCGTTAATCAGAATCAGTACAACCCGGCATTCCGGGCCGCTGTTCCACCTCTGATTAGAGGTTTTAGCTCCGAGGTTTTCTTCGAAGCTAAAACCTACAATCAAGGGTGACCGGCCTGGGATTCGCCAATCCCAAAATAGTTATGCAAAACAAGGTCACAGCCCAAATCGGGGCCACGCAGGTTTCCATCGAAACCGGCAAAATCGCGAAGCTCGCCGACGGCGCAGTTATCGTTTCATGCGGCGACACCATGGTGTTCACCAGCGCCGTTTCCGCCACCCAAATCAAGGAAGGCCAGGATTGGTTTCCGCTCACGGTCGATTACCGCGAAAAAGCGGCGGCGGTCGGAAAATTTCCCGGCGGTTATTTCAAACGCGAAGGTCGTCCCTCCGAAAAAGAGACGCTCACTTCGCGCATGACAGATCGTCCGCTGCGGCCGTTGTTCCCCGCAGGTTATCTTTACGACACGCAGATCATTTCCATTTTGCTTAGCGCGGATGGCCAAAATGATCCCGATATGCTCGCGATCAACGGCGCCTCCGCCGCGCTGTGCGTTTCCGACATTCCGTTTGCCGGACCGGTCGGCGCAGTGCGCGTCGGTCGCGTCAATGGAGAGTTCGTTGCTAATCCTACGCACGATCAGCGTAACGAAAGCGATCTCGATCTCGTTTACGTCGGGACGGAAAACGACATCATCATGATCGAAGGTTCCGCGCAGGAATTGCCCGAAGCCGAATTCGTCAAGGCGCTGGAATTCGCGCACACGCACGCGCGCGAAATGATTCGCATTCAAAAAGAACTCGCGCAGCAGGTCGGCAAAAAGAAGCGCGAGATGCCGTTGATGACGGTGAACCAGGAGATTCTCGAAATTGCCTATCAAGTGGCGGGCGATCGCATCGAAGGCGCGCTTTACACGCCGACGAAAGTTGAGCGAACGAAAGCGGTCAACGCGTTGAAGGAAGAAGTGAAAGCAAAGGTGCTGGAAAAATTTCCCGAGGCCGACGCGTTCACGATTTCACAGGCGTTTGATTACGTGCAGAAGAAGGCTTTCCGCATCAGCGTGCTCGACAAACAGAAACGCATGGATGGCCGCGGGTATCACGATTTGCGCAAGATCGATTGCGAAGTCGGCGTGCTGCCGCGCGCGCATGGTTCCGCGCTTTTCCAGCGCGGCGAAACGCAGGCGCTCGCGCTTGTCACGCTCGCTCCGATCGAAGAAGCGCAGAACATCGATGCTTACGGCGGAGGTGAAACGTCGAAGAGTTTCCTGCTTCATTACAACTTCCCGCCCTTCAGCGTCGGTGAAACCGGTCGCACCGGCGGCGCGAGTCGTCGCGAAATCGGCCACGGCGCCTTGGCCGAGCGTTCGCTTGAACCCGTCGTGCCGGCCACGGATTCATTCCGTTACGCCATTCGCATTTCGAGCGAAGTGATGGAATCGAACGGCTCGACTTCGATGGCGAGCGTTTGCGGCGGCATGCTCGCCTTGATGGATGCGGGTGTTCCGATTAAGACGCCGGTCGCTGGAATTTCTGTCGGCCTTGTGACCGAAAAAGACGACGCCGGCGATCTGAAACGCTACGAACTCCTGACCGACATCATCGGTTCCGAAGATCACTTCGGCGACATGGATTACAAACTTTGCGGAACGAGCGAAGGCATCACCGGATTCCAACTCGACCTCAAACTCCCGGGCGTGAGCCACAAGATCATGGCTGAGGCGACCTTCCGCGCGAAAGAAGCGCGGACAAAAATTCTCGGCATCATGACCGCAACGCTCGACAAGCCGCGCGCGGACCTGAGTCGCTACGCGCCACGCATCGAGACCTTGAAAATTAATCCCGAGAAAATCGGCGCACTCATCGGACCTGGTGGCAAAACCATCAAGGGCATCGTCGCTGAGACCGGCGCGGAGATTAACATCGAGGACGATGGTTCCGTGCACATTTACGCGAACAATCCCGAATCGATGGCGCGCGCCAAAGAAATCATCGGCGGCATGTCACGCGAGATCGAAGTCGGCCAGACTTATCACGGCAAAGTCGTTTCGATCAAAGAATTCGGCGCATTCGTCGAAGTTTTCCCGGGCAAAGACGGACTCGTGCACATTTCCGAACTGGCGGATTTCCGCGTGAAACGCACGGAAGACGTCGCGAAAATCGGCGAGATGATCTGGGTCAAATGCATCGGCATTGACGATAAGGGCCGGGTGAAACTTTCGCGCAAAGCGGCGCTGAAGGAACGCGCGCAAGCCGACGGTGCCGGGGCCGATGGCGCACAGTCAGATCACGTTGAGCAACATGCGCACTAGGCGCCCGCTTTAGCTTTTCGCCGAGCCTTCGGCAAAATTTCCGAGCTTTCGGAACTTGTCGTAGCGCTTCTTTAGCAACTCATCACTCGTTAGGGCGGTGAGGCGTTCGAGATTGCGACGCAAGGCGCTGCCCAGGCGCGCCGCAGCGGAATCGTGATCGCGATGCGCGCCGCCTTCGGGCTCCGCTACGACTTCATCGACTACGCCGAGTTTCATGAGATCATCGGCAGTGAGTTTGAGCGCCGCCGCGGCTTCCGGCGCGTGCCGGCGATCTTTCCACAAAATCGCCGAGCAGGCTTCCGGGCTGATGACCGAGTAGTAGGCGTTCTCCATGATCAAAACGCGATCGGCCACGCCGATGCCGAGCGCGCCGCCCGATCCGCCTTCCCCGATGACGACGGCGATGATCGGCACCTCGAGATTCATCATCTCGCGCAAGTTAACCGCGATCGCTTCCGCGATGTGCCGTTCTTCCGAACCAACGCCCGGATATGCGCCCGGCGTATCGATGAGCGCGATGACGGGCAAACGAAACTTCTCCGCCAGGCGCATGAGGCGCAGCGCTTTTCGATAACCTTCCGGATAAGCGCAGCCGAAATTGCGCAGCACATTTTCCTTCGTGTCGCGGCCTTTCTGTTGCGCGATCACGACACAACGCCACGCGCCGATTTTGGCCAGACCGCACGGCATGGCCTTGTCGTCGCCAAAAACGCGATCGCCGTGCAGTTCAATCCAGTCCGTGAAACAGCGGCCGATATAATCGAGCGCGAACGGCCGCTGCACGTGCCGCGCGATTTGCACGCGCTGCCACGCGGTCAGGTTGTCGTAAATTTCGCGACGCGTTTCGCGAATCTTCGCTTCCATCGAGTCGACTTCGCGCTCGAAATCGAGTTCGTGTTCGTCGGAATGGTCCTTCAGATCCTGGAGCCGGCGCTGCAGTTCAAGGATCGGTTTTTCGAAATCGAGCGGCTGAATCTCCATCGTCGAAGGCTTGATCACTAATCGGTAATGGTGACAGCGGTCTTGCTGTTGACAAGGCTGCTCAGTTCTTCCATGTCCGACGCGGCCAGACCCAGACCGTTCGGCGGCGGCGGCACACCCCCGGGCGGCGGTTTGCCGGCTTCGGCTTCGGGATAAAGCACGTAGCCAGGTGCCGTTAGGCGAATCCAGCGCGCGCTGCCCTTGTATTCCTTGGTCCCAAAACCGACGCGCTTCCCATCGCGCCACGCCATCACTTCGGCCACTTTCGCCGTGACGCGGGGCGCTTGCTTCGCGGTGGTCGCCAGCTTCTGGCTGCGAATGCGATAGCGCTTAAAGAAATTTCCCTTGTCGAGCAGCGTAACGGTTTGGCTTTTCCGTTGAATGAAGACGGAAAAATCCGGATGCGAGATGAGCAACCGGTCGCCGACGTGCAGCATGATGCCGTTGAGGTTATTCGTGCGCATGATCAACTCCGGCGTCGTCTTGGTCTTCATGGCCACGCGCGCCAGCACATCGCCGCGTTTCACGATGTATTGCTGCTTTTCCGGCGAAGGATATTTCGAAAGCAGGATGTCCATGTTGACGTCGCCTAACAAGTCCTTGGCTTCATCGCTGTGCAAGCCGGTAGGAAATTTTTGCAGAAAATGCGTCAGCGCGGAGCGTGCACCGGTCAGTTGTCCATCCTGACGCAACTTGGCCGCGGCCTGGAATTCCGGCGAGACTCGCGTCGGCCTGCGGTTCTTCCTGCACTTCACCGCGCTGTTCGGCGCGCACGGCCAACTCCGGTTTAACAATGATGTGGTAACCGAAAAACGCAGCGCTGCCGAAAATGGCTACGGCCAATAGGAATGCGAAAATCCACTTTATCAAAACGCGCGTCATGCAGCGCGACACTTTACCCACGATTTCGGATTTTGCCTGCTCGGCGATGGGCGTCGCGCGCCGTCGCTAGATGTTTTCTTCGCCCGGCCCAGGCCAGGTGTAATGGCAATCCTGGCAGTAGAATTCCTTCGGGAAAATCTTAAGCGCGAAGATCACGCTGGCCAACCAGGGCGTGAGAAATTTTCGCGTGAGCTGGGGATACTCGAGCCGTGGCGATCCGCAATTCGGACAACGAATGGCGGCGCCGATGTCGGGATCGTTCGTCTCCCATTCGTGCAGCAGGATGTTGGCCTTCTCGAATTCCTCCTCTTCCACCATGACCTTGGCATTGGCGAGCGGCTGGCCGCCCGCCACCATTTGCAAGCGCGCTTCGTTATGAATGTCGGCTTTCACGCCGGCTTCCTGGAAACGGTTCTTGAGATGTTTGGCTTTCGCCGGCTCATGGAACGTCGCAATCGTGACCATAATCAGAGTCCTCTCGCCGAGAGATCAAACATCATCCCGCGAAGCAGTGCAAGATCGTGAACTCATGGCGGATTAATCGGCGGCCACCACTGGTAGAGCATCAGGTAAACAAGCACGCCCGTAACGGAAACATAAAGCCAGATCGGCATGGTCCATTTCCCAATGCGGCGATGTTTGTCCCAGCGTTTTCGGAAGTGTCGGCACGAGCGTGACGATGACCATGGGCACAATCGCGAACGCGAGCAGGACATGCGTGATCAGGATCACGAAATAGATTGGCCTAACGAGACCAACACCGCTGAATTTCGTCGCCTGTCCGCCGCGCGCGACGTGATAGGTAACGTACGACGCGAGGAAAAGTGTGGATGTAATGATCGCGGCGATCATGCAGGCGACGTGTTGTTGCCAGTGCCCGCGGCGAATCCGATACCAGCCCAGCGAAATAAAAACGGTGCTGATGGCGTTGAGCGACGCATTGAGCGACGGCAGATCGGAGATCGTCACGACCGACATATAGGTCATATTACCCGGCAAGCACATGGCCCTCCCTTCGAGTCTCCTCGATCCGTCGCGACCGCGGCGCAGCTCGGGCTCCTTTTATCGCAAATGGAATTGGCGCCGTCAGGTCGCGGCCAGCGGCACGCGCCTGCTCATCCTCGGAATTTTCGCCCTGCTGATTTGGGGCGCCTGGTATCTGGCCAATCGCGGCCTCGGAAAACAATTCCGCGTCCGCGTGGTTGAGGAACTGCACAAGCGCGGGATCGAAGCATCGGTCGGCCGTCTCACGCTCGATCCGTTCCGCGGTCTGGTCGCGCAGGACCTGCGCATTTACGATTTCCGCAATCGCGAAACGCCGCTCGCCCTACGTGAATGAGGTCTCGTTAGACCTGAACTACAGCCGCGCTGCTGCATCGTCAGCCGTTTCTGAACGCGATCGATGTGCGCGGCGCCAATCTCACTTTCCCGAATGTGTCCGGCGATCCGAAAGGACCGAAGGCCCAGCTGCAACAATTCCGCGCTCACGTTTATTTTCCGCCGGAGCAAATCTACATCAGCCAGGCGGAAGGATTTTTTTGCGGCGTGCGAATCTCCGCCACCGGCCAGTTGCTGAAACGCGCCGATTACAAACCGGGGCGCGAACTGACGGCCGAAGAATGGCGGCAGCGCACGGAGTTGCTGCAACGTGTCGCGACGGAATTGAATCAGTTCAAATTCGCCGGCGGCCCGCCGACGCTACAAGTAAAATTCTCCGGTGATCTCGCACACATGGAGCAGACGCGCGCCGACGCGACCTTGACTGGTGAGCGCTTGCAACGCGGGGCTTATGAAATCAAAAGCCTGTCCGCTGCCGCGGAATGGAACGAACAGCGGCTCAATCTTACGCAGCTCCAATTTTCCGACAGTGCCGGTGAGTTCGCGGCCCACGCGAGTTGGGACGGGCTAACGAAGGCCGGCCAATTCCAGGCGCACAGTGCGATCAACGCCAAACAATTCGCCGATGCGTTTGGCCTGCACGATTTCCTCGCCGATTTCAGCTTTGCCACCGCGCCGGAGATCGAGCTTTCGGGCACGACCAAACTTTCGATGGTTCCCCCGCGCTGGACGGCGATCGGACAGGTCGTGCTCGGCGAGTTCACCTACAAGGGCATTCCGTTTCTAAATCTCCACACCGATTTTTCGTGGGACGGCGAGCGGACCATGTTGCGCGAAGTGCAATTGCGCCATGCCAGCGGCGAACTGTTCGCCGATCTGCTCAATGCGCCCAAGGACTTTCGCCTGAATGTCGAAAGCTCGATCAATCCCGAAGCGATGCGCACCTTGGTTACGGGCGACTTGCGAAATTTTCTGAACGAATGGGAACTGCCGAAATCTCCGTCGGCGAAAATCTTCCTGCACGGCACCTCGCTCGACGCGAAGACGTGGACCGGCGATGGCTCAATCGCGTTGCCGCGCGCGCGCTTCCGTGGTGTTTGGGCAAACAGCGCGAGCGCGAACGTGCATGTCGCGGACGGCGCCATCACCTTCAATGATCTGCACGTTGTGCGCGATGAGGGCACCGGCACGGGCGCACTTACCTACGACGAGGCGCATCATGAGGTTCGCCTCGATCACATCAGGACGACGTTGCGGCCGAGCGAGGCGATTTACTGGGCCGAGCCGAAACTCTTCAGATTTGTCGCGCCCTACAAATTTCACGCGCCGCCCACGCTCAACATCAACGGCGTCGTGCAATTTCGCGGCGGCAAGAACACGCGCGTCGAGATCGGCATCGATGCCCCCAGCGGAATGGATTACGTCTTTCTCGGCCAGACACTCAACTTCGATCGCGTGCGCGGAAACCTGCTCGTGCTGGATGATCACGTGCAGCTGGTCGGCATCGACGGCACGCTTTTCGACGGGACCGCGCGCGGTGACGCCGATATTTTCTTTGGAACAAACGGCGAGCACTACAAAGCGAACATCACCGTCGACAAAATCAATTTCCCGCGCCTGACCCAGTTGTATTTCGATTACAAAACTTCACAGGGCGAAATGGCCGGCTCCTATAATTTCGAAGGCGCGGGCGACGACACGCGCAAGATGCGCGGCAGCGGCAGCGTGAAAGTTTCAAACGGCGATGTCTTTGCCATTCCGATTTTCGGGCCGCTCTCGACTTTGCTCTCCGCCATCATTCCGCGCGCCGGTTACACCATTGCGCACGAGGCGACGGCGTCTTTCCAGGTGAAGGACGGCGTTATCAAAACGGATGATTTCAAGGTCTCGGGCAAACTTTTCGGCATGCGCGGCCACGGCCAGATCTTTTTCCTGGAAGACCGGCTCGATTTCGACATTCGCGTCGATGCGAGCGGTCCGGGCGTTCTCCTGACCCCGATGTATTCGCTCTTCGAATACAAGGGCGACGGCAAACTCTCGAAGCCGCGCTGGCATCCGAAGAATTTCTAGGACTCGTTAGGCCAAATCTGCCTGGCTCACTTGAGCAGGCGCAGGGTGAACGGATAACGATACAGCGTTCCTTCGCTCGCCTTGACCGAGGCGATGATGACGAGGATCAAATTCGCGACGTGCAGAATGGCAAGGAAGACGAAGCCGACCAGGATCAAACACAAGAGACCGGCGACAATGTTGTAGAGCAACATCGAGATTTGGAAGTTGAGCGATTCCTTCCCATGCTCCTCCACCGCCGGCGATTCGGCGCGTTTGAGCAGCCAAACCAGCAGCACCGGCAAAATATGGCCGACACCCGGAGCAAAGAAGCCGAGCAGCGCCGAGGCGTGACATGCCACCACCCAGGTGCGTTCGTTCGGATCACTCATATCAGTCTGCCTTGACCCGTTCGATGTGGGCGCCGAGCTCGCCCAGTTTTTCGTCGAGATGTTCGTAGCCGCGATCGATGTGATAAACGCGGCTGATTTCCGTCACGCCATCCGCTTTCAAGCCGGCGAGGACGAGCGCGGCCGAAGCGCGCAGATCGCTCGCCATCACCGGCGCGCCGAGCAACCGGTGCACGCCCTGGATCACCGCGGTCGGTCCCTCGATCTGCACATCCGCGCCCATGCGCTTCATTTCGGCGAGATGCATGTAACGCTGCGGGAAAATATTTTCCGTCACCACGCTGGTGCCCGCGGTCGTGGAAAGCAGCGCGCACATTTGCGCCTGCATGTCAGTTGGGAAACCGGGATACGGCTGGGTGTCGATCTGCGAGCGGCTTGGCGGTTCCGTTCGGCATCACGGTGATGGAGTGCGCGCCCGTTTCGATCTTGTAACCGACATGCTGCAGCGCGTTCGTCACTGCTTCGACATGCTTCGGCTCCACGCGCTTCACCGTCACGCCTTTGCCGCAAATCGCGCCCGCGACGAGAAACGTTCCGGTTTCGATCCGGTCCGGAATGATCTCGTGCTCGACCCCGTGCAATTCTTTCACGCCCTCGATAATGAGCCGCCGCGTGCCGGCACCCTCGATCTTCGCGCCCATCTTGTTCAGGAAATTTGCCAGGTCGCACACTTCGGGTTCCTGGGCCGCGCCTTCGATCACGGTGGTGCCTTCGGCTAGCACCGCCGCCATCATGACGTTGTCCGTTCCGAGCACGGTCGGTCCGAATTTTCCGTGCAGGTTGATGACGGCACCGTGCAATTTCGGCGCAAAAACTTTGACGTTGCCGGCCTCAACCCGCACTGCGGCGCCGAGTGCTTCGAATCCTTTCAGGTGCAAATCGATCGGCCGATCGCCAATGATGCAACCGCCCGGCAACGAAACCGTCGCTTCGTTGCACCGGCCGAGCAGCGGTCCGATCACACAAACCGACGCGCGCATTTTTCGCACGACGTCATAGGGCGCGACCGAGGTGACCTTCTCCGCCTGCACGCAAACCGTTCCGCTGGCCCGCTCCACCGACGCACCGAGATGGGTCAGGATTTGCAGCATGTAATTCGTGTCGCTCAAGTCCGGCACGTGGCGCAGGACGCATTGCTCGCGCGTAAGCAGAGTGGCGGCCAGGATCGGCAGCGCGGAATTTTTCGAGCCACTGATCTTGATCGAACCGGAAAGCGAGTGACCGCCGTGAACGAGAATCTTATCCATATCTCGCGAGGAGGAAGCGTGTCACACCGGCATAGTCCTGTCGCGCCGAAATGTCGTGATAATTCTGCTCGGCCAAAAAGGCGCGGAGCGGCTCGGCCTGGCCCATTCCGATCTCAAGCGCGAGCAATCCACCAGGCCGCAAATGCGATGGCGCGGCGCTGATGAGCTTGCGAATGACTTCATCGCCGACTTCGCCGCCAAAAAGTGCCGAGCCCGGGTCATGCAAAACTTCGCGGGACAAGACGGATCGATCAGTGGCAGGAACATAAGGAAGATTCGCGACCACCAGGTCGAATCTTTCAGTAATGTTTTCGAACAGATCGCTCCGCACGAATTGCACGCGCTCACTTCAATTTGAGTCGCGCGGCGTTCTCGCGCGCGAGCGACAACGCATCTTCCGAAATATCGCTGGCATGAACCTCTGTTTCCGGCAGAGCCGCAGCCAGACTGAGCGCGATGACACCGCTCCCCGTTCCAACGTCGAGAATCTTGGATTTTGGATTTCGGATTTCGGATTTTACCAGCAACTCAACCAGTTCTTCCGTCTCCGGCCGCGGGACGAGCGCGCGCTTGTCGCAAAGAAAAGTCTGTCCGCAGAATTCGACCGTGCCTAACAAGTGCTGAAGCGGCTCTCCCTGACCGCGTCGCCTCACGAGTTCTCGCAGCGGCGCTAACTCCTCTTCCGTGAGCGGTCGCTCGAAATCGAGATAAAGCTCGATGCGTTTTCGGCCTAACGAGTGCGCGAGCAAATGTTCCGCATTCAGCCGCGGACTTTCGATCTCGCGCTTTTTGAAATACGCGGTCGTCGATTGCAAAACTTCCAGGACTGTCACGCGGTCAGCGCGGATTCCTTCAGGCGCTCTTTCAAATCGGCCGCCTGCAACGCGGCGATCATTTCGTTCAGATCGCCTTCGATCACGCGGTCGAGATTGTAGAGCGTCAGCCCGATGCGGTGATCGGTGATGCGGTTCTGCGGAAAATTGTAGGTGCGAATTTTCTCTTCACGACCGCCTGAACCGATCTGGTTCTTGCGATGCGCCGAATACTTCGCTTCTTCTTCGCGCTGTTTGTCCTCGAGCAAACGCGCGCGCATGATGGCGAGGGCCTTCTCCTTGTTCTTTTGCTGACTGCGCCCGTCCTGGCAACGCACGATGCGGCCGGTCGGAATGTGCATGACCTGCACGGCGGAGTCGGTTGTGTTCACGCCCTGGCCTCCCGGTCCGCCGGCGCGGCAAACTTCAATGCGCAGATCTTCCGGCTTCAAATCGATGTCGATATCCTCGGCTTCCGGCAGAACGGCGACCGTCGCAGTGGAAGTGTGAATGCGACCCTGCGCTTCCGTTGCGGGCACGCGTTGCACGCGATGCACGCCGCTTTCAAATCTCAGTTTCCGGAAAACACTTTCGCCGGAAACTTTGAAAATCGCTTCGCGTAAACCACCGAGCTCCGACGGACTTGATTCCAAATCATCGATCTTCAATCCCGCTGTCTCCGCATAGCGGTGATACATGCGGTAAAGATCGGCCGCGAAAATGGCGGCCTCGCTTCCACCTGTCCCGGCGCGGATCTCGATGATGGCGTCGCGATTCTCATTTTCATCCGGCGGCAGGAGCGCGATCTGAAATTCCTGCTCCAAATCGGCCACGCGTTTTTCGAGTTCAGGAATTTCTTCCTGTGCCATCTGCGCGAGATCGGCATCGGTCGAACTGACTAGTTCGCGATTGTCTTCCAGTTGGCGGCGCGCTGTTTCCAGCTCGGTGGAGAGCGCCAGCATCCGTTTCACGGACGAGTGTTCGCGCATGATCTCGCTGGCGCGTTTCCGATTTTCGAAAAGCGCGGGATCAGCAATCTCGCGTTCCAGTTCGGCGAACCGTTCGCGCTTGCGGGCAATAAGGGTTTCGAAGTCCATTCGTGTACAAACGAAACGGCGGTCATAGACCGCCGCTACAGATGCCGCTCAGCTAAGACTTGGAGGCGCGGGCTGCTTTCGTGCTGCCGTAACGGCGCGCAAATTTTTCAACGCGCCCGGCGGTATCGACGAATTTTTGTTCGCCGGTGAAAAACGGATGGCAGGCGGCGCAGATGCCGATTTTAATGTCCGACCGCGTCGAGCGCGTATGATAAACCGCGCCGCACGCGCACGAGATTTCGGTCTCGTGGTATTCAGGATGGATGTCCGCCTTCATGTTAAAAACGAGCGACGAACTTAACCGGCTCCACCCCCTGCGCAAGTGATGAAATCCACGGATGCGTTAATTATAGCCTGGGAGAAAACGCTGGCGCGAAAAGCGGGTGCGCCGGCGATTTTCGACACGCGTGGCGCGGTGCTGCGGACGTTTCGCGAGGTAGAGGAGAACGCGCGGGCCATCCAGAAAACGATAACGGACCGCGCCGCCGGCGATCTCTTCGCCATCGATATCGGCAACCGACCGGAATGGCCGGCCATGTTGCTGGCGTGTCTGCGACAGCAACTAATCGCGCTGCCGATCGATTCTTCCGCGACCGCGGAGCAACGCGCCGCCGCGATGAAAATTTCCGCGCGTGCTTGTGTTCCGCGACCCACACTTTTGAAACTGACCTCCGGCACAACCGCTGCGCCGCGCGCGATCCGTTTCCGCAGCGACCAGCTCGTGGTCGATTGCGAACAAATTTGCGACACGATGGGAATCACGGAACGCGATCTAAATTTCGCCGTCATCCCGCTCTCGCATTCCTACGGCTTCAGCAACGTTGTCACCGCCATGATCATTCGCGGCGTGCCGTTTGTCGTTAGCCGCGATCGCATGCCCCGCGCGCTGCTGGACGATCTCGCGCGAACCAACGCCACGGTCTTTCCCGGCATGCCGGTTTTCTACCAGGCGTTTTGCGAAATGGAGGACGTGCCAAAGTTGCCGAACTTGCGTCTCTGTATTTCCGCGGGCGCGCCGCTGCCCTTGCGCGTTGCGCTCAAGTTCCGGGAAAAATTTGGCCTGCCGATTCATTCTTTCTACGGCTCATCGGAATGCGGCGGGATTTGTTACGATCGCGAAGGCGCATTGCACGAAGAAGGATTCGTCGGCGCGCCCATGAATGGCGTCACGCTGCAACTCTTGCAGTCGGGTCAGATCGAAGTGAACTCCGTCGCGGCGGGCGACGGTTATCTTCCGGAAGCCGACGATGAAAAACTGCGCACCGGTCTTTTCGTGCCCGATGACTTGTTAGTCCGAAGCGGCCATGGTTTCCGCATCGTCGGCCGAATTTCCGACATCATTAACGTCGCCGGGAAAAAGGTCAGTCCCGCCGAAGTCGAAGCCGTCTTGTTGCAATTCGGCGGAATCCGCGAGGCGGTGGTTTTTGGGCGGCAATCAACCTTGCGCAACGAAGAGGTTGCGGCCTGTGTCGTGGCGGAAACAGAAATCAATGAGCGTGAGTTGCTCGACTTCTGCCGGACTCGTCTGAGCGGCTGGCAGGTTCCGAAGCGCATCGTCTTTCTCTCCGAAATACCGCTGACCGAGCGCGGCAAAGTCAACCGGCGGGCCGTGGCCGAGCTTTACGCTTCCGCTGTCAGCGAAAAAGCGGATTGAAAAGGGACGCTCATTTGAGCCACGATGCGCGAATCAAAGGAAAACGAAAGGAAACCATGCGAACCATTTTTGTTTCTGCCCTGGCGGCAATTTTCATCCTGGCGGCGTTCAGCGGCTGCTCGACCACCGTCCGAACCGACAACGGTCACTCGGTCACGACTGGCGTTCACACTCATTAGATTAGGCCTGCTGCACAGCGGCGGGACTCTGCAAAAAGGGCTTTCCATTTCGCGAGAAGCGGGGTTTCCTAACGTGTGCGCCGAGCAGGCTCGGGTGGAGATTGCGTTGCCGCACGAGTTGAAACGTGAACGAACCGAGACCCGCCGAATCGAACAGCCGTGTTCTTGTCCTCGCACCGGATGACCATCTGGCCAACGCCGTTCTCGAGGCGTTGCGCGAAGCGGCGCCAAACGCGCACGTCGATCTCGCGCACAGCCTGGAAGAAGCGCAGCAGCTCGTGCTCAATCAGCGGCCGAACCTCTTCGTCCTTGATTTCGATGCGACCTACGATCTCGGGCAGGAGTTTCTCTACGACCTGCGCACCAGTCATCCGAACGCGCGCGCCATTGTCCTGACCGCGGTTCATCTGGCCCAGCAGCGCGAGCAGGCCGCGGGGATTGGCGCGATCCACTTTCTGGAAAAACCGTTTCCACACCATGATTTCGTCACGCTGGCCGAAGCGTTGTTGCTGACCGGTTCGCAAAGCGGGGAAGAGAAATTCCAGGGAACGCTGAGCGATCTTCACATCGCCGACATCATTCAACTCAAGTGCATGAGCGGCGCGACCTCCGCGCTCGAGTTCACCGGTCCGCAGCGGTGAAAAGGCACGTGTCTTTTTCGAAGAAGGCCAGGTGCGCCACGCCACCGCGCCCGGACTCGAAGGGATCGACGCTTTCAATGAGATCGTGAAATGGAAGGGCGGAAAAATTTCCGAAGTTTCCGGCGCGCCGCCACCGCCGCGCACCATTGATCTCGACTGGCAGATGTTGCTCATGGAAGGCGTGCGCAAGATGGATGAGCAAAGTGCCTGGCGTCCCGCCAGGCGCGCAGCACGCAAGCCGGCAGGTTCACGCAAGATTCTCGTCATCGACGACAGCGTCATGTTGCTCAACTTCGTGAAGGAGATTTTGGGCGAAGCGAATTACCAGGTCGTGGCCGCGGCGACGGCGGAAGAAGGTTTGCGCGCCGCCACCGACGAGCCGCCGGATCTTATCCTGCTCGACTACGTTTTGCCCGACATGAAAGGCGACGAAGTTCTGGGGCGTTTGCTCGAGCAATCGAACACCGCGCAGGTTCCAGTGGTCTATATGTCGGGCTTCGGGACGGACTTGAAAGCCGATCCGACGCAAAATCCGAATGTGATCGGTTCCTTGCACAAGCCGTTCACTTCGGAGTTACTACTGAAAACCGTCGAGAGCTTCATGCCCAAAGACAACGATACTTCCGCCTCCGACATGGACGACTCATTGGAAGCCGAGCCGGAGGCACCGGCGACGAGCGGTTGGACGCCGCAGGAAAATTTCGAACCATTCGGCGAAGCGGCGATGGAGAATATCCAACCGCCATTCGCGGAAGCCGCACCACTGCAATCAGAGACGGCCCGAATGGAAAGCACGGTCGGCGGCACTGACGATGCCTGGTGGAGCGCGGCTCCGTCTCCCGCCAGCGTCTGGCAGGAACCGGCCGCACCGCAACTTTCGACTCCGTCATTCGCTGCGCCGCAATCATTTGGCGCGCCGATGCGAGTGGAACCAGCTTCGGGCGACACCTACTTTTGTGGTGACACCAGTTTCTTCTCGCTGAACTGGGCGCTGCATGCCATCGGCAGTCAAAAGCTCACCGGCACGCTGCGCTCGTTCTGGGACAGAGACTCGGTCGAATTACTGGCGCAGAATGGAAAGATCGTCCTCGTCACGACACGCGACGCGGAATTGTATTGCTCGGAAGCACCGATCACGCTGGCCAACATCGATGAAGCGCGCATCGCCGCGGCGCGTCAGCAACAACTCGAGACGAGTCGACCGATGTTCCTCACCCTGGCCGAGGAAAATCTCATCCTGCGTGAACCGGCTTTGCAACTGGTGCAGCACTATGGACAGAAACTTTTCGCGCAACTGTGGAGCGCGCCGCTCGTCCGTTTTATTTTCGAGCAAAGCGAGCGCCTGCCCGATTTCGCCGAGAGCGTTCCGGGCGAAGAAGACATCGATCAGTGGGCCTTGAGCACCTTGCGTTTCATTCAATTCCAGGATGTGGCGCACAAGGCGGACTACGATTCCGCCTCCATTCCGGCCTACACCCGCGATGGATTCCAGCGCGTGCAACGTCTTCGCCTCACCGTGGCGGAAGCGCAGTTCGCTTCGCAATTCAATGGCGCGCGCTCCATTGCCCAGATCGCAAAAAATTTGCGCCTCGATTTGAAATTCGCCCGGCTCACTCTCTTCCGTTTTCTCGCTCTCGAAATCGTGGAATGCTGGCCGCCTGCCGTCGCTACCGCTAAAACCGAAAAGCGTGGTGTATTTGGCCGGTTTTTTGGCGAATAGTCTCGGAGCCAGGGAGGCGACGAGATGCCATCGACCAAATCGCAAGAAGCTTCATCCGCGCGACCGCACAACATCGTCGCGCTGCCGGATGCCAGTGAACATCACCGGCAGACGAAATTTTCCGCGCCGGAAAATTTCATCAATCGCGAGCTGAGCTGGCTTGAGTTTAACCGGCGCGTCCTGGAAGAAGCGCAGGACCCGACCCAGCCGCTGATTGAGCGGGTAAAATTCCTCACCATCTTCAGTTCCAATCTCGATGAATTTTTCGAGATCCGTGTCGCCGGCATCAAGCAACAGATCGAAAGCGAAACGAGCGATGTCGGGCCGGATGGATTGACGCCGACCGATACCTTCAACGCCATCCAGCGCACCGCGCACGAAATGGTGGCGACCCAATATTCGCTCTGGCGCGATGAACTGGTGCCGGCGTTGGCCAAGAACAACATCCGCATCTACGACGTCGATCAACTGACCGGCCCGGCGCACAACGTGGGCGCGCCGCTATTTTCAGGAGGAAGTTTTTCCTCTGCTCACGCCGTTGGCGGTCGATGCGGCGCATCCGTTTCCGCAGTTGCTGAACAAGAGCCACAACTTGTTAGTGCGCGCCCGCGCCGAAAAAGGCGGCGAACTTCTGCTCGCCATCGTGCAGGTGCCGCGTGTTCTGCCGCGTTTGATTTTGATGCCGCGCGGTAAAGGCGACGACGAACCGTGGGATTACATTTACCTGGCCGATTTGATCAAAGAAAACATCGCCGATCTCTTTCCTGGTCTGCTGCTCGACGGCGTGCATGCCTTTCGCGTCACGCGCAACAGCGATCTCTACATCGACGAAGAAGAAGCCGATAATTTGCTCCGCAGCATCGAGCAGGAGTTGCGCAGGTCGAGTCGCGGCAACGCCGTGCGCCTGGAAGTGGAAGCGGATTGCCCGAAGGATTTTCGCCAGCTCTTGTTAGACTTTTTCAATCTCGGCGAGGCCGATCTCTATCGGCTCAACGGTCCGCTCACCATGTCGCACCTTGCGCCGCTGGTGAGCAACGACGCCTTCGCCAAGTTGAAGGACCGCATTTTCCAGCCGACGCGCGATCCAGCCCTGCCGCCGCACGCCAACATCTTCGAAGTCATGCGCAAACAGGATGTGCTCTTGCATCATCCCTACGAAAGCTTCGATCCCATCGTGGAGTTAATCGAAGAAGCCGCGATTGATCCGCAGGTCTTCGCGCTCAAGATCACCCTTTACCGCACCAGCGGCGATTCCCCCATCGTCTCGGCCTTGATCAACGCCGCCAATGCCGGCAAACAAGTGACCGCGCTGGTCGAGTTGCGTGCGCGTTTCGATGAAGCGGCCAACATCCAATGGGCGCGCCGCCTGGAAGAAGCGGGCGCGCATGTTGTTTACGGCGTGGTCGGATTGAAGACGCATTGCAAGGCCCTGCTCGTCGTGCGCCGCGATGCCGATCGTTTGCGCCAGTACGTTCATCTCGGCACCGGCAATTATCATCACCGCACCGCGCGCATCTATACCGACTTCAGTTTGCTCACGACCAATCCGCAAATAACCGAAGAGGTCGCGATGGTTTTCAACACCCTCACCGGTCTGGCCAGTTATCCGGGCATGAAGAAACTCCTGGTCGCGCCCTTCGACCTGAGCAAACGGCTGATCGCGCTGATCGAAAGGGAACGCGACCACTCGTTAGCCGGCCGCGGCGGGCACATCATCGTGAAGCTGAATTCGCTCGTCGATCAGGAGGTCATCGAAAAACTTTACGAAGCGTCCTGTGCCGGAGTGAAAATCGATCTGATCGTCCGCGGCATCTGCTGTTTGCGGCCGAAGGTCGCGGGCTTGAGCGAAAATATTCGCGTCGTCAGCATCGTCGGCCGCTTCCTTGAACACAGCCGCATCTATTACTTCAGGAACGGCGGCCATCCGGTTGTTTACCTGGCCAGCGCGGATTGGATGCCGCGCAATTTTTACCGCCGCGTCGAGATTGCGTTCCCGATTGAAGACCCGGCCTTGCGTGACGAAATCATCAACGGGGTCCTGCCGCGTTTCGTGAATGATTGCGTGAAAGCGCGCGAGCTTCAGGCCGATGGCACCTACGTGCGCGTGCGTTGCGAAGGAGACCAGCCGCGCACCCAGGCCCAGTTGTATTTCCGCGAAGGCTCGCGGCGCGTGGCGCGCAAGCTGGCCGAATCGCAGAAGGGTTCCGCCATCAAGCTGACGCCGATCACGACCGTTCCGCGCAAAGAGCGTTCATGAGGATTCTCGTCATCGACATCGGCGGCACCAACGTGAAGCTGATGATTTCCCCCACCCGCAAACGCAAGTTCCCTTCCGGAAAAAAACTCAGCCCCAAACAGCTGGTCGCGCGCATCGAAGATTGCACCGAAGACTGGAACTTCGACGCCATCTCGCTCGGATTTCCCGCCCCGATCAAGAACGGCCGCATCATGAAGGACCCGAAACACCTCGCGCGCGGCTGGGTCGGCTTCAATTTCAAGAAGGTCCTGCGCAAACCGATCCGGATCATCAACGACGCCGCCATGCAGGCGCTCGGCAGTTATCATGGAAGGCGGATGTTGTTCCTGGGTCTCGGCACCGGACTCGGCTCCGCCCTCATCTGGGATAACAACGTCCTGCAACTCGAGCTAGGCGATCTTCCCTACCCCGGCGCCAATCGCATCGAAGATATCGTTGGCAAAGTGGGAATGGAATACCTCGGCCGCAAAGCATGGGAAAGAGAAGTTCTCACCGTCGTGCAACGATTGAAGCTATCCTTCGTCGCCGACTACGTTGTCCTCGGCGGCGGCAACGTGAAACAGATCGAAAGATTGCCGCACGGAATCATGCGCGGCTCCAACCGCAACGCCTACCTCGGCGGCTGTCGTCTCTGGCAAAAGAACAGCCGAAAACCGAGGTGGACCATTCTGTGATCTATAGCCGCGACCCTGTGGGACGTTCGTTGTAGCTGCCGCTGTCTCAGCGGCAGAATCCCGACCAATTCCGCATTCCGAGCTCCGCAATCCGAAATCGTACCAGTCCTTCTTCCCCGGCTTTGAATTTGAAACCTATAAAGCCAGAAAGGTAGAACCTGCGGCTCAGTCGATGCGACCCTTCCTAATTGAAAGCTCGACATCGGGGGCAGCCTCAAACTCTTCTCGATTACGTTATCCGTCGTTTCGACGAACCTTCGGCCGGGCTAATTAAGTTTAGGAAGCTGGATCTACGCTGAAAGGCGGCTTCACGCGATCTCCAGATCCAGCTGGAGCCCTGAATCAACCGCGGTGAGGCTGCACTTTTCGGAAGCCTCAGGCAACGTACACGGTTTCGTAGCCACGCAGTAAGAAGCGCTGCGGTGGTGGATATTCGGCTGCCAGCAATGGCAGCCGAATCGTCAGCTCCCCAAACAGTAAGAGTTCAGCGTCGCTGCAGAGCGCGACAGCTTAAGGCTATGGCGTTGTAGCCACGGCATAGGACGCAGGTGCCTTGGGAATCAGGCGGGAGTCCGTCTTGTTGGGCCGTGTACGCGCGTCGCACAACGACGTGGCTATAAGTACCTAACGAGTGCAACGGGAGGCCATGGTAACGCCGCCGCTTTTTTGTTTCGTTCCGGGGAGTGCGGGCTGTCAGCCGGTTGCTGCGGACAGTCTAATATGTCTTGCCGCAGCGGGGAAATAGCAATAAGCTCCAGCCCCCCGGCAGGCTAGTAATCATGATACCCCACATCTCTGCTGCACGCAGAATGGTGGCTTTAACGCTGGGTGTGGCCGGGTGTGTCATGCTCGTCCTTGCCACCGTTCCCCGCGAAGGGAAGCCGGAAAGGGAAGGACCCGAAGCGGAAGAAGCTGACGCCGACAATCCGGTCGCGGCGGCGAAATTTCGGCGGCTGCAATTGCAGGACGAGAACGGAAAGATTCCGATCGATGGTTTACTGAAGGCGAGAGAGCAAATGGCGGTGATGAGGGCCGCGCAGGAAAAGAAAGCCCAGGCTCTCGGTAAGGGACCTGGAATCCAAGTCGCAGGAATTAACCCTGGTTCGTGGGCTTGGCTGGGGCCGGGCAATGTCGGTGGTCGGATTCGCTCGATAGTTATCGACCCTGCTAACGCGAATAACCTGTGGGTAGGAAGCGTCGCGGGCGGAATCTGGCACTCGACCGATGCTGGCGTTTCCTGGATGCCGGTCAATGACTTCATGGGCAACCTGGCTGTTTCCACCATGGTCATTAACCCGACGAACTCGAACATCATGTACGCAGGCACGGGCGAAGGCTTCGGCAATTTCGATGCGCTGCAAGGGGGAGGCATCTTTAAGTCCACGGACGGCGGTGTTACTTGGAACTTGCTGCAGGCGACCAATCCCGCCGCTCCGGCCCCGGCGGGTTGTGGACTGAATGCCGTCCCGTGTCCGTCCTTTTGGTCGTTCGTAACTCGACTGGCCATCTCACCCAACGGCAACACGATCCTGGCCGCGACTAACGATCCGACAAGTGCAATAAATAACGATACGATAGGTGCAGTAGTTGACGGCATAGCCCAATCAACCGATGGCGGCGTAACCTGGACGCAGCGGAGAAACAACCAGGACCTGGATATCGATTTTGATCCTACGGGTAACGGTAAGGCTGTGGCTGGAGAAGTAGGAGGGGCGAGCTTCTCGGTGGATGGTGGACAGACATGGCAGGCTGCGACCTTCGCGCCTTTGATCGCCCTGAACGGCGGAAGCGGGCGCGTAGAGTTAGCCTACGCACCGAGCAATACGCAGATTGTCTATGCTTCAGTCGACGAGATTCGCCCCGCCCCGCCAGCGCCTCCCGCCACCCCGCCTCCTCCCACAGCCCAGGGAAACATCTACAAGAGTTTCAATGGTGGACAGACCTACACGCTAATTAATACGACAAATAGCGGCGGGACCTTCCTGGGTAACCAGGGCTTTTACGGTAATATTCTTTGGGTCAATCCGCAGGACGCCAACTTTGTCGTAGTAGGAGGCATTAGCTTGTTTAAAAGCACTGACGGCGGCATCAACTGGGGACCGATCGCTTTTGGAGGTAATGGCTCCGCGCATTCCGATCACCACATGATCGTCTCCCATCCGGCGTTCGACAATAATACGAACAAAGCGGTCTACTTTGGCAACGACGGCGGAATTTACCGTGCTGATGATATCTCGACGGTCTCGACCACGAGCGGTTGGACAAAGCTAGATAATAATCTTGGCATTACCCAATTCTTCAGCGCGGCTGCAAATTCCGCGGGAGTTATCGTGGGCGGGACGCAGGATAATGGAACGCAGAGGTACACGCCTGGACCCGGCGCGCAGCAGGCCTGGACGAGCACCTTTGGCGGTGATGGTGGCTACGTCGCGGCGGACCCGACAGATACTAACTATTTTTTCGGGGAGTACAGCAACCTGAGCATCTTCCGAAGTGTTAACGGCGGAGGATCGGCGAGCTATATCTACTGCAACCCCGCGCCCACGGGTCCTAACGGCGGTATTTGTGCGCCGGCGTTGGTATCAGTGATTCATGGAACGGCGCGAACTTTGTTGCTCCTTTCATCCTTGATCCGAATAACCCCAACACGCTTCTCGCTGGTGGCTTAAGCCTTTGGCGAAGTAACGACGTTAAGGCAGCCGGTCTTCCCACCTGGGCGGCGGTAAAGGCGGTCGCTCCTGACACGCGCCCACCGCCCCAATTGGGCACACCGAATCCTATTAGCGCTATCGCAGTCTCTCCTAACAACCCGGATTTTATCGTAGTTGGCCACAATGATGGACAAATCTACCTTACCTTTAGTGGTACTGACGCCAATCCTCTCTGGGTCAAGATTAGTAATGGAACTCCGGCGCGCTTTGTCACCCGCCTCGTCATAGATGAAACCAGGAGCCCTAACTGGATTTACGCAACCTTCGGCGGATTCACCGCGGATAACGTCTATCGGACGGCTGACTTCGGTAGCACTTGGACTGACATAACCGGGGCTGGCGTTACTGGCTTACCGAACGTTCCTGTCCGCACCTTGGTGATCAATCCCATTGGACGAAATGCTCTTTATGTTGGCACTGAAATGGGAGTTTTCGCTTCAGAAGATGCCGGAGTCACATGGGGGTTGCCACAGGATGGCCCAGCCAACGTGTCCGTGGACGATCTGTTCTGGCTCGATGGAGACCTCGTCGCTGTTACGTACGGGCGCGGCCTTTATCGGACAAGCGGCACACCCATCTATCACTTCATTGTTTGTAACGCTCCGCCTGACTGCTTTTGTTATGGCGACTGGGATTGCCCTTGCACCTGGAATCTCCAGCAAGTCCCAACCGCGAGCGATGATATCGGGATCCCATGCCCCGTGATTGCGCATCATCCAGTCACGGTGCGTAACATCCGGGTGGAAAACAGACTTACGCTGGATGGTGATCTCGCAGTCGTTGGAGACTTGGTAAATTTTGGCCAAATCCTCTCCAACCCTGGAGTTGTTGCCAATATTTCATGCCGCAATCTCTCGAACTCGGGGTCGCCGTTTAATATCCTTTCAGGCACAATCACATTGCTAGGAGGCATCACCGCCAGCGGCGATGTGTTTAACAGCAAGGTCATGGCGCTGGGCACCAACCTCAACTCCCAGAACCTGACGACAAGCGTTGGTAGCACGCTGACACTTAACGTAGTCAATGTAGGAGGAAATCTCTCGAACGACGGTTTGATCGAGGCGCAGGGTGCGCAAAGCTTGATCAACGTAAAGGGGAACATCGCCAATACCGGTTCTCTCAAAGCGGCCGGTCTCGCTGTTGCTGCCCCGCCCGGCCTGGTGAGGAATTTCTCGGGAGCCGGCGTGTGGAATTTTTCGGCGTTTGGTGTTCCGGTTAACTACACCGTCAAGCTAACTAGCGATGTGACTCTCGATATTGCTAGCTTTTCCAATAACGGCACGCTCGACTTCAGCGACAAGACCTTGAACTTCACAGGAAGCTCCTTCCAAGGTAGTGGCGCCGTTCTCGGCACAGGCACACTTGCATTTCTCCCGACTAGCGGAAGTTCTATCTTCAACGCCAATGGTCCAGCGGTTACGATCGCCTCGGGCACGGTCGAGTATCAGTCCGGAGGCACGATTAGTGGGCAGTTCACGATCTCAACCGGCGCGACATTCGCGATGAACACCGGTGGCTCTCTCACCGCGAACGACAACGTAACAGTTAACGGCACGTTGAGTAAATTGGGTGGATTTCCAGTATTTATCTTCGACGGTGGGACGTTCATCAACAACGGCTCTGTCGGCGACATAGACTTTCTCATCTTCAACGACACTGGCGCGCCCAAGTCGCAGGCAATCGCGGGCTCAGGCAGCTGGGCGCCCGTGAACCTCCAGATGGGCACCACTTCGCCTTCGACGACAACGGTGACGCTTCAGAATAACGTGACCTTTGCAACTAACAGTTTGGTGATTGGGCCGGGCTCCGCGCTTAACGTTGGCACTAACATCTTAAAGCTTACGGGGCCAACAAACTTCTTCACGGGGAAGGTTACGGGCACCGGAGTAGTTAAGATGCAGCCGAGTAGCGGAACACCAAGGTTAGGCACTTCTTTCACTGCACTGACCATTGACCCTGCTTTGGAGATAGTGTCGGGAACAGTTAAAGCTACCTCAACTACTGCCGGCCGGTTGCTCACGATTGACTCGGGCGCAACTCTTTCACTTTTCGGTTTCGTGGGCATGACCTCGAATGGTGATGTCGTGAACAACGGAACCCTGAACGCTTTTAGCGATAATCCAACCTTCAACTTTCAAGGAGGCATCTTTGTCAACAACGGCACGGTAACGGGCAACGTCTTCGTGAACTTCGGTCCGCAACTAATGCAGAACCTTGCCGGAACGGGATCGTGGGCTGGAAGTCCGCGGCTACTGATCAATTCTCCGGGGACTACGACACTTCAAAGCGATGTGACCTATGATGGCGCAAATCTCTTTGTGGAAGGCAATATCAATACCGGCCCGTTTACACTTACTGTTCCATGCGCGGTGACGTGGAGCGGCGCCGGTGATGTAGCCGGCAATATTCGCCGCACGAACCTGGCCGCTTGTCCGGGTGGAGCTATCGCCTACGGCAATCCGTTTACGACAATTACCTTTAACTCCGGCACACCGCCGACCGAGCTCACCGTGCACGTTGACTTATCCGCTCCACCCGGCTTTGCCAACGCCGTTCTTCGCACCTACACCATCATACCCACGGGCGGCAGCGGTTACTCTGCCACTCTTCGCTTGCACTACCTCGATTCCGAACTGAACGGCAATAGCGAAGCAACCTTACAGTTGTTGAGAGAAGATGGAATGGGATGGAGCGCACAGGGTGTCACGAACAGGAACACAACAAACAATTGGGTCGAGTATGCGAACGTGACTCAATTCTCTACCTGGACACTCTCCTCGCTAACCCCGCCACCGTTACCGACAACTTTCGCAAACTGGCGACAAGGTTTCTTTACGACGGCAGAGCTGGCTAACCCGGCGATCAGCGGTGACTCCGCCGACCCGGATAGCGATGGGTTGGCTAACTTGCTCGAATACGCTTTCCATCTCGATCCGAAACAGCCGTCCTCTGCAAATCGTCCTTACAGCGACATAGACGCGACTTACTTCTCTCTTATCTATACCAAGGCGCTTGCTCCCACCGACCTGACATACACAATCGAAGAATCATCCGATTTGATCAATTGGTCCGCCGTTGTTCCTACGAACCTAACCCTGGCTGACAATGGCATCATTCGAACGGTAAAAGCGCAGGTGCCGATCATGGGCGCCCAAAAGATGGAGTTACGACTTCGCGTCACTCACTGACGGCACTAAGCGGCGCCAGCTCAGTTTGCAGAACGGGTGCGAGCCAGACCCATCCGGACATGTACATTCTCAGAATATTTGAGTCGTTTTGGCGTGTCCAATGTCCGAAAATTGGGCTGCAATGCCCTTGCAGCGCGGTTTCAGGCGCTAGGCGATGCCGGTTAATGATTCAGGCCTGGCGCCTCGAAGTCACGTTGCCGATCCAAAAAGGGTTTGCTTGGTATTTACACCTCACACCACGTTCGTTCGCTGAATATTTGAGTCGGTTTTCGACCCGAGGATGTCCAGGACCGACCACTTCCCTGGTAAAAATGTTTCTCCGGGCGTGAAACTGTTTGAACACCGGAAATGCTCAAACCCGGAAAAATTACTCAAATATTCCGTGAAGATCCGCCAAGTTCGTGATCCGTAAGTCCCATTAATTCGGGCTAATTAGGGATATTGGCGAAACGACTCAAATATTCCGCGAAGGGACAACATTAAAGAAATTAGATGCCAGGGAGGGGACTCGAACCCCTAAGGATTGCTCCACCAGATCCTAAGTCTGGCGCGTCTGCCAATTTCGCCACCCTGGCGTTATTGGTTAAGTTTAATCGTATCGGTCCCGTTGTGCTAGGATTTGTGCTAGAATCGCAAGCGGCTGCTTCACACTCGCCGATCACGATCTGTGAATCCTCCCAGTGGATTGATCATTCTACGATGAGAATCGTGCAAGTGATCGCGGATCACCTGCCGCGACGCCGCGGGATCACATTCAGCCGCCGCTCCTGCCTAGGCTATCTAAGTGCGAGTTATTCCCCCTGAAGCGGTAACCAAAGCCTCGCACCGTCTCGATGGTGTCGCCGGCTTTCCCGAGTTTCTTGCGCAGGTGCGAGCGATTCTCACGCCGACGGCGCGAGGCCCTGGTTACCGCTTCAAGGACGAATAACAGAGGGCTGTGCCGCCTAACGAGTGCTTGCCGGGGCGCGGCCGGTAGTTGCTCCGCTTCATTTTTCGCAAGAAATTGATTGCCTGGCCAGGCCAAGTGAGGCAGAGCGCGTTATGCGCGAGACGGTTTGGCTGGCTGCCAACACACTGACCTACCCGGAAGGCGGCGGGCATCTCTGGGCTTATCTGAACTGGGCGCTAGGCCTGCGCCAGGCCGGTTGCAACGTCGTCTGGCTCGAGCATGTCGATCCCGCTTTCCCTGAGGCCGAGATGCAGCGGCTGACTGTCTTGCTCAAACAAAAGCTCGCGCGTTATGGCCTGGCCGATGCCATGGCGCTTTGCGCGCGCGATGGCAGTGAGCTTTCGCCAAATGCCACCGCCAATCTTATCCCGCTCGACGCTGCCGGTGAGGCCGACCTCTTCCTGAACATGGCCTACAACAACTTATCGAGTTCTGTGCTGGCGCGATTTCGCCGCACGCTGCTGCTCGATATCGACCCGGGCTTGTTACAGGTCTGGATAAGCGAAGGCGTGGTGTCTATTCCGCAACACGACTTGTACTTCACGATCGGTGAAACGGTCGGGAAAACGGATTCGTTATTTCCGAGTGGCGCATACGAATGGATTTACACCGCGCCGTGTGTAGCTCTGGAACATTGGCCGGTGCTTCCAGTGCGGGACGATGCGCCGTTTACTACCATCACACATTGGGGCGCGCAGGAATGGTTGACCTATGGCGATGAATCTTACGCGAATGATAAACGCACCGGTTTTCTTCCTTTCCTGGAACTGCCACGCCACACTTCGGTTCCGATCGAGCTGGCCCTTTGCCAGGCCGCGGATGAGCAACTGCGTCTGTTACCGTATGAGGAAGACGAGCGTCAGCGCCTGCTGGCCTTGGGCTGGCGCGTGGTGCACTCGCACGGCGTGAGTAAGACACCATGGGATTATCAGAGTTACATCCAGCAATCGCGCGGTGAGTTTAGTTGTGCCAAGCCTTCCGCCGTTCGCTTGCAAAGCGGCTGGATAAGTGATCGCACCATTTGTTACCTGGCGAGCGGCCGGCCGGCGATTGTGCAATGGACCGGACCGAGCCGTTACCCTCGAGCCGACGGCCTGTTCCGGTTTAAAGACATGGATGAAGCGCTGCGGGCCTTGGAAGCAGTTACTTCCAACTACGACCATCATGCGCGGCAGGCGCGCCACCTCGCCGAGGAATATTTCTCCGCCGAGAAGGTCGTGCCGCGATTACTCGATCGCGCCCTCGACCGCAAACGCGTGTAAGCAACGACTCGTTAGGCAGCTAGTCGCTGATTACTTAATGGCTTCCGTCGCGTCGCCATGATGTTGTCCTTGCGAACGCGATTGTTGCTTTCCAGGACGGATCCTGTTTTCGCGGGTGGAAACAAATCCCTTCCTTGTCCCTCCGGACAACAGGCGATTCCATTGCCGTCAAAAAGCATCAGCTCCGGCGGCCAGCAGCACTGGCAGACGGGAAAACCCAGTTCGCGCGCGAGCGTGGCCTTGGCCACGCGGAGGTCGCGTTCCATTCCATTAAGGAATTCTCCGAAGGCGGATGGGCCGCCATTGGCGCTGGCCACGTGGTCGCGCGCGGAGCGAATTTGTTCCGGCAGCACAGTTAGAGACAGAAGTGCGGAGTGCAGAGCGTCTATATCCATGCCCGCACTCTGTCGCCGCCATGTGGCAGTCTGGTGACGGTCCGGTAACGATTCTGCAAAATCCGGCGCTGCCTAACGAGCGCGTTTTTGCCCGCTGAGAAACATGAGATCGTCCAGGACGGAATCGATCTTGCGCAGATCGCGACGCCGGCCTTTCTCTGGTTTCAGTTTCAACTTTCGCAGCAACCCGATCATGTCACCCTGGCTGCGCACGTCATCGCGCTCCGGCTTGGCGGACTTCGCGATGTCCTCGTTCCAGTTCTTGATCAAAGCCAGGTCGGCCGTGAGTTTCGCCTGATAAGTTTTGGCCACGGCTCGCAAACTGCGCTCCAGACTAACGAGTTCTTCGCCTAACGACTTCGCGGGTGATGCGTCGGAATGCTTCTGTTTGCGATCCTGTTTCTTTTTGGGCGCCATTCGAATCTCTTCAGGCTCGGCCGCAGCTTGTTTGTAACCACGCGCCATAAGGCAGGCAAAGAGTTCTCGGTTACATTTGGGTGACGCTGTTACGCGAACGTCATCTTAGGAACGAGAACCCTCGCTGATAAGCTCGCGCTCATCAGTCGGTAGGTCAATCTCCCGCCTTACGCGGCCGCAAGTGCGACGCGCGGCTTGCGCGTTTTCGCTCGCTCCCATTCGTTGAAGTGATGCGCGATCTGGGCGGAAAATTCCTTCGGTCTAACCGCGTAGAATTGTTCCCCGAGCGCGAGAGCCGAGCGCCACAAATCCTTCTCGCGCGTCTCGAGCAACGCGGCGAGAGCGCGCGTCCCGCGTTTGCTCGCAGTCACGCCGGCAATCGATTGGATGCGTTCGCCCACGAAACATAAGTCGTGCGCATGACCAAGACGCTCGCCCAGTTTGTTCAGGTGCGCGCTCATTTCATCAAAGACTGCTGGGTGCAGCGGCTGCAAAATGCAAAGTTGATAGCGCAGTTCCTTCGCCTTCTTGCGCAGCGAATGAAAGCGTTTCGCGCTCCCGTGTCTCCGCGCGCGCTCCAGAGCGTGCTGACCAGCCCCGTAGCTCTCGCGCACCGCGCGGCAAACCTGTTTGGGACTTAGTCGCCGCAAATGCCAGTGACTGATTCCGGCCTGGGCCCGACGCAACCGGCGCGCTGCTTCTTCCGGCCAGTCGGCAAACGCCGCGAGAAAGCTGTCTAGTTCGAAAGAGAGTAACTCTTCCGTTTCAAGAAAGGTCTTAGTGCGCGTTCCGCTCCGGCCGTGGCGCAACTGCTTCACCGTTTCCAGGCGCACTTCGGCGTCGCGAATATCGGCGATCAAGCGAGCGACATTGCGCAGTTGTCGATCTTCGCGTTTGAAACGATGACTGCCCACTTCCGCGGCCAGAAGCTGCAGGGCAGCGCGCGCTTTCTTCAAGTGCTTGCGCGTTTCATGGACGGGCGAGCTGTTGCCATCATGCGCTACTCCGCTGACGGCGATGGCCGCGTCGATTTGCTCGCTCGCCACACGCCGGATCGATTCTCCGAGCACTTCGTCTTCCCGGATGTGATAGCTCACAAGCTTACTCTCCAGTCGCCATGACGACGTTACTGTAACGCGCCTTGCCTGTCACATCTTCGCCGAACCAGTCCGGCGGAACAAAATCGCGGCACGATTTTTCGTCTTCAAACTCGACCTCCGCCACGACCACGCCGTCGTGCCGGCCGGTGTAAACATCCACCTCGATGACGTGTTCATTCCACGGAACGTCGTAACGAATCTTCGTCAGGCGACGGCTGACCGTGGCCGGCCAAAGCGCATCAAACTGCTCCGCGCTCAAACGAATCTCGCGTTCCTCGCGACCGGTCTTCAGGTTCTTCTTGTAAGTCAACGAGCGCACATTGCCCTTCTTGCGCAGACGCACCTGCACACCGCCGCGGTCCACCGCCATGTAACCCTGGTCGATTTCTTCGTGCGGATAATTGGACAGGTCGGCTGGCAGACGTTTGAGCAGGAACTTGCGCTCGATTTCACGCGGCGAACCAGTCTTGGTGAAAGTCATCGTTGCCTCAGCATTTCGAGGCGACCCATCGATAACCGCTTATCGGTCGCACGAGAAGTAACATTCCTGTGACAGACTTTCAGGTAGCGAAATGTTTAAAGGAACTTGGTCAGCGCGTCGATTGTTTCTTTTGGATTTTCCTTCAGAATCCAATGGCCGGTGTTCTTCAACATGATCACCGTCACGTCGTTCGCTCCCAGCTTGGCCTGGTCCCGAGAACATTCAAACCCATGAGTTAATCGCTGCGGCCACGAACAAGGCTGGGACAGCACTCTTAACAAGCTAGAGAAGGCACTGCAAGTCGCCGCCTTGTAACCAATCACACACTCAGGCGAAACGAAGTAGCGCTGCGCAAATCGTCGGCGTGTCTGTAACAAAGGCGTCGCCGATGAACTTAAAGTTGTCGATCGAACGTCGGGCGGCCTCTTCGTTGCCAGAGCCGCAGGCGTCAGTCACGAAGATTGGAATATAACCCAGGTCGGCGCCGTGACGGATAGTAGGATCGATCCCTATCTCAGTGGCAACTCCAACGATAATGAAGGCGTTGATGCCACAATCCTTCAAGGCAAAATCGAGCCAGGTGCCTTCAAAGGCCGACATGGCAAGCTTATCGAAAATCCCCTCGTTAGGTTGTGGTGTAAGCGCGGCGGCAATTTGAAATCCCGGGCTATCGCGCAGAAACCACGGCTTCACCTCTTCGGGTGAACTTGCATGCTGCCAGGCCATGGCGGTGCGGAACTGAAAGCTACCCATCAGTTCTTTGGGAAGCGATAGGTGGCGCGAAAAGAAAACACGCACGCCGGTGGCGCGGGCCGCGTTAAGAACCTTCAAGACCTGCGCGGTGATTTGTTCGCTATTCTTAATCTGACTTAGAATGCCCGCCTGCATGTCGTAAACCAACAAGGCAACGCGGCGCGGATCACAGAGCTCCTCGAGGCCGGTTGGAATGCTAAGACCGCCCGCGTTTTTCACAGCGCCGCCTTGGCAGAGTATTTGTCGAGCAAGGCCTGGAAGCGGGGATCTCTGCGCAGCGGCTCCCAGCCCGGGTCGAGCTTGAGCAAGGGAACAGTGACCCCGTTGGGCACTTGCAGGAGGTGATCGAGCAACCGGAACGCTTCGTCGCTTTCACCTACCCAGGTGTAAATTCCGGCGAGCGCGGCCATGATTTGCGGACCGTCGTAGGCATCCTGCGATTCAGGTAGCAATTGCGCGGCGCGCTTGCCTTCCGCGATCGCAGCGTCTTTTTCACCGAGCAGGGCGAGAACCTGACCAAGCAAGGCATGCCGGGAAGCGTCGTCGGGCCTTTCGCTCACGAGGCGCTCGGTCACGACGCGTGCGTATTTCATGGCCGTGACGGCTTTACCTTGATCGCCCAGACAATGATAAAGGAGACCTTCCAGAAACGCCTTGGGCGTGGGGCCATTGTAGGCGCCCAAAACTTCGCCGCGAAACTCCTCCAGGACACGCAGTGCCTCCGGATACTTTTGCCCCAGTGACAAAACCCAAACGCGGGTGGATGTAACCAGACCGTCTGCATCGACGCTGGGTGGAAGGGCATCGAGCTGTTCCTGGGCCAGAGCGATATCGCCACGCGCAAAAATCGCCACTACTCCCTTTAAGGCACGCGCGCTGAACGACTGCGGCGTAGAAGCAATCATTCGATCGTAGATATTGTCGGCCGCGGAATAATTTCGCATCGCGAGATAAGTGAAACCAAGGTTGTGAAGCACCTTGGGGTTTCTCGGATCAAGCGCCGCCGCCTTCTCAAAATTCGCGAGCGACTCTGTCCATTTGCCCTGACGCCGTTGAATGGCGGCTATGGCCAGGTAGGCCTGGGCTTCGTTGGGCAAACCGCGCCGCGCGGTTTCGAACTCGCTCAAGGCGCGTTCGTAATCGCGCGCTCCATAGTAATAATAGTAACCTAGCGCCAGGTGCCCTTCCGATAAGTCCGGTTGCAAGCGCAGCGCTTCTTCCGCCGTGGAACGCGCTCTTTCCAAACGCCGCGGCGTTGGATCTACGATGTGATAGGCCCAGCTCTCGACCATGGAAAGGCCAGCAAAAGCCTCAGCAAATTTCGGATCGAGCGCGATCGCCTGTTCGTAGAGCTCCTCTGCCTTGCGCGAAACCTCACTGAAAACATCCGGCTCCGACGCGTATTGTTCGGCTTCCAGATACAATAGATAGGCCTTCGAATTCTCGGTCGGACGCCGATCCAGCCGCGCCTTTTCGTTCGGCGAAAGCTTCGCCTGCAAAGCGGCCACAATCTTCTGCGCCAGATCGCTCTGGATGGCGAAGACATCGTTGAGGTCGCGATCGTAATCTTCCGCCCAAATGTGGGCGTCGTTTTCGGCGTTGATCAGCTGCACATTGACGCGCACACGATTGCCGCTCCGTCGCACGCTTCCTTCCAGAAGGGTAGCGACACCGAGCGCTTTGCCGATGTCGCGCGCATTGCGTGCACCTTCGCGATACGACATGACCGAGGTGCGCGAAATCACTTTCAGGTCACCGATCTTGGAAAGGTTGGTCAGGATATCGTCCTGCATCCCGTCAGCGAAATAGGCGTTCTCCTTTTCGTCACTCAAATTTTGGAATGGCAGAACGGCAATCGATTTGTCGATCTTGCGGGCGGAAGCGCGCGGGAGAAGGAACCATCCGGCCAAGGCGGAGATGGCGACGCCGGCGGCGATGAGAAAAATCAAATTACGCCGTCGATGCGTGCCGGCCGATGTCTGCGGCGTAACCTGAATTCCCTGCGGCGTAATGTCGTAGGCCCAGGCCAGAATCAACGCGATGGGAAAGCCCATGAGAAGAAACGCAATTGCCAGGCGCAAACTCCAGTTCGGCAGCTCCCAAGCCGGGAAAACCGCGGAAGCAATCTGAATGATCGCACCTGCGGCAATGACATAGGCCGCGGCGACACGATAGACTTTTCGCCGGCGTACTTCTTCAAAGAAGCCGCTCATAAGAGGAGATTAGAGGATTCCTGAGTCGCGATCATAGTTCAACCGCTCTTTTGGTGCGCGCCTCGGACAGAAATAATCTTGGAGGCAGAACAAGAAACGCCGCGCATTTCACAACTATGGCCGAGCCTGCATGGGACGGCAGCTTACGATCACGCCGAAAGGAGATGCGCTCATGACTGACACCCCGGTTCTCGACAACAAAACGGCGGCTGACCCAGCACTGAGCATTTACGCTTTGAAAGCTGGGCTACGCTACGGCCCTTATTCGCGGCAGGAGTTACAGGAGCAACTCGAGTGCGGTTTTTTTGGTCCGCAAGACTTCGCTTCCTGCGACCAAAACAAGACCTGGATGCCGATCGCCGAAGTACCCGGCGTCGTCATGCCAGGCTTCGTGGTGGAAAGCGAGCAGGCGGATAATCTGCTCATCATCCGTTACTACGGCCGCGTCACGGCCACTGCGGTCGAACACTGTCTCGCCCGGGTGCGCGCGGAGCTCGAGAAACTGGAGCCTGATTTTCGACTTCTGGCTGATTTCACCGAACTCGAATCGATGGATGCAGCCTGCGTCGCGCCTTTGGAAAAAATCATGGAGGCCTGCAACGAGAAGGGCGTGAGCGCGGTGGTGCGCATCATACCGGATCTGAAGCGCGACATCGGTCTGCAAATCATGTCGCCTTTTCACTACGGCCCGCATGTGCGCATCGCGACTTGCGCCAGCCTGGAAGAAGCCAAATCGCGTCTCTGATAGCAGGGAATCGGGCTCTATTGGCCGGTTGCGTCCAAGCCGTGCTCGCCCAGCCACGGCAGGTGTCGCCTACCGACACGTTTCAACCCGAACGGCTCGATCGCTCTTGTCCGGATGTAGGCAATCGCTTCATCCACCGAATCGGTCGCGTAAATCAAACTGAGATCCGGTTCACTGATCATGCCGAGCCGCGCCATCTTTTGCGTAAAGGCCAGCAGCTCGAGCCAATATTCGGTTCCCATCACCACGATGGGAAAATTCTTGATCTTGCCGGTTTGAATCAGCGTTAACGCCTCGAATAACTCATCGAGCGTGCCGGCGCCGCCGGGCATGACGACAAAAGCGTAGGAGTATTTAATGAGCAGCGCTTTGCGGACGAAGAAATAGTGCATCGTGACGCTGCGATCCAAATATGGGTTCGGCGCCTGCTCGTGCGGCAGTTGAATGTTGCAACCGACCGAACGTCCGCCCACGTCTTGCGCGCCGCGGTTGGCTGCTTCCATGATGCCGGGACCGCCGCCCGTCATGACCGTGAAACCCAACCGCGCGATCGCGGCGCCCATTGCCCGCGCGAGTTTGTAGCTTGCGTCATCGGCCGAAATGCGCGCTGAACCGAAAACCGTCACGCACGGACCGACGAAATGGAGGACACGAAAACCCCGCAGGAAATCGCGCATGACGCGCAGCAGGATGATGAACTCATCAAGACGCGAGCGCGGTCCTTCCAGCATGACTTCGTCTGCGCCCTCTGGTGGAGCGGTCAGCGCCGAAGGTTGCGTGGCCGATTCGTCTGACACCGCCGCGGTATTTTGCTCTACGTCATCGCCCGTGCTCATGCGCAACTGTTTGGGAACGGTGACAAGAAACGCAACGTGATTCTCAAGAAGTGACGAGCGCGCGCACGCGCAAGGGCCATGCTTGAGTCGTGAAAAACATCGATCGGGAAATGGTTAACCGCGTTGCCACGCATCCATTCACCGCCAGCATGATCGACGTACAGGACCAAACCACATGAAAAATCCAGCAACACTTCCCAATGGCGCGCCTCAGCTGCGCTTCAGCAACATTCTCGTTCCCATCGATTTTTCCGCGCGATCAATCCACGGAATCACCGTGGCCAAACGCCTGGCGCAACGCACCGGCGCCAGGATTCATCTCCTGCACGTCCAGGAGTATTTCTATCCCGCCGCCTTGATGGTGCCGGGCGCGCCGCCCGTAGTCGCGCCCATGAGGGACTTCGAGGAATGGCGCAAAACTGCGGAAGCGCATCTTAGACACCTGGCGAAAGACCACGGATTGACCGGAACGTGCCGCGCAGAAATTGCGGGCGCTCCGTTCGACATGATCTGTCATATCGCCCACCGGATTCCGGCGGATCTGATTGTCACGACCACGCATGGTCGCACCGGCTTGAAACGTGCCTTACTCGGCAGCACGACGGAGCGGGTAGTGCAGCATGCGCCGTGTCCCGTCTTTGTCGCGCGCGAGCGCAAGACAAGAAGCCCAGGTCCGAAGAAGATTCTGGTCCCGGTTGATTTCTCGGACTGTTCGTTAGGCGGCCTGCAATACGCCATTGCCTTCGCGAAGAAATTCGGTGCTGGAATTGTGGTCCTTCACGTTGTCGATATCGAGCCGGAGTTGATGATGGACACTACCGGGATGTTCCCCGTGCCGTCCTACAAGGAAATCACTCACCGCACCCTGGACGAACACATGCACCAGTTTCTGCGCCGCGTGAACTTCGACGGCGTGCCTTTTACAACCGCTATCGTGACGCAGTTTCCCGCCGACGGCATCTGCCAGGCCGCGACGAAAAAGAAAGCCGAACTCATCATCATGGCGACGCACGGACGCACCGGGCTGACGCACCTCTTGATCGGCAGCACCGCAGAAGTGGTGACGCGGCACGCATCGTGTCCGGTTCTCGTCGTGCCGTCGCATCCGGAAGTCCGCACCGCCAATCTGGTGCCGCTTCGCGCCGGTCAGACGAAAACGAAACGCAAGGGGACGATCGCGCGCAGCAAGAGACTACCCGGAACGGGATTTTCGCGGCGCTACCGCGAATCCATCCCGCATCCCATGCCGGAACGTCGCCAGACCAACAAGTTCCGCGAATCGCATTTCGCCTAACGAATGGAGCCAATGCCGGCGGACGTTAATCAGAGGCCGCTCGGAAAGGTTTCCTCTACTTCGCCGGTTTCCCATTCGGCGGTGCGTTCGAGCGGTTCGACCGCGCGGGTGTGATCGAAATGCAGCACCGCATCGAACTGCTCGGACAATCGGGCCGCAAAATAATGGCTGACCATTTCCGTCTCCGGTCGATAGATCACGCCAATGGCGCGCTCGAGATGTTCGCGCCGCAGCGCATCGTTGATCAGCCGCGGTTCGCGCAAATTAAGGTAGAAACGCGGGCAGTTGGTCTCGTGAAAAACGCGCTCGTAACTTCCTTCCACACTTGGCCGCACCTGCTTTCGCTCGGCCGGCGCATCCCAATCCGAAGCCGCGGTCACTGTTCCGGTGTGCGTGGTGAATCCGATTGAAACCACTTCGCGTCCGAACCGCTCGCGCGTCAACTGGCCGAGATTCAATTCGCCGCGCCCACCCATCTGCGTGGCGCGCGCATCGCCCAGATGCGAGTTATGCGCCCACACGATGATCCTGGCCGGCTGGCCGCGCGTCCGGCTGAGATGCTTCTCAAGCGCGCCTAACGACTCCATCATATGCGCATCCCGCAGGTTCCAGGAGGACACCTCGCGGCGAAACATATTGCGGTAATATTCCTCCGCGTTGCGCACCACGAGCGCGTTTTGCTCCGCGCAAAAATAGGCGTCGGCCGCGACCTGACCGTCGCGTTGCAAATAATCCATCGCCTTGCGTCGCAGCGCGACCAGTTCGTGCACGACTTCGCGTTCGCAATCCGGCCGCAGCCCGAAACCGGTCGCGTAGCCGTAAGCTTCCGTGCTTTGGCCGAATTGCTCGAAACACGCGTAATGTTGCAGGGCGCGCCCCGCCGCTTCCGGATCGACGCGCTTCAAATAAGCGAGCACCGCTTCGATCGAGCCATGCAGACTGTAGAGATCGAGTCCGTAGAATCCGCACTTGCCCGGCTCGGCCTTCTCGTCGTTGTGCTCGCGCAACCAGCCGACAAAATCGAGCACGTCGGCATTGCGCCACATCCATTGCGGGAAACGCTTGAAACCGCCTAATGAGTCGATCGCATCGGCATCGTTCCCCACCCCATGCACGAAAGTATTGATGCGATAGGCGTCCGGCCAGTCCGCTTCCACCGCGACGGCGTTGAAACCGCACTCGGCAATGAGCCGTTTCGAAATCTGCGCGCGTTCGCGGTAAAATTCGTGCGTGCCGTGGCTCGCTTCCCCGAGCAGGACGAAGCGCGCGCCGCGCGCTAGCTCGAGCAACGAGTCGTAATCACTCGCCGATCCGTAAAGTGGTTCGGCGGCGGACGCGACAAGGTCGATGAGCGAGCGCGGCCGGCCGGGAGCGGTGAGGTGTTCGCGAATCATGTCTTCATTCCTGGCTCGCCTGTCATGCCGCAATCGCTTGTTCGTGACGCGCCTGGGCCAGCAACTCGCCCACCTGCGTGTCGGTGGTCTGCGAAAAATCTTCGTAGAATCCAGCCACGCTGTAGAACAACTCCGGAGCGTAGAGCACGACCACCTCGTCGGCAGCGCGCTTGATTTGCCTGAGGGTTGATTCGGCGATGACCGGCGCCGCGACCACGATTCTGCCCGTATGTAATTTTCGCAGCGCGCCGATCGCCGCAATCATGGTCGAACCAGTCGCAATTCCGTCATCCACCACAATGACGGTCTTGCCTTTCAAATGCGGCGGCGGCAGATCATCGCGATAGGTTTTCTCGCGGCGCTCGAGTTCCTCCTGCTCGCGCCTGATCACTTCTTCAAACATGGCGCGCGGGATGTGAACGGAATGGAGCACATCCATGTTCAGCGCACGCACGCCGCCACTGGCGATCGCACCCATGGCCAGTTCCGGATAGCCGGGCAGGCCAAGCTTTCGCACCAGAAAAACATCGAGCGGCAGGTGTAGACGTTTCGCGACTTGCGCCGCGACCGGGACACCGCCGCGCGGCAATCCCAGCACAATCACATCATCACGATCGGCGAACGATGACAGCTCCTGCGCGAGAAGTTCGCCGGCTTCGTCGCGATCACGGAAATGCCTTTTCATTTTTATCCTTTCTCAGGTGTTGTTGAAACCAGCGGGCGGCGAGCCGCGCCACTTCTTCCAATGCGCCGCGTTCTGCGAAGAGATGAGTGGCGCGCGGAACGATCGCGAACGACTTCTCGCACTGCAGTTGCGCGAAGGCTTCTTCATTTAACCGCAGCACCTGCTCGTCGCGTTCGCCCACGATGAGCAGCGTCGCGGCCTGTACCATGGGAAGCGCTTCGCCCGCCAGGTCCGGCCGGCCGCCACGCGAAACCACCGCCTGCACCATCGAAGGCAGCGCAGCCGCAGCGATGAGTGCCGCCGCCCCGCCGGTACTCGCGCCGAAATATCCAAAACCGAGACGTCGCAACTGCGGATCGTCGGCGATTTCCTTCGTCACGAGCGCGAGTCGCCGACTCAGGAGACCAAGGTCAAAACGCAAGTGTCCGGTGTGTGCGTCGGCCATTTCCTCCTCCGGCGTGAGCAAATCAAAAAGCAGCGTCCCCATACCCGCGCGCTGCAAAACTTCCGCGACGGCGCGATTGCGCGTGCTCAGGCGGCTGCTCCCACTGCCATGCGCGAACAACACCAGGCCAGTCGCGTGCTGCGGAATCTCCAGGTCACCGGAGAGCATCACACCCGCGCCGACGGGGATGCGGAGAGATTCGCTCCGCGGCCTAACGAGAGCTTCGTTGTGTTGTTCGCGCGTTTCCACCGGCATCTTGCCTCTCCTCTTATTTAATCAACGCCACCGGCAGAATTCTGCTGACCGCATCTTGGCAAGAGTTACGCAATTCTTGCGCAAGAGTGCGCCGACTCGCGGTTCACCACTCGTTAGGCGAGATTTTCCGTGCGGAAAATCAGCCCTGGTCCTGGCGCGACAGTTGCGCAACGCGCTGCTGCAGTGCGTTTGCGATTCGCTGGTGCGGTTTCTCGCCATGGCCCTCGCGCAGCAGTTCGTCCCTCGTCGTCGCCTTACCCAGGACAACGCACACCGGACGCAGCCGCGGGAGTTTCGCATCCGGTGGCAGTGCGTCGCGCGTGCCTTGAATGCTGACCGGCACGACCGTGGTCGGAAATGCCTCGAGCAACATGCCGATCCCCGGCTTGAATTCCTGCAGCTCGCCGGTGCTGCTCCGCGAAAGTTCGCCCTCGGGAAACCAGACGAGATTCTTTCCGCTTTTCAGAACGATGGCGCCCAGGGCCAATCCGGTGCGCGCCGCGCGCGTCGGTTCCACCGGCAGGATTCGACCAAGTCTGCTCAGGAAGCGCATGAATCGATTGCTCGCCACGATGCCAGTCCAGCCGGCCCAGTAGGTGTTTTGCAATTGCGGCCAGCGCAGCGCATTCGCGACCACGAACGCATCGAGATAACTGATGTGGTTCGGCGTCATGACCCACGGCCTGTCGTTAGGCAAATTTTCCCGGCCAACCACGCGCACCCGAAAAAGCAGACGCATTAGCATGCGACCGAAAAAGTAGATCGAGAGCGCGGTCAAATTCATGAGCGGACCGAGCGGACGCAGCCAGCGTTTCTGTGTTTCGTCCAGAATCGCGTAGGGCTTGGCCAGCGGATCAACGCCGGCGCCCTCACCCGCTTCCAGGACTTCACGCAAGAGATCGCGCACGTTGTCGATCCGTCCGATCGCCTCTTCGGTAATTTCCACACCGCTCGCTTCCGCAATTTCAAGCGTGAGGTTCAGCCACTCGAGCGAATCGACACCGAGATCGAATTGCAGACTCGTGTCCGGGGTGAGTCGCTTACCGGGGAAGCGTTCCGCGAGTAATTTCCAAACGGTGTTCGGTGCCGGTTCTTCGAAGAGCGCACGATCTTCGCCCGCCATTTCCTCCAGCGGCATCGCGCCGGACGCCAGAGTTTCCTCGCCGCTTCTTTTCGTTGCATCGAATCGTTGCGCTAATTTGTGACGCTGAATTTTTCCGAGCCGCGTGTGCGGCAACGCGTCATGCGTGATGGCGAAATCAGAAATGCGTTCGTAGCTCGGCAGACCTCGCGATGCGGCTTCGATCGCCGTGCGCACCGCGCCATCCAGGTCGTCTCCGCAGGCGGCGCGCTCCGGCACGATCAGCGCAACGAGCTTTCCGCCTTTTTCCAAAACACCGATGTCGCGAATGGCCGGCTCCTTTGCGTAGGCCGCTTCGACGTCTTCGGTCTGAACTTTTTCGCCGCTCTCTGTTTTGATCAGCGTCGAAATGCGACCGGCTACGAAAAGGAAGCGATCGTCAAGGTAGCCGATGTCGCCGGTGCGAAACCAACCGTCCTGGGTGAAGGCGCGCGCGGTCTGTTCCGGCAGATTGCGGTAGCCGGAGAAAACATTCGGTCCGCGCGCCTGGATTTCGCCCACTGCACGATTGTTGTTCTTCTCTTCCGCTGCGGGGGCCGTGGCATCGATGCGCAGTTCCACTCCGGGAAATGCCTTGCCCACGCTGCCGGCGCGCCAGTTGTCAGGCAGATTAGCACTGAGGAGCGGCGATGTTTCCGTTAGACCGTAGCCAATCGCAACTTTCCAACCTAACGAATTCAAATTCGCGGCCAGTTCTGGATCGAGCGCCGATCCGCCGGAAGCAAAGATGCGCAGATCTTCGCCGAAGCGCTTGTGCAAGGAATGAAAGAGAATTTTACCGGCGCGAATGCCTAACGAGTCGTAAAGAAAGTGACTGAATCCGAACAGAGTTTTGAAAAGCCGCCGCGTCGTCCGGCCGGATGATTGCACCCTGCCGGTGATGCCGGCGTAAAGTGCGCTGTAGAGTCGCGGCACGCCGATGATCGCGGTGGCATCGCCTTCATGCAGCGCGCGCAACAACTGCTGCCCCGTGAGCGAAAACGGCAGAATGATCGGCAGCCCGAGCGAAAGCGGCGCGAGCATTCCAATGATGAACGGATAGACGTGGTGCAGCGGCAGCGGCAGAAGGACGCGATCGCGCTCGTTGATGATGCCGAGTTTGGCAATCGTCTCGAATTGCGAACCGATGTTGCCGTGCGTAAGTGGCACGCCTTTGGGCGGACCGGTTGTGCCGGAGGTGTAAAAGAGAACGGCTGGATCTTCTGGCCTAACGAGTGGTAGCTCCGCCGTTTCATCTTGCAGATAGCGAAGCCAGCTGCGCTCATTATCCTCCGCGACGTCGAGCACGATCAGCTTTGCCCGCTGCGCCGCGTTTAGTTTCTCCACGCGCTCCAGACGGCGTTCCGTTGTGATGACGGCGCGGGCGTCGCTGTCGCTCAGGACATGCGCGAGATCCTCGTCGGTGAATTGCACATCGATCGGCACCGCCACCGCGCCGGCGCGCAAGATTCCCAACGCGGCCGCAATCCATTCCGTTCTGTTTTCGGCGAAAAGGACAACGCTGTCGCCGGGACGAAATCCGGCGCGGACGAGACCGTGGGCGAAGGCGCGCGCCTGTTCCCCTAAAGTCTGAAACGAACAACGGCGCTGATCTCGCTTCGTCAACGCGAGCAGGGCGGTCTTGTCGCCATGCTTACCTAACGAGTCCACGAGTGACTGCAATGTTGGTCTCGCGTCCATCCGATGCGATCGAGTATGCCGATGTCAGCCCCGTCCGTTCAAGGCATTGCCGCGGGCTCGCTATTCGCCCCTATCCCGCCCAATACGTCCAGGGCCCCCGATTCTGCAAAGATCGCAGCTCGTTGCGGCCTAACGAGTAGCTAACGAGAGCCTAACGAATCAATCACCCCAGCCGGCGCGTCGATCCTTTTGGCGCGCCGGCCTGGTTCCGCCGATTCACTTCACCGTGATCTCGACGGGTTTTGTTTTCACGACGGGATTCTTCAGGACGTGCACCTTGAGGATACCATCCTTGAACTCCGCCGTTATCTTCGAAGGATCAGCGTCCTCCGGCATCATGAACGCGCGTTCGAATTTGCCGTAGGCGCGCTCCATCCGATGGAATTTCTTGTTCTTCTCTTCTTTCTCAACTTTGCGTTCGCCGCAAATGGAGAGAACGCCGTCTTCCATCGTGACTTTGAACTCCTCCTTCTTCATCTCCGGCAAATCAGCTTTCACGAGGTACTCCTTTTCGTCCTCGATGATGTCGACCTGCGGTGACCATTCGGCCAACTTCAGGCCGCCATTGCCGTTACCGAAGCGCGGTAATCTTGCTCCGAAGAAACCGCCGAGGCGATTCTGCACCTCATCCAGTTCCCGGAACGGATTCCAAGTTGTCAATGTGTTCATTTGGTTTCTTCCTTTCCCTTAGATCCGTACGACGGACGCGCGCGAGTGCTCATCGTTTCTTGTCAGAAACTCCTCGATTCTTGTGGCGCAAATTTTCGGCGCGCGTGCAGCACAAGCTTTAGCCGATGATTCGCAATTGGCGATTAGCGAGCACGACGCGAGTCGAGCGAAGTTCGACTCGGAAGGAGCAGAATCATGAACGCACTTACTTCCCTCGTTCGCACGAACCGAATCGCCTTCGCTTCAGTTACCGCGGGTGTCTTGTTGTTCTGCGGTTGGAGTGCCCGCGACAAATTTCTCGCGATTTCGCTGCCCACACCGACGCTGAAAGAGCCCGCTGAAGTCGCGCCGCAGTTTCTGCCCTTCGCCTTCGAAAACGTCGTCCGCTATTTCCAAGATGCGCTCGCCACTCCGCCGCAGGAGCGCCTGACCAATCAGGTCATTTTCCGTGGTGGGACGCGCGAGGAAAATTTCTACACCATTACCATCACGCGCCGCGGCCCCGATCTGCTCGTCGCTTTCAACGTGATTGACGATTACGGGATGAATCTGGTGCGTGAGTTTTTCGAAGCGCCGTTCTTTCAAGCGCGCGAGAGCCAGCAGTTCTACGCTTTGCTCAGCGGCCAAAACGGAACGCGCGCCGTTTCCATGCCGCGTTTCAATTTGCTCTTCGATTACAGCAGCCACGGATTCGACGCGAACATCATCATGACCTTCTCGCCACGACTGCGCTCGTTTTCCGCCAACGCCATCGACCTCACGCCATGAAAGGAAACCTATGAAACCAAATAATCCTCTCCACTACGCGGACCCGCCGACACTTGCTGTGCTAACCGGTCTCGCGATCGGCTTTGCCCTTGTCATTCATCGCGTCTTTCTTCTCGTCGCGCTTCTGTTTGCGCTCCTCTGGCCACTGAAACGTCTCTTTCAATGGATCGCCGAAACAGTCCCGCATCATCGGCATGCCTGAACCACAACCAACCAGCCTAACGAATCATGACTACTCTACTTGAAACTGAAGCTCTGCCGACCCATCGCATGCCGATGCCGGGTAAATCGCGCGAGACCATGCGCGCCAATGTCTTTCGCGGGCCTAACGACATCAAACTCGAGGAGGTGCCCCGACCGCGCGCCGGTTTCGGTGAAGCGGTCATTCGCATTACGCTCACGACAATCTGCGGAACCGATCTGCACATTCTGCGCGGCGAATACCCGGTGAAGCCCGGGCTCGTCATCGGTCACGAACCGGTCGGCATCATTGAAGAACTCGGCGAAGGAGTGACCGGTTATGAGATCGGTGATCGCGTTATGACCGGCGCGATTACGCCATGCGGTCAATGTCGCGCCTGTCTCTCCGCGCAATGGGCGCAATGCGGACACGATCACGGCTACGAAGCGCTCGGCGGCTGGCGTTTTGGCAACACCATCAACGGCGCGCAGGCGGAATATCTGCTCGTGCCAAACGCGCAGGCCAATCTCGCGAAAATTCCCGACGAGCTGACCGACGAACAGGTTATCCTGCTGGCGGACATTGCATCGACTGGGTTCAGCGGCGCGGAATCAGCTAAAATCAAAATCGGCGACACCGTCGTCGTTTTTGCGCAGGGACCGATCGGCCTCTGCGCGACCGCGGGCGCGAAGTTGTTAGGCGCTTCGCTTCATCATCGGCGTGGACAGCGATCCGGTGCGGATGAAGATGTCCGAAAAAATGGGCGCGAACATGGTGCTCGATCCGAATCAGTGCGACGTGGCGACGGAAGTAAAACGCCTAACGAGTGGTGGCGCCGACGTTGCAATCGAAGCGCTTGGCTTGCAGGTGACATTCGAAGGCGCGCTGCGTAGTCTGCGCCCGGGCGGAACGCTGAGCAGTCTCGGTGTTTATTCCGGAAAACTGGCGGTGCCGTATGATGCGTTCGCGGCCGGCATTGGTGATTACAAAATCGTGACCACGCTTTGCCCCGGTGGCAAAGAACGCATGCGCCGACTCATGAGCATGGTGCAATCGGGTCGCTTCGATCCGACCCCGCTCCTCACGCATCACTACTCGTTAGACCAAATCGTCGAGGCCTACGAACTCTTCGGCGAGCGGCGCGACGGAGTCCTGAAGGTTGCGATCCATCCGTAATCACGTCGACCGAACAACGAGCCGTGCACGGCTCATGACGGCTCGTTGTTCAATTCCCGATCCGTTCGTAGCTTCTCGGCAAATGTCGAAGGATTCTGCGACGCATTTGCTCCCGCGCACCCGGCCGATGCTTGATGTCATGTTCGCGCCCAAGTCGGTCGCGCTCATCGGCGCGACGGATTCACCGGCGAGTGTCGGTCGCGCCTTGATGGAAAATCTGTGCGGCTTTCCCGGAAAATTCTTCCCGGTTAATCCGAAGCACGAAAACGTGCTCGGGCGCAAGGCCTGGCCGAGCATCAGCGCAATTCCCGAGCCGGTCGACCTCGCGGTCATTGCGACAAAGGCCACAACCGTTCCCGGCATCGTGCGTGATTGCGCAAGGGCCGGAGTCAAAGGCGCGATCGTTATTTCCGCCGGTTTCAAGGAAATCGGCGAGCGCGGCCGCGAACTGGAGAAACAAGTCGCGGCCGGGCGCGGCGCGATGCGCATCATTGGACCGAATTGCGTCGGCGTGATGTTGCCGCATCTAAAACTGAACGCGACCTTCACCCGTCCGCTCGCGCTCCCGGGCAACATCGGATTCATCAGCCAGAGCGGCGCGCTCTGCACCGCGATTCTCGACTGGAGCCTAACGAGTCATCTCGGTTTCAGCGCGTTCGTTTCCATCGGCTCGATGCTCGATGTGAACTGGGGCGATCTCATCTACCAACTCGGCGACGATCCGCACACGCGCAGCATTTTGCTTTACATGGAATCGATCGGCGACGCGCGCTCGTTTCTTTCCGCCGCGCGCGAAGTTGCCCTGACGAAACCAATCATTGTCATTAAGGTCGGTCGCACCGAAGCGGCCGCCAAAGCTGCGGCGTCGCATACCGGCGCATTGACCGGCAGCGATGAAGTGGTCGATGCCGCTTTTCGGCGGGCAGGCGTCTTGCGTGTCGATACAATCGCGGAGCTGTTTTACATGGCGGAGTTGTTAGGCAAGCAACCGCGCCCGACTGGGCCGCGTCTCGCGGTCATTACAAATGGTGGCGGTCCGGGCGCGCTCGCCACCGATATGTTGATTGCGAATGGCGGCGAGATTGCGCCGTTGTCTAACGAGACCAGCGCAGCGCTCGACAAAGTTCTGCCGCCGCACTGGAGTCACGGCAATCCAATCGACGTCATCGGCGATGCCGATCCGCAACGTTACGAGCGCGCCGTCGAAATTGTTGCGCGCGACGAGAACAACGACGGGCTCCTCGTCGTGCTCGTGCCGCAAGCGATCAGCGCGCCGAACGCAATCGCGCAGCAGCTCACGCGTTTCGCAAAGCTCGAGCACAAACCGATTCTCGCCAGCTTCATGGGCGGCGATTGTGTGCGCGAAGCCACGGAAATCCTGGAACGCGCCGGGATTCCAGTTTTCCCATATCCCGACACAGCGGCGCGCGCTTTTTGTTATTTGTGGCGATACACGCATGCGCTGCGTGCGCTTTACGAAACGCCGACGCTCGCCGGCGTCAGCGCGCAGGGCGACAACGATGCGCCGCGCGTGATCGAGCGCGTGCTCGCCTCAGGTCGCACGCTTTTGACCGAACCGGAATCGAAAGAACTCCTGGCGGCCTACGGAATTCCAGTCACGCCGACGGTAGTGGCGAAAAGCGCAGACGAAGCAGTCGCGAAAGCGAAAAAGTTCGGCGGCGCGGTTGTGCTGAAACTTTATTCCGAAACGATCACGCATAAGACCGACGTCGGTGGCGTGAAGTTGAATCTGCGCGGCCGCGATGCCGTGCGGAAGGCGTTCGGCGAAATCAAGAATGGCGTTCGCGCGGAAGATTTTCTCGGCGTTGTCGTGCAGCCGATGATCGCGCGTGACGGCTACGAACTAATTCTCGGCAGCAGCGTCGATGCGCAACTCGGGCCGGTGCTGCTTTTCGGCGCGGGCGGACAATTGGTCGAAGTGATGAAAGATCGCGCGCTGGCTTTGCCGCCCCTCAATCGCACACTCGCGCGACGATTGATCGAGCGGACGAAAATTTATCGCGCGTTGCAGGGCGTGCGTGGTCGCCAGCCGGTCGATCTCGCGGCGCTCGAAGAAATTCTCGTGCGTTTCAGTCAGCTTGTGGCCGAGCAAAGGCGCATCAAGGAAATCGACATCAATCCACTACTCGCCGGGCCGGAAGGTTTGATCGCCCTCGACGCCCGCGTCGTTTTGCATCCGGCCAGCATTCCGCCTAACGAGTTGCCACGCCTGGCCATCCGCCCCTACCCGGCGCAATACGTCACGCCGGTGACATTGGAAGACGGCACGGATTTCACGGTGCGGCCGATCCGGCCCGAGGACGAGCCGCTCATGGTTGAGTTCCACAAAAATCTTTCCGAACAAAGTGTGTGCTCCCGTTATTTTGGATTCGTTAGTCTGAGCGAACGCACCGGACATGACCGGCTGACGCGCGCCTGTTTCAACGATTACGATCGCGAGATCGCGCTGGTCGCGGAGCGCACGCCCGCCAACGGCACGCATGAGATAGACGGCGTCGCGCGTTTGATCAAAGAGCACGGATGCAATGAAGCTGAGTTCGCGATTGTGATCGCTGATGCGTGGCAAAACCGCGGACTGGGCCATGCGCTGCTGCGTTTGCTGGTCGAGATGGCGAAGCGCGAAAAGCTTCGCTGCGTGAAAGGTCACATCCTCTCGCAGAACACCGCCATGGTGCAGCTGAGCCGGGAAGCAGGATTCGATCTGCATTCCGACGCCGCGGCCGGCGAGTGGCTGGCCGAAATTCAGCTCGACTGAAAAGCGCGCAAGAAACGATGTGTCTTTAGCAAGACGCGCCGAGGCAAATTGTGTCGTTAGGCCAATTTAGCCCATGAAGACAGCAACCCGGAAGATGCTGACAAAAAGCTCGTTGCCCGTTCGGAAATCCACGGGGCGTGCCCTTTGCATTCGCACGATTCTAGTCCCGACGGATTTCTCCGGCCCTTCGCTCAAGGCGATGGAATACGCGCGCCTGCTTGCGAAAACTTTTCGTGCCTCCGTGCACCTCATCAATGTCTTCGATGTGCAATTCGAAGCCCCGGCTCTCGCGCCGCTCTATGCAACCGACACGCAGGTCGAGCGCCGGTTGCGTCAGAGATTACACGACATCGCAACCGGTCTTGCCGAACCGATCCGGGCCGCGCGTTGTCATGCGCGGATCGGGCGCGCCTTCGAGGAAATCTGCCAAGCCGCGCGAAAATTGCGCGCCAATCTGATCGTCACCGCTACGCACGGGCATACCGGTTTGAAGCATGTCCTCATCGGCAGCACAGCGGAACGGATCGTGCGTCACGCGCCTTGTCCGGTGCTGGTGGTGCGGGAGAAAGGCCGGCAATTCTGGCGGAAGAAAGGTGGCGCCGCGGCGGGTTCCCAACTTCGGATCAAGAACATTCTTGTCCCTGTTGATTTCTCCGAACATTCGCGCACGGCCTTGTGCTTTGCGATCGCACTCGCGCAACGGTTCGGCGCAAAACTGACTCTGCTCAACGTTATTTATCTGCATTACTACGCGACGAACGCCGATTTTCTGGCCTACGATTACGCCCTGCTCCTGAATGAGACGCGGAAGGCGACGAAGTATGACATCGCAGAGTTGGTCCGGAAGACGGCGTTTCAGGGCGTGCCTTTTACTGCGCACGTTACCGAGGGACATCCGGGACTCAGTATTGTCGATTATGCAAAGAGACACGGCGTCGACTTGATCGTGAACGCGACGCATGGCCGCACCGGCCTCGCGCATGTCCTTCTCGGCAGCACCGCGGAACACATCGTGCGCTACGCACAATGTCCGGTCCTGGTCGTGCCGACGAAACCGAAACAAACTCGCAAATGAAAACGCGAGTTTTCACTGCAGTCTTGCTCGCGCTGATGCTTCCCCTGGCGACCGCGGCGCCTCTAACTCGGTCCGGTCAGCTGCGCCCGCTCACTTTTGACAACGTGGTCTCATTCTTCCAGGACTCGTTAGGCAAAGCGCCCCTGCGGAGCGCGGCGCGCACGGCTGTTTTCGCCGAGGGCGAATGGAAGAATCGCAACGTCTACAATCATTCGGTCATCTTTATCGACAACGCTGATGAGGACCTGCAGGTCACCTTCATCATGTCGGGCGATGAAGGAATGAATTGGGTAAATGAGTTTTTCGACAGCGCCTTTTTTCAACGGGCGGAAACGGAGTCGCTCTTCGCCCTGCTCAACGGCGTGCAGGGTGCCTCGCGCAAAACCAACATCGGTCGCTTTGCGGTCGAATTGAGCCGCTGGCAACCGCACCATCACGAAATCGTGGTGGTGAGTTTCACGCCTCGAAAATAAGAGAGCCGGTTGCTTTGCCGCCCCTGATCTGAGCATCATCTCCGCGCATGATTAGACGCGCGGCGGTTCGAGTCTCGTTAGGCATGGCCATCCTGATCGCGTTTTCCAGCTGCGATTCGAAGCGGGACGAACGACTTAGCCAAAACGTGAAGCGCGAATTTCTGCACGCCTGGCAGAACTATGAGCGCTACGCCTGGGGACATGACGCGCTCAAGCCGTTGAGCAAGACACCGCACGATTGGTACGGCGAATCGCTCCTGATGACGCCGGTCGACGCACTCGACACGCTCGTGCTGATGAAGCTCGACGCCGAAGCGGACAAGACGCGCGAGTTCATTGCCGCGAATCTCAACTTCGATCGCGACGTTTACGTAAAGAATTTCGAGATCACGATTCGTCTGCTCGGCGGTTTGCTCTCCGGTTATCAGCTCACAGGCGACAAACGTCTGCTCGCGCTGGCCGATGATTTGGGGAAACGCCTGCTGCCGGTTTTCAATTCACCAACAGGCTTGCCCTACGTCATGGTCAACCTGCGCACCGGCGCGGTGAAGGATCCCCTAACGAATCCTGCCGAGACCGGCACGCTGCTGTTGGAATTCGGCACACTGAGCAAACTCACCGGCAATCCGGTTTATTACGAGAAGGCGAAACGCGCGCTGGTTGAGACATTCAAGCGCCGCTCGTCACTCGGGCTGGTCGGCTCAGGCATCAACGTCGAGACCGGCGAGTGGACCGACACCGACAGTCACATCAGCGGCGGAATCGATTCCTACTACGAATACCTGTGGAAGTGCTGGCTGCTCTTCGGCGACGAAGACTGCCGCGCGATGTGGAAGGCGAGCATTCCCGCCGTGCAAAAATATCTCGCCGATGAAGTGAACGGCGAACTTTGGTACGGGCACGCCAACATGCAGACCGGCGCGCGCACCGAAACAACTTACGGCGCGCTCGATGCATTTTTTCCCGCGCTGCTCGCGCTCTCCGGCGACCTCGACCGCGCGCGGCGCCTGCAGGATTCATCCTTCAAGATGTGGAACCTGCACGGGATCGAGCCGGAAGTTTTCGATTACAAAACCAATCGCGTTGTGGCGCACACTTATCATCTGCGGCCGGAGATCGTGGAATCGACCTACTATCTCCATCATTACACGCACGACCCGATGTATCGGCAGATGGGCGAAAAACTGTTCAATGATTTTGTCCAGCATTGCCGCACCGATTCCGGCTACGCTGCGCTCTCCGACATGGTGACGAAAGAGAAACGCGATGAAATGGAGAGTTTCGTCTTTGCCGAAACCTTCAAGTATTTCTACCTGCTGTTTGCTCCGGCGGAGACACTCGATTTCGACCATGTCGTCTTCAACACCGAGGCCCATCCGCTAAGGCGGACCTGGTCAAGCACTCGTTAGGCCGTTTGCTCGAGCTAACGAATCCCGGCGTTAACCGAGCTGGGAGCGGAATTGTCCGGTCCGCAATCGGTCGCGCGTTTCTGTTCCCACACGCGCAATTGCATCGCTTCCATCGCGGCCGCGGTTTCCGCCTGCTTCTTGCTCCGGCCAGTGCCTTCGCCCAGCGCCATTCCTTCCCAAAGCACACGCACAGAAAAAGTCTTTTCGTGTTCGCGTCCGCTCTCGGCAATCAATTCGTAAACGGGACTGCGCGGCGAAATCGCCTGCAGCGTTTCCTGCAGATGACCTTTGGGATTGATGTCGATCGGTTGCGATTCCACCTCCGCCAGGTCATCAGCCACCAGGGTCAGGACGAATCGGCGCGCCGTCTCGAAATTCGTGTCGAGATAAATTGCGCCGAGCAACGCTTCGAAGGCGTCGGCCAGCGTCGATGGACGTTGCCGGCCCCCGCATGCTTCTTCGCCGCGGCCCATCATGAGGAATTGGCCGAGCTCGAGTTTTTGCGCGTGCCCGCACAAGGCCTCGCGCGAGACAAGGCGCGAACGCAGTTTGGTCAGGTGACCTTCTGCTTCGCGCGGGAAGATGGCGAAGAGATATTCCGTCATGATCAACTGCAGAACAGCGTCGCCGAGAAATTCTAGACGTTGATTATCGAAATGATAACGCTGTGTTTCGTGACCGAGACTCGGATGGGTCAACGCTTCCGCGAGCAGAAGCGAGTTGCGAAACTTGTGACCGATCCGTTCCTCGAGTGGATTCACGCCGCGCGAATCCTAGCGCGAGACCGGCCCGCTTTCCAGAGCGCGGCTCAGCGCTGCTGATAAATCGAAAGCGAAGTGATCACGTCCACGGCGCGTTGCAGGACGGGATCGCGCGCTCCGGGCTTGTCACCCGCGCGGACGCGACGTTGCGCCGCGTCGGAGGCATCCACTTCCGGATTTCGCCCGGCGAGCAGAGCGGCTTCGTTCAGATGCGGACGTTCGCTTTCGAAAATAAACGGACTCATTCCCTTCTCGCTCGATTGCTGGAAAACAAGACGCTTGTCCGCGGCCGGCATTTCCACCGGCAGATCCGGTTTCAACCCGGTCGGAAAAAGCGAGCGACCTTCCGGCAGGATTGCTTCCGCTACCGCAACGCGCAGAACTTTTCCGCCGTTGAGCGGCAGGTCGGCGTATTCCATCGCCTGGCCGGCAGTCGATTGACCGATGATCAGCGCCTTGTTGTGCACGCGCAAAATGCCGCCGAGCGCTTCCGCCGCACCGGAGGTGTCACCATCCGCGAGAATGATCATGAGCCCGCGATAGGTCGGCTCAACGTCGGCGCTGAAGGAGCGTTCCTGTTTCGAGACGGTGCGACGCAGAGCGAAAAGCGGTTTGCCTTTCCCGACGAAACGCTTGGCGAATTCGGCCGCGAGCGCGAAATCGTTCGCACCGCTGCTCGCGCGCAGGTCGAGCACAACTGCATCCACCTTTTTCGTCCCAAAGTCTTGCAGCGCCGTGTCCATCGATTTCAAATTCGCCGGCGTCAACGCACCCACTCGCAGATAGCCGATGTGGTTCTCAATCACGTCGGAGAAAAATGGATTGTTCGTCTCCGACTCGGCCGTGTTCGCCGGCAAAATCATGAACCCGGGACCGAGCCGCGCTCGTAGACCCATGAGCAAAGCGCGGTCTACTTCGGTCTCGTTCAGCGCATCGGGATTGAGATAGTTGCTCTTCAAAAGTTGAATCACCTGCTGCAGATCGGACGAACTCATCAGGTTAATCAGCGCTTCCGAAGACGGCGTGGGTGACGGCGCGGGCGTCGCCGTTGGACTGGCCGAAGGCGATGCGCTCGGCCGCGCCGGAGTCTGCGCCTCCGCGACAACGCAGAGCGCAACGACCATGCCTAACGATAGGAGAAAGCCGCGGAACATTTAGTGCGCTGCGACGTTAGCCAGAAGCGCGGGAAGGGCAATATCCCGTCGATAATGCGCTCCATCGAACTGGATCTGCGCCACAACCTCGTAGGCGCGTGCTCGCGCCTGTGCAACGGAATCTCCCAACGCGGTCACCGCCAGAACGCGTCCGCCCGCGGTGACGATGCGACCGTTTTCCTTCTTTGTTCCGGCGTGAAAAACATGGACGTCGGGCAATTTGCCTAACGAGTCCAAACCGGAAATCGTTTTCCCGGTCTCGTATTTTCCCGGATAGCCGCCCGAAGCCATCACCACCGCCACAGCGGCGCGCGAGTCCCAATTCACCTCAACTTTGTCGAGGCGACCATCAATGGTCGCTTCAAACAGCTCGACCAGATCGCTGCGCAACCGTGGCAGAATGGCTTGCGTCTCGGGATCGCCGAAACGGCAGTTGAATTCCAAAACCCGCGGACCTTCGGCGGTCATCATTAGTCCCGGGAAAAGCAGACCGCGAAAATCGATTCCGGTCTCCGCCAGACCGCCCAGCAGCGGGCGCATCACGTCGCGCTCAAATTGCTTCTCCGATTCCGCACTCCAATTATCGGCCGGACTAACCGCGCCCATTCCGCCGGTATTCGGTCCGGCGTCGCCGTCAAACGCGCGTTTGTGATCGCGCGCCGTCGCCAGCATGCGATAGCTGCCGCCGCCGACCAGCGCGTGCACAGAACATTCGCTGCCGCGCAAAAATTCCTCGACCACGATGCGGCGTCCCGCTTCGCCGAACTGTCCTTCGTTCATCATGGCGTTGATCGCGTTGCTAGCCTCGTCGCGTGTCTGCGCAATCACCACGCCTTTGCCGAGCGCGAGTCCGTCGGCCTTGATCACGACCGGCAAGGCGAGCTGTTCGCAGAATCGCAACGCATCATCGCTGCGCTCGAACGTCCCCGCGCTCGCGGTTGGGATGCGAAATTTGCGCATCAATTCTTTCGCCAAGATTTTCGACGACTCGAGACGCGCCGCAGCTTTTACCGGACCGAAAACCCGCAGCTTTTCACGCACGAAAACATCGACGATGCCTGCAGCCAGCGGATCATCCGGACCGATCACGGTAAGATCGATGCGATTATCCTTCGCGAATTGCCTCAGCTTCGAAAATTCCTGCACGCCAATCGGAATATTTTCGCCTAACGAACCAGTGCCGCCGTTTCCCGGCGCGCAGAACAACTCGGTCACGCGCGGCGATTGTTTGAGTTTCCAGGCGAGCGCATGTTCGCGGCCGCCACTTCCGACAACGAGAATTTTCACGGAATTGCGAGGGAGATTCTGTCAGTGCGGGAGCAAAGGCAAGTGCCGCGGCTTGCTCGCAGCGCGAATCGTTCTACAAGAACTCCTATGGCGAAATCGCGCCCGACCTACTCCGTCCTCAAACCGGGCTGCCCCTCGCGCCTTCTCCTCGATCGCATCGCGGACAAATGGACCGCTCTGATCATTCAAACTTTGGCGCGCGGAACGTTTCGTTATTCCGCTTTGCAACGCGAAATCGGCGACATTTCGCAGAAAGTTTTGACGCAAACGCTGCGCAGCCTGGAGCGCGATGGACTCGTTAGGCGAAAAGTTTACGAGAACGCCACCCCAAAGGTTGAATACACCATTACGCCGCTCGGACGAACATTGATCGAACCGCTGCAGGGTCTTTGCCGTTGGTCGGAAAAATATCTTCCGCAACTGGAAGCTCACCGGCAATCTGCCAACCAGATCCCTTCGCGCAACGGCGAGTAGCGCTCACATCTTCGGTCCGATGCAACAAGCCGAGACCATTGTTCTTCTCTTCGCCTTCGTTGCGGTCCTTGTCGTAATCGCGCACAAGCTCGCGCTGCCGTATCCGATCGTGCTCGTTCTTGCCGGGCTCGCGATCAGTTTTGTTCCGCATCTGCCGCGGGTGAAATTGAATCCGGACGTTGTCTTCTTTTTCTTCCTGCCGCCGCTGCTTTATCCAGCCGCGCTCTTTACTTCGTGGCGCGATTTCCGGCGCAATCTGCGGCCGATCCTGCTTCTCGCCATCGGCCTGGTGCTCATGACCATGACTTCAGTCGCGTGGGTCGCGCACACGTTGATTCCCGCAATTCCCTGGGCCGCGGCCTTCGCCCTTGGCGCAATTGTTTCGCCGCCGGATGCGGTTGCGGCCACGTCCGTCATTCGGCGACTCGGCGTGCCGCATCGCATCGAGGTTATTTTGGAAGGCGAGAGCCTGGTCAATGACGCCACCGCTCTGGTCGCTTTGCAATTCGCCATCGCGGCCCTGGTCACCGGTCACTTCTCGTTAGGCACGGCCTCCGGTCGCTTTGTTTTCGTCGCGATCGGGGGCATCGCCGTCGGTCTGGTCGTGGCCACGATCATGCGCTGGCTGCATCGCCATCTCGATGATCCGCCGGTGCAGATCCTCATTTCGCTGCTCACGCCTTTTCTCGCCTATCTGCCGGCGGAACGACTGCATGTCTCGGGCGTTCTCGCGGTCGTAACTGCGGGAATTTATCTCGGCTGGCATTCACCGCTCATCGTCACGGCGCGTTTCCGACTGCAGGCCTTCGCTTTCTGGGAAATGGTCGCGTTCCTTCTCAACGGTTTTGTCTTCATCGTCATCGGCCTGCAGTTGCCGGACATCCTGCGCGGCCTACAGGGCGAACCACTCGTTAGGCTAATGAGCCAGGCCCTTCTCGTGAGCGCAGCTGCCGTGCTCGTGCGCTTTGCCTGGGTTTTTCTCAGCGCGTATCTCTCATGCTTGTTGAGCCGGTTCGTGCGCACGCGCGAGCGAAATCCGGGCTGGCGTAATTCGCTCATCGTCTCGTGGGCCGGCATGCGTGGTGTCGTGTCGCTCGCCGCCGCCTTTGCCTTGCCCTTCGCGCTCGCCGACGGCCGCGAATTTCCGGCGCGCAATTACATCTTGTTCCTCACCTTTGCCGTCATCCTCACCACTCTTGTTCTGCAGGGTCTGACGTTGCCGGTCCTGATTCGTTTTCTGAAAGTGAGGGACGACGGCGGCGTCGACGAAGAAGAACGCCTGGCGCGACTGCAGGCGAATCAGGCGGCGATGAAATTGATCGAACGCAGCGCGGACCGTTTTCCATCGCCGGTGGTCGCGCGTCTCCGCGCCGAGTACGACGATCGCATCGAGCAACTGCAGGTCTGCGCCGATACGCCGTTGGAGGCGCGCGGCGAAATTGCCACGCCGCAATATCAGCAATTGCAGGCCGAAGCGCTCCGCTCCGAACGCGAAACCATTATTCGCTTGCGCAACGAGCACGTGATCAACGACGACGCGCTCCGTCGCATTCAACGCGATCTCGACCTGGCCGAAGCGCGTCTCGATCACGCGTGAACAGCTAGTCGGCGTTCAATTCGAAGTTGATGTTCACGTCGTAATGTCCGCCGTTGCCCAGACCGGCCGGAAGCGGATCGACTTTCGTCACGCGCTGGGCTACCGCCGCGACCGATTCGTCCACCACCACGTTGCCCGATGGCCTAACGAGTGCAAAATCGCTCACCCGTCCGTCTTTCTCGATGCGCACCCGAACCAGGACCGACATCTTCACCCCGCTCGCCACCACGCTGGTCGGCTGCACCCATTCGCTGAAAAACCGGTCGTGCAGCATCCTGCCGTAGGCGCTGAATTGCGAAGCGTTGCCCGCGCCACTCGCACGTCCGCCAATTCCGCCAGTGCCGGTTGATGATGCGGAAGCGCTCGACTCTTTCGCCGGCTCGGATTTTTTTTTGTCGGACGGTTTCTTGGACGCAATCGCCGTGGCTTTCGGTGTCGGTGACGCTTTCGATTTCTTCGGTGTCGGTTTCGGCGATGATTTCGGGCGCGGTGTTAGAGAGGGCGTCGCTTTCGGAGCAGGCGCAGGCGTCGCGGCCGGGATGTCGTTTGTCGTGGCGCTGACGACCGACTGATCCTCATCTTCATCTGGTGTTGCGGGTTCTTCGGCTGGCGGCGGCGAAGCGTGGGCTTCCTCCCTGGGAGTCGGATTAGGCGACGCCGCGATGAGCGTCGCTCCGCCTTCCATCCAAACAACGTCGCTGCCGAGCGGCTTCTTCGCGCTCGCACTCCAACGCGCCAAACCAAGCAGAAGGACCGCGTGACAGGTGACGACGATGGCGACGTTTCGCCAGAAAGATCGGTCGCGCGACATTGCCTAACGAGCTTCGGACGTAGTCGCGATGCCGATCTTCGTAATCTGTGCGCGTTGCAGCACATCCATGACCGAGATCAATTTCTGCACCGGCAGATTGCGATCAGGCCTAACGACAATTGCCACATCCGGATTCGCCGCTTTAGCACTCGTTAGGCGCGCGGCCAGCGTTTCGAGATCGACTGGTTCGTTGTTAAACTTGATCGCTTCGTTCCGATCGATCGAGACCGTCTGCACCCTCGCCGCATCAACCGCCGTGCTCGCCGCCGCGCTCGACGGAACAGACAAGTTCATGCTGCTTTCGATCAGCGGCGTCGTGATGATGAAAATGATCAGCAGCACGAAGGCGAGGTCGAGCAACGGCGTGACGTTGATCTCGCTCAGCGTCGTGAGGTTCTGTCGTTGCGAATAGCGTCTCATCGACGAAAAGCCGGTTCGCGCACTCCGTGATCGACGTACTTGTGCTCGAACTCCGAGGCCAGCTCGGCGGCGAAGTTATCCATTTCGACGATCAAGCTGCGGATATTGGTGACGAGAAAGTTGTAGCCGAACATCGCCGGAATCGCGACGCAGAGGGACATCACGGTCGTGATGAGCGCGCCGGAAACGCCGGGCGCCATCGTGGTCAAATTCGGCGCACCGGCCACGGCGACATCGGTGAAAGTGTCCATCACGCCCCAGACCGTGCCCAACAAACCGAGAAACGGCGCGCCGCTCACCGCGGTGGCGAGCAGGATCATTTGCGATTCCAATTTGAGCGCGGTTTCGCCGACGGCGCGTTCCATCGCGGCGATGACCGAGCCCATCTGCGCCGGCGAAATCTTGTCGGCGATGTCGAGCCGAGCGCGAAATGTTTCATCCACTTCCGATGAGCCTAACAAGTGAAAGGTCATCTCTTCGCACCCGGCGCGATAGACATTGAAGAGCGGCGATCCGGGGAAGCGCGCGTTGCTTTGGAACAATCGCAACGGCTGTCGATCCTGCCGAAATGCTTCGCGAAAACGCGTGGTCTGCTGTCGCGCGAAACGCACCACGCGCATTTTCGTGATCATGATCGACCAACTGAAAATCGAACCGACGAGCAGACAGGCGAGGATAATTTTGCCGGCAATGGTGGCGTGCCCGAAGGCGAAAGTGAGGCCGCCCGCCGCGAGAATTTCCACGGACGATAACTAGCGCAGTCCCAATCGAAGGAAAAGGAGGATGAATTCGGAAGCCAGGAAACCAGGAATAGGAATCAGGAAAAAAGGAAAGCAGGAAAATAAGATGGATTGCTTTCCGTTCCTGTTTTCCTGCTTTCCTGATTCATTTCTTTTCCTGGCTTCCTGGTTTCCGAATTAATCCCTCACAGTTTCCGCGGATATACCGGCCGCAACATGGCCACGATGATGAAGCCGATTCCGATTGCGATGAGGAAGAAGGAAAAGAATTGTCCGCGCGTGAACGGTCCGATGAGCGAGGCATCCGGTTCGCGGAAATTTTCCACGATGATGCGGAAGACGGCGTAAATGCAAAGAAACAGCCCGGTGATGACACCGTTCGGTGTGCGCATGCGTGTGCGCACGAACCACAGAATCAAAAACAAAACGATGCCTTCGAGAAATGCTTCGTAGAGCTGCGACGGATGGCGCGGCGTCAGAATCGTGCGCAACATTTCCTCGATCTTCGGATTGTGCGGATAGGCGTGCAGAATTTCGTCCGCCGAAGTGACCAGCGGGTCAATCGGTTGGGCCAGGGCGACGGCGCGATCGGCCAGCTCGGTGTTGTTCGTTTCCATCAACTCTTTCGGGAATTGCATGGCCCAGGGAAAATTCGCCGCGCGTCCGTAAAGTTCGCCGTTGATGAAATTGGCGCAGCGGCCGAAGAACAAACCAATCGGCGCAACCACGCAGAGATTGTCGCCCAGGTTGGCGTAAGAAATCTTGTATTTGCGCGTGTAGTAGAGCGTGAAGAGCACGAGCCCGATAATCCCGCCGTGCGCAGACATCCCGCCTTCCCACACTTTCAAAATCGAAAGCGGATGTCGCAGCATTTCCGGTTTGTAAAAAAAGACGTAGCCGAGGCGGCCGCCGATCATGACGCCGACGAGCGCGGCCCAGGTAATGAAGTCGCCGACCTGCGCCTGGTGAATGTCGGCGTATCCCTTTTTCGACAGCCAGGCCAGCAACAGATAACCGCAAACGAACGCCATGACATAGGCGAGTCCATACCAGCGCGGACCGAACGTTTCCGTCACATGAAAAATGAACGGATCGAGTTTGTGCAGGTAATAAGCGAACACGGAAGGTGCGGCGTTTATCGCAGCAAGCCTTACGCCCGTCGAGCAACCAATAACGTGGCAGCGGACTCGGCGCCGCGACGTCCCGCCATGTTTCCCGCTTTCAAAACCTCACGCAAAAATGGCGCCGTGCGACTTACCCGATTCTTTGCCACTTCCTCCGGCGTGCCGGCGGCCACAATTTCGCCGCCGTCCGCGCCGGCCTCCGGTCCGATATCGACGATGTAATCTGCTTCCGCGATCACGCTGAGATTGTGTTCGATCACGATGACCGTGTTGCCTTCATCGACCAGCCGATGCAGCACCTTTAGCAACAACTCCACATCGGCCATGTGTAATCCGATCGTCGGCTCCTCTAATAGATAGAGCGTCGATTTCGGTTTGCGCATTTTGCGAATGCGCTCGTTTTGCGCGCGACCGGTCCCGCGCGCCAATTCCGTCACCAGCTTCAAGCGTTGGGCTTCGCCGCCGCTCAAAGTCGGACTCGGCTGGCCGAGTTTCAGATAACCAAGCCCGGTATCGACGAGCAACGAAAGTGGACGCGCGATTTTTTGATTCGCCGCAAAAAATTGCGCGGCTTGTTCGATCGTCATTTCCATGATGTCGCCGATCGACTTCTCGTTGTAGAGCACCTCCAGCGTTTGCGGATTGTAGCGCCGTCCGCCGCAGTCTTCGCACGGCACATAACTGCTCGGCAGAAAACTCATCTCGAGTTTGATCACGCCCTGCCCCTTGCAGGTTTCGCAGCGGCCGCCTTCGGTGTTGAAAGAGAAGCGCGTGTTTGTGTAACCGCGCACGCGCGAGACTGGCAGTTGCGCGTAGAGATTGCGAATCTCGTCGAAGACCTTGATGTACGTCGCGGGCGTGGAGCGCGACGTTTTGCCGATGGGCGATTGATCGACTTCGTAAACCCTCTCGAATGAATCCGCGCCTTTGATCGAGCTGAACAAATCGCGCGTCGTCTTTTTGCCATCGAGTTCGTCGTGAATCGCCGGCAGCAGGACCGAGCGCATCAAGCTCGACTTACCCGAACCGGAAATTCCCGTGATGACCGAAAGGCGATTCACGGGAAATTTCACCTCGACGTTCTTTAAATTGTTCGCAGACGCTCCCCGGATCTCGATCCAACCTTCGGCGTCGCCTAACGAACGGCGCCTCTCGCGGATCGGATGGCAAAGCGGCGACCGCAGAGAACGTCCAGTCGCGGAATTCTTGTGCGCCTGGATTTCCGCGAGCGTGCCTTGCACGACGACTTCACCGCCGTGCACTCCCGCGCCCGGACCAAGATCGATGATATGATCGGCGCGGCGCATCGTCTCTTCGTCGTGCTCGACGATGACAAGCGAATTTCCCTTTTCGCGCAGCTGCGCCAGCGTCGCGAGCAACTGAATGTTGTCACGCGGATGCAGACCAATGGTTGGTTCGTCGAGCACATAGAGCACGCCGCGCAAATTGGATCCGAGCTGCGCGGCCAGGCGAATTCGTTGCGATTCGCCGCCGCTCAATGTCTTGGCGCTTCGGCCTAACGAAAGGTAGCCGAGTCCCACATTCTCCATGAACTCGAGTCGTTGCTGAATTTCCGGAACAAGATCAGCCGCGATCGTCTTGTGATTTCCGCGGAAACGCAGTTTCTCAATTAACTGCCATGCTTCCGCCGCACTCAGCGCGGTGAAATTGTCGATCGTCTTGCCCTGCACGCGCACGTGCCGCGCGATCGCGTTCAAACGCGATCCGTGACACGACGGACAAACTTTCGCTTCGCCTTCGTCGATCCACTCCGACTCGCGCTCGGCCGCGAGCTCGCCTTCCAAAACCGATTCGCCCGCTTCTTCTTCGCCGAGTTGCAGCGATTGGTTCCAGATCTCGCCGAAGCCGCCGCATTCCTCGCAGGCGCCGTGCGGCGAATTGAAGGAAAACAATCGCGGATCGAGTTCCTCGAAGGCGCGACCGCAACCCGGACAACTCATTTCCGTGCTCATGACCGTGAGCTGATTTTTCGCATCGAGCAGATGGGCGGTGCCGCGGCCAATATCGAGCGCGCGCTGCACGAGATTGCGCGCTTTCTTGATTCGCTTCGCGTCGATCGTGCCGACGATCACGTCGATGGTGTGTTCCTTGAAACGCTCGAGCTTGCGAAATTGCTCGATCGGAATCAGTCGGCCATCGACGAGCAATGTTTCGAAACCTTGCCGCTCAGCCCAGCGCGCGACATCGGTGTGAAATCCTTTGCGGGCTTTCACGAGTGGCGCGAGGACTTTGAGCGGTCCACGTCGCGCCGCGGTTTCGACCTGTTTCACAATTGCGGCCAGACTTTGTTTTTCGACTGGCAAATCGCAATCCGGACAAAATTGCGTGCCAGTCTTGGCGAAGAGCAGTCGCAGGAAATGATAAACTTCCGTCACGGTCGCGACGGTGGATTTTCCGCCGCCGCGCGTGACGCGTTGCTCAATCGCAACACTCGGCGGCACGCCTTCCACCAGGTCGACATCCGGCTTTTCCAGCTGCTCGACGAATTGCCGCGCATACGGCGACATCGAATCAAGAAACCGTCGTTGCCCTTCGGAAAACAAAATGTCGAATGCGACCGTCGATTTTCCCGAACCGCTCAGGCCGGTAATGATGACCATCTTGTCACGCGGAATGCCTAACGAGATGTTCTTCAGGTTATGTTCGCGCGCGCCGTGAATTTGGATGGCGCCGCCGTTGGCGTGGCTGCCGTTTCTGGGGAGCACGGCGAGTCTCGCCGTTCCGCCGGGGAGTTTCCCCGGCGATTCTTCGGCGACGCGCAATGAAGATTTATCATCTTCCTGTTCAACAACGTTCACTCGTGTTCGCGGGAGGCTCCCGCGAACGACGGGCAGACTGCCCGTGCTCCCCGGACGAAGAACTCCGCGGAGATATCGCCCGGTATGACTGGCGTCGATTTTCGCGATTGCTTCCGGTGTTCCCGCGCCGACTAACTCTCCGCCTTCATCGCCGGCTTCCGGTCCGAGATCGATCAGCCAATCGGCGCATTTGATCACTTCGAGATTGTGCTCGATGACCACAATCGTGTTCCCATTTTCCACCAATCGCTGAAACAGCCTAACGAGTAGTGCAACATCGTCGAAATGCAGTCCGGTCGTCGGTTCGTCGAAGATGAAAAGTTTGCCTAACGAATGGTTGCCACTCTCGCCGGCAACGTGATCCGCCAGGTGGCCGACGAGCTTGAGCCGCTGCGATTCGCCGCCGGACAAAGTATTGAGCGGTTGCCCAAGCCGCAGGTAACCGAGCCCGACTTCGTCGAGCACCTTGAGCGGATCGCCCAGCTTGGCCGATTCGCCGATTTGTGCAAAGAACCGGATCGCTTCGCCCACCGTCATTTGCAGGATGTTGTGAATCGATTTGCCGTCGAGCAGGACGCGCAGGACGTGCGGCTGGAAGCGTTTGCCCTCGCATTCCGCGCAGCGCACGAAGAGATCGCTCAGGAATTGCATCTCGATTTTCTCGAAGCCGGTGCCGCAACAACGCTCGCAACGGCCGCTGCCGGAATTGAAGGAGAACGCGCTGGCCGTCAGTCCTTGCGCCTGCGCTTCCGGGAGCGTGGCAAAAAGTTCGCGCACGCGATCGTAAAGACCGAGATACAAAATCGGCGTCGAACGCGGCGTGCGCGCGAGCGGCGCTTGATCGACCATGACGACATCGCCGATGCGATGCGCGCCGCTGACCGATTTGCACGCGCCGGGCTCTTGCTCGGTCGTCTGACCTTTGGCGCGAACAAGATTTCGGTAGAGAACGTCGTGGATGAGCGTCGATTTTCCGGAACCGGAAACGCCGGTGACACAGGTAAAAACGCCGAGAGGAATGTCGGCATTGATGTTCTTGAGGTTGTGCTGACGCGCGCCAGTGATCTTGATCGCGCTGGAAAATTTCCGGCGCGATTTCGGAATCGGAATGCGCTTTCGTCCGCTGAGATAATCTGCGGTGAGCGATTTTGCGCGCAGCAACAAATCATCCTCGTTGCCGCTGAAAACTAATTCGCCGCCCTGTTCGCCGCGACCAGGGCCGATATCGATGAGATGATCGGCGGAACGAATGATCGCTTCCTCGTGTTCGACGACGAGGAGCGTGTTGCCTTTGTCGCGCAGATCGTGAATGACGCGAATGAGCCGACCGACATCGCGCGGATGCAGACCGACGCTCGGTTCGTCCATGACGAAAAGCGTGTTCACGAGCGACGCGCCGAGACAGGTGGTGAGGTTGACGCGTTGCACTTCGCCGCCGCTCAAGGTGCGCGTGGAACGATCGAGCGTGAGATAACCAAGCCCGACGTTGCAGAGATAACTCAGCCGCGTGATCACTTCGCGGCGCAACATCTCCGCCGTGGAGTCGTTAGGCAGCAGCGCAATGTTCGCGAACAGATCGCGCGTGCGATTGACCGGCAGCGCGTCGATTTCCGGTAACGTCAGCGTGTTCGAAGCAGTGACGATCCGATAATTCAGCGCGTCCGGTTGGAAACGTCCGCCGTTACAACTCGGGCACGTCGTGTAAGCGCGATAGCGGCTGAGCAAAACGCGCACATGCATTTTGTAGGTCTTGCTCTCGAGCCATTTGAAAAATCCGCGCACACCGTACCAGCGATGGTTCTCGTAATCGTCCTCCTCGTACTCGCCGTTTTTCTTTTCGCCGTTGATGACAAAGTCCTGGTCGGATTTCGGCAATTCCTCGAACGGCGTGTGCACATTGATCTCCTCGCGTGCGCAGGCCCGCATGAGATCTTTTTGCGATTCGCCCATCTCCTGTCCGCGAAACACGCGCACGGCGCCTTGCGCAATCGAGAGCGAACGATCGGGAATGGCGCGGTTCAGATCGATCGCGATCGTGCGACCAAAGCCGCGACATTCTGGACACGCGCCGAGCGGACTGTTGAAGCTGAACAGTCCCGGGGTGGGCGGACGAATATCGAGATCACAATGCGCGCAATGCCAGCCGGTCGAGAACGGATGTTCCTTTTTCTTCTCCAGCTCGACGATATTTATCCGGTCTTTGCCGAAACGGAGCGCGACCTCGAGCGCTTCGGTTAAACGCGTGCAATTCTCGACGTTGATCGTGAGGCGATCCTGGATGACCTGCACTCGCGCGCCAAGTCGTCCTACTTTCTTGTCGGTATCGGCGCGCACAATTTCGCCATTCAGCCAAACGCGCAGGTAACCTTGCTGCTGAATGAATTTGAAGAACTCTTGCGCCTCCGTTTTTGCCGGAACAGAAACCCAGAACGTGATCAGAACCGTCTCGCCACTGAGTTCGCGCAGAATTTCATCGGCGATCGACTTCGCGGTCTCGGGACGAATCTCGCGGTCGCAATTCGGACAAAACGCGCGCGCGATGCGCGGCCAGAGAAGTTTCAGGTAGTCATTGATCTCCGTCATCGTGCCGACGGTGGAGCGCGATGATTTGACCGGGTTGGCCTGCTCGATCGCGATCGCGGGCGGAATACCGCGAATTTCATCGACGCGCGGTTTGTCCATGCGGTCGAGAAATTGCCGCATGTAGGGCGAGAAAGTTTCGACGTAACGTCGCTGGCCTTCGGCGTAGATGGTTTCGAAAGCGAGCGACGATTTCCCACTCCCGCTCGGGCCGGTGATGACGGTTAATTTTCCGAGCGGCAGATCGAGATCGATGCCCTTGAGATTGTTCTGACGCGCGCCGCGAATCTCGACGCAACCGCGATCGAGGGCGCGCCGTCTCCGGGGACGCGGTGAGGCCTTCTTTTCGGCTTTCGTCGGAACCACCGGAGACTATCCGGGATGCCGAATCCGTTAGCAAATAAACCGCGCTATTTGGCGAACTTTTCCGCGAGTTTGTCGCGTTGCGCGATCAATTCTGGCGGCATGTCCTGGCCGAGGGTCTTGAAGAATTCTGTTTGGCCTTCGAGCTCTTTTTTCCAGTCGTCAGGTTTGATCGAGAAAAGCTCCCGCATCGTTTCGCGCGAAACGTCGTTGAGCTCGGCGAGATCGAAATCTTCCGGTCGTGGGATGGAGCCAATCTCGGTTTCCGCGCCGCCGCCATGACCTTCCACGCGGTCGATGATCCACTTAAGGACGCGCATGTTGTCGCCGAAGCCGGGCCACAGAAATTTTCCCTCGGCGTTTTTGCGAAACCAGTTCACGTGAAAAATGAGCGGCTGATTCTTGATGCGCGGGCCCATCTTGAGCCAATGCTGAAAATACTGGCCCATGTTGTATCCGCAGAAGGGAAGCATCGCCATTGGGTCGCGTCGCACCTGGCCGACTGCCCCGGTCGCGGCGGCGGTGGTTTCGGAGCCCATGGTCGCGCCGATGTAGGTGCCGTGTTCCCAATCACGCGCTTGGAAAACGAGCGGCATGGTGTCGCTGCGGCGTCCGCCGAAAATGATCGCGCTGATCGGAACGCCGTCGCCTTTTTCCACATCGGGATCGAGGACAGGATTGTTGCGCATCGGGGTGGCGAAACGCGAATTGGGATGCGCCGCTTTTTCTTTTGAATCGGGCGTCCACTCATTGCCGCGCCAATCGATGGCGTGTTTGGGCGGTGCGCCGTCTTTGCCCTCCCACCAAACATCGCCGTCATCGGTCAGCGCGACATTGGTGTAGAGCGTGTCGTGCTCGATCGACTTCATCGCGTTCGCGTTCGATTTGTAACTCGTCCCCGGCACCACGCCGAAATAACCGTTCTCCGGATTGACCGCATACAAGCGGCCATCCTGGCCGATCTGCATCCATGCGATGTCGTCGCCGATGGTTGTGACCTTCCAGCCCTTGAAATGCGCCGGCGGAATGAGCATGGCGAAATTTGTCTTGCCGCACGCGCTCGGGAAGGCCGCCGCAACGTAATATTTTTTCCCTTCCGGCGATTCGACGCCGAGGATCAACATGTGCTCGGCCATCCAGCCCTGCTTGCGCGCGAGATACGAGCCGATGCGCAAGGCCAGACATTTCTTCGAGAGCAAAACATTTCCGCCGTAGCCGGAGCCGACCGAGATGATGGCGTTGTCCTGCGGGAAATGGCAGATGAGCCGGCGTTCGGGATTAATGTCGAGCAACGAGTGCGTGCCGCGATTCCATTCGCCGTTCGTTTGTGATTCGAGCCGTTTCACCGCCACATCGCCCATGCGCGTCATGATCCGCATCGAAAGCACGACGTAGATTGAGTCGGTCACTTCGAATCCAACTTTGGTTAGCGGCGAATCGGGCGGGCCCATGATGTAGGGAATGACGAACATCGTTCGTCCCTTCATCGCGCCTTTCAGCATGCCGTTTAATTTCGTGTAGGTTTCGGCCGGCTCGGACCAGTTGTTGGTTGGGCCGGCTTCATCTTTCGTCGGTGTGCAGATGAGCGTGAACTGCTCGACGCGCGCGACGTCGTTTGGATTCGAGCGATGCAAATAGGAGCGCGGCACTTTCTGCTCATTCAACTTCACCACCACGCCCTGCTTCTGCGCTTGGCCTAACAAGTAGTCGTTTTCCTTCTCCGAGCCGTCGCACCAGAAGACGTTCTCCGGTGTGGTCAGCTTGGCCACGTCCTGCACCCAGTCGAGCACGGCCTGGTTTTTCGGTTTCTTGTCTCCAATTCCCAACGGCGGCTGAATAGCAGGCGCAAGATTTTCCATAGCGAGGGAGGTCAATTCTCGCCGCGCGCCTGCGTTCTCCAAGCTCTTTTTCACTGTGAGAACCGAACTGCGCTTGCACGCGCGAATAGCACACCGTTAATTCCCTTATGTTCGGAGTCACCACTTCGGATGACTACAAACCGGTGACGTGGATGGGACGTTATCCGGTGGATGTGACCACCATTCTGGTGGCGTCGCACATCGTCTTGATGGTGCTGACTTGCCTGAGCCTCGCGTTCGGCGGCGCCGGCTTCATCAACTGGCTGATGTTCGACAGCGCGGCTGTCCTGCACGGGCATGCATTTCATCAAATTGTGACCTACGCCTTCGTGCATTCGCCAAGTGCACTGCTCTGGTTCGCGATCGAAATGTACATGCTCTTCGCGTTCGGACGGGAAGTGGAACGCTTCATCGGACGGCGCGCTTTCATTTGGCTTTATGCCCTGCTTCTGATCGCGCCGACCCTCCTGCTTACTCTGGTGGGTTTTTGGTTGCCCACCGCCCTTGCCGGCTCAGGCGTTCTTCATTTCGGAATTTTCCTCGCCTTCGCCACCATTTATCCCTCGGTGGAAATGATGTTGCTGCGGGTGCCGATGAAGTGGATCGCGCTCATCCTGCTCGCGATCGGAATGCTGGCCGCACTCGCTTTCCACGATTGGGGTTCGATCATTGTTCTCTCGATCACGGCCGCCGTGGCCTACTTTTTTGTCCGCTCACGGGGCGTCGGTGAGGAATTGGAATGGTGGACGAATATCACGTCGATTTTTCAGCCGAAGCCGAAGTTTCGTGTTGTTCCGAAATCGATGCCAAAGCGAAACGCGGATCCCGAAGACATCGACAGCGTGATCGATCCGTTGCTGGAGAAAATTTCCAAGCACGGCCTCAACAGCCTGACCGCGAGCGAACGGCGCGCCCTCGATCGTGCGCGCAATCAGTTGCTGAAGAAATCGCCGTAGCAATTACTCGAGCACGAGCGAGCCTTCGCGCAGCAACTCCACGAATTCCTTCCCCGTCGCCGCGTTAAGCAGCGAGTCGCGCATCCTTTTTTCATTCGTCAGGCGGGCCAGCGCACCGACGCAGACCAGGTAATCCGTCACCATTCGTTGCGGGACGCCGATGATGAAAATGAGCCGGGCCGGTTCGCCCGCTTCGCCGAAGGGCACACCGGCGCGACTCCGTCCGATCCCAAGCACGATGCGCTCGACCAGGTCGGTGCGCGCATGCGGAAACGCAACGCCGTGACCCATCAAGGTCGTGTGCACCTCTTCGCGCGCCTGCACTTCCGCGAGAAATTGTTGCGGCTCGCGCACGCCGTTGTTCGCCGCCATGGTGGCAACGATTTCGCGCAGCGCTTCACCCGGCGTCGTTGCATGCAGATCGAGCGTGACGCGTTTTTCGTCCAAGAGATCGGCGAGCACGATGGCCATGGTTAGAGGAAATAGTGGATTCGCGCGGCAAAGGCAGTTATCCAGTTAACCACTCCGCTGTGGCAAACGAAAACAATCTTCCAGGCCGACACGAAGAGACGAACGTCTCGCTGCAGCGCAGCATCTACGATCCGGGCTACGTCAACGCCATGTCGCATTTTTACCGCGGCGAAATGGGGCGGATCATGATCTGGCGGCAGCGGCTCGACATTACGACCAACTGGGCCATCACCTCGAGCACGGCTATCATCACCATCGCATTTGCGAATCGCGAGGTGCCGCACATCATTTTCTTTTTCAACCTCGCCATCGTCTGGGGAATGCTCTGGATCGAGGCGCGTCGCTATCGTTTTTACGACGCCTTTCGCGCGCGCGTTCGCATGCTCGAGGCGCATTTTCTTGTCCCGATGGTGATGGAGAATCGCGACATGCTACAGGGCGAATGGAAGAAGCTGGTCTGCGAAGATTTGATTCTGCCGCGGTTCAAAATCAGCAAGCTGGAAGCGGTCGGGCGGCGTTTGAAGCGCAATTATGTTTTTATTTTCATCCTCATCATGGTGGCGTGGATCACCAAGATCTTCCTGCATGCCACGGAACCGATCGACACGCCGTGGTCCTTTTATCGCGCGCTCAGTGTCGGCCATATTCACTCCTGGCTGGTGGCATTTATTTTCGTCGGCACTTTCGCGCTCGTCATCGGGATAACGATTTACGTCGGTAAGAAAACTACCGGCGAAATCTCCGAGTTCGGTGCGCACCGCACGCTCTGGAAAATATGAGCGAAGCATTCGCCCGGCTGCGTGACGTGGTGGCGCGGCTGCGCGCGCCAGACGGCTGCCCATGGGACCGCGCCCAGACTAACGAGTCGTTAGTCCCGAAATTGATCGAAGAGGCTTACGAGGCGGCGCACGCCGCGCAGGAAAAAGACGACCACAACCTGCGCGAGGAATTGGGCGATGTGATGCTGCTCGTCCTCATGCAGGCGCAGATCGCGAGCGAGCGCGGCAGTTTCAAAATCGAAGACGTGCTCGAGGAAATCACCGCGAAATTAATCCGGCGCCATCCGCACGTTTTCGGCGACCGCGAGGCGCACGATCCCGAGTCGGTGGTGAAACTGTGGGATTCAGTGAAACGCGAAGAGAAAAAGGACGATCGACATTACCTCGCCGGGGTGGCCACGGCGTTGCCCGCCTTAATGCGTGCGCAAAAAGTTCAGAAGAAAGCCGCGCACGTCGATTTCGATTGGAGCGACGAAGCCGATGTGCTGGCAAAGATCGACGAAGAATACGGCGAAACGCGGGAAGCGCTGGCCAGCGGCGATGCCAGGGCAATCGCCGAGGAAATCGGCGATTTCCTCTTCGCGGTCGTGAACCTGGCGCGCAAACGGAATCTCGATGCGGAGACATTGCTGCAGGAGGCGACGAGCAAATTCGTGCGGCGTTTCAACGCGATGGAGGACGAATTGATTGTGCGCGGCGATAAACTTGGCCAGGTCGGTCTCGCTCAACTCGACGCGATTTGGAATTCGAAAAAAGGCGTCTAACGAGTTGTTAGGATGCGGTAGGCTTCGTCGACGCTGCCGCCGAAAGCAACGATTCCGTCCGTGTGTCCCGCCATGACGAAAATCCCTTTCGTCGCCAGATCGCCTTCGACAAACAGACGGCGAACCTCCGCCGCCATCGCCGGTGTTCCATATTCGATTTGCGGTGAAGTTGTCGGCGCAACGTTGAGCAATCGCTGCCAAATCTCGCTGCTGTGGCAATGCAGAACGGCGCGCACCGCCGGGGCCGCTTCGTAAATCGCGGCGTGCGTCAGCGATTCGGAAGAGGCAACGGTTGCGCCTTCACATCGCAGCCAGTTCGTAGCGAAATCATGCGCGGTAACCTTGGCGAAATGTTCCGGAGTTAGCGTTGGCAGAGCGCCGGTTCCAGATCCGGTGATGTAAAATGCATTCGTTAGGCCGTCGCGCCGACTGACGTTGCCAAAGCCGATTCCATTTTCATCGACGCCGATCAATCCGGCGTCCCGCAGCTTGTCGCGACAAGCGCTTAGTTCTTCGAAGCCGACAAACCGCTCGAGCTTTCGTGCGATGTGTTCGCAACTGAACTTAACAACACCGGTCTCGTTCACGGCGCGTGTTCGGGAAACAGCTCGAGAATGCTGGTCTCGTTAGGCTGACAAATCCCGCGCTCGGTGATCAAACCGGTGACGAGGCGTCGCGGCGTGACATCGAATCCGTAGTTCGCCGCGGGACTCGTCAGCGGTGCGAGATTCACCTCGATTTGTCGCCCATCGCTCCAGCCTTCGGCGCGCGTCACTTCCTCCGCACCGCGTTCTTCGATGGGAATTTCGCTCAGGCCATCGCGCAATTTCCAATCGAAGGAAGTCGAAGGCAGCGCGACGTAAAACGGCACGCCGTTATCTTTCGCGGCCAGCGCTTTTAGATAGGTGCCGATCTTGTTCGCGACGTCGCCGGTGTAGGTCGTCCGATCTGTCCCGACAATCACCAGATCGACTTCGCCGCGTTGCATCAAGTGGCCGCCGGTGTTGTCGGCGATGATGGTGTGCGAAACGCCGTGCTCACCGAGTTCCCATGCAGTCAGTTTCGACCCTTGGCCGCGCGGTCGCGTTTCATCGACCCAGACATGCACCGGAATTCCCTGATCATGCGCGGCGTAAATTGGAGAAGTCGCGGAACCGTAATCGACAAAGGCGAGCCAGCCGGCGTTGCAATGGGTGAGGACATTCACCGGCTTTCCGTTTTTTCGCGCGGCAATTTCGCGAATCAATTCAATCCCGTGTTCGCCGATGCGCCGGCAAAAATCCGCATCTTCATCGGCAATCGTGTTCGCGATTTCCAAATGCTTTTCGCCCGCAGCCAGTTGCCGATCGATCGCCGCCGCCAGATTTACTGCCGTTGGTCGTGTCGCTTTCAGTCGCGCAGCCGCTTCCGATAGTTCCATGCCGCTAATCGCAGCCAGATACATCCCATAACCCGCCGCCGCGCCAATCAGTCCAGCGCCGCGCACATGCATTTCGCGAATCGCGGTCGCCATTTCGTCGACGGTGCGAATTTCCTCGATGACAAATTGATGGGGCAGGAACCGCTGGTCGATCAACTGCACAACCCGCGCGTCGTCCTTTTTCAACCAGATGGTGCGATAGTGCCGGCCGCTAACTTTCATGCGCAAAGGCCGATTGTAACCCGCCGTTTACAAGCGGGCGAGTTTCGCCATATTGCCCGTCCTTCATGCAGATCCTGATCAATATTGTCCTCGGCCTTTTCATCCTCGTGGCGGTGGTGATGATTCTCGTCATTCTCATGCAACGCCCGAAAAGCGAAGGCCTTGGCGCGGCTTTCGGCGGCGGGATGACGGATAATCTTTTCGGCGCCCAGACCACCAACGTGCTGGTGAAATTCACCGGCTGGCTGGCTGGCTTGTTTTTCGCGCTGACCTTTTTGCTCTCGGTGCTTTATGCGCATTATTCGATTCCCGTTAGCGGATTGCGCCAGGAACTAATGAAAGATCAGGCGACAACGACGGCCCTGCCGAGCGCAACGCCGGATGCGCGTTGCAGGCGAATCGCCAGGCACGGCAACCAATCCGGCACCGGCCGATCAGGCTGCGAGCACAAGTGCGCCTGCGACTACACCGGCCGCGTCAGCCGCTCCTTCGGCCCAGCCATCGCCGTAGTCATTTCGCCTCCGTTTTCTGACTGACAGTCAGCGCGGGTAGATCAAGCTGCTTGATCGCTTCTCCCACTTTGGGCAGCTCATCCTTTTTCAGCTGCGCCCATTTCTGCAACTGCGCGTCGAGCTGCTCGCTTAACATTTTAAACACATCGAGCTGCGGCTGGGGCGGCGCGGCGTTGGCGCCATCGATAATGTGACTGAAACTATCGAAGCGCTCGTTCAGCATGTTAGGGAAAACCAGATTCCCTTCCGAGCTTTTCATGTTCACCTGGATGAGCTGCTCTTCGACGGCCGACATTTTCTTGTTCAAATCATCCGCGGCCTCGAGAACGGCTTTCGCGCGCGCGTCCTCGCCGAATTTTGTCCGCAGTGATTTGAGCTGCCCTTTCACGTCGCGGATTTCGTTAATCGCGGTGTGCAATTGCGAAATGCGATCGCGCACCTGCATGTTGAGTTCGAATTGTTTTTGCAGCGCTTCCGGAGTGGCGTTTACGCGCGGATCCATCACGATGTGCAAGGGTGCGGTCTGCGATTTGCCGGCCACCGTCAGCTTCATCTGATAATCGCCCGGCAAAACCTTCGGCCCGCGCGGTCCTTCGCCGGAATAAAACGCGCCCGGCGTCTTGACCGGGTCCTCGTAGCGCAGGTCCCACGGAAAGCGATTCATGCCCTCGGCCGCGGGAATTGTCTTCGCGGATTCGACGCGGTCGGGCCATTCCGGCGGTTGTTCGCTTTCCTTCTTCTCCTTGCTGGAAAGATGCCTAACGAGTTGTCCTTTGGCATCGAGAATGTCGAGGGTCACTTCATCTTTCGGCGCGGACTTCAGGTAATAATCGATCATCGCGCCCGGCGGCGGATTTTCTCCGACGGGCTGGCGTTTATCAAACTCGGTCGGGTAATTGAGCAGGAGCGCAGTCTGCGGCTGATACAAGATCACATCCGCATTGGCTGATTGCGCGCTCACCTGACGCAACGGTGTCAGATTATCGAGCACCCAAAAGGAGCGGCCGTGCGTGGCCACGACCAGATCGTCATCTTTCACCACCAGGTCGTGAATCGGCGAGACCGGCAGATTCAATTGCAGCGGCTGCCAGTGCGCGCCGTCATCGAACGAAACAAAAATGCCCAGCTCCGTGCCCGCGTAAAGCAAACCGCGCTTGGCCGGATCTTCGCGCACCGCATGCACCACTGCGCCTTCCGGAATTCCGTTCGTGATCGCGCTCCAATTCTTGCCCGCGTCGGCCGTCTTGTAGATGTAAGGCTTGATGTCATCGAGCTTGTGCCGATCGACCGCGACGTAAGCGACGTTGGCATCGTGCGGCGAAGCTTCGATCAAACTGACCGTGCTCCACTCCGGCATTTTCGGCGTGACGTTGGTCCAATGCGCGCCGTCATCCGTTGTCAGGTGAACAAGGCCATCGTCCGTTCCAGCCCAGATCATTCCCTTTTGTTTGGGCGATTCGGCCAGCGCGAAAATGGTGTCGTAGTATTCGACTGAAGTGATGTCGAGTTGGATCGGACCGCCGCTCGGCTGTTGTTTCGATTTGTCGTTGCGAGTCAGGTCCTGGCTGATTTGCGTCCAACTCTTGCCGCCGTCGCTTGATTTAAAGACCGCTTCGGCCGCGGTGTAGATCGTATCGGGATTGTGTGGCGAGAGAATGAGCGGCGCGACCCATTGAAAACGATGGATGAGATCAGAGGCGCCGTGGCCGGAATTATCCAGCGGAACAACACTAAGATCCTGATATTGCTCGCGCGTCTTGTCGTAGCGCTCGATGAAGCCTTCGCTGTTCGAGTAGATGATATGCCAGTCGCGCGGATCGGCGATGACGAAGCCGCATTCGCCGCCGCCGGCTGGATACCAATCGCGTTGCTCGATGATGCCGGTGTCGGTGCGGCTCGCGATGCAAACATTGGAGTTGTCCTGTTGCGCGCCGTAGATGTGATACGGAAAGGCGTTGTCGACCGCGACGTGATAAAACTGCGCGGTCGGCTGATTGGCGTTCGTCGTCCAACTCTTGCCGCCGTCTAATGAAACGATCGCGCCGCCGTCGCTGGCGTTGCCGATTCGCTGCGGATTTTCCGGATCGATCCACAGACCGTGATGATCGCCATGGCGCGCCGGCAGGAGCGTGAATGTCTTGCCGCCATCGACGGAACGGAACGCGCCCGTGTTCAAAACATAAACTGTGTCCGGCGATTTCGGGTCCGCGTAAATCTTGCTGAAATACCAGGCGCGCTGGCGGAAACGGCCGTCTTCATTCACCCGCGTCCATTTTTCGCCGCCATCATCCGAGCGAAAAATTCCGCCTTCCTTCGCTTCGATCGATGCGTAAACGCGATTCGAATCCGCACCCGAAACACTGATGCCGATGCGGCCGAGAATTCCGTCCGGCAATCCATTTCCCTGCAGTTGCTTCCACGTCACGCCACCATCTTCCGAGCGATACAATCCGCTGCCCGGTCCACCGCTGGAAAAATTCCACGGCTGCCGGCGCGCCTGCCACATCGCGGCGTAAACGACATTCGGGTTGTGCGGATCCATCGCCAGATCGATCGCGCCGGTGTTCTCGTCCTTGAACAAAGTCTTCGCCCAGGTCTTGCCGCCATCCGTCGTGCGAAAAACACCGCGCTCCTGGTTCGGTCCGAAGGCATGCCCAAACGCCGCGACCAAAACGATGTCGGGGTTTTTCGGATCGACCACGACCGCGCCGATCTGCCGCGTGTCTTTTAGTCCGATGTTCTTCCAGGTCTTGCCCGCGTCGACCGACTTATACATTCCGGTGCCGTAAGTGACGTTGCCGCGCATCGCGTATTCGCCCGTGCCGACATAAACGATGTTGTGATCCGATGGTGCGACCGCGATGGCGCCGATGGACGAGATCGATTCCTTGTCGAAAATGGGGAACCAATTCGCGCCGCCGTCCGTCGTTTTCCAGACACCGCCCGCGACCGCCCCGTGGTAGTAAGTGTTCGGCTCGCCCGGAACTCCTTCGATGGCGAGGGCACGTCCGCCGCGAAATGGTCCGACCAGTCGCCATTTCATTCCGCCGAAAAGTTTCTGATCGATCTGAGTTGTAGCCGGGGGCGTTGACCCCGGCGTTGGCGACGGATCAGCCGCGCGAACTGGCGAAACGGATAGAAGAATCAGCGCACTAAGAAAACAGCGAACGAGAAACATCCGCCAATCTTGAGAAGATACCTGAGTGATCAAGTTGCGAATTGCCTAACGAGTCTTCCATGACGACTCTGTCATCTTGGACCGGCCTATGGCCTAACGAGTGCTGGCAATTCACTCCGCCTTCGGCGGACTCAAGGCGTCGGTCACAATATCCGGCAGCGTGCAATCACCCGGAACGGCTTCGACGTGCGTGCCGGCGAAGAGGTGAATCTGTCGTGTTTCGATCTTCGGCGCGAAGGTCGGGAGTCGATCGGCGGACAAACGCGAAATGGCATCGTGCAACTTTTCCGACACGCGTCCGTCGAGCTTCCACGCTTTGGTCAGAATGTCGGGTTCGGCCAGCGGAACGTGCAGGGCGTTGTCGCGCACCTGCGCACCACTCCAGCGCAAACCTTGTTCGACCCGCGCGCCTTTTTCGCGATCGGCCGAGCTGGAATTGCGCGTGAGCAAATCGACCATGGGATGGCGCACATCCTGGTCGTCGTGATTCACCTGCGCCGACGCGAGCGCGACTTTCGTCACACTCGCCGTGCTGACCAGGCGCGAAACCGCGGGTGTTCCCGCGGCAGGTGCACTCGCATTGGCGTCGCTGGCAAGATTCAATCGCGAGATCAGGCTCAGTTTAGAAACGATGCTCGGTTGCGGCGCGCGTTGCACGTTGTTGTCGAGCTTGCCCGCGATCATGGCGAGGCCGGGAATGCCAAAGCGAATCCGCGTCACCACCTCGTAGTGTTTGTAGATGGGCAGGAAGCGCAGTTGCAACGAACGATCGCGGTATGGATTCGAAAATGTGCGTGTGACAAATTCCTCGCTCTCGTTCGAGCTGGAAACCACGACTTGCCGCACGTGACTCTGGCTTTCGCGCTGTTCCATCGAATCCGTGATTTCGTTCAGTCGATGGCTTGTATCGACGAGCGCGGGACCTTGCGCCACACCCGCCACACCGCCGATGGCGCCATCGACTAATCCGCCGACCGCATTCGCCGCGGCGCCCGCAATCGCTACCGGAGCACCGACGACCGCGCCGACCACATCACCCGCGACCGATCCGATGTCTTCGAAAATCGAACCGAGCAGTCCGACAAAAATGGGCGCGACATCCAGCACGGCACCGGAAACATCCTTGGCCACGCCGAAAGCCTGACCGGCCGCGCCGGCCACGCCGCCAACCGCATCTCCAACTGCGCCCGCCACTCCACCAACCGCCGAGCCCACTGCGCCGGCCACGCCGCCGATGATTCCGCCGATTCCTCCACCGCCACCTTGAGATTGCTGCGTCGATTCGGAAAGCTGATGACGCGTGTGCGTGTAAACCGACGAACTCTCCGCCGCGTCAGTCATTGTTTGCGTAAAGCTGTCTCGCCGGTCCGTGCGCACACCCGCCGTGATGGATTCGGTCGGCGCGAGCGACATGACCGATGACACCGGCCCGCGACAAAGTCCTTTCGGAATCCAGCGCGTCTCATACATCAAGTCGATGTAGGGACGAATCGCGCCACCGGTGAGCGCGAATTCGCCGAAGGCCAGCGGACGCGGATCATCAATCAGCGACGGACCATAAACCGTTCGCCTAACGAGCACAGCGCCGGCCAAATTTTCACATGGAACAAGGGGCGCGCAGGGAGAATCAGCATCATCGGCCATAAAATTACCTCCGTGTTGAATGGAGGTGCCGTTTCAGCGCCTCCGGCTGAACGCTGCACGTTCCGCCCCGCTTCCGCCGCTGTCGACAAGATTCTTGCGACGATTCAGCGACGCTATTTTTTCGAGCGCCGCGGCGATGGCGATGCGGAAGGCGTAGCGGTTGGTGTCGCCGCCGGCTTGTCGAGCATGAGCGCGGAACGCTCCCTGGTTAACTGCTCGATCGTACTTTTCGCTATCAGATAGGGGCGGTTGGTAAACTTCTGTTCCTTTTCCAGTTTCTCGGCCAGTTGTTTTTGCCGTGTCTGGAATTCCTGATCGAGTCTGGTCTTGTCCTCGGGCTTTTCGTTCGGCGCGGCCGTGCGTTCCTTCGCCAAGTCAGCCTTGACCGAAATCAGCACCGGAAAATTCATGCCGCTCTGTTTTCCGATGCGCAGATCATAAACAAAATTATCAAACGTCTCGATGTGCGCCGTCGTTCCTTGGTCGAGGCCGGTCTCGTTAGGCGGCGCATTGGGGGGCAGCACGTCGGCAAAAATTCCGGCGGCGAGAAAATTTCCCAGGTTCGCGACTTTATTCGCATCGAAATCTTCGCCGGCCTTGGCGTCGACCAAAGTCCAGGCCGCAGTCGCATTGTCACGCCGGATCGTCCAATGCATTCCCGGCGTGGTGCCGGCGACGGTAATCAGCCTCGGATTTTCGATGCGGACGAAATCGCGGTTGATCCATTCCTCCGGCTTGGTCGTGATGTCAGTAAACGGATCGGAAAGCAGAAAGACCCGCTGCGAACCATCCTGCGCCAAGGCATAACGCGCCACGGGAAAACCGGCCGCGCCTAACGACTGGTTAGCCTCGCGCATCTGCGACTTGCCGAGCAGCAGGGCGCCGAGCCGTTTGTCGTTCGCCTTCAACTCGAGCAAAGTGCCGGCGTTGGCATCGGTCCCGGGTTCATTCAACTGCAAGCGGCCGAGTTGCGATGGCCCGATCTTCACGTCCTGCACCGAACGCAATTCCCACAGCTTGCGCACGAGCGCGCCGACCCGCTCGAAGTTCGCCGGATAATCGGCGCGTTCCTGCACCGTCCAGACGTCATCCTTCCGCACCAGGTTCAACTCTGCGCCGCCGGACTTGATCGTGATGCGCGAAACATCGTTGAGCGGAAAATCGAGAATCTTGCCGCCGGTGGAGGCGCTGCTCGACCAGCTCGCCTCGTGACGCCGTTGCAAAAACCAGGCCGCGCTGCCGAGCGCGACTAGCAAGAGCAAAACTAGCGCGAGTTGTTTCCCTCTCATGCCGACGCGCGTTTACGTTTCATGATCGCGAGCGCAAATCCCACCACCGCGACCAGCGCCGGCATCATCGCGATGTTGATCCATTTGAATCGGTTCTCGAGCGAATCGATCGCGGCGCGCAGTTGCCGCCGCATCTGTTTCAATTGCGTCTTCGCGTCGGCCTCTTTCTGGCGGAAGTTCGCCAGCTCCTGTTGTTGTTCGGGCGAAAGAATGAAGCGCTGGTTTCCTTCCTTGCCCCGTTGCAAGTTCATTCACGCGCTGCTGCGTCTGGGCCAGGCTCGTCTCCAGCTCTTTTATTTTGTTGCGATAATTTGCCTCCGCTTCGGCCTGCAATTTCTGCACCACCGTGAAGGGCCGGGCGCGTAACGCGCGGCTGCGCACACCGATCAAATTGCTGTCGCCCGCCAGTTGTTCGACCACGCCTTGCGCGAAACTAAGATTGCTGTTCAGCGGCACAATCAGGCGCTCGCCCAATCCCGCCAGCTCGCGCACCGAAAGCTGGTCCTGGATCATGTCCGAATCGCCGACCAGAACGACGGTGGTCGGTTGGGTGGATTCCTTCAGGCTGTTGTCGGTTGAATTTTTCTCCGGCGGATTTTGCTCGCCCGGATTCGCCGGCTTCGGTTTGCCCTCCGGGAAAGCCGTTTTGAATTTTCCCGACAAACGAATCGCCAGCGGATATTCCGTGCCGGTCACATTCAACTCTGACGCGATCCGCCCGCCCGCGTAGGCCGCTGTCATCGGATCAACCAGGCCCGCGCGCTTTGAGCTTTGAATCAAAACAGTTCTCGTTAGGCCATCAGCCGGTGTGCCGATGAACGCGCCGGTAAACGCCATATACAAACTGTCCGCATCAGCCGTGACGACATCGTCCCTGTTCACCGCCGTTTCATTCAACGCCAGCACGGCCGGGTTGGGACCGTCCTGCATCTGCGCGGTGTGCTCGAGATCGGCCACCACCTTTGAATCATCGAAGGTAATTCCCCACGCCTTGAACAACGTCTGCCAGGTTGGAATTGCTCGGCGGCGGCATCATGCCGGCCTGCGAAACGCTGCGGTCGAGAATGGCGAGCGGATCGACAAACGCGACCAGCTTGCCGCCACGCAGGACGAATTGATCGAGCGCGTACTGCGTCGTCTCCGAAATTCCTTTCGGATGAATGACCACGAGCAACTTGATCTCGGGCGGAATTTCCGGCGAGCTGAGATCGACCGCTTTGACATTGAAGTCGCGCTGCAATTCCCCGATGAAAGCCCACGGTTGCGCGGCGCGCGGATCACGCTGCATCACCGCCGGGCTTCGCAGACCCATGACCGGCAGCGGGCTCATGACGCCCACCACCGGTTTGTCGGTGGTCATGACGCGGGCGAGCGAGCGCGAAATATCGTACTCGAGCAGTCGCTCGCGATCGGGCGTGAGAAACGGGATCGTTTGTTTCTGGTCGAGCTGGTTGATGCTCAGCCCAAGATAAATTCTTTCGCCGCTGCGCGTTTGTTGCGGCTCGATCCCGTCCAGGCGCGCAGAATCTTCCGCGTCCGAGTCGGCCTCGGGATTCAAGCGCTGGATTTCAATTTGTCCTTTCGAAGCCTGCCGATATTCGCCTAACAAGTCGTCGATCCGCTGTCCATAGGTGGCGAGGAAGAGCGGCATCGCGTTTGCGTTTTTCGTGCAGTAATACCGGATCTGAATCGGCGTATCGATCCGGGCCAGGATCTCCTTCGTTCCGGGTGAAAGCGTGTAGGCTTTCTCCGCCGTCAGATCGATCCGTTGCCGCGTGCGCCCGGCGATGAAGTTGAGCGCGAGCACGATCAGCGCGACGGCAATGATCCCGACCGTGGAGTAAAGATAAGTGGCGAGCTGTTTCTTTTTCATGGCGCTGTCGCCGTTACCCGGCGCGATGCGCGCGCAGGATCACGCTGGTGGTGAACAGACAAAAACCGATGATGGAAAAGAAGTAGATCATGTCGCGCGAATCGATCACGCCGTTCTGAATGCTTTCGAAATGCGTCATGACGCTGAAGGAAGCGATGGTCTCGACCAACCCGGCGCTGGCCCATTGCGTGAGAAGATTCGTCACCGGCGGCCAGCCCACCAGGATGAGGAAAAGACAAATGACTAACGAGAGGATGAAGCTCACCACTTGATTGCGCGTCATGGCTGAGGTCATGGCGGAAATCGAAAGATAAGTTCCGGCGAGAAGCAAACTGCCGATGTAACTGGCGATAATCACCCCGTTATCCGGATGGCCGAGATAGTTAACCGTGACGATGACGGGAAACGTCAGCGCGAGTGCGACGGTCAGGACAAACCACGACGCGAGAAATTTCCCGACGATCGCCTGCCACGGCGTAATCGGCATGGTCAGCAGCAATTCAATCGTGCCGAGCCGGCGTTCCTCCGACCACATCCGCATTCCGACCGCCGGCACCAGGAAAAGATAAAGCCACGGATGCCAGGCGAAGAAAGTGAGGAGATTCGCCTGACCGCGCTCGAAGAATCCCGCCACCATGAAGGTGAGAAATCCACTGAGCAGAAGAAAGATGATGATGAAAACGTAGGCGACGGGCGAAGCGAAGTAGGCTGCGACTTCGCGTTTCGCGATGGCCCAGATATTCCGCAGGGCATCGGAGCCTCGATCAACTTTTGCCGGTGTGTCCGCAATGGCTTCGCTCATTTGTCGTCGCGCAGTTTTGTTTCCGGTTGCGTGATGTTGCGGAAGACTTCATCGAGGCGGCCTTCTTCGGTGTGCAGTTCTTCGATTTTCCAATGTTCGCGCGCGGCGAGGTCGGCGATGGCGCGGGCCAGGTCGCCGCGCGTGCCGCTCTTCCGCGCAAACGCGCGAACGGTCAGTGGCGTTTCTTCCACGAGCATGGAGCGACCGACGTTTGGTATTTGCTCGAGCTTTTGCCTAACGAGTGCTGAATTTCCATCGAGCAGACGCAACGTGACCGCACCGGCGTGCTCGGAACGCTGCTTCAATTCCTCCGGCGTTCCATTGGCCACGATGCGGCCGCGATCGATGATGATGGCGCGCGAACAGGCGGCCTCGACTTCTTCCAAAATGTGGGTCGAGAAAATGATCGCCTTGTTCTGTCCCATCCGCCGGATCAAGGTCCGGACTTCGTGTTTCTGATTGGGATCGAGGCCATCGGTCGGTTCGTCCAGCACCAGAACTTCCGGATCGTGAATGATCGATTGCGCGAAACAGGTGCGATGCCGGTAGCCTTTCGACAACGTCTCGACGCTTTGGTTCCGAACGGAATCGAGAAAACACATCTCGACCACGCGATCGATCGCGCGCTTCTTCGCCGCGCCGCGCAGCCCGCGCAATTCCGCGGCGAAGCCGAGAAATCCAAGCACGGTCATGTCGGCATACGAGGGCGCATTCTCCGGCAGGTAACCGATCAGGCGTTTCGCCGGCAGCGGATTGTCCAGCATGTTGAATCCGCCCACGGAAATCTCGCCGGCCGACGGCGGAATGAACCCGGTAATCATCCGCATCGTGGTCGACTTGCCGGCGCCGTTGGGCCCGAGAAACCCGAGCACCTCGCCCTTCTCGACCGTGAACGAAACGCCGTTCACCGCCTTCTTCGCGCCAAATGATTTTTCCAGATTCCGAACCTTTATCATTCGCGCGAAAACATTTTCGGGACTGTAAGAAAGCGATTTCCCGAAAATTTCAAGTGCCAGCGCGAACGCGCTGGTTCCTAGAGGATGGAATCGAGCCGGAGCAATTCGGCCAGCGACCAGGCCTGAAACGGGCAACCGCGCGGCGTGTGTGGCGGATCACCATCGGCAATTTCAGAAATGTGACCGAGCCCGGCGTGATGGAGATGCTCGACCAGCGGCATGAGAAAACGCCGCCCGGCTTCCTCGCGCGTCTCATCCGAATAACCGCGCACACGCAGCCACGCATCGACGAACGGTCCGATCAACCACGGCCAGACTGTGCCTTGATGATAACTGCGATCGCGTTGCGCGCCGTTGCCGTTGTAATGTCCCGCGTAGCCGGACTCGTCAGGCGCCAGCGAACGCAAACCGAGCGGCGTGAGCAATCGCTCTTCGACCGCCGCCACAATTTTCAAGGCGCGATCCGGCGAGACCAGCATCAGCGGCAATCCGCCGACCGCGAAAATCTGATTGGGCCGGAAGGTGCGATCGACTGAACCGGCGACGTGATTACAATCGACCACGTCGTAGAGATAACCGCCGTCTTCATTCCAAAAACGCGCGTCAAAAGACGGCCAGGCCTTGTCGTACGCCTCCTGCCAGCGCGGATCGAACTTCGCGCCGATCCAGAGTGCGTTGAGCCAGAGCGCTTCAATCTCGACCGGCTTCCCGATGCGCGGCGTGACGGGGCGACCGTTGACGCGCGCATCCATCCACGTGACCTGGCAACCGGGCTCGCCCGCGCACAACAGTCCGTCGTCATCGACCTGAATGCCGAAGCGCGTGCCGTCGTGATAGCCGCTCAGGATTGCCTCCACCGCCTCGCGCAATTTTTCCGTGTGACAATCACTCGTTAGGCTGCGTTTCTTCTCCACCACGCGCAGGTAATCGCCCACCGCGACGACATACCAAAGCGAGGCATCCACGCAGTCGTATTCCGGCTCGTTGCCGTAATCGGGAAATCGATTCGGCAGCATTCCTTCCGAAACGAGCCCGGCCCACTCGAGAAGAATATCGCGCGCTTCCGCCAAACGGCGGGTCGCGATGCAAAGGCCGCGCACGGCGATGAAAGTATCGCGTCCCCAATCGCCGAACCACGGATAACCGGCGATGATGGTTTTTCCTTCACCGCGCCTGACGATGTATGCGTCGGCCGCTCGATGGACCGGCGTGGGAAACTCATCGCGGCGTTGCAATTCGCTCCCGCGAACTTCGGCATACGTGCGTTCGATGGCGTCGGTGCCCGTGCTGGCATGACCGGCAGCGGCGAACATCAGGATGGCGGGCTTTTCGGAAAGATCGAAATCAAAGACTCCGGGAACGGCCAGGTCCTCGATGGCATCCAGTCCGCGTCCTTCTTCCTCCGAGTAGACGAAATTGCGGTACCAGGCAGGTTCCTCCGGCCAGTAGCGGCCGTTCGATTGCGCGATAATCGCCGGCACATCTTCCTGCGGCTGCCAGACGACGCGCTCGCCGTTTTGTTCCGCCTCGAAGCGGTATGAATCGGTCTCGCGCAGCAGCGTATGAAAATCGCGTCCGGAGAAAAGTGGGCGCACTTCCAGTTTTGCCTTCGCGTCGCCCTCGAGTCGCCAGGAAAGATAAACCGCCGAGGCGCCCGGCCTAACGAATAGTTCCTGTTCAACGATCAACTCATCCGTCAGCCGGAAACGCCAGCGTGGCCACGGTTCGTATTCGAAAAATTTTATACGCGAGGCGCCGTCGGGATGAACCACGTCGGGTATGTAGCGTTGCGAAGAGAGCGCGAACCGGCCGCGCGGCGTATCCACCCAGGCCTCGAATCCATTGACCAACACCACGCGGCCGGACGGAGGCAGGGTCGCGGTTACCAACAACGCGTGATAGCGCCGCGAGCGAATGCCGGAAACAGTGCCGCTCGCAAAACCACCGAGGCCATCGGCTTCGAGCCACTCTGCGCTCGGGTCAATTGGATTCATGGCGTCAGCCTGAATGAAGGCGGATTAGCAAAATTACAAGGGCAAGTGCGAAGACAATGAGTAAGCTTGCCCGGTGCACCGCGCCACCATAACGGCGTTCCTCGCCGGGTGTTGCCTGAGCGCAGCGAGCGCGCAATCCTTCGAGAGCGCCGAAACACCAGCGACTTTGCTGGAACTTTTCACTTCGGAAGGATGCAGCAGTTGTCCGCCGGCGGATCAGTGGATCAGCCGACTGAAGAATAACGGCGATTTGTGGAAGAAAATTGTCCCGGTCGTTTATCATGTCGATTACTGGGACCGGCTGGGCTGGCGCGATCGTTTTGCCAAACGCGAATTCACCGAACGCCAGCAACACTACGCCGCGATCTGGCGAAATGAATCGGTTTACACGCCGGCTTTCGTCGCCAATGGCCGCGAGTGGCGAGATTGGTCCGATGCCGGGAAATTGCCCGCGAATTCGGCGACCAGGCCCGGAAAATTGCAGTTGTCCGTCGACGACAGGAACCAGGTCTCGGCCCGCTTCACGCCCGTGACCACGCCTAACGAGTCGTTGCAGCTGCACGTGGCTCTGCTTGGTTCGAATCTGGAATCGGATGTCGCGCGTGGCGAAAACAGCGGACGAAAATTGCATCACGATTTTGTCGCGCTCGTTACCGCGCAGACGAATCTGGTGCGCAAGGATGACGGTTACGTCGCGGCGCTGACGTTGCCTAACGAGCAGTTAGCCGGCAAGCCGGCGGCCGTTGCTGCATGGATCACAGACGGTGAAGCCAAACCGCCGCTCCAGGCGACGGGCGGCTGGTTAAAGCAGTAGCTACAACCACGTCTTCACAAACGGCGCGACATTGGGAAGCAGATCAGTCGCCGCGTGAATGATGATGAGCGCGATGAGATTTTTCGTGCGCGCCCAGACCACGCCGAAAAGAATTCCGGCGATAGACAAGGTCGCGATGGAATAGGCGATGGCATCGAGCGCGGAAGGATTCGCGCCGAGGCCTTCCACTTCGCCGGCGCTGCGAAAAATGAAGCCGGGCGCGTGCGCCAGACCGAACGCCAGCGACATGATGACCACCGCGCTGACTTCCGATTTGCACCACGCGCTCAGTCGCGCCTGCAACAAGCCGCGGAAGAAAAATTCCTCAACCAGGCCCGCTTCAATCGCCAGCCAGACGAAAGCCAAGGGCAAACCGAGAAGCAATTGGCGCGAACTGAGCTGGCCCTGCCGCAACGGCGCCGCGCCGCCGCCGAAAAAATATTGGAAAGCGAGAATGGCCGCGCTCACCAGCACGATCACCGGCAGATGACTGCGGACCGATTCGCGGAAGCTGGCCCATTGCAATCCGAAGTCACGCCAACCGCAGCGGCAGGGCGGACCGAAAAGCGCGAAGGGAATGAAGACGAAAACCAGAAGCTTCTTCGCCAGCCGGACAAAGAAATGAATCCGCTCCGATTCAGCCCAACTTTGCGGCAACCACGAGTCGATCGCCTGCGGTCCGACGGCGAGATAAACCGAGAGCGCGGCGATGTAGAGCGCGAGGCCGAGCATCTGTGTTTTCGTTGGGTGAACGTTGATGGCAAGCTGACGCGCGCGGCGCGTGGCGAACCAGGCCAGCAACGGCAACGCGACGCCAAACAGGACCAGGCCGAGAAGTTTGTCGGTTAGTTCAAACTCCGGTCCGCGCGAGAGAACCGCGAGCGAAGCGACGAGCAACGCGATTGCGCCGAGAAAAAACGGATTGGTAAAAAGCGCGCGCCAACCTTTCATTCGTTAGGCGAATGGTTTAACGCGTCGATCTTTCCGCGCCAACTGAAATGCTGCGCAATTGCGGCCGTGACAAATTTCTTTCCGCGCGCAATCGCTTCCTCCAGAGAGATGCCGGAGGCGAGACCGGCGGCGATCGCGGCGGAGTAAGTGCAGCCGGTGCCGTGCGTCTGGACGTCGCGCTCAAACTTCGCGGAGAATTCCTTCTCACCACTCGTTAGGCAAAGCAGATCGATCGCCGTCTCGCCGCCGAGATGTCCGCCCTTGATTAAGAACGGCACGCCATGGCGCGCCGACAGTTCCCGTCCCGCTCCACGCATCGCCGCCAGATCCTTGATCGGTCGTCGAAGTAACGTCGTTGCTTCATCCAGATTCGGTGTCACGAGGGCGGCGAGCGGAAATAGTTCACGCTCATAAATCGCAATCGCTTCCTTCTTCAGCAGCAGATCGCCGCTCGTCGCCACCATCACCGGATCAATCACGATGGGCAGCGCGTGCTTGCGCAAAACCTGCGCGACCGCCGATGCAATCTCCGCCGAGTAGAGCAATCCAGTCTTGATCGCACGGACAGGAAAATTTTCGAGGAGCAACTCAATTTGCTCGACCACAACATCGACATCGACGCCCTGGATCCGGCGCACTTTCCCCGGCGTTTCCGCGACCACGCAGGTGATGGCGGTTAATCCGTAAACGCCTAACGAGTGGAAGGTCTTGAGATCAGCCTGCGCGCCGGCGCCGGCGCTGCTATCCGAGCCGGCAATCGTGAGCGCGACTGGAGTTTCCGCGCGCATGAAAAACGCGCTGCCTCAAAGCGGCTAGGCGCCGCCGTCGCTGCCGATCGCTTCGACCGGGCAGCCTTCCATCGCTTCTTTGCAAAGCGCTTCTTCCTCCGGACTTTCCGGCTGTTTGTAGACGAAGGAATGTCCGCCGTCGTCGTTGCGCTTGAAATTGGCGGGGGCGGTCTCGCGGCACAAATCGCAATCGATGCATTGATCATCGACGTAAAAAGCGCCGCCTATGTTCTCGGGATATTTGTTTGCTGCGTCGGCCATGTTCCCTCTGGAAATTGTCGGGCAAGGTTAGGAAGAAACGTTGTCCGCGCAAGGATATTCGCGGATGATCGGCACTTCGGCGCAACCGCATTGCATCGGACGAGCGAAAAGTGGGTGTGGCAACAACACGACGACTCAAAGGCAGGCAGGAAGCGTCCCACACGCTGCGGGCCGTGCTCATTGAGCTGCCGCTCTACGCCCTTTTCGTCGGCGCCTATTTCTTTCTCGTGCTCCATTTCCTGGCCGATTGGCTGGGAAATCTGCAACGGCAGCACGTCGTCTTCTACGCGCTGGTTTCGATCGCGCTCATCATCGGCCAGGCTGTCGTGCTCGAATGGCTCACCACCATGCTGCTCCGTCTTTTTCGCGGCGGACGTTCCGAATAACCGCGCATGCACTTTCCGATTTCCAACGCCGACATCAGTCCCATTTATCTGGTCGCGTTCGGATTCATTATCGGAATCCTCGGCGGATTCTTTGGCGTGGGCGGCAGTTTCATCGCCGGTCCGGCACTGCGCGCAGTCGGGCTCGATTGGAATTTTGTTGTCGGGACCGATCTGGCCCACATCGTCGGCAAATCGGTCGTCGCGGCGAAACGTCACCGCGCGCTGGGCAATGTCGACCTGCGTCTTGGTTTGATCATGGCGCTCGGCACGATCGGCGGCGCGGAGATCGGAGCGCAGCTAATTCAAATCCTGAAACGCGCCGGCAACGTTAATCGCGTTGTCAGCATCGTCTCCATCGTCATTTACGTGAGCATTTCTGTCTTCATGCTCGTCGAAAGCTGGATAAGCATGCGCTCAAAAGAGCAAACGTCGGCCGCGGAGCCTGATCGCAGCGCGTTCATCAATTTCACCCGCGCGATCCACAACATTCAGATTCCGCCGATGATTTCGTTGCCGGACTCGGGCGTGAAATCGATTTCCATCTGGGTGATCATTTTCGTCTCTTTCTTCGCCGGTTTGCTCAGCGGATTTCTGGGCGGCGGCGGCGGTTACATCCGCATGCCCATGCTGGTTTATATTTTGGGAGTTCCAACGCACCTCGCAGTCGGGACCGATCTTTTCGAAATCATCATCTCGGCCAGCTACGGTACTTTCACCCATGCCCTCAAAGGCAACGTCGATATCATGATCGCGCTGGTCATGAACACCGGCGCCGCCATCGGTGCGCAGATTGGCGCGATCGCTACGCAATATTTTGCCGGCCCGAAAATCCGCCTCGCCTTTGTTCCGCTGCCGTTGATCGGCGCGGCCATCGTTATTTACACCATGATGACCGGCCACAAGTTATGAGTGCGATGCGTGTTTTGATTTGCAGTGATGGCGTCGATCCGGCCGATAAGCCGGCCAAACTCGGCGGTCGTATCGCGCGCGCCTGCAAAGCGGGTGTCGTCCTTCTCGGAATTATTGAGCAACCGAAAGACGAAGAGCCGCTCCGCGCCGCACTGGATTCGGAAGCAAAGCTGCTGAGCGAATTCGGCCTGAAACCGGAAATCCACGCGCGTCCCGGTGAACCGATTGAACAAATCCTGAACGAAACGACCGCGAACAATTACGACATGGTCGTCGTCGGTGCGCGGATCAAACGCACCAGTGGACGTTACTGGCGTTCGCAGCGCACCTACGAATTGATCAAGGCGATTGCGCCGCCGGTTTTTGTCGCGAGCGGCGATTGCGAGCGCTTTTCAAAATTTCTCGTTTGTACTGGCGGCAAAGAATTCATCGATGCCGCCGTGCAATTAACCGGAAAGATCGCCGCCGGCGCAGGCGCGTCGGTCACGCTGCTGCACGTCATGGCGGAACCGCCGGCGATTTATGCTGATCTCGTCAGGCGGGAAGAAGACGTCGCGGGCTTGCTCGCCTCCAATTCCGAGCTCGGTCGAAATTTGCGCGCGCAAAAACAAGGCCTGGAAAAAATCGGCGTGAAAGCGCAGGTGCGTGTGCGGCACGGCATCGTGATCGACGAAGTGCTGAACGAACTTTACGATGGCGATTACGACCTGATTGTCACCGGCACTTCGCCGGCCCGCGGTCCGTTGCGGCATTACATCATGGGCGATCTCACCCGCGACATCGTCAATCGCGCCGACTGTCCCGTGCTCGTCGCGCGCCCCGGAAAAGGAATGCGCGTCACTTGGTGGTCGTCATTGAAACGCGCTTTCTTTCCCGGTGCCAATTCACCGCCCGTCGTCAAACCACGTTAGTCCGCGATTGCGTTCCGGATGACGACGCGTCTTCTTCTTGCCGGCACGATCGTGCTGTTTCTGTGCTCGCTTCTCGTCCTCGTCAGTGCACCGACCGCCATGCTCGTCATCATCGCGATCCTGGTCGGCGAATGGGGACACTACTTCGCTTTACTCGCATTGGTGATTGCGTTGGCCGCATTCCACCGCGGAAAACTCGGCGCTCTGATCACTGCTCTCGCCCTGCTCACCGCACTTCTTTGTCTTTCACCATCGATTCGCGCCGCGCGCATCGCGAAGACATTGCCGGCGCGCTGCGATGAAGCATTTGGTCAAAGACAGGGTGACCAGACTGCATTTCGCTTCGTCGATTTGTTTCGGCCGGTTGCGACGTCGGATGTCGCCGTGACCACGCATGTGTATGCGAAAAATTTGAAGCTCGATCTTTATCAATCGAACAACGCGAACCAACCGCAGCCCCTCGTCATCATGATTCACGGCGGGTCGTGGAATCGCGGCAGCAAGGAACAATTGCCCGAGATCAATCGACAGCTCGCACACGAGCATTATGCCGTCGCCGCCATCAATTATCGCCACACACCGGAATGGCAATTCCCCGCGCAAATCGATGACGTCTTTCGCGCGATCGATTTCCTGAAAACTCATGCCGACGAATTTCACCTCGACGCCACCCGCATCATTTTGATCGGACGTTCCGCCGGTGCGCAGATGGCGCTCTCCGCCGCTTATGCCGGGAGAGAACCGGCCATTCGCGGTGTCGTCGCATTTTATCCGCCGACTGATCTGATCTTTGGCTATAACCATCCAAGCGCGCGCTGGGTTCTCGATTCGAAAAAAGTGCTGCGCGATTTTCTTGGCGGAACACCGACGGAACGGCCTAACGAATACAAGGCCGCATCGCCGATTAATTTCGTTAGTCCGACAACGCCGCCGACTTTGCTGATTCACGGCGGATTGGATTCGGTCGTATGGAATGTACACAGCGACATGCTCGCCGCGCGTTTGCAGGACGCGCATGTCGGGCATCTCTACCTCTCGTTAGGCTGGGCCACCCACGGCTGCGATGCCAATCTCAATGGCCCGAGCGGACAGCTCAGTCGCTATGCCATCGAACGTTTCCTGGCTGCGACGTTGTAGCTTGCCCGCACCAACAGGGAATGCCATCTTCGCCCCCGTCCACGCGCCGATGTAGCTCAGTGGTAGAGCAACGGTTTCGTAAACCGTAGGTCGTGGGTTCAATCCCCACCATCGGCTCCACTTTCAGCGATGCTTTCCGTTATTGTTCCCACGCTGAACGAAGTGGAAAATGTCGAACCACTCGTTAGGCAGATTGTCGCTGCCGCGCCCGATGTCACTGAAATCATTTTCGTCGATGATGGCTCAACTGACGGCACGCAGGATCGCATCCGCGCGCTCGGACAGGAATTTCCCGTGCAGCTAATCGAACGGACCGATCCCACGCTCGGCCTTGCCGGCGCGGTCATCGCCGGAACTCGTGAGGCGAAAAGCGAAATCGTCGTCGTCATGGACGCGGACCTGAGTCATCCGCCGGAGGAAATTCCAGCACTCGTTAGGCCATTGCGGGACCAGCGTGCCGACATGGTCATCGGCAGCCGCTATGTGCCCGGCGGGACGACGCCCGGCTGGCCGGTTTCTCGCAAGCTGATGTCGCGCACCGCCGGCCTGCTCGCTTATCCGCTGACCGGCGTGCACGATTCGATGTGCGGATTCTTCGCCATTCGCAAGGAGCGACTTCTCGAGCTCGCGCCGCACGCCACTGGATTCAAGATCGCGTTCGAAACCATCGTGCGCGGCGGCGATGACCTGCGCGTCGTTGAAATCCCGATCGCGTTTCGCGATCGCGCGCGCGGCACCTCCAAGATGCGCTTGAGCGTAGCGTTTGTCTTCGCTTTCAGGTGGCTGGCGGCGCTGGCGCGGCGGCTTTCATCCGCCAAAGCTCAATCGCCAGTCCAACAAAAAGAATAAGCGTCGCGAATAAGGTGTTCCCGTAGGTTTGCGCCATGCGCTGAAACGGAAGCCCGAGCGCGAGGAGCAATACGGCGATGATCGCGCACGCCCAGAGCGAGCGGCTCGGTTGTTCCAACAACCGATGCACCACGACGGTGAACGGAAACAAAAGGCAGACAAAAAGATATCCGAACGCCAGCGGCGTGAAGAGCAACATGAGCAGGATGAGCAAGGCAAATTCAATCGCATTGGTTTCGTTAGTCCGGCGACCACGTCGCGGCATAACCGCGATATAAACGAGCCCGAGAATCAAGCCCGTTGTGGCGATGATGCAGTTCACCGCCGTGAAACTGACGTCGGCGATGTTGGCGTAGAATGGCTGATGCGCGCGGTATTGATCGTCGGCGTCGATGTGCCGCAGCATTCGATTCGTTAGGCCGAAGATCGACTGGTTCTTCCACGAATTGCTCCGGCCCGGTCGCTGGGCCATGCCCTTTTCGTTGTACTTGAACAACATTCCCTGCGTCCATTTCTGCAGGTCGGTCTTCGCCTGCGTCACGCCGCGAACCGGCACCGGCAAGGCGAAGAGCAAAATGCCTAACGAGAGCAAGAGCGACGCGCTCGCCAGCCAGTAACGACGATAAAGCAGATAGACGATCATGATGACCGGGAAGGCTTTGATCGCAGCCGCCACGCCAATGAGCACGCCGGCCAGCACCTCGCGTTTCTTCTCAAGAGCAAGGAAGGCTCCGAGCAACAAGGCCAGCAGAAGAATACTCGGCTGACCAAGATGAAAATTACTCCAGAGATAAAATGCGACGAGCAGGCTCGGGAGAAGATAAAGTAACCAGTGCGGTCTTGGACTCGTTAGGCGAACCGACAGGATAATGCTGGCCCACCATGCGCCCGCGCTGACCAGAACGAGCGCGACCACAACGCCGAGTTGCCCGAGTAAACTGACCGGCGCGAGCATGAGCGCGGCCGGCGGCGGATACATGAACGGAAACTTTCCCTTCTGGATCGGGTAGATGGCGTCGCCGTGCAAGACGCGCTGACCGGTGTCGTACCACAGTTCGTAATCCTTGATGCTCTTGCCGAGAACGGCGTTGGCGATGGGAAAGAATGCGAAAGTCAGAACAGCGACGGCGAAGATCGCGATGAGAATACGGGGTGCGTTCTTCACGCGACTAACAACGGCTTTTGCTGATGCCACTCAGTGCTCTGCTCGTAAGCGTAAGCGACCTGGAGAAGTCGCGCCTCGTCGAAAGCCCGGCCTAACAACTGCAGGCCGACGGGCAACGCCATCCCCTCTCGCGATTGGGCAAAACCGCACGGGACGTTGATTCCGCAAATGCCAGCGAGATTCGCCGGGATGGTGAAAACGTCGGCCAGATACATCTGCAACGGATCGGTTTCGCGTTCGCCTTTGCGAAAGGCCGGAATCGGCGACGTGGGCGAGACGACAAAATCGACCTGCGCGAAAATGCGATCGAAATCGCGCCGGATCAGTTCGCGAATCTTTTGCGCGCGCGAGTAATAGGCATCGTAATAACCGGCGCTGAGCACATACGTGCCGAGAATAATGCGCCGCTTCACTTCCGCGACCAAAACCGTCCGCGCGCGTGCGTTCGTAAAAATCGAGCAGGTTTTCCGGATTCTCGGCGCGATGCCCGTAACGGACGCCGTCGAAGCGCGCGAGGTTGGCCGACGCTTCCGCTGTCGCCAGCACGTAATAAACCGCCACGGCATACTCGGTCAGCGGAAAGGAAACGTCCACGATCTCCGCGCCTAACGAGTGCAAGTGCTTCACCGCCGCGGCCACAATTTCTTTCACCCGCGGATCGAGACCGGCCAGATCATGCTCCTTCACCACGCCGATTCGCAGGCCACGAATTTCCCGGCCGAGGTTCGCGCTGAAATCGGAACCGGCGCGTCGAGACAGGTCGAATCCCGCGGATCGTGACCGGCCATCGCCTGCAACAGCACTGCGACATCGCGCACACTTTTCCCAAACGGCCCGACTTGATCGAACGACGACGCGAAAGCGGTAAGTCCGAAACGCGAGACGCGGCCGTAGCTTGGTTTCAATCCCACAATGCCGCAGAGCGATGCCGGTTGGCGCACTGACCCACCGGTGTCACTGCCGAGCGCGGCGAAGGCCATGTCGGCCGAAACCGCCGCGGCCGATCCACCGCTTGAACCGCCCGCGACGCGCGAATTGTCCCACGGATTCATCGTTGTCCGTACCGACGAATTTTCGGTCGATGAACCCATGGCGAATTCATCCAAGTTCGTTTTGCCAAAAAGAATCGCGCCGGCGAAGCGTAAGCGTCTGACGACGGTGGCATCGTAGTTCGCGCGATAGTTCTTCAGGATGCGCGAGGCGCAAGTGCAGGGCTGACCCGCGACGTTGATGTTGTCTTTGAGCGCGATCGGCATTCCGCCGAGCGGAAGATTCACGTCCGCCGTTTCCGCTTCGCGCTTTGCTCCCTCCAGGTCTAACGAGAGGTAGGCGCCGATTTTGCCGTCGAACTGATCGATCCGCGCGTGCAACGCTTCCACAACTTCGCGCGCCGAAATTTCGCCGCGACGCAGCAGCGGCTGCAGCTCGGCGATCGACATCGCCGGCAAGTCCTGCGCCGTCATTCCACCACTTTCGGAACGATAAAGAGTCCGTTGGCCGCGCGCGGCGCGTTGGCCAAAGCTTCCTCGGCCGAGAACCACGAACGCGCTTCGTCCTCGCGCACGACATCGAAGACCGGCGCGGCATGCGCGGTCGCCTCCACTCCGCTCACCTCGATCTCGCGCAGCTTGTCGGCGTATTCGAGAATGTGCTCGAGTTGTTTCTGAAAAAGCTCCGTTTCTTCACTCGTTAGGCGCAACCGCGCCAGCTTCGCGACGTAGGCGACATCTATTTCCGGATTAGCCATGCGGGCTAAAACCGCAGATGCGTCACGATCCAAATGACCGCCGCCGCCAGCGCGATCACCAGAACCAAAAAGACAATGCGGCCTTCGCGCTTTTCCTTACGCAATGAGGTGCGACGTCTCTGCTGTCGTCCACCGTCGGAGAAACGCTTGTCGTTCAGCGCCATCGAAACATCGAGCCGCGCTCCGCCCGAACTGGCCCGGGCGACCAATTCCTCCCGTTGCCGCCGGTTGGCTTCTTCGGCTACACGCGGAGCTTCCTCGATCATGCGCTCGAGTTTCTCCATTTTCTCGCGCAACTCGTTCTCGCGCCGGGAAAGCTCTTCCTGTTTTTCGTTCAGCGGCGTCCCGGCCTTCGAGGAGCGGTGGCGCATGCGAAATTACTGCCCGCGTTGCGCGAGCCAGAGGAAAATGAAGAGGGCGACGAAAGCGAAAACAATCAGCGGCAGCGTGAACGCGAAACCGATCTGGAACCAATGCATGAAGCCCTGGCCGCCGCCTAACGAGACCTCGGGCGCGACTTCCGGCAATGCGACTTCCGCACGCTCCTCTGCCGCGGTCAGACGGCTGCGTTGCTGACTAAACTCCGCCCGCGCATCATCCACCGCGCTGAGCGAGCGACTCAACTCCTTGTGCAGATCGGTCGGGTTCCATTGTTTTGGATCGATGGATTCGAGCAAGGCCAGATGCTGTTCGAAACTCTCCCGCGTCGCGCGAATTTGCTCGAGCTTCTTTTGCGAATCGTAGGCTTCGCGTTCCAAAATCACGAGCGAGCGCGTCAGTTTGTCCGTCATCTCGGCGCGACCGCGCTCGAGTTCCTCCTGGCGCCGGCTCAGTTCTTCCAGTTCGCGCTTCTGCTTTTCGATCTGTTCCTGCTGGCGCTTGAGCTGAAGCAATTGCTCCTGCGCCTTTTGCACTTGCGAATCGAGATGCTCCGGCGAACCCGCGTCTTCCTCGTTCAATTCCAGCATCTGTTCGATCGGTCGAATTCTTTCTGCCATGACAATTTTTCGCGACGCGGCGCGCGGCACATCCGGCAGCGCTCCGTGCAGGGATATAATTCTTCCTCTCCAGAATTCCAACTTTTTCCCGAACTTTTCGCATTCACAACATTCGCCACGCGATCGCGTCACCTTCCGGCGTTTCGCGAAATGTGTAGCCGTTCGATTGCAAAAGCGCATAAGCCGCGGCCTTGTCAGGCGCGACGAGATGTTGATGCTCGAACATCAACAGCGCCGGACGAAATCGCGCGAAATCGAACCCGCGCAGGATTTCGTAATCGTGACCTTCCGCATCAATCACGAGAAAATTCACGCGCGTCACGTTGTGTCGCTTGAACAAGGTTTCGAGTCGAACAACTGGCGTTTGTTCCTCGACGATGAGCGATTCGATGTTGGGAATTGCGTCGCGATGTTTGAGCAGGACGTTGCGATCCAAAGTCGCGAGCTGGTTGAACCACTGCGGTGTTTCGCCCGGAATTTCACGCAAGCGATACAGCGCGGTCTGGCCGTCGCGGATCGAGACCGCGGCGCGCTCCACGAAAATATTCGGTCGATCGTGATAACGCGCGACTAACGCCTCGTGCAAACGCGGTACCGGTTCAACGAGCACGCCAGACCAGCGTGTCTTCGAGAATGCATCAACCAGCGGATCGCCCGCCGCGCCATCGTTCGCGCCGATCTGGACGACGAACGCGTCCGGAAAAACTTCTGCGAAAAGCGCGACGATCCGATCAGCTTCATCTCGGCGAAAATTTTCGCCGCGCGCGATCTTGATTTCGAGCAGCAGCGCCGTGAGCGCGGCGTTCCATCGCGCAGAAAAATCAATCGCACTTCTTCAATCGGCGTAAGGCCGACCGGCGCCGCCATTGCGCGACGGCGCGCGCGAACCACGGCGGCGACACTGGCGCCGGTGTCAGAGTTTCAACCACCATGCGCTCCGCGCCGTTGATGGTGAAAGAGAATCGCAACTCGCCATGATGCAGATCGCCCGCCCCCACGTCGCCGATGAAACCGGTCGCGCAGACGTAATTGGGAAAGGCGACGCGCACATCCGGTCGCGGCTCCGCTGGCAAAACGCGCTCCGTTTCGCCGCGCAGGCGAATTTCGCCTAACGAGTGCTGGGCCGCGATCCAGCCGCGCAATTTCCTTCGACCGGACCCGAATTGCTCGCGCGGTTCATCCAGGTGGAAGATGAAATCGGCGTGCGTTTGCATTCGTTAGGCTGACGCAGCTTCGCGCAACAATTCCTGCCAAAGATCGCAGACTTCCTCGTAGCGTCCGCCGGTCAGGTACTTTAATTCGGAAAAATGCGAATCGATGTTCGGACGCTGAAACGGCTTCGGTCCGTGGAAGTGAATAATCTTCGCGTTTGAGTAATCGCCCCAATACGGCTTCCAATTCAGTTCCGGTCCGATCATTTCCCACAGCGGCGCGCCTTCCGCGGACCGATAAAATCTGCGGTAGGCGCCCTGGTCCCAGGCGATCGTGGGCAAGACATCGAGATTCTCGCGCACGTAATTGCGAAAGCGCTCGCCTTCGAACTCGCGCATCGCCGGCAAATGCATCCACATCACGCCGGTGTTCATTTCGTTAGGCCGATCCAGACTCGATTCCACCGTGACCGCGAAATAGCGGCATGAGATCGCGGCAAAATCATCCACCACTTCGCGCCGGAAAATCACATCGCAATCCGTGTAGAGGACACGATCATCGAATCCGAAACGTTCCTGCATCGCCGGCAATTCTGTGCGCAAAAAAACGCCGCGCGTTGCACTCAGCAACATCGGATTCCCGCGCCGCTGACCGAGTTGCTTGCAAATCGTCGTAATAGATTGTGCGCCACGGAATGATTCGCACGCCGCGGCGTCGCAGCCAGGCGGTGAAATCGTTTTCGCCACCGTCGTAGATGCAATGCGGCTGGAGCGAAGTGTGTTGCTGCGCGGTATGAATCGCGACTTTCGCCATGTCGGAATATTCCTTCCACGCCGGACAACCTTCGTTGATTCCGATGAACCACTGCATGTCGATTACTCGTTAGGCACGCTCGCCGCCAACGTGATCGCGCGCGCATTCGGATGCGTAACGTCGTTCTTCAAGATGTGGATGGTGCTGTAGCCGCTCGCCGTCAGCATCAGCGACAACGAGCCGAGCGTCGGCCAGAACGCCGTCGGCGACATTCCGCTCAACGGTTCCTCCGGTCCGCCTTCGTGATGCAATTGGCCCCGGTAAGCGCCGCGAGTTTCGTTGGCCGATTGATCATCGGCGTAATGCGTCCAGACAAAAAGTTGCGGCGCCAGGCGCGGCAGTTGTTCGATCAACTTCCACGGCTCCGGCAAGTGGTAGAGTAAACCAACGCAAAAAACGGCATCGAATTTTCCGAACTGCGTTAGGTCTGTTTCCTCCAGGTTCGCCTGAATGAATTTCGCATTCTCAGCGTGAAAGATGCGCCTAACGAGTTCCGCCTTCGCAATATTCGCGGCCCGCCCTTCGATCGCGATCACTTCCTCGACGCCGGAACGCGCCGCCAGTTGAGTGGTGTGCGCGCCTTCCAGCGAACCCAGTTCGAGAATGCGACGCGGTTGCCTAACGAATTCAAAAAACTGCCGCAAGCGCATATCGCCGACCGCGCTGACCGAACCGCCGTAATCGGCGCCGTCGAGGCGAAACTTGTAGACCCACGGAGCCAGCGCGGAAAATTCAGCCGCCAGTTGTTCATCCCGGTTCATGCGCGGTTTGTCTATAAATGAACAAGCTTCAAATTGAAAACGATGCGTCGTTTTCTCTTCGCGGCCTGTGTTCTTGTTTGCGGTTGCGAGCGGCAAATTTCCGGGCCGCTTCCGCAACGCGGATATCTCTGGCAACGCGATTGGACTCCGGCGGTCGATAAAGCTTTCACGACGGCGCAGGAGCGACTGGGCGGCCTGATTGTTCTGGGCGGCGAGATCACCTGGAAAGATGGTGCGCCGCATTTTCTGAAATCATCCATTAGCTGGGAAACAATCGCGCAATCAGACAAGCCAACCGGTCTGGCCTTGCGCATCGCGCCAAACACCGGCGGTCTCGAAAACGACGCGCGTTTCATTGCCGAGGCTGCGCAGAGTTTGCTGCGCGAAGCGCGGAAACATCGCAGGCCGATCAGCGAGTTCCAAATCGATTACGATTGTCCGCAAAAGAAACTCGCCGGCTATCGTGCGTTCTTGCACTCGTTAGGCAAATCGATCCGGCCGATGCGCTTCACCATTACCACCTTGCCTGCCTGGCTGGATGAGCCCGAGTTCAGGCAACTCTTGCGCGAGGTCGACGGTTACGTCCTGCAGGTGCACTCGGTGCCGGCGATCGGGAAAACCGACAACGCCGTTCTCTGCGACACACAGATGGCGAAAATCTGGCTCGCGAAGGCGACGCGGTTCGGTCGCACGTTTTCGGTGGCGCTGCCGACCTATCGCTGTCTCGGCGGTTACGATGCGAACGGAAAACTGCTAGGCGTCGCCATGGACAGCGTCCAGCCCGCGTGGCCGCGCGGCACGCGTGTCCTCGAGTTTGGCGCGAATACCGATGCGCTTGCCCGCTTGATCGCGGATTGGAAACATGCGCGACCGGCCGCCTTGCAGGACGTGATCTGGTACCGCGTGCCGATCGAAACCGACACGCGCAACTGGCGCTGGCCCACGCTGGCCGCGGTCCTCGAAGGTCGCGCGCCGTCGCACCGACTCGAAGTAGCGAGCCGCGGAGAAAATCCGGTCGATCTGGTGCTGATCAATAATGGCGAAGACGATGAGCAATTCGCCGGTGAGATCGCGGCGGAATGGCGTGACGCGCAATTGGTCTCATCCGATGCCGTCGCGCAGTCGACTTTGCGGACGGAGAACGGCCGTGCCGTTTTCGCAATCGCACCCGAAAATGCTTTGCGATTGTCGCCCGGGGAACAGCGTGTTATTGGCTGGCTCCGTTATGATCAGCCCGCGCAGCTCAAGCTGGCGCTTCATTCGACTACTCGTTAGGCCGGCACTGCTCGTTGCCTTCGTCGCCGGCGCCGGCGCCACCGGCTATTACGGACCCTCAGCTTATCTCGACCAAGGTGGACGGCGCGTCATCGGTTCGCCGGAATTCTTCTGGGAACTCGAAGTGAAACGGCTTTCGCATGAATTCCACGCGAACGAGAAATTGATCTCGCATCCGCTGGAGAGAAACGACGACGGCGTGGTCGAGCCTTCGACGTTGGCCGCTTCAACCGTCGAAGCAGATGAAAAGGATTTCGCGGACGCTATCGACAAAGGCGTAATCAAACCGCCCGATCGCGCCGATGCCATGGCCAAACACAAAGCTGCGCGCGTCGCGATCAACAACAGGAGCCCGGATGCGCTCAGCTCGGAATTTCCCTCGGAGTTTGCCGACTACCATCGCGGCGCAACCGCCTTCGCGCTCGGACCCGATCACTACGATGAAGCGCGGCAGGCGTGGGAAGCATTGCTGAAACGACCGCCGGAGGAACGGCATTACCGCAGCGTCTGGGCCGCATTCATGCTCGGGAAGATGGCCTTGAAGAAACTCGACCCGGAAGCGGTCAGGTGGTTTCAACGCACGCGCGAACTGGCGCGGGACGGATTCAACGACTCGTTAGGCATGGCCGCCGACAGTTACGGATGGGAAGCGCGCAGCGAATGGAAACAGAGTCATCCGGAAAAAGCCGCCGCGCTTTACCTGACCCAGCTCTCGTTAGGCGATGAAGGCGCCGTTGTTTCACTGAAGGCGCTCGTGCCCGATCGCGTGCCGATGGAGGGAATGCTCAACTACGGTCCCGAACCGGAAGAGCGCGAGAAGTGGGACGACGCGACGAAGAGCGCGCAGGAAACCAAGGAAGTGGCGGGATTGAAAACTGCCGCACGCGATCCGCTCCTGCGGCGACTGGTTACCGCGCACATTCTCGCCACGCAATATGATCCCTACTTTGCTGAAAACACGGGACGACCGGCGGTTAATCGCGCGGCGCGCTGGCTGGCCGCGATTCAAGAAAGCAAAATCGCGAAGATCGAGGACGCGGAATATCTCGGCTGGATCGCCTATGGCGACGGCAAATACGACCAGGCGGCACGCTGGCTTGCACTCAGCAGCGGCGAGACGCCGGCGGCGCTTTGGTTGAAATCAAAACTGGAACTGCGTGCCGGAAAAATCGCCGAGGCCACGCAGACGATGGCGAAGGCATGGGAGAATTTGCGCAGTCCCGCCGCTTACACTGGATGGAATCCACCGAGTGTGGACGCGTCGAACGAACGCGAAACTTCCAGCGGCGATGGGCAGTGGCAATTTCAGGATTCGGCCAGCGGCGATCTCGGCGGCTTGCGTCTCGCGCGCAGTGAATTTGTCGCGTCGCTCGATGCTTTGGCGAAAGCGAAAATGTGGAGCGACGCCGCCTTCGTGGCCGAGCGCGTCCTGACCCTGGACGAATTGAAAAAATACGTCGATGCGCAACCCGCGGAGGAGTCGGAAAAATTGCGCTACCTGCTCGGACGACGACTCGTTAGGGAAGATCGCTACGCAGAAGCGCGCCCCTATCTCCCGCAAAAATTTCAGGACCGCCTCGATCTTTATGTGAAAGCGCTGAACGACGGCGCCAACGCGACATTGCCGAAGCAGGAACGCGCCCGCGCCTATTTCAAAGCGGCGTGGATCGCGCGCTACGATGGCATGGAATTGATGGGCACCGAAGGCGCACCCGACGGATTTCTTACGGAAGGAAACTTTGAGGAACCAGACCTGGCGAAGGAGCGTGTTGAAGGCACGTATCTGAAAACCTCCTACGACAGTTCCGGTGATCATCAGACGCATGTGCCGCTAGCCCTGAAACCGAGCGCGGAAGAAAAAGCGCGCCTAACGAAACAAAAAATTCATCCCGATGTGCGCTTTCATTACCGCGTCATCGCTGCGGCCCTGGCTTTGCGCGCGGCGGATCTGTTGCCCGATAATTCCGAGCCGCTGGCCGATGTCTTGAATTACGGCGGACGCTGGGCGCAGGATCGGGATCAGAAAATGTCGGACAAATGTTTTCTCACTCTCAAACAACGCGGCGCGCAGACGGCGATCGGCCGGGCCGCGCTGACCAAGCATTGGTTCGTTGATCAAAAAGGACCGTGGAGCAGCGAAGAACTCGCGGCGCGACCGCCCGAAAACCAATCGGAGCAGTAAGGCCTAACGACCCGGCATCATCTCGAGCAGAACACCTTTGAAGTATTCCGTTTCCGGCAAAGTCGGCAGGACCGGGTGATCGATCGCCTGCTCGAAGCGGCGAAGGCGGCGGGCGGACCGGCGCGCATCGACCAGCGCGTCGGCGATCATTTCATTGAAGGCGGTTTCGGAAACGTGATGCGAACAGGAAAACGTCGCGAGAATCCCGTCCTTCGAGAGCAGCTTGAAGGCGCGCACGTGCAATTCGCGATAGCCGCGCATCGCGTCGTGCAAACCGCCTTTGGTTTTGGTGAACGATGGCGGATCGAGAACGATGAGATCGTATTGCGCTTCGGCTTTCTCCGCCCCACGCAAAAAAGTAAACACATCCTGCTCGACCCAGTTGGCGCGCAATCCATTTCGTTCCGCATTTCCGCGCGCCGCCTCCAGACTTTCCACACTCGCTTCCACGCCCGTTACTTCGGCTGCGCCGCCACGCGCGCAGGCGAGCGCGAACGCACCCTGGCTCGTGAAACAATCGAGCACGCGCCGATCTTTCGCGTATTGCGCGACGACCGGATAATGCGGCAGTTGATCGAGATAGAAGCCGGTCTTCTGCGCACTCAACAGATCGACGACAAAACGCAGACCGTTGATCTCGATTAACGTCTCGTTAGGCGCATCGCCGAACAAAACACCGTTAAGCAATTCCATTCCTTCCGCGCGACGCACCGGCGCGTCATTACGCTCGATAATCGTCCGCGCGTCGCCTTTGAGCGCTTCGACGATGAGATCCTTGCGTTGCTCCATCGCCAGCGTCAGCGTCTGCAAAACCAGCGCATCGCCGTAGCGATCGACAATCACGCCCGGCAATCCGTCGCTTTCACTCCAGACCAGCCGGCACAGCCGCAGATCAACTCCGCGCCGCGCCCGATATTCAATCGCCTGCGCGATCCGGCGTTGGAAGAAATCCAGATCGAGCTCCTGCTTCCGTCGCGAGAAACGTCGCGCCACGATTTGCGACTTGCTGTTGTAAATGGCGCTGCCGATCAGCCGGTCTTTCCCGTCCTTGAGAGAAATGACATCGCCGTCGGCCGGGTTCCCGAAGACCTTGAGCACTTCGCCGGAGAAAACCCAATCGTGTCCGTGAAGGATACGCGCGCGAGGTTTGACGACGAGACCGGCCATGGGAGGAACAAACGTTCAACGTCCAAGTGGGCAGAAATTGGAAAATTGAAACGTTGGATGTTGAACGTTGGACGTTGAACGTTTCATATTCATTTCTTCGATGCCAGCTGCGCCCTTAACCACCCTCGATCTCCCGATCCCCAAATTGCGCAGCGGTAAGGTACGCGAGGTTTTCGATCTGGGCGACAAACTCCTCTTCGTCGCGACCGATCGCCTTTCCGCCTTCGATGTCATCCTGCCCGATCCGATTCCTGACAAAGGCGCGGTCCTCAATCAGATCTCGGCGTTTTGGTTTCAACGCTTCGACTTTGTGCGCAATCACATGATCACGCTCGAGTTGCCTAACGAGTTGTTGCCCTTTCGCGAACAACTGGCTCGTCGTTCGATGGTGGTGCGTAAAGCGGCACCGCTGCCGGTCGAATGCGTGGTGCGCGGCTATCTGGCCGGCTCGGGTTGGAAAGATTACCAGGAGACGGGCGCGATCTGCGGACACAAACTTCCGGCCGGTTTGAAACAGGCTGCGCAACTGCCGGAACCGATCTTCACTCCGGCAACCAAAAGCGAATCGGGTCACGATCTGAACATCGATTGGGCGGAATGCTGTCGCTTGTTAGGCGAAACGACCGCGACGAAAGCGCGCGATCTGAGTTTGAAAATCTACGCGGCCGGTCGCGATCATGCTGCGAGCCGTGGCATCATTGTCGCCGACACGAAATTCGAATTCGGCATGTTCGACGGCGATTTGATACTGATCGACGAATGTCTCACGCCCGATTCGTCGCGCTTCTGGCCGGCCGATAGTTACGCCGTCGGACAAAGCCCGCCGAGTTTCGACAAACAATTCGTGCGCGATTATCTCGAGACGCTCGATTGGAACAAGACGCCGCCCGGACCTTCGTTGCCGCGCGAAGTGATCGAGAAAACATCGGCGAAATATCGCGAGGCGTTTTCGCGCTTAACCGGCAGCGAGCTGGCCTAACGAGTGTACCGCGACCAAAAAGTTGTCGTTGTTATGCCGGCCTTTAACGCGGCCCGCACTTTGCGCCTGACCTACGACGAAGTGATGGCGCAGGGCATGGTCGACGAAGTGGTGGTGGTCGATGACGCCAGCTACGACGAAACGGTGCGAGTCGCGCGCGAATTGCCGCACACCATCGTCCTGACCCACCCGGAAAATCTCGGTTACGGCGCCAACCAGAAGACGTGCTACCGCGCCGCGCTCGAAGCGGGTGCCGATATCATCGTGATGGTGCACCCGGATTATCAATACACGCCGAAGTTAATTCCCGCGATGGTCTCAATGATCGGCAACGGTCTTTACGGCTGCGTGCTCGGCAGTCGTATTCTCGGCAACTACGCTCGGCAAGGCGGTATGCCGTGGTGGAAATACGTCGCCAATCGCGCGCTTACGCTGGTGGAGAATCTGCTCTTCGGTTCGAAGCTCTCCGAATTCCACACCGGCTATCGTGCCTTCAGCCGCTCTTTGCTCGAAGCTTTGCCTTTGCAGGAAAATTCCGACGACTTCGTGTTCGACAACCAGATGCTCGCGCAAATTTTGTGGCGCGACGAAATCGTGGCCGAAGTCAGTTGTCCGACGAAATATTTTCCGGAAGCCTCATCGATTAACTTTCGCCGCAGCGTCCGCTACGGCTTCGGCTGTCTCGGCACCGCGCTGGAATTTCGCCTCGCGAAGATGGGTCTAATAAGATCAAAACGCTTTGCGTTGTAGCGACGCCGCTCTGTCGGCGTAATACGCCGTGCCTTGAATCAATGCGTTCGTACGGCGACAGAGCGCCGTCACTACAACAGCTTTGCGAGCGCGAAATCCTAGGGCAGAAGTTGCCTAACGAGTCCTTGCTCTTCCTCCAATTCCTTGACCGATGCGTCGATTTTCCCGCGGCTGAATTCGTTGATTGCTACCCCCTGCACAATTTCCCATTTGTTCCCGCGGCTGCGAACTGGGAATGACGAGATCAAACCCTCCGGCACGCCGTAGCTGCCGTCGGAACAAACCGCCACGCTGTTCCAATCGTCGCCCCTGGTATCACTCGTTAGGCTTTGCACCGTGTTGATCGCAGCGTTGGCGGCGGAGGCAGCCGACGAAAGTCCGCGCGCCTTGATCACAGCCGCGCCGCGCTGTTGCACCGCCGGGATAAATGCTTCCTTCAGCCACTTCTCGTCGCCGATCACTTCCGCGGCGGACTTGCCTTTGATCCTGGCGTTGTAGAAATCCGGATACTGCGTGGCGGAATGATTTCCCCAGATCGTCATGTTCGTGACCTCGGTCACATCCACTTTCGCCTTCTGCGCCAGCTGCGCCTTGGCGCGATTTTCGTCCAGCCGCGTCATGGCAAACCAACGATCGCGCGGAATGGATTTCGCATTGTTCATCGCGATCAGGCAATTGGTGTTGCACGGATTGCCCACGACCAGAATGCGGACATCGGAAGAGGCGTTTTTTTCGATGGCCTGGCCTTGTCCGATGAAAATCTTGCCGTTGATGCCTAACAAGTCGCCGCGTTCCATCCCGGCTTTGCGCGGCACGCTGCCGACCAGCAGCGCCCAGTTCACATCCTTGAAGCCTTCATTCAGATCCGTCGTCGGCACGACGTTTTTCAGGAGCGGAAACGCGCAGTCGTCCAGTTCCATGACCACGCCTTTGAGCGCGTCGAGCGCGGGCGGAATTTCGATCAAGTGCAGCGCGACCGGTTGTTCCGGGCCGAAGACCGCGCCGGAGGCGACGCGAAACAAAAGTGAGTAACCGATTTGGCCGGCGGCGCCGGTAATCGCGACTTTGATCGGAGAGTTCATGCTGACTATGTAGCGCGGCCTGTTTTTTCGAGCAACGAATGAACGAGCTTCATTCGCCGGCAGGTCGAGCGGCTTGACCCCAATCGTCCGATCGTCATGGGCAAACGCCGGATCCAGTTCGAGCTGGCGGCGGTGCCGGGAACATTGAACCGATCTTTGCGCGCGAAGAGATCGGTGAGCATGATGATGGCGATCCAGGCGTTGTTGCGCAGGAGCGCCTCCATCATGGGCGGATAAAAATCGCGGTCGTAATGTGGCTGCGTGCCTAACGAGTGGATGCTGGCAAACTTTGCAATCTTCTCCAGATCGTCCCGCGCCTGTGCAGAAGTCGCGGTTTTTTTCTCGACCGCTTCCTCCCAGAGCGCGCGCAACGGCTTGTGATCATGCGTGGCGTAGGTCGCGACCGAGAGCCGCTCATAAGCCGGGCCGGGAATGACGCGGCCGTCCGGCGTCGTTTCCCATTGCGGAATCTTGAACCCGGCAATGCCTAACGAGTGCAAGCTTGGTCGCACATAAGGCGGCACCGTTCCCAGGTCCTCGCCGACCAGACAGGTCGCGCCCGCCGCCTCGAGAACCACGCGCAAATATTCTTCGCCTTCGCGCTGGTTCGCCGCGCAATTTTGACGATTGGAATCGTCACGTGGCGTGAAGCGCGGCGCGTGACCATCGGTGCGTTGCAGCATTTCCTGTTGCGACAGAGGAAGGAATTCCTCGTTGCGATGCGGCCGCCACGGAAAGGCATAGATGCGATAGAAACCGAGCACGTGATCGATGCGGAAGATATGAAAGATGCGGCGCACACCGCGGACGCGTTGCCGCCACCACTCGAAGTTGTCCGTCCGCATCACGTTCCAGCGATAGAGCGGGATACCCCAGTTCTGTCCCCATTTTTGCGTGAACTCGTCGTCCTTGAAGTAGGGCTCGGGTGGCGCGCCGCCTAACCAGTCCAGATCGAACTGTTCGCGGCGCGCGAAGACATCGGCGCTGTAGTAACTGACGCCGAACGGAATGTCGCCCATGAGCGCAACGCCGCGTTCATCGGCATAACTCTTCATCGCCATCCATTGCTCGTAGGCGATCCATTGCACGTAACGAAAGAATTCCTCCCGCCCGGCAAAACGTTCGCGGACGTCGCGCCGTTTTTTCCTCAACCATTCCCGCGCGCCCGAAACGGTTCGCTGCTCTTCCGGCCAAAGATCCCACGTTTCGCGGCCGCCATTCTTCTCCATCAGCGCGCGAAAAAAAACGTAATCGTCCAGCCATGGTTTTTCCTTTGCGCAGAAACTGGCGAAAGCTTCCTGTCCTTCGCGGTGCGATTGAAAATGCGCGAAGGCCTTTTCGAGCAAGGCGTATTTCAGACGTCGCACTTTCTTGTACTTTACGCCGCCGGAACGCAGCCTGGTCAGATCAAGGTTCGCCACAACTTCATCGAAATCTGCCTGCGTCAGGTCCGCCGGCGAACCGGGCGCGAGATGCAATGTCATCGGCTCGATCGCCATCGCGCTGATCGCGTTGTAGGGACTGTTGTCGCCGCCCGTTTCGTTAATTGGCAATAACTGTATGAGTTTGAATCCGACGCCCGCCGCCCAATTGATGAACTGACGCAGGCCATCGAGATCGCCGATGCCGAGATCGTCTTCGGTGCGCAACGCGAAGAGCGGCGTAAGAATACCTGCGATTTTTTGCTCGGGAGAGAGATTCATTCGGCCACGGATTAACACGGATGAAACACGGATTTCAGAAGACGAAACGCTGATGCACCACTTTTGTTCGTCCGAAATTCAAGAGAAGTCCCACCTTGATTCCGGTTGCCTTGAGTTCGTTTAGCAACTGGGCTTCGTCGCGCTTGTCATACTCGGGAGCGATTTTGATTTCTACAATGACACAGCCATCCACGATCAAATCGGCATCGTAATCGCCGACAACGACGCCTCTATACTGGACCTGAATTCGCCTTTCGATTTCAGCAGTCGCTCCGCGTCGCAAGAGTTCGACCTGCATCGCGCGTTGATAAACACGTTCGAGGAATCCGTAACCAAGCTGTTTGTAAACTTCGAACGCGGCCCCAATGATTTTTTGGGTGACTTCGCGATGCAGGAGGCGCACCGGATTTTCTTCGGGTTCCAGCATCACACTCCGAATCCGTGTTTCATCCGTGTTAATCCGTGGCGAAAAAAATTAACGCCGGCGGATTTGCCAATCCTCCACCAGCGTGGTCGGAATTTCCTTCAGGAAACGCGACGGCCGCTGAAACATTTCGCCGTAGCCGGCATTCAGACGCATGTGCGGATAGGTCAGGTAGAGTTCGTCGCGCGCGCGCGTGATCGCGACGTAAAAGAGGCGGCGTTCTTCCTCAATCGCATCACGCGTTTCGAGCGAACGCGTGCTCGGGAAACATTCCGTCGGTCAGCCAGATAACGAAAACGGTGTGGTACTCGAGCCCTTTCGCCTGATGGACGGACGATAGGTTGACGGATTCGGTGTCGGCGGTTTGGTTGGGCGCGGCTTCCGCATCGACATTACTGATCAGCGCGAGCTGCGAGAGAAATTCATCCGCGCTTTTGAATTGGCGCGCGAAAGCAGCAAGCTGGCTCAAATCTTCTTTGCGCAATTCGTAATTGGTGAAATTCGCTTTGGCATAATCGTCGTAGATCGCTTCCACGACCGACGTGATCATTTCCGACGGAGGATTTGGTGTTCCGTCCGGCGCCATCTCCTCCAGCGTGTGCGCGAGTTGTTCCCAGGATTTTTTCGACTTCGCCCCGACCTGAAGTTCCGTCAGTCGCGTGAGCCATGAAGCGATCTCGCCATTCGCTTCGAGCGACCCTGTCCACGCGTTCCATAAGTTGTCCGCGCTCTTGTTCCCGATTCCCGGCAGCAATTTGATCATGCGCTTGAAGGCAACTTCGTCGCGCGGATTAGCAACGAAGCGAATGAAAGACGCGACGTCTTTGATGTGTGCCTGCTCGAAAAAACGCACGCCGCTCGTGATCTGATAGGGAATGCCGCGGCGCGAAAGTTCGAGTTGCAATTCCACCGCGTGATAATGCGCGCGATACAGGACCGCGATGTCGTTCAGGTCGATGCCTTCATCGCGCAATTCGAGAATGCGCTGCGCGATGAAGACCGCTTGCTCGCCGCCATCATTCAAGGCCACGAGTGCGGGACGGAAATTTTTCGACTCGCGCGTCGCGCTCAGATTTTTGCGGAACTGCTGCACGTTCTGCGCAATGGCCGCATTGGCCACGCGCAAGATTTCCGGCACGCTGCGGTAGTTCAGCTCGATTTTGAAGACCTGCGCGTCGGGATAACGTTTCGGAAATTCCAGGATGTTTTTGAAATTGGCGCCGCGCCAGGAGTAGATCGATTGGGCATCGTCGCCCACCACCATGACGTTGCGATGCTCGCTCGCGATCGTGTCGACCAAGTCGGCCTGAATCTTGTTCGTGTCCTGGTATTCGTCGACAAGGACAAACTGAAACTGCCGCCGGTAGGTTTCCGCGATGTGTTCGTGCTCCTTCAGCAGGCGCAGCGTTTTCTCGAGCAAATCGTCGAAGTCTAACGAGTTGGTCGCTTTCTTTTTTCGTTCGTAGCGCCCGTGCACATCCTTGATCTGCTCGATCAGCGGCAGGAAATACGGAAATTTTTCCGCGAGCATTTCCTCCATCGAATGCTCGGTGTTGATGACGAAGCTGAAAATTTCCGCGAGCACATCGCCTTTCGGAAAACGAATTTCCTTCGGATCGATCCCCGCGCTCGCCACGACGGTGTTGATCAAGTCCTTCTGATCTTCGCGATCGAGAATGGTGAAGCCGCTCGAATAGCCGAGCGCGCTGCCATGGCGACGGAGCATGCGATTGCCGATGGAATGAAATGTGCCGCCCCACAATCCGCTGGCATCGACCGGCAATAAATTCGCCACGCGATCGAGCATCTGCCGCGCGGCCTTGTTGGTGAAGGTGAGCAGCAGAATGTTTCGCGGATCGACGCCGTTCTCTAATAGATAGGCGACGCGATAAGTGAGCGTGCGCGTTTTCCCCGAACCCGCGCCGGCAATGACCAGCAACGGTCCCGGGGCCGCCGTCACGGCCGCGAGCTGCTGCTCATTCAGCTCCGCCGCGTAATCAATGTGAATGCCGGCGGCATGCGGAGCGCGGTCGAGAATATACTGCCGGGACATGAGGCGTTACGCTGCGTGCGGGCGACAATTTCCGCAAAGCAAATCGCAATTGATGCGCGGATCGCCGCCGCGCATGGGCCTATTCTTCTTCGCAACGAGGAGGAATTATGGACTCAACCGCCAAGCACGAACCCGCAACAGGCAAAGAACCCACTCCCGCCTACGCCGGACCGATCGACTCGCATCCCATCCTCACACGCGAAGGCGCATGGTGGGACCGACCCTGCCCGCTCTTTTTCTGGGACGACGATCCGGCCGACGAAGCAGCTGAGCCGAACCTCGTAACCACTCGTTAGGCAAGACTCTTGCGGCGTCTGCGAGTTTCGCCTCGGACATAAATGTCCGCGATTCCGCGGTTGAAGAGAGAGCGCGCGAACTTACCGTCACGCGCCATGGAAGAAGCCGAAGTTCCCCTCGAGCAATCGCACGAACACATTCATCACGCCGCTGAACACGGAGGCGTGCCGTGGATGTCCTGGGTGGCGATGAGCACCGCCATTCTCGCCGTGCTCGCCGCGATTGCCGGTTTGCTTTCCGGTGCGCGCGTCAACGAAGCAATGATGAGCCAGATCGAGGCGTCCGATCATTGGTCATACTACCAGGCAAAAGGGATCAAGGCGGCTGTGCTCGACGCCAAGATGAGTCTGGGCGCGAACCCAAGCGAACAAGACCGCGAAAAAGCGGAACGTTACACGGGGGAACAGAACGAAATTCAAAAGGACGCGCGTGAAAGTGAAGCGCAGGCCAAACGCAATTTTCATCAACACGAAATTTTCGCGCGCGGCGTGACCATGTTCCAAATCGCGATCGCCGTCGCGGCAATTTCCGCGCTGACGAAACGGCGATTGTATTGGTTTGTTAGTCTGGTGCTCGGCGCGGTCGGCTGTGTTTTCCTCGCGCTTGGTTTTCTCGCGCACTAAACTGCGCCATGCGCGTCCTCGCCATTGATTGTTCCTTGCGTAGCACCGGCGTGGCGATTCTGGAAACGAACGGCCGCGGACAACGCGCACTTTATTTCGGGCTCATTCAAAACAAGAGCACGATCGCGCCGTCATCTTGCCTGGTCGCAATCCACGATCGTCTGGCGGAATTGATCCGCGAACACGAGCCGGATTGTTGCGCGCTTGAGTCAGTCATTTATGTGCAGAGTCATAAGACCGCGATCGCCCTCGGCGCAGCGCGCGGCGCGGCCATTCTCGCCGCCGCCGAACGCGGACTTCCTATCTTTGAGTACCCGCCCAAACGCATCAAACAATCGACCGTAGGCCGTGGCAGCGCGGACAAAGCTCAGGTCGCCTTCATGGTGCGCGCGTTGCTTGGCTTAACCGAAACACCTTCCGACGATGCGGCCGATGCGCTCGCCATCGGCCTGACGCATTTGCGCGCGCAGGAAAGCGCGAGGCTCGGAATTCCAACCGGCGCGCAAATATGAAGGCACGCTGGATCGGTCGCATCGGCTACGGCGAAGCGCTCGCCATGCAGGACGACCTCGTCGCGCGTAAACACGCCGATCACTCGTTAGGCGATGAATTACTGCTGCTCGAACACGAACCGGTTTACACCATCGGACGCACGCCCGATCAATCGAGTCTGCGCGACGCGGCTCATCTGCCCCATCCTCTCTTCCCCATCAATCGCGGCGGACAGGCGACTTATCATGGCCCGGGACAGCTGGTCGGTTATCCGATTATCGATCTGCGCCGCTGCGGACAGGACCTGCATCGTTACCTGCGCTGGCTCGAAGATGTGCTTATCGCGCTCTTGCACTCGTTAGGCATAACCGCGCAAACACGCCGCGGTCTCACTGGCGTTTGGGTCGACGATCGCAAAATCGCGTCCATCGGTGTCGGCGTGCGGCATTGGATCACGATGCACGGTTTCGCCCTGAATGTGAGCGGCGATCTGTCCGCCTTCGATCACATTGTGCCATGCGGAATCGCCAACGTGACCATGACCTCGATCGAAAAGGAATCCGGACGGACCCCGACGGTTGAAGAAGTCGCGACGCGTGCCGCAGAACTTTTCGTCAATCGAATGAATGAATTGCGGCTCGAACAACCTGTAACTGCCTAACGAATGATTCCACTGGAAGACAACGCCGGAGATGTTCTCGGCAAAGCGCAACGCGGTCTCGGCATTTCCGATAGCCAACTGGCGGAGCTCGCCGGACTGGATGCGACTCGCGTGCGCGAACTGCGCGATGGAAAATTTGATGACGACACGATCAAGGCGGTCGCGCCGGTTCTAGGTTTGGAGGCGAAGTCCTTGCTCAAGCTGGCGCACAAACATTGGAAGCCGGAGGACGTGGCGCCGATCGATGGCCTGGCGCAGTTCAACTCGACCTACGGCGACATGACGGTCAACGCTTACCTGGCGTGGGATCCCGCGTCGCGCGAAGCGGTCGCTTTCGATACCGGCGCCGATTGCGGTGAAATGCTGGAGCGCGTGACGCGCGATCAACTGAAAGTGAAGTTGATCCTGCTCACGCATTCGCATCCCGATCACGTTGCTGATCTTTCGCGCCTGCGGAAGGAAACCGGAGCGCCGGTTTACATCTCATCACTCGAATCAGCCAGTGGCGCGCAACCGATTGAGGAAGGAAAACTTTTCGACTGTGGCGCGCTGCGCATTTCTTCGCGCCTAACGACCGGTCACTCGGTTGGCGGAATGACCTTCGTCGTAGAAGGATTGGCGCAACCAATTGCTGTCGTGGGCGACTCGCTCTTCGCCGCGTCGATGGGCGGCGGCGCTGTTTCTTACCTGGATGCGGTGCGCAATAACCGCGAAAAGATTCTGACTTTGCCTGACGAGACGATTGTTTGCCCCGGTCATGGTCCGTTAACTACGGTGGGCAAGGAAAAGAAGGAAAACCCCTTCTTTGCAGGAGAGGCTATGGAATGAACATCGGATTTGTTGGTCTCGGCAGAATGGGCGCGAACATGGCGCGCCGTTTGAAAGATCAGGGCTTTCACGTCACGACACTTTACGACTCGAATCGCGCCGTCGTCACCGCGCTCGCCCAGGAATTAGGCGCGACCGCGTGCCAGACGCTCGGTGAAGTCACGGCGGGCGCCGATTTTATTTTCACCGTCGTGTCTGACGATGCGGCGATGCGTCAGATTTTCAGCGGTGACGACAACCTGCTCGCGAACGCGCGCGGCAAGTTGTTCATTAACTGCGCCACCATTTCGCCGAAGGTGCATCTCGAAGTCGAAGCACTCGCGCACAAAGCCGGTGCGGAAACCCTCGAAGCCTGCATGGCCTCGAGCATTACGCAGGCGCGCGAAGGCTCGCTTTATCTCATGTGCGGCGGGACGGAAGAAGCATTCAAGCGCGCCGAGCCGGTCCTGAATGAACTCAGCGCATCGATGCGCTTTGTCGGCCGAACCGGTGAAGCCGCGAAAGTGAAAGCTCTGGTTAACATGGTGATGAACATCAACACTGCGGGGCTGGCCGAAGGCCTGGGTCTGGGCGACGCGCTCGGGCTCGATCTGGGCATGTTGCGCGAAGTCTTTGCTCAAACCGGCGCGAACTCGCGCGTGTTGCAAACGGATGGTGAAGACATGCAGAACCGCGAGCACAGTTGTTTCTTCTCCGCCGCGCACGCCGCCAAAGACAGCGGCATCGCGCTCGATCTGGCGGAGGAGATTGGACTCGATCTGCCGCTGGCGCGCGCGACCAAAGCGCAATACGACGAGATGATCGCGGAAGGTTTGGGTGAGCTGGATAAGTCCGGCGTGGCCGAGCTGACCTTCAAATCGCGCTACAAACATTCCGGCGATCGCGTGTGAATCAACCGACCACGCGTTGCGCGCCAGCGTAGATGTTCATCGTCTCGCCCCGCACAAAACCGATCAGCGTCTGATTACTCTCACGCGCGAATTCGATCGCGAGGCTCGTTGGCGCAGAGATCGCAGCGACAATCGCAATCCCGGCGGCGAGCGCTTTCTGCATCATCTCAAACGAAATGCGGCCGCTCAGAAACAGGACGCGCGCACGCAGCGGCAATTGACGATCGAGCAACGCGCGCCCGATCAACTTGTCGAGCGCGTTATGCCGGCCGACATCTTCGCGCAAGGATTGTAGCTGGCCACTGAGATCGAAAATTGCGCAGGCATGCAGGCCGCCGGTGCGCGCGAAGGTTTCCTGTTTTTCGCGAAGACAATCCGGCATTCTTAATAAGGTCTTCGCTGCGATCGTGCTTCGATCTTCGATGGCGGCGAACGTCTGGCGCACCGCCTCGATCGTCGCTTTGCTGCAAACACCGCAGCTCGATGAGCTGAAAACATTTCGCGTCAGTTTCGTCGCATCGAACGAAGTCGGATTGCGCAGGGTGACATTAATGACGTGACCAGCCGCATCGCCGCATTGCGTGATATCAAAGATATCGTCAGGCGAACGCACCAGATTTTCCGTGAGCAAAAATCCGGCGGCCAGCTCGCGATCATGACCGGGCGTGCGCATGACCACGGCGACGCTGTGGCCTTCGACGCGAATTTCGAGCGGCTCTTCCGCCGCCGCGTGGTCAGAACAATCGCGGAGTTCGCCGCCTTGGTAGCGTGAAACAAAAATCTCCCGGCTGGTCGGTGAAGTCACGGCGCTTGACCATTCGTTAGGCGTTCGATCCGCACGATGGCGTTATAATCCGGCACGCCGCCGGATTTATCGACGACGCCGCGGCGAATGATGACGTTTCCCTCCGGCCAATGAATTTGCAGATTGCCGGGCGCAATCGCCGCGAGAAACGCGCGGCCTTCGTAACGTCCGATTTCATTCACGAGCGCAATCGGATCGCCGCCGCGCAGGTGCAATTGCGCCGCGTCTTCTGCGTTCATCAAAACTGCATCGCGCGGCGCGCCATTGAGCGGATCGACTTCGGCGTAGATGAGTGTGTTGAATTGTTTCCCGCGCCGCGTGCTGACATGAAAACTTCCGTCGGGTCGATCCAACTGCGGAAGATCGACCGCGCGGAAATGTCCTTTGCCGTCCGGGGTCGGAAATTTGCCGTCGGCGCAGAGATGCCGACCGCCGTATTGGATCGCGTCGCCGGTATTGCGCAGATGCTGGACGCCATCATAAAACGGAATGACCTCGGCGATTTCATCGCGAATCTGCTGCCCGGTTTCGCAGCCGAGAAGATGGGCGCGCGCCGGATCAACTACCGTGGCCAGCTCGCGCAGAATCTTCCATTCCGCTTTCGCCTCGCCAACTTGTCGCGGAATTTCCGGGGAGAACATGATGCGGCGTTCCGTGCTTGTTTCCGTGCCGCCGCCGTCCTGTTCGTAGCGCGTTTTCGCCGGTAACAGAATCACTTCTTCGCGCGCGGGGATGAACATTTGATCAGTCAGAATGATGTCCTGATGCACACGCAGCGGAACGTTGGCGAGGGCGGCGCGGACATAATCCGGCTCGGGCAAGGTGTGGAGAAAATTGCCGCCTAACGAGTAGAGCAAATCGAGTTCACCGCGCTGCGCCGTCTCGATCATCTCGGGTTCGGTCAGGCCACGCCAATCCGGAACCGCAAAACCGTAGCGCAACGATAACGCCGCGACGTTATCCACATTGATCGCTCGATTACCCGGCAGTGCCGTCGCATACGCGCCCATCTCCGCGCCGCCTTGCACACTCGAATGTCCGCGAATCGGCATGACGCCGTTCAGGTCGCGACCGATGTAACCGCGGGCGAGCGCGAGATTGAGAATCATCTGCACCGAATCGCTGCCGAACGGATGTTGCGTGATGCCCATGCTCCAGACCAGCACGGCGTTCTTCGCGTCACGGATCAATTCGGCGAATTGCTGCATGCTCGCGCGTTTGAGCCCGGCTTGTTGTTCGATTACCGGCCATTCCAAAGACAAGAGCTTCTGTCGCAATTCGGCCATGCCGGACGTGTGCTGATTGATGAACGACTCGTTAGTCCAATTGTTCTCCAGCAGAATTTTCATCACGCCGCAGAGAAACGCGATGTCGCCACCCTGACTGACCGGAAACCAGAAGTCGGCTAGTTCGGTCCCGAACACCGCACTGACCACGCTCGACGGGACCCAATATTTTTTCATACCCGGCTCGAGATACGGATTCACCATCACGATTTTCGTGCCGAGTTTCTTCGCGCCGTCCAGATACTTGGTCGCAACGGGTTGGTCGTTCGCCGGATTCGAACCGAAAAAAACGACGAGATCGGTGCCGTACCAATCCTTATAACTGCAGGTCGTCGCCGCCACGCCGAGCGACGCTTTCATGGTCGCGCTGGAAGGCGAATGACAAACGCGCGCGGCGTTGTCGATATTGTTGGTGCCGAAGAAGCGCACGACTTTCTGCGCAACGTAATAAACTTCATTCGTTAGGCCGCGCGACGTCAGATAGAAAGCGATGCGATGTGGATCGGCGCCGCGGATACGTTTTGCGATTCGCTCATAGGCGTCGGGCCAGGTGATGCGCCGAAAACCGGGCGCGTCTTTCTCGCGCAACATCGGATACGGCAGTCGGCCGAGTTCGCGCAATTCTGCATTCGTTAGGCGGCTTAGCGACGCGATGTCGTCCAGCCGGGAGATATCGAGCGCCGGCATGGTGTTGAGGCGCAGAAGATTCAGCCGCGTCATACAAAGATGGATGCCGTCGATCGTCCAATCGTGGAATCCGGCGACGCCGAGCGCGCAACCGTCGCACACCCCGCGGCTCAAAACCTTCCAGGCGTACGAAAGATTGTCGCGATTCCGCCACGCGATCACCGCCATGTCGCGAAAATGGTTCGGGTTGGTTCCTCCTACGCCGAAAGGAATCTTGGTCGCGATGCCACGCTCATGTTCGACGCGGTGATGTTCATTGCAGCGAGGTGGCGGAATCTTCCGGCGTGTTCACGTTCAGCGGTCATAGACGCCGCTACAAAGCGAGCTCGTCGGCGTGTTCGGTGCGGAAAGGCTTCGTTCTGGCAACATCGTTGCCTAACGAGTCGTTCCGCGAGGCATCTGCGCGAGCGAAATCCTGCATCGAAAATCGCCCGTCTTCAAAGGCATTCCTCGGCCAGTGGCAGTGCGCTGCGAGCGGATAAACAGCCGCGAGCGGTTGACCACGCGGAACAACTCCCATGTTGTCTGCAGATGATTCGAACTAGCATCGCAAGATACTCGCTCGACATGCGCGGCAGATCGACAGCCAGCACCAACAGCAGCGATGTCGAACAATGTCGTAGGGCCGAAACAACGCCGCCGAGCGGTCCCGCTTCCTCCCGGGCATCGGGAATGATCTCGTATCCGTGCCATTCGCCGCGCCCAGGTCCCGCGATGAACAACTCGTTAGGCCGAAGCTCTTCCAGAATTTGAACTTGTCGCCGCCAAAGAGGTTTCCCTTTGATTTCAATGAAGGCTCTTGTCGCGGCCCATGCGACTCGATTTGCCACCGGCGAGCAGAACGGCGCTGAACGGCGTTTTCACCTACGCAAGGAGGAGCTCGGCCGGACCAGTCGTTAGGCAACCGTCCGTCAGGATACGCGCGCGCAAACCGCCGTCGTTGATGAGGGCCTCCTTCGTGCCAGGCGCGAAGGCGTTATCGAGCCAGTGACAGGGTTTGCAATGCCCGGAGCCGCGGAAGCGCACACCTTGCAAGGCAAAATCTTTTCCGATCAACGATGGCAAATCGATGCCAGAGACGATGACGTTGCGGCGCAAGACACCGGGCGATTTGTTCACGCCGGGAAATATGGCGCGCAGGAGATCGAAGGTTTCCTGCGCGAAAAAAGTGATCTGCCCTTTGTAGTCCTCCTCGAAGTCGAAGAAACGATCGCCGCGAATACCGTGTCCGGCGACGCATTCAATTCGATCGACCTTCTGCAAATGATAATCGTCCGGCTCGCGTCCATGATGGCCAAAATAATTGTGGCCGGGCGAAATGAAAATCTGATGGATCACGACGAGAAACGTCCAACGTTCACCGCTCAACGTCCAACGTCCAATTGAGGAGATGCCCGACGCATCGTGGGATGAGTTCGTCGTTGGACGTCGGACGCTGAACGTTGGACGTTAACCTCACATGAGAACCATCTGGCGCGTCTTCGCTTATCTGAAGCGTTATCCGCTCCTCGCGCTCGCCACTTTGTCTTGCGCGATCGTCGGCACGCTGATGGTGATTGTTTTTCCCGCGGTCACGAAATTGATCGTGGACGAAGTAGTGCGAAAGGGCCGCGCGGATCGGCTCGTGCCGCTGGCGCTGGCCGCCGCGCTCGCATTTGTTCTTCAGCACGGATTCAATTCCCTGCGCATCCTGCTCAACAACACGTTCGAGCAGCGCGTCATCTTCGATCTGCGCAGCGATCTTTACTCGCACATTCAACTGCTGCCGTTGAAGTGGTTCGACAATCGCGCCACCGGCGACCTGATGACGCGCGTCCTCGAGGATGTGAACTCGGTCGAACGCGTCTTGATCGACGGCATCGAGCAAGGCGTCGTCGCGATTCTGCAAGTGATCGTCGTGCTGGCGGTGATGTTTTACGTCAACGTGAAACTAACCTTGCTCGCCATGACACCGCTGCCGTTCCTGGTGGGCGGCGCGCTTTGGTACACACTCACGGCGCACAATCGTTATCGGCTGCAACGTCGCGCTGCGTCCGCGATGAATTCGCTTTTGCACGACAATCTTTCCGGCATTCGCCAGATCAAGAGTTACGTGCGCGAAAATGAGGAGCACGCGCGGTTCAACAAAGTGAGCGATCAACTGCGGCGCGCCACGCTCGTGGTCATGAAAGTGTGGGCACTCTACAATCCATCGATGGCGTTGATCGATGCGCTCGGCATCGTGCTGGTGCTGGCCTTCGGCGCGCATTGGGTTTCGACCGGCACGCTGCAGCTCGGCGCTCTAATCGCATTCATCATGCTGGCCGGTCTGCTTTACGAACCGATCGGTCGCCTGCATCAACTCAACCAGCTCGTGCAGGCGGGACGCGCGGCGGGCGAGCGGGTCTTTGAAATTCTCGACGAACCGGAGGAACCGGGACTGCGCACCGGCGCGCCGATATCGAAGGTGCTCGGCGACATTCGCTACGAAGATGTGAGCTTCAGCTACACGGAAGGGTTGCCCGCGCTGAATCACATCACGCTGCACGCGCGTCCCGGTGAAACGATCGCGCTGGTCGGCACAACCGGCGCGGGAAAATCGACGCTGGTGAATTTGTTGACTCGTTTCTACGAGCTGAGCTCGGGCGAAATTCTGATCGACGGCAAGCCGATCCGTTCGTTAGGCGTGCATGCCTTGCGTGAAATGATCGGACTGGTGACGCAGGAAAGTTTTCTCTTCAACGGCACGATTCGCGAGAACCTGCTGATGGGAAAACCAGATGCGAGCGATGAGGACTTGCTGCGGGCGGCCGGCGCGGCCAATGCCCGTGTGTTTATCGACCGGCTGCCGGATGGCTTGAGCAGTGTGGTCGGCGAACGCGGCGTGAAGTTGAGTGTGGGCGAAAAGCAACGGCTCTCGATCGCGCGCGCCTTGCTGAAGGATCCGCCGATTTTGCTCCTCGATGAAGCGACGGCGAGCGTCGATACCACGACCGAGCGCTTAATTCAGGAAGCGCTGGAACATTTGATGGCGCATCGAACGTGCTTCGTCATCGCGCATCGGCTCTCGACGATTTTGCGTGCGGACCAGATTCTGGTCTTGGAGCGCGGGCGAATTATCGAACGCGGAACGCATTCGGAATTGGTCGAACTCGGCGGCAAGTACGCGCGGCTTTGGGAACAAAGTTTCCTCGAGACCGATCGTGGCGAAGACGTCGAAGTGTCGCTGGAAGAGTTGTCATCCTGAGGCTGGCGCAGCGCGCCGAAGGATCTCACATAACTCTCGACCCTATACGAACCAGAGCGCGCGATGCCGCGACCTGTTGCGAGATCCCTCGCCGTCTTCGCTGGCTCGGGATGACAAATCAGAAAACGTGGCGTGCTCTTGCAGCGCTACGACTTTGGCGAGTCAGAAACCGCCAGCAGCCGATTGTGTTTCGCTTCCAGCTCGCGGTAGCGATCTTCCATTTCGGCGAGCGCACGGCGTTCTTCGCGCAAGGCTTGTTCGAGTTCGCGAATGCGCTCCTGCACGGCGATGGCCATGCCGGCGGCGGTCGGAACCGCGACAGTTTCATTGGCTGGTGGCGCAACTTCTTCCGGCAAGGCTTCGAGCAACGGCGCGAGATCGCGAATGTGTTGGCGCCTGGCTTCGCAGGCGTTGATGACCGAGGTGTCGTCGTCGATTTCACCAAGGCGGAGAAATTCGCGGATCGAACCGAGCGTCGTCGGGCCGTAGAGACGTTCGCTCGTTACTTCCACGATCCAATCCATCGCCGAGTTCCGGCAGCATCGGTGCTTTTATCCAGCTGCGCTGATCGGTGGAAATGGAATCATGCGGTGCGACCTGCGCCGACGAAGCCCAGAAGGCGAGCTGATCGAAAGTGAGCGGACCAAAGATGCTGCCGTCTTCGTGTTTCCGCAGAAACCACTGATGCGCCGCCGGAGTATCCATTACTCGTTAGGCGGAGCGGGAGTCGGTGACGGTGCGCCGGCGGCGGGCGGAATCATGATGGTCTGGCCGATCTGCAAAGCGCGGTCGTTCTCGATGTGATTGAACTTCTGCAAATCCTGCACGCCAACTTTGTGCGCCTTGGCAATGGAAGTGAGCGTCTCGCCTTTAGCGACCACATGCGCGTTGCCGCCTTGCGCGGCGGAACTCGGGGCGGGCGCGGCCGTCATGTTGCCGCTCGGCGGCGGGGTGGATTCGCCGATCATAACGCCGGGACGAATGGTGGAGATTTGCTGTTCCAGTTTCAAAAGCTGCTGCGAAAGCGCGTCGATCTTGGCGTTCTGCTCGTCGATTTTTTTCGTCAGAGCTTCCAGCTGCGCGCCCGTCTGGTCGGCCGCGGCCGGGCTTTGCGCGAGCGCAGAAGTTGTCGCGACCGTCAGGATGAGAAACAGCAGAAGAAACGTGCGTGATTTCACTGCGAAGATGTTGACATCTCGCACGGGCAGAGGCAAGCCGCGCAGACCGCGCGTCCACCAGTTGCGTTTTTTCGCAATTGTTCGTACGCTTTTCATATGCCAGAGCGCTTGGAGAAACCAACGGTTCCATGGGGTCCGAAGCAGGGCGGCGACGGCGGCGGACCGAAGGCGCCTGATATTTCCCGACCCGACACGCAGGATCTCTTGAAGAAAATGCGCAAGGTCGATCCCAACCAATCGAAGCGCTATCGGCAGCGCACCGGCCAGTGATGGACGAGGATTTCGTCGCCATATTGCGGCGAAAGGAACTCATAGGTCAACCTATGCGACCTCTCGGCCTAACGAGTGACGCGCCGCCGCAAACGCAGGCGACGACCATTCTCGCTTTCAAATTCCAGGGCGGCGTCCTGGTGGCGGGCGACCGGCGCGCCACTTCCGGCAATACTGTCGTTTACGATCGCGCCGACAAAGTTCTCGAGATCGATCGACATTCGATCATGGCCATCGCGGGCGTGCCGGCCACGGCGTGGGAAATGGCGCGCGTGCTCGAACATTCGTTTCAATTTTTTCGCCGCACGCAATTGCAGGAGATGAGTGTGGACGGAAAAGTGCGCGCGCTTTCGAAACTGTTGCGGGACAATTTTGGCGCCGTCATGCAGGGCGTCGGCATGGTCGTGCCGATCTTTGCCACTTATGACGCGGGCGCGGATCCGGCGGCGCGACTTTATTTTTATGACGCGATGGGCGCGAATTTCGAAGTGACTGATTACGCCGCGACGGGCTCCGGTTCGCCGGCGGTGCGCGGTGTTCTCTATTACGAAAATAGCTGGGGCAAAAAGACGCTGGCGAAATTGAATGAAGACGAAGCGATCACGGTGGCGTTGCGCGCGCTCGACACCGCGGCCGAATCGGACACCGCGACGGGCGGAGTGGATCGCAACGCGAAAATTTTTCCGGTGATGAAAGTCGTTTCGCGTGCCGGCATCACCACGTTACCCGACAAACAAATCGCCGCGCTCTTCAAACGCGGCGTGGCCGTGCGATGATCGAAGAACCGTATCGCTGGGTCGAAGCAATCGCGAACCGCCGCGAGTACATTGAGACGCAACTGGCCTCGGGCAGTCCGATCGCGGCGGTGAGTTTTCGCGATGGCATTTTGTTTCTGACCCTGGGGCGGGCGCGGCAAAAAGTTTTCGAGATTTACGATCGCATCGGCATGGGCGCGATAGGTCATCCGGGCGACATCGAGCGGCTGCGTATGACGGCGATTGAACTGGCGAGCACGGAAGGATTCACCCGCTCGGCCGCCGATGTTTCGTTGCGCCGGCTGGCTTACTACTCGTTGAGCCCGATGCTGAAATCGGCCTTCGAACAAATTTTCGGCGCGCCACTTCTCGCTCGCATGCTCTTCGCGGAGATTGGGGAAAAGCCGGCCGACGATTTGTTTCTGCGCATCGAATACGACGGCGCGATCGCGACGAATAGCGCCGGCCTGGGAGAAGCGCGTCAGGATTTTGCGGTACTGAGCGGAACGCGCGCTTCGACCGATCTGATGGAATCGCATTTGAAAGCGGAGCATGAAACGAGCGCGACTTTGCCGCGCGCATTGAAGACAGCGTTGAACGCGTGGACGATTGGGCGCATGGCGATGGGCGAGGAAGGCGCACGCGAATTGCCGGCGAAGGATGCGCTGGCGGAGGAAGTGAAGAAGCAACTGCGCCACGGCGCGGTGGAAGCAGCCATCCTGGAACGCGCGAGTAAAATGACGATTCGATTCCGTCCAGTCACCGAGGAAGAGATGAAGTCGGCCACGACCGCGTAGGGACTGAATAGTGCGGCGGCAAGGGCGTCCAAATCGAAGCTCAAATATGCGGACTATAGTTTTGCTCTTTGCGATTCTCTGCGCGGCCACACTGGCGCGCGCCCAATCGGATTCGGTGATTGCGTCGATGCAGCAGGCGTTGAAGGACCAGGGCTTTTACTACGGCGAGGTCACGGGCAAGAAAGATCCGGATACGAGTGCGGCGCTGCGCCGTTACCAGATTCGCAATGGTTTGCCGGTAACGGGCGAGTTGAATGCGGAAACGCAGCAGTCGTTAGGCATTAAAGGACCACTTGCGACGCCGCCCCCGCGCGCGACCCCACCGCCGCCGCCGCGTGTAGCGAACACACCTCCACCACACGATTCGGACCTGCGTGACAACGCGCCGGTGCGTCCGAATCAAAATTATTACAACGGACCGCCGCCGGAAATGATGACCGGGAATCCTCTTGCCGGGACGCCTTATCAGAATGCGCCGCCGGAAATGCAGCGGCAGGTAATCTTGAATGCGCAAACGTTACTGGCGCGCCGCGGTTATTATCGCAACGCAGTCGATGGTGAGTTCGGCCCGGACACGGAATTCGCCCTGCGCGCGTTTCAATCGCGCTTTAACATTCAATCCACGGGCCGGCTCGATCGCGACACGCTGATTGCGCTTGGCCTCATGCCGGGCCAGCGCGCGCCCGGAGTGGCTCCGGATGTCAGAGGGCCAAACTACCGGGTTTATCGGCGCACGCCGCAATCGGTCGCGCCGGATGGCGAACCGATTTACCAGGGTCGTTAAGACTACTCGTTAGGCAATATTACTTGTCGAACTGCGCTGATTGCAGTTCGGCAAAAACAGTGCCGACGAAGATTTGCGCTTCGATGCGTAGGACGAGGCGCTCGCTGTCATTCGAAATCCAAATGGTAGCGTGCTTGAATTTCTTGTGCGCTTTCAGCTCGCGATTCTTGGCGACCTTAGTGAGCTGCAGATCAAGCTTGATCGCATCGTAGTTGCCGGCGGGAACATTGAGATGCTCACGGCCAACAACTTTGACGGTGCAGAGATAGGCGGAGGTCGCGGGATAAACCACCAGTCGTTGGACCGAGCCATCGGTGAGCGGCTGACTGCGCAGATAAAGTATCGACGAGCTCAGGCTCATGAGATGCGGGAAATCGAAGGTGCGCGTTTTGCTTTTAACTTCTGAACCCCGACGCTCCTCGACCCGGCTCGTCACGCCCGTGGGCGTATAGGTCAATTCCATCTCGAACGTCTTGTTCTTGGTCGCCTCCGTTTCGCGCACTTCGATCGGCAGCAAGGTCTTCGCGTCAGTGAGCGAGACGTGCTTGCCATCGAATTTCCAAAGGGAACGCGCTGTTCCGGTAGTGGCGCCAGTTCCTTCGAGGCGGTAATGACCGTCTGTTTTCGTGAAATGAACGTCGGAGGTCGCCGCGACAATATTGTTCCAGCCAAAGCCGTACTGCAGATGCACCGGTTTGGGTTCGGCGAATGAACCAGGCTGATGTGGACTGATAGTCGCTTCCCAATCCTCCGCCAGAACCCCGGGCAGAGCGGCCAAGAGCAAGCCGAGCAGACAGGCGTGGATTTTGATGTGCATTGTCTGGATTCGCGAACGGTGGGACGCGAATCAGTGGAAATCGCGGCGACCGGCGTAACCTTACCTGCCGAACGTCAGGTGTGCAGAAAAAAACACACGCGGCTGTTAACCGCGTGTGTTCCTTTTCGAAACTTTGAGAGCCGTTACGGCTTCTTGGGGCTAGCCGCAGGACTGGCCGCTGCGGCGGGCGCGGGCGCAGCAGCAGCCGGCGCCGTGGCTGGTGCGGCTGCATCGGCGCGACCGGGCTTGTTCAACGTCGCGATGATGTCGTTGGTGAATTCGGCGGTGTCACGGGAGAACAACAGAATCGGCACACCGTTCAGGCTCATGCCGGACTTATCGAAGACGACGTCGTAACTGTTCGCCTTCACCTTGTCCATGACGATGTCGGTGATTTCTTTGACGATTCCTTCACGCATGCGCAGAGCCTGCTCCTGCAACTGCCGCTCACGCGTCTGGCGAAATTCGTTGATCTCGCGCTCCATGTTCTTGATGTTCGCGATCTTCTCGTCCCGATCCTTGGAGATTTGCGTCTTCTTGTCCTGGGCCAAAGCCGGCGACTCGAGTTGCTGATTCAACTTGTTGATCTCATCGAGCGCCTTCTTGTAAGCATCGGCGCGATCGTCGTATTCCTTTTTCGCCGCATCCTTGGCCTGATTGATCTTGGCCTCGGCATCCTTGGTCTTGTTGTATTCCTTGAAGGCGCGGTTCATGTCGACCGTGCCGACTTTGATGCCTTGGGCGAAAGCAGCTCCGGGAAGAGCGAGCGAAGCGAGTAAGGCAAGTGAGAGGAGCTTTTTCATAAGGGATGGGCTAACTGGAGGCGGTAATAGACCCCGCCCGCAATTGTTCGTTCAAAATTGATAACCGACGTTGAAGTTGAATTTCCCGGTGCTGCTGTTGTTGCCGCCAGTTTGGATCGGGAAGCCGTAATCAATACGAATCGGGCCAATGGGCAAGTTCAATCGCAAGCCAATACCAACATCGGAAGCCAGCCGTCCGCCGAAGTCCCATGAGTTGGGATCGACAAAGCCGGCATCGGAGAAAACTGCGCCACGGACCTTTTCAATAATCGGAAACGTTAGCTCGACCGTCCAGCGGAGCATGGTCTGGCCGCCAAGCGGTTCGCCGTTGACATCCTTCGGCCCAACGTCGCGGAAGTTGAAGCCGCGCAAGTTATTCGCGCCACCGAGAAAGAGGCGATCGAAAATCGGCACCGGCAGACTGCCCGGGCCCCACGTAGTAACCGTCGCGACCTCCGCATTGAGCAGCAGGATCAAATCCCAGGGCAGCAGCGTGTAATGAGACGCTTCGATATCGCCCCCGTAGATCTGGACATCGCCGCCCAGGAATCCGCCCGCAACATAAGAGCTCAGGACGACACGATCGCCCTTGTGGGTAAGGAACGGATTATCCCGCGTATCCCAAATGAAAGTGGTTGAGATCTGACTGTTCGTCTGCGCGCCTTTTTGGCTTTGGATTTGGGGCGAAGCGGTCGAGGAGACGTCGAAAATGTCGATCTCTTCCAGGCGATATTCGCCGCTCACGGAAAGAAACCGTGTCAGCGGTTTTCGCAGCGTCAGGGCGATGCCGTAATTACGCTGATTGTAAACCGAGCTGAGGAAGTCCGCCTCGCGATAGAAAAGTTCGCCGCCTAACGAGAGCGGACGATCAAGAAACCACGGCTCGATCAGGCTCACGACGAAATCCTTTCGCTGCTGGCCGGCCTGGATGCGCAAACGGAATTTTTGTCCGCCGCCCGTGAAGGTAGGCCAGTTCATGATATCGAAATTGCCCTGGGTCAGCTCGACGAAGCCGACAAAGCTGTCCACCGTGCTGAAACCAGCGCCGAAGTTAAGTGAGCCCGTGCGCTTCTCCTCCACTTCCACTGTGAGGTCTTTACGGCCGGGAACAGCCGTGTCTTCCGGATAGGTTTCGACGCGCGAGAAATAACCAAGGTTGTCCAGGCGCTTCTTCGTCGTCTCGACCCGTGTCGTGCTGTAAATATCGCCCGGCGCGATCAAGACTTCGCGGCGAATGACTTTGTCTTTGGTCCGGGTGTTGCCGAGGATATTGATTCGCTGCACGAAGGCCTTGGCACCTTCGTCAATCGTGAAGGTGACATCGATCTTGCCCGGCCCCGCCGGGGAGCCTTGCGGTTGCACGACCAGGTCGACGAAGCCGCCGGCTCCGTAGGCATCGGCAATCTTCTTAGCGTTGTCGCGGATGTCCTTGGGTGAATAGACTCCGCCTTCCTTGATGGTCAGGATCAGCTTCACCTTGTCCGGTGTTGTCGCCTTCGTTCCCTTCACGGTGATTCTGCCGATGTGATACATCGGTCCCTCCACCACCGGAATGATCATCACCATGTGGCCGCCGGAAAGTTCACGGCGAATGTCTTTGATCTCGATGTCGATGTAGCCATGGTTCTGGTACCATTCCCGGATCGCGTCGAGGTCCTGCTGGAATTGCGCTTCATCGAGCCGCCCCGATTTGTCGAGAAAGGAGATGATCGACTTCGGTTTCGTCTTCATCTGCTTGCGCAGGGTGGAGTCTTTGAAGTGCTGATTGCCCTCGAAATGAATCCGGCTGATCGTGCCTTTCACGCCTTCGTTAATGGTGAAGACTGCGCGCGAATCGCCGCGCGACACATCGCCCTCGATCTGGTATTGCACGTCGACGTCGTTGTAGCCTTTCGCCTTGTAGGCATCGATGATGTCCTGGCGCGCCTGACCCAGCGCGTCCTCGTCGAGTGGCGCGTTCATCTTCAGCTTGATCATTTTGCGCAGAGCCTTGGGCGAGATGCGCGTGGCGCCGTTGATCTCGATCCCGTGCACGATGGCGCGGGTTTGAATGACCACGATCACGTTGACTTCGTCGCCCGCCGGCTCGCCATAGATGCGGACGTTCTGCACCTGCTTGGTCGCGTAAAGATTCCTGATGTCCTGCTCGACGATCGTGTCGGAGTAAACTTGCCCGACCTTGGTACGCATTTGCGCGAGGATACGTTCCTTGCTGACCGTTTCCGGCCCGGTATAGCGAATCTCAATCGCGTGAATTCGGACGCCGCCGTGCTCCTGCGCCATTGCCAACGGGGCCGCGAAAAGAACGAGCGCAGCGAAAGCGCTGAGCGGCCACGCGGCGCGGCGAACCAATCCCGAAAGATATTTCATACAATAAAGTGACAGCCGGAGGATCGCCCAGCCCGTTGCAGGGAGATATTAGTTCTTGGAGAGGCGCAGATCGTCAAGGGGTAATTGGCGAAGTTAGACACTTGGGTATCGCGCATTGATGCAGTGCAAGCCACCTAAAAAGGCTCCGTCACAGTAATTGATACCAGTTGTTTCGACGTCTCGGCTCATAGCCGGCGTCCCGGATCAGTTCTTCGATTCGCGCCGCATCGAGGCGAAATGTCGTGCCCGCACTGCTGACCACATTCTCCTCCATCATGACCGACCCGAAGTCGTTCGCGCCGAACTTGAGCGCGATCTGCCCGATGTCGGGTCCCTGCGTGACCCATGAACTTTGCACGTTCTCGAAATTATCCAGATAGATGCGCGCCAGCGCCTGCATGCGCAGATATTCCGCCACGCCGGTCTTGCGTTTCACCTTCAGCACGGTGTTTTCCGGCTGAAACGTCCAGCAGATGAAAGCGGTGAATCCGCCGCTCTCGTCCTGCTGATCGCGCAGACGCTGCAAATGTTCGATGCGATCCTCGATCGTTTCGACATGGCCGAACATCATCGTCGCGCTCGAGTTCAATCCTTCTTCATGTGCGACCTGCATGACCTCGAGCCATTCGTCCGAGTTGCATTTCAGCGGCGAAATTTTTTGCCGCACGCGATCGACCAGGATTTCGCCGCCGCCACCGGGAATCGATCCGAGTCCCGCCGCTTTGAACGCGCGGATGATTTCGCGCAGGGGCATTTTGAAGACTTCGGCGAAATGCTGGAACTCCGGCGGACTGAATCCGTGGATGTTGATGTGCGGAAATTTTTCCCGGATGTGCCGCAGCAGATCGATATACCAATCGAATCCGAGTTTCGGATGATGCCCGCCCTGCATCAGGATTTGAACCCCGCCCGCGGCGGAGAGTTCCTCCAGTTTCTGGTCGAGCTGCTCGAAGCTCAGCACGTAGTGATCGTCGTCTTTCTCCGTGCGATAAAACGCGCAGAACTTGCAGTAAACATTGCAGACGTTCGTGTAATTGATGTTGCGATCGACGATGTAGGTCACGATCTCTTCGCCGCGATCATCGTAACGCCCGCGCTTGGCCAGGTTGCGGCGCGCATCGGCCAGCGCTCCGAGTTCCTGCAGCGGCCGGCGATAAAGCTCGAGCGCTTCCGCGGAAGAAATGCGTTCGCCGCCGAGAATCTTTTCGGTCAACGCGTCCGTCGCCAGAGCAACCATCGCCGCACGTTAGCCGATCATGCGGCGCGTGTCATCCCGGTCGGTGAATTCAGCTTGTTCTTCTTCACGAACTCCACCACCGCCTGGTTGAACTCGTTAGGCTGATCCAGCATGATGAAATGCGAGACGTCGCTCCATACCTGGTAATCGAGATTTGGAATCAGCGACTTCGCGAATTGTTCGTACTCGTCCGTCCACGCCGGTTGCTTCGCCAAAATCATCAGCACCGGCACGTCGATCTTATCTTCCTTCCACAACGTGGGATCAGTCAGCGCTTCCATTTCGCTCACCGCCACGTACTGCGGTCCGCTCAACATCATCTTCCGCACGGCTTCCTGCTCGCTCGGTTGCTTCATCGGCGCGATCATTCCGCTCACGAAGTGCATCGCCGTGTCCAGGTAATCGCGGCCGCGCAACGGCGCGATGAATTTCTCCATGAATGCCTGGTCGCCGAACGGCCGCAACCCCCCGTCCACAATCACCAGTCCGCGCACCTTCTCGCGATAGTTCCGATAGAATTGCCGGATCACCGGCGTCCCGTTGCTGTGTCCGATCAGCACCGCCGTTTTCACTTTCGCGTCCTGCAACACCGCGTCGATCGCTTTGGCGTGCAGGTCCATCGTGTAAGCGATCTCCGGTTTATCGCTTTGCCCGTGACCCGGCAGGTCGATCGTGATTACGCGCATGTCCTGCGCGAGCACCGGCGCCTGGTTTTTCCAAACCGATTCGTCGCAATTCCATCCATGCACGAACACGAGCGCGGTCTCGCCTTTCCCGTAGTCGGTGTAATGAACGCGAATGTCATCGAGTCTGGTGAAGTGCGTCGAGACATCCGGCGCTTTCGCCTGCGCCGTGCAAATCAGCGCCGCGCCGCCTAACGAGAGCAAAAGCTTCCGAATCATGGCCGTGACTTTTATATGACGAACCGTCATCTTGCACGCAGATGCTCAAGCCAGATCGCGTAGCTGTCATCGGCGCTGGAGTTTCCGGATTAACCTGCGCCGTACTTTTCGCCGAGCGCGGCTACCAGACGACAATTTTCGCCGAAGAAGTCGGCACGCGCACGACGTCGGGCGTGGCCGCGGCCATTTGGTTTCCCTACGACGCCGAACCGTTTGATCTCGTCATTCCGTGGTCGCGCGAAACCTTCGAGGTCCTGCGCGGATTGTGCGGCACGCCGGGAACCGGAGTTTCGATGATCGAACTGCGCTTCTTTTCGCGCATCGGCGAAGTGCCCATTCCAGATTGGTCGGCCTCGTTAGGCGCGCGTCGCATTCCCGAGGAACAGTTGCCGGAATACTTCGTCAGCGGAGCCGTTATCGATGTTCCGCTGACCGACACCACGATCTATCTCGATTATCTCGCGCAACGTTTTCAAAAAGCCGGTGGCGAAATTCGTTCGGGCATTCGATTCAAAAAACTCGAAGAGGTTGATCGCAACTACTCGTTAGTCGTGAACTGCAGCGGCATCGGCGCGGGAAAGCTCGTGCCCGATCCCGAGGTCGAACCGCATCGCGGCCAGGTCGCGATCGTGCCGAAGATCGAGCAGAACTACGCGGTGGTCTGCGACGATCTCCCGCTCATGTACGCCGATCCCGCGCACGAACGATTGCCTCTTCGGCGGCACCAATGAAGTCAGCGCCGACTGCGAGCCCGATCCCGACCTAACGAATAGTCTCGTGACGGAATGCAGCCGCATCTTGAACATCGAACCGCCGAAAGTCTTGCGCGAACGTGTCGGACTGCGGCCGTTCCGTCGCACCGGAATTTGTCTCGAGGCCAACAAACTGAGCGACGGTCGTCGCGTCATTCATAACTACGGCCACGGCGGTTCCGGTTTCACACTCTCGTGGGGTTGCGCGAACGCGGTTCTCGCGCTCGCATCCGCCTGATGTCGCCGCTCGATCCATCGCGCGAAGAAATTTTGCGCTGGGGAAATTCCACCCTCGCATGGATGGCCGATTATCTCAGCACGTTGCGCGACCGTCCGGTTTATCCGCGCACCACTTCGCGGGAAATTCGCGCCCGTCTCGACTCCGCTTTGCCGGAGGAAGGTACCGCCTTCGAAAATCTTCTCGCTACATTTCGCGACGACATCATTCCGCTCAGCCGGCAAAGCGGGCATCCGCGCATGTTTGGTTACGTGCAATCGCCCGGCATGGCCATCGCAAGTTTCGCTGATCTGCTCGCTTCGACTTTAAACGCAAACCTGACCGCGTGGCGTTCCGCGCCCGCCGCCGTGGAAGTCGAGCGTCTGACCATCGATTGGATCAAACAAATCCTTAGCTATCCCGCCACGGCCGGCGGTCTTTTCGTCAGCGGCGGTTCCATGGCTAACCTCGCCGCCCTCGCCGCCGCGCGAAAAACAAAAGTACCTAACGAATCCAAGACATTGCGACTCTACGCCTCCGCAGAGACGCATCATTCCGTCGCCAAGGCCGCTACCTTGCTCGGCATCGGCCGCGAAAACTGCCGGCTTATCGGAACCGACGAAAATTTTCGCATCCGTCTCGACCAACTCATCACTGAAATCGAACGCGATTTGCAATCAGGCTATCAACCGTTCTGTCTCGTCGGTAATGCCGGCACGGTCGCAACCGGCACGGTCGATCCGCTGGCCGAACTCGCGCAAGTCGCGCGCCGTTTCAATCTCTGGCTGCACATCGACGCCTGCTACGGCGGCTTTGCCGCGCTCGCACCTTCCGTCTGCGACAAGTTCGCTGCTTTCCCCGAGGCCGACTCCATCGCGCTCGACCCGCACAAGTGGCTTTTCCTTCCCGTCGACTGCGGCTGCGTCCTCTACCGCGATCCTGAAAACGCGCGCGCCACCTTCGCGCACGATGCCGAATACACCCGCATCCTGCAAGAAACCGCCGACGAAGCTTTCGCCTTCTGGGATTACGGCCCCGAATTATCGCGACGCTTTCGCGCGCTCAAGGTTTGGATGCTGTTGAAAGGTGTCGGGCTGCGCGTCATCCGCGACGCCATCGAAAGCAACCTGGCCTGCGCGCACCATCTTGAAGCACTCGTTAGGCAGAGCAGCGATTTCGAAATGCTAGCTCCAGTTGAGCTATCCATCTTCTGCTTTCGTTACCTTCCGCCAGGAGTTACGGACGAGAAGGATCTCAACGCTTACAACGAACGATTGCTTCTGGCTTTGCAACGCGACGGCAGCTCCTATCTCTCGAACGCAACCGTCCAGGGTCGCTTCGCCTTACGCGGCTGTGTCCTGAACTACCGCACGACAACGCGTGATATGGAAATCCTTCTCCAAGACTTACGCCGCGTCGCGATAGCTACTCGCCTTGATACCTAACGAGACGATAACCTTCGTCTTACTCCGGTGGCACCAGCCACCGAAGGACGCTGCGTCGCCTAGATGTGTGGAATCGCTTTTCGCGTGGTCTCCATAGTGATGCCTTTGATAGGCTGATGAAGTGAGTTCGCTGACCGGGACTGGCGGAAATGCGTCTGGGGGCCCGGGCGCATTTGTCACCACCCAATGGAGCGTGGTGTTGACCGCGCAAGGCGAATCCCCAGCGGCGGAAGAAGCACTGGAAAAGCTTTGCCGCATGTATTGGCGACCTATCTATAGTTTCGTGCAGCGACAAGGTGTTCGGCGAGAGGAGGCAGAGGATATTACGCAGGGATTTTTTGCGCAGCTTTTGGAGCGCGGAAGTCTGAATGCCGTCCGCCAGAGAAAAAGGGCGACTGCGTTCTTATCTGCTTGGGGCGCTGAAATATTTTCTGGCCGACGAGCAGCGTCGTGCGATGGCGATCAAGCGAGGGAAGGGGCAGCGGCTGATCCCGTTGGAAGAACTGCGCGCCGCGGAACTGATCGAGCTGGAACCAGCAGATCCAGTGACTGCTGAAATGATTTACGAACGCCGATGGGCTGCGACGGTGTTGGAACACGTGCTGAGCCGACTAAAGGATGAATACCGCGCGGCAGGCAATGCCGTGTTGTTTGATTCATTGAAGCAGTTGTTGCCGGATGAACCGGGCTCGCCCTCACAGGCGGAGGTCGCCGCGCAGTTGGGTATGACCGAGAATGCGGTCCGGCAGGCGTTTCACCGATTTCGGCAGCGCTATCAATGGTTAGTGCGAGACGAAATCGCTCAGACCGTTGCCACGCCCGGCGAAATCGAAGATGAGCTGCGCCATCTAATTTCGGTCGTCGAAGCATAACGTGTGGAAGAATCCTACGGAGTACAAACGGAGACTGCGCAAGCGCGTCCGCCGGTGATCAGAATAATCAGAATTTGCCGGAAGTGCGGCGCCAAAATCTTTTCCGATGCGCCGGAAGGGCTTTGCACCAGGTGCGTGCTGAAAATCGCACTGGGGATGGGAGACGGCAGCAGCTCTCTTGAAAATGGTGAAGCGACAGACGCGAATTCTTCGCTTGAAAACAAGAACGCGGAGCGCGTGGTCAATCTGCTGGGAGAGTTCGGCGATTACGAATTACTCGAGGAAGTCGGGCGCGGCGGTCAGGGCGTCGTATTTCGCGCCCGGCAAAAGAGTCTCAACCGCATTGTCGCGTTAAAGGTAATTAGCCTTGGCCAGTGGGCGAGCACAGCTCACCTAACGCGCTTTCGCCGGGAAGCGGAAGCCGCCGCCAGCCTTGATCATGCGGGCATCGTCTCCATCTACGAAGTCGGCGAGCGCGATGGCTCGTGTTATTTCAGCATGAGATTCGTCGAAGGCGGTCAGCTTGATGAAGTCGTTAGGCATAGACCGATGTCGATCCGGCAGGCGGCGGAATTAATCGCGAAGGTAGCTCGCACCGTTCATTACGCGCATGAGCATGGGATTCTGCATCGCGACATCAAGCCGGGAAACATTCTACTCGATGCAAAAGGCGAACCGCAGCTGACCGATTTTGGCCTGGCCCGATTAGTTGAATCCGAGAGCACCGTCACGCGTACTTTGGAAGTGATGGGCACACCTAGTTACATGGCCCCGGAACAAGCGGTGGGAAACAACGCGGCGGTCAGTAGCGTTACCGATGTCTACGGATCGGGCGCAGTGCTCTATCAATTGCTTACCGGCCATCCGCCATTCGCCGGTGGAACAACCTACGAGACGATCAAGTTAGTCCTGGATACGGAGCCGCGGCCGCCGCGCCTGTGGAATCGGAAAGTAGATCGCGATCTTTCCACGATTTGTCTTAAGTGTCTGGAGAAAAATCCGCAGCGCCGTTACTCATCCGCGCTCACGCTGGCGGAGGATTTGGAACGCTGGTTGAAGCACGAACCCATTCAAGCGCGGCGCAGTGGACTCATCGCCCGTGGCAGAAAGTGGATGCGACGCAGTCCAACCAGCGCACTACTTGCCGCATCCCTCATCGCACTGGCAGCGGCCAGCGGCTGGATCGTTTGGAAAAGTGAATTGATCCGCAAACCGATAACAACCGGAATCGCCGTGCTGCCATTTGAAAACCTGGGCGAGCAGAATGAAAGCACAGCCTTTGCTGACGGTGTGCAGGACGACATACTGACCAAACTGGCGAAAATCGCCGACCTGAAAGTCATCAGTCGCACAAGCGTGATGCAGTACCGTGGCAAGCGAAACATGCGACAGATCGGTAACGATCTGCGGGTTTCGCATGTGTTGGAAGGGAGCGCGCGCCGGATGGGCGCCCGCCTGCATGTGAACGCGCAGTTGATCGACACGCGCACCGACACTCACGTTTGGGCGGAGCAATACGATCGCGCTCTGGATGATGTGTTCGCCATTCAAAGTGAGATCGCGGAAAAAGTCGCTGACCAGCTTCATGCCAAAATTACGCCCGCTGAGAGGGTGGCCATTGAGCGCAAGACGACCGGGGATCTCATTGCTTTCGATCTTTATTCGCGGGCCAACGATCTCGTTTATCGGAAGAACCACCGGTTCGCGGATGTAGGGCAGGCGGTCGATTTGCTGAACCGGGCTGTCGCGCGCGACCCATCGTTTCTGGATGCCTATTGCCAATTGGCCTCCGCTCATGATTCCCTTTATTTCGATCAAGTCGACCATACGCCGGCGCGGTTGGCCATGGCGAAAGCAGCGATTGATTTCGCTTTTCGTCTGAAACCCGATTCGGGCGAAGCGCACCTCGCACAGGCGCTGCATTTCTATCGAGGTTACCTCGATTATGACGGCGCGTTGACTGAACTGGAAATTGCCCGCCAGACCCTGCCTAATGATGCGCGAATATTCAGAATGATGGGTGCCATTCAGAGGCGTCAAGGACGCTGGGAAGACTCGACGCGAAATCTGGAACGCGTAGCCGAACTCGACCCGCACGACAGGCAAACGCCCATCCTGCTTTCATCAAACTACGCGAGGCTTCGACGCTATTCGCAATCAAAGACCTGGCTAACCCGCGCAGTCGCCGTCGCCGAGCCGGACGACGCTCTTATGAGGCTAGCTCTTCCGGAGTGGGAGTTGTATGTGAACGCTGATCCGCGGCCATTGCACCAGTCAATCGATTCGCTTCGGGCGACAAGTCCCGCTGCGGTAGATGCCGAAGCTCAGATTTGGCTCAACTGCGCGCTGGCCGAACGCGATGGCGCTGCCGCAACCCAGGCCTTAAGCGCGCTGGGTGACAGTGAAATTGGTCTAGGCGACGAAGTTCAATTCAATCGCAGGTTTATCGAAGCTCTCATCGCCCGCATGACCAACGACGAGCAGAAAGCGCGTTCGGCGTTTGCCGCTGCACGCGCGGAGCAGGAGAAAATCGTCGAGGCGCAACCAGATTTCGGCCCGTCGTGGTGCGTGCTAGGTCTGATCGATGCCGGACTAGGCCGCAAAGAGGAAGCGCTGCGCGAGGGCCGGCGCGCGCTTACGCTTCTTCCAGTGGAAAGAGATGCGCTCGTTGCGGGGTACCTGCGCGAATATTTTGCGGTAATCGCAGCGTGGGCTGGCGACAAAGATCTCGCCTGCGAACAGCTTGCCATCGCCGTCCGTCCACCGAGCGCCATCCGCTATGGCGAATTGAAGCTGATGCCGTGGTGGGATCCGTTGCGCGGTGACCCGCGCTTCGAAAACATCGTCGCGTCCCTCGCGCCAAAAAGGTAGCGCTCGCGTCCCACGTGTTGGTATCGGCGGCTCGCCGAAACAATCTTCGCTACCAAATTCCGTTCTTATCTGCGTCATCCGCGACATTCGCGGTTCCTATCTTCCAAACTTTCCGCGTAACGAACCGCGGAATTTTCCGAAGGAATAAGTGAACGGCTGGAACTGACTTCCCGAGACGAGGAGTCAAGGAAGGCCAACAACAACCAAAGGAAAATTGGAGATCAAGATTATCTATGAAGACAAAACGAATGAAGACAGCTGTTAGGGGGGCAGCGGCGGCTCTGTTGGTTTCGGCAGGGATGCTTCTGCTCTTTGTCGGACTTGGCACCCCGGTCGTCGCGCACGAGGATGGCCCGCACCAGACTTGCAGTGTGCAAACGCTGCGCGGCGCATACCTATTCGCCACGCACGGGTGGAACATCGTCGGGGGCGTTGCCGTCCCGAAGGCCATTGTTGAAGGTATCAATTTCAACGGAGACGGGACATTGGTCAGTCCATTCGCCACCGTCAGCATTAATGGCATGATTCTCCATTCCAATGGATCGGTAGGAGTCTATGCGGTCGCAGCAGATTGCACAGGCACGCTCGCGTTTACCAATGGCCCAAGTTTTGACATATTCGTCGATCCGAAAGGCAAGCAGCTTTGGATGATCCAGACCGGTCCAGTCGGAGTACCAGCAGTGTTTGAGGGCCTGGTCACACAGGTGTCGCGACAAGATAAGAATGATGACTAGTTACGGTGGGTTTGGCGCGTCACCGTCACGCTGAGCGTGGAAGGCAAGACCAGTCGCCGATGCTATACGTGAGTCACGTATAGCGTGGCGGCTGAGGCCTGAGGTGCCGCGAACTAGCTGCGCGAAGCTAGGCAATCGGCATCCTCTTCACAAGTAGCTCTCGATACCTAACGAGACTATCAAGCTTCGTCTTACTCCGGCGGCGCCGGCCGCCGAAGAACGCTGCGTCGCCTAGATGTGTGGAATCGCTTTTAGCGTGGTCTCCATAGTGATGCCTTTGATAGGCTGATGAAGTGAGTTCGCTGAGCGGGATTGGCGGAAATGCGTCTGGGGGCCCCGACGCATTTGTCACCACCCAATGGAGCGTGGTGTTGACGGCGCAAGGCGCGTCGCCGGCGGCGGACGCAGCCCTGGAAAATCTTTGCCGCACTTACTGGCGGCCCATTCATGGCTTCGTGCGGCGAGACGGCATTGGGCCAGAGGAGGCGAAAGATCTCACCCAGGGGTTTTTCGCGCTCATTTTAGAGCGCAAAGATTTCCAATCCGTGCGTCAGGAAAAGGGCCGATTGCGTTCTTTTCTTTTGGCTTCGCTCAAGCATTTCATGGCCAACGAGCGCCGTGATGCCGCGGCGATCAAACGTGGTGGCAGCCGAACCTTGATTCCGCTGGACGAGATCGAATCCTACGATCCGAGCGAGTTCGATCGGAGCGAGATGCTGAGCGCCGATCTGCTTTATGATCGCCGCTGGGCGTTGACTGTTCTCGAGCGAGTCTTCGCACGCTTGCGCGAGGAATCTCAGAGATCAGCTAACGCGCCGCTGCTGGAGCGGTTGAACACCTTGCTCTCCGATGAACCGGATCGACCATCACAAGCGGAGATTGCGCGCGAGTTTGGCATGACCGAGAACGCGGTCAAACAAGCCTTCCATCGACTGCGACAGCGTTACCGACAGGTGTTGCGTGAGGAAGTCGCGCACACGGTGGCAACCCCGGCCGAGATCGAAGACGAGCTGCGCCACCTCATCGCTGCATTGCGCTCGTAACCTTTTGGGAATTTCCGTGCAGTATTTGAATGAAGAGAATGGTCGCGCGATGAGAATCACAACCGGCAAAAGATTTTGCCGCAAATGCGGAGCAGCCATTCCACCCGATTCTCCGCAGCACTCCTGCGGCGCCTGTCTGCTGGAGACCGGTCTCGGCTCTGACGAAGCTGTAGCCGGGGTCGATGACCGCGGCCGCCCGATCCCGCTGTTGATGGACTTCGGCGATTACGAATTGCTCGAGCAAATTGGACGCGGCGGACAAGGCGTAGTATTTCGCGCACGCCAAAAGAGCCTCAATCGCATCGTCGCGCTCAAAGTCATCGGATTAGGCCAGTGGGCTACCCAAGCTCACCTCAAGCGTTTTCGCCTCGAGGCCGAAGCGGCAGCCAGGCTAGAGCATCCCGGTATCGTTCCAATCCACGAAGTCGGCGAGCGCGATGGCCAGTGCTACTTCAGCATGAAGTTTGTCGAAGGCGGCCAGCTCGACGAAGTAGTTAAACAAACGCCGATGTCGATCCGGCAGGCGGCGGAATTAATCGCGAAGGTGGCTCGCACAGTTCATTACGCGCATGAGCATGGAATTCTGCATCGTGACATCAAACCGGGAAACATTCTGCTCGATGCAAAAGGCGAACCGCACCTGACCGATTTTGGCCTTGCTCGACTGGTCGAGTCCGAGAGCACGGTCACGCGCACAGTGGAAGTGTTGGGCACGCCAAGTTACATGGCGCCAGAGCAAGCAGTAGGAAACAACGCGTCGGTCAGCAGCGTCACAGATGTCTATGGACTTGGCGCAGTGCTTTACCAATTGCTGACAGGTCAGCCGCCTTTTGCCGGTGGAACAACCTACGAGACGATCAAGTTAGTGCTCGATACCGAGCCGCGGCAACCGCGCCTGTTAAATCCGAAAATAGATCGCGATCTCTCGACAATCTGTCTCAAGTGCCTCGAGAAAGATCCAAAGCGCCGCTACTCATCTGCTCTCGCACTGGCTGAAGACTTGGAACGCTGGCTAAAGCACGAGCCGATTGTCGCGCGTCACACTGGGGTTTTCACGCGCGGCAGAAAATGGGTGCGGCGTAATCCAACCAGCGCGCTTCTCGCAACTTCACTGCTGGCATTGGCTGCAGCCGTTGGGTGGAACATTTGGAAAAGCGAACTAATCCGCCATCCGGTAACAACTGGAATCGCCGTTCTACCGTTTGAAAATCTTAGCGAAGAGAAAGAACACGCCGCCTTTGCTGATGGTGTGCAGGACGACATTTTGACCAAGCTTGCGAGGATCGCCGACCTGAAAGTCATCAGCCGGACCAGTGTCATGGATTACCGCGGCAAAGGAAATCTGCGCCAGATCGGTAATGAGCTGCGCGTCTCTCATGTGTTGGAAGGCAGCGTACGCAGGACCGGCACGCATCTTCATTTGAATGCGCAGTTGATCGACACGCGGACTGATACCCACGTCTGGGTCGAACAATACGACCGCGATTTGAACGAGTTCTTCGCAGTTCAGAGTGAGATCGCGCAAAAAGTCGCCGAACAACTTCACGCCAAGCTCTCAGCTAGTGAGAAGGCGTCTGTTGAAGAAAGACCAACCCAGGACCTGGTCGCTTATGATTTTTACGTCCGTGCTATCTCCATGATTTACAACGCCCAGGTCGATTTGGCGGCGGACTGTCCTGTAGAGAATGAACTTTCCGAGGCTGTGGACCTGCTCAATAAGGCAGTTGCTCGTGATCCTAACTTCTTTCTCGCCTATTGCCAGCTAGCCTTTGCGCACGACTTGATTGGCAGACACCCCCGAGCGCCTGGCCCTGGCAAAGTCGGCCATAGATTCTGCGTTTCGGTTGAGGCCGGATTCGGGGGAAGCGCACCTGGCGCTGGCGTGGCACCTTTATCTGGGGCTATTCGGATTATGACCGCGCGCGCGCCGAACTTGCTCTTGCTCAACAGAGTTTACCCAATAACCCGCAAGTTTACGAGTTAGCTGGATCGATGGACCGCAGTCAGCGTCGCTGGGCTGACGCCACACACAATCTCGAGCGCGCATGTGAGCTCGATCCTCGAAACCTCCCTTACCTGATTAACCTCGGATCGACCTACTTGTGGTTGCACGACTATGACCAACACACCAAAATTATGGATCGCATCGTTGCGCTTCATCCAGAGCGCAGGCCAGGGCGGATTTTTCGCGCTTCCATCGAAGTATACCGGCGAGCGGACACAGGGCCTTTGCGTGCTGCAATTGAAAAGATCCTGACCAATGAACCTGGGTCAGAGAAAGATCCATTTGTGGCGGGCCAGCGCTACACTCTTGCTTTGTACGATCGCGACTGGGACGCCGCCGGCAGCGCTTGCGGCGGTGCTTTCCCAGAAGAATTCGCTCGAGTGGAGCTTTCTCGTCAACTTGGCCGCGACTTTTGGGTGGGTGTAGTCGCTCGTTTGAAAGGAGACGAAACTGCTGCACGCGCTGCTTTTATGAGGGCACGCGCACAACAGGAGGAAGAGATCCGCGGTCATCCTGAAAGGGTAGATCTACTTTCTCAGCTCGGGCTCATCGATGCAGGCTTGGGAAGAAAAGAAGAGGCACTGACCGAAGGCCGCCGCGCGATGGAACTGGCAGCGTCAAGACTGACCCAGAGCATCGTAAAGATTTGCCTCGTCATCATCTGTGCCTGGACAGGCGAACGCGAATTGGCGCTTAAGCAACTTGAAGCCGTCATCAAAACTCCGGGCGACCACACTTATGGCAACTTACGCTTGAGCCCGCTGTGGGATCCTTTGCGCGGCGATCCGCGCTTCGAAACAATCGTCGCCTCTCTCGCGCCGAAGGAAACGGTTTCCAAGTAAGAGTGCGCATCAGAATTGTTTACTCAGAGCAACGTAGTAGAAACGATTCCGAATCGAGTAGAGCGACGTGTCGTAATTGTTGTTAAACGCCCCCAGAACCGTCGGCGGATTGCGGTCAAACACGTTGACCACGCCCGCCGTAACTTTGGTTCCCCAGAGCATCCGCTGCCAGAACGTGCCAGTCCCCACCCCAGCTACTGACTGCATGCTCTGCGTGCTCTTGAAGTCCTTCCCTTCCTTGGCATAACCAGGAGCGGGCGCTTCCATCGCCGGTGGCCTGACAAACTCGTAGCTGGTCTGCAAATCGAGGGTCATGTAGTCGGTCACTCGCCGATGCAGTATCCAATTCGGTTCAACGGTCGTGCCTGGATTTTGTGCGACCAGATCGTTCCCAAGGATCAACTCCGGATCGTCCTCAAAATCGCCGGTGTAATTGCCCTGGGCAACGAAATCAAGATTTCCGGGTCCAACTTTTTGTGTCCATTCGACGCGAAGAAATCCCTTATTAAAAGGGATCGCGCCGGGAACAATCGGGAGTGTCCCGCTGCCGTCATCGCCCAGGAAGTCATGCGTGCCCGAACCAGCAAGAGGCTCCGCCTTCCAGGTAAAGAAATGGTTCCAGCCAAGGGTAAAGGTGAAGTTGCCGAAGTTTGTCGTCGGAAGCTGGTAGACACCGCTCACATCCAGGCCTTGGACGAAACGCTTGCCCGCATTGTTATTAAGAGACTCGATGAAGATGATGTTATTATCTTCATCACGATGTATCGCGGGATTGAATGGGTCTACCTCAAGGAGCAGCTGGACTTCGGTTTGCTCCCGATACAATCAGATTTCCCGTGAACACCTGATACCAATCGACGGTCAAGGTGAAGCCAGGGACGAATTTCGGCGAATAAACGAGACCGGCTGTCCACGTCTCGGATTCTTCCGGCTTAAGATCAGTATTGCCACCGGTCAGAGTGGGTATCGGAGCTAGGCTGCTCGTAACTGGGTCGAAGAGTCGCAAGAAGCCCTGAGCTACCGGCGCAAACAGATCGCCAGGGGCTGGTGAACGGAACGATTGTCCCCAGGTGCCGCGCAACAACAGATCGGGGATTGGCTGATAACGAATCGTCACCCGATTGTTGCCGCCGTTGTCGAAGCTGGCGGCTCCATGAGCGCCGGGGTCGGTCAGGTCCGTGTCGTCGAACTCTTCGAAGCGGTAGGCATAATCCACCTCAAACGAATTCACCAACGGAACGTTCATGGTTGAGATCACTAGCGGGATCCGCATTTCACCAAACCAGGCGTTGACCTCTTGGCGGAACTTGAAATTAGGCGAGGTGCCGAAGTACCTGCCAGCTGGTCACCCTGTGCCAGGACAGGATCGGGAATAAAGTTCTGCTGCCCCCAGATACGCTGGTATCCACCAGCCACATCGATCCCTCCGTTCCAGAGGCTCGGGAAGAGAAGCGCGTTGATCGTAATGTCAGCCAGGCAATCTTTCTGATGATAGAGCGACTGGCCCAGAAAGGAGGAGAGTTGGGCCGCGAGCACATTATTATATGGCGCTGTCTCGCCCGTCGGAATCCGCTCGAAGATTGGCTCTCCTTCGACGGTTGTCCCAACCTGGACTGTCCTGTAAGTCGGGGCAACACCAATGCGCGGCGCGTTTTGGCCGATGAACGGATTGAACTGGCCGAGGACTATCTGTTCCACAAACTTGCTGCGCACGGCATCGCCAGCAAGGGTTTCTGTATCGTCGAAGCGCTCATAAGTAATCCCGACGTCATATCCCAAACGGCTGATGAAAGCGTTGTCTATGAAGTTAAACTCTCCCTTGGCGCCGACTCCCCAACGCCACCAATCTTTATCGAAAGTGTCCCGGCGGTTCCCAAACTCCTGCTGGAGATTACCTGGTACCGCCGTGAGGCGATCACCAAATGGATTGAAAATTGAAGATCGTACCTCAGTCAGGGCGTTGGTAAAGTCGGTGAGAATAAACTGGGTCCCCGCCCCACCGTTATCCTGCCGGTAGTGCGAATACATCAAGTCTCCATAGATTTGGAGGGCATTGCCAAAGACTTTGTATCGGCCACCAACGTATCCCATCGACTTCTCTACCGACGGAATCGCTTGACTAAAAGCTTGGGAGTTGAAACTGGCTGGATCGGTTCTAAGGTCATATGGTCGGTAGCTCGCTGGGGTGACTTGATTAGTCGTCAGGTCACGGAGAACAAGTCGTCCGACAGGAAACACCTGTGGGAATGTCTCGGTTGGAGGAGAGACATTCACGCGCCCGGCAAAGCCGGGGCTATTGTAGTTGATCCCGCCGAGACCGAGGCCGGCGATACCAATATCGGGGTTCACATTGATCTCTTGATTGTTGGTTAGGTCCCCGGTGCTCGAGATGTAACGGTCGCGGGCGTAAATGGCTGCGCGATCATAATATTCCGCTGAAGCAAAAATCGCGACCTTGCCATCCAAACCTGTAACCCCGCCACGAATCCACGCCTGACGAACATTCGCGTCGTGGTCAGTCGTGTTTCCATAACGAACCTCGAACTCAGCTCCTTCGAACCGCGGCCCGTTATCGTGCGTGTCATCCCACATGCTAAAATTGACCACACCGGCCACCGCGTCCGAGCCGTAAATGGAGGAGGCGCCATCTTTTAGCACTTCCACCGCTTGCAGTCCGCTCAATGGGATCAGGTTGACGTCCGCCCCGTTAAAACCTGAGCCAAGAAAGGCCCGGCGGCCATTGATCAGGATGAGCACGTTTTCTGATCCAAGGGCGCGCAGGTTGATGCCCGCTGCGCCGCTGCCGCCAAGGGAGTCATTTTCCGTGGCGACGTTTCCGACAAAGGAAGGAAGCTGACGCAATCCTTCCACCGGCGTGCCAGCACCCGACTTTCGCAGCCATTCGGCCGTGTATTTTGTGACCGGCAACGAGGATTCCTCTTGCGCAGTCGGGATGTTTGATCCGGTAACGATAATGCGCTCGGTCTCAGGGATGGCCTCCGACGAGGGTGCGGGCGCGAAAGTTTTCGGAGTTTCCTTTGGTTTGCAGGAAGTTCTGACATTTCCCCGTAACCTCGCGCTGGTTTCCGTTCTGTACATCGCTGCAGTCGCGGGTAAACCACCAGGCGAAGGAACGTCTATATGTATGATTCGATTCAGCTCACCAAGACAGCTTCATCCCGTACAAGTTCGCAGGTCACTTGGCCTACGATAACAAAGCGTTGGAAACTGCTTTCCGCTCTGATTACCGGTCTCCGGCCAGTCCGCTTGATTGTGGCGCGGCGGATCGCGTTGCCGCTGGTTTTGTCGGTGCTGGGCTGGCGCTGATACAACTTAGCGCGGATTGTCGTCCAGCCAGCGGGATCTGGACGCGCCACCGGCGCTTCGCCGCTGCGCGAGCGTCAGCGAGTGTCACACGGCCACATTGCTGTGCCAACGGCAAGGTGCTCGTCGCGGAGGCGGCGACAGCATCAGCCACTCTCGCGAGCGCGGAACTGTACGATCCGGCCACCGGCACCTGGACGCGCCACCGGCAGCCTCGGCGACCGCGCGCAGCGGTCACACGGCGACGCTGCTGCCCAACGGCAAGGTGCTCGTCGCGGCGGCTACGACGGCAACGACTATCTCGCGAGCGCGGAGCTGTACGATCCGGCCAGCGGCACCTGGAGCGCGACCGGCAGCCTCGCCACCGCGCGCGTACGATCACACGGCGACGCTGCTGCCCAACGGCAAGGTGCTCGTCGCAGGCGGTATGCAGCTGCAGCAGCGCTCTCGCGAGCGCGGAGCTGTACGATCCGGCGAGCGGCACCTGGAGCGCCACCGGCAGCCTCGCCACCGCGCGCTATCGGTCACACGGCGACGCTGCTGCCCAACGGCAAGGTGCTCGTCGCAGGGGGATACGACGGCAACGGCGGCTACTCGCGAGCGCGGAACTGTACGATCCGGCGAGCGGGAACCTGGACGGCGACCGGCAGCCTCGCCACCGCGCGCGAGTGCTCACACGGCGACGCTGCTGCCCAACGGCAAGGTGCTCGTCGCGGAGGACACTGACGCGCGGCATCTCGCGAGCGCGGAACTGTACGATCCGGCGAGCGGGACCTGGACGCGCGACCGGCAGCCTCGCCACCGCGCGCAGTTTTCACACGGCGACGTTGCTGCCCAACGGCAAGGTGCTCGTCGCGGAGGAGGCGGCGGAAGTCTTGCGAGCGCGGAACTGTACGATCCGGCGACCGGAACCTGGAGTGCGACCGGCAGCCTCGTCACCGGACGCTATGACCACACGGCGACGCTGCTTCCCAACGGCAAGGTGCTCATCGCGGGAGGAGACGGCAACGGCGGCGTTCTTGCCAGCGCGGAACTCTACCTCGGGCTGGCAACATCGCCGACCTTGCTCAACATTTCCACGCGCATGCGGGTCGTTACCGGCGACCAGGTGCTGATCGGTGGCTTCATTGTCACGGGAACCGAGCTAAAGAGGGTCCTTATTCGCGGGATAGGTCCTTCGCTCAATGGGGTCGGCGTTACTTTGTCTAATCCGACTTTGGAACTACATCAAGGCAGCACGACGCTAACGACCAATGACAACTGGAAAACCAGAGTCAGACGAAACCAGCCAGCAGGCAGACATCGAGGCCACGACGATTCCGCCAACAAACGACTCGGAATCGGCCATCCTGGCGATGCTCAGTCCGGGGGCATACACCGCAGTCCTTCAGAGTAAGAGTGGAGGAGAGGGCGTTGGCTTAGTCGAGGTTTACGATCTAGGGCAAGGCGCGAATTCGACACCGGCGAACATCAGCACAAGGGGATTTGTGGACACGGGCGATAATGTCATGATCGGCGGGTTTATTGTCGGCGGAGGAAGCGGCGGAAACGCCAGCGTCGTGGTCCGGGCCTTGGGACCTTCGCTTGCCAACGCCGTTCCTCCGGTGGCCGGCGCGCTGGCCGATCCCACCTTGGAACTGCGCGATGGAAACGGCGCCCTCATTCGGAGCAACGACAACTGGAAGGATAGCGCAGACAGACGGACCATCGACGCGACAACGGCCTTGCGCTGAGCGACGATCGTGAATCGGCGATTCTCTCCACGCTCGCACCCGGCGCTTACACCGCAATCGTGCGCGGCGCGCTCGACACGACCGGCGTCGGCTTGGTTGAAGTCTACCGGCTGCCTTAGGTCAGGCAAAATCCAAAGCCAGTTGGGAATTCTTCTTCCGCGTAATACGCCGTGAAATTTTGCGAAGTACATCGGTGAACGGCCAGACACGATTTTCTCACAACGAGAAGTCACGGAAGGCCAAACAAGAAAAGGAAATGACAGGATGAAAACAAAATTAGTTAAAAGAATAATGGCGTCCTTACTCTTCGCCTGTGCGTTGGTCAGCCTGGTTACCGCAATGGCGCTCGGCACGTCCAGCACCGCTTCGGCGAACGGGCACCAGCGAACCATCCAAGGCGTGTGGCGAGCCACGGTTACGCCAGTTAATTGTCAGACTGGCGTCCCCCTCGCGCCTCCCTTCGCGAGTCTGTTGACCTTTAATGATGGCGGCACGATGTCGGAATATGGGATTCCTACGGGTTCGAGTCCGGCTCTGCGTAGCCCCAGCCACGGGGTTTGGGAGCGTACGCATGGCTGGGAAGATTACTCGTACACATTCACGTTTTATCGCTACGACGCGAGCGGCGCTTTCATCGGATCGCAGAAAGTTACGTCTGCCTTGGAACTCGGAGAAAGCGGTGATGAGTATACAGTGCACGCTACAGTCAGTATTTTGGCTGCTAACGACAGCGTGATCGCCGCCTTCTGCGCTAATGCTGCGGGCACGCGGTTCGAATAAACACGATCCGGCTTTGTCGCGTTAAAACACGACGACGACGAAAGTCGCACTTCGCAAGCAGCCGCCGACGCATCGGGTCGCGCAGCGCGGCGGCTGAGGCCTAGCTGCCGCGAACTAACCGTGTCAAGCTAGGCAATCGGCATTCTTCTTACGAGTAGCTCTCCACACCTAACGAGACTTAAGATCAGCCACGGCTGGCGAGCGCGCGCGTCGCTGCAAGAGAGGTGGTAGCTATCATGAGCCAGGCATCAGAGCGGCCAGCCGTTAGCCTCATCGCCGGGTTAGATCTTTGTCCATCCCGATCACTTCGCCGGATTCTCGGGCTCGGGCATCGACATCCCACCAATGATGCGCCACTCCTTTCCACTGCGGAGCCACGCATGCGTAACACGCAGGGTGTGTGGCGCTCCGTTGCCGTCCTTATCCACCCATCTAAAAGTTACCCAATAACACGCGAAGGCGACGTCTCCCGTCACTTGCATCTCCGCGGGCCTGAATTCTACCGTCTTAAACACGAGACCTTTCGTGGTTTGCGAGGTAATCCAGTCGGTGATGTGATCCTTACGGACAGGCGCGGAACTAACGTAGGGCCAGCCTAGGAAATCCTTATGCCATAGGTCTGAATAGGCAGTCAGGTCATTGGTCTCGACGTATCGCCAATAGGCGCGCTCCAAGTCCCAGAGTATTCGCTCGTCGCCAGATGCTGGCGCGGGACTGGCCGGCTCGGACGACAGGATGTGCGCTGCGCTCCCGAGCAAACAAGCGCAAACCAAGAGAACGCAAACGCGCATAGGCCTAGCGAGAAATGGGCGAATCATGCCGTCTAATCCAGCGCGACTAGGTCTCGCCGTGGCAAGCTATAACTCCGGCCTACCTAACGAGTCCTGATCAGGTCAACTGAATGGCCTGAAAGGAACTAATCACGTCGTCCGGCCCCTTCTCCTTGAAGAAGCATTCGTAGAAGCCGGGGCCGAGGTCCCAGTGGTCGCCTTTGTAATATTCGTCGCGATAGAAGCGCCAGACGCCGCTGACGATGATGAGGCAACTGATGCGGTCGTTCCAAAAATCGCCCAGGTAAAGCCAGCTCAGGTTGGTGCGGGCGCGGGCGCCTTTGAAACCGACGTGATCGTAAATGACCACCTCCGGCAAGGTCACTTTGTTCACGACCGCTTCGCCACCGGTTTCCTGCGCGCAGGAATGATAGCTCAGCGGCCCGACTTTCCACTTCGTATCGACGACACAGCCATTCTCGGGCGACAATTCGGTTTTGTTTACTTCTCTCATAAGCGCGTGGTGTTACCGGATTCCAACAGACGTTTCCGGCGATGTCGAGAATTGGATTTCATAATCCTGCTCTTGATCTTGATCTTAATCCTAATCCTGCCACCAGCACCGGCGCCGCACGGGAGATTAAGATCAGGATCAAGATTAGGAGCAGGATTGGAAAATCAGATCCCGTGCTCGCTTCGGTCGGAGCGCAAACGGATGGTCTTGTTTTGCAGATCGTGTTGCGCGCGGATGAAGCGGACTGTTTTGCTCTTGGCGCGCATCAAAACCGAATGCGTGACCGTGGCCGGTCCCTGCCTCTTCACGCCACGCAGCAACGGGCTGTCGCTGATGCCGGTGGCGCAGAAAAGAATGTTTTTCCCGTTGGCCAGGTCGTCGGCAAAAAAGACGCGCCCGAGATCTTTTTCGTAACCATCCTTGATCAATTGCGCGCGCTCTTTGTCGTCACGCGGCCACATCAAGCATTGCATATCGCCGCCGAGACACTTCAAGGCCGCGGCCGCTAATACCGCTTCGGGCGAACCGCCGATTCCCAGGTAAAGATCGAGGCCGCTGTCCTGAATGGCCGGTCCGATGGCCGCAGCGATGTCGCCATCGCTGATCATGCGCAACTGCGAACCGACCCGCCGAATTTCCGCCACGATTTCGTTGTGCCGCGGACGATCGAGCATCATGACCACCACGTCCTGCACGCGCTTCTTCAACGCCTTCGCCACCGTCATCAAGGTCTCTTCCACCGGGCTCTCGATTTTCAATGTGTCGATGCCGGCGACCTGCATGGCGGCCACCACCGCCGGGCCATAGGCCAGCTTCATCATGTAAAAGGAAGGAATGTCGCGCAGCGCCACCTTCACACCTTCTTCCGGACTGGCGGCCGCGATGCAGGCGATGGAATTCGGCATGCCTTTGGAGATGTTGGTCGTGCCGTCGATCGGATCGAGCGCGATGTCGAACTGCGGCGAGCCCGGCATCCACGTCCCGAGCTGTTCGCCTTTGAAAATGCCGGGCGCGTCGTCCTTGATCCCCTCGCCGATCACGACTTCGCCGCAGATGTTCATGAGATCGAACATGCCGCGAATGGCATCGCAGGCGGCGTTATCGGCTTTTTCTTTTTCGCCGCGGCCCAACCACTGCAGGGAATTGAGCGCGGCCGCTTCCGTCGCGCGCACGAAATCGAATTCGATGATGCGCTCGATGTCCTGATAATTCTGGCGATAAATGCGCGGCATGGCGGCCCGTGATCTTCGCGCGCCTGCGCGCACGTGACAAGCGCGCGGAACTAACTCTCCGTCGTCGGCGCGGTTGGCAAATCGCTCGCCGCACCCAGCGCATCGGTGGACTCGTCAGGCGAAACCGGTGTTGCCGCCGGTGCTTTTTTCAACCGGAACGACATCGTCATGGCGAAGAAAAGAAGCGCCGCGGCGAGATAGAATGGTGCACCAGGAATGTGAAAGGAATGTTTCGGATCGATGAACCATCCGAAGACTTGCGAAAACAAAACCGGACCGATGATGAAAGTAATCGAGCGCAAACTGCCGATCGCGCCCTGCAGTTCGCCTTGTTCGCGTTCACTCACACGGCGCGTCATCATGCCTTGCGCAGCCGGCATGGAAATATTCCACATCGAAATAATCGGGATCGATCCGAGAAACATCGCTCCCGTTCGCGCCAGGCCCGCGAAAAACATCCCGGCCGCACCGAAGAATTGACCGGTGTAGAGAGTGCGGCGTTCGCCGAACCGTTTCACCATTCGCCCGGTCAGTCCGCCCGAGACAATGCCCGTACAAATCCCGACGACGGCGAGTGAACGCCCGACATTGCTCGGAGTCCACGCGTAACGATAGATCGCGTAGAGCGTCCAGATGGAAAAGACGTTGTGCGCGAGGTAAGCGAAAAACTGGATCGTGGCCAGTCGCCAGAGTTCGTGATGCGAACGCAGCAAAACGAGCGAACCGACCGGATTGGCGCGACGCAAAGTGAATTCTTTCCGATGTTCCGCCGACAATGATTCCGGCACGACGAAGTAACCCCAGAGCCAGTTCGCCAGACTGAATCCAGCCGCGATCCAGAATGGCAGTCGCGGATGAAGATCGCCCAGCATGCCGCCAATCGCAGGGCCAAGAATGAAGCCCACGCTAAACGCCACGCCGATCATGCCGAAAGCACCGGCGCGTTTTTCTTTCGGAGTAACATCGGAGATGTAAGCCATCGCCGTCGGCACGCTCGAAGTCGTGATTCCCGAAATGATACGGCCGAGAAATAGCCAGCCCAGCGTCGGCGCCATCGCCATGACGATGTAGTCGAGACCGAGTCCGAGATTCGACAATAGAATCACCGGCCGCCGCCCGAATCGATCCGACAAAACGCCGAGCAACGGCGAAAAGAAAAACTGCATGAGCGCGAAAACGAGGCCGAACCAGCCGTTCCAATGCGCCGCCGTCGTCATGTTGCCCCCGAGAAAATCGAGAATGAGTTTCGGCAACACCGGGCTAATCAACCCGACCGTGAGCATGTCGAGCGTAACCGTGACCAGAACGAAAATGATGGCGGCCTGGCGTCCTTTCATGCAGTGGCGACTTAACGGTGCCGCGCGTCCGCTGCAAATTGCGCGAGGTTCGCCCCCGAAAATCGAAGTAGGCGAAGCGGCAAGGTGCGGGCATGCTTTCGCCATGAGCCAAGCGAAACGCGAAACCGATTACGTCCTCGGCACGCACGACGAAGAAGTTGCGCGCCTCGGCTTGCAGCATCGCGTCTGGCGGCCGGTCGTGACGGAATGCTGGCAACGCGTCGGCATTACCGACGGCTGGAAGGTAATCGACATCGGCGCGGGTCCGGGTTACGCCACGGCCGATCTGGCAGAAATTGTCGGACCGACCGGCGCTGTTCTCGGCATCGAACGGTCGGCGCGTTTTCTCGAAGTCGCGCGCGAACGTTGCCAACGGCGCGGCCTGACCAATGTCGAATTTCGTGAAGGCGACCTGATGGAGCTCTCGTTAGGCAATCTGAACTACGACGCGAGCTGGTGTCGCTGGGTGGCGTCGTTCGTCTCTTCGCCAAAGACGCTGATCGAGAAGATCGCCGGTGCGCTGCGCCCCGGCGGCATCGCGATTTTTCACGAATACAGCGACTACGAAACGTTCCGCTTCATGCCCATTCGGCCTGCGATCGAAAATTTCCGGCGCGAAGTCGCAGCGAGCTGGCGCGCCAGCGGCGGCGAACCGGATGTGGCGCGCCATCTGCCGGGCCTGTTGCGTGATGCCGGGATGCGCGTGCGTGAAATCCGTCCGCGCGTCATCACGATTTCGCCGCACGATTATGCGTGGCAATGGCCGGCCAGCTTCATCGAGATCAACGTGGTGCGTTTGCAGGAGCTGGGCGTCCTGACGAAGGAACAGGCGGCGGACACACTGCGCGAATTTCACGAAGCCAACGCCGATCCGGAATCGTGGTTTACTACGCCGATGTTTCTGGAAATCGTGGCGGAGAAAAAATGAAGAAGGTTCTTGGCCTCTCTTTTCTCCTCGCCGCCTTCGCCCACGCCGAAACGCCAATTCTTCTCAAACCCGCCGCGGTTTTCGACGGACAGGAAATACACGCTGGTTGGTCGGTGCTCGTGAGCGGGCGACAAGATTTCCGCGGTCGGCGCTGATGTTGCCGCGCCGGCCGATGCGCGCACGATCAATTTGCCTAACGAGACGTTGCTGCCCGGAATGATCGAAGGTCATTCGCACATGTTCCTGCATCCCTACAACGAAACGAGCTGGGATGACCAGGTGACCAAGGAGTCGTTAGCCGTGCGCACTGCTCGCGCCACCGTGCACGCGCGCAAGACCCTGGAGGCTGGCTTCACCACCGCGCGCGATCTCGGAACGGAAGGCGCCGGCTTTGCCGACGTCGGATTGAAGCAGGCCATCGATTCCGGAATTATTCCCGGTCCGCGTCTGATCGTAGCGACGCGCGCCATTGTCGCCACCGGCGCCTACGGACCGAAATACGCGAGCGAAGTCGATGTGCCACAGGGCGGACAGGAGGCGAGCGGCGTGGAAGGCGTCACACGTGCGGCGCGCGAACAGATGGGCAAAGGCGCCGATCTGGTGAAGGTCTACGCCGATTATCGCTGGCGCGATGGCGAACCGTCGCGGCCAACATTTTCCCAGGAGGAATTGAACGCCATCGTGCAAACCGCGCATTCCGCCGGACGACCGACGGTCGCGCACGCCACCACGGTGGAAGGAATGCGCCGCGCCATCAATGCCGGCGTCGAAACGATCGAGCATGGCGACGAAGGCACGACCGAAGTTTTTCGTTTAATGAAACAGAAAGGCGTGGCGCTTTGTCCGACGGTGGCGGCCGGCGATGCCGTCTCGCGTTATCACGGCTGGAAAAAAGGAACCGATCCCGAACCGCCGCGCATCGTGCAGAAGCGCGCCAGCATGAAAGCCGCGCGTGAAGCTGGCGTGACCTTCGCGATGGGCGGTGACGTCGGCGTTTTCACGCATGGCGAAAACGCGCTCGAAATGCAATTGCTCGTGCACGAATACGGATTCACGCCGTTGGAAGTCTTGCGCCAGGCGACCAGCGGCAATGCCGCCATTTTTCATCTGGCCGATCGAGGACTCGTTAGGCCGGGATTGCTCGCCGATCTCGTGTCGGTGGAAGGTGATCCAACACGGGACGTCGATGTTTTGCGTAAAGTGAAGTTTGTTATGAAAGGCGGAACAGTTGTGCGTTCGCCTAATCCGCCAAAGGACGGACTCGTCCAGTCGGCGAGCGAATGATGGAAACCAACACGAACGTCGCTCCCAAACCAAAACGCTGGCCGGTCGCGCTGCTCGTCGCCATCGTCACCGGAATTATCGCCGCATGCATCGGCGCACCAGTGTCGGACTGGGCCATGCAACAGCATCACGTCTCGAATTTCGAAGGCGGTCGCGGTTTTGCCGTCGCCTGTTTCTGGCTGCCGGTTTCGTTTCTCGCCGGCGTCATTACCGGCTGGGTCGTTAGCTTCTTGATCAAACCATCGGGCGGGATCGGTTACTTGCTGAAACAGGGCGGCGCGCTGGCAGCTGTCATACTACTCGTTGGAGCTGGCGCCGGACTCAGTTACATCACGGCGGATCATCCGCCCTCGATCGACGGACAGAGCCTCGCGCTCGAAATCGAAGACGCGCGTTCCGACCAAGGGTCGCACGATCGAAGATCTGCAAGAAGGCCGACTTCAGCGTCGCCCTCACCGTCAGCGTATCCGATCGCAGTTATTCCGATATGCGCTGGGCGGAAGCAACGCAGTCTAACGAGTTCATCACCGTGCCGGCCTGGGCGTATCTGAATTCGCGCAACGCCGAGCGCCAAGTCACCGCCGGCGTGCAAAACGAGAACCGGCAAATCTTCAACGTCCTGCGCCGCGCTTCGCCCAAGATCGATGAGGCATGGTCGGAATGGACACCGCCCAGCCAGCGCTTTGATGGCAGCAAGCCGGCGCCGCAAGATCAATATTTCGTGCGTTACCGCGTTCGTTTCGCCAGCGAATATTCGCCCACGCCGAGCCCGACGCCGGAATCGACGCCCGAGCCATCGCCCGACGAATCCCCATCACCGGACGAATCGCCTTCGCCTAACGAGTCGTCGACGCCGTAGAATGTACATCCCGATTCACAATCGCGTCGACGATCGGGCGCAGATCAATGCCTTCATTCACAATTACGGTTTCGCCACCGTCGTGACGCAAAACGACGAACGGCCATGGGCCAGTCATCTGCCGGTGTTGTTTGACGAAAAGGAAAATATTCTGCGCAGTCACATGGCGCGGCCTAACGAGCAGTGGCGCCACTTCGATTCGCAAAAGGAAATTCTCTGCATCTTCCACGGACCGCACGCCTACATCAGTCCGTCGTGGTACGTGCAGCAACACACGGTTCCGACCTGGAACTACGCCGCGGTCCATGTTTACGGCCGGCCATCGGTTGTGAATGATCGCGACGCGCTGAAGCAAATCGTCATCGACACGACGGAAAAATACGAAGAGCTCATGCCGCAACCGTGGAAGCTGCCGCTCTCCGAGCAGGAATTCGATGCCATGCTCAAAGTCATCGTCGGTTTCACCATCGCGATCACGCGCGTGGAAGCGAAATTCAAACTCGGACAAAACAAATCGCCGGAAGATCGCGCCGGAACCGTCCGCGGACTCGCCGCCACCGATCACTTGCCAAGCATGGAACTGGCCGAGTTCACGAAGAAGCAGCTTGGGATGTAGTGCGCTCGCGCCTCGATCTCATCCTGATCTTGTGCGCGATCGTCATGATCGGCGCGCGCATTTTCGGACCGAGCGCATTGCAACGGCAGGATCAACCGCGCACCGCGTCTTACACCGCCGACATTGCCGCCAACGGAAACTGGCTCCTGCCCCGCGACATGCTTGGGAACACCGCGACCAAGCCGCCGCTCGTGAATTGGTTAGGCGCGCCGCTGCTCAAGCTCGGTTTCTGGACGGAATGGGCGGTGAAAATGCCGATGTTGCTCGCCAGTCTAACGACACTTCTGCTCACGATCTGGTTCGCCAACCACTCGTTAGGCAATCGCGATCTCGCCTTTCTCGCCGGCATCGCCTGGCTCGTGAACCCGGCGAACATGAGCATGATTTATCACTGCCGTCCCGATCCGGTGCTGATCGCGTTTCTGACCGCGGCGTGGATTCTCGGCACGCGCATTGTTTGCGACAGGGACGAACCTTCGCTTCTTGTCGTCGCCGGATTTTGGATCTGCATTGGGCTGGCCGGCCTAACGAAAGGTCCGGCCGCATTGATTCCAATCATCTACCTTCCGCTCGCCGCGCGGTTGATCGGCGGCCGCTGGTCGCTCGCTCATCGCGGCCGCTGGTGGTGGGGACTTCCGCTCGCCCTCGGAATCTTCCTGGCCTGGGCCATTCCGTGCGTTACATATTATCACGACGCGTTCTACAAGACGCTGCTCGGACACGAACTCATCGCGCACTCGTTAGGCCTCGGGCCGCAATTCGGCAACAAACACATCACGAGCGCAGGTCCCATCGCCGCGCTGAAATTGATCTGGCAGAATCCGGTCTGGTTCGTGGAACGATTTTCTCCCTGGTCGTTAGGCGCAATCGCCGCGCTGATCGCGATTGGTTGGAAAAAATGGTTCCGGCACGAACTCGCGCCGGCAATTCTCTGGCTCTTTCTCGTTCTGATTTTCTTTGCGCTCTCCGCCCACAAAACGGCCGATTACATCCAGCCCGCGTATCCCGCGGCCGCGATTCTCGCCGCGTGGTTCTGCGTCACGGCGTTGCGACGTTTCAAGATTCAACCGCTGCACGTCGCGCTCGCCTCGCTCCTCCTCGCCATCGGACTTTCGATTCATTTCGATTTCTTCAGTTCCCTCGCCAGAGATCATCGCGGTGAAAACGTGAAAGATTTCGCGCGCGAAGTGCGCGCCCTTGTTCACGATGATCCGATTGTTTTCGCCGGCACCGGCTACAACACGCTCGAACTCTTTCTGCATCGGCATCAGCCGAGCATGCTGCCCTCGGAAGAAGAAAAGGCCGGCGCGAAGTGGATAATTGCGCCGTTGTTGCCCAACGTTCCGGCCGAGATTGTTTCAAAGCCGTTACCAACCGCGCCGATTTCGCGCAGTGTTATTCTTGGTCTGTATCCAATGGAACGGGTGCGAGACCGGATCGAGAAATGAGTCCGACTGCAAAGAAATTGTTGTCCGCGGATTGCGATGTCGCGTTCGATAATCTCACGCGGCAACTCTACGCCAGTGATGCTTCGCTTTATCAAATCGAGCCGATGGGCGTGGCGTATCCGCGCAGTCCGCAGCAGGCGCGCTCGATCATCAACGCCGCGGTGGACGCTGGTGTGTCGATCATTCCGCGCGGCGCGGGCAGCGGACTTTCCGGCGGCGCGATCGGCGATGGATTAGTGGTCGATTTTTCGCGGCACAATCGCGAGATCAGCGCGCTCGACTTGGAGAAACGCACGGTGCGCGTCGGCGCGGGCGTGGTGCTCGATCAGCTCAACGCATTCCTCAAACCGCACGGATTCTGTTTCGGCCCGGACGTCGCGACCAGTTCGCGCGCCACCTTGGGCGGCATGATCGCGAACAATTCTTCCGGCGCGCGCGTGCCGGTTTATGGCACAACGGCTGATCATGTCGTCTCGCTTGAAGTTGTTCTGGCCGACGGCCGGATCGAAAATATTTCGCGAAACAACGACTCGTTAGGCAAGGAGCGACAAATGATCGCGCAACTGGTGCAGCGGCACGCCGGCGAGATCGCGCAATGGATGCCGCCGGGCATGTTGAAACGCTGGAGCGGTTACGGACTCGCGCGTTTCCTGCACGAACCGGACGACCTCACGGAGATTTTTTCGGCAAGCGAAGGAACCCTGGGGGCGATTTGTTCCGCGGAACTGAACATCGTTCCGCCGCCGCGCGAGAAAGGTTTGGGCCTGATCTTCTTCGCCTCGGTTGCGGAAGCGATGCAGGCCACGGTCGAACTGCTCGATCTCAAACCGTCGGCGATCGAACACATCGACCGACCGCTGTTCGATCAGACGAAGGGTCAGTTGCTCTTTCAAGCGGCGCGCGACTTGATGGAGCTCGATACGAAACCGTGCGAAGCGATTCTGATTGTCGAGTTTTACGAAGACGTAGCCGAACGCCTAACGAGACTTTCCGCGAAGCGTCTCGGTCTGCGCACCTTCATCTGCAAAAGTCGGCGCCGAAATGAATCTCGTCTGGGCGATGCGCAAGGCCGGCTTGTCGCTTCTCACCGGTCGCGTTGGTCCGGCCAAGCCAATCGCCTTCATCGAAGACGCGGCGATTCCGCCGCACCAATTGCCGGCCTACGTCGCGGCGTTGGATTCATTGATGACGCGGTTGAACCTGGAAGTCTGCTACTACGGACACGCCGCGACTGGATTGCTGCATGTGCGACCGGTGCTTGATCTGCGCCAGAAGGACGATCTGCGTAAGTATCGGGAGATTGCGGACGAAGTTTCAGCACTCGTTAGGCAATTCAAGGGCTCGCTCGCGGGCGAGCATGGTGTCGGCATTGCGCGGACCGAATACATGCGGCAGCAGGTCGGCGACGATTTGTTAGGCGTGATGCGTCAGATCAAACGCCTCTTTGATCCGAAGAACATCTTCAATCCCGGAAAGTTGATCGGCGATGGTGCGTTCAAAATCGATTCGAACTTGCGCAGCACTTACGCCTCGCATCCAACGCTGCCGTTCGAACCGCGACTCGCCTTTGCTTTCAAGGACGGTTCGTTCATCGGCAATCTCGAACAGTGCAACGGCTGCGGCGGTTGTCGCAAGGACGCGCCGACGATGTGTCCGACGTTTCTGGCCACGGGCGAGGAATACATGTCCACGCGCGGACGGGCCAATGCCATCCGCGCCGCGCTCGAGCTGCGCACGGAGAGTCACGATCCGCTGCGCGCGCGCGAACTGGAGGACGCGCTGAGCAACTGTCTCTCCTGCAAGGCCTGCACAACGGAATGTCCGTCGAACGTTAATCTCGCGCTGCTTAAGGCCGAGCTGCTTTACGCGCGACATCGGCGCGATGGTTTGCCATTGCGCGAGCGGATGCTGAGCAATGTGGACTTGTTAGGTAAACTTGGCTGTGTCCTGCCCGTTCTCGCGAATGCGAGTTTGGAAAATCGACTCGTGCGGGCGTTCATGCAGCAGTCGTTAGGCATTGCCGCGCAGCGACCGCTGCCGCATTACGCACGCGAGCGTTTCGACAAATGGTTTGCGCGACATGCATCGAAAAACGGAAAGCGTGGCCGCGTCATTCTTTGGGACGACACCTTCGTTCGCTATCACGAACCAAACATCGGGATCGCCGCGGTCGCGGTTTTGGAGTCGTTAGGTTTCGAAGTTGAATTGGCGAAAAATCGAAAGTGCTGCGGGCGTCCCGCCTTTAGCCAGGGAAATCTCGATGAAGCGCAGCGTCTCGGTCAGCACAATCTTGAACTGCTCGGAAATTCCGAAACGCCGATCTTGTTTCTGGAGCCGTCTTGCTACTCGATGTTTGCCGAAGATTATCGCGAGATGAAACTCGCCGAAGCCTCAGCCGTCGCCCGCCGCTCGTTCTTGTTCGAGCGATTCGTGGAGGACATACTGACCAAAGAGCCGGAGGCGTTGCGCTTCAAGACGAAACCGGGACAGGTGGCGATTCATGCGCATTGTCACGCGAAGTCGCTGATGAAACCGGGGTTCATGGCGCGCCTGGCGCAACGCATTCCGGGCCGGGAAGTGGAATTGCTCGACACCGGCTGTTGCGGAATGGCCGGCGCGTTCGGTGCGCTCGATTTGAAATATCAGCTCTCGCTGCAAGTGGCGGAACCACTCGTTAGGCAAATCCAGGCACAGCCTAACGAGACCATAGTCGTCGCGTCCGGCACGAGCTGCCGCCATCAGATCGAGCATCTCACCACCGCCAAACCCAAGCACATGGCGGAACTGTTGGCCGAGGCATTGTTGTAGCTACGGCGCTCTGTCGCCGTCACACGCGCGGATTTCATTGATCGCGTTCTTACGCCGACAGAGCGGCGTCGCTACAACGCAACCCAGATTTCAGAACGGAATTTTCATTCCGAGATTCTTGACCAGAAACGACAGCTGATCGGTCACGTCCTCAATTTGTTTCGAAGTCGGTTTGCCGGCGCCGTGCCCGGCGCGCGTTTCGATGCGAATCAACGCAGGCGCGGGGCCGGCCTGGTCGGCTTGCATCGTGGCGGCGAACTTGAAGCTGTGCCCGGGAAAAACGCGATCGTCGTGATCGGCTGTACTGATGAGAGTGGGTGGATATTTTGTGCCGGGTTTGAGATTATGCAGCGGCGAATATTTGTAGATCGCCTTGAATTCATCGGGGTTATCCGACGAGCCGTAATCCGCGACCCAGCCCCAACCGACCGTGAATTTTTGGAAACGCAGCATATCCATCACGCCGACCGCGGGCAGCGTCGCGCCCCACAAGATCGGGACGTTGCGTCAGCGCCGCGCCCACGAGCAAGCCGCCGTTGCTGCGACCGCTGATGGCCAGCTTCGGCGTCGAAGTATATTTGTTCGCGATCAGCCATTCGCCCGCGGCGATAAAATCGTCGAAGACATTTTGCTTCTGCAACTTCGTGCCGGCGAGATGCCACTTCTCGCCGTATTCGCCGCCGCCGCGCAGATTCGCCACCGCGTAAATGCCGCCCATCTCCAGCCAGGCCGCAGCCGTGGGCGTAAAATTAGGCAGGTTTGAAATATCGAATCCGCCGTAGCCGGTGAGTAAGGTCGGGTTGCTTCCGTCTTTCTTCAGGCCTTTGCGGTAAGTGAGGAACATCGGAATGCGCGTGCCATCCTTGCTTTGGAAGAAAACCTGTTCGGTAACGAAGTCGTCCGGCTTGAAGTCGACCTTTGGTCGAAAGAGGACATCGCTCTTACCACTCGTTAGGTCATAACGGAAGATAGTCGGCGGCTCAGTGAAGCTGACGTAGCTATAAAAAGTTTCCTTGTCCCCGCGTTTGCCGGTGAAGCCCGAGGCCGTGCCGAGTCCCGGCAGCGGAATTTCACCGGCCGGTTTGCCGGAAAGATCAAATAGCCTAACGAGTGAATGCGCGTCCTTCAGGTAATGAGCGATGAAACGATCGCCGACGACGTGGACGCTTTCGAGCTTGTCTTCGGTTTGCGGAACGAGCTCGCGAATCTCGTTCGGTTTTTGCACATCGATTGCGACGATGCGCCCGCGCTCCGCGCCCAGGTTGGTGTAGAACCAGAAGAGCGACCCTTCGTTGCCGAGGAATTGGTACTGCGCATCCTGTTTGGTCAGCAGGTCCGTAACTTTCGCATCCGGCTGGCGCAGGTCCTTGTAGAAGATGCTCTTTCTCGGATCGGTGCCCTGCGAGGCGGTGATGATGAGATAATTACCGTCGTCGGTGACTTCGGAACTGAGATACCAATCCTTATGATCCGGACGCTCGTAGATGAGAACGTCGGCGCTTTGCGGCGTGCCGAGTTTGTGGAAGAAAATCTTCTGGAAATAATTCGCGGTTTTCAGCTGATCCGACGTCGGCTCATCGAAGCGGCTGTAGAAAAAGCCACTGCCATCGTGCTTCCAGGCGGCGTTTGAAAACTTGATCCATTTCAATTGATCCTCGAGGTCGCGCCCGCTTTCGATGTCGCGCACCTTCCACTCCTGCCAATCAGAGCCTGCGACGGAGACGCCGTAGGCCAGCAGCTTGCCATCGTCTGTCACCGAAGTGCCGGTCAACGCCGCGGTCCCATCAACGGAAAGCGTATTGGGATCGAGCAGCATCCGCGGTTCGCCCGGCAACGCCGCGCTGGTGTAGAGCACGCTTTGGTTCTGCAGGCCCGCGTTCTTGGAGAAGAAATAGCGCCCGCCTTCGCGGAAGGGCACACCGTATTTCTCGTAGTTCCACAACGAGGTCAGTCGCTCGTTGATCTTTTTCCGTTCCGGAATTTTCTCGAGATAATCGAAGGTGAGTTTGTTCTCCGCTTCGATCCACTTCTTCGCCTCCTCGGAGTCGGCGTTCTCGAGCGGACGATACGGATCGGCGACTTTCGTTCCGTGATAATCATCCGCCTGGTCGCTCTTCGGCGCGGGCGGATATGCGAGGGATCTCTCCGGCTCTTTCGCGAGCGCGATTCCCGAAATCAGAAGAAAGAAAAACGTAAAGGCGCGTTTCATCGTGCGCTGCAATAGCTGGAATTGCCGCGACGTCAATCGCATGGCGGTTTGCAGACGCGGACCTCTGCATTCGGAGAGCAACTTAACCGCAGAGGGCGCAGAGATCGCAGAGGAAACTAATTCTTCCTCTCTCTGCGTCCTCTGCGATCTCTGCGGTGAAATCAGCTCGTCATGGCGGCTTGCAGGCGCAGGCGAGTTCGCGAGATTGCCCGCCCTTTCTCATGCTGACCATTTCTCAAGTGACGAAAGCGTTCGGTGGACGGACGCTTTTCGAAGACGCATCGCTACAAGTGAATCGTGGCGATCGCGTTGGTTTGGTCGGGCCGAATGGCGCGGGAAAGTCGACCTTGTTCTCGCTCATTCTCGGCGAGGCGTTGCCGGATGTCGGAAAAATTTCACTGGAGAAATCGGCCACGACCGGATTTCTGCCGCAAGAAAACGCGCCAGCCAGTGAGGAGACGGTGCTGCAACTGGCGTGCGGAAAAATCACCGAACACACCGATTGGGAAATCGAACCGAAAGCGAAACGCATTCTGCACGGACTGGCGTTTCGCGAATCGGATTTCAATCGACCGTTGAAAACGATGAGCGGCGGCTGGGTGATGCGTGCGCATCTCGCCCGTTTGCTTGTCCAGGAACCGGATTTGTTGCTGCTCGATGAACCGACCAATCACCTCGACCTCGAGTCGCTGGTCTGGTTCCAGAATTATCTGAAAAATTATGCCGGCGCGATCCTGATGATCTCGCACGACCGCGAGTTTCTGAACCAGTTGGTCGGTTCGATTGTCGAGATCGCGCATCGACGACTCGTTAGGTATCGCGGCAACTGGGACAGTTACGTCGAACAAAAGGCGGCGCGCGCAGAGCAGCAGCTCTCGGCCTACAAGAATCAACAGAAAGAGATCGCGTCGCTCCAGGCATTCGCCGATCGCTTTCGGGCCAAGGCGAGCAAGGCGTCGCAGGCGCAGAGCAAATTGAAGCAGATTGACCGGATGGAAAAAATCGAAGCGCCGCTCGCGCGCGAGAAGACGGTGCACTTCCGTTTTCCGCAGCCGCCGCGCAGCGGTCAGCGCGTGATCACGTTGAAAGATGTCGATCACGCCTATGGCGACCTGGTTGTTTATCGCGGACTAAATTTTCAGGCAGAGCGCGGACAACGCACGGTTTTGGTCGGACCGAATGGCGCGGGCAAATCGACGCTCTTGAAATTGCTCGCCGGCACGCTTGCCGGTGCAAAGCGGCACGCGCGATCTCGGACACAATGTGAAGGTCGGCTATTTCTCGCAGTATCGCGTCGAGATGCTGAATCCGATGATGACGGTGCTCGACACCGCGCGCGACATGCCGAATCCGGTTTCGGAACAAGTCGCGCGCACCGTGCTCGGTTCGTTTCTTTTTCGCGGCGACGATGTTTTCAAAACGACGGGTGTCTTGAGCGGCGGAGAAAAGACGCGGCTAGCACTCGTTAGGCTCTTGCTCGATCCGCCGAATTTATTGTTGATGGATGAGCCGACCACCCATCTCGACGTCGGTAGCATCGACGCGCTGCTCGGCGCGCTCAGTCAGTACGATGGGACGCTAATTTTCATCAGCCACGATGTTTATTTCATCCGGGCGATCGCAAAGACGGTGTTGCACATCAATGCCGGTCTGCTCACGCCCTACGCGGGTGATTACGATTACTACCTGGAAAAATCGCGCGCGACCTCGGCGCGTGAAGGCGTTGTCGCCGGCGGCGGTGTCACCGGCCTAACGAATGGTTCACCAGCCGAGGTCAGCGCCCCCGGCTACAATAGGGGCCTGCGCGAAGTACGGGAAGAACGCCGCGCTCAATCCGAGCAGCGCAAAGCGGAAGCAAAGATGAAACGCGATCGCGAAAAACGCGTGCGCGAAATCGAAATGCACATTCTCTCGCTGGAAGGCCGGCAGAAAGAACTGACGGCGGAGTTGGAAAAGCCGGAGACCTACGAACGCGGCGGCGCGGCCATGGAATTGAATCGCGAGCTGCTCGGGCTCAACGAGGAGCTGGCACGCGCCACGGCGGAGTGGGAAAAGTTGGCGGATGTCGCAGGGCTTGGCACCGCTACTGCTAAATAGATATCTGCGAACCAGGAGCTCACCTACCAAATACTGACTCTCCTAGGTTTCAGCAGCGCGGCCAGCGATGGCCGCGTTTTTTTCATGGCGCGGCTTGCGTTTGCTTCCTCGGCGGAGCCGGCGGCGGAACCGGATCGTAGGTTCCCATTTTCGTCCATGGCAAACAGCGGCAGATGCGTTTCGTGGTTAGCCAAAGTCCTTTCGGAAAACCGTGCACGTACATGGCCTGAAGCGAGTACTGCGAGCAGCTGGGAATGTAGCGGCAGCGGATGAAGCGGGAAGAAAACTGCCTAACGAATCCTCGATAGACATAGTGCACGCCCTCGTCATACCAACGGACCGAAAGTTGCCGCGACGGAGCGCGAATCCAGTCAGCCGTGGCCAGCAGCGCCAGCACGCCAACGATAACCAGCGTTATCCAAAAACGATGCGAACGCCTCAGGCCTGGCCGCAGTGCGGACATTTCGCGCTGCCTTCCAGTCGCTTCTTCTGGCAGTGCGGGCAGTTCATGAGATTTCCTTTCGGACGCATCAGGAGATAAATGATGAGGCCAAGCACGCCCGTGAAGATGGTCACGATCGTGAGCAACATTGCGTTATCCATGCCGCGGCTCTTGGCGTCTTTGTAAACCCAGACCGCCAGCGCGATCCAGATGGCGCAAACGACCAGGCACATAACGCAACCGCAGGTGCCGCCGATGAGCGCGCCGGCCGCGTTCGCAGCTTTATCCGTGTCGGAATCCTCCGCGAGAAGGTTGCTCATGCCTAAGAACAACAACGGCAGCACCGCGAGAAAACGCTTCATGCGCTGATGACTACGAGGTTTGCGCCACAGGTGTCAATTCGTAATCCATACGGACCTTACGAAGCCGCCGCCGTCAGGGACGGTTGCTGCCGCAGCGCGAGCAAACGATAGAGCGCGCCGCGCAAGAGCGGCCAGTCAACCGGTTTGGTCAGATGCTCGGCAAAGCCGGCGGCAAAGCTGGCCAGGCGATCTTCATCCGTGCCGAAGCCACTGAGCGCGATTCCAGTCAGGCCATGCGAAGCGTGTAGCTCGCGCATCAAATCGAGGCCATTGCCATCAGGCAATCCGAGATCGCTGATCACAACATCGAATTGGTGCGCGCGACCTAATTCTCGCGCGCGCGTCAAACTTGGTGCATGCATGACCGCGAAACCGTTGTGTTCCAGAACACGGCGAAGGACACGCGCGGTGTCTTCGTGATCTTCCACCAGAAGAATGCGCACCGTTTTTCCCATGGCCGGTTCGCGCGGCACAAACACCGGGTCCTCCAGCAACGAAGTTTCCATGGCTTTCAATCGCACGGTGAAGGTGGCGCCGTGACCGGGACCTTTGCTCTCGGCCACAATGGTGCCGCCATGCATGTCGACCACACGCTTGGAGATAGCGAGCCCAAGACCGAGCCCGCCGAATTGCCGTGTCACGTCGCGTCCGCCTTGTTCGAAGGCATCAAAAATCCGCGGCAAAACTTCCGGGGCAATGCCGAGGCCGCTGTCGGCGATTTCGACAATGATGTGGTGGGTGGCGTCGTTGCGCGTGGAAATATCCAGCCGCCCGCCTTCCGGCGTGAATTTGACCGCGTTCTTGACCAGGTTCCAAAAAACCTGCTGCAAGCGCGCCGGGTCGGCCCAGCAATGATGTTCGCGCGCTTCGAAACGCCGCGTCACGATTAACTTCTTCTCGTGCAACTCCAGCGCGGTAATGGCGAGGGCGTGCTCGATGGCGGCGTGAATGTCGACCGCGTCGCTGTGCAGCTCGAGTTTGCCGTGCACGATGCGGGTCAGGTCTAACAAGTCGTCGATCAGGAGCGCTTCCAGTTCCACGTTGCGCTGCAAGACTTCCAGGTCGCGCCGCAGTTCATCGGAAACTTCCGACTGCCGCCGCAGCGATGCGATCGTCATGAGGACAGGCGTGAGCGGCGTGCGCAATTCGTGCGAAAGCATGGCGAGGAACTGGTCCTTGGCCTGGTTCGCTTCCTCGGCCTCCTGCTTGGCCCGCTGCAAATTCATCTCGGCATTCTTGCGCTCGGTCACATCGAGCATCGTGCCGATGTAACGCACCGGCGTTCCGGTTTCGTCGTAAACCGCGCGGCCCTTTTCCGTGACCCAATGCTCCTTGCCATCGGCGATTCCGATGGTGCGGTACTCGATGTTGTAACGGCCTGTGCTGCCCGCTTGCAAAACACCCTGCATGGTCTCCGCCACCACGTGGCGATCGTCGGGATGCACGCCCTGCAAATAAACTTCGTAGTTGATCGGCGCGTCCGGTGGCAAACCCCAGAGTGCTTTGCAGCGATCGGAAAAGCGCAATTCACCGGTGCGCGGATGGTAATCGAAGGTCCCGATATCGGCCGCCTCGGTCGCGAGTCGCAACAGATCTTCGCTCGCCTGCAATTGCAGCTGATGTTGCCGGGCGAGCGATTCCTGGTGTTTCTGTTCCGAAATGTCGGCGCGGAAAACTATGATACCGCCCGTGGTCGGATAAATCCGCGTGTCGAGCCAGCGGCCCCATGGCTCGTGAAAAAAATCCGCCTTCACCGGCTGCCGTTCGTCCATGGCGATGTGCGCCAGGCGATAAAACTCGGTCCCGACCGCCTCGGGAAAAATGTCCCAGATGACGCGACCCAGCATTTTTTCCTTCGGCAAACCAGCCAGCTCGGCCACGCGTTCGTTCACGTAGACGTAACGCCATTCGAAGTCTAACGAGGAAAAGGCGTCGCTGATTCCGTTCAGCACCGTGTCGCGTTGCTCGAGTAAATCGCGCACCTGGTACTGATGATGGCGGGCACGCAACGCCGCCTGCAGCGTGCTGATCAAGGTCACCTCGCGCAGCGGACTTTCGAGAAACGTGACGTTCGCCGTCGGTCCGAAAATCTTCAGCGCATCGAGATCGCTCCGCTCCACCCGCGCGCTGGTGATGATGACGACGGGAAGGTCCGACCAGGTCGGTTGCCGCTTGATGGCGTCGAGCAACGGTTTCAGGTCTGCGCTGCGCAATGTTTCCTGCGCGACCAGCAGCGCGTAGGTCGAGTCATTCAACTTCGCGGCCGCATCCGCGACGCTCGCGCAAATTTCCGAGGCGATGTTGTCGCGCGCGAGAACAGCCGCGGCCAGCACGGCGTCCTGGCTGGGCGGCGCGACGATCAGGACGGCGCCTGTGCGGGCGTCACCTTCGCTTTTCATCGTGGCGAGCGGAAGTGCTCACTGCGCGGGGAGTCTACGACAGCCGTCATCAAAGGCGAGAGCGAACATCTCCCCGGTAGTGCAGGCGCCTCATGTGCGCCCGCATTCAACCTGTCAATTGGTTAAGCCCGTTACTCTCCGCAAGCGAAGGGAATGCTTAACTCTTTGGAACTACTGCTCCCTTTAATTTGAGCAGTGAGGCGCAAAGGTTCGCAGCCTGTCTCAGGAAGCCAAAAGCCCGTGTGATACACACCGGTGGAGCTGAGCACGCCTACGCTCTTGCGTTGCGTACTAAGAACCTTTCCGCTCTTTGCGCTCTTCGCCGTAAGCTCTACAAGCCAACTGTGCTCAAAGGATCCCGGCGCGCCGGACACAACAACATCTACCAGCAAAGAGGACGATGGCTCGCTGGCCGCGCCTTCGCCAATGACCGTATTCCAAAGCGTCTCTTTTCCAGTGAGCGGCTCGGACAACGAACCCGTGTGGTGACGAAAAAGCCGAGCCTCGATGGCGCGGACTTCTAGAGCCGGGCCCGCAGCTACTGCTCCGAAAACGGCGAGGACAAGCAGTCCAACACAGACAAGCTGAAATCGGATAGTCAAAGGTCTAACGAAAACAAGGTTCGGATCGTCAACCACCACCTGGCTTCTGCCCTGTGTTGTCGTATTTCCCACCCGGACAATCGTCACACGGTGTTGCTTGCGGTGGCGGTGGTGGCTCTCGCCGCCTGCTTCCTCCTCCGCGCCCGTCCGGTATGGCTTGGGGCGGCGGCTGTTGCGGTGGCTGTGCTTGGTTCAGTCCATCTAAAATCGCTTGTCCGATCTCTTCCCGCCGTCGCCGGTTATCTTCGTCCCGTTTCGTCTTGTTAGCTTGTTGCACTGCGCGGTTATAGGCATCGTCGTCTGCCACCGTTTCTGCATCCTCTTCTGCTTTCTTCTTTGCCTTTGCCTTCGCGTCTGCTGCTGCTTTTGCCTTGGCATCGGCCTTCGCTTTTGCCAGCTCTTTTGCGTGAGCGTCGGCTTTCGCTTTGGCGTCTGCTAGCTCCTTCGCGTGAGCGTCGGCTTTCGCCTTGTCATGGATGTCCTTTATCGCGACATGGCACGCGGCAACCTCCTGCTTACGCTCGTCTAGCCGGACTGCTTCGACGCGGACCAACTCCTTCGCTGGATCTACGGGTGTCGCCGGCGGTTCACCGAGCGCCCAAACGCTGAAGTGGAAGACACGAGCTGACGCGAGGTTTCCGGGGTAAATGACTCGCGCGAGGGTTCCGCTAGGCTTATAGCCGACTCCCGGTTCGTAATACATCAGGATGAGCGGCGAGCCGACCGCGAGGCTGCGGCCAAGAGGAATGGTCACCGTCACCGGCGGATTGAAACTTTGTCCCGAAGGCTGCAACTCCACCGCGCAGAACACCCCGGCCATTCCCAGCGGAGGAGGCACCGGGTCGACCGAGATCTGAGCATTGATTCCGCCAAGAGCACCGGGTGGGACGTAGACCGAGGCCCCGCCCCGGACGATTGCACGAAACCCCCGGTATAGCTCTGGATGACTTGAGGCCCTCCCTGGTAAGGCGCGTAACCTGGACTAAACCTGAAACTGTTCTGCTGTGCCAGAGCGTAAAGAAGAAAGGCCGCGTCTAACGCATCTCTTAACCGGTCGGCCGCTCGAACTTTTTCAATCTGAGCCATGGCCGCCATATGAGCACGCTCTTCCGCCTCATCGGCCGTTCTCTGCAAGGCATCGGCGGCGTCTTCCAAGGCCTTTGACGCCTTTTCCAACTTGGGATCATTTGCCGATTGCTCGGTCCGTTTCGCGGCCTCCAGCTTGGCCGAAGCAGCCGCCTTTTCTTGTGCCTCGGAATCTGCTTTTAGTTTATCAAACTCTTTTTGTGCATTGGCGGCGTCGGCCTGCGCCTTATCAAACGCTGCCTGTGTTTTTGCCACCTCGTCGGCTTTTGCTCTTTTCATCGGCCTCGGCCTGCGCTTTGGCGGCGGCGTCCGCCTGCACTTTGGCCGCAGCGTCAGCCTGTGCTTTCGCCGCAGCATCAGCCTGGGTCTTCACGGCAAGCTCGGCTTTTACTTTTGCGTCTACCATGGCTTGGAGCTCAGCCTCAGAAACGGCCGGTTTTTTTTCGGAACACCCTGTAAACACCAAGGCAAGAAGAGCGACGACAATCCAACGGAACTGGCTTGCAACCGCAAGACGTGTCGTAAGTGAAGGCGGAAGTAGCAGCGTCATGGCCTCATCATGGGGGAAAATCGCCTTTGCCTACAGCCAATTAAAGCGGCAAAAACGATTCCTAACCGCGTGGACGACGCAGGTGGAACGCGATCTCCGAGCGCGTTGGCAAACAAAATCGCGTAGCGATCAAATTTGAGCCGCTCCGCAGCTTAGACTTCGATCGAGCTCGGAGATCTCGATCCACCTGCGGCCTTTGCCTTCTTCTGTTCGGATCGTCAACCACCACCTGGCTTCTGCCCTGTTTTGTCGTATTTCCCACCCGGACAGTCGTCACAAGGTGTTGCTTGCGGTTGCGGCCTTGTTCCTCGGCCGCGGCCGTCCGGTATTGCTTGGGGCGGCTGCGGCTGTGGTGGCGGCACTTGGTTCAGGCCATCCAAAATCGCTTGTCCGATCTCTTCCCGGCGTCGCCGGTTATCTTCGTCCTGTTTCCTTTTGTTAGCTTGTTGCACGGCGCGGTCATAGTCATCCTCTTCCGCCCGTGCTCTTGCATCGGCATCTGCTTTCTCTCTTGCCTTTGCTCTTCTTGCCTTGGCATCGGCATCGGCTTTCGCTTTGGCATCTGCCAGCTCCTTCGTGTGAGCGTCGGCTTTCGCCTTCGCATGGATGTCGCTTATCGCCTTCTTGTTCTCGGCAATCGTCGCATTATGCCGGGCTACCCGGTCTACTTCGGCGTCGACCAGCGGCTGCGCTGGGTCTGGGGTCGGGGTGGGTATCACGAGCGCAACGACCGAGCTCAGCCCCGGAAGAGTGTTCACTGTTTCGCGGACAGCGTCCTTTGCAGGTTGCGGCAACAGCCCCGCGTCATCAAGAAGGCTCCCAACTTTCACGGCGGTTTTCGCTTTCCTCAATTTGTCCAAAGTTTTAACCACCTTTACTACCTCCGGGTAGTCTGTGATCAGTTTGAGTCCAAGATTAATCTCCCCCGGTGTTGCCGTATTTTTTCCCCTAAGTAATACCGTTTTAAATTTTTCGAAAAACCCGCCAATCTTATCGGTGAGACCCGGATTAGGAGCGGGTCCCTTCGCGGCCTTGATTCCCTTGGCAGTCCTTCCGGCGATGCTCAGTGTGACATCCGTAGTAGCGGCCGCCACAGCTGCCAATACATCACCGCCGTTTTCAATGGCGTTCTGGATGTCAGCGATCCCTTTTACAGCCGCCAGGTAGGGGGCCATAGGCGTCCAGCCTGCGCCAATATCCACAATGGTTCCGAGGGGTAGACCTGTCTTGTCCAGTTCAGTCTTTACCTGGTTATACAGCTCCCCAGCGGTTGCGGCGACGTCCAGGACATTATTTCCCGCTCCTTTTAGGTTGTCAGCAGCACTGTTGAAAGAATCCTCGGATGCGGCGCGCAGTGTGGCCGCTCCCGTTTTGTCCCCGAGCACATCCAACACGTCAGCCGCGATTCCCTGGGCGACTCCTTTAACGGCATTTACCGCTGCACCCCCCGTGTTTTCTAGAAAACCTCCCCCCTTATCGGCAACGTAATCCAGACCATCGGCAGCCCAATCGGTGGCGTCTGCTACAGCGCCTCCGGTCCAATCGGCGGCTTTCTTGAACCCACTCTTGATGGCTGTGAAAAGGTTCCAACACTCAACCGGGATCGTGCGGCCCTCCAATTGAATGACCGCGTGGCTAGACGCCAGCGCACCCGAAGGATGGGGAAGAGCGGCGGGGATCGGCGCGCCGTGATTGATGCCCAGAAAAAAAATCTCACCTTCCTCGCGTGGCGATTCACCGGGACCCAAGATGGCATCAAGGTGGTGTCCCCATTCGTGGAGGATCAACGCCGCCAGGGCCGGCGCGTCCGTGCGGAACCTGGCACTGAGGAAAATCACGCCGCCATTTTCGCGCGCGTATGCGGCGGCGGCGTGTGGGAGAACATCGGCCGGCACAAAAAGGATGCGCCCGGGGAAGGGCAACTGCCGGTGAGCGGCTTTCTCCAGCAGGTCGCGTTCGACTTCAGGACCTAGTCGAAGGCCGAAGGCCTCGCGCAGAACGGCAGCGAATCCGCCGGGGTCTGTGGCCGCCAGTTTCTGGATGCGGGAGGTGGCTTCCGTAATAGCCCGTTCGACCACCGCTTCGTCCCCGAAAGATATCCGGTAACTCGCGGTATTGTTATTCGCGGAGACGTGGGCCTGTCAGAACTCCGCCGGCTGCAATTGAGAAAAGAAGCGCAGCGCCAAGGCACTTCCGAAGAAAGCACCTATAGGTCTTCGATTGCATTGGGTTGCTGATCACTTGCCGGGATAGCTGGCCTCAAGGTTGAAAAGCGCCACTAACCCGGGCTTGTAACCCGCGGCGCCAGGCTCGAAATAAACAGAAAGGAACGCCGTCGGAAGATGGAGCGGGTTGATGAAGATGACGTTCTGGTTAACGACCAGGTAAGGTTTCATGCCCTCACGAACGCCGCGCTCGAGTTGAAAGAAAAGCGCCGCTCGCTGTGGATTGTCCTTTGGCAAAAGGGTCTCCAGCTTTCCCGGGGAGGAGGCTGAGAGGGCGCTACGCAACTGTTTGATTCCCGCGGCATAGTTCACCTTCGCGGCAGGATTTTGGGCATCGATCACCCACCCGAGCAGAGAAAAAACGCGCTCCTCCACGAGGGCAACAGCAGTGCCGGCCGAACCAGCCGCCACCGACAGGGCCGCCGGATCGCGCCCGAATGGCGGATAACGTTGTTCAAAAGCGGCGATGAAATCCTGAGCGGCCTTGACGATCCCGACTTCGAAGATCGGCGCTTGAGACTTGGCCCAAACAGGCTGGTCGGTGGAAAGAGAAGCTCTGTTTTCCAGGAAAGCGCGGCCCGTAACCGGAATGGCTTCCGTGAGCTTGTAACCAGGTTCTGTTGCGGGGCCGGCTTGGAATTTCCATTTTGTGAGGATGGCGACATCAAAATACGGGTTGTAAAACGCCACGACCGGTTCGTCACCCATGGTATTCCCCATCACGGTAAACGATCCGGCGATCACATAGGGCCAGATATAAGGAAACTTGGCGGAAATCTTGCCCTTGAAGAAATCCTGGAACGCACCAGGCGTTACTTCAGGAAGTCCGGCGATGCCTTTCGTGTCGGAAACCATGACCGCGCCGCCGCGAAATTTTCCAACGGCGTAGTCGAGGGCCAGCAGCTGCGTGGCGCCAACCTCCGGCGACGGCTCACCTTTCGGCCCTGATTGCATTCGATAGGCAAAGAACGCGCCGATTCTTTCGACGTCGGTTTTGTCCATCCCAGGATGCAGACACTCGTAGCCCACCAGGATTCCGAAAGAAATGAAACCGCAGGCAAGGATCGCGATGAGTATCCGGCGACGCGATCTCTTGAGAATTTTCATTTACGGTTGGAGGCCGACACCGCAAGGCAATGCTCATACCTTCTTGCTGCGCCTGGCACGCACCGCGGCTTTTCGGAATTGGCCTCTGGCCGCGAAGTACACCGTGAACAACCGGGGACGTGTCGACCCCGCTTTCACTACCTCACCCTAGGGAAGATCGCGTTTGGCTCCAAGCTATTTTGTGCGCCAAGACGCGCACCCGGTTTCCCCTCTCTCTCTACCTTCAGTGCGAAGATGATCTCATTCGCTCGTAATCAACCTGTGTCCCAGTCTTGATGTTTACGAGATGGAGGTAATCGCCATTTCTCGAAAACGCTACCCTAAACACATTATCGAACAGGATTGGTCCTTCGGTTCGCACTCGTCCCCTCCCAGCCGCGTGTGCGCACGGTGTTTTGATCCAGAACACTCCAACGTCCGCCTATTTCTTTCGTCCCAATTCTTCCACGCACACGGCCGTCCGACCTTAGCTGGTAAATTATGACTTCGGGAGAAGGTCTGCCGTCGATGGCTGTGCAGTTCCAGATTCCCTTAACGGACTGAGCCAGGGCGCCTTCTTGGTCCTTCCCCACGCAAAGACTGCACGAAGTCAGGAGAACTAAAGTAGCCAGGCAGCACAATCTTCCGTTCACAACACCACGGTATTGGAAGCCGTGCGTTATCTTCAAGGGTTTTGTGTCGCAAAACACGTCATGCCAGTGGGCATCGCTGGTTAACTCGACTATCGGCTTCCTTGAACCTTCTTTAGATAGTCTTTCAAGACGGCCGTTCGTTGGTCGATAAGCGTGGTCAGAGCCGTGAGGTGATCTTCTCGGTAGGCACTGCCGCCTTCCGAAGTAAAACGTGCCATCAGGTTGGCTTCGGCATCGCGCCACACGACCCAGGCACGCTCGGCCTCACGCAACGCCGTCTGCTGTTGTTCGTCCAGCACGCTCATGAGGTTCTTGTAAACTCGATCAATTTCTGCGTTGGCGCGGTCTACATCTGCGGCCTCTTCCGTGCCCGGACGTTGGCCGAAACATGTCGCCATCGGCGCGGCCGCGGTGGCGATTGCGATCAGGAGGATGCGGAGTGCGATAACTTTCATTGAATGTTGTTTGGGGATGTGTGCGATCTCAAGCACAGGAAATTAGTTTGGGCTGGGTCCCGGCGCGGGAGGCAATCCCATCGTTTTCGTTTTTTCCGGCGGGGTTGGAAAGCATTCATTCCTCCGAGCGCCGGCGCTGGTTTCAAACCGCTTCGAACTTCGGCCACGGCATGCTATCGCTTCTGGAATGCTTCCACCTGACAAGACACCGGCCGCGCTCGGTTATCGCATGCCCGCGGAGTGGGAACCGCACGCCGCCACCTGGCTGTCGTGGCCGCGGCGTGAAGGCATTAGTTTTCCCGACGCGTTCGACCGCGTCATGCCGACCTTCCGCGAAATGGTCGCGGCGCTAATCGAGTCGGAGCCGGTGAACATCAACGTCTGCAATGGCGCGCACGAAGCGGAAGCGCGCGATGTGCTGAAGGGTTTGCCTAACGAGTGCATCACCTATTACGAAATTCCAACCAACGAACCGTGGTGCCGCGATCACGGTCCGATTTTCTTGACGCGCCGGGAAGAATCCGCAAGCTGGCGATTGTCGATTGGGGTCACAACGCCTGGGGCGGCAAGTATCCGCCATTCGATTTGGATGATGTCGTGCCGACGCGCGTGGGCGCGGCGCTCGACCTTCCCGTTTACGATGGCGGAATGATTCTGGAAGGCGGCTCGATCGATGTGAATGGCCGCGGTGCGTGCCTGACGACCGAGTCCTGTCTGCTAAATCCGAATCGCAACCCGAATTTGTCGCGCGAACAAATCGAGCAACGCCTGCGCGATTTCCTCGGCGTGCGCGACATTTTCTGGCTGTCGCGCGGCACGGAAGGCGACGATACCGATGGCCACATCGATAACCTCGCGCGCTTCGTCGACGAACGCACCGTTCTCACGGTGGTCGATCCCGATCCGAAAAGTGTGAACTACGAGGCGTTGCAGGAAAACCTGGCGCGCTTGCGCGAAATCAAGATCGACGGCGCGCCGCTGGAAATTATCGAACTGCCCGTGCCGCCATACATGGAACGCGAAGACCTGGTTCTGCCCGCGAGCTACGCAAATTTCTACATCGCAAACGAAGTCGTGCTCGTTCCAACCTACAACGACGCGAGTGACGCGAGCGCCATCAGGATTATCCAGACCGCATTTCCGCAACGACTCGTTAGGCCGATTGATTGCCGCGAATTAATCTGGGGCCTCGGCGCCTTTCACTGTCTCACGCAGCAACAGCCAAAAGTTTCGTAACCGGATCACCGTCCGGCGGGTCATGTCTGTGTGCGACTGGCACGGAAGCTCGCCAAACTGACCGATCCGCGGACCCGTCGAAGCATGAAGGTCCATTTCGGTCGTGCCTGGCTCACACGGCGTCTCGTTTTCCGATTCGACGCCGAGAGAATGATCGCGACCATCGATCGCGAAAAATTCGAAGCGCTGAAGAAACGTTACGCCGTCAGAAATCCCGGCACCGCCTGGCCCAAATTTCTCGACCTGAAAAAATGGATGACGATCAATGTTCGCCGGGTGCGTGATTTGAATCTCGATTATGGCCGGCGCAAAGACATCCTCGATATCGGGTCGGGTGCCGGATATTTTCTTTATCTCTGCCAATGGCTCGGTCACCGGCCGGTCGGTCTCGATGTGGACGACGTCCCGCTCTATCCGGAAATGACGCGGATGCTCGGCTTGAAACGCATTGTCGGCCGGATCGATGCCTTCGTGCCGACGCCGGACCTCGGTCGCAAATTCGATCTGATCACGGCTTTCATGATCTGCTTCAACAATCATGAGCGCGGATTTCTTTGGGGCGCGCCGGAATGGAATTTCTTTCTCACTGACATGGCGCGGCATCTCAGGCCCCACGGCCGCATCTGGCTGGAGCTGAACCGCCGCCCCGACGGATCGATAATGTCGGCGGAACTGCGGGAATTGTTTGAGAATCGCGGCGCGCGGATCGACGGGCGCCGGGTAATCTTTGACGCGCCGCCGGTTTCAGTCGCGCTGGGCACGGCGTAGGTCTTTCGGCCTACTCGACATTCGCGGTTGCGTCAGGCAAAAGGCGCAACTACTTAAAAATCCCCGCGCGAGTTCCGGCAAACGCGGTTCAAACAACAACTTCCAACCCCAAGCTTTCTTATGGCCAACTACGGAATCAACGGCTTCGGCCGCATCGGGCGCAACGTCTTGCGCGCCATGTCGCAAAAAGATGTCGAGCGCATCAAAGGCATCAACGATCTCACCGACACCCACACCCTCGCGCATTTGCTGAAGTGGGATTCGGTCCACGGAAAATTCGACGGCGAAGTCAGCTACGACAACGAGAACATCATCGTGCGCGGACACAAGATTCGGATCTTCAAGGAGAAGGACCCGGCCGCGTTGCCATGGAAAAGCCTCGGTGTCGATGTCGTCCTGGAATCGACCGGATTTTTCACCAGCCGCGACAAAGCGGAACTGCACATTACCAAAGGCGGCGCGAAACGCGTCTTGATCAGCGCGCCGGCGAAAAATCCCGACGCCACCATTTGCATCGGCATCAACGACGGCGTTTACGATCCGGCGAAGCACACCGTGGTTTCGAATGCGAGCTGCACCACCAATTGCCTCGCGCCGCTGGCGCGCGTGCTGCACGAAAAATTCGGAATCGAGTCGGGCTTCATGAGCACGATTCACTCCTACACGAACGACCAGCGCATCCTGGACTTGCCGCATGAAGATTTGCGCCGTGCGCGCGCCGCAGCGGTCAACATCGTGCCGTCGAGCACAGGTGCGGCCAAGGCGATCGGCGAAGTGATTCCCGATCTGAAAGGGAAGTTAAACGGCGGCGCGTTTCGCGTGCCAACGCCGGATGGATCAGTAACCGATTTCACCGCCATTCTGAAAAACAAAGCAACGGTCGATGAAGTAAACGCCGCTTTCAAAGCCGCCGCCGCGGACAAGAGTTACAAAGGCGTGCTCGAATATTCCGACGACCCGCTCGTGTTGACCGACATCGTCGGCAATCCGCATTCATGCATTTTTGATTCGAAGCTCACGCTCATGCTCGGCGACAAATTCGTCAAAGTGGTCGGCTGGTACGACAACGAGTGGGGCTACAGCAATCGCTGCGTCGAAATGCTCGACATGCTTTCGAAATAATCCTGCTCCTAATCCTGATCTTGATCCTAATCCCTCCGTGAAGGCTCACTTTGATCACGAAAAACTGGAAGTTTATCGCGAAGCCATTGTCTTCTGCGGATGGGTCGGCGAATTTCTTGGTTCAATTCAAACGAAATTAGCTGCGAAGGATCAACTCGACCGCGCCTCAACGAGCATTCCGCTAAATATTGCGGAAGGTAACGGCAAGTTTTCTGGAGCGGATCGTGGTCGATTCTTCGAAATGGCGCGGGGTTCTACGCTGGAATGTGCCGCGTGTCTTGATGTGATTGTCGCGCGCAAATTAGCCACACAAGAACAAGTCGATCCGCGGAAGGAACAGTTAGCCGCAATTACGCGAATGTTGATTGGATTGCTGAAGAAGTTTTCGCCGCGAGCGGATGTTATTCGCGAAGAAAATGCGGCTTATGGGGAAGAGCAGGATCAAGATTAAGATCAGGAGCAGGATTAGGAAATGAACAAGCTGACGCTGCGCGACCTGGATGTGCGCGGGAAGCGCGTGCTGGTGCGCGTTGATTTCAACGTGCCCGTGGAGGAGCACGGCGATCACTTCCACATCACGGATGACACGCGCATGCGCGAATCGTTGCCGACAATCAATTACCTGCGCGAGCACGGGGCAAAGACGATTTTGATGGCGCACTTCGGCCGGCCGAAGGGTAAGCCTAACGAGAAGTATTCGCTGCGCGGCGTGGCGGATCATTTGCACACCCTGATCAATCAACCGGTCGCGTTCAGTCCGGCCACGACTGGTAAAATTCCGGAAGAAATCATTGCGCAGATGAAGGACGGTGATGTGACGCTGCTGGAGAACGTGCGTTTCCAGCCGGAAGAAGAAGCCAATGACCCGAAGTTTGCCGAAGCGCTGGCCAAGCTCGGCGACGTTTACGTCAACGATGCCTTCGGCGCGGCGCATCGCGCGCACGCCAGCACGGCCGGCATTACAAAATTCGTCCAGCAATCCGCCATGGGATTCCTGATGGAGAAGGAATTGAAATACTTGTTAGGCGAATTGACCCTGCCGGCCAAGCCATTCGTCGTCATCATGGGCGGCGCGAAAGTTTCGGACAAGATCGAGGTGATCAAAGCGCTGATGGAGAAGGCCGATACGATCTTGATCGGCGGCGCGATGGCGAACACGTTCTGGAAAGCGGAGGACATTCCGGTGGGCGCGAGCAAAGTGGAAGCCGACAAACTCGATCTCGCGCGCGAGTTGCTCTTACTGGCCGCAAAGAAAGGCGTGAAATTCCTGCTGCCGGTCGATGCCTTGGAAGCGGACGCCTTCAAGGCCGGCGCCAACAAGCGTAACACCGGCAAAGTTACCGAGGGCCACGGAATCAGCGATGGCTGGCAGGCACTCGACATCGGCCGCGCCACCATCGCGCTTTACGAAGACGAGATCGCAAAAGCGAAAACGATTTTGTGGAACGGACCGATGGGTGTGTTTGAAATTCCCGATTTCGCCGATGGAACTTTTGCCGTCGCCGAAGCGCTGGCCAAGTCGCACGCCACCACCATCATCGGCGGCGGCGATTCGGTCACCGCGGTGAAACAGGCGGGGCTGGCCGACAAGATGACTTTCATTTCCACGGGCGGCGGTGCGTCGCTGGAATTACTCGAAGGCAAGGAGCTGCCCGGCGTGGCCGCACTCTCGGACAAGAATTAAGACAGGATTAACAGGATCGACAGGATTTAAAGAATCGCCTTCATTCCGTCTTTCTTCGCATCCTGTTAATCCTGTTAATCCTGTCTAAAAATGAGCCGAAAAAAAATTGTGGCCGCTAATTGGAAGATGAACATGACCCAGGGTGAAGCGGCGTCGTTCATCGAAACTTTCGCGCGCGAGCTGGGTGATTTCGACGAAGCCGACGTCGTGATCGTGCCGCCGTTTACCGCGCTGGCTAAAGTAAGCGAGGCGCTGGGCGATTCGCCAAACATCAAACTCGGCGCGCAAAACATGTATTGGGAAAAAAGCGGCGCCTTCACCGGCGAAATCAGCGCGGCGATGTTGCGCGATCTCTTCGTGCGCTACGTCGTGCTCGGGCACAGCGAACGGCGTCAGCTTTTCGGCGAAACGAACGAAATGGTGAATCGCAAAGTGCGCGCGGCGCATGAAGCAGGATTGCGCCCGATCGTTTGCATTGGCGAAACGCTGGAGCAACGCGAGCGCGGCGAAGTCGAAAAGGTCCTCGGGTCGCAACTGCGCGGCAGTCTGGCGAACCTGAGCGCGAAAGAGATGAACGAAACGGTCGTGGCCTACGAGCCGGTCTGGGCCATCGGCACCGGAAAAACCGCCACGGCTGCGCAGGCGCAGGAGGCACATGCATTCGTCAGGCAAACGCTGGCTGAAATCTCAGACAAGAATACCGCCGGCAAGATGCGCATCCAGTACGGCGGCAGCGTCAAGCCGGACAACGCGCGCGAGCTGATGTCGCAACCGGATATCGACGGCGCTCTCGTCGGCGGGGCCAGTCTCGATCCGCGCAGTTTCGCGCAGATCGTGAAGGCAGCCGTGCCTAACGAGTAGTCGGGCGCGCCTTACTGCACCTGATAGACTTCGACCGTGGCCACGCCGGTCGCGCCGCTTTTGCCATGCACAATCGCGGTATACAGGCCTGGAGCCAGCGTGATGGCCAGGGCCGGTTCTCTCGGATCACTCGGCTGCAGGTTATCGTTCTGAATCTCCATCGCGTTCGGGTCCGATTGCCAGTCGTCGTTCGAATCGAGCAACGTTCCATTAACGTCGTGCACCTCCAGCGTCGGGTCGCTCAGCGTCCCGGGCACACCGAAAGTACCGAGGGTGGGCCCCTGCGAGCGGATGACAAATCGCTTCGGGTCCGCTCCGCCGGAAATAATTCCGCCGAACATCGCATCGGAGTCCGCCGCCCCAACGCGTCCGCGACTGGAGAGATTGAGCAGAGTCGAACCGGCTAGCGCGTCGAGATCATAAACCTCAACCACACCGACACCGGTCGCGCCGCCGACACCTTTCACAACCGCGGTGTAAGCCTTGATGCCCGAGGACGAGGGCACAGTCGCGATGAGGGCGGATTCCTTGTCCGAATGAGGATCAAGACCGAAATCGATCAGGTCCTGTTTGTTCGGTGAATCGCCCCAGTTGTCATTCGAAGCAATGACGGCCTGCGTGTCGTCGCGCAATTCCAGCGTCGGATCGCTGATCGTGCCCGGGATGATACCGGACAACGACGGCCCGGTCGCGCGAACCGCCAGTCGTTTGCTCGTGCCGCCGCCGATGATGAAGCCGGCGATCAAAACGTTGTCGTCCGTGCCGATGTTCATGCGCGTGGCGATGTTCAGCAATCGTCCCGGCGCGCTGACGACGTTAACGGTGAAGGTCTGCGAAATCTGCGCGCCATCGAGATCAGTCGCCGTCACGGTGATGTCGGAGGTGCCGACCTGTTTGGAATTAACCAGCAGATTGTTTCCGCTGATCGTCACCAACGCGACTGCGGTGCTGCTGCTCGACGCCGTAAACGTGAGCGGCGAGATTGTTTTTAGGGTCGGAATGGAAACGAGATTGGAAAGCCTGATCGTGTTCGGCGCGGTAAAATTGATCAACGGAATTGAGTCGAAGGGTGCGCCGGCGTTTATTTTCGGAAGCGCCGCAATTTGATCCGCGACGCTCATGGCGCTGCCCGCAACGCGACCGAAAACGGTGAAGCCGCCATTCTGCGTATCAAGCGAAGCCGAGCCGCCACTGTTGTCGGCCAGGTTAATGAACCATTGGCTGGTCGCGCTGTTGGGATTGCCGCCCACCTTCGCCATCGCGATTGTGCCGCGGCGATTGGAAATGACCGGCTCATTCTGAATGGCAGGAAAAGCCTGCACCTGCGTGGCGAGGACGCTACCCCCGAGGTCACTCACCGTTCCCATGAAGCCGCCACTTTGAATGACAAAGTTAGAAACGGCACGATGGAAGAAGAGCGAAGCCGTCGCGTTGATCACGCTATCGTGCGTGAAATAGCGACCGGAGTTGACGTAGTTGAGGAAGTTCGCCACCGTGATCGGCGCGGTCGCGCCGTCGAGGGTAAAATTCATCGTCCCAAATGCCGTGACCACCTGGACTGCGGCGGTGGCATCTGGATCCTTGAAGAAACCAGTGAGATCGATCACGCGCGTTGTTTCCAAGAGCTGATCGTAATTCGCGATCGTGTTGGTCACGACGGGCGCGACGTTTGGTTTAATAATGAGTGCCTGGGCCGAAAAAGCCGCCACGATCAACAACGCCGCGGGACGAAGAATGGAACGAAAGAAATTCACGGGCGCACCATTTAGCGCATTTTCGGAAAAATGCGAATGAAGTGAGCGACCTGGGATGTCACTTCCTCTTGATGTCGAGGTAAGTGAGCGACTGCATCTTCCCCGTGTCGGCTTGCATGCTCTCGATGCGCATCTGTTTGAGAAAAGTGCGCCCCTCAATCGACTGCACTGAAACGACGGCAAAACGCTTGGTCAGCTTGCCGTTCCAATCGAAAACCTCCAGGCGCAGCAGCGCGCCGCTCTCCTGGTCGCACCAGAGAAAAGCGCGCGAGTACTGCGATTGCCGGCCGGGCGGCTTCAACTCCAGTTTCCAGACGTGCCGCGTGTTGATGTAATCCTCGCCCACCACCTGCGCGTTCGGCCAATAAATGAAGCGTAGCGCCAGATCTTCATAATTGATGGCGGTGCCACGCACCTTTTGCTCGAACTCCGGCCCGGCAATCCTGTCCACGCCGTCTTTCTTCAGCAGTTCGAGCTGCGAATCGTTCTCGCTCAAACGCAGCTGCAAAGACTCATCCGGATTGGTGAAGCTATAGCGAATGACCGGCCCGGCCAGGACGAGCCGGAACGGAATCACGCGCTCGTTTTCGCGCAGTTGTCCCTCCAACTCGACATTCTGCCGCGTCTGCTGCTCGCGCACCTGGGCGAGGATTTCCTTGGCCGAAGGTGCAGCCACTGCGCTTGCACTCGTTAGGCAAAGAAGCAGCAAAAATTGGAAAGGGACTTTAAGTTTCAAATTTTAAGCTTTAAGTGGGAGCCTTCCATGGATCAGGCCGTGTTTCATTTCATCAACCAGCGTTGGACGAACCCGGTCCTCGACTTGTTCATGGCTGCGATCAGCGATGTCACCATCTGGAAGCCGCTCATCGTCGTGCTCGCTCTGTATGCGCTGATCTTCTGCGGATTCAAGGGGCGGGCGTTTGTTCTTTGTGTCGTGCTTACCCTCGTCATTTCCGACACGCTGGTGGTGCGGACGCTCAAGAGTTCGATCGCGCGCATGCGTCCGAAGCAAACACAGACCGTGCGCATGGTGCAGTTGCAACCGGCCACGCCGAAATTCCTCACTCTTTTCAAGCAACCGACTGTGCGTTTTTCCGATGAGCATGATCGTGGCGAATCCGGACCGTCATTCCCCTCCGGCCACATGACCGACAACATCGTCGTTGCCATTTGCTGCATCCTCTTTTTCCCGCGCTGGGGCTGGCTCTACCTCTTCGTCGCGGCGGCGATCGGTTATTCGCGCATTTATCTCGGCGCGCATTGGCCGAGCGATGTGCTGGCCACGGCTTTCATGGCGGCTGGTGAGACATTGCTGCTAGTCGCGCTTTTCGAAACACTCTGGCGGTGGGGCGCCGCACGCTGGGCGCCACAACTATTCGTTAGGCATCCGCGCTTGATCGGCAACGTGGCGCAAGTTTCCAACTTGCCTCCGGTCGATTCGCAACTTGGAAAGTTGCGCCACAAATGACAACTACGCGCGCGGTCTGGATTTTTCTCGCCCTGCTGACGGCGATTCGCCTGACGTTGATCGGCACGGTCGATCTCGCTTTCGACGAAGCTCATTACTGGATGTGGTCGGAACGGCTCGCGCCCGCGTATTTCAGCAAAGGCCCCGGCGTCGCCTACGCCATCTGGTCGAGCGTCGCGCTTTGGGGGCCAACCGAATTTGGCGTGCGTTTCCTTAGTCCAATCGCCGGCATGGGCACGAGCCTGGTCATGTATTATTTCGCGCGCCGTCTTTTCAGCGACGCGACCGGATTCTGGACTGTGCTCGCGCTCAACTGCCTGCCGATTTTCAATGTCGGCTCATTCGTCATGACCACCGACACGCTCTCCATTTTTTTCTGGGCGGCAGCGATGTTTTGTTTCTGGCTCGCGCTGGAAAAAAGTCCGGAATTTACCTGGCGCTGGCCTTTGACCGGTCTGCTTATCGGTCTCGGTTTTCTCTGCAAATACACCAATGCCCTCCAGCTCATCTCCGTCGTGATGGTGCTCGCGCTCGTGCCGCGTTTGCGGCGGGAATTCAAACGGCCCGGCCTATATTCGCTCCTGCTCGTCTTCATTATCTGCGCGATTCCGCCCGGCGATTTGGAATGCGCATCGCACCTGGGCCACGGTCGCGCATTTGCGCACGCGCGGCGGACTCGATCAACCGATCGGAATTCATCCGCTGGAGCTGCTCACGTTTCTTGGCATGCACTTCGTGGTTTTCTCACCGCTGCTCTTTCTCGCCATTGCCTGGGCGCTGATCGCGAACTGGCGCAAGTTCCGTCAGCAATTCAAGGGACTTTATCTGCTCTGGTTCGGCATTCCGGTTTTCGCCGTCTACTTCATCCTCTCCCTCAATCACGCCGGCAATGCGAACTGGGACGGCCTCGCCTTCCTCAGTTTCGGAGTTCTCGCTGTCTCCTACTGGCGCGAACGTCTCGAATCTCGCCCGGCCTTGTATCCCTGGGCCGCTGCCGCCTTCGTCCTCGGATTGCTGGCCAGTATCTTCGCGATGAACACCGATGTGTTTCACAGCATCGGAATTCATCAGCCGAAAAAAGATCCGTCCGATCGCATGCGCGGCTGGAAAACGGCCAGCACGACGGTGGAACAGTTGCGCGGCGACATTGAAAAAGATCTCGGCGAAAAAGTTTTCATGATCGCCGACGAACGCGCGCGCGCCTCTGAACTCGCGTTCTACCTGCGCGACAAACGCGCCGAAGGCCCGGGGCATCCGCCCGTCTACATCATCGAGTCGCAGGACATCGTGAATCAGTTTTCCTTCTGGCCGCGCTACGACCAATTCGTCGAAGCGCCCGCCAACACGCCACCGGCAGAAGGCGGCGACGTTTATACCGAGGAAGAGGGCGTCAATCCCTTCCAGGGCCGGACTGCAATTTATGTGCAGAACACCAACCGCGGCGTGCCGCACAGCATCAGCGCCGCATTTCAATCGACCGATTACTACCGGACGATCGAAGTCCGCCGGCACGGACGGCTCGTCCGTTCATTGCAACTTTTCATCTGCAAAAATTATCGCACTCTGCCGTTATGACGGATGGGCCCGCGGTTTCGGTCGTCGTCCCGCTCTACAACGAGGAGGAGAACATTCCCATTCTGCAGTCGGAGCTGACTGCGGCGCTGCAAGGTCTCGATTACGAAATCGTTTTCGTCGATGACGGATCAAAGGATGCCACCGTCGCGCGCATCGAACGCTGATCCACGTGTGCGCATGGTGCAGTTCGCAAAAAATGCCGGACAAAGCGCCGCCATGTACGCCGGCCTACACGCTGCGCGCGGCAAGATCGCGGTCTTGATCGACGGCGATCTGCAAAACGATCCGGCCGATATTCCAAAGCTTCTCGCCGAAATGAAGGACGGCGTCGACCTGGTCTGCGGTTATCGCGCGCAACGCAAAGATACGACGGTGAAACGCCTAACGAGTCGTATCGCCAACTTCGTGCGCAGTCGCTTCACCAAAGACGGCGTGCGCGACACCGGTTGCAGTTTGAAAGCGATGCGCCGCGAATGCATCGCCACACTCGTTCCATTCAAGGGCATGCACCGCTTCATCCCCGCGCTCGTGAAAGGCGCCGGCTATAAACTGGTCGAGATTCCGGTGAATCATCGCCCGCGAAAATTCGGCGTGAGCAAATACGGTCTCGGCAATCGCGCCTTCCGCGCCACGGTCGACATGTTCGGCGTGCGCTGGTTGCTCTCGCGCCAGCTGAATTACAAGTTGAGACAGGACTAATAGGATTGGGCAGGATTACAGAATCCTTCAATCCTGTTCATCCTGTAAATCCTGTCCAAAAATAACTCGTTAGGCCAGAGCGGGCTCCGAATTTTGCACGGGATCGACCCACTTGCCGTGCTCGCGGATGAGGTCCTGTAAACGATCGACCGCTTCCGCCTCGGGAATATTGAACTTCACGGCCGTTTTGCCGACATAGAGATTGATCTTCCCCGGCGCGCCGCCGACGTAACCGAAGTCCGCATCGGCCATTTCACCGGGGCCATTCACGATGCAGCCCATGACCGCGATGGTGACGCCTTTGAGATGCGAGGTTGCTTCTTTGATTCGCTGCGTGGTGGTTTGCAGGTTGAAGAGCGTGCGCCCGCACGATGGACAAGCGACGTAATCGGTCTTGAACATCCGACACCGCGCCGCTTGCAAAATGTTGTAGCTCAAACGCAGCGCCTGGCCCGGCGCTTCTTCGCCTTGCACGAGAATGGCGTCGCCGATTCCATCGCAAAGAAGCGAGCCGATATTGGTCGAGGCGACGAGCAGCGTGTGGAGAAAATCCGGCTCGGGAAGATTTCGCCTAACGAGTCCTTAAGCAGAATGGGATGATGCGGCGCCAGTTTTGCGGCCAACAGACGAAAGGCGCTGATCACGGGCAAATCGATCCCATCACGCACGGTCACGAGCTGCGGCGGCTTGCTCATTCAGCTTCTCGCAGATCATCGCGCGGATCGACTTCAGCGATTTCTGCCTGTTCGTAAACGATCTCCGGCTTGTAGTCGCCCATGCGATCGATCTTGTGCGCGATCTTGTCGAAGGTCGCCTGCCGGACGACAGACACGCACAGTTTCTTCGCCGCCCACAGCGACGTTGCCGCTGATCTTTTGCGAAGCGCGGCGTTGATACGAAAACGGATCGTAGGACAACGCCGTATTCTGAATTCCCGTTTCCGTCGGGCGCACCAGCCTAACGAGTGCTTGCGCTACGGGAATTTCATGGATGCTGTCTTCCGTCAGCGAAACGCGAATGGTGTCGCCGATTCCATCCGCCAGGAGCGAGCCGATGCCGATCGCGCTCTTGATCCGCCCGTCTTCGCCTTCGCCGGCTTCGGTGACGCCGAGGTGAATCGGATAGTTCCAGTCCGTCGCCTTCTTCATCCAGGCGCGCGACCAGCAGCCGATAGCATTGATCATCACCTTCGGGTTGCTCGACTTCATCGAGAACACGAAGTCGTGGTAATCCAGTGCTCGCGCGCGATGCGGGCGAACTCGAGCGCGCTCTCCACCATGCCGAGCGGCGAATCGCCGTAGCGGTTCATGATGCGATCGGAGAGCGAGCCGTGATTGGTGCCGATGCGCATGGCGATGCCGCGCTCCTTGCATAGCCTAACGAGCGGTGAAAATCGCTCGCGAATCCGCTCCAGTTCCGCGGCGTATTGCTCGTCGGTGTATTCGATGAATCTCGAACTTCTTCGAGTCGGCGTAGTTGCCGGGATTGATCGCGGACTTTCTCGACCCACTTCGCCGCTTCCATCGCCGCTTCGGGCTTGAAATGAATGTCGGCCACGATCGGCACGTCGGCAGCCGCGCTCGCGCAAGCCGCGCACGATGTGCTGCAAATTCGCCGCGTCTTTCACCGTCGGCGCGGTGATGCGCACGATCTCGCAACCGACGTCGACCAGCTCGATGCGTCTGCGCGATGGACGCTTCGGTGTCCATCGTGTCGCAGGTGATCATCGACTGCACGCGAATCGGATTTGCCCCGCCGACGCCGACGTTCCCCACCATCACTTCGCGCGAAACGCGACGCTGCGGCGAGAACGGATTGGCGCAGTAGTTCATTGCGCGGGCGGCAGCGGCGGCTCGACCAAAACCGCGGTGCCGTAACACAGAACCTCCGTCACGCCCTGCATGATTTCCGTGGCGTCGTAGCGCAGCCCGATAATCGCGTTCGCGCCGAGCGCCTGCGCATGCGCCATGGCCTGTTCGAGCGCGTCCTGGCGCGTCTTTTCGCAAAGATCAGTCAGGATCGTGATGTTGCCACCAACCAAAGTCTGCAAACCGGCGCCGATCGTCCCGAAAATTGAACGCGAGCGCACGATGATGCCGCGCACCACGCCGAAGGTTTTCACAATGCGATAGCCGTTCAGCTCGAACGTCGTCGTCGTCATCGAGGTGGTCATGCTTCTTCTATAGCGGCGCTGCCGCCAGACGCAAAGCTAGGGCGCGATCTCGCCCCGTTGCGCAGGCGCGTCGGTTTTTTCCAGCCGGTCGCGAATGAACGGCAGGTCCTGCACATCGAAGAAGGTGATGTAAAGCATGTAGCCGATGATCAAGACCGCGCAGGCGGTTTGAATCACCTCGAGCAGGCGCGTGTTGACCGGTTTGCGGCGCGCCGACTCGACCAGCGCGAGCACAATGTGTCCGCCATCGAGCACTGGAATCGGCAGCATGTTCAAAATCGCGAGGTTCACATTCAGGATGACCGCGAACCAGAGCGCGAGCTGCCAGCCGTATTCGCTGCCGAAGAGGCGATACATCAAATTGCCGATGCCGATCGGTCCGCTCATGTGCTGCAATTTCACGTCGGACTTCGGCGACGCGACCGCGCCGAGCGTGGTCAGCGTGCTCGTGATGCTGTTGTAAATCTGTTCGATCGGATTCGGATGCGCGATCGTCATCCGGCTGGTCGAATCCCAGGCGTATGCCGATGCGCGGCGTTTTTTCCTGGCCGATGATTCTCGGTGTCGCCTGCACTTCGAACGTCTTGCCGTCGCGCAAAACTTCCAGGGTGAGCATTTCGCCCGGGTGTTTTTCGATGAAATCGCCCAGCGCGACTGGATTGAAAATCGACTGACCATTGACCGACTTCACCACATCGCCGCGACGCAAGCCCGCTTCGGCCGCCGGCGTGTTCGCTTCCACCTTGGCAATCACCGGCGTTTCCGCGGGCAGAATCAGGACCTGTCGCACGCTCTTGCGCCGCCAACCCCGCGTCTCGGAGCGGAATGGCGCTGCGTCGAAATTCATGATCGTGCCGTTGCGTTCGACCTTGAATGGAATGGTGTCGCCTTCGCTGCGGATCACATTCCAAACCACGCTGTTGTTCATGCCGAGAAAACGGCTGACCGGTTTGCCATCGACCTCGAGAATCCTGTCGCCCGGCTGCAGACCCGCCTTCGCCCCGGGCGAACCGGGCTGCACGTAACCGATGACCGTCGTCATGTCCGATTCACTGACCGGATGACCGACGACCCAGACAATGCAGGCGAATGCAAGCGCGAGAAGCAGGCTGAAAAGCGGACCGGCAAAAGCGACGATGATTTTGTCGAGCGCCGATATCCGCGGGAGCGTGGCGCGATCGACATCGGCTTTGCCCTCGATGATGTCCATCGGCGCGAGCTGCGGCAGCGCGACGAATCCACCGAAGGGAATTGAGCCTAACGAGTACTGGACGCCGTTGACCGTCTTCTTCCAGAGCGGTTTGCCGAACCAGACGCCGAATTTCTCGATCACCAGCCCGCGCCAGCGCGCGGCCAGAAAATGACCGAGCTCATGCACGATGATGAGCAGGTTAAAAAGGACGACGACCTCGAAGATGATGAATAGGACGCGAAGGATGTGCATTATTGACGGAAATCCCGACTAGTTCTTCCGGATCACGGCCGTTGCTTCGGCGCGGGCCCATTGATCGGCGGCCAATATGGCATCGAGGTCAGCATGCGCAACGGGCGTGTGGCGGTCCATGACGGCGCCGACAGTCTGCCAGATTCCCGGGAAGGCGAGGCGATTTTCAAGAAAAGCTGAGACAGCGATCTCATTGGCGGCGTTCAAGACAGCAGGCAGAGTGCCGCCGGTTTCGCCGGCGCGGCGGGCGAGATTAAGCGCGGGAAAATCGTCGTAGCGCGGCGTTTCGAATTCGAGCGCGCGCAGCTTTCCGAAATCGAGCGGCGCGAGAGAATTGGGCACGCGCTCCGGCCAGGTGACGGCATACTGAATCGGAAAGCACATGTCGGAATGACTCATCTGCGCGAGGACGGAGCCGTCGGTGAATTCGACCATCGAATGCACGATGCTTTGCGGATGAATCACGACTTCGACCCGCGCCATCTCGACGTTGAAGAGCCAGCGCGCCTCGATCATCTCGAGGCCTTTGTTGAACAAGGTCGCGGAATCGATCGTGATCTTCGGGCCCATGTTCCAGGTCGGATGTTTGAGGGCCTGCTCGCGTGTAATGGAGTTGAACTGCTCCTTAGGCAATTTGCGGAACGGGCCGCCGGACGCGGTGAGGATCACACGCCGAACATCGGAAACGTCCAACGTCGAACCTCCGGTGTTGGACGTTGAACGTTGGACGTTGAGCGTTGGACGTTTTCCATCCAAACACTGAAAGATCGCATTGTGCTCGCTATCGACTGGCAAGACGTGCGCGCCCTTTTCCCGGGCAGCGTTCATCACGATCTCGCCGGCCATGACCAGAATTTCCTTGCTCGCGACGGCGAGATCCTTGCCGGCTTCGATCGCCGCCAGCGCCGGTCGCAGTCCGCCGGTCCCGACAACCGCAATCAAAACCATTTCAGCACTCGTTAGGCGCGCGATCTGGCACAGACCTTCTTCGCCAGAAAAAATCTTTGGCGCGTAATCCAGTTTCACGCGCAGTTCATCCATCTTCGATTCATCGACGATGCAAACTGCCTCGGGCCGCAATTCGTTCGCCTGCTCGGCCAGCTTGCTCGCGCTGCTGTTGGCGGCGAGACCGACGATTTCCATCCGTTCCGGGATGTCGCGCGCGACTTTGCGCGCGCTCTCGCCGATCGAACCGGTCGCGCCAAGGACGACTACGCGCTTGCGCTTCATAAGCGAAAAATCAGGCTACGCGAATGACCAGTCGCAGGTAAAAAAACAAAAGCGGCGCGGTGAAAAGCAGGCTGTCGATCAAATCGAGCGCGCCACCAATTCCCGGCAAAACATTTCCGGAATCTTTCACGCCGGTGCTGCGTTTGATAATCGATTCCGCCAGATCGCCGATAACGGCGGCGAAGCCTAACAAGAGGCCGAGCACAGTAGCGTGCGTCCAGTTCAAGGCCGACAACTTGTTAGGCATGATCGCCAGCAAACCCCAACTCGCCAGCAGGGAAAAGAACAGCGCGCCCGCCAGACCTTCCCAGGTCTTCTTCGGACTGATGTGAGGAACGAGTTGGTGTTTCCCGATCAGGCTGCCGGTAAGATACGCGCCCATGTCGCTGAATTTTGTGACCGCGATGAGATAAAGCACGTAGAACTGACCCGTGACCGCGCCGGTGGGCGAGCGCGGCACGACGTAGACGATCTTGGTGATGAAATTGAAGAGCCAGAGAACGTAAAGCAGGCCGAACAACGTGTAAGACATTGTGCGCAAGGGTGCGTCGTCCCGCAGGCGCTCGAACATTTGCCGCGCGAAAACGGTGAGCAGAAATCCGAGCAGGACTGCGACCTCGAAGTCGTAGGAATTCGCCGGACCGAAGTGCGAGAAGTAGTAAAAACTTCCGCAGAGCATGATCGCGCCCGAGATCATGGCCGTGACTTTGAAATTCGGCAGGCCCTTGTGATCGAGCATTCGGTAGAATTCCCAGAGCGCGAGCAAAACTATCCCGGCGATCAGGGCAAAGAACGCGAGTTCGTAGCCGGAGAAAACAATGAGTAACGCGATGCCCCACATCGCGACCGTGCTGGCGAAGCGCAGGACGAAGGTGAGCCTCGCGGTCACCGGCTTTGGCGCTACGCTATCAACCGCATCGGACATGGGTGGTCAGAATCAGGAAAGACGATGTTAAACGCAAGGTTGATTGCCGCGTCGCAGGCGTTCGCCTAGGTTCGTCGATGTGAGCAAGACAATGCCAGCGGTGGTCAAGGCTCGTAAAGAGCCCGGTCTGGAATTGCAGGAAGTTCCCGTACCCGATGTCGGGCCGAACGAAGTGCGCATTCGCGTCCTGCGCGCGTCGATCTGCGGGACTGACGTCCACATTTACAACTGGGACGCCTGGGCTCAGAAGACAATTCCTGTGCCGCTCGTCATCGGTCATGAGTACGTCGGTGTGATCGATCGTGTTGGTAGTTCGGTAGTTGATTTCAAGGAAGGCGAATTAGTTACCACGGAAGGTCACATCGTCTGCGGACATTGCCGCAATTGTCTCGCCGGCCGGCGTCATCTTTGTCCAAACACCATTGGCATCGGCGTGCAACGCGCCGGCGGTTTCGCGAAATACGTTTCCGTTCCTTACAAGAACATCTGGCGCTGTGATCCGAAGGTTCCACTCGATGTGCTTTCGTGTTCCGATCCGTTAGGCAACGCCGTTCACACCGCGCTCTCGTTCGATCTCGTGGGCGAAGATGTTCTCATCACCGGCGCGGGCCCGATCGGTTGCATGGCCGTGCCGATCGCAAAAATGGCGGGCGCGCGCAAAGTCGTGATCACCGACGTAAATCCATATCGGCTCGAGATCGCCAAGAAAATGGGCGCCACCCGCGCGGTCGATGTGCGCGAACAAAAATTGCAGGACGTAATGCACGAACTCGACATGAAGGAAGGTTTCGATGTCGGACTCGAGATGTCGGGAAATCCGCGCGCTTTCACCGACATGCTCGACGTGATGGTGAACGGCGGCCGCATTGCCATGCTCGGCATCATGCCAGGCAGCGCGGCCATCGATTGGAACCTCGTCGTCTTCCACGGTCTGACGATCAAGGGAATCTACGGCCGCGAAATGTTCGAGACCTGGTACAAGATGACGGCCCTGCTCAACACCGGCCTCGATATTTCACCGGTCATCACGCATCACTTCCCCTACACGAAAATCATCGAAGGCGTGGAGCTGATGAAGTCGGGCCAATCGGGCAAGATCATCCTCGATTGGGAGAAGGCTGCCTAACGACTACTCGAGCGCGGCGGCTTCGCCGTCCTGGCCCTGCAGTTCGAGCACCATGCGACGGATGTGTTTGTAGCTCTGGCGACCCTGTAGTACCTGCAAGCTCTGTTGTGGATCGCCCCAGCGCAGAATCTGGATCGGCTCGCTGCGCACGCCCCAGTCGTTCATGTCGCGACGGCTGGCGAAATAGAGATCGATCGTGTTCCGGCCGGCTAGCGCCCAGCCGTAGTCTTCGACCTTGTAGATCTGCCCGGTCGATATGATGCGGAAGATCGTGCCCGCCGGCCAGCGCGACCAATCCGCCGCCGCGCTACCGATTGTGGGCCGAACGTACTCGGTCACGATCACTTTCTTGCGGCCGTGTTTCGTCTTCACCCACTTCGTCACCGTCTGCTTCCGCGGCGCGAGATAGATGGATGAGTTGATCGACGAACCGGACTGATAGTCCGTCGACATCGCGGAATTGCCGCCGCCGACCGGCAGCGCCTTGGCCACATATTCCGCGCGGCGAATCGGCGCGCTTGCCGCCTGCAATTGTCCGCCGAGCGCGTTGTGGTTCGTGTATTCGCGATGATCGGACTCTGTGTGCGTGTAGGCTGTCGTACGCACATTCTGGAAATCACGTTTCGCAATTGGCGGTTCGTAAGCTGGTAACCGGCGTGAACTCGACCGCGCCGGCGTTTCGCAAGACGTGAAGACAAAAGCCCCAGCTGCAATCGCGCAGAACAGAAAAACTTTGAGATGCGCGGGCTTCAAGTCAGATCGGGATAAGTTGTTAACAATTATTCACAGGCTGTCACGCATAAACTTTTCTCGTCCTTTTGCATCGCGACTTCCTTGGCGCAGATTGCGCGATGCTCGCCCAATTTGATCAGCAACTCTCGCGTACCCTCGAGGAAATCCGTTCGCAAGGCCTCTACAAAACCGAGCGCGTCATCACCACGCCGCAGGAAGCGCACATCAAAGTCGCCGGCGGACGCGAGGTTCTGAATTTTTGTGCGAATAACTATCTCGGCCTGGCCGATCATCCCGCGCTCATCGCCGCGGCCAAGAAAGCGCTCGATACGCACGGCTTCGGCATGGCCAGCGTGCGCTTCATTTGCGGCACCCAGGACATTCATAAGGAACTCGAGGCGGCGCTGACGAAATTTCTCGGGACGGAAGACACGATCCTTTATCCGAGCGCGTTCGATGCCAATGGCGGTCTGTTCGAGACCTTGCTCGGACCGGAAGACGTCATCATTTCCGACGAACTGAATCACGCCTCGATCATCGACGGCATCCGTCTCTGCAAAGCGCAACGCGCGCGCTACAAGCACAACGACATGGCCGACCTGGAAGCGAAGCTCAAAGAAGCAAGCGGCGCGAAAGTAAAGATGATCGCGACCGACGGTTGCTTTTCCATGGACGGAACGATCGCCGATTTGGAAGCAGTCGTTAGGCTGGCGGAGAAATACAACGCCATCACCATGATCGACGATGCGCACGCCACCGGTTTCCTCGGCAAAACCGGACGCGGCACGCACGAGTTCCGCAACGTCATGGGCAGGATCGACATCATTACCGGCACGCTCGGCAAAGCGCTGGGCGGCGCCAGCGGCGGTTTCACCAGTGCGCGCCAACACATTGTCGAACTGCTGCGGCAACGTTCACGACCTTATCTATTTTCCAATAGCGTCGCGCCGCACATTGTCGCCGCCACGATCAAGGCGCTTGAGTTACTCAGTTCCTCAACCGAATTGCGCGACAAGCTGGAAGCGAACACAAAATTCTTCCGCGAAGGCCTAACGAGTCGTGGCCTCACCATCAAACCCGGCATCCATCCGATTGTTCCCATCATGATCGGCGACGCGGCCAAGTCGCAGAAGTTCGCCGCGCGCATGTTGGAGAAAGGCGTTTACGTCATTGGCTTTTTCTACCCGGTGGTGCCGCACGGCACCGCGCGCGTTCGCACACAGGTGAGCGCGGCGCATTCGCGGGAAGATTTGGAATTCGCGGTCAACGCCTTCGCGGAGACGAACGCGGAACTCGCCTAACGACTTCTGGAGAGCGCCAGCCTGTTCGTCCGCAGGCGCAAGATCTGCGCAACCAGGACAACACACAAGAGCGCGGCGGCAAAAACGAGCAGGGCGTAGAGAATTTCGAAGTGCTGGCCGAGCCAGTCGCTTTCTCCGCTGGCAATCTTCAAGGCCGCCTCGACATCGCGCGTCGCATAGTCGGTGCCGTAAATCCATTTCGCGACGCGGAGTTTCTCGTCGAGAAATACAACCATATTCGGATGCATGAACTCGACCCCCGCGCGCGCGGATTGAAAACCAATCGATTCGAGCAGTGCGTCGATGTTTGATTGCTCAGCCGAGCCGATCAACCAGTTGAGCGGGACGGCTTCACGCTTGCGATAGGAGGCCAGACTCGCGGGAGTTTCCGTTGGATCGAAGGAGAAGAGCAGGACCCGGAATCGCGCAGGATCGACCGTGGAATCCGCCAGCGTTTTCTTCAATTGCGCGACCGTGGCAAGGCAGGCGGACGGGCAGCGTGTGTACATTGGCAGAAGGACAACCGGATAGCCGGCGAGGTCGGAAAGATTTCTGACGCGACCTGATTCATCGCGCCAGTTGATCAGCGCCGCCGGTTGAGCGCGCTGCGGCGCCACATTCTCAACCGCGCCGGTTGTCGCGACAAAGAGGAGAGCAAGAACTCCTGATAGCATCACGAGGTCGGGCCGAGCTCCACCGGCGCAGGACTCTCGGGCGAGTAAGGTCGCGCGCCGGGGAAGTTACTCCGCAAGGTCTGCGCAATCGGCGGCGCATAGGCAATGATGAGCAAGAGGACCGCGCCCGCCAGCCAGGGTGTGAACTTTTGCACGGCCGGAACATCCTCGTCGTGATACGGCTCGGATTCGATCAGTTCGAACGCCGCTCCTTTGGTCGACCTGCTGAAAAGCGTCGCGAAGAAAACAATGAAAAACATTAGCGCGGCGAGGGTCATAATGATTCCGCCGGTGCTCCCGAGTATTCTTGCGACGTGCCAGTCGGCGCGAAAGAGATCCGACTGGGGATTGGTGTAGGTCAATCCCATGTTTGTGCGCCGCGGTTCGCCGCCGGCGCCACCGATGAAGAGGCCGGTGGAGAAGGTCATGATCCCGAACGTCCAGATGTAGGGCATCCAGACATTCAAACCTTGGAGTTTGATTTCTTTGCCGGTGAGCTTCGCGACTAGGAACAAACTCATGCCGATGTAGGAGAGGAAGATGGGGCCGGCGACGGTTTGATGGAAGTGTGCCGGCAGCCAGGAGGTGTTATGCACGACGTTGTTCAGATTGTAGGAAGCGTTGATGATGCCGGTGACTCCGCCGAAGATGAAAATGAGGAGGCCGCAGAAGAAGTACGGGAACAACCAGCGCTCCTTATCGAGATAGGGCAGTTTCTTCCACCAACCCATCAAGCCGCGGCCACCCTGCGCCCGCGCGCCGTGCTCCATCGAAGCGGCCATGGTAAACGCGGTGGCAAAACTCGGTACCGCCACGAGCATGGTGAAGAATGCGTGCACGAATTTCCAAGTCGTACTGATCCCCGGTTCAGTGAATTGATGGTGAATGCCCACCGGCGCGGAAAAAAGCACCAGCCACAAGAAGGTGAGCCGGCCGGCAAAATCCGAGAATAACTTCCCGCCCGCCAGCTTCGGGAGCATCGTGTAGTACATGACATAGGTCGGCAGCAGCCAAAAGTAGACAAGCGGGTGCCCGAAGAACCAGAAGAGCATCCGCGCCAGCGGAACATTAACGGTTGGGGTCCAACCTAACGACCATGGGATAAGGAGAAAGATGATCTCGATTGCCACCGGGATGGTTGCGATCAACCAGACAATGAAGGTCGCGAAAATACCTACGACACCGAGTGGAACCTTCTCGCCGGGATGTTCGCGCCGCCATGCGAAGTAAGCGGGAATCCAGTTGAAGAACGCGATCCATGAGCCGACCACCGTAAGCGTGAGTCCGACATAGAACGCTGGATGCGCGCGCAGCGGTGGATAGAACGTGTAAAGCACACTCGCTTTGCCGGAAAGAATCGCACCGGCAGCGAACAGTGTGCCGACAACCATGAGCGTGAAGGACAGCCACGCGACTTTCATATTGAAGGCGCGCCCGAGGTAGAACCTAACGACTGCATAACCGAAAGCGACGGCAAAGAAGGTCGTGAACACAATCGCGTTTACGACACCGTGCAGCGTTAGTCCCTGGAAATACTCCAGCCCAAAAACCGCGCGACTATGAATGATCCCGGCGCGATAAAGGACCTGCATCAAGCCGTGGTAGATACCTAGGATCAAGAGCACTGTCGGAAAGATCAGTTCGATCAAGATCATGCGCTTCAGCGACGGCTCGATCTCCATCCTGCGTTGGTCGTTAGGCCAGTCCATTGTGTCTTACTTCAATGTCTTCAGATATTCGATGATCTGGTTTAGCTCCTCCTCAGTCAGCTCCGGCACGGGCATGACGTCATCGAATTCCGAAACGATCTTTACCTCCGGTTTCATGATCGATTCGCGCAGGTAAGCATCATCAGCAGTTACGGTTGATCCATCCTTTAGCTTCACCGTTCGGCCATAGACTCCTTTCAAGGTCGGGCCGATACTTTCCTGACCGTCAACGGAATGGCATGTCAGGCAGTCCTTCGCTTCCAGCAGCGCGTATCTGGGATCAACCTGCTCCTGTGCCACAGGCGCGGTTTGATGCGCGCGGAAAGTCTCTTCATCCACTACGCGCAGATTAGTTGTCATGCGATCGTGACCCGTCCCGCAAAATTCGTGGCAGATAAGCTGATGCACGCCTGGCTTGTCGAAGCGGACGCGCGCGTAGTTCACCACTCCGGGCACAACCATCAGGTTCAGGTTTGTACCTAACAAGATCAGACCATGCGTGACGTCCGGCGTGCTAACATAGATATCGACGGTCGACCCAGCCGGTACCATCACGTTCTCAGGTTCGAATTTCCACATGCGCGCGACGTAGTGCAGCTCGTAGTGAGTGGGCGAATGCGTGATTAGTTCTCCTTTCTGAAAAGGCCGGATGTCGGTCAGGCAGGTCGGGAGCCCAACGTGAAAGAGATTCACCGCGAGCGCCGCCAGTCCAAATAAGGTAAGAACAAACAGCGTGGAGATAATCACGATGCTGCGCTCGAGCCGGGGAACGTTCATGGCCTAGCTACGCACGATCATCAGCCCATAGATAACGAGCCAGAGGAGGGCGTAGAACAAAAGCAGAAGGACAAAGAAGAAGATCGCTCCCTTCGGAACAAATCGCTCCTTGGTCTCGTTAGGTGTCATCCTATTTCTCCATCTGGCGAAGCTTTAGATAGAGAGTCACCATGAGGAGCCCGATAACTCCGATGCTGGCGGCAAGGCCGACCTGGCGGAACTTGTATTCCTCGCGCGCTTTCCTGGCGAACTCATTGGCGCGCTGCTTCGCTTCCTCACCGGGGGCGGCCGCCTGCGCGAAAGTGTTGCGACTAAAGGAGTGAATGTGCGTGCGCGACTTCTTCAAGCTATCGGTCAGTTCATTCAGCTGGTTATCGATGGGCTCCACATCGAGTCCTTTGGAGGCGAGCTTCTCGGAAACAGCCAGAAGCTGCTGGCGCGAATCGTCCAGGCGCGTGATGGTCTGGTGGAAGAAGTCGGCCGTCGCTTCGCATTCCGGATTGTTCGCGAACTGCCGGTGGCACTCGCTGCATAAGGCACCCGGACCGACCGCGAGCATTTTGTCATGGGTCTTTTCGATCGCGTGAGTGCCATGGCACTTGCTGCATTCCGCCCAGCCATGTTGATCGAAGGCAACCTTATGTTTGCTGCCGTCGAAGAGGCTCGCGTTAGCGGAATGGCAAAGACTGCAACTGCGACTCACGCTCGCCACTCCAGGCGGCGTCGGCGCGTGATTGCCGTGGCAGGTGTTGCAGCGCGGCGCGCCGAGATCGCCACGCTCGAGCAGCGCGCGTCCGTGCACGCTGGTGCGAAACTCAGCCAGCTGCGTGGTGGGCAAGGGCGAGCCGTCCGCGCGTTTCATTCCCGCCATCGTCTCGGGATTCGCGTGACAGGCCCCGCAAGTTTCCGGGACACGCTGCGCGAAAACTTTGGACTGGGGATCTTTCGCCGGACGAATGCCGTGCACGCCGTGGCAACTAACGCAGGAAGGGGCGCGATCGTCGTGCAGGTCTAACAAGCGGTGGCCATGCGGGCTGTCTTTGAATTTCGCGAGCTGATCGGTCGGCAGCGCGGGATTAAAGTCGTGCATCTTCGCCGGATCGGAGTGACAACGCGCGCAGAACTGCACGACCCAGGCACGGTTCTTCTCGCGATCTTTCTCCGGCCATTCCTTCACGTGATCGTGGCCGAGATCGGCGGTGGGATCGCCGCCGTGACAACCGGCGCAGGAAACACCGCGCCGAAAATGCACATCGTCGACGATCTCCTTCAGATCCATGTGCACGGGCGCGTCCTTTGCCGGAGTCATTGTGAAGAGAGTATCCGCAGAGTGATTGGCCGAATCGCTATGACAAAGGATGCAGTTGTTCTCGAGCACGATCTCCATCTTCTGCGGGCGCAACTGCAACCCTAGCAACGTGCCAAGATGTTCCGCGCGCGAGATCGCTTCCTTCTTCACCGCCTGGTTGAGAAGGTCGCGCAGGTGATCATCGAGCCCATCGTAATAACTGTGCTGGTCCGGCGTGATAATCGCGTTACCGCTTTCGTCCTTGGCGGAAAGCATCTCGGCCAGCTTCGGATCCGGCTGCACGGCACTTTGCTCAGCGGCGAACGCAGCTACCGAGAAGAGCACACCGAGCAGCGGAAGAATTCTCATGCCGCAGGTCTCCGTGAACCCGTTAGGTAGATCACGATCATTCCCAGGATGGCGAGCCCAAGGGCGATTGATCCCGCCAGCAGGTAAGACATACCTAACAAACCGTGTAGTGCGACATGTAGCATCGCCGCGAAGGTGAGCAGAAACCATCGATGCTCGAATCGCCAGGCGCGCACGGCAATCACAACCACACCCGCGGCCAGGGTCCACAATGCGCAAACACGTGCGATCTTGTGCACAGCAGTGGGATCATCGGTCGCTGTGCCACCGCCGATATCCCAACCCATCAGTGTGAGATAGAGAAGGAAGAGAATTGCGCCCCAGCCAAAGTCGCTGAAGCCGGGCGAGTACTTGTTATGATAGGCGCGGCGGTCGAGCCACGGAATGATCGCCCAGATGAAAAATAGGATTCCGATTAGGAATAAACAAACTTGCGGACCTTCCAGACCGAATAAGTGCGGCGGGAATTCTTTCAGCAGTTGATACTCCCAGAGGAAGTACCACTCCGGTTTGATGCCAGGATAAGCTGGCGCGAACGGATCTGCTTTCTCTCCCAGTTCCCAATCCATTCCTGGAATGCCCGGGCCGTAGGGCAGAAAGACCGCGAGCGTAAGCAGGAACATCAAACACGCGAGCCACAACAACACATCGCGCAGCGCAAAGCTGGGGAAGAACTTCATCCCGCGCGGCGCAGTCTTCTCCGCGAGCGGCGGGGCCATGCCTTGTCGCTGGATCAAGATGAGATGCAACGCGATTATGCCCACGAAGGCCAACGGCAGAATGACAACGTGCGCGGCGAAGAAACGATAGAGGGTGTTGATCGTTACATCCTGTCCGCCACGCAAAACCTGCAAGAGCCATTGGCCTACCAACGGCACGGACGCGACAATGTTTGTGCCTACGGTTGTGGCGAAGTAAGCAAGCTTATTCCATGGCAGGAGATAGCCGGAAAAACCAAAGCCGAGTGTTAGTAGAAACAGAAAATAGCCGGAGACCCACGTGATTTCGCGCGGTGGGCGATAAGCTTTGAGCATCATCGTGCTGAACATGTGGAGCAGCAGTGAGATGATCATGAGATGCGCGCTCCAACTGTGCACGGAGCGAATCAGCCAGCCGAACGGGACCTTGGTTGTTAAGAATCGAATGCTCTCGTAAGCGGTCGCTTCGCCCGGCTGGAAATACATCAGCAGCAGCACGCCAGTTATCACCTGGACGGTGAAGAAAAACATCGTAACCCCGCCGAGGTAATACCAACCCATCCAATGCGACCCGAGTGGCACTTCCTTGTGCCGCAGGAAATCGAACAACGGCGAGATTTGATAACGCCGGTCCAGCCAGCCCATGACTCCACGCTTCTCGGCGTGGTTGCTCATGTTTTTTGCTCGGAGACAACTATGCCACCGTCGGGCTGGCGTTGGGCCGCGAACCTAACGAGTGCTTGCGGAGGCGGGCCAGAGACGACGCGGCCGGTCAGATCAAAACGACCGTCGTGACATGGACACCAGATGATAGACTGCGCCGGCTGAAACGTGACCGTGCAACCTTCGTGCGTGCACTTCGCGCTGAAGGCGAAGAGTTGATCCTGCGTTTGCACCACCATCACGCGCTGACCACTTACCGGCACAATGACAAACTTATTCTGCTCCAACTTCGCCGCTTCATCGCGCGTCAATCGCGTCGGTCCCGTGGCACCGGTTTGCGGCAGCGGTTTGAGATAACGAATGACCGGATAGGCAATGGTCCCGATCCAGCCCAGGATGGTGGCGCTTAAGAGAAGATCGAGGAACCCGCGCCGCGATCTGGGCGGGCTGGAGAGAACGGTGGTTTCGTTATCCATTCCAAGCGGGTTCGTAGCGACTCTATCTGGCCGCGGTGAAGGCTGACAAGCCGCGCGCCTGCCCGACTGCGCATTTCTTCGGCGAAACTACTTCTGCACTCCGCCCGTGTGACAATCAGTGCAGGAGAAATCGGAGTACTCGGCGTCAATATGGAAGAAGTCGTGCCCTTTCGGATTGATATCATTCATCTTCTCGGGGTCGCCTTGCGCGAGAATGAGATGACAGGAACGACAATCGCTCGCCTTGATCGATTTCTGTCCATCCGCCGCAACATGTTTGCCGTCGTGACAACGGAAGCAGCCGTTCCAATCCTTGTGCCCGACGAAGTTCGGATGCGCCCGCCAATCGGTGTTCACTTCCGGAAAGAAGTTCGCGCGATAAATGGCCTGCGTTTCGTTAATGATGGGCCGGGCCTGGGCCGCGTCCGGATAAGAAGCCTGCAGATCGAGCGCGATGCCCTGTTCGGCTTCCGCGCGGGTCTTGTAAGGTTTGACCAGGGCGGCCACGACTTTTGATTTAATCCACGGCGTTTTTGGATTCAGCCGTCCCGTGGCCAGGGCAATATCGACCGCCTCGTTAGGCGTCTTAATCATGTGCGCAGGCCGGCTGTGGCAATCCATGCAATCCATGCGGCGAATCTGATGTTTCGCCGGATCATCGACGAACTCGGGGGTGCGATACTCGGTGACGTGGCCCTCCGGATCGGTCGAACGCACCCAGGGGATTTCCAGGTTCTGCTCGTCGCTCGCGATGTACTCGATCTTGTTGTTGATATTCATGTGCCAGTGAATGCCACCGGGCGGACCATTGGCCGGATCACCGCCGCCCACATTCATCAACAAGCGCACCGCAAACGGAGTATTTTTTTCGTCGGAAAGATAATGCTGAAAGGTGCGCTCGACGTTGCCCACGTAGCGCTGCGGCCAATGGCATTGTTCGCAGATCATTTGCGGCGGACGCGGGTTAGCGGCAGAAACGCGAATAGGTCGGTCGAAATCGTTGCGAACTGTGTGATAGAGCTGCTTTGTGCCGTTAAACTTGGTCTTGAAGTAGGCCGCCGCCCCGGGACCTACGTGACAGGCGACGCATTCGACCTTGGCGTGCGCGGTATGCTGTGCCGCGACAAACTGCGGCTCCATCGGCACGTGACACGCCTTCCCGCAGAACTCGACTGACTCGGTCATTTGATAGGTCTGATAGCTGCCGAGCGCGGTAATAAACAAGAAGACCACACTAGCTATGCCGAATGCCGCCATAAGCCTTCGGCCACGCCGGCTCGAAAAATCGACGCGCAAGATGAGCGGCTGCGCCACGGTGACCGCGCGGCGTTGCTGCCACCAGCGGAGAAAAACACCCAGGGCCGTCAGTAGAAGCCCAATGACGAAGAAGAGCGGCGCAACAACGTAGGCGAGGATGCCTACGTAGGGATTGCGATGACCGGCAAAGAGGTCAATCCCGAGCAGGAAGAGAAAGGCAAAGACCGCGCTAAGGCTAAGCACCAGCCCGGACCAGCTCAGCCAATTGCGCAGAAGGCGTCCCAGGGAGCGTGGGCGCCCGGCGATTTCGTCCATTGGTTAGGTTACCTCAAAGCTGGGACCAACTCAGAGAGTTACTCACAGCAGGCGGCGATGGTTACGGCGTCAAGGTAACGCCGGTGGGATTATTTACTTCTTCAGGGTGCGCAAGTAGGATACCAGCGCTTTCACATCGTCATCGGAAAGCTTGCCCGCGAAGCCTTTCATCTTGTCCTTGCCTTCCTTGATGATGTGCGTCGCTTCGGCATCGCTGAAGCCCTGGTCCTTCGTGTAATCCTTTACCCCAAGCTTCTTTCCCATGGTGGTGTTACCGCTGCCATCTTTTCCATGGCAGGAGGCACAATGTTGACTCCAAAGCGCGGCGCCATCAGCCGCCAGGCTGGCTCCAGCTGTGGCAAGCATGATGGTGAGAATTAGGGATGTAGTTATTTTCATCGGATCGGGCCTTTCGTTTGAGGTGAGACAACCGCTAAAGCTTCTATTTTTTCAACGTGCGCACATAAGCGACGAGCGCTTTGATTTCCTCGTCACTCAACTTTCCTCCGAACGCTTTCATCGTGACCTTGCCGTTCTCTTTCACGCCATCCCTGATCGAGGTTGCAGCCTTCTCATCGGTGAAGCCGGCCTGCACCTTGGCGTCGGTCAGATCTTTCGCGCCGAGTTGTTTTCCCATCTTGGTATCGGCATTCCCGCTCTTGCCGTGGCATTGCGAGCAGTTCGCGTCCCAATTTGCTTTTGCGTCCGCGCCGAAGGTGGAAACGGCGGAGACAACGAGCAGACCAACGATTGTTAGCAGCGATGTTTTCATAGGGTCTCTCTCCTTAATGTTACCAACGTATCACTATCTGGTTTATTCACTCTATGCAACGCTTTCCGTTGCGATCGGTTGACGGGCACGGGTTCTGGCCGGCGCCCGCGTGGGTTTAAAGCTGCGCCAGCGCTCCAAAGGCATCGCGGCCACAGCCATGAGGGCCAGCTGGCTCAACATGAATCCGGCCAGCCATGGAAATGCCTTTTGCATGAAGCCATAAGAATGCAGGCCAACTCCGAGCATGTTGACGCCAAACCACGAAAAGCTCGTGATGACGTTGCCAAAGAGCGCCATGATCATAAGTCCGCGCTGGCGAATGAAGCCGCCCCAGCGCGCGTGCAGTGTGATCGCGCACCAAAGAACGATGAGGAGCGCGCCATTCTCTTTTGGGTCCCAGCCCCAGAAGCGGCCCCATGATTGATCCGCCCAGATCCCGCCGAGCACTGTTCCGACAAAGCTGAAGAGGGTGGCGAAACAAACCACTCCATAGGTCATACGCGCGAGCGAATTGGCGGTCGCTGATGTAAGCGAGCGGGTGAAAACGCCGCGCACCACGTAGATTATGGCAAGCATGCCGGCGAGGAACATCGCTGAGTAGCCGGTCGTGATCGCCACGACATGGGTAGCGAGCCAGATATTAGTATCGAGCACTGCCTGCAACATCTCGAGCGTATCGCCGCTGCCCGCCAGATGATGCGCGATGATCAGCGTAATAAAGCCCACGGCGCCGGCGCAGGCCGCGCCAATGCCATCGCGGAAAATCCGTTCCAGGATCAAGCCGACAATCACAGTTCCCCAGCCGATGAAAATAGCGGACGAATAGAGATTGGTAACCGGGGGCCGTTCCTGCAGGTACATGCGCGAAACAAGACCGAAGGTATGAATAGCAAGCGCAAGCAGGAGCAGGTAGAAGGCCGAGCGACTGAGCGTGCGCGGCCAAACCAGCCACGAGGTGCAGGCGAGCAAAAACGCCAGGACATAAAGCGCCATGCTTTGCGAAAACGGCTGCAGGCGATTGAAAAGAAGCTCGAAGGATGAGCGACTGACGGCGCGCGGCTGCTCCTTCGCCATGTAGCTAACGAGCTCGGACGAACGCTGCTCGAAAGTTGCGATATCGCCTGCGCGGTAGGTATCGCCTAGTTGAGCGTATAACCTAACAACTGGATGCAGCTCACCGGCCGCGACAGTTCCCAGCAAGCTTCCGCCTAACGAGTGCCAGTCGCCACCCGGCGGCGGCGGAACGGTCAGGATGTAAGCTGTCGCAGCCATGCGTGTCGTAGCGCTGAATGGCGGTCGCGACATCATCCAGTTTCGCCTTGTCGAAGGTCTCGCCGTTTTCGCGCTGGCGCGCCGCTTTCGCACCAGTCGGGACAGAAGCGGCGAAGCTTTCGAGTTCCCTGGTGAAGTTCTCGGGCTCCTTCCGGCTGGACGCTGTTCTTCAGCCGTTGATAAAGCATGAGCGCGTTGCGCAGATTAGTGATTTGGTTTTGATACGCCGAACGCTCCGCCGACTTGCAGCTTGTCCGATTGATCCGCTTGATCGTCGATCTGTTTCAGAAACGGCGATAGTTCGGTGTAACTAAAATACTTTTCGCTCGCCCTGTTCCCAGCCGAAGAGTCCGAGCACATCGGGATTGCGAATAACAAAGGCGGCCTGCTGGTCGGCCACGGGCGCGTTGAATAACACATCGACCAGCCATTGCATCGCAGTTGTGCTATGACCATCCGCATCGCGCAGCTCTTGTTTGCCGTGAATGATGAGGAGGGAATTGCGCGCGACGGTATCGAGCGGCTTCACCCGCCCGCCAACCAGAACGGGAACTTTGGCCAGGGTGGTAAGGTCCGCCGTTCCCACGCTCGATTTCTGCGGCATCCAGGCAACCGCAATCCAGGCGGCGGCCAGCAAAAGAATAATGAGCGGGAACCAGCGTTTCATGCCGTAGCCATCCTGCGCTTGCGCGAGAAACTAATCAGGTGCGAACCGAATTGGGTAAGCAGGCCCACCGCCACAACTATGCAGGCGACATAAGGTGTAGCGAAGCCCGGATTATGCACGACCTGCAAAATCGACGCGCTGTCGTCCTTCTGGAACCCGGCCTGGTAAAAGGTATCGCCGCGATAGCGCAAAGGATGATTCATGTAGACAAGAACGTCGCGATTAGTAGCGCGCTCCGAATCGATCAAGCTTATGCGGCTGGCGAAGTTCTTGGGAATTTCCGTGCCCGCGTACTTCTCGTGGGTGAACTTCTGCAAGGTTACGCTGTAAGGTTTGTAGTAACGTGCCTGGCGTAGCTCGAGCCGGAAAGATCTTCCGGCGCAATCAAAAGTTTGCGGCGCGCCCAGCGCATCGGAGACAAGCCATGTGCCGAGTGACTTGCCATCAGCCGCTAATACCTCGACCGCCGCGCTAACCACATCCCGTTCGTCAACGCCGGTCGCGCGCGGCACAGCTTCCACCCCGATCTGTGCCCCCGGTCCGCGGTTGGCAACCGGGGTTAGCTTCACGCCGTCTTCGTTTAGCATATGCAGGCGTGAGTTTTGAAAAAAATGCCTAACGACTAGTCGAAAAGGCAGGCTTGCATGCTCGATGGTTCCGCCGCGCCGCAGCAAGGCTTCCGGAATGGCAGTCACCTGATCGTAATCCTTGTCGGTCGTGTCGATAATTGCCAGTTCCATGAACTGCGGATCTTCGGCGTAGTTCTTGGTCTCACCGCGGCTAAGTCGCATATGACTTTCAACAGCCAAGAGGTCAGTGAGTAACCCTCCGGCCAGCATGATGATCAGGCCCGCATGGGTAAGGTGGATGCCTAGCTTACTCCAACTAAAACGAAAGCGTCGCACATGCGCGGCGATGAGGTTAATAAGCAGTAACCCGCCGATAAGATGGCCGGCGGGAAAGACAGGAATCTTGAAACCATGACTGTCCGGCGGCCACCAGACAAAGAAGCCGCGAAAGTAACGCTCCTGCACGACGTGCAAACCGAAGTGGACTTGCGCGAGCGTACCGGCGAAGACAAGAATGAGCGCAGCGGCCAGACAAACAATCGTTAGCTTCAGCGAGGTTATGAGATCGATAGCTCGACTAAGCATAACAAAGAAGCCTAGCGATGTTCCCGCATCGCAGTCACCCATTTGAGAAAGTTCTCTTTCTCGGCCTCGACCAGCGCGCTGTTACCTCGCATTTTGTAGAAAGAAGTTGCGCCGTCGCCCGTAGCGAGGGCGGCGAGAATCCGCCCATCCTTCTTCGGGTCGCCTTGTTCCGGCAAGCCCTGCAGGTCAACTATGGCGACGTGACCCACCTCACCTGGCAGGCGCTGAACGACCTGCGGCAACCTGTCCTCAGTAATCGGCGGCTGCCCCAGTTGTGATAGCCAGCGGTTCACGTTATCGAGAATATTACCTGCGGAAGGGCCGAGCGCGACAAAAGAAATATCGGCGCTTGTTCCGTCGGCTCCATGGACAATGTAGCTCGCCTTCCGCATTTCGGAGAGCGCCTGCGGCTCCCAGTTAGCCGGCACGGCCGCAGAAGGGACTGCTGCCGTTGCTGCTGCTGGCGCCGCCGCCATATTGCCGATCGGCGGATGCGATGGCGGTAAGTCCGCTGAAGATGGCATGCCTTCTTCGGCGACCGCAGAAGGAGCCCCAGCGCCAGGTTCCGCCGGCGCTTTTTCCAGACGATAAACTTTGATTTCCTGGTCGTGCTTCTGGCAGGCACTTAAAGCGACCGCTACGACGACAGCTGCCAGGAACGACGAACCCTCTTTCATACCCGGTTCGTTAACTTAGAACCGGAATTGCAGGCCAGAGAAAACGGCGTGGGCGGTGTAGTTATCGTGGCCGCCGGACGTCACGTTCGTGTAGTCGTAGTAGGTATACTTGAGGGAGAGCCGGACGTTCTTGGTGATTTGACGATCGATGCCTGCGGAAATGGTCTGCTCACGGTCGCTCATGCCATAAGGCAGCGCGGCAATGAAGTTACTCTCGTAGTTATCCGATTTGTAATAGGAGTAATCGATGTGCAGGTTGGTCCTATCGTCAATCACGAAGCCGAGTGAGCCGCCGGCCTGCCAGTAGTTATTGTAGAAGTTATTCACGGTCACGACCGTGTTAGGAGTAAGCATGATATCGCCCGCAGGTGTTTCCGTCTTATCCCAGACATAGGAACCGGTACCTTGCAGGTAGAGACGCGGAAGTGGATTCCAGGTTAGTGTTCCGCTAACTTGCTGGTCGGTTAGCAGACCGCTTTCCATCCAATTGAAAATGGTATTGGTCGGCGGGTTACCCAAGCCAGTCGGCGAGATTGCCCAGCGCGTATCGTATTTCGCATGCAGGTAGTCAAAACGCGCAACAAAAGAAACCGTGCCGAGCGCTTGCGGCAGGTGCGGATTCCAGGTGAGACGAACATTAACATCATCGGTATCGATCTCGCGATTCAAAAGCCGCTGATTGCGCTCCGATCCGGGAACAGGTGGACTTAGCAGCTCGGAGATAAAGTCGTTATCATAGTCCTGGCTACGATGATAGTATTGGAAGGCGAGGTTCGCGCCCGCACAAGGATACCAGTTAAACCCTGCGCTATACTTTTGCATGAAGTAGTTGGTGTCCTTATTCAGCTGGCCTTGCGAAACACCGTTAACTACTTCGTGCTCAAAAACGTTACCATCTTCTTCCTCCCAATCTCCGCGAGCGTAGAAAAGAAAGTTATTCAGGCCGGTGTAACGTATCTCGAAGGTCTCGGCCAGGTTATCGAACTCCACGCTGGTATCGGCAGAGCGCGGCACCGGAGTAGTGCGATGAAAACCGCCGCGTGGATTAGTAGGTGTGAACGGAGCCGTGTTAGCGGCTGTGCTCGTATCGAGAAAAACAGACGCGCTATCGGTGTTCTCGTGCGTATAACGAAAAGCCGCCAGGACGCTAAGCGACTTCATCGGCATCCAGAACAGGTTCACGTTGCCGACATGCTCTTCCACATCAGACATGCCGGCCAGATTCAGGAAGCCATGATCGTTAGCCTGAAGAGTTAGAATAGGATCTTGAATCGAGGCATCGTAGAAAGGACCTATAATACGAGTGCCGGAGATGTCGGTGCTCTCCGTCGTATAGGAGTAGCCGGTAGTAAACCAGAGGTAATCCTTGATGCGGGTTTCAGTCGTGAAATGGCCGCTGAATAAGTCGGTTTCATTCTTATCGTGCTGAGTAATATAACGCTGCGCGCCGGGGAAAGCCACGGCAGGAGGAATCTGGCCCGCACCGCGCCACAGATTCAGGGTGTTATCTACCTCGTCATGTTCGTAGCGCATGCCCAAAGCTACATCGGTGTTGCTGAAGCTTTGGCTGATGTCGGCCGTGAAGAAATCGCGCTTCTCATCAATGCCGCGAAAGGCAGGTGCAATCTTGCGTGCGGGATTGGTCGCCAAGCCTGTAAGTGTAGTATCACCCCAAATGGTAGAATCCTTCATTCCTTCACGGAACATGTGCGAGTAACGCAGCGTGATCTCGGGGAAGTTAGGAATACGCAGACCTAGCTCGATCCAGGCTTCGCCGCGATCAATATGCATTTCCTGTGGAAAGAGGGGCTCGAAGAAAGCGCCGTTATTCGGGAAGAAGCCACCGTTACCGTCGTACCAGTCACGGTACTCGGTGAAACCAGCTTCAATGTAACCAACCTTCGCCTTATCGATCCGGAGCCGGAGATTGTAGTCCGCGTTATCGAAAATCGCGTGGCCATCGAAAGTAAGGTTAACGTCTTTACCTAACGAATGCTCGAAGTGCATGTCGTCGATGCCGCCAAAGATATCGCCCGAGATGCGATGCTCCTGTTTAAACTGAGCTTCGTCGCCGTTGATAGATACTCCGCCGATGAGGAGGTTGATCCAGTTGTTATAAACCGGTTCTTCTTCGGTGGTAGTTGTCTCCTTGCTAACATCGCCCGCGAAAAGGGGCTGCAGAGCAAAGGCGCCGCAGCAAAGCGCGCCGATACCTACCTTTCTAAGGCAGGCGGAAAGAAGTTTCACATGCATGGCTTAGTACCTCAGGTGGCCGTTAACCTGCGAACCATGGATGGCTTCGTGGCAACCAGCCGACCAACACGTGCCTTGCGGCAAACGGTTGGTGTGATCCGAATCGCCAATCATTATCCTGCCAGCCGCGGTCTGCTGTTGGAAGTGGCACTTCAAGCAAAGGGTCGCATTGCGCTCGGTCAGCATGCGCTGATTGACCGAGCCATGTGGCGAATGGCAGGTCGTGCAACCTTGCCGGGTAGCTTCATGCTCGAAAACAAACGGACCGCGCTGCTGGATGTGGCATTGGTAGCAGGTGCCGTTCTCGCTCAGGAAAGCCATGCCGCCGCCTTTCACATTCTGGATCAGAGCGGTGCCGCCGCCTTTAATCACGTTGCCTTTATGCGGGTTGTGGCAATCCGCGCAGCTCATCTGGCCTTCCGGCACGGGATGATGATGCGGCAGCTGGAAGCTGGAACGAATGTTGGTGTGGCACTGGAAGCAGGCGTTCGGATCGCGGTGCGGATTAATGATACCGACTCGGCCGCCGCCGGCCTTCACGTGCAGACTGGCCGGACCGTGACACATTTCGCAGCCGAAGTCCGTGGACTCCTTGGTTTCGCTGCCCTTAGCCTCACTGCCTTTTCCGCCGCTCTTGTTTACAATTTCAATTTTTGTTTTCTGCAGGCGCGCATGGCTCGCGGTGCGGAAATCACGCGTAATCGTGTCATGGCAAGTTGCGCAAGCTTCCGAGCCGACAAACTCCGCGCCCGGAATGGTAGGCGGAGCCATGATGGTATTAGTCGTACTGCAAGAAATTAAGACCAGGCAAATGGCCGCTGATCCTCCGCAGAGCCAGGGAACGATTTTGCGCCGAGCGTACAGCCAGTTGGCCATGGAGTTAAGGCGCACGGAAGTGAGTGTTACAGCAATCCAGGGAAATGAACTACGCATTTCTTCGGCAATAAACTGAGCCTCGTTAGGCAGTGGAACGCGCGGAACCAGAAACGCCGCGTTCTTTTTGCACGGCACGCGCGATTCGAGCCAGCTGCAGACTGATGTCGTCGGGCGGAATTTTGATTTCAATCACGCGCACGGTTTTCGCATTGTGCGCTTCCGCCAGGGCCGCATCCAACTCGCCTTTCGTCGCGACACTTCTTCCTTCGCCGCCGCCGACCAAATCGCAGATGCGGGTGTAGTTCCATTGCGTGATCCGCGTGAAACTGCCGTCGCAAATTTTTCGCATCGTGCCGTAGCCGTCATTGTTCAGGACGAGAATGACTGGATTAAGTCGGAGGCGAACCGCGGTGGAAACTTCGACCCCGGTCATTTGAAACGCGCCATCGCCCACCAAAACGTAGGGTCGCAGCGAAGGCCGTGCTACGGACACACCAATGCTCGCCGGCACGGCGTAGCCCATCGACATGTAATAAGCGGGCGCAATGAATTCCGCCTTCTTCACCCCATGCACGCCGACCGCGCCGAACATCGCGTCGCCGACATCGGCAATTACACAACAGCTCTCATCGAGATGAAGTGAGAGAATGCGAAAGACATCCGCCATGGCGAGTGAGTCACCACGCTCCCGTTCTTTGAGCGGAGAATGCGCCGTGCTTCGCGCGCGCTTCGGGAATTTTTTTGCGCCTACTTTCGCCTTGGCCAGAGCTTCGAGAAAATCGCGGAACTCGATCTTCTCGTAGTGATGATACTTCACCGTGACGCGTTCACTCGTTGCCAGAACCGAGCGGCGACGCTCGAGGTGCGCGGTGTTGAACCCCATGCTCATGTCGGTAATGAACGTGCCGAGCATGAGGACGAGATCGGCGGATTCGACGTACTTCTGCACACGGTCGTCGCTGCTCATGGCACCGCCATAAACGCCGATGTAGAGCGGATGATTTTCCGGTATCGCGCTCTTGCTCAGAAGATCAGCCGCAATCGGAATCTGCATTCGTTCCGCGATCTTGAGCACGAGCGGCGCGAAGCGGTAACGCGCCAACTCGACTCCGGCAATGATCACCGGCTTTTTCGCTGCACGCAGGAGAGCGAGTGTTTCGCCCACGGCGGAGGCGAGGGTGTGCGCATCGGAAACGCCGCGCGGCATCGGCGTTATCGGCGGGACAGGAATGGCGCGATTAACCATGTCGTACGGAACTTCGATATAGACGGGTCGTTTCTGTCGGATGCAGGCCTGGACGCAGCGAATGATTTCGGACGCGGCGCGTTCTTCATCGAGCAGGACCGTGCTCGCCACCGTGACCTCTTCGTAAACGCGCCGCTGCGTTTCGAACGTCTTCACCTTGTGATGCAAAAGCGGATCTTTCTCGCGATCCTTGCGCCCCGGGGCGCCGCTGATTACAACCACGGGCGATTTCTCCGCGTAGGCGCCGGCGATGGCGTTGAGCACGTTGAGCCCGCCAACACAATACGTGACGCAGACGACACCGAGGCCGTTGATGCGCGCGTAGGCGTCGGCCGCGAAACCCGCGCTGGGTTCATGCGTCATGGTGATGTTTTGAATGGGCGATTTTTCCAGCGCGGCGAAGGTGGGCAGCGCGAAATCTCCCGGCACGCCGAAGCAATGGCGCACACCGCAATCGTAAAGATAGGCCCAGAGGAACTGGCCGAGCGGCAAGGTCGCAGGTTCGTGCCTAACGAGTGGTAAGTGTGTTCCGTTTCCGTTTAGCGCGGGGTCCGCGCTCCGTCTGGATCTGAGTGTTGTAGTATGCATAAATTTCAGGCAACCGCTCTTGGATAAGTTGCAAGAGCGCGCATGTACTGCGCGCGCTCGAACGCGGAAGGATCGGGGCAATTCTTCTGGCTCATGCTGCCCTTGAGTTGCTGGATCGATTCGTACTCGTGCTCCTCCATCCACTCGCGGATCTCGCGTTCGAGGACGCGAAAATGTTCGATGCCGCGGCGCAAGATGATGGAACAGAGCATCGTCACATCCGCGCCCGCCATGAGCATTTTCAGCACATCGGTCGCGCGATGAATCCCGCTGGTCGCGGCCAGACTCGCGCCAATACGGCCATGAAGAAGCGCGATCCAGCGCATGGGCAGGCGCATCGCCATCGGCGTGCTCAGGAGAATGTTCGGAGAAATGTCGAGCGTCTCCAGTTCGATGTCCGGTTGATAAAAACGATTGAAAAGAACGAGACCGTTGACGCCCTGCCCATCCGCGCGCCGCGCGAAGTGGGCGAAGTTTGTGAAAAAAGGACTGAGCTTCACCGCCACCGGAATCTGCAACTGCGCTTTAATGGATGCGATGATCGTGAGGTATTCGTTCTCAAGGTCGTCGGCGCTGCGCTCCGCGTCTGTCGGCACGGTGTAGATGTTCAACTCCAGCGCATCCGCGCCCGCCTGCTCGATCTCGCGCGCGTATTTCATCCAGCCGCCGAATGTGGCGCCGTTGAGGCTAGCGATAATCGGAATGTCCACCGCCGCCTTGGCCGCGGAAATGTTCTCCACATAGGCTTCGGGACCGACGCGAAAGTCGGCGTGATCGGGAAAAAACGTCAGCGCTTCGGCATTCGCATCCGTCCCCTGGTCGAGATAAAATTGCAGGTCATGCTGTTCGCGCCGCAGTTGTTCTTCAAAGAGTGAATGAAAGACGATGGCCGAGGCGCCTGCGTCTTCCATGCGGCGAATGTTGTCTCTTTTTTCCGTGAGCGGCGAAGCGGAGGCGACGAGCGGAGTCCGCAGTTTGAAACCGAGATAGGTAGTAGTCAGGTCCATGGCGCAGTTAGTGGGTTGGGTTTGATCGCAGACAGAAATTCGTAAAAGGCGCGGCGCGCGGAGACGTCGGCCTGCGCCTCCTGCAAGAGTTGAGAAGCGGCGACTGGGTCGCTTTTCTCCAGCATCTTGAAGCGATTCTCGAGTTTGTAGAAATCGGCCACCACGCTGCGTGGCGCGGCCGAGTCGAGCTGAAGCGGATTCTCGCCCGCGGCGCGGAGAGTCGGATTAAACCGATAGAGCAGCCATTGCCCTGAATTCACCAGCGCCTTCTGGTTTTGCATGGCCGTGCTCATGTTGATGCCGTGCGCGATGCAATGGCTGTAGGCGATGATCAGGGCCGGCCCGGGAAATGCCTCGGCCTCGAGAAATGCCTTCAGGGTATGTTCGTCCTTCGCGCCCATCGCGACGGAGGCGACATAGATGTTGCCGTAAGTCATCGCCATTAGACCAAGATCCTTCTTCGGTCCGCGCTTGCCGCCGGAAGCGAATTTGGCCACCGCGGCCCGCGGCGTGGATTTCGAACATTGTCCGCCGGTGTTCGAGTAAACCTCGGTGTCGAGGAGCAGGACCTTGACGTTGCGTCCGCTGGCCAGCACGTGATCGAGCCCGCCATAACCGATGTCGTAGCCCCAGCCATCGCCACCCACGATCCAGACACTCTTGCGCACGAGCGTGTCGGCGAGAGCGAGCAACCGTTTCGCTTCCGGTGTGCGCAGCGTCTCCAACTTGCGCTTCAATTCCGTCACGCGCACGCGTTGATCGAAGATGTCTGCTTCGTCGCGCTGCTCGGCGGACAGGATTTCCGTCGCGAGAGTTTCGCCGATTTGCGGGGCCAGAAGTTGCACCAACTCGGCCGCGAATTCGCGCTGTTTGTCGATCGAAACCCGGAACCCGAGACCGAACTCGGCGTTGTCCTCGAAGAGCGAATTCGCCCAGGCGGGGCCGCGGCCCTCGAGATCGGTCGTGTAAGGTGTGGTGGGGAGATTACCGCCGTAGATGGACGAACAGCCGGTGGCGTTGGCGATGATGAGCCGATCGCCGAAAAGCTGCGTGAGCAATTTAATATAGGGCGTCTCACCGCAGCCGGCGCAGGCGCCGGAGAATTCGAAGAGCGGGCGGCGCACCTGCATTTCGCGCACACTTCCATTCGTTAGGCCGCGCGGATCCTGTTCCGGAAGCGAGAGGAAAAAATTCCAGTTCGCGCGCTCGTTTTCGCGCAATGGCGCCTGCGATTGCAGATTGATCGCCTTCAGCCGGGCTTCGGATTTGTTGCGTGCCGGACAAACGTCCACGCAAATGCCGCAACCCGTGCAGTCCTCCACCGCCACCTGCAGCGTGTATTTCAAGCCCTTCCATTCCGGCAGGCGCGCTTCGCGCGATTTGAAGCTGGCCGGCGCGCCTTCGAGCAGTGCCGGCTCGTAAACTTTGCTGCGAATGGTCGCGTGCGGACAAACGAGCACACATTTGCCGCATTGAATGCAGACGGCGGGATCCCAGACCGGCACTTCCGTGGCCAGGTTCCGCTTTTCAAATTGCGTTGTGCCGGTTGGAAACGTGCCGTCGTTAGGCAAGGCGCTTACCGGAAGTGCATCACCGCGCCCGGCGATGATCTCATTCAGAACCTTGCGCACGAAAATCGGCGCGCCGTTGCGCTGCCCATTGCGTCCGGCGATCGGCGGCGTGACCGCATCGGGCACCTTCACTTCGTAGAGATGCGCGAGGGCGGCATCGACCCCGCGCAGATTCATCTGCACAATCTCTTCGCCTTTCTTCGCGTAACTTTTTCGGATCGAATCCTTGATCGCCGCAATCGCTTTCTCCGCCGGCAGCACGCCGGAGATGGCGAAGAAACACGTCTGCATGACGGTATTGATGCGGCCGCCCATGCCCGCCTCGCGCGCGACTTTGTTTGCGTCGATGACGAAGAAATGTGCGCCCGCTTCGATCAGCCGCTCCTGCGCTTTCTCCGGCAGATGCTGCCAGACCTGGTCCGGACCAAAGGGAGAATTGAGCAGGAATGTTCCGGCGGGCGCGAGATCCTTGAGAACATCCTGCCGCTCGAGGAGGAAAGGTTGATGGCAGGCGACGAAGTTCGCGCTCGTTACCAGGTAGGTTGATTTGATCGGGCGCGGTCCGAAACGCAGATGCGAAATGGTCATCGCGCCGGATTTTTTCGAGTCGTAAACGAAGTAGCCCTGCGCGAAGTGCTCGGTGTTCTCGCCGATGATCTTGATCGACTCCTTGTTCGCGCCCACCGTTCCATCCGAGCCCAGCCCGTAGAACTGCGCGCGCACGACATCATCCGGTTCGATGGCAAACGCCGGATCAACCAAGAGACTCGTGTGCGAAACATCGTCGTTGATCCCGACGGTGAAATGATTGCGCGACGCGGGGTGCGCGAGATGATCGAAGACCGCCTTCACCATCGCCGGCGTGAATTCCTTTGAGGAAAGGCCATAACGCCCGCCGACCACGCGCAAATCACCGCGACCCTGTTCGTAGAGCGCGTTCACGCAGTCGAGGTAAAGCGGTTCGCCACCGCTGCCCGGCTCCTTCGTCCGATCGAGCACGGCGATGCTGCGCACCGTCATGGGCAGCATGTTAACGAAGGCGCGCGCATCGAACGGTCGATACAAACGCACCTTGAGCACGCCGACCTTTTCATTCGTCGCGTTCAGGAACTCGACCGTCTCGTGCGCCGCTTCGCAACCCGAGCCCATCAGGACCATGACGCGCTCCGCATCCGTCGCTCCGTGATATTCAAAGAGCGCGTAACGTCGTCCGGTCAGCTCGGCGAAACGATCCATCGCGCGTTGCACAATGTGCGGACAGGCGGCATAGAACGGGTTCACCGTCTCGCGGGCCTGGAAGTAAACATCCGGATTTTGTGCCGTCCCGCGGATGACGGGATGATCCGGGGAAAGAGCGCGCGCCCGATGTTCGAGCACGCGCTCTTCGTTAATCATGGCGCAGAGGACACTCTCCGGGACGGTCTCGATCTTGGAAATTTCGTGCGAAGTGCGGAAGCCATCGAAGAAATGCAGAAACGGAATCCGCGTCTCGAGCGTGGCGGCATGTGCGATCACGGCGAGGTCCTGCGCTTCCTGCACCGAGGCCGAACAGAGCATGGCCCAACCGGTAGCCCGCGCCGCCATGACATCGCTGTGATCGCCGAAAATCGAGAGGGCGTGCGCCGCGAGCGAGCGGGCCGCGATGTGAAAGACCGCCGGGGTCAGTTCGCCCGCGATCTTGTACATGTTGGGAATCATCAAGAGCAGACCCTGCGACGAAGTGAATGTGCAGCTGAGCGCGCCGGTCTGAAGCGCGCCGTGAACTGCGCCGGCGGCGCCGCCTTCGCTTTGCATTTCAATCACGGCCGGCGTCGTGCCCCAGAGATTTCTCCGATCGTGCGCCGACCAGAGATCGGCCCACTCTCCCATGGGCGAAGCGGGCGTGATGGGATAAATGGCGATGACTTCGTTGAGCGCGTAGGCGACACGCGCGACCGCTTCGTTGGCGTCCAGCATCGCGCAGGCCGAAGTCGAGGGCTGCGCGCCGTTATGTTCACTACTCGTTAGGCCAGGAGCTGCCGCGGTTGCTTGCATCTGCCGTCAGACTAAAGCGCAAATCGCTCGATCCGATCCACGTGCCTTGCGTTTTGCTGTGCAGTTCTTGGCTGAACTGCGCGCTGCTAGAGGCGCGGGCTGGCGCGGAATTCGCGCGGCGCCTGTCCCGTGACCTTCTTGAAGGCGCGATTGAATTGCGAGAGCGATTGAAAGCCGACCGCGAAAGCGATTTCGCTGATGCGAAGATTCGTATCACGCAGGAGCGCGCAAGCTTTCTCCGTACGCACACGCGTCACGTAGCTGACGAAGTTCGTCCCCGTGACCCGCTTGAATTTTTCGCTCAAGTGATTGCTATTGATGTTCACCGCGCGGGCCGCGCTTCCCAGCGAGACCGGCCCCTCGAAATTCTCGAGGATAAATTTCCGCGCTCGCCAGATCTCGAACGGCTCGGCACAGGTGTGATTCGAAGCAGAGGTCGGTGTTTCCATCTCCTTCTGGTTACTCGGCGACCATCCCGGTCGCTCTCCGGTTCTTGCGAATTAGTCTGCAATCCTTGCGCTCTGGACCGCAAGTTTGAAATCCGAAAACGATCGCCCGCGCCGAAGTTGCGGCCAGTGCTGGCTGCGTCTAGCTAGGAGCCATGCTCTACATGGTGATCGAGCGTTCCGGGAAAAGCAGTGGCGCAGGTCGCGGCCACTTGCTATAAACGCCCCCCTTTTTGCGGCGGCCAGTGCGGCGCTCTCCCAAAATGAAACTCCTCCAGCTAATTCTCGCCATCTTCCTGACCTGCGCCTCAGCCGTGCAAGCCTACGCCAATGGCAGAGTCACATTCGTGAATAGCCTCGGACCACTTCCGCCCGCCGCCGCTGCGAGCAAGCGCGCGCTCAGCGCCGTTGATCAAAACGAAACGCTCGAATTTAGCGTGGCCTTTAACAACCAACATGAGCCTCACTCGCGGCAAAATCGCCCTGGTTAACAATCAAACTACCCTGACCTCGTGTGGCGATAGCTCGCTAGGAATTATCGACGAGGTTGGCTGGGGCACGGCAGATTGCTTTGAAGGCAGCGGCGACGCTTCGGCCCCGGCCTCTGGAGCCAATACCATCGCCGTGGTTCGTTTGAATAGCGGCTGCACTGACACCAACAATAACAACAACGATTTTGCCACGACCACAGCTGCGCCCCGCAATACGTCATCACCTGTCCATAACTGCACTGCGCCGGACCTGACCATAACGAATACGCATACTGGTAACCTCAAGCAGGGCGACACCGGTAGCTATACCATCACCGTAACTAACTCCGGCACGGCCACGACGAGCGGGACAGTTACCGTAACTGACACCCTGCCTTCGGGACTGAGCGCGGCGGGGTTCTCCGGCATGGGCTGGACGTTTGACCTGAACGCACTTACCGCGACGCGCAGTGACACGCTAGCCGCAGGCGTCAGTTATCCGTCGATCACACTCACGGTTAATGTTTCCTCAAGCACGCCTTCCAATGTAAGCAACCTAGCCAGTGTAGCCGGAGGCGGCGAGTCGAATTTGGCGAACGATAGCGCAACCGATCCTACCAACGTCCGCACCCCGTTGGAAGCATGGCGCGAGCAATGGTTCGGGACTACTGACAACAGTGGCGTGGCCGCTGACACCTACATTGTAGCTAGCGACGGGATGCCGAATCTTCTTAAGTATGCTTTCAACCTCAATCCATTTGTGCCCGCCGTTCCACCGATTACTTACGACATAGCCAGCGGTCACTTACGCATGACTGTTACTCGCAACCCGGGTGCCTTTGACATTTCTTTCTTTGGCGAAGTTACCGGAGACCTGACTAACCCGGTCAGTTGGACGACAAACGACACCACGATTGATCAAAACACGTTATCGTTGCTGCAAGTGCATGATAACGTTAACTTAAGCGCGCCGCGTTACATTCACTTGAAGGTTACCCGGCCCTAGCCCCGACCCGCATGCTTTACATGGTCATCGAGCATTTCAAGGATGCGCCGGAAATCTATCGACGTTTCCGCGAGAAAGGCCGCATGATGCCGGTCGGCCTGGATTACGTCTCGAGTTGGATCAGCGCCGACATGAAGGTCTGTTATCAGTTGATGCAGACTGACGATGCGTCTTTGTTCCCGCTTTGGACGGAGAAGTGGAGCGACCTGATGGATTTTGAGATTGTGCCTGTGCGCATGTCTGCCGAGGTTGTGCAACTAATGTCAGAGAAGTAACAATTCGATCTATGATGATTATTCAACGCAGTCTTGCCATTCCCCTGGCCTTGCTTATCAGCGCCGTTTCTGTCCTGGCCGAAGAGAAGGGAGCACCCGAATTTCCCGGGGTGAAGCAATCCATGTCGCCCAAGGCCTTTGATGAAGCTGGCCTGAACAAGCTTTCGCCCGAGGAGATAGAGCGGTTGAATGATTTCGTTCGCCGCTATGTGAAGTCGGCCAACCAGGAAGCTGCCAGCGCCGCGGTCGAGCACGCGGTGAAGGAGAACAAGGTGGCATCGCAGCCGCAGGTCATCGAAACCCGCATGGTCGGCTTGTTCAAGGGCTACAGTGGGTCGTCCCGCTTCACCCTGGAGAACGGCCAGGTCTGGGCGCAATCGCAGCAGATCACGCGCAGCTATGCGCCGGTCGATTCGCCGCCGGTGATCATTGTCAAAGGCAGCTGGGGCTGGCGCATGTATATCCTGGGCGGCGGCGACATTCGCGTCTCCCGGATTAAGTAGCTACCTAACGAGTGGTTAGCTGCGGTGCAGTGCAATGCTGGAACCAACCCAGGTCTTGTTCTTGTTGAACTTCACCCCCATCATCGCGCCCTGGCTCATGCGCACGAGATTGTTGACGAGCAACGGCTCGCCGTTCTCCGGCCAGAGAAACATCATGCGCAATTCCGCCTTGGAACGCGGACCATCCACGGTCGGGACAAAGGCCGCGTAGTTCACTCTCTCCTGCAAAATCCACGCGCGCGGATCAGGCAGAGCCGCCACCTTCTCCGGCGTTGGCTTGAGATCAACACCCAGGCCGGCGAAGGAGTAAAGTGGCTTGAGCACGTAGTTGGCTAACGACTCGTTAGGTGGAAACTTGTCGGCAAAGAAGACGCGCGAGGTGTGTTTTGTTTTCAAGAAGGGCAGCGAATGCTTGCTGATCCGGAAATACCAGTTCGGATGTCCTACCCACGTGACATCGATCTCGTGCTGGAAATTGAAACCAAAGCTTAGATCGGGACGACGCAGGAGCTCATCGAAGATCACGCGGTTGTAAATGCGCTCGATCCGTACTTCGCGGCCGTCGCGCTGGTAGAAAAGTTCCCTGCCGCGCCGGGTTACTTCAGTCAGGCAAACCGGCGCTACCCCGAGCAATGTTTCGGTGCAGACGAAGTCGATGCGGGTGTTCTGCTTCTCGGGTTCGATCTCGAGCAGAATAACGTTTTCCGGCTTCGAATCGGCCAGGATCACACGCCGCAACAAGTCCGTGTAGGAACGTTCGTTCAGGCCGTGGAAGAACGAATCCCAATTGGCTGGAATGGCCGGGAAAGCGTGCCGCATGCAGCGCAGTAAGAAAATCTGGAACCCGTAGAGACTGGGGAACCCTTGCAACTCGATCAGCCGCGGAGTGAGGCGGCCGTCTACTTCGCAGATGGCGAAATCGACTGCCATGAAAATCGGATGCGACGTCTCGTTAGGCACTTCCAGACCCGGCGGGATCGCGTCCTTCGCGTGCCGCGCGAATTTCGCTGTCCGCAGTTGCGCCACGATTTCTTCCGCCGCCGCCGCGACTTCACTGGTGAATTCCGGCGTCAGGAAGATGGGCGTTTCCGAAATACGGAAATCAACCGGCCAGCGTTCGCTCTCATTCGCGGTCCGCAACAGTTCCGCATAGCGCGCCGGCGTGAAGTCGGCATTGAAACGGGCGCGCAGTTCGGGATCCATGACTTGCGCACTATGGAGCGACGACACTCGCGTCGCCAGTGTGAATGGGGAATCTCTAGATCAGGAACGTCCCGCGCTCCATCACCTTGTGGTCGTCGAACCAGATGTCGAAATGACGCCCGACACAATCGATGTGCGTTTTTGAAATCCAATCGGCCCCGGTGTGGTCCGAATAAGGATGACCGAAGGCGATGTGAATGCCGGGAATCTTCTCGTCCTGCAAGATGTTGCCGATGACGTGGGTGCAGGCGGTGTTCGTGCCCACGGCAAATTCGCCGACCCGGTTGCTGTTTTCATCCGTGCTGGTGTAGCCGCGGAATTCCTCGAGCAACTCCTTGTTCTCGCAACGCAGATTGCGGATGCGATTATTTTCGATCTCGATCGTGAGCGGCGTCGCTTTGAGATCGCCGTACTTCGCGCAGAGATAATCGCCCACCACCCCATCAACCACGAAGATGCCGTTGCTGTTCCCGGGCGAGGTGAAAATTTCGCCGCCCGGCAGATTGCCCCATTTGTCCGGCGTGATAATGCCGCTCGTCTTAAGCCATTTTAATTTCGGCGAAAGCTCGGCCACATAATCGGTCCCGTGCGGCGTGCGACAGGTCACACGCTTCGCCATCCGCGCGCGTTCGACGAGCCGCTGACTGAGATCATCGACCTCGAGAAAATTCGCGCGCATGCCCTGCAACATGATCTGGCGCGTAATGTTCACCATGTGGCCGTGGCGCAGGCGATGTTTGTTCACGACCTTTGTCATTTGAATGCGCGAGCCAAGTTCGCCCATTTGGGATTGCGCGCAGAAAATGCTGACCTGCGAATTGACGAGATCGTCGAGAATGATCTGCGGCATGTCCGTGAGCGGACGCGTGGCGTGATTTTCCAAGACAAAAACCGCGTGTTCCGCGCCGACCTCTTCCACTTCCGCCTGCAACGCCGCCGCGATTTCCTCCGTCTCTTCGTCGGTAATGATCGTGATCCGCTCTTCCCGTTTGAGCCGCAGACAATCGCGAATCGCGTTGCGCGCTCCGGGAGCAAGTTCCTCGTCAATGGTATCTATGGTCAGGCGGTCCGGCATGAAGGCGTCCATTTTGGACTCAAAAACCGATACGAGCAACAAGCGCGCCGTTAATTTCGCAGCGATGCGATTGCATCAATTACCTCGGTTGTTTTCCAGGAGTTACCCCGCCAGATCTGTACGATCTTTCCCTGTGAATCGATCAACGCCGTGGCGAGTCCGTGTGAAATGGTGCCGCCTTCGATTTCTCGATAAACCGAAAAAGCCTGCGCGATTCGATCAATTTCCGAGCTGTCACCGGTCGCGAAGTTCCAGGTAGCAGGATCGGCATGCAGATAATCGCTGTATTGCTTCAGCACCTGCGGAGTGTCGAACGCGGGATCGAGCGTGATGCTGAGCAGATGTGCGCCGGCATTCGCTTCCTGCAGCGCGAAAAAATTCTGTGACATGCGCGGACAGAAACTAGGCAGCGGACAACGTGTGAAGATGAAGGTGAGAACGAACGGGTGACCGCGAAAATTTTCCGGCGCAATCTGTTCGCCATTTTGATTCGTCAGGCTAAACGACGGCAGCGAATCGCCTTCGCGCAAACGTTCGAATTTTTTCGCCGGTGGCGCCACTGTTTGCGCAAGCGCGACATCTTCGCGCCGAATCTGTTTCAGATTGTCGATCCACGCATCCTTTGCACTCACGTGGAGCTGGAATGAAATCGCGTCGCCCATGGCCAGTTGTGCGATTTGTTTCTGGTCGCGCGCGCTAAACGGCATCGTCATTTGCGGCATGAAACCGCGAATATTTTCGTGCTCGATCTCGATCGTTTCGCGATTAGGCGAAAATCCGCGCACGATGCCGCGGGTCTCGAAAACACGCGCATTCGCCGTCTCGTCTTGCTGCCGGCCGCAGGCTACGAGCGAAAGCCCGAGAAGGAGCGCGAGCGAGATCTGGTTCATCGCATTTCACTGAACGTCGCCGCGCACGTTTGCTCCAGAGGAAATCGCATCCGGCCTTGACTTGGATCAAGGCACGGCTTCGCGCGCTCAAATATTTTAGGCGCATGAAAAAAGTTCTCTTCTGCGCGATCGGGTGCAGCGCGTTGCTCAATTTCATCAGCGGTTGCTCACCCGCGCCACAAACGCCGCCGAAAGAAGTCACGATCCAGGCCGACGACAAAATGCGTTTCGACGTGACCGCATTCGACGCCACGCCCGGCCAGAAAATTGCCGTCACGATCAAGAACGTCGGCACGACGCCAAAATTTTCGATGGGTCACAACTTCGTCATGCTCGACAAGGCGGTGAATGTCCAAAACGTCACCACCTTCCTCGACAAAGCGTCGACGGAAGCAGCGCACGATTACGTGCCGCCGGGCGCGAAGGAAGTGATCGCGCATTCGAAACTGCTCGGTCCGGGCGAGAGCGAAACTGTCACTTTCAACGCACCGTTTGTGCCGGGCGAGTATCTCTATCTCTGCTCGTTCCCCGGCCACTACTCACAGGGCACCAAAGGTTTCATGACCGTGAAATAAGGAGCAACATCCCATGAACATCCCAAGACTGCTCTCGTTAGGCATCATCGCCGCGCTTGGCCTAACGAGTTGTGGAAAACAGAGCGGCACGAGCAAAGCAGACCGCACCTCTAACGCGCTCGCCAGTTACGTCGCGCCGGGCGAGATGGATGAATATTATCTCTTCTATTCCGGCGGACATTCCGGGCAGGTCTTTGTCGCCGGCATTCCCTCGATGCGACACATCGTGACCATCCCGGTTTTCGCGCCGTATCCCGCGACCGGTTACGGCTTCGATGATGAATCGCGCAAAATGCTCGGCGCGTTTACCTGGGGCGACGTGCATCACCCGGCGCTCTCGCAAACCAATTCGAAATACGATGGCCGCTGGCTTTTCGTAAACGACAACGCCAACAACCGCATCGCGCGGATTGATCTGCACGATTTCAAAACGCACCAGATCCTCGGGCCAATCCCGAACTCGATCGGCAATCACGGGTCATCGTTCATCACCGAGAACAGCGAATATATTTTGTGCGCGACGCGCTTCTCTGTGCCGCTCCCGAAAGGTCGCGTGGCTGATCCGAATGATTACGAGAAGGAATTCAACGGCATGGTCAGCGGCATCAAAGTCGATGCGCAGACCGGCGAGATGAAGGTCGGCTGGCAAATTCTCACGCCACCATTCGATTGGGACCTCGGTTCGACCGGCAAAGGTCCCTCGAGCGGCTTGGCATTCTGGACGAGCTACAATACCGAGATGGCGCACGACGTTCTCGAAGTGAACTCGACGCAAAAAGATCGCGACCTCGCCGCAGTCGTGAATTGGCGCGCGGCCGAGAAAGCAGTCGCGGACGGACAATCCACGATGATGGACGGCGTGCCGATCATCGACCCGGCGAAAACTCCGGGCGTTTTGTATTTCGTCCCGATCGGCAAATCGCCGCACGGCATGGACGTTGATCCGAGCGGTAAATGGGTTGTGGCCGGCGGAAAACTTCAACCGGCAACAACGGTCTTAAACTTCGAGAAAGTGCAGGCCGCGATTAACAACAAAACATTCGAAGGCGAATTTCGCGGCGTGCCGATTCTGAAATATGAAGCGGTCGTGGAAGGCGAAGTGCCGGTCGGTCTTGGACCGTTGCACACCCAGTACGACGGGAAGGGTTTCGCCTACACTTCGATGTTCATCGATTCGAACATCACGAAATGGAAGTTGCCGCCGTGGACTGACGAAGAGCGAAAAGACTTAAACAAAGTGGTGCTCGACAAAATGCCGACGCATTTCAGCACTGGCCATCTCGTCGTCGCCGGCAGTGACACCGCCAATCCCTACGGGAAATGGTGCGTGGCCATGAACAAACTTTCCGCCGGGCGTCACGTCAACGTCGGACCGTCGCAACCGGAGTCGAGCCAACTCATCGACATCACGGGCGACAAAATGAAAATGGTCGCGGAAGCCTACACCGAGCCGGAGCCGCATTTCGCGCAGATCCTGAAAGTGAGCGATGCGCAGCCTAACGAGATCTATCCGAAGACGGAGAACAACGATCCGGATGCGGTTTGGGACAAAGCGCAGACCGGCGTGACGCGCAACGGCAACCAGGTTGTCGCGAAACTCATCGCCATCCGCAGCCGATTCAATCCCGACCGCATCGACGCGCAGGTCGGCGATGAACTCATCGTGCACGTGACCAATGTCGAGCAGACGCGCGACATGATTCACGGCTTCGGTTTGATCGAGCAGAACATCAACCTCGTGATGGATCCGGGCGAAACCAAATCATTCCACATCAAGCTGACCAAGCCCGGAGTGTTTCCGTTTTACTGCACGAACTTTTGCTCCGCGCTTCATCAGGAAATGCAGGGCTACCTGGTCGTGCATGAAGCGGGCACGGCGCCGACGGCAGCCAGCGGCTCGCAATAATCCGGGGCGCGCTCACGCGCGACAAACAAATGGCCCAGCGTTTCTCCAGTGTTCTGCGGCGGGAATTTCGTTTCTTGCACAAGCCGCTCAATTTCTGGTCGCGCCTTTGTTTGCTCGCTGCCGCCGCCACGATTGTGGCCTCGCTCTTTTTTCCACTCTGGAAAATGCACCTGGTCGCCCCGCAATATTCCGACGGGCTCGACCTCTACATTTTCCCCTACAAAATTCAGGGTGGCGGATTCCACGGCCAGCACTTAGCCGAGATCAACAATCTCAATCATTACATCGGCATGAAACCGATCGAGGAAGCCGATTTCCTCGAGATGCGCTGGATGCCATTTGTCTTCGGTCTGATTATTCTGATGACGTTGCGCTCTGTCGTCTTCGGCGAAATGAGCAACGTGGTCGATCTCTTCGCCGTCTACTCTTATTTCGGCATCTTCTCGATCGCGTCGTTCTGGTTTCGCCTTTACACCTACGGGCACAGTCTTGATCCGCATGCGCCGGTGCACATCCAGCCCTTTACGCCAAACCTCATCGGCGTGAAACAGATCGCCAACTTCCGCGAAGCCAGCTACCCGATGGCCGGCGCATACCTGTTGTGCCTGTCGGTCTTGTTGATCCTGCTGGCCGGGTGGTTTTCGCGAAAGGAAACGCCGTCATGAATTTCCGCCGCGGATGGGGAATTCTGATCGCGCTTTGCCTAACGAGTGGTTTTCTTCAAGGCGCCACCTTGCAGGAGCGCATCGATGCGGCTGCGCCTAACGAGACCATTCGCATTGAAGCCGGTATTCACAGCGGCCCAATCAGAATTACCAAGCCGGTCACATTAATCGGCGGACCCGGCACAGAAATCCGCGGCGACCAAACCGGCAGCGTCATCACGATCGCCGCTGACGATGTCACGCTGCGCAACCTGCGCATCACTGGCTCAGGTTTGCGCCTGTCCGATGATGACGCCGCGATCTTCATCACCGGCAACCGCGCCACCATCGCCGATTGCACAATCGCCGATTCGCTTCACGGCATTTACCTCAAGAAAATTTCCGGGGCGCAGATTCTGCACAATCGGATCGAAGGCAAAAGCTCACTCACCGCTTCAAGCGATCCGGTCGAAAAAGGCATCGGCACCAGCAGCGAGAATTGCGACACCACGCTGGTCTCCAATCGCCGCGGCAACGGCATTCACCAGTGGAATTGCGAGGGCAATCTCATTCGCGGCAACGAAATCAGCCAGACGCGCGACGGCATCTATTTTTCCTTCACCAACAACTGCCGCGTTGAAGACAACCTCATCCATCACGCCCGCTACGGACTGCACTACATGTATTCGGACGGAAATATTTTCGAGCGCAACACCTTCAGCGAAAATGCCGCCGGCGGCGCGATCATGTTCTCGAAAAATCTGGTCGTGCGCGACAACCGCTTCGTGAGCAATCGCGGCCACCGCGCTTATGGCCTCATCATTCAGTCATCCGATTACAGCACGCTGGAGCGAAACGAGATCACTGAAAATGCGGTCGGACTTTCCTTCAACCAGTGCAACGGCAACCGCATCGTCGCCAACCGCGTCGCGCAAAACTACATTGGCCTGCGCGTGGGCTCGAATTCCGACGACAACCGTTTCACGGAAAACATTTTTACCCGCAACCTCCATCCGGTCGAAACCGGCGGCTCCGATGTTTCCGGCGCGCGCTGGGTGGTCAACGGCGTCGGGAATTTTTGGGACGGCGCGCTCGAACTGGATCTCGATCGCGACGGGATCAACGATCTGCCGCATCGCGAATTGGACTTGTTAGGCATCCTGCGCCGCGATTTCCCAGCGATCGCGTTTCTTTCCGAAAGTCCCGCGCTAAGACTGCTGCGCTTTGCGCACGAGCGCGCCGCCCTGCCCGGCGCGAACACGATCGAGGACCGCGCCGCGCTCACTTCGCAGTATTGGAAATTGCACGCCCAACGATGATCACGGCGAACAATCTGGCCAAGCATTACGGGGATAAGCATGTCCTCAGTGATCTTTCGCTATCGGCGGCCGCGGGTGAAATCACGTTGCTGGTCGGACCAAATGGTGCGGGCAAGACGACGATGGTAAAAATCTTCGCTGGACTCGTTAGGCCAAACGGAGGCACCGCGCACATCCAATCCTTCGACATTGTGCGCGAGCGTCGCAAGGCGCAGCGCGTCCTGTCCTACCTGCCGCAGCGCCCAAATTTTCATCCACGCCTGACCTGCATCGAAATCATTCGCTTTTACGCGCGCTTGCGCGGCGTGGCGCGGTCGCGTTGCGAAGCGATGCTCGAACAGGCTGGTTTGCGCGAGTTCGAACGCACACGTGTCGGCCAGCTTTCCGGCGGCACGCGCCAGCGGCTCGGGCTCGCGCTTTTGCTCCTGCCCGACGCTCCGGTGTTGCTGCTCGACGAACCGGGCTTAAGTCTCGATCCCGCCTGGCGCAAACGTCTCCAGGATACGCTGCGCTTCGAAGCCGAACGGGGCAAAACCATTCTCGTCACGACACATCTGATCGCGGAATGGAACAACGTCGCGCATCGCTGCCTGCTCTGCCGCGACGGAAAAATCGAGCGCGCGCTGGATCCGACAAATTTGCCCGAGCATTTCGACGAAATGCCCGCGCTGACCAACACACACCATGAGCTTCGCATTGTCGCTGGTTGATTTGCACTCGTTAGGCGCAGTTCTGCTCCGCGAGTTCCGCGCTGCGCTGATCAATCGCTATTTCCAGGTTTTCGCCGCGCTCTCCATTCTCGGCGGATTGGCCGCGCTTTTTTTCAGCGAAGATTCAAGCGCGATCGCTTTCTTTCTCGTCCAGATCGGGCTCTATCTGGTTTCGCTTTTTGCCTTACTTGCCGGCGCGAGCAGCGCGCAGGCGGAACGCGATGAATGGCAATTGATGTTCGCGCAGCCCGTGCCACGCTCTGCTTTCGCCGTCGGAAAATTCATCGCCTACTTCTCGATCTTCGCCGCTGTTCTGGTCCTGCTGTTCCTGCCGGGAATCGTCAGCGCGCCGCAATGGCCGCAGCTCATCGCGCTCTACTGGCAGACGTTGCTGCTCGCCGCCACCTTTCTCGCGCTGGGCCTAACGAGTGGTTTCATTGCCCACGATCGCGCACAATCGCTCATCATCGCGGTGAGCGCGTGGCTGCTTTTGCTTTTCGTGCTCGATCTCGTCGGACTTTTCGCGGCGCGCTTTGAGTTCATGCAGAAAATGCCCGACCTCTGGCTGGCGCTGCTCATGTTGAATCCGCTCGACGCTTTTCGCATCGAAGCGCTTTTCTCGCTCGAGCAAATTCCTGCGGAGGCGGCGAACAAGACTCCGCTCGCCGCCTGGTGGATCGCGCACGCCGGTCTCTGGTTCACTTTCATCGCCGCCGTTTGGTGCGCTGCGCTTCTCGCTCTCGCCAATTTCTTTTTGAATCGCTGTGAAGATGCCTGACGACACACCGCGCAAATTCAAACGCCTCGATGTGCGACCAATCCTCGCACGCGGGGATGAGCCGTTCGCGGCCATTCGTGCGCGCGTTGATGCGCTTCGGCCTAACGAGGGATTATCTGTCCTCGCGCCGTTTCTCCCTTCGCCGCTGATTGAAAGACTAGGCAGCGAAGGTTTTCAATCACGCGTCGAGCATCTGCCGGGAGGTGCCTGGGTGACGCATTTTTGGCGCGACTGAGGCATCGACCAATTCGCAGCGGGCGGATATTTTCCGCCCATGCCGCTGGAAGCAACCAAGCTTCGGCAAGCGCTCGCGGAAAGTACGCTGCGCCACTGCCAGCTTTTCGTCGGTCTGCCGGCGGAAGACGTTGCCGCGATCGCATCTTTTCTGATTCCGAAGCATCTGGAAAAGGGCGATTACCTTTTTCGCGAAGGTGCGCCCGCGGAAGGTTTCTATATCATCCAGCGCGGCGCAGTGAAGGTGCATCGCGTCAATGCGGCAGGAAAAGAACAGGTCATCCGTGTCTTTCGGCCTAACGAGTCGTTCGCGGAGGCAGCGTTGGCCAGCAGCGGAGGTTATCCCGCGGATGCGCGCGCGATCGAGGCCAGCATCGTTCTGCTTGTTCCGAAGAGAGACTTCGTCGAACTGCTGCGCAAACGTCCGGAGCTCGCGCTGCGCATGCTTGGTTCGATGAGCCAGCATCTGCGTGTGCTGGTCGGCCTGGTCGACGATCTCATGCTCAAAAACATGGAGACGCGCGTGGCCAATTGGTTGCTGAGGCGCTGCCCACATCCGTTAGACAATTCGCCTGCGGTCATTCAGCTCGATCGCACCAAGCGCGTGCTCGCGGCCGAGATGGGCGCGACCAGTGAAACGCTCTCGCGCACCCTGGCGAAGTTTCGCGATCGAAAATTTCTGCGCGTCAAAGGCAATGCCCTCACCGTGGTTAAGCCGCTCGAATTGCAAAGGTTTCTGCAGCACGAACTCGGTGAACCATAGGCGAATCATTCCTCCGGGTCGGGAATTCTTACTTTCGGAATCACTTTCGCGGTCCAGATCAGCGCGGCCAATAGCCACACCGCGGCCGCCGAAACAAGATGCACGGCGCGCGCGGCCGGCGCCATTTCCGCGACGTAGCGCGAGATCATCGCAAGAAAAATGAGCACGCCCGCGACGATGAAAAACGGCAGCCGTTTCTGAAACAAATGCGCATTCCCGCTATGCCCGAAGATCACGCGAATGGCGACGGTGAGGACGACAAAGCTGAAGCCGCTGATGAAAATAATGTGCAACGCGCCGACTCGATACAGCGGCCAGAGCGCTTCGATGCCCACACCCGCGACCACCGTGATGATTCCGGCGCGCAGACAATTGCCAAGAAAACTGCGCCCGCGCCGCGGCATTCTTAGCCCCAGATAAATCAGGATCGCGACAAACCGCATCCACACGGCGAACGTCACCCGATCCGTTGCTTCGACGAAAAAGCTCGCGTCGATCGTGAGGCCAATCGCAAACGCAAAGGCCGCGCGCGGCATCCATCCGGGCGGAAGAGCGCGCGATTCCGGCAAGTCATCTTCGCGCGAGATATCAAGCAGACGCGGCAGCAGAAATGGCGCAACACCCAGGATCGGCAGCAGCACAAAACCCTGCTCGAGCAGCATTGCGCCGATGCGGTATTGCGCGGAATACGCTTCGTTTTCGTAAAGCGCGAGCAAAAGCGCGCCGCCCAAACCATTGAGCAGACCGAGCGCGACGAGCGCGAAATTCGGTGGCGGCGAATCCTTCCGCCTAACGAATCGTTTACCAATCGTCAGAAGAAAGAAGGCCAGACCGGCGACAAAAACAAAATCGCCCACACGCGCCGCGCTGCCAAGATGCAGACCGGCCGCGAACACGATCAACGTTAATAACGTTAACGACTCGTTAGGCGAAAATGCCCGCGTCGAAGTAATCCGCGGCCCGGCTGTTCCGAGAAAGCCGATAACGAACGAGGCCATAAAGCCCTCGATCATCAGGCGCGCGTGCGACGTTCCGGGATACTCGACCAAGCCGGCGTAATAGAAAATCCAAAGCGAGACGCCGGCCATGCCGAGCAGAATTCCCGCCGGAAAAAACAAGCGGAACGGCTCGGCACAGAGCAGTTGAAGCGAGCGCGATCGATTTCTCATCCGAGCAATCGCCCGCGAAAAATCCTACGCCGCAACCGGGTCGTTCACGGTCAAACCTTCGTAGGTCTCGGCCACAATCTGATCGGTAACAGCTTTCATGCTTTGTGTTCGCTCCCAGACCGCCAGTTGTCGATCCGCGCCGGTGCCTTCGCGCATGATGCGCTGCACGTGTTCGATCTCACGACGGCTGCCGAGTTCATCCACTTCGCTGTCGATGAACTCGAGCAGTTCCGCCAGCAAACTGCGCGTTTCCACTTCCGCTTCGCGGCCGAAGTCGATCAGCTTGCCATCGATGCCGTAACGCGAAGCGCGCCAGCGGTTCTCATCGAGCACGCGCCGCCGGTAAATGCGGAAGCTCATGTTTTGATGCTGCAATTTGTGCAGACGCACCACGATTGCCTGGATAACAGCGGCGAGCGCGAGGGTGTCGTCGACGCGCGATTGCGCATCGCACACCCGCACCTCCAGCGTGTCGAAAAACGGATGCAGCCGGATGTCCCACCAGATTTTCTTCGCGTTATCGACGCAGTTGGTGCGGATGAGCAGCTTCAGGTAATCGTCGTATTCGCTCAGGCTTTCGAACGCGTCCGGAATTCCCGTGCGTGGAAAACGCTCGAACACTTTCAGGCGATAACCTTTGAAACCGGTGTTGCGTCCGACCCAAAAAGGCGAGTTGGTCGAGAGCGCGTAAATGTGCGGCAAAAAATAGCGCGCCTGGTTCATGACGTGAATCGCCGTCTCGCGATCGCGGAATGCCGACATGCACATGCAATCCGAATATGAGATTGGCGCGCGCCACCTGCTGCATGTCTTTCACGATCTCCTTGTAGCGTTCGCCTTCGGTGATTTTCTGGTCGTGCCAATGCGAAAACGGATGCGTGCCGACCGACGCGATTTTCATTCCGCCGTGCGCCGCCAACCGCGCCAGCCGGCTGCGCAGATCGATCACGTGCGCGCGGGCATCGACCACTGACTGACAAATCTCCGTCCCCAGCTCGACCACCGACTGATGCATCTCGGGCTTGAGCTGTTCCTTCAGCGTGAGCTTGCCACCCTCGAGAATTTCCTGGATGTGCGAGCGCAATTCGCCCGTCTCCGGATCGACAATCGCGAACTCCTCCTCGATCCCGAGTGTGAAGACGTGGTTGCTCACCTAACAAGAAGCGCTATGAGGAGAACAAGCGCAAGTATGACGCGCTACACCGGGCGCAAGAAATGGCGATCGATTCACAATTGCCGCCGAGCTTCGCTGACCATGAGATCCGATGGTTTTTTGAAGGAGAATCCGATGAAGACCGAGACGACATTTGGAAGTGAAATGATAGAAGCGCGTTTGGCCGCGCATCCTTTCCTGAAAGGAATGGAGCCGCATCACATTGAAGTTCTGAGTAAGTCGGCGGAATCGAGGCGGTTTGAAGCGAATCAGGTTATCTGTCGCACCGGCGAAGCGGCCACGGGATTTTATCTGATCGAAAGCGGCTCGGTCGTGATCGAAGCGACGAAGCATCGACAAACGCCGGTGGCGATTGATACGGTCGGCGCCGGCGAACCGCTCGGCTGGTCGTGGTTGTTTGAGCCGTATCTGTGGGAATTCGATGCGCGCGCCACCGCGCCGACCAGCGCGATATTCTTTTCGAGAGAGAACATGTGGCAACACCACGAAGAAGATCTCTCGCTCGGCCACGAACTCTTCAAACGGACGTGCACCATGATGGTGCGTCGTTTGCATGCGGCGCGGCTCAAGTTTCTGGCGGAGAAAAAAAACGCATGAGCGCGGCGCTTTCACGAACGCACCAGTCGCGATGAAAGATCACGTCTTCACGCTCGGAATCGAGGAGGAGTTTCAGATCATCGATCCAGAAACACGCGCGTTGCGTTCGCACATTCAGCAATTGTTGGAAGGCGGGAAGATGATTTTGAAAGAGCACGCCAAGTCCGAGCTGCATCAATCGATGGTGGAACTGGGGAGCGAAATTTGCCAGGACGTGGCGGCAGCGCGTCGGCAGATCGTGGAGCTGCGGAGCGAGCTGGCCGCGGTCGCGGCGGCGGCGGGGTTGAAGATTGCTTCCTCGGGCACGCATCCTTTTTCGCATTGGAAGGACCAGCTCATTACGGTGCACGAGCGTTACACCACGATCGTGAATGACATGCAGCAAATTGCGCGGGCCAATCTCATCTTTGGATTACACATCCATGTGGGGATCCCCGACCGCGAGGCGGCGATCCTGGTCATGAACCAGGCGCGCTATGTCCTGCCACATATCTACGCGCTTTCGGTCAACTCGCCCTTCTGGCTGGGCGAGAACACGGGGCTAAAGGCGTATCGACAGATGATCTTCGAGCGCTTCCCGCGCACCGGTATTCCCGATATTTTCCAAAGCCTCTCCGAATACGAAGATTATCTGGCCCTGCTCGTCTCGACCAACTGCATCGACAACGCGAAAAAGATTTGGTGGGACATTCGACTCCATCCGTTTTTCGACACGCTCGAGTTCCGCATCTGCGATGCGCAATCGCGCGTGGACGATACCATCGCCCTCGCCGCGATGATTCAGGCGCTGGTGATGAAGTTGCACAAAATGCTCTGGCAAAACACGACCTTCCGTTGGTATGGGCGCCGTTTGATCGATGAGAATCGCTGGCGGGCGGCCCGTTACGGCATCGACGGCAAACTAATCGACTTCGGCCAAAAGCGCGAGGTCGAGACGCGCCGTCTGATCCACGAAATCCTCGAGTTCATCGAACCGGAGGTGAACGAGCTCGGCAGCCAGCGCGAAATCGCGCACATCGGAAAAATTCTGGCGGAGGGAACCGGCGCCGATCGGCAATTGGCGGTCTGGGAGCAGACGGGCAATCTGAGAGCGGTCGTCGATCACATCATGAAAGAGACTTACGAAGGCTTGCCTCTCGGCGCTGTGAATGAAGCAAGCGCGGCGGCGTAAACGAGGAGCCTCGTTCGCAACTTACGCGCAGCGAATCGCAACTAACGCCGAGTCGTGCTTCGCGACGCAGTTAGTCTGTCGCAGATGAAAACGAAGGCTCTTCTTCTCGTAGGTTCCGATTCCAACTCCGCGGCCTTGGTTTCGCGCGCGGCGTCCAGAACCGGCCACCAACTCATTTGTGCTCACACCAGCCGTGAAGCATTCGGCATTATTGAAAGCGGGCTCGAAGACGTCGCGGCCATCATCATTGATCTCGATCCCGGCGTGCAGGGACTCGCCGTGCTCGAGGCGATGGATATTGGTCCGACGAGCCCGCCCGTCATCATCCTGACTGGCTTGGAAGAAGCATACATGCGCGGACTCGGAGCGGCGCGCGGGGCGGCGGCGTGGCTGGCCAGGCCTTTCACGGCCAAAAAACTCGCTGGCATAATCGAGCAGGTAATCGAGCCGGCCTGGCGCTTGGATAATTACACCTCCGATGCGTGGGGCCATCCTCATCATTGTCGGCACGCGGCTTTTCCCTGTCCTGGTTATCACCGCCAGAAGTTGCCGGCGCCGACCGCGCTGGAATGCGCAAGTCTTTGAGCGTTATCGTTTGGGCGTTGCGCGGCCGGAGCGCGCACGCGACGAAGCAAGGCGAGCGCGAAAAGTCACCGGGTGATTGACCGAGAACGCGCACAAGAAGCGCCAGGTCGGCTGGCGACGCAAGTCTGTTGCGCAACGTGAACGTGTCCGCCATCCTTCGCGCATGCGTTTCTGGTTTGCTCTCAGTTTTCTCTGCGCGGGCGCGATCGCGCTGGCCGATGACACCGCGCAGGAAGCGCAATTCATTTCCAATGCGCGGCCGCTGGTGCTGGAAGGGAAACGCAGCGGCGAAGGATATTTTTCGCTGGATGGGAAGAAGCTGATTTTCCAGAGCGAACGCGAGCCGGGAAATCCGTTTTACCAGGAATACATTCTCGATCTGGACAGCGGCGAGACGACGCGCGTTTCGCCGGGCATGGGGAAAACCACCTGCGGATTTTTCGAGCCGGGCACGAATCGCGTCTTGTTCGCTTCCACGCAGGCTGATCCCAAGGCGCAGGAAAAGCAGAAAGCGGAACTGGATTTTCGCGCCAGCGGAAAACAGCGCCGTTATGCCTGGGATTACGATGAGAGCTTCGAGATTTTTTCGGCGAAACTCGATGGCAGCGACGCGAAGAACCTCACCCACTCGTTAGGCTACGACGCTGAAGGTTCCTATTCCCCGGATGGAAAACAGATCGTCTTCTCTTCGCTGCGCGCCGCCTTCCCGCTCGACAAGCTCAAACCGGACGAGCGCAAGCATTACGAACAAGACGCTTCTTATTTCGGCGACATCTACATCATGAATGCCGACGGCTCGAACGTCCGCCGCCTAACGAATGAACCCGGTTACGATGGTGGACCGTTCTTTTCGCCCGACGGGGCGCGGATCGTGTGGCGGCATTTCGATGAAAGTGGCGTGATCGCCGATGTCTGGACGATGAAGCTCGATGGTTCCGACAAAAAGCGTGTCACGGATTTCAAAGCGATGTCGTGGGCGCCCTTCTATCATCCGAGTGGCAGGTATTTCATCTTTACCTCCAACAAACTCGGCTTCGAAAACTTCGAGTTGTTCATGGTCGATGCGGCCGGCGAGCACGAGCCGGTGCGCGTGACCTTTACCGATGGCTTCGATGGTTTGCCGACCTTTTCGCCCGACGGAAAAAAACTTTCCTGGACGACGAATCGCAACGGCGGGCAATCGCAGATTTTCATCGCCGATTGGAATGACGCCGCGGCCCAAGCAGCGATCGCCGCTGCGCCGAAACGGGGCGGCGCGCCTAACGAGCAGTTCTCGCCCGAGATCAGCGCGAAAGATTTGCAGACCGAAGTGCAATGGCTCGCCGACGGAAAACGCGAAGGCCGTCTGACCGGCAGCGCGGGCGCGCAGGAAGCGGCGAAATGGTTGGGCGATTATTACCACTCGTTAGGCCTGAAGAATTTCGGTGGAAGCTTTTCCGAGCCGTTCGAGTTCAACGCCGGCGAGCGCGTCATCGCGGAAAAGACGAAATTGGAAATCAACGGCCAGCCGCAAAAACTCGAGGAAGATTTTCGTCCGCTCGCTTTCAGCGAAAACGGCGACGTATCAGGCGAGGTAGTTTTCGCCGGCTACGGGCTTGTCGCTCCCGCGGAAAACTACGATTCCTACGCCGGTCTCGACGTAAAAGACAAAATCGTTTTGCTGCTGCGTTACGTTCCGGAAGGAGTCGATCCGCCGCGACGCGCGCAACTGAATCGTTACGCCAGTCTTCGTTACAAGACGATGCTGGCGCGCGAGCACGGCGCGAAAGCGGTGCTGGTTGTGACCGGACCTAATTCGCCGAAGGCCGGTGAAGTTCTTCCGCTAACGAATGATGGCACCACTGCCGGCAGCGCGATTGTCGCGGCATCGATCAGCGGAAAAGTGGCCGAGGCGCTCGTCGCGTCGACGGGAAAATCGCTCAAAGATTTGCAGACCGCGCTTGATACGGAAAATCCACACACAAGCGGAGGAATGGTTTTGCCTAACGAGTCTATTAAGATCTCTGTCGGCCTCGAGCATTTGAAAAAAACGGACAACAACGTCGTGGCCGTTCTGCCGCCAGCGCAGGGCGTGGATGAATACATCCTGGTCGGCGCGCATTACGATCATCTCGGCGCGCGGCGGCACCAGCTCGCTGGAGCGCGCGGGCGAGGAAAATCAAATTCATCCCGGCGCGGACGACAACGCTTCCGGCACAGCATGGGTGATGGAACTGGCGGCGTCGCTCGCGCAACATCCGGAAAAAATTCGGCGCGGGATTATTTTTGCCGACTGGTCGGGCGAAGAAATCGGAATCATCGGGTCGTCGGCGTTTTGTGAAAAACCGCCGGTGCCGCTGGAAAAAATTGTCGCCTACGTGAATGCCGACATGGTCGGGCGTCTCCGCGAGAACAAACTCACACTGCAAGGCGTCGGATCATCGACGATTTGGAAACGTGAGATCGAGAAAGCAAACGTGGCTGCGGGATTCAACGTCGTCCTGCAGGACGATCCGTATCTGCCGACGGACGTGACCAGCTTCTACACGCACAACGTTCCGGTGCTGAATTTTTTCACCGGCGCGCATGAAGATTATCACCGCCCGACGGACACGGCGGAAAAATTGAATTACGAAGGACTGGAACGGATCGCGCGTTTCGCGAAGCAGGTCGTACTCGATTTGTCGAACGCGCCCGCGAAACCGGATTACGCAAAGGTGGAACGCAGTAGCGGACCGGCGGGCGGGCGCGAAAATTTGCGCGCCTACCTCGGGACGATTCCCGATTACACGACCGATGTGAAAGGCGTGAAGCTGAGCGGCGTGCGCGGCGGAAGTCCGGCGGAGAAAGCGGGCTTGAAAGGCGGCGATGTCATCGTGGAATTCGCCGGGCAGAAAATCGCGAACATTTACGATTACACTTACGCGCTCGATGCGGTGAAGATCGGACAACCGGTGACGATCGTGGTGGAACGCGACGGTCAGCCCGTGACGATCACCGCCACGCCGGAAGCGCGGAAGTAGATCGCGCCCGCGCGGTCAGACTTCATGGATCGTGCGCGCGTCGGAACCTGGACGATCGGGGCGATCGACACCAAGCGGTGAATAGGAGGGCGGCTCGGTCATGCTCGCCGCGCCCATATCTGTGAGCGAGCGTTTGATCGCACCGGCCTGGACGTATTTGCCCCAGCTTAGATTGTCGCGACCGGAAATGTGCTCGCGCGCTTTGCGCACGGCCATGTCGGACACAGCTTCGACCACCCAGTCGAAATTTTCCTGGCCGACACTGCTAACTTCCGCATCGGGCGCGGGATTGCAGAAATCGATCGCCACCGGCACACCGTCGCGAATGGCGAACTCGACCGTGTTCAGGTCGTAACCGAGAAATTGATTCAACTGGAGCACGCCCCATTCGACTTGTTCGAGAATGCTGCGCGGCGCCTGCCAGTCGGTCACGTAACGCAAGTGATACGGATGGCGCGGCTCGTAATTCATGATCTTCACGTTGCGCTGATCGATCGAGTAGCAACGGAAGTACATCTCGAATTTCACTTCCTCCTGCAGCATCATGACGAGCTGACCGGTCTCGCTGTAAGCGCGGAAAAATTCCTCCGGGTTATGCAGCCGATAAACATTCTTCCAACCGCCGCCGGAGAACGGCTTAAAAAACGCCGGCCAGCCGACGTAGGCGAACATCGATTCCCAATCGAGCGGGTAAGCGAGATTGCGGAACGAGCCGTCGGCCGTGTCCGTGGGCAGTTGATGTGATGGCAATAACACCGTGCGCGGAACCGCCACGCCGATCTTAGTGGCGAGCGCGTTGTTAAAGAATTTTTCGTCCGCGCTCCACCAGAACGGATTGTTCACCACGGCGCAGCCGGTGAGCGCTTCGTTCTTGAGCCAGCCGCGATAGAACGGCACATCCTGCGAAATGCGATCGATCACCACGTCGTAACCGTTCGGCTGACCCTGCACGACCCTATCGATGCGAACGAACTCCGCCTGCGCTTCGCCGCGCGCCTTTTCATTGCAACGCTGCACGAAGGCGGGCGGGAAGCTGCTTTCCTGACCGAAGAGAATTCCGATTTTTTTCATAGACTTGTTAGGCTGAAGTACCGGGGGAAGTCAGGTTACGCAGTCTCAGAGGTTGGACAAATAGTACGGCAACATTTCGCGCCAATAATTCCAGTCGTGCCCGCACCATTTGCGATCGTCGAGCCAATGCCGGATGCCTTTGGAATTCAGGATGCCGGAGATCCGCAGGCTTTCGTGGCGAGTGTTATCCCATTCGCCGGTGCCGAGGATGATGCCCATGTGATTGTATTTCCATGGGTCAGTTATGTTGGGCAGGTAATCGTACGGGCTGTTGAAATAGATGTTGTCGTCGTAGTAACCGTCGAAGAAATCGCTGATATCGAACGCGCCGCTCAAACTGATGAGATGACTGACCATGTCGGGATGACGGAAAGCGATGTTGGCCGCGTGATAGGCACCGAGACTCGCGCCGCACATCGCGACACGATGGGTGGAACATTCCCGCCGGGCGTGATCGAACACGTCATGAATGATGACGCGCTCATAGGCGATGTGCGTGATGATGCGGTCGGCCGGATGAATTGATTTGTTGTAGAAGCTGTCGGTGTCGATCGCGTCCGGGCAATAGATGGTAACCTTGCCGCCATCGATAAACGGCGCGCACGCATCGATGACATGGAAGTCTTTGTTTTGGGTGAAACGGCCGAACGATGTCGGAAACAAAACGAGCGGAATGCCGCCACCATCACCGAAAACCAGCATCTCGAAGTCGCGGCTCAAATGCGGCGTCCACCAACGGATGTAGCGTTCGTTCATGGCCGGAGTAACATTTCGGGCGAAGAAAAACGTGAAGTCGAGGCAGAAAACATACGCTCTGGTTGGACAACTGCTAACTCCTCGTTCATAGCTCTCCCGCGCAAATGCCCGAGCACACTCTCACTGGTAATATACAACGACATCCCGACTTCGAATCGCGCATCCTGCGCAACCGGCGCGACGTGCTGGTTTATCTTCCTCCGGAGTATCGGCGCACGCGCTTGCGGCGTTTCCCGGTGCTTTATCTCAACGATGGACAGAATGTTTTCGACGCTGCCACCGCCTTTGCCGGCGTGGAGTGGGGCGCGGACGAAACGGCGCAACGTTTGATCAAGGAGAAGTTGATGGAGCCGACCATCATCGTGGCAATTCCGAACATGGGCGAAGATCGCATCCACGAATATTCGCCGACGCGTATGCGCCTCGAAGAAGGCAAGCGCAAGAGCAGCCGCGGACGCCTGCGGCAATACAGCCATTTTCTGATTGATGAACTGAAGCCGTTCATCGACGCGCGCTACCGCACGCTGAAACGTCCGGAGCAAACGGGCCTGGGCGGCTCTTCGTTAGGCGGACTCGCGACGATGGTGATGGGGCTTTGGTTTCCCAATGTTTTCCGGCGGCTCATCGTCATGTCGCCGTCAGTATGGTGGGATAATTGCGTCGTGCTCGACATGGTCAACGCGATCGAGGAAGGTGGAAAACCGCCGCTGAAAATCTGGCTCGATACCGGTACACAGGAGCCCGGCTGGGAACGTGCGCGACTCTTGCGCGACGCGCTGATTGAGAAAGGCTGGCGATTGTACGACGATCTTTTCTACTTCGAAGACGAAGGGGCGAGTCACACGGAAGGGGCCTGGGCACATCGCCTCGAAGCCGCGTTGCGCTTCCTTTATCCGCCGCCGGCACCCGTGATCGCGAGGCCGCACCGCCGGCTGATGCCGCTGATTTTTCGACGGCGTCCAGTTGCGGCTTGATCGGAGAAGGCAGCGTTCGTTAGGCACCTCGTAAACTGGAATTGCGAGGGCCTGGAAATCTGCCGGACATCCGCGTCATTGACATCGCACGCGCCATTTCGATACGATCATCGTCCTTCATGAGGGTGCGACCCCTCTGTTCCGCCGGGGCCGCTTGCTTGTGTTGCTGCACAACACGCACCCATGAAATTCCTGCCTCCCCACCGGATCGCCCTCGTTCTCGGACTCTGCACCCTCGTTCAGCCAAGCTTCGGCCAGGGCTCGCTTACTCCGCCTGGCGCGCCCACGCCGACGATGAAGACCCTCGATCAAATCGCGTCGACCGGCATCGCCATCAACGCGACAAACACGCCGGGCGACGGTGGCAACCTGTACATAATCAGCGCACCTGGCTCGTATTACCTCACCGGAAACGTCACGGGAGTGAGTGGGAAACGGGGGATTCTCATCACGGCAATAAACGTCACGGTGGACCTCAATGGCTTTCGGTTAACTGGAGTTCCGGGATCGGGCACCGGTATTTCCGACGGCGGCGTCAACCTCTCGAACGCCGTCGTCCGCAATGGCTCCGTCTACGGTTGGGGGAATAGCGGCGTTAATCTCGCCGCCTCTGCAAGTTCCGTAATCCGCGACTTGATCGTGTCCAGCAACGGCCAGGTTGGTGTAATTACCGGAGACTATTGCCACGTCCGGGACTGCATCGTGCAGTCCAACGGTTTGAGTGACATTCAGACAGGTTCCAACGCTAACATCACCCACTGCACCGCCGTTGGCAGTGCCGGCGGCAGCGGCTTCGACCTTGGGCAAAACGGTGCCATCAGCGGATGCGTGGCGGGTTTCAACGGAGTCAATGGGATCCGGGCCGCCGATGGGTGCGTCGTGCGCGACTGCGTAATGGCGAGCAACAGCTCCAACAATCTCCAGACGGGCTTGCACACCAACGTTAACCATTGCACCGCACTTGGCAGCGTTTTCGGCTGCGGCTTCAACGTTGACGCGGAAAGTGCCTTGGCCGGATGCGTAGCTAACTTAAATAAACAGGTCGGAATTATTGTCGGTGCCAGTAGCAGCATCTCGCAGTGCACTACGAATCAAAACAGCGGTCCGGGGATTCTGGTGGACAACAATTCGAACGTCGTGAATTGCTCCGCTTCTCTGAATGGCGTCGGGTCGATTACGGCCGGGATCCAGGCTGGGACCGGATGCACCGTGAGCCAATGCGTTGCCTCCGGCAACAACGCGCAATTTGCAATCTCCGTCCTTGCCGGATCGACGGTGATCCAGTGCACGGCTTCCGGTAACAGCGCAAGTCAGGCGATCTCCGCCGGGATTAGTGCGCCGGCCTGCCTGGTGAAGGATTGCACCACCATTGCCAACACCAATACCAATGCCACCGCCAGCAACACCACCGGCATGGGTATCTATTGCAACGGCAACAACTCACTCATCGAGAGCTGCACGTCTGCCGGTAACAAGGGGGATGGAATCTGGGTCAACGTTGGCAGCACGGTGAAGGACAACGTCTCCGGAAATAACGCCACCGGTGCCGGCGTGCACGCCATCGGGGGCAACAATCGGATCGACGGGAACCAGGTGACCGCCAATGATGTCGGAATCCGGGTGGATACGACGGTCAATCTCGTCCTGCGCAACACCGCACGCAGCAACTCTCCGAATTACTCCATCGTACTTGGCAACCGTGTCGCCACCATCGTGGTGCCCACGCCGACGACGACTGACATTTCCGGGAACACCGGTGGCAGCGCCTTCAGCACCGACGCGTCAGCGAATATCGCCTACTGAGCGGAGTTGGCGCTTGGACGATTGAGGCGTGCTAAAATAGCCGCGCCTTTCGCCGACCGGGTTTGGCGCCAAGACAATTGCGAGCCCCTCCGCTTTCGCGCAGGATGCCAGCGCTATGGTAGTAACTCAGAGCCGATGAAGTCCGGTTTTCTCGACAAACTCATCGAACGCCTCGGGCGCGTCGATCCCGGCGAGGTGCAGAATTATCTGCTGCGCCTCGCGCAGGAGAAAGGTCTGATCGAGACGGTGTTCAATTCCATCCAGGAAGGAATCATCGTGACCGACGCGAATGGCCGCATCACTTACGTGAATGATGCGGCCTGCCAGCTCTTCGGGTTCGATGCCGAAAGCTCGATCGGCAAACGGCTCGACGAACGTGTGCGCGGATTGGATTGGGACGCGCTCTCGAAATCGAGCGGTCCGGTCACGCGTGACATGGAGCTTTTCTATCCGTCGAACAAGTTCATCAATTTCTACATTGTCCCACTGGTGATCGAAGCGCGCAGCGAGAGCGGCTCGGATGGAGCGGCCGAGCCGGTCGGTCACGCCATGATTCTGCGCGACATCACGGAGAGTCGCCGTTCCACGGAAAAGACCATCGAGTCCGAACGTTTGAATGCGCTCACCTTACTGGCGGCGGGCGTGGCGCATGAGCTCGGCAATCCGCTCAATTCACTCCACATCCATCTGCAATTGATGGAGCGGCAGGTGAAGAAGCTGAATCCGGCCGAGCGCAAACCGTTGCAGGAATCCATCCAGATCGCGCGCTCCGAGATCGACCGGCTCGATTCGATCGTGACGCAATTTCTGCGCGCCATTCGTCCGTCGAAACCGCAACTGAAGCGCGAGAAGATCAACGCGATTCTCGACGAAAGCGTGCGCTTCTTCGCCGCGGAAATTGAAGCGCGCGACATCGTGGTCGAACAGGAATTGCGCTCCGATCTGCCCCTGCTCGAGCTCGATCGCGACCAGATGAAGCAGGCTTTCTACAATGTGATCAAGAACAGCTTCGAAGCGATGAAGCGTCGCGGCATTCTGCGCATTCGCACCGATATGGATGCAACGCATGTGCTGGTCAGTTTTACCGACACCGGCGGAGGCATGTCGGCGGAGAGTTTGAGCCGTGTTTTCGAGCCTTATTTCACCACGAAAAGTTCCGGGTCGGGGCTTGGCCTGCTGATTGTCCGACGCATCGTGCGCGAACACGGCGGCGAGCTGGCCATCGAGAGCAACGAAGGCAAAGGACTCACCCTGACCATTCGGCTGCCGTATCTCGACCAGCGCATTCGGATGCTGGAAGCTGGCACGGCACGAAAGACGGCGGCCTAATGGCCAAAACCTCGGCGTGACATTCGCCGGCAATTCCGCTTAAAAGGACAACTCACTCCGGTCAGTCGGTCCGTAAACGATCCTAAACTGTCTTTGCCTATGAAGCGGAAAAATCTCGAAAAGAAAATTCAGAAACTCAAAACGCGTCTGCAAAAAGACACGAAGAAGCTGGCAAAGTTAACCGTGAAACTTGGCGCAACGGTTGCGGCCGATGCCAGGAAGCCATCGGGCGCCGCCGCGCGATCGGCGAAAAAGAAAGCGCCCAGGAAGGTGAAGAGAAAGCTGAACCTTTCTCCAGAGCGCCGCGCACAACTGGCAGCGGCGATGAAGGCCAGGTGGGAAGCGAAACGCGCCGCCGCGGCAAATCCGCCTCAGGCTGGCGACGGGATTTATCCCTCGTAGAATCCGTTTGCTAACTGCGTTGCGTCCGCGGGAACTGTGGCCAGTGCAAAAGGCGTTCGGTTAAACGAGCGCGACGCAAACTGGAATCGTCCGGCCAAAAGCAAAGTCGTTTGTTATTGCCCGAGATAGCGATGATGCGGCCGTCCTTCAGTACTTCGACCACACGCAGATAGTTGATGATGCTGTAATAATAAAAATCGCCGCGCGCCGCTGGACGAACGTCGTGCGCGTCTGAGCCTGGCCGGGTCGAAGCTTCTCGCTGCCGGTAAATCAGTGGCGCGCCGATTCGAAATCCGGCTCTGGTCTTCGCGTAATTGAGAATCAGCCCGACCATTGCCGGGAAGATGACAAGAAGCCAAACAACCACCAAAACGGTCATGGTTTCTTGCGAGCATGCCTTATGCCGACAATAACGTTTGGCCTAACGACCGGTTGACCTTGGAGAATTTCCGCCGGCTCCGCGTCCCGCCGGATTGCAACCGGTTGCCCAAGCAGCTACGAGAAAGCATGCGAATTCTCCTCACCTTTGGCGTGGCCATCTGTTGCTTCACCGCCGCAGCGCACTCCGCTGAGCCGAAGTCATCGAAAATCGTTCCGGAGGATTGGTTGCCGGCGCTGACGCCTTCGATCAAAGCCGCGCTCGAGCAATTGAAGGATGCTAGTTCGCAGGCGGAAATGAATTCGCTCAGCCGTCAGGTGGCCGATATGACCGACGCGCAACTCTTCGTCGCCTACATTCGACTTTACGAAAAATTGTCGCCGAAAGAGCGCGAGAAACTGGTGGAAGAACAGGCGGCGTGGCTGAAGAAGCGACCGAAGGCCGCGGAAGCCGGCGTCGAATCCAAAGGCGGTTCGCTCGCGCCGCTGGAAGCAAACAATGCCGAAGTGACTTACACGGAACGGCGGCTGGCGGAATTGCGCGCGCGTTTGAAAACCGCAGGCAAGAAAGACTAACGAGTGGTTGGCGCAGCGCCGGTCGGCACAATGCCGGCACGTTCCACCATCAGGATGACGGTACGTTCCGGCGCGCGCGGCCGATGTTTCACGCCTTTCGGCACCACGAAACCCTGACCCGTGGTCAGATCAACGGTGCGATCCTCCAGGTCGATGAGGAAGCGGCCGCTGACCACGTAGAAGAATTCATCTTCGTTGTCGTGATGATGCCAGTGATACTCGCCGTGCACGACGCCGAGCCTGACGACGGCTTCATCAACCTGGCATAGCGTCTGGTTATACCATCGGTCCTGGCACGCCTCGACCAGACCTGCCACGTCGATCACTTCCAGCGGCTGGTGCAGAATATTGAGCCGCGTGTTGTAGGAAAATCCGGCCGGCGATTTGTCTTCCGGAACAGCACTCATGGCTGCTTCTCTCAACTCTCAACCGGCGACGCTCAACTCTTTTCCGATCAATCTTTTCTCGAGACACTGCCCGCGCCGGAAATGTCGCGCGAAACCTTCGGGTTGCCGGTGTAACGCACCTTGCCCGCGCCCGAGATCGAGACCTTCAAGGCCTCGGCCACATTTACGTCCGCCTTGCCCGCGCCGCTGATCGACAATTCCATCGCGCGCGTCGTCAGGCCGTCGGCGTCGAGCTTGCTCGCGCCGTTCATCTCGCCCGACATCGCATTCACGTTGCCGGTCAGCACCGCCTTGGTCGCGCCATTCGCGTCCAGGTAAAACTCCTCGCCGGAGAGATTGGTTGCATTCAAGTGCACCGCGCCGTTCAAGGTCACATGCGTGAGCGACGGGCTTGAGATTTCCACCTTGATTCCGCGCGTGCCGCGGAGCGGCTTCAGCCACTCGATGCGCAGGCGGTCCTCATCCAGATTCGTCCGGATATAATCGAAGAGATTGTCGTCGGTGGTAATGGTGAGCTTGGCCGGCCCGGGCGTCCAGCTGATCGTAAATGCGCCGTCCGCTTCCACGCGGCTGAAGTTCGAGACCTGCCGCGTCTCGGTCTTAATGTGTCCGTTGCCGCGAATGCCTACCCAATGACAGCCGCTCAGCAGCAGCGTGACAAGAGCGAGCGACGCCACAGTGGCCAGCTTGACGGTTAACAGCGGTCGGATCGGGATCGTATTCATAGCTTTCGAGAATGAGATGCGGCCAGGCGGCTTCTTGGATTCAACAATCGCGCGCGTTTGCGTTTGCGCGTGGTTAAATCAAATGAGGAAGCAGCGCGAGCAAGGCGAGCGTCCCAAGCGTCGCCAGCTTCAGGGTTAATAACGGTCGGATTGGTATCGTATTCATGGCTTTCGAGAGTGAGATGCAGACCGAGGCTCTCTTGGATTCAAAAATCGGCACTCAGATTGTTGAATCCAAACCTCAAACCGCCCGCATCCATTAGATAGAAGCTATGGAAACATCATCGCCCCCGCCGCTACCCGCCAGTGCCCCCACCACCTCCAACGTGCGCACCATCGCCGCGTTCTGCCATGCCAGCGCCCTGCTCGGCGTCTTCATCCATTTCCCCGGCCACCTGCTCCCGCCGCTCCTCATTTGGTTGCTGAAACGCGACGAATCACCCGAGCTCGACGCGCACGGCAAGGAAGCGGTCAACTTCCAGATCTCGATGCTCATCTATAACGCCGTCGCCGCAGTCTTCTGCCTGGTCCTGATCGGCTTCTTTTTCCTCGCGGTCCTCTGGGTCCTGAACGCCATCCTCTGCATCATCGCCGCCATCCACGCGAGCGATGGAAAGTTCTATCGCTACCCGATGACGATCCGGTTCATTCAGTAGGAATCGCCACGCGCTTGGGCGCCGTTACTGGGAAGGGCACGGCTTCTTCCGCAAAAGAAATCCTTGAATGCACCGCCGGCCGGGCCGCACGATCTGGGACTAACGACAGCTTGCGCGTTTTGCATCCTGCCGTTCTACCAAGGCAACCGTCTGTAACCCGGAGAATCCCATGCAAACTCGCACCCTCGCAGTCCTCTTAGCTCTAAGTCTTATTAGCCTGACCGCGCGCGCCGCCGATGAGTCATTTGTCGGTAAATGGAAGCTCAATCCGCAGAAGAGTCAGTTCGCCGGCCTGACCTACAAGATCGAAGATCTCGGAGGCGGTAAGTATACCTTCCAATTCGGTGACGATTCCGAAAACGTGGCCTCGGACGGAAAAGAATATCCGACGAAGTACGGCAACACTTGGACGTTAACCAGTACCGGCACAAATAGCTGGAAGTTTGTCCAAAAGCGCGACGGCAAGGTCACAGGCGAGGACGCTTGGAAGATCAGCGAGGATGGAAAGACGTTTTCCATCCAGTCGGAAAGCAAGCGACCCGACGGCACCACCTCGAAGGATGAGACGGTGCTGAAGCGCACCGCTGGTTCATCCGGCCTCGGCGGCACTTGGGAAAGCGCAGAGACGAAGATCGGTTCGCCCACCACCATCGAGATCGCTAAGTCGCCGGACGGTGGCTATTCGCTCACCATCCCGGCCTACCAGTACCAACTGGATTTCAAGACCGACGGCAAGGAATACCAGGAGAAAGGCCCACGGGTCGCGAAGGGGACCTCGGTTTCAGCCCAGCAGAAGGACGCAAACACTGTGGTATTGACCTACAAGCTGAACGGCAAGACCACCGAAACCGATAGCTGGCAACTTTCCGCCGACGGAAAAACGCTGAGCAACACCATCAACTTTTCCGGCGTCAGCAAACCCGAAGTAGACGTCTACGACCGCCAATAGAAGTAACTAACCACTCTATCGCTTTAGAACTAAGGCGGATCATCTACCACCTACTCAGGCAAGGCGAACTTAGGTTCCTCGTCTGTGGGAGAGCTCACTGTGCCTGAGCCTCGAGACTACGTTGAGCGACAAATTTGAAGATAATGAAGCAAAGCCCCGCGCTTGCCGCAAAGGCCGCGTGTAGTAACCAGAAGTTAGTCGTGGGCCAGGTCTCGAGGAAGCCGCCGATCTTGCCGACCATGGAGTTGGCGGCGAAGAAGGACAGGTAGTAGAGGCCGATGACGGTGGCGTTAATCGCTTTCGGCGCATACTTGGCAAACAAGGCGAGACTGACCGGGAGCATGTGGGCGAAGCCGATGCTGTTGAGGACGTGGAAGGCGACAGGCCAGGCGAGGCCGATCTTCTGCCCGGGACCGTGGCTGGCTGCGGCCATGTAAAGGCAGAGCTGGCCGGAGATGGTAAACACGGAGCCAATGATGAGCTTGGTGATCTCGTCGGGCTCGCGCCAGTGTTTGCCATACCAGCGATAGAACAAGGCTACTATGGCAAGGAAGCTAACACTTACGATGGCATCGAGAGTTACCAGCCAGGTAGTAGGTAGCTGCTTCCCCATGAAATTCAGGTCGAACTGCCGGTCGCCCCACACCAGGTAGGCATTAAAGATTTGGTTGTTAGGAACAATCGCCACAGCCATGACCGGGATAAGGCATATTAGCGCGATAACAGCACGCCAGTCGCGGCTGGTTAGCTTAGCTTTCGGAGTGCTAGTAGTAGTAACCACGGCGCGCGGATCGTTATCACTCGCGCGCAAGTATTTTTGACCACTAAGATAAATGACGATGGATAGTAACATTCCTACACCGGCGGCGGCGAAGCCATAATGCCAGCCGACCTTTTCGCCGAGCGTGCCGACAATAAGCGGCGAGATAATAACGCCGGCGTTAATGCCTAAGTAGAAGATCTGGAAGGCATCGGCACGGCGAAGGTCTTCGGGCTTGTAGAGTGAGCCAACCTGGCTGGCAATGTTGCCTTTGAACATGCCGCACCCGAGCACGAGGCATAGGAGCGCGAAGAGAAAGGCTACCTGGAAGGCCATGAGGAAATGGCCGGCCGCCATGGTAAGCGCGCCGAGCAGGACGGTGCGGCGCCGGCCGAGGAGACGATCGGCGAGGAAGCCGCCGAAGATAGGTGTGAGATAAACACTGGCGGTATAGGTGCCGAAGATGGCGGAGGCGAGCGGTTGGCCATCGATGTTGCCGAAGAGATGGCGAAACCTGTCGAAGCCAATGACGTGCTCGATGCGGCCGGGATGCAGGAGGTAATTGACCATGTACAGAACCAGCAGCGATTGCATGCCGTAGTAGGAGAAGCGTTCCCACGCTTCGGTGAAGGCGAGATACCAAAGGCCGCGCGGATGGCCGAGGAATTGTGGCTCGGGTATTTCGCCGGCCAATGGCACGGCGTCTTCAGGTTCGGCGACAGCAGTCATGTGCGAATCAGGAAAGCAGGAAGCGGGGAAAAGCAGAAGAAAGGAATTCGGAAGCCATGAAACCAGGAAGAAAAAGAGCTAACTTGGAATCTCTTCCTGGCTTCCTGGTTTCTGAATTTCATCCTCTTCTCCAATGCCGCAGCACGCGATGTCGCGGGATGGCGGTCGCGTGATCGCTTTCGGTTGTCTGATCAGTTCACGCCGACGCAGGAACTCGAGCGCGGTTTGCACGGCACTTTTCGAAAGGCCGGTCGTTTCGGCGAGCATGCGCAAACTTGCCACGACCGGTTTCCATTTCGTTCGCGCGGCCTGGCCGTAGAGCCAGAGGTAAACCAGATAGGCGGCCGGTTGGCGGTCGTGCCCGACAACATCCCGCATCAGGACATCGAACACGTAATCATCGACTGGAACGGTTTCGCGAAAGCGCGGCATCGATTGTTAGGCAAGTAGCCAGCGACTCTGTCGCCGTAGTTTTTGGACGCCTGGATCAAAGCGAGCTTAACTTAGCAGCTATACCGATAAACGGACAGCACTTTCCGCGTCACGCCGCGTCTCATCACTGGACGGGTAGGCGCGGACGAAATTACGCTCCGCTAATCATGATCAAACAAATCAAGTTCGTCAGTATCCCGGTGGCCGACCAGGACCGCGCGCTGGATTTCTACACGGAGAAACTCGGCTTCACCATCATCACCGATCAGCCGTTCGACAAGAAACAGCGCTGGATCGAGTTGCGTGTGCCCAAGGCGGAGACACGCGTCGTCCTGTTCACGCCGGAGGGTGACGAGAAGCGCATCGGTTCATTCATGCCGATGTCCTACGCCTGCGACGACATCGACCTGACCTACAAGGAACTCTCCAAGCGCGGGGTGGAGTTCGAAGGCCCGCCGCAAAAACAACCGTGGGGCATGTACGCCATGTTCAAGGACAGCGAAGGGAATCGCTTCGTCGTTTCGCAGGAAAAATGACTCGCTGGGAAGTTGCGGTGCGAAATTTTCAGAAGTCCGAAATTGTCGGTCTTTTGCGCGACGATCTTGCTCGCGGATACGTGATTCATTTGCCATATACTAATCGCGATGAGATCGCGCGTGTTGGTCGCCGTTTCAGTTACCCTGGCTCTATTCAATGCGCTTGATTGCGGGCTGGCCAAAGACCCGCCGAAAAAAGGCGCGCTCAGCGAGGGCGCCTACTACGAATTCCGCGGCCACATTTACGATCGCAGCACGATCGCGCAAAACTTCACCTTGTATTGGTCGGAAGGTTCGCAGCCGATCCAGGTTGCGCCGGAGACAAAGATTTTTCGCAAAGGGGTGCCAACGGTGCTGGGAAGCGTGAAGTCCGGCGATGCGGTGGATGGAATAGGTCGGGCGCAAAAAGGGAAGCTGATCGCGGTCGCGGTCGCTTTCGGCGATGACGGCGTGCGACTACCGGAGAGCGCGAAATTGCCCAAGGTCAGTCTTCTGCCGCTGGCCCCGATCAGCCACGGAAGATAAGAGGGAAATTGCCTAACGAGTGGTCGCCGAGCTCCGCTGGCCGGAAACGCCCGCACCCATCGGATCCTTCTCCGGTTTCAAATCGCGCGCTTTCCCGGTCACCGTTTGTTCAGTTGCTTCCTGCGCCTGGTCTGCGTCGTCGTTTGGCTTCTCGTGCGGCGCGCTGTCTGTGCCATTAGTCACACTCTTGACTAAATCCAGCGTTGGACGTGAGACAAGGCCTGACGAGCGGCTACAAATCCGCTCGCGAAAGGCTTGCGCTGGCGCGGCGCGGGCCATCGTCGTTGTCGTCGTTATCGTCATTCACCCAGCCGCTGCGATTCCCGCGCGGCGGACGCGGCCGGCGAACGCGCGAAGTGAAATATGCTTCTTCCCGCGGAACGGGCTTTGCAGATTTGATCGCGCTCTCGTGTCGCGGCTGATCGATTCGCGCCTCAGTTGACGGTTTCGCGCCGAGCAAAAGCAGAACACTGACGCCCAGCATCGCTCTTACCGGCCAATTGCCCTTTCGCATGCGTCCTGGAGAAGCTGCTGCCGCGCCAATCAGGCGGCGAAAGTTTGGGCGACGGAAATCCCGCAACGACTCGTTAGGCAGCCTACTTCGCTGCGGCGGTGTTCTGTAATTCCGATGGCACATGCGGCATGGAAAGAAGCTGCTCAAACTCACGCCAGCGTTTCTCCGGCTGATCGGCCGTGCCACCGCGGCGCTCGATGTAACTGCGCACAATGTCTTCGCCGAGATTGTAATTGATGACGTAACTGCGGTAGCGCTCGATGAACTTCACGCGCTGCGCGGCGCGCTCCGCATTCATGAGTCCATATTTTTGCAGCCAATCGGCCGCGGCCTTGCCATCCATTTCGCCATTAATCATCCGGCGCGCGGCTTCGTTGACGGCGTAACCCAGTTGCCGCGTCATCTCCTGCACGGCGTAATATTCCTCGATGCGTTTCGGATCGAGACCGGCCGCAGGCCAGAGCACCTTTTTCTCGAACGCCATTCGGTCAGCTTTGTTGAAGACAACGTCGCGGCCGAAATTGGCCGTGCCTTCCGCAATGAGGGATTGCGGTGAGAAGAGCGGATAAACTTCGAACTCCACGAACTTGCGATCGCGCACCAGGTTTTTTTCCAGGAGCGCGTTGTAAACGTGATGGCCGGGATAACCTTCGTGCGCCGCCAGATCGATGGCGCGATCGATGTAAGCGGGCACATCGGTGTTCACCTGGATGACACTTTGATAATCGCCCTTGTACCAATTGTAACCGCCCCACGGTTTGTCGGTCACGTATTCAACCTTGAACCCCTCGTTCGGCGGCAACTTGATGTGTGCGAGGGTGCGCGCGCGGGTTTCCTTGAGCGCGAGTTGAAAGACCGTGTCGAGTTTGTCTTTCGGAATGATGAAGGACTTGCGCCATTGTTCGTAACGCTCGGTCAGCGGACCTTTGCCGGGAATTTTCTTTTCCAGCTGGTCGAGGATTTTTTGGAAATGCGAATCCGGCAGAGCCGGCGCGACCGCGTCGTAAAGTGAACGCGATTCGTCATCGAACTTCTCGTGCTGGCCTTTCACGTAACGAGCGCGTGCTTCGAGAGCGGAAAGTTGTTTCAAGAGCGAATCGAAACGCAGCCGGTCGAGCTGCATGGTCGGCAGGCGTTGCTGCGAAACGGTGCTGAACAAATCGAGCGCTTCTTCGTGCACGGTATCGAGCGATTTCTTTTCCTCCGCCGCTTTTGTTTTCCATTCCGCCGGCCCGTAGTAGGCATCGACGTAATCCGGGTCATGCTGACCAAGCGCGAGAACGAGACGGACGTACTGCTCGGCCAGCTGATCCATCGTGGGCGGCAGGTTCAACTCTTCCGGCCGCGGCGTTTGCGCGCTGGCGCGTGCAAACATCAGCCCGAGACAAAGAACGAAAAACAAGGCGTATCTCATCGGGCGAATCTTGGCGTCGATGAGGGTTTTGCTCAACCGCAGTTTCCTGCGATAATCGGCGCTCCCATTTCGCTCGTGCTTTTCCCTCCTTTTCGTCGCCGAACATTCATCCTCGCGCTGTCTTGCCTTGTCGCCGGCCAGGCATTGGCCGCGTCGTTTCTTTTTGATGCCACGCACGCCGAGACCGCGGGCAATGCGGATTGGGTGATCGACGCCGACAATGGCACGCCGCAGCGCTTCCCCACCCCGGATCAATCCACCGTCACCGCTTCGACCTCGGAGACATATTGGAAAGGCGCGATCTCCGCGTGGGGAATCGCGCTGGTAAAACGCGGCCATCATGTCGAGACGTTGCCTTCCGGCACCGCGATCACATTCCAGAACGCGTCAAACGCGCAGGATCTCTCTAATTACAAGGTCTTCGTGGTGGATGAGCCTAACAAGTCGTTCACCGCGGCGGAAAAAACGGCAATCGTAAAGTTTGTCCAGAATGGCGGCAGTCTTTTCATGGTAGCCGATCACGAAGGATCCGATCGCAACGGTGACGGCAAAGATTCCGGCGTAATCTGGAATGATCTCTTCGCTAACAACACGGTGCAGGCCGCGCCCTTCGGCCTCGTCATTAACAGCAACACAATTTCGCCGAACAACGAATCGTGCGATTCGTCGGCGAGCGATCCGATCACACACGGCGCCGCCGGCACGATCACGCAATTTGTTTTCAACGACGGCGCTTCGATCACGATCGATCCGACCAAGAACTCGAGCGTGAAAGGCGCGGTCTGGACTTCGTCGTCGCACGCCAACAGCAACGTCATGGTGGCCTACGGAACTTTTGGCGCCGGAAAATTCGTGGCGATTGGCGATAGCTCGCCTATCGATGACGGAACGGGAGCGAGCGGCGATACCTTCTTCGACGGCTGGGATGATGGCGGTGGCGACGATGGCGACCTGGTCATTAACGCTTCGCTCTGGCTGGCTGCGGCCACGGCTGGTGCGCCGCCGGTCAACGACAACTTCGCCGGTGCAACACTCATTACTGGTGCGTCCGCCTCGGTCAGCGGAACGAATGTCAACGCGACCAAAGAAACCGGCGAACCGAATCACGCGGGCAACGCCGGTGGCAAATCTGTTTGGTGGACCTGGACCGCGCCGGCGTCGGGTAACGTCGTGATCGATACGAACGGCAGCACTTTCGATACATTGCTCGGCGTTTATACCGGCACCGCGGTCAACGCGCTCACGCAGGTCGCATCGGATGACAATGGCGGACCCAGCCTAACGAGTCGTGTCGCATTCAATGTCACCGCTGGAGTTGTTTATCGCATCGCGGTTGATGGAAGCGGCGGCGCGAGCGGAAATATCCAGCTCAACCTCACGCTGACTGCGGCTTCGACCGGCGGACCCGACACCATCGCGTCGTGGGATTTCGACACCACGCCTTTTCCAAATCCCATCCCGGCCTCGAGCGGCACCGGTTCAATCGATACGAGCGGATGGGGCGGCACGATTACTAACTTCAATGGCGTTACAGGCCAGTCACTCGTTCTGCAGGACACGGCGGGCAACGGCACCTATATCGAGATCGATTTTTCGATGACCGGACAACAAGGACTCATGGTGAATTTTCAGACGCGCGGAACAAGCACTGGCTTCAACAGCGGGCTGTGGTCATGGAGCACGAATGGCGGCGCGTTCACCACTCTTCCCGGCGTGAACACGGCGACGACCTCAACATCGTTCAGCGCCAAGTCGGTCGACTTCAGCGGACAGACCGCACTCAACAATGCCGCGTCCGTGCGTTTGCGTTACACGCTCTCCGGCGCATCCGGTTCGCAGCCTAACAACCGCATTGACGATCTTGTCGTCAGCGCGACGCAGACGCCTGTCGTCAGCATCGTCGTGTCCAATGCCGACGCCTACGAGAGCGGCCAGCAACCGGCCAGTGTGATCGTTAGTTCGTCGTTAGCCGCGGGCGCGAGCGGGTTGCCGGTTCAATTTCAACTAAGTGGAACAGCGACGCCGCCCGGATCGCCCGGCGCCGATTACTCGTTAGGCGGAAACTCCGGCGCTACCACGATCACCATTCCCGCCGGAGCAACCAGCGCGATGCTGACTTTAACGCCGCTGGCCGATAATGATCCGACCGAGTTCGATGAAACCGCCATGGTGACGCTGCAATCCGGCGCCGGCTACTTCATCGGCGCGCCCAACGCCGCCGTCATCACCATTCACGACAACACGCCTTACAATTCCACCTGGGCCAGCCAGTTCCCCGGCTTCAGCGGCGCGAACGCTTCGCCGCTGCTCGATCTCGACGGCGACGGCATTTCGAATCTGCTCGAGTTCGCTTTCAACGGCGACCCGTTCCATGCGGACAATTCCATCCTGCCGGTCATGGGCGAGGTGCTCGTGGCAGATCCGAACGACAACAACACCTTGAAGCCTTATCCGACGATCACATTCCTCCGCCGCACCGATGCGCCTAATCTCACTTACTTCGTCGAGAACTCGAACGATCTCGCGAGCTGGATGAATAACGTCGAACAAATTTCTGATACGCCGGGACCGGGCGCGAACATGGAAACCGTCGTGTATCGCGGTTTGTCTCCCATTGAGGGTAACGGCGCTATCACGCCGATGTTCCTGCGCGTGCGCGTGGTCGCGGATCAGTAACTACTCGCCCCGCTCAACCATCGCGCCGTTCTTAAAGACGCGGTCGATGTCGGACGCGTGCGCGATGTCGTCGAGCGGATTCGAATTCAGGACGACGAGATCAGCAAACTTGCCCGGAGCGATCATGCCGATGTTCGGTCCCACGTCGCCGCCAAATGTCTTGGCCGCGTTCGCCGTCGTGCTTTGCAAAATTTGCATACTCGTCAGGCCAGCTTCCTTCATGAGCTGAAACTCACGAAAGAGCGCCGGGCCATGAATGGTGCCGATGTTTCCCGCATCGGTACCGGCCGCGATGGTAACGCCCGCGTCCTCGAGCGTTTTCAAATTCTTCAACGCGACATCGTAGGTTTTCTGAATGCCGGCCAGGACCTTGTCGGGATCGGCCATCGCGTTCTTGATCCGGTCAGGCACTTTGTCCGCCGGTATCTTCGTCACATCGAGCGACGCGATGACTTCGGGATTGCCCCAGCGTTTTTCTTCCGGAGTTAGTTCAAGCTTGTTGGCAAAGGTGCGGCCGTAACGTTCGAAGACGACCAGCGTCGGTGTGAGAATGGTGCCGCGTTCCTTCAATAGCCTAACGAATGCTTCGTCGACCGGTTTGTCGGTCACGCTGTGCACGAGCAGATCGGCGCCTTCCTCGACCGCAGCACGCGCCGCTTCCAATTCCGTCGCATGCACCGCCACGCGCAGCTTGCGTTTGTGACTCTCGGCAATAACGGCGTGCACGACCGGCCGGAATTTCTCCACCGGATTATCGGCATTAACGATGTACCAAATCTTGACGTAATCCGGCTTCTCTTTCGCCAGCTTCTCGACCAACTGCACGCCTTGTTCCGGGGTGTCGATCTTGACGATCGGCGGATCGTCGTTCAGGACCAGCTGCGGTCGCGCCACGCTGGAAATGAGCGGCCCCGCGGCCGCGACCCGCGGCGCGTTTTGCGTCGCGTTCGCTTTCTTGCGCACCTCGAAATTCCACATCGGCCCGCCGACATCGACGACGCTTGTTATTCCGCAGCGCAAATAACGCGCGAAGGTGTCGTTCAAGTTTTTGTCGATCCACGCGTGCTCGTCGGCGTAGGAACGAATACTCGTTAGGTCGACTGCGTCCGGCCGGGTGTAGATGTCGGCCGACTGGAAGAAATGCACATGCGTATCGATGTAACCGGGCAGGATGAACTTGCCCGTGCAATCGATCGTCTTACCCGGCGGTTGTGCGATCGCGCCCACCGAGACGATCTTGTCGCCATCGATATCGACCCGGGTCACGGGAAGAACTTTGCCCGCGCCCGGATTGATGACCGTGCCGTTAAGAAGCGAAACTCTTTCGGCCCAACCACTCGTTAGGCACAAACCAAAAACGAGCGCGAGGCGAAGAAGAAACTTCATTGTTCCTGATTTTTCGCCGCGGCGTATTTCGGATCCTTCACCTGTTTGCGCACGGCATCGAAGATCTTTCGAATCGCGATGCGGCTGCCGCTGTTTTCGACGAAGGCCGGCAGCGCGCCGCCGCTATCGGTGTAGATGACATAGGTCGCGCGGGTGGCGTTGGGACCACTCGGCTCGAGCAGCCAGCTGCCATCGCAAAGATTGACGCGCACAATTCCCGCCTTGGCCGCGGGCCCGAGTTGATTGGCTGCTTCCCAACGCAGGCGATGCACGGGACCATCCGCGCCATCGGTGCGATCGTGTTTCGAGACGATGGTGTAATCGCGGTCGCTGATGAGCGGCAGCGCCAGCCGCTGGTAAAGCACCGCGGAATTTTTGTCGCGCTTCAAGACGCGCGCGTCCGCCACGTAGGGCATGAAGTGCGCATACGACTCAGCGTCATTGAGAACGTTGAAAACCACATCCGGGTCGGCGTCGATCACGCCCACGCCGCGAAATTCCTTCACCGCCGAACCTCCGCGCACGCGGCTGCAAATCACGCAGCTCTTCGAGGTCGCCTCTTCTTTCCAGGCGTTTTCTTCGCCGAGGACGAGCGGCGCGAGCACGAGCACGCCGCAGAGCGCGAGTGATGGTGAATGAAAGCGGGCTAGCACTCGTTAGGCCGGTTCAGGTTTCCTTCGATTCCGGCACGGCTTGTTCCGCCGCCTGGAAACCGATCTTGGAATGCGTGCCATCGCAAAATGGCTTCTCGGTCGAGGCGCCGCAGCGACAAAGCGCCATGCGCGTCTCCACCGGATACGATTTTCCGTCGGCATCTTTCAATTCCACCGTGCCTTTGACAATGTAGGGCCCGTTTTTGATCACATCGATTGTTACGTCCGCCATATTTAACTCCTTCGCTTACCAAATATTTCCCACGCCCGGGCTGTAGGATGCGCTGATGACAGAATTACTCACGAGCGCCTCGCATTGAATCGTGCCGCTGAATTTCGCCGTGCCGGCGTCGACGTTGACCAGCGGAGCGCTCAGTGAAACTTCGGCTGCGGCGCGGATTCTAATCTTGCTCGCGGACTGAATGGTAATGCCAGCGGGCGCAAGCTCGATGACGTTGCCGTTGCCGTCGTCAATCTCGACTGCAGCATTGGTGTCACTCAGCTTGATCGTGCGACCGCCCGGTGTTTCGAGCAGCAGGAATTGTTTCCCGCGCGAGCTATCGAGCGTGATTCTTACCCCGCCGCTTGGGCCGAGAATCAACTTGGCGGTCTGCGGCGGTTTCTTTTTTTCGGCTAATTTCTTTTTCGCTGGCATAGGCAACCTCTGGTTAGGCGTCGGCAAAACTGAACCGCAAGGCCTTGTGCAAACGCGGCGGCAAGGGCGGCAGATTGTGACGTTCGATCAGGAAAGTAATGATCCCGGCCAATTCTTTGAAGATGTAATTCTTGTTCACCGCGCCCTGCAGATATTGTTCGCCGCTGCTGCCGCCGGTGCCGACGCGCGTCCCGATCATGCGCCGCACCATCTGCAAATGGCGATAACGGAAATTGGCCAGTTGCTCGTCGATCTCGATCAGCGTGTTAAGCAACGCAAAAGGCAGTCGGAAAAGCGGCTCGTCGCGATAAAGCATGATGAAAAGCGCGGCGCGCAACGAGGCCGGCGAAAAATCGCCCCAGCCTTCCTCGAAAAAAATGCGGTCGAACTTGCCTAACAAGTCCTTTTTGTCGTCGCGCTCCGAAAGACTGTGCTCGAAGAGCACGCGATAACGATTCCAAAAAGCAGGCCGATCGTTCCCGCCGGACTCGTTAGTCCATTCGCTCCAGTAGGACTTGTCGAAGAACGGCGTGCGCGCCAGCCAGCGTTCCACCATCTGCAAAAGCGTCGATTGCTTTTCGAACTCAGTAATTTCCCCGGAATCCTTCTCGTTGAAGCCGCCGAGGTCGGTGCGCTTGTAATAATCGGGACGAAAACGCTGTTCCATGCGCAAGCCGAGCGCGGCTTCGATCTTGCGAAATTGCATGCTCTGAAAACCGGAGGCGCCATGCAGCAATTCGCGAAACTCGAGAAAATCCAGCGGCGTCATCGTTTCCAAAACATCGACCTGGTGATTGAGCAGCTTCCAAATCTCGACTGTGCGTTTGAGGCGGTGCACGACGACGTTCATGTCCGGACCATCGTCGTCCGCCGCCGGTTTGTTCAGGACCTGTTCGCAGGCCGTGAGCTCGTGCAGGATTTGTTTGAACCAAAGCTCGTAAGCCTGGTGGATAATGATGAAGAGCATTTCATCATGCGCGATGAGTTTGCCGTCGCGCAGGCTGAGCGGCTTCTGCAGCTCGAGAAGTTTTTCGATCCCGAGATAATCGCCGTAATACTGCACCGGCCGTTCGTCATTAAACGGGCACGTCATCGCGCGCAGTCTCGCGCAGCCTGAAGGGCGGAGTCAATCGCGGCAGCGTTGTAGCGACGGCGCTCTGTCGCCGTTCGACGCGCGGATTTCAGGCGAAGCGTACTTACGCCGACAGAGCGGCGTCGCTACAACGCAAGCGCCTAACGAGTGCTCCGCTACGGTTCGAGCGCGACGCGATAAAATCGATGCGGCAATGCGGTCGCGCCCGGATTGGTGATGGCCGTGCTCGCGCCCGCGGCGACGATTTGATCCTGGACCAGATTCCAATTTGCCTGGCTCAAATCATCCTTGGAATCGATGCGGTAGGTTTTGCCGGCGACGGAAGCCCACGTGACGGTGACATCGCTCGAGCTGCGCGCGACGTTGGTGATGCAAAATCGCTGGCCGGCGTTGGTCGGGCTGGTGCCAGCGAGAAATTCCTGAAGATTGGTCAGGCCATCGCCATCGTTGTCGTCAGTCGCGCGCGACCTGTCGTTAGACCGCGGATCGATGTGGCCGAAATAAAATTGCATCCACGCGTCGGGCATACCGTCGCTGCCGTTGTCGGTGCTGGTAACGGTGAACGTGCCAGAAAATTGCGAGGTGTTGCCATTCGAATCGGTCGCCGTTGCGGTCACGACGTTTCCAGCCGGAACAGCCGCGACAAGATGCACGGTGAAGCCGCCCGCGCCCGCTACGCCTAACGAGCCGATAAAGTTCTTCCCTTCGCCGAAGCCGGATGGATCCGCCGTGGGACTGGCGAAAAATTCGATCGTGCCCGCGCGCCGCTGTAAGTTCCGCTCACGTCGGTTCCGCTGATATTTCCGGCCGGCCCAAGAACGGAGGAGGAAAGCGTGGGAAACACCTGCGAATTATTTCCGCCATCGTACAAGGCAATGCCAACACCGCCATTACTGGAGATGGAGTTGCGACTGAATGTTTCTCTAATCGTCGTGGTGCTGAGCCCGTAAATGGCGATGCCTTCATTGGCATTTCCGGAGATGACATTGCTCGCACCGCTGGCCGAACCGCCGACGGTGTTGACCTGCGCGTTGCCGAAAAACGCGATGCCGGGAAATGAATTCGGGACGCTCGCGCCGTTAATATTCAATCCGATCGTGTTTCCCTGAACGAGGTTTCCAGTGGTGCCCGGGTCCGTCATGTAGAGACCGTAGTGTTGATGACCGGTGATGTAATTGCGCGCGCCGGCCACGGTGCCACCGATCGAATTATTGTGCGCACCACCGGAAATTCCCACGCCGTCGGTGCCGCTGCCGACCATGGCCGACGTGCCGGTCGGATCGAGGCCGAGATAATTTCCGAGAATCATATTACCGGTCGTGCCCGCGCCATCGATGTCCACTTCGCGATATGTGTTCGCGCAAATGATATTGCGCGCGCCCGGAAGAGTTCCTCCGATCGTGTTTGATTGCGCCGAAGCATTAACCTCCACGCCGACCGATGTATTACCGCGCGCGTTGCCGGCCGCGTTCACTCCGATGTAATTGCCAAGGACAACATTTTGGCTTGGACCAACTGTCTGGCCGGGACTGCCCAATCCGCCAATCGCCACGCCTTGGAATGTATTTCCAGCAATGATGTTGCGCGCGGCAGTTGTGGTTCCGCCGATGGTGTTGAATTGCGCGCCGCCCGAAAGGACGACGCCGGCGTCGTTGGCCAGCACGTTCGAACCGTTAGCATCGACGCCAATGTAGTTTCCCTGCACCAGATTGTTGTTCGTGCCGGTGCTGCCCGGATTATTGATATCGACTCCGTTCGCACCGTTGCCGGCAATAACGTTGCCCGCTCCACTCGCTGTTCCACCGATGGTGTTAGACTGCGCGCCGGTATTCGGAGGAGCGGTCGGACTCGGAGATGGCGCCGGCCCGTCTCCATAAATATTCACCCCATCGCCGCCATTGCCGCGTGCAATCAAACCGGTGGGATCAGTTCCGATATAGTTTCCCAGGACCAGATTGTTGTTCGTGTTGTTCGTGCCAATGGCGACACCGCTGAATTGATTCCCGGAAATCACATTGCGCGCACTACTCGTTAGGCCACCGATCGTGTTATTCTGCGCGCCAAAGAAAATCGAAACGCCAGTGCTGCCATTTTGAATCTTCGCCGTCCCCGCCGCATTAAGTCCGACGATATTCCCGGCGACGAGGTTGTTGCTCGCGCTGCGGTCGATATCGATGCCGTCGAATTGATTTCCCGAAATGACATTGCCCGCGCCCGCACCAGTCCCACCGATGGTGTTGGATTGCGCGCTGTTTGTGATCTCGATCCCGGACCCGTTTTGCAGCGCGGCAGTTCCGGCAGCGTTCAGTCCAATGTAATTTCCCTGCACCACGTTGTTGTTCGTCCCGCTGTCGCCAATGAAGACGGCTTGATTGGTATTGCCGGAAATAACGTTGCGCGCACTACTCGTTAGACCGCCGATGGTATTGCCGTGCGCGGCTTCGTAAATCACGATGCCGGCGATCAAATTCGCTTGCGCACTCGTGCCGGTTTGATCGGTCCCGATGTAATTTCCTTCGATGATATTGTTGGCCGTGGTCGCGCCATGAATTCCGATCCCGTAGGTCGCATTGCCGGAAATGACATTGCGCGCGGAAGTGCTCGTGCCGCCGATGACGTTGCCGGTGGTCGCGCTGCCATTCGGATCGTTCCCTTGCAGCAGCTCGATGCCGCGGTCATTGAAGTTCGTGATCGTCAGGCCTTTGATGGTGCAATTAGCGGCGCGCAGAATCAGACCCCGCGGGAAGTAATCGAATGGATCCTGACCGAGCGCGGCGAAGTTCGATCCATCGAGCACGATCTTCGGTCCATTCGTATTCGTGCCCGCGACCTGTGAACTGCCGTCGATGGTCGTGCCGTTGCCGAGCGCAACTTCGTAGTAGGTCGGCTTGATGTGGAAGGTGCCGGTGCCGCTGTCGTAATTCGGATCGCTCGTCGGAATATTAAACGTGATCGTCGTCGGCGTTGGCACCGCATCGGTCGAACGATCAAAGGCGTAGTAGATCGCCGTGCGCAGACTTCCTGATCCGCTGTCGTTTGTATTCGTCACGACGGCACTCGGCTGCGTCGACGGATTCCCGTAGATCGCGGCTATTCCCGCGCGATCCTGTTTGCTCAGCGTGCGATCGAACACGGTACCGATGACGTCGATGTATTGCGTGAAGCCGGGCTGCATCGTGATGGTGTCGCCGCCGTTATCTGAAAGCGCGTTGCGGCTGTATTCCATGACCGAATAAAAATCGTAGGTCGTCCCGAAGACCTGACCGTCGGGCACGATGGTGAAGTTGAGTTGATCCCCAGTCGCCGCCGGCGGCGGATTACCCGCGATATTCTCGGTATGGATGTGCACGTAGGTATCGCGATCGGGTCGCTGCTGTTCGTGCCAGAGACCCAGCGCATGGCCCACCTCGTGGCAAATGGTGCCACGGTTCCAACTGTGCGGGCCGAACTCCACATTTTGCTGGCCACCTTTCATTCCCACCGAATCCGAAAACCCGCCCTCGCCCGGGCTGGTGAATTCGCTGACCGTGATGTAATTCGCCGGCGGCGTGCCGGTAAATTCGGTGAAATGCAGATTGGCGAACGCGGCCCATTCCGCCACGCCATCGCGAAACTGTTGCATCTTCAGCGCCGTAATCGTGCCATTGCCGACCTGTGTTGCATCGAAGCGGTAAAAAACGTTTCCGCCTGGCCATTTGAAGGTCGTGCCGGCGGGCGTGATTACTTCGGGTTCCGGCGCGACCCCTTTAACCGCGGCCTCCTGTAGCCTAACGAGTCGTTCCCGAAACTCGCGCAGCTGCGCCGGGGTGATTCCGACATCGCCGAACGGGACGATCGTCTGATCGGGTTTCAAATTCGCCAGGAGGGAATCGTAAACGGCAATATCGTTTTCGAACGGGGCCGCTCCTTCAACCAGGGAGACACAAGCGAGCGCGATTATTCCCCAAAGAATCGTGGTTTGCCAGCGTCCTGCGGCGCGAGTGTGCGCTCGAAAACTCATGGGCGAAGAATCTCCCACCGCTTGAAGTTACGGCTCGATCGACGCGCGGTAAAATCGATGAGCCAGCGTTCCCGCGCCGCTGTCGGTAAACTGCGTGCTGGTGGCAGTCGCGAACACCTGATCGGCGAGTAGAATCCAGGTCGCACTTGGCAAATCGTCTTTGTAATCCATTCGATACGTTTTCCCCGCGACCGATGCAAGCGTGAGGACGCGATCGCTGCCGTTCCGGGCGATGGCGGTGAAGTGAAGCCAGCTCGCGGCCGAGGTCGGATCAGTCCCGGCGCGAAATTCCTGGAGATTCGTCATGCCATCGTCGTCGGCATCGTCGGTCGCGCGCGAGAGATCGATGGCGCGCGGGTCGATGTGTTGGAAGTAGAAATTCATCCATTCGTCGGGCAAGCCATCGCTGCCGTTATCGCTGGGCGCCGGGACCGAGATGGTTCCAGAAAATTCGGAACTGTTGCCGCTGGTGTCGGTTGCGGTCGCGGCGATGACATAACCCGCGGGAACGACCGAGGTGAGGTGCGCAGTGAACGCCGCGCCCGCAGGAATGGACCCCGCCAGATACTGTCCTTCGCCAAAACCCGAAGGATCGCCGGTCGGGCTGGCGAAAAATTCAATCGTGCCGCTGCCACCGGTGAAGGTTCCGCTCACATCCGTGCCGCTCGGATTCATCGCAGTGCTGAGCGCCACGGAAGTTAAACTCGGAAACGGCTGCGAATTATTGGAGGTTCCGTTTCGCGCGATTCCCTTGGCGCTATTCGTGAAGATCGAATTCTGGCGAATCGCATTCTGGATGGTGGTGGAATCCGTGAGCGCGATTCCTTGCTGCGTATTGCCCGCAATGATGTTGCTCGTGCCGGAAGCAGTCCCGCCGATCGTGTTGGCGTGGGCGCCAGTATTGAGCGTCACGCCAGTATTCCCGTTCGCTCGCGCGGTTCCATTGATGTCGAGGCCGATCGTATTTCCCTGGACCAGATTGCCGCTCGCATTTGCGCCATCGATCAGGACGCCGCGATCGCCATTTCCAGAAATGAAATTCCGCGCGCCGCCGTTTGTGCCGCCGATGGTGTTGTTCGAGGCGAGGAAAATTTCGATTCCGCTAAAAGTGTTGGCGAGCGCGCCGGTGCCCGCTGCGTTCAGTCCGATGTAGTTTCCCTGCACCATGTTGTTCATGGTCGCGGCATCGAAGATACCGACTCCGCGGGTGCTGTTGCCCGAAAGAATGTTGCGCGCGCCCGCGACCGTTCCGCCGACCAGATTGTTTTGTGCGCCATCGGAAAGGGTGACGCCTTCATAGAAGTTTGGCACCGGTCCAGTGCCGGTCGCATTCGTGCCGATGAGATTTCCCTGCACGACATTTGCGTTCGTCCCGCTGTTGAAGATCAACACGCCGTGCGCGCCATTGCCTGAGATGACATTGCCTGCTCCCGCCGCAGTGCCGCCGATGGTGTTTGATTGCGCGCCGCTGAAAATTGTGATGCCGGCATATCGGTAATTATTCGGTGGATCGGCGAAGCCGTTGCCGATTGCGCCGGCGCCGGTGGTATTCGTGCCGATAAGATTTCCCTGCACCAGATTGCCGGTCGTGCCGCTGCCGGAAATAAGAATTCCCTGCCCGGTGTTGCCGGAAATTACGTTAGCCGACCCGGCGACGGTGCCTCCGATGATGTTGTTTTGCGCGCCGCTGAAAATCGCGACACCGGGATAGAACGAATGCGTGGCGAAATTCTCGTTGCCGTTCGGGATCGAGAATATCCCACCGGCATTCAGGCCGATGTAATTTCCCAGCACGAGATTTCCGCTCGTCCCGGACCCGGCAACAATTATTCCCTGCCGCTTGTTTCCGGAAATGACATTGCGCGCACCACTCGTTAGGCCGCCGATGATGTTGCCCTGGGCGCCATTGAAAATTTGGACGCCGATATGGGCATTGGCGAGCGCACCTCCTCCGCTGGCGGTGAGGCCGATGTAATTTCCGATGACCAGATTGTTATTGGTCCCGGCGCCCAGAATAAGAATGCCATCCTCCAAATTGCCGGAGAGGACGTTGCGCGCCGAAGCGATCGTGCCGCCGATGGTGTTGTCGTGCGCTCCGCCTAGCAATTGGATTCCGGGAAAGGTGTTGGGCACGGCCATATTCCCGGTGCGATCGGTGCCGATGTAACAACCAGTGATGACGTTGCCGCTGGCGGAAGTGCCATAAAGGGCGGCGCGGGTTCCGTCGAGCAGGATGCCGCGCTGATTGAATCCATTGATGATCAGATTCCGGACCGTGCAATTCATCTCGCGGAGGACGAGGCCGGAGGCCGGATTGACCAGGCCCTGCGAGGCAATGAGCGAACCGTCGAGCAGGATTTCGGGTCCGGCCGGGTTGGTATCACCGGTAAAAGCAGTCTGCGTGCTGCCATCGATCGTCGTGCCCGCGCCCGGGGCAACCATCTGGCCGGTTGGTTTGATGGTAAAAACGCCGGTCCCGGCGCTGTAATTCGGATCGCTCGTCGGAATGTGAAACAAGATCGACGTCGGCGTTGGCACTGCGTCGGTCGAACGATCGGCCGCATAGTAAAGCGCGGTCCGTAAACTTCCCGGACCGCTCTCTTTGGTATTCGTGACCACCGCACTCGGCGCCGCCGCCGGATTCCCGTAGATCGCCGCCATTCCGGCGCGATCCAGTTTCGTCAGCGGGCGATCATCCATGATCCCCATGCTGTTGAGGAATGCGAGATAGGGCGCGGTCGGATCAATCGTGTCGATCGTCGGATCGGGCATGGTTGGATTGGGCGTCCCCGATTTGTTGGTCAAATCCGCGCGCCGATAATGCATGAGAGAAAGGAAATCGTAGGCGCCGATCGAGGTCGATCCACCGGGCAACTTCGCGAACTGGGGCTGATTGCCTGCATCGATGTTGGCGAAATTGATCGTTACGTAGGTGTCGCGATCGTCGCGTTGTTGCTCGTGGTAGAAGCCGAGCGTGTGAGCTACTTCGTGGCAGATGGTCGCGCGGTTCCAGTAGAACGGGCTGATCCTGATGAATTGTTCGGCGTTGATCGGATCCATGCCGATCGCAGATGAAACACCGCCCGTGATTGTAGAGTCTTCCTTGAACGTGACGTAGTGCGGCTGGCCGGTAATGTTTTCGACGAAAGTCAGATTCGCCCACGCGGCCCACTCCGCCAACGCGTCGCGCACCGCCTGCATTTTGGCGGCGGTAAAGGTGCCGTTGCCGACCTGCGTCGGATCGAATCGGTAATACACATTTCCGCCCGGCCATTTGAAGGTCGTGCCTAACGGTGTGACCACGTTAAGTTCCGCGCCAGTTTGTTCCGCGATGAGTCGCGCGCGAAAAACTTCCAGTTGTTCCCGCCGCAAACCCACGTCGCCAAATTCGATCCAACGATCGCCCGGCTTTTCCGTGGCCAGAGCGCGCTCAATGATTGCAATATCCGCACGGTTGTCAGGTCGCGCGCCGGCGCTCGCGCCGTTTAGTCCGAACAGAACGAGTGCAATCACTGCGCTCGTCACCGGCCGCCGTTCGCGGCTACTTCCGCGAGATTGGAAAAGCATGAATGCCTCCCGGTTAGAGGCGTTGAGCCTATTCAGGTTGGGCGTTCAATCGCAATTCAATTCTGCGGCATCGGCTTGCACGCGTCATTCGTTAACCGCAGCATGCAGATGCAAACCCGGAGACAAATTCATGCACTGGAAAATTCTCATCCTCACACTCGGACTGATCGCGACTTCATCTGCGCAAACAAAACGCCCGTTCACCTTCGAAGACATGATGAAGTTGAAACGCATCGGTGAATTCGCGCCGTCGCCGGATGGAAAGTGGGTCGTGTTCGATGCGCAGGATGTCGATCTGGCCGCCAACACAAAGAAGACGCATCTCTGGATCGTGGCCGCGAGCGGCGGTGATGCGCGTCGTTTAAACCTGACCGAAAACGAAGAGTCGCGGCCGCGATTTTCGCCTGACGGCAAGCAACTGATCTGGACTTCGAAAGCGACCGATCCGACGCAAATCTGGATGTGCAATTTCACGCCGGAGAGCGGCGGTCTCGATGGCGAACCCCATCAGGTCACGAACATTTCCACCGGCGCGGATGGCGGCATCTGGTCGCCGGATGGAAAGAACCTCGTGTTTCTGTCGAGCGTTTATCCCGATTGCAAAGACGACGCCTGCAACCAGCAGCGCGAGGAAGCGCAAAGTAAAAGCAAGATAAAGGCGAAGATCTTTTCTCGCTTGTTCTTCCGCCACTGGAACGCCTTCACCGATTTCAAGCGCAGCCATCTCTTTGTCGCAAAGTGCAGAGGCGGGCGCGTCGCCTGCACACGATCTCACGCCGGGCGATCACGATGTGCCGCCATTCCATCTCGGCGGCGCGGACATGTACGACATTTCGCCGGACGGGAAGGAAGTCGCCTACACCTGCAACGTCGATGAAATGCAAGCGACGAGCACGAACAACGAAATCTTTCTCGTCCCGATCACCGGCGGCACGGCCAAGAAAATTTCCACCAGCCCGGGCAACGACAACACGCCGCGTTATTCGCCGGATGGAAAGCACATTGCCTGGCGTTCGATGGCGCGGGCCGGTTTCGAGGCGGATAAGCAATCGCTCATTATTTACGAGCGGCCGAATGGTCAAATGCGGAATGCGACCGCGGACTGGGATCGATCGTTAGGCGATTTCACCTGGTCGCCGGATTCGAAGTCGATTTATTTCAGTTCGGAAGATCACGGCGAATCGCCGATTTTTTCGCTCGCCCTCGACGGGAAAAAACCAACCGAACTTGCCCGCCTCCACGCGGGCGATCTGACCTTCGGCGCGAACAATCAGCTTTTCTTCAGTCGCATGTCCATCGCCATGCCTAACGAAATCTGGCGAATGGATATCAGTGTTCCTCTTCAAGGTACGGCAACGGCCGTTACCCACGTAAACAACGCGCTGCTATCGCAAATAGAAATGCCGCCGATGGAATCATTCACCTTCAAAGGCGCGAACAACGAGGAGGTGCAGGGATTCTTGATCAAGCCGCCGGGCTTTGATTCCTCGAAAAAATATCCGCTCAAGTTCTTGATTCACGGCGGGCCGCAGGGGGCGTGGGGAAATTCGTGGACGTATCGTTGGAACGCGCAGCTCTTCGCCGCCAACGGGAACTACGTCGTGGTCATGATCAATTTCCGCGGTTCGACCGGTTACGGACAGAAGTTTACCGATGCGATCAGCGGCGATTGGGGCGGCAAGCCGTTTGAAGATTTGATGAAGGGTCTCGATTACGTGGAGAAGACCTATCCGTTCATCGACAAGAAACGCGAGGCGGCGTTGGGCGCGAGTTACGGCGGATTCATGGCCAACTGGTTGTTAGGCCACACCGATCGCTTCAAGTGCATCGTCTCGCACGACGGCATGTTCAACACCGAATCGGCTTACGGTTCGACGGAAGAACTCTGGTTTCCGGAATGGGAATTCAAAGGCACGCCGTGGACGAACCGCGAGCTTTACCGGAAATTTTCCCCGCACCAGTTCGCGGAGAAATTCAAAACGCCGACGCTGGTGGTGCATGGCCAGCTCGATTACCGGCTCGATGTCTCGCAGGGGTTCGATCTCTTCACCACCCTGCAACGGCTCAAGGTGCCATCGAAGTTTCTCTACTTCCCGGATGAAGGTCACTGGGTGCTGAAGCCGCAGAATTCCGGGCTTTGGTACCAGACGGTCAACGAATGGGTCGACCAGTGGTGCGGGGCGAAGTAGTTGCCGTGTCGCATTTGAGATGATATTTTGTCTCAAATGAAAACAGCGGCCGCGAAGAAGAAACGCACGCAAAGAGCATCGAAGAACGGCGCTAATGCCTCCACGCCGCACAACGTGGTGCGAAAAGTGGAGAGCGGTTTGAAATTTCGCGAGTTGGAAAATTTGCGCGAGCACCTGGGTTTGCCGCTCGACAAAGTGGGACAGACTCTCGGCATCTCGCGGGCGACTTTGCATCGACGCAAGGTGTCCGGTCGTCTCGACCGTGATGAATCGGACAAGGTAGTGCGTTTCGAACGCCTGCTCAAAAAGGCCGCGCGCGTCTTCGGCAGCAACGACAGCGCACGCGAATGGCTGAAGTTCCCGCAATTTGGACTCGGCGGCGCGGTTCCGCTCGACTACGCGCGAACCGAGGCGGGCGCGCGTGAAGTCGAGCATCTGCTCGGCCGGATTGAGTGGGGCGTTTTGAGCTGATGCCGTCGGCCTGGCGGATCGTCAGCGCGCGCTATCAAAGCAAGGCTTTCACCGGCGAGGGAGCGCGCCGGGAAGGCGGACGCTGGAATTCACTCGATGTCGCAATGGTCTATCTGGCCGCGCATCGATCGCTCGCCGTGCTAGAAATTCTGGCGAACGCGCGCTCCAACCCGGTGGATGAAAAATACGCGCTCATCGAAGCATCGTGGGACGAGTCGTTAGTCGAACGCTTACCCGCGCGCGACCTGCCGGCGCGATGGCGCATTCAACCAGCGGGTGATGAGACCCGCGCGATCGGTGACCGGTGGATTCGCGAAGCGCGTTCTGCAGTGCTCGCGGTCCCGAACGTCATTATCCCGGCGGAGAGCAATTACCTTTTTAATCCCGCGCACAAGGATTTCCGGCGGATCAAGATCGCGAAGCCCGAATCCTTTGTCTTCGATCGGCGTCTCCTGGGTCGTTAGGCAATCTGGCCTAACGAATGGTTGCCGTCTCGCCGAAATGTTCCGCCATGCCCTGGAGATGCTCGTCCATATATTTCGTGGCGCCGAAAATTTTCACCATGAAGCGGAAGAGCGGATTCTGGACATGTGAATTTTCCGTCAGCATCACTTCGCTGCCGCCATCGGTGGGTTTGATTTCGTAAGTCCAGGAGCCGGTGAACGGCGTGTTGTTATCGCCAATGGTGCGCACGAGATGCGTGGACGGCGTGCTTTCGCTCGTGATGACGGTCATTTGCATGTTGCCTTTGAAATACTCCCGCGCGGCTTCCTTGCCGTCGATGGGCGCGAGCATTTCGACCTTCTCCATGTTGCGGTTCCATTTCGGCAAGTTCGGCATGTCGGTCAGCAGAGCGTAGACGGCATCGGGCGATTGCTTAAGCGCGATGGTGCGGGTGTGGGTGGTATTGGCCGGAAGGGTGAAGGCATAAGCGAATGTGCCCATGGCCAGGATGAGCAGGACGCCAACTATCCGGAAAAGAATCTTCATGGCGCGGAGATTGGCAGTTGGAGCCTAACGAGACCAGAAAAATGCATACATTGCGGACCGCGCCGAATCGAGAGAACGTTCCGCGCCATGACGCAGCCCACCATCCTCATCGTCGATGACGAGAAGCATACCCGCGACGGGATGCGTCGTCTGCTCGAGGATCAATACGACGTCTATGTCGCGGCCGAAATCGGCGGCGCGATGGATGTGCTCGAGCGCGAACAGGTCGATGTGCTCATCACCGATCTGCGGCTGGCCGGCGAGGATGGAATGCAGTTGATCGAGCGCGCCTTGAAAATGTCGCGGCCGCCGATCTGCATCATGATGACGGCCTACGGCTCGGTCGACACCGCGGTCGAAGCGATGAAGCGCGGCGCCTACGATTTCGTGACCAAGCCGCTCAATCTCGACAAGCTCGAGATGTTGATTGCGCGCGCGTTGTCCTCGCGCCGGCTCGAGCAGGAAAATCGCACGCTGCGCCAGCAGGTGGATGAGCGTTACCAGCTCGAAAACATCATCGGCGAATCGCCGTCTTTGCATGAAGTGCTCGACACCATCCGGCAGGTCGCGCCGTCGTCGGCGAATGTGCTCATCGATGGCGAAAGCGGCACCGGCAAGGAACTGGCGGCGCACGCCATTCACAATCTCAGCCGGCGCAGCAAAGCAAAATTCGTCACGGTCCATTGCGCGGCGTTGTCACCGACTTTGTTGGAAAGCGAACTTTTCGGACACGAACGCGGATCATTCACGGGCGCGCACGAACGGCGCATCGGGCGCTTCGAACAGGCGAACGGCGGCACGATTTTTCTCGATGAAATCGGCGAGATCGATCCGAGCACACAGGTGAAGTTGCTGCGCGTGATCAGCGAAGAACGCGCCTTCGAGCGCGTGGGCGGCAATCAACTGCTGCGCGCCGATGTGCGTTTGATCGCGGCCACGAACAAAGATCTCGCCGAACTGGTGCAGGAAGGAAAATTCCGCGACGACCTCTACTTCCGGCTGAATGTCGTGCACATCACGATGCCGCCGTTGCGCGAGCGGAAAGAAGATATTCCGCTACTCGTTAGGCAATTCTTGAGGCACTTCTGCCGGGCGAACGAGAAGCCGTTGCTGGAATTGACCGCGGACGCAATGAACCTGCTGCTCAACTACGATTGGCCGGGAAATGTGCGCGAACTGCGCACCGCGATCGAGCATGGCGTGGTCATGGCCAACGGTCCGAAAATTACCGTGCGCGAATTGCCGGCGGGAGTGCGGCAAAATGCAGCGCGCACTTTGCCCGGCGGCATCACTCCAACAAAAGCGTGGGGCGAAAAATCCAGTCCGCTCGACCTGCACGAAACGGAGCGGCGTTTGATCATGCAGGCGTTGGCCAGCACGCAGGGCAATGTCACGGCCGCGGCGAAGAAGCTCGGGATCAGCCGGCGCACCCTGCATCGCAAGATCAATGAGATGAATGCGGAGAAAGCAAAGGAACTGGACAGGCCGATGCCACAACGAGACACTCTTCGACTTCGTCCAGAGTAATCTGCTGATTTCTTCTCATGCCCGGCGCCGCTGATTTCATCCAACGCACTGTCCACACGCTCGAAGAAGGCGCGGGCGCCAAGTGGGTCAAGATCGCGCTCAGCGTCGTGGCGGTCCTGGTCCTGACTGGATTCTACATGCTGCACGAGTTCAAGGGATTCGCGACTTCACAAGCGATGGACCAGGCGCAGATCGGTCGCAATCTCGCGCGCGCGGAAGGTTTTCGGACCCAAGTCATCCGGCCTCTCGCGGTCGGGCAATTGGAGGCGCACGGCAAGAACGTGGCGCAAAATATTTGGTGGGACACTTACAACGCGCCGCTGCCGCCGCTGGTCGATGCGTTCGTGCTCAAGCCGTTCAAGTCCACCTGGACCATGACGCCAAAGGACATTCTTTATCCGGCGGAGCGACTTCTGGTCGCGGCGCAAATGCTTCTCTTTCTCGGGTCGATCGTTTTTCTGTATATCATCGCCAAGGATCTTTTTGACGATCGTCTCGCCGTCATCGCGGTCTGGCTCGTTCTGCTTTGCGATGCGATCTGGCGCTATTCGATTTCTGGTTTGCCGCAAATGCTGTTGCTCTTTCTCTTCAACGGCACGCTCTTCGCACTCGTCCGCGCGATGCTCGCGCAATCAGGCGGCGGTCGCGTCGGCCCGTGGCTCGCAGGCGCCGGTGTTGGATTCGGCTTACTCGCCTTGTCGCACGCGCTCACCATCTGGATTTTTGTCGGCGCGCTCATCTTTTGCATTTTCTATTTCCGCCCGCGCGGCTGGGCGGCGGTCATTATGCTGGCGGCTTTCGTCATCATTTACACGCCGTGGCTGGTGCGCACGTACGCGGTCAGCGGCAATCCCGGCGGCGTCGCCGTCTTCTCGTTCTTTGACGAAATCATTCATCCGGAATCGGGACATATGCGCCGCGTTGACCTTGATCTGCCCGACGTCGGTTTCGGTCATTTCAAAAACAAATTCACCGGCAACGTCGTCGTGCAGATGGGCCGATTGCTGGAATACTTCGGATGGAGCTTCGTCGCGCTGATGTTTTTCGTCGCGCTGCTGCATGTTTTTCGCAAGAGCGAGACGGCAGCGATGCGCTGGCTGGTCTTGTGCATGTGGGTCGGCGCGTTCATCGGAATGTCGGTCTATGGCTTGAGCGAGGAACTCGGATTCGCGGCCAACCAATTGCATCTCCTGTTCATTCCCATCATGACCTGCTACGGGCTGGCCTACTTGCTCGTGCAATGGAACCGGCTCGAAATCGAATATCGCCTGGCACGCATCGGGTTTCTCACCCTGCTTTTTCTCGTCTGCGCGGTGCCCATCACCTTCACCTTCCTCACGCCGACCACGCGCACGATTCGCTGGCCTCCTTACGTGCCGCCATACATTTCCATCCTGAATGCGTGGATGAAGCCGAACGAGATCATCGCGTCCGACATGCCGTGGGCGGTCGCTTGGTATGCCGATCGCAAATCGCTCTGGGTGCCGGACACGCAGCGCGCCTTCACCGAGTTCAACGATTACAACACCTTCGGCTTTCCGGTGAACGGCCTTTACCTCACGCCGATCAGCGGCAGCCAGAACAAGCTCTCGGATATTTTGAAGGGCGAATACAAGGACTGGGCCGGCGTGATTCTACGCAGCATCGATCTGCAAAAATTCCCGCTCAAATGGGCCACGCTCCTTGGCCTCGAGAACGAATGCGTCTTCTTCGCCGATCACGACCGACAACGCATCGCCGTGCCGTAGTCCTGGCATGAGCGCGACGGCAAGCCGCGCGCATGTTCCGTCTGCGCGCTAATTGCGCCACGGTCATCGCGGAAGTGCGCACGATCTGGTGGCGCATGCTCGGCATGCAAATCGGCCGGGGAACGTTGCTGCCGAAAATTCATGTGACCTGGCCGCATCAGCTCTCGTTAGGCGAAAATTGCCGGCTCGAACACGACATCTATTTCAAGTTCGACGGCATCTACGCGCCGGGACCATCGATCATCATTGGCGATCGCGTCTTCATCGGATTCGGTTGCGAATTCAACGTGCGCAAAGGCGTGGAGATCGGCGCTGATTGCCTGATCGCGTCCGGCTGCAAATTCATCGATCACGATCACGGCATCGCGCGACGCGATTTGCCCATGAGTCAGCAAACTGGCGGCGCAGAAGCAGCGATCGTTCTCGCAGCCGACGTCTGGTTAGGCGCCAACGTTGTTGTGTTGAAGGGAGTGAGAATCGGGCGCGGCGCCATCGTCGCCGCGGGCGCCGTCGTCACGAAAGATATCGCGGAATACGAAATCTGGGGCGGTGTCCCGGCGCAGAAAATCGGTGAACGTTCCTGACGCTTTCAAATTGTCATCCTGAGGCTGGCGAAGCGCGCCGAAGGATCTCGCCAAAGTTTGCGGATCACGCTTCCGCGAGTTCGTGCGGTCAACAGTGCGGCTGCGAGATCCTTCGCCGTCTGCGCGGCTCAGGATGACAAGTTGGGTGAACTTTCGGTTTACGAACCTAGCGAAGCGCGGTTCAATCAACGCGTGACGCAGCGGAACAAACTTTTCGGGACGGACGGCGTGCGCGGAATCGCAAACGTCGAGCCCGTTACGGCCGAGACCGCGCTCAAGCTCGGGCGCGCCGCTGCGCACGTCTTCACGCAACTGAATCCGCGCACGCTGCCGGAAGGAACGAGACCTAAGATTGTTCTCGGTAAGGACACACGCCTTTCCGGTTACATGCTGGAGAACGCGCTCGTCGCCGGCATCACTTCGTTAGGCGTTGATGTCCTGGTCATCGGTCCGTTGCCGACGCCGGGAGTCGCTTACATCACGCGCTCGCTGCGCGCCGATGCCGGCATCGTTCTCTCCGCCTCGCACAACAGTTACGAAGACAACGGCATCAAATTTTTCCGGCACGACGGCTACAAGCTCGACGATCAAATCGAAGATCAAATCGAGCAGTTGGTTTTTTCCGGCGAGATCGATTCGGTTCGTCCCACGGCGGGAAACATCGGACGCGCGCGTCGCATCGACGATGCGCTCGGTCGTTATGTCGAATTTGCCAAGGCAAGTTTCCCTCGCGGCATGTCGCTGGAAAAAATGCGCATCGCCGTCGATGTCGCGAACGGCGCGGCCTACAAATCCACCCCGTGCATTTTGCGCGAGCTCGGCGCCGATCTCGTCATCGCCCACAACGAACCGAACGGAACCAACATCAACGCGAATTGCGGCAGCACGCACCCGGAAGAAATTCAACGCATCGTCAAGGCGAGCGGCGTGGACGTTGGAATCACGCACGATGGCGACGCTGATCGCGTTCTGCTTTGCGATGAAAAGGGCGAGATCGTCGATGGCGATGAGATTCTGGCCATTGTCGCGACTGACTTGTTAGGCGCGGGACGTCTGCGGGAAAAAACTTTGGTCGCAACCGTGATGAGCAACTTTGGACTCGACGAAGCGATCAATGCCGCCGGCGGCGAAGTGCTACGCACAAAAGTGGGCGATCGTTACGTGATCGAGGAAATGGTGAAGCGCGATCTGAATGTCGGCGGCGAACAAAGCGGTCACATGATCTTTCGCGACTTCAGCACGACCGGTGATGGCATTGTCTGTGCCTTGCAGATTTTGCGCATCATGAAATCGACCGGCAAACCTTTGAGCGAACTGAAACGCTGCCTGAAAAAATATCCGCAGGCGCAACGAAACCTGCGCGTGAAAGAAAAACCGCCGCTGGAGAAATTGACTGACGTGATGAAGCTGGTGGGCGATGCCGAGAAAGAACTGAATGGCAAAGGCCGCGTGCTTCTTCGTTATTCCGGCACGGAACCAAAGATTCGGTTGCTGATCGAAGGACGCGAGCTGGCGCAGATCGATCGCCAGGCGGACCGGATTGCGGACGCGATCCAAAGTGCGATTGGACAAAATAACTAACCGCAGAGAACGCAGAGCGCGCAGAGATGAAAAGAATTAAAAAAAGCTCCGCGCCCTCTGCGATCTCTGCGGTTAAATTCTTTTTCGTATGACGTTGGCTCAGGTAGTCGAGGCTCTTCTTTTCAGCGCACAAAAGCCGCTGACCACACGCGAAATGAAAGATGCGATCAAGAGCGCGGGTGATGAGGATGAACTCTTGCCTAACGAGTTTGCCAAAGCGACAGAAGCGCAGATCGCGGCCGCGCTGGAACAGCTCAAAATTGAATACATCGAGCAGCAGCATGCCTTTCAGCTCACGGAAAAAGCGGAAGGCTGGCAACTGGCGAGCGAGCCAGCCTACGCGCAGTGGGTTCGGCAACTTTTTCCGGCGCCGAAACCGCAACGACTCACCCCGCCATCGCTCGAAACCCTCGCGATCATTGCCTATCGCCAGCCCATCACACGCGCGGACGTCGAAGTCGTGCGCGGTGTCGCGGTCGATGGCGTGCTGCAAAATTTGATGGAGCGCGGCCTGGTTAGAATCGCGGGACGCGCGGAAGTTCCGGGGCGCCCGTTGCTCTACGAAACGACGCAGTTCTTCCTCGAACACTTCGGCTTGAAGAATCTTGACGAATTGCCGAACGCCGAGGAACTGCGCAAGCGCTATCTCCCAACAGCGATTCCGAAGGAGCCGGTCGTTCCGGCCACGGAAGAAGTCGTCGCGCCTAACGAGAGCTAGACGCACGGGTCAATTCCCGCCGCGGCAAGGGTTCCGTCGTTGACTGGGCGAAATCGGCCTCGCCCATTCCGATCTTCTTCATCTCCACCTTGATGAAACTCAGAATGACCGGGGCGAGAATCATTCCCGGAATTCCCATCAGTTGCTCACCAATCAGGAGGGCCAGCAAGGTCAGCCACATCGGATGACGAATGCGGCCGCCGATGATGCGGCTGTTGAGAAAGTATTCGAACTTGTGGATGCCGATGAGAAAAAGCAGCGCCCAGCCCGCAAGTTTGGGCGAGGCGATGAAAGCGATGCAAACGATGAGGGTGTTGCTGATGATGTTGCCGACGATGGGAAGCAGGCCGCACAGAAAAGTGAGCACGATCACGAGCGTGGCGTAACGCAGGCCGGACACGAGCAGGAAAATCGAGGTTAGAGCGGTGTTGATGGCAGAGATGATGATCTGCGCGCCGATGACCGTTTCGAAGCTGGTGTAAAAGGAGGCGAAGCGCTCTTTGATCTGGCGAGTGTAAAACGAATACATGTCCAGCGGCCCGGCGCGCCATTCGTGCGCCGATTCAAAATCCGGATTCAGAAAAATGCCGACGGCCACGACGATGCCGATGAGGAGGAAAATGAATTCCTTCGTCGCGACGCGGACGTACTTGCTCAGCTGACCAAAGGCGTCGCGCACTGCATCCATCGCCACCGCTTTCGCGCTCTCCATGTCGGTGAAGGGCGGTTCGATGTTGTGTTGCTCGGCGAATTTCACCACCCGCGGGATCGATTCCTCGGCGATCTCGGGAAACACTTTGACGCCCTTTTGAATGAAAACGGCGAAGCCAACAAAAAGCGCCGCGAGCAGAATGAAGAAAAGTGTGAGCGCGACCCAGCGGCGGCCGGCGAAGGCAAATTTGCGCAACGCCAGGTAACAAAACATGGCGGCGATAAACGGTGTTCCTAACCCGAGCGCTGCCACCAGGATCAAAAGCAAAGCAAAGACTCCGTAGGAAATGGCGACTGATCGTTGCATGAGAGATTTTCGGCGGCCAAACGATGCCGCGAAATAAGGCTACCGCGAATTTTCCCGCCGCGCCATGCGCATTGACTTGCCGGTGCGATTACTGAAGCATTCCGGCTATGAAGACACTCGCGTCGAGATGCGGAGCCGTGCTGATTGCGTTGTTCGCCCTGCATGGGCTGACCGGTTGCAACACTTACAACCGGCTCGTGGCGCTGGAGCAGAACGTGAACAAGAAATGGGCCGACGTGCAGTCGGTTTATCAACGGCGCGCGGACTTGATTCCCAATCTGGTCAATACCGTGCAAGGCGAGGCCAACTTCGAAAAATCAACCCTGACCGAGGTGACGAATGCCCGCGCCAGTGTCGGCCGCGTGCAGCTTGATCCGAACAAGGCGCCGACCGATGCGAAACAACTGGAGGAATTCCAGGCCGCGCAGGGGCAATTGAGCAACGCGCTCTCGCGGCTGCTGGTGGTGAGCGAGCAATATCCGCAACTGCGCGCAACGGAAGGTTTCCAGACTCTGCAGGCGCAACTGGAAGGAACCGAGAACCGCATTTCGGTGGAACGAAATAACTTCAACGCCGCCGTGCAGGAGTACAACACCGCGCTCAGCACCTTCCCTACGAATATGCTGAACAAGATGTTTAAATTTGTCGCGCGACCATTCTTCACCGCACAGGCCGGCTCTGAGAAGGCGCCGACGGTGAATTTCGGGACGTTCGGCGCGCCATCGGCCACGCCAGCGACGTCGCCGCACTAGGCGTTAGCATTGCATTCAATCAGGAATCTCGCAGCCGGGTTGCTGCTGCTTTGCGCAGCACTCGTTAGGCTGGATGCGGCTGAGGTCATTCCGCCAAAGCCGGATCGTTACTTCAACGACTACGCCGGCGTCGTTTCGAAAAGCGCCGCCGCGCGTTTCAATGAGCAGCTGGCGCAGTTCGAGCGCGACACGTCGAACCAGATCGTCGTGGCGGTTTTCCGCAAAATGGAAACCGACTCCGATATCGCGGACTACACCCAGCGCGTTGCGCAATCGTGGGGCGTCGGACAAAAGGATCGTCGCAACGGCGCGGTGCTCTTTGTCTTTGTCGACGATCGCAAGATGTTCGTCCAGGTGGGCTATGGCTTGGAAGGTGCGATCCCGGATGCGACCGCGTTCGATATCACCGAGCGACACATCAAACCGCGGTTTCGCGCCCAGGATTATGAAGGCGGGCTTGCGCAGGGAATCGACCTTCTCCAAAAAGCCGCCGTCGGTGAATACAAAGGCGATGGCCTAACGAATCGAGAGCGGCGTTCGAATGAGAGCGGCAGCAGCGGCATTGGCTGTTTCGCCGCATTCATCTTCTTCATCATCGCGCTGATTATTCTTTCGCGACTGTCGCGTCTCAACCGGCGTCGCGGCTGGGGCTATTCCAGTTTTGGCGGACCGTATGTCGGTGGCTGGGGCAGCGGTAGCGGTGGCGGCGGATCTTCCGGCAGTGGCTTTAGCGGCTTCGGCGGCGGCGGCGGAAGTTTCGGCGGCGGCGGCGCCGGCTCGAGTTGGTAGCAATATGGAGTCGAAAGAATTTCTCAGCCGACTCGATCACAAACGCATCGCTGCGGCGATTGCTTCTGCGGAAGCGAAAAGCTCGGGCGAGATTCGCGTTTACATCCAGCGCGGCGAAATCGCCGGCGATGCGCTGCCGGTGGCGCAGCAGAAATTCTTCGAGTTCGGAATGGAGAAGACCACCCATCGCAACGCCGTCTTGATTTTCGTGGCTCCGCGCGCGCAGAAGTTCGCGGTTGTCGGCGACGAAGGCGTGCATCAAAAGTGCGGCGATCAATTCTGGCAGCGATTAATCACGACCATGGAATCGCATTTCAAAGAGCAGAAGTTCAGCGAAGCATTACTCGAGGCGATCAACAGCACGGGCCAGTTGCTGGAGCGATTTTTTCCGCGCGAGGGTCGTGATCGCAACGAGCTGCCGAACACCATTATCGAAGAATGAAAGCGCCGCTTGCAAAACGGCGTTGATCGTGTTGATTCCACCTCCCGCAGCGAGTTTTTAGAAGCTGCGCCGTTGGTCCCTGGGTCTCCGTCATCGGATGGAAACCGCACTCGTCAGGGGTAACCCGGCGCTTGAAGGAGATTTCGGATTTCGGATTTCGGATTTTAACTTTCCGCTCTCCGCTTTCCGGTTTTAAGAAATGCCAGTTCGTTACGGTCGTTTTGAAATGCCGAAGACCCTCACCAAGCTTGAGGACGGCGCCACTGAAACCTACGCCAAGTTCGTCGCCGAACCTTTTGAAGCCGGCTACGGTCACACGGTCGGAAATTCGCTCCGCCGCGTTTTGCTCTCGTCGCTCGAAGGCGCCGCGATTACCGCGGTGAAAATCAACGGTGCCCAACATGAATTCGCCACTCTTCCCGGTGTGGTCGAAGACGTGACCGACATCGTGCTCAACCTGAAGCGGATCAAATTCAAATCCGCCGAACACGAGCCGCGCAAACTTTCCCTCTCCGTAAACCAGGAAGGCGAAATCACCGCGGACGACATCCAGCTCGCGCAGGGTTACGAAGTTCTGAACCCCAAGCAGATCATCTGCACGCTCGATAAGAAGCACAAATTCGACATGGAACTGGAAGTGCGTGTGGGGCGCGGTTTTGCCACCGGCGATGAAAACAAGCGCGCCGACCAGCCGATCGGCCTGATCCCGATCGATTCCATTTTTTCACCGGTCACCCGTGTGAAATACGCAGTCGAAAATACTCGCGTCGGTCAGCGAACCGATTACGACAAACTTATCCTCGAAGTCTGGACCGACGGTCGCCTGACTCCGGATGACGCTTTGCTCCAAGCCTCCGCGATTCTGCGCCATCACCTCGATGTGTTCGTGAACTTCAATGAAGACGTTATCGAGTTCGACGAAACGCCGGCTGGTGTTTCCGAGGAGAACATGAAGCTGAAGAAGCTGCTCAACATGAGCGTGAACGAAATCGAGCTCAGCGTGCGTGCGGCCAATTGCTTGAACAACGCCAACATCACCACCGTTGGTCAGCTCGCGCAGAAATCGGAAGCCGAGATGCTCAAGTATCGCAACTTCGGCAAGAAATCGCTCAACGAAATCAAGGACAAGCTGCAACAGCTCGGCCTTGGCTTAGGCATGAAGTTCGACCCGGGTCTGGTCGAGGCGCCCGCCGGCGTGGACGGCGCCGGCGTCAATGGCAGCAACGGCGAATAGCATTCGTTAGGCGAATCATTCTATGAGACACCAAAAGAAGACGGTGAAACTCGGCCGCACCGCCGAGCATCGGAAGGCGCTCCTGGCCAATCAGGTTTGCAGCCTGATCGAACACCAGCGCATCAAGACCACGCTGGCCAAAGCGAAAGCGGTTCGCCCGCTCGCGGAAAAAATGGTGACGCTGGGCAAGCAAGGTTCGCTGCATGCGCGGCGCACTGCGCTGGCCACGCTTCGCCAGGCTGATGCCGTGAAGAAACTTTTCGACGACATCGCGCCACGATCGGCTGACCGCAAAGGCGGTTACACGCGCATCATCAAGCTCGGTCAGCGCAAGAGCGATTCTGCGCCGGTTGCGTTCATCGAGTGGGTCGATGCCGCAATCGCAGTAGACGAAGCGGTCGCGGAAGAGACCGCCAAAAAGGGCAAGTCGAAGAAGGCTGCGGACTCGAAGCCGGCCGCGAAAGACAAGAAATCAAAAGAGACTAACGAGTAGTTCCCAACCACTCGTTAGGTAGAAATCTCTGCATGGCGGCGGTCAATTGACCGCCGCTTTTTCTTTGCCCCGGAACCGTCCCAAAAGCGGAACGCCCGTATCCCAAGCACGCTACGTTTCCGGCAGAGCCGTAAAATCGCTGTCAAGCGCAAATCGTTCGTTTTCTGTCGCTTGTGAACTATTCCTGACCGTGGCATGAGCCTTGCAATTAGTAGGCGCCGTTAACCAAACCTAATATGAAAACCAAGAACACCTACTCACTCATCGCTCAGTCGCAGGAGAAGGGCCGCTCGATCTTCGAAGCCGTCATCTACGGTCTCGTCATCGTCTGCACCGCGTTCTCCGGCTGGCAATTCGCTTCGCACTCGGTCGTTCTGCCCGGCATGAATCGTAGCAACAACGCGCCCACCGAAATGGTCGCGCACGTTCCGGCCGATCAGTCCGTCTCGGCGAACAATGCCGACGCCAGCGCGCTCTAAACGCGCGGCGTCCGCCGTATTGCCTAACGAGTCGTTGTGAACACCCTCCTGAAGGACCTGCAGTATGCCGCGCGCATGCTGTTGAAAAATCCCGCCTTCAGCTTCATCGCCGTCATTGCGCTCGCGCTCGGGATTGGCGCGAACACCGCCATCTTTAGCGTCGTGAGTGCGGTGCTGCTGCGGCCGTTGCCGTACCCGCAGCCGGAACAAATCGTCGCCGTCTGGGCGAAGGATTCGAAAAACATCAACGGTCGCGCGCCATTTTCGTATCCCGATTTCGCCGATGTCCGCGCGCAGAATCAGGTCTTCACTGCCATGGCCGGTTACGACGATCTCGACATGACCGTGACCGACCAAAGCGCCGAGGCCGCGCATCTGCACGGTATGCTCGTCACGTCTGACCTCTTTCGCGTGCTCGGAATGAATCCGTTGCTCGGCCGCGGTTTCACCGCGAATGACGACAAACCGGGCGTGCGCGTCGTCGTGATCAGCCACGAACTTTGGCAGCGTCGTTTCGGTGGCGCCGGAAATATTCTTGAGAAGACAATCACGCTCAACGAAACGCCGTATCAGATCATCGGCGTAATGCCGCAGGCCTTTCGTTTCCCGATCGAAAAAACGCCGGCAGTTTTTTGGACTTCGTTCGCCACGCAATTTGAAGCTCCGGCTGGCAGCACCGAAACGACCGCGAGCGAGCGCGGGTTTCATTACCTGCATGCCGTCGCGCGACTCAAACCTGGCCTAACGAGTGATCAGGCACAGGCGAATGTCGGCACCATCTTGTCTGCCCTGGCCAAACAATATCCCGACACGAACACGCGTTTCAGTTCCTCCATCGTCACCTCTTTGCTGGCTGATCTCACTTCCGACGTGCGTCCCGCGCTGCTCGTTTTGCTGGCCGCCGCCGGTTGCGTGCTGCTAATCGCCTGCGTCAACGTCGCCAACCTTCTCCTCGCCCGCGCCACTTCCCGCGCGAAGGAAATGGGCATTCGCTCCGCGTTGGGTGCGAGCCGCAGCCGCATCTTTCGTCAGCTACTCACAGAAAGCGCGCTCCTCTCCATCGTCGGCGGCGCGGCTGGGAGTTTGCTCGCGGTTTGGGGAACGGCCGGCCTGGCCGCATTGCTCCCGCGAAATTTTCCGCGAGGAGATGAAATCAGTCCCGACCTGCGCGTGCTCGCGTTTACCGCACTCGTTAGTCTTCTTACCGGAGTGCTTTTTGGTTTCGCTCCCGCCTGGCGGGTTTCGCGGCCCGATGTCGTCACCGCCTTGAACGAAAGCGGCCGCGGATCAAGTGAAACCGCACGCGGTCGTCGCCTGCGCGGCATTCTCGTCACGGCTGAAATGGTGCTCGCTTTTGTCCTGCTCGTCGGCGCGGGACTTCTGATGCGCAGCTTCTGGCAACTGCAGAAAGTTTCGCTTGGTTTCGATCCGCGAAATGTCATGACCGCAACCGTGTCGTTGCCGGAGGGCGACAACGGTCCGCAAATTCTGGCACGCAACACGCAGTTCTACGAGCAGCTGATGGATCGCGCCAACGCTGTTCCCGGCGCGCGTTCCGTCGCCGCCATCACACCGCTTCCGTTGAGCGGCGCTGATTGGACCACCGGCTACGACATTACCGGTCGACCGACGGCGAAGGCCGATCGCGCACCCAGCGCCGTCCGCCTCGTTACGCCCGGTTATTTTTCGACCATGGGCATTCCGCTGAAGAAAGGACGGGATTTCGATTTGCGCGATAAGCTCGAAGCACCGGGCGTGGTGATCGTGAACGAAGCACTCGTTAGGCAAAGTTTTCCGAACGAAGATCCGATCGGCAAGCGTATCACCCCACAGGTTTCGCTCGATCCGCGCGAACCGGTCGAGCGCGAGATCATCGGCGTGGTGGGCGACGTGAAAGCGCGCAAGCTCACTGGGGAAAACCGGCCCGAGCTTTATATCCCGCACACGCAGGCGCCATCGGGCACCATGACGTTGGTTGCGCGCACCCAAATGGAACCGCAAGTCATCCTGCCTTCGCTGCGCAAAGCGGTGGAAGGTTTGAACAAAGATCTGCCGTTATATGAGACGCGCACGATGGAGCAATACCTCGCCAGTGCGGTGGCGCAGCCGCGCTTGAACATGATGCTGCTCGTCGTCTTCGCCGGCGTCGCCATCGTGCTCACCGCCGTCGGCATTTACGGCGTCATGGCTTACTCGGTCGCGCAACGCACGCAGGAAATCGGCATTCGCATGGCACTCGGCGCGCAACGTTTCGATGTGCTGCGACTCATCGTTGGGCAAGGCGCGCGGCTGGTTGCGCTCGCCATGGTTCTGGGCGTGGCCGCGGCGCTGGCCGCGGCTAAATTGATCGCCAGCTTGCTCTTCGGCGTGGCCGCGACTGATCTGCCCACACTGATGTCGGTCGCGTTTCTTCTCACGCTCATCGCCCTGGCCGCTTGCTGGCTGCCGGCGCGGCGGGCCAGCGGCATCGATCCGATCACGGCGTTGCGCACCGAATGAGACCACTCGTTAGGCTAACCATTCGTTAGGCGCCAGGCGAATGATGTCGAACCTGCTCCGGGATTTCCGCTACGCGGTTCGAACTCTTCTCAAGCAGCCCGGCTTTACTTGCATCGCGGTTGTCACGCTCGCCCTCGGCATCGGCGCGAACACCGCCATCTTTAGCGTAATCAATTCGGTCTTGCTCGCGCCGTTGCCCTATCCGGCGCAGGACCGGCTCGTCGTCATCAGCGAGACCGACAAAGTGCAGGGCGGCGAATTCGCGATTTCGTTGCCGGATTATCTCGATTGGCGACGCGACGCGACCTCGTTCGAGAACCTCGCGCTCGTGCAAGTGGATGGCACCAGCATCAGCGACCTGCCGGGACAACCGGCGGAACAAATCCCGGCCGCATTTGTGAGCGCGAATTTCTTTCAGGTCATTGGGCTCACGCCAAAAATCGGTCGCACTTTTTCCGATGACGAAGATCGCGCCGGCGCGCCCCAAGTAGTCGTGATCAGCGATCGACTTTGGCAAAGAAAGTTCGCGCGCGATCCAGCCATCCTCGGGCAGATACTGATGTTGCAGAATCGTCCGACGACCGTCATCGGCGTGATGCCGCCCGAAATGAACGCGCCCGGCGATGTCGATGCGTGGTTCTCCGTCATGCGCCGCGCCGACAATCCCGCGTGGCCGAATCGCCTCATTCACCCAAATCTCTACGCGTGGGCGCGATTGAAAAATAACGTTTCGTTAGACCAGGCCCGCACGGAGATGCGCGGGATCGCTGCGCGCATCGAGCAAGCAAATCTCGATACGAACAAGGATGTGACCGCGCTGCTCACGCCCGTGCTCGAAAGCATGGTCGGAAAATATCGGACAAACCTTGCCTTGTTGCTCGGCGCGGTTGCGCTCGTGCTGCTGATTGCCTGCGCCAACCTGGCCAATCTCTTTGCCGTGCGCGGAGCGGGACGCGCGCGTGAGTTTGCCATTCGCGCCGCGGTGGGGGCTTCGCGCCAACAACTCGTTAGGCAATTGCTCATCGAAAGCCTGGTCGTGGCTTCGTTAGGCGGAACGCTCGGTTTTCTCGCCGCCATGTGGGGCCGCGATCTTCTCGCCCTGGTCGCACCACAGGACATCGGCCGTTTCCAAAACATCAGTTTCAATGCGCCGGTCTTAATTTTCACCCTCGCGCTCACGTCTCTGACCAGCGTCCTGTCTGGTTTGCTGCCGGCCTGGCAGAGTTCCCGGGCCGACATTCAGCTCGCGCTCAAATCCGGCGCACAAACCACTTCAGAAACGAAAGCCGCGCGACGCACCCGCGATCTGCTCGTGATCGCCGACGTCGCGCTCACGCTCATTTTGCTCAGCTCCGCCGGACTGGTCCTGAAGAGCTTCGCGCGCATGCAAGGACTCGCGCTCGGGTTTCAACCGCGCGGCCTAACGACTGCTCGTTTCACACTTCCGTACAGCACCTACCGCGGACGTGAGAACGTGGCCAGGTTCGGGAAAAGTGTGATCGACAAAATCGCGGCGCTGCCTGGCATCGAGAAGGTGGCGATGGGCGGAAACCCGCCGTTGCTCGCCGGCTGGATGGTTGGATTTCACCGCGAGGACTTACCGACTCCGCCACCGAGTGAAGAACCCGGCGCGGAAAGTGAAGTGGTGGCCGGCGATTATCTCGGCGTCCTCCAGACAAACTTGCTGCGGGGTCGCGCCATCAACGAACGCGATAACATGGATGCGCCGCTGGTCTGCATGATCGATCAGGCACTGGCCGAGAAATATTTTCCTCACGAAGATCCGATCGGTAAGCATCTTTCCAGCGACCCAGATGGCAACGGCAACGAAAACCGTTCCTTCGAAATTGTCGGCATTGTCTCGCGCATAAAATTTCATGGCGCGGAACCGACGGCCCCGCGTCCCGTCATCTACTACTCGTTAGGCCAGGTGGAACGGCATCGCCTGATTCTGCTCTTGCGCAGCGCGTTACCGGCGAGCGCGCTGGAAAAATCACTGCGCGACGCCGTTGGCAGCATCGATCCACGCCAGCCGGTTTACGAAATTCGCGCCATGTCCGATCTGGTGGCGGAAACCTGGGCGACCCAGCGTTTGCTCACCTTCCTGCTTTCCGTTTTCGCCGGACTCGCGCTCGGTCTCGCCAGCATCGGACTCTACGGCGTGCTCGCTTACACGACGATGAAACGCGTCCGCGAAATTGGCATTCGCATCGCACTGGGCGCACGGCCGGCACAAGTCGGCGCGCTCATCATGAATCACGCCTTGCGCTTGCTCTCGTTAGGCTGCGTCATCGGATTAGTTGGCGCGCTCGCCGCTTCGCGCGCTTTGCAAAGTGTCCTCTTCCAAGCCGGCAACACCGATCTGCAAGTTTACTTCATCGTCGGCGGCATTCTTCTTCTTGCGACTTTGCTCGCGAGTTGGCTACCGACGCGACGCGCCTGCAAAATCGATCCCATCGTCGCGCTTCGGATCGAGTAAAAGGAAGCAATGAACGACATTCGCTTCGCGTTTCGGCAATGGCGAAAATCGCCTGGCTTCACCTTGACCGCGCTGGCCACGGTTGCGATCTGCCTGGGCGCGAACCTCGCCATCTTCGCGGTGATCAATTCCATCCTGCTTCGTCCGTTGCCTTTTCCGGGCGCGGACCGGCTCGTCACGATTTACAACACTTATCCGAAGGCCGGCGTTGAGAATGATGGCTCGTCGGTCACAAATTATTTCGAACGGCGCGGCAACATCCCGGCTCTCTCGAGCCTTTCCATCTTCCTCAACCGCAGCGAGCCCGTCGGCGAACCCGGTTCGACCGAGCAGGAGGAAATCATGCGCGTGTCGTCTGATTTTTTCACGACGCTTGGCGTGGGGCTGGCCATGGGTCGTTCCTTCGAGGAAGCAGACATGGCGAATGATGCGGCAGTTGTCATCGTCACCGACGGCTTCTGGCGCCAGCGCCTCAATTCGGATCCAAACGTCCTCGGCCACGATCTTCGCGTGAACGGCATCCCGCGAAAGATTATCGGCGTGTTGCCTCCTGATTTTCGATTTCTGTCCTCAGAAGCCCGCCTTTACCTGGCGTACAAATCGGGACCAGAGCAACGCGGTCCCCAGGCGCGCCATTCCGGCGGTGGTGCCATTCAGATGATCGCGCGCTTGAAACCGGGAGCGACGATTGCCGAAGCGCAATCGCAGATCGACGCGCATAATACCGAGGTCGAGAAGGACAATCCCGAGGCGAAAATGATGGCCGAGGCCGGCTTTCGCTCGCCGGTGCTTTCGCTGCACGCGCATCACGTCCGCTCCATCCGTCCGACGCTCCTGCTCATGCAAGGTGGCGTGTTTTTCCTCCTCCTGATCGGCGCGGTTAACCTGATCAACCTTCTCCTGATTCGTGCGAGCGGCCGGGCGAAAGAAATGGCGATTCGTCAATCGATGGGCGCGAGCCGACAACATGTCGTTAGGCAAGTGCTGAGCGAAACGGTCCTTCTCACTGCCGTGGGTGGACTGCTCGGCGTGCTTGCGGGCGCATGGGGAACTCAATTGCTCCAGGTGCTTGGTGCGAATCGTTTGCCACTTGGCGCGCACATCATGTTCGACGGCTGGCTCGCGGCGATCGGCCTCATTAGCGCCGTCCTTCTCGGAGTCGTAATCGCGGTGCCCATCGCGTGGTTTAATCTCGGCAGCCATCTGGCCAACGCGCTGCAATCCGAATCGCGCTCAGGCACGATCAGTCGCGCCACCCAACGCCTCCGACACGGTTTCATTGTCGCGCAAATCGCGCTCGCTTTTGTTTTGCTCGCCGGCGCAGCGCTGCTGGGGCTGAGCTTGAAAAAGGTGATGGCGGTGTCTCCCGGTTTTCGTGCCGATCATGTTCTCGCTGGGGAATGCATCCTCACGTGGAAACTGGGGCAGGACCCAGTCGGTGTTGTCGATCGCTTGTTGGAATCCATCCGGCAGCAACCTGGAATCGCCGCTGCCGGAACGATCACGAACATTCCGCTAAGCGGGGATAGCGGCAAAACCGCGATCACACCGAAGGGCTATGTGCCGCCGCCCGGCCAATCCGTGCACGGTCATTATTCCTACGGCGTCGACGGCGATTACTTCACGGCGCTGGGCATTCCATTGCGGGAAGGACGGTTTCTAACATCAGATGATTCTCACCGGCCCGAACGCGTCTGTGTTGTGGACGAGGATCTAGCCCGGCGTTACTGGCCTAACGGGGGTGCGCTCGGCCAGCAGGTCTTCCGTGGCAACGAATCGGAGGAAGCAAAGCTCTTCACCATTGTTGGCGTTGTTGGTGCGGTAAAACAAATGGAACTCACGGAGCCGCAGGGGCAGGGGGCGATTTACCTGCCCTACGCACATCGTACCGGTGACAGCAGCGTTTTCGTCGTCACTCGCACCAGCCAAGACCCGGAAGCGTTTGCCGAGACGCTGCGAAGGCTGGTCCGCGCCACGCATCCCGACCTCGTGTTCGGTAACATTCGCTCCATGGACGCGCGCATCGCGGAGAGTCTCATTGCGCGTCGATCACCGGCACTGCTCGCCGGAATTTTCGCCGGCATCGCGCTGCTCTTGGCCGCGATTGGAACGTACGGCGTGCTCAGTTACGCCGTAGCACAACGCACGCGTGAGATCGGCATTCGCATGGCGCTCGGAGCGCAGCGCGAACAGATCGGCATGCAATTCCTCTCGTTAGGCCTGCGCTTGCTCTCGTTAGGCTGCATCATCGGTTTGATCGGCGCGTGGCTTGCCGGCCGGGCAATGCAAAGCGTGCTCTTCGGCGTCCCCACACTTCATCTCGCCACTCTGTTCGGCACGGCGCTTGTCATGAGCGTCGTGTCTTTAGTTGCCTGCCTCATCCCTGCGCGCCGCGCCATCAAAGTCGATCCCATTGTCGCACTCAGAGCCGAATGAGAGTTCGCCTACCAAGACACGCTTGCGTTGTAGTGACGGCGCTCTGTCGCCGTAAAACGCACTTCCTGAAATCCACGCGTTGTTACGCCGACAGAGCGGCGTCACTACAACCTAACGAGTAATATGAACACACTGCTCCAGGATTTTCGGTATGCGCTGCGTCAAGTTGTGCAGCAACCGGCCTTCACTTTCATCGCCGTGCTCACGCTCGCGCTCGGTATCGGTGCCAACACCGCGATCTTCAGTGTCGTTAATGCCGTGCTTTTGCGCCCGCTGCCTTATCCGCAACCAGAGCGGATCGTTTACTTGAACGAAATCGGCAACGGCGTCGACACCTCGCTCTCACTGCCAGATTACCTTGATTGGCGAAACATCAATCGCCTCGATCCGACGCAGCCAGTCTTTGATGTGCGCACGATGGAAGAACGCGTCGCGGAAACGTGGGCGACGCATCGACTGCTTTCCTTCCTGCTCGCGATTTTCGCCGGGCTCGCACTCTTGCTCGCCGCGGTCGGTTTGTATGGCGTGCTCTCTTATTCGGCCTTGCGACGCCTGCGCGAAATGGCGGTACCGCATCGCATTCGGCGCGCGACCGAAAGACATTCGGGGTTTGGTTTTCGGTCACGGCTTTCGACTTTTCGGTCTCGGAATTATTCTCGGTTCGTTCGGCGTCATCGCTTCCGCGCATTTGATCCGAAGTTTTCTCTTCGGTGTGACGCCGATTGATCCGCAGATTTACGCGACCGTCGGAATCCTGCTCTCGTTAGTCACTTTGCGGGCCGCGTGGCTGCCGACGCGGCGCGCTTGTCGCGTCGATCCCATCACCGCGCTGCGCGCTGAGTAACAAAACAAATCCCGCTCATGTACACGCTCCGCCATGCCTTCCGCTCGATCACGAAAACGCCGTGGCTTTCGCTCATCGTCATTTGCTCACTCGCCATCGGCATCGGCACCAACACCGTCATCTTTAGTTGGCTGAAACATCAGGTCCTGGAACCGCTCCCGCGCGTGACCGCGCCGGTCTGGTCGCTGGAAACGAAAGACGATACCGGCGGTTACGTTTCCACTTCGTGGCTCGAGTATCGCGATCTGCGCGAGATGGTTTCGTCGTTCGACGGAATCGCGGCGCAACGGCCACGCGCATTTTATCTTGGCGAATCGGAACGCGACGCGCGCATCTACGGCGAATTTGTTTCCGATAATTTCTTCGACGTTCTCCAGGTTCGGCCGATCCTCGGTCGCACTTTCCGGCCGGAGGAAGTGAGTCGGCCGGGCAGCGAACCAGTCGCGATCATTTCCTACGAATTCTGGCAGCACCATTTTCATGCTGACGCGGGCGTGATTGGCCGCGAGCTGCGCCTCAACAGTCGCACGCTTACCGTCATCGGCGTCACGCCGCCGGAATTTCGCGGCGGCATGAACTCGTTAGGCTTCGATGTTTGGATTCCGCTGACCATGGCGACGGAACTTCAACCGGCCACCATGGAATTGAGCAGCCGCACGTCGCGTCCCTACTTAATGCTGACGCGACTCAAACCCGGCGTGACGCCCGCGCAGGCACAGGCGGAACTAAACGCCGCCGCGCAAAGATTTCTCGAAACTTATCCCGAGACGAACAAAGGTCTCGGTTACGAATTGCTACCGCTGTGGCGCGTGCCGCGCGGCGGCCAGGCCATCGTCCTGTCGCTCGCCACTCTCCAGGTTTTCGCCATCCTTATCCTTATCGTCGTCTGCGCCAACACGGCGAATCTGTTACTCGCGCGCGCCAGTGTGCGCGAACGTGAGATCGGCGTGCGTCTCGCCATCGGCGCCGGACGCGGGCGCATCATTGGACAATTGCTGAGCGAAAGTCTGGCGCTCGCGCTCGCCGGTGTGATCGGCGGCGTGTTGCTTTCGCTTTGGGGCGTCGATGCGCTCCGGCAAATTCCGTTGCCGGCAAATCTCCCGCTGAAAATCGCACCGGGCATTGATGCCGGCAGTCTCATGTTCGCCGCGTTTGTCGGAATGATCTGCGGCCTCGCCTTTGGACTCGCGCCGGCGTGGCAACTCGCGCACGGAGAAATTTTGCAATCGCTGCGCGGCGGTCGCGGCAGCCTGGGCGGTCGCAGTCGAATGCGCGACGCGCTGGTCGGCTTGCAGGTCGCGGTTGCGCTCGTCGTTTTGGTATTGGCCGGGCTTTTCCTGAAGAGTTTCCGCAACTCGCTCATCACGCCGACCGGTTTTGATCAGGACCGAGTTCTTCTCGGGCAAATCGATCTGGCTGGACGCGGTTACACCGAGGAGAAGGCGCGCGTTTTTCTTGATCAACTTCTGCAACGCCTCGAAAGCGCGCCGGGTGTGGAGCGCGCCGCAGCCGCGGGTCTCATTCCGCTCGACATTCGCGGGATCAACGACGGCGTCATCGACGTGGAGGGCGCCGAGTTCGATCCGGGGCGAAAGATTCTCTACTACAACGCGACGCCCGGTTATTTCGCCACCATGGGAATGCGTTTCGTCGATGGCCAGGACCTGACTCCACTTGCGCGCACGGATCTGCCGCTCGACGCCGTGATCAACGAAGAGATGGCGCGCCGTTATTGGCCTAACGAATCGCCGGTCGGACGTCGCTTCGAAGTTAGCGGCACGTTCTACGTTATCCGCGGCGTCGTGCGAAACGCGAAGTATGTCAGCGTAAGTGAAAAACCGCAGCCACTTGCGTGGCTGACCATGCGCGCACAATTCATCTTTACGCCAACGATTCACGTGCGCGCGCAAAACGGCGATCCGCTCGCCCTTCTTCCCGTCCTGCGTCAGGCGGTGCGCGAACTCGATCCGGAAATGACTGTGCTCGGGCCGCAAACGCTCGCCCAACACGTGGGTAACAATCTCTTTTTGCAACGCGTGCCGGCGCGTTTGCTCTCCGTCCTCGGCGCGCTGGCCCTCGCGCTTTCCGCGATCGGACTCTACGGCGTGCTCGCTTATTCCCTGGCGCAACGCACGCGCGAAATCGCCGTGCGCATGACCCTCGGCGCCACGCCGCACTCGGTTGTCTGGCTCATGATCTGGCAACACATGCGGGTCGTATTACTGAGCGCGTTTGTTGGCTGGCTGGTCTCGTTAGGCTTGAACAAACTAATCGGCAACGCGCTGGTCGATGTGCATCTGGGCGATCCCATCATTTACGCCGGCGTGCCGTTGCTCCTCCTCGCCGTTGCGATTCTCGCCTGCTGGTTGCCGGCCCGCCGCGCGGCAGGCGTTGATCCGATGACCGCACTGCGCGCCGAATAAATATGGAAACACTTTTTCGCGACCTTCGTTACGGCTTGCGCATGCTGCGCAAGGATGTGGGTTTCACCTTCGTTGCGGTCGTTGCGCTCATGCTCGGCATCGCCAGCACGACTGTCATCTTCAGTGTGATTAACGGCGTGCTCTTGCGGCCGCTGCCTTATCCCGAAGCCGATCGACTCGTAGCTGTTTCGCCCACGATTCGCGCCACGAATACTCCGCGCGGCGCGACTTCGCCCGCCAACTATGTTGATTGGGCGAAGCAAAGCGATGTCTTCGCCGCCATGGCTTCGTCGCGCGGCTGGCAGGGTAATCTCACCGAAGGCGACGCGCCGGAACGACTGCGCGTCACGATGACGACGGCCAGTCTTTTCCAGGTCTTCGCGACGCCGCCGTTGCTCGGACGGACCTTGCAGGCGGCGGATGAACAACCCGGGCGCGCAAATGTCGTCGTGCTCAGCCAGGGATTGTGGGAACGGAAATTCGGCAGCGATCGCAATGTCGTCGGTCGTGAGATTCGTTTCGACGGCGAAGCGCGCACCGTCGTCGGCGTGATGCCGGCGAGTTTTTCGCCCGATGATTACGGCGAACTTTGGGTGCCATCGCCGTTTGGGGTCCCGACGCATTCGCTGCGGCCGACTCAGGATCCGCGGACGATGCGCGACAGTAACTACCTCGACGTTTTCGCGCGTTTGAAACCCGGTGTGACCATCGAGCAGGCGCGCGCCCAGATGGATGCGATCGCGGCGCATTTGGAAAAAGATTATCCGGACGACAACCAGGGCGAAGGCGCCACCGCGATGTCGTTACAGGAAGACAAGGTGAGCGGAATTCGGCCGGCGCTCATCATGCTGGGCACGGCGGTTGGTTTTCTTCTGCTGATCGGCTGCGCCAATGTCGCCAACCTGCAACTGGCGCGCGCGGCCGCGAGATCGCGCGAAGTTTCGATTCGCGCGGCACTGGGCGCGGATCGCAAACGACTCGTTAGGCAACTCTTGACCGAAAGCATTTTGCTTTCGCTCATCGGTGGGGCGGCCGGTCTGCTCGTGGCGGAATGGGCCTTGCCGCTTTTGATGTCGATGGCGCCGCCGAATCTAAGCGGCTTCAAAGAAGTTTCTCTCGATCGCGGCGTGCTCGCCTTCAGTTTGATCGTGTCTGTTTTGACCGGTGTTCTTTTCGGAATCGTGCCGGCGTTTCAGGCATCCTCGGCGAATCCGAACGACTCGTTAGGCGAAGGCGAACGTGGCAGCACCGCCGGTCACAGCCGCAGTCGTTCCGTGCTCATCGCGATGGAAGTCGGCCTTACGCTGGTTCTGCTCATCGGCGCGGGACTCATGATCAAGAGCTTCGGCAAAATAACTAAAGTCGATCCCGGTTTCAGCGCGGAAAACTTGCTCGTCTTCGATATTGGTCTGCCGCCCGCGACCGATGACGCACGCAATCTCAACTTTTATCAGCAGGTCCTCGAGCGCATCCAGGCCATTCCCGGCGTGGCGCACGCCGGGGCGGTGAGCCGGTTGCCGTTCTCCGGCGGAAATAGCGACCGCTCTTTCAATCTGCCCGGTAACGAGAAATCCTACGACGCCGACATTCGCATTAGTACGCCGGAATATTTTCGCACCATGGGAATTCCACTGCTACGCGGTCGCGGCTTCACCGCGCAAGACACGAAAGATTCGGTGCGCGTTTGCGTAATCAACGACGCCACCGCGAAGATGGTGTTTCCCGGCGAAGATCCGATCGGCAAATTCATCGAGAACTTCGGATCGGACAGCGAGAAGCTGCAAATCGTCGGTGTGGTCGGGAACATTCGTCATCTGGCGCTCGACACCGCGCCCCGAGCGGAACTTTATCAACCGCTCGGGCAAGGCAAATGGCCGCGCATGTTTATCGCGGTGCGCAGCGCCACGGGAAATCCGCTCGCCTTGTTACCGGCGGTGCAGAGCGCGGTCTGGAGTGCCGATCGAACGGTCGCACTCGGAAATGTGCGCACGATGGAAGACACGATCGCGCGCACGCTGTTGAAACGAAAATTCACCATGACCTTGCTGACGATTTTCGCCGGCATCGCCGTCGCGCTGGCGTCGATCGGGCTCTACGGCGTGATGTCGTATTCGGTTTCGCAACGCACACGTGAGATCGGAATCCGCATGGCGCTCGGCGCACAACGCGCCGATGTACTGCGACTAGTCGTTAGGCAGGGAATGCTGCTTACCGTGATCGGTGTCGGCCTGGGTCTTGCCGGTTCGCTTGGTCTAACGAGACTGATTTCCAGCCTGCTCTTCGGCGTAAGCGCGACGGACATTGGAACATTCAGCGCGGTTTCGACTTTGCTGTTGGTGATCGCGCTGCTTGCCTGCTGGCTGCCAGCACGACGCGCCAGCGGCGTCGATCCGATGGTGGCGTTGCGCACCGAATAGACATCCCATGCGCTTGCGTTGTAGTGACGCCGCTCTCTCGGCGTAAGAACGCCTTGCCTGCAATCCACGCGTTTTACGGCGACAGAGCGCCGTCACTACAACATTCAGCCTAACGAGTCAGAACCAATCGCCAGTTCAGCTTTCCGTCCGCGGCGATGTCGAGATAAGCCACACTCGCGGGGGCGCCGCGATTCGGTCGCGTCACGCAGCCGGGATTCACGAATAGAACTTCGCCGACTCGTTCGTAGCGCGGCACGTGCGTGTGACCGTGCAGCAAAACATCAACATCTCCCGGCGGCCGATCCGGCGGAATGTGCATCAAACGAAAACGAACGCCGTTGCGTTTCACATTCAGAGCAAGCGGCCAGCTGTATTCGCTGTCGCAATTTCCCCTAACGAGTAGTAGCGGCGGACCAACGAGATTGATTTCATCGATCAAACTCGGATCGCAGACGTCGCCGAGATGCCAGATTTCATCAACGCCCGCGGCCAGCTGGTCGAGCTGCGGCGGTAAGTGATTGTGCGTATCGGCAAGGACGAGAATGCGGAGGGGTTTGGCCATCTCTAGTATTTCGTGCTGAAAGGTATACCTTGCGCGCATGTCTTTCCGCGATTTTGGCCTCTCCGATGAGGTCGTGCAGGGTGCGCAGGCGATGGGTTTCACCGATCCGACGCCGATTCAGTTGCGCGCGTTTCCGATTGTTCTCGCGGGAAAGGACCTGATTGGCACTGCGCAAACCGGCACCGGCAAGACCGCTGCCTTCGCCCTTCCGATTCTGACTTTGCTGGCGAAGCATGGCGCATTTCGCTGTCTCGTCCTCGAACCGACGCGCGAACTCGCGGCGCAGGTTGAGACGGCGTTTCGGGATTACGGACGCTTCACGAATCTGCGCGCGTCGCTCGTGCATGGCGGTGTCGGTTACGGCAAACAGCGCGAAGAAGCCGCACGCGGAACCGACATCATGGTCGCAACGCCGGGCCGCCTGCTCGACCACATGGAACAGGGAACGTTCCGGCTCGATAAGGTGATCATCCTCGTGCTCGACGAAGTCGATCGCATGCTCGACATGGGATTCCTGCCCGACGTGCGGCGGATCGTGCAGAAGATTTCGACCGATCGGCAGACGCTGCTTTTCTCCGCAACGCTGCCGCCGGAAATCGAGCGGCTGGCCTCGACGGTATTGCGCGAACCGGAGATCGTGGAGATCGGCGCGCGGCGTTCGCCTGCCGAAACGGTGACACATGCGGTTTATCCGGTGGCGGCCGAGCAGAAATTTGAACTGCTGATGGCGCTACTTGAGCGGACGAATTACGACAGCGCGCTCATTTTTTGCCGAACGAAACACGGCGCCGACCGCATCGCGCACAAGTTGAAACAGGAAAGGCATTCCGTGGCGGTGTTGCATTCGAACCGGACGCAGCGCGAACGGGTCGAAGCGCTGGAAGGTTTCAAGAGCGGCAAATACGAAGTGATGGTCGCGACCGACATTGCCGCACGCGGCATCGACGTCGCGGGCGTGACGCACGTGATCAACTACGACGTGCCCGAACATTCGGAAGACTACGTGCATCGCATTGGTCGCACCGGCCGTGCGCAGAAAGTAGGCGACGCTTTCACGCTCATGAATGGTGAAGAGCTTGGATCGCTCCAGGCGATCGAGCGCTTCATCGGGCAGAAAATTCCGCGCCTGAAGCTGGAAAATTTTCCCTACAAATACACGGTCCTTTTTGAACCGGAATCCGTGACTGGTTCAGGCAAACGTGCCGTCGGCGGCGGTCGCACCCACGGCGGATATAGCTACGGACGCCGCAGACGCTAGCAACTTATGTCGCTAATCTTTGAACGCATCCAGACCGAAGGCATAGCCGAACTGAGCTATCTGTTAGGCGACGATGATGAAGGCGTCGCCGCCGTTTTTGATCCGACGCCTGACGTCGATAAATACATCGAGCTGGCGCGCGAGAAGGGTGTTTCGATCACGCATGTTTTCGAAACGCACATTCATGCTGATTTGATGAGCGGCGCGCGCGAACTGTGCGCGCGCGAGGATTCGGCCAAAATCTACGCAAGCCATGAGGGCGGAGCGAAGTACGGATTTGAGACGGAGAACTTGCGCGATGGTGACAGGTTCAATTTTGGCGACACCGTCGTTACCGCACGACACACGCCGGGTCACACACCCGAGCATATGAGCTTTGAGATGGCCGAATCCGCCACGCCCGACAAACCGTGGGGCGTGTTGACGGGCGATTCGCTCTTCGTCAATTCCGCGGGCCGACCGGACTTGTTAGGCACCGAACACACAGCGGAACTTGCCCGGCAACAATTCAAAACCCTCCGCGAATATTTTCTTGGGCTGCCCGATAGCGTGATGATTCATCCGGGGCATGGCGCCGGTTCGCCGTGCGGCGCCGACATTGGTGACCGGCTGCAAAGCACGATTGGTTATGAGCGACTAACGAATCCTTTTTTGCAAATCGACGACGTGGAGAAGTTCACTGACTTCGCCATTAAGACTGCACCACCGGTTCCGACCTACTACCCGCGCATGAAGAAGATCAACGCGGAAGGTCCGGAAGTTTTCGGCAATCTGCCGAAGGTCGCAGCGTTGCCGGTCAAGGAATTCAAGAAAGCGATCGAGGAGAAGAAAGGTGTGCTCGTCGATACGCGTTCGGCGCTCGCGTTCGGCGGCGGACACATTCCCGACGCGCTCAACATCGCCGGTTCGCCCTCCCTTTCGATCTGGGCCGGCTGGCTGCTCGATCCGAACCAGCCGGTTCTGCTCGTCCTCGAAAAGGACAACCAGATCGATGAGGTGGTGAAGCTTTTCATTCGCACCGGCTACACGAAATTCGCCGGTTATCTCGTCGGCGGTATCAGCGCCTGGGAAGCGGAAGGTTTCCCGATCGAGCAAATCCCGCAGCTCAGCGTGCACGAAGTTCACAACAACGGCCGCGATTACCAGCTCGTCGACGTGCGCGGTCCGGGCGAATGGAAGACCGGCCACATTCCCGGCGCGCAACACATGTTCCTGCCGAAGTTGCGCGAGAAAAGTGCGACGCTTGATAAATCGAAACCGACCGCGGTGTATTGTGCGAGTGGTTATCGCGCCAGTCTGGGCGCGAGCATTTTGAAACAGGAAGGCTTCACCAAGGTCGCTAATATTCCCGGGAGCCTGCATGCCTGGAAGAAGGCCGGTTTTCCGGTCGAAAAATAATTCAGACAGGATTAACAGGATTTTTCGGGATTCGGAAAAATCGCCGCGACGCGCTCCTTCAAAATCCTGACAATCCTGTTAATCCTGTCTAACTTACCGCATGGCTACGAACACATACGCTCACCCCGAGGCGATAGTCGACGCCGACTGGCTCCTGCAGCATTCCAAGGACAACGACGTTCGCGTCATCGAATCGAACGAAGACATTCTGCTTTACGACACCGGCCACATTCCGGGCGCGGTGCACATTGATTGGCGGACCGATCTGCAGGATCCAATTATTCGCGATTACATCGCACCCGATAAATTTGCGGAGCTTTGCGGCAGGAACGGCATCACGCCCGACACCACCTGCGTTTTTTACGGCGACAAGGCCAACTGGTGGGCCTGCTACGCGCTCTGGGCCTTCCGGTTGTTCGGACACGAGAAGGTGAAAATTCTCAACGGCGGCCGCGATAAGTGGAAAGCGGAAAGCCGCGAGATGACGAAGGAGAAGCCGAACTACGCGCGCACAAATTATCCGGTGCCGAAGAAGCGTTACGACAAGGAGATTCGCGCTTTCGCCGATGAAGCGCTCGCGCAAAGCAAGGCGAAGAAACCGTTGATCGATGTGCGTTCGCCGGGCGAATTCAAGGGCGAAATCACGCACATGCCTGAGTACCCGCAGGAAGGCGTGCTGCGTGGCGGGCACATTCCCGGCGCGAAAAGCGTGCCGTGGAAAACCGCGGCGAATGACGACAGCACCTTCAAGTCCGCCGATGAACTGCGGAAAATTTACCTGGATGGCGCCGGCCTAACGAGTGACAAGGACACGATTGTCTATTGCCGCATTGGTGAGCGCTCCAGCCACACCTGGTTTGTCCTGACCTACTTGTTAGGGTTGCCGAACGTGCGGAACTACGACGGTTCGTGGACGGAGTGGGGAAATAAAGTGGGCGCGCCGATCGAACGAGCTGCGTAAACGTCCGCGGTCTAATGAGCGGGTGCAGCAAACTCGACGAAGCCGGCCGCGGGCGCGACCTAACGGCCCATTATCCGCCGAAGCTCGACAAGATCATCAATCTCTTCGAAACGCTGCCCGAAGTGGAGCGGCGCGAGACATTGGTGTCGTACGCCGACAGCGCGAAGAAACAGGAGCCGCGTGAAGGCGAGACGTTCCAGCTCGAAGACATTCGCAAAGATGAAGAATGCGCCGATACCGTCGGCGTTTATCTGCAGGTCGATGATGAAGGCAAAGCGCATTTCCGCATGACGCTCGGACCGGAAGTCCAGACACTCACGCGCGCCATGACTTCCATCCTGTGCAAAGGCCTCGATGGCGCCACGCCGCAGGAAGTTCTCGATCTGCCGAGCGATTTCGTCACCCGCATTGTCGGCGCCGAGCTGGTGCGCGTGCGCAGCCAGACGACCTACTACATTCTCACGCGCATGAAAGGCATCTGTAAGGTCTGGCTCGATCGGCAGCGCCGCGCGGAAGCGACCGCAGCCTGAAAGGCGTTTCGCTCGTGACGCGCTGAGGTTTTCGCCTACATTCGCGCGCCCCAATGCCGCGAAACAACGAGCTTCGAAAAATCCTTCTCATCGGTTCGGGCCCGATCGTCATCGGGCAGGGCTGCGAGTTTGATTATTCCGGCGTGCAAGCCTGCAAGGCGTTGCGCGAAGAGGGCTACGAGATCGTGCTGGTGAATTCCAATCCGGCCACGATCATGACCGATCCGGAATTTGCCGATCGCACCTACATCGAGCCGATCACGCCGGAAGTGATCGAGGCGATTCTCGCGCGCGAAAAACCGGATGCGATTTTGCCGACGATGGGCGGCCAGACTGCGCTCAATGCCGCCATGGAATTGAATCGCAATGGAGCACTCGTTAGGCACGGCGTGAAATTGATCGGCGCCAATGCGGAGGCGATCGCGAAAGGCGAAGATCGTCAGCTCTTCAAGGAAGCGATGCTGCGCATCGGGCTTGATGTGCCGCGCTCGGGCGTGGCGCGCAATCTGGCGGATGCCAGTCGCGTCGCGGAAACGATCGGAACTTTCCCGCTCATCATTCGTCCGGCCTTTACGCTCGGCGGTTCGGGCGGCGGCATCGCCTACAATCGCGAGGAGCTCGACGAAATCGTCACGCGCGGCCTCGAGCTTTCGCCGGTGACGGAAGTCTTGATCGAGGAGTCGTTAGTCGGCTGGAAGGAATTCGAAATGGAAGTGATGCGCGATCACGCCGACAACTGCGTGGTCGTTTGCTCGATCGAGAATCTCGATCCGATGGGCGTGCACACCGGCGACTCCATTACGGTCGCGCCGACGCAGACGCTTTCCGATCGCGAATATCAACTGATGCGCGACGCATCGTTCGCCGTCATTCGCGAAATCGGAGTCGAGACCGGCGGATCGAACATTCAGTTCGCGGTCAATCCCGAGAACGGCCGCATGGTCGTGATCGAGATGAATCCGCGTGTCTCGCGCAGTTCGGCGCTCGCGTCGAAAGCGACCGGATTCCCCATCGCCAAGATCGCGGCGAAGCTCGCTGTCGGTTACACGCTCGACGAAATAAAAAACGACATCACGCGCGAAACGCCGGCGAGTTTCGAGCCAACGATCGACTACTGCGTGGTAAAAGTTCCGCGCTTCACCTTCGAAAAATTCCCGCAGGCGGATCCGACGCTCACCACGCAGATGAAAAGCGTCGGCGAAGCCATGGCCATCGGCCGTACCTTCAAGGAGGCGCTGCAAAAAGCGCTGCGTTCACTCGAGATCAAACGTTTCGGCCTGTGTGGCGACGGCAACGAGAAGCGCGTCGATCCAGAAACACTGCGTCTCAAACTCGCGATCCCGAATGCCGAGCGAATTTTTTACATCGCCCAGGCATTCCAGGACGGAATGGTGATCGATGATGTCTTCGCTCTGACCAAAATCGATCGCTGGTTCCTGCACAACATCGAACAACTCGTTAGGGAAACTTCGCAGTTAAAGGAAACCGATCTGCGCAAGAGCAAACGCCTGGGCTTTTCCGATCGACAACTTTCAATCGCGCATAACTGCCAGGAGCAAGAGATTCGCGACCGGCGAAAGTCAGACACAGTTATTCCGACCTACCGGCTAGTCGATACCTGCGCGGCCGAGTTCGAAGCCTTCACGCCCTACTACTATTCGACCTACGGGATTGAGAACGAGATACGCGGCGGTGACCGGCGCAAAATCATGATTCTCGGTGGCGGACCAAACCGCATCGGACAGGGAATTGAATTCGATTACTGCTGTGTGCACGCCGCCTTCGCGCTGCGCGACCTCGGATTCGAAACCATCATGGTGAATTCGAATCCCGAAACCGTTTCGACCGATTACGACACGAGCGACAAACTTTACTTTGAGCCGCTCACACTCGAGGACGTGCTCAACATCTACGATCAGGAAAAACCGGAGGGTGTGATCGTGCAGTTTGGCGGACAGACGCCGTTAAATCTCGCTGCCGGTCTGCGCGCGGCGGGTGTGCCAATTCTCGGCACCCAGCCGGAGAGCATCGAACGCGCGGAAGATCGGAAGTTGTTCGCGGCCATGCTGGACAAACTTGGTTTGCGGCAAACACCCAACGGCACGGCGGTGAGCGCGGAGGAAGCCGTGCAGATTGCGGAGCGGATCGGTTATCCAGTACTCGTTAGGCCAAGTTTCGTGCTGGGCGGGCGCGCGATGGAATTGGTTTATAGCAACGAAGATCTCGTGCGTTATATGCAGAGCGCGACCGAGGTCAGCTCGAATCGGCCGGTCTTGGTCGATCGATTCTTGGAAGATGCTATCGAGGTTGATGTCGACTGCATCTCGGACGGTGAACTGGTCGTGATCGGCGCGATCATGGAGCACGTGCAACTAGCCGGCATTCACAGCGGCGATAGTGCCTGCGCAATTCCCACATTTTCGCTCTCGCAAAATGTGCTCGATGAAATTTCGCGCGCGACCAAAGCAATGGCGCGTGAGCTCAATGTGCGTGGCCTCATGAATGTGCAGTTCGCAGTGAAAGGCGAAGACGTTTACGTGCTGGAAGTTAATCCGCGCGCCTCGCGCACCGCGCCGTTCGTGAGCAAGGCGATCGGAGTTCCGCTCGCAAAACTGGCGGCGAAAGTGATGACAGGAAAAACGCTGACCGAACTAGGCTTCACCAAAGAAATCGTGCCGAAACATTTCTCGGTGAAAGAACCGGTCTTCCCGTTCCTGCGCTTCGAAGGCAGCGATTCGGGGCTCGGACCGGAGATGAAGTCGACCGGTGAAGTGATGGGCATCGATGCCGATCTCGGCCTCGCTTATGCCAAGGCACAAATGGCCGCGCCGCCGGCGCTGCCGAAACGGGGGAATGTTTTTATCAGCGTGAAGGATTCCGACAAAGAGCGCGTCGTGCCGCTGGCGCGTGATTACATCGCGCTCGGTTTCGGCATTATCGCTACGAGCGGAACGGCGCAGACACTAACTGACGCCGGGATTCCCGTGACGCACGTTTTCAAACTTCGCGAAGGCCGGCCGCACGTGCTCGATCGGATCAAGAATGGCGACGTGCAGTTGATTATCAATACGCCGAGCGGAAAGATTCCGCGCGAAGATGAATTGAAAATGCGCAGCGGCGGCCGCGCCTTGAAGATTCCCATCATCACTACCATGCGCGCGGCCCACGCCAGCGTGCGTGGCATTGCGTCTCTGCAGAAGAGCCAACTGCAGGTGCGGACACTGCAGGAATATCACGCCACGATGAATGGAGAAGAAGCGTCCAACGCTCAACGTTCAACTTCCAGCGTCCAATGAAGAGGAGATGCGACCCTGCTCCTTATTTGGATGTTGGACGTTGAACGTTGGACGTTGGACGTTACCGTCCTCCGCATGAAATCGACCTTGCTCGCTTGTTTCGCGGTGATATTCGCCGCGATTAACTTGTTAGGCCAAACCGAAACACCAACCGCATCTATGAGCCCAACCGCATCACCCAGTCCCGCAGTCAAGGAAGTCGCCGTTATCAAGACGAGCGAAGGCGAAATGGTGGCCGAGTTCTGGCCCGACGTCGCGCCGAACACGGTGGAAAATTTCAAGAAACTGGCGCGCCAGGGATTCTATGACGGCACGGCGTTTCATCGCGTGATCAAAGGTTTCATGATCCAGGGCGGCGATCCGCTGACCAAGGATGAGAAGCAGCAAACGCGCTGGGGCACGGGCGATCCCGGCTACAAGATCAAAGCGGAGTTTAACAACAAGTCGCACACCCGCGGCGTGCTCTCGATGGCGCGCTCGCAAGATCCCGATTCGGCCGGCAGCCAGTTTTTCATTGTCCACGGCAACGCGAGTTTTCTCGACAAGCAATACACGGCCTTCGGCAAATTGATCAAAGGCGACGACGTGCTCGAAAAAATCGCGACCACTCCGACGGTTCCGCAAGATCGTCCGGTCAAACGCATGAACGTCGAGAGCATCAAAATCGTGCCGGCCGATTCGGTGAAATAACGATGTCGGAAGCGAGCACCAACGTCGCATTGGTGCAGATGCAATGCGGGACTGATCCCGCGGCGAATCTGGAGAAAGCGATTGCGTTTATTCGCGATGCGGCGAAGAGCGGCGCACAGATTGTCTGTCTGCCTGAGCTGTTTCGCTCGCAGTACTTTTGCCAATCGGAAGATCACAAGTACTTCGCGCTCGCCGAGGAGATTCCAGGTCCAACGACTGATTCGTTAGGCAAAATTGCGAAGGAAAATAGTGTCGTTATCGTCGCTTCGCTTTTCGAAAAACGCGCCGCCGGCGTGTATCATAACACCGCCGCCATCATCGACGCCGACGGAAAATATCTTGGGAAATATCGCAAGATGCACATCCCGGATGACCCATCCTTCTACGAAAAATTTTATTTCACGCCCGGCGATCTCGGATTCATGAACTGGCCGACGCAGCGCGGCAACATCGGCGTGTGCGTTTGCTGGGATCAATGGTATCCCGAAGCCGCGCGACTGACGGCCTTGCGCGGCGCGCAGCTAATTTTTTATCCGACCGCGATCGGCTGGCATCCGAGCGAGAAAGAAAAATTCGGACGCGCGCAGCATTCCGCCTGGGAAACAATGCAGCGCAGTCACGCCATTTCGAATGGCTGCTACGTCGCGGCGGTCAATCGCGTCGGCTTCGAAAATCCCGCCGGCGGCGATGGGCTCGAGTTTTGGGGGCAAAGTTTCATGGTCGCGCCCAGCGGCGAAATTCTCGCCAAAGGCAGCGTCGATCGCGAAGAAATCATCATGGCGGAAGTCGATTGGAAACGCGTCGACGAACACCGCACGCATTGGCCATTTCTGCGCGATCGTCGCATCGATGCCTACGCCGGGCTGGAGCAGCGGTTAATCGACTGATGTGTAGCCACGGCCCTGCGGGCCGTGCCTTTCTGCTCTTAGCCCTCTTCGGTTACTTGGTCGCGAGAGAGAAACGGCCCACAGGGCCGTGGCTACACACCGCTTTAATTTCAGTTTGTGCGGCGTAGGATGTCGTCATGAAAACCAGCTCGTTCGTTTTTCTTCTCGCGTTCGTCGTCTGCGTTAGCGCGCCGTTTGCGGTTGCGCAGGATGTGCAAAAAGCCGTCGCGGTTCTCAGTCCCACTGCGAACAGCAAAGTGATCGGCACCGTCACCTTCACGAAATCCGGCGATTCGGTGAAGGTCGTCGCTGACATCAGCGGGCTCACGCCGGGCAAACACGGTTTTCACATTCATGAATTCGGCGATTGTTCCGCGCCGGACGCCACTTCGGCCGGCAGCCATTTCAATCCGACGAAACATAATCACGGCGCGCCCGACGCGACTGATCGTCACGCCGGCGATCTCGGTAACATCGAAGCCGACGCCAGCGGCAAAGCGCATCTGGAGTTAACCGACAACGTGATGAAACTCAGCGGCGCGGATTCCATCATCGGGCACGCCGTCATCGTGCACGAAAAAGCCGATGACCTGAAGACGCAGCCCACCGGCGACGCGGGCGGACGTCTCGCCTGCGGCGTGATCGGTGTGGCCAAGCCATAAGTTCGTCAGTAAAGATGGCGGCGTGGAACTGCTGACCATCAGCGAAATCAGGCGTCGCGCGCAGAACGGCTTCGTTTCCGCGCGCGTGCATGTGCAGATCAGCGCCGCGGAGGCTAAGGCGACGCGCGAGGGAAAACCGTATTGCGAACTGGCGCTGGCCGACGCCGGCGGCCGCATGACTTTGCGCGTCTGGAGCGATCATCCGGAATATCGCGCCTGCGAATCGCTCGCGCCTAACGAGTTCATCGAAATCAACGGCGAGTTCGCGCAACATCAGCAATTCGGACTCGAGGCAAAACAATGGACATTGCGTCGCCTAACGAGTGCTGAGATTTCCGATCTGCTTGCCGGTCCGCCGGAGTTGCGCGCCAAACAAACCGCCGATTGGAGTTTCATCACGGAGCGAATCAAGACGATTGGCGATCCACGTTTGCGCGCGTTGTGTGAGGCATTCGTGGAAGAGTTTGGCGATCGCTTTCGTCGCACGGCCGGGGCGCGCAGTTATCATCACGCGCGGCGCGGCGGTTTAGTCGAGCATGTCGCGCAGATGATGCGGGTGGCCGACGCGATCGCGCCGCTTTATCCGCAGTTAAATCTCGATCTGCTCATGGCCGGCATTGTCTTTCACGACGCCGGCAAGCTCTGGGAAAATCATCTGCCGGAAGACGGATTTACCATGGGTTTCGATGAGCGCGGCGAATTGATGGGCCACATTTCCATCGGCATCGAGTTGGTGAATTCGCTTTGGAAAAAAATGAATTCGCCTAACGAGTGGAACAATCTTTCGCCGGCCTCGGAAGACGTGCGGCTGCATCTTCTCCACTTGATCGGATCGCATCACGGCGAGCCTCAGTTCGGTTCGCCGGTTTCGCCGAAAACGCCGGAGGCGATGGCGCTCAACTACATCGATAATCTCGACGCGCGCCTGGAAATGTTCGCCGGTGGTTATTTGACCGCGAAACCAATTGCCGATCGCATCTTCGATCGCGTGCGTCCGTTGCCCGGTAACCTGGTTAAGCCGCTCGAGAAATTTTCAGGTTAAGCGCCGTTTCGCTTCGCGAGATAGCCTTCGTCGATCTCGAAGCCGATGAATTTCGGCACGTCGCATTCCCTGGCGGCGACGGCGGAATTTCCGATGCCGAGGAACGGATCGAGCATCGTCTTCACGCGCGAAACGCCGTGCAGTTTGATGCAATTCACCGCCAGTTCGACTGGGAACGTCGCGGGGTGCGGCCGCTGTTTATCGCGGCTCTTGATTGTCTGATACGGCACGAACCAGGTGTTGCCGCGACAGCGCAGATCGCTTCCGCCGGTGTGACTCCAGCGCGCGATGTTGCTCTTGTCCTGATACGGCACGCCGAGCGCGAGCCGCTCGATCGGCGTCTCGCCTTCGCGCGTGAGATGAAAAACGTATTCATGACAGTCATTCAGAAATCGCGGCGAGCTGATCGGTTTGAAATGTCCGTGCGTGCGCGCGTCGATGGCGATCGATTTGATCCAGTGAATCGTGTTTTGCAGAACGAAGAGATCGCGCAATGCGAAAATGATTTCGTGCGGCAACATCGGATTTGATGGCGCCGCACCGACGTTGAGGAAAAATGAACCGTGCGGTTTCAGGACGCGGCGAATTTGTGCCGCCCATTCTGCACACCAGCGCAAATACGATTGCCGGTCCGCGCGATCGGAAAATTTTCCGTAGCGAATGCCGAGGTTGTAAGGCGGCGACGTGACGACGAGATCGATCGATTCGTTAGGCAATTCCGCCATGCCGGCCACGCAATCGCCGAGCCGGAGAATGAATTTCGTCACGCGCGATTATCACCCGTCTCTCGTAACGTACAAGTTCGTTGTCGTGACGGCGCTCTGTCGCCGTAAGGACGCGTCACCGGCACCCTCGCGTGTTACGCCGACGGAGCGGCGTCACTACAACGCTTCGCGAGTTGTGTTAGCTTCCCCTGATGTCCGACAAGCCGTCCAAACTGAAGATCGCCGATCGCGAATTCACTTCGCGTCTGCTAGTCGGCACGGGGAAGTTTTCGTCGAACGAAGCGATGCGCGACGCGCTGGAAGCGAGCGGAACGGAGCTGGTGACGGTCGCGTTGCGACGCGCCGATCTTTCCGGCAAAGGCGATCCGTTCGCCAACATTCTCGATTTCATCGACCCGAAACGTTTTCTGCTCCTGCCGAACACGAGTGGCGCGCGCAATGCGACCGAAGCGGTGCGCCTGGCGCGACTCGCGGTCACGGCTGGATTGCCGAATTGGATCAAGCTCGAAATTCATCCCGACCCGCGTTATTTGCTGCCTGATCCGGTCGAGACGCTGGCCGCGGCGGAAATTCTGGTGAAGGAAGGTTTCGTCGTGCTGCCTTACATCAACGCTGATCCCGTGCTCGCGAAACGTTTGCAGGATGTGGGCACGGCGACGGTCATGCCGCTCGGTTCGCCGATCGGCAGCAACCGCGGGATCGAAACGCGCGCGCAGATTGAGATCATCATCGAACAGGCAACCGTCCCGGTGGTGGTCGACGCGGGATTAGGCGCGCCGAGCCAGGCGGCGGAAGCGCTGGAGATGGGAGCCGATGCGGTCTTGGTCAACACCGCCATCGCGATCGCATCCGACCCGACACGCATGGCACAAGCGTTCCGCAAAGCAGTCGAAGCCGGCCGCGAAGCCTACGAAATTGGCCTGGCGGAAAAACGCGCCACTGCGCACGCGACCAGCCCACTCACCGGTTTCTTCACCGAAGCAGGCGAAACCTCTCGTTAGGCCAGGCGATTCGCGTGCCTTTCGGGCTTGGGCTAGATTCGCACGATGGCTTCCGAAACCGTAGAACTGCGCGGCCACATCATCGATTCGCTGATTTTGCCGAAGGTGCTCGATGAAATCCTGACCCGCGGCGCGAATTTCAAAATTGCCGAGATCAAGATCGGCCAGAACCGCGTCGACCAAAGTTATGCGCGCATCGATGTCTCCGCGCCGTCGGCGGACAAGCTGAGCGACATCCTGCTGCGGCTGCGTCAACACGGCGCCGAAGTGATCAAGCGCAAGGATGTGCAGCTCGCGCCCGCGCCGGCTGACGGCGTTTTTCCGGACGACTTCTATGTCACGACCAACCAGCAAAACTTTGTGCAGTTGGATGGACGCGAGATCCCAGTCGAGTCACCCATGATGGATAGCGCGATCGCGGTTGATCGCGAAAAGCGCCGTGCGCGCACGGTGAAGTTCTTCGATGTTGGCAAAGGCGACCTTGTCGTGGTCGGTCACGAAGGAATTCGCGTGCAACCGGTGCAGCGCGACCCGGAGCACAACAGCGTCTTCAATCTCAACGCGAGCGTTTCCGCGGAGACGCCAAAGTCAGCCATCATCCGCGAGATCGCGCGTGAGTTACATCGGACTCGTAAAGCGAAAGGCAAGATTCTCGTCGTGGCTGGACCTTCGCTCGTTCACACCGGCGCGGGTGAGCATCTCGAAAAACTGATCACGCGCGGTTTTGTGCAGCGGCTTTTCACCGGCAACGGTCTCGCGGTTTACGATGTGGAAAGCGCGCTCTTCGGCACTTCGTTAGGCGTAAGCCTGGAAGGCGGCGGGATTGTTGACGAAGGCCACCGCAATCACATGCGCGCGATCAATACCATTCGTCGCGTCGGCGGTATCGAGGCGGCAGTTGAGAAAAAAATCCTGACCAAGGGAGTCATGCACGCCTGTGTGAAGCACGGCGTCGATATCGTTCTTTCCGGTTCGATTCGTGACGACGGCCCGATCCCCGGCGTGACCACCGACATGATCGAGGCGCAACGCATCATGCGCGAAAAACTCGCCGACGTTTCACTCGTGCTCATGATGGGATCGATGCTGCATTCCATCGCGGTGGCGAACATGGTGCCGGTAACGGTCAAGATGGTGTGCGTCGATATTGATCCGCGCGTCGTCGCGCGCCTAACGAGTCAGCAAACATTCCAGACGGTCGGTTTGATCACCGACATCGAACCGTTCCTGCGCGAACTGACCGAAGATCTGGCTGAGCTGTCGAAGAAATAGGTTTCGCTAGCTATGCGCGAGCTTCTGCTCTGTCCGCCGGATCATTACGGCATCGAATACGAGATCAATCCGTGGATGAGTCGCGCCCGCGGCGCCGACACGCCGATGGTGCAGGCGCAATGGCGCGGCTTGCACGCCACCCTCTCGAAATTCGACACCAGGGTGCATCTCATCACGCCGCAACCGCGTTTGCCCGACATGGTCTTCACTGCCAACGCCGGCCTGACGGTTGGTCGCAAATTTATCCCGAGCAATTTTCGTCATCAGGAACGCGCGAGCGAAGCGCCGTTCTTTGCGCTCTGGATGCAGGAGCATGATTACGAAGTCGTCTGGCTGCCGGGCGATTTGTATTTCGAAGGCGAAGGCGACGCGCTCTTCGCCGGCGACACACTTTTTTGTGGTTACAAATTTCGCACCGACATCAATTCACACCGCGCCATCGCTGACTTGTTAGGCTGCCTCGTCATTTCGGTCGAGCTGGTCGATCCGCGGTTTTATCATCTCGACACCTGTTTCTGTCCGCTGACCGACGGCGGCGCGATGTGGTTTCCCGCGGCTTTCGATGAATACGGCCAGCGCGTCATTCGCGATCACATCCCGGACTTGCTCGATGTAACCGAAGAAGAAGCGACGGTTTTTTGCTGCAACGCTGTTGTCCTCGACCACGACATTGTGCTGCCGGAAGGCGCGCCCAATCTCGTCGCGCGATTACAGGAGCGCGGTTACACCTGCCATCCAACAGCAGATGTCGCGAATTCCTCAAAGCCGGTGGCGCCTGCAAATGTCTGACCATGTTTATGCCGCAGCGTGAGAGCGTTGATTAGGCACGGCATTTGTCATCCTGAGGCTGGCGAAGCACGCCGAAGGATCTCACGATCGATCTGTCGGCTGCGCGTCACTTAGCATGTAGTTCGGCAGAGCGGCTGTGAGATCCTTCGCCGTCTGCGCGGCTCAGGATGACAACGTTGAGTCCCGCGCACCTAACGAGTGGTCATTTCCGCTGCTTCAAGATCATCGGCATCCCGTAACGCGAACGCAGCGTGATTTGTGCACGCAGCTCGATTCGTAGACCCGGTTCGACTTTCATTTCCCAGCGGCTGGCCAGCGCGCTGATGGCGAGCACCGCCTGCATCCAGGCGAAACCTTCGCCGATGCATTGCATGCCGCCGCCGCCGAACGGGAAGTAGCAAAATTTCGGACGCGCCGCCGCCGCCTCGGGGGTCCAGCGTTCCGGGTCGAATCGTTCTGGCTCTGGAAAAAACCGCGCATCGCGATGCATCAAGTATTGGCAGACGTGGACGTACGATCCGCTCGGGATGGTGCAGCCGTTCAGCTTCACCTCATTGAGCGCGCGCCGTCCCATGATCCAAACCGGCGGATACAAACGCATCGATTCCGCGAAAACCATGCGCGTGTAGGGCAACCGCTCCATGTCTTCCACGGTGGGCAAACGTTCGCCGAGAACTCGATCAACTTCGGCACGCAACTTCGTCGCCGCGTCGCGATTCTTCGCCAGCAAATACCAGGTCCACATCAAACCGGTCGCGATGGTTTCGTGTCCGCCGATGAAGAACGTCAGAATCTGATCGCGAATTTTCTGATCGGTTAGACCCTGGCGCGATTGCTTGTGCATGCGCACCAGCATGGAAAGCAAATCGGGATCGTCGCACGGTCCCTTGCGTCGCTCCGCGATCATCTCGCGAATCATTTCGTCCAGCTTCTTCGTGTCGCGCGCGAAACGCCGATGGACGGGCAGCGGAAGCTTTTCGAAGTGCTTGCTCGCCACGAGCAGATTATTGAAACGCGTCGCCTTCAAGATTGTCGTGAGCACGCGATGCAACTCCGGCGCTTTCGTCTTGAAATCGACGTTGAAAAGCGTCTTGCCCGCGATCGACATGGCGAGGTCCGTCATCTCATCGCCCATGTCCACCGTGGCGCCGTCGCGCCAGCGATCACTGCAACGCGCGACCTCCTCGACCATTGCGCCACCGAGCGCCGCGATTTTCTGCCGATGAAAAATCGGCTGCAACATCGTGCGCTGTTTCTTGTGCTTTGGTTCTTTGCTGGTCAGCAAACCCTGGCCCAGCACACGTTGCAGCGGGCGGTGGACGGAGCGGCGAAAGTTTTCTGTGTCGAGCAGAACGGCGCGAACATAATCGGGATGATTGAGCAGAAAATCGTGCCGCGGTCCGATCTGCATGTGCACGATGTCGCCATATTTCTTGTGCGCGGCGACAAGGTAACGCAGCGGATCGCGATATAACTTCGCGTAGGCTGCCAGCGCAGATCTGGGTCCCGGCAATTTGCTCTTGTTAGGCATGCGCGCGTTTCTTCTTCAATTCGCGCTCGATTTTTCCCAGCGGCAGACAATTCACAACATCTTCTTTTGTCAGCCACCCTTTGCGGGCCGCGCCGAGGCCGAACCACAAGTCCTGCAGGCGCTCGACTCCATGCGCGTCGGGATTGATCACGCATTTCACCCCTTTCTCCTTGGCCAGCGGCCACCAGCGCCAGTCGAGATCGAGCCGCTTCGGCGCGCCGCTTAGTTCGATCCACGTCCCGGTTGCCGCCGCTGCCTCGAGCAACGCGGGAATGTCGACGGCGTAACCTTCGCGCTTCAAAAGCAGCCGGCCAGTCGGATGCCCGAGCAGCGTGACGTAAGGATTTTCCATCGCGCGAATGATGCCGCTCCGTCATGTCTGCCTCCGACATGGTGAAAGCGGAATGCACCGACGCCACTACGCAATCGAGCTCGGCCAGTAATTCGTCGGGAAAGTCTAACGAGCCGTCGCGCAGAATGTCGCATTCTGTTCCTGTGAAAACGCGAATGTCGTCGCGTTCCTTATTCAGTTTTCGAATCGCGGCGATCTGCGCGCGCAAGCGCGTCTCGTCGAGACCGTGACCTTGCACGGTGCTCTTGCTGTGATCGGCGATGCCGATGTATTGCAACCCGAGTTCCGCCGCCGCTTCGACCATTTGCTCGAGCGAATTGCGCCCGTCGCTCGCGGTGGTGTGGCAATGAAAGGTGCCGCGCAGATTCTCTTTCTCGATCAATTTCGGCAGACGATGTTCCGCCGCGGCCTCAAACTCGCCGCTGTTTTCGCGCAGCTCCGGCGGGATGTAATCCAAGCCTAACGAGCGGTAGAGATCGGCTTCCTCGCGAATTTTCGGGATCGGCTGCGATACGCGTTTGCGCTTTAACGCCGGATCAGGCGGCACGGGCGCGAGCCGGTATTCGTTCAAGGTCCAGCCGCGTTGCAGCGCACGGTTACGCACCACGATGTTGTGCTCCTTGCTGCCGGTAAAATAATTGAGCGCGAACGGATATTCGTTAGGCGCAACCACGCGCAGATCGCATTGAATCCCGGACTTCAGGCGCACGCTCGTTTTGGTTGAGCCTTGCGCAATGATGCTTTCCACCAGCGGATGCGCGAGGAAGAAACTCGAAATCACTTCCGGCTTCTTCGTCGCGACAATGAAATCAAGATCGCGCACGATTTCTTTGCGACGCCGATAACTTCCCGCGATGCAAACATGCAGGGTTTCGTCGAGCGCGCGCAGATCGTCCTGCAATGTCTCCGCTTCCCCCGCGATCTGGCCGAGTTGAAACGAACCCGAGTGCCTGGTGCGATCGGCGATGGCGCGGCTGAGTTTCTCCTGCGTCGTTTTCCCGAAGCCCGGCAATTCCGCCACGCGCTCGTCGTCGCAGGCTTCCTTCAATTGCGCGATCGAGCTGATGCCGAGTTTTTCGTAGAGCGCCTTGACCTTCTTGGCGCCAAGGCCTGACAACGAAAATAATTCCAGGATGTTGTCGGGAAATTCGCCGCGCAGCGATTCGAAGACTTCCGATTTGCCGTCGGTGGCCAAATCTTTCACGACGGCGGCGATGCCTTTGCCGACGCCGGGAATTTTCTCGAGTGTCTCCGGGTTTTGCAGATCGGCCACATTGCCACCCCAGGTTTCGATCGAGCGCGCCGCATTCTGATAAGCGCGGATCTTGAAGACATTCTCGTTCTTCAATTCGAGAAGTGTCGCGATCTTCTCCAGCGTGTTCGCGATCGCGGCCTTATCCATCCGACACCGTTACCGAGGAATCGACGCGCGTCGATTCCTTCACCTCGCAATGCTATTCTGATTCGGTGAAAAGGGTGATGACTCTTGTTCTCTGGCTTGGCCTAACGAGTGCAAGCGCGGTCATTCTTTATCGCAGCGGCGATCCGAACGAAAATACAACACCGCCTGCCGGCGCCGATGCAAACAGCGGCTGGCAATACGAAGGTGCATGGGGCGGATTTCTTGGCACACCTATTTCGCCGTATTTTTTCATTTCCGCCGCGCACATTGGTCACGCGGGTGCGGTGTTCACCTTTCAAGGCGTCGCTTACCACGTCGTCGGACAAAATTTCGATCCGCAGGGCGACTTCGTGATCTGGGAAGTGGCCGAGGAATTTCCGTCCTTCGCGCCGCTCTACACTCGCACCGATGAAGTCGGGCAGCGATTGATTGAAATTGGTCGCGGAACGCAACGCAGCACCGCGCTCATCCTTAATAGCACATTGAAAGGCTGGTTGTGGGGACCGGATGATTCGGTTACGCGCTGGGGCGAAAATGTCGTCAGCGCGATCTATCCTTACGGCACGAATAACGATCTGCTGAAAGCGAACTTCGACCAGACCGGTTTGCCTAACGAGTGTCATCTCTCGCGCGGCGATTCGGGCGGCGCGGCCTTCATCAACGACGGCGGTATTTGGAAACTCGCCGGAATCAACTATGCGGTCGACGGACCATTTGCGACTGATGCGAGCGGCAGCGAATCCGTTCGATGCCGCATTCTTCGACGCGAGCGGCTACTTACGAGCAGGACGGAAGCGATTACGTGCCGGCGAGCGGACCGTCGGCCTTCTACGCCACGCGCATCTCGACCAAGCTGGCCTGGATCGGGGCGGGAATCGCCAGACCGCGCGCGGGATTTGAAGCCGACAATGCCACAATCACCTACACCAGGATAAACGTCCCAACGACCGACCTGACTTACGTCGTGCAGCAATCGACCGACGGAATCTCGTGGCAAACCGCAGTCGCGACGGACGCAATCATTTCGACCAACGCCAGCACGCAGCTTGTGAAATCAAGCGTGCCGATTGGCACGAATGGTCATCTGCTCTTGCGTGTGCAATTGCAGCGACCCTGATCGCTACATCCGGCCGCGCCGTTTGTAGAACTCGTAACGCGCCATGATCGAATCGACATACCTGCGCGTGCCGGGAAATTCGATGCTGCTGCGAAAATCATCGGGCGACATCACGGTCCCATCATTGCCGCCAGCCCAGCGCTGAGCACGACTGGCCCCGGCGTTGTATTCCGCGAGTGCGAACGGAATCGGATCGGCCTGGTTTTTCCAATGCGTCATGGCTCGCGCCAGGTACCACGTGCCGGCCTCGAGGTTTTTTCTCGGATCGAACAATTCTTCCGCGTGGAAATTTTCGATGCGACTTTCCCGCGCCCATTCGCTCGCGGCCCGTTCGCTCACCTGCATCAGTCCGCGTTCGCCGGCGGTGCCGTACTTTTGCGGATCAAACTTGCTCTCGCGCCACACGATTGATTTCACCAGCAGCGGATCGACCCGGTGATGCGCCGCGACGGTGCTAATCAGGCCATCGTATTGTTGAAAACGACCGGGATTAACCAGTTCAAGCAGGGTGTAGACTGCGTCACCCGAGCGCATGGCAAGGAAGGCGGTCCCGGCCGCCGCGGCCAGCAAACAACAGATGATGAATTTGAGAGCGAAGCGCATCATCAGGCGACTAATCTACATTCCCAAGCCGTGAATCCAAAATTCGCCCGCGTAGTAATCGATCGCGCCATTCATCGCGAGCTGGATTATTCCATTCCGGAAAACTTTGCCGATCGGATCAACATCGGCTGGCGCGTGCGCGTGCCGTTTCGGGAACATTCCGCGCTCGCCACCGTGGTCGCGGTTCTGGAGGAAAGCGACGCGAGCGGCATCCGGCCGATCGAAGCGATCGTGGGCGAAGGGCCGGCGCTGAGCGTGAAGCTGCTCGATCTCGGACGCTGGATGAGCAGCTACTATTGCTGCCCGATCGAAGGCGTGATGCGCAGCATTTTGCCGCAAGTCATTCGCCGCGCGCAGGTCGGCTGGAAGAAACAACTCTTTGTGCACGCGACGCGACCGATTGTCGCAGACGACATTGCGAAACTGCAGCGGCGCGCGCCGCGCCAGGCGGAATTGCTCGCCGCCGTTGCGAAACTGACTGCGCCCGTTTCCGCGGCGACGTTGCTGAGACAAACTTCGCTCGACAATCAAACGCTGCGCGGCCTGGCCAAGCGGGGCTTCATCGAATTGCGCGAAGAAGCAGTGCAGCGCGATCCGCATGCGGAGGATGAATTCCTCGCGACCTCAAATCTGACGCTGAATGCAGAACAGAGCGCCGCGTTAAAGCGCAATCGAAAATGCCCTAACGAGTCCTGAAACTGCGCGACCCATTTTGCTGCATGGCGTGACCGGCAGCGGCAAAACGGAAATTTACCTGCAAGCGATTCGCTTCGCCCTTGCTCGCGGAAAGACGGCGCTCGTTCTTGTTCCCGAAATTTCGCTCACGCCCCAAACCGTCGAACGTTTCAAAAGCCGCTTCGCCGAAGCACCGGACATGGTGGCGGTTCTGCACAGCCGCCTTTCGGAAGGCGAACGACATGATGAATGGCACAAGATTCAAAGCGGTCGCGCCCGGATCGTGATCGGCGCGCGCAGCGCGGTCTTCGCGCCGCTGGAAAATCTCGGGCTCATCGTGGTCGACGAAGAACACGAGACGACCTACAAGCAGGAGGAAGCGCCGCGTTACCAGGCGCGCGATGTCGCGGTCGTGCGCGGCAAAATGGAAAACGCAGTCGTTGTTCTCGGCAGCGCCACGCCCTCACTGGAAAGTTATTACAACGCCACCCGCGGCAAGTATCAGCTCCTCAACCTCACGCAGCGCGTTGACGACAATCAAATGCCGCTCATCCGCGTGGTCGATCTGCGCCAGGAAGCGCGCAAAGCGAAATCGCTCACCATCCTGAGCGAGAAACTCCATACCGCGATTCTCGCGCGATTGGAAAAACGCGAGCAGACGATTCTGTTTCTCAATCGCCGCGGCTTTTCCACTTCGTTGCTCTGCAGCGCGTGCGGCGAAGTGCGGACCTGTCCGAACTGCAGCGTGGCCCTGACCTTTCACCGCACGGCGTCGCGCTTGAGTTGTCATCTGTGCGGACACACCGCGGCGGTTCCAAAAAAATGTCCGGCCTGCGGACAGGATGCGCTGGTCTATTCCGGCTTCGGCACGGAGAAAGTGGAAGCGCACGTGCAGCAGCTATTCCCCAAAGCAGTCGTTAGGCGGATGGACGCCGACACTATGACGCGCAAAGACGCCTATCGCGACACGCTGCGCACCTTTCGCGCCGGCAAGATCGATATTCTCGTCGGCACGCAGATGATTGCGAAAGGTCTGCATTTTCCAAACGTCACGCTGGTCGGGATTATCAACGCCGATCTCGCTCTGCACATGCCCGATTTCCGCGCAGGCGAGCGAACTTTTCAGTTACTCACGCAAGTGGCCGGACGCGCCGGGCGCGGCGAAACACCCGGCGAAGTTTTCGTGCAAACCTTCACGCCGTTCAGTCCGTCGATTCAATTCGCGCGACATCACGACTTCGCCGGTTATTTCGAGCAGGAGTTGGAATTTCGTGAGCGGTGCGATTTTCCGCCGTTCAAGCATGCGGTCTTGATCACGGTGCGTTCGGAACATGAAGTGCGCGGAAAATTTTCCGCCGAAACTCTGGCGCGCCGTTTGCGCGAAGGTTTGCCTAACGAGTTCATTCTTGGCGAACCAACACCAGCGCCAATCGAAAAACTGCAAAGCCAGTTTCGTTTTCACATTCTCATCCGCGGCGACGCGATCATGCGCCTGAGCCGGCTCATTCGCGAAACACTGGACAAGCTGCCGTTCCCTGAAGATGTCGCGGTCGCAGTGGACGTGGACCCCTACCAACTGCTGTAGTTCGCCCTGCCTGTGTCCTTCCGCAAAACACTCATCGTCATCGCGGTTCTTTGGCTGGTGACAATCACGCTTCTGCACGCGTGGCTGAATCTGCATGTTTTCCGCGCGCGGACGGGCGGCGCGCCTAACGAGAGCAATTTCCGCATCGGTTTTCTCCCGGTCACCTGTCATCTCACCTGCCCGGTGACGGATTTCATTAACAAACAGATTTCCGGTCACGGATTTTTCGAACCGGTGCGTTTCAACGGCTGGCCGGAATTGAAGGAGGCTTATCTTTCCGGTTACACGCCCGCCACGTTCATTCTCGCGCCCATGGCCATGGCGCTGCGCGAGCAGGGCATTCCGATCAAGATCGTCTATCTCGGTCATCGTGACGGCTCGGCCGTGATGGTGCACAAGGATTCGCAGATTTATCGGATGGAAGATTTGCGCGGCAAACGCATCGCGGTCCCGAATCGATTTTCCAATCAACGCCTCCTCGTCTTTCGCGCTTTGAAACAGGCACACATGACGATCAATGACATCGAGCTGGTGGAAATGCCGCCGCCCGACATGCCGGCCGCGCTTTACGCCAAAGCGGTCGATGCCATCTCCAGCGGCGAACCGTTCATGGGACAGACGGAACTCGACGGCTATGGCCGGGTGCTTTGGCTAACGAAAGATGTCTGGCCGAATTTCATTTCCTGCGTGCTAGCCGTGCATGAAGACATGATCACAAATCATCGCGACGTGGTGCAGCGGCTGGTCGACGGCATTTCCAAGAGCGGCAAATGGATCGACCAGAGCATGGATCACCGCATGGAAGCGGCGCAGTTCGTGGCGAACAATTATTACAACCAGAACCCGCGCCTCCTCAGTTTTGTCCTCAGCAAACCGCCCGATCGCGTGACCTACACCAACCTGCGCTTGCGCAAACCCGACTTCGAGGAAATCGAGGCCCTTGGTCGCGAAGCCGGCATCCTCAACGGCACGGCGCACTTCGAGGATTACACCGACGCGTCCTTTGTCACCGACGACAGCGCGGTGCAGCCTTACGCCTGGGAGCCCCCGCAAAAATGAGCGACGCGCGCAGCGAAATTTCCGTGCAACGCGCCGCTGTGGTCGAGCGAAAACGGCGCGGCCCGGCATGGTTCCGCAATCCGGATTCGCGCTTCTTTCAATTCGTTAGGCCAATCGGCTCGCTCGCGATCTTTTTCACCATCTGGGGTGTGGCCGTTCGTTTGTCGCACAGCGATCTGTTTCCCACTCCGATCGATGTTGCGGCGGGAATCGTTGAGCTGATCGAGAAAGGATTGCTCGTGAAATATATTGTCGCGTCGCTCTTTCGCGTGACGTGGGGTTTCACCCTGGCGGTCCTAATCGGTGTGCCTAGCGGCTTATTCCTCGGCTGGTATGCGCGCGCCTTTCAAGCCTTCAATCCCATCATTCAAATTCTGCGGCCGATCTCGCCCATTGCTTGGATTCCAGTCGCCATTCTCTGGTTCGGTGTGAGCGATGCCGCGCCGATTTTTCTTATTTTTCTCGCCAGCGTTTTTCCGATCACAGTCTCGGCCATGGCCGCGGTGCAAAACATGCAGCCGGTTTACCTGCGCGCGGCGCAGAATTTCGGACTCAGTCGCGGCGAACTTTTCCGGCAGGTAATTTTGCGCGCGTCGCTGCCGCAAATCATCACCGGCATTCGTATCGCGCTCGGCGTCGCGTGGCTGGTCGTGGTCGCGGCCGAGATGATCGCAGTTAACAGCGGTCTTGGTTACTTGATCATCGACGCGCGCAACGCCGGCAAACGCTACGACCTGGTCGTGGCCGGAATGGTGATGATCGGACTTATCGGATTGATTCTTGATCTACTCGTTAGGCAACTGGAGAAGTTCGACGAAGTCCGGTGGGGTTACTCTAACCGATGAATGCGCCAGCCATTTCCCTGCGCAACGTTTCCGTCACCTTTCCCGGTAAGCGCGCCGGCGAAGAGATTTGCGTGCTCGATGATGTGAGCGCCGATGTTTCCAAAGGCGAATTCGTCTGCCTGGTTGGCCCGAGCGGGTGCGGAAAATCGACCCTGCTCAACATCGTCGGCGGTTTCATCAGGGCGACCGCGGGCGGGGTGCTGGTCGAAGGCGAACCGGTTTCCGGTCCCGATCGCCGCCGCATTTTCGTTTTCCAGGAGAACGGCGTTTTTCCCTGGTTGAATGTGCGCGAGAACATCGCCTTCGGCGTGCGCGATCATCGTGACGCGGAACGCAAAGAGATCGTGGCGCATTACACCGCGATGGTCGGACTGACCGGCTTCGAGGCCGCTTATCCGCGCGAACTTTCCGGCGGCATGCGCCAACGCGTCGAGATTGCGCGCGCCCTCGCCGCCAATCCCGACATCATTTACATGGATGAACCTTTCGGCGCGCTCGATTTTCTCACCCGAATGAAGATGCGCGCTGATCTGGTGCGCATCTGGCAGGCAGAAAAGAAAACGATCCTGTTCGTCACGCATGACATCGAGGAAGCGGTGCAATTAGCCGACCGCGTTTTGGTCATGAGTCCACGGCCTGCCACCATCCAGGAAGTCGTGGAAATAGATCTGCCGCGCCCGCGCGATCTTGACTCCCCCGGCTACCTGCAAAAACGCGACCACATTTTCCACGTCATGGGCATGAGCCTGCGCGTGGGCGAAAAGCTGGCGGTCTAGGACTCGTTAGGCCACGCCTGCATCTCTATACGAAACATCGCGGGCTAGGCACGCGGCCTGAACATCGCCGCGTCGACGATCGACCAGAGATGGATCAACCAGCCGAGCAGCACAAACCAAAGCATGGCGGCGAGGCAAAACTGCACGAGCGCTATGAACACTCGGCCTTGCAGTAATTGCCCCAGACCGGGAATGAAAAAACTGCACAGCGCCGCGATGACGTTTCCAGCTGAACCTTGTCCTGCCATGCGGAACGCTCAGATGTTCCACGCCGCGCGACAAGTGGTTTTCGAAACTGGAGCCGGCTGTCGGGGTCGAACCGACGACCTGCTGATTACAAATCAGCTGCTCTACCACTGAGCTAAGCCGGCGCGAAGCGGGCGCATTTTAGCGTACTGGCTCGGGCGAGACAAATCGCACGTGTCTTACGTTATCGATTCGAGACCGTCAACGGCTCGGCCGTCTCGAGATTTTTCACCACGGTGCTGAGATAAACCGACTCCGGCGTGTAGGCTTTATATTTCGTAATCTCGGCGCGATTCATGACGCGGAAGCCGTACCGCTCGAACATTTTTTCGCCGCGCCGGCTTTCGAAGGTGACGATTTGCCCGTAGACGCGCTTCTCGCCCGAGCGGTAGAGATAAGTCAGATACGCACTCATGAGTGCGCGCGTGGTCGCGATGCGACGCGCGTCCGGCAGAAGGTTGATGTGAAAATGCGGTGTGCGGCGCGGCGCGGCCGGCACTTCGCGCCAGCCGTTCACCAAAAGCCAGCGAATGAAACGACGCGAACGCTGGTTATAACGCGGGTAACGCAGCAGCGCGCGCAAAAACAGGACGACGTTCTGTTGAAAGGAATAAAGCTGATTCAAGAGTGGCCGGCGACAGCCGAGCAGATAACCGCGCAGCTCACCCTCCACTTCAAGCACGAAGGACGACTCCGGTTCATGATCGGTGTAGTAGGTCGTGAGAAAATCGGCGAACAGCTCGCGATCCTGATAAATTGGATCGATCGCCTCGCCCAGAAAACCGGTCTGACAACACAGACGCCGCACCGCTGCGCGATCGCTGCGGCGAAATGGACGAATGCTGTATCCCTCTTCGTTTTTCACGACGCCCTCCTGTAGCTTGTGATGACTTCGCGGTAAACCGAAAAGAGGCGTTCGAACACTTGTGGCCAGGCGTAGCGTTCCGTCACACGCGCGGCGGCGACTTTGCCTAACGAATGCAAATCGCCCGCTGACATTCTCTCAATCGCATCGGCCAGCGCCTCGGCGCTGTTCGTCGTCGCCCACGCGCTTTGATCGTGCTGAATGACTTCGTCCATGTAGCTGCCACTAATTCCGACAACCGGCGTCCCGCAGGCCTGACTTTCCAAGGCGACCAGCCCGAATGTTTCTTCCACGCCGGGATGCACGAATAAGTCGGCCGCGCGATAGTGGCCGGCCAACTCACCCGGATCGGCGCAGTAAGGAATCCAGGTGATGTTGTCTGTTTTCGTTTGTAGCTCGCGCAGGCGGTCTCCCTCCTGGCCATCTCCGATGACGGTCAGGTGAAATTTCGCCGCATCGCGCCTAACGAGTACAAGAAACGCGTCGAAGAGTGTCTGCGTGTTCTTTTCCGGCGCCAATCTCCCCACGTAGAGAAGACCGGTCCGTCGGTCCTGAGTTACAGATTTGTTGCCCAGGGAAAAAATGCCCGTGTTCACACCGAGCCCGATCTGCCTCGTATTGCGCACGCCCCAGCGTGTTAGTTCCGCCGCCAGGCCACCGGACGGCACCAGGGTCGCGGCAAAACGATTGTAGAATTTGCGCACATAGCCGCGCGCGGCCTTCATTCCTAATTCAGCGGTGTGTTTGCCTAACGAGTTCTGGAGCGGTCCGCGCAAGTATGCCTCGGCAAAATGCGAATGATAAAAGGCAACCACGGGAATTTGCTGCGCTTGTCCAATCTTGAGCGCCTTCCAGCCCACCTGGTATGGATCGCCTGATTCGATGATGTCCGGACGCTCGCGCTCGATGATTTCGCCGAGGGCGCGCAAGTCCAGCAGCGCACGATATTGCGTGGTGCGCGAGATCAGCGGTGACGCGATGGTATAAATGCGTGAGCGCTCGGCGGACGTGGTGCTGTTGCTCGCCCCGGGAACGATGAAGACGTGTTCGTCATCCGGCCGCTCGCGTTGAAGGAACGCGATTTTTTCGTGCACATAACGTTTCACGCCACCGCTGAGCGGCGAATAGAACTGCGTTAGGTCGCAGATTTTCAGGAATGCAAATGGCTCAGGTAGCGCTCAGCTTCGATAGCCGCGGCGCAACCTGATCCAGCCGCGGTGATGGCCTGCCGATAAACGCGATCGGCCACATCGCCCGCGATGAAGACGCCGGGATGTTTGCTCTCGGCCAGGTGCCTAACGAGTAGATAACCGTCCGGATCGGTCTCCAGCTTTCCCTTAAAGGCCTTCGTGTTCGGGTCGTGACCGATGGCGACAAAGACGCAGGCGATGTTCAGTAGGCGCTCCTGGTGCGTGTTGACGTCGCGCAATTTAACGGCCGACATCTCGCCTTTTTCATCCGGAATGTATTGCGTGATCACGGTGTTCCAGATCGGCTCGATCTTTTCGTTGGCCAGCACGCGATCAGCCATGATTTTCGAGGCGCGCAGTTTGTCGCGCCGGTGAATGAGATAAACCTTCGAGGCGAAGCGGGTGAGGAAAAGCGCTTCTTCCGCCGCCGAATCGCCGCCACCCACGACGCAGACCGGGAACGTTGCGGTAAAAAGCGCCGTCGCATGTGGCACAACTCGTTAGGCCGTGTCCGATCAGCTTCTCTTCGTTTTCCAAACCCAGGTAGCGCGCCGACGCGCCGCTCGCGATGATCAGCGCCCTGTGTCTCCAGCCATTCGTCGTCCGCGCGCACGCGAATGTGATCGTCGTGCAATTCGAAGGCCGTCACTTCCGAATACGAAAAGCGCGCGCCGAATTTTTCCGCCTGCGTGTGCATGTTCATGATCAACTGCGGGCCGTCGATCCCATCGGGAAAACCGGGAAATTTTCCACCATCGTCGTCGTGGCGAGCTGCCCTCCGGGATGGCTGCCCTCGAGGACGAGCGGGCTCAGGTTAGCGCGGGCCGCATAGATAGCCGCGGTCAGCCCGGCGCAGCCGCTTCCCACGATGATCACTTTCTCCATCGCGGGAAGCTAGCATGCAGGTCAAAGCCGCGACAAGGTGGAGACATGCCTGAATTGGCCGAGGTCGAATTTTATCGCAAGCAATGGAACGCCGGGATCTGGGCGGAAAGTTCTCGCGGTGCAGCTGCACGCGCGGAAGCGAATCTTCCGCGAAACGCGACACGCGAGCACTCGTTAGGCAATTGACCGGCGCGCGCTTGATCGACTCTGTTGCGCGCGGCAAGCAAATGCTCTTCCGTTTTTCGGGCGACAATTTCGTCGGCATTCATCTGGGCATGAGCGGAACCATGCGCGTGGAGAGCGCGAATTTCCGGCCAGAGAAACATGATCACTTTGTCCTGCGGCAGAAGGATCGTGCGCTGGTTTTTCGCGATCCGCGCCAATTCGGTCGCGTGCGCTTTCATCACGGCAAGACAATCGCGCCGTGGTGGAGCACGACGCCGGAAATCATGTCGAAGGATTTCGACAGCAAATACGTCGCCGATTTTCTGCGGCGTCACGCCCGTGCGCCGATCAAGGCTGTTGTGCTCTTGCAAAGCGGTTTTCCCGGCATCGGTAATTGGATGGCGGACGAAATTCTTTGGCGCGCGAAGATTCTGCCGTCGAAGCCGGCGGGAAAATTATCGGCGCAAGATCGCGTGGTGCTGCGACGTGAAACGCGCTTCGTCTCGCGAGAGTCGCTGCGCATCATCGGCCACGACAATTCCGATCTGCCTGATTCGTGGCTGATTCATCAACGGTGGAATAACGATGGCACTTGTCCGTTGCACGGAATCTCGCTCAACCGCGCCACAATCGGCGGCCGCACGACCGCGTGGTGTCCGCGTTGTCAGCGCTGATCAATTGACGAAAAGCGCGATCTTGTGAAAGCCGGTCGGACCGGACTTGAAGGGACGATTCGGATCGAAGAATTGCAGTTGGCCATCGCCGTTCGTGGCGCGCACGACTAACGAGTAAGTGCCGGTTGCGGCCGGTTTCCAATCGTAACTCCACAGCGCCCAGGTCAGGCGCGTCCCGGGATAATCGATGCGCGCGTCGGTCCAGGTGTTGCCGTCATCGGCGCTGAGTTCGACGCGCGAGATTCCATGGTTTCCGCCAAACGCAACGCCGCGCACGGGCACGCCTTTCGACGCGGTGGCGAGATCGAACAAGGAACTGCCGTACGGCTGATCGATGCGCGATCGCGTCGGCACGGTGAAGTCCGGACCCCAGCCCTGTGTTTCGTAAAAGCCTTTCGCGTTTGCATCGGCCAGTTCGAGGCGCGTGATCCACTTCACGTGTTTCTCGCCAAAGTAGCCCGGCACAATCGCGCGCGCCGGGAACCCGTGACGTTGCGGCAACGGCTCTCCGTTCATTTCGTAAACGATCAGCGTCGCGGGATCCATCGCCTTCTCGAGCGGAATTGTGTCGGTGTAATTGTCGACGCCGTGCAAACGCAACCGCATCGCGTCCGCGCGCGGCCCGGCTGTTTCGAGCAAACTGCGCATGGTCACGCCTTTCCAAACGGCGTTGCTCATCAGGCCGGCGTTGATCTCGTTGCTGATGCACATGAGCGTCGTTTCCTGCGTAACTGACGGCAGGCTCTTGAGCGCAGCCAGATCGAAGCGCTGCGCCCGATCGACCAGGCCGGTGACTTCGAGACGCCAGGCTGATTGGTCGACCACGGGATCGATCACGTTTTTCGTCACGCAATAGAACTGCTCGTTAGGCGTGATCGCCTGCACGACTTCGCCGAAGTATTGCGTGCCATCGTAGCTGAAGGTCGCCGCGTGGTAGAGCTTCCGCAGAATAGCTGCGCCGCCACCGGCGATGAGCAACGCGAATCCTCCGAGGAGAAAGGCGCGCCGCGCGATGGGCGGACTGTATTCAACCTGAGGTGGAACCGAACGCGGACGACTCGTTAGGCCGTCGAAACTCAAAACCAGCGTGCGCTCGAAGGCGATGAAGGAGATAAGCAAACCGAGAATCGTCAGCACGCTCGCCACCGGAATCGGATAACCGCCGTAATGCGTGCCGAGCACGGGCCAAAGCGCCGCCGAGACTGCGAGCAACGGTAGAAGAATGAATGCTCCAATCGAAAACTTCCGGCGCGCGGAGGGCGCAAGACGATGCGCTTTCATCGCGTAGACCGCGCCGCCGATCGCGCCGACCACGATTTGTCCGGCCATGACGCCGCAAACACCGAGCTGTTTCAGGTGATTGTAGCCGCCCACGCGTTTCATCACCTGAAGAAATGGTTCGACCGGCAAGAAGACGGAAATGCGATCGCCGAAAATCGCGAGCGGCGTGGCGATCTTGAACATCGACGCGAGGACGAGCATCACCACGGTCATGACCAGGCCCGCCATCGCCCCCGCGAACAACCCGGCGCCGATGCGTTTGCCCGCGCTCATGCCGCGATCTTAAGGAGTCAACGCTCGAAGGCGATGCGAAAAAGCCGTATCGGTCGTGGAAAAATTCAGCGAGCGCCGAGCGCCGCAAAATCCAACTTCATCTTCGCCGCGTAGTGTTCGACCCACGAATCGTTTTCCCGCAGCAGCATCTGGTCGCCGTGTTTGTGGTAAAGCGACGGATCGGCAACGCCGGGCGGAATCTCGTTTTTTTCCAGTTTCCGCGCAGCGTTGAGCAGCCGGCGGCGCATTCGCACGATCGCGGCATCCGACGCGCCGAGGTGTTCCTTGGTGCGGTCGCAAATGGCTCCCATGCTTTCCTGCATCGCGCCGTCCTGAATCGGCGTGACGTTTTCCATGCCGCTAAAGTTAAAATTTTTCTGCCGTTCGCGATCCAACAGATAATCATTCTCCGCATTCGCCGCGAAGCGGGCGCGGCCGAGCCAGTCATCCGTATCGGGAAGAAAACCGCTGGGACCAACGCGGTCCTTCCAGCCTTTCTGTTCCTCTTCGGAAAGGTCACGGGTCGAGGACCAGTTGGTTTCCCACACCATGGTGTGTTCATCGTCGAGCGGCACCCAGACTTTGTCGCGATTCTTTCCGCCAAAACCGGGCACACTCGTGTAAAACGGCAATAGAAACTGCGTCACGCGCCAATAAAACTTCCCGTCCTCCGCCTCCCGTCGCGCGCCGTACATCACGCCCACGTCCGTGTCCTGCACATCGAGCAACGGCTGCTTGTCCATGCGGGCGATGTTGCGGTAATAATCGATGCCGGCCGTTTTGTCGCCAGCAGTGGGCTGTAGCGTCGGATCAAACGCCAGATGCAAGAAGCTCAGGTGCGACGAATCAAAATCGCCTTCCATCGCCTGCAGCCAGTTGCACGCGCGCTGATAACGCAACGCGCCGCGCCGTTCCGGACCGACCATCGCCCAGCCGGGTTCCGGCAGCGGCGGAAGAGGGTCATGCTCTGATCCCATGTAAGCCCACACGATGCCGTTTTTTTCCAAGCACGGATACGCCGTCGCCCGGATCTGTTCATGGAACTTACTGCCGGCCGGCTCATTCGGAACCTCCAGGCAGCGGCCGGTGATATCGAATTTCCAGCCGTGATAAAGGCAGCGCAGACCGTTGTCCTCATTGCGGCCGAAGAAGAGCGAGGCGCAGCGGTGCGGACAAACCTGGTCGATCAAACCGATTTGCCCGGCGGTGTTGCGGAAGGCCACCAGATTTTCACCTAGCAGACGCACGCGCAACGGCGGGCCGTCGCGCTGCGGAAGATCGGTGGATTGCAAAAATGGAATCCAATATTGCCGCATCAGTTTGCCCATCGGCGTGCCGGGGCCAATTCTAGTCAGGAACATATTTTCGGATTCCGTCATGACTGGTGATTTTCTGGAATTGAACCGCGAAGGTCGAGCGTCGCCTTCCGTTCGAATGCCACGCGTAGTAACGTTGCGATGATGCGCGTGCCGGCGACGAATGTGCCGCGCAGTGTCCCGGAAACTTTCGACTCGCCGCCAGTGCGGCAGCGATGATCGACCGGTATTTCGAGGATGCGCAAGCCGGCGCGCGCGGCCCTCATCTGCATCTCAAGATTCCAGCCGTAGGTTTGTTCGCGCATACCTAACGAATTGAGCGCAACGCACCGAATGGCGCGAAATGGACACATGTCGGTGTAACGCACGCCGTAAAGAAGGCGCATTACCCAACCCGCGGCCCTGCCTGCAATAATTTGCGGCGCATTCATGCTCCCCGGTTCGCGCTGGCCGCGCGTGCGCGAACCAATGACGAAATCCTGTTCGTTCTGCACAATCGGCCTAACGAGTTGTTCCATGAACTCCGGGCAGTCGCTGCCATCGCCGTCGAGAAAGACAACGATGTCGCACTCTGGCGAGAGCGCGGCTACACCCGCGGCACAGGCGCGGCCGTATCCACGCGGCGCCCTGACCACGCGCGCACCCGCAGCCCGTGCGCGATCGGCCGTGTGATCCGTGCTGCCGTTATCGACCACGATAACTTCACGCGGTAAACCAGTCGTTAGGCATGCGCGCACTACGTCCCCGATTGGTTCCTCTTCGTTCAAAGCCGGAATGACGACGGAGACGAAACTCATTCTCAGCGTAGCACGCGATGAACGATGCCTTTCTTGCGCAGAATGTCGGCGGCTTCGCTGAAATAATCTTTCACGTCGGACTGCGCGCGGATCCAATCGAGATAACGGCCGATGCCTTCGGCGAGCTCGACCTGCGCTTCGTAACCGGCGGCGCGGATTCTATCGGTTCCACTCGTCAGGTGACGCATCTCGCCGGGACGAAATTCGCCCTTCACTTCCGGTTCGATGTGAATGCCTAACGAATCAGAAATCAGCGCAACTATTTCGCGGATTGGCACGCCGCGACCGCTGCCAACGTTAACTGGCAGGCCGTCGAGTTTGTCGGTAGTCGCGGCTAACAGGTTGGCACGCGCGATGTCCTCGACAAAGGAAAAGTCGCGAGTTTGTTCGCCATCCTCGAACAGGACCGGCGGCAGATTGTTGAGCAACCGCGTGCAGAAAATCGCGATCACGCCGGTGTAGGGATTGAAGATGGATTGGCGCGGACCGTAAGTGCAGGAATAGCGCAGCGCGACAGTTGGAATGCCGCATTGTTTTCCCCAGAGCAGGACGAGCTTTTCCTGATCGACCTTCGTCAGGCCATAAACGGTTTCACCGCCGACCGGCGCATTCTCCGGAGTTGAAACCGATTTGGTCGGCGTGCCGCAAAGCGGACAATGCACCGACCAATCGCCAGCGCGCAGTTGTTCAATTGGCCTAACGAATGGAAAGACCAGCCCGTGCTGCGGACATTCCCCGGCACCTTCGCTGTAAACGGCCTGCGATGATGCCACGATGATTTTCTTGACCGGCAACTTCTCTTCACGAATTACCTCCAGCATCTGCGCGGTACCTAACGAGTTAACGTGCACATACTTTGTAATCTCCGGCATGTAACCTCCGTAGGCTGCCTGGTGGAAAACCACGTCGGTGGCATCGAGCGCATCGGCCATGCTTTTGCGATCACGTAAGTCTCCTTCAACGAATTCCGCGCGTTGATTGATCCAGGCCGGACGGCCGCGCCGGTGCGTGTTGGGCTCGATGTTATCGAGGATGCGAACTTGCCAGCCTTCGCTCACGAGCAGGTCAACCACGTGGGAGCCGATCAACCCGGCTCCGCCGGTAACGAGTGCTCGCTTGCCTTTATTCATTTCTAACTACTCGTTAGGCCAGACTCGTTCCCTACCTTCGCGGCTGATTAATCGCTGAAGAAAGTCTCTTGTGGCCGGCGCCTGTTCTTCGCCACTTAACAAACCATCGCACAGCCGGCGAAGTGTTGCTTGATCATCGACGTCGTACCAGACGGGCAGAATTACGACGTCGACGCCAATTTCATCTGCGCGCTGCAATGTCTGTTCCGCCACGCGCGCCGTGCTCCATTCGATATCTTGAAAAAGGCGTCGATGTAGGCGCTTCAAGCCGATCAGGTAGTAGCCGCCATCGTCGGATGGACCCAGCACAATTCGATCACCTGCCCGCGTAAGAAGTTTCACCGCATCAGCATAGATGCTTTGGGGAAGCGTCGGGCTGTCCGAATCAATCAGGCAAACGGAATCAAAACCAATGCGCAGGATATCTTCCGTTGCGAAGTGCAAACGCTCACCGAACCCTTCGCCTCGTTGTGGCACGAGTTGGAAAGCACGCGGCAGAATTTCCGCGAAGGCCGCTTCCTCACCAAGCGGTGTATAGATCGCCAGACCTTGAGCAGTACCTCCAGTCGTGGCAACTGCGGATATAGCAGCCGCTGTGTCGCGCAAGAAGCAAACGTTTAGCGAGGCTGCTTCTTCAGCTGTCAGCGGCGGCTGCAAGCGCGTCTTCACACATCCGGCACGCGGCGCCTTTGTCATGACACCAAGCGCGCAAAGACCCGGTGGCTTTTGTCTTCCGGCCTCCGGATCGAGCACGCTAAGCAAATCTGTCATCGTGTGTGCTGCTCTCTGCAGGGAAAATGGCTTCAAACTTTTTCAGGCAACTTTTGCAGCGCTTGGGTACGGAAGATTCTCTTTCCTAAATGACTGCGGGTGGCGAGCCATAGTTGTTAACACTACTCTTTAAGTAGATTCTAAATTTAAAAGAGTTCTTCTTAATCTTAAGCGCGCTAATAAGTGCGAGCGGCAGCATTTCTGCCCAAGGCAACTGACTCAAGAGATTCTGTTGATAACGTCGCAGTGAGGTACGAACAAAAGAGCGAAGCGGCTCAGGAAGAGTAACTATCCACAGTTATTCAATCTTATTGGCATCATCCCCAGCTAGATGACTTAACAACGCGAGATGGCGAAGACTCTGACTGAGCGACGCGAATTAAATTCTTTCGTATCGCCAGTTCAGTGACTTGTCTTCAGCGATCCACTTGATCGCGGTTGCCAGGCGTCGCGTTCGCGTTTCCTCTCGTTTCGCATCGACTAACCACTGCACATATTCGTTGCGATGGCTTGAGGAGAAATTCTCGAAGTTTGTTTTAGCCCTCTTGTTCCGGTGCAGGGCTGTCCTCAAATAATAGGGCAGGACAACTGGCGTCGCTTTGTTCCGTGGCTTGGAACGCGGTGTCTTGATGCCGGCATCGTTAAGCGCAGCGGCCTTTCGCACATAAGCGATGAGTTTCTTCTTATTAGGCAAATCTTTCTCCGATCCGATCCGGCCGAAATGTCCCATGCCATCTTTCTCGCTAGCGGCACTTCCGAGCACCAGGGACGATTTCCAAAATCCAAACGAGCAATGCTGCTTGAATGACGCCATTCCGCAGAGAGGACCCTTGTAATCAAAATGCGGCATACTCCACTTCATTGTTTCCTCGACCTCGGGACAACCGGCGTGCACGAGTTTGCGTAAATGTTTGAGAATAGGCTGCGCAAAAGGAGCGGCCTTCGCGATGTATGCATCGATGCGCGGATCCTTGCGGGCCATATTTGGTCGCACAATAAGAAATGAGCAAGATGGTGTCGAGAACGCGCTAGCTCGCGTCGATACGGTATTTGCGCAGGTGCGTTGCAGTGACGATTGTCTCTGATGCATCAAGCCCGGCGCGCCCTCGTCCTTCACGCAGCCGGCTTGATTGTCGTGGCGCTATTGATTTTGGGACTTTCGCGCGTCCTGCCCCTGGCTGATTGGCTGGCTGAAATTCAGCAACATGTAATGCACTGGGGTGTGTGGAGCGCGATTTGTTATCCGCTCCTCTATGCCGCTTGCAATGTCCTTCTGCTTCCTGGCGGTGTCCTGAGCGTCGGCGGAGGATTTTTCTTCGGCCTGTGGTGGGGCTTCTTCATCGTCCTTGCCGGTAACGTGGCTGGCGCAGCGATCTCTTTTTTCATTAGCCGCTTCATCGGGGAACGCTGGTTGCATCCGCGCTTGATGCGCAACGCGACTCTCAAAGCGCTCGAACCGGCGGTGGAACGTGAAGGCTGGAAAATAATTCTCTTGAGCCAGCTGCATCCGCTTTTCCCGACAAGCCTGATGAACTATCTCTATGGACTTACGCGAATCCGTTTTCGCACCTGCATGCTCTGGGTCGCGATTGGTCAGGCACCAGGGTTGTTTCTTTATGCTTATCTGGGCACTCTCGGACAACTCGGCTTGAATCTGGTTCGCGGAAAGACGCACCCGAGGATGATTGAATATTTTGTTTGGTTTGGTGGGTTAGCACTGTCCGCCGTCATCCTGTTTCTATTGGGTCGGATCGCCCTAAGATTGTTGCAAGAAGCTCAGGAAGCGGGTCGCACAATTGCCAAGAAGGACTCCGAGAAAGCGTCGGCCACCTTAGTAACTCATGATTCGCTGACATATGGAGATGGTTGAAACAGAACTATTTAAGAAAGCTGTTTATGCCCGAGACAAGGCTCATGCTCCCTATTCCCGCTTTAAGGTCGGTGCAGTGCTGGAGACTGACGATGGAACACGGTTTGAAGGCTGCAACGTCGAAAACCGCTCGTTTGGGCTGACGATGTGTGCGGAGCGCGTCGCGGTGGGTTCGGCCGTTGCAAGCGGTCGCAGTCAATTCAAACTGCTGGTGATTGTGAGCGATTCCAAGGAACCGGTGGTGCCATGTGGAGCTTGCCGCCAAGTCCTGGCAGAGTTCAATCCCCATCTCCGAATCATCAGCGGTAACCTCGAGGGTCGAACGGTGGAATTTGATTTGGCGACATTACTCCCGTTGCCACACCAGGGAATTCTTGGTTAGTTCCACGTGGAACATGAGTGCGGCCATTGAATGTGACGTCGTCGTAATAGGTGCTGGTCATGCCGGCATTGAGGCCGCGCTGGCCGCCGCGAGTTTGGGATGTTCCACCGTCTTGCTAACGCAGAATCTCGACACGGTTGGACAAATGTCGTGCAACCCGGCGATCGGCGGAATTGCGAAGGGAACTATCGTCCGGGAAATCGATGCGCTTGGTGGATTCATGGGGCAAAACGCTGATGCAACAGGGATCCAGTTTCGGTTGCTGAATCGCACGAAAGGAGTGGCGGTTCACTCGCCTCGGGCTCAGTGCGACAAGAAGGCCTATCAGTTCCGGGCGAAGGCGACCTTGGAATCGACGGCCAACCTGCAATTGAAGCAGGCGAGCGTTACGCGATTAATTGAGACCGATGGAGTCGTCAGAGGTGTCGAGACAGATATCGGGCTGATCATCCGAGCTCCGAGTGTAGTCATAACCTCAGGAACGTTTCTCAGAGGGATTCTGCATGTAGGTAACAGGACGAAGCCTGGTGGGCGAATGGCGGACACTTCATCCGACCTTGGAAGCAACATAGAGTCGCTCGGAATCAAGAGGGGTCGTTTCAAGACGGGAACGCCGTGCCGGATCAGCAGGAATTCGATCGATTTTTCCGCGTGTGAGGCTCAGTTTGGCGATGATCCCCCAACATTCTTCAGCTTTCTCGGATTGCCGAAAGTGGAGGACGAGGCATTGGACATTTTTACTCTGAATCGCTTTGGCGCGCGCGTTCGACAGGTCGCCTGTTGGATCACCAACACAACGCAGCAATCGCACGAGATTATTCGGAGGAACCTGGACAAGTCCGCGCTGTATTCTGGGCGAATAACCGGGATGGGACCGCGTTATTGTCCTTCGATTGAAGACAAGGTTGTAAAGTTCTCGGAGAAGAATGCGCACCAGCTTTTCCTCGAGCCAGAGGGACTCCACACAGATGAGTTCTATGTAAACGGTGTTTCCACAAGTCTGCCCTACGAGGTTCAGCTGGAATTCCTGCGCACGGTGCCAGGTTTGGAGCATGTGGAGATCATGCGCCCAGGTTATGCTGTTGAGTATGACTACTTTCCGCCGACACAATTGCATCATACGTTGGAAACGAAGGCAATCGCGGGTCTCTATTTCGCTGGTCAGGTCAACGGCACGTCGGGCTACGAGGAGGCGGCCGCACAGGGACTAATGGCGGGAACAAACGCGGCCCTCAAGATTCAAGGATGCGCCCCGTTTGCCTTGTCCCGTTCGGAGGCCTACATCGGTGTTCTGATTGACGATCTCGTTTCGAAGGGAACCGAAGAACCGTACCGGATGTTCACGAGTCGCGCTGAGGACCGACTTCTTCTTCGTCACGACAATGCTGATCAACGCCTGACCCCTCGCGCTCGGAAGGTAGGTTTGATTGATGATGTTCGATGGAGCCGATACGAAACGAAGGCTGGCGAGATCGAAGGGTTGCGGAATTTCGTTGCGGCTACTTCGCTCAGCGGAAGGCCGATTGAGCAACACCTGAGGAAGCAGGCGTTCTGTTTCGAAGATCTACCCGGCGACGTGAAGGACGTCGCAAGGAGGGAAATTTGGGACTTGGTCGAGACCGACCTGAAGTATGAGGGCTACGTGCGGCGCCAGCACAATCACAATCGGCAACTGTCGCCGGCCGGTCGCCAACGAATCCCGGAGGACATTGATCTGGCCAATATTCCAGGTCTGCGAAACGAAACGCGGCAGAAGTTGAGCGCAGCTCGGCCACGCATGCTCGAAGAGGCCGCGAGGATTAGCGGGATTACACCAGTCGATCTATCAATAATATCTATATATCTTAAGAAGAATAGGTTCTATCGACAAAGCGCGGATGCGGATAGGAGCTAGAGTAGCGCAATGACGCAATCGATCGTAGGCCTGGCTCTTCTCGTTTCAGTCTTAGCCTATTTCATCGGCTCGTTTCCGAGCGGATACGTCATCGCGAAGGCTAGCGGAATTGACATCCGCCAGCACGGCAGCGGAAACATCGGTGCGACTAATGTCCTTCGGGTTCTCGGGAAACCAAAGGGATACACCGTTTTCTTTTTGGATGCCTTCAAGGGTTTCGCTGCGGTCCGAATCGCTCTTGCCTTGGTCCATAGGAATCCCGTGGCCGCAAACTACGCGGAATTCTTTGCCATCCTCGCTGCCGCGATCTGCGTCGCAGGGCATTCGTTTCCTATTTGGCTTGGGTTCAAAGGCGGCAAAGGAGTCGCCACTTCCGCCGGATCAATATTCGGAATTAGTTGGATCGCCGCAGTCAGCATATTTCTGGTCTGGGTCATTATTTTTCTCGTCACGCGTTATGTCTCGCTCGCGTCGATCCTCGCCGCGCTCGCGTTGCCGGTGGTAGTTGGCATTCTGGTGCATTTGAAAATGACGCACGGCAAGGTGCTGCTGTATTTCTCTATCGCGATGACCGCGCTGGTTGTCTGGCGTCATCGCTCAAACATGACACGCCTTCTCAACGGCACTGAGCAGCGGTTTGCACGAAAGTGAAACTCAAAAGCACGGCGGTTCTTGGCGCGGGCGGATGGGGAACAGCGCTGGCGATTCTTTGGGCCAAACGCGGCAACGCCGTTACTTTGTGGGGACGCAATCCGGAACTGATCGCAAGACTGCGCAAATCGCGCGCGAACCAGGACTACCTGCCGGACGTATCTCTACCCGAGTCGATTGGCCTAACGAGTGATCTCGCAGATTGCGCGAGCGCGGAGTTGATTGTGTTCGTCACGCCCTCGACCGCGTTGCGGTCTGTTGCGCTAGCGCTGCAACCGCGCCTAACGAGTATTCCCATTCTCCTCAGCTGTACCAAGGGCATCGAACACGGGACCGGCTTGCGCATGTCTCAGATCCTTGGCGAAATATTTCCGCAAAGCTCCGTCGCGGTGCTTTCAGGACCAAACCTGGCTGTAGAAGTGGCGCGCGATCTGCCTACGGCCGCGGTGCTTGGTTGTCAGAATGCGGATTGCGCCCAGGAACTGCAACAATATCTCGGCACGCCGCGCTTCCGCATTTATTCGAGCGAAGAAACAATCGGCATCGAGCTCGGCGGCGCCCTGAAAAACGTTTTCGCGATCGCGGCGGGCATCAGCGATGGCTTTGGTTTAGGCGACAACTCGAAGGCCGCGCTGGTCACGCGTGCCCTGGCCGAATTACTGCGGCTCGGAACAGCCATGGGCGGAAATCCGCGCACCTTTTATGGCTTGAGCGGCGCGGGAGATTTGGTCGCGACCTGCTTCAGTCAGCTGAGTAGGAATCGTCGGGTGGGCGAGAAACTCGGGCGCGGAGAAACGCTCGAGCAAATTATCGCGTCCACCAAGATGGTGGCGGAAGGAGTGCCGACGACCAAGAGCGCGTTTGAATGCGCACGGCGCCTGAACGTTGAAACACCGATCATCGATCAGGTTTACAGTATTCTTTACCAGGGCAAGAAGCCGGCTGATGCGCTGCAGGAAATTCTGGCCCGCGATCAAAAATCGGAAAGCTACTAACTGATCTGCCTAACGAGTAGTTATTCGCAGAACTGTGCGATGACTTGAGGGTAGAGTTCCCGTTCCGCGATTTGAATTCGCGCGTGTAACGTTTCCGGCGTGTCGTTAGGCATGATTGGCACTTCGCGCTGCGCGATGATTTCGCCGCTGTCGATGGCCGCGTCGACATGGTGGACCGTGCAGCCGGTCACAGTTTCGCCGGCGACGAGCGCCTGTTTCCACGCTTCCAATCCCGGAAACTTCGGCAGCAGCGAGGGATGAATGTTGATGATGCGATGCGGGAACGCAGACAGCGTCGGCTCCTTCAACACACGCATGAATCCCGCGAGCACCACCAGATCCACCGCTGCGTCCCGCAACATGCGCACGAGTGCGTTTTCCGCGTCCGGCTCCAGTTTCGTGCGGAATTTTCCCGGCGGCAGAAACGCTTGCGGCACTTTGAACTCCTGCGCGATTTGCAGAATGCCGGCGTCGGCCACATCCGAGATCACAATGCGCGCGTCGGCGCACAATGTTCCATCGCGAATGCGTTCCAGGATCGCGCGACAGTTACTGCCTTTGCCGGAACCGAGGATGCCAAGGCCAAGCGCCGCCATCGTTAGCTGCGATTCATTCGCTCAATCAAACTCGAAGTGGAATAGCCCGGCTCGAACGGAATGATCTGGATCTCCGCACCGATTTTTTCCAACGCAGTGCGTTCCTCGACGTGGAGTGTTTCCGGTTTGTAATCGCCGCCCTTCACATAAATGGCGGGCCGCACCTGCTCGAGAAATTGCGTTGCGCGCACTTCCGGGAAAACCGCTACGTAATCGACCGTGCGCAACGCGGCCAGGACATGCGCGCGATCGTTTTCATTATTCAACGGACGTCCGTCGCCCTTGAGCGCACACACCGATGCATCACCGTTCACGCCGACGGCGAGCGCGTCGCCTAATTTTCGTGCCGCTTCGAGATAACGCACGTGACCGAGATGAAGCAGGTCGAAGCAACCGTTCGTGACCACGAGACGCTTGCCTTGCGCACGCAGCTTCTCCGAAATGCGGGCCAGTTCCTCCACCGTAACGACGTTTCTCTTCATTCCGCCTCCGATGATTAGCGGCAATCCGGCGCGCCGCAATTCCGTTTGGCGAATTGCCGATATCGAGTAACATCCCAGCCGCCATCCCCGCAGCCATGGATATTGATTTGAAAGACAATGCGCCCGAGTCCTCACCAGACGACGGCGGCCTCGCGCCGGAGACGGCGACCTACAGCGTTTCGACGCGACCGGTCGTCAGCTACGGACGCGCGGATTATCGCGCCGAGATGGCTGATCTGCCGCGTTCCTACGGCACGCAAACGCTCACGCTCATGGCGCGCGATCCGCGCAACATTTTTGCTTATTGGGATATCGACTGGACCAAAGCCTTTCACGATTCGGAACCGCAGGACCGCAAAGTGCATTTGCGTTTGCTGAACGCGGCCGGCGGCGAAGCAACAACGGTCGAGATTGAACCACTGGCCGGGAGTTGTTACATTAGCGTGCCAAACGGGAGCGCGACCTACGGCGGTGAGATTGGTTTCTTCCAACCGGCCGACGTTTGGAATTCGTTAGCTACTTCGGACTTGATCACCACCCCGCCGGACACTGTCGCCGACGCGGGCGAAGTTGATTTTGCCACGGTGCCGTTTCATCTCACGTTCCAGCACATGATCAATCTGCTGCGTGTCTCGAAACAGGAGAACGAATCGCTCACCGCCATGCTGGCCGATCTGCGCCAGCGCGCCTCGAATCCGGAAAATTGGTTGAGCGACGAGGAACGCGATCTTGCGCAGATTTTGGATCAAGCCGATGCCGGCCCGCGCTCGCCGATGCAAGCGACAGGCTGGACGCAACAGCGCCTGGAGCGAATTCTCGGTTTCGGCGGCTCTAGTCCGGCCGGCGCCTTCGGCGGCAGCAGCCGGACTCGTTAGGCTACACCTCGCTATTCGCGAAGCGTTGCCGCCGGGTAGCGCCGATTCGTCATAACAAACCGTCGCGCGTCATCTTTATTCCTTCCGGCATTTCCGTCGGATGGGGTGCGTCGATGCGGCTGTGCTTCCGGCCGTAGCTAAAGTAGAAGATAAACCCGATCAGTAGCCAAACGATTAGCCGCAACCAATTGGTCCAGCCCAATCCGAAGATCATCGCGCCACAGGTGATAATGCCGAGAATGGCCACGAGCGGCGCGGCCGGCACGCGGAAGCCGCGTTCGAGCTCTGGATTTTTCACGCGCATGATCCAAACGCCGGCGCAGACAAGCATGAAGGCGAAGAGCGTTCCAATGCTGGTCATCTCGCCCGTAATATCTGCCGGCAGGAAGGCGGCCATCACGCCGGTGAAAACAAAGAACAGCATGTTTGATTTGTAAGGTGTGCGGTAGCGCGGATGCACGTCGGAGAAAATCGGCGGCACCAGACCATCCCGGCTCATGGAAAAGAAAACGCGCGATTGCCCGAGCAACATGACCAGGATCACCGAAGAAAATCCGGCCAGAATCGCCACCGTGACTGACTTCGAAAGCCATTCGTATCCATGCATGTAGGTGCTGATCGCGTAAGCCACGGATGCTTCGCCTCCACGAAGCGGATCGCGAAAATCCGCGACCGGTGCGATGCCGCTGAGGACATAGGAAAAGAGGACGTAGAGAATTGTGCAGATCCCTAGCGAGCCCAGTATCCCGATTGGCATATCGCGCTTCGGATTTCTAGCTTCCTGCGCGGCCGTCGAGACAGCGTCGAACCCGATGTAAGCAAAGAAAACGACACCGGCTGCGCCAAGGATTCCCATGATTCCACCGAAGTTATGGGTGATGCCTTCCGCGGTAGTATAGGTCGTGGCAGCTGGGATGAACGGCGTATGATTCGCGGGATTAACAAATCCCCAACCGAGTCCGATGACTAACAAGACGATGCTGACCTTTAAGACAACGATGAGTCCATTCACCAGAGCCGATTCTTTAGTTCCACGAATCAGCAGCAGGGTTAGAAGAAAGAGAATGAATATCGCTGGAAGGTTTATTATTCCCGCAGCGCCCGCGGCGTCGTGTTCGAACGGCGTGTGCGACCATTGGAAAGGGATGCGCCAGCCGAACCAATCGAGCACGCGGTTGGCGTACTGACTCCACGCTGAGGCGACAGTTGCCGCCGCGACCGCATACTCCAGAATAAGATCCCACCCAATGATCCACGCGACCAATTCGCCCATGGTCGCGTAGGAGTAAGTGTAGGCACTGCCCGCGACGGGAATCATCGAGGCAAATTCCGCATAACAAAGTCCCGCGAAAGTGCAGCCGATACCTGCGACGATAAACGCCAGCACGACGGAGGGACCCGCACGTTCTGCGATCGCCGAGGCGGTGCGCACGAACAGACCCGCGCCGATAATTCCGCCGATGCCGAGCGCAACCAGGTTCACCCAGCCTAACGAACGCTTGAGTGTATGCTCGCCGACTTCCTCGGCTTCGTGCATTAGTTTCGCGAGCGGTTTTCTCTTAAATAGATTTCCCATGATGTTAGATAACCTTGTCGGTCTTGCTTGATTTCCGCCAGAGAAAATAAACCGGCACGCCGATTAAGACTAAGATTAATCCCGGCCACGACGTCTGCGTTTTATACAAGGCCAGGACCAGCAGGATCACGGTCGCGGCCACGACGTAAAACGCGGGCAGAACCGGATAACCAAACGCGCGATAAGGCCGCTCCTCGTTAGGCCGCGTTCGGCGCAAGACGAAGATCCCGATAATCGTCAAGACATAGAAGATCAGCACCGCGAAGACAACGTAGTCGAGCAACATGCCGTAGAGGTTGCCGTATTGTTCCACGCCCGCGGCATTGACCACCGGCGCATCCGTCACCGAATCGCGCAAGCGCGTGCGCGGTAACACGAGCAGCGCGGTCCAGATTCCCTGCAAGACCAGCGCCATCGCCGGAACGTGTTTCGCATTCAAATGTCCGGTCGATTTGAAGAACAAACCATCCTGCGCCATTGCGTAATACACGCGCGCGCCGGCCAGGATCAGTCCGTTACAACAGCCGAACGTCGAGATCATGATCGCCACCGCCATGATGGCCGCGCCGGCATTGCCGAACATCACATCCATCACAGCGGTGCCGACGCGATCGTCGGCCGCGTGCTGGATTTTTTCCAACGGCAACACGCAGAGGTAAGCGACGTTCGCCAGCACGTAGAGCGTGATGACCAAACCCGTGCCGAGTGCGAGCGAGAGTGGAATGTTGCGCCGCGGATCTTTCACTTCCCCGGCGGTGAAGGTGATGTTGTTCCACGCATCGGACGAAAAGAGCGACCCAACCTGGCCGACACAGATCGCGATGATCATGCCGAGCGCGCCCGCCGTCGCCGTCACTGTCGTGACAAAGGAAAGATCGGATTTGATCGGAGAGACCGCGCCCGGGATCCACATGTTGGTGAAGTTGGCGGAAATCGCCTCGGCGTTTCGTCCGACAAAAATTCCAAGAACGATGAGCGCGAGCAGCGACAACGTTTTCGCCGACGTGAAAACATTTTGAATCATCTTCCCGAGCTGCAGCCCGCGCGTATTCACGAAGGTCAGGAAAGCGATGATCAGGATCGCGACCAACTGCTGCGTGGAGAGACTGATCGCGTAGTTTCGCGAAAGAATAATCGGCGGAATGATCCACGCAGTCGGTGAAACGCTGGTGGTGAACACGCCGAGAAAACGCGCGAAGGCCACGGCCACGGCCGCGATCGTTCCGGTCTGGATGACGAGAAATAAGGTCCAGCCGTAAAGGAATCCCCAGAGCGGTCCGTACGATTCGCGCAGGTAAACGTACTGTCCGCCCGCCTTCGGCATCATCGCCGCCAATTCACCGTAGCTCAGCGCTGCAATGATAGTGAGCGCGCCGGTCACCAGCCAAACCACCAGCAGCCACCCGGACGCTCCCACCAGCCGCGCGATTTCAGCCGAGACAATGAAAACACCCGAGCCGATCATCGAGCCCGCGACCAGCATGGTCGAATCCACCAAGCCGAGTCCGCGCACGAATTTCGTATCGTTGGCGTCGGTCGGCTCTGGCACGGCGCTTCTTGTAGCGTTTGCGACCAAGGGGCGCAAGGAGTGACGGCGGAAAATGCAGCGCCGGTTTCCCCTCGGGGGTGCAGCGTGCTATCATCGGCGCGTGTTTCGTCTCCAAAGCACCGCGCGGTGCGCAGCAATTTTTCTTGTTCTAATCGCTGCGTCCGCCTTCGCGGCGCCGCGTGCCAGCAACGACAATCGCCGCGCTTTCATCGGCAAAGGCGCGACCGCGCCGCGCGCACAGCAGTTCGAGTGTTTGCCGCTGGAACGCTCCGCGCAAAATCATCTCTTGGTTCGCGCCTCCATCAATGGCCGGCCCGCCTTGCTTGGCGTCGATACTGGCGCGCCGATCAGCGCCATCGCGGTGAATCGCGTTCGTTTTTTCGGAATGACTCCCGCGAGTGCGGTCGCGGATTATCCGACGCGTCTCCAGGTCAACGGCGGCTCGAATTCTGTCGCGGTTGCGCACAGCCTGCAGCTGGGCGCGTTAAACCTGATCGACGAACCGATGGTGGCGATCGATCTCGGCAGTAAGTCACGCGCGGCGGAGATGATGGATGAGCAGGCCCTCGATGGAATCATCGGCGCGGACATTCTGTTCCCGACTAACGCGGTGCTCGATTGTCGCGCGCAGATGCTGATCCTGAAAATTGATCCGAGTGTGCGCGGGAGTGCGCCGGGGTTGGATTATCGCGGATTCAGTCGCGTCCCGATCCAGGTCAGCGCGGGCTACAACCTTTACGTGAACGGCAGTTTCAATGGGAAACGCGCCCGGCTCATGCTCGACACCGGCGCATTCGGCACGCTCATGCATCAACGATTCGTTAGGCAGATGAAGATTCCGGTGCGCGACACGCCCTTCAGTTCCGCCGGCGTGAATTTCAAACGGCGCGGCGTGCAACTGGCCACCATTTCGCGCTTCTCGGTCGGTTCCGTCGATATGCGGAGCAAGGAAGTGGGCGTGATCGATCTCGAAGGTCTTGTCCGTACGGCCTTGCTCAACGCCACGCCGCCGGTGGCCGGTCTGCTCGGCTCCGAAATCCTGGCGCGTCACAACGCCATCATCGATTTCGGTTCGCGCACGCTTTATCTGAAAGCGGAGTCGTTTTAGGCGCGACGCAGCTTCGCGCGATAAAAAATCTGCGTGATCGCCAACGCGACCACGCTGAGCGTGGCATAAAGCCAGCACGTCGCCGGCGTGCCGGTGCGATAAAACCCGGCGAAGTCGAGCAGCGGCGTGGCGCCGCGATCGTTCACCACCATGTACCAAAAACTCAGGAACACGACGATGAACGTCTTGGCATTTTGACTAACGACACCAAGCGCGGTCGCGCCGGCCACGATAAAAAAGATTCCGTTCAGAAGCATGCCTAACGACTGGATGCCGCCGTTTGTGCTGCGCAGCAACGGCACCAGGCAGACAAACAATGCCAGCACGAAAGCCGAACACAGTTTCCACCAGACGAAATTTTCTCGCAGACGCGGTGCCGCTCTTACAATCGCAGTTGTCGCCGCGCGGCTGTCACGCGTCGCAACATCGGAGATGATGATGGCAAGCGCGGCGAAGATGAAGGGCAATGATTCGGCGGCGTTGCGACGTGAGTCCTAAAATCGCCGCGAGAATGATGGCGACGAAGGCCAGTGGAAAAAGCGTGAGCGTGAGAAGCGCGTCGGCCCAGACGGCATTGAAAAATCCGCGACCACGTGCCGGTCGCATGAGAAGATCGACCGCACGGCGGCTGATCGGCTTGAACAACATCTGAATCCGCCCGATCCAGTTGCGTTTTCCTTTGTCCGTCGCGCGACCGGTGCGCACGGGATCAAAGCGATGGAAGAAGAATGTCGCGACGGGCAGAAGCACGATCGGCAGTAGACTCGAAGCGAGGCGAGGCACCAGCCAACCACTCGTTAGGCTAAGTCCGGGAAAATCGATCGGCGCCAGCGCGGGATCGACCGGTGAAGATCCAATCGCAATCGAATTGACCCCCATGGTGCGCTGCGCCTGCGAGATCATGAAACCGAAGCCGGTGAAATCGACGTAGCGGCCCCAACTGATTCCACTCTTGCTCGCTTCCTGGCTGGCCACCACGCCGAGCGTCGCCATCCAGACAAAGAAATAGACGACGTCGCCCAGTTTTCCGGAAAGCCAGCGGATCGACTCGAAGAGCACGGCCACGGCGGAGGCGAAGACGATCGCGCCTGGTGTGAGCAGCAGATATTGCTCGAGAAAAACGAGCGGCTGGAACGGCGCTTCCGCGCGCAGCAACAGCATCGCCATTGAAGTGAGCATGAAGCCGGCGGTGAAGACGGCGAGGAAGGTAATGTTGCCAAGAAGTTTGCCTAACAAGTATTCGCTCGATCGCATCGGGGTGGAGGCCGCGATCACGCCGCAACGCGAAACGACATCGCGCCGCACGGCATTGGAGACGACGTAGAACCCGAATAGACCGACGAAGATCATGGCGATCGACGCCGAGGCCATCCCGATCGCGCCGGAATTATAGAGCGCGCGATGGCCGTCGATTTGCATCAAGGCGCGTCCGCTCGAGGGCGCCGGAATCCAGACATAGGCGAACGCGCTCAGGAGCAGGAAAATGATGAGCGTCGAGGGACGACGAAAGCGCACGAGAAAATCCGCGCGCACAATCGCCGCGATGCGCGAAAGAGAATCTCTCACCTGTCTGCTTTTGGACTCGTTAGGCCGAAGTTCATCAAGTAAAGGAACGCGTCTTCCAATTCGGGCTCGACTGGTGTGGCGGCAATTTCCGCCGCCGGTCCGACGAAACGAATGTGCACACCGTCCGGTTTGCGCACCGCGCTGGAGATCTTGAGTGTTGCGCGCAGTTTCTCGAATTCCTCCGACGGCACGACGCTTCGCCAAACATGTGCGCCCGCCGCGCGCAGCAAACTTTCCGGCGCGCCAATGGTAAGCAGCGCGCCCTCCTTCATCACCGCAATTTCCGTCGCGATCGATTCGACGTCGGAAACAATGTGCGTGGAGAGGATGACCAGCTTCCCGAAACCGATTTCGGAAAGGACATTGCGAAAGCGCACGCGCTCTTCCGGATCAAGCCCGGCGGTTGGTTCGTCGACAATGACGAAAGTCGGATCGTTGATCAGCGCCTGCGCGATGCCGAGTCGCTGCTTCATTCCGCCGGAAAATCCGCCGAGAGTGCGATTGGCGACGGTGTGGAGGTTGACCATCTCCAGCATTTCCGTGACGCGCTTTTTCGAGTGCACGCCTTTGAGCGCGGCGAAATAGGTGAGGAATTCGACCGCGGTCAGGTTGTCGTAAACGCCGAAGTCTTGCGGCAAGTAACCGAGCTGACGCCGCAACTCGTTAGGCCGTTTCACAATATCGACACCGTGAAACGTGATGCGTCCGCTGGTCGGCCGGGTTACGGTCGCGAGCATTTGCATCAGTGTGGTCTTGCCCGCGCCGTTCGGGCCGAGCAAACCGATTACGCCTGACTTCAGCTCCAGCGAAACATCGCGCACCCCGTAGTTGCCGGCGCGGAAACGTTTCGAGACCGACTCGATCTTGAGCATGGGCGCGGCGCTATTTCACCCGCGTGAATTCCGTCCTGGCGCCGTTCGTGGCGATCCAGATCATGGCGTCGCCTTTGATTTCAATTCGATAAGCAAACGTAGCCGTTTGTGTTTGGATCTTGATCCGTTCGCTATCGCCGAAACTGTAGCGGCCCGGCGCGCCGTCCTGCGTCAGCGCGCCGTTGCCGGAAAATTCCCAGGTGGATTCGCTCGCGTCGACCGTTGTTTTCCATTTGCCGACAATCGGCTTCGTCGGTCCGCCGCAGCCGGTCAGGATGCAAAGCAACAACGCAGCACTCGTTAGGCTAACAAAGATTGCTCTGCGCTTGCGCATTCCTTTATTTTTTCTTCGGCGGGGGAGTTACGTCTCTTTCCGGCTCGAATTGGAAGGTCCGGAGCGGAATCGGCTGATCGAGCGCAATGTCATGATGCGACTCTTCCATTCCGTAACCGCTGTAGATGGCGGCGATTTTGCGCACGATGTAATCGTCCTTGCCCAGCCACACTTCATAGGAATCGCCCAGCCAGTTGCCGCGCACATGCAGGCATTCCACGCCGTCGATGGTTTCGTTGGCCGCCAGTGACGGCGAATCGAGATCGCTCAGTCGCTTGGCTCCGCCGAAAGCCGGCTCGAGCAGGGTCGGAATGTGATAGGCATAGGTGCCAAACATCTTTGAACCCGCCAGTTGAATCTTGTTCAAGAGCGCGACCGCGCTCTCGCTGGTCCACGATCGCGCCGATTTTCCGTTGGACCAGATCACTTCGCGTTTGACCGGCGCAGAGGGCGCGGGTTGCGACGTAGCATCGATGCGAAGCAGCGACGGGCGCTGAAACCAGATATTGCCTTGCGCGCTGGCGCCATCCGTGCCGTCCGGATTGCGATAATGGACGGTAGTAGTGTCGCTGTATGAATTCAGCGAGGCATACTTCTCCGCCATCTTTCGCAGGACCGCCTCCGCCATGGAGGTAGTAATCACCTCCTGTGACCATGCGGCGTCCAGCGCGACGTAGGACACGAGAAGAAAGGCGGCCAGGCGTTTCATGGGAAACAGCATTAGCGTCGATGCCGACAGTAGGTCTATCAGACCAAGTACCTATTTAGCTAGGAATCGCCAGAGGGCGTAAACCACTCCGCCAGGTCTTCCCAGCCCTTTTGCTTTAAGCGCTTGCCACTTTGCGGCCGCCAGCGCAAACCACCTACGGTTACGATAAGAGTGCCAAGCTTGCGTCGCTTTCGTTTCCACTTTTCCCAGACCTCAAAGCGGACGCCGCGCTTGCCGATATCGACGTATTCCAAGACGCTGGCCGAGACCCACTTCGTCGGACGACCGGGTTGCCTGCCTTTCATAGTCGTTTTGACTTCGCGAAGGCTTAACGAGACTTAGTCGGTGAGCGCATGGGTGGCGTGCGTCACGGCGCCCCCGGCGCGAAGTGAAGCGGCCACCATGGTAGCTTCCACCAGTTCAGCCTCGGTGGCGCCGGCTTTGCGGGCATTGCCGAAGTGGATATCGATGCAATAGGGACATTGGGTGGTCACCGCGACCGCCACCGCGATTAGTTCCTTATACTTAACGGGAATTGCTCCATCGGCGACCGATGCTTTATCGAAAGCCCAGAACGCCTTCATTAGTTCAGGCGCGAGCTTGTTCATCTTCTCTATCCTGGCGAGGTTGCTCTTGTTATACATAAGCTAGGGTTGGTTAGGGCTAACTGTAGCGCGTGGCAAAAGAAATGTAAGCAACTTCATTAGAAGGCGGCGGCGGCGCGGGAGAGTATGTAGCTAATAAGGGCCGTGGAGGGCAAGGTTAGTACCCAGGCCCAGACGATCCGTTCGACGACGGTCCACTTGACACCACTGAAGCGTTTCACGGCGCCGACACCCATGATGGAAGTGGAGATAACGTGGGTAGTAGAAAGCGGAATACCATAGGAGCTGGCGGCCTGAATGATGACCGCGGCGGTAGTTTCCGCGGCAAAACCATGCACTGGCTGTAGCTTGACCATCTTGTGGCCGAGCGTGCGGATAATGCGCCAGCCGCCGGCGGCGGTGCCAGCAGCCATGGTCGCGGCGCAAAGGACTACGACCCAGGCTGAAACTTTAAACTCCGGTGTGTGGAGGAAGCTTAAAATGGACGGCAAATGCTTGAAGGCACCGCTTTGCGTTCCGGTAAAGAGGGCCAGGGCGATGATACCCATGGTCTTTTGCGCGTCGTTCGTGCCGTGGCTGTGAGCCATCCACGCTGCGCTAACGAGTTGTAGCTTACCAAAGGTAGAATTAACCAGAAAAGGCGTTGATTTTCGCAGGATAACTAACAGGAGAAACATGAGTAAGCCGCCGATAATGAAGCCCAGGATAGGCGAAGTCACCATGGGGATAACTACCTTGGGCAGAAGGCCGGTCCGCCATTTCAAGACGGACCAGTTATTGTGCGCGGCGGCAAGGGCGGAACCGCATAGGCCTCCGATCAAAGCATGACTGGAACTGGAGGGCAGACCTAGCAGCCACGTAATCAAGTTCCATGTGATCGCGCCGATCAAGGCGCAAAGGATAGTAGGCATGGTAACTACGCTCGCATCGACCATTCCCTGGCCGATAGTAGACGCTACGGCGGTGCCGGTGAGCGCACCGGTCAGGTTAAAGAAAGCGGCGAGCCCGATGGCTTGTCTTGGACTTAGAACCTTGGTCGAGACGACGGTGGCGATGGCGTTGGCGGCATCGTGAAAGCCGTTGATGTACTCAAAGGCGATGGCAGTGAGGACGACGAGGAGGAAAAGAAGCATACGCGTCCGCGTCGCCGCGACGGCTAGGAGTACTTAAGGACGACCTGAAGGATGATGTTACCGGCGTCGCGACAACGATCGATTACTTTTTCCAGTAACTCGTAGATGTCGCGCAGGAAGATGATGTTCTTCGCATCGTAATCGCTGTGGTAAAGCTCGCGCAACATATCCAGTTCGAGCTTGTCGGCGTCGCCTTCGATTGCTTGCAGCCTGGCGTTGGCTTCGCGCGCCTTGACGGCGTCGATGCCTTTGCGCAGATCCTTCACCATGGCGAGGACGGCTTCGGCGGCCTGGTCTAACAAGTCCAAATGCTTGCGAAAGCTGCGCCCGTGCAATTCACCCGGACAAATCAGAACGCGTTCGCCGATTTTCTCGACCGTTTTCGGAATCTTGTAGAGAGCCGAGGCGAGGGCCTGGATGTCTTCACGCTCCAGCGGGGTGATGAAGGTCTTGCACAGCTGCTCCGTCAGTTCCTGCGTGATGAGTTTATCTTTGCGTCGGCTGTGGACGAAATCCTCCAGGGTCTGCGGCGAATCGTGCTGCTCGAGCTTGCCCAAAAGGGCCACGAGGTGATGGACGCTGGCGTCGGCCTGTTGCGCGCTCGCTTCGAGGAGGTCGAAAAACTTACCATCCTGCCCGAGCATCTTTTGGATCATCGAAAACATGGCCGCTCCATCAAATCGGGTACTGGAGAGAAACAGTTTCGCCAAGGCGAAAGAATTCCGTTAACCCCGTATGCATGATCCAAGGGGAACGACGGGTCGCAACCGGACTAGTCGTTTTTTCCCCAGCCGCGCCGCGAAATACGTCCTCGCGCCGAAGTTCACGGAATTGTCACGCCGGCGTCATCCGTTCGTCACAATTCCGCGCCAGCTTCGGCGCGGGACAACAAGGCGCGGCTTCGCTGCCAACCTCAACCAAGGAGAAACCATGTTCGTGAAGAAGATTATCTTCGTTGCCGTCGCAATCAGCCTGTTACTAGGCGGAACCATCGCGCGCGCGCAGGATGCGGGCGCATTATTGGACCTGCTCGTGCGCAAAAAGATCATCACCGACCAGGAAGCAGAGGAAGTGCGCGGCGAGCTAACCAAGGAGTATTCGCAGCAACCGGCCGGCAAGTGGAAGATGTCCACCCCGATCACCGAGCTGGAAATCTATGGCGATGCGCGGGTGCGTTACGAGTATCGCGGCGGCCAGACCAACCCCAGTCAGCCGGTTGCGCCACCTGGCGTGGGCATCGCTGGCGCCGGCGACTGGCAGGAGCGTCAGCGCGAACGGTATCGCCTCCGCATAGGTATTCGCGGAACCCTGGCCGACGATTGGTTCTTCGGGTTGCGTTTGGAAACAAGCTCGAATCCGCGCTCGACTAACGTGACCTTTGGTGACGACTCGAACAACGGTCCTTTCGCCAAGACCAGCGATGGCATAGCGGTTGGTCAGGCCTACCTGGGCTACAAAGGTTTCCGGGACATCACCCTCACGGTAGGCCGCATGCCCAACCCGCTTGTAACTACCCTGATGGTCTGGGATGCCGACATTAATCCGGAAGGTATGGCCGAACAGTGGAAGCATAGTTATACCTTCAATATCGGAGGGGGCTCAACTACGACCGCGTCCGATAGCAAGGATGGTAAGGCCGTGGCCGTAGTCCGTGAGCCATGGAAGTTAAAGCTCGACGTGTTCGCCAACTTCGCGCAGTTCGTCTACGACGATGCCAACCCGGAGAATCCGCTCGGACGCCGCGGCTTCACCAACAATCGCCTGACCCCGAACACCGATGCCTGGCTCTTCGCCTGGCAGGTTGGCGCGAGGTTCACTTTTCCCAAGAACTTCTACTTCCAGGCGGCCCCCGTGGTCTATAACTACAGCGGGCTCGGCGATACCTTTAACAGCTTCTATCGCGGGGGCAGCCCGCTGGTAACCAATGCAAACTCACTGGCATTAAACCAAACCGGCGTGAACAGCCTGCTCGTCCTGGAAGTCCCGATGGAATTCGGATTCAAAATCGGCGAGCTACCCTTCCGCATCTTTGGTGATTTTGCGGTCAACTTCGAAGGTGACGCGCGCGCTGAAGCAGCGCTGAACCCGGGCAAGGGCGACCAGCGTTATGCCTACCAGATCGGCGTAGGTGTTGGTCAGTTGAAAGTGAAGCATGACTGGCAGTTGCAGGCCTATTGGATGCATACCGACCAATACGCCCTCGATCCCAACCTGGTTGATTCCGACTTCTTCGACAGCCGTGTGAACCTGGAAGGTGTGGTAGTGCAGGCGGGTTATGCCTTGAGCGACGCTGTTGTTTTCAACTTGTCCTGGGGCTATGCCTGGCCGAGCGACGACTCGTTAGGCACAGGTGGCACCGGCGATATCTCCATCAATCCATTGCACAAGTATCAAATCTTCCAGGCCGACCTGAACGTGAAGTTCTAGCCGCCCTTTCAACCTAGACACTTATGAAACGAACATATCTCTTCCTGGCCCTGGCTCCTTCTCTCAGTCGAAGCGCGCGCCGATCGCCTTGTTATCAAAGGTTCCGATACGCTCGGAGCCAAGCTTGTCCCACAATTGGCCGAGCACTTTAAGGCTCAGAATCCGGGGACAACCTTCGACATTGCGGCAGAAGGTTCTACTACCGGCATAGCTGCAATCACTGATGGCACGGCACAAATCGGGATGTCGAGCCGCCGGGCCAAGCCGGCTGAAGTTGGCGCCGCCGCCGCCAAAGGCGTTAACATGAAACCGACGATCGTTGCTTACGATGGCATCGCGGTCATTGTTAACACAAACAATCCGCTAAAAGCTTTGACCAAGAAACAGGTGGAACAAATCTTCACCGGCGAGGTGGCCGATTGGAGTGCCATTGGCGGCAATGGCGGCAAGATATCGGTCTACACCCGTAACACGTCCTCTGGCACCTATTCCGATTTTAAGGAGCTGGCGATGAAGAAGCGGGACTACGCCGGTGGTTCGCAGAAGATGGCTGGGAACGAGCAGATCGCAGCCGAAGTAGGCAAGAATCCCAACGGCGTGGGCTACGTCGGCATGGCCTACGTTAAGGCGCCGGGCGTAAAGGCACTGCCGATCGATGGCGTGCTCCCTTCTGTGCAAAGCGTGCAGGGTCATACCTATTCCTACTGGCGCCCGACCTTCTACTACACCAATGGCGAGCCAGGCGGAGTAGCCAAGCAGTTTCTCGATTTTACCATCGGTGCGGCCGGACAAAAGATCGTGGCCCAGGTGGGCTTCGTGCCAATCAAGTGAGGCAAGCCTAGCAGCAACCTGCTTCGCGCACACTTCGGCAGGCGAGGACCCCTAGCAACGCGCCAATCGTAGGCGCGACCAGGTAGAGCCATAAGGCAGTTAAATGCCAGGAGATTAACGCCGGTCCGAGTGATCGGGCTGGATTCATAGAAGCGCCGGAGATCGGACCAGCGAACATTGCTTCAAGCGCGATAACCGCTCCTACTACAATCCCGGCGGTGATACCTTTCTCCTTCGCCCCGCTCGAAACGCTCAGGATCGCCAGCATCAAAATCGCTGTAAGTAAGAGTTCCAGGTCAAAGGATTGCATGAGCGGACCGGCCGGCTGGGTTGTGCCGAGCAGGACATTCTGCGGAAAGAGGAAGCGAAGGATGCCACTTGCTACGATCGCGCCTGCGCATTGACTTATGAGATAAGGCGGGACCGCACCTTTCGGAAGACGGCGTGAAAACCAAAAGCCGATCGTGACGGCGGGGTTAAGGTGCGCACCGGAGACGTCACCGACGGTATAGATCATGGCAAGCACGACCAGACCAAAGGTCATAGCTACGCCGACATGCGTCACAGTACCGCCGCTTACCTGATCGATAACGATTGCGCCCGTTCCTGCGAACACGAGCACGAAGGTACCGATAAATTCAGCGGCGTATTTCTTCACGCCACTCCCGGCGCGAGTGCTTCCGGGCAAACTTGTTTGCACCATTCTTCGACCTTGGCGCGGATCTCGTCCCGGATTGCACGGACCTGGACCAGCTTTTCGTCATGGCTTCCAGTTATTGCGGACGGATCGGGAAAGCTCCAATGCAAACGCGTGGTCACGCCGGGAAAGATTGGGCATCGTTCCGCGCTGGTCTCATCGCAAACCGTAACGACGTAGGCAAAGAGCTTGCCGGTTTTGAAAACATCAAAGACGCCTTGAGTCTTCTTGTTCGAGATATCAATTCCTACTTCATTCATCGCTTCTACCACGAGTGGGTTGAGCTTTCCCGGTTCCAGTCCCGCGCTTTCAGCGGCGAATCGCTCGCCGCAAACATAGTTAAGCCACGCCTCAGCCATCTGACTGCGTGCGCTGTTATGAATGCAGATAAAAAGGACTTTTTGTTTCATATTAGCAACAGGCTGCGGCTACGCTGGGTTCATCGCTTTTCGCGCGTAACCGGGCGAGTGCTCTTAGGTCTCGTTTAAAAATGGCATCGGTCTGCACGCAATCCTGCAGGCATCGCAAATTGGCTTCTAACTGTGGGGCCGGCCGCTGCGGGAGTGAGTAGATCATCCAGTTCTTTTCCTGTTCGGTTTCAACCAAGCCGCGATTGCGCAGATAAGCGAGATGCTTGGATACCTTCACCTGCGGCTCGTCGAGAATTTCCTGAAAGTGACAAACGCAGAGCGGTGATTGCGTGAGCAGATGCAGGATGCGCAGCCGCGTCTTGTCACAAAGACATTGGTAGATTTGAACAAGGTCCATCGTGCTTAGGCGAGAGCTTCCGCGGGCCTTCCGTGCTGATACCACGAGCGCGACCGGACGCAGAAGTTACAAACAGAAAGCATTACCGGCACTTCAACCAGCACGCCGACGACGGTGGCCAAGGCTGCCGGGCTTGTTGGCCCGAAGAGCGTGATCGCGACCGCGACCGCCAGCTCGAAGAAGTTACTCGCTCCAATCAGTGCGCCTGGGGTAGCGACATTGTGCGGCACCTTAAAGAGCCGCATCAGGCCATAGGTCAGCCCGGCGTTGAAGTAAACCTGGATGAGGATTGGCACGGCGAGCAGTAGGACGGCGATCCAGTTGTGAGTGATGTTCTCGGCCTGGAAGGCGAAGATCAGCAACAAAGTCGCGAGTAAGGCGACGATGGTAACCGGCCGAAACTTTGGCAGAAACGCACTCTCAAACCAGTGCGCGCCGCGACTCGCGATAAGGGCACTGCGACTGATCCATCCGGCTGCAAGGGGGATGACAATGAAGACAACCACTGACGTCACGAGGACAGTCGCGGGCACCGCCACGCCTGCTACTCCGACGAGAAAGGCGACAATCGGCGCGAAGGCAAAAACCATGATGAGGTCATTGATCGCGACCTGCGCGAGAGTGTAGGCGCCGTCGCCTTCTGTCAGGTAGCTCCAGACAAAGACCATCGCGGTGCAGGGCGCGGCCGCGAGAATGATGAGACCGGCGGTGTAATTCCTGGCCGTTTGCGCGTCGATCCATCCGAGCACGGAACTAAAGAGCCATTGCACAAATAACCAGCCGAGCAGCGCCATGCTGAACGGTTTGACTAACCAGTTTACGAACAGGGTCACGAAAAGACCTCTTGGTTTCCTGGCCAGCTCGCGCACACCGCCGAAATCGATCTTGAGCATCATCGGGTAAATCATCAGCCAGATGAGAATGGCGATGACCACATTGACGTGAGAGTTCGCGCCGAACTCCCACTGCGCCAGCCGCGTGGTCACGTCCGGCACGAGTTTGCCCAGGGCGATACCGGCGATCATGCAAGCGAGCACCCATAGACTCAGATTGCGCTCGAAGAACTCCAGCCGCTTTGCCGTGTTGGCGTTTGCCATGGGAATAGGACTCGTTAGGTAAGTGCTTGTTCAAGCGCCAGCTTCGCCATACTGGCGTCGTAACATGCGCGGAAGTTCGGGTTCGGCGTGTCGTAGCAAGGCCGCGATAGATCGAAATGCGACGATTCCGGCAATGCAGGCTTGGTCATGATCGACGATCTAACAGCAACTCGCGGCGGTCTCCGCCTCCGCCGTTTCGGATTTGCCACAACCTTCGCCGTTGATGCCGCAACGTTCCTTGGCTAGGCAATCGGTATGCTTATCGCGCAGCTGTAGCGCGATGAATTCGCCAGTGAATTTCGCGCTCGCGATCGGATATTGCGAAATCGCGCAGTCCTCGTATTCCACCTCCACCTCGATGTCGTCGTGCGGCAAGACCTGATCGCCAAGCTGCAGGATCTTCGCGAAAGTTCCCGCCTTCAGACGATGATCCGGATCGTCGTCGCTCACCCAGGCCTGCAACAGGCAGGTATCAGTCTTGTCATGCACCTTCCCTCCGCAATCGATGAAACGCTTCGCTACGTGCCCGACTTCGGTGATGTGAAAATGGGCCGGGATTTCATCGCCATCCGGCAAGATGAAACGAGGCAGGGCGTCGGAATGGAGAGCGAGGGTGGCTTTCAAGTCTTTCAACTTCATCCGAATCTATATTCCTAAAAAGGAATACAGTCAAGGGCCCGGAACTGCGAATTCACCTGATTGTCACGTTGGCGACGCGACGGCGTTACAATCGCGCGCTAGGTTTTGCTCACACTCCTATGAAACTTATCTACCTAGCCGCAATTGCAGCTATTGCGCTCAGCACTTCGCCCGCTTTTGCGGAGCGATTAGTTATCAAAGGTTCCGATACGCTCGGGGCCAAACTCGTGCCGCAGCTGGCTGAGGAATTTAAAGCGTCGCACCCTGACGCGACGTTCGACATCGCGGCGGAAGGCTCGACCACAGGCATCGCCGCCATCATTGATGGGACGGCGCAAATTGGAATGTCCAGTCGGCAAGCGAAACCGGTGGAGGAGTCAACGGCCGCGACCAAAGGTGTAAAGATGGTTCCAGTAACCGTAGCTTACGATGGCTTGGCCGTGATCGTGAACCAAAGCAATCCTGTCACCAAGCTAACCAGGAAACAAGTCGAACAAATTTTCACAGGCGAGATCAGTGACTGGAGCGCGGTCGGCGGATCGGGTGGCAAGATATCGATCTACACGCGCAACACTTCCTCCGGGACTTATTCGGATTGGAAAGAGCTGGCGATGAACAAACGCGATTACGCGCCCTCATCGCAGAAAATGGCCGGGCATGAACAGATCGCGCAGGAAGTTGGCAAGAATGCCAACGCCGTCGGTTATGTCGGTCTTGCTTATATGAAAGCGCCGGGCGTTAAAGTGGTTTCGATTGAGGGCGCCACGCCGACACAGGATGCAGTGCGCCAGGGACAATACCCATACGCACGGCCAACCTTCTACTATACGAACGGCGAGCCAGCCGGAGTCGCTAAGGAATTTATCGACTTCACCCTGAGCCAGAAAGGACAGGAAATCGTCGATCGCGTCGGCTTTGTCGGAGTCGGCGAGGTTAAGAAGTAACTCTTCACGGCGTGCGGGCCGCTGGGGATATCCGCTTCAGGGCGAATAGGCCACAATTTGTGACAATTGTGTGACATTGCGATTTTGGTGTGCCCAGGCGCCTGCTTTTGTGAAGACTAACCACCCGCGCTGCGGCGTGTCGCATTATGTCGCTAGGCATCGTCTTTATCTGCCTGCTGGCTGTCATCGGGTTTTATTTTGCGAATAACCCGCTGAAGCACGGCCCATCATTTCTTAACCGCCGTTTTCTTAACTGGTTCCCGCTCGGCATGACCTACGCGTTCCTCTACATGGGACGCTACAATCTCACCGTCGCGAAAAATTCACTCGGCACGCTAATGTCGAATGAGGAGTTCGGACTGATCTTCGCCGCGGGCACGATCGTCTACGCCTTTTCTTTTCTTGTGAACGGTCCGCTGGTCGACAAGATCGGCGGAAAATTTGGGATCCTTGATCGCGGCGGTGGGTGCAGCCGCGGCCAACGTCGCGCTTGGCGTCGTCACCTGGTTAGTCCTGACCGGTCGCCTGCACATCCGCTTGCTGGGAATTTTCTCGGTGATCTACGCCGTGAATATGTATTTCCAAAGCTACGGCGCCGTTTCCATCATCAAGGTCAAGGCACATTGGTTTCACGTGCGCGAGCGCGGCGTCTTCGGCGCCATCTTCGGCACCCTCATTTCTTTCGGTGTTTATTTCGCCTTCGACTGGGGCCAGGCCGTGATCAACATGACGAAGGCGCATCCGTCTTCGCCTAACGAGTTCTCGAGCTGGGTCCGTCGCCTTTTTGCCGAAGGCGAAACCATCGATGCGACCTGGGCGGTGTTCTTCATTCCCGCCGCTATCCTGCTCGGGTGGGCGCTGATCGATCTGTTCGTGATCAAAGACACGCCCGAAGAGGCCGGGTTTCCGGAACTGGAGACACACGACGCGTCCTACGGCCGCATGCATGAGAAATACAGCGCCGGCGATCTGCTGAAGACGGTGTTTCTCAGTCCGTTGATGCTGATGTTTGCCTTTATCGAACTAACCTCGGGTGCCCTGCGCAACGGCATCATGCAGTGGTACACAATTTTCGCGCACGATGTGAAGCAGCCCGGCGGCGAAATCATTGTCGGGAACTGGGGCCTGCTTCTTTGCGTCGCCGGCATCATCGGCGGATTCGCGGGCGGGACCATTTCTGACAAGCTGTTCCAATCGCGCCGCGCACCACCCGCGGCCTTGTTCTCGGTCTTCATGTTTGTCATGGCAGGAGTGATGGCGGTGACGCTCTTCACACGGCCGCTGATTGTCGGCATCGCCGCGTTGTGCATCGTCGCGGCGGTCACCGGCGTGCATTCACTGATGTCCGGCACGGCCGCGGCGGATTTTGGCGGACGCAAAGCCACCGCGACATGCTCGGGCATCATCGATGGTTTCGTTTATCTCGGGAGCGGAATTCAATCGCTCGCGGTCGGTTACCTCGTCACGCATCACAGCTGGCAAGGCTGGCCGCTGTTCCTGATGCCGTGCGCGTTGATTGGCGGCTTTATTGCATGGCGCATCTGGCATGAGTTGCCGGCGGCGACGCGACATTACGTCGAGACGATGGAGCAGGGAATGTTGGAAGCGGACGCAACGGCGCCGGTGCCGGTTCAGCAGGAGAAGAAGACTTCCGTGCTGGCGAACTAGCGCGCGCCCGGAAATCGGCGTGCGTTGGCGAGCTGATCCCGGTAAGAATTACAAGGATGCAATGATGGGAGACGCGCCGAATGAGGATTCATTCTTTCAAGCACAGTTGCCTCGGGATTCTGTCTTGTGTCGTGCTGACCAGCGCCGCGGCGCGTGCGCATGAGCTGGTCTGCAGAGCGACGCTGAGCGGGACTGACGAGAGTCCAAGTAATAATTCACCGGCGATCGGGTCGGTGACGGTGACGATCGACTTCGATCTCTTCACCATGCGCGTGGAGGCCGACTTCAGCGCGTTGCAGGGGACGGTGATGACGGCGCACATTCATGCGGCCACGCCGGTGCAGAATTCCGGGACCGCGGGCGTGGCGACACAAACGCCGAGCTTCGCCATGTTCCCGGTCGGCCTAACGAGTGGTAGCTATGATCAGACTTTCGATCTGGCGGACGCGGCCTCCTACAATCCGGACTTCATCGCCGCGAATGGCGGCACGATTTCCACCGCTTCGAACGCGTTCTTCGAGGCGCTGATCAAAGGCAAAGCGTATCTCGATATTCACACGACTGCGTTTGTTGACGGCGAAATCCGCGGCTTCCTGGTTGGACCGAAGATTGTGGTAACGCACATGTCCACGGCACCGAACGGCGCGGAGCGAGCTATTACCGTCGAAGGCACCGTGGAACCATTCGGCGCTGGCGTATTCCTGCAGAGGTCTTCCGACATGCAGACCTGGAATCCAGTGATCATCGGCGATTCCGATCCGGACACGGGCGAGTTTCGTTTCAGCACCACCGAACCTTCAGGCACTGCGACGCAGTTCTACCGCGTGATTGACCTGCTGGAGCCTAACGAACGCGCGCCTGCGCGGATAAACCGGCTGCGATAAATCAGCGCGCCTCCGGCACGAAAGGTTGATGCCGGATGTCCTCCGCCGCCGCGGCGTAAACGGCGTCTTCCGCGATGTTGGTGGCGTGATCGCCCACCCGCTCCAGATGTCGCGCGATAAACATGAGGTTCAAATAACCGCGCAATTGATCCGGATCTTCCGCCATGCGCTGGATGAGCCGCTTGCTTGCGGTCGCATTCATTTCATCAAGCGTGCGGTCGCGCGCTTTCAAGGTCATGGCCTGTTCCACGTCTTCGCGGATGTAGGCATCGACGCTGTCTTTGAACATCGACATGGCATGCCGATACATCGGTTCGATGAAATCCATTTCCGGCAAAACCGGATGCTGATTTAGTTTGCGCGCCTTGCGCGCGATGTTCACGGCCTGGTCCGCCATTCGTTCGAGGTTTGAGCTGAGTTTCATCGCGGAAACAACGCGACGCAGATCGGACGCGACGGGTTGAAAACGCAGGAGCAATTCGACTCCATCCTTGTCCACCTGCTTTTCGAGCTGATCGATTTCCTCGTCGTCGGCGATGGCAATGACGCAGCAATCATTGTCCCGTTGTAGCAAACCATTCACCGCCCGATCGAGACTGCGCTCGGTCAGGCTCGACATCATGAGGACGTTGTTGCGCAACGAGCTAAGCGCTTCGTCGAAGGTTCCGAGAATGTGAGTATGGGCGATCATTCGTTAGGCATTTCTTAGCCGAACCGGCCGGTGATGTAGTCTTCTGTCTGTCGCTGGGCGGGATTGCTGAACATCTTGCGCGTGTCGCTGTATTCGATCAGCCGACCCAGGTAAAAGAATGCGGTTTGGTCCGAAACGCGACCGGCTTGTTGCATGTTATGCGTCACAATTACCATCGTGTAGCGCGTCTTGAGCTGGCGGATCAATTCCTCCACTTTCGCGGTCGCGATCGGATCGAGGGCCGAACAAGGCTCATCCATCAGGATAATGTCCGGCTCGACCGCCAGGGCGCGCGCGATGCAAAGCCGCTGTTGCTGACCGCCGGAAAGCCCGTAGCCGCTTACGTGCAACCGATCTTTCACTTCGTCCCACAAGGCGGCGGAGCGCAGACTTTTTTCCACCGCTTCGTCGATCTGCGAGCGCTTGCTGATTCCGGCGATGCGCAGCCCGTAGGCGATGTTGTCGTAAATCGATTTCGGAAACGGATTCGATTTCTGGAAAACCATTCCGACATTGCGCCGCAGATCGACCACATCGATGCGCGGATCGTTGATGTCCACGCCTTCGATCTTGATTGAGCCGCGCGTGATGCGCGCACCCTCGACCAGGTCGTTCATGCGATTGAGACAACGCAGCAACGTGGTCTTGCCGCAGCCGGACGGCCCGATGAATGCGGTCACGGCCCGCGCCGGAATGTCGAGATTGATTTCGTGCAGGACTTTGTTCGTCCCGTAGGAAAAATCGAGATCGTCGATCTCAATCACGGTTTTCACTTCGTCCTCCGGCTTCGCCTGGCGCACCTGAGTCGGATCGGCGGCCGGAGGAGTGGATGGATTCACAAACGGCATTTCCACTAGGTTCACCATGATAAACGACTCCGGCTTCTTTCGCGCAACACAATCGAACTCAAAGCGATCAACATCACGAGCAGGAGAAAGACGAGCGCGGCGCCGTATTGCACCCGCTCGGTGTATTCGTTCTGCGGAATCTTCGAGCTCACGACATAAATGTGATAGGGCAGGGCCATGACGCCTTGGAAAACGAAATCGACCGCGCGTTGCACCTGCCACGGCATTTCATCGCGCATCGCGTACGCGGCCGTGAACATGATCGGCGCCGTTTCCCCCGCCACGCGCGCGATCCCGAGAATCGACGAGGTCAAAATACCAGGCAGGGCGTAGGGCAGAACGTTCTTGCGAATGGTCTGCCATTTGGTGGCGCCGAGCGCGAGCGAGCCTTCGCGCAAACCCTGCGGCACGGCCCGCAGCGATTCTTCACTCGCGGTGATGATGGCGGGAAGAATCATGAGCCCAAGCGTGAACCAGCCGGCGAGCAGCGAGACATTCCAGCCGAAGAAAATGACAAAGAGGCCAAAGCCGAAGAGGCCGAAAACAATCGACGGCACACCGGCGAGATTGAGAATGGCCACGCGCACGAGGCGAATGAACAGCCCGCTGCGCGAATATTCGCTCAGGTAAATTGCGCTGCTGATGCCGATGAACAGGGCGACGGTCATCGAGCCGATGACAAGCAACGCCGTGCCCACGATGCAGGGCCAGATTCCACCGGCGGAATAGGCGACGGTCTGCGGTTCGACTTTTGCGTCTGGATGTTCCGTCTTCCACCTGCGGAAATCCTGGTCGCCTAACGAGAGCCTTTGCCCCTCGAAATCGAAAAGGTAAAGCGTCTGCGGTCGTTCGGTCAGAAACGCGACGTTGATGAAAGGCGGGTGCGCCATGAAGAGCGTGCGGCTGCCTTTGATGCCGATATCGAGAAAGATGTACGCGGCGCACGCCACGACAAAGTAAGTCGCGAAACGAAAGATCCCGAAGGAAATTCGCTGGAACAGGCGAGCGCGAGCTGCGTTGGCGATAGGCGCTTTCATCTAGCCGATGCTCATGCGGTAACGCGCCACCAGTCGTTGCGCGAGGTAGTTAATGCCGAGGGTGAGAACGAACAGCACCAGCCCAACCATGAAGAGCGCGCGATAATGAATGCTGCTCCGCACGACTTCGCCCATCTCTTGCGCGATGATTCCGGTCATGGTGTGCGCCGGTTGAAAAAATGCGCCGAGACCATGGGTGAAATCCGGGATTTCAATTCGATTTCCCGCGCAGAGCAGCACCACCATCGTTTCACCGATGACGCGGCCGAGTCCGAGCAGAATGGCGGAGACGATGCCGGACAACGATGCCGGCACCAGCACGCGCCCGATGGTTTGCAGGCGGTTCGCCCCGAGCGCGTAGGAAGCTTCCTTGAATCCGTGCGGCACATTGCGTAGCGCATCTTCCGACAAAGTGAAAATCGTCGGCACCGCCATGAAGGCGAGCAGAGTTCCGGCGGTAAAGATGTTCAGCCGTTCGATGATCGGGAAAAAACTGATCCAGCTAAGCCAGTGCGATTCCGAAGCGGTCCGGATGGCCTGGCCCACCACCGCGATGCCGAAAAATCCCAGCACGACGGAGGGAATGGCGGAGATGAATTCCAGATATGGTTTGATGAACTTCTTCTCGCGCGGCGAAGCGACTTCGCTGACGTAGATCGCGGCCGCCACCCCGAACGGCACGGCCAGCGCCAGGGCCACGATCGACACCATGACCGATCCGGCGAAGAGCGGAATGATTCCATACCAATCCTGCCAGAAACTCGCCGTGATCCAGTCGCGCCCAAAGAGGAAGGAAGTGACCGCGCGATACCAGGGCACCGGCTTGTCCGGTGACCAGGCACGGAGTTCGTCCAAACCACTCGTTAGGCCGGCGACGAAGTCGCGTGCATGATTCTTCCACTGCTCGAACATTTCCTGCGTGGCCGCGTCCGGTAAGGCCGGCGCGGTTGCGAGCAACGTTTCGATCTGACTGCGAATTTTCGCCGCGGCTGTTTCAAACGCCGGTGTGCTCTGCCGCAGCTTCGCGATTGTTTCCGCCACTGGAACACGCGCCACGGGCGACTTGTCGCGATCGATCAACTCCGCCTGCGCCGCGAGCTTCGCTCTCAGTTCGGAGGCGAGGTCGCCGGAATCGGAAACGAGTCCGTTCAACGGTTCTGCGCTGTCGCTAAAAGCGGTGGCGAATTGATCGAAGGGCGCAAGAGTTTCGTCGATCCGGTCCTGCGGAACGCCGGCCATCTGCAAGGCCTGCATCTGTTTCAAGCGCAGAGAACTCAGTCCGCGTGAAAGCGCCTGATGCGCATTGGCCTGTTTGCGCATGATATCGACATATTCCAATCCAGCCTGGCGATAGAGCCGGATGTTGGTCAGGTTTTGTCCGAAAAATCCGAAGCCCTCGCGGAAAAGGAAAATCGTGATGAGCGCGAGAACAACGATGGCGAGAAAGGCGTTGCTGCTGAAGAAGACCTTGATCGCGTGATCGGTTGAAACGCGCCTTTTGCTGGCGCGATGCCTGGTGGCGAAGCTAGGCGGCAGGTCGGCGACGGCGTCCATGCGGGAGGAGACGATGGCGTCGCCCGCCCCGACCGGACAACCACTTTAGTGTGACGATTGTGTGACGCGCCGCAGGTCAAAAATGGAACTGCGGCTGAGCGATCGCGCGCGCTTCCTGCAATTCGAATGCCGGCCGCACCGGGAGGATAACGCTGATGGTCGTGCCGCGGCCCAGTTCGCTGCTCGCTTCCACGCGACCTCCGTGCAGTTGCGCGATGTGTTTTACAATGGAGAGGCCGAGACCGGTCCCGCCCAGTTGACGGCTGCGCGCTTTGTCGGCGCGATAAAAGCGCTCGAAAATTCGCGGCAGATCACGCGCCGGAATGCCCACGCCTTGATCGGCAACGGAAATGCGCACGGATTCATCGACGCGTTGCGCCTGCAGGCGGACCGTGCCTTCCGCGTGCGAGTATTTCACCGCATTATCGAGCAGATTGTAGATGACTTCCTGCAAACGATGTTCGTCCGCGGAAATCACGGGCAAATCTTCCGGCGCATCGAGCGAGGCGGTGAGGAGCTTGGCGCCGAGGCGCTTTTCCCAATCGCGCAGAATTCCGTCCAGAAAATCCGGCAGGCAAATTTCCGTCAAATCCAGCCGCGCAGCGGGCGATTCAAGTTTGGCCAGGCTCAGGATGTCCTCCACCAGCAGGGTGAGTCGGTCGGCATGGCGATCCATCACTTCGAAAATGCGCACCAGTTCTTCGCGCGGTTGGGCGGGATCATCGAGCAACGTCTCGAGATAACCGCGAAAGATCGACAACGGCGTGCGCAGTTCGTGCGAAACGTTGGCGACAAAATCGCGCCGCATTTCTTCCACCTGCCGCACCTGTGTGATGTCGCGGAAAAGAACGACCGCGTTGTGCGCGCCGTTGTTTCCGGCCGTGAACGGGACGGCCGTCACTTCCAAATCGCGCTTCGGCTCGAGACCACGCGCGATCGTCATTGTTCCGCTGCGTAACTCACCGGACTCGATGGCTTCGACCACTGCGCGTTCGACCACCGCATCGCGCACAATTTCCAACAAACCCACGCCGGTCGCATCCTCCCGCACGCCAAAGAGCTCGCCGAACTGCGGATTCACCACCTGAATGCGGCGCTGGTGATCGACCAGCGCCAGTCCATCCGGCAATGCTCCCAGAATGCTTTGCAGCGTGTTCGTGCCGTGGCTGGCCGCGATTTCGAGTTGGCGCTGTCTCTCGGACAGATTTTCCAGGGCCAACCCGAGCGCATTCGCCCGCTTGTTGGTGGTCATGAGAAATTTGTGCGGAGATCTGCGCGCCACGATCGCGTTAACCAGGTTCTCCATTTCATGCCATGGTCCGATCCAGCGCCAGCGCAGGAGCAGCCAGCCGATAACGAGGATGACGGCGATTCCGGCGCCAATAATCATCCAGTTCATGATTTAAGCGTCGCGCAAACGGTAGCCAAATCCACGCACGGTCTCGATCGCATCCGCAGCTTTGCCCAGCTTCCTGCGCAACCGGCGCACGTGCGTATCGACCGTGCGCGTGTCGATCAAACTTTCGTAACCCCAGACTTCGTTGAGCAAGCGGTCTCGCGCCTGCACCCGGCCGCGCCGCAGCATGAGCATGCTGAGCAATTTGAATTCAACACTCGTTAGGCGCACCGCTTTGCCATTAACCGTCACATGATGCCGCGCCGGATCGAGCGTAATCACGCCCACGCTGAGCGGTTCGCCCACCACATCGCCCTTGCCGCGACGCAAAATCGCTTTCACTCGCAGCACGATTTCGCGCGGACTGAAAGGCTTGGTGACGTAATCATCCGCGCCGAATTCCAAGCCCACGATGCGATCGATCTCCTCCGCTTTCGCCGTTAACATGATGATCGGAATGTGCTTGGTGGCCGCATCGCTCTTTAACAATTTGCAAACTTCCAGCCCGGGCATTTTCGGCAGCATCAGATCGAGAATAACGAGGCTGGGCATTTCTTCCCGCGCCTTGCGCAAGCCGAGTGCGCCATCGCTTGCCGTGCTGATTGTGAAGCCGTCCGCTTTGCGCAGATTGAGCGTCAGCATGTCGACCACGTCCGGTTCGTCCTCGACAATCAGGATGCGATTATTAGGAGCGGTGCTCATGCGGCCTTCCTAGCTTTAACCCATGCGTCAATATCACGATTTGCTTCGGCTGGTGCTCGAAAGAGGCCGCCCACGCAGCGACCGCACCGGCGTCGGTACCCTTTCGGTCTTCGGTGCGCAAGCGCGCTTCGACTTGCGCGAGAATTTTCCGCTCCTCACGACGAAGAAGCTGCACCTGAAATCGATTATCCACGAGCTTCTTTGGTTTTTGCGTGGCGACACCAACATTCGTTCGCTCAAAGAAAGCGGCGTCACCATCTGGGATGAATGGGCGGATGAGAACGGCGATCTCGGCCGTGTTTACGGCGCGCAATGGAACGACTGGCGCGGTGCGAACGGCGAGCACATCAACCAGATCGACAACGTCATCGAACAGATTCGCACCAACCCGATGAGCCGGCGCTTGATCGTGAGCGCATGGAATCCAGCCGAGATCGAAACGATGGCGCTACCGCCGTGTCATCTCCTGTTTCAATTCTACGTACGCGACGGCGAACTGAGCTGCCAACTTTATCAGCGCAGCGCCGATTTGTTTCTCGGCGTGCCCTTCAACATCGCCAGCTACGCGCTGCTTACCATGATGATGGCGCAGGTCTGTGGCCTAACGAGTGGTGAATTCGTTCACACCTTCGGCGACCTGCATTTGTATCAAAACCATCTCGAGCAGGCGCGCGAACAACTGCGCCGCGAATGCCGTCCGCTCCCGCAAATGCGCCTGAATCCCGCGGTAAAAAAGATCCGTGACTTCCGCTTCGAGGATTTCACGCTGGAAAACTACGATCCGCATCCGGCCATCAAGGCCCCGATCGCGGTGTAGCTGACCCGAAAGACCGCGGCTTCGCACCGCTTCGCGATTACTGCGGCGTTGTGGCTGGCGGCGAAGAAGCGCTCGCTGTCTTCGGTCCTGCGCTCAGGTCAACGAGATCGGCCAGAATGTTGAGCGACTCGTCGCGCTCCGGATCAATCGTCGGTTCCTTCGTGCCATTGTCGTCGCCAAAGATGTCGCCATCGGCGGAATCACCCGCGGCTTCCGGCGCCACCGTGGCCTTTTTCGCCGCGGCCAGTTTCCCCGGCAACAAGACCGGCTGCAGATTGGGTTTGTCGACGTTGTCGAGCGTCAGGCGAAAGATTTTCGAATCGTCGTCTTTGCGCGCGAGGCGCTCCTTGGCGCGCCCATCTTTGCGCACCTTGTCGTCATTCAATTCCGTACGACGCACGTCTTCGTTCAGCGAAATGCGATTGTCATCGAGTTTCTTGCGCAGGCGCTCCATGTCTTCCATCACGTAATGAAATTCCGGATCTTCTTTCACACGCGCTTCCGAGCGGCGCTTCAGTTCCTCGAGATAAATCTGCGGCGGCTCCGACCATTTCGTGTAACGCGCCTTCGGCACTTCATCGTAGGGCAGACAATTCTTCAGTGCGCCTTCGCCGAATTCCGGCAGATCGGTTAGCGAGGGCAGGACAATATCAGAAGTCACGCCTTGCAGCTGCGTCGAACCACCAGCCACGCGATAGAACTTCTGGATGGTCAACTTCAGCGCGCCATCTTCCTGCGATGAGCTGCCGAGCAGCGAGGTGAAGCGGCCGATCTCGAGAATCGTCTGCACCGTGCCTTTGCCGAACGTGCTCTTGTCGCCCACGATCAGGGCGCGCTCATAATCCTGCAGCGCCGCGGCGAAAATTTCGCTGGCCGATGCGCTTTGACGACTCGTCAGGACAACGAGCGGTCCCGAGTAGGCGACGGTCGGGTCAGGATCGCTCGAGACCACGATGTTTCCGTTCGAGCCTTTCGTCTGCACGATCGGTCCCGATTTCAAAAAGAGGCCGGTGAGCGAGATAGCTTCCTCGAGCGAACCACCGCCATTGCGCCGCAGATCGATGACGAGACCCTTAACGTCTTCCTTCTTCAGTCGCTTCAGCAGCGCGAGCACATCTTTCGTCGTGCTCTTCTGGTGCCGCTCCATGTCGGCATAAAACGACGGCAACGTAATCCAGCCGAGTTTCACCGGGTCGCCGTTGCGATCTTTCTTGATCACGATGTCGGCGCGCGCTTCCTGGTCCTTCAATTTAATTTCATCGCGCACCAGCTCGATGGTCTTGCGTTTGGCCGCATCGGCCGAATCCGCGGGAATAATAAGCAGGCGAACTTTCGTTCCCTTCTTGCCGCGAATCATCTCCACGACTTTGTCGAGACGCATGTCGCGCACGTCCTGGAATTCGCCACTGCCCTGCGCGACCGCCGTGATCTTATCGTTCACCTTCACGCCACCGTGGCGTTGCGCTGGTCCGCCGGGAACAAGGCTCTCGATCTTGGCGTAACCATCTTCACTCCGCAGCATGGCGCCGATGCCAACCAGCGACAGGCCCATGTTGATGCTGAAATTCTTCAGGTCGGCTTTGCTCAGGTATTCGGAATGCGGATCGTAGGTCTGCGCCAGCGCGGCGAGGAACAACTTCACCTGCTCGGGCTGATCTTCTTCATGCACGTTGCGCATGAGACGATCATAGCGACGCGTGACCAACTGCGGGCCCGGCTCGATCGGATGATCGCTCAACTTTTCCTGCAGCAGTTCGTTGGCGATACGCGCCTTCCAAATCTCGTCAGCTTCGGCTTCGTCCTTCGGCCAATTGGATTTTTGCCGACTCAATTCAATCGTGCCGTCGCCTTTGAATTCCGCTGGCGGATTCTTCAGCAGCTCCTTGATCTTGGCCACGCGCTCATCGACGCGCTTCTGGTAGGTCTCGTAAATGTCGTAGGCGGGTTTGAGATTACCGAGCAGAACATCGTCATCGATCGATGTGCCGTATTTGGTCGTCAGAGAATCGACGTCCTGTTGCGTGAGAAAGAGATGGCTGAAATCGAGCAGCTCGAGGTAGGTCTTGAGGAATTTTCGCGAAACGTCGTCGTTGAGCGGCTGATGCGTGTAGTGGCCTTCCTCGAGGAGGCGGCCCACGGAAACCTCGACTTGTTCGAGATCAGATTTCGCGAAGGCGGGAGCGGCCGCGAAAGCGAGCGGAAGGATGGCGAGAAGGGCGAGCGACCGACGTGTGGGGAGCTTCATTCTAGAAAAAGGCGGTTTCGTAAGGTCGCAGAGTTCGGCTTTGGTGCAAGGTAAGGTAAGGAGCAAAAGAGTGAGACAACAGGGTCGTCAAAAGATTCAAACACAGCGCCGGGAAACCTGCATTATCCAAATTTTCCCCCTTTCACCTGCGCGACACGCTCTGATTGTCTCCATGAATCGAAGCTCCACCGGAAGGTGCGTGGGTCTTCGAGTGAGATTATCGGTTAAGAGCATGAGTCCGAGAAAATACGAGACGTTCTGCGGCGGCGTTTTCGAGACGAATTGCTACCTGCTCGACGCGCCCGAAGGTCCGATCCTTTTCGATGCGCCCGATGGGGCATGTGCTTGGCTCGAATCGCGCAAGATCGAGCCGAAGCTGCTGCTGCTTACCCATGGTCATTTCGATCACATTCCTGACGTGGCGAAAATCAAACGGCGTTTCGGATGCCTGATCGGCTGTCACGCCGATACCGTGCCGATGATTTCCGATCCGGATTTTTTCCGGAACTACGGCTTCGGCCTGGACATCGAGCCGACGAATCCGGACATCCTGATCGAGGCGACACCGCGCCGCGAATTTCTCGGGCGCGAATTCGAGGTTCTCGAAGTGCCCGGACATTCACCCGGCAGTCTTTGTTTTCTGGCGCGCGAAGATCAGTTGTTGATTGGCGGCGATGTTCTCTTCGCCGGCGGCGTCGGTCGCTGGGATTTACCCGGCGGCGATGGCGATCTGCTTTTCCGCGGAATCAAAACCAAACTGTATCCGCTCGGAGATAACATCACCGTCCTGCCGGGTCACGGTCCGCCGACGACGATTGGGCACGAACGGCTGACGAATCCTTTCGTGAACTAACGGCCGCTACAACAGGACCGCTTTGCCTAACGAGTGCTGGCGCGCATCATGCCGCGGATGCGAGCGGCTTCCTCACGCAAATCCTGTGCGCGCCGAAATGTTTCGGAAAGGCGCAGGCGATTTTGCCGGTAAGCTACGGTCAAAGAATCAGCACGGCGCGACAACCGATCGAATCGGTCGCGAATACGCCCGCTGCTAACGCCACGCAGATCGGTACGCAACTGCTGAACATCGCGATTCAGTCTATTGATCTCGTCCCCGACAAGGATGTTGGCCCTTTGAGCGTCACGGTCGTTACGAAACTGGTCTCCTTGGAATTGAGGCGTGGTATCGATCGTGGCGCGCGCGGCATTGACTCGCGCCGCTTGCCCTTGCGCGGAAGCGTTTAGGGCAAATGCGCAAATCGCCGCCAAACCGACAAAGACAAATTTTTTCACGGCCGCTCCGGTGTGAGTCTCGTCAGAAAGGTGTGCAATTCTTCACCGCCGGCAATCGTGGCCACAACCGAACACAGCGATTCCATGGCCGCCGGGATGTAGGTGAGAAACTTTTTATTCTCGCGCACCAGTCCGAGATAGCCGTAGGCGCCGAGCGCCTGCATGAGGCGTTGCATGGCGCAGAGGCGAAAGATTTCCTCATCATCCACCCGCAACGGACTGCCAAAGCGCGCGCGCAGTTCGCGGTAAATTTCGAAAAGCTCTTCGCGTTCGCCTAACGAGAGCTCGACGTACGGATCGTAGAGCAGTGAAGCCAGATCGTATTTCGACAACCCCGGTCGCATTCCCTGGAAATCGATCAGGTAAGCCTGGCCCTCGCGCACGATCAGGTTTTGCGACTGGAAATCGCGATGGATCAGGACACGTGGCAAGGCGGCGAGTCGTTCCGCGATTTCGCGCAAAACCGGCAGCGCGCTCAGTTTCTCACACGCTTTTTCCTCCACGCCAAAATAGCGGCCGAGACAGTTCTCGAAAAAGTATTGTTGCTCCCAATGATAGAGCGCCGCGTCGAATTCCGGCGGAAAATCTTTCCGCAGATAATCAGCCTCGGCGATGGGCACACAGTGGAGTCGGGCAATTTCCTCCAGGGCCGATTCGTAAAACGCGCGCCGCACGAGCCAACTCTCCTCGCGATAACTCCAAAGATCGGCTGCACCCAGGTCTTCGATCCAGATGAGTCCTTCCTCTGGATCGTGGAAATAAATCTTCGGCGCGCGAATTCCGTGCTGGGAAAGGAACTCCGCGATCTGGACATAGTGCCGGTTCTCGCCCAGCTCCAAATTATACTTAACCAGGATAAGCGACTGGTCCGGATTGACGCGCACGCGATAGAAGCGCCGGTCCGATCCGCCTTTCTCGATCGGCGTGATCTGGACCTCTTCCTCTTCGAAACGCGGGAAGTAACGGCGCGTTTGTTTTAGGAGCAGGTCAGATGTCGATGTCACGGAGTTCGCCTTCGGCTTTCTGGTTGGCGCGGACGATACAGTTTCGCAGGTGACTGCGCGAACGGATTTGTGCGCCGGGCCAAACAATTGTGTCTTCGAGAATCGCGCCGGCGCCGATGTGCGCGCGTGCGCCCGCCACGGAACAGCCGCGTAACTCCGCGCCGTCATCGATTTTGGCCGTGGCGTGCCGCGGATTTTTCCAATCACGAGCGTCGGTCGGATATTTTGGAAACGGCAGGTTCGGAAGGTCGCGATGCAATTGCATGTAACCCGCGCGCGTGCCGACGTCCCACCAATAGCCATCATCAATCACGACGCCGCCGAGTTTGGCGCCACGCTTGATCATTTCGAGGAACGTCGGAATAACGGAGCGTTTCACGCCGGGCTCGAGCCAATCGTGAAATTCCGGTTCAACCGCGTAGATGCCGGTGAAAACAAATTCGTCAGGCGCGCTTGTGCCTAACGAGTTGCGGATGTCGATGATCCGTCCGCTCGCGCGATCGAACGCCACATGCTGCGGCCCGCCGTGCGAGCGCAAGGCCAGCGTGACCATGTTGCCAGCACGGGCATGCGCATCGAACAACGCCGCCAGCGGCAAATCGGAAAGAATGTCGGCGTTGTAAACCAGGAACGGTTCGTGGCCTAACAAGTCCTTGATGTTGGCAATGCCGCCGCCGGTCTCGAGCAGGACCGGTTCGTGGCGAAAGACGAGCGGATAATCGCGATAAGTTCCGCGCGCGAACACCTCATCGAAACGCTCCGGCGCATGATGGGTGTTGATGTAAAAGCGGGTGCAGCCCGCATCGATCAGGTGATCGAAGGCGAAGGTGATGAGCGGTTTTTGGAAAATCGGCACGAGCGGCTTCGGCAATTCCGCCGTCAACGGCCGCAACCGCGTCCCGAGTCCGGCCCCGAGAACAAAGGCCTGCGTGATCAGAGCCATCGTCTTGTGCTGGGCCGCGCCTCTGCTACTAGATGAACCATGGCGGAAGAACTCATCTGGCGCGGCCCTTCGTCGCAGAAGAAAAACCTCGTCCTCTTCATTCTGTGCGGTCTCTTGTGCTGGCTCATCGTGCCGATCTTCATCGCGCTGGCGCGCTATCTCCAGACGAAAAACAAAGTCTACGAACTGACGAACGAGCGACTAAAAATTACGCAGGGTGTTTTCAGTAAGACGACGGACTCGCTGGAGTTGTATCGGGTGAAGGATTTCGAAATTACGCAGCCCTTCTGGTCACGCCTGCTCGGGATTGAGAATATCGACATCACCACTTCCGACGCGTCGTCGCCCTTGATCACGATCGAAGCCCTGCCGATTAGCGTTGGTTTCTGTGACAAACTGCGGAACCAGGTCGAGATAATCCGCCAGCAGAAACGCGTGCGCGAAATCGACATCGAATGAAACTCTATTTTCTTCGACACGGAAAAGCGGATTGGCCGAACTGGAAAAAGCCGGATGACGAACGGCCGCTGACCTGGAAGGGCCAGAAGGAAACGCGCCGCATGGCGAAATTCCTGTGCGATTTCAAAGTCAAACCGACGTTGATTTTGTCGAGCCCGTTGCCTCGCGCCTGGGAGACGGCGGAGATCACGGCAAGAATTTTGGATGTGAAACTGAAGGAAGAAGGCGCGCTCGGGTCCGGTTTCGGAGTTAGCGACGTCGCCGCGATGCTAGAACGCGCCAAAGACGGCGACCTCATGATTGTCGGACACGAACCGGACTTCAGCGCGGCCATCGCGGCACTGACCGGCGCGCGCATCGACCTGGTGAAAGGCGCGGTGGCCTGCGTGGAGTTGGAAAGCGCGAAGAGCGGCCAGCTCATCTGGCTGATGCCGCCGAAAGTGGCGAAGGTCTAGCACTCGTTAGGCAAGCTCAGTATGCGAGAGGAAGAGCAACGTCCCTGGACGCCGTGGGAATTTCGCGCGGCGATTCTTTTCCTTGCCCTGCAATTCGCGCTCAAGCTCTGGAATATTTTCCATTACCGCTTCGACAGCGACGAAACACAGCATCTCCATGTCGTCTGGGCCTGGACGCGCGGCTTCGTGCAATACCGCGATGTTTTCGACAATCACATGCCGCTCTTCCAACTCATCTGTGCGCCGGTCCTTGGCGTGCTGGGCGAGCGTGCCCGCGATCTTTACTGGATGCGCGTTCTGCTGCTGCCGCTTTATCTCGTTAGTCTGTGGGCGACTTATCGAATTGGCGCGCAGGTTTTTTCGCGTCGCGTCGGTCTTTGGTCGGCCATCCTGGTCGCGTTCTACAGCGAATACCACCTCTGCTCGACCGAATTTCGCACGGATAATTTGTGGGCGCCGCTCTGGTTGCTCTGCATTCTGGTTTTGGTCAGCGGGCGATTTTCCGTCCGGCGAGCGCTCATGAGCGGATTGCTGCTTGGTCTTTGCTTTGGCGTTTCGATGAAAACAACGCTGATGTTGTTAACCATCGTTACGGCGCTGGCCATGGCAGCTTCGCTCGTCGGTTGGTCGAACTTGCAGATCAGTTGGTCTGAGGCCGCAAGAAGCGCCGCGGCGTTTTTCGGCGCCGCCGCGATTGTGCCGCTGATCATTATCGGATTCTTCGCCGCGCAAGGTGTGTGGCCGCAGATGCATTATTGCGTCTTTGAGCACAACCTCATGACGCATGCGCCATCGACGAGGTTGTATCTCCACCTGCTCATTCTGCCGGTCGCGCTGCCCTTGCTGATCTTCGGCGCGCGTCAGATTTTTCGAAACCAACTGCGTTCGGCGCGCGCTTTTCGGCCGCTCTTTCTCATTTTCGCCGGCAGCGCCTACTATCTGTTCCTTGTCAGTTTGTGGGGGCACATCACGCGGCAGGATTTTCTGCCGTTCTATCCGTTGGCTGCGCTCAACCTCATGGCGGGATTGTGTGCCATCGCGCGACGCTGGCCGGCGTTTCGCCTAACGAGTGCTTTTCCTGTTCCCGCCGTCGCAGTTCTCTTGTTGGCGGCGTTTAATCTTTGGCCGCGTATCCCGCGGAACAATCACGCCGAACGCGCGGTCAGCCTGGTGCGCGACGTTCTCAAGCTGACCAACCCGGACGATTATGTTTTCGATCGCAAAGGCGAAACCGTCTTCCGCTCGCGCGCATACTATTACGTCCTGGAAGGTCTGACCCGCGAACGCATTCAGCATCACCTCATTCCGGACAATGCGATCGACCGCTGCATTGAAACCCGGACGTGCCTCGCGGTGATCGGCAAGCACCTGCCTTTGCGCGATGACCATTTCATTACTACGAATTATCTGCCTGGGGACGGTCGTGTGCGCGTGGCCGGTTATCTGTTGCGCCGTGGCGCGAACGGCGACGACCTGGAATTTAACGTCGCCATTCCAGCGAAGTATGAATTGCTTACGGCAACCGGAACCGCCAGCGGCCTGCTCGACGGCACACCTTACGACCAGGCGCGGATGCTTTCGCCCGGGCCGCATCATTTTCGCCTAACGAGTGCTTCGGCGCAGGTCGCGGTCGTCTGGGCGCAGGCGGCCGAGCGCAATTTCTCGCCCTTCGCCCGGCATCGCAACGGCGCGCATCCTCACGCCTAACGAGTAGTTGCTAGGTACCGCAGAGCGCGGTCAGTTCCGAGCGCAGCTTTTGTTCGCGCTCAGTCAAATCTTTCAGGCGCAGCTGCCAACGATGCAGTTGGATGCTGTGCTGGTTGATGTAGCTGGTAATCTCGGTGCGCTGCGATTCGTTTTCCTTGAGCTGATGTTGCAGCTCCGAAACGCGGGCGGCATTGGCGGCAGCGGCGGGCAAATTGGACTTCGGAACCGTGGTCGAATTACCGCAGCTCTGACACTGCAACGTCAACCCGGCGGCGGCGGCATCCACCACGTAAGGCGTGGCGCAATGCGCGCAGGCGAAGACGATGTCAATGCCGCTGCCCGCTTCCATTGGAAATTGCTAAGCAAAAGACATACCGACGCCTAAGCAGGAAAATTCCGGTCACGGAGGTGTGACATGTAAACGCGATCAGGTCGGTCAGGCTGTGCCACGCTGTCCCGTTTCGATCCTGGCGTAATTTTGTTGATTCGACGTAAGTCTCTCGAATCAAGAGGCTTTTCAGACTAGAGTGCCGTCGGAATATGGATTGCTAAAAGACATGCCAAATCGCAGCTCGCGATTCACGAAAGGACTATAATTTTATGGCAAAAGTTTTGGGCATCGATTTGGGCACCACGAACTCCTGCATGTCTGTAATGGAGGGTGGCGACCCGGTGGTTTTGGAAAATAGCGAAGGCGCGCGGACCACGCCTTCGATTGTAGCTTTCTCGAAGAATGGTGAACGGCTCGTCGGCCAGGCGGCCAAGCGCCAGGCCGTAACCAATCCCGCCAACACAGTTTTCTCCATCAAGCGCTTCATGGGTCGGAAGTACGACGAAGTCCGCGAGGAAGAGCATCGCGTGCCTTACAAGATCGTGAAGGCAGCGAACGGCGATGCGCACGTGCAGGTGGAAGTGAATGGCGAGAAGAAGACCTTCAGCCCGCCGGAGGTTTCGGCGATGATTCTTGCGAAGCTAAAAGCCGACGCGGAAGCCAAGCTCGGCGAGAAAATAACTCAGGCGGTTATAACTGTGCCGGCCTACTTCAATGACTCGCAGCGTAATGCTACCAAGGACGCGGGTAAGATCGCGGGACTGGAAGTTCTCCGCATCATCAATGAGCCCACGGCGGCTTCGTTAGCTTACGGCCTGGATAAGAAGAAGGACGAAAAAATTGCTGTCTATGACTTAGGCGGCGGCACCTTCGATATCTCGGTCCTCGAGATTGGCGACGGCGTCTTTGAAGTGAAAGCCACCAATGGTGACACCCACCTCGGCGGTGACGACTGGGATGCGCGCATCATGGATTGGATCGTTAACGAATTTAAAAAGGACAGCGGCATTGACCTGTCCAAGCAGCCGGATGCTATCCAACGTATCAAGGAAGAAGCTGAGAAAGCCAAGATCGCGCTGAGTAGCGCGCAGGAATACGAGATCAACCTGCCGTTCGTGACGGCGGATGCGAGCGGACCTAAGCACATCCAGAAAAAGCTAACGCGCTCGAAGCTCGAGCAGCTTTGCGACGACTTGTTCCAACGGACAGTTAGTCCGGTTAAGGCTTGCCTGGCCGACGCGAAACTTTCCGAGAAGGAAGTGAACGAGCTCGTGCTCGTTGGCGGTATGACGCGCATGCCTAAGGTTATCGACACGGCGCGCAGCTTGATCGGCAAGGAACCGCACAAAGGTGTGAATCCGGATGAAGTAGTAGCTATCGGCGCAGCTATCCAGGGCGGTGTCTTGAAGGGTGACGTGAAAGACGTGCTCCTACTCGACGTTACTCCGCTAACGCTGGCGATTGAAACCGCCGGTGGAGTAGCTACCCCGATGATCCCGCGTAACACCACCATTCCTACTCGCAAGTCGCAGATCTTCTCGACTTATAGCGACAACCAGCCGGGCGTGGAAATTAAAGTGTTACAAGGGGAGCGACCACTTAGCCGCGATAACAAGAACCTGGGCACCTTCCACCTCGACGGCATCCCGCCGGCCCCGCGTGGCACGCCGCAGATCGAAGTGACCTTCGACATCGATGCTAATGGCATCCTGCACGTTTCCGCCAAAGACCTTGGCACCGGCAAGGAGCAGAAAATCTCTATCACCGGCAGCTCGGGCTTGAGCAAGGACGAAGTCGAGAAGATGCAACGCGACGCCGAGGCTCACGCCGAGGAAGACAAGAAGGCGAAGGAAGCAATCGAGATCAAGAACAACGCCGACACTTTGGCCTACCAGAGTGAGAAGCAGTTGAAGGATCTCGGCGACAAGATTCCGGCGGACAAGAAGCAGCAGATCGAAGACGCCATCAAGGCCGTGCGCGAAGCCATCGACAAGAACGACGTCGATGCCATGAAGCGCACTTACGACGATCTGCAGAACAAGTTCCAGGAAGTCAGCGCCGACCTTTACAAACAGGCTGCCGCGAGTACAGGTCCCATGCCCGGTGCGGAAGCAGGCGGGCATCCTCAGCCGCAAGGGGAATCGCAGGAAGGCGGCGCGCGCAAAGATCAAGGCGACGTAGTCGACGCCGAGTTTGAAGTCGTCGACGAGGACAAGAAGTAACGAAGTTTAACAATTTGCCGGAGCTCGTTGGCTCAACCACCGAGCTCCGGCATTAACCAACAAAGACAAGAAGGAGTAACTAAACACATGGCAATTGATGTAAGACCACTCGGCGATCGTGTGCTCGTGCAGCCGATCGAAGAGCAGGAAGTTAAGAAAGGCGGGATCATTATCCCCGATACCGCCAAAGAAAAACCGCAGGAAGGCAAAGTCGTCGCGCTCGGCACGGGCAAGATCGACGACAACGGCAAGAAAGTCGATTTCACCGTGAAGAAAGGTGACAAAGTGCTGATCTCCAAATATGGCGGCACCGAAATCAAGATCGACGGCGAGTCCTACTTGATCATGCGCGAGGACGACATCCTCGGCATCATTGGTTAATCGCAACCTTTAACTAGAAACCACACTTAAGACATATGGCAGCTAAACAACTACAATTCGACGAGAGTGCGCGGCATGCGCTTCTCCGCGGCATCGAGAAACTCTCGCGTGCTGTAAAGGCGACCCTCGGACCGAGCGGCCGCAATGTTATCCTCGATAAGAAATTCGGCAGCCCGACCATCACCAAAGACGGTGTGACCGTGGCCAAGGAGATCGAGCTCGAAGATCCTTACGAAAACATGGGCGCCCAGCTCGTGCGCGAAGTAGCTTCTAAGACTAGCGACATCGCTGGCGACGGAACTACTACCGCCACGGTGCTGGCCGAGTCCATCTACAAAGAAGGTCTCCGCAACGTCACGGCCGGTGCTAACCCGACCTCATTGCAGCGCGGCATCAACAAGGCTGTGGAAGCCATTGTTGCTGAGCTAACCAAGATCTCGAAGAAGGTCAGCGACCGGAACGAGATCGCACAGGTCGCGACCGTTTCCGCTAACTGGGACACGACGATCGGCGAGATCATTGCCGACGCCATGGACAAGGTTGGCAAGGACGGCACCATCACGGTGGAAGAAGCCAAGTCGATCGAAACCAGCCTCGACGTCGTCGAAGGTATGCAGTTCGACAAGGGCTATCTCTCTCCCTACTTCGTCACTAACGCCGAAGCGATGGAAGCGGTGCTCGAGAATCCTTACATCCTCATTCACGAGAAGAAAATCTCGAGCTTGAAGGACATGCTCCCGCTGCTTGAGAAAGTAGCTAAGGCTGGTCGTCCGCTCCTTATCATCGCGGAAGACGTGGAAGGCGAAGCTCTCGCGACCTTGGTCGTGAACAAGCTCCGCGGAACCTTGCAGGTCTGCGCAGTGAAGGCCCCGGGCTTTGGCGATCGTCGCAAGGCGATGCTGGAAGACCTGGCCGTCCTTACCGGCGGTCAATGCATCACGGAAGACCTCGGCATTAAGCTCGAGAACGTGAAGCTGGAAGACCTGGGCCGCACCAAGCGTGCCACCATCGACAAGGAGAACACCACCATCGTCGAAGGCGAAGGCAAGCAGAAGGACATCCAGGGCCGCGTCGGACAGATCCGTCGTCAGATCGAAGAGACGACTTCGGATTACGATCGCGAGAAGCTCCAGGAACGTCTGGCTAAGTTGGCTGGCGGCGTAGCTGTCATCAACGTTGGCGCTGCCACCGAAACCGAGATGAAGGAAAAGAAAGCGCGCGTGGAAGACGCGTTGCATGCGACTCGTGCGGCGGTTGAAGAAGGCATCGTCCCTGGTGGCGGTGTCGCTTTGATCCGCTCGCAGAAAGCGCTCGATAACCTGAAGCTCGAAGGCGACGAAGCAGTCGGCGTGGCGATCATCCGCCGCGCGATTGAAGAGCCGCTCCGCACCTTGGCCGATAACGCGGGCCAGGAAGGCGCGCTCATCGTGCAGGAAGTGAAGAAGCGCAAAGGTAACGAAGGTTACAACGTCGCGACGGGCGAATACGAAGACCTGGTCAAAGCCGGCGTCGTCGATCCGACCAAGGTGACACGTAGCGCGTTGCAAAACGCCGCTTCGATCTCCGGCCTCCTGCTCACCACCGAAGCAATCATCACCGAATCTCCTGAGAAGGAGAAAGGCGGCGGTGGCGGTATGCCTGGTGGCGGCGGCATGGGCGGAATGGGTGGCATGGGCGGAATGGACTACTAAGCCGAACAGCTACTTACTAGCTAAACAACCAACGAACAGCCGAGTCCGAAAGGGCTCGGCTGCTTTGTTGAGGACGGTTAACCGTATAACAGTGTCGAACCAAAAAGCCAAGGAGATGCGCCAGTTTCGCGTCTTTCAAGAGGTGAGTCCGGCTTGTCCGAAATCTAAGCCCGACCAGCCAAAGCAACTCGGTGCACCTGACATTATCCTGCCAGCTGATCACCTCGGTATCGAAATCACCGAGTACCTCCATATGCCGTCCCGATCGGATGCCGAGAATAATAAGCGACTGTGAGCGAAGCTGAATCCGGCTTGTAAGCGCGGTCGGCAAGTTTGAAGATAAGAGCGTGGAGCGGATGTCGAATGAGCGGACCTATGCCGAGTTTAAGGCAATTCTGCGGAAGGACGGCGTGCGGCCGGCTTTGATTTTCCTGAACGGACTTACGGCTCATCGCTTCAGCGCCATCTACCAATTCCAGAACGAAACGCTGCGGAATCTTTATTTCTACGATCGCGAGAATCCGGAGATCGAGTCGATCGAAGAAATTCCGGTGACCGCTTCCTACTGCGTCTTTCTGCGCGATACCGGCATTTTGTTCCATACCTCGGATGCGTTGCGCGATGAACGTGTCCGCACTCATCCGAAGCGGGAGAAGGTGCTGGCCTACTGCGGCGTGCCGTTGCTGGATGCGAAGGGCGGCTTGTTCGGCAGCATTTGTCACTTCGACTTAGAGCCGCGCATTATCGCGGACAAGGATGTCGAGCTGATGGAGGCGGTGGCGCTTTTGTTGCGTGAGGGACGAGGCCTTCGTCGCGATTCGGGCGCGGCGGCGTAGTTACACACGACGCTCGTTTTTTTCGCTTCGTGAAGGCAGCGGAACTTGGCCGCCGCGTTTTTCGTGCTTCATTGTGGCATGCCGACAGGGGGTGCCGAGCACGTCTTGTTTCGCGAGGGGAGCGAAACTTTGCGCCAGAGTTGCGCGTTCTCGCGGCTCCGTTTTCGAATCTCTCATCTGTGAATATTCTGCCCGAACATCTTCGCCAACAGCTCCTGGACTCGCCCGAGACCGAGAGCGACTTCCATGTGGTTGACCTGACCTTGGCCAATGGCCGGCGGGTGCGCGATGTGGCGATCGTCAACTGCTCGTTCATCGCCGCGGTGCGGGGGAAGCCGTTCGTTTGGTTTAGTAGTTTGGACGTAGTTGACTTGCAGGTGACGCATCGGCGCTGGGGACACAGCCGGGCCATTCTTAACTAGCCGGTAGCCGTAGCAGACTTGAGCGAAGGACTGGCGAGTACCTAACGAATCTCCGGCACCGGCTCGGTATCATGCAGCCGGCCGTAATCGACTTGTAGCTTCCCGTCTTCGGTCTCTTCGTAAACATCGACGAAGCGCTCGCCCCAGCGCACTTCATCCCAGTTGTAGTCGTGCTGGCTTTGCACGGAGGCGGCCATGACGGTTTCAATCGAAGTAGCAGAGGCGACGAAGAAGGCATCGCATTTCTCCAGCACTTCCGGCGTGGCCCCGTAGAGCGGACTTTGCTCATCGATGGTGTGGCGAATGGTGAGCGCGGCCGGGAAGTTAACCATTTGCTCGGGATAAACCTTCAGTGTGTGAAAGCGGCGGATGTCTTCGCCCTCCAGCACCCGTTCGTCGCGCGAAAGCAGCAGGGAAAAGCGCGCTTCCACCATGGTGGTATGACGCAGATTGGCCACGCGGAACATGAGCGATGGTTTGCCGTCGTGATTCCCGATCAGAATGTGGCGGCTAAAAACGATCCGCGCGGTGGGCCGCGAAAAGCGCACGAAGATCAAACCGGTGATCACGGCGATGAAGATCATGCCCAGAAAGATTTCGATCGTGACAATGACGTGACCGTAGAGCGTGGCCGGATACATGTGGCCGTAGCCGACGGTGGCGAGTGTTTCCACGCTGAAGAAAAACGCTTCCGGAAACGAACCGGGCGTCATTTCACCAATGCACGGCCCACCGATGGCATAGAGGACGGCGAAGATGAGATGGATGACGAGATAACTGCCGAGGAGCGCAAGGGCGAAATGCTTCCAGCTTAGCGAGAGAACGTGGTGATAACTGTCGCGCCAACCGCCGTGGGCGGCGTTTATCTTGAGGAATTCCGTTCGTCCGGCCTGGACGGAGATCGGCGCAGATTTCCTCTTCATCGCGCTAGATAAATTGCGCAATGACGCGAGAGCGCAAGATTAACTCGCGCATGCGACCTGACGAGATCCAGCAAAGTTACGACGCGATCGCGGAGGAATATGTCCGCAACATCTACGATGAGCTGCAGCACAAGCCGCTCGATCGCGAATTGCTCAATCGCTTTGCCGATGCCGTGCGTGACGGGGGTTTGGTTTGCGATATCGGGACTGGCCCGGGACATGTCGCGCGCTATCTGCACGATCGCGCCGTGCAGGTTTGCGGCATCGATCTGTCGCCCAAGATGATCGCGCAGGCACGGCGCTTGAACCCGGGCATCGATTTTCGCGAGGGTGATATGTTCGCGCTGGATGTGCCTAACGAGACGTTCGGCGGCATGACCGCGTTCTACGCGATCGTTAATTTTCCGCGCGCATCAGTGGTCAGGGCGTTGCGCGAATTGCATCGTGTCTTGAAACCGAACGGCCTCCTCTTGCTCGCTTTCCATCTGGGCGATGAAACTCTGCGCACGGAGGAAATGTGGGGCATTCCCGTTGCACTCGACTTCGTGCTCTTCGGCCGCGACGAGATGGTTGAGTATCTGCGCGAAGCTGGCTTCGATATTCGCGAAGTGATCGAGCGCGATCCCTATCCGGATGTCGAACATCCAAGCCGGCGTGCTTATATGTTCGCGCGCAAAATTGCCTAACGAGTCATCGCGCATGGACGAATTCAGTTACCTCTCCGTTCTGCTCTCGATCATTCTTGGGCTAGCGGTCACGCAAATTCTCCAAGGTTTTCGCGGAATGCTGCAATCGCGCGCGCGCATCCGGATTTACTGGCCGGCGATTGTTTGGGCGCTGCTTCTCCTGGTTATTTTTGTGCAGAGCTGGTGGGCGATGTTCGGGTTGCGCAAGCAACAGGATTGGAACTTCGCCGGATTCGCCGTCGTGCTTCTGCACACCACGTCGCTTTACATGCTGGCCGGCCTGGTCCTGCCGGATTTCCACGGGGACAAGCCGGTCGATCTGCGCGAAACCTATTACGCGAATCACGGCTGGTTCTTCGGCTTCGCCATCCTGAGCGCAATGGCCAGCATTGGCAAAGATCTCATCCTGGCGGGCAAGCTGCCGAATCCGACGAATCTCGTCTTTCATCTGATCTTCCTCGCGCTCTCCCTCGGGGGCGTCCTGACACGGCGGGAGTGGTATCACAAATGTGTCGCCGTCCTGATGGCCGTGCTCTTCGGGGTTTACATCGTCACACTTTTCGAGCACTTGCGTTGAGCGCCGGATAATCTTACTTCCGCTTTTCGCCTTGCTCAGGCATACGTCTCAATTTCCACCATTCCTCAGGAGATTTTTCTGTGAATCAAGATTACGCCGCGCTCGTCACTGAAGTTAAAGCCAAGAACCCGGCCGAGCCGGAATTCCACCAGGCGGTGGAGGAAGTGGTGGAATCGCTCACCGTCGTGCTCGATAAACATCCGGAATATCGCAAAGCGAAAGTCCTCGAGCGCATCATCGAGCCGGAACGCGTGATCATGTTTCGCGTCCCGTGGCAGGACGACGCCGGGGTGTTGAATGTGAACCGCGGTTTCCGCATCCAGATGAACAGCGCGATCGGGCCCTACAAAGGCGGCCTCCGTTTTCATCCCTCGGTCAATCTCGGCATCCTCAAGTTCCTTGCTTTCGAGCAGGTCTTCAAGAATGCCCTAACGACTCTTCCGATGGGCGGCGGCAAAGGCGGTTCCGATTTCGATCCGAAAGGGAAGAGCGACCTGGAAGTGATGCGTTTTTGCCAGGCCTTCATGTGCGAACTCTTCCGGCACATCGGGCCGGAGACCGACGTGCCCGCCGGCGACATCGGCGTGGGCGCGCGCGAGATCGGTTATCTCTTCGGCATGTACAAGAAGCTGAAGAACGAATTTACCGGCGTCATGACCGGCAAAGGTTTGACCTGGGGCGGCTCGGTCATTCGTCCGGAAGCGACCGGTTACGGCGCGGTCTATTTCGCGGAGGAAATGCTCAAGACGCGCAAGGAAGATTTGAAGGGCAAGATCTGTCTCGTTTCCGGCAGCGGCAATGTCGCGCAATACACGGTGGACAAATTGATCTCGTTAGGCGCGAAGGCCGTCACGTTTTCTGATTCCAGCGGTTACATCTACGACGAAGCCGGGATCGATCGCGAGAAACTCGCCTTCGTCATGGATTTGAAGAACAACCGGCGCGGCCGCATCTGCCGAGTACGCGGACAAATTCAAAGGTGCGGTCTTCACCGCCGCTCGATCCGAAGCTCGATCACAATCCGCTCTGGGATCACAAGGCGCAGTGCGCATTTCCCAGCGCGACGCAAAACGAAATCAACGGCAAAGACGCGGCCAATCTTTTGCGCAACGGCGTCTACGTTGTCTCGGAAGGCGCGAACATGCCGACGACGATCGATGGCGTGAATCAATTTCTGGAGGCGAAGATTCTATTCGCGCCGGGCAAAGCCGCCAACGCCGGCGGCGTGGCGACCTCCGGTCTGGAGATGGCGCAAAACAGCATGCGCATTTCCTGGACGCGCGAAGAAGTGGACGCGCGTCTCTACAACATCATGAAGACGATCCACGAAACCTGTTATCGCACCGCGGAACGTTACGGCACGCCCGGTAACTATGTGAATGGCGCGAACATCGCCGGCTTCCTCAAGGTCGCGAACGCGATGATGGATCAGGGATTGGTTTGATCCGGCGCGCTCGAACCATTCGTTAGGCGAAAATCGCAAAGTGAAGTCTTGCCTGATGCTCAATCAGGCCTTTGATTTTTCGCAATGACGACTTACCCGACGAGCCCGATGGAAATGACGCGCGGCATTTATTATTTCCCCCGCATGCTAGACAAGATTCGCCTGCACGCCCGCGGCGAATTGCACGAAGACTACCATGAGAATCTGGGCACGCCGCGAACCGCGGACAACATGTGCTGCAATTTCCTGCGGGTGAATTATCCCGAGTTGCGCGAACGCGTCCTGCAAGGCGGGAGCGACGAGGAAATTCTCGATTGGTGTTTCAAGAAGGGTCGCGAACTGAACGAGGGCGACGTCACCGTCTGGAACGGATTCGTTTCGAAGCTCGGCTGGCGCGATTTCGCTTCGCCGCTGCTCGAAAGAAGGAAGAAACAGATGGGCATCGAGAATCGCGATGACATCGTGACCATTCCGCAGATGATCGACTTCGACGAAAAGCGCCTGCAATAGGTTCCGTCGCATGAACGACGACGACTTCGTCATCAAGCGCTTCGAGCAGCCTGACGAAACGCGCACATTCGAAAAAGGCAAATTCGAGATCGCGAAGATCGGCGGGATGACAATTGGCCGCGCCAGCTACGAGCCGGGCTGGAAATGGTCAGAGCACGTCGGCGCGGCGGGCGCGAAGTATTGCCAGGTCGAACACGTCGGCCTGGTTGTTTCCGGTTGCGCCGCCTGCCAGATGGAGGACGGCCGCTATTTTGAAATGCGCGCGGGCGACTTGTTTTACATCGGCCCGGGTCACGACAGTTGGGTGGTGGGCGAGGAGCCCTACGTTTCGCTCCACTTTCTTGGCGCGGAGCATTACGCGTACGATTGAAATTAGTTCTCGTTAGGCCAATTACGCTGCGCTAGCGTCGCGCCCAAATGGATCCTGTTCCACCGCAGTCACAGCCGTTACCCCAACCAGGTTGGTGGAGTCGCAATTGGAAATGGTTCGTTCCGGTCGGCTGTCTGTCCTTCATCGTCCTGATCGTCGGATTCGTCCTCTGCATTGTCGTCTTTGTCTTCGGCGTGATGAAATCGACCGACGTTTACAAGACCGCGCTCACGCGCGCGAAGGCGAACGCCGAAGTGCAGGCCGCGCTCGGCACTCCGATCAAGGAAGGCTGGTTCATTTCCGGAAACACCCACGCCGATGGCGCGTCGGGCGACGCCAATCTTTCCATTCCAATTTCCGGACCGAAGGGCAGCGGCACGATTTACCTCGTGGCGGAGAAGAAAGCCGGGCGATGGAATTACTCCACCCTCGAGGTTGAAGTTCCCGGCCGGAAAGATCGAATCGATCTGACCGGCGACTGATCCGTTACTGCACTTTAAGAAAGACGTTGGCCGTCTTGCCCTCTGCTACCACCGCCATCAAATAATTTCCCGCGGCGAGCTTCTTCCCGTCCATGGTCTTGTCCAGCGTCGTCTTGTTGCCGCTTTGAATGACAATGATGGCAGGAGTGGCGCCTTCGTTAGGTGTTCCCTGATCGTTCGCCGCCACCACATTAATAATGATCATGCCTTTGGCGCCGACTTCGATCGCGGCATCGGCCGCGACGGGTTTTTCAATCGTGGCGTGACTCGCTTTCGCGGCCTCACCTTTTACCGTCGCCGCCTGACCGCCGATCGTGACGGAAAACGGCAACGGCGTGAAATCGTCCGCCCTGCCCGGGTTTGAAATAGCGAGCAGAGAGACAACGACTGCGAGCGCAGTGAGGAAATTTTTTCGCATGCACGAATGTGTGCCGAAGCCATTCGCCGGTGTCAATCTTTCGGCGTTTACTCGCGTCGCGGAGCGTGGAGAATCGCGCATGGGAAGATTTTCAATCGCTCGAATTGCCGGCGCCATCATCTCGCTCGCGAGCGTCGTTTGTGGCAACGCGCGCGCCCAGGACGAAACGCCAACGCCCGCACCCACGCCGACATTGTTCTCCGCGCAAACGCTGAGCGAGCTGAAGCAATTACAGCAGGCCGCCATGAGCAGCGATTATGCGCTGCGCCAGGTCGCGCATCTTTCCAACAACATCGGCCCGCGTCTGAGTGGATCGTTGCAGGCGCAAAAGGCGGTCGAATATGTCGCGGCGGAATTGAAAGCGATCGGCGCCGAAGTGCAGTTGGAAAAGGTGATGGTGCCGCATTGGGTGCGCGGTGAAGAAACCGCGGCGCTTATTGAATGGCCCGGCATGGCCGCGAACACCACGCAGAAAATTATTCTCTGCGCGCTCGGCGGAAGCGTGGCCACGCCAGCGGAAGGAATCACGGCGGAGGTTGTCGCGGTGCGTGACTTCGATGAGCTCAACTCGTTAGGCAAAGACAAGGTCGCGGGAAAAATTGTTGTTTTCACTCACGCTTACGACAGGGCCATGGCCGCCCAGGGTCGCGGTGGCGAAGCCTACGGCCAGGCGGTGGTTTATCGCGGCGATGCACCGAGCGCGACCGCGCGGCTGGGCGCAGTCGCGTGTTTGATTCGCTCGGTCGGCGGCGCGGTTTTTCGTTTGCCGCACACCGGCTCGACCAAGTACGCCGACGATGCGCCGAAAATTCCGGCCGGCGCCGTTACCTTCGAAGACGCGGATTTGATCGCGGCCCTCACCGCGCAGGGGAAAGTGCGAATGAAGCTCACCCTCACCCCGCAAACGTTGCCGGATGCGGAAAGTTACAATGTCATTGGCGACGTGAAGGGCAGCGAGCATCCGGAACAAGTCATTATCGTTTCCGGCCATCTTGATTCGTGGGACCTCGGCACGGGCGCGATCGACGATGGGGCGGGCGTGGCGGTTTCCATGGAAGTCGCGCAACTCATCAGGCAACTGAAGTTGAAACCGAAGCGAACCATCCGTGTCATCGCCTGGATGAATGAAGAGAATGGACTGCGTGGCGGAAATGCCTACGCCAAGGAGCACGAATCGGAAATCGCCAATCAGTTTGCCGCTGTCGAAACGGACCTCGGCGCCGGTCATCCGCTCGGCGTTAACATCAAGGGCAAGCCGGAAATCAAGAACATGCTGGTACCGGTGGCAAAAATTCTGAACCCGATCGGGGCCGGGCTCCTGGCGGTGGTGGAGGGTGGCGGCGCTGATATTGGGCCGCTGGCCAAAGCCGGCGTGCCCTCGTTCCTTCCCATTCAGGACAGCCGCACTTATTTTGATTACCATCACACCGCGGCTGACACCTTCGACAAAATTGTGCCAAAAGAACTGGCGGAGAATGCCACGGTTGATGTCGTGCTCGCCTACGCGCTGGCGAATTTGGAAGAACCCTTGCCGCGTTGAACACTCGTTAGGCGTGCGGTCCAGCTGACGACAGCGGCCATGGTGCGACCGCTCGCATCATTGCCCATCACACGTAACTTTTCGCGAATGTCGTTAACGGAAGATCAAATCAAAGAGGCGTTGCGCGCGGTGAAATATCCGGGCTTCAGCCGCGACATTGTTTCATTTGGCCTCGTGAAAAACATCGAGATCAAAAACAGCTCGGTCACGGTGCAGCTCGCGCTGGCGACGAATGAGCCGGCGATTCCACGCGCGATCAAGGCGGATGCAGAAAGCGTATTGCAAAATATTCCCGGCCTAACGAGTGCAAAGGTTTTGATCGACATTCATGCGCCGCCGGTTGGCGCGGGCGCGGCCGGTGTTGGCGCGACGCGCATTGAAGGAATTAAGCACGTCATTGCCGTGGCCAGCGGCAAAGGCGGCGTGGGCAAGTCAACCGTGGCGGCCAATCTTGCGGTCGCATTGCAACAAACCGGTGCGCGCGTCGGTTTGTGCGATTGCGATATTTACGGGCCGAGCATTTCGCTCATGTTCGGCACGCGCGAGCGGCCGAGCGCGACGGAAGAAAACAAAATCATTCCGATCGAGCAGTACGATCTGAAACTGATGTCGATGGGTTTTCTGCTCGACGATACTGCACCGGCAATCTTGCGCGGACCGATGGTGACGCGTTACACCCAGCAATTTTTGCGACAGGTCGAATGGGGCGAGCTCGATTTTCTCGTGCTCGATCTGCCGCCCGGTACTGGCGACATTCAACTCACCATCGTGCAAACCGTCGCGCTGTCCGGCGTGATCATCGTCACCACTCCGCAGGAAGTGGCGCTGATCGATGCGCGCAAAGCCGCCACCATGTTCGAAAAAGTGAACGTGCCCGTGCTCGGGCTGATCGAAAACATGAGCTACTTCATTTCGCCGGAGAGCGGAAAACGTTACGACATTTTCGGCAGCGGCGGTGGCGAACGGGAAGCAAAGCGATTGCGCGTCGACTTGTTAGGCCAAATTCCCATCGACATCGCCACGCGCGAAGCGGGTGACCGCGGAATTCCGATCACGGCGGAAGCGCCGGACTCGCCCATCTCGGCCGAGTTCAAGAAAATCGCGCGGCATTTGCGCGAAACACTGGTCTAAAACGGTACAAGGAAGGCAGGATCGAATAGGTACGACCAATGCTAAGTCTAAATCGGCGAGATGGGTTTTGATTGACCGGGCCTCGCCGATATGAAAGACAATTCCGAAATGGTCGCTGCAGCCGTCGAGCAGTCCCAGTTCGTTAAGAACTCCGTTCTCTACAAAGAGTTCCTGGCCGAGCGGGAGGAAGTTTTGAAACATAAATGGATCGAGAGCGAAAAAGCCGGCGCTGACATCGGTTTTGAGAAAGCGCTGCTCGATTGGATCGTGAAACATCGTTCCAACTGGCGAACGAAAAGAGCGAAGGAGGGCCGCGGAGAGAAGCCCTCCTAAATTTTGTACAGCGCAAGCGCGCGGCCTGCGCTAGTTTTGCGCCGCAACCTTTAATGCGATCCGGTGAGGTCGCGAAGGAAGCCGATGACAACTCCTGCACCACAGCCTAACGACAGCGGTCCGGTCATGGACGCTGCGGCCATTCGCAATGCGCTGCGCCGTGTTGCCCACGAAATCATCGAACGAAACCCGGAGCTGGGGTCCGTCGTCCTGGTCGGAATTCCTTCCCGCGGAGTCGAAATTGCCAATCGACTCGCGAGTTTCATCGAGGAATTTGCGCAAACGAAAATCGAAACCGGCGTCATTGATGTTTCGATGCATCGCGACGATGTCGGCCAACGCGCCGAACTTCCGATTGTCGCCACCTCGCGCCTGCCGCTGCCGCTGGAAGGCCGAACCGTCATCATCGTCGATGATGTTTTCTACACCGGTAGGACGGTGCGCGCGGCCATGGATGCAATCGGTTCCTTCGGACGGCCGGCGCGGATTCAACTCGCCACCCTGATCGATCGCGGCCATCGCGAACTTCCGATTCGCGCTGATTACGTGGGCAAGAACCTGCCGACGGCGGCGGGCGAACAGGTACGCTTGCGCCTGACGAATGTAGATGACGAACCGGACGCGGTCTGGCTGATCAAGCAATCATGAAGACGGAGCGTCGCTGGAACCGCAAGGACCTCGTCGGCATTCGCGAATTATCGGCGGATGAAATTAACTTCGTGCTCGATACCGCGGATGCGTTCAAACAAGTCGGCACGCGCGAAGTGAAAAAGGTTCCGGCCTTGCGCGGCAAGACGCTGGTGAATTTTTTTGTCGAACCGAGCACACGCACGCGCACTTCATTCGAGCTCGCGGCCACGCGTTTGAGCGCGGATGTGATCAACATTTCCGCGAGCACATCCAGCCTGACTAAAGGCGAAACACTCAAGGACACCGCGAAAATTTTGGAAGCGTACCACGCTGATCTGATTGTCTTGCGCCACAGCTCCGCCGGCGCGCCACAATTTCTCGCGGAACGTTTACGATCGAGCATCATCAACGCCGGTGACGGTGCGCACGAACATCCGACCCAGGCGCTGCTCGATGTTTACACCATTCGCGAACGCCGCGGCCAAATTGCCGGCCTGCATGTCGCGATCATCGGGGACATTCTTTTCAGCCGCGTGGCACGCTCGAATATTTTCGCGCTCCTTAAACTCGGCGCGCGCGTCACGCTGGTCGGTCCGAGCACACTGGTGCCGAGGGAATTCGAGAAACTCGGCGTCGCGGTTTCGTATCGCATCGACGATGTCCTGCCGACCGTCGATGTCGTAAACTTGCTGCGCGTCCAGCACGAACGTCAGCGTAAAGAATATTTTCCCGGACTGGGCGAATACATCCGCCTCTTCGGCCTGACCAAAGCTCGCGCAAAATTACTCAAGCCCGATTGCCTCATCATGCATCCCGGCCCGATCAATCGCGGCGTCGAGATCGACAGCGATCTGGCCGACGGCGTGCAAAGTGTGATTCTCGATCAGGTGACCAACGGTCTGGCCGTGCGCATGGCCGTTCTCTACTTGTGCGGAGGGATAGCGACATGAAGCGTTTGTCGTGGTGCAAGTTTCCAACTTGCACTCTGTCGCAGCCCGCAAGTTGGAAACTTGCGCCACAATGACGATCATCATTCGCCACGGCCGCATCATCGATCCCGCGAACAAGCGTGATGAGATCGGCGATCTCTGCATCGTCGATGGGAAAATCGCGAATGCGCCTAACGAGTCGTCGAAAGTAGAAATCATCGATGCGAGCGGACTGATCGTCGCGCCGGGACTGATCGACATGCATGTTCATTTCCGCGAGCCCGGATTCAACTGGAAGGAAACAATCGAAACCGGTGCGCGTTGCGCGGCCGCGGGCGGATTCACCACCGTTGTTTGCATGCCGAACACTTCGCCGGTGGCGGACTCGCCCAGCACGATCGCGCTGATCAAAAACCGCGCGGCGGAAAAGGCCTGCGTGAATGTTTTACCGACCGGCGCGATCTCAATAAATCTCGCGGGCGAAGAACTGGCGCCGATCGGTTCGCTCGCGCAAGCCGGGGTAGTGGCGATTACGGACGACGGACATTGCGTGCAGAACAACGAGCTGATGCGGCGCGCGGTCGAGTATGCGCGCATGGTCGGCGTGCCCGTGCTTGATCATTGCCAGGATTACAATCTGGTCGGCAACGGCGTGGTGCATGAAGGCTACTGGAGCACGCTGCTCGGTTTGCCAGGGTGGCCAGCGGCTGGTGAGGAAGCGATCGTGGCGCGCAACATTTTGCTGGCCGAACTTTGCGATCATCACATCCATTGCCAGCACATCAGCGCGGCGGGCAGTGTGCGCTTGCTGCGCGAAGCACGCGCGCGCGGCGTGAAGATCAGCGGCGAAGTTTGTCCGCATCACATCGCGCTGACCGATGAGTCGATTCAGAATTTCGACACGAACTACAAAATGAATCCGCCGCTGCGCACGAAAGCGGATATCGAAGCGCTCCTTGCCGGAATTGCCGACGGAACGCTGGAAATACTGGCGAGCGATCACGCGCCGCATGCGCAGTTCGAGAAGGAAGTGGAATTCGATCATGCGCCGTTTGGAATTCTTGGACTGGAAACGGAACTCGGATTGTTCATCGACCTGCTGGTGCACAAGACAAAGACGATCGGGCTGCCGCGCTTGATTGAAATGTTTACGGTGAATCCGGCGCGTCTGCTGAAGTTGAACGCCGGCAACCTCTCGTTAGGCGCAAATGCCGACGTGACGCTGATCAATCCGGATTTGGAATGGACCTATCGCGTGGCTGCGTCGGCCAGCCTGTCGCGCAACTCGCCGTTTGACGGATGGAAAATGAAAGGCCGCGCCGTGCGCACGATCGTGCGTGGCGAGACGGTGTGGCAATTGTAGCGCCTAGCTGGCGTAGCCGCCGGAGATGTAGCGCTCGAGATGATCGAGCGTGGCGCTCTGCACGGAGATGACGTGCTTGACCAGGTCGCCGATCGAGATCACGCCGCGCAACTTCCCGTTTTCCACCACCGGCAAATGCCGCACGCGTTTGTCGGTCATGAATTGCAGACAATGATCGACGCTCTCCTTCGGATCGACCGTGGTGAGCTGTGTGGACATGATCTCGCTCACCTTAGTTTCGCGAGAGCGTTTGCCGCGCAACATCACTTTGCGCGTGTAATCGCGCTCGGAAACGATGCCGACCAACTTGTCGCCGTCCATGACCACGAGCGCGCCGACGTTTTTCTCCGCCATGCGCGCGACCGCGTCGTACACGGTCTCGTTAGGCGAAACCGACCAGACATCGCTGCTCTTCTGGCTGAGAATGGCGTCGATCGTCCCGGTTACATTCATGCGCGGCCGAAGCAGTCACTTCGGGCAACCCACGGTAACGCACGAGCTTTCGCACGCGCAAGGATTCTCTCGGGCAGCTCAGCGCAGTTTCCCGAGAGCAAACTCGAATTCGCACTGCCGCGGACGAATAATGGGAGCCGGCTGTGCCGCGAGGGAGAGGCGCAAGGCGCGCAGGATTTTCACTCCGCGCTCGAGCCGGTCGGGACGAACGGAATACGGAACGGGCAGCAGCGTGCTGCGGCGATAACGATTGGAATAATGTTTCATGCGCGCCATCTTGCGCGCGCGGGTAGGACATTCGTTGTCCGACCCAAATTATTTTTTTTACTGCGGAGAACGCGGAGGGCGCAGAGTCTCCCTAGTGATTCCTCTGCGTTCTCTGCGCCCTCTGCGGTGACAATTCCTTAAATGGCCAAGCGCGATCATACTTCGTCCCGTCCGCCGCTGGAGCGGATGATGCGGATTCACGCGCAATTGAAGGCGGGCGATTATCCGAATTGCCGCAAGATCGCGGAAGAGATCGAGGTTTCGAGCAAGACGATCCAGCGCGACATCGATTTCATGCGCGATCGATTGGGATTGCCGATAGAATACGATCCGCTGCGCTTCGGTTTTTATTACACGGAAGAGGTCGCGAGTTTCCCGAGCATCGAAGTTTCCGAAGGCGAAGTCGCTGCACTTTTCGTTGCGCAGAAAGCGCTCGGGCAATATCGCGGCACACCGTTCGAACGGCCGTTGCGTTCTGCTTTTCGCAAAATCGCGGACAGCTTGAAGGAGCGCGTTTCGTTTTCCTGGAGCGACATGGAGGACGCGATCTCATTCCACAGCGCGGGCGCGAGCGTGGCTGATCTGGAGCTGTTCGAGAAAGTGAGCCAGGGCGTGCTGCGCTCAGTCGAGCTGGAGTTCGAGTATCGGAAACTGAAGAGCAAAGGCTACGAACGACGACTCGTTAGGCCATTCCACGTCGCCTGTCTGGAGAACCAGTGGTATCTCTTCGGCGAAGACCTGGAACGGAAAGATCTGCGCACCTTCGCGCTCCCGCGCATGCGCAACGTTCGCCTGACAAGTAATCGCTTCCGGCGCCCCGCCAATTTCTCCATCAGTAAGGTGCTGAGCGGAAGTTTCGGTGTTTTTGAAGGAGGCAGGAAACACCGGATCAAATTGAAGTTCGATCCTTTCGCCGCGCGGCTGGTGAGCGAACGCGTCTGGCACGAGTCGCAGGAATTTCGCCAGGCGAAAGACGGCTCGGCCATTTTGGAATTGGAGCTGGGCGGACTGGAAGAAATCGAGCGCTGGGTCCTGAGCTGGGGCAGCCATGTGCGGGTGCTAGCGCCGCAGGAGCTGATCAAGGGCGTAGCAGAACAGGCCCGGGCGGTGGCTGCGATCTATCGGTAACGGGCGACGCCCCGGTAAAATTTGATGTCCGGTTTCTGGACGCGAATGTGCACGCCAACTCCGGTGGCGCCGATGACGACAAGGAATCGCTACCATGATTATTCTGCCACCCGGCATGGCTACCGCTGTCCCAAAGGAAATGGCGGCAGCACGGGGATTGTTTCGATCGAGATCTACGAGTTGCCCGAGCAACTCGCGCCGGCGAGGAACAGCGATTAAATTCGTCAGGCCCTAACGAGTGGTGGGCGCGAACTTCTCTTCGATCAGGTCGTGCAACTTCGCGCCGATGGCGGGATGATTGAGGCGCGCGACGACTTCGTTGAGGAAGCCGGCGACTAACAAGTGCTGGGCGACATTTTTCGGAATGCCGCGCGCGAGAAGATAGAACAACTCTTCTTCGTTGAGCTGACCGGAAGTCGCTCCGTGACTGCACTTCACGTTGTCGGCCAGGATTTCGAGGCCGGGCATGGAGTTCGCCTCCGCGTCGTCGCTCAGGAGAAGGTTGCGCACGGTTTGATATGCGTCAGTGAAATGCGCGTGCGGTTCGACGCGGATAAGTCCGCCGAATGTCGTGCGCGATTTGTCGCTCAACGAATTCTTGTAGAGCAGATCGCTCGTCGTGTGCGGTGACGCGTGATCCTGCAAGGTGCGGGCATCAAACTCCTGCGCGCCGTCCGCTACCGCGACCGCGAGCAGATCGCTCCGCGCGCCTTCGCCGGTCAGGCGGCTGAAACTTTCGAAACGTGAGTAGGCACCGCCGAGATTAACATTCAGACTCATGGCCGACGCATCGCGCTCGACCGTGGTCGCATTCATCTGAATGGAGAGAACCTTGTCGCTCCATTCCTGCGCGCACACATACGTGACTTTCGCGCCGCGTCCTACAACCAGATCATTCACGCCGCAGGCAAAACCGCGCTGACCCTTTTGCGCCGAACGGAAATGCTCGACGAGCGTGACCTTTGAAAGTTCATCCGCGATGAGAAGCGTATGTGGAAAGACGGCGGCGTTCTCGCCGTTGAGCCAGTGGAAAATTTCGATGGGCAATTCCACCTCAACACCGCGCGGGACGTAAACGAATGTGCCCGCCCTGACGAGCGCTTCATGCAGCGCGGCGAACTTGGCCGAGCCCAGCGGCGTCGGCTGAGCAATGAAATGTTTTCGGAAGAGCTCTTCGTGCTCGAGCAAACCGCGTTCGAGCGTTTTCAGAATTACTCCGCGCGCGCGCAATTCGTCCGACAACGGATCACGCCGCAGCAGAAAATCATCCGCAAAGATTAGCCGGCCCGCGACATGGTCTAACGAATGAGAAAGATCGAGAATATCCGTGCGTTCTTCTTCATCGGGCTCTGGCCCAAGAACGAACGGTGCCAGGTCGAGCGCATTCACATTCGAGAAACGCCAGGCCTGGTCCTTGCGATTCGGCATCGGCAGCGAAGCAAAACGCGTCCATGCTTCCTCCTGCCGCGCGCGAAACCACGGCGGCAGATCGGCACCGCGCTCGTCTGGAATGCCGGAAAGAATGGCGCGCGGAAAATTTTCCGGCGGCGATTCAATTTCCGTCACGTGATCCAGAACAGCGGTCTCGTTGCTCATTGTCGATTCCAGAAAGGGCCAGCGGCGGGCAAATGCCTTAGCCGACCGAACCTTCCATCTCGAGTTCAATGAGGCGCTTGAGCTCGACGCTGTATTCCATCGGGAATTGGCGAACGAGATCATTGATGAAACCGTTCACGCTCAGGCTCATGGCCTGTGCTTCGGTCAGGCCGCGCTGTTGCATGTAGAAGATTTGCTCGGCGGAAACCTGCGAGACGCTGGCTTCATGCTGCACGGAATTTCCGGTGCCACGGACGGTGATGGCCGGATAAGTGTCGGTGCGGCTGTTGGCATTGATGAGCAGCGCATCGCACTCGGTGTTGTTCTTGCAATTCTTCAGATGCTTCGGCACGTGCACCAGTCCGCGATAAGTGGCGCGGCCGGTGCCGATGCTAATCGATTTGGAAATGATGTTGCTGGTAGTTTCGTCCGCAGCGTGGATCATTTTCGCGCCGGTGTCCTGATGCTGGCCGTTGCTGGCCAGCGCGATCGACAAAACTTCGCCGCGCGCTTTGCGTCCCTTCAAAACGACGCCGGGATATTTCATGGTCAGACGCGAACCGATGTTGCAATCGATCCATTTGATTTCGGCTTCTTCGTGCGCGAGCCCGCGTTTGGTCACGAGATTGAAAACGTTCGCGCTCCAATTCTGCACCGTGATGTATTGGAGCTTCGCGCCTTTCATCGCGACCAACTCGACGACGGCGCTGTGCAAAGTGGCGGTGTTGAACTTCGGCGCAGTGCAGCCTTCCATGTAAGTCAGTTCCGAACCTTCATCACAGATGATCAGGGTACGCTCGAACTGTCCGAAATTTTCGGCGTTGATGCGGAAGTAGGCCTGCAACGGATGTTTCACTTTCACGCCCGGCGGGACGTAGATGAATGAACCGCCGCTGAAGACGGCGGAGTTGAGCGCGCTGAATTTATTGTCCGACGTCGGAATGACTTTGCCGAACCATTTCCGGAAAATTTCCGGATGATTCTTCAGTCCCTCGGTCGAACCGACGAAAATAACGCCTTGTTCGCCGACCGCTTTCTTGATGTTGGAATAAACGGCTTCGCTGTCGAACTGCGCTTCGACCCCGGCGAGAAATTTGCGTTCCTGTTCCGGAATGCCGAGTCGCTCGAAAGTGCGCTTCACGTCTTCGGGCACATCTTCCCAATTGCGTTTTGGCTGCGTGCCGCCGCTCAGGTAATAGCGAATGTTTTCGAAGACGATCGCGTTGAGATCGTGACTCGCCCAATGCGTCGGCATCGGTTTGCTCAGGAAAGTCTTCAGGGCGTTGAGCCGAAACTCACGCACCCAATCCGGGTCCTGTTTTACATCGGAGATGTAATGAATGGTCTTCTCCGATAATCCGACGCCGGCATCGTGCACCGCCGGGACATCGTAGCGGAAATCGCCCTTGTTTCTTTCAATCTCGAGGACTGTCTGTTCGTTAGGCATAACTTTTCCTCTCGTTAGGCCGCCACCGGTTCCGCTGCGTGATCGCGCACCGAGTCGTAGCCCTTTTCCTCCAATTCCAGCGCCAGTTCTTTTCCACCGCTGCGCACAATGCGGCCTTGCACCATCACGTGCACGTGATCGGGAATGATGTAATCGAGCAGCCGTTGATAATGCGTGATGAGCAGAATGCCGATGTTAGGCCCGCGCAATGAATTCACGCCATTAGCCACGACCTTGAGCGCGTCGATGTCGAGGCCGCTATCGGTTTCATCGAGCACCGCGTACTTCGGCTCGAGCATGGCCAGTTGCAGGATTTCGTTCCGCTTTTTCTCGCCGCCGGAAAATCCTTCGTTGACCGAGCGCGAAGTGAAGCTGCGATCCATCTCGAGCAAATCCATCTTCTCGTAGAGCTTGGCGTAGTAATCGGTCGCCTCCAGTTCTTCACCTTCGGGCAAACGCGCCTGCAAAGCCGCGCGCAGAAAGTTCGCGATCGTCACTCCGGGAATTTCGTTCGGATATTGGAAGGCCATGAAGAGTCCTTTGCGTGCGCGTTCGTCGGGCGCGAGCGCGAGAATGTCTTCGCCATCCATCGTGACTGAGCCGCGCGTCACCTGATAATCCGGGTGACCGGCCAGCACTTTGGCGAGCGTGCTTTTGCCCGAACCGTTCGGTCCCATGATGGCGTGGATCTCGCCTTTCGGGACGGTCAGGCTCAAGCCGCGGATGATCTCCTGCTCCGCGATGGTGGCATGCAAATTTTGGATCTCTAGCTGATTCATTTTTCCGAGTCAGTAACCTAATCCGAAATGCTGGTTTTGCTACCGGTGAATCCGAAAATTCGCCGGCAACGCGCCCCGCGTTTTTCCCGGCGTTGATTTCCGTGTTGCCGGCCCCCAGCGACGCTGTCCGCAGGCGGCACGTCCCCTGCTATTTATGGCGATTCTAATTGATGAACGACCACGACAAGTCTCCCTCGCCCCGCCTCAGTTCGCCTGAGATTGTGAGCGAGCTGAATAATCTTCTCCAAATCATCTCCGGCACGAGCGAGTTGATCGAGAATATCTGGCAGGGAAAACCGGGCGTGGGAAAATACTTCGCCATGTTGCGGCAGAGCGTCGCGCGCGCGGCCGATGTCACGGCTGACCTGGTCGAAACTTCGGGCAGCCTGAAGCGGAAGATCATTTTGCATCCGGAATTCCTCCGGCAAAGAGTCGCGAAGGAAAAAGCCGCCGCGGAGAAGAAACGCATCATGGTGGTGGATGACGAAAAAATGTTGCTCATCCTGACCGCGGAGATTTTGCGCGACGAAGGCTACGACGTCGTGACCGTGCAATCCGGTTTCGAGTGCCTCGATCAATTTCGTCTCGCCGGCCGCCGCTTCGATCTCGTTTTGCTCGATCTGAACATGCCGCTGATGGACGGAGAGGAGACCTTCCAGCGTCTGCGCGCGGTGGATCCCGATGTCCGCGTCATGCTTTGCACCGGCTACGTCCAACAGGAGCGGTTGAATCACATGCTCGAGACCGGTTTGTGCGGTTTTGTGCAAAAACCTCTCGGGCCCCGCGAATATCTCCAGAGCGTGCGGACTGTACTCGCCGAAGCAAGCGCAGCGGTCTAGCGTCGCCTAACGAGTGGAAGACGCCGTCCGCTTTTAGTGCGGCAATTTCGGCAGGACGTTGCCGACGAAATCCACCACGAAGTGTCCGATCATGTTCGCCACCAGATCGCGCCGCCAGAGGTAGAAGACAGCCAGGATTCCACCAAGAGCCAGCGCGATCACGATGTTGGCCCAGCCGCCCGTCCAATGACCCACGCCGAAGATGATGAGCGGAACCGTCGCGGCCAGCCACGGCGGCAGACCGAGCTTTTGCAGTCGCTCGATGGCGTAACCGCGATAGCAAAGTTCTTCCACCACACCCGCGCGGGTCACGATCAGCGTGATTAACCAGGTCGGAAGATTCTGCATGGCCTTGCCGGCTTCACCGCCGTTGTAATGCGTCAGCGCGATCAGCGCGCCGGCGACCACAAAACAGATCACAGTGATAAGCAGACCCCAGAGCAGCGACTTCAGCAGCGGCGTGGTTCCAATCCCGACGGAAGTGAGCGGCAAACGTTCCCCGCATTTGACGATGACCAGGATAACGGCGGCAACGAGCCACATGCCTGCTTCTTTGGCCACGGCCGCGGCGAAGGTCGGTTCCGGCAGGAAGTAGTTGACCACTTGTCGCACGATCAACATCCCGAAGAGTGCGACGAATAAACCAAACCACGTGATCGGCGATGTCCTGGCAGGCGCTGGCGTCGTATCAGACACTGGCGGGTCATGCTGACGACACGACAACCGCGGCGCAAGAACAACTTGTTAGGCATGCGCTACCCCGCATGGATTCGAACCATGAATAACGCCTCCAAAGGGCGCTGTGTTACCGTTACACCACGGGGTAAATCCGAACCCGGATTTCGGATTTTCGATTGCGGAACGACAATCCGCAAACTGCAATTCGCGGCTGCGTGACAAAGTTAATCCGCGCGTGCCACCAGCCAATCGAGCTCGCGCTGAAATTCCTTCCAGTCATTCTCGGTCAGCGGCGAGTTATGCGTTCCGCCGTGCAGGAGAATTTCGTGTTTCTCGCCCGCATAAGCCTGTGTCACCAGGCGCTGAAATTTCGGCGCGACCACTTCGTCATTTTCCGCCAGCAGGAAAATCGCGCGGGTCTGACTGGCCTTCGCATTTGTTAGACTATCGAGCGCCGCAGGAACCTTCGTCGCCAACGGTCCGGCCAGCAGCCACAAATTCCACCAGCCAAATTGCCGCAGGATTATCTGCCGCAGCGGTGGCGGATTATGCAGGATTAATCCGGCGATCTCGCGTTGCACGGAGATGTGTAGGGCAGCAGTCGCTCCCAGACTCGCGCCGAAAACATAAATGGGTCGATTGCCCGCGTGCGTCTTCAGCTCATCATAAGCGGCTAACGATGCCGGCCCGATCCGCGCGAGACGCGCCGGGCCGGTGCTTCCGCCGAAACCGGGGTAATTCATACCCCACACTTCCACCGCCCGTCCGCGCCACATTTCTGCTTCGCTCGCCACCCAATATTCCGCGCGATCCGCGTTCCCATAAAATCGCAAAACAAAAGCCTTTGGCTCGCCGAGCGGCACCGGTGAGCGCGCCGTCCAAATTTCCAATTCTCCATTCTGGAAAGGAATGGTTCGACGGGTCGCGCCGCTGGCTTTGATCCGGTAAGTGGAAGGAAAAAGGACGAATTGATCGAGCACCGGGGCGTAGCTAACGAGCGCACCGTAAAGAACAATGACGGCAAGAACAATGCCGCCTAATGCAACCACGCGTCTAGGATTCATGTGGCCGAAACCCTGTTGGCCGCGGCGCACGCCCAGCGCTTCGAACAACCGATGCACGTCGGCAGAAAATGCAGCGGCAGTGATTTTGCTACCGTCGGCTCATGAACATCGCGAAAGGCGAGCATGTCGTCGAAACGATCTTCCCGCCAAGCCTCGAAACCGCAGCGCCCATGAAATCTTGCCGGATTCTTGAAGGTGCCGAACAGGATGTCCCAAATCGGGAGATCGGCGAAGTTATTTGTGTGATGTCGGAATTGATGATGCACGCGATGCGATTCAGGCCGTTGAAAAATCCAGCCGAGCCAACGCGGCGTTTTGATATTCCAGTGATAGAAGAATTCGCCGATCGCGATCAGAAAAGTGTAATAACTCGCCGCTCTCAGATCGCAGCCGAAGAGGCTGAAGACGATCAGGCTGCTTATGATTGAATTCAGCCAGATCTCGACGGGATGCTTGTAAAAACTCGTCAGAACTTCGAGTCGACGTGCCGAGTGATGAATTTGGTGAAGCGTTCGCCAAAGAAATTGTGATTCATGGCGATATCGATGCCACCAGTAGAAGACGAAGGTTGAGAAGACGTAAACAACGAGCGCACAGCCCCAAGCGCTCAAGTGCGCGCTGAGATGAAATAGTGAAGCGTGGCCCAGCCATTGATTCCAGGTTTCGCCCGCCAATAGCGTAATCGCGAGCTGGACAGCATTGATGACGAGGACGCGCGGCCACCAGGCACGCACGCGCGGGAGTTCCATTGCCGGCCAGAATCGTTCCGTCGCCAAGCAGCCGGCGGCGACGATGAAGATGAGGAGAATTGCCATGGCCGCAGTTTAGAACCGCGGCCGCATAAGGTGCTAATCGATAATTATTGTCTAAATCATCGATTAAAACGATCCTAGTTAGGAATGAATGTCCATCATCTTGAGTTGTTCAATCACGTCGCAACGCATCGCGGGATTAGCGCGGCGACGCGGCGTATGCCTTACGGAATTCAACAGCCGGCGGTGAGCGGACAAATCCTTCAGCTGGAAAAGACGCTGGGCTTAAAGCTTTTTCAGCGCCGCCCCTTCGCATTAACGCCGGCCGGCCGCGAACTCTTCGCATTCACCGAGCCTTTTTTTGGCAAGCTGCGCGAGATGCCTCATCGTCTGCGCGGTGAGGAAAGCGCGCTGCTGCGGCTGGCGGCACCGGCCACGGTTCTCCGCAATCACCTCCCGGACATACTGCGAGACCACAAACGCAAGCATCCTGCGCTCAACCTACATTTGTATGATGCCAACCAGGCGAGCGCGGAAAGTTTACTCCGCCGGCAAAAGATCGAAATCGCGATCACCGAACTCGAAGGAAAGCCGGCGCCGGGCATCGGCTCGGCAGTTCTGTTCAAGCTGCCGTTAGTCCTGATTGTGCCAAAGCGGCTCGCCGCCAAAACCGCAGCCGAGATCTGGAAAGGCGGCAAGCCTAACGAGACATTGATTTCGCTCTATGAGGACGAAGTCATGGTGAAACAATTTCATGCGCGACTCGGTCGCCTTCATGTGAGCTGGCCGACAGGCGTTGAAGTTAGTTCGATGGATTTGATTCCGATTTACGTTTCACTTGGATTTGGAATCGGTCTTTCGATTGCAACGCCGGGCGCGAAATTGCCGGCAGATCTCCGATACCTACCGCTGCCGCAAGTTCCGCCACTGGTCGTGGCGGTGCTTTGGCAGAAGAATCTTTCGGCTGCGAACGCGGCTTTTCTGGCGGAGATACGAAAACGCGCTGCGAAGGTGCGCGTAAGCTAAACCCGCACTTCGACCAACGGCGGCGTGAGTGGTTTTACGCCAAAGCGTCGCGCGAACGCGCTGCGAAATGATTTCGCGTCATCGAAACCGACTGAGCGCGCAACGGTTTGCAGAGTCTTGCGCTTGGTCGAAAGACGGCGGCGCGCTTCGTTGAGACGGAGATTTTGCACGAAGGCGCCGGGCGCGGCGCCGAAGACGTCTTTGAAGGCGCGGGTGAAAGCAGTGGGACACATGCAGGCACGGCGGGCCAGCGCTTCGACGGAGAGGTCTTCGTCGAGGTTGCGCAGCATCCACGCGACCAGCTCGGCGAAATGATCAGCCGATTGATTCGGGAAATGCGGTTGCGCCGCCGAGTGTTCGCGCAGTCGCGGCGGCGCGGTGTGCAAAGCGAGATCGCGCTTCGCGGGTTGCGCGATCTCGGGTCCGTAATCTTCTTCGACCAGCAGTTGTGACAGATCGATGCCGGCGGTCAGTCCGCTCGCGCTGTAGAACGCGCCATCGCGCATACATCGTTTCGTTTGATCGACTCTGATTTGCGGGAAACGCTGCGCGACATCCGCGGCGCTGCGTCCATCGGTTGTGACGACGCGGCCATCGAGTAACCCGGTGGACGCGAGCGGATAAATTCCGGCGCACAAGACGGCGACGCGGCGCGTCTCGGGCACGCGACGTTTCAACCACAGGGTCAACGCGCGTTTTGTTTCCGGAGTGAAAATGCCGGTGCCGCCAGGCACAACGATGGTGTCGAACGCCGGCGCGGTGCGCAGTGTTTTGTCCGGGCGAAACATGACACCCGACTCGGCGCGGAACGGCGCCACGCTCAGGCCCACGATGCAGACTTCGTAGCAGGGAATGCGACCACCGTAGCCGTCCTCGAGAATAGCGGAGGCGAAGAGGTCAGCGGAACCGGTTAGGTGAAGAGCACTAACACCGTCAAAGCCAATAAGACCGATGCGCTTCGGGGAAAGGTTCATCACCATGCCGCGCAGTATGAAACAAGCCGGTTATAAACTGGTAGGACATTGCAACAGACAATCTCAGCCTTGTGCGTTCTACCTAACGAGTGCTTTTCGATTTCTGTTGCGCAATCGCGGCCGCCAGTCTGGCCAGTCCTTCGCGAATCTGCGCCCGCGACCAGGCGGCGAATCCGAAAACAAAGGCCGACGGCAATTGCGCCGCGATGCAAAAGAAAGAAAGATGCGAAGGCCTGATGCCGGTCTCCTCGCGGACGCGCACGAAAAGCTCGGTGTCCTGCGGGTCACGCACCCAGGCGACGAAATGCAATCCGGCCGGCGTGATCTCGAGTTGCAAAAGCTTGCCGAGATACTTGTCGAATTGTTCGATGAAATAATCGCGTCGCTCGGAATAGAGGCGCCGCATTCGTTGCACGTGACTGAGGAAGAAACCTTCGGTGATGAAACGCGCCAGCGTGGCCTGGTCGATGGAAGGAGAATGCTGATCCATGACCGCACGCACCTTCACGAACGAATCGACGATTTGTTCGGGCACGATCAGGTAACCGAGCCGAATCGAGGGAACCAGGATCTTGCTCATGGTGCCGGCGTAAATGACGCGGCGCGCGTTATCCAACCCTTGCAGGCACGGCAGCGGCGGACCGTCGAAGCGAAACTCGGCGTTGTAATCGTCCTCCAAAATGTAGCTATCGAAGTTCCGCGCGAAATCGATCATGGCGATACGACGTTCCAGGCTCATGGTCACACCCAGGGGAAATTGATGTGAAGGCGTGAGGTAAATTAGCCGGGGCGCGGTCCGTTTGGTCGCGCGTCCGATAATCATGCCGTCGCGGTCGAGCGGACGAGGGACAACTTTCGCGCCGGAGAAAAGGAAGACGCGTCGCGCCTGATGATAGCCCGGGTCCTCGAGCCAGACCGCTTCGCCGGCGTTTACGAGCGCGAGCGCGGCCACGAGCATGGCGTGCTGCATTCCCGCTACCACCACGATCTGGTCGGCGTGACAGCGCGCACCGCGAAAATCGCACAGGTAGCTAGCGAGTGCTTTGCGCAGACTCAAGTCACCTCGACTGGACGCGTAATGGAGCAAGTGCGTGCCGCGTTTCGCCAGGACCTGCGCACGAAGCCGCTCCCAAATCTCTATCGGAAATTCGTCCACTGCCGGCATGCCGGCAGAAAAAGAAACGTTGGGCGGACCGGCTACGCCATAATTCAAGTCGTGCGAGGTCCGTCGATCTAGCATCTCTTCGACGCGCCGCGCGACCGTCGCCGGCCGCGCCAGTTCTCGCTCGATTTCCGGCGTGGCCACGCTCAGGAAACTTTTTGGCAACTGTTCCGCCACGAAAGTGCCCGAGCCCTTTCTCGATTCGAGATAACCTTCGTCCTGCAATTTCGCGAAGGCCTGATTGACGGTGAGTCGTGAAATTCCGAGGTCGGTCGCAAGTGTGCGCGACGAAGGCAAACGCGAAGCGGTCGATTCGAAACTTCCGTTCTCCAGTTCGTCGCGAATCTGGCGATAGAGCTGTTGATGAAGTGGCTCGGTCGCGGCCCGATCCAGTCGAATCATTTCAAAGGAAATGATGGAACGGCGGCGGCGTTTCTGGACTGCGCCATTATTCTTCACCAAGGCATTCTTCCACTCACTGGCCTTTCGCTCAAGGTCGACGCGAACTGGACTGGTCGGAGATGCGGAAGTGGATATGGCCACTTCCGGCTGAATGCGAGAGCTTGCTGCGATGAAAATTCGCCGCTCCGCCGTCCTGGCTACAATACTCCTCTTAACTTGGACGACTGGGATCCACGCAGCCGGCGCCGCCAAGGCTTACTTCGCCGGCGGATGCTTTTGGTGCACGCAGGAAATCTTCTCCCAAATCACCGGTGTAACCTCAGTCGTCTCGGGCATGATGCGCGATGCGGAAACGGTCGAGGTAACCTACGATCCGAGCCGCATCAGCTACGACCAGTTACTCAAGGTCTTCTGGCGCGCCCATGATCCGACGCAGGTTGACCGGCAGGGTCCTGACACGGGAAAGCGGTATAGGTCTGCCATCTTCTACACTGATGCCGGGCAGCAGGCTGCGGCTGAGAAATCAAAGGTCTCGTTAGGTAAGTCCGGCAAGTATGCCAGTCCCATCGCGACTGAGATCAGTCCGGCGGCCACCTTCACGCGCGCGGACGAACATCACCAGAATTTCTGTCGGAAGAATCCCAACAATCCATACGTCCGGCAATACATGGTGCCGAAGCTGGAGAAGCTAGGCCTGAAGACGCCCTAACGAATGGTTATGATGCTTCGCTCCATTTGCGTCATCCTGCTTTGCGCTCTCTTGGGGGCATGCAGCAAGGCAGACGCTGACGGATCGGTTGCGCGCATACGCGAAAAACTGAAGGCAACACCAAAGAGTGAGCGAGTGCAGCTAAGTGAGGACGAATGGCAAAAGATCCTTACGCCCGCGCAATTCATGGTCCTGCGACAGGGTGCGACCGAGCCACCGTACAAGAATCAATATGCGAACGCCCACGCCGCGGGCACTTATCTTTGCGGGGCCTGTGGAAATCCTCTCTTTGCTTCGACGACGAAGTTTGATTCGGGGACGGGCTGGCCCAGCTTCTATGCTCCGCTTAGTAGCGATAAGGTCCAGGTTACGACCGACAATAGTAACGGCCTGACTCGCGAAGAGGTCCGATGCGCGCGTTGCACTTCACACCTGGGGCATGTCTTCCACGACGGCCCGGCACCAACTCATCTGCGCTACTGCCTTAACTCGGTCGCGTTGCAATTGGTCAGGAGCAAATAATGAAACACTGGCGAGTTATTCTGCTGGCTGGCGTAGTAGGTGGTGGCATAGACCTCGTCTACGCCTTGTTGTTCTATGGTGTGCGGGGCGTTCCACCAGCACGTATTCCGCAATCCATTGCCAGCGGCCTGCTCGGACCAGCTTCCTTCAAAGGTGGTCTTGCCACTATTGTTCTAGGTGTAGCGCTGCAGTTCTTCATAGGTATTTGCATTGCCGCGGTCTACTACATGGCCAGCCGCAAGCTGCCGATTCTGCTGCGGCAAGCTGTGCTTTGCGGGATAGCCTATGGCGCGGCGGTCTACTTCTTTATGCATCTGGTTGTCCTGCCTCTTTCGGCCGCGGCGAAAGGTAGGCCGGCCACCATAGCAATGATCAGCGATTTCGTGGTCCACATGTTTGGGATCGGTCTGCCCGTGGCCCTGATCATACGGCGCTGGACGCAGACGAAGTAGAAGGTTGCAAAAGTGGCCTTATCCATTCGCGCAAGGTGGCCATTGTTACGCAGTGTCGATAGTTTTATGAAAGGAACGCGATGACTGCTTCTATCATCGATCTTTCCGAGAAACCGCGCCTGGCAGTTGATATCGTTCCGCCAAAGGTCGGCATTGTCGGATTCGATGGAGTGGCCACGCTCGATTTCATCGGACCGCTGGAAGCCTTCCGCGCCGCGCGCACCTTCGATAACTATCATCGCACACGATCCTGCTACGAGCTTGTTATCCTGGGTGTAGGAACAAGAAAATTTACTTCCGAATCCGGCATTGTTTTCAAGGCGGAGAAAACAACCGATGAGGTAGGATCCCTCGACACCTTGATCATCCCCGGAGGCAGCAGTCTGGGAGTTTCCTCGCAAACCGGTGCGCAGATCGCGGAATGGCTGTGTCGCCAGAAACGCCTGCCACGTCGCATTGCAACCGTGAGCACGGGCATCTATCCGCTGGCGCAAAGTGGACTGCTTGATGGCGCGCAGGTTACTACTCACTGGCGTTGCGCCCACGATGTCGCGCAGCGTTTCCCGAAGCTAAGCCTTAACTACGCGGCTTCATTCGTGAAACATGGCCGCTTTTACACCTGCGGTGGAGCCAAGGCCGGCATCGAAATGACGCTGGCTCTTATCAATGAAGATTACGGCGAGCAGGTAGCTCAACAAGTGGCACGCGAGTTTGTCGTCAGGCTCAAGCCACCCGGAACAGAAGAAGCAGTTACCTATTTGCCCAAGGAGCAATGCCAATCGACGGACCGGTTGGCCGACCTGCCGTCATGGATCCTTGCCCACCTGGACGAAGATCTAACAGTCGAGATGCTGGCTCAGCAATCCGCACTTTGCCCTCGTCACTTCAGTCGGCTCTTCCGCCGCACCTTCAAAACGACCCCGGCAGACTTTGTCGAACAGGTGCGACTAGGAGAAGCGCGTCGCCGTCTCCTCCTGCCTCAGGCTACAATCAAGAACGTAGCCGACTCCGTTGGTTTCAAGAGCGCCGATTCTTTCCGGCGTGCTTTTGAACGCAGGCTGGGAGTTAATCCCAGCACCTTTCGCCTGCGCTACCATCAGCGCGCCGAAAAGAAGGTGCGCTTGTCTCTGGCGCGACATCCAGAAGCGCGCGGCGTTCAATCGCGCTAGGACGTGGAAGACGCTGCTTTGCCCAGACGTGTCCTCTGCTCCTGCGACGAACGACACCTGATCGTCCTAAAGTGTAGTTGTTTAGGTCCTAACTCCAACAAGCGATCTTAGGATATACCGGCCAGGTAAACATCGAGGTCTAACGAGAGCAATAGCTGTTGTCGGGCTTCTACTAACCTAACCACTAATGGAGAAACAAATGATTAGAGAAGTGTCGGATAAGCTAGGAGCCATGCGCGCGCTCTTGCCCATGGCTGCGTCTATACTGACGGCGGTGGGCGCCCTGGCCCAGACGCCAGCCACTGGCGAAGCAACGACGGAACGCGTTGTCGTAACCGGTTCTTATATTCCAACCGCGGAAACGGAGTCGGCTTTGCCGGTGACCGTTTATACCGCAGAAGTATTGCAAAAGGCAGGTGCTAACACTCCCGTGGAAGGTCTGCGTCAATTACCTTCCTTCGTTGGCAATGCCATGACCGAAAATGACTCGAACGGCGGTAACGGCTCGGGCGGGGTAAATCTTCGCGGAATCGGACAGAACAACGTCCTGATCCTTATCAATGGTCGACGCGCTCTGCTCGGTTTCACCAACAACGGAGCCGCCGACATTAATGCCATACCTATCAGTGCTATCGCGCGCACCGAAGTGTTAAAGGACGGCGCTTCCGCGATCTATGGCTCGGACGCAGTGGCAGGCGTGGTCAACTTCATCATGCTGAATGGTCCGGGCGAAGTGCCTTATGAAGGGGCAGAGGCCTTTGGTTTGTATGGCAACACGACAGAAACTGACGCGCATGTCCGCCAGGTCTATCTCAAGGGTGGCGTCAAGACGGACAAGGTCTCGGTGGCAGCGGCGGGTGAGTACTATTCGCGCGCCAACCTGTTTTCACGCGATCGCGCACAACTAGCTGGCAGTGGTGACTTGAGCGATAATCCAACCGGCCTTGGTCGCAACGGATTGAACAATAACAGTCCCACCTTGTCGGGCCGTGTCTCGGTAGCTGGTCCGGCGTCGGCCGGTGGCGGTCAGCGCATTCTGATCGACCAGACAATCAACGATCCTGATCCCGGCGAGCTATCGTGCGTTCGATGTTCCGGCTGGAACGTGACCCGGGACGTTTTAACTTCCGCGATTTCACGCCAGCTATCCCGGCGATCGAAAAGGCTCTCTATTATGTAACGGGCCGCTACAAGATCTTCGGCGATAACCTTCAGATCTATGGCGATATCTTGTATGCCAAGACCAAGCAGGATAATGGTCTGGCGGCGGCACCCTTTACCATCCCGCTGGGTGGCTACCTCAATCCTTCAGTCATTGTGCCGAACTTTGCCGGCACAGGTACACTCGGCGCACTGACTGATCCGAATACAACGAGCATGCTGCAGCGCGCGATTATTCAGAACAGCCCGTTCAATCCTTTCCCGGGTCGCGATGGCACAACCGCGGCCGGTTCCTTGCAGACTTCACGTTATCGCACCGTCCAGGAACTTGGCCTGCGCCGCTCTTTCTTCGATCACGACTACTATCGCTATGTTGGCGGTTTTAACGGCGATTTTGTCTTCAAAGACAACGGCTTCATCGGCCACCTCGGCTATGACACCGGCATTGTTTACGAGCGCTACGATGAGAAGCGCACCGATAGCGGTGACGCGACCCGCGGTGGTATCTACCATGAAATCATCGGCGGCAACTTCGATCCGTTCATCGGCTTAAACGCGCCGACCTCCGGCTTTGCCCCAGTCTACAACGCAGCAGGCGTGCAGACCGGCACGCAGTTTTACGATAACGCCGCGGCGGCCCAGCGTGCCTCTTACCTCGGTCAGTCGTTCTTCTACGAGCGCGACTGGTCGGCAGACGCCCACATCAATGCGCACTTGTTCCCGAACCTGTATAACGGCGGTGTTGATTTCGCCATTGGTTACGAACATCGAGAGTTATCGAGTCACCAGGTGCCGGACCCGACGCAGAACGCGGGCGACCAATTAGGCTTCAACGCTTCGCCGAACACGAAGTTCAAGCAAGAAGTCAATTCGGTCTTCATGGAATTAACCTTCCCGATCATTACTTCGACCATGAACATCCCGTGGGTGCGTTCCTTCGAACTTTCGGCTGCGTGGCGTTATGAGAAGTTCGAGGACACAGACCAATACACCCATCGCACGGCGAGCTTCGACAATGTCAATGAAGATGAGAACTTCGGCGGCACACCGCGTCTTTCCATACGTTATCAGCCGACACCGGACCTGACCCTGCGGGCTAACTTCAATCAGTCCTTCCGTTCGCCTAACCCTGCGGACCTCTTCAATCCGCTCACGCAAAACTTCCCGGTGCTGTTCGATCCCTTCAATCCGGGCGGCCCAGTGACCTTGCAGCCGCCGAACGGTGTCTTCCAAGGTGGCAACCCCGATCTGCAACCGGAGAAGACCGATGCTTACTCGGCTGGATTAGTTTACACGCCCAAATGGCTGCCTGGCTTCACCGTCACGGTCGACTGGTATCAGATCTACACCAAAGACCTGATTTTGCCGGCTGCTAATGCAGCGCAGTTGTTGGTAACACTGAACATTGCCGACCCGGACGGCCCGCAAGGTGGTGGCAACGGTATTACCCGGGACCCAAACGATGGTTCCTTGCTTTCGGTTGACTCGGCTAATGCCAACTCGGCCAAACGTCTGGTGCAAGGCCTGGATATCACCGCAACCTACGAAATTCCGACCCAGCATTGGGGCACCTTTACGTGGTCACTCGGCTGGAACCATTTCTTCACCTGGAAAGCCGAAGCAGTGGAAAAGCTTGGCACGACCAACTTCCTGGGTGACTTCAACACTGCGTTGCCACTTACTCCGGGTGGCATTCCGTTTAACAAAGCTTTCCTGCGCCTTGAATGGCAAGGACCGGCCGGCTGGATGAAAGGCCTGGATTTCGTTGTGACCGGTAACTACATCGGCGACTACGAAGACGATCCGAGCTTCATCGCCGGGAACGACCTGGTGCCCGGAAGTCCGGGAACGGACGCGCAGCCAAACTGGATCCTGCACCATCGTATCTCGGACTACGAGACCTTGGACATGCAGCTGAGCTATGAGTTCCTCAAGCCGGACGTGCAGCCAGTTTACGCCAAGGATGCCAAGGACAGCAAAGGCATGAGTAAAGAAGTGGCGGGCGTGGAAAACAGCTCAATCTGGCAACGGATGCTGTGGAACACGAAGATCAGCATCGGGGTGAACAATGCCTTCGATCGTTATCCGCCAACGGTGCTGGGTGCGTTCAACGACAACTACGATACTTCCAATTACTCCATCCGTAACCGTTACTGGTACGTCAGCCTGACCAAGAGGTTCTAATACTCACCTAACGAGAGCACGGAAACGCGCATCGGCGAGAGTTGGTGCGCGTTTCTTATTCCTACAAGGCAGCGAAGGAGCGATCGAGCACGTCGAGCAAAAAGTCGGCGTCAGCACTCGTTAGGCACATGGGCGGCGAGAACCGAACGGCTTGGCCGTGCAGTCCGCCTTTACCTAACAAGAGACCCATCTCCTTCGCGTTCTCCATGACCTGAGCGCTTTCGGCCTTGGCTGGTTCCTTCGTCTTGCGGTCCTTGACCAACTCGACGCCAAGCATCAGACCTTTGCCACGCACGTCGCCGATAACGTTGTGTTTCTCTTTCAATCGGTTCAAGCCGGCTAATAACTGGTTTCCGATCTTGAGCGCGTTCTCCTGCAGTTTCTCGCGCTCGATGACTTCGAGCACAGTCATACCTTGCGCGCAGACAACCGGGTTGCCGCCGAAGGTATTGAAATGAATTCGCTGCGAAAGAGCCTGCGCGATTTCGGTGTAGTAACGACGGCGCCGAGCGGCGCGCCGTTACCGATACCTTTCGCCATGCAAACGATGTCGGGAATGACACCTTGCGTTTCGAAGCCCCAGTAGTGCGTGCCGGTGCGGCCGAAACCAGTCTGCACTTCATCGGCGATGCACACGCCGCCCGCGGCGCGCACATGTTCGTAGGCGTGCTTGAGATAGCCATCCGGAAAAACGATGCAGCCGCCGACGCCCTGAATTGATTCGGCAATGAAGCCCGCGATCTGGCCCGGCGTGGCGTAGTCGATCAGGTTCTTCACATCGGCGGCGTATTTCTTTCCCGCCTCGGCATCGTCGCGTCCCCACACTCCGCGATACGGATCGGGCGTGATGGCGTGATGCACCCCGAAGCTATGCGGCACATTGAATTTCCAGGTGTGATGCGCGGTTAGTCCCATGCCGCTGGCGTTGCCGCCGTGATAGGCGTTGCGCAACGCGATCATGTCGTAGTTGCCGGTGTAAGCGCGCGCCATCAGCATCGCGAGATCGTTCGCTTCCGAGCCGGAGTTCACGAAGTAGCAAACCTTCAGGTCGCCCGGCATTTTCGCCGCCAGCTTCTCCGCGTACTGCGCGATGTTCGGGTGCAGGTAGATGGTGGTCGAATGTTGCAGCGTTTCGTTTTGCCGATGCGCCGCCTTCAACATCTCGGGATGACAATGCCCGACGCTGATCGTGACGATGCCGCCGAGTGCGTCGAGATAACGCCGCCCCTGGTCGTCCCAGACGTATTGCATTTTTCCCTCCACGATCATGATCGGCTTCTTGTAGTAGAGGAAAATTCCCGGGTTCAGGAATTGTTTGCGCAGGCGCAGGACTTCGTCGGCCGATGGGCCGCTGTATTTGTTAGGCTTGTGATCGAAGGGCGGGAGCTCGGGCTTGTTCATGGCTTTGTGGGTGAGAGAGAACGCAACGCGAGGTAGACCACAAACGCAATCGCGAATCCGACGAACCACGCATAACTGTAGAGGGTCACGAAGAATTGTGGAACGCTGGCAGCGTCGATCAGTTTCACGTTGACGAGGAATCCGGGGAGATTCGGCAGGATCGCGAGTGCGAGTGCAATGAGCGCGCTGATGTTAAAGCCGTTCGTGTAACCGAATTCCCCTTCGTGCCGATAAAGCGCGTCGACGTCAATGCGTCGATGCCGCAGCACAAAATAATCGGCAATCATGATGCCGCCGATCGGTCCGAGCAGCGCGCTGTAACCGACCAGCCAGGTGAAAATGTAGCCGGTCGGATCGGCCACTAATTTCCACGGCATCATCAGGACGCCGACGATGCCGGTGATGAGTCCACCGATGCGAAAGGAAATTTTGCGCGGCGCGAGATGCGCGAAGTCGTTCGCCGGACTAACGACGTTGGCGGCGATGTTGGTCGCGAGCGTGGCGAGGCAAAGCGCGAACATCGCGATCACGAGCACGACTGGATTTTGGAAATGCGTCAGCACATCCACCGGATCCCAGATCGTCTTGCCGTAGATGATTGTGGTCGCTGACGTGACCGCGACGCCGATGAACGAGTAAAGCGCCATCGTCAGCGGAAGGCCGAGCGCTTGCCCGACGATCTGGTCGCGTTGCGAGCGCGCGTAACGCGAGAAGTCCGGAATGTTGAGCGAAAGCGTCGCCCAAAATCCGATCATGCCGGTAAGACTCGGGACGAAAAACGCCCAGAACTGTCCGGCCTTCGGCTGGCCTTCATCGAAGGCGGAAGGCTGCGAGAGAATCGGACCGAACCCGCCCGCGTTCTTGTAGGCCCACCCGAGCAGGAGCAAACCGAGCGCGATCAGCAGCGGCGCTTTGATGTTGAGCAGGAAGCGGATCGATTCGATGCCCTTGTAGATGACGAACATGTTGATGCCCCAGAAAAACAGGAAGCAAACGAAGTGCGGCGAAACGTGATGCCGAGAAATGTCGGCGCATCCGGCCTAACGAGTCCTGGATAAAAGACGCCGAGGATCTTGTAAATCGCCGCGCCACCGATCCACGTCTGAATTCCAAACCAGCCGCAGGCCACGAAAGCGCGCATCAGCGCCGGAATATTCGCGCCACGCACTCCGAACGAAGCGCGACAAAACACCGGGAACGGAATTCCATAACGCGTGCCGGCGTGCGCATTCAGAATCATCGGGATCAGGACGATGAGGTTGCCGAGAAAAATCGTGAGGATGGCCTGCGACCAGTTCATCCCGCCGCCGATGAGCGACGAGGCCAGCATGTAAGTCGGAATGCAGGCCGACATCGAAATCCAGAGCGCGGCGAAACTGCCGACGCGCCAGGTGCGTCGCAACGGTGGCACCGGCGCGAGATCTTTATTGTAGAGCGTGCTGTGCTCGATCTCGATCGAGACTCCGACATCGGGCGCGTCAGTCGTGTGCATGATCGAGCGCCGATGCTGCCGAACATCATCGGCGCGAGCAATCGCAAAGCATCTTCCAATTGTCAGGCGCTGCGGCTAGAAGCTTCGCGTGCTCCCGAGATTGATTAGCGCACTTGGCGTGGTCGCGATGATCGCCTGCGCGTGGCTGCTTTCGCGTGACCGGAAAAATTTCCCGTGGCGCACCGTCATCTGGGGAATGGCGCTGCAATTCACCTTCGCCATTTTCATTCTGAAAACGCCGGTCGGCCTGATGATTTTCAGCGCCGCCCAACGCATCATCGATAAACTGAATGTCTTCGCGATCGAAGGCGCGCAGATGGTCTTCGGTCCGCTCGCCAATGCCGATGTGCTGAAGAACTCATTCGGGCCGGGCAACAGCTACGTCTTCGCGGTTTCAGTTTCCGCCACCATCATCGTCATCTCGGCGCTCTCCGCCTTGTTCTATCACCTGGGAATTTTGCAACGCGTCGTGCATGGCATGGCCTGGGTCATGCGCAAGGCGATGCGCACCAGCGGCAGCGAAAGTCTCGGCGCGGCCAGCAATATTTTTCTCGGCCAGACTGAAGCCGCGCTCGTGATTCGACCTTACATTCCGCGCATGACCATGAGCGAACTCATGGCCCTGATGACGACCGGCATGGCGACGATCGCGAGCGGCGTCATGATTGTGTATGCGCAACTGGGCGTGGACGCGGGACACTTGCTCACCGCATCGGTGCTGAGCGCGCCCGCCGGTTTGTTGATCGCGAAAATCATGTTTCCGGAAACGGAAGTGAGCGAGACGCGCAGCACGGCGTCGGCGGAAGTGAAACGCACCACCGTCAACAGCATCGATGCGTTGTGCCGCGGCGCCGGCGAAGGTGTCGCGCTCGCCATTAACGTGCTCGGGATGCTGATCGCATTCGTCGCGACCGTGGCGCTGGCGAACTACATTTTCAGCGCGGCGCAACGCTGGGGCGGCGTCGCCAATCCGATCACCATCCAGAATGTGCTCGGCTACGTGAACTGGCCGTTCGCCTTCATGCTCGGGGTGCCGGCGCACGATTGCCAGCTCGTCGGACAGGTTCTCGGCGAACGCGTCGTGCTGAATGAATTCATCGGCTACGTTTCGCTCTCGCAACAAAAAGCGCAGCTCGATCCGCGCAGTTTCATCCTCGCGACCTACGCGCTCTGCGGTTTCGCGAATTTCTCCAGCATCGCCATTCAAATCGGCGGCATCGGCGCGCTCGCCCCCGATCGTCGCAGCGATCTCGCGCGACTCGGCCTGCGCGCGATGATTGCCGGACTGCTCGCGTGTTACTTAACCGCGACGGTGGTCGGCGTGCTGATCTAGATAGCACTCTCGATAACGATGGGATTGCCATTCTGCCATAAGCGAGTTACCATGCCTTCATGCCCACGGTTACGGTTAAGATCAGCGATCAACAGTTCGCGCGGTTAGAGCGTATTGCGCGCGAACGTCATCTGCCTAAGGCGCAGGTCCTGCGTGAAGCGTTCGAGGGCGCTGACGCAAGACATTCCAAACCGTCCGCCTTCGATCTCGCCGCTAGTTTGGCCGGTTCCGTAAATGGACCCCGGGACGCGTCCACGAATCCCGCGTATCTGACCGATTTCGGACAGCCGCGCGCGCGCACCCGTCGCAAGAAGATCAATGGCTAGGCGTTGTCTCATCGACGCCGGACCGCTCGTCGCATTTTTTATCCGGCGCGATCAACATCACGCCTGGGCGATCAGTCATTTCAAAGCGCTGGCTGCGCCGCTCATTACTTGCGAGGCAGTCCTGGCCGAGGCGGAACACATTTTGGAAAGGTCCGAGTCCGGTGCTTCCGAGAACCTGCGTTCCTTTCTTGAGACTGGCGCGATCGAAATCAATTTTTCGCTTCAGGATCAACTTCCAGCCGTGCTCAAGCTGCAACGACGCTACGCGGATGTGCCGATGGCGCTGGCGGATGCCTGCCTCGTGCGCATGGCGGAGATGGAGGAAGGCGCTTCGGTCTTCACGACGGATAGCCACTTTCAGATTTACCGAAAAAGCAACCGCAAGGTCATTCCACTGATTTTCCCGCGTGCGCGATAATCAACATCCTCGCCAGCTACGCCCTGCGGTTTCGCGAATTTCTCCAGCATCGCCATTCAAATCGGCGGCATCGGCGCGCTCGCCCCCGATCGTCGCAGCGATCTCGCGCGACTCGGCCTGCGCGCGATGATTGCCGGACTGCTCGCGTGTTACTTAACCGCGACGGTTGTCGGCGTGCTGATCTAGAAGTGCGATGGCTCGCGCCGCAGCATCTTCCCGCGACCAACTGCGCCGACAAATTTTCCGTCGCGCACCGCGACTTCGCCGCGCACGGTCACGACACTCGGGCGGCCTTCGATTTCCCAGCCTTCGAACGCGCTGTAGTCGACGTTCATCATCTGCGTCTTCGCGGAGATTTTGCCGCGATATTCGGGATCGTAGATGACGAGGTCGGCGTCGGCGCCGAGCTGGATCGTGCCTTTGCGCGGGAAGAGGCCGAAAGTCTTCGCGGTCTGCGTGCTCGCGACGTTCACGAACGTGTGCAGGTCGAGCTTCCCCTTCTTCACGCCGTGGGTGTAGAGCAGGTTGACGCGATCCTCGAGCGACGGGAATGCCGTTGGGGATTTTCGTGAAATCATCGCTGCCCATCGGCTTTTGCGTTTTGAAATCGAACGGCGCGTGATCGGTCGCGACGGTTTGGACTACGCCGCCGCGCAGGCCATTCCAGAACACCGGCTGATTGCGCTTGTCGCGCAGCGGCGGCGACATGACGAATTTCGCGCCTTCGAAGTTCGGCTGTCTCCGCGTAGGTCTTATCGAGGACGAGATATTGAATGAGCGTCTCGACCGAAACGTTCACGCCGCGTTGCCGCGCGGCGAGCGCTTCGCTGCAGCGCTTCCTCGCAACTCAAGTGCACGATGTAAACATGCGCGCCGGTCAGTTCGGCGAAGGTCATCAGGTGATGCACGCCCTCGGCCTCGACGCGCGGCGGCCGGCTCTCGTGATGCTGTCCGGGACCGGTCTTGCCCGCGGCGAGCAATTCCTTCTGCGTCTCGGCGACGAGCGTTTCGTTCTCGCAATGCGCGGTGACGATGACGCCGAGTTCCTTCGCCAGCTTCGAGCGTGCGATAGAGCTCCGTGTCGTCGATGCCGAACGCGCCTTTGTAGGCGAGGAAGATTTTGAATGAGCGATGCCGCGCCTTGACGATCTCGCGCAGTTCCTTCGCCGTCTGTTCGTCGAACCTCGTCACGCCCATGTGAAACGTGAAATCGCACGCCGATTTGCCGACGGCCTGTTCCTGCCACAGTTCGAAACCCTCCGCCGCGCTCATCGTCGCGCGACGGGCAGAACATCTCGATCAGCGTGGTCGTGCCGCCGACCAGCGCCGCCTTGCTCGCCGTTTCGTAGGTGTCCTTCGAGAACGTGCCCATGAACGGCAGATAAATGTGGACGTGCGGATCGATGAAACCGGGGAAGACATACTTCCCGCTCGCGTCGATCACCTCCGCGCCGGCCGGCGCATCGATGTTGCGATCGATGCGCGTGATGCGTTCGTCCTCGCAGAAGATGTCGCCGATGTAGTGCTCGTCCGCGGTGACGATTTCTCCGTTTTTGATCAGAAGAGCTCATAAAGACTGAGTTGCTAACACGCGGATTAGCGCGGATAAGCACGAGAGTTCACGAAAGCTCGGCCTGCGATTTTATCTGCGTTAACTCTGCGTCTTCGCGTGGACTCAAGATTACTTATTTCTTCCAGACGTCGCCGACGCCGTCGCCGAACCAGCGCGTGGTCACGACTTTCTGCTGGGTGTAGAACTGCACGCCTTCTTTGCCCTGGATGTGCAGGTCGCCGAAGAACGATTCGTCCCAGCCGGTGAACGGGAACATCGCCATCGTCGCGGGCACGCCGACGTTGATGCCGACCATGCCGGCTTTGACGCGATGCTTGAATTCGCGCGCGGCTTTGCCGGAGTTGGTGAAAATCGCGGTGCCGTTGCCGTAAGCGGATTTGTTGGCGAGCTCGATGGCGTGATCGAGGTCTTCCATGCGCATCACGTTAAGCACCGGACCGAAAACTTCTTCGCGCGCGATCGTCATTTCGTCTCGCACTTGATCGACAATGGTCGCGCCGAGAAAGAATCCGTTCGGCGCATCGGAGACTTTCACGCCGCGGCCATCGGCAATAATTTTCGCGCCTTCCTTTTCGCCGCTCGCGACCAGACTCATGACGCGATCACGATGTTGCGCGGTGATGACCGGGCCCATGTCGGGCTGCGCGCTTGTGTCGGTCGGACCGACTTTGATCGCGCGCGCGGCTTCGACGAGCGACGGCAAAACATGTTCGGCCGCTTTGCCGACGGTGATGGCAGTCGAGCCGGCCATGCAACGTTCGCCCGCGCAGCCGAACGCCGCGGTGGAAAGCGCCTCGACCGTGTTCGCGCACGTCGGCATCGGGCATGACGACGATGTAGTTCTTGGCGCCGCCATTGGCCTGGACGCGTTTGCCGTGCCGCGTGCCGGTTTCGTAAATGTATTTCGCGACCGGCGACGAACCGACGAAGGAGATCGCTCTCACTTTCGGATGCGTGAGCAGGGCATCGACGCATTCGCGTCCGCCGTGCACGACATTGAGCACGCCTTTCGGCAGTCCGGCTTTCTCGAGCAGCTCGATGATCAGATTGACGGTGAGCGGAACTTTCTCGCTCGGCTTGAGCACGAAGGTGTTGCCGCAGACGAGCGCGAGCGGGAACATCCACATCGGCACCATCGCGGGAAAGTTGAACGGCGTGATGCCGACGCAGACGCCGAGCGGTTGATGCATCGTCTCGCAATCAACGCCGCGCGCGAGGTTCTCCAGCGTGTCGCCCATGAGCAGCGTCGGCACGCCGCAGGCGTACTCGACGTTTTCGATTCCGCGATAAACACTGCCGCGCGCTTCCGCGAGCGTCTTGCCGTGCTCGCGCGAAACGCTTTGGCAAATGCGATCGAAATTTTCTTCGATCAACTGGCGGTAACGGAAAAATAATCGCGCACGCTCGACCGCCGGCGTGTCACGCCAGGCGGGAAACGCCGCGGCCGCCGCTTCGACCGCTTCGTTGACAACATCGGCGCCGCACATCGGCACTTCGGCGATGATGTTGCCGCGCGAGGGATTGAAGACCGGCGAAGTTCCGTTCTTGTGAATTTCTCGCCATGCGCCGCCGATGAAGACGGGACACGGAAGAAGTGACGAGTGACCAGTGACCTGTGGCGAGACAGCAGATGACACGCTCATGACGAGAAGCCTAACTTGTCACTGACCACTCGTCACTTGTCACTGTCTTTCACCGCGCCAGCGCGTCCGATTGCTTCACGAAATCGTCGCCGCTCCATTCGCTGTCGGCGCGCACCATTTTCTTCGCTTCCGCGGCGGCTTTGTCGCGCTCCTTGCGTTCGCGTTGCATGCGCACGAGCTCGGCGTGCGTGGTGAAATAATCGAGACTCTTGCCTTTGAAATCAGCGAGCGTTTCGAACTTATGTTTCTCCATGAACGCAAGGAGCTCGTCGCACATCCGTTTCACCATTTCGTAGCCGAACTTCATCACACCGGTGCAGACCTGCACGGTGTCGCCGCCTAGCAGGATGAATTGCGCCGCGTCTGTGCCGCTCTCGATTCCGCCGATGGCCGACAAGCTGCGTCCCGGAAATTCGCGGCGAATCATCGTCGCGATTTCCATGACCATGCGCAGCGCGATTGGTCGCACCGCTTTGCACGAATAACCGCCCGGCGTGGTGTAAGCCTTCCACGGTCGGCTCCGGCCGCAGCGTGTCGAGATTCACCGCCATCACGCTGCGAATCGTGTTGATCGCGCTGACGCCCTGGCATCCCGCGCGCAACGCGCGCGCGACTCGGGTCTTCGATGTGCGTGACGTTCGGCGTCATCTTCGCCCACACCGGTTTCGTCGCCGCTTTCATCACCCAACCGCTTACTTCCTCGACAATCTCGGGATTCTCGCCCATGGCCGCGCCCATCTTGCGCTCGGGCAAACCATGCGGGCAGGAGAAGTTCAGCTCGAAGGAATCGACGCCCGCGGCTTCGCAGCGTTCGACGATCTCCGCCCACGCATCCTTGTTGTATTCCTCCATGATCGACGCGATGAGCACGCCCTCCGGGTGCATGTCTTTGCACTTCTTGAATTCGTCGATCCAGATCTCGAATTTCCGGTCGCTGATCAGCTCGATGTTTTCCCAGCCGACCACATCCTTGCGGATCGTTCGCCAGCAACTTCGCGTAACGCGGCGCGACGTTGACCACCTTCGACGAATCGAGACTGACCGTCTTGGCAATGACGGCGCCCCAGCCTTCCTTAAAGGCGCGGCTGATGACGTTCAGGTTCGTTCCCGGAGGCCCGGATCCAATAACGAAAGGATTCGAGAGCTTCAGTCCATCAACAGTAGTAGAGAGTGTTGGCATAGCGGTCTTCGGTAAACTCTACGTTCTACCGAACGCTCCCCAGAAATTCGATACAAATTCCTTGGCCGAAAGACGGGCGCCGGTGGACGGATTAACGACTTGCCACCCAGGCAATCGCTTTGTCGGCGAGTTTGTCGAAGGCGGTCACGGCCATTTCGAGATGCTCTTCTTTGGTGTCTTCGATCTTGTTGTGACTGATGCCTTGCAGGCTTTGCACGAACATCATGATCGTGGGCACACCGGCGCGCGCGACTTCGGCCGCGTCGTGCAATGGACCGGAAGGAAGGCGATGTGGTTTTGCACCGGTCTCGCGAATCGCTTCGTCGCAGAGGGCGATCAACTCCTGGTTGAACAGAATCGGTTCGATGTTCCAGATGCGTTCCCAGGCGACACTGACGTTTCCTTCCCTGGCGAAACGCTCGCTGGCCTCTTTCGCTTCCTTGAACATGCGGGCGAGCCCAGCCGCATCGAGATGGCGCTGGTCGAGCGTGATGCGGCAGTCTTCCACCACGCTGGTGACGATGCCAGGACTCGTTAGGCAGGAACCGATCGTGCAGACGCCGCCGTTACTGCGTTCGGCAATACGGTAAATTTCCAAGCTCATTTTTGCCGCAGCAAGGAAGGCATCCTTGCGCCGGTTCATCGGCGTGCTGCCGGAATGCGCCGCCTGTCCATGAAAGCTGATGGCGTGGCGCTCAACACCGAAGGTTCCGAGCACCGTGCCGAGCGGCAGATCGAGATCGAGCAGCACCGGGCCTTGCTCGATGTGCAACTCCAGGTAAGCCGCCGCGTTCTTCAGTTCCTTCCCGCATTTCTTCACGTTTTCGAAATCGATCGCGTGTTGCTTCAAGGCATCGGGCAAAGTAACTCCATCGCGATCCTTCAAGACGCGCGCTTCATCCATGTCGAGATTGCCCGAGCAGGCGGAGGAACCGAAGAGGCTCTTGCCGAAACGCGCGCCTTCTTCATCGGCCCAATCGACCAGGCGCACGGTGACCGGCGGTTTGCCGTCGTATTGCGCGTGAATGCGTCGCAAAATCTCCAAACCGGCGAGCGTGTTCAGGCAACCGTCGAGCCAGCCGCCGTTCGGCACCGAATCGATGTGACCGCCGATGAGCAAGGTCTTCTCCGATTCGCCACGCAGCGTCGCCCAGAAATTTCCCGCTTCGTCGCGATGCGTCTCGGCCGGGATGCGTTTGGCCTTGTTCATCAGCCACTCGCGCGCGCCGGCCCAGATGCCGGTAAAAGCGACACGTTGTGCGCCATTTTCGTCGCCGGTCAGCGCGCGCAACTCCTTCAGTTCTGCGACGGTTCTTTTCGGATCAAGCGTTGTCATTGCGCACGCCTCACACTAAGGACTTGTTAGGTTCCCTACCTGGCAGAAAGAATTAGCTTACGAAACGGCGATGTCTACGCGGAAGCTGCGATTTGTTAGTCTAATTTTGGCGGCAACTTTGTCGGCCTGGGCGCAGCAACGCATCTCGGACGATCGCGATTTGAAGGAATTCGATCTCAGCGGCTGGGATTGCCTGAACAAACTCGAAGGCAGCGCGAAAACTCCGGATGGCGCGGAACGCAACCGCGGCAAGAACCGTTCGGCCATTGAACTGGCTGGGCTGACGATTCGTGATTTCGACACCGCCGGTTTTCACAAACTGGTCGATGCATTTGATGAAGCAACGAAAGGGCGGCGGCGAAAGGACATCTCCGCGCCAGAACGAAGCCAGATGGAAGCACTCGAGAAACAGATTGTGTCGTTCACCGGTTACCTGGTTTACGCCTATGCCGGTCCGCCGGAGTCGACCAATTGCGCCAGTGTCGATTTGCACGACTGGCATCTCGAGGTCTTCGAGAAACCTTCCGATCATCCTCCGCGCGCGGGCGATCCGACACCGGTCGTTTGCGAGATCACGCCACGAACGCAGAACGCAATTTACAAATCCGGCATTCGCCTGCTCGACCTGGCCGCGTTCATGCGACGGCCGGATTTGAGTTACGAGGCAACCGGGCATCCGGCGAAAAAAATTCGGCTGACCGGTTACCTGCTTTGGGATGACGATCACAACGGCGCGGCCGATGTCGGTCCGACCATTCAGTCGGCCGCGGAAAATCGCTTTCACAATCCCTGGCGTTCGACCGCGTGGGAGATTCATCCGGTCTTGAAAATCGAAGTGCTCGATGGCACCGACGACTCGTTAGGCAAGAAACCATGAGCGAGCACGAGGAATATTTGCAGGCAGCAATTGCAGAGGCGCGGCGTCGGACTGCGCGAAGGCGGAATTCCCATCGGTTCCGTCTTGGTTTGCGACGGGAAAATCATCGGCCGCGGCCACAACCAGCGCGTGCAGCAAGGCAGCGTGATTCATCATGCGGAGATGAATTGCCTGGAGAACGCCGGCCGGCAGACCGCGTCGGTCTACAAGCGCTGCACGATTTACTCGACGCTTTCGCCCTGCCCGATGTGCAGCGGCGCGATCATTCTTTATCAAATCCCGCGCGTGATCGTGGGCGAGAACGTCACCTTCATGGGCGCGGAAGAGACGATGCGCGCACACGGCGTTCGCGTCGAGGTGATGCAGAATAAGGAATGCATCGAGCTAATGCGCGCTTTCATTCGCGATCATCCCGAACTTTGGAATGAGGACATCGGCGTGTAGCTACGCCGTTTTTTGGGGATTGCTCGGTTACGCCTGGGCGCAGGAGCCGAGGATTCCAGCGGCGCCGTTGCCTAACGAGTTGATCGGCCGCTGGCTGGAGAAAACTTTGCGACACGAGGGCGACCTCGTTGGTTACAATGTTTACTGCTTCGATCGCCAATCGGAGTTTCTCGTCCTGAGCCTGGTGCGGAATGAAAAGACGCAGACGTGGGAGCCGACGAAAAAACTTTACGGCAAGGAGCGACATCCCATCACCGGCTACGTCGAAGCGACCACAGCGGACACATTGAATTTCCAGGTCGTCGTTTACGCGATGGCGGTGCTGCCGATCGAAACGCGCTTCAAGATCAGCGGCAACACGCTCGTTTTATCGAAAGACCTTTACGAGCCGACGCTGGATCGCGCGATCAAATGCGAGCGTGTCACGCGTTTGCCCGGTGAAACCGATGCGGACGCCGCGGCTTTTCAGAAACGGCTGGAAAGCGGATTGAACGGTCCGGAGTTCCGCCGCCTCTTCGAATCGGCCGCGCACGAAATGAAGGAACACCCGGGCGACGACGAATTGATCGGCGGTTTCTACGAGCACCACGAAGAACTCGAGACGTTGCGCAAGATGATGCAGAAAGACAAAGAGCTGAAACGCGTCGATTTCGATTGGACGCAACCGGACGATCCGGGCAAAGCAGGCGTCAGTCCGGAGCGCATCGAAATTTATCGCGAACTCTGCCGGCGCATCGGACTGGAGCGCGGTGTGGAAGCGTTCGGTGACAGCGCGAAGCGCGTGACCTTCCTCGCCAGCACGCGTGGACTAAGCGTGTCCGGGTTCGAGCAAGAATTATGTTTGGTTGAGGTCGCTGCCGGAGACGGACCTGGCGCATCCGCTGGTGGTGAATCTCGACAGCTACGTGAACGACAAGCGCAAAGAACGCGCGGAATATTTCGCGAAACACAAACGCGCCATGCCCGGCAACATCTATGCGTTGCGTCACCTCGAGGGGAATTGGTATCTCGAGTACGAAGAGAACTGATTTTCCTGAGCTTGCACGAGCCTCATAAAGAGAGCGATTGTCGGGCCGGCATGGTTACCGCAATGGAAGCGAATGTTTATCTCCGGCATTATCGGCTGCATCGCGATCGGGATGGCCAGCCGATTGCCATTCGCCGCAGTGCGACGGAGGCGACATTTCGTGGCGAGGATGTGCGCACGGGCGAGAGCGTGGCCGTGCAGGTCGTGCCCGCGACGGTCGCAGGCGAACAGCTCGAAGCGGACGCGAAGAAGTTGCGCGAGCTCGTTCACATCAATGTTCCGCGCCTGCGCGATTCCGGGATCGAAAACGGCGAGATGTTTTACGTCACCGAATATTTCGACGGCACGACCGCGGCCGATTGGGTGAAGACGCATGGCCCCATGCCGGTCGGCGCGGTCCTGCGCATCGCGCAGCAAATCGCGAACGCCACCAGCCTCGCCGCGTCCCACGGCATGATTCATCGCGCGATCAATCCGGCCAACGTCATGCTCGTTCCCGGTGAGACGGCCGAAGGCGAATGGCCGCTGATCAAGATGCTGAATTTTGTCGGCGTGGCGCCCGATTTCTCGAACGCAAACGATGGCGAAACATTTCAGCCGGCGCAGTTCGCCAGTCCCGAGCAATTGCAAACCGGTGCGGTCGATTTCCGGTCGCAAATGTACTCGTTAGGCGCATCGCTCTGGTTTCTTCTCACCGGTGCCGCGCCGCGCGAGGGAGCGGCTTCGGTGAATGAGGGGAACCGCGTGCCGACGACAGTCCGGAACCTGATCGCGCACATGCTCGCGTCCGATCCGAGCGAGCGGCCGCCGGATCCGCGCGTCTTCCAATCGCTGGTTCAGGATTGCCGTGCGCGCATAGACCGGGGCGAAGCGATCACGAGCAAACCTCATGTGCCCTTCGTACCGAAAGCAATCAAACCGGTCGGCATGTCGCGGCGCATCGTTATCGTTTCCGTGGCGACCAGTGGTGCTGGCAGCGGTCTTGATTTCGCTGGCCGCAATCACGGCGGTTGTCTTGTCGGGACATTTTCAACGGAACGAGCCAACTGGTGCGCAGTTTAGTGTCCCGGAAAAAGCGGCCCGCAAAGTGTCCGTGCCGGCGATATCCCGCACGAAAACACCGGATAAGTTTGTCATGAAGTCGCCCGTTCCTGCACCAAGCGTGGTCGCGGCCGCGACTCCACCACCGCCACCACCTGCACCACCGAGCGCGACACCACAGGCAGTCACGGCAAATTCATTGTCGGCGCCTTCGCATATGGAAGCGCCGTCATCGTTAACGTCGAGGCTTCCGCCTGTGGCCGAAGGACCTCCGCCAACTCAAACCGAAGAGACAGTTGCGCGTGCCCTGCCGGTTAAATCGAAACCGGAGGCGGCCAAGCCTAACGAACTCCAGAAAGCCGATCTGCAGCGTGCTCCGGTTCCGCCGAACTCTGGGCGGGCGCAATTCCTTGGCACGACACCGGACGGCAATCTGATTTTCGGTGTGCCCGGATCGGAAAAAGTTTACGTCGCGCCACCGGCGAGCGGCGGGCTCGGGGAAAAGCCGCGGCGCCAAGTACCGCGCGCCTCACCGTCGCCGGCAGTGATCGACGGTCGTGCAGTTCTGCCGGCGCTGCCGGTTGATCACTAGCACAGGGCTTGGCATTTGTCGGGAGGTGGGCGACAACTCTGCGTTAGTCAGCGCCGCATTCCAGCCATGAAGAAACTCATTCTGCTCGTTGCTATCGCACTACTCGTTAGGCCAAGTGTTCAGGCTCAGCCCAAGACCGTCATTCGCTTCGGTCATTTCCCCAACATCACGCACGCACAGGGCGTGATCGCGCACGCGCTCTCGCGCCAGGGCAAGGGGTGGTTTGAAGAACGGCTCGGACCAAATGTCGAGATCCAATGGTTCGTTTACAACGCCGGTCCATCCGCGATGGAGGCGATGTTCGCCGGTTCGTTAGACCTGACTTACGTCGGACAAGGCCCGGCCTTGAATGCGCATTTCAAATCGAACGGCGAAGAAGTTCGTGTCATCAGTGGCGCGGCCAATGGCGGCGCGGCGCTCGTGATCAAGCCGGATGGACCGATCAAGACGCCGGCGGATTTTCGCGGCAAGAAAATCGCGACTCCGCAGCTCGGCAACACGCAGGACATTTCCTGTCGGGCCTGGTTGAAGGCGCAGGGTTTCAAGGTCACGCAAATCGGCGGCGACGTGATTGTCTTGCCCACGCAAAATCCCGATCAGCTCGGCGCATTTCAAAAAGGCGACGTCGCTGGAGTGTGGACAGTCGAACCGTGGGTGACGCGGCTCGAGCGCGAAGGCGGCGGCAAGATCATGGTGGAAGACACGCAGGTTCTGACGACATGGCTGGTTTCGAGCGCGAAGTTTTTGAAGAACAACGCCGAGTTCGCAAAGAAAGTCGCCGCGGCCAATGCGGAACTCACGCAATGGATGCAGGCGAACGTCGATGAAGCGCAGAAGTTATTGATCGCGGAGTTAAAGGAGGAAACGAAAGCGAACTTCGATGCCGAAGCCATCGCGCAGGCGTGGAAGCGGATAAAATTTACGACGGAAGTCGCGCCCGAGTTGATCACGAAGGCGGTGCAGGACGGGAAGGACGCCGGTTTTCTCAAGGGCTCGACCGATACCTCGAAACTTGTAGCCACACCCTAAATGGCGCGTCAGCACAGTAGCTCGTCGGTCGCCGAAGAGCTGCAACCCATTCGGCCGAGCAAGCTCGCCATCACCAATGTCTCAAAAAATTTTCGCACATCGAGCGGACCGGTGCAGGCACTGGAAAATGTCAGTCTCTCCGTCGATGAAGGTCAGTTTGTTTGCCTGGTTGGCGCGAGCGGTTGCGGAAAATCGACCTTGCTCAACATCATCGCCGGTTTGGAAAAACCGGACAGCGGCACGGTTCTGGCCGACGGAAAACCAATCACCGGCCCGGGGCGCGAACGATTGGTCATGTTCCAGGAGCCCGCGCTTTTTCCGTGGCTCAATGTTCTGGGCAACGTCCTCTTCGGTTTGAAATTAAAACCGAACCTGACGCACAAGGATTGCGTCGATGTTGCGCGTTATTATCTCGAGCTTGTCGGTCTGACGAGATTCGAACAGGCCAACATTCACGAACTTTCCGGCGGAATGAAACAGCGCGTGGCCCTGGCGCGCGCGCTCGCGCCGAATCCACGCGTGCTCCTGATGGACGAACCTTTCGCCGCGCTCGATGCGCTCACGCGCGAACAGCTTTACGGCGACATCCAGAAAATCTGGCAGGCGCGCCACAAGACCATCGTCTTCGTCACCCATAATGTGCGCGAAGCCGCCTGCCTCGGCGATCGCGTCATTCTCATGTCGCCGCATCCGGGTCGTGTGCAGGAGGAATTTGCGGTTGATCTGCCCCGGCCGCGCGACATCAACAGCGTCGATCTCGCCAGTTACGCCTCGAAAATCATGCGCTCGCTCAAGCAGGTCAGCGAAGAAAAAGTGGAGGTGGCGGAGTGAAACGATTTCTCAGCGCCGCATTTTTCTTCGCCGTTCTCATCGGCATTTGGGATGTCGTCTTCCGGTTGAAAATCTGGTCGCCGGTGTTGCTGCCCTCGCCATTTCAGGTTCTCCAATATCTGAAAGGCGCCGCCGAAGACGGTACGCTCTGGCAGGGCACGCTCATTACCATGCGCCGTCTGCTCATGGGATATTTCATCGGGCTGGCCGGCGGATTGCCGCTCGGCTTGCTCACGGCGCGCTGGCGACTTTTGCACGACACCATCGGCACGCTCGCGCTCGGTTTGCAGACGTTGCCGAGCGTCTGCTGGGTTCCGCTCGCGCTGCTTTGGTTCGGTCAAACTGAAGCCGCGATGCTGTTCGTCGTGGTCATGGGAACGCTCTGGTCGGTCGTGATCGCAACCGATACCGGCGTGCGCAATGTCCCGCCGATTTTTCGCCGCGCCGCGCTCACCATGGGCTCGAAACGATTGCACATGTGGCTCAAAGTCATTCTGCCCGCGGCGTTGCCCTTCATCGTCAGCGGCATGAAACAAGGCTGGGCTTTCGCCTGGCGTTCGCTCATGGCCGCGGAAATTTTCGTCACCATCCTGACCGGTTTCGGCCTCGGTCAGTTACTGCATTACGGACGGGAACTCAGCTCCATGGACCAGGTCATTGGCATCATGGTCGTGATCGTCGTTATCGGATTGCTCGCGGATAAAATTTTCTTTTCCCCGGTCGAACGCTTTTTGCATCGCCGCTGGGGTTTGGTGCAATAGTAACGGATGTTGAAGTGGGGACGGACCAAGCGCGAGGCCGTCACGGTCACGCGCGAAATCATGGTGCAGAACGAGCTGGGCATGCATGCGCGCCCGGCGGCGGAGTTCGCGCGCAAGGCGAACAGCTTTCGTTCTGAGATGTGGCTGTTGAAAGACGGCGCGAAATTTTCCGCCACCAGTGTGATCGATATTCTGCGCGCCAATCTCGAGCGCGGCGCGAAGTTGACCCTCGAAGCCCACGGCGTCGACGCGGAGGAAGCCGTCACCGCGCTGGAAAAAGTCCTGAGCGAACTGCGCGACTGATTTGTAGCCACGGCCCTGCGGGCCGTCCCAATGTGTTTGCCGCTGTCGTGCGGCTTGCGTTGGTGCGCGCGACGGGACGGCCCGCAGGGCCGTGGCTACGGCGTGTTCTCGCGCTCGCGCGCGAGCGCGATTTGTTTTCGGCCTAACCACAAACTCAAGCCGCACCAACCAGTGACCAGCGGCACGGCGATGAAGCTGATCGTGCTCATGCTCAAGCCGAGATCGTGCATTCCCTTGTAAGACCACGCGCCGACTTGATCACCGCCGCGATAGACGAATGTGTCGATGAAACTCTTGGCTTTGTATTTGTCTTCACGGCGCAGGACCGTGAACAGAATTTCGCGCGCGGGCCGCAAGAGCGCGAAACCCGTCGCGCGCCGGATCACCTGGAAAACCGCCAGCACGGCAATAATTGGCGCGAAACCGATCGAGAGAAATCCGCACAAGCTTAGTAGCGGCATGAGGGTCAGCGTCATGCCCACACCGATCCACTTCAGCAAACGACTCGTTAGGCAAAGCTGAATCAGAATCGTGATGCTATTGACCGAAAAATCCAGCTTTCCAAAAAAAGCGGTCCGCGTGGATTTATCGAGCAGTTGATGCTGCACGATATCGGCCTGTTGAAAATAAGCCCACGTGTTCGTGAGCGTGTAGATGAAAAGGAAAAGCGCGAGCGCGAACAGATAGGGCGAGCGGCAAATGTGCGCGACACTGTCCCAGATATTTCCGCCGAGCGGTTTCTCGGCGTCGGCAGCTTCGCGTTCATCATGCGCGTGAATTTCCGTAGGAAAAAATCGCACGCATTGCGCGGCGATTTCGAACATTACCGCCGACATGAGGCAAAAGACTCCTGTGCTGAATCGGTTGACCAGAAAGGTCGGCACGAGCGGACCAAGAATTGCGCCTAACGAACCGCCCAGGGCGATGAAACCAAAAAGGCGTTTGCCTTGTTCGGCGGTGAAAAGGTCGGTCATGAAGGCCCAGAAAAGTGTGGTCGCAAAAAGATTGAAGACGCTGACCCAGACGAAGAACGAACGCGCCAGCAGCCACTGCCAATTCGCCGGCACGAGCCGCATGAGGAGGAAAAAAATAAAAAGGTTCGCGATCGCGAAGCGGTAGGCGATAGGCAGAAATTTCCGGCGCGGCATGCGCGTGGCGATGGCGGCGAAGAGGGCGTTGGCCACGAGCATGCCGGCGAGCGTTCCGGTGTACATCCAGGGCAAGTTTTCCACGCCGCTACTCGCGCCGATTTCCTCGCGAATCGGACGGAGAATGTAATAGCCGGCCAGGATGACGAAGTTGAAAACGAAAGCCAGCCACATGGCCGACCACTCGTTAGGCCGAACGTCCACGATGCGGCGGCGAAAGAATTCGGTGATGGAGTTCACCTCAAAGGAGCGCGGTTATCCTGAGCCGCGCAGACGGCGAAGGATCTAACATCTGGTCTGCGATTAATGAATGTCGTTGCAGCGTGATCGACAGTCCGATTGTGAGATCCTTCGGCGCGCTGCGCCAGCCTCAGGATGACACGTGCGGTGATTTGCACCATTCGTTAAGCACTCGTTAGGCGTGTTCTTTGTGCCACGCGGCCAGCACTTCGGCTTCGCGCTCCGGTTTCAAGCCGGCTTTCAAGGTGGCCTGCCGATCGGCTGGCAAGGTTTTGAACCAGGTGAGGGTGTCGCGTGCGGTCGCATCCAGCGGCCGGAAAGTCAGGCCAGCCGCGATCGCCTTGGCAATATTTGTGCGCCCGAGTCCGCCTTCTTCGCTGGCTGGCGGCACCCACACCGGCATGTCGGACCACGCTTCGACTTTTTGCGCTTCGAGAAATTTCGCGTCGGCCCAGGTGAATTTCGCGTTGGATTTTAACGCCACTCTGATTCCACCGAGCATGTCGCCGATTCCCATCGGACGCGCCGGTCCGGCCGCGTTGTAAATTCCAGTCGCGCCTTTTTCCGCCATGCGAATCGTCCACTCCGCCAAATCGCGCGCATCGATGATCTGCACCGGATCGCTCGGATCACCGGGTGCGAGAACTTCGCCGCCGCGATCGATCCGCACCGGCCAGTAGGTGAAGCGATCGGTCTGGTCGTTAGGCCCAACAATCAAACCCGGGCGAATGATCAGCGTTTTTTTCGGGAACCATTTCTCCGCTTCCTGTTCCGAAAGCGCCTTGAGCGGACCATAAAGTTTGAATTGCGACGCGATCAGGCTCTCTCGCGTTTCTTTCATCGCATCGGCGCCTTCGTATTTCGCCAGCGCACCGGTTTCGTCATTCCCTTTGCTGCCGTCGGCGTAGACGGAAATGGTGGAGATGAAAACGTAGCGATCAATGTTGCCCTGCAGAATCTGCGCGGCATCGCGCACCCAGACAGGCACGCTGGTTGGATTGTCGATGCACACATCCCATTTGCGATTCTTCAACGCCTCGAGCTGGCCGTTGCGATCGCCGATCAACTGCTCAACGCCATCGGGTAGTTCGCCGGGATGACTCTTGCCGCGATTGAAAACCGTGACCTTGTGTCCGCGCTCGAGCGCATACTTCACCTGGAACGGTCCGGTGAATCCAGTGCCGCCGAGAATCAAAATGTTCATCGGCTTCGGTTTTTCGTCAGCGCGCAAAGTCAGCATGCCGGTGCTGAGCGCGCTGCCGGCCATCGCGGTTACCTTGATAAAATCTCGTCGGGTCGTGTTCATGAAAAATACTGGGAGATATTTCAGCAGACGTAAGAGGACAAAAATGCGGAAAATCAGGGCGTGAAATCCTGGTCTTTGCTGACGCGCCGACAGAAGGCGGCGAGCAACCGGGCGGTGTCTTCCAAATCTTCCAGCGCCAACAACTCGTTAGGCGTATGCATGTAGCGCAGCGGAACGGAAAGCAATCCCGTCGCCATACCGCCGCGCGAGAGCTGCATCACGTTCGCGTCGGTGCCCGTGCCGCGCGCCGCTGATGCGACCTGGTATTGAATTCCTTCCGCTTCCGCGGTTGCGACCATCAGTTCGAAGACGCGCGGATTGATGTTGGCGCCGCGCGAGATCATCGGACCGGCGCCGACTTTGAAATCGCCCGCTTTCTTTTTCTCGATGCCGGGCGTGTCGGTGCCATGCGCGACATCAAGCGCAATGCCCACCTCCGCTTCGCTGGAGAACGCGCTCGTCTGCGCGCCGCGCAAACCGATTTCTTCCTGCACGGTGGAAACGCCCACGACGCAGGCGTCGAATTTCTGTTCGTGCAACAAACGCAGAACTTCGGTCACGATCCACGTGCCCATTTTGTTATCGAAAGCCATCGAGACCACGCGCTCGTTCGCCAGTTCGACGTACGGCTGCACAAAAACTCCGGCGTCACCGAAGGAGACGAGCTTGAGCGCGTCGTATTTGTTTTCCGCGCCGATGTCGACGTAGAGATCGTGCATCTTGGGGACTTTCTTTTTGTCCTCGTCATCCATGAGATGGATCGCCTTGCGTCCGATCACGCCGGGCACGAGTCCCTTCTTCGTCATGATCGCGACGCGCTGCGAGGTCGCGACCACCGGATCGACGCCGCCGATCGGTTCGACATGAAGGAAACCTTCCTCGGTGATGTATTGCACGATGAAGCCGATTTGGTCGCAGTGACCGGCGAGCATGATGCGCGGTTTTCCTTTGGGATTGCGAATGCCGAAGACGTTGCCCATCACATCGGTGCGAACGCTGTCGCACCACGGCTTGATGCGTTCGCGCACCAGCTTCTGCACGTCGTGTTCGTAACCGGACGGGCTCGGCGTTTCGACCAGGCGTTGAAGAAAATCTTTGCTCTTCGCGTTCATGAGGTGACGGCTAACATCGCCAGCGCGGCGAAGTCGTCCAGTCGCGCGCGGCGCCATCAGCAATCTGGCAAACGAACGCTTCCGTTTCGCGCCCGCTGCGCATCTTGAATTCAGCGCGCAACGCTGAAGCAACGTCCACCGCTGATGCTCGCCTAACGAGTGCTACAATCGCGCCGCCGAAACCGCCGCCGGTGAGCCGCGCGCCGAGAACGCCGGGAAGCGATTGCGCGATGGAGACGAGCAGATCGAGCTCGGGCGTGCTGTTCTCGAAATTCATCCGCGAACTCTCGTGCGACGCGTTCATCAATTCGCCGACCGCCGCAGCGTCATTGTGTTGCAAGGCTTCGACCGCACGCCAGACGCGATCATTTTCACTGGCGATGTGCTGCGCGCGTCGTTGCAACAATGGGTCCAGCGATTGCACCTGTTGTGGCGTTATCTGGCGAAGACTCGTTAGGCCAAGCGTCCGCGCGGCGGCGGCGCATTCTGCGCGGCGCTGGTTGTATTCGCCCTGGGCGAGGCTGCGCTTCACCCCGGAGTCGGCCACCACCAGGAGAAGATCAGACGGAATCGCAATGGCGCGGATTTCTTCCGACTGGCAATCGAGATAGATCGAATGATTGGCGCGTCCGAAGATCGAAGTGATTTGATCGAGTAGGCCGCATTGCACGCCGACGAATTCATTCTCCGCGCGCCGGCAAAGTTTCGCGACCTGGAGCGGTTCAATCTCGAACCGGAACAGCCTCATGAGAAATCCCGCCGTTGCGACTTCGAGCGCCGCCGAGCTGGAAAGACCGATGCCGGCGGGAAGGTCGCCGCTGATTTGCGCTTCGAAGCCGCGGAGTGCGTATCCGCGTTGCTGCAATTGTTGCACCACGCCTAACGAGTAGTTGGCCCACGGATTCTCCTGCTGCGGTTGCAGATCAGCCAGCGGGATTTCGATGCGCTCGCGTGAAGTCAGAACAATGAGGTCATCCTGACGCGCGGAACCGGAAACGGTCAGCCCGCGATCGATCGCGGCGGCGAGGACGACGCCGTTGTTGTAATCGGTGTGATTGCCGAGCAGCTCGGCTCGACCCGGCGCGTAGGCGGATGCGGAAACCACACCGCATCATACACGAGCTGTGAATTCGATCTCAGGGATCCGACGAAGCGAGGAACTGCAGTGCCTTCTCCCGACATGCGACGGGTTGCTCATCCCACATCTCGTGGGTGGCGTGCTCAATGACTACTCGTTGGCAGTTCGGTAGCAGCGCGGCATATTGCGCATCGAGGAGTTTCTGGAGTGGCAGCGTCGCTTCGCCTCCCATTAGGAGCGTTGGCGCACGAACGCCAGCGACTTCCTCGCGTCGCAGACTGGGGAAGGCGTCGGTCGAAGTGCTGAGAGCCTGCCATTCGGACAGATTCGCCTCGATCAGGGCACGAGATTCAGCGGGGATCTCCTCCAGCGTTGCCCCGGCAAGGAAATATTTCACCGCGATTCTCATCGCTTCCTGCGGTTTGTTTTCCCTGAAGGCCCGTCCGACGGGCTGCCACAAGTGATCCTGAAATTCATCGTAGAATCCCTTGCCCTCGGGCGTCGCGTTCAGCCACCGCATCATGGGCGCCTCCGCCAGCACCAGCGACCGAACCAACTCGGGATGGTGGACCGCGAGAAACAGGCCGGCATAAGCCCCGTAGGACTCGCCGACGATGTGCGCCGGGCCGAGGCCAAGTTTCGTGATAAGGGCCGCGAGATCATCTGCGTCAACCGCGGCCGAATAGGCCGGGTCGATCCGCTGGTTCTTGTTCGGGAAATTGTAACGTCGGCTATAGGTGATGACCCGATAATGCTCGGCAAAGGGCTCAACCTGTTCCGTCCATCGGCGGTAATCGACCAATCCGCCATGGATGAAGATCACTGGAATACCTGTGCCCTTGTCCAAGTAATGCAGCTCCACGCCGTTGACCTGGATTGTTTTCAGCGCCGCAGTTTCCGGCGCAGCGGTGGCACCGACGCGCGTCGCGCCTCCCATGGTGAACATCGTTGCGGTTAACGTGATCGCCGAAAGTGCCTTGGAGAGTTGGCCGGTGAAGGTCATTTTCGTTAGCTGCGCGGAGGATTACTTGTCGGTCTTATGCCTAACGAGTAGTAGCAGTCGGTGAAGCTGATGGAATCGGGAAGGCAAACGTCGGTACCGGCGAAGCGGTCGGTGAGGGTGACGCGCTCGGCGTCGGCGTTGGAGTAGGTGTGGGCGTTGGCGTCGGAATGATGCTGACCCATTTGTGTAACGGCACGCCCGCGCCGCCGATTTCGTTCAAGAGCGATTCGCACTTTGCCTGGATCTTGTCCAAATCCGGTGGCCCGAATGTGTCGGCTGTTCCGGGGAAAATGAGATAAGTGATGCGCAAGTCTTCCACCGGTCGATTCATCGCGGTGGCGTTGGCGCTGATTTCCTTTGCAATGCGCAAGGACGCTTCGCCGGTTTTGTCGACCGGCCCAATGTCACCGATGAGCGCGGGATAAATTGATTCGCCGGAAATAACGACGGCATAATCACCGACCTTGGCGCCTTCTGCCTTGGCAAATCCAAAGGGAACGACGATGAAGGGATCGGTCGCGCCGACCAGAAAGCTAAATGTTTTCAGGCTGCCGATTTCGTCGCGCGTTTCCGCCAGCGCCGATTTCAATTCGCGCTTTCGATCGGCCGACAGCGTCTTGGCGGTGGCGTCGCTCTCCAATTTCTTCGCGCGCTCTTCCCACGTGCTGAGATACGGATTCGCGTTCGGCGTTGTTTTTTTCCAGCGATAGCTCGTGAACGGCAAAAACGTCGTCGACACGCCCTGCGGATTTCCGTTCGGCAAACGATCCGCGTCCGAACCATCGGAATCGACATCCATGTCGGCCTGCATCAGCACGGCTTTGCGTTTCGTTTCCGGATGCTTGAGCTGCAAGCACCGTTTGGCAGTCGTAAAAATTGTGACGCGATAAGAGATTATCGAGCCGGCTAAGATTGGCGCGCAGGCTGCGGATTTTTGTTTCGTAAAAATCGGTGAAGAACGGCGAGACCGATTCGGGTTGCAGCATCGCCGCGAGTCCGGGCAGAAGGCGCGGCAACTGCGGACTCACTTTGGCCAGCTCATCGATGGTGTGGTTCGGCGTTGGCACGCGCACCTGCAATTTCAGATCGAGCACATAACTTTGCGGATCGACGCGCTCTTCCGAGGCGGCGCGGCCCGGGGTCGGTTCGACTTCGGAATGCAGCGTGATGCCGTTGAACAAACGCGCCGTCTCCAATTTTCCCGTGACCACATACTGCCGTGGCGGCGTCGGCTCGGGTGTGGGTGTCGGCGTTTCCTCCGGCAACGCTTCGGTGTGGAGCAGACTCCAGCGCCAGCGTTCGAGCGAAACCCAGCGCAGAACAACGGCGGCGAGCAGCGCGAGCAGAAGCAGCAGCACGAACCAGCGCAACGTGCGGACACGCATGCGGCGCGGCTATTTCTTCAACCAGGCGAGAATCGCCATCACGATGCCAATCACACTCAGGATCGACATCATTCCGGCCGGCATCATTTTTCCGGTCTGCAAAAATGCGGGCACGAAACGGCCGGCGAGCGCGATTGAAACAAGCGCGGCAAGGATGAGCGCAACCGTAAGTTGTTGCGGCAACAAGAACGCGGCGAGCAAAAGCAACACGCCGGAAATCGTGCCGGCAATAATGGAAGCCGTGCTGCCGGCTTTGACGTAACCCATCACGCCGCCGGCAATGGTGAGCAGACCGAAGATGATGAAATAGATTTTAGCGGGACCAATCACAACGAATGGTTACGCCACCTGTGGACGACTGTCCACCGACGCCACTACTGCGATTGCATGAACCAGCGCAACGCTTCGCGCACCAGCGTGCGGCTGACGGCGTGACCGTAGGCGTGATGGCCGAGTTGTGTGCGCGTGAATCCGGTGTTGCGAATCGACTGCAGCACCGCGCCCGATTGCATCGGCGGCGCGATCCGGTCTTCCTGGCCGCTACTAATATATACTGGCGTGCGCAGAAAAGCCGCGCCGGGCCGAAAAGCACGGACGCCTTCGGTCAGCCGATCTTCATTGCAGCCCGCGAGAAAAATTCCGACGACGCGATTACCGGCGAGATAGAGCAACGGCGCGAGATTCCCGGCGCGTTTGGCGCCGCCGGAAAATCCTGCGACCGCGATTGGCCAGTTTTTGGAATTCGGAAAACTGCGATGCAAGGCATCCAGCGCGGCCAGCGTCATGCCGGCACGCCAGCCCGCCGTGTCGTGGCTGGGATTATTTTCACCGTCGCCCGCGAGCACGGCCCAGCCTTCCGCGAACGCCGCTTTCTTATAGAAATCCTCCAGGTCATCGCGGTTCTTGCGTTGGAAATCGCTGGTGGAAAGGCAAACCAAAACCGGCTGTGATTTTCCCGGATCGAAATTGGGCGGCGCGGCGAAGACCGCGACCGCGTGATCCGGCGCGACGTTGCCGCCCTCGGAGACGTACTGTTTTTCCTGCGCGCTCAACGGCACCGAAGCGCGCACCGTTCCGCCAGGCTTCACGGCCACGCCTCCGAAATCGGCCGCCACAACATTGCCGGCCAGGGCCGCCGTCGCGGCGAGCATTACAAACATCTTCTGCATTGCTAATTATCGCTGCCGATCGAACGAAGTAGGAGAAGAAATTTCCGACGAAAAGGGACAATGAACAGGATTAGGAGCCGAATTATGATTAGGATTAAGAAGGATGAAATATCCCCTAACGAGTAATCCGGTTTTCTGGACCATCCAGGGCGAAGCGCATTTGCGCGGGTTCCAGATGTGTTTCGTCCGCCTGGCCGGTTGCTCGGTCGGCTGCGAGCTGTGCGACACCGATTACTCAAAAACGGAAATGGCGACCGAAGAAGAGATCGCGGCACGCGCCGATGAGATCACGCCGAAGAACGCACGCGATCGCTGGGTCTGGATTACGGGAGGCGAACCGACCGATCACGATCTTGTCCCGCTCATCCGCGCGTTGCGCGCGAAACGTTTCTCCATCGCCGTCGCGACCAGCGGACATCGGCGCATGATCGCGCCGGTCGATTGGCTCTCCGTTTCGCCACACGATCCGGCCAAGTGGATTCAAACCTACGGCAACGAAGTAAAACTCGTCCCGGGTTTGAATGGATTCTCGATCGAAGATTTTCGCCGCGCGCATCCGGACGATCAGACCGACTTCATGTATCGCTACGTCCAGCCGCTCTCGATTAACAAACAGGAAGATCCGGAAAGTTTGCGCACCTGCCTTGAATTCGTTAGGCAAAATCCGAACTGGTCACTCTCGCGCCAGGACCATCACTACTGGAACGTGGCCTAGAAACAGTGGGGACTGCAGTCGCAAGACCTAGGACTAAGGTCCTATACTCTCGCGCAGCAAGAGATCGCAGACTCCAAGGATTCCGGCTCTCGTCAGCGAGAATCTGGAAGAATCAACAGAACAAGAGCGACAAAGGATCGCAAAAATCTGAGGAGGTACACAGTGGCTAAAGCAAAAAGACAGGCACGGAAAACAGTACGGAAAGCAAGGCGTGTTTCGCGCCGCGTTGCGCGCTCAACGCGTCGCACGTCACGAAAAGTTGCGCGTAAGGTACGTCGCGTTGGCCGAAAGGTCGCCCGGAAGTCCCGACGCACGGCACGCAAAACCGCCCGCCGCGTTCGACGCGTAGGGCGAAAGGTCGCAGTGGTGAAGAGGGTTGTCGTCCGTGCAGCGGCGCGTGCACCCGGCGAAGAGGCCTCGGCGTAGGTTCTCTAAATTGTCCTGGTAGCAGGACTGGCGTGGAACTCGACGGGCTGGAGTTCATAGTCCTTCTTTCGCCTTCGATAGACGCGCGGTCGCGAACACCGCTGATTTGGAGACCACCACGCGAATAGCGAGTGCGGCAGCGACGGCCGCGCTGCGCAATCAATTCAATGAAGGCTGTGAACGTCCGGGCTGTCGAAGAAGCTCGGATCAGACCGGCGCTGCTCCGCCGAGCGGTCGGATGCACAGCCAGTGAGGAAAAGCAGCGTAGAGATAAGGAATGAAATCGTCGTCCTCACAAGACATCAGGGAGGCCTAACGAGACACAAGATCAGCGATTAGCAAGACGTGGCGCTGACGTGGCGCCGGGATTGAGAAGCGCGATTGCACTTCGCGCGAACTTGAGTAAGACTGCCCGCCAATGACGTCGCCGCGGCGAGTTCTTTCCGCGCTCTTGGTCGTCGCCTTTGCTTTGGCGGCCGGCCTTTCTGCCGCGCCACAGTTGCATGCGTGGCTGCACAAGACGGGTAATCAGCCGTCGCACGAATGCGCGGCGACGCTAATGTCGTCCGGCAGTGTCGAACATTCAGGCTGCGCACCGGTCTTCGTCGCGCCGCAACCAGCGCCGGCCGTTCCAGTTTATCGTCCGCAACGTCTTCCACGCGTTCTCGCTTCTTTCGAGTTCGCGCGTCTCGAACACGCTCCGCCCGCGTCGCACTGACGCATTGGAATTTGTCCCGTTTGGCGGGACAGCGGCGTGCGCGCGTTCACGCCGTCGCTGATCCAATGTGCGCTTGAGCGCAGCGGTTTGGATTCGTTAGGCCCGAAGTGTTCGGGCCGTGGTTCGAGAAAATAGAATGAAAAACAAAATACTCGTGGCGTTGGCCGTGTGGCTTTGCGTAACGGGAATGTCGCTGGCGCAGGACGCTTCACCGCCCGCCAGCGCCGCCGAAGTGCAGGAACTTCGCCAGCAAGTGCAGGCCCTCACCGACATAGTGAAGGATTTGCAGCAGCAACTGAAAGATTCGCAGACGGCATCGAGCAACTCGCTGCCGCAAAATCCGGAGCCGGCCAGCCTAACGAGTGCTTCGCCCTCGCCGGGCGCATCACCGGCCGCCAGCGCGCCGCCGTTGTTTCCCACCACGGACAGCAGCGTAGTGGCGTCGACGGCCGCTCCAGGCGCCAATGGAACTGGCAACAGCGGCGCCTTTCCGACCAGCGATGCGTCGGTGACCAATGCGCCGATGGAAAGTGGCGGAATCGGTTCGTCGCTCGTTCAACCTATTACGATCGCGAGCGGCGGCGGCGGAAAAAATTACATGAACATTTCCTTCGATGCCGTGACGACGTTCGACGCGACGAAAGAGCGCAATGTCGATCAACTCGAGGTCGGCGATCACGATCCGCAACAGCGCGGTTTTAACATGCGCAATGCCGAAATCGCGTTCGATGGCGCGGTCGACCCGTATTTCGAAGGCTTCGCCAACATCGTACTCAAGCTCGAGAACAATCAGGAAACGACGATCGAACTCGAGGAAGCGTTCATGCAGACGACGAGCCTGCCCTACGGTTTGCAGTTGAAGGGCGGACAATTCTTCACCGCTTTCGGTCGCTTGAATCCGACGCATCCGCACACGTGGGATTTCGCTAACGCGCCGCTGGTGATCGGACGTTTGCTCGGGCCGGACGGATTGCGCGGAATCGGCACGCAAGTTTCCTGGGTCATTCCGGTGCCGTGGTATTCGCAACTGTATGTCGCGATGCAGAATGGCAACGGCGGCACCGCGTATTCGTTTCGCAATCCCGGCGACAATGGCACTTTTTTCGGTCGCATGACGGATGATCGCGAGCTGCGCGGTATGGGCGATTTCCTCTACGCGCCGCGCTGGGAGAATTCCGTCAACTTGAGCGACACGCAGACCGTGCTCGCCGGCGTTTCCGGCGCGTTCGGCGCGAATGACACTGGCGCGCATGCGCGCACGGAAATTTACGGCGCGGATCTTCTCTACAAATGGAAAAGCGCGAAAGCGGAAGGCGGGTTCCCGTTTGTGAAATGGCAGACCGAGTGCGCTATATCGCCGCTTCGAGGCCGGTCGCGGCGTCGACATGGAATTTCCCGTGGCGGAAACATTCCACGACTGGGGCATCTACTCGCAGGTCTTGTGGGGTTTCAAGAAAGGCTGGGTCGTCGGCTTGCGCGGCGATTATCTGCACATGGAGGACTCGCAATACACCGATGACGACGAACGCCAGACGCGTTCACGAATTTCGGCCGACCTGACCTGGTATCCGACCGAGTTTTCCAAACTGCGTTTGCAATACCAGCACGACTGGCTGGAAGAGAATTACTTCCTCGCCGGTCGTCAGGTCGATTCCGTCCTTCTGCAATTCGAATTCATCCTCGGCGCACACGGTGCGCACAAATTTTGAATGATGTTAATCGCTCACATTGTCATCCCGAGCCCGCGCAGACGGCGAGGGATCTCACGACCGGTCTGTCGTTCACGCGTTTCGTTAAACGTGCTCGAGAGATCGGTCGCGAGATCCTTCGGCGTGCTGCGCCAGCCTCAGGATGACAACTTGAGAGAGCTTTAGACCTATGAAAAAAATCCTGTTAATCCTGTCCGCATTTCTTTGCCTAACGAGTGCTTACGCAAAGCTCAACGTCGTCACCACCCTGCCGGATTTCGGCGCCCTCGCACGTGAGATCGGCGGCGACAAAGTCGATGTCACGACTTTAGCCAAGCCGACCGAAGATCCACACTTCGTCGATGCGCGGCCGAGTTTTGTTGTGCAGCTGCGCAGCGCCGATGTCCTGATCGACGGTGGCGCGGAATTGGAAATCGGCTGGCTCCCGCCGCTTTTGCAAAACGCACGCAATCCGAAAATCGAAGTAGGTAAACCAGGTCGCGTGCAAGCGGCGGAAGGCATCCGCTTGATGAATATTCCAACCAGCGCCACGCGCGCGGCCGGCGACGTGCATGCGCTGGGGAATCCGCATTTCTGCGTCGATCCGATCATCGCGAAAGCAGTCGCCCAGCACATCGCGCAATCCTTTGCCGCGGTCGATCCGCCCAACGCCGCATTCTACGACGCGAATTACAAGAAGTTCGAGAGCGCGATCAACGCGAAGCTGCAGGAATGGGGCACGGCCATGTTGCCGTTCAAAGGTCAGCACGTCGTGGCCTACCACGATTCGTGGCCGTACTTCGCGCATCGGTTCGGGGTTGAGATCGATGTTTTTCTGGAGCCGAAGCCCGGCATTCCGCCGTCGCCATCGCATCTGGCGGAAGTGATCCAGCAAATGAAGGCGGGAAAAATAAAAGCCGTCATCGTCGAGCCGTTTCACGATCGCAAAATCGCGGAGAAGGTCGCGGGTGACACCGGCGCGAAGGTCGTGGATTTTTCTCAATTTCCCGGCGGACTTCCCGGCACCGACACTTACGTGAAGTTAATCGACAAACTGGTGGCGAATCTTTCCGCCGCCCTCAAGTAACATGTGGGACGTTCTCTTCTGGCCGATCATGGCCTGCGTGTTGTTGCCGTGGCTGCTGGTTTATCTCGGTCTGCACGTGGTGCAACGCGGCATCATCTTCATCGACATCGCCATGGCGCAAATGGCCTCGTTAGGCATTTGCCTGGCCGTGCTCATCGGGCTTGAACCGGAAGATTGGCGCACGCTTGTCATCGCACTCGTTGTCACACTGCTGGGCGCGGCCTTGTTTTCATTAACGGGAAAGCGCGCCAGCGTGGTGCCGGCAGAAGCGATCATCGGCATCACCTACGTCGTCGCCGCCGCCGGGTCGATCCTGCTCCTCAGCCGTTCCGCCCACGGTAACGAAGAGATTCGCAACATGCTGGTCGGCGACATCACCGTGGTGCGTTCCGATGAAGTCTGGCGCTGCTTCGCTGTTTTCGCTGCGGTCGGCATCGTGCATTTCGTTCTACGGAAGTCGTTCCTGCTCGTCTCGTTCCATCGCGACCAGGCTTGGAAAGACGGCCTGCGCGTGCGCTGGTGGGATTTTCTCTTCTATGCGCTCTTCGGTTTGGTCGTGACGATTTTCGTGCGCGTCGCCGGTGTGCTGCTGGTTTTCAGCTATCTCATCGTGCCCGCAGTTTGTGCGATCACGCTGGCGCGCACCATCGGTTGGCGGTTGCTCATCGGCTGGGCGATTTCGTTGCTCGGCGGAATCGCGGGCTTATATCTTTCGTTCTACGGAGATTTTCCGTCCGGCGCCGCCATCGTCTGCACATTTGGAGTTCTATTGATTTTGGTCTCGTTAGGCGCAGCGTTGCGACAACGACCCAAAGTGAATCAGAACTGAGTGCAAACTTCATCGAATCAGCCGACGCGCGTCCTTGGCCTCGAGGGCGGCGGGACAAAAACCGAGTGGGCGCTTCTTTCCGCCGACGGCAGCATTGTCCGGCAAGGCATTTTGCCTGCGGCGAATCTGCGCTTGATCAACCACAAGAGCGCTGGAGCAGATGTTTCGCGCGCTGCCGCAGGAGGCGACGCACGTCGGTGTTTTTCTCGCGGGATGTGGCAACGAACTGGATCGCGATGGTGTGCGCGTCGTGGCGCAACGCGTTTGGCCGCACGCTCGGTTGGCGATCGGCAGCGATCGTGATTCCGGTTTCGCCACCGCCTTCGGTGATGACGATGGCATCGTGGTGAACGCCGGAACCGGTTCGTCAGTTACCGGCCGTCGCGCTGACAAGATCGAGAAGGCCGGCGGCTGGGGTCAGCTGCTTGGCGATCGCGGCGGCGGTTACAATCTCGCCGTGCAGGCGCTGCGTCTGGTCCTTTCCGATTACGATCAGGATCATCAGGTCGATGAACTTGGACAAAGCATTCTGCGTCAGCTTTGCATCAATCGTCTGGAAGGCCTGGTCAGTTGGGCGACCAATGCCGACAAAATGTCGGTGGCAAAACTCGCGCCCGTGGTTTTCGCGGCAGCGCGCAGCGGTCATGAAGAAATGCAACGCGCGATTGAAGACGGTGCGCGCCTCCTCGCGCAATTCGCGCACGCGGTGGCGAACCGACTCGGGCTCCCGTCGCCGGAAGTAGAACTACTCGGCGGACTCTTCGTCCATCACGCCGAGTACGGGAAGTTGTTCGAGGGTTACCTGAGTGAAATTCTCCCCGGCGCGCGCGTCAGCGTGTGCGAAAAATCTGGTGCGCTCGGTGCGGCGTGGCTCGCGGCGCGCGACTTGCCGGCGGTCGCGGAGACGCGGGCGACGTTGGATTCGTTAGACCTGAGCGATTTGGCCGAAGCGACGACCGAGCAGCGCAATCCGCGTTCGGCGCAGCTCGACAAACTGGGGACAAGTGAGCTGGTCGATCTTTTCGTGAGTGAAGAAAACAATGTGATCGAAGCGTTGACGGACGCGCGTGAACAACTCGTTAGGGCGATCGATCTCGTCAGCGGCGCGTTGCAAAAAGGCGGACGATTATTCTATGTCGGCGCCGGCACCAGTGGCCGGCTCGGTGTGCTCGATGCGAGTGAAATTCCGCCGACGTTCGGTGCGTCACCGGAACTGGTGCAGGGCATCATCGCGGGTGGTGCAACGGCGCTGCATTCCGCGGTGGAAGGTGCGGAAGACCAACCGGAGGCAGGCGCGCTCGCTATCGTGGAACGCGGCGTGGCGCCGCGCGATGTGGTCTGCGGAATTTCCGCCAGCGGACGCACGCCCTACGTGCTCGGTGCTTTGGCGCGGACAAAGGAAATCGGCGCGCGCACCATTCTGCTCACGTGCAATCCCGCGCGGCGTCGCGATGATCAGACTCGCTGCGAGGTGGAGATCGATTTAACGACGGGACCGGAAATCGTTACCGGCTCGACCAGGTTGAAAGCGGGAACCGCCACGAAGGTCGCGCTCAACATCATCTCGACCTGCAGCATGATTCGCCTCGGCAAAGTGCGCGATAACCTGATGATCGACGTCCGCGTCTCCAACCAAAAACTGCGCGACCGCGCCATTCGTCTTGTCCAGCAGTTACGCAATTGTTCCTACGCCGAGGCGCAGGCCGCGCTGGAAAAGAAAGGCTGGAACGTTCGCGCAGTCATTTCGGATTAGTTACCTTCCGGCTTGCACTCATTCCATTACCGCAACGGCCGCCTGCAATGTGAAGAGGTCGACCTCGAGAAAATCGCAGAGCAATTCGGCACCCCGCTTTACGTCTACAGCGCGGGCACAATTCTCGATCACTATCGGCGTCTCAATGATTCGTTAGGCAATCTCGATCACGAGATTTGCTACGCGGTGAAAGCGAATTCGAATCGCGCCATTCTGCAGTTGTTAGGCAAGGAAGGCGCAGGCTTCGACATTGTTTCCGGCGGCGAACTGTTTCGCGTCCTGAAAGCCGGCGGCGCGGCCGCGAAGTGTACCTTCGCCGGCGTCGGCAAATCGCGCGAGGAAATCGAGTATGCGCTGGCGGAAGGCGTTTACTCGTTCAACGTCGAGAGCGAAGCGGAGCTCGATTACATCAATCGCATCGCCGCGGCGAAAAATGCGCGCGCGCCCATCGCCTTGCGCGTGAATCCCGATGTCGAAGCCGCCACGCACAAGTATGTCGCGACCGGGAAGAGCGAAAACAAATTCGGTATCGCGCTCGATCGCATCCGCGAGGTTTACGAATCGGCCGCGAAGATGTCGCACATCAAAATTCGTGGCGTGCAGATGCACATCGGTTCGCAGATCACGCAGGCGCAGCCCTTCGCGGAAGCGATCAGGAAAATCACGCCGGTCGCGCTGGAGTTGAAGGATAGATACGACATCGAGTTTCTCAGCATCGGCGGCGGGATGGGCATCATTTACAAGCGCGCGCTCGAAAGCGGCGCGGGACAATGGTGGCACGAGCACGACGGTGAGCCGTCCGCGTTTAGCGTCGAAGAATATGCGCGCGCCATCGTGCCGCCATTGCAGTCGTTAGGTATTCGTGTCCTGCTCGAGCCGGGGCGCTTCCTCGTCGGCAATGCTGGTGTGTTGTTGACGCGGGTTCGTTACGTCAAGCAGGCGGAGCAAAAGAAATTCATCATCGTCGATGCGGGCATGAACGACCTGATCCGGCCGGCCTTGTACCAGAGCTATCACGAAATCGTTCCGGTGCGCGAACCGCCTAACTCCGAAAGCATTCGCGAGCGAGGCGAGTCGTTGGAGGCAGTCGATCTCGTCGGGCCGGTGTGCGAAAGCGGCGATTTCTTCGCGCAGGATCGCGTGTTGCCGCCGCTGCGCGAGGGCGATCTGGCCGCGATCATGAGCGCGGGCGCCTACGGATTTGTCATGGCCTCGAATTACAACTCACGGCCACTGCCGGCGGAAGTGCTGGTGCGCGGGGAAAAGTTTGCGCAGGTGCGCGAGCGGCAGAGTTATGACGACCTCATCCGGGGCGAACGCGGCTTTGATTAACCGCAGAGGTCGCAGAGCACGCAGAGGGAATTAACAAAATCTTCCTCTGTGCTCTCTGCGCTCTCCGCGGTTAACGGTCCGATCCGCTTGCGAATTTTCGTGGCGCGCATACATAGTCCCTCTTGCACCCGTGAAAAATCTCATAGTCCTCTCCACCGTGCTGGCAGCGCTTTTTGTCGGCGTAAAGTCGCAAGCGGCCAAAGAGCTCCCCTACACGCCCGAGTACATTGTGCTGGTGGGCGGTCCGTCGCTCATGCAATGGGAAAAATACAAGACGCAGCCGCACGATCATTGGTGGGCCAATTTCATCCGCGCCGCCCGCATTCGCACCGAACAGGTGCGCGATAAATACGGCCCGGACGCGAAGATCACCTGGCTGGTTTACAAGCAGGGCTACCTCGATCGCGCCCAGCAGGAGAAGATGGACCTGGTCGATTTCATCAATTCGGTGCGCGACAAATTTAACCTCAACCTCGTCTGGATTAAGAAAGGCGACGACGTCATCAATTACCTCAACAGCGGCCAGCCGCGCGACCAGGTGAAGATCGCGATGTTCGAATATTTCGGGCATTCGAACCGGGCCTGTTTCATGTTCGACTACAGCAGCAATGTCGAAAGCGCCTGCAAGTCGTGGCTGCACGAAAACGATCTGGTGCGCATCAGCGGCCAGTCATTTGCCCGCAACGCGGAGATTCGCAGCTGGGGTTGTCACACCGGCGAAGAGATGTCGCAGAAATGGCGTAGCGCCGTGGGCAACCGCATGTGGGGCGTGATCGGTAAGACGCAATACATGACCGACGAGTTGCCGGTCATCGTGCAGCCCGGTGGGAAGTGGTCGAACTAGCGATTTCGGATTGCGGAAACCGGAAAGATAAGGCGGGAATTTTATCCGCGATTCGGAATAAAATTGACGTCGGTCGCCGTAGTTTCTTAACTGCTTGCGATGAAAATCCTGCTCGCTTCGTTGATGTGTCTGGTTCTCTGCACCAGCGAATGCTTCGCGCTCAAAGGCGGGCCGCCATACAACGGAACTGGCGCCAGTGTCGTTGGCCAATACGCCGGTGTGCTGCAGCCGCCATTCTGCCCATTGGCTGATCCGTCGCAGTGTCCGGCGGGCTACAATTCCATCGGCATCTTTTCGCTGCGCGTGCCGGACACGGGCCTGGGCAGCGGCGTTGCTTTGATCTTTCAGAACGGCCGTTCCTTTACCGGCACAATCACCGCGACTGGCAATCCGAACTCGTCAGTGATAACGGGCGTTCTCGATACGCAATTTAGCTACCAGGTGCAGTGTGGACTCGATAACACCACGATCACAGCTACGGCGAGCGGCGCACTGACGGCCAATATCACTCCGCCGAAGAATGGGATCGTAAGTGTGTTCGCCATTCTGTTGAAAGGCACAGCCAATGTCGTCGTGACGGACGCGGTAGATTGCGTCTATGTTGCGCAGCCCGCCGTGGCATTCCAGGTGGATGGGTTCAAGCAGTCGAATACTGCGCAATAGCTAAGACACAAAGCCGGCGCTCCCATGTTAAAGCGCCAGACACACACTGACTGCGGCTTCACTCTGCTCGAGTTACTGACCGCTATTGCCGTCATCGTTATTCTGACGACGCTGCTGGTCGGTGTGGTCGGCAGTTTCCGCAGTCGCGCCCGGCGTGCGCAGTGTGTTTTGAACCTGAAAGCTCTCTATGTCGGCGCGGAGTTGTACGTGCAGCAGTACAATCAATGGCCGCAAATCGCCGCCGATCCGAGCAGTGCCAATGCCGCTTCACAATACGCCGCGGGCTGGATCGCTGCGCTTGAGCCATTCAGCGTGACGCGCAAGACATGGATTTGCCCTGAGATCGAGACCGAGCTGGGCAATCCCGATTACACCAGCCCGGAGAATGTCCGCATCGATTACTTTGCCACGCCTTTTGATGACAAGCCCAACACACCGCACCAGTGGCCGACGCAGCCGTGGTTCATCGAGCGCGGTAGCGTCCACGGCGATGGAAATCTAATCATCTTTACGGATGGACACGTGTCGGGTGTAAACGATTTAATCCCTCGCGGAACCCAATGAGTGTCGCTCCCCTTCTGCGCCGGTCTTCCGTTTCAGTCCTCGCATTCAGTTTCCTGTTGCTCTTGACTATCCCCGGTCATGGCGCTGATACGGCGACCAAGCTGGTGAATCTTTCCACGCGTGGCCCGGTCGAGACCGGCGACAGTGTCATGATTGCCGGCGTGATTATCAGCGGCTCCGAGCACAAGCAGCTGGTGCTTCGCGGGATAGGTCCTTCCATGGTTAACTTTGGCGTCCCTTCTGCGCTAACAGATCCTACTTTAACCTTGTATAACGCGCAGGGTACGCAGGTCGCGTATAACGACGATTACACGACTAACTCAGACGCGGACCTTATGGTGCTGAGTGATAACAACCTTACTCCCACTAACTCACTGGAGTCGGCTATTGTCACGACCCTGGCTCCCGGTGCCTATACGACAGTGCTGCGCGGCAAGGTTAACGGGGTTGGCTTGGTCGAAGTCTATGACATTAACAGCAGTAGCTTTAGTAGCCTGGTTAACATTTCCACGCGCGGCAAAGTCGAGCAGAGTGATGCCGGGGTCATGATTGTCGGCTTTATCATCCAACCACCGGCTGGTCAGCCCGGGACAGCGCAACGTATTCTGGTTCGTGCGCGTGGTCCCAGTCTTACCGGTAACTTTGTCACCGGGGTGATGGCTGATCCCACGATGGATATCTATCGTGGTTTCGACAAGGTCTACACCGACGATAACTGGAAATCACAGACATCAAGTGGAGTAGGTAGCGCGAATGACATTAAAGCTACCGGCCTGGCTCCAACTAACGACAAGGAACCTGCTATCCTGGCTACTTTTGACCCGGGTAGCTACACCGCGGTAATTCGCGGCAAGAATAACACAACCGGTGTCGTGCTTGTCGAAGCCTACCAGCTAAGTCCCTAGGAGTAGCTAACGACTACTCGCCATCAAGCCGCACTGACTTCTCGTACTTTGTCCGACGCTCCACGAGCAGGGTGCGGATCTCGGTCAGCAGGAGTTCGTTCTTCAGGTTCACGTCGTAATCGAGATCGGCGCGCAGACGATCTTTCTGCGATTGCCGATTCTGCGACATCAGAATCATCGGTGTCTGGAGGCTGACGATTATCGCCAGGGCAAGGTTCAAGAATTGGTAAGGGTAGGGATCGAATCCCTTGTTCAGCAGAATCCAGGTGTTCAACCCCATCCAGGCCAGAAAGAACACGATCGAAAATCCTATGAATGTCCAACTCCCGCCGAACTCTGCGATGATGTCCGCCATGCGATCGGCCAGCGTCAGCCGCGCGGCATCTTCGGTGTTGGCGTTTCGCGCTATGCGATGGCGCAGGAGATTATCCGTGCGGCGTAAACGGCGCGCCATTTCCGCGAGCATGCCGAGCATCACCTGGCTGTCGCTGGTGACGAAGGCGAGAAAATCCTCACGTGTGAGAACGGCCAGCCGGGTGTGTTCCAGCACCAGCGCGCCGGCGGAACGTTCGTGCCCGTCGATCAACGCCATTTCGCCGAAGAATTCGCCCGCCTGCATTTCAGTCAGCGTTACTTCGCGACCGTCCGCATCCATGACCGTGATGCGGACCCGGCCCTCTGCGATGAAATACATTGCATCGCCCGGATCGCCGGCGTTGAAGAGACGCGTCGGCGCCTTGAATTCACGCGAGGTCAGCAAGCTGCATAGCCTCGTTGCTGCCTGCACGGTCAGCCCCTGAAAGAACGGCACATGGAGCAGCTGTTCGAGCTGCGCCGGTCCGGAGACTTCTCCTTCCTCAGGGGGAGTCATGGCAATTTTCGGGGCAACCGCCATAAACGCGTGATTGTACACGAGTTGCGGGGAAAACCCAAGGGCAACTTGGAAAACGGCATCTACCTAACGAGACCACGGCGCCTACAAGACTTCTACTATTTCCTGCAACAAACCCGGACCGCGGTAGATGAAGCCGGTGTAGACCTGGATCAATTTCGCGCCCGCTTCGAACTTCTCGCGCGCCGAGGCTGCATCGGAAATTCCACCGACGCCGATGACCGGTAGTTTGCTGCGCGTGGCGATAGCGCGGACCAATGCGGTCGATTTTTCGCGCAGCGGTGCTCCACTTAGTCCGCCAGCCTGGTCCTGCGCATTCGGAATTGCGCTGTGATCCAATGTCGTGTTGGTCGCGACGATTCCGGCGACGCCGTTTTCTTCGCAAGCCGCGATGATGTTACTGAGGTCGGAATCCGAAATGTCGGGCGCGATCTTCAACAGGATCGGCTTCGTCCGATTTTCGCGCACGATGGTTTGCAACAAGACGACGAGCGCATCGTGTTCCTGCAGCGTGCGCAACCCCGGCGTGTTCGGCGAACTGACGTTCAGCACAATGTAATCGGCGAATTCGTGCAGGAGGCGAAACGATTGCAGGTAATCTTCCGCCGCATTCTCCAACGGAGTCACTTTCGATTTGCCGATGTTGATCCCGACTGGGATGCGCGGCCAGCGACCGCGCGCGCGCAATTTGCGCAGGCGCTGGGCGATGACTTCCGCGCCGTCGTTGTTGAAGCCGAGCCGATTGATCAGGGCTTCCTGCTCGCGATAACGAAAGATGCGCGGCTTCGGATTACCCGGCTGCGCCTGCGCCGTCACGGTTCCGATCTCGACGAAACCAAATCCAAGCGCTTCCCACGCCGGCAGGGCCACGCCGTTCTTGTCGAAACCGGCGGCGAGGCCGACTGGATTTGGGAAAGTCGATGCCGAAGACGGTGGTCGGATGTCGCGCTTCGACTTTTGGAATCAGCGCGGAAAATGATCGCAGGCAATGAATCGCGAAATGATGCGCCGTCTCCGGGTCTAACGAGAAGAGCAGTGGCCTAACGAGTCGTTCGTAGGTCGCGCTCTTCATTTGCCGATGCAAAACTGCGCGAAGAGCGAATCGAGGATCGGATCGTCGCTTTCCAGCGCGATGACGTCGGTCACGTTCTGCAAAGCCGCCCGCAGATCGATCGCGAAAAATTCCAGGCCTTGCCCGAGGGCGCGTATGCGCGCGTTCGCAATCGTCCAGCGCGCGGCGCAGACAATCGCGATGCCGCGCGTTGATGGCGACCGCATTCTCCGCCCGCACGTGACCCGCGCCGATGCGTTCGAGAATTTGTTCCTCCAATTTTTCCAAGCCCGATTCCGTCAGACAGGAAATGCGCAGCGCATCGTAGCCCTGCCACTCGTTGTGCTCGGGCAGATCGCTCTTGTTCAGAATCACGATGCGCGCGCGCTCGAATTGCCGCTGCGCGAAATCAGGCCGGCTTCGGCGCATTGGCATCGGCGATGTGCAGGATGAGGTCAGCCGCGCCTAACGACTTCTCGGTTCGCTCCTGGCCGGCGCGCTCCAGTTCGTCTGTCGTTTCGCTCACACCGGCGGTGTCGAGCAATCGCACCGGCACGCCGCGCAGGTTAATGACTTCCTCGATCGTGTCGCGCGTGGTGCCGGGAATGTGACTGACGATGGCGCGATCGTAGCCGAGCAGGCGATTGAGCAGGCTCGATTTCCCCGCGTTGGTCGCGCCGTAAATGACCACGCGCACGCCTTCGCGCAAAATGCGGCCGCGCTGTTCCGTGGCGAGGAGCGCCTTGATCTGGTCGCGAATGCGATCGAGTCGCGCGCGCAATTTCTCCTCGTTGTCGGGCGAAATTCCTTCCTCGGGAAAATCGATCGCCGCTTCGACGTGCGCGAGCAGATCGACAATCGCATCGCGAATCACGCGAATGGCGGCGCCGAGTTTTCCTTCCAGTTGTTCGGTGGCGGAACGCAACGCCAGGTCGGTCTGCGCGCGGATCAGATCGATCACGGCTTCGGCCTGGGTCAGGTCCATCTTGCCGTTGTGATAGGCGCGTTCGGTAAATTCGCCGCCACGCGCCGCGCGCGCACCACTCGTTAGGCAAGCTTCCAGCACCTGCGCGCTGACCACGATGCCGCCGTGGCAGGTGATCTCGACCAGGTCTTCGCCCGTGTAGCTGTGCGGCGCGCGATGCACCGACAGCATCACCTGATCAATCATGCGCTCGCCCGCCACGATCTCGCCGTAATGCTGCACGTGCGATTCGAACTCCGACGGCTTTTGTTGGCCGCGAAAAACGGCATCGGCAATCTCGATCGCGTCCGGCCCGGACAGCCTAACGAGTGCAATGGCGCCTTCGCCGGTCGGCGTGGAGATGGCGGCGATGGTGTCCTGTAGCGGCGGTCTATGACCGCCGAACACGTCGTCTGTCATTCGTGCGTTATCGGCGGTCATAGACCGCCGCTACAGCTCAGCACTTCCTTCAGCGCGGCGATGCATTGGCGGTTCTGTTCCATCGTCCCGACCGAAATGCGAATCCACTCCGGCAGATCGTAGCCTTTCAAGGCCCGCACGATGATGCGGCGTTGCAGCAGTTGTTTGAAGACCGCAGCGCCGTCGCCCACGTTGACCAGAACAAAATTCGCCGCGCTCGGGACAAACTTCAGCCGCATGGCCGCGAATTCATCCTGCAGATAAGCGCGTCCTTCGTCGGTGATGCGTTTGGTCGTGCGTTGATGTTCTTCGTCGGCCAATCCGGCGAGCGCCGCCGCCTGGGCGAGGCCGCCGACATTGAATGGCTGCCGCGTTTTCTGCAGGACCTGGATCAATTCCGGATGCGCGATGCCATACCCGATGCGCAAGCTCGGCCAGACCCTGGATCTTCGAAAACGTGCGCAGGACGATGACGTTTCGATCGCTCGCGAATGTAACGGAGCGTGTCGGGCGGATTATCGACATATTCGAAGTAGGCTTCGTCAAACGACGTCACGACATTGTCCGGCAATGCGTCATGAAACGATCGATCTCATCCTGCGTGAGCAAGGTACCGGTCGGGTTGTTCGGATTGGCGATGAAGATAAGCCGCGTCCGCGGCGTGATCGCGTCGATCATTTCATCGAGATGATGACGCATGTCGGGGCTCGGAATTTCAATGGTGCGCGCGCCGAAGACGGCGGCGATCAGCTTGTAGGCCACGAAGGCATGCTGCGGAGGTGATGACGTCGTCGTCGCGATTGAGAAATGCGTGGCCGAGAAATTCCAGGACTTCGTTAGACCCGCTGCCCGAGGATGATGTTCTCGCGTTGCACGCCCGAGTTTCGTCGCGAGCGCCTCGCGCAAATAATATGCGCCGCCGTCCGGATAAAGATGCGCATTCGTCAGCGCCTCGTGCATGGCCTGCAAGGCTTTCGGCGATGGCCCGAGCGGGTTTTCGTTCGACGCCAGCTTGATGATGTTGTCCGGCTCGACGCCCAGCTCGCGCGCCGTCTCTTCGATCGGCTTGCCCGGCTCGTAGACACCGCAAGTCGCGCAGCTGCGGGTTGGCCAGGTCCCAGATCGAATTCATCTGCGCGCACGTTAGGCGGAAAACGGCTTTGGTCTAACCGCGGAGCGCACTAGAGTCCGCCGCTATGAACAGCCTTCATTTTCTCGCGGAAACGAAAGTCTTCGGCATCCTGCTCCATCCGTGGAAAATTGTCGGGCTGGCCGGCAGCGTGGTTTTCGGTCTGCGTTTCGTCATTCAATGGATCGCTTCGGAACGCGCACGCAAAAGTGTGATTCCTTTTGGTTTTTGGGAATGCAGCGCGCTCGGCAGTATGCTCATGCTTGCTTACTTCGCGATTTATCAGCGCGATTCGGTCGGTGTCTTGAGCACGGCGATGCCGCTGCCGATTTACCTGCGCAATCTTTACTTCCGCTACACGCACCACAAACCAAAGCACGCCGGGGCCTTGCCGCGCGCGGAAGAATAATAAGGACAGGATTTACAGGATTAACAAGATGACGGACGGCTCAGAAAACAATCCTGAAAATCCTGTTAATCCTGTCTAAATTATCCCCGTAATGATCGAGCCTAACGAGATCATTTATCTCGATAACAACGCCACTACGCAGATCGATCCGGCGGTGCTGGAGGAAATGCGTCCGTACCTGGAGAAATACTACGGGAATCCTTCCAGCGGTTACGCTTTTGCCGCGCAGGTGCGCGACGCGATTGAGCTGGCCCGCGAACGTCTGGCCAAGTTGCTCGGCTGCACGCCTAACGAAATCATTTTCACCGGTTGCGGGACGGAATCGATCAACAGCGCGGTCAACTCCGCCTTGCAGCTCGATCCGGCGCGCACACACATCGTGACGAGCGCGGTCGAACACAGCGCGACCTACCGGCATTGCGAACAACTCGTTAGGCGCGGCGTCGCCATAACTACGGTTGCGGTCGATCAGGATGGAAATCTCGATCTGGCCGAATTGGAAACCGCCATTCGATCCGACACCGCCATCGTTTCCATTATGTGGGCAAACAACGAGACTGGCGTGCTGTTTCCAATCGAAAAGATTGCAGAAATCGCGCAACGAAAACGCGTGCTATTTCACACCGACGCCGTGCAGGCGGTGGGAAAAATTCCGATTCGTCTTGCCGATACCAACGTGAATTTTCTCTCGCTCTCCGGACACAAAATACATGCGCCCAAAGGTGTGGGCGCGCTCTACGTCAATCGTCGCTCCGCCTTTCGCGCCACGGTTTTTGGCGGCAGTCAGGAAAACGGACGGCGCGCCGGAACGGAAAACGTCGCCTCGATTGTTGCTCTGGGAAAAGCGGCGGAACGGGCGGCGGAAGAATTAGCCGACGAGCAAATACGCACGCGCAAAATGCGTGACCGATTTGAAACCGCGATTCTTGCCACGGTGCCGCAATCGTTCGTGAACGGCGATCGCATCGCGCGTTTGCCGAACACTTCCAATCTTTCGTTCGCCGGCGTGGAATCCGATGCCGTGCTCCTCATGCTCGATCAACAGAATATTTGTTGCTCGGCCGGCTCGGCTTGCAAGACCGGCTCGTTGCAGGCCTCGCATGTTTTGCGCGCAATGAATCTCGGTCCCGATCGTTCGCGCGGCAGTCTGCGTTTTTCCTTCGGCCGCTTCAACACGGAGGCCGATGTCGATCGCGCCATCGAAATCGTGCCGCGCGTCATCGCGAAGTTGCGCGCATTGTCACCGGTCGCCGTTGTCGCTGGATAGACGATGGGTTCGCGTCCGATCAACCTCGCCGCGCTGCGCGAAGATTACGTCGCGCATGGATTGCGTCGCGCTGATCTCGATCCGGATCCGATCAAACAATTCTCGAAATGGTTCGACGAAGCGGCCGCGGCGCAAATTCGCGATGTGAACGCGATGTGTCTTTCCACCGTGAAAGCCGATGGGAGTCCAGCGTCGCGGGTCGTTCTGCTCAAGGGGACAGATCAACGCGGTCTTGTTTTCTACACCAATTACACCAGCGCGAAGGCGAACGAGACTGGCGCAGAATCCGCGCGTGGCGCTCAATTTTTTCTGGGTGCAACTCGAGCGCCAGATTCGAATCAGTGGCGCGATCGAAAAAACTTCGCTCAAGGAATCGGAGGAATATTTTGCGTCGCGTCCGATCGGGAGTCAGCTCGGCGCGTGGGCTTCGCAACAAAGCGAAGTGATTCCAAGTCGCGCTGCGCTCGAAGAAAAATTAGCGGAAGTGACGGCGCGTTTCGCCGGCGGCCCGGTTCCGTTGCCGGAAAACTGGGGCGGTTATCGTGTCGTGCCGGACACAATCGAGTTCTGGCAAGGTCGAACGAATCGTCTGCACGATCGTTTCCGTTATTCGCGCCAAGGCGACGGCAGCTGGATTATCGAGCGGCTCTCGCCTTAATCGGCTGCGCAAATTTTTGCGGCGGCGCGACGATTGTTGGCAAGGCGCGATGTTGCACACTGGCTGTGACCGCGACCTGCGAAATCGGAATTTCACGCCAACCGGCAAAATCGAAAAACCAGGTTGGTTGCTCGAGTTTCACGTGCACCTGGCGAATTTCGCCTAACGAGTCCAAGGGCAGATTTACTTCCGCTTTTCTTCCGCGGATACGCACCTGCGCGGTGCCGATCTTCACGCCGCTGACGGCATCTTCGACCTGAAGTTGTTTCGAAAACGCGGGCAGACGCACCGTCCAGCGATGACTGCCTGTGGCGGTTTCGAGCGCGACCAACAGCGTGCAACGCGCAAATGTCAGCGAGCGTCTCCGCCGGTTCAGGCCGAGACGCAGCGTGGTATTTGCGATATGGCCGTGGACAACGGGATGTTGCCGATCGATTTCGCGCGCGGGTAAGACGCGCCAAAATTCTTCCTCGGCCCGGACATGACGCAAAAATCGCCGGCGACTCAGCGCCATTTGCGAGCGATGACAAAGAATCGCGCGCCGTTTTATTTGCTGCTCTTCCCGAGTGAGCGCGAGCGCAACGCGACCGTGGTTTCCGTGATAACGCCGCTGATGCACCGAGTAGTAAAGGCGCGGAATCAACGCGAATCCGCCAGCCTCGATCGCGAGATTAAGGAGCAGATGGAAAGCGTTGTGATCCGGATGGGTATCGAACGGCGCCGGCCCGACAATCAAAGTCGGCTGCGCTTCCGCGATCAGGTTAACGAGTCGCTGCACAACACGCGAATCCGATTGCAGCAAAAATTCCGTCAACCGCTGATCGGGCAGTTGCAAAAAATCCGCACAGGCCGGCGGATGACCGAGCACTTGGAGCGCTTCGCGCGCCTCGTGCGTACGTCGCATTCCCCAGAGCAAACGATGATGCGCCTCGATTTTCCAGTGCCGTTCGGTCACGCGCATCGGCCAGGGATTATCATCGCCGTTGGTGGCGAAAACGACGCGCACACTGGCGCCGGCCGCGGCCGCTCGTTGCAGGAGACCGGCGGCGGCGAGTGATTCGTCGTCAGGATGTGGCGCGAAAAATAAAAGACGTGTGGATGAATCGAAGTTCATTGGGATTTGGAAACGGACCGAAAAGCAGCTTTGGCAGCGACGTTCAAACGATGCTCCTGTTATCAGGAAAGAATCGGATGCCGCGCACTTTTCCGATGGGCGGAAGGTCGTGCGCGATGCTGAAGCTGGAGAGATGAATCATTCGGAACGTTCTAACAACTGGAGCATGGAAGATGCGCCGCGTTTTTGGTGGCATCGATTGCCGGGAATGAACTACGTCCCCGGAATATACGCAGATTTGTCGGAAAGCGAGTGGGCAATTCTGGCCGAATGGTACGCCGAGACGACGCGGAGCGGTCAGGTCGGCGAAGTCGCAGTGCCACTCATGTCGCTCTTGCAGGGATTGGTCTTGGGGAACCGCGCGGAACGCATCGTGCAACTCGGCACGCACGCCGGTTATTCGGCGCTATTGCTCGGCTTCATGCTGCGACGAATGAATGTGCGGCGTGGATTGTTCACGATCGATATCGATCCGGAGCTGCTGGCAGTGGCGCGGAAATGGATTGTGCGCGCGGAACTGCAGGAGTTTGTCGAAATCGCGCAGCGCAATTCGCTCGATCCGGAAACACCACGCGCCGCGAAGGAGTTTCTCGGCGGCGACCCGGAGATGATCATTCTCGACAGCTCGCACGAATACGCGCAGACGTTGCGCGAGTTGGATCTTTGGTTCGATGCGCTGGCGCCGGGCGGTTTGCTGGTCGTGCATGATGTGAGCCGGTTCGCGCAGAGTTTCGATGTGACGCGCGAAGGCGGCGTGCGCTGCGCTTTTATCGAGTGGCGCGCGACGCATCCGGGGTGCGAGACGTTTCTCCTAAACGGGAACGAACAATCGATGGATTTGCCGCGTCCGTTTTACAAGGATGCCTGCGGCCTGGGCTTGATTCACAAGCCGCGCGCCTAACGAGTAGTGGATCCGCGCCAACTTCCGATTTACGAACTCGAGCCGGACATCGTCCGTGCCTTCGAAAAACAGCCCCGCCTCATTCTGCAGGCGCCGACCGGCTCGGGAAAATCGACGCAGGTTCCGCAGATTTTGCTCGAGCACGGAATGCTCGGCCGCGGCCAGGTCGTCATTCTGCAACCGCGACGGCTGGCCGCGCGTTTGCTGGCGGCGCGGGTGGCGCAGGAACGCAAGGTCTCGTTAGGCGATGAAGTTGGATTTCAGATTCGCTTTGAGAACGTCGTCTCGGATAAGACGCGCATCCGTTTTGTCACAGAAGGAATTCTTCTCCGGCAGTTAATCCAGGACCCGGAATTGCGTGGCGTTTCCGCGATTTTGTTCGACGAATTTCACGAGCGCCATCTTTACGGCGACATCACGCTGGCGCGCGCCTTGCGTTTACAGGAACGCTCGCGGCCCGATCTGAAGATTGGCGTCATGTCGGCCACGCTCGACACCGGTGCGTTGCAAAAATTTCTCGAGCCCTGCGCGCTGCTGACTTCGAGCGGGCGGCAACATCCGGTGGAAATCGAGTATCTGGCGAAGCCCGTGCGCGGCGATGATTACGCCATCTGGGATCTGGCCGCGGATGAACTGGCCAGACTTGCGCCGAAAACCGAAGGCGACGTGCTCATCTTCATGCCGGGCAAATACGAAATCATGCGCACGATCTCGGCCGTGCGCGCGTCGCGGGTGAGCGATCAGTTCGTGCCGCTGCCGTTATATGGCGAGCTGCCGCCTAACGAACAGGACGCGGCGCTGGCGCATTACGACAAGCGCAAGGCGATCATTGCCACGAACGTCGCCGAAACGTCGCTCACCATCGAAGGCGTGCGGGTCGTGATCGACAGTGGGCTGGCCCGCATCGCCCGCTTCGATCCGCGACGCGGCATCAACACGTTGCTGATCGAGAAGATTAGCCGCGCGTCGACTGATCAACGCGCCGGTCGCGCCGGACGAACCGCGCCGGGAATATGTCTGCGGCTTTGGACGGAACGCGAACAGGCAGAGCGCGCCGCGCAGGAATTGCCGGAAGTGAAGCGGCTCGACCTGGCGGAGGTCGTGCTCACGTTGAAGGCGAGCGGCATTGATGACATCGCGGAATTTCGCTGGCTGGAACCGCCGGACCCGCGCGCGCTGCAACGCGCGGAGCAATTGCTGGAAGATCTGGGCGCGCTTTCGCCTAACGAGAAGTTCATCACGCCGCTCGGTCGTCGCATGCTGGCCTTTCCGGTCCATCCGCGTTACGCGCGCATGTTGCTGGCGGCGCAGGAACATGGTTGTGTGCGCGCAATCGCGCTGATCGCGGCGGTGACGCAAGGGCGAAACCTGCTGCGACGCGCCGAAGGCAAACAGGCGCGGGAAGAGCGCGAGGACTTGTTAGGCCACGACGATGATTCCGATCTTTTCATCCTGACGCGCGCGTTTCGTTTTGCGGAGAAGAACAACTTCGATCCGCGGCGTTGTGCGCGACTTTCCGTGAATGCGCTGGCCGCGCGGGAAGCGGCGCAATTGTGGGAACAATTCATCAACATTGCGCGTGATGAAGGTCTCGATGTCGAGCCACGCGAAGCGGCGCCGGGTGCGATCCAGCGTTGCGTGCTGGCGGGATTTCCCGACCAGGTGGCGATTCGATTGGACCAGGGAACGTTGCGTTGCGCGCTGGTGCACGGACGCCGCGGCGTGCTGGCGCGCGAGAGCGTGGTGCATCGCGCGACGTTGCTGGTGGCGTCGGAGATTCGCGAGATCGAGAGCAGCGACAAGGAACGGCAGGTCTTGCTCACGCTGGCGACGCGAATCGAAGAAGACTGGCTGCGCGAATTGTTTCCGGAAGCGTTTCGCGAAAATATCGACGTCTCCTTTGATGCGACGGCGCGGCGTGTAATCGGCGCGCGGCGCACGACCTTTCACGATCTCGTTCTGCGCAGCGAAACGGTGGATGTTCCGCCTAACGAGTCCTCGGCTTTGCTGGCGCGCGAAGTTTTGGCGGGAACTTGTCCGCTGAAAAACTGGGACAACACGGTCGAGCAATGGATCGAGCGCGTAAATTCCGTGGCCGGATGGTTTCCGGAATTGGAGCTGCCGAAAATCGGTGAAGCCGAGAAGCTGTTGATGATCGAGGAAGTTTGTCGCGGTGCGGTCAGCTACAAGGAAATCAAGGAACGCGCGGTGTTGCCGGCAGTGAAATCGTGGCTGAACACGCCGCAACAGCAGCAGGTGGAGCAGCTCGCGCCGGAGCGCATCGCGTTGCCGAATAATCGCAAAGCAAAGATCACCTACCACGCGACGGCATCACCGACGGTGGCGGCGCGCATTCAGGATTTGTACGGGGTGGAGCGAAATCTCTCGATTGGCCGTGGCCGGGTTCCGCTCGTCATCCAGGTCTTAGCGCCGAACAATCGGCCGATCCAGATCACCAGCGACCTGGCCGGTTTCTGGAAGGAGGCTTACCCGAAGATCAAGAAGGAGTTGCAACGGAAGTATCCGAAGCACGAGTGGCGCTAGTGGCCGGGCACGCGGCACGTTTCCCGCTATTTCCAAGCCACTCGGCTGTGAACGAAGAAATCATAGATGCCCTCCTAACGGCAATGATCGACTGCGCGGAAGGCGTCTCCGACCTGCTTTTCGCCGTCGGCCGCCCGCCCATTGTCGAACAGCATGGGAAATTGATCGAATTCCCGATCGATACCGGTGAGCTGACCCAGGAACAGATCGGGGAAATCGCCGCCTATCTCATCCAGGGAGACGAACGCCTAACGACTGATCTAAAACGGTTCGGCTCGTGCGATTGCAGTTACGCTCTCAGGGACAAGGCGCGTTTTCGCGTGAACATCTTCCGGCAGAACGGACGCCAGGCGATCGTGATGCGCAGATTGCAGACCGAAATCCCGACGATCGAGGGCCTGAATCTCCCGCCGATTTTCCGCGAGATGGTGAAAGAGAAAAACGGCATCATTTTCGTCACGGGCGCGACCGGCAGCGGCAAGACGACGACCCTGGCCGCGGTGTTGAACGAGCTGAATCGCACCCAGGAAGTCCACGTCATCACGCTGGAGGACCCGATTGAATTCTTGCATCCGCACCAGAAGGCGCTCTTCAATCAGCGCGAGCTGGGAAAGGATTTTCCGGATTTCGCCAGCGGCTTGCGCGCGGCATTGCGCCAGGCGCCCAAGGCGATCCTGGTCGGCGAAATTCGCGACCGCGAGACCATGGAGATCGCGATGACCGCGTCGGAGACGGGTCACATTGTTTTCACCACCCTGCACACGATTAGCGCGGGCCAGACGATCAACCGCGTGATCGGCATGTATAACAAAGACGAAGAGCGCCAGCTACGGCAGCGTTTGGCGGACACGATCCGCTACGTTGTTGGTCAGCGACTGGTGAGCAAGGTCGGCGGCGGCCGGCTGCTAATCACCGAAATCATGGGCAGCAGCCTGCGCACGCGGGAGAGCTTGCTCTACGGCGAATCGGAAAATCGCACCTTCCAGGAAATCATCGAAGCCGGCGGGACGATGGGCTGGCACAGCTTCGATCAATCACTGATGGCGGCCTACAAGGCCGACCTGATCACGGAAGAGACGGCGCTGATTTTCTGCGCCCACAAAAACAAGATGCGCCGCGACATCGACATGGTGAAGCGATTGAGCGGCCAATTTTACGACGATGATGCGAGTGAACTTCAAATGGAAGTCGTCGAACCCGTCGGAACTTAAGTATGAACATAGAGACGACTGAAAATGAAAACGCCGCGCCGCTGGATGCCGAGGCGCACCGCAAATTCTGCGTGGACCTGAGTCAAAAACTACGTGCTCCCCTCAATTCCATTCTTGGCTTTGCAGAGTTGGTCAGCCTGAACCCCGGAGACCGGCGCAAGAGCGGCGATCTGCAACAGATCTTGAAGTCGGCCCGCGAACTCCTGGTCGTTATCGAGCGTGAACTGGGCGATCCCAACAACCAGACGACCACCGATCTTGATCGCGCCACCCAAGCGACTACCTCGAAGTGCGATTTGCTCTACGTCGAAGACGAAGAGGTGAATTTCACCCTGGTGGAACGCATCCTGGAATTTCGTCCGAAAGTAAAACTTCTGCATGCGCCGCTGGGTCAGCTCGGAGTGGAGCTGGCGGAACTGCATCGGCCGAAGATGATCCTGCTGGACCTGAACCTGCCCGACATGCATGGCGCGGATGTCCTGCAAAAATTGCAGCAGAATCCCGCCACGTCCGAAATTCCGGTGGTGATTTTGAGCGCGAACGCAACAGCCAGCCAGATCGAGCGCCTGCTTACCGCCGGCGCTCGCAATTACCTGACCAAGCCCTTCGACATCGATCCGTTCCTCGCCGTGGTCGACGAGTTCACGGCCGCTGCCTAACGAGAGCTAGATTCCGCCGCGCAATCCGCGATCGGTGTCGCGCGGGCCCATCACTCCACCGAGGCGATCCCAGCTCGACTTGACCACGGGCCGGGCGCGATCCCACGGAATGGCCGGATTGGCGTCGTTCTTATCGTAGTCGCGCGCCAGATCGTTTTCGATTTCGTGGTAGTGCTTGCCCGGGTATTTCTTCACCCCCTCGGCTGCAGTGCGGTAGGCCGGCTCGAGATGTTCGAACGGCGTATCTTTGTGGGCCGATTGTTCGTGATGCTCACGCCATTTTTCCTGATCGGTTTTCTCTGTCCCCTCTTCGCCATGTGTTTTCATAGCTGCTCCTCTTTTTAAGTTTCGTCCTCATTCCGTTCCTGCGCAAAAGGCACCGGCGGCATAGCTGCAAACTCCGACGTTGCGCAGATGCAAAGCTGGGTCGAAATTTTAAATCCAACTTATGATTAATCCGAACGGCGAAGATTTAACGAAAAGCGATCCGAGCACCTCGAGCCGCATTGAAGAAGAAGAACAGCGCGCCTCCGATCTGGCAGGTGACGTGTGGACCCAACCAAGGCCGCGCCTGCGTCGCGCGCGCGAGCGCACGGAATTTTTCCTGCGCGAAAACCCGATCCCGACTGTGCTCGGCGCGCTTGCCGTCGGGCTGGCGATTGGCCTGGCCATTCGCTATTCGTCCGAATCGCGCGAACCGGAGCGTGAATGGAAAACACCGCTCGGAAAAATCGACCTCGGCGTTTTGTCGCTGCCGTTTCTGTGGCCGATCCTCAAATCGGCGAAGCAGAAATATGAAGACTCGAGCGATGCGGTCATGGATCGCGTCGATCGCCTGCGCAAAGTGGACGTCGATCGTTACGTGAAACCGCTGCGCAAGAAGTGGCGTTCCTGGGCGAACTAACTTTCGTCCGCGGCGTTCTTGGCCGAAAATAGCGGCCCGATGGCAACTTCGTCCGCCGGCCGCCCGGTCTGGCAGCGCAATCCCGTTTTCAAATTCTTCGCCTCGCTCAAGCTGGCGGTTGTGCTGCTGGCGGTGCTAATCATTGGCGCGATTGCCGGTACGATTTGGGAATCGAGCTTCGATGCCAAGGTCGCGCGCACCTACGTCTACGGCGCGCCGTGGTTCAATTTCTGGCTGATGCTCTTGGTGGCGAACCTGGCGACGTCGGCGTTCTCGCGCTGGCCGTGGAGAAAGCATCACGTCGCATTTCTCGTCACGCACCTCGGCATCATCACCTTGCTCTGCGGTTCGCTCATCGGTCGCATTTGGGGAACGGAAGGAACCATCACGCTCTTCAAAGGCGATCCACCGACAAATCGGCTGCTCGTCGATCAACATCAACTGCGCGTGCGTGACACCGACGGAATCGTGAAGGGTTATCCGGCGGAGTTCATCAATCATCCGCCGACTGCGCAACGGCCACGCGATCTCGGTCCGCTGGCCAGCGGTGCGCGATTGAGCATCGTCGATTACGCGAAAGCGATGGAGAGCAGGCTGAATCCGAAGCCGCTCGATGAAGGCGGCGTGCCGGCGGTCCATTTCACGATCAAGACCGCGATGATGGGTCAGCAGCTCGACAGCTGGTTATTGGCCGACGATCCGCAGCACGGGAGTTTCGAAATGGGTGGGCTGGCCAAGATCGATTTGAAGCGCGGGGTTGCGCCGCAGGCCGACGTTTTGCCTAACGAGTCCAAGAGCTCGGGCGAAGTAGATATCGAGGAATCGATCTTCGCATTTGCCAAAGCGCCTGATCAGCAGGTGGCGCGACCGGCGAAGGGTGGAAGCACCGGAGCGAAGGTCACGCTTTCGCAGCCGGAAAACGGAGACAAAGGCAAGGTCACGATCGCGCTCGGGGACAAGACATGGACGCACGAGGTCGCGGCACATTTGAAACAGGACACTCCGTTGGAGGGCAGTCCGTTCACGATGCGAGTCGAAAATTACTGGCCGGACTTTCGCATCGAGAATGGCAAACCGACTTCCGTTTCTGACGCGCCGGACAATCCAGCGGTCGTGGTGACGTTGCGGGGCCGCGCGGTGCCGACGGCGCCTGCTCCCGATGCGCACGGGGCAAACGATGCGACGGAAAAATTGGGCGGAAACCGACTGACCTTGTTTCTCGCGGATGATGGCAGCGTGACCTATGAACTCATCTCGCGAAAAACCGGGCGATCGAGCGGCAAGCTGGAACGCAATTCGCCCGTGACGACTGGTTGGGCCGACTGGCAGCTCGCGGTCGATCAAGTCATGCCGCGCGCGGAACAGTGGATGGATTTCAACCCGGCGGCGGGAAATTCGCCTAACGAGTCCAGTTTGCCGGACGGCGTCCGTGTTCGCATTCAACAAGGCGGAGAAACGATCGAGCAATGGGTCCCGGCGGGTTGGCAAATCATGGTGCCGACCAAACCGACGCCGGTGCAGGTCGCGTATGGTTGGAAGCAGGAGCAACTGCCGATCGCGCTCGAGCTGCTCGACTTTGAAGTGAAACGTAATGAAGGCAGCGACAGTCCGGCTGGATTCAAGAGCACGGTGCGCGTGACGAATCGCGAAGGCGCGTCAGTCACGGGCCAATGTTGGATGAACAATCCATTCAGTTTTCCGGGCCAGACGTGGCGCACGTGGACGGGTCTGACTTACAAGATGTCGCAGGCTTCATGGAACCCGGAGAATCTCGGTCAAAGCACGATACAGATTTTGCGCGATCCAGGTTGGCTGCTGAAATGGGTCGGTTCGCTCCTGGTCGCATCGGGAATCTTTATGCTCTTCTATGTGAAAAAATTCCGGCGCCCGACGACGCAACCAGTCGTTAGGCCAAGTCCGAAATCGAAATCGCAACTGGTCGCGGCGGAATCGTGAGAACAATCTTGTTGATCATGTTGTTTGCGCTGACGGCCTGCGCGTCCGGACAACGCGACATCGAAAAAGAAGCGGCGCGAAATGAGAAGAAGCTCGATCGCCAGGCCGCGAAAGCGAAGCAGGCACGCGCCGCCAACTGGGGTTTTTACAGCGGACCGATCGACACGCGCTGGGAAGACGACGGCCGCACCATGGTGTTGTTGAATGAGCTGCGTTACACCGATCCGTATGGAGCGGTCTGGATCGCGCCCGTGGGTTCGAAGGTTGATGGCGCCTCAATTCCGCGCGCGTTTTGGGGAATGATCGGCGGACCGTTCGAAGGAAAATATCGCAACGCCTCCGTTTTGCATGATGTGGCCTACGACCAGCAAACTCGATCGCCCGAACAGGTGGACCTGATGTTTTACAACGCGATGCGCTGTAGTGGCGTAGGCGTGGTCACAGCCAAGTCAATGTATTATGCACTCGTTAGGCACGGACGACATTGGAAACATCGACAAGCCGTGGCGGTCGACTCCGACCCTGCGCGCTCCAGCGAGTTGAAACCGGCGGATGTGGACGAAATCCAGCAATGGATACGGGCGAATGATCCAAGCCTGGATCAAATCCACGCGCGCGCTACCGGCGCGGGGCGTTAGTCAGCGCGAAAAATATTCCTTCGAATTCCGCGGCGCGTTCGCCGTTTTCTTCGACAACGACATTAAGCCCGAGTCGCGCTTTGCCTTTGTCGCGCAGTGTGGCGCGAAAACTCTCCAGCGCCGCGGAAGTTGGTTGCTGACAAACAGCGCGAATTGTTTCGCGCACCGGCCGAAGAAAACGAATTGAGCTAGCTGGCGATAACGACGTGCGCGTGGTCGCGAAGTTGCAGCCAGAGAAACCCATAACCGGCCAGCGTGGCCACGGCGTTGATGCTGCCACCGAACGCGGTGTGCAGGTGATTGCGATTCGGGCCAACCGGCGCTTCGACCGCAAAGCCATGCTCATCATCTGTCACGACGCGCACATCCATGGCGCGGGTGAGCGGAATTTTCTCGTGAAAGAAATTCTCCGCCTGGCGAAGGAGGTCGTCATTCATGGGCCGAGTTGATCATGCGCGAGATCTTTTGCTGGCACAAACCCTGCACTGGAAAGACGTGTGAGATATCATTTTCTCCTCAGGTCTTTCGCTTTCGCCTCTCTGATTTTGCTCGGGAAAGAACTTCGTGCCGACTCGGGAGTGCGCATCGTGCGGTATTATTCTCGGCCGGTGGTGCACGCGAATGCGCCGGTCGATCCGCGGCTCAGTCCGGCATTACGCCGCGCGGTTAGCATCGCGGAAGGACGCGCCAGTGCGCGGACGCGGGGTCGTTGCTGGCAATACGTGAAAGAGGCGCTGGTGGCGGCACATGCGGTCCCGACTTATCCGAAAACCGCCTGCGCCTGTGACGCCGGCGAAGAACTGGTGCGCGATTTCGGATTCAAGCGCCTGCCCATTCACGATCCCTACGCCGCGCCGCTGGGCGCGGTAATTGTTTACGGCCGCGGAAGCAGAGGCGCCGGGCACGTTGAGTTGCGAGCGAAAACCGGTTTCGTAAGCGATTACCGCAGCAAATGGAAGTGCTACTACCCGTTGCTGGCGGTTTACGGGAAGTTTTCCTAACGAGTGCCTAACGAGTTGTTTCCGTTCCGGCGCGCTTTGTGATTTTGGCGCTGCCCACGAAAGTGGCGTTGTCATCCACCACCAGGCGCGGCGCTTCGACGTCGCCGTGCAAACTGCAGCCGGCTCGTAATTCGCAGCGCTCCGTGGCGGTGACATTTCCATTCACTGCGCCTAAAACGGTGATCGAGCCCGCATGAATTTCGGCGTGAATCTGCGCGTTCTTGCCCACGACGAGCCGTCCCTCCGATTCGATTGTTCCATCCACTTCGCAATCGAGTTCCATGTCGCGTCCAAACGTGAGCGACCCCTTGATCGAGACGCCTTGGGAGAGAACGCCGCTGGCAGAACGTTGCTGTGGCACGGATGGAATCGGAGGAGGGCCCGCCGGCGCGCCGTTGGAAGTATCAGGCTTCGGCGCGGGGGTGGATGGTTCGGACCATCGTGAGGGTGAGAACATTGCCATAAATCGAAATCCAGATTGGGGAACATAACAGACCCCGCTTTGCCCTAATAGCAAGGCCTTCCATGGCACGCGGCGCTCGGAAATTTTGAATCCAAAGAGCGCGCCGATCGCATCACATCGGAAAGGTCGATCAGCGCATGTTCGTCTTCTTCAAGCTCCGTCCCACAATCGCAACGCGTAGTCCCGCCTTCGGCACTTTCCATGTCCGGATCCGTCGGCACGACATTTCTACAAAGCGCTATTCGACAACGTATTGCGACGGAGAAAAAGCCGCTGGCACGGCCTTTGCGTTAGTCATCCATCGTTAGCGAAAGAGAAAAAGGAAAACCACACGATGAACTCAACTACATTCGAATCGACCTACGCGATGCTGGTTCGATCGGAAAAGGAGGAACACTCGCGGTCGGAGACTGCGGCGTATCTGCTTCTGATCCTCAGCATCGTCTTCTCGGTCTGGCAGGCTGCGCACATGCACGTCACCATTCCAGAAAACCTCACACCCAAAGATGTGGCGACGGTAATGGTCACGCAATTCGATCGCGCCTGAGCAGCGCCGATTAACAACTGAAAACAAAACCCTACGCACCTCCAGTGAGACGGCGCGCAACAAACTAGTCCTATGCTCTTCAATTCCCTGTTCCAAGACATCCGGATCGGTCTTCGTGTGCTGGCCAAGGAGAAAACGTTTTGTTTTCTCGCCATCATTGTTCTCGCGCTCGGCATCTGCGGCGTGACGACGCAGTTCACGGTGGTGAACGCGTTTGTTCTGCGCGGGTTTTCTTTTCCGCATCCCGAACAGCTCATGAATGTGGGCCTGGTTGATCCGCAGGCGAATCCGCAGCAGAACAATAGCGGCGCCGGATTCATTCCGACCGCGCAGGATTACGAAGACCTCAAGGCCGTGCAGCAATCGTTCTCGATGATGACCGGCTACATTAATCAATCGACCATCAACGTTACCTACAAGAACACGCCGCAGCGCTACACCGGCGGTTACGTGACGGAAGATTTCTTTCGCATCCTGGGCGTGGCGCCAATCCTGGGCCGTGATTTCACCGCGGAAGACAACAAGCCCGGCGCGGAGAAGGTCACGATGCTGGCTTACGAAATCTGGCAGCGCGATTTCGGTGGTGATCCGAAGATTGTCGGGCAAGCCATCCACATCAACGGCAAGGCCGCCACCATCGTGGGCGTCATGCCGCAGGGTTTTAAGTTTCCGATCTCAGAACAATTATGGGTGCCGTTTTACAATGAGTTCCCGCTCAAGGCGCGCGAAGATCCCGAGGCGCAGAACGTTGGTCCGCAGATGGTCGGCCGCTTGAAACCCGGCGTCAGCATCGACCAGGCGAATGCAGAATTCGTGGGACTGGCGCGGAGATTGTCGAAGGAATATCCGAAGACCAACGGCCAGTTGGTTTCGGCTTGTGTGCAACCATTGTTGTACAGCTTCACCGGTCCGCAATTGCGCCAGACCGTTTACGCCATGCTCGGCGCGACGCTGGTCGTGCTCTTCATCGCGTGCGTGAATGTGATGAATATGCAGTTTGGTCGGGCGGCCTTGCGCGCAAAAGAACTGGCCATTCGCGGTGCGCTCGGGGCGACCCGCTGGCGCATCATCCGGCAAATGCTGACCGAAAGTCTGCTGGTCGCGACCTTTGGCTCGGTGGTCGGCGTGCTCATGGCCTACTGGGCAGTTGAGTTCCTCACACGCGCCTGTGCGGCGCTGCCATTTCCGTTGCCCTACTGGGTCAGGTTTACCATCGACACGCGCGTACTCGGGTTCACGCTCTTCGTAACTTTACTGGCCACCCTGGCCTCCGGTCTCATTCCTGCCTGGCTAAGCGCGCGCGCCAGTCCGGCCGAGATCATGAAGGAAGGCGGCCGCGGCAACAGCAATCGCATCGTCAATGTGCTCACCCGCATTCTGGTCGTCGGCCAAATCGCCTTAACCGCCGCGTTGCTCGTTGCCGCCACCTTGCAGATGAAATCGATCCGCAACCAGACCACGGTTGATTACGGTTACGACGAGCACGGTGTTTACTCCGCGCGCATGGGCTTGATGGAGGGCAGCTACCCGAACTCCGATGCGCGGCAGCAGTTCTTCGTGCGCACGTTGCGAGCGCTGCGCAACGGACCGGAATTTGAAGCCGCCGCCATGACCGCGCGGTTCCGCATGACGTTCGCGAATTTCGGTCAGTATGAAGTCGACGGAAAATCATACGTGACCGATCGCGATCGTCCGCGCGGAAATTCCGAGGCCGTGTCCGATGGTTACTTCACTGCGCTTGGTTTGAAGCTTCTGGAAGGCCGCGATTTCACCATCGAGGATAGCGACGCCAAACAGCCAGTCGCGATCGTGAACACAAGTTTCGCGCGCAAGTATTGGGGGAACGAAAGTCCGATCGGTCGCCGCATTCGCAATTACAATCCGGCCAAGCTGGAGGAATGGCGTACCATCGTCGGCGTCGTGCCGGACACGCTGATGCAAGGTCCGTTTAATCAGCAGACAGACAACGCGGGCTTTTACGTTCCGCTGCTGGGTTCGAATCCGTCGCCGCAATTCGTCACTGTCGTGGTGCGGCCGCATCCCGGACAAAGCGCCGAGACGCTCGCGCCGACGCTGGGCAAAGCCGTGGCCGCGCTCGATGCGAATCTTCCCACCTACTTCGGTGGAACGCCGGCGCGTTTGCATGATGAAATTCTCGGCGTCAATCGCATCACCGCGTCTCTCTTCACCATCTTCGGTGTCGCGGCCGTTGTTCTCGCGGCGGTCGGTCTCTACGGCGTGATGAGTTTCTCGGTCAATCAGCGCACACAGGAGTTCGGCATTCGCATGGCATTGGGCGCCGACACAGCGCGGATCCTTAGCATGGTGATGAAGCAAGGCGCGTGGCAGTTGGTCATCGGTCTAACGATTGGTGTCGGCACCGCCGCGATCCTGGTTGGACTCATCGGCTCGGAAAATCTGCAGAACTTCCTCTTCCGCGTGAAGGCGAACGACATCCTGAGCGTTTACTTTGCGGTCGCGGGCTTGCTTGCGCTGGTCGCAGCCGGTTCGATTTTCGTTCCGGCGCGTCGCGCCACGCGCGTCAACCCGATGGTCGCGCTGCGCACGGAGTAGCTACGCTTTCACTGCTGCGCACGGTTGCTCGGCAATGATTTTTGCTTGCCCACTCCAGCGAATGTTTGGAACTTCGGCCCTATGAAGAAAGCCATTCTCTCCTCCATAATCGCGGTGATCGGTGTCGCGTTTCTCTCGGCTTGCGGCAACAAGAGTGGCGAGACCATGACCACGACCACGAGCAGCACGACCGCCGCCAAGAAAGGCACGACGACCACAACCACGACTTCCAGCAAGAAGCTGTCGCCTTCTCCTTCGCCCTCGATGTAACTTTTCGCGCGCCCGGATTAGCGCGCGGATGAAAAATCGGGATTGCGGTTGACCGAACGTCGGCCGCAATCCTTTTTCTTTTGCGTGGCGGCTGATTCGGCTGCACTCGTTAGGCTAACATGAACGAATCCGACGCTACCATGGCGGTCTTCCTCGACCTGGAGAACATGGCCATCGGCGCGCACGACGCCAAGTTTCCGCCGTTCGACATCCGCAAGGTTTTCGAACGTCTTTTGCTCAAGGGCCACATCGTGGTGAAGAAGGCCTACTGCAATTTCGATCGCTTCAAGGAATTCAAGCGCCCCCTGCACGAAGCAGCGTTCGAAATGATCGAAATACCGGGCCGCGGTCAGGCCGGCAAGAATTCAGCCGACATTCGCATGGTGGTGGACGCGCTCGACCTTTGTTACACCAAGAGCCACGTCGACACCTTTGTCATCATCAGCGGCGATTCCGATTTCTCTCCGGTCGTAAGCAAACTGCGCGAGAACAACAAGACCGTCATCGGCGTGGGTGTGAAGAAATCGACCTCCGATCTTTTCATCAACAACTGCGACGACTTCATTTACTACGACGATCTGGTGCGGACGGAAATCTCGCCCCGGCGGGCCGCGGCAACTTCTGTTGCGAAAAAAGCGGCGGAAGATTCCGAGACTAAGATGCCGGGTCTTTCGCCTGATCGTGCGCTAGACATCCTTGTGAAAACCCTGGAGGCGTTGCGCGAGGAACGCGGTGAAGACTACACCATTCGCGGTTCGCTCGTGAAACAGGCCATCAAACGGCAGAATCCCGGCTTCAACGAACGCGCCCACGGATTCAAGGCTTTCAATGATCTGCTTCTTGAAGGGCAGAAACGGCGGCTCCTGAAACTGGAAGACGACAAACAAGCCGGCACTTACATCGTTCGCCCGCCGGAAGCGCGCGCACGGCGTTCGTGAAAAAGAGGCTGCTGCTCTTCGTCCTCACCATCGCGCCGCTGGTCGCGCGTGCCGACAACTACAAGTTCGATCCACCGCGTTCACACATCGGTTTTAGTGTGCATCATCTGCTCGGAACGGCGCACGGCGAATTTCACAAGTTTAGCGGCGCGATCGAGGTCGATCCGAAACAACCGGAACGATCGTCCGTTAACGTCACCATCGAAGTGACGAGCATTGATACGCAAATCAAGCAGCGCGATAACCACTTGTTAGGCGCGGATTTCTTCAACGCCAGTCGCTTCCCGGAAATCACCTTCCGCAGTCGCAGCGTGAAACAAACTTCATCGAACAGCGGCGATATCACCGGCGATTTCACCATGCACGGCGTGACGCGACCGCTGACCTTGCACGTAAAGTTGCTCACGCCGGCCGACGCCGCGCGCACGCGCTGGAGCGTCACGACCGATCAGATTCATCGCAAGGATTTCGGACTGATGTTTTCCGGAACGGCCGAAGCGCTCTCCGGCATCGGCCTGGACGTTGCGGTCGCGATTGAGATTGAAGCGGTGCGCGCGAATTAGATTCGGATCGTGCCTTCGCTCACCAGCACGGACGCGCCGCCCACGCGCACGGCGACGATGCGGCCGTTGGCAACATCGGCTTCCACTTCCATCAAGCTTGGCCGTCCCATCTCCACGCCTTGCCGTACTTTCCAGCGCAGCAAACCATCCTTCGCATTCGGCGGTGTGAGGTAACCGGCCAACGCTGCCGCCGCTGAGCCCGTGGCCGCGTCTTCGGTGATTCCGGCGCCCGGCGCGAACATCCGCCCGCGCACGTCGGCGTCGCCGGCGGCTTCGGTCAGGACAAAAATCTCCAGCGCCCAATAATTCCGGACGTGCCGATCCCATTCGTCCATTTTCACGCGCGCCTGCGCCAGCGCGGCCAGATCACGCACGGTCACGAAAAGAAACGGCAGACCACACGAGAACGCAGCCGGTTCCCGCTCGGCGAGTTGCTCAGGCTTCAAGGAAAGAACGGCCGCGAGATTCTCGCGTGATGGCGGTGGCGGTCCCATCTCCGGCATCTTCGCTGCGGAAAGTTGCGAGAAAACCGGCCGCCCATCCTTTGCTCGAATCATCACTTCAACCGGGCCGACGCCTTCTTCAAATACGATGCGCGTTTGTTCTCCGGCTAGTTTGAGATCGCCAATCGCCGCCAGGACAAAGCCGCTGCCCACAGTCGGATGTCCGGCGAAAGGCAGCTCGCGGCTTGGCGTAAAGATGCGGAGGCGACGGGTGCCGGCGGGTGTTTGCGGAGGGAAAACAAAGACGGTTTCGGAGAGGTTAAACTCGCGCGCGATTTGTTGCATGGTCGCGTCGCTCAAGCCTTGCCCGTCGGGAAAGACGGCCAGTTGATTGCCACCGAAAATACGATCGGTAAAAACATCAGCAGTGACGAATTTGTACTCGTTAGGCATAGTCGATTTCTTCAGACAATAATCTCCGCCAGGTGCCATCCTACAATCGCTTCACGCTATTTCTTCTTCTCGCCGTCATCTCGGTCCTGATCTGGTCCGGCATCGCGCCGAAGGACCGGCTCACCTGGTGGCTGGAAGTCTTGCCCGCGCTCATCGGGCTTGGGGTTTTGTTCGCGACCCGAAACCGATTTCGTTTCACGCCGCTGCTCCAAACCTTGATCGCATTGCATATGATCCTGCTCGCGGTCGGCGCGCATTACACCTACGCCCAGGTGCCGCTCGGCAATTGGTTCCGCGACGCATTTCATCTCAACCGGAATCATTACGACCGGCTGGGCCATTTCGCACAGGGCCTGGTGCCGGCTTTGATTGCGCGTGAGATCGTCATTCGTAATCGCATCATTCAATCGCCCGGCTGGACGAACTTCTTCGCGCTGTGCGCGGCCATGACGGTGAGCGCGGTTTACGAATTGATCGAATGGCTTTCCGCGCTGATCTACGGCGTGAGTGCCAGCGCCTTTCTCGGTGGCCAGGGAGATATCTGGGATACGCAGGAAGACATGGCCTGCGCGCTGGTCGGCGCATTTACCGCCATACTACTCGTTAGGCATTGGCAGGATCGGCAACTGCGAGCGACGCCCTCCGCTTAGCGCGGCATCCGCACCCCGAGCATGCCGACGATGCTCGGTGGCACGATGGTCTTTTCGTCTTCTTCAATCTCGTTGGTCTCCTGCTTGACCATGTCGGTGGCGGAAGCGCGGTAATGCTTAAAGAACCATTCGCCGTCGCGATATTCGATCGTCAGGATGAAGTCCGTCCGTCGGACGGTCTTTTGCGTTTCAGGGTCGACCACGTTTTCACCGCCGCGCACCAGCGCCCACCACGGGATGCGAGTGGAGAGAGACTTCTTCATATTGACCTGCATGTCGTAAAAGAAGGTGTAAAGCGGCGGCATCGGCTGCCCGGGCAGGCGCTCCATTTTTTCTTTCAAATCAGCCGCCGCTTTGTCGCGGATTTCGTTTTCGCTTTGCGTCATGACGCGCGTTTTGTCCGGCGCGAACAAGGCCGAGGTGCGCGCGCTCCGTTCCGCGCGCGCGGCAAAGAAAAGATAAAGGCCGAGTGCGATGAAAAGGAGCCCGGCAACGATCAATGCAACCAGGCGCAGGGTTGACTTGGGTAGATCAAGTTTCGGGGCCTCGCGCGGGGCTTTGCGCCGCTTGCGCAAGAGTTCCTTGGGATTGCGATACTCTCTTGCCGGTTCCGCGGGAATCGTCGGCTCCATCGCAATGCGCACCGTTCTTTCGAGTGCGTTTTCCTGCGCCCGCGCCTCTTCCGTTTGCGCCGGCTTCAGCACACGGTAAACAGGCGGCGGTTCTTCGATTTGGGGCGGCGGCTCGGCCAGCAGATCGCTGAGCAAACGCCAATCCTCCATGCCTTCGTGCCAGTAATGATCAGTCGGCAGCACCTGGCCTTCGCGCGCGAGCTGGGCGAGGTCGTCGCGATCGCATTCGCCGACCTCCGCTCCGTCACGCGCGATAAAAATTATCACGCAAAATTGCTATCGACTGGCGCAGCCGAATGCAAACCTGTATGTGGCAAAAGAAGCTAAAGAATTATGATCTCGAAATCTGGTGCGATCTTCTTCCTGAGTGTGGCACTGCTCATCGGTGTGAATGCGGCCGACAAGGCCAAAGTCCCGGGCGATCAGGAACTGAAAACGCTCACGCGCGATTCGCTCCTTGCTTTCAACAAGGCGGTGGCGGCGAAAGATTTCACCGGCTTCCTCGGGCAGGTCTCATCGGTCTGGCAGAAACAGGTCACAGCAAAGAAACTGGCCGAGGTCTTCCAGACTTTTATCGATAAACAAATCGACATCGGATTTGTCGCCAAGGGCGAACCCGAATTCGATAAAGCGCCGGAGATAAACAGCGATGGCGTGCTTGTGCTGGAGGGTCATTACCCGACGACGCCGGACAACGTTCAGTTCAAGCTCAAGTACATCAACGAAAAGGGCGCATGGAAGTTGTTCGGAATCTCGGTCGACGTCGCGAACGGGCGCATGCCGGAGGAAAAGGAACTGCGCGATCTGATCATGGAGTCGTTAGACGAGTTCAACCAGGCGGTGAAGCAGGAGGATTTCGGCGATTTCTACGATCAGGTCGCCAAGGTCTGGCAGAAACAAACCACGCCGGAAAAATTGCAGGCGCTGTTTCAATCCTTCATCGATCAGCAGGTCGATTTCACTCCGGCCTTGAGCCTGGATCCAGTCTTCGATTCGCCGCCCGCCATCGATGAAAAGGGAATCCTGATCGCCAAGGGCACGTTGCCGTCCAAGCCATCGAAGGTGCGCTTCGAGCTCGGTTATATCCGCGAGTTGCCGGACTGGAAGCTGGTCAAGATTAACATCACCGTCGGTCGCGACGCCGAGGAGAAAAAGGAAGAGTAGCAACTACTCGTTAGGCATTTTCGGCGTGACACCAGGCGGTCTGCCTCGCCAGGATGCAACCCCGTTATGGGCTCACTCAAATTGGCTCTCGTGCCCGGCGCGATCGCCGGCGTCATCTCCATCTTTACCAGCTGGCTTTGGATGGGAGTTATCTTCCATCGTTTTCAAAAGAGAACGCCAAACACGTGGCGACCCGAAGGCAAGGGCAGCTATCTGTTTGCCTCCATCATTCATTTCCTCGCCTGCATTGCCATCGCCACGCTCTTCCTCATCGTCGGCCGCACTTATGGAGGATTTTTTGGCGGCGGACCTGATCGGGCCGTGCTCTTCGCCGTCATGCTCTGGGGCGCAATCGCCGCGCCGCTCGCGGTCGAAGCCGCGGTCTTCGTCAATCTCCATCCGCTTGTCGTCCTCGGACAACTGCTCGACTGGCTGACCACGTCCGTCCTGGCCTGCGGAATCGCGGCCTGGTGGTGGGATACCTAACGAGTGGTTGGACTCGTTAGGCTGCCGTTGCCTTCATCGAAATAATCGTGGCCGGCCACGCGCGTGATGTTGAGGTACTGCCGCCACTTGTTCGTGCCGAAATCGCGCGATGCTTCCATGGTTCGCGTTTCGATTTTCGGTGGATCGGCCGGTCCGTCGGTCATGGCTTCGCTTAAGACTCTGCCATCGAGTGGCGCCGGCGGATCGATCGCCAGAATGTGCAGGATGGTCGCGGCCACATCGATGTTGCCACTCGCCGTTTCGCTGTTGTAACCACGCCGAAAATCCGGCCCGGCGGCGATGAGCGTGTTGTGCAGATCGAATTTGCTCAAGGTGGCGTGCGTGCCTTTGCCCGCGCCGCGGTTCCAATCGGACATGATCATGCCGGGCACGCCGAACTGGTTCGGTTTGTCATTCCAACGAAAGGCCATGATCACGTCGGGACCGTTTTCTTTTTCCAAATGCGCCTCGGCGATGGTGAAGGCGCCTTCCATTTTTTCCTTGGTGAAAATCACGCCGGCAAAATCCGATTGCTGCAACCACTCGACCAGCTTGCGCGTCGTCGCTTCATCGTGATCGGTGACGTAGAAGAGCGCGCTGCCCGCGTTGCCCGCGACCAGAATGCCACCGGGTTCAGCCGGACCGTTCTTGGTCGCGCGCAACCCGGCCTTTTGCATGAGCGCGGGCAAATCATTCGCCCGCTCGATGGTGGAAAATCCGTGATCGGACACAACCATCACGTCCGTCTCCTCGCGCGCATGTTTCGCCTCGAGCGCCGCGAGAACTTTGCCCACCATCGCGTCGGAGTGTTTCATGCCCTCCAGGGCCGAAGCGGAACCCGGCAGGGTGTCGTGTTGCGAAAAATCGGGATCACTCAGCCAAAGGAGAGAAAAATCCGGCACGCCCTCTTTCCAGAAATTTTCCGTCAGCGCTCTTGTCGTCCAATCATCCTGCCCGTCGTTCGGAGTAGCCTTGCCGGGAAAAACGCCTAACGAGTCGTTCAGCGCGCTTTGCCTTTCCGGCGAACGCGCCTGGCCGTCCGTGACCACGGGCGAATTCCTCGCGGCGCGATTGAAAAGTTCCGCGATCCATTTCGTTCCCGCCACCGCTGTGCTGCGCCCCGCTTTTTCCAGGATCTCCGCGATGGTCGGGCTGGCGAGATATTTGCCGCCGGAAACAGCGTCGCCTTTGGTCACGGTTGCTTCGACGGCGGTATCGACCACGGCCGTTGGATTGATCGCGGGACGAAATTCATTATTTGCGATCAACCCACTGCGGCTCGGGAAAACGCCGGTGGCGAACACGGTGCCGTTCACGTTCGTCGCGCTCGGATAAAACGAATGATTCCGGCGAAAGTTGACGCCGCTCTGCGCCATCTTCCACAAATTCGGCGTGTTCGTTTCCGTGACGAAGTCAGGCCGCATTCCGTCCCAGACGATAAGGACGACATGTTTGGGCGGCGCGGCGGCCGCGCGGATACCCAGCGCGACGAGCAGACCTGCGACTGTGAGAAGAAAACGCCCTTTCACCGTCCTGCGAAAAGCAAATGGTCTAACGAGTAGTTGCCCGGGCCCGATCAGGATCAGCACCAGCATGAGAATCGCAAGGTTAAGCGCGTATTCATTTCCCGGCGGATTGTTCGTGATCAAGTAGCCGCCGCCCTTGTGTCCGAGCGTCGCCGCCACCGTCATCGCGACCAGGCAGAAAAACGCCGCGATGCGCGTCATCAACCCAAGAGCGATGAGCGATCCGCCGATCAATTCCGACATCATCGCCATCCGCGCCTGCAACGCCGCCGCCGGGACACCGAGCGATTTCAGCCAGGAAACGAATCCGTTCATGTTTCCCGGACCGACCAGGCCGAGCTTGCCCAGACCGTGCACCACAAAGCACAGGCCGAACGCGATCCGGAAAATCAGGATGGCGAAGTTGAGCAGGAATGGCGTCGAACCAATGAAAAATTCCGGCAGGTTCACGGGCTGAAGTGCATCGCAAAGTTTTGTTTCGGTCGAGCATGGAATCGCGGCTTTTCCCTCGACAACCTGCGCAATCTCCCGCATCGTCGGAATGCAGCAACGAAGTTTATTTTCTTCGATGAAACAAGGGTTGAAGGTCGCCGGTTTTCTCTTCTCGCTGCTTTTGTTCTCGTTAGGCCAAAGCGCTTTTGCCGCCAAAGAAGCCAAGGTCACGATCGTCGTTCGTGACGTAAAACTATTGCCTGGCCAGGCCGAGGCGCGCCCGGCCGCGGTCAACGATACGGTCGGCGACGACACGGGCGTGCGCACCGGCGATCAATCGCGTTCGGAATTGACCTTTGCCGATTTGACCATCACGCGGCTCGGCGCGAATTCGGTTTACAACTACAACAACGCCGGCCGCAGCGTCGATCTCGGTGGCGGTTCGATTTTATTGCGCGTGCCGAAGGATTCCGGCGGCGCCACGGTGCGCGCGCCGGCCGTGAGTGTGGCCGTCACGGGCACCACCTTCATCATCGAATCAATGCGCGGCGGTCGCAGCAAGTTGACCGTGCTGGAAGGTTCGACGCGGATTTCGCTGAACAAGAATTCGTCGCAGAAAAAAAATGTGCGCGGCGGACAAATGATCGATGTCCCGGCCGGCGCGACCACTTTGCCCGATCCGGTTAACATCAATCTGAATCAGGTGATGAAGACGCATCCGCTCATCGTTAATTTTCCGCCGTTGCCGAGTCGGGACGCGATTGCGCAAACCGCCGCGCAAGGTCCTCCGCCTAACGAGCCGGTCTATCAGGGAACGCAGGTTGGCGGTGGCGGCTTTCCTGGAATTAGCGTGGGCGGATTTCCGGTTGTCGGCGGCACCGTGGGTGGCGGCGGCGGTGGAGGAGGCGGCAAGGGAAACCCCGGTCACCCGGGCAACACCACAACCAATCCCGGTAATCCCGGCGGTAATGCCGGTGGCGGCTCGGGCGGATCAGGTGGCTCGGGTAATCCGGGCAAAGGCGGTGTGAGCGGCGTGAAGGGCCAGCACAAGTTGCCGACGAAGAAGGCGCCCGGTGGCGGACCGACAATTTATTAGGCGCCGCCCCGTACGTTCTCTCGTCACCGGATGAACCGCCGCACATTCGTCAAAGGCGCTGCGTTCACCGCGGCCGCGCTCGGCACTTCGCGCTATTCATGGGCGGCGGCGGCAAAGGCCGATCTCGATTTGATCCGCCAGGAAATCGAGAAACATCACGACGAAGCGGTCAAACGTTTGCGCGATTGGATCAGGCTCCCGTCAATCGCGGCGGAGGGTCGCAACATGTCGGAAGGTTGCGAGTTGATGGCGGACATGCTGCGCGAGGCAGGATTCGATCGGGCCGAGCGCGTGAATACCGATGGTCAACCGGGCGTTTTCGCCACGCTCGATGCGGGTGCGCCGCGCACGGTCGGACTTTATTTCATGTACGATGTGAAGCAGTTCGATCCGACGGAATGGTCGTCGCCGCCGCTCGACGCCGCGTTCGTCGACAAGCCCGGTGTCGGCAAAGTCGTGATGGGTCGCGGCGCGGTGAACCAGAAAGGTCCGCAGTCCGCCTTGCTCGCGGCGCTGCATGCGATTCGCGGCGCGGGAAAAAAATTGCCGGTCAATCTCGTGCTGGTCGCGGAAGGCGAAGAGGAAATTGGTTCGCCGCATTTCGCACAGAATCCGGCCGTGCAAGGTTACGACGGCGCGGTGCAGTCGTTCGTCGAATACCTCTACGAATTGGCCACGATCTAATTGCCTAACGAGTGGTTCTTTCGCGTTTGCGACCTTGGCTAGGCGCTAGTTTAGGAATGATTGCAAACAAATATTGAATGAAAAGACCTGACCCCAATAGCTTCCCTAGATCCCAACGTCTCGGCGCACCCCGCGGTATTTTTGGCCAAAGCTTGCTGGCGGCCATGACTCTGGCGGTGACTATGACCGCGCCCGCGGCCGATGTGACTACAGCCAAGGACGCCTTCGCCAAGGCTATATCTGCTCCTCTACCGGAGTATCCACTCCAGGCACGGAGATTGCGCCTTACTGGAGTAGGCGTCGCCATAGTTCACGTTGATAGAAGCACCGGTCTGGTTAGCGAGGTGACCATGAACCCAAGCACTGGCCACGCGATCCTCGACAACGCTGCCTTGAATGCCTTCGGACGCTGGCGTTTCCGACCCGGCACTGTCACGGAAGTAAGGATGCCAGTTACCTTCTCCATGCCGATGACGATAAATCCGCTGCGCCGATATCGATTCTCCGGCGTCGTGCGCTCAATCGATCGCGGCGCGGGCAGCATAACCGTCAAGGGACCAGCCGGAGCGGATTCGATCACGATCACCGAACGGACCGAAGTGACGAAGAACGGCCAACGCGTTAGCCTAGACGCGATCGGGAGTCGGCGATGAGGTGAAAGGACTTGCGACTGTCCGCGTGCCGCAATTCAATGCCGTCGCTCAAGTGGTTGCTGTGACGTCGCCAACGTCGCGCTAATGTCTTCGCGGGAACACTAGTCAGGCAGAGTACCTAACGAGTAGTTGGTTTGCCTCTTTTTCCTACGACAAAAATCAGCGTGCCGATCAACTGCGCCGCGATTACGGTGACGATGATCTTGGCGGCGAAGGAAGCGCGGCTTTCGACTTCGACGATCGGGAAGATGGTGAAGATGATGTAGAGAACAGTGGTCAGGCCGCCGACCCAACAGGCCAGACGCAGCCAGAGCGGCGCGCGCGCGTTCATCGCGCGCATGCCAAAAATCGGAATGGCGAACAGCACCAGGTAGGCGAAGGCGTAGAAAATTCCGGCGGCGTTATCGATCAGTTGAAATGCTTCCTGCGCGCCCACGCCGATCTGGCCGGCGATGGCAAACGCGAGCGTAACGACGCCGACGAACAAAATGGAATTGATCGGTGTTTTGTAACGCGGATGCAGTTTGCGTGAACCATGCCGGCACGATCGCGTCCCAGCCCGCCACCATGGGCAGGCGCGTGTTGCCGGTGAAAAAAATGCTGACCAGCGCAATCGTTCGTCCGGCCAGAAGCAGGATGGCCAGCGACGCGACGGTCGATCCGGCCGCGCCAAAAGGATTTGCACCCGCGCGCAAGGCCTGCGGCACCGGGCCGATGAGATCGAGCGCATTCGACATCGGTGAACGCCATGACCGAGCTGGTGCCGAGAATAAACATGAGCGCGATGATCGGCGCCGCGATGATGACAGAGCGCGTGATATTTTTTACGGGCGCGCGCGTTTCGCCCGCCAGAATCGCGACATATTCAAAACCGCTCAGCGCGCCCAGCGCGAGCTTGCTAAAAATGTTGATGCTAAGAAGTGAAACTGTCGGCGCGACAAAATCGATCGGTCGATAGTGCGGCAATTTTCCGATGGCGCGCGCGACGAACGGCAGCGCAATCAGCGCCGCGTAGGTGAGCAGGAGAAAAAAACCGCCCACGTTGTGGACCCACTTGCCGAGAACAAGTCCGCGAATCGTCACGAGCACAAGGACGGCAACGAGTGCGCCATTGAGGCGGAAACGAAAAGGCGATTGGTCGGCATCCAGGCCGCGCTGTCGCCGACCGCGTAGAAAATATTCGTCGCGACCACGAGACCGGTCGCGGCCATGACACTAATCCCGAGCAACCAGAGATTCCAGGCCACGATGAAGCCGGTGAATTCGTTGAAACCGAATTTCGCCCACTGATAAAGTCCGCCTTCCAAAGGCAGAATGCGATTCAGGTAAATGATGACGGCAGCGACCGGCAGATAAAAACAGATGATGGCGAGCAGCCAGTAGGCGGCCTGCGATGGGCCGAGTTTCGCCGCCGTGCCCACCCACGAGCCGCCGACGACAAAGACAATCTGCGTCAGGACGAGATCGCGCAGCCCGAGTTCCTTGCGAAAGGACGCGCTCTGCGCCTCGACGCGCTTTTCCTTCGCGAGAAAAGATTCGATCGGTCTCGTTAGGCACCGCGTTGTAGCCACGGCCCTGCGGGCCGTCCCGTTGTGGTTCCATCGAAAATCGCGCGTCGCGGGACACACAATGGAACGGCCCGCAGGGCCGTGGCTACAAAAAAAGCGGCTACAAAAGCGAAGCGGCGGCGACCTTGCGATCACCGCCGCTCATCTCTCTTGGCTTCCTACTAGAAATCGTTACTTCGATGCACCGGCCTGATGCATTTCACGCATCGCGTTCATCATGTCCTGATGCGCCTGCTTCATCGCATCGAACTTCGTCTGCTGGTCCGCGTTCAGGAGCGGACGAATCTGTGCGCCGGTGTTCTCCATGATGGCGCGGGTCTTTTGCATGGCCTCCTCATGGATGGCTTTGATCTGCGGCTTGGCCGCGTCGAGGATCGGCTGAATCCTGGCCTGTTGGTCGGCGGTCAGGTCGAGATTCTTGGTCAAATGCTCAAAGGCAAATTCTCCACCGCCGTGATGCATGAAATGGCCACCGCCCATCCCGTTCTGTTCGGCGTAGAGGCCAATGGTTCCGAGGGCGAGCGCCCCCGCGATAGTTAAGGCAACAAATGTTGGTTTCATTACTTGGTTCGTCTTTCTTCTGGTTTGGGTATCTGCAATGAGTGACCGCAGGGCGGTTTCACCGGTTACAAAAAAATTTCGACCTACGATTTATTCGTAGGCGAGGACGTCCCGGACCGGGATGCGCAGCATCCGCCGCAGGAAGAGCCAGACCGCGATCATGACGAGGACAAAGCCGCCGGCCAGCAGCGCCAGTCCGCTTAAGGAAATGTGTAACGGAACTGCGACATGCAGGAGTTGTTCCGACGCCATCTGGTTGAGGCCGCGCGTGAACACGACCGCGAGGACGAAGGAAATGACGGCGCTCAGGACGACCACGGCGCCACTTTCGATCAGGAACATGGCGTTTACGCTTCGCGCCGTCGCACCAAGGGCGCGGACCACGCCGATTTCGCGTGCGCGTTCCACGACGTTGAGTCCGACCGATGCGGCCAGGCTGATCGCGCCGAGCAGCGCCGCGGCCAGCGCGATGATGCGCATGACGTCGGTGACGGTGGCGAAATGTTCCTCGAGCGAGGTCCGCAGTTCGTCGCGCGTGTAGATGTGCGTGGCGGGCAGGCGCGCTTCGAGCAAGGCCTGGTCGAGCGCGGCGGTGACCGATTCCAATGCGCCCGTCGCCGTCTTCACCCGCAGGAGTGAATGCGCGTCGCCTAATCCGGTCACAGCTTCAAACGTGGCGTCGTTCGCATAAACTGTCGGCGCACCAATTTCCTCGACGATTCCGACCACGCGCGCCTTGGTCCGCCGTTCACGATGGCGCAGTTGCAATTCGCTGCCGACGCCGATGCCATCCAGCGCTTCCTGCGCGACGCGATTCAAAACGATCGCGTCTGCTTCATTCGTCTGCGGCAAACGTCCCTCCATCATGGGCAATTTGAAAAGGCGCGTCTCGCTCGGATAACCGAGCAGAGTTACGCGGGGCGATTCCTGGCCGTCGCTTTTCGCCATCGTGATCGGCGCGCTGCGCCACGGTTCCGCGATCTCGGCTTCGGGAATTTTTCGCACGACCTCGGCGAGCTCGGCGCTGGAAGCAGGGCGTTGCAATTGCGCCTGCAGATCGTGTCCCTGGTTGCCTAACGAGACGTCAACCACGTGCATCAGGCTTTCGTAGGTATTGTTCGCGGTCAACAGTAAGGCCCCGCCCGCGGAAAGTGCGACGAGCGTAATGAGCAATCGTCCCGGCCGGCGAAAGGTGTTTCGCAAGGCGAAGGTCCATCGTCGATTTCCCGGAAGCTGGAGCCATCTCGTTGCGGCCAGCGGCGCACGGCGCGGGGCGGTGATTCCCGGATCATGAATCGCACGCAACGCCGTCATGCGCGCGGCGCGCGCGATGGGAATCGCCATGGCCAGAAGCGGAAGGCCGAAGGCAAACAACAATTCGTGCTTCACCACCCATGACGGCGTTCGCAGATCCGCTACGTCGATGTTGAATGAACCTTGATAATAAAGTACGAGCCGGCGGCCCAGCCAGAGACCGAGCGGCCACGCGATGGCGTTCGCAACCAAAATCACCGGTGCGACCAGTCCGAGATATTGGGCCGCGAGTTGATGTGAGCGCGCGCCGAGCGTTTTCATGATCCCGACCTGCCGCGCTTCGCGTTTCATCCAAAGCGAAAGCATGTAAAAGACGAGCGCGGCGCTGCACATAAACGCGATCCCTGCGAACGTCTGCAGAACGCGCAACATCGTTTGCATGAGCATGGCGTGCGGATGGGTGTTGCTCAGCGCTTCGGCACGCAGCGGGTTCTCACCGTTCGCTTTCAGCCAATCGCGCAAATCCTCCGCGAAAGACGCGGCGTCGCCCGTGTCGCGGCGCGTTTTCAATTTCACGATCAACTGGTCCAGATTTGGATTTTGCCCGAGCAACGCCGCTGTCGGCGGTGTGACGTAACCGTAAATGGCGCGGTCCTGTGTGCTCGGTGCGACGGCGGTATCGTGCACGAAACCAGCCAACGGAACGGCGACGGTCTCGCCGGTTGGTGTGCGCACGCGCAGTTGGTCGCCGATCGCGGAATTCAACAAGGTGCGGCCGGATTGTTCGACGAAGATTCCTTTGGATTCGTTAGGCCAGGGTGCGTCGTCGTCGCGATGAATTTTCCCGAGCTGTGCCACGCCAAGCTCCGGCAGCACGGTCAGTCGCATGACGAACCATTGTTGATTCGCGCCCGCCACCCGCGCGATGACGACACGGCGCGCATCGACCGCGGCCACGCCGGGTTGCGCGCGAACTTTTCCCAATAAGGGCGCATCGACTTTCTCGAACCAGAGCGCGAGGTCGGGCGATTCTGCGCTGGCGTAACTGCGCGCGATCTCACGTTCCAAAACCACGCGGGCATTAACCAGCGCGATGACTCCGGCCGCGCCGGCGGTCAGGACCACGCCGATCAGCGCGATCTGCAAACGATGCGCGCGAAAATCGCCCGCGATCTTACGCCAGAGCATCTTCACGAAAGCGAAGCGGCGGCGGGTTCATCAGCGACGATGCTGCCGTCGCGCAACTGGATCACGCGATGCGCGCGGCGGGCCAGATTGGCGTCGTGCGTGACGATGAGCAGCGTCTTGCCCTGGTCGATCAGGCCGTGAAACAACTCGGTCACGGCCGCAGCCGTTTCCGTGTCGAGGTTGCCGGTAGGTTCATCGGCGAGCACAATGGGCGGATCGTTGGCCAGGGCGCGGGCGATGGCGGCGCGTTGTTGCTGACCGCCGGACAGGGTCGCGGGAAGTTTGCGTGCCTGGTCGCTCAGGCCCACCAACTCAAGGAGATTTCCGGCGCGCGCGCGGCGTTCGTTCGCCGGAATTTTTCCGACGAAATCCATCGCGAGCAGGATGTTTTCTTCGGTCGTGAGCGTCGGGAGCAATTGGAAGAACTGGAAGACGACGCCGAGATTTCGTCCGCGCCAGAGGGCCAGCTTCGCTTCACTCAATCGATTCAGTTTTTCACCCGCAGCCGTTACTTCGCCGGAAGTCGGTCGATCGAGACCGGCGATGAGGTTTAGCAAAGTCGATTTGCCGCTGCCGGATTTGCCGAGCACGGCGACGAAATCACCGTGATCAACCCGCAGCGAAACACTGCGCAGGGCGTGAACCGCCTGGCCGCCGCGCGGACGGAAGGATTTCGTAGCCAGCTCAAGTTCGATAATCGGCGGCGCGCCACCATTCGTTAGGCCAGTCATGACTGATGGGCTGGCTTAGTTGAAGAGCCCGTGACGTTGCACCTGAAAGAGATCGGAACTCAGCAGCTTGCCCTCGGCGTCGAAGCGAAAGGTGCGGACCTTCGGCGGCCGATCAGCCGAGCGGAATTCCGCTTTTGCTACTCGCGTATCGCCTTCTGTCTCGACCGAATTGATGATGATTTCCTTTGGCCCTTTGCCTCGTGTGATCCCTTGCATCAGCATGTCGGTCGCGTTCAGGTCAGAGGGAAGGTCTTCGATGGTGAACTTGGGCGAGAGGCGCGGTTTCAAGGCCGCCCCGTCGTGCACGCGCAACGCCTCCGCCAGCGCCTGCATGAAGTCGAGCACCGGTTTGTCGGCGTTAACGCCGGCGGCGAAGGTCACCGCCGCCGCCGTGGCCTCGGGCGGTCCGGGAGTCGCGGGCGGTGGCGTGCCATGGATCCATTCCTTCAAACCGGCGTGGGCGCTGGCGAGGGAGAAAACGATGACAAGGAGAGAGACGATCTTTTTCATGATTGGAGAATTGAGCCGATCTGCGGTTTGTTACCCGCCATGACTGTGGCCGGCGGCGGGAAGTTACAACAATTCGTTAGGCTGAAAAAGAAAGACCGGAATCGTCGGGAACTTGTAACCGCAGCTGTCGTTGGGCGGTCATATCCCACAGAGTGGATACATTGTGGTGGGCATGGTTAACGATCGCGACGTCGCCGCACTGGTGGCGGCTGCGCTACGAGACGACGACGAGGCTGCGCGCGCACTCGTGCAGCATCTCTACCCGTTCGTGGCCAAGATGGTCCGATCTCATCGACCACAACGCGCCGCTGAAGAGGATTTGTGCCAGATGATTTTCATCAAGATTTTTCAGAAACTCGACCAGTACTCCGGCGCCGTGCCGCTGGAGCACTGGGTTTCGCGCATCGCGATCAACACCTGCCTCAACCAGATCGCGGCGGAAAAAGCGCGGCCGGAATTGCGCCGTGCGGATTTGAGCGAAGAACAATCCGCCGTAGTGGATAATCTGGCTGCCACTTCCGATGAACTTGCTCCCGGTCAACAACTCGCCGCGCGTGATTTGGTCGAACACTTGCTTGATATGCTTAAACCGGCGGAACGCCTGGTGATGGACATGCTCTATCTGCAACAGAAATCAGTCGAAGAAATCCGGAAAGTGACGGGATGGAGCGCGGCGCTCGTGAAAGTGCGCGCGTTTCGTGCTCGCCAAAAACTGAAAGCGCAACTCGAACGGCTGCAGCGAAAGGAAAGCCATGTCTGATCTCGATCGTCTTTTCCGCGCGGCTGGGGCCGCGCCTCACGAATCGTTGCCGGAGGAAGCGCCGTTCGGTTTTGACACGCGCGTGGTCGCGAAGTGGCGCGCGCTGCATTCGCGTTACAGCAATGGCTCGCTCGAGTTCGCGCATTTCTTCAAACGCATCGCAGCCGCCGCCGTGGTCATCGCGACCTGCGCCGGGGCCGGCGCATTCTGGCAAATGCAGCAGAACGCCGAGCTTGATGAAGCGACCGGCGGCGCTTACGCCATGGCGGACAGCGCGATCGAGGCGAACACATTGCAATGACGAAACGGCTGAAGTTATGGCAAGCCCTGGCTTTCGTCGTCGTTTTCCTGGCAGGCGGTGCGGCCGGTTTCTTTGGTGGCGCAGCCTACGCACGGCACGTTTTCTTCGGTAAACACAGCGGCGTCGTCGGACATCGCATGCACGAGCACTTGCGGCACGAGCTGCAATTGACGGCGGAGCAGAACGAAAAGATCACGCCGATTCTTGATCGCCTGGATCAACGCATGCAGGCCATTCGCGATGAAACCGGCCACAAAGTGAGGGACGCGATGAGCCGCTCGCACGAGGAAATCGTGCCGCTGCTCACGCCCGAGCAGCAAACCAAGCTGGAAAAAATGCGCGAACATCACCGTCACATTTTGCGTCTGCACGGCGGAGAACCACCACCGCCACCGCCGGACGGGCCGTAAAACAACTACTCGTTAGGCCGCCGGAATTCCCGGAAAATTTGCGCGCCGATTTCGAATGAGCGCAGCCGCGCGGCGTGATCGAAGATCTGGGCCGTGGCGATAATTTCGTCCGCGGCGGTTTCTTCGAGAATTTCCTTGAGCCGCGCGCGAATCGTCGCGGCTGAACCGATGAGCGCGTAACGCATCCGCTCCTCGACCGCGGCGCGTTCCGGCGCGCTCCATTGTTTTTCCATCGAATCGATTGGCGCCGGCAGTTCACTTGGGCGGCCGCGAACCAAATTGAGGAACATCAGTTGCGCCGAGGTCGCCAGCCGCTGCGCCTCGCGATCGGAATCGGCGGCGAACAATCCCAGGCCGATGATGGCGTGCGGCTTCTGCAATTGCGCGGAAGGCTTGAACTGGGTCCGGTAAACCTTGAGCGCGACGTGCAGATATTCCGGCGCGAAATGCGAGGCGAAAGCGAAGGGCAGGCCAAGTTCGGCGGCGAGGCGCGCACTGAAATCGCTCGAGCCTAACAAGTAGAGCGGCACGTTCAATCCGGCGCCGGGGACGGCGCGCAACCTCTGGTTAGGCACCGCCGCCTGAAAGTAGGATCGCAGTTCCAGCAAATCTTCCGGAAACGTTTCGGCGCTGCTGCCAAGATAACGCCGCAGGGCACGGGCGGTTAGTTGATCGCCGCCCGGCGCGCGCCCGAGTCCGAGATCGATGCGACCGGGGTAAAGCGATTCGAGCGTGCCGAACTGCTCGGCGATGACGAGCGGCGCGTGGTTCGGCAACATGATGCCGCCGGCGCCGACGCGAATGTTTTTGGTCGCGCCGGCGACATGACCGATAACGAGCGCGGTGGCGGCGCTGGCGATGCCGGGGAGATTGTGGTGTTCCGCCAGCCAGTAGCGGTGATAGCCCCATTCCTCGGCGTGACGCGCCAGGTCGACGGTGTTGCGAAAAGCCTGCGCGGCGTCGCCGCCTTCCACGATCGGCGACAGGTCGAGAATGGAATAAAACTGCATGGCCTAACGAGTGGTGCGCCGGTTAGCGATGCAGCCACTGAAAAATGGTGAGCGCGCCCGCGATCAGGCTTGAGCCAATGATGAAGGCGGAATATTTCCGCCGGCTCCAGTAGGGAATGGACTCGTTAGGCGAAAGTTCGTTCGTTCGTCGCATTCCGCTCGGCGTCATCTCGAATTTCCACGAGACAATCAGGGCAATGACAAAGCCGATGGCGACCACAACGACAAAGAAGGTTTCCAACTCGCCCGGCAAGGAGAGCAAGGAAACGAAAGTCGCGGTGACGGCGATAAACAACCAGCCGACCACAGCGTAGGCCAGCGCGACTTTGAGAACGCCGCGCCGTTTCAGCTCACTCAAGAAGCTCATGGGTGGATCGAGCGCTCCGCCGCTCGATTGAATCAAGCAAACGCCTGACGCATTGGAAATCTAAATCGGGCTCGGAGAGTCCGCTCCACCATATTTTCGCCAGTAACGCAGCGCCGCCGGCACGGCCATGAAACTCGGGTCGGCCGCTTCGTAATCGTTGACGATTTCATCGGTCGCGCCGCCGGCCCGCAGGTCGTTGTGCTCGTAATCGGCAAACAGCGGGACAATCTGCGCTTCATCTTTGCCTTCGCGGATGCGATCGCGAAACCAATCGGCCCAGCGGCGCACACGTTCCTCCAGCGCATCGAGATGCTGCAGCGACGGAACCGGTCACCACACCGAAGTGCGGGAGATAAAGTTTCGCCGCATCGAGCGCACGCATCTTCGCGATCGATTCCAGCCACGACTCGATTTGCAATTCCGGCGGAACGAACGGCGGAATCGGCGGACCGCGGTCGATGCGCACACCGGCGACGTCGCCGCCGAAAAGGTTATCGTCCCAATGGTAGACGTGATGATGACTGGCGTGCCCGGGCGTAGCGATGGCGCGGATGCCTAACGAGTGGATGCGAACAACATCACCGTCCTGCAGGATCCTGACTTTTGCTTCCGGCACCGGCGCGATCGTGCCCCACAATCGTTGCATGTGATCGCCGAAAATTTTCGTGGCCGATTCGATCAGTTTCTTCGGATCGATGAGATGCGGCGCGCCTCGGGGATGGACGTAGATCGTTGCGCCCAATTCCGCGAAACGCCAGGCCGCGCCGGCGTGATCAAAATGAATGTGACTGAGGAAAACGTGGCGCACATCCTTTGGCTGCGCGCCGATCCTCGCCAGTTCGGTCGTGATATTGGCGAAAGTTGATTCCGGCCCGGTGTCGAAAAGGGAGAGTCCGTCGTTCGTCTCCAGCGCGGTCGCAGCGATGATGCCGGGCCGTCCGAGGTGGCGGGTATCGAGAATGTGGATCATCGCAATTTCGCGTTCGCACTCTCAGGTGGTTTGGCCGAAAAGGAAACCATGAGTGCTCCTCGATTCCTTGCCGCTCTGCTTTTCGTCGCCGCACCATTGTTCGCGGCCGATTATCCCGCGCCGGTCGAAGGCGATTACGTCATCGAAAATTTCAAATTCGCTGCCGGCGAAACATTGCCGCAGTTGCGCATTCATTACCGCACCATCGGCAAGCCCGACACCGACGCGCATGGCGAAATTCGCAACGCCGTCCTGATTACGCACGGCACGACCGGCAGCGGCGCGCAATTCATCAGGCCGGAATTTGCCGGCGAACTTTTCGGCGCGGGACAACCGCTCGATGCCGCCAATTTCTTCATCATTCTGCCGGACGGAATCGGTCATGGAAAATCGAGCCGGCCGAGCGAAGGAATGCACGCGAAGTTTCCGCGCTACGGTTATCGCGACATGGTCGAAGCGCAGTATCGCCTGCTGACCGACGGTTTCGGGATCAAGCATGCGCGGTTGGTCATGGGCACGTCGATGGGCGGGATGCACACCTGGCTGTGGGGCGAAACGCATCCGGATTTCATGGACGCACTCATGCCGCTGGCTAGTTTGCCGACGCAGATTTCGGGACGGAATCGCGCCTGGCGCCGCCTGGTGATCGATGCGATTCGCAATGATCCATCATGGGAGAACGGCGATTACAAGACGCAGCCGCAAAGTTTGCGCACTGCGGCGGAGATGTTGTGGCTCATGAGCAGCAATCCGGTTTTGCGCCAGGCGGAATCGCCTACTCTGGCCAAGACCGACGAGAACCTGGACAAGTTCGTGGCTGATCACCTGAAGACCGATGACGCGAACGACGTTCTCTACGCGATCGAGGCCTCGCGCGATTACGATCCGGGTCCGGGTCTGGAAAAAATTCGCGCGCCGCTCCTCGCGATTAATTCCGCCGACGACCTAATCAATCCTCCCGAGCTCAGAATTCTCGAGCGCGAGATCAAACGCGTGCCGCACGGCCGCGCCGTGGTGATTCCGTTGAGTGACAAGACACGCGGTCACGGGAGCCACACCGTCGCGGCCTTGTGGAAAGATGAGCTAGTGAAGCTCCTGGCCGAATCGACTACTCGTTAGGCTGAATCCCGCGTTTCGTCACGAGATAAACGGCGAAGCTGCCTAACCAGTGGCCGCCTTCGTAATGTTCGCCGGTGACGGCGGCGAGTCCGGCGCGGCGATGCGCGTCGGCTGCCGCCTGTAGTGCTCCCCGGCGTGGATCGTCTTTCGGCAGGCCGGCGAGAATTCCTTCCAGCATCCAGGCACGGCTGAGATTCAGACCGTCGAGATGCGCCAGTTTGGGATCGGTCGGATCGGGTGAAACGACCGTGGCCAGCCAAGTCGTCTTGGATTCGTTAGGCAATTGCGGCAGGAAATCCTTCAGCCATTTGGCAAAATCCGTCGGCGAAAGAATACGCCGCATCAGATCGGCTTCGGCCAAACCCGGTGAAAGAAAATCTTCGCCCGATGGTTCATAACCAAGCGGATAATTCTTATCCGAACCGTAGAACATTATTGTCTTTGCGCGCAGGAGTGACGCGAACGGGGCGTTGTTCGTTCGACGCGCATAATCGAGCATGAGACCAAGCGAAAACGCAGTCTGGTTGTGTTCGCCAATCCGGATCGGATGCGAGAGTTTCGGCAGCCAGGTGTTGAGGTGATCAAGCGCCGCAGCTTCCAGCGGGCGCATGTTGTTTAACATTTCTCGCGCGTCGGGATCGTTCCATTCCTGCAAGTCTGCGACCAGCTGCAACAACCACGCCAGGCCGTAGGGTCGCTCGAAACTGGCGCGACCTTCTCCGCGCAAATAGGCCGCTTCCTGTTTCAGATTTTCCGCGGTCAGACTTTTGCGCAAAGCTTCGCGCGCCGGTTTGGCGAACGGCGCATCGGGAAATGTTCTCGTTAGGCGAACCAGCAGCCAATGCCCATGCACGGAAGAATGCCAGTCGTAGCAGCCGAAAAATGCGGGCGTGAGCTGGCGCGGCGGCGCCACGTCGGCGTCGCTGTTCAGGTTGTGACTGATCTTGTTCGGATATTCCTTCGCGACGCAGGCCAGCGCGAGATCGGCGAAACGTTGCGCCGCCGCCACATCAAATTTGGGCGACGTTTCTTCGGCCGCGGCGATGATCGGAACTAGGAACAGAAATGCGAACCTGTAGATTTTCACAGCGGTAGCTATGGTTTGAATTTGGAATCCAGGAAACCAGAAAGATTTTCTTTGAACCAATTTACCGCCGCGGAACTGCGCAAACTTCGTTCGCTCAAGACGCCGCGTGGCATTCAACAGTTTCTCGATTCGATGCCGTATCGTCTCGAGTTCACCGCCTGGTCGCCGCGTCGCGTCTTGCACGAAGGCACGGCGCATTGTCTGGAAGGAGGAATTTTCGCCGCCGCGGCCTTGCGCGCGATCGGTTATCCGCCGCTGATTCTCGACATGGAAGCGGAGCGCGACACCGATCATGTCATCGCCATTTACAAATCCCGTGGACATTGGGGCGCGGTGGCCAAATCGAATTTCTCCGGCTGCCGCGATCGCGCGCCGGTGTATCGGACGTTGCGCGAACTGGCTCTGAGTTACTTCCACATTTATTTTAATCTGCGCGGGCAACGCACCTTGCGCCGCTATTCACGTCCGGTGAATCTGGCGCGCTTCGATCATCTCGATTGGATGACGACAGAGAAAAGCGTCTGGTTCATCGCCGAGTATCTCTGCCAGATTGCGCACCGTCCGATCGTCACGCCGGCATTACTCAAGCACGTCTATCATGTCGATCCCCGCACCATGCAGGGAGAAATGGTCGGGCATCGAAAGAAGGTCTAACCTGTCGCCGTGAGCACGAAACCGGCGCACATCTTTATCACCGGCTCGACGCGCGGGATCGGCGCGGCCACGCGCGAAATGCTCCTGGAATGCGGCGCGCGCGTGATTGGTCACGGCACAAAGGTGAATGACGCGGAGACGGTCGCGGCCGACTTGTCGAAACCCGGCGCAGCCGATGAACTCTGGCGCGAAGCACTCGATCGACTGGAGGGACGCATCGATGTGCTGATCAACAACGCCGGGATTTACGAGCCGGTCTCGGTTGGCGAGAGCACGGAAGTCTGGGAAGCGCGCTGGGGTCGAACGTTGCAGATTAACCTGCAGGCGGCGGCGGACCTTTGCCGGCTGGCCGTTTCGCATTTTCGTTCACGCGCCGGCGGAGGCCGCATCATCAATGTGGCCAGTCGCGCGGCGCATCGCGGCGATTCGGCGGAACACTGGCATTATGCGGCCTCGAAAGCCGGCTTGGTCGCGGTGACGAAGTCGATTGCGCGCGGATTCGCCGGTGAAGAGATTTACGCCTTTGCGGTTGCGCCCGGTTTTACCATGACCGGAATGGCGGAAGAGTACCTAACGAGTCGTGGAGGAGATGCGATCCTGAAAGAGATTCCGCTGCGCCGGGTAAATTCAGCCGAGGAAGTGGCCAACGTCATTGTTTACCTCGCAATCCACGCGCCGCCGGCCATGACCGGCGCGGTGCTCGACATCAACGGCGCGAGTTACGTGCGCTAGCGCTGTCGCCGAGCGAGGAAATTAGCTTTCGTCGCGCCTAACGAGCAGTTAAACGTCACCCATGGATAATCCGCCGCCGGTCCCATCGCCCGCTCCGTCATCGCCGCAGCCTGTGCAACCGCAATACGTCGTCGTGCCGCCGAAGCCCTCTGGCTGCGGATGTTTCGCCGGTGGTTGCATGACCGTCCTCGTGGTCGCGTTCATCGCCATGCTCGTGCTTACGGTCTGCGGCTGGTTTCTCTACGCCGGTTTTGTCAAAAAATTCACCGCGGACGGGCCGGCGGAAATCACCATGACGATGCCGAGCGACGAGGAGTTTCAGGCGGCGGAGGCGAAGCTGACGCAATTGAAAACAGCGATGCACTCCAATCAGGAGACGACAATCTCGTTGAGCGGAACCGATCTGAATGCGCTCATCGCGCGTCATCCGGATTTTCATTCCGGCAAAAACAGGATGCGCGTCTCGATCGCCGATTCGCTCGCGACCATGGAAGTAAGTGCGCCTCTGAAAAGGGCGCGGTGGCCGGGATTCAGCGGCCGCTGGTTCAACGGCAGTCTCCACCTCGGCTTCGGCTACGACGCCGAGAGCGGTTTCGATTTCAATCCGCGATGGATCGAAGCCAACGGGCATCGCCTGACCAGCGAAACTTTTCTGCGCTCATTTTCACCCAGCTTCAGCCATAGCTTCACGGTCAGCTTTGAAGATGAAATGAAAAAAGAGGACGCGCAGGAAGGCTGGTCGAGGATCAAGTCGATTAAGCTGGAGGGCGATCAGATTGTCATCAGCACCTTCGGTCCGCCGGGCACTTAGCCTAACGAATCGTTCCGGCGAAAACTTTGCATTGACCCGTCAGGCTATTCCCGCCTTTCCTTTCCTCCATGTTCAAGCGCATTTTGAAATGGCTCGGCGGCATTCTGGCGCTGCTCCTCGTTGTGGTCGCAGTGCTGGCCCTGCAGGCGGCCTATTTTCGCCCCTGGTTCCTCAACGTTTTTTACGAAAAGGTTTTTCTCGAGCTCTTGTTTGATGAACCGGAGCTGCTTTCCAGTCTCGGCTTCGTCGAGCAGTTCGGCATCACCGGGCACAACGCCAGGCTGAGCGACGAATCGCCCGCGCATCAGCAGATTGCGGTCGATCGCATGCATCGCGATCTCGACCAACTCCGCGCTTATCCGCTCGACAATCAGAGCGCTTCGCAGCGTTTGTCCACTCGCGTCCTCGAATGGTTCCTGGCCACGCAGGTCGAGGGTGAAAAATTCCAGTGGCACAATTATCCGGTGAACCAGCTTTTCGGCGTGCAGAGCCGGTTCCCGTCCTTCATGGCCAACACGCACCGGCTGCTCGCGCCGCGCGATGCCGAGTACTACATCCGGCGTCTCGAGGCCTTGCCGCAAAAATTCGCGGGCGTGCTCGAAGGCGTGAAGGTGCGCGAACAGAAGGGAATCATTCCGCCGCGTTTTGTGGTCGAGAAAGTCCTGAAGGAAATGAACGAATTCGTGGCCACGCCGGCGAAGGACAATGTCCTGGCCACTTCTTTCAAGACGCGCGCGGCCAAGATCGACAAGCTGACCGACCAGCAACGCGCCGATTTTCAGGTCCGGGTCGAGAACGCGATCAACACCAGCGTTTATCCCGCCTACCAGAAACTGATCGACTATTTCACGGCGCTGCTTCCGAAAACGACGACGGACGATGGCGTTTGGAAATTGCCGGATGGCGACGCCTTTTACGCCTACATGCTGAAACAGAACACGACCACGACCTTGAATCCGGCGGAGATCCACTCGTTAGGCTTGAAGGAAGTGGAACGGATCGAAGGCGAGATGCGCGCGATTCTCGATGCCAATGGTTTCGCCGGTCAGCCCATCGGCGCCTCCATGAAAGCGCTGGCGGCTGATCCGCGTTTTCTTTTTCCGAATGACGACGCCGGCCGCAACGCCGCGCTCGATGAATACAAACGCCTGATCGACCAGGCGCTGGAGCGTTCGACCCAAACTTTTCGCGACCATTCCGAAAGCGAAGATCGAAGTGCACCGCGTGCCGGAGTTCAAGGAAAAGACCGCGCCCGGCGCCTACTACGAAGGGCCCGCGATCGACGGCACGCGTCCCGGAATTTTCTACGCCAACCTGCGCGACATGAATGAAGTGGCGAAATGGGCCATGCCGACCTTGTCGTATCACGAAGGCGTGCCCGGCCATCATTTCCAAATCTCGACGGCGCAGGAGTTGAAAGGCGTGCCGCAATTCCGCAAACACGTTCCGTTCACCTCCTACGTGGAAGGCTGGGCGCTCTACACCGAGTGGCTGGCGAAACAGGCCGGCTGGTACGAAGGCGATCCCTTCGGTGATCTCGGCCGCTTACAAGGCGAACTGTTCCGCGCGGTGCGTTTGGTTGTTGATACCGGAATTCATGCGCAACGTTGGCCGCGCGAAAAAGCCATCGCCTACATGCTGGAGAAAACCGGCATGGGCGAAAAAGATGTAACGGCGGAAATCGAGCGTTACATCGTTTCGCCCGGACAAGCCTGCGCCTACAAAGTCGGCATGCTGAAAATCCAGGAATTGCGCGCCCGCACTCAACGTGAGCTCGGCGACAAATGGGACGAGCGCGAGTTTCATGATGTGATTCTGAAAGATGGCGCGCTGCCCCTCGAGATTCTCGAGGAGCAGGTCAACGCCTACATCGCGCGCAAGAAAGGATGATGTTGTAGCGACGGCGCTCTGTCGCCGTACAAACGCGCAGATTGCAGTGATAGCGTGTTACGCCGACACAGCGTCGTCGCTACAACTATTCCGTCCGCAATGCCGTCATCGGCGTGACGCGCGTGGCGCGTTGCGCCGGGAAGAAACAGGCGAGTAACGCGGCGATGCCGAGCATGACCGATGCGACGATCAGCGCGAGCGGATCGGCCGGGCTCACTTTGTAAAGCACCTGGGCGAGGACGCGACCGGCGCCTAACGAGAGCAACAAACCCAGGCCCAGCGCCATCGCCGTCTGCAGAGCGCCTTGTTTCATGATGAGTTTGAACACGCTGCTGCGGTCGGCGCCGAGCGCCATGCGGATGCCAATCTCACGCGTGCGTCGCGCCACGGAATAAGCTTTCACTCCATAAACGCCCACCACCGCAAGCAGGAGCGCGATTAAGCCAAAGACACCGAACATGACCGCGCCGAGCCGCACGATCCAAAGGCCGACGCTCTTTTCCATCAGATCCGTGTAAGGCGCGATCGTTAGGACGGGCAACTGCGCATTGATGTCGCGGAGGGTTTGCCGCACGGTCGGAATCAAGGCGATGACGGCGCGCCGGTCAGTATTCGTTAGGCGAGTGTGCAGGAAGATGTCGCCGCTGTAGCTTTGCACGAACGGAACGAAGACACGCCGGAGCGCGGTGTCGTTTTGCACATCGTGCCGGTGCGTGTTCACGATCCCGATAATTTCGAAATCGTTGGGCGAACCGTCACGCGGCGCTTGCGTGTAACGCAGGTGCTGGCCGAGCGCCTCCGTGTCCGGGAAGATTTTCTTCGCCATCTCTTCGTCGATGATCATGACGCGCGGAGCGTCTTTGTTCTCCGCCTCGGCCTGCGTGAAATCGCGGCCGCGCAAAATGCGCACGCCGATGGAATCGAAGTATCCCGGACTGATGGCAGTGAAGAGTCCGCCCGCGCCCGGATCCGGCGCTTTCGGATCGGTCGGCATCGACTCGCGCGTGGACATGACGCGGCGTGTGGAGGTGAAGTTGCCGTAGGGCAACATGGTGCCAAACGCGACGGTCTTGACGCCCGGCAGTTCACGCAAGCGTTGCACGGTGGCGAAAAGCTCGCGCCGCGCTTCGGTCGGATCTTTTTTGACTAACGAGTAGTCGATCTCGGTGACCAGGTCGCCTTTCGGATCGAAGCCGGGATTGAGTCCGCCGGCAGCGAGCGCACCGCGCAGGAACAGGCCCGCGCTGAAGAGAAGCATGAGCGAAAGGGCGATCTGCGCCATGACGGAAATATGCCGCGGCGCGAAGAAGCGGCCCAAGCGTCCCGCCCCGGCTGGATCACCAACTTGTTGTTTCAAATCGTTAACCAGGTCGGCGCGGGTTGCTTTCAAGGCTGGCCCGAGACTGAAGAGCAATGTGGCCAGGACGCAGAACAGAAACGTGACCGCGAGAACGACTGTGTCCGGATGCAGATCAATCACGAAAGAAAAATTCAGCGAGCTGAGCGCGGCCGCCATGGAACGAAGGATGAGGCCGTTACTCCAGACGCTCAGGATCAAGCCGCCGATGCCGCCGAGAATGGCGAGGAGCAAACCTTCGCAAAGTAATTGTCGGACGATACGCCAGCGCGATGCGCCTAGCGCGAGGCGCAACGCGATTTCCTTGGCCCGCGCCGTGCCGCGCGCGAGCAGCATGTTGGCCAGGTTCAAACTCGCGATGAGCAAGACCGCGCCCGCCATCGCCATGAGCAGCGTCCCGATGAGCGTGACTGGTCCATCGTCTTCCGGCGACGTGCTCAGACTGAAACGCGATGGCTTCTGGATTTGCAATTCGCGTTCGCCTTCGGAATCGGGCGGCTGGATCGCGGTAATTCGTTGCGCCAATACCGGCAGGCGCGATTTCGCCTGCTCGATCGTCAAACCCGGACGCATGCGCGCGGTGACGTTGAGCGCATAATTTTTTGGCTGCGCCAGATCCTGGAGGTTATCAGAGTCGGCGAAAGTCGAACCAAGATGCGAATGCACTCCGAGCGGCAGCCAGATGTCCGGCGCGATCAGGGCACTGACCCCGCTGAAGCCTTTCGGCGTGACGCCGATAACGGTGTAGGGCTGTCCGTTGACCTGCAAAGTGCTGCCAACAAAATCAGGACGCGCGCTCATTCGTTGCCAGAAGCCGTAACTCACCACCACCACCGGCACCTCCGCATTGGGCCGCGATTCTTCCGCGGTGTAAAAGCGGCCTAACGCCGGCTTCACACCCATGAGGGTGAAGAAATTGTCCGAGGTCAGAAACGCGAAGCTGCGTTTCATTCCTTCATCGCGACCAATGCCCGCGACGGCGAACTCGAGCGCAGCGACATCGGCGAAAATATCGCTGCCGCTTTCACGCAGCTCGCGAAATTCATTGTAGGAAAATGAGCGGTAATCGCGGCTGGCGTTTTGCCGCGCCGTGAAAACGTTCACTACTTCCTCCGGTTTCAACGGCACCATCGGCCGCAACACCGCGCCTTTGATGATGGCGAAAATGGCGGAGTTAACCCCGATGGCGAGGGCGAGTGTGAAGACCGCGATGGCGGTGAAACCCGGCGATTTGAGCAACTGCCGGAAGGCGAACTTGAGATCCTGGATCATGGCTTTCCGGTGAGATGCGACTAGCATGCGCTCCGGATTCAGAAAAATGAGCGCCCGCTGGAAAATTATCGCGGCCTACCTGACGCTTTGTGTCGTCTGGAGCTCGACCTGGCTGGCGATCAAGGTTGGGCTGAGTGATCTGCCGCCGATCTCTTTCGCCGGCATCCGGTTCCTGATCGCGTTTATCGTGCTGGTTTTGGTTTCGTTAGGCCGCGTCCCGCTGCTGCCGAAGAACCGCAGCGACTGGTTGCTCCTCGGCTCCACTGGCGTGCTGATGTTCGCGATTAATTACGGCCTGCTGTTCTGGGGCGAGCTGCATGTTTCCTCCGGTCTTGCCGCGGTCGTGCAGGCGACCATTCCGGTCTTCGGAATGCTTTGCGCGCATTGGATGTTGCCGGAGGAACCGTTGCGCTGGCAGCAACTCGCCGGCGCCGTGCTGGCCATTGGCGGTGTCGCGTTGATTTGCAGCGGGCTTTTCGGTCACAGCGGCAATCTCGCCTTCTGGGGCGGACTCGGGATTTCGTTGGGCGGCGCCGGCGCAGCCTTTTCTAATGTACTGCTCAAACGTCGCGCCTTGCAGCTTGCGCCGGCCATGATTGCCGCCTGGCAAATGATCTTCGGCACCATCCCCTTGCTCTCGTTAGGCATTTTTCTTGAGGGCAATCCTTTGCGTTTTCATTGGAGCGGGCTCGCCATTTTCTGCCTGCTCTATCTCGCCATCATTGGATCGGCGCTGACGTTCCTGCTCCTTTACTGGCTATTGCCGCGCATTCCGGTGAACAAACTGCAAACGATCTCACTCATTACGCCGCCGGGTGCAGTGGCGCTTGGCTGGTTTCTTGGCGGCGAACGACTCTCGCTCTGGTCGTTAGTCGGCGGAGCTTTTGTTCTGGCCGGTCTGGCCATGATTTTGCGCCGAACAACGACGCCGGTTTCTGCGACGGAAGGATGACTCGTTAGACTGCGCGCAGGTTTTCGCGCAGTTGCGCCGCGCTCACTTCTCCCTCCCAGCGGCTGATCACAACCGTGGCCACGCCGTTGCCAATCAGGTTGGTGATCGCCCGGCATTCGCTCATGAATCGATCGATGCCGACGAGCAGTGCGAGCGATTCAATTGGCACGGCGGGCACCGTCGACAAGGTTGCGGCCAGGGTGACAAATCCCGCGCCGGTTACGCCACTCGCGCCTTTGGACGAAATCATGGCGACGAGGAGCAGGCTGATTTGGTGACGTAAATCGAGATGCGTATTGGTGGCTTGCGCGAGAAAAATCGCGGCCATCGTCATGTAGATGTTGGTACCGTCGAGATTGAAACTGTAACCGGTCGGAATGACGAGACCGACGGTTGATTCCGCGCAACCAAGTTTTCTCATCTTTTGCAGCATGCCGGGCAGCGCCGTTTCGGATGAGCTGGTGCCCAGCACGAGCAGGATTTCTTCCTTGATGTAATTGAGCAGACGAAAAATCGAGAAGCCGGCGATGCGCGCGATCACACCGAGCACAATGACGACAAAAATCGCCGCACTGAGATAGAAACCGACCATCAAGGCAAGCAGGCGATTGAGCGCTTCGAGTCCGTAACTCCCGACCGTGAACGCCATCGCGCCGAGCGCAGCCAGCGGCGCCACTTTGACGATGATGCGCATGATGCCAAAAAAGATCCGTCCGCCGGTTTCGACGACATGCAGGATTGGTTCACCTGCCGGGCCCATCATCGAAATCGCAAACGCGCTCAGGATGGAGACGAGCAGGATTTGTAGAAGATCGCCGGTGGCGAAGGCGTCGAAGAAAGTCTTCGGAATGATGTTGAGCAGAAAATCAACCAGCGACTGGCTGTGCGCAGCCTGCGCATAGCTCTGGCCGATGCTCGGATCGAGCGTGGCCGGATCGATATTAAACCCGGCGCCGGGCTTGAGAATATTGACCACGAGCAGACCGATGATCAGCGCGAAAGTCGAAACGACTTCGAAGTAGAGAAGCGTTTTGCCGCCGATGCGGCCGAGCTTCCTCAGGTCGCTCATCGAGGCGATGCCGTGGACGACCGTGCAGAAAATGATCGGGGCAATGATCATCCGGACCAGCTTGATGAAGCCGTCGCCCAGCGGTTTGAGTGATTTGCCGAACTGCGGGAAGAAATGGCCGATGAGAATGCCGATGAAGACGGCGATCAGCACCTGCACGTAAAGGATGCGATACCACGGTTGGTGCGGACGCGTTGTCATCTGGCCGACTGTATGATATCGCCGCGCTGGTGAAACTGTCGGTTGTTATTCCCTGCTATAACGAAAAGGCCACCATCCGTTCGTTAGTTGAAACGGTGCGGGTTAGCTCGGTTTCGAATCTCGAGGTTATCATCGTGGATGACGGATCGACTGACGGAACGCGCGAATTGTTGCAAGGCGAATTGCATTCGTTAGGCGACAAGGTCTTGTTTCACGAACGCAATCGGGGCAAAGGCGCGGCCGTTCGCACCGGAATCGAAGAGGTCACCGGCGACTACGTCGTGGTGCAGGACGCCGATCTCGAATACGATCCGGCTGATTACGCGAAGTTACTCGAGCCGCTCATGCATCGCGGCGCGGATGTTGTTTTCGGCTCGCGCTTCATCGGCAGCCAGGCGCATCGCGTGGTTTACTTCTGGCACATGGTCGGCAATCGCGTGCTCACGCTCGTTTCCAACATGTGCACCAATCTGAACCTGACCGACATAGAAGCCGGCTACAAAATGTTCCGGCGCGAAATTTTTCAGCGCATCAAGTTGGAAGAAGATCGATTCGGATTCGATCCCGAGGTCACGGCGAAGATAGCGCAGCTCAAGTGCGTGATTTACGAAGTCGGCATTTCCTACCACGGCCGCACTTACGAGGAAGGCAAGAAGATTGGCTGGCGCGACGGGTTCCGCGTTCTCTACGCCATTCTGAAATACAATTTGTTTCGTTAACTACTCGTTAGGCATTCTTTGGCTGTAGTGACGCCGCTCCGTCGGCGTAAACACGCGCTGATTGCAGGCCACGCGTCTTACGGCGACAGAGCGCCGTCACTACAACGCAAGCGCGAAGCGATGGTTCACTCCGCTCGCAGCGCGATCATCGGTTCCACCCGGCTGGCCCGGCGCGCCGGAATCCAACAGGCGAGGAGCGCAATGCCTAACAAGAGCAAGCCGACAACGAGAAACGTGATCGGGTCAGACGCGCTCACGCCGTAGAGCAAACTCTTCATCAAACGCGCGCCGCCGAAGGCAATCACCAGTCCGATGACCGATCCGATCACGGCCAGCATCATGCCTTGTCGCAAAATCAAGCGCTGCACATGCGACCATTGCGCGCCCAGAGCCATGCGTAATCCGATCTCGCGCGTCCGTCCGGCGACCACATGCGACATGACACCGTAAATTCCCACCGCCGCCAGCATGAGCGCGAGCACACCGAAACTGCCGAGCGCGATCGCGGCCATGCGCGCGGGGAAAAGCGAAGTGCCCATGTGTTCGGTCAGAGTCTTTGCCCCATAAACCGAGATGGACGGATCGAGTTTCTGCACCTCGGCCCGCATCGCATTCAGGACGGCGTGCGGATCGCCGTGCGTCCGGGCCACGAGCGTGACGCCTCCGCTGTAACCGCGATAGAATGGAGTGTAGAGCGCGGGTTTCGGAGCTTCGCCTAACGAGTTGTATTTGCCCGCCGGCACCACGCCGATGATTTCGAAGAACGGGTCGTTAGGCCCGTGCCAGTTGAACCGTTTCCCGATCGCATCCTGTCCGGAGAAGAATTTCTGGGCGAAGGTTTCGTTCACGATGGCGACGCGATTTTCCTTCTTGTTTTCATCATCGCGAAAATCGCGCCCGCGCAAGGGCATGCCCATGACCGCGAAATATCCCGGCGTGCTCTCGAACGGAATTGCGATTGGGAGATTGCTTGCGCCGGTAAATTCGGTGCCCTCGATGTAGATGGACGTGTCGTTGTAGTTCAGGCCAAGCGGCAGGCTGTCAGTCAGGGCAGCACCTTCCACTTCCGGCAAGGCGCGGACGCGCTCGAGCGTCTGTTGTTGGAAAGCGCGCCCGCGCGTTTCGTCATAGCCTTGCAACCCGAGATCGAAGGAAAGCGTAGCGGCGTTTTCCGGATTAAACCCGGGCCGCATTTTCTGCGCTGCTTGCAGACTGCGCACGATCAATCCGGCGCTGATCAGGAGAACGAGCGAAAGCGCAACCTGCAGGACGACCAGCGCATTGCGTAAGCGCGAGCGGCGAAATCCGGCCATGGATGATTCGTCTTTCAAGGCCGGGACGAGCTGTGGTTTCGACGATTGCAATGCGGGAATGAGGCTGAAGACAATTCCGGTCGCGATCGAAAGCAGCAGCGTGAATGTGAGCACGCGCCAGTCGGTGCGCAGGTCGAAGAGCAGTGCGACATCGACTGGCAGGCGAATTGCGCGGACCGTGCTGTTGATGAAGGCCGCGAGTAACACGCCCGCGGCGCCGCCGGCTAACGAAATGAGAATGCTCTCGGTCAGAAGTTGCCTAACGAGTCGTGCCCGGCTCGCTCCGACGGCGAGCCGGACCGCGATTTCTCGACGACGCTCGGTGGCGCGCGCGAGCAACAGATTGGCCAGGTTCACACACGCAAGCAGGAGCACCAGCGCGCCGACCACCGCCAGGACACCGGCAAAAGCGAAAACCGAATTCTTAATGTCAGGAATGAACAGACCTGGCCGGGCCAGGGTAATGCCGCGACCGACGTTCTCTGGGTAATCCTGCGCCATCTGCGCGGTCAATGTTTCGAGCGAAGCTCTTGCCTGCGCGAAGCTCACACCGGGTTTGAGCCGGCCGACCGCGAACATGTTGTTGGAATCGCGTTTTTCCAGGTAAGTGCTGCTGGGCTCGATCGCCTTCGCCATCATCACCGGAATGAACATCTCCGGCTCGTAGCAGACTTCTGTGCCGATGAATCCTTTTGGCGCGACGCCGACGATCGTGAAAGGCCGGCTATTGAACTCGACCGTCTTGCCGATGATCGACGGATCGGAACCAAAGCGCCGTTCCCAGCAGCCGTAACCCAGCACCGCGACCGGATGCGAATCCGGTGTCGCATCTTCTTCCGGCAAAAACGCGCGACCAAGCGCCGGCTTCACGCCGAGAACATCGAAATAATTTCCTGAAACGAGGTAACCCCAGACGCGCTGGCTGGCGCCGTTGTGCATGAGGCTGCTGACCACGACGCGATAAACAAAAAGGCCCGAGAAGACGGTGTTGCGATCGCGGTAATCTTTGTAATTCGGATAGGATTGAATGCTGAAATCGGCGCCTTTATTGGTCGTCCCGTAAAGTTCCACCAGTTGCGATGGATCCTTCACCGCCAGCGGCCGCAGCAGAACGGTATCGACCAGACTGAAGATCGAGGTATTGGCCCCGATGCCCAGCGCCATCGAGATGATGGCGAGAGCGGCGAAGCCGGGTTTCTTGATGAGTTGGCGAAAGCCGAACCGAATATCCTGCAGAAGTTTCTCCATAAGCGCGCGCGGGTTCTCGGATGAGATGCAGCGGCGGGCGGATTTGGATTCAGGAAAATATTCTTCGAAGCGCGTACGACTATTCGTTAGGCTAAATTGCCTTTAGCGCGTCGACCTTTGCGACATACGCTTCGATGTCGCATTTTCGCTCGAGTCCGGCGGCGTTCATGTAACGGACTTTGCCGAACATGGGTCGCTCGCCCCACGGTCGATCGTGCTGGCCAAAGATCCAGGCGACATTGGCGAAGGAATTCGCGTCGCGGCCATCGAGAAAATATTTGTTGTTGAGCGCAAGCGCGGTGGCATGCGCTTCCCACGGCGTGCGGCTCCATTCCAGGATCTTCTTTCCCCAATACATGCGCATGTGGTTGTGCATGTAACCGGTGAAACGCATCTCGTTCATCGCTGCGTTCCAATAGCGGTCGTGCGTGCGCGCGGCTTCCAGTTGCCGGCGCGTGTAGATGATCGGCCGCTTGTCGCGTGCATGCTTGGCCAGCGTTTTGCGCGACCAGTCCGGTAACGCGTCGTAGCTGTCATAATCCTTCGTGTGCTCGACCCAGTTCATGGCCAGCTCACGCCTAACGAGTAGTTCTTCGAGAAAACCTTCCGTGTTTTGGTTTCTGCCTAACGACTGCATTTGCAGGGCGAGCCAGAGCGGCGAGATCTGGCCGAAATGCAGATACTTGCTCATGTGCGAGACGTTATCGGTCTGCGGCTGGTTTCGGGTCCAGGCGTAGTGGCGGAGCAGGTCGCGGCAAAATTGGCGGAAAACTTTTTCGGCCTCGAGTGTGCCACCGCGGAAATATTCGCTCACCGCCGGGACGGAACGATCAAGTTTCAATTGCCTAACGAGTGGTTGCGGCTTTCGCCAATCGCATCCACGTGGCAGTTGTGCGCGCCATTTTTGGCGCAACGGCACACTGCGCAGGGGTCGCAAGTATTTTGGCCAAAGTCGCGTCAACTTCGGTCGCAAAGTGCGCGCGGCGAATTCGCGTTTGTCCGAAGCGACGTCCACGGGCACGACCACATCGCTTTCCACCTGGACCACTTCGCAGCGCGCATTTTTCGCCACGCGATCGCGCCATTCCTTTTGCAACCTCAGGTAGCCGCGATCGCAGACAATCAGCGACGCGTGTCGCCCAAGCCGTAAAGCGACGTCCGCGGGATCGCCGCGCTGCAACACGAATCCGATCCCACGCTTTTCCAGCGCGAGCCCGACATCGCGCAGACCTTCGAGCATGAAGGTGTAGTGACGCAGGTTCGCTTCCGGGTAACCATCGGTCAGGCCGAAACAGACCAGCAGCGGTTGTTTGTACTCGTTAGACCGCGCCACTGCGTATTCGAGTGCGTGATTGCACACCGCGCGTTGCGATTGTTGCATCCAGTAAAGGACGTAACGACCGCGCGCGACCTCGCGGTTGTTCAGCAGGACAGCACGCGTCGGCTCAATCACTACTCGTAACGCAAGGCCACCATCGGGTTGACGCGCAGCGCGCGCCAGGCCGGTAGGACGCAAGCCAGCAAGGCGATGGCGAACATGATCAATCCAACTTCGACATAAGTGATGGCATTGGCCGGAGTGATGCCGAAGAACAAACTGGCCAGATACCGGCTGAGCGCGAGGCCGGCCGCGACACCGATGGCAATGCCTAACAAGACCATGCGCGAGCCTTCGCGCAGGATGAGGCGAAGCACATCCATCTTTTGCGCGCCGAGCGCCATGCGAATCCCGATTTCCTGCGTGCGCTGCGCCACCAGGGACGCGAGCACGCCATACAAACCAACGCTGGCGAGCAGCAATGCGATGCCGGCGAATGTGGCCATGAGGAATGATTGAAAACGACGATCGCTCGTGCTTTCACGCAGCACTTGTTCCATGGTCGCGACTTCAAACATCGGCACATTCTTGTCCACCGACCAAATCTGTTGCTTGATCACGGGAATCATTGTCTCCGGATCGGCGGCAGTGCGCACGGCCAGCGTGAGCTGTGTGTAATCACCCATCGCCTTCGAGATTTCGGGACGCATTCCCTCTTCGAGCGAAACCTGGTGCATGTCGTTCACCACGCCGATGACTTCGTAGGTGATCACCGGCACGCCATTCTTGGCCGGCACGCTGCGCAGATGTTGTCCGAGCGGGCTCTCGTTAGGCCAAAGGCGTTTCGCCAGCGCCTGATTGATAACGATAACCGGTTTCTTCTCCGACAACTCGTTAGGCGTGAAATTGCGCCCGGCAATCAGACGAAGGCCGATGGTATCGAAATAATCGGGATGAAAAATTCCGCGCATGTCGGCCGTCGGTTCGCTTCCGCGCGCCGGCGGTTCCTGGCCTTCCACGAGAAAACGCATCATGCGCAGCCGGGTCAGCGGAAGTCCGTCGGAGAAACTGGCGTGCTGCACACCGGGCGCGGCGCGAACCTTGTCCAGCACTTGCTGACAGAAGTTAGCGATTTGTTCGTTAGACCCGTAGCGCGATTCCGGCAGGCTGAACTTCATGGTCAGCAAATGGTCCGGCTTGAAACCGGGATCGACCTGTAAAACCGCGAACAGACTTTTCATCATGAACCCGGCGCCGATCAGCAGCACACAGGCGAGCGCGACTTCCGCCACGACCAGCGACTTGCGCGCGCGGGCGGAAGAAGCAGACCCGCCGACGCGAAGATTGTGCACCGCGGACTTCACATCCGAGCGCGCGGCTTGCAGGGCGGGAAGAATTCCGAAGATCAGTGCGACCGCGACGGAAATAAGAGTGGTGAAAATCAAGACCGGCAGGCCGAGATGAATGTCTCCGGGCCGATTGATCCCGGCTGGTTTTAGACTAACGAGCAGTTTGATTCCGTAATGCGCAACGAACAATCCGAGCGCGGCGCCGATCGCACTGAGGAGCAGACTTTCCGCGAGCAGTTGCCTAACGAGTCGTGTCCGACCGGCCCCGAGCGCCTTGCGAATTCCCATTTCGTGCTGGCGCGCCGTCGCGCGGGTCAGCATGAGGTTGGCGACATTGGCGCAGGCGATGAGCAGGACGAATCCGACCGCGGCCAGCAGGACGAGCAGGTTGCGTCGCTGATCTTTGCCGACGTCTTCACTATAGACGGAAAAGACATTGGCGCCGAAGCCGGCGTTCTGTGTCGCATCTTCCTGAGCCATCTGCGCGGCGATGGTGTTCATCTCGGCGCGGGCCTGGTCTAACGAGACGTTGTCCCGCAGCCGCGCGAAGATCTGCATTTTGCGGCGGTTGAATTCAGCCGTGTTCGTCTGCGCGGTCGAATCGTACGGGACCCAAAGTTCCGGCTTGCTCTGGTTCTGTCCTTCGCGCGTGGCCGGCAAATGAAACTCCGGCGGGAGCACACCGATGATGGTGTAAACGATGTCGTTCATCGTCAGCGTGCTGCCGAGAATGTTGCGATCGCCGCCGTAGCGCCGCTGAAAAAATGCGTCGCTCAGGACGGCGGTGTGTTCCTCCTCGGCCTTTTCAAAACTGCGCCCAAAGCGCGGTTCCACGCCGAAGACGCGGAAGAAATTCGGCGTGGCGCGTGCGCCTTGCACCCGTTCCGGTTCGGTTACGCTGGTGATATTGAAGTTCGCGTCTTCAAAACCACCCATGACTTCGAACTGCGTGGCGCGCTTCTGCCATTCGAGAAAATTGCTCAATGCCACCGGCACGCGATCGGCAATCAAAGTGCCTAACGAGGGGTTCTTCTCCCAGATCATGACGAGGCGGTCGGGATCGCGGAAGGGCAGCGCACGCAGGAGCACGGCATCGATCACGCTGAAGACGGCGCTGTTCGCGCCGATTCCCAGCGCGAGCACGGCGATAACGACGAGGGAAAACGCGGGAGTTTTCCGGAGCACGCGGGCCGCGTAGCGCAGGTCAGCAAGGAACAAGCTCATGGCAAATCAGGTCCGCGCGCGGTTGCCGCGCTTCAGCGCCATGACATACAAGATCGTGCCGCGCGCGCCAAGCGAACCCGGACGGTCCTCACATCTGCTAGTGGGTAGAGCGCGCGCAGCTTTTCCGTGCGATACGCGAAAATGCGTGCGACATCGTGGCGGACGAGCAACCAATTGATCAGCGGACCACCGGGCACAGCGTAACGCACGTGATCGATCGCGAGTGTGCCACCATCGCGCGGCTCAAAGCGGTGCTCGTGAATCCAGCGGCGGAAGGGCCCATGCACTTGCTCATCGACGAACCGCACGGTTGGCTCCCAGACCGTAATCTCGCTCCGCCAGCGCAGCGGCAGTCCGTGAACTCTGAGCCGGTAATCAATCTGCGCGCCGACATGCATCACGATCGGTGACGGCGTGACGATCTGAAAGCTCAGCCACGATGGCGTGAGCTCCTGCAAATTCCCCGCATCGGCAAAGAACGGAAACAGTTCGTCGAGCGCTACCGGCAGCCACTGCTCGGATCTGAATTCGTGGAGCGTCATGGACGCGGCATGGACGCAGCAGGCCGGCGTTCACTTCGAAGGCGATCGAGGGCCTCGCAGCACTCCGCGAGCGAGGCGACGACCACCGCGCCGATCCGCGAGAGCGTCTCCCCGTAAGCCGGCGCCGCACGACCGCCAGCGATGATGCGCGTGTCGGAAGGGAGATAGCGCCGCAGGCTAAGGAGTTCGTCCGGTAGTTCCGGGTCGTCGTCGGGATAGATGATGCTCAGCGCGATCGCGGCCGCATGATTTTGCATGGCGGCTCCTGCGATCTCCGCCGCCGGTAGTCCCGCGCCCAGATACGCCACGCGCCAGCCGAGATGAGTCGCGGCCACGCCGACCATAAACGCGCCGAGCTCGTGCAATTGTCCCGCCGGCGTGCAGGCGATCAAGTTCGGCATCCCCGCTCCCTCCGCGAACTGTCTGCTCATGTGACCGAGAAAGATTTTCGCCGAGGCCGTGAAAAAATGCTCGTGCGCCGCGGTGATTGTCCCGTCGCGCCAGTGCGCGCCGATCTCGTCTGCGAGCGGAGCGACGACCACCTGGAGAAACCCTTGATGCCCGAGTGCCACGAGCCCGCGCTGAAGCGCCTGCCCGAGCGCTCCGGCATCAAGCCGCTTCACGGCATCGAGACATTCGGTGCGGAAAACGGCGCCGGCGTCCACTGCCCGGCCGATTTCCGCGCTTTTCGCAAGGCGCGCTTTATCGACGAGTAACTCGATCTGCGGCGCACTCAGGCGCGCGATCGTACTGATGGGATGGCCAGCCTGTGTCGCACTTCGCAACAGAGCCAGGCGCTCGATTTCTTCGTCGGAATAAAGCCGCCGGCGCGAATCGGCGCGCTCCGGCTTTACCGCGCCGTACCGCCGCTCCCAAACCCGGATGACGTGCGGGCTTAAGCCGGTACGTGCGGCCGCGACTTGGATGGGGTGTATGGGGCGATCCTTCAATGAGACACTATTTAGACATGTAATAACGCACTGACAAGTCAAAAGGCCTCTAGCACAGATAATATCTTCGAAACAGGAGTTAGACAAATCATTGACACGACGATCATCTGCGGCTAGACAGTATCTAGACACGCATTAAACAACTCGCCCTGTCATGAAAATGTTTCAGCCAAATATCGGTTCCCGGGGACGCGCACTTCGCGCAGTTGCTGGCTCCATCTCTGCCATCGCGTGCGTCGCCTCTTGGCCGACATTCACGGGTCGCCGCCGCCGCCTTCGGATTGGCCTCAGCGTTCATGTTCTTCGAGGCCGCGCGCGGTTGGTGCGCAGCTCGCGCGTGCGGCATCAAGACACCCCTTTGAGGACCCCATGAGCAAAGACGTCATCATCGTCGGCGCCGGTCCTGGTGGCCTTGCCTCAGCGATTCTCCTGGCCGCTGCCGGAGTAAAGGTGAAGGTTCTCGAACGCCTTCCGACCATCGGCGGACGCACGTCAGCGATCGAGGCGAACGGGTTCAGGTTCGACCTCGGTCCCACGTTTTTCCTCTACCCGCGCGTCCTCGAGGAAATCTTCGCCGCAGCGGACACGTCGCTCCGCGATGAGGTGAAGATGGTCCGGCTCGACCCGCAGTATCGGATCATCTTTGGCGAAGGCGGTGAGTTGCACGCGACGCCGGACATCGCGCGCATGGAGCAGCAGATCGCCGCGATCGCACCGGACGACGCCCCGGGATTCCGCCGTTTCCTCGATGAAAATCGCACCAAGCTCCAGCGGATGGAGCCTTGCCTCGAGACCCCGTTCCTAGGCTGGCAGGACCTCATCAATCTGCGCCTGCTCAAGATGCTCCCGATGCTCCGACCGCATCAGTCGATCGACACCTATCTCAGCCGCTTCTTCCGCGATCCGCGCATCCGCCTCGCGTTTTCTTTCCAATCAAAATACCTCGGCATGTCGCCGTTCCGCTGTCCGAGCCTCTTCTCGATTCTTTCATTCCTCGAATACGAGTACGGCGTCTTCCATCCGATTGGCGGCTGCGCGGCGGTGACCGCGGCGATGGCCCGCGTCGCAGAGCGCTTGGGCGTTGATATCCGTACTGATTCGCCTGTCGAGGAAGTGCTTTTTGAGGGCCGGCGCGCCGTTGCGGTCCGCACCACCGCCGGCGTGGAGAAAGCCAGCGCGATCGTGATGAACGCTGATTTCGCGCGCGCGATGCAACGTCTCGTCCCCGACCGCCTGCGCCGTCGCTGGACCGACCGCAAGATTGCTCGCAAGAAATTCTCCTGCTCGACCTTCATGATGTATCTCGGCGTCGAGGGCGAGTTCGACCTGCCGCATCACAACATTCACATCGCCGCCGACTACGCGCGCAATCTCGACGAGGTCGAGAATCAGCATGTGCTCTCAGACGATCCGTCCTTCTACGTGCAGAACGCCTGCGTCACCGATCCGACACTCGCGCCGCGCGGCATGAGCACGCTCTACGTTCTCGCGCCGGTTACGCATCAGCATCCGAACGTCGATTGGTCCCGTGAGCGGGAGCGCTTTCGCGCGAAAATGCTGCGACAAATCGCGAAGGCCGGTTTCACCGATGTCGAGCGCCGCCTCCGCTTCGAGCGCATTATCACGCCCGCGGATTGGGACACGAAATACGAGATTCACCAGGGCGCGACCTTCAATCTCGCGCACAGCCTTGATCAGATGTTGCACCTGCGGCCGCACAACCGCTTCGAAGACGTCGATGGCATTTATCTCGTCGGCGGCGGCACTCATCCCGGCAGCGGCCTCCCGGTTATTTTCGAATCCGCGCGCATCAGCACGCGCTTGTTACTCGCCGACCTTGGCATCACGCCGAAAACCGACGCGGTGCGCGTCCCGCCGTTTGCGCGGCGAGATCTGGAGCCAGCATGATGACTTCGACAATTGAGTTCCCCATGGCGCCCGCGCTTGAGCCTCGCACTGCAATGCGCGCGGCCCAATCACTCTGGGCGCTCACGCCGATTCGCGAACGCTTGAAGGTCGTCCGCGAACTCCGTCATTTCATTGCTGAAAATGCGGAGTCACTCGCTACCGCCGCTGCTGCGGGGAGCGATCGTCCGCTCGCCGAAAAGCTCGTCTCCGAAGTTCTCCCGCTCGCTGATGCGTGCCGCTGGCTGGAGCGGAATGCGAGGCGCGTCCTCGCGCCGCGTCGCTGCGGCAGGCGCGGGCGGCCGGTTTGGCTGCAAGGGGTTTCGTTCGAAGTGACCCGCCAGCCCTTCGGCCTTGTGCTCGTCATCGGACCTGGAAATTATCCGCTCTTTCTGCCCGCAGTTCATTCGCTGCATGCGCTCGTCGCGGGGAACGCCGTGCTGCTCAAGCCGGCGCCCGGCACTCGCGAGGTCGCGCTCGTCTTTGCCAATCTGGCGCGCGCCGCGGGCCTCGATCCCGCGCTTCTCGAGATCCTGCCCGAAAGCGTCGATGCCGCGCGCGACGCCATCGCTGATGGCGTGGACAAAGTCATCTTCACCGGTTCCTCCGATAACGGCCGGGACGTTCTCGCCGCGCTCGCGGAAACCAACACTCCGTCCGTGATGGAACTCTCCGGGGAAGACCCTGTGCTCGTCTTCGCCGACGCCGATCTCGATCTCGTCGTCCGCGCGTTGCGTTTCGGGACGCGCCTAAACGATGGCGAAACCTGCATCGCACCGCGTCGCCTCATTGTGGTGCAATCCATCGCTGACGAATTCGTCGCGCGCCTTTCCGTCGCCGGCTTCTCACCGCCGCTCATCGAGCGCGTCCGCGACGAAGAGGCTGCGGTGCAGCGGGCGAATTTTTCCGACTTCGCGCTCGGCGCATCGATTTTCTCACGCGATATCGCCAGCGCCCGCGCCCTCGCCGCGCGGATCAAGACCGGTTTCGTTACCATCAATGATCTGATTGTTCCGACGGCGGATCCGCGCATGCCGTTTGGCGGCGTGAAGGCCAGCGGTTTCGGCACCACGCGCGGCGACGAAGGTTTGCTCGAAATGACTTTCCCGCACGTCGTCGCCGTGCGGCGTGGTCGCCGGCATCCGCACTTCGGCGAGCCGGACCGTCACGATGCGCAGCTTTTCTCCTCCTACATTCGCGCCGCGCACGGACGCCATCGCTTCGCCGCGATCCGCGAACTCGTCGCCGCGCTCATCGAGAAATCCAACCGACGAAAATCATGAAACCAATCGGCATTATCGGCGGCGGACTTGCCGGCCTTTCCGCGGCTTGCGTGCTCGCGGCGCGCGGGCGCAGCGTCGTCCTCTTCGAGCGCAACGACTGGCTCGGCGGCAAGGCGGCGCAACTTCGCGGCGACGGTTTCCGCTTCGACATGGGTCCGACGATTGTCACGATTCCGTCAGTGCTGCGCCGCATCTTCAGCGAAGCCGGCGCGCGCTTGGAGGATTACCTCGAACTCGTGCGGCTCGATCCGCAGTGGCGCTGCTTCTTCGACGACGGTTCGACGCTCGATCTCGCGCAAAATCCCGAACGCGATGGCAAAGACGCTCGACGCCTTCGCGCCCGGCACGAATTCAGGCGCGCGCTACCGCGAGTTCATCGACTACAGCGCGCGGCTCGACGGCATTTCCCAGCGACACTTTTTCTACAAACCGATCGGCGGGATCATGGACATGTTCGAGTGGAAGGCGTCGTTCGATCCGAAGATGTTGGGCGACGTGCTCGCGATGCGGATGGGCCGTTCGGTCGCGGGCACCGTGCGCGCGTTCACGCCGGATCCGCGCGTCGCGCAGATGATCGACCACTTCACGCAATACGTCGGCTCGTCGCCCTACGGTTCGCCCGCTGTGCTCTGCGGCATCGCCCACATGCAGACCGACGAAGGCGTGTGGTATCCGGTCGGCGGCACACGCGCCGTGCCCGAAGCGCTCGTTAGACTCGCGCACCGAGCTCGGCGTCGAATTCCGCACCGGCACGAAGATCGAGAAAATCCTCGTCGCACGGCGGCGAAGTCACCGGCGTGCGCACCGATGCCGGCGAGGAGATCGCGCTGAGCGCCGTCGTGTCGAACTGCGACTCCGTGCGCACCCATCGCGAGCTGATCAACGGCGCAATCGGCCAGGCCTTCGAGCGCCGGCGAAACTACGAGCCCGCGTGCTCCGGCGTCGTGCTCTACCTCGGCCTTAAGAAACGTTATCAGCACCTCGCGCATCACGACTTTGTCTTCAGTCGCGACCCGCACGAAGAGTTCGACTTGGATCTACAAAAAGGGCGAGCCCGCGCCCGACCCGACTTGCTATCTCGCGGCGACGACTTGCACCGAACCCGGCACCGCCCCGGCCGGCGGCGAAGCGCTCTACGTGCTCGTCCACGCGCCGTACCTGCGCCCGCATCACGATTGGAAACGGATGCTGCCCGAGTATCGGCGCGTCATTTTGGAAAAGCTGAAACGCACCGGCCAAATGCCCGACATCGAATCGCGCATCGTCTTCGAGAGCGCGCTCACGCCGCAGGACATCCACGACCGCTACCACGTGCTCAACGGCGCGATCTACGGCCTCGCCAGTCACGGAAAATTTCTCGGAGCATTCAAGCCCGGCAACCGCAGCCCAGATCTGCGCGGGCTGTATCTCGCGGGCGGCGCCGCGCATCCCGGCCCGGGCATGCCGATGGTCCTGATGTCCGGCTGGATCGCCGCCGACACGCTCGACCGCGACACGGCTGCCGCAAACGTTGCGCAACCGCGCGAACTGGAGATGGCAGGATGAAAACCGCGACGCGCGCCACGCTGCCGCGAGTTTCCGCGAGCATGCTGAAAGTCTTCGCCGCTTACAGCCGCCGTTACGTGGGCCGGCACTTCCATGCCATTCGCATTTTGAAAAACGGATTGCCGCCGGGTGACTGTGCGCGTCCGCTCGTGATCTATCTCAATCACGCCTCCTGGTGGGATCCGCTCGTCTGTCTGCTCCTGTCGCGCGAGTTCTTCCCGAACCGCACCTCCTTCGCGCCGATCGACGCCGCGATGCTCCAGCGCTACGGCTTCTTTAAGCACCTCGGCTTTTTTCCAGTCGAGCACCAGTCAACTCGCGGTGCGTTGCAGTTTGTCCGCAGCACGCGCGCGCTTCTCGCCTCGTCGCAAAACGCCCTTTGGCTCACGCCGCAGGGGCGCTTCATGGACGTCCGCGAACGACCGCTCCGTTTGCAAGACGGCCTCGGCGCACTGGCGGCGCGCGAGCCGAACGCCGCGTTCATTCCGCTGGCGATCGAATATGCCTTCTGGACCGAGCCGCGGCGCGGAAATCCTCGTCTCCTTTGGCGAGCCCATCGTCCCGGATCTCGAAGTCGCGCGCAGCGCCGACGATTGGACACGAGCCTTCACCGACGCGCTCGAGACCACGCAGGATGAACTCGCCACCCGCTCCTGCCGGCGCGACGCGACCGAGTGGCGCACGCTCCAGCGCGGCAAGTTCGGAGTAAACGGAATCTACGACACCTGGCGCCGGCTGCGCGCCCGGGCACGCGGCGAGAGGTTTGTGCCCGAGCATCAAACGGAGGCAACCCGATGATCACCTGGATCGCCGCCGCGAGTTGCCTTCTCGCGGTCATTCCCGCCGCGCTTTTCGTGCGCAATCTTGCCCTGTATCGGCCGTTGTCTCGGCCGGGCGTCAGGAAAGCACGCTGCTCGATTCTCATCCCGGCGCGCAATGAAGAAGCGAATATCGGCGCAGCGCTTCGGTCGGTTTTGGGGAGCGAGGGGATCGATTTCGAAGTCATCGTGCTCGACGATGGCTCGACCGATCGCACCGGGGAGATCGTGCGTGAGATCGCCGAGGGAGATGCGCGCGTGCGGCTGGAAAGCGCGCAGCCATTACCCGCCGGCTGGTGCGGCAAGAACTTCGCCTGTCATCAACTCGCTGCGCTCGCGCGACATCCGCTGCTGATTTTCCTCGACGCTGATGTGCGTGTCTTGCGGTCTAACTCACTCGCGCGCCTCGCGCGCTTCATGGCACAAAGCCGCGCCGCACTCGTCAGCGGCGTGCCGCGCGAGGAGACGCGCGGTCTGATGGAGAAGCTGATCGTTCCGCTAATTCATTTTGTGCTGCTCGGCTTTCTCCCACTGCGGCGAATGCGCACCAGCACCGACCCGCGCTTCGCCGCCGCGTGCGGACAAATCCTCGCGGTGCGGCGCATTGACTATGAAAGAGCGGGCGGCCACGCCGCTGTCGCCGATCGCCTGCACGACGCGGTCGCGCTTGCTCGCACGATGCGTGCGCGGGGCTGCAGAACCGACCTCTTCGACGCCACCGACACTTTCCACTGCCGCATGTATCGAAGCGCGTCGCAGGTCTGGAGTGGTTTTGCGAAAAACGCGCATGAAGGCCTCGGCTCGCCGCGACTCATCTTGCCCGCGTCGCTGCTGTTGTTAGGCGGGCAAGTGCTCCCGCTGGTCTTGCTCGCGTCCGCTCCATCCCCGCTCGCGATCATCGCCACGATTGCAGCCTTTCTCCCGCGCCTCATCGCGGTGGCGCGATTCCGCCAATCCTTCCTCGGCGCTCTGCTGCATCCGGTCGGCGTTGCCATTCTGGTCGCAATCCAGTGGGCTTCTTTCTTGCGGACGCTGCGCCGGCGACCCGCGGTTTGGAAAGGCCGCTCCTACTCCGCTGCCTACGCGACATGAAAATCTTTGTCTTCTTCGCAGTTCTCGCGCTTCACACGGCGACATTCGCCGCGCCGGTCGCAAAGCTCAGCGATTTCGAGCTGACCGATCAGGAGGCCAAGCCGCGTCGCTATCGTTTTCCCAAGGAAAAAGTCACCGTCATGACCGTGGCTGATCGCAAGGGCTCCGAGCAACTCGCGCCTTGGATTCAGCGACTGCACGCGCGTTACGCGAAGCGCATCGACATCGACGGCGTGGCCGATGTCTCCATGATCCCGAAGCCGTTTCACTCCATGCTGCGGGAGGCTTTTCGTAAACAACTCGCCTACTCCGTGATGCTCGATTGGAGTGGCTCGGTGGTGAGGCAATTCGGCTACGCGAAAGGTGTCGCCAACATCTACGTCATCGACCGTCAGGGGCGAATCATGAAGCAGGTCACCGGCCCCATAGGGGACGAAGGCATCCGCGAACTCACATCGGAAATCGACCGCGCCATGGCCGGATCATCTGCCCAACCGGACGAAGGCTGAACGATGAGCATTCGATCGCCAGATTTCACTGCCAACCAAAGTAGCCACCCAAACGAGTCCGCATCTTGCGCGCTCAACTGTCAGGGTCGTTAGACCAACATCGCTTATGTTCACAAAAATTGATTATCCATTCCTCATCGCCACCTTCGCGAGCTTCGTCGCCAGCGTCTCGCTTTGGTTCCTGGTCAACCGCGACTACGGAGTGTTCGTCGGCCTCTGGGTGCCGAGCATCCTCGCACTTTGGGTCGGCGTGCGCGTCGTGCTCCTCGCCGGCACAATTTCTCGTCTGCGGAAAGGATGACGCGCCATGGAGTACCTCATTTGCATTTTTCTGCTCGGCGTAATCGTTACCTTTATCGTTATTGTTGGCCTGGCGCGCGCGGCAGAGTTTGCCAAGGCCGATTCAGCGGGAAGGGTGGAAATTGATCCGATCCCGAGGGACTGGGATCTCACTCCTCCGGCGGAGCAGCAGCCATCAGCAACCCTCGGTGCGCGCAACTAGCCGAGCCCCGAGTCGCTCCGCTTCAACGTCATTACATAAAAAATCGTCCCGAGCGCGCCGAGCGCGGCGGCGCCGGCGAAATTAACTTGCGGTCCGAATTTCCACAGCGCCGCGCCCAGGAAAGCGCCGCTGCTGACGATGAGATCGCGCACCAGATAATATGCGCCGACCATCTGTCCGCGCCGGCGCGCGTCGCAGCAACCGATGATGAGAGCTTTGCGCGCGCCTTCGCCGAATTCCTTCAATCCGCGCACCGCGAAGGCGAAGAGTAACATCGGAAAACTCGCGGAAAACAGAAGCAGGGCCGGGAACAAGGTGGAAAAAAACGTCGCGATCACGAACGGTTCGCGACGTTTCGAGCGGCTCACGATTCGTGCGCCTAACGAGACGTTACGCAGCGGCCGCCGCGACCGATGATCCGTCGCTGCGCCGCTTGATTTCTTCCACCACATCGTCGGCCATGACCTCGAGCAGGCGCTGTTCGCGCTCGGACAAGCGGCGCGGTTTTACATCGAGAATGCAAAGCGAACCGATGGGCTGATCATTTATGCGCAGCGGCACGCCGGCATAAAAACGCAGGCCGCGTTCACGCAGGAGAGGATTGTTCGCGAAACGCCGGTCGTGCGCGATGTCTTCCACGATCAGCGCCTGATCGTTGGCCACGACGTGACCGCAAACTGATTGGGCGCGCGGGACCTCGAACGCGCCGGCTTCGTTCTCCGGCAGACCGGCGGCGGAGGTGGTGCGCTGTTGCTCGCGATCAATCAAATTGACCAGCGCGATCGGCACTTCGAAAACATGCGCCACTCTGGCGGTAATTCGGTCGAGGCTTTCCGCCGGCAAATTATCGAGACTGCCCAGCGCCCCGAGTGTCGTTAGGCGCTCTTCATCATTGGCGGGAATCGGCGCCGGAATCATTTCGTGGCTGATCGTGACGAGAACATTGGCCAATTGCGCGACGGCTTCGGCCAGGGAGAAAACAACTTCATTCGCGCCCGAGGCGCGCAGGCGCTTCGCGCTCTCTTCACTGTCGGTCGCACCCCACATTCCGACGATGATCCGGGCGGCCGGCAGAGCCGCGCGTAAGCGTGTGCAGACGAAACGCGCGTGCGTATGCGTAGATGGCGCGACGACCGAAACACAGATCGCGTCCCAATTACCTTTTTTCGCCAACTCGATCGATTCGTCGGCGTTCAAGGCGGCGTGGACATTTTCCGCGTGGAATCCCTGTTGTTGCAGAAGTTGTGTGAGCATGGCGCCGGCCAGCTCGTCGCGGTAGGCGCGCGCGGGCAAAGTGAGAACGCTGCACGTCGGCGGGGAAACAACTTCCGGGCTCTTCTCGTTAGGCGAAGAAGAATGCGCCGGCGGCATTGATCCCAAATCTTCCACCATGTCGTGCACGTGTTGTTGCAGCGTGGCGCGCTGTTCGCCGTCGAGTTGCTGGCGCAGCGCATCGTTCTCCGCCAGCGTGACCGCGGGAATCAGGACCGAATCGTAAAGCGCGGTGAGCGAATTTGTCCGGGCAAAATCTTCCGCGAGATGGCTGCCTCCGTCCAAACCGAGACGCAGCAGGCGGTAGTAGATTTCTTCGTGCGGCGCGAGCGCTTCATCTTCGCTCAGGAGCACACTAAGAAATTGGAGACGCGGCACGTGTCGTCCCATGACGGCGAGGCAAACGGTCAGAGGTGTGGAAAGCAGCAGACCGACCGGTCCCCACATCCAGGTCCAGAAAACCGCTGAGATGATGAGGGCGACGGATGACACGCCGGTGCTCGCCCCATAGAGCCAGGGTTCGAGCAGGTTGGCGTTGATCAGTTCCAGACTAACGAATAGTGCGAGAACAAGAATCGGCGCGATCCAGCTGGTCGAAACGGCAAAGGAAACGAGCAGCGGCACCGCGGCTGCGATCCACGCACCGATGTAGGGAACGAAACGCATGAGCGCGGCGAACGCACCCCAGAGCAGCGCAGTTGGCACCCCGATAAAATAAAGTCCGAGCGCGACGCAACTGCCGAAGCTCACGTTGACGAGAAATTGCATCCCGAGATAACGCGCCACGCGTTTGCCGGCGTCATCGAGGGCGCGTGTGGTGGCGCCGATGCGTCCCTGTCCGATCAGGCGAATGAAACGGCCGCGCAAATCTTCGCGCTTGAAGAGCATGAAGACCACGAGCAGCAGGACAAGGCCGGCGCGGCCGAGTGGGCCGAGCAGTCCAGCGAAGATCGTCTGCAAAATTGATGGCAGGCGCGTGGTCGATTCGACTACACGCACCGGCAATGGTGTCGCGGCCGGTTGCGGCACATGTCGTGTTTCCGGCGCGGCCTCGGTCGAACCCGGAGCCGGCTCGGCGTTGGGCAATTGTTTTTGCAGCTCGTTCACGCTGCGGGTGAAACGGCCGAACCTGCCGCCCATCGGCAGACGAATGGCGCGCAATTTCGTTTCGATGTTCGTCTGATAATCGGGAAGCTTGGCCGCGAGATCGATCACCTGTCGGGTGAGCAACCAGCCCGTGCCGCCGATTATTCCGAAAAGCATCGCCACCACGATGAGCACGGCGGCGATGCGACCGATCCAGCGTTCGATGCGCGCCACCAGCGGCGAAAGCAGAAACGTGATCATGATCGCGAGCGCGAGCGGAATCAGAATCTCGCGCCCGACGTAAAGGAACGTGATGACGAATGCGCCCAGCAGGACCGTCCAAATGCCGACCAACGCGGAAGCGGCCGTGTGCCGGTTGACCCTCATTTTTTCTCGAGCGCGTTGGCTAACACTTCATCGACGTTTTCGACCGGGATAAATTTGATTTTTTCTTTTGCCTCCGCCGGAACGTCGACCAAATCCTTCTCGTTCAACTTCGGAATGATCACGGTCGTGATCCCGGCGCGCATCGCGGCCAGGCTTTTTTCTTTCAACCCACCGATCGGCAGGACGAGTCCGCGCAACGTGACTTCGCCCGTCATCGCGACATCGGAGCGCACGGGCGTGTTGCTGAAAAGCGAAGCGAGCGCGGTGAACATGGCGATGCCGGCCGATGGTCCATCCTTCGGGATCGCGCCCGCCGGCACATGCACGTGAATGTCGTTGTCGCGAAAATCTTCCGTCCTGGCACCGATCGATCCATCGCGACTGCGCACCAGACTCAGCGCGGCTTGCACCGATTCCTTCATCACTTCGCCAATCTGACCCGTCAGTGTGACCTGGCCTTTGCCCGGATACTTCGTGGCTTCGATATGCAAAATTTCACCGCCGGTCGGCGTAAAAGCCAGACCGGTGACAACACCCGGCGCACTAGTCGTTAGGCGCTGTTCGTGCACGTAACGCTCGGGTCCGAGTTGCTCCCTGACGAACGCAGGCGTGATCTTGATCTGCCCGGCCTTTCCGCGTGCCACCTGCGCGGCCACACTACGCACGACCGCGCCGATGCGTCGCTCGAGTTCGCGCACACCGGCTTCGTGTGTGTAATCGGTGATGATGAATCGCAGCGCTTCGTCGCTCCAGTCGATCTGCTCGGGGGTGACGCCGTTTTCGGAAAGCTGGCGCCTGACGAGATATCGTTTCGCGATTTCCAGTTTTTCGCGCTCGGTGTAGCCGGCCAGCGAAATCATTTCCATGCGATCGAGCATTGGCGCGGGAATGCCGCCGATGTAGTTCGCCGTCGCGATGAAAATGACCTGCGACAGATCGAAGGGCACATCGAGGTAGCGATCGACAAAGGTGTTGTTCTGCCGCGGGTCGAGCACTTCGAGGAGCGCGCTGGCCGGATCGCCGCGAAAATCCGCGCCGATCTTGTCGATCTCATCCAGCATCATGACCGGGTTGCGCGTGCCGGCGCGGCGCAATTCCTGGATAATGCGCCCCGGCATCGAACCGATGTAAGTGCGGCGATGTCCGCGAATCTCCGCTTCATCGCGAATTCCGCCCAGACTCATGCGCACAAATTTGCGTCCGAGCGCATCGGCCACCGATTGACCGAGACTCGTCTTCCCGACACCGGGCGGGCCTAACAAACACAAGATCGGCCCCTGGCCGTTCGGATTAAGTTTACGCACGGCCAGATACTCGATCAGCCGCCGCTTCACTTTCTCGAGATCGTAATGATCGCGATCGAGAATTTCCTGCGCCCGGTCGAGATCGACATTTTCTTCGCTCAATTTCGACCACGGCAATTCCGCGATCGTTTCGACATAGCTGACGATGACGGAATATTCCGGACTGGCGGCCGGAATAATATCGAGGCGCTTCAATTCACGTTCGGCCGCGGCCAATACTTCGGCCGGCGGTTTCGCTTCCTCGAGTCGCGTGCGCAAGGCCGCGACTTGTTCGTCGGCGCCGGTGTCGCCTTCGCCGAGCTCGCGCTGGATCGCTTTCAGTTGTCCGCGCAGATAGGCCTTGCGTTGCGCATCGGTGAATTGCGATTGCACGTCCTGCTGCAAGCGCTGCTGAATCTGCGCGATCTCGAGTTGGGCGGAGATGCTGGTCTGCACGGCGCGCACGCGTTTGCGCACGTCGAGTTCCTCCAGGATCGATTGCTTTTGCGGAACGGTGGTGTCGAGATTGGGCGCGAGATAATCGGCCAGCGCGCCCGGTTCCTCGATGTTGCGCACGAGCGCGGTCGCTTGTTCCGGCAGGTCGGGGGTCAACTCCAGCAGGCGAATGGCGCTGTCGCGCAGGTTGTGAAACTCGGCCTGCCATTCCTTGTCGTTCGGCGGCGAGGTCTCGTTAGGCAAATCAACTTCCGCGCGCAGGTACGGTTCGGTCGCGACGATTTTGCGAATGGTGAACCGCCTCAGCCCTTGCACGACCATGACGACCCGATCGTCTGCCTGTCGCAGGAGTTTCAAGACGAGCGCAGCCGTGCCGGTGTAAAACAAATCCTGCGGCTGCGGGTTTTCGTTCGCCTCGTCGCGTTGCGTGAGGAGGCCGATCACTTTGGTCAGCGGCAAGGTTTCATCGAGCAGCTTGATCGAACTCGGCCGGCTGACGGTGAGCGGAAGCACCGTGCCGGGGAACATGACGAAACCGCGTACCGGCAGGATGGATAATTCCTCGGGAATGCGCGGCTGCGTCGCGCCGTTGGTCTCGTTAGACTCCACCCCGTCTGTTTTGGCCGCGGCGTTCGTTCCTGATTGCAGAACCTGGATTGATTGGTCGCTCATGGTTTGGCGGGCAAGGTGATCCAGAGCAGGCCGTTCTCCTGTTCGGCCGTGGCGCGTTCGACATCGATTTCGATCGGCAAAGGCACTTCCCGCTCGAACGGGCCGTAATCGATCTCGAGCGCGAGCAGCTGCACGGCGTGATCGCTGTTCGGCTCCGGTGTTTCCCGCGAACCACGCACCACGACGCGCCGCGGTTCGACCGTTAGATCGATCTTCGATTTGTCCACGCCGGCCAGATCGACACAAATGCGCACACCGTGTTCACAACGGAACGCGTTGATCGGCGGTTGCCAGGTGGCGGCACGGTGCCAGAAGTGCACGCGCGTGACGCTCACGTCGCCGAGCGTGCCGTGCAGCCAGCGGAGTTTGATGTGACGCGATGAATTCATTTCTGACGACAACCTAAGTCAATCTCGGGTCGCGCGCATGCTCCACCGGCTCCTGCGCAGGATCACGAAAGTGACAATCGAGTTACCCTGCCGAAATGGTTGTTTGTCGGCGTTTGTCCAAAAGTCGCGGCGCGAGCACGTGGCACCGGCATTGCTTTAATCGGAATTTCAGAAATTGCCCGAAGCTCGGGCGACGACTGGGGGTTGCGCCCTCGCGCTTCGGCGCGAGGGCGCAGGGGTCGACTGTAGCGGCGGTCTGTGACCGCCGAAGGCGGTTGTCGTCAAAGGCGCGTTCCTTTAGATTGCGGGCCTTGAAGGTCCGGTTTTTTTTCACTGCCTGGCTGTGCGCGCTCCTGCTTTCGACGCACGGGCAAGCGCAGGAAACGCAACTGCCGGCGGCCGATTCGAGTTCGCTCGATTTCAAACAATTCGGTTTGCTTGGAATTCAGGACGGTGGGCGGCGCAAACCGGTCGATACCTTCGCGCGCGAGGCGCTGATCAAACTGACTGGCCGCTCCACTTATAAAAGCGACGCCAGGACATGGCAGGGCAACGATTTCATCCTTTCCATGCTGCTCGACACGCACAAGTGGCAGGAGGAGCCGATGATTTTGGTCTCGTTAGGCCAACTCATCGAGCAACTCGGCCTCGACCAGACGCAGCGGCGTTTTTCCTTCACGCAATTGAGCGCGTCGGCGGAATTGAACCGGCTGGTGGGCGAAGCGCACAAATTGAAACAGGCGGAGAAACCGCTCTCGCGTTTGCAGAACGAAGCGATGGCGGTGGGCGAACGGCTCACGCTTTTCTCGCGCATCATGGATGGAAGCGCGTTCCTGCTCGTGCCTGCTTCGCAGAAGGAAACCGATCCGTGGGTCGTGCCGCCGGGTTTCGCGCAGTACTATAGTGAAGCGCAGTTCGGGCCCGCGCAGACGCAATTGCAAAAGATGGCCGGCGGTTACATGCAGGGCGATTCGTTCGCCTTCAGCCGCGCCGCCAGTGAACTGCGCGATGATCTGCGCGCGCTCAGTCCGTCGATTTATCCGACGGAATCGAAATTGCGGCTGGAGTATTTCTACAACCACTTCGACGGCTTTTATCGCGCGGCGCTTATGCTACGGCTTCGCCTTGCTCTTGTTAGGCATTGCTTACGCGCGCGGGAAAGCGGGCTTGCTGAAATGGAGCGGACTCGCGCTCGCCATCGCCGGACTGGCATTTCACGGAACGGGAATCGCGCTGCGCTGTATGATCGCCGGCCGTCCGCCGGTCACGAACATGTACGAATCCATCATCTGGGTTTCGTTCGCGGTCTCGTTTTTCGGCATGATTTTTTTCGCACGCTATCGCACGCCTGTTTATTTGCTCGCGGCCTTGCCGGTTTCGTTAGTCGCGCTCCTGCTCGTGCATCAAATGCCGATCGCGATGCCGTCCAGTATCGATCCGCTCGTGCCAGTCTTGCGCGATAATTTCTGGCTCACCATTCACGTCCTCACCATCACGCTTAGCTACGCCGCCTTCGCACTCGCCATGGGTTTCGGTCACATTTTGCTCTGGCGTTATGTGCGCAATCCGGTCGCGGCGCGCGCCGATCAATCGATGCACTTCTGGCTCTATCGTATTTTGCAGCTCGGCGTTTTGTTGCTCGCAGCCGGAACAATTCTCGGTGGCGTGTGGGCGAATTATTCCTGGGGAAGATTCTGGGGTTGGGATCCGAAAGAAACGTGGGCCCTCATCGCGCTGCTTTGTTACATCCTGACTTTGCATGGACGTCTCGCCGGCTGGTGGACGCAATTCGGTCTGGTCGTGGCCAGCGTGGTCTGCTTCCTCGCTGTCTTGATGGCGTGGTACGGCGTGAATTTCGTGCTCGGCAAAGGCCTGCACAGTTATGGCTTCGGCATCGGCGGTGAAACCTACGTCGCGACTTTCGTCATTCTTGATCTGCTTTTCGTCGGTTTTGCGGTTTGGCGTCATCGCGCCAGCCAGACCGCAGCGCGCGCCCCGCAGTCGATCGAAGCCGAACAGATCGCGGTCTAACGAGTGCAAAGCGCAAACGCGGTGCTGATGGTGCGGCCGAACCGGTTTTATCCGAACCCGGAGACGGCGGCGGACAACGCGTTTCAGCGGACAATTTTGCCTAACGAGTTGTCGGCTACCTGCCTCGCGGCGCAAAGGGACTTCGACCAGGCCGTGACAACTTTGCGCGCCGCCGGCGTGACTGTGCACGTGGTGGACGACACCGCGTTACCGGAAAAACCGGACGCAGTGTTCCCTAACAACTGGTTCTCCACCCATCATGACGGTCGCGTTGTTCTCTACCCGATGTATTGCGCCGTGCGCCGGCACGAGCGGCGACCGGAGGTGATCGAAGCTTTGCGCAAACATTATCGAATCACCGACGTGATCGACTACTCGACCGCGGAAGAAGGCGGCCATTATCTCGAGGGCACCGGCAGTCTCGTGCTCGATCACGAACACAAGATTGCCTACGCCTCGCTCTCACATCGAACGCACCCGGAAGTTCTGCGAAAATTCTGCCACGACTTCCATTATCAGCCGGTCGTATTCCGCAGCGTGAGCAGCGACGGGCGTTCCATTTATCACACCAACGTCATGATGTGTGTCGGATCGGAGTTCGCTCTCGTCGGTCTCGAGACGATTCCGGACGTCGCGGAGCGAACCGCGGTCGCGCGATCGCTGGCATCGACTGGGAAGGAAATCATCGAACTGGGCTCCGACCAGATCGCGGAATTCGCGGGCAACGCGATCGAATTGCACAACGAAAAGGAAAAGCTGCTCGTGCTTTCGAAACGCGCGGAAGCCTCGTTGAGGGACGATCAACCAAAACGAATTGCGAAGTATGCGCGCGTGCTTGCGCTCGATTTGCCGACGATCGAACTGGGCGGTGGCAGCGCGCGTTGCATGATCGCGACGATCCATCTGCCCGATCGTTGATGCGACCCACTAGGGTTGGCGGCCGCAAATGATCAGAGTTTTCTGAAGTTAAGAGACGCCCAAAGAGGACCGGAGGCTACGAAACGGGGAATCTCGGAAGGCGCTCGTTGGGTTCGCCGCTTTTTCCTTCACCGGGCTACGACAAAGCTGTCTGGATCGATCTAAGCTCGCCGCGACAAGCTTCGGCGAATGACTTGAGCGGATCAGCGTTGGCGCCATCGCGAATCAACACGCGCAGCTCTTCGAGCGAAAGATTCGGCCTGAAGTACTGTTCGGTGATTCCTGCCAGCGCGCGTTCCGCCTCCGCCAGAACTGCGTTCGACGCGCAAAGCCTGATGCGATTAAGCAGAGCGTAGATTGACAACAGCCTTTCGCTTTTATCGAGAGCGTTCTCAAACGAATCCAGTGCGCGTGCTGCGCATTCGTTGATAAATTGGCCGTAAAGCGTTTCCCGCCTGGTGAGCTCCACGCGGAATTCTTCGCGCTTACTCAATGTTCTTTGCGTGACCCAGGCCGTGGCCACGCTGGCTGAGCCGCCCAACAGCGACCCGAAAATGCCTGCCAATGCAGTGACGATTGTGGTGTCCATGCGAGAAGCTTCCGGTGGCGCTGTGCGGTTGTGAAAGACTCTGTTTCTCGCCTCGGCATAACCGGCGAGCATGGCTGAAGACGCCGGCTTACCGGTTTGTCAGAAGCGAGCGGTCGCGAAGTTCCAGCCGAAGAATCCGAATCACTTCGCGTTGAGCTTCGGGATTTTCGCAGACGCCGTGTCCGCTGCGCACCACGAGCTCGCTCGCCGCGCCGGCGAGATGCGCACTTGAATACACAACGACGCCGTCGCTGCCCGTTTCGACCGGACCGGGGTTGTGTTGTCCGATGATGCTGTGAAACGGCACCTCGATCGGGAGATCGACCAGCGCTTGCAGCACAGGATCCCGTGGCGACAGGGTGCGCACGGAGGAGAAATTCATCTCACGGTGAAACGCTTTCGCTGTCGGCGTGGCGGCATCCGGGTTCTCCGATACCACGTTCACAATATCGGATTGCAGATCCGATGGTAAACGGATGAGCGAGGCCGCGAAGTGACCGATCCAACTCTCGGCTAGTTGACTGCCGCGATGTGGAGTGGCCGCGAAGATCGCGGCAACTACCCGCGGGTTGTGGTGGAAATGCAATCCATCGGTTACGCGGCGAATGATGGCCTTGTCGCCTTTCAAGCGTTCTGGCGGCACCACGAACAGTGCGTTCCACAACTTTTCCCCGCTCGAGCTAACCAGTGTGTGCGCGATTAGACCACCCATGCTGTGACCGAGAACAACGATGTGTCTGGTGGCGAAGTCGTGATCATGCGGGTCAAGCGCGCGGACAGTTTTCTCCAGCTCTTCTCGCAGCTCGAGCGCGTTGAACAAGACCGGTGTGCCCGTGGCATACAGGAATGTCCAGACCTGAACGCGCTTGCTCACCTCCGGGTCGAGCCGCATTGCCTTCATTAGATCGACAAACGCGAACGGCGTCGATTGCAAGCCGGGTATCATTAAGACCGTTATCTTATTCGGGTCGTAAGGCTCGGTCAGAAAGATTCGCGGTCCTTCCGGCATCGCTGCCGGGTGGAGCATGTTGCTGAAAGCCAGCGCGTGCGACGTGTCGCCCACGATGCGTCATCTCTGTAAGTGGTGCGACATTGTCGATCTTGAGTGGATAGGTCGATCCATTCAGCTCGATGCTATTCCTGCCGGTCAGCAGGGAAAGGTGCGGCTTGCCATCGATCCGGCGATAAATCGCGGTCGCGGCAATCACGAGACCGTCGCGCGGGTAAAGCGGCGCATGGCTCGCGTCGTAATCGAGCAACATCGGAACACCGACGCCTGGCGACTCGTTAGGTATGCGCGGCCTAGGCGCGAGATGGTAAGCCGAGAGCGGCAGTCTTATGTTGTTCTGCTGATCAAGCCTTACCCCAACCGAATCGAACTCGCTGCGCAACTCGTCAGGCTTCGCGCCGTCCATCCGGCGTGCGATTGACTCGACCGCGTCGTTGTAGGCCGATACGTGATCGGCATCCAGAGTCTGGTAGGCCGCGTCCGCCTGCGCGATCTGCTGATCGAGCCGATTGGACGATGTCGATGTTAGCGACGCGCAGCCGGCGAAGAAGACCAGTGCGAGAAAGGCCGCACTGGTCTTCGCCAATTGCTTCACGCAGCGATTACAACACAGCTTCTGGCTCGTAAGCGTCGACGTCATCCCATAGCTCCTTTTGGATAACTGCTGAGCAACAGGCGGCGCGGCCTTCTCTGCCGCAACCGATTTGTGCATTTCCTTACAGCTTCAATTCAGATCTCCATCATTACTGCGCGAGGCGCGTGCGACCGCGCCGGTAAAGAATTGCATCGGCAGATGCAAGCGCACGCCCCACGCTTTTTCATCGTGCGCGGCGTGCGGGAAACATAAGTAAACAAGGTCGCGTCCGAACCGCCAGCCTCGACTGACCAGCGCGAGCGCCATCGCCATGGTTACTTCGTAGTTGTCGTTAGGCCAGCCACTATCGAGATAGAATCCTATCTTGCGCTTCGGCTCACTTAGCACTCGCTCGATCAGATCGTCCTTGTGCGAGAAGGTCGTCGACATGCAAATGGCGCCACCGAAGACTTCCGGATATTGCCAGACCGAGTAGAAGGAAACGACTCCGCCTAACGAAGAGCCCCACATCGTGCGATCGAGGCGGTTCTTCGTCGTGCGCAGGAAAAGTTGCTTCCGCGGGCACAATCTCTTCCACGATCGAGCGCGCATAAGCTTCGTAGCCCGGCTTGGTATACTCCTCTTCGCGCCGCTCGTTTGAGTAAACGCCTACGACGATCAAATCCTCGATTGCCTGCATCGCGCGCAGGACGTGACTTGTTTCATCCACATCCCATTCCTTGCTGCTGGAATGCTTCCTCCGGGAAGAACAGGTTCTGCCCGTCCTGCATGTAAGCCAGTGGGTAATGTGCCAGCGTGTTCTCCTCATAACCGGGCGGCAGGTAAACGCGCAGCCGATGGCGTCGCCCAAGGATGGCTGATTCTATCTCGACCAAAGGCGAGAAGCGGCCGCGCGGGTTGCTAAAGAAGTAGGGATAGACAACACGAGCATCGTCGGCTGCCATGATCAGTAAGTTATTAGTTCCTACTGCCCAATGCAGGGTGCCGTTCTTAATCAGGCACGGCTTGAAGTTAACGAATGGTCGCTCCGCCTCGACTTCAAAAGTAGCTGTGCTGCCGTCGCTACTTACTGCGATCGGATGAATGTCACGTTCCCAATCCAGCTCCGTGCGAATGACGAGGGTTCCTGTTCCCGGTGGGTAACAGACGCGGAGCGTCCGCTTGAAAGTTAGCTTCTTGGTCGCTCGTTATCTTCACGATGCGGCTGGCTTCATTCATCGCTAGTATCCCGGTGAGTCAGCCGATACACGATCAGTGCGACGAATACCGGCGGTCGTCATGCGAGTAGAAGATTGGAAACATCCATCGGAACCTTGGATATCGCGACGACTTGCCTTCGAGTTGGCCGAGCGCCACAAACTCGGCTGATCTTCGCCTGCGCAGCTCATCGCCTCAATTTTTGCCAGGCATTCTTCCAACTCACCTTTCAAGCGCAGGCTGGTGAGAAATCCAAACAGCGAGAACAAGCTCATGAAGACAAGCAGTGACGGTTCGGATGCAGATCGGTACGCCTGAACGCTCTGGAGCAGAGTCAGCACACCCGCGCTAATCAGCGAATACGCGTTCATAAACGAGATGCGCTCAGTCTTGATGTGGCGGGCGTTTCTGCCAGTTCTCTTAAAAACAGCGGCAAACATTCTCGGGGTCGATAGCGGCGGGATTTTCCTTATTCATGGTGTGACGCCGAGTGTATGCAATCGGCTTCCGCATGTGCGGCCTACTCTTCTATTAATGCTATGACTGCGCGACGTTCAGAACAACACGCCCGTTTACCTTGCCTTCTTTCAGCCGGCTGAAAACTTCATTGATTGATTCGAGCGGAAGCTGCTCGATCGTCGCCTTCACTTTGCCCTGGGCCGCAAAGCCGATCGCTTCCTCAAGATCTTTCCTCGTCCCGACGATCGAACCTCGAAGCGTGTAGCGACTTAGCACCACATCGAAAATGGAGACCGGAAATTCGCCTGGAGGTAGTCCAATCAGGACGCATGTCCCGTGGCGACGGAGCATGCCGACAGCTTGTTTAAATGCGATGGGCGAAACGGCAGTCACGAGAACGCCGTGAGCTCCGCCAATTTGATCCTGAATTTTGCGCGCCGGATCTTCCGCGCGAGCGTCCACCGTAATTTCGGCGCCAAGTTTGCGAGCTAACTCCAGCTTCTCTTCTCCGACATCGACAGCGGCCACACGAAGTCCCATCGCCGTGGCATACTGAACAGCGACATGACCTAAACCGCCGACACCTGAAATCACGACCCATTCTCCGGGACGCGCCTCGGTTTCTTTCAGGCCTTTATAGGTCGTGACGCCCGCACATAGAATCGGGCCAGCATCGACAAATGAGAGTCTGATCGGGAATTCTGCCGAGGAAATCTGCCTGAGCGAGCGCGTATTCAGCGAAACTTCCGTTCACTGAATAACCCGAATTCTGTTGCGCCTTGCAGAGTGTTTCCCAACCGGAAAGACAGAATTCGCAATGACCGCACGCGCTGTGCAACCATGCGATGCCGACACGGTCTCCTTCTTTCAGGTGGGTGACACCCGGCCCAAGCGCAGCCACAACGCCCGCGCCTTCATGTCCGGGAATAAATGGCGGAGTAGGTTTCACCGGCCAATCACCGTCGGCAGCATGTAAGTCGGTATGACATACACCCGTGGCGATGATCTTTACTAAGGCTTGACCAGGTCCGGGCGAAGGAACAGGAACTTCGCGGAGTTGTAACGGCTGCCGGAATTTCTCGACGACAGCGGCTTTCATTGTCTTGGGAATTGTTTTCATGATGATGACTTATTAGAGAATTGAGTTTTTAGCTTCGAGCACGACTACGGAACGCGGTGCGACTTGATAAGAGAGCGAACCTATCGGCTCTTCGACGATGTCTTGCCGGCTGGTGTCCACCATGCGTGTCCAGCTGCTCTCTTTGCCTTCCTGAATATGGAAAAGCACCTGCTCCCAGAACGCATTGATCATCACGTAGAGGTCGCTCTTGCCGTGCAGAGAGTAAGCCAGCGTGCGTGACGCGAAATCGACCGGTCCGTTCGCGCCGTACCAATGCACATCCTCGCGCCAATACCTGCTTCGCCCAATCCACGGCCGAGCTTTGCGGAAGGCAATCATGTATTGGAAGAACCGAAACATGTCGCGGTTCTTTTCCAGCAATGACCAGTCAAGCCATGTGGTCTCGTTGTCCTGGTTGTATGGATTGTTATTACCACGCTGCGTATTCAGAAACTCATCACCCGCGCAGAACATCGGTGTGCCGTTCGCCAACATCAGTAACGTGAAGAAGTTCTTCACCTGTTGACGGCGTAACGCCAACACTTTTGCGGGTGCGCCCTCGTCGCCTTCCCAGCCGCAGTTCCAACTTCGGTTGTCAGCCGGGCCATCGCGATTTTCGTGGCCGTTCGCCTCATTGTGTTTTTGGTTGTAAGAAACGAGATCATAAAGGCAAAAGCCGTCATGAGCAGTTACATAATTGACGCTCTGAAACGGCCGGCAGATATCGCCAGGGCCATCCGGAAATAAATCGTCGCTGCCGTAGAGTCGCCGCATCAACGCCCCGACCATCCCGGCGTCGCCTTTGACAAACGAGCGCACATCATCGCGGAATTGCCCGTTCCATTGTCTCCACGCCAGTCCAGGGAAACTCCTCCCCAGTTGGTATACATTGATGTCCCACGCCTCCGCCACCAGACGCAGATCAAGCTCCAACGCGATCGCGCTGATCTCAGCGGCAATGGCCGGCGAATCCGTGTTGATGCTGCCATCTTCATCGCGCGTAAACACCGAGGCCAGGTCGAAACGAAATCCGTCCACGCCCATACGCTCACTCCAATGCTGCAAGCTGCGCAAGACGAGGGCGCGCATGCCCGGGTGGGCACAGCGGGTCGTGTTACCGCAGCCGCTGTAGTCCTGATAACGTCCTTCTGAGCCTAACAAGTAATAGCTGCTGTTATCAATGCCGCGGTAGGAATAGGTCGGCCCGGTTTCGTCGCCTTCCGCGGTGTGGTTGTAAACAACGTCCAACCAAACCTCCATTCCCGCCTCATGAAACGCTCGGACCATCTGCCGAAACTCGGCCACCGCGTCGCGCACTACGTAGCCCTGGTGCGGCGCGAGAAAGTTCAGCGTCATGTAACCCCAGTAGTTACCCTCCTGCGGATCGAACTGGTGAACCGGCAATAACTCTACCACGGTAACACCGAGTTCCTTTAAGTAAGGAATCTTCTCGATTAGTCCTGAAAACGTCCCGCGTTTCTCGTTTGCCACACCTGAATTAGCGCGCGCGGTGAATCCTTTGACGTGCAACTCATAAACAATCGTATCGTGCCTATGACGTGGTGGAGGCTGCGGGCCCCAATCGAATCCCGGTTCCTCGCGAGGCAATACTCCGAGCACCGCGCGTCCATCATTCGGACCTGAATACTTTGCGGCTTCGCGTGAGAAGTTAGGCGGGAAAAATAGCTCTTCGGCATAGGGATCGAACAAGATTTTCGCGGGATCGAACCAATGTCCCTTTCCGGCGTTCCACTGACCTTGGACCCGATAGGCGTAGTACTTTGCTGTCGGTGCCGACTTCAGCGGGACGAGACAATGCCAAATCCGCGCGGTCTTGTTTTTGAGAGGATCAAGTTGAAGCTGAACGACCGGCTGCTCGAAATCCGAGGAGTTATACAATAGTAACGTCACGCCAGTCGCGTGGCGTGAATATAACGTGAAGTTCCACGCCTGCTCCGTCTCCAGCCATGTCGCGCCCGGCGGACCAATGCCACCCTCATCGCCCCAAGACTCGACTGCCCGCGTGCAGTTTGAGTCTTTTACTCTCATGAGGAGATACTGGAGACCTACTCGAAGCTGGGCTTGAGCACGTACTGCAACATCATGCGCTGGGTGTTGAAGGAGCCGTCCAAAGCGATTACGCGGCGTTTGCGAAACAGCATCTGTTTAGCTCCTTTACGAAACTGCGACCGGCTGAGCGGCACGCGGCACCGCCTTATCTGGTCTAACCGATTTGCCGCCGGAGGCGAGCCGTTCAACCACGTAAAACGTCACCGGAATCAAGAAGATCGCGATCCCAGAGGCGGCGAGCATTCCGCCGATGACGGTTGAGCCAGAGTACCGCGGCGCCAGGGGCGCGCCTTTCAAGGCAGCGTCGAGGAGCGGTTTGCCTTTCTCGTACTCGACCTTGGCGAACTCGACAATCAGGATGGCGTTCTTAGCCGCCAAACCGATCAGCATCGCAAGACCGATTTGCGCGTAGACATCGTTCTCCATGTGACGCAGCAGAGCGTGGCAAAAGTGCATGGCAGGGGCAGTGCGGTTAATGAGTTTCAGTCGGCGGGATTTTGAACCAGGTGATGTAGAGCGACGGCAGCGCGATCAGCGTCAGCACGGTGGCCACCGCGAGCCCGCCCATGATGGCGTAGGCCATGGGGCCCCAGAAGACGGTCGGCGCGATCGGCGCCATGCCCAGGATCATCGCCTGCGCGGTCAGGGTGATCGGACGGAAGCGCACCAGGGAGGCTTCGACCACGGCATCCCAACCCCCGCGTCCCGCTGCCTTCTCGACTTCGATCTGGTCCACCATGATGACCGAGTTTCGGATGATCATGCCGATCAGCGCGACGGTGCCCAGCATCGCCACGAACCCCATCGGGCTTTGCGTGACCAACAGCGCAAGGACGACACCAATGACGCCCAGGGGGGCGACGCTGCAGACCAGGAACAGGCGGCTGAAACTCTGCATCTGGAACATCAGGACCGTCATCATCAGCACGAGCACGATCGGGAAGACCGCGAGGACGGAGGACTGTCCCTTCGCGCTTTCCTCGACGCTGCCGCCCTCGACGATCTTGTAGCCGACCGGCAGTTGCCGCTTCAGCTCGGAGACTTTTTCCGCGAGGCCCGCCACGGCGGTCGCCGCCAGCACGCCATCCCTGGGCTCGGCCTGGACCGTCAGGGTGGGCAGCCGGTCCCGGCGCCAGATCAGGGGCAAATCCTGTTCGTATTCGACGCTTGGCCAGCTCGCTCAATGGCACCGACCGTCCGTTCGGAAGCGGAATCTTCAGGGTCCGGATCGTCTCCAGCGACATGCGTTCATCCGCCTGGGCCCGCACCACCACGTCGATGAGATAGATGCTGTCGCGCACCTGGGTCGCGGTGATGCCCGAGACGGCGGCGTTGATCATCTGGGCGACGGCCGCCGAGCTGAGCCCCAATTGCCTCGCCTCATCCTGGTTGACGCGGATCCGGAGTTTGCGGATCGGATCCATCCAGTTGAAGCTCACTTTTTGGATGTCGGGGCTCGCCCCCACGATCCCGGCCAGCTTGTCGGCAATTTCACGCACCTGATGCGGATCGGTGCCGCTGACCCGGTACTGGACCGGCCAGCCGACCGGCGGGCCGAGCTCGAGCGGGAAAACCCGCCCGACCGCCTCGGGGAACTTTTCCTGAAGCGCGGCCTCAAGGCGTTTCTTGACTTGGTCCCGCACCTTCAGGCTCTTGGTGACAATGATCGTTTGGGCGAAGAAATCGTTTTGGAGCTGCACGTCGAGCGGCAGGTAGAATCGAATCGCCCCGCGCCCAACGTAGGAACTCCAGTGGACGATATCGGGGTCGCCACGGAGGATTTCGTCGAGCTTTTGCGAGGCCGTATCCGATGCATAAATCGAGGCGTCGTGCCGCAGGCGCAGATCGAGCACGAGCTCCGGCCGGTCCGACGCGGGAAAGAACTGGCTGGGCACAAACCGCGCCAGCCACAGCGACATGCCGAAAATCACGATCGTCACCGCCAGCGTCAGTTTGGCGTGACGCATGGTGAAGAGCAGCAGGCGCCGATAAAGAGTGAGGAGGCGCCCGCCACTCTCGTGGTGGCCCTTGCCCTTGTCCTTGTCCTCGTGCTTTGGGGGCTTTAGGAGCATCGTCCCGATGAGCGGCGTGAAGAGCGCGGCGACGACCCAGGAGGTGAGGACGGCGATCACGACGACCGCGAAGAGCGTGAAGGTGTATTCGCCAGCCGAACTCTTGGCGAAACCGACCGGCACGAAGCCGAGCGCGATCACCAGGGTGCCGGTGAGCCTCGGATAAGCCGTGGAGGCATAGGCAAAGATCGCCGCTTTGATCGAGTCCCAGCCATGTTCCACCTTCGAGACCATGGCCTCGATGGTGATCATCGCGTCATCGACGAGCAGCCCCAGCGCGATGATCAGCGCCCCCAGCGAGATGCGCTGCAAGTCGATCCCGAAGATCTGCATGACGACGAACACGATGGCCAGCACCAGCGGGATCGAGGTCGCCACGACCAGGCCCGCCCGCAGGCCCAGATTCAGGAAGCTGATGACGAGAACGATCGCGATGGCCTCCCAAAGCGCCTTCATGAATTCGTTAACCGCTTCTTCCACCACCTTCGGCTGATTGGAGACCAGGAAAGTCTCGATGCCGACGGGCAAGTCCGCTTTGAGTTCCTCGATCACGTGATCCAGATTTTTTTCCAAAGCGAGGATGTCGCCGCCGGTGCGCATCGAGAGCGCCACGCCGATGGCGTCCTTGCCGTTGACGCGGAACTTCGGCTGCGGCGGGTCGGCGTAGCCGCGCGTGATCGTCGCGATGTCGCCGAGGCGCAGCATCTTGCCGCCGAAGACGAAATTGACCTGCTGCAAGTCCTTTTCGGATTCAAACCGTCCGGTCACATCCATGAGCACGGCCTCATTCTTCGTCTGGATCACGCCGGAGGGAACCACGGCGTTCTGGGTGACGAGCGCCTGGACCAGCTCCATGCGGTCCATGCCGAGTTCGGCCAGGCGGTGCGTGGAGAACTCGACATAGATCCGCTCGTCCTGGGTGCCCAGGAATTCGGCTTTGGAGACATCTTTCACTCGCAGCAGGCGCGAGCGCGCCTCTTCCGCGTAATCGCGCAATTCCCGGTGACTGAAGCCGTCCGCCGTGAAGCCATAGATGATCCCGTAGGTGTCGCCGAATTCGTCGTTAAAAAACGGCCCTACGATTCCTTGCGGGAGCGTCTGCCGGATATCGCCGACTTTCTTGCGGACCTGATACCAAAGGTCCGGCACATCCTTCTTAGGGGTGGACTCGAGCAGATAGACAAAGACGGTGGACGTCCCGGCGACGGTATAGCTCTTTAAATAGTAAAGATTGGGCGTGTCTTGCAGCTTCTTCTCGATGCGATCGGTCACCTGCTGCATGGTCTCTTCCTGGGTCGCGCCCGGCCAGAGCGTCACGACCACCATCGTTTTGACCGTGAATTCGGGGTCTTCATTGCGCCCCAGGTGCAGATACGCCGAGACCCCGGCCACGAGGCATACCATCATGAAGTAGATGGAGAGCGCCTTGTGGCGGATCGCCAATTCGGTCAGATTGAAGCCCTTCATTATTGGCCTTCCAACAGTTTCACGGGTTGACCTTCATGGAGCTCCTGGACCCCGGCTGTGACAACCCTTTCGCCGGAATTCCAGCCCGTCCGTCACGATGACAGAGTCCGGCGCATGGCGCGCAATAACGATCTCCCGACGATGCACGCGCTGATCCTTTGCATCGACCACCCAGACCGCGGGCTTGTCCTCGATCATCGTCAGCGCTGAAGAAGGAATTTCGATCACCGACTCGGCCTTCAATTTCAGGCGCCCGAGGATCGTCGCCCCCAGAAACATTCCCGCTGGCGGATCGGCGAGTTCGACTTTGACCTGATAGTTGCGTGTGACCGGATCGGCCTGCGGCGATATTTCGCGGACCTTGCCGTCCACCTTGATCTCTGGATTGTCCGCGAGCCAGACCTCACCTTGCGCACCCAACGACAGGCCGTCGCGAATGGCCTGGGCGGGCACGTCGAAAACGGCATCGCGCCCGGTTTGCTGCGCCACCTGCAGGACCATCTTGCCCGCCGGCACGACCTCGCCCACCTCGGCCCCTTTTTCCGTGATCACGCCGGCGGCATCGGATTTGAGTTCCGTGTAGCTCAACTGTTCTTCGGCGGATTTCAGTCGGGCTTCCGTCGCATCCAACTGCGCTTGCGTCGTCTTCAGTTGGCGCAAGGCGAGATCGTATTCATTGGGGGATATCACCCGCTCGGTAAGCAACTTCTTCTGACGCCGTTCAAATGCTTCCGATTGGTCAAGAGAGGCGCGCGCCGCGGCAACGTCGGCCTGCGCGGAGTTCCGGGCGTTTCGTTCGACTTCGGCATCCAGCAGCGCCACCGTCTGCCCGGCTTCGACCTTGTCGCCGACTCCCACTTTTCTTTGGATGATCCTCCCGCCAATCCGGAAGGCGAGATTGACCTCGTTGCGCGCGCGCAGATGGCCGGACACGACCTTTGGGTCTCCGACCTGACGTTTTTCAACAACGACCGAGCGGACCGGGCGCACCACCGGCGGCGGCTCGGTCTTTCTTTGTGCATGCGCCCAGTGTCATGACCGCCAAGGCCATCGGGATGGCAAGGCGTCCGAGGCCCCAAATTGGTATCGGTTTCATAAGCTACTCCTTTGTGGATTTAGGATTCTGCGTTTCGCCAAAAGAATGACCCAGGTGCGGGATTCCCTTCTCGCCCGAAGCAGCCAGTGTAATAGCTTCCCTCATGTGGCGTTTGCCGGTCTCGTCTAGTGGCCCCATCGCGCTGCCGGGCAGGATCCAGAGACCAAAGTCTTCGTCACGGCAGTAGACGACGACGATGTTTTCCTGCGGCACTGCATGATAAAAGCTCGCCTGCGGACGCTCCTCGATCAGGCGCAGCATCTTGTCCCGCCAGGGATCATCAACAAACTCCTCCTCATGCTCCTTCGCGAGCTTTCTTAGCTCATCGATGCTGATGCTTCGCAAAGACTTCAGGACGTGCTTTCGCCGCTCTTCCAACACCGTCGACAGGTCTACGAACTTATCGAATGGCATAATGGCTGGCTCCTTTCATGATTCATTAGGCATTAGGTAGGTTGCTTCGCATCCCGAGGGGAACGCGCCAAGACCAGACGCAGCTTGTGCTGCTCATACCCCGCAAGCGTTTGCGGCCCACTCTGCCATTGCGCTACTAGCATGGTCGTCCGGCCTCGCTCGAGTCCCCGCGCGCAGCCTATCATTCGCGTCGTGCTCGGTTCGATTGTTTTGTTCATGACTTCCTTTCTTTTGCCGAAGAAATGATCAGTCGTGGAAGGCTGCTTGTGAAAGACCATGTTTCTTTCCTCGGCATGCCTCGCGGGCATGGCTGCTACGCAGTGGAACTGGCGGCATCCGAGCGGCGGCCGAACCATCTGGACTCTAAGCGCTTCAATTGTTCTGCTCATAACGCTGTGACTTAGTAAACGAAGGCAGTAGTTTCCTGGCTTACGCCCAGACGTTCTCGCGCTCTCTGGCCGGATTGAAGGCGCGGTTCCAACCACCTTCGAAATTGAACAGCGAGAGATTTAGCACCAGCATCGGATCGTGCCGGTGGCGGCGCCGTTGAAACCACGAGCGCGACTTCCGCCCGCGTCTGGCTTTAGCTTGAGTAAGATCGGTTAGGTTCATGTTTTGTACTTTGGTTCGGGTGTTGTTTACCGGGCAAAGAAGAGCAAGGTAAGGAAGCCGACCAGCACGCCTGTGATCGGACTGGTCAAAGCGAACCAAGTGGAGAAGTCCAGTGCCAGATATCTCCTGTTCGTTGATGCTTTCATCGTGTTCTCCTTTCGACGTTAGTTACTGAACGGTGTCATTCGGCGAATCGATGTAACCGCCGAAGAGGTAGATAACCAATGCATATGAGAGTAATGTAGCGATCATGGTGTGGCTCCTGCTTCGTAGATTTGCACTAGTCGACTCAAAGCTGGTATTCGGTGAGTTAAGAGGCATACCTAGCACCTGCGTTGCGCTCGTTTGCAAAGAACTGGGTAAGTGAAATCCGAAGTCGGCTAACCATTCGCCCGCAGCGGCGCATCCAATAGCGGAATATACCTAAGGTGTGGTCGCCGATCAGCTCCTGGCGCAGCTGCGCCGGCGTGACGCCCATTAGCTCGCAAACATTGACGAACGAAAATGGCCAGGTGCAATCGTCGGACATGATCCATCGGTAAGCGTCGAGATAAAGTTCGCGTTTGACGCCGGTCGTGCCCTTATAGAAACGGCGCAAATCCTTCTTCGCCTGTTTCAGAACACCGGCCGCCAACTCACGTTGGCTTCCCTCGGAGATATCAGCATCGTTAGCTTTCATTGTTTGTTGTGTCACACCTCTATCTCCCGAATTTGGAGGACTACATTTCAAAGACTTGAGATTTTTGCGGGTGTCGCTTTACGCCGCGGCGAGAAACTCTTTTTGGATCGGAGCCAGGAAGCGCGTATATAGCTGTTCAGCGCGACGTCCGTTTCCTGTTATGTTGGAAACCTAACGATTCAACGGCATCATTCGCTACTGCGCGGACGCCCAGATTTTTCAATGCTGCCGCGAGGTGATTCGCTACCGCTTTCGATTGATTTGGTCGAGCGCCGGCGGGATGTCGGCAAACTGGTCGAGCCACGCATCCGGCGCGAGCGTTTCCGGCGGCACGCGCAGATAGCCATAGCGCATGAGAATGACCGAAGTGCCGGCTGCGCGCCCCGCGGCATGATCGTTCTCGTTGTCGCCAATCATTACCGATTCGTTAGGCGATGCGCGAAGCTGTTCGAGCGCGGCGAGAAGATGCCGCGGATCGGGTTTTCGAAATGGCACGACGTCGCCGCCGACGATCACTTCGAAATATTTGGCGATGTTGAATCCGTCGAGCACCGCGAGGGTCGCTGCTTGCTGTTTGTTCGTGCAGATGGCAAGGCGCGCTCCTGATCCGATTAACGAACGCAGAGTCGTCGCAACATCCGGATAAAGGCGGCTCAGTCGTGTGGGCGCCGCTTCGTAGAAATCGAGAAACCGCTGATGCGCGTTTTCAAGATCGACAACTTCGCCGGTTGCACGCAGCGCGCGCCCGACCAGCGCATGCGTCCCGTCGCCGATCATGCGTCGCACTTCGTCTGCCGACAATTCGCGCCGCGCGAGGCCGCGCAGCATCTCATTCAACGCCGCACGCAAATCGGGCAAGCTGTCGACGAGGGTGCCGTCGAGATCAAACACGAGCGCTGTGTGCTGCATTGAACTAGCGTGTTACAACAACGGCCAAAACAGCGCCAGCGTGAGCAGAACAATCAGTGCGCTGAGTTTCACGAGCGCAAGTTTGCGTTTCCGCTTTTGCGCAAGATCGATATCCTCCAATAAACGGATCGTCGCCGGATGGTCATCGCAAATCAGGACGTGGCGAATCGGCGCCGCGCCTTCGCTCAGTCGAATCGGCCGCGAAACTGCGACAAAGAGTCGGGTGCGTTTCTGGCCTAACGAGGCCGGCGTCACGTCAAACCATCGGCGCTTCTCGAAGAGATCGCCCTTATCAGCGCTTCTTCCTTTTGCTCTCACACCCGTATCTCACGAGTCTGGAGCCAAACGTTTCAGGGAAACGTGAGTTTGTTGTGGGTGGCGCTTGCGCAGTTAGGCGCAGCTGTCCGAGAGCTCAGCTAGCGCCGACCCAGAACTCTGCGCCTCTACGCTTAGTAGCGTACCGGCGGCGGATTCTTTAGGAGGGCTTCGAAGCGCGGGTCCTTGCGCAAAGGATCCCAGTAAGGTGAAAAGCGAAGGTTACCGGGGCGAATTCCGCCCGGCATCTCAAGCAGGTGCGGAAGCGCAAGAATCGCTGCATCCACGTCACCCAATTGCGCCAGAACTCTCGCCCGATAGATTTCGGCGAGTGGTTTGATAAGGGCGTCGTTCTCATAATCGGCCACGCCTTGCCACGCCTGCGGGAAGGCATTCGTTTTGTCGCCGATTCCAGCATAGGCAAGAGCAAGGAAAAGACGCCCGCCGAGAAGTGGCGGGGTCCGGAGAACACCGCCAGGGGCTAGTTCCTGAATCACACGCTCGAAGGTGGCGTGCGTCTCGTCGTTTCGGCCGGCCCAGCGCTCGCAGTAGCCTTGAAGGTTGAGAGCAAAGATGTCCTGAGTGTTAAGCGGTTTTCCCGGACCGGGCGAGCTGGTCGCCTTTTGTGCCCAGAAAATGGCCTGATCGAAGTTACGTTCCAACAGCGCTTGCTCGACGCGATGAATCAGAACAGTCTTGTCTGTAGAATCCTCGGGGATACGGGCAAGCTCCTTCGCGGCTTTGTCTAGCTGACCTTCTTCCTGGTAGTGCTCTACCTTGAGCGCGAGAGCAAATTCATCGTTAGGCGCAATTTCCAACGCGCGATCGAGTGCTACTTCTGCCTCTGCCGCTCGTCCTAAAGGGTCGAGTATGTCAGTCGCGAGTCTCGTCCAGATCCGAGTATTGCGGGGATCTAGCTCGGTTGCTTTCTTAAGATGACCTTCGGCGTCTCGCCAACGACTCAGGCGACGCTCTGCGTAAGCCATGTATTCGTAAACCAGCGCGCTGTTTGGCAAGCGCTTCTCAGCTTCCCGATAGGCTTCTACGGCCGCCGCAGGATCATTTAAGACTCGCGTGCGATAGGAGCCCTGCGCCAGCCATGCCTCGCCTAGTTGTGGCGCAAGAGCCAGCGCTCGATCGGCCGCGCCTTGAACCGCCACCGCCGAATTCACGCTGCGGTCCACGCTGTTATAGTAAAGGAAGCTTCGCACAATGCTAAGTCGCGCCCAGGCCAGAGCGAAATTTGGGTCGAGTTTCACCGCTTCCGCATAAGCAGCGGCCGCATCCTCAAAGGATTTGCCACTGGATTGACTATGCTCAATCCCAAGGCCACGCAGGTAAGCATTGTAAGCAGCCATGTTCGCTGTCGGCGGCTCGGTGCGAATCTTTTGCACCAGCTTTGCATCAAGTTGTTGCGCGATGGTGTTGGCTACTTCGCTCTCGACGGCGAAGATATCGTCTAGCTTCCGATCATAACTGCTGGCCCAGAGGTGAGCATTGGTTCGGGCGTCGATTAGCTGCACATTCACACGCACCTTATCGGCTGACCTTTGCAGAGAACCTTCTAAAACTCTACCAACACTAAGTTCCCGACCTACGGTTCGTAGATCGACGGGTTTGCTTTGGTAGCCTTGGGTTGAGGTGCGCGCGATGACCTTCAGATCTGCGAGACTGGCAAGCTTGGTCAGGATCTCGTCCTGAATGCCCACCACGAAAAAACGATCGTCCGGATTCGAGCTAAGGTCTTCGAAGGGAAGAACGGCAATGGCGCGGTCCAGTTGCGATGAGGTTTGCGCCCGTCGGTAGCCAAAGATAGCGAAACCAGCGACCGCGATGAGTAGCGCCAGCGCGGAAAGGCCGATGATGAGGTGCTTCCTTCGCAAACGCGCGACAGGCTCGAAGCGAACAACGCAGTGATGAACCAGCGTAAGTAGCTCCCGCGCATTTTGCGGTCGCTTCTCCGGATCGGCCGCAAGCATGGACTTAAGCAAGCCTACGACCTGGGCCGGGACATGTGCCGCTTTCAATTGTTCCAGGGGTAGTTCGTCGCTCTGCCTTGCTCGCACCTCTTCCAGTGTTTGGCCGCCGAACGGTGTTCGACCCGTAAGCAGATACCAGAACACGACGCCTAAGGCGTATATATCCGAACGCGTATCGACTTGCTGCTGGCCCGCTTCGTTAAATTGCTCCGGACTCGCAAAAGCTGGCGTGCCAATAAATCCAGCCTGCGTTTGCAGGGTTGAATCGGCGACCATCATTTTAGCGACACCATAATCGATGATTTTAACCAGCATCTGACCACTCGCGTCCGACTCGATCATCAAGTTAGATGGCTTAAGATCGCGATGGATGACACCGCATGCTTCCCCGGCCGCTAAGCCACGTGCGGCCTGCTCTATTACTTCAAGGGCGACGCGTAAAGGAAGCGGACCATGCCGGTGCACACGCTCTTCCAATGTTTCGCCATGGACAAGCTCCATCGCATAGAAGCATTCACCATCCTGCTCGCCATAATGGATGACTCGGGCAACATTCGAATGCTGGATCTGCGCGGCGGCGCGTGCCTCGCGCAGGAAGCGCGCCCGAGCGGTTTCGTTTTCCGCTAGCTTTCGTCCAATGACTTTCAGCGCGACAGTCGAATTAAGAACCGTATCGCGCGCACAGTAGGTTACCGCCATTGCTCCGGAGCCCAGTATCTTCTGAAAACCATCGGCATTTACTTCCACTTCGAAGTGAGCGTAGCGCAAAGGACCTGGTCTTACTGGCTTGTCAGGCTTGGCTCCTTCTGATTGTTGTTCGTCCGAGAGAAACCCGAAGCTAACGAGACAACGCATGCATTCGCCATCCGCGCCAACGTGCGTCATCGCTTGGCCGCAGGACGCACAGACGCGGACCGCAGTTTCTTGCGGTTCAACTGCGCTCATGACGTCAGAACTTGATACAAGTAATGCAGTTCATTATCGATGTCCTTGGGATCGGACACCGTACTGGCTACCTCCGCGCGCAAAGCGTGGCGATACCGGTGACGCAACCTGGAAAGCGATACGCGCAGGTTTTCTACTGTTGTGCCTAGCCGTTCTGCTACTTCCTGTTGCTCTGGCGGTTGCGCGGTTCCACCAGCTACAAATGGCCTAAGTGCATCGAACCAATCGCGCTTACCTTCGTCTGCGAACCTATCGCGCACATTCTTCCACGCGCGCGCTACGATGCTCGAAGCCCACGCCGCATCGTAGGAGCTGACTTCGTTTAAGTGCATCGTGGCATGCATTGCGGCCTCAGCGTCGATGAGCTGGTCATCGAACGAAACAATCTGCTTTCCACCACCGCGCTTGATCGCGCCCATGCGCTCGCGTTGCTTCAGCAGGTAGTTCTGCAAAGCACCAAGCAGGAAGGTCCGTAGCTTGCCCTTCTCCTGATCGGCGCGACTTAAGGTATTTTTTTCCAGCAGATGCGCGAAGAAACCTTGCACGATGTCCTGCGCGTCCGACGGCGAATAACCACGACGCCTAACGAATGTGTAAAGGGGAGGCCAGTAGCTTTCGCTGAAAGTAGCGAGCGCTTTGCGCGCGGCCTCGTCAGCCTCCGCCTTGCCGGCCTGCAACACGACCGTCCAATGCGTCGTCTGGAACGGCGCGCCACCTTCTTGCAACGTTCCCGGAATCGGTTTCGTAGAAAATTTGTATCCCGCGCAGGTTTCTTCTGCGAGACAAAACGAAGATGCCGCTTTCGGGAAACAGTATGTTTCTTGCCTCGGTATTCTTCGCAGCCATAGACTGATCGGCTGTGGAACTGCGGCACCTGCGCTACTTCGTCGCCGTGGCCGAGATGGAAAACGTCTCCCGCGCCGCGACACAGAAGCTGCACGTCTCGCAGCCTTCGTTAAGCCGCCAGATTCGGGATCTCGAAGAGGAGCTCGGTGTGCAATTGCTCGAGCGCAGGCCGAAGTCGGTCTGCCTGACCGAAGCCGGCCGCGCTTTTCTCGAGAAAGCGCGCGCCATTTTGAAAGACACGGACGAGGCGGTGTCGGCAGTGCGGACGCTCGCCGGCAAGGGTGACACCGAGCTGCACGTCGGGGATTTTCCGCTCACCACCGCGCGGCTAATGCCTGGCCTTCTCCGTTCCTATCAAAAAGCAATGCCGAACGTGCAGGTGAAGCTGCACGACTGGCCGGTAGAGAAGAACATCGCGGGAGTGCGCGAGGGGCGCCTCCAACTTGCGATCATCATCCCGCCCCTCAAGTCAAACTCACTCGATGAGCTCCACTTTGAAGAGTTACTTGCCGTACGCGTTTGTCTTGCCGTTTCATCGAATCATCCATTCGCGCGGCGGAAGTCGGTTTCGTTGGCTGACGCGGCGCGTGAACGGTTCATTGGACTGATGCGCGAGGAGTATCCTCGTTACCAGGAATACCTCGCAGCGATCTTCGCGCACGTGGATGATAAACCCCAGATCGTTGAGGAGCACGACGGTTGGGCCGGCGTTTTTTCCGCTGTCGATGCCGGCACGGGAGTAGCCATCGTCTCAGACGCGTTCACTTATGCATTCGGTGATCGCATAAAGCTTTTGCGCCTGACCCCTGAGCCCAAGCGGGTCCCGATTGGAATTCTTACGCGGAGAGGACGACTCAGTCCAGCCGCGGAGAAGTTCTGCGAATGCGCGAGAGAAGCGCTGAAGACGCTCCGCTAAATTACGGCGGCGGCCGACTCGCCTGATTTGGTTCTTCTGATCCGTGCGCCTCGTAATATTCCAGGTTCACCGGGAGACGATGCGCAGTTGCCGGCACGCGGGCGGACCGGTGCTGCGCGATTCGTTTTCGCAGATCGGTCGTCGAACCAATTTACCAGTCGCCATCGCCGCATTTCAGCACGTAGGTGTAGAACATCGGCGCAGACGAGACATGCGCGATACTGGGTTCGAACCAGTGACCCCCTCCGTGTCAGGGAGGTGCTCTACCACTGAGCTAACCGCGCAGAAAATTCGAGGGCGCAACTATGCGATGCACCCGCGGCCTTGGCAAGCGCATGGCCGCCGCTAGACTCCGGGGTTGATGAGCGACGCGCACGAAGGATTGATCAGCCGGAGCGACGAGGTGCCGAACTTCGAGATGCCGTTCGACAGCCTGCGTGATTTCGTTACGCCTAACGAGTCGTTCTATGTGCGCTGCCATTTTCCGATCCCCGAAATTCGCGCGGAAAACTGGACGCTGAACGTGGCCGGCGCGGTCGCCTCTTCCCTGCAATTGAGTTACGCCGAGCTGCAGGCCATGCCGCAACATGCCATCAACGCGACGGTGGAATGCGCCGGAAACGGCCGCTCGTTTTTGCATCCGAAAGTAAAAGGCGTGCAGTGGGATCTGGGCGCGGTCGGGAATGCCGGATGGAGCGGCGTGTTGTTGCGCGATGTCCTGCAGCGCGCGGGCGCGAATCGTCATGCCATCGAAGTGATTCTCGAAGGCGCGGACAAGGGCGAGATCAAAGAAGAGCCCAAACCGCCGGGCGTGATCCATTACGCGCGCAGTGTGCCGATGGCGAAAGCGCAGAACGACGTCCTGCTCGCGTTGCGCATGAACGGCGAAGCGCTGACGCCGGCGCATGGATTTCCGCTGCGCGCCATTGTGCCGGGCTGGTTCGGCATGGCGGCGGTGAAATGGTTGCAGCGCATCATCGTGAGCGAGCAAACCTTCAACGGTTACTATCAATCGATCGATTACACTTTTTGGAAACGGCAGGATGGCGGGCTGCCAAGCTTGCACTCGTTAGGCGAAATGCCGGTGAAAGCGCAGATTGCGCGGCCTCACATGGGCGAAGTCATTTCGGCCAACAGCACTTATCGCGTGCACGGCGCGGCCTGGGGCGGTGAAGCTACCGTGGTGAAAGTCGAGATCAGTTGCGATGCCGGCCAAAGCTGGTCGAAAGCGAACCTGCTCGACGAAGTCACGGAAAATTCCTGGCGCTTTTGGGAGTTCGAATGGAAAACGCCGGAACGTCCCGGCAAGACAATCTTGATCGCACGCGCGACGGATTCGGCAGGGCGTACGCAACCGGCGGAACGCATCGCCGATTACGGCACCTACATGATCAATCAATGGTTGCCGATCGAAGTGGAAGTGCGCTGAAACTTTCGCATGCGCACATCTCCCGTTGCGATCGCAATGTTTGTGCTCGCAGCTTTTCTGGGTGCGCTTGGCCAGTTCCTTTACAAATCGGGCGCGGAACGCGCGGGCTCGTCGGTGGCGAGTTACCTGCTCAACGCGCGCCTGCTGGGCGGCGTTGTCTGCTACATCGCGGTGATGATTTTGTTTGTGGCTGCGTTTAAGAAGGGCGGCGCGCTCACTGTGCTCTATCCGATCTACGCCACGACATTTGTCTGGGCCGCGCTTATCGCCTGGATGGTTTACGCAGTGCCGATCCGGCCGATCAATGTTGGCGGAATGTTGCTGCTCGTGGCCGGAATGTATTTGATGGGCCGATGACGCGCAGCCGTTGGTTCGCCCCGAACGAAGCCTTCGCCCATCCGGTCACGGTCGGGATCGTGATTGCGGTCGGCGCGGTCCTGGTCCTGGCGATTCTGATCACGATCATTCTGCGCGCCGTTGGCCTAACGAGTCCTGCGTTGCACGACGAGCTGCTTAAACGCATTCGTTCCTGGGCGATCATGGCGCCGCTTTTCATCGTGCCTATTCTCGTTGCGCCGGCCTGGACGATTCTGGCCGTCGCGATTTTGAGCATCGCTTGCTATCGCGAATTCGCGCGGGCCACGGGATTCTTCCGGTATCGCTCGCTCAGCATGGTGGTGGTGCTCGGGATCGCGGCGCTCACGTTTGCCAGCTTCGATCATTGGTACGGATTTTACGTCGCAATTCCGCCGTTAACGATTGTCCTGCTCGCGATCGTAGCGGTGTTGCGTGACGAGCCGAAAGGTTACACGCAACGCGTCGGGCTCGGCATTCTCAGCTTCCTGCTCTTCGGCGTCTGCATCAGTCACCTCGGTTACATGGCGAACGACGCCGACTATCGCCCAATCGTTTTGATGATCATCGTCACGGTCGAGTTGAACGACGTCTTCGCCTACATCTCCGGCAAAACGCTCGGCCGCCGGAAATTGATTCCGCACACCAGCCCGAACAAGACCATCGGCGGCGCACTCGGCGCGCTGGTTTTGACTTGCGCGCTCGTCATGTTTCTCGGTCATCTCATTTTTCGAAACAACGGCATCGACACCTGGCCGAAACTCATCGGGCTCGGTTTGATCGTGAGCGTGGCCGGGTCAATTCGGCGACCTGATGGTGTCGTCGATCAAGCGCGACCTCGGGATCAAGGACATGGCCGCGACTATTCCGGGACATGGCGGATTTCTCGATCGCTTCGACAGCCTCATCCTGGTGGCGCCGGCCGTGTTCCATTACGTCGGCTATTTTCGCGGATTCGGTTTGGATCAACCGACACGGATCATCACGGGAGGTTGATCTGCTCGAAGATTGGAAATACGAACCGGCGCGCGATCTCGGCCTGCGTGCGCACGAACGCCGGTTGAGTCTGCGCCGCGAAGTTGGGTTAATCAGCGCCAGCACTTGCATGGTCTGGCGTGGCCTAACGAGAGGTTATCTCGCGCTGGCGCATGGTCTAACCATTAGCGGCCGCGAAAATCTTCCGGCGCAGCCGCCATTCGTGCTCGTGGCCAATCACTCCAGTCATCTCGACGCAGTTATTTTGGCGGGAATGCTGCCGGCGCGATATGTCGGCAGCGTCTTTCCCATCGCAGCCGGCGACACTTTTTTTACCAAGCCGGCCAGCTCGATTTTCGCCACCGCCTTTATGAACGCGCTGCCGATCTGGCGGCACAGTGTCGGCACGCATTCGCTCGACGAACTGCGCGAGCGCCTAACGAGTGGTAATTGTGTCTACATCATTTTCCCGGAAGGAACGCGCACGCGCGACGGCGCGATTGCGAAGTTTAAGCCGGGCATCGGACGTTTGGTGGCGGGAACGTCGCTCCCGGTCGTGCCGTGTCATTTGCAGGGAACGTTCGATGCCTTGCCCGCGTCGCGCAGTCTGCCACGACCAGGCCAAGTGCGTGCGACCATCGGTCAGCCGCTGCAATTCACGACCGCGAAGAACGAGCGGAGCGGCTGGGATGAAATTGCCGCGGCGCTGGAAGAGGCCGTGCGGAAATTGAGCACTCGTTAGGCGATTCGCCCAACGAGTCGTTAGGCCGCGAGCCTGGCCGCGTCCTTGTGCCCGAGGATGCGAACGGTCTGCTGCAGCTGTTCGACCTGCAGAGGTTTTTTCAGGACCGTGATCGGACCCTTGGTCAAAATGCGATCGAGCATGTCGCTGTCCGGATAACCGGTGATGATGACGATGGGCAATTCCGGATCAGCCTTCTTGGCCGCGTCATAAACATCGTCCGCCGGGCCGTCCGGCAATTTCAGGTCGAGAAAAAGCAGATCGAAATGCTGTTTCTCGAGGGCGGCGAGCGCCTCTTTCACCGTGCCGACCACGACACGGCTGAAACCGATTTTCTTGAGGAAAAGCTTGAAGAGACTCTGAAGACTTTCGTCATCGTCCACCACCAGAACGGTGGGCTGTCCGGACTTGTCTTCCTTGAGGATGTCCTTGTCGAGCGACGCCTTCTTGATGCGCCAGCGTCCGCCAATTTGGATGGCGGGAAGCTGCCCGCGCTGCACAAGATAATAAACGGTCGGCAGAGGTATCCGCAGATATTTAGCGGTTTCCTTAACCGTTAACAGGTTGTGCATGAGAAAGATTCAGCAGGAAGACAGGGGGCGAGCAAGACTTTTTCCGACCTTGATTCGATTATTATTTTTATGAGCCAAAGTCAATCCTTAACCGCATTCGTTAGGCTTCCTGACAGATTTGCAAGGTGCTGACCCGTTTGCGTCCCCACTCTTTGCGGAAAAAAGCATGACCGGTTCCCGTTCGGCGGCATGACTCCCGACTGGACAATGCCAGGACGGCAGTGAAGTGTTGGCACCTCATGAGCGTACTGTTCTTCAAGCGATTTCTGCAACGGCCCTTTCAGGTCGCTTCGATCATTCCCAGCTCCAAATCCCTCGTGGGCCGCGTGGCGAGCAAGATGGATTTCACCGAACCGCGTGTGATCGCGGAATACGGTCCGGGCGAAGGTGTGCACTCGCGCGAGATCGCGCGCCGCATGTCGGCCGATTCCCAACTGCTCCTGTTTGAACTCGACCCCGCCTTTTCGCGCGACCTGAAGCGACAGTTCGAAAATGATCCGCGCGTCCACGTCATCAACGGCGACGCTGCGACTTTGTCGGACGAACTGGAAGCGCGCAGTATTCCATTCTGCGACTACATCGTTTCCGGGATTCCGTTCAGCATTCTCGATATTCGAAAAAAACGCGCGCTCTTGCAGAAAACCTACGATGCGGTCGTGCCGGGCGGGAGTTTTATCATTTACCAGGTGACAAACGAATTGCGCCAGCACGCCACGCATTTCGACGAAGCGGATTCGGAATATTTTTTGCAGAACATTCCGCCGATGTTCATCACCGTTTTCCGGAAAACTCCGATGCTTAACGGTCATCGGCATCCAGCGGCAGAACGCGCACGCATTCCGGTCGATCAATCAGCATGACGGGCGGGAAGACGCGGACCGAACGCGACTCGATGGGGGAGATGTTGGTCCCCGCGAAGGCGCTCTACGGCGCGTCGACACAGCGTGCGGTCCTGAATTTTCCGGTGAGCGGCTACCGCTTTTCGCGGCCGTTTATCCGCGCGCTCGGCTTGCTCAAGTGGGCGGCGGCGCAGGCTAATCACGATCTGGGTTTGCTCGATGCGCATCGCAGCGCGCTCATCGTGCAGGCGGCGGAGGAAGTGATCGAAGGCAAACTCGATGAGCATTTCCCGCTCGACATTTTCCAGACCGGCTCGGGCACGAGCACGAATACGAACGCGAATGAAGTGATCTCGAATCGCGCCTGCCAGCTGGGCGGCCAGGAAATCGGCGCGAAAGATCCGGTGCATCCGAATGATCACGTCAACATGGGGCAGTCGAGCAACGACGTGATTCCGTCGGCCATGCACATCAGCGCGGCGGAACAATTGAAGACATGTCTGTTGCCCGCGCTGGAAAAACTCGAGCACTCGTTAGGCGAAAAAGCGAAGGAGTTCGATGGCATTATCAAGATCGGACGCACCCATCTGATGGATGCGACGCCGGTCCGGCTCGGCCAGGAATTCGGCGGCTTCGCGCAACAGGTCGCGTACGCGCGCGGACGGGCCCAGAAGGCGATCGATGCCTTGCAGGAGCTGGCGCTCGGCGGCACCGCGGTTGGCACCGGCTTGAATCGGCACGTCGAATTTCCCGCGAAAGTGATGCGACATCTGGAAGCGCGCACCGGTATCGCTTTCTGCGAAGCGAAAAATCACTTCGAAGCGCAAGGCGGGAAGGACGCAATCGTGGAAGCGAGCGGACATTTGAAGACGATCGCGACCAGCCTGTTCAAAATCGCCAACGACATCCGTTGGCTGGGCAGCGGACCGCGCTGCGGCATCGGCGAAATTCAATTGCCCGCCACGCAACCAGGCAGCTCCATCATGCCGGGCAAAGTGAACCCAGTCATGTGCGAAGCGACCATGATGGTGTGCGCGCAGGTTTTCGGGAACGACACCGCCATCACCTGGGCGGGCGCGAACGGAAATTTCGAGCTCAACGTCATGATGCCGGTCATGGCCCACGATCTTCTCGAGAGCATCCGCTTGTTAGGCAACGTCTCCGAAATTCTGGCCGAGAAATGTGTGCGCGGCATCAGGGCCAATGTCGAACGGTGCAAGGAGTTGGTGGAACTTTCCATGGCCATGGTCACAAGCCTTGCGCCGAAGATTGGTTACGATCGCGCGGCCGAGATCGCGAAGGAAAGCGAAAAAACCGGCAAGACTGTGCGCGAACTTTGCCGGGAGAAAAAAGTTTTGCCGGAAGCCGAACTGAACGCCGCGCTCGATCCGGTTGCGATGACCGAGCCCGGCGGGACAGGATCCGGCGGCGGCTAAATCGCGGCGGCGCGATTTGGTCTAACGAGTCCAATGGTAGCTAACGTCAACGGCCCGCAATTTTCCGGCGGCGCGAATATCGCGATCAAGTGTCCCGCCCACACTTACGATCAGACGATCGCGTTTTATCGCGACACGCTCGCCTTGCCTTTGATCGAAGAAGAAGCAGACGGTTGCATTTTTCAGTTTGGTCCGAACCGGCTCTGGATCGACAAGGTGCCGAACCTGAGCCAGCCCGATGTCTGGCTGGAATTGGAAACGACTGACAGCGAAGCTGCCGCTTCGTTTCTGAAAATCAACGGCGTCCCCCGTCGCGATGAAGTCGAACAGCTGCGCGAAGATTTCGACGGCTTCTTCATCTCCGCGCCCAACGGCATCATTCATCTCGTCATCGGCGACGAGGAATGACTCGTTAGACTGCGATATCGAAGAGCGCGCCTTCGAAAGTTGGCTGAAACGCGCCGGCCTTCGTTTCGCCGATGCAAAAACGCGGACTGACTTCGCGTTGGTCGGCGCAGAAAATTTCCATGCTGTTGCGGCCGTGTTTGGTCAGCAGGGTTTGCACGGCGCCGCGAGCCAGGTCCGGCGTGTTGCAATCGCGACTCAAATGTCCGAGCACGACGCGCTCGATTTTTCCGCCTAACAACTGCTCGATCACACCGGCAGCGGCGACATTGGAAAGATGGCCGTGCCGCGACATGATCCTTTGTTTGACCGGCCACGGCCGAAATTGGTCGGCCTGCAAAAGTTTTTCATCGTGATTGGTCTCGATCATGAGCGTGTGCACCTGGCGCAGCCGTTCCACCAGCATCTTGGTCGGATAACCGAGATCGGTGATGAACCCGAGTCCGCTGCGCCCGGCGTGAAAGGCGTAACCGACCGGTTCGACCGCATCGTGCGGCACCGGAAAGGTCTGCACCGTAACGTCGCAAATGGAAAATTCCGCGCCGGTGTGAAACAAGCGCCAGTTACGGTGCCGGCCTAACGAGTGGTAGGAATAGCGAATCGCTTCCGCCGTGAGCGCATTGCAATAAATCGGCACATGAAACTTGCGGCAGAGCACTTCCAGTCCGCAAACATGATCGCCGTGTTCGTGAGTCAGAAGCACACCGTCGAGTTGGTCCGGCATGACACCGCACGAGGCCAGCCTAACGACCAGTTGCCGCGCGCTCAGTCCGCCGTCGACCAGCAGTTTGCAATGATCGGTCGCGATGAGGGCGGCATTTCCCGCGCTGCCGCTGCCGAGCATGGTCAGACTGAACACGCCCGATCATTAACGGATACGATTCGCCTTCACAAACGGAAAGCTTGGCAACGACGATGCATTATCCTGCAGTGGCAACGATGAACGACGCGGCTCGCAAGCAATGGGATTCCATGGCCGATCTGTGGGCGCAGCTCGGTTCGCCCTTGCGGCCGTGCGCGGAAGATCAGAGCGGCTACTGGAAATTGATCGATCCGTGGATTCGGCGCTTCACAGGGCCGCGCATCGTTATCCTCGGCGTTACCCCCGAACTTTATCACCTGCCGTGGCCGGAAAACCACGACCTGGTCGCGCTCGATCAATCGCGTGTTATGATCGACGAAGTATGGCCGGGGTCGCGCGAGCGCGCCGTCGAAGGCGACTGGCTGCAAATGCCGTTGCTGTCCGCGTCACGCGAACTTGCTCTGTGCGATGGCGGATTGCTTCTGCTCAACTATCCGCGCGGGCATCGGGTCCTGATTGAGCAACTGCATCGCGTGCTGGTTCCCGGGGGGCGCGCAATTTTCCGTCATTTTTTCGCCACCGAAAGAAGCGGAGTCGAAAGAAATGGTGCTCGACGATTTAATGAATGGTCGCATCGCGAATCTCAACATCTTGAAACAACGCCTTGGCATGGCGATGCAGCCATCAGTGGAGGAAGGCGTCGCGATCGCGGACGTCTTGCGCGCGATCGAAACGCTGGACAACGATCTCGCGCGTCTGGCGCAGCGGCTAGGCTGGACCTGGGATCACATGCGCGTGATCGAGGCGTATCGCGGCTCGCCGGCGCGTTATCATTTCATTTCCGAGCCGCAGCTCACCCGTTTGTTTTGTCACGATGACCGTTTCGCGCTGGTGGGCCATTGGCAGGGAAGCTACCCACTAGCGGAGCGTTGTCCGATTGTGGCTTACCAGCGTCAAGATTCGCCTGCCGAAACGCACGCATGAAATCGTCCAGGTTTTCACCTTCGAACATGTCAATGTGACCACTCGTTAGACTATAATTAATCACGTAACCACTCGTTAGGTAACGCCAGTAAATAGCGGTGGGAAATCGATCCCGCGGCGTGAAGAGTTTCACGTCGAGGGCAGAAAGCGGCGGTTCGTACTTGCGCGTGACCGCGTGATAGTAATCAGCGTCGGGCCGCAGCGGTTTACGTTCCGGATTTTGCAGCGACGGCCATTTGCGCAGGCGCGATTCCAGCGAAGTGCGACGTGCGCGCAGATAGCGCGGCCAATAACGCGGCCAGGTGCGCAGCATCACGCGCAAATGCGGCAGAAGGCGCGGACGCAGCTCGGCCCGCACGCGTTGCACATGCACATCGCGCGGAAGATTTCCCGGCAGAGTGTCGACCACGTAGAGCGGCCCGACTTTCTCGCCGCGCCGCACCAATTCGCAGGCCGTGGCGTAAGCGATCATTCCGCCTAACGAGTGGCCGAACAATTCGTAGACGATGCCTGGATGCGCGCGGATCAGTTCATCGGCGTAATGGCGTGCCATTTGTTCCACGGTTTCATGCCGCGGTTGACCAGCGAGCTCGACCGCCTGCAAACCAAAGATCGGCCGTTCGCCTTCGAGACGGCGGGCAAATTCCAGGCAATGAAAAACACCGCCGCTCCAGCCGTGCACGATGAAAAGCGGAGATCCCGAACCGCCGTCGTTCAATTTGATGAGAGAGAGGAATTCGTTTTTCGCCCCGGTCCGATCGATCAGTGCGGCCAGGCTCGCAATCGTCGGATGGGTGAAGAGATCGTGAACGGAAAGCTTGGTGCCAAATTCCGTTTCGATCCGGACGAGGAGACGAACGGCCAGGAGCGAATTGCCGCCGAGATGAAAAAACGAGTCCGATAATCCGATAAGGTGACGGTGACCGAAAAGTTCGTCCCACAGGACGAGCAGTCTTCCGGCTGTGCCTTCAACGTGTCGAACCCTGGATTCGTCAGGCGATCTTGGACGCGCCTGGTAGGCTGCGGAAAGCGCGCGCCGATCGATCTTGCCCGTCGGCATGACCGGGATCTCTTCTACCGTGACGAAATCCGCCGGACGCAAATGCGGGGCGAGATGTTGCTCCATCCAATCGCGCATCGCTTTCCGATCGAACGCGCCATTCGGCAGAATGTGCGCGACCAATCTCCGTCTCGGTCCCGTCCCCTTCCGCGGTGACGACAGTCTGTCGGATCTCTTTGTATTCCTGGAGCGCGGTTTCGACTTCGCCGAGTTCGATTCGATGCCCGGCGATTTTGACCTGCTCATCGCGCCGGCCGACAAAGACGAATTGGCCGCAGGCATCGATGTAACCGTAATCGCCGGTCAGATAAAGACGCGAGAACTCGCTAGATCGCGCATGTGGATTGGGAACAAACTTCGCGCGCGTCACTTCGTCATCGCCGCGATAACCCCGGGCGACACCGACGCCGCTGATCGCAATTTCGCCGGTCATTCCCGCGGGCAACTTCCGTTGCGCGCGATCGAGAATGTAAGCTTCCATGTTCGGTAGCAGTCGACCGATCGGGACATTGTTCGAATCCGCCGTTTCGTCGCCGGCGCGGAAGATGTGCGAGACGATGGCCGTTTCCGCAGGGCCGTACGCATTTAGCCAGGTAACGCGCCCACGGGTGAGCCGAGTCCATTTCGCGAGCAAATTCGGATCAGCCTTTTCCATTGAACTGATAACCAAGCGCAAATCTGGCGGCACATCCGATTCGTCATTCATCGCCCGCACCCATTCGTGCCAGTAGGAAGCGGGAATGCCGCTGACCGTGATGCGTTCGTTTCGCAGCGTCTGGGAGAATTCCGAGACGGTCATGACGCCGGGCCGCTCGGGAAAAATCAGTGTTCCGCCACCGGAAAGGCAAACCAGCGTTTCGGTCAGGAAATAATCATTGCCGGGCGTGGCGCGCGAGATACGCCGGTCGCCGCGCCGCATTTCGTACATCGGGACAAGCGCGTGAATGGTGTTGAGCAAAGAACGATGCTCGATCTCGACGAATTTTTTCTCACCGGTGGAACCGGAAGTGTGAACCAGGTAGGCGAGGTCGTGACCATCGATCTCAATCGCCGGCAATTTGTCAGCACTCGTTAGACCGGCGCGCAGGATCTCTTCAAATTCCAGGACGCGTGGAACGGCGGCCGAGGTATCGAGCGCATTAGTTTCGTCCGTAATCGCGAGGCCGATGCTGAGACGCCGGAGCATCCGCTCGCGTTCCAGGCGCGGCGAGAGCGGATTGAGAAGAAAGAAGGCGGCACCGGCGCGAAGAATCCCGAGCATGGCGCAGAGAATCTGCGGCCCCGGCGGCAGAATAACTGCGACGACATCACTCGTTAGGCGACTTTCTCTGATGGCTCGGGCGACACTCCCAGCTTGTTCGCCGAATTTGCGAAAAGTCAGCGCGTACTGACCCTGCACGGCAGCTATCCCGTCCGGTTGCTCGCGAATTTCACGTTCGATCAGGGCATGTGCCTTCGTCCCCGAAACATCGACACGTGGCCCGCGTTCCGCCTTTTCCAAAAGGACGCGATCGTAGGTTGAGAGAAGATCGATTTCACCGAGCCGGCCGTTCGGCGCCGCGGCGATGGCACCGAGCGCGGCGCTCAAACCGCGCGCCGCCGCGCGGGTGGTCGCGGCGCTGACCAATTCGGGGCGCACCAGAACTTCAACACTCAATCGAGGTGACTCATGTGCGCTGATGAAAAGCGGAACATCAACACTCTGCCGGAGTGAAACGCGCGCGCGGTTTTCGGGAAGACCGTGCGCGTGCAGGATGTCGACCGTTTTCATGCGCAGGAAATTGAGCACGCTCGGCGGCCCATCCGGGCCGAGATCGAGCCCGGTCCATTGGGCGATTTCGCCTAACGAGTTCTGTTCCAGTGATCGCAAGGCGATCAACTCGCGCCGGACATCACGCAGCCAATCGAGCACGGAAATGTCGTCTGGAATCGGGACCGCAATTGGCAGCGTGTTGGTGAAAATGCCGAAGATCGATTCGGCACCGGGTATCGTTCCTTTGCGTGCGCCGCGCATGATGCCGAAGATGGCGCGTGGTTCCTCCTGCACGCGGGCCAGCCAGAGTCCCCACGCGGCCGCCACAATGGTGTTGAGCGTGATTTCCGATTGCTGACAGAGTTCGCGCAGGGCGCGGTCTGTTTCCGGCGAAATTTCCACCGCAAACCGATTGGAATCGTGGTCGGGCAACAGGTTCCCGCGGACTTCCGGCAGCGCGGTCATGCGATCGCCCGTTTGGAAACGCTGGCACCACGCCGCGCGCGCATTTGTCCAATCCCGCGTTTGGCGCCAGCGCAGGTAATCGTAGAAGTCGGGCGCGACCGGCTCGCTCGAGACAGCGGCGCCCGCGGACAGTTGGTCGTAGCAGGAATAAATTCCGCGCGTCATCGGCACGACGAAGTTGTCGCACAGCGCGTGGTGATGGGACCAAACCCAGGCGCGTTCGTTTTCGCCTAACGAGAGCAAGACCGAACGCCAGGCCGGCGCGTCCTCGAAGATCGGGAAAGGACGCGTGCGATCCCGCTCCAGGAAATCATGCAAGCGGGTCGCGGGTGAACCCAACGCATCCGTCAGCTCGACCAACGCGCCTGGTGGCGCAGGCCTTCCGCAACGCGTGGTGAAGAGTTCTCCCTCGCGCATTTGAAATCGAGCCATGAGACCGCCGTGCTGTTGCAGGAAAATTTGCGCGGCGCGCAGCCAGAGCGCTCCGTCAACCTCCGGGTCGAGATGCACGACGAATTGCTGATGATAGACGCCGGCCGCGTCCGGCTTGAGCGAAGCGACAATCATGGCGCGTTGCAGGCCGGTGCAACGGAACCAGGACTCGTTAGCCGAAGTGGGCGCAGTCACTGGGGAAAGAAAGGCCAGCCCCTTCCCGAGGCCAAATGGATTCTCGCCTTCAATGCGGCCTTGAACGAGGGCCACACCACGTGCAGGGTTGCGACCTATGAAATCTTTTTTACCCCTGCTCTTGGCAGCGCTCGTGTTCGTTCACCCGACGGTGGTCCGCGCCGACGCAGCCAGTCATCGCGCCGCAGCCGAGTCGCTCCTTAACCTCATGGACATGGAGAAGATGATGTCGTCCTCGGTTGACCAGATGCTGCAGATGCAGATCAAACAAAACCCGGGCTTGGCGCAGTATGAAACCCAGATGCGCGCCTTCCTGAACAAGTACTTGAGTTGGGCCAGCATGAAAGACGACATGCTCAACATTTACACGAGCGAATTTACCGAGGACGAACTCAAGCAGCTGACCGCATTTTATCAGACGCCGCTCGGAAAAAAGACGGTGCAGAAAATGCCGGCCCTGATGCAGAAGGGCGCAGAGATTAGCCAAAAGCGTTTGCAAGAGCATTTGCCCGAATTGCAGGCCGCCATCCAGGCCGCGGGTCCGCCGGCTGGTGCGAGCCCGGCTGCTGCCGCCTCCGCCTCGGCTTCGCCCAAGAAATAGGCTCAGGGTAAGAGACCGGCGATTTTGCGATTCGTCAGGGCGAGGACGCGCTCTTTTTTGGCGTCGTAGTCTAACGAGTGGAAGCGGCGGATTTCGTCCAGGCGACGCAGTCCGTTCAGCGTGTCGAGATACGCCGTGTAACTGGAGGCGAGCTGCGTCGTTTCCAGATAACGGCCGCGCAGGTTGCGATCGGCGAAGGCGCTGGGATTTTGCGCGGCGAAAAGATGGAAGCGCAGCCAGCGACGGTCGGTGCGCGAAACCTTTTGCGTCTTGCGAAAGAAAGCGACGAAAAGAAGCAGCACCAGGTAGGTATCGACCTGCGCCTGCAGTTCCAGATTACGCGCATATTCCTCCGCATAAATTTCGCGCTGCCCGGTCTTGAACTGCAGCGCGGCATGCAGGGCGTGATTGATTTCCTCCACGAAAGCGATGAGGGAACGAATGTTGTGATCGCTTAAACCTGAGCGCGGATCGTGACGCTCCAGTTGTTCGATGAGCCAGCGCGAATAATAAATACCGACGAACAACTGGTCGTTAGACCGGCGCAGGAATGTGCGGGCCAGGACATTCAGTTCGCGCGCCGATGCGCCGGCCGCTTTGGTCAGTTGCGCGCAGCGAGGCCCGTCGATCAGGCAATCTTCCAGGTTGATCCCGACCTGCGCGTAGGTGCGTTCGAAAAGTTTCTGGATCTGGCTGAAGAGCGTTTCGTTCACAAGAGGAGCGAGGCGCTCGCGTCATCAAGATTGAGCAGCCGATCGGACAGCTGATTAAGCGCGAGGCGCACGTCGCGGAAACGATCGGCCAGTCCTTCGAAAACGTCGTTCAAATCACAACGTCGCGCCGTGGCGTGCGACGCCAGCAACTGATAGTTGGTGCGCCCGACCTGCTCGTAAAATTTCAAATCGGGTGCGCCGCGCCGGCTGCGATGCTGGGTGTTCTCGTGAAAAATTCCACTGAGAAAAAGCGAGTAGTTGCCGACGTGCGCGCGGAGAAAGAAAGCCTGCGCCGGTGTCACCCGCGTCAAGGCGATCAGCATATCGGAGATGTATTGGTGGCCGCGTTCATCCGCCAGGTGGGGCGCGCGCAGATCGTTCATGCGCGAAAAGGTTTCGAGCAAGGAAGCGACGTAATCACACAACTTCCGGTCGTTGATCCCGGCCTGGCGCAAGACGTGTCGCGCCAATACATAGAAATAGAGATGGGACGAAATCGAGAGGTGTCCGGCGTTGCAAAGAATCGCGTCGATCAGGCGCGGATTATCGAGGACGGCATCGCGCGTTTCCTGATCGCTGAGGAGATCGACTAACGAGACATGATCGGTTTGCGAACGCGCCAGTGTTCGCACCACGAAATCAAAATCGGAGGCGGTGAACCGCTCCCGGCAATTCGCCCGAACCATCTCGGGAGAACATTATGAGCTAAAGGCGTGCCGCGTGGCAAGCTGCAGACGCGTCGCAGCGCGCGCGATCAGTAGCGGTAATGGTCGGACTTGTAGGGTCCGTCGATCGGCACGCCAAGGTAATCGGCCTGCTTCTGATTCAGGCGAGTTAGTTTCACGCCGATTTTTTCCAGATGCAGACGCGCAACTTCTTCGTCGAGTTTCTTCGGCAGGATGTAAACGCCGGGTTTGTTCTTATCCTTGTTGGCCCAGAGATCGAGCTGGGCGAGGACTTGGTTCGAGAAGCTGTTCGACATCACGAAAGACGGATGGCCGGTGGCGCAGCCGAGGTTCACGAGGCGGCCTTCGGCGAGCAGGAAAATTTCGTGACCGTCTTCGAAGGTGTACTTGTCGACCTGCGGTTTGATGTTGGTCCGCTTCACGCCTTTGGCGTTGTTCAAGAGATCGACCTGAATTTCGTTGTCGAAGTGGCCGATGTTGCAGACCACGGCCTGGTTCTTCATCTTCGTCATGTGCTCGAAGGTGATGATGTCCACGTTGCCGGTGGTGGTGACGTAAATGTCGCCGCGGCCGAGCGTGTCTTCGACGGTCGTGACTTCGTAGCCTTCCATGGCGGCTTGCAGCGCGTTGATCGGATCGATCTCGGTGACGATGACGCGTGCGCCCTGGCCGCGGAGCGATTGCGCGCAGCCTTTGCCGACATCGCCGTAACCGCAGACGACGGCGACTTTGCCGGAAATCATGACGTCGAGCGCGCGGTTCAGGCCGTCGACTAGCGAGTGGCGGCAGCCGTAGAGATTGTCGAACTTCGATTTCGTGACGGAGTCGTTCACGTTGATCGCGGGAACGAGCAGCTTGCCTTTTTCCAGCATCTGATAAAGACGATGCACGCCGGTGGTCGTTTCTTCCGAAACGCCGCGCCATTCCTTGACCAGTTCGTGCCAGCGATACGGATTCTCCGCTTTGATTTCGCGGAGCGCGTCCTTGATGACTTTCTCTTCGTGGCTGGTCGATTCGACTCTCGATCCAATCGCTGCCTTCTTCGAGTTCGTAGCCTTTGTGGATGAACAGCGTCACGTCGCCGCCGTCATCGACGACCAGCTGCGGACCTTTGCCGCCCGGGAACGAAATCGCCTGGTTGGTGCACCACCAATATTCCTCGAGCGTCTCGCCTTTCCACGCGAAGACCGGCACGCCGGCTTTCGCGATCGCGGCTGCGGCGTGATCCTGCGTGGAGAAAATGTTGCAGCGAACACCAGCGCACGTGCGCGCCGAGTTCGACCAGCGTCTCGATGAGCACCGCGGTCTGCATGGTCATGTGCAGCGAACCGGTGACGCGCACGCCATTGAGCGGCTTCGTCGCGGCGTGTTTTTTGCGGAGCGACATCAGGCCGGGCATTTCCTGCTCGGCGATGTTGATTTCGCGCCGGCCGAAATCGGCCAATGAAATGTCGGCGACCTTGTAGTCGTTAGTCTTCTGCGGGGCGGTAACAGTTGTGCTCATAATTCGTTAGGCAAAAAATTAGCGGGCGGCTTTCTTGAGTTCCTCGGCTTTGTCGGTGCGCTTCCCAGGTGAGATCGGGATCATCTTTGCCGAAGTGACCGTAGTTGGTGGTCTTGCTGTAAATCGGGCGGAGCAGATCGAGCTGCTGAATGATGTCGGCTGGCTTGAAGCTGAAGACGCGCTTGACCGCGTTTTCGATTTTCTCTTCGTCGACACTGTTCGTCAGGAAGGTATTCGACGTGCACGCTGACCGGCTGCGGATGACCGATGGCATAGGCGAATTGCACTTCGCAGCGGCGCGCCAGTCCGGCGGCGACGACATTCTTCGCCACCCAGCGTCCCATGTAAGCAGCGCTGCGATCGACTTTGCTCGGATCTTTTCCGGAGAACGCGCCGCCACCGTGACGTCCCATGCCGCCGTAGCTATCGACGATGATCTTGCGTCCGGTCAGACCTGTGTCGCCTTGCGGTCCGCCGACGACGAAACGGCCGGTCGGATTAATAAGAAACTCCGTGCTGCTGTTCAACATCTCGTTAGGCAAAACTTTCCGGATCACTTTTTCGATGCAGAACTTCTTGATCTCGTCGTGCGAAACATCGGCCGCGTGCTGCGTGGAAATGACAACGTTGGAAATGCCGACCGGTTTGTTGTCTTCGTAGATAACCGAGACCTGCGACTTGGCGTCCGGGCGTAGCCATTCGCATTCGCCGCTTTTGCGAATGCGCGTCAGTTCGCGACCGAGGCGATGCGCATACATGATCGGCGCCGGCATGAGTTCCGGCGTTTCGTCGCAGGCAAAACCGAACATCAAACCCTGATCGCCCGCGCCCTGTTCGGCGTGACCTTTGCCTTCCGCGGCCGATTGATCGACGCCCTGCGAAATGTCGGACGACTGATCGGTGAGAATGTTGGTGATGAAAACTTTGTTGGCGTGAAAGACATCGTCCTCGTTCACGTAACCGATCTCCTCGATCGCGCCGCGCACAATCAGGTCGATGTTCAAGACAGTGGAAAGCGCGCGCCGCTCTTTTTTCAAAGCCGGCATCGGTGATCTCGCCACCGACGATGACGATGTTGCTCTTCGCGTAAGTTTCGCAGGCGACACGGCTGGTCGGATCGTGCCGCAGACAGGCGTCGAGCACCGCATCGGAGATTGTGTCGCAAACTTTGTCCGGGTGACCTTCACCGACGGATTCAGAGGAAAAGATGAAACGACGAGCCATGGCGTGATGAATTTGTTAGCGATTGATCGAAACGAAGCAAAGCACGCACCATATCGATCATATTGACCAATCATGATGCGTAGATGTATCGTCATGCCGTCCGCAAATGTCGTCAACAATTAATTTCCTCCGCCTCCTGGCCGATCCGACCCGGCTGCGCCTCATCCTTTTGCTCGAGCAGGAGGAACTTTCCGTGGCCGAGCTGCAGGACATCATGGGCATGGGGCAATCGCGCATTTCGAGTCATCTCGCGCAGTTGAAACGCGCCGGCGTGGTGGCGGATCGGCGCGCGGGCAAGAATGTTTATTACGCCCTTAATCAAACGAACGGACAGAACGCGACCCGCGCCAAGGTGAGCGAATTGACGCGGACGCTGGCGCGCGAATTGCCGGAGACGACGCGCGATCGGACCGCGTTGAAAGTCGCGTTGCGTAAGCGGCAGGATAAGGCGCGGAATTATTTCGATGAACTGGCGGGGAAATTCGGACGCAGTTATGTGCCCGGGCCGTTCGTGGCAGGCCCTGGCGCACACGCTGATCACGCTGTTGCCCGCGCAAACCGTGGCCGATCTCGGCGCGGGCGAAGGAACGCTTGTCGCAACTTCTGGCCAAGACGGCGAAGAAGGTCATCGCAATCGACAATTCGCCGAAGATGGTCGAGTTCGGCGCCAGGCTCGCGCACGATCACGGTTTCAAGAACCTCGAATACCGGTTAGGCGACATCGAGGATCCGCCGATCGAAAAAAGCACAATCGATCTCGCGATCCTGAGCCAGGCCCTGCATCACGCCACTCATCCGGAACGCGCCATCGCGGCGGCCCATCGCATCTTGAAACGCGGCGGCCGACTGGTGATTCTCGATTTGCTCAGCCACCGCTTCGAGCGGGCGCGCGAGCTCTACGCCGATCACTGGTTAGGCTTCAGCGAAGTGCAACTGCATCAATGGCTGGAAGCGGCCGGTTTCAACAAGATCGAAGTCACGATCGTCTCGCGCGAGAAAGAAACTCCGCATTTCCAGACGGTCTTCGCGACCGGAACGAAGTAGCGCCTCCGTTTCAAACTTGAGTTAGTTAGGCACGGCGGCACATACTTGCCGTAGTAACTGGTGCCGCTGCGCTTGTGCGCCCAACTTATGGCCACGGAAGTCGAAGCTGAATTGAAGCTGGAGATTGCCCATCTCTTGTTCATCGACGTGGTGGGTTACTCGAAACTCCTGGTTAATGAGCAGATAGAGTTGATGAAGGAACTGAATCACGTCGTGCGCGAGACGGAATGTTTTCGCGAGGCAGAAGCGGAAAGGAAGTTAATCCGGTTGCCGACGGGTGACGGCATGGTTCTGCTGTTCTTTCGCAGCCCGGAGCAACCAGTGCAATGCGCGCTCGAGATCAGCGAGACCTTGCGCACGCATCCCGAGATCAAAGTGCGGATGGGTGTTCATAGCGGTCCGGTGAACCAGGTGCTGGATGTGAATGATCAAGTCAACATCGCGGGCGCTGGGATTAACGTCGGTCAACGCGTGATGGATTGTGGCGATGCCGGACATATCATCTTGTCCCAGCACGTCGCGGAGGACCTGGCGCAGTATCGTCATTGGAAACCACACTTGTATGACCTGGGAGAAGTCGAGGTTAAGCATGGACTAAGACTACACCTGGTTAACTTGCATAAGGACGGTCTGGGTAATCCAGCTATTCCGGAAAGACTGCGACTAACAAGACGATGGAGAAAGAACAAGGATACGGTTCATCCTGTTAGCAGACGACAATGGCCGAAGCGGCTAGCTCTTGTTGTGGCAGGTCTCGTTCTAGTCCTAGGTGTTTCGGCTGTTTTGTGGCGTGGCTCATGGGACAAGAAAGCGCCCGTCTCGCAGAAAAGCATTGCTGTTCTGCCTTTCGACAATCGCAGCGAAGAAAAGACCAACGCTTACTTTGCGGACGGCATCCAGGATGAGATCCTAACGCGCTTATCCAAAATTGCGGATCTAAAAGTTATTTCGCGCACGTCCACTCAGCACTACAAGGGCGCGCCCCGGAACCTGCCCGAGATCGCACGGCAGCTAGGTGTCTTCGGCGGATAACCGTTTTCAACTTCTACACTGATTCGTTAGGTAACCCGGCCACACCGGAAAAGGTAAAAAAAGAGCACCGTTGGTCGCGTAGGATAGCTAACAGATCCGGGGTTATTGCCTTGGCGTTAGCCGGCGCGGTGGTTGCGCTTGGTTGGTGGATGCTGTTCCACAAGGGAGATGGAAAGCAGTTCGCCGAGAAAAGCATAGCTGTGCTTCCATTCGAAAACCGGAGCGACGACAAAGCTAACGCCTACTTTGCTGACGGTATCCAGGATGAGATCCTGACCCGTTTGTCCAAGGTCGGAGACCTAAAGGTCATCTCCCGCACTTCTACGCAACATTACAAAGCGGCCCCGGAAAACCTCCCTGAAATCGCGAGGCAGCTAGGCGTCTTCTACGTCGTAGAAGGCGGCGTGCAAAAAGTAGGAGAGATGGTTCGCATCAACGTCCAACTAATCAAGGCAGCTACTGACTCCCATGTCTGGGCCGATACATTCGATCGACCGGTTGCCGATATTCTTTCTGTGGAAAGCGAGGTAGCCAAAGCTATCGTCGATCAGGTGCAAGCGCAGCTTACAGGACAGGAAGCACAATCACTAGTTTCCAAGCCAACAAACAATCCGGAAGCTTACGATGCCTATCTACGCGGATTAGCTTATACCTTGAAGGCGGGAGGAGCTACGGCGGCTAATTCTATTGGTGCCCAGAAATACCTGAGGGAAGCAGTAAGTCTCGATCCGAAGTTTGCCCTGAGCTGGGCCTTGCTTTCCTTTGTCGATTCACGCGGCTACATTACTGCGGCGCTGCAACCCACCGCCGAGTTGCGGAAGGAGGCCGAGGATGCGGCCGAGACCGCGCTGAGTCTTCAACCGAAGCTAGGTGAAGCTGTCTTTGCCAAAGGCTACTACCACTATGCCTGCGCGAGAGAATATGATCTTGCGGTACGATACTTTGAGCAAGCGAGACCGTTACTTCCTAATAGTAGCCGGATTTCCGAGTCACTCGCGTATGTCGCGCGCCGAAGAGGCCAGTGGGAGCAGAGTGAGTCTTGCTTTAACGAAGCAGAGCGGCTCGATCCGCGAAACGTAAACCTACTTCGGCAGCATGCTTCATCTTACGCCGCCCTTCGGAAATTTCCCGAAGCAACCCGGAAGCTGGATGAAGTGCTGAATATCACGCCGGACGACATGGATACGATCGCGCAAAAGGCAGGGATCGCTCAGGCTGCGGGCGACCTGCCACGGGCGGCTGCTCTTCTCGCCCCATTGCATCCTGGGGCCGATGCGCCTACGCCACTGGGAACGCAAGCTTATCAGGCGCTGCTTGAGCGCAATCCAGCGGAGATGATCGCCCGGTTACAGGAAGTTCTGGCGGCTAAGCCAGCGCCGGGCATGGATTACTTCAATGGCCAGATGCGCTTCTGGTTAGGTTATCTACAGGAAATAGCCGGCGATCATGCAGGCAGTCAGACAACGTTGCGCGAAGCACGTGGCCAAATGGAATCTTTACTCAATGACCAGGCCGAAAATTATAGCCTTATCGGATTTCTTGCGCTGACGGATGCGGTCTTGAAGGACAAAGCAGCAGCCATAAGTCTGACCGATCGTGCAATGGCCGCTATTCCGATCGAGAAAGATACTTTACTCGGCCCGTACCCGGTTGAAATTCTCGCGCGCGTGACGGCGTTATCAAATGAACGGGATCGCGCAATTACGACCATTGAGCGATTGCTATCGACTCCTTATTCAGGGCCAATGCCGGAGAACGCTCCACTAACGCTCGCGATCCTGCGTCTTGATCCGATGTTTGATTCCTTACGTGGCCAGAATGCTTTCGATAAGTTAATCTCGTCGACCGGTGTTTCGCCTTGACATGCTCTGCACCGGTCGATAGCACTGGCCCAACGAGTCGTTAAACAAGGACCCCAAAACCTATGGCAACGAAAAAAACAAGAAAATCAGCCAGGACGACGGCGGGGGCAGTGGAGGTGGTTGTTCTCCTGGATAACGCCGGCAACTATTACGAACTTTCCCGGGAAACTTTGGAAAGTAGCCGGGTGCCAGACGATGAAGTCGATTGCTTAAAGGAAAAGCTGGAAAACGTTGTGGGTATGTCCGGCTACATTAATATCCCGTTCATTCCGGGAAGCATTGTGGCGACTTTCGTCCTTCCGGCCGCGGCGCTGCAACACGTTGGCACCTACCGAAAGAAATCCAAGAAACGCTAGGCTAACCATTCCTTAGGCATGGATAAGGACGTCCTACGCGAAGGCGTCTTCTTTGCCTTGCAGGAGCCGGCTAACGTCGCCGATCCCTATCCGCTTTACCATCGGCTTCGTTCTTGCTCGCCTTTCCACTGGGACTTTCTTTTATCGGGATGGTTCCTGACGCGTTATACCGATGTGGCCGCGGCCCTGGCTGACCCGCGACTTAGCACAGAGAATTTTACCTTCGATATAACTCAACTCCCGCGCGAGCTTCAGGTCGAGCTGGAACCCCTCGGGCGATTGAGAAAGCGGGAGGCACTCTACAACAACGCACCTGAGCACGATCGCCTGCGACGGCCGTTGAACCGCGCCTTTAACCCAAGCGTTTTCGAAAGGCTTCGTCCGGGCGTTGAATTGCTGGCCGATCAGTTACTTGCGAAGGCGGAGAAGCGATCGGTCACGGACTTGGTGTCTGAATATACGCAACCACTGGGTAACTTCATGATGTGTGAGCTGCTAGCTATTCCTAACGAATCGCGGAAGAGGTTCGTTAGCTGGTTCGATGATTTAAGAGATTTTGTTACTGCACCTCGCATTGGAGCGCAGACGCTAAGCAAGGCGCGAGTTGCAGCGAAAAGCCTGACCGCGCTACAAAATTTCTCACGCAAAATGATTGCGGAGCGACGCGAGAGCTTTGCCGACGACGTAATAGGACAAAGCTTAGCCGTGGAACCTAAGGAAACCCCGCCGACAGAGGACGAGATCATCGCGAATTGCATTCTCTTTCTTCATGCCGGGATGCGCAACATGGCTGCATCGCTCGCGAATGCGCTCGTGGCTTTGCTTAAGCATCCGAAAGAATTCGCGGAAGTACGGGCGTCACCGCAATTACTCGCGGTCGCGATCGAAGAGTTACTTCGTTACGACACGCCCCTACATGTAGCAATCCGCGGCGTGCGCGAAGAGATGGAACTGGGCGGCCACAGACTTCTTCCCAAGCAGCTGCTGGTCCTCCTCTTGGGCGCGGCTAATCGAGACCCGGCGCAGTTCGCGCAGCCCGACCGCCTTGACCTAGGACGTCGCCCCAATCGTCATGTGTCCTTTGGCGTAGGCCCCCATGGTTGCATTGGCGCGTGGCTGGCGCGGTTCGGTTTGTCGATCGCTCTCAGCGCAATAATTCGACGCGACGTGAGGCTCGAACTTACGCGCAAAAAGCTGCAATGGAACTTACCTGCCATGCGAAGAACGCCCCTTACTTTACCGGTACTAGTAGAACGAGCGAAAGGTCTCGGCCCGCGGGCGCGAAGGAGACAACTAGGGCTAGCACCAAGACAGCCGTAGCATGATGGAAGAAGCTAGGGTTGGTTCTTCTGCCTCCGCACTCGCCACCTGGTCGATAGCTAAAAAGGATCTTCCACCTGGCCAATCAGCGAAGTTTCAAATCTTGTGGCAGGACAAAGTAGTCGAAGGCTTTGTGGTTAACTATACCGGATGCTATTACAGCTATGTGAACTATTGTGTGCACGCCGGGACCCCGCTGGACTTTTGGCCTAATGAATTTTGGGATGATAATCGTCGCTTATTGGTCTGCGGTACACACGGTTCGCGCTTCGATCCGGTAACTGGCAGGTGCGCCGGCGGTCCCTGCGCCGGAGCGGCACTTTTTCGACTTCACCTGCAAAGTCGCGGAGATCGGCTTATCATTTCGGCGTCCCAGCCTCAGGAGGATAGCCGTTGAGCCTAAGCGACGCTCGGCTGCAGCACCGAGCGTTTCGATTTCTGCAGCAGCGGCAGAACTTTTTCCACCAGCGCATCACTCGTTAGGCCGTGTTTCTGGCGCAGAATCGGGATGGTGCCGTGCTCGATGAAGTGATCGGGCCAGCCAATGCGCACGACCGGCGTGTTGATCATCTTCTCGTGCAGATGCTCCATGACCGCGCAGCCGAAACCATTGTGCAGGACGTGATCTTCGATGGTGCAGATGACCTGGCAGCCGCGCGCGAAAAATTCGAGCGTGCCGGTGTCAATCGGCTTGATCCAGCGCGGATTGATCAGCGCGACGGAGATGCCTTGCGCTTCCAATTTCTTCGCCGCTTCCTGTGCCATTTCGAACATGTTGCCGAGGCCGAAAATCGCGACATCGCGTCCGTGTTGCACCACTTCGGCTTTACCAATTTCGAGCAACTTCGGCTCAGGCTTCGGCTTCGCACCGGTGCCGGCGCCGCGCGGATAACGAATGGCGATCGGCCCGGCGTTGTAATTTGCCATCGTCCAAAGCATGTCGATGAATTCGTCTTCATCCTTCGGTTGCATGTGCACGAAGTTCGGGATGTGGCGCAGGTAGCCGATGTCGAACAAGCCGTGATGCGTCGGGCCGTCGTCGCCGCTCAGGCCGGCGCGATCCATGCAGAGCGCGACGTTCAGGTTCTGCAACGCGATGTCGTGAATGATCATGTCGTAGGCGCGCTGCATGAAGGTCGAGTAAATGGTGAGGAACGGTTTCAATCCCTGCGTGGCCAGACCGCAGGCGAAAAGCGCGGCGTGTTCTTCCGCGATGCCGACATCGAAATAGCGGTCGGGATGTTGTTGCTGAAAAAATCCGAGCCCGGTTCCGCTCGGCATGGCTGCGGTGATGGCGACGATCTTTTGATTTGAGTCAGCGAATTTCGCCAGCGTCTTGCCGATGTATTCCGAATAGGTCGGCGTCGGACTCGGCGCGGTTTCGCCGCTTTCGATTTTGTATTTCCCAAGCCCGTGAAACTTGTCCGGCTTGGCGATGGCCGGCTCGTAGCCTTTGCCTTTCTTGGTCAGGATGTGGAGCAAGACCGGCTCATCCTGCGTCTTCAAAAACTCGAAGGTGCGCATGAGCAGCGGAATATCGTGACCATCGATCGGTCCGTAATAACGCAGGCCCAGTTCTTCGAAGATCACGCTCGGGACTAACAAGTTCTTCACGCCTTCCTCGAATTTGTGCGCGAGATGTACCGCAGTCTTGCCGGCAATCGCTTCGATGAAACGTCGCGCCTTGTCGTGTAATCCGGCGTAGGTCGGATTGGCCACGAGGTTGTTCAGGTAATTCGCAATCGCGCCGACATTTTTTGCGATCGACCATTCGTTGTCGTTGAGCACCACGATGAATCTTTTTGTCTGCGAACGCGCATTGTTGAGCGCTTCGTAGCTGATGCCGCAGGTAAAGGCCGCATCGCCCGCGACCACGATCACGTGTTCATCGCCACCGCGCAGGTCGCGACCCACGGCCATGCCCAATCCAGCGGACAACGCCGTGCCGGCATGACCGGCGCCGTAGCAATCGTGTTCGCTTTCGGTGCGGAGAAGAAATCCGTTGAGGCCCTGGTATTGCCGCATGGTGTTGATGCGATCGAGCCGGCCGGTAAACATCTTGTGCACGTAGCCCTGATGGCTGACGTCGAAGACGAAACGGTCCTTCGGCGTTTCGAAGACGCGATGCAGGGCAATGGTCAACTCGACCACACCGAGATTGGGGCCGAGATGTCCGCCTGTTTTGGAAAGGACATCGATCAAGGTGTCGCGCACTTCCTGCGCGAGCTGCGGCAGGTCGGCTTCGTTGAGCGCCTTGATGTCGGCCGGCGAATGAATCCCCTTCAGGAGATGCGCGCCGCTGCCGTTATTAGAAGAGTCTGACGTCGTCATTTTTCTGTTCCGTTTTTCCGGCCGCAACCGCGGTTCGCGGCGGTTCTGAATTTTCGAAAGGCTGCACGACCGGTTTGCCGGCGTGATTTCTGGTAATGATTTCTATTCGTTGCTCTGCGCTCGTTAGACGCTCCTGGCAGGTCTTGACCAGTTTCATCCCTTCTTCGTAGCGCACAATCAAATCTTCCAGCTGCATCTTGCCCGACTCCATTTCCTCCACGATCGCCTCGAGCCGGTCCATGGCCGCTTCGAAATTCAGTTCGGCCTTTTTCGCGGGAGTGGCGGACACAGCGGAATAGTTAAGCATAGCGACGGAGGAGAACAATGCGCGACTTTCCAAAAAAACGGTGGTTAGATCATCGTTGCACTTGGCAAATCGACTACTGGTTAGGCGCAATTACCTCTTGTTAGGCGGCGCGCTCCTCCTCCTGCCCTGCGGCCATGCGCTTCGGGCGCAATCGGTTTCGAGCGCGGTCAATCTCTCCACCCGCATGGTGGTGCAGACCGGCGACAATGTTCTCATCACCGGTTTTATTGTGAACGGCAGCGGGCAGAAAAAAATCGTGCTGCGCGCCCTTGGGCCGTCGCTGCCGGTGGCAGGCGCGCTGGCCGATCCGGTTTTGGAATTGCACGACGCTTCCGGGGCCTTGATTGCGTCTAACGACAACTGGCGCAGCACGCAGGAGAGCGAAATAATTGCGACCGGCCTGGCGCCGGCCATGGACGCGGAATCCGCCATCCTGACGAATCTGTCGCCCGGCTCTTATACCGCCATCGTCAAAGGAGTGAACAACGCCACCGGCGTTGGACTGGTCGAGCTGTACGATCTCGACGGCAGTGGCGCGCCGGTGCGGCTCGGAAATCTTTCTACGCGCGGCAACGTGCTGGTGAACGACAACGTCATGATCGGCGGTTTCATCGTGCAGGGAGGCGTGCCGAAAAAAATGATCGCGCGCGTGCGCGGTCCGTCGCTTTATCTCAACGGCGTTCCTATTCCCGGCCGCATGGCCGATCCCATGTTGGAATTGCATGACGCGAATGGCGCGACAATCGCGTCGAACGACAACTGGCGCACGACGCAGGAAGCCGAGATCAACGCCAGCACCCTTGCGCCGACGGACGATCACGAGCCCGCCATCATCTCCACACTGAACCAGGGAAATTACACCGCGATCGTGCGCGGGGTGGGCGGCACGACCGGTGTGGCGTTGCTGGAGATGTACGACCTCGATCAGCCACCCTCCTCAGACGGCTCGACCCTTTTCGTGACGGAGATGCGCGCGCAAAGCGGCACGACCTCGCAGGGTTCGGGCACCGCAATCTTGCGCCTCGCAGCCGATGGGCAGTCCGCGATTCTTTCGTTCAACTTCTCCAATCTCTCCTCGCCCGTGACCGGCATGCACATTCACGGAACGAACGGCACCATCTGGTTCGACATTGATGCGGCCACACCACAACCGGACGGAAGTTACATCTGGGTGTTTCAACCGGTCGGCTCGACCACCGTGGCCGACATCGTCGCGGCGATTAAGGCCGGCAACACTTACATCAACATCCACACCTCGAATTATCCGTCGGGCGAGATCAAAGGTTTCTTCACTCTGGCGAGCGGCGCGCAAGTTGCCCCGGTACCGACACCACCACCAGCCTTGCCCGGCGGCACACCGACCCCGACCGACGCGGCGCGTTTCCTTTCCCAAGCAACTTTCGGCGCGACCGATGCGTTGATCACAAAAGTTCAGAGCGACGGGTTCGATAAATTTCTCAACGACCAGTTCGCCGCGCCGATGTCGTCGCATTTGAAATACGTCGATACGGAATTTGCCGCGCTTCCCAGCCCATCGCCGAGCGCGACGCCGAACCAGCCGACGCAACGAATGACTGATGACGCGTGGTGGACTTTTGCCGTGACTGCGCCCGACCAATTGCGGCAGCGCGTCGCCTTCGCCCTCAGCGAAATTCTTGTCGTTTCGCTGAACAGCGCCGGTCTTGGAAATAAACCCTTCGCCCTGCCTGCGTATTACGACGTGTTGGTGAAGGACGCGTTCGGAAATTATCGGCAGCTGCTCGAGGACGTGACGCTCAACCCTGCGATGGGCGCGTACCTCAACATGCTGCAGAACGACAAGGCGAACCTGCAGAAGGGCACGAGCGCGAATGAGAATTATGCGCGCGAGATCATGCAGCTCTTTTCCATCGGGCTGTATGACATCAACCTCGACGCTAGCCTGACGCTCGCGTCGAACGGGTTCCCGATTCCGACTTACGGCCAGGATGCAATTCTTGGAACGGCCGCGGCCTTTACCGGCTGGACCTATTACCAGACGGGAACACCAATCTTCAATCCGGGCCCGGGCAAACAGGATTGGCGTGATCCGATGCTCAACATCGCCAGTCATCACGACGTGAATGCGAAGACGATTTTGAATGGCGTCACGCTGCCGGCCAATCAAACCGCGGCGCAGGATTTGAAGACGGTGCTCGATACGATCTTCAATCATCCGAATGTCGGGCCGTTCATTGCGCGACAGTTGATCCAGCGACTTGTCACGAGCAATCCGAGTCCGGGTTATGTTTATCGCGTCGCTTCGGTCTTCAATAACAACGGCGGCGGTGTGCGTGGTGATTTGAAAGCGGTGGTGCGCGCGATCCTGATCGACTACGACGCGCGGACCATTTTTACCAATCAGGGTGCGGGCAAACAACGCGAGCCGCTTGTTCGCCTAACGACTCTTCTCCGCGCCTTCAACGCGTCCTCGCCCTCGGGGAATTTTTCCGTCCGCGGGGCCTACGCCGCCTTTAACGAAGAGGCCGAGAAGTCGCCAACCGTTTTCAATTTCTTTGAACCCGATTACGAAGCGCCGGGTGATATTGCCACGGCCGGTCTGCGCAGTCCGGAATTTGAAATCACCACGGAAACGACGGTGATCTCGACTGCCAATTATTTGCGCAACGCCATCTACACCTATGTCGGACCAAATTCCGATCGCATCACGCTCAACATCTCCAACGAAGTCACGCTCGCCGCGAATCCGGCGAATCTGGCCGATCGTCTCAATTCGCTTCTCCTCGCCGGCACGATGTCGAGCGACATGCGCAACATCCTGATCAACGCCGTCGGGCAAATTCCCGCGAACAATCCGACGGAACGCGCGCGCACCGCGATCTATCTCGTAATCAATTCGCCGCAGTTCGCGATCGAAAGATGAAAACTTACGCCCCGACTCGCCGCACTTTCATTCGCCAGGCTGCCTGCGCTGCGCTCGGCACCAGCGGAATTCTCAACACGATTTTGGATCTGCGCCGGTTAAGCGCGGCCACGATCGGCAGCGCGACCGGTGATTACAAAGCGCTGGTCTGTCTTTTTCTTTTCGGCGGCAACGACGCCAACAACGTCCTCATTCCGCACGACAACACCGGCTACAATTCCTATGCGGCGGCGCGCGGCGTTCTCGCTCTTGCGCAAAATACTTTGCTCCCGCTCACGTTGCAGGGCGGCGACGGACGCGACTTCGGGTTTCATCCGAACCTTCCTGAATTGCAGCAACTCTTTAACGCCGGACATCTGGCCATGGTGGCGAACGTCGGCACGCTCGTGGCGCCGATCACGCGCACACAGTATCTGAACGGCGGCGCGGCTGTGCCTAACCAGTTGTTTTCGCACGCCGATCAATCGGTGCAGTGGCAAACCTCCGTGCCGGACCAGATTTCGCGCACCGGCTGGGGCGGACGCATGGCCGATATTCTGCAATCGCTCAATAGCGGCGCGAAGGTTTCGCTTTCCATTTCCATCGCGGGGACCAATACCTTCGAAGTCGGCAACATCGTTCTGCCCTACACGGTTTCGCCGACCGGCAGCATCGGCTTGAGCGGATTCGATGGCAGCGCGAATGCGAACGTCCGCCTGCAAGCCTTCAAAGACTTGCTCGCGCTTCCGCAAAATAATCTTTTCCAGAAAGCCTATGCCGACACCGTTTCGCGTTCGATTGCCGATAACGAACTGCTGACGACTGCGCTGAGCGGACTTCCCGCGCTGCAAACGCAATTCCCCACCACTGATCTGGGCAATCAGCTCAACATGATCGCGCAGTTGATCGCGGCCCGCAGCAATCTCAGTATGAATCGCCAGATATTTTTCTGTTCGGTCGGTGGCTACGATACGCACGGCGATCAACTGGCGGGCCAGGCGGGATTGCTCACCGAATTGAGCCAGGCGCTGAACGCATTCTATTCCGCCACGGTCGAACTCGGCGTCGCGAATTCCGTGACCACCTTCACCGCTTCCGATTTCGGCCGCACTTATCCGACGAACGGCTCCGGTTCCGATCACGGCTGGGGCAGTCACCAATTTGTCATGGGCGGCGCGGTCAACGGCGGACGTTTATTCGGAACATTCCCGACCCTCGCAGTCAACGGTCCCGATGACACCGGCCAGGGCCGCTGGATTCCCACTACATCGGTGGACGAATTTTCCAGCACGATGGCGAGCTGGTTCGGCGTGAGCGCGTCCGACATGCCGACGGTCCTGCCGAACATCGGACGTTTCGCACATCCCGATCTCGGCTTCTTTGTTTAGCGGAAAGCCGCTTGCAGTCTAACGAGTCTCAGCCGTTTGTTTGCGCCGAGATGGCGAGCTTCGCTGGCTGGATCGCAAAGCAGGACGCGCGGCGGCGTGTCGCGACTTCGACGCTGGTCGCCCTCGCCGCGTGGTTTGCGCTCGATCATCACGTGCGCATGGCCAGCCAGGTCATCGCTACCTGGGATGTGTTCGCGCTGGTCGCGCTCGCGCTCGCCTGGCTCGCCATCCTGTGCACGCCGCACGAGCAAATGCGCAAGCACGCGCGTGAACAGGACCTGAGTCACATCCTGATTTTCGTTTTCGTCATTGTCGCGGCCTGCGCCAGTTTGTTCGCCGTCATCTTTCTTTTTTCGAGCGCGAAATCCGGCGCGGGCACGCATTTGAAAACACACGTTGCTCTGAGCGCGATCGCGGTTCTTTCCGGCTGGGCCCTGATGCACACCGTTTTTGGTTTGCGTTATGCCCACGTCTTTTACGGCGATGATGAAGATGACGCGAGCCGGCACGCCGGCGGCCTCGATTTTCCCGGCGAAGAACGGCCGGACTACATGGACTTCGCCTACTTCTCTTTTGTCATCGGCATGACCTTCCAGGTTTCGGACGTGCAAATCACCTCGCGCAGCCTGCGCCAGCTGGTCCTTTTCCACGGCATTCTCTCTTTCGCCTTCAACACCGTCATTCTCGCTCTGACCATCAACGTTGTTTCGTCGATGCTGTAGGTGAATCGCGACCTCCGGGCGCGATCAGAGGTGCAAAGATTCAACACTTGGAAAATCCAAATCGAGCGCGGAGAGCTCGATCCACCAGAGTGGCACACACGCTGCTTAAAAAGGCAGCGTGATCAGGTACCGGAAAAAAATCCTGCTGGTCGATTACGAGCCCCGCGTCACAGCACTCGTTAGGCAAGCGCTCGAGGTCACCGGCAAGTATCTGATCAAGGAAGAACACGATGCGCGCTGCGCCGTGAATACCGCCCGTTTTTTCCAGCCGGACCTGATCCTGTTCGACATCGCCATGAATCATCCGGAAGCCGACGTCGTCGCGCGCGAATTGCGGGCCGATCCGGCCTTCAAGGATACGCCGGTAGTTTTTCTTGGGGTGAATCCGTCCACCGACGGCGTGGTTTCGGCGGGAATCCTGAGCGGCTACAGCTTCTTCGCCAATCCGATCCGAATCGAAGATTTCGTCCGTTACGTCGGTGAGCTTTTCAAAGCACCGGCTGAGATGATCAACGCCGGTTATCGCGCGGCCAAGAGCTAACCGCTTGCCTGCTTGCTTGAGCCAGTTGATAGGCTCAAGTGTCGGCGTCCGTATCTCTATCCTGTGTCAATAGTGAGGACTGACCCCTATTAATCTCCCCATTTGTTGCTCCCGCAAGCGGGTTGGAAGCGGCGGCTTTCGTCGGGGCCGGTTGGAGCAGCCTCGTAAATGGCGTCAGGTACACTGCTCTGACGACAGGTGGTTTAATATGGGTCGGCGCGCAGACAGTCCTCAGCAATCCGCAGTGGATTGTCGGTGCACAGCGCATCGCGCAGGGCATTACACCAGGGGCTGGAGGGTGGACCAACGCGGACGGTTGGTGGTATTGGGCTTTCGGATACGGCAGTAAGCAGTTTATCAACGAGTATCAAAAACGTCAGTGATGTCTACTCAAAAACGGCGCGATGGAGGCATTCTGCTTGGTGCGATAGGGTTGGGTGGTGCCGGAGTTTTGACGCTGCTAACCGGCCGGGCCGGAGAGTTCGGAATTGTTGAAATTACCGGAACGCAAGCTCAGCTTTTTGGATGGTTGACCCTGGCGCTCGGCATTTATCTTTTTATCGCCTATTGGCGATCAAACAGACGAAACTAACTACAGGTTCGGCATTCGGTATGAAACAGCTTCGAGAATTCGACTACTTCAAAGCTTGGTTAATTTTCTTTGTGACAGTTACAGGGGGCGGAGCCGTCCTTGGAATTGTCATTGGCAGCTTCGTAGCAGCGTTTATGGGTGCTGGTGGAGCTTCGCTGCCTGAGGTCCAGCATGTGAACCAAATTATTGGCTTGGTTATCACGATTCCTATCTCTTATCTAACGTTCCGAATTGTCATTGGGAAGTATCTGTTGCCGAAAACCGAAGAAGAAACGTCGCTGGGGGAAACCTAAGCGAAGAGGGCCGAGGCAGGGGCCGAGGCAGGGTCAAAGCTTACTATCGTCAACTCGCTGTGCTTAACCGATCGCCTGCTTGTAGGCCGCGGCGTCTTTCAGCTGCTTCACGTCGTCGGCGTTCGCCATTTTCAAAACGAAGATCCAGCCTTCGCCGAACGGATCGGTATTCACCAGCGCCGGATTCGACGAAAGCGCTTCGTTCACTTCGACGACTTCACCTTTGATCGGCGCGTAAATGTCGCTCGCGGCTTTGACCGATTCGACCACAGCGATTTGGCCGCGCGCTTCCACCTGCGTCCCGACTTTCGGCAATTCGACGTAAACGACATCGGTCAGCTCGGCTTGCGCGTGATCGGTGATGCCGACGCGCGCCTTGTCGCCTTCCACGCGGACCCATTCGTGCGATTCGGTGTAACGAAGATCGTCGGGAACGTTGCTCATGATGGTTTCTTGTAGAGTGGTTTCTTTTCGATGACAGCAGGAAATTTTTGTCCGCGAATTTCGATCTCGAGTTCGCCGCCGATTTTCGCCTGGGCGGTCGGGACGTAGGTCATGCCGATGCCTTCGCTCAAACTCGGTGACAATGTGCCGCTGTTCACTTCGCCGATCTTCGCGCCGCCTTGCCAGACCGGGTAATGCGGACGCGGCGGCGGACCTTTGCCTTTCATTTTAAAGGGAACCAATTTTCGTGTCGTGCCGTTTTCCTTTTGTTGTTTGAGGACGTCGCGTCCGATGAAATCCGGCTTGGTCAGGTCGACGAAAAATCCGAGCCCGGCTTCGAGCGGAGATGTTTCCGGCGTGAGATCGGAGCCGTTGAGCGGATAACACATTTCCAAACGCAAAGTGTCGCGCGCGCCCAGTCCGCAGGGCTTGATGCCTAACGAGTCGCCGCTTTGCAGCAGCGCATTCCAAATCTTCGCCGCATCTTTCGCGTCGAAGAAAACTTCCACGCCGTCTTCGCCGGTGTAACCGGTGCGCGCGATGGTCAGCTTCACGCCGTCGTAATCGAATTCTCTGATTTCGTTCCGCGCCGGCAGTGTCTCGTCCGCGCCGAGCAAGTTTCTGAAACAAGGCCACGACTTTCGGACCCTGCACTGCGAGACCAGCGCGATCGGGCAGTCTCGTTAGACCAACACCGCTCCCGATGTGTCTCTGCAACCAGGCGAAATCTTCATCGGTGCGCGACGCATTCACCACGAGCAGGAATTCGTCAGGCGCGGTCCGATAAACGATCAGGTCATCGATAATTCCGCCGCGTTCGTTGAGCAGAAAAGTGTATTGCCCGGTGCCGACTTCGAGTTTGTCGATGTTGTTGGTCAGCATTCGATTCAACCACGCGCCGGCGCCCGCGCCCGACGCGGTCAGTTGACCCATGTGCGAAATATCGAAGACGCCGACGTTATTCCGCACCGCCTGATGTTCGTCGGAAATGCTGGTGTATTGCACCGGCATGAGCCAGCCGCCGAAGGGAATGATCTTGGCGCCGAGCCGCCGATGCTCTTCGTAAAGTGGAGTAACTTTCGATTCGGCGTCGCTCACGCGCTGACGTTAGGCGGCGCGTTTCCTCGCGTCAACGAACGCGCTCGCGCTAGACCGCCGCTGCTTTCTGCATTTACCTACGGCAATGACGTTGCTGGATAAACTCGAACGCCGCCTCGGTTTCATCGCCATCCCGGGATTGATCCGCATCGTCGTCGCCTTCACCGCGCTGGTTTATGTGCTGACGTTTCTGAATCCGGAAATTTTCCACATTCTGGATCTGAGTCCGGCCCGCATTCGGCGCGGCGAAATCTGGCGGCTGGTCACTTACATTTTCATTCCACGCGGCATCGGCGGCCCAGGCACGTTGCAACCGCTCTGGGTCGTCTTCGCCTTGTGGTTCATGTGGTGGGTGGGCGAACGACTCGAACAGGCCTGGGGAGCGTTCCGCGTCACCCTTTATTTTCTCGTCGGCATGATCGGGGCCACGGTCGCGGCCTTCTTCTTCGGCGCGCAATTTTCCAACACCATGCTGGGCTTCTCGCTTTTCTTTGCCATGGCGCATTTTTATCCCGACGACATCATCTACGCCTTCTTCATTCTGCCGGTGAAGATCAAATGGATGGCGTGGTTCAGCGCTGCCCTGCTCCTCCTGGGATTCTTCGGCGGTCCGCTCTCCTTCAAAATGGCGATGGTCGCGGCCTTCGCTAATTACTTCATTTTCTTCGGGCCGGGAGTCTTCCAACAGGTGCGCCATCGCCAGGAGGTTTCCACGCGGCGGAAGCGTTTCGAAGGGCAGTCACGCCCGGAAGCCGAGCCGTTGCATCGCTGCGCTACCTGCGGCAAGACGGACCTGACCGATCCTGATCTGGAGTTTCGCGTGGCGCGTGACGGCCAGGATTATTGCCTGGAACATCTGCCCGGTGCCGCCACCACGACCACTCGTTAGGCAAGTTTCGGCTTAATCGCCGTCGTCGCCTCCGTCATCGTCGCCCCCATCGTCATCCCCGCCGTCGTCGTCCGCATCGCCGCTGTCATCATCGCCCTTCGTCGTCGCTGATGTCGTCGCCCTCGTCATCGGAATCATCTTCCATGCTGTCGTCATCGGCGTCTTCATCGGCATCCACTTCCTCATCTGTATCCTCCTCGGCGGCGACTTCATTCTCCTCCGCTTCCGACATGTCGTAAGACCCGCTCTCGACAAACGATTCCTCGCTGTTGGTCTCCTCGGTCGTGAACGAATCATTCACGTAAATGTCTTCATCGACATAGATGTCGGTGGTCACATCCACCCAGGCCCAGTCGTAATCGACCGTCGTTTCCCAATCGAGATAGAGCGTGTCGTAACCCTTCTCCAAGTTGACCAGGAACAGGTAATCATCGCGCCATGGTCTATCGACGTAGTATTCGTAACCGCGCACCAGCCCGGCCTGCGCATCCAACAGATATAGCGTCGCGATGTAAGCATCGACTGTGGCCGGTTCCTTCAATATATGATGCGCCTGCGCTTCCAGTTTGCGCAGACCGCGCTCGAGGGCCGGATCCTTTTTCGCTTCCTTCCGCAGTTTCTCGACCCGGGCCAGCAGGTCTTTCTGCTGCGCTTTGATCTTGTCGAAAGCGGCCTTCTCTTGCGCCGTCAGTTCGCCCCCCTTTTTCTTGCGCGCTGCTTCCTTGGAAAAATCGGTGCGCAAATACGCGATGGTGTGACCGAGTTTCCTGGCGTTCTCGATCACCGCTTTGTTTTTCGAATCGGTCAGCTGCCAGTCGACTTTCATTTGCGCTTCGGCTTCGCGCGCGTCGGCGATGCCGCGGAAGAAGTCGTTAGACTTGGCCGCCAATCCCGTCTCCGCCGTGTCCAGATACTTGGAAATTGTCTGGAGCGATTTCCAGAATGGCTTGTTCTTCGCCACTTTCGGATCGAGACCCTTGTCGGCCCGCGCCGCCTTGACCGTGGCGGCGAGCGCTTTGTTCGCACTGGCCAGCAGGGTTTTCGCATCCGCTTTTTTGCCGCTCGCTTTTTTCGCGGGTGCGCTCTTCTCGGCCGAACTTTTCTCTTCCGCTTTGGCGGCCGCGGCCAGCAAACGATGAGGCGAGATGGCGCGCGAGACGGCGAAGAAGGCGAGTCCGAGACAAATGAGAATGCGAAGTGAGTTTTTCATGACGGATAGGTTAGGTCGGCGGAGTCTGGAGAGGCGGGTTGCGTGGAGCACGTCTGTCGTCGCGCCAGCCAGCCGCGTCAACTTCGCTTAGCTTGACCCTCTTGCGCTCGCTGCCGACACTGCCGGAGGATGGCGGACAAGGAGACCGACGCACTCATTCCCGAGCAGGGCTGGCATTGCCTGCATTTGTTTTACCGGATCGAATTCGCGCAGTGGCAATTGCTCTCGAACGAAGAACAATTCGCGGCCAAGACGCGCCTGGCCGCGCTGGTGCAGGAAGTGCGCGCGCTCGAGAACACGCAGCTTCTCACCTTCAGCATCGTCACGCCCAAAGCCGACCTTGGTTTCATGCTGGTCACGCCCGATCTGCACACGGCCAATCGCATCGAAAAGCAAATCAACCTCTCGTTAGGCGCGGATGTCCTCACGCCGGTTTACAGTTATCTCTCGTTAACCGAAGAGAGCGAATACCGCACGAGTACGGAAGAGTACGCGCACATTCTCGAGCACGAACAGAAGATCGCGCCGGACTCGGAGGAATTCGCCAAGTCGATGGCGGCTTTCGATGAGCGGATGAAACATTACCGGCACGAGCGCGTCTATCCGACATTGCCCGACTGGCCGGTGGTTTGTTTTTACAACATGAGCAAGCGCCGCGGCGAAACGCACAACTGGTATGCGCTGCCGTTCGAGGAGCGGCGGAAGTTGATGCTCGGCCACGGCGCGGTCGGGCGGCAATTCGCCGGCAAAGTGAAACAGCTCATCACCGGTTCGACCGGACTGGACGATGCCGAATGGGGCGTGACGCTCTTTGCCCGCGACACTTTCCAGATCAAGGCCATCGTCTACCAGATGCGCTTCGATTCCGTCAGCGCCGACTACGCTGATTTCGGCGAATTCTACATCGGCCTGCAACTACCGCTCGACGAACTCTTCCGCCGATTGCAGCTTTGATAATCCTGCTCCTGCTCTTGATCCTAATCTTAATCTAGAAGGATCAGAGCAGGATTAAGATCAAGATTAGGAGCAGGATTATCAAAAGGATGGGTGACAGAGCGGTCTATTGTGCACGCCTGGAAAGCGTGTGTGCTGTAAAAGGCACCCGGGGTTCGAATCCCCGCCCATCCGCCATTTCGCCCTCGCCTGACCAATCCTGATTCGCCAATCTCGCGCATGCCTTTCCGATCGCTCCTGCTCGCCGCTCTGCTTTGGCCGATCTCGATGGCCTCGATCGTCGGACAAACCACCGGCGTGAATGTGATGGACAACGCCAGGCGCGATTTTCTCGACGGCAAGAATGACGCCGCCCTCGCCGCGATCGACGCTGCGCAAAAGCGCGGCCTAACGAGTCCTAAACTGACCGAGCTGCGCGGCTATATTTTTCTCGAGCAAGGCAAGTTCAGCGAGGCCATTCAGGCTTTCGAGGCGACCAAGCAGGAAGACAAGACCACCTACAGCCATCTGCACATCGGCGACACGCTGGCGCGGCAGAACAAATGGCAGGAAGCGCTCGACTCCTACCAGGAGGGCTTGAAAGGGACCGACATCCTGACCGCGAACGAGCGGCTGCGCTTCGCCGTTTTCATCAGCTATCTCGGTTTAAAGGACGAGGAACACGCGCGCCAATCGCTCGAAGCCATCACCTTTCCGACGGAAAGCGCGGCCTATTATTATGCGCAGGCCGCCTGGGCTTTCGCGCACGGCTCGAATCGCGAAGGCGAAGATTGGTTGAAACGCGCCCGCAGCATTTTCGCCGGCAAATCGACCAGCTGGTTCGAACGACATCTCTACGATTTCGGCTGGCTGAAAACGAAGCCGGCGCCGATTTCGGACTAACTGCTCGTTAGGCGGGATCGCTCTCGCGTCGCGTCAGGGTCTGCAAATTCTGCCGCATCTTGACGATGGTCGCCCGCCGGCAGCACGCCGCGGAAATTCACCCCGGGATAAACCATGCAGTCGCGACCGAGGACGGAGCCGGGATTGATCACGGCGTTGCACCCGATCTCGGTCCGATCGCCGATGACGGCGCCGAATTTTTTCAGCCCGGTCGCGATGTTTCCATCCGCCGCCACGACTTCGATCTCGCCATGATCGAGTTTCACATTCGACAAAATCACGCCGGCGCCGAGGTGCGCGCGATAACCGAGAATAGAATCGCCGACGTAATTGAAATGCGGCACCTGCACTTCATCGAAGAGGATGCAGTTTTTGAACTCGCATGAATTTCCCATGACCACGCCGTCGCCCGCGATGACGTTTTCGCGCACGTAACAACCGCTGCGGATCTGGCAGTTCTCGCCGATCCAGGCCGGACCTTTCAGGACCGCGCCTTGTTCGACAATCGTGCCCGCCCCAATGAAAACGGCATCGCTGATGAACGGCTTACCGATCAGATCGCCCAGCACCTGCGGCTGCAGACGAAATTGCAGATAGCTCGCGAGCTGTTTGAGCGCGTCCCAGACGTATTTCTGGTTCTCGAAAAGTTTCGAATGCGCCGTGTGTTCGAGAGCAAGAAACTCGTTAGGCGCAAACATTCGTCAGGAACCGCCGCGTCGCGCCAGCTTCTGCCCGTCCTTGCTGTCCCGCACTTCCCAGCCGAGCGCCGCGATTTGGTCGCGCAATTCATCACTTTTCTTCCAATCCTTGGCAAGCCTGGCCTGCGCCCGCGCCTCGCTTAGTCGACTAACTTCCGCGGCGATCTCGCTTCCGCCGCCGGTCAATCGGCGAGCACGCGTGTCGATGCGCTTCCACCACTCGAGCCAGCCGCGCGCTTCAGCCGGCGTCAAGCGTTCCCTGATCTAACGCGCGGTTCGTTTCGCGAATCTTGTCGAACAAAAAACGCGAGCGCGGCGGAAATGTTTAGATCATCATCGAGCGCTTCTTCAAACTCGTGGCGCAAGTTTCCAACTTGCTCTTCCTTAGGTTTCTGCAAGTTGGAAACTTGCGCCACGCAGTCGCTCCACCCAATCATCAATCCGCCCTAACGACTGCCGCGCCTCATTCATTCCTTCCCAGGTAAAATTGAGCTGCGCGCGATAATGCACCCGCAGCAGCGCATAACGCACCTCGCGTCCGCTGTATCCTTTCTCCAGCACATCGCGCAGCGTGTAAAAGTTGCCTAACGACTTCGACATCTTCTGCGCGTCGACCAGCAGATGCGCGCAGTGCATCCAGTAGCGCACAAATTTCTTTCCGGTCACGCCTTCGGTCTGCGCGATCTCCGCTTCGTGGTGCGGGAAAATATTATCGACGCCGCCGCAATGAATATCGAGCTGTTCGCCTAACAATTGCGTAGCCATCGCGCTGCACTCGATGTGCCAGCCGGGCCGGCCCGCGCCCCAGGGCGAATCCCATTTCACATCGCCGTCCGCTTCATCCCACGCTTTCCACAAGGCGAAATCGCCGATGTGTTCCTTGTCGTATTCGTCGTTCTTCACCCGGCCGGTCGATTGCAATTCGTCGAGGTTGAAATGCGCCAGCGCGCCGTAGCGCGGAAAATTCTTGATCCGGTAGTAAACGGATTTGTCCTCCGCCTGATAGGCTAGATTGCGTTCGATCAGCGTCTTGATCATCGCGATCATGGCGTCGATCTGGCGTTGATCGGTTGCCGCCGGGTAGGTGTCCGCGCGTTTGATGCGCAACGTTTCCAGATCGGCGAAGAACGCGTCTTTGTATTGCTGCGTGAATTGCGCCAGCGGCAGGTTTGCTTCGCGCGAACCGCGAATCGTTTTGTCATCGACGTCGGTCAGATTCATGACGCGATGCACTTTGTAGCCGCGCAATTCCAGATGCCGTTGCAGCAAATCTTCGAAGAGATACGCGCGAAAATTTCCGATGTGCGCGAAGGAGTAAACCGTCGGGCCGCACGTGTACATCTTCACCGTGCGATTCGCTTCATCGAGCGGATGGAAGTCCTCCACCGCGCGCGTGTAGGTGTTGAAGAATCGAAGCGACATCGCCGCGCACTGTAGCGGCGGCCTGCGACCGCCGAAAGTCTTACTGCAATCCGCGCTTTCGGCGGTCACAGACCGCCGCTACAAGAGAGCGTGTCATCCCGAGTCGCGCAGACGACGAGGGATCTCCCGCGGGCTCGCAGGTCACACAAAATTTGTGAGATCCTTCGCCGTCTGCGCGACTCAGGATGACACGTCAGAGAATTGGCCTAACGAGTGGTCCGCAAGACGAGGAGCTACAGATCCTCCACCGACGCAGTCGCGAGCGCGATCATGCCTTCGCCGCGCCCAACCGCGCCCATCCCTTCGTTGGTCGTCGCCTTGATGTTGATGCGCTCCGCGTCGCATGTGATCACTTTGGCAATCTTCGCGCGCATCTGTTCGATGTAAGGCTGCAACTTCGGCGCTTCCGCCACAATCGTGGCGTCGATGTTGATGGCGCGCGCATTTTTTTCCGCCAGGATCCCGCGCACCTTGCTCAGAATTTCAAGACTGCTGATGCCGCGAATGCCTTCATCATCATTCGGAAAATGTTTGCCGATGTCGCCTTCGCCCATCGCGCCGAGCAGCGCATCCGCGATGGCGTGCAGCAAAACATCCGCATCCGAATGTCCGTCGAGTCCTCGATCGTGTGGAATTTCCACGCCGCCCAGAATGAGTTTGCGTCCCGCGACCAGACGGTGCGCGTCGTATCCGATGCCGGTGCGAATCATAGATTGAGCAAGCCTAAGTCGAGCACGCCGTTGGACGCAATCACGCTGTAGCGATTTTTCAAATCGGGTCGCGGACGCATCCGCACCTGGCCACCGGCGCTTTCGATCAGAAGAATTCCCGCGGCCACGTCCCACAAGCTGATGCCTTGTTCGAGATAGGCATCGAATCGTCCGCAGGCCACGTAGGCCATGTCGAGCGCGGCGCTGCCGAGCAAACGGCATTTGCGCACGCGATGCACCATGTCGAGCAAAAGCGGAATGCCCACGTCAATCGTCGCGCTCGTTTTCGACAAACCGACAGAGATGACCGCTTCGGAAAGTTGCGTGCGCGTGCTGACGCGAAACTCGCGGCCGTTCAAGGTGGGCGCTTCACCTTTGCGCACGGCCCACATTTCATCTCGCATCGGATCGAAGATCACGCCGAGGATGATTTCTTCTTTGCGCCGCAAGGCGATCGAGACGCAGAAGTGCGGGATGCCGTAGAAATAATTTACCGTCCCGTCGATTGGATCGACCACCCATTGATATTCCGCGCCCTGGTCGCCGACGATTCCTTCTTCGCCGAACAGCGCGTGTGACGGAAATTCTTCCAGCAGAATTTTCGTGATCAATTCCTGCGTCTGCACATCGATCTCGAGTTTGATGTCGTGCGCTTCGCTCGCGTTGACGCGTTTCGGTTGCCAATAATTCTCGCGCAACAAATCGCCCGCGGCGCGCGCGGCGGCGATGGCGGTCTCGAGGAAATCGTTCACGCGAGAGAACTAGCGTTGCTCGCGCGATGTCGCGAAATGTTTTTCATGCGCAGAAAAAAACCGGGAGGAGAAATTGAATTCTCCTCCCGGGTTAAGTTGCGTTTTAGAAGAACGTGAAAGGGGTCCTTCTGTGAGTAAGGTCAGCGCCTTAGTGTCTTTTTTTCTTGGCGGCTGATTTTTTCTTAGCGGGCTTCTTCGCTTTTTTCTTCGCTGGCATGGAGTATCCCCCCTTTCAATCCGCAATCGCGGGCTTGTGAACAGTAGTGAATAAGTTCACTACCACGAGTGATTGTGCATCACGTTTTTATTGTCAAACGTTTTTCGCGCATCTCTAAGATTTTTTTTACGAGTTCGCGCGCGATCAAAATTTTTTTTGTGCGCGGAATTTTTGTGTGCGCGCCGTTTTTGGCAAAAATTTCCACCGCATTTTCGTCGCTCTCCATTCCGACATCCGCGCGACTCACATCATTCGCCACAATCATGTCGCAATTTTTCGCGCGCAGTTTCTTTTGCGCGCTCTCCTCGAGGTCGTCTGTCTCGGCGGCGAAGCCGACGACGAGGTACGATCGCTCGTTCGGCAACGAGGCGAGAATGTCGCGCGTGGCAGTCAGTCGCAGAGAAAATTCGCCGCGCTGCTTCGGCATTTTCTGCGCGAAGCTCTCGACCGGTTTGTAATCGGAAACGGCCGCGCACATCACGAGCACATCGCAATGCGGCGCGTGCGCATGCACGGCGTCGTAGAGTTCGTCGGCGGTTGTGATGTTCACCACGCGCGCATTTTTCGGTGCGGCCAGCGCGGTCGGTCCGCTGATCAGTGTGACTTCGTGTCCAGCTTCGAGCACCGCTTCCGCAATCGCGTAACCCATTTTTCCCGAGGAACGATTGCTGATGAAGCGAACGGGATCGATCGGCTCGCGCGTTGGTCCCGCCGTGACGACGAACTTCACGCGATCAAATTATTCTGACTGCGCAGCAGAAATTCCGCGCGGAAAGCGATGTCATCGACCGACCACAAACGTCCGACACCTTCGTAACCACACGCGAGCATTCCTTCTTCCGGTCCGATGAATTCCACGCCGCGCGCTTTCAACTTCGTCACGTTTTCCTGCGTGACGGGATGCTCCCACATTTTTCCATTCATGGCCGGCGCGATCAGAATCGGCGCGCGTGTCGCGAGTGCGATGGCGGCGAGCGGATGACCGGCGAGACCGTGCGCGAGTTCGGCAATGACGTTCGCAGTCGCGGGTGCGATCAACAACAGGTTGGCGCGATCGGCCAGCGCGATGTGACCGGGTCGCCAATTTTCTTTCTCATCGTAGAACGAAGTCGTGACCGGATTTTTTGAAAGCGTCTGCAAAGTGAGCGGCGTGATGAATTCCGTCGCATCCTGCGTCATGACCGACGAAAACTTCGTGCCCTTGTTTGTAAAGGAGGCTGGCCAGCTCGGCGGATTTGTAGGCGGCGATCGAACCGGTCACGCCGAGCACGACGCACTTGGACTTGTTGTCGTTAGTCTTCACGTGAGAATCAAACGCCGGCTGAGATAACGTTCCGCGCCGACAATCTGGCGGAACTTTTGCAAATCTTCCTCCATCGATTGGCTAATGATGGTGTAACGGTAGTCGCGCCAAAGTTCCATTTCGCGCGCCGCGTTTATCAAACGCAGATCGATTTGCGCCTTGGTCTCGGTCCCGCGTTTCTTCAAACGGCGGCGCAATTCGTTGAGGTCGGGCGGCATGATGAAAACATCGCAGAGCGATTGCCGGACGAATTCATCCTGGTAGTTGCGAATCGAGGCCGCGCCCTGCGTGTCGATGTCGATCAGGACATCGACGCCTTTTTTCAAATTGGTCAGGATTGGTTCGCGCAACGTTCCGTAGAAATGGTCGTGCACTTTGGCGTGCTCGAGAAATTCGTTTGCTTCGATGCGCCGGCGAAAATCGTCTTCGCTAATGAAACGATAATCTTCGCCGTCGATCTCGCCGGCACGCGGCCCGCGCGTCGTGCAGGAAACCGAGTAAACGAAGTTGGGCGTCTGGCGGAGTGATTCGCACAAGGTCGTTTTGCCCGCGCCGGATGGAGCCGAGACGACAAACAAGATTCCGCGGCGAGTGAAATGATTACTCAAGGTTCTGGATTTGTTCGCGAATTTTTTCCAACTCCGCTTTGCATGCCACCACATGCTGCGAAATGGCGGCGTCGTTCGCTTTGGCCCCGAGCGTGTTCAACTCGCGCGCGATTTCCTGGGTGATGAACTCGAGGGTGCGCCCGACCGGTTCGTTCTTGCGCAGCAGATGCGCGAACTGCGCGAGATGACTTTCGAGTCGCGTCAGTTCTTCGGAGACATCGGAGCGATCGGCAAAAACGGAGACCTCCTTGAGCAGACGCTCGTCGTCCAACGGAAGGTCGAGCCCGGCTTTTTCGATGCGATCAAAAAGCGCGGCGCGATATTTTTTAACCACGTCGGGAAAAAGCGAACGCACACTCTTGATCTCGCGGCGAATAACTTTGAGTCGATGAATTAAATCTTTCGCCAGATGTTTTCCTTCGCGCTGCCGCATTTTGATTAGCTCATCGAGCGCATCATCGAGCGCGTGTTCCAGGACCGGCCAGATTTTTCTGGCGTCGAAATTCTCCTCGGCAAAACGCATCACGCCTGGCGCCTGCAAAATTGTGCTGATGGTAATTTCGCCCGGCGCATTCAATTCCTTCTGCAACGCGTGCATCGCGTCGTGATAAGAGCGAGCCAGGTCGGTGTCGAGCGCGAGGCGCTGCGCCCCGTTCGCTCCGACCTGCGACGCGATCAGCACGGTGGTGCGGCCGCGCGACAATTTTTCGTTGATCGTCTGGCGAATGCGCGGTTCGAGCTCGGCGAATTCGCGCGGCGCGTTAATCACGATCTCGCTCTGCTTCCGATTCACGGAATTAAGTTCGACACTGAACTTCACGCCGTCGTGATCGACTTCGCCGCGGCCATATCCAGTCATCGAACGCATTGTTAAGTGGCGAAGTTAGGCGGCGGAGCGCTCACGCGCGAGCAAATGCGTGAGGGCGCGCCGATGTGGCGACGGCATCGGGATGGAATCGAGCGATGAAATCGGGAACCAGCGCGCGTGCGCGCGGTCGGCTCGTGCCGCGATGCACGCTGAGCGTGATGCGGTGATGGGTGAAGGGAAATTCGACGCGATGCAGTGCTGAGGTTATTTTGGACTCGTTAGGCAAACGCGGCAGGATCCACATGCCGCGCCAGCGGGTCTTTGATTGTTCGAGAAGAACGCGACCGCGCCTGCGCGTAAAGGTGTGGCGCTCGGTCAGCGTTCGTAGCGCGGGTCGTGCGCGTTTTCGCGGAAGCGAGGCGGGATCTTGAGCCGTGCAGCAACGGCGCACGGGGCAAATTTCACATTTCGGTTGGCGCGCGGTGCAAACCGTCGCGCCGAGATCCATGAGCGCGGAATTAAATCGCGCGGCGTTTCGCTGCGGAACCAGAACAGCGGCGGAGTTCCACAATGCTTCGCGCCCGGAGGTTGTATCGATCGGCAATTGGAGATTCGTCAGACGCGCCAGAGCGCGAGCAATGTTCGCTTCAATGACTGGAACTGATTGGTCGAAAGCGAAGGTCGCGATGGCATTGGCGGTGTAACGCCCGATGCCGGGCAGTTGGCGGATATCATCGATGGCTGTGGGAAATTTTTTCCGCGCGACCGCTTTCGCAGCAGCGTGAAGATGGCGCGCCCGCGCGTAGTAGCCGAGGCCTTGCCACGCATGCAGAACTTCCGATTGCGCCGCGGCGGCGAGGCTTTCGAAATTGGGGAAGCGCCGCAGCCATCTATTATAGTAAGGGATGACGGTCGCGACCTGGGTTTGTTGCAGCATCATTTCCGCTACCAAAATTGCGTAAGGATCACGGGTGTGCCGCCAGGGCAAATCACGTCCGTGCTTGCCATACCAGGCAAGTAGGGTTCTACGAAATGCGGCAGGCGAAGCTAACATCCGTGAATTCTTATACACATCTGCTCTCAAACGAACAGGCGACGAAGTTGCGCGCCCTGCTCGATGAACTCGGGTTTGTCTTCGCGCCGCGGCCCTACACGATTTTCTTCGCGCAGAAGGAAAAGCTGAGCGTGGCCGTTTACGAGAAAGGGCCGAAGATTTTGCTGCAGGGAAAAGGCATCGAGGATTTCGTGCAGTTCCAGCTTGAGCCCAAGATTCTGGGCGAAGCGAAGCTCGGCTACGAAGAAGTGCATTCACCGGAGATGTTTCAGCCGCACTTCGGCGTGGATGAAAGCGGTAAGGGCGATTTCTTTGGGCCGCTGGTAATCGCAGGCGTTTACGTGGATCGCGGGATCGCGCGGAAGTTCATGGAAGGCGGCGTGCAGGACAGCAAGCGCATCGGGTCCGACGCGCGGATTCGAGCATTAGCCGACGTGATTCGCAAGACCCAGGGGGCCTTGATCGAAACGGTGACGATCGGGCCGGAGAAGTACAACCAGCTTTACGAAAAGTTCGGGAACCTGAACAGCCTGCTTGGCTGGGGTCACGCCCGCGTGATTGAGAACCTGCTTGCGCGCAAGCCGGAATGCCCGCGCGCGTTGTCGGACAAATTCGCCGATGCGCGTGTGATCGAACGGGCGCTGTTGCAGCACGGCCAGAAGATTCAGGTCGAGCAGCGGACCAAAGCTGAGTCCGATCCAGCGGTGGCGGCAGCGTCGATTATGGCCCGCGAAGCGTTTATCGATTGGCTGGACCGGAGAGGAAAGGCGCTCGGACAAAAGCTCGGTCGCGGCGTTTCCGCAGGCGTGAAGGAAACGGCGCGGACGCTGGTGGAGAAGAATGGTCCCGACATTTTGCGCGCCGTCGCGAAGATTCACTTCCGCACGGCGCACGAGATCGCCCCCGATCATTACGCCGCGCCGCCTCCGAGGGCGGAATGGCGCCGGTAACGGTGGGATAGCAGGCAAGCTTCCTGCTTTCTAGGGAGCGCCAGACTGCATTAATGGAAACCCGCCTGCTACTTCTCAACGCCGACCCGGTTTTTGAGGACCGGATCATTGCCCTTTTCGACGAGATGCCGCGGATCGAGCTGCGCATTGTTCGCTCGATGTCGGAAGCGGTTTCCGTTCTGCTGGAGGAACACTTCGACGGCTTTGTTGTCGAGGGAGATGCGGTCAAGGCACTCGAACAGGCGACCAATGCCCGCCAGCACTTTCCATCGCTCCAGATTGCCTGTGTCGCGTCACGTCCGCGAAAGCTGGAGCTCGCGGAATCGGCCGAGCTGCAAAAAATTGTGCGTATCGTTCCCGGCTGGAACACCGGCCGGCTGCGCTTGCAGCTGCGCGCTTTTGTCGATTCGCTCGCTTCTCATTCTACGGAGGCGTCGGAGGGAATTGATCCCTGCCATTCGCTGATCGGGAACCTGAACCAATTTTCCGCCGCGGAAATTCTGCAGATGAGCTGCCTGGGTCAGCGCAGCGGGCGTTTCACCTTCAAGTCGAGCCGCGGCAACAGCGAAATTTACCTGCAGCACGGATCGCTGCGTCATGCGGTTTTCGGAACGCTGGAGGGCGAAATGGCGATCGCCGAGGTGTTCCGCTGGCGGCAAGGCCGATTTTATTTTGAAGAAGGCATCATCAGCCAATTGCAAACAGTCGATCGTCCGTGGGCGCATCTGCTCATCGATAATTTGCAGAAACTCGATGAGACCCTGGAGCTTTCCTCCACCGGCCACCTATGAGGGACCGCGAACTCGAAGGTCAGCTACGTTTGATTAGCCTGCAGCTCGATAACTGGAAGAGACTGCACGACCTGATTACCTACGGGCTGGACAAGGCCAAGCCGATCATCTCGGCGGAACAGGAACGGCAGTTTACCGAAATCCGGGCGAGTCTTTTGCAGGAAACCGAGCACGTCTTCGATGAGCTGAGCCTGCTGGGCGAACTTTCCGGAAAAGCGATGAATGTGCTGCAGCGCGGAGTTTCCGTGCGCGGCGTGCGCGAATTGCCCAACGACGAGATTCGCCGGCTGGAGGCGGAGTGGAACGGCGTCTTCACCAAGCTCGGTGTTTTGCAGGGTCAGTTGAAGTCGCGCCGCAAGCAGTTAGCCGGGCAAAACGCCTTCGCGTATCATTTAGCTCGACTTTTTCGACGTCCCGCGTTCACTTCTTAAGTAGCTGACAAACAAGGAGATTCGCTTTTCCGTTCGCGGTTGCGGGGAAAACTTCGCAATCCTCCCACGTGAATCGGGAGCGCGCGTCGAATAAGTTAGTATGGCAAAGTTAACGAAACGAGACATCGTCGTCGCCATCAGCAACCAGACTGGCATGGTCCAGCACGAGGTTTTTGAAGTTGTGCAACGCACACTCGACCACATCACCGACAGCCTGGCGAAAAATGTAGCTGTCGAGCTTCGCAATTTCGGGGTCTTCCAAACGCGCCTGACCAAACCGCGCGTCGGCCGCAATCCGAACGAACCGGGCAGCAGCTTCATCATTCCGCCGCGCGCGACGGTAAAGTTCAAGGCCGGCAAGATCATGCGGCAGCGCGTGGAAAAATTGTCGCGCGAATTGAAGGACGCCTCGGAAAAAAAAGAAGCGGCCGCCCACGATCCGACGCAGCCAGGTGGCGCGGTGTAGGCGCTCGATTGCAATCGAACAGACGACTCGTTAGGCGCGGCGCGCTGGCTCCGGTTCGAGCAGGTTGTGGATCGCTTCTTCCAAGCGTTCGAAATTGATCGGCTTGGTCAGGTGTTCCGCAAAACCCGCGGCGCGCGCGCGGCTGACATCGCTTTCCATGCCGAATCCGCTCAACGCGATGCCGCGCATGCTCGTCTGCGCGCGTAGCTCCTGCATCAGTTCGTAGCCGGATCTGTCCGGCAAACCGATGTCACTGATGACAAGATCGAAGACCTCCGCCGCTGCCTTGCCGACGGCTTCATTGGCGGTATGGGCGCAAGTCACGCGATAACCGCGTCGTTCCAGCATCATCTTCATCCCCATGCAGGTATCGACGTGATCATCGACCACGAGCAGGCGCGGTGCGCGTTCTTCCATGCGCGCCTTGGCTTCGTCACTCGGCGGCGCCGAGCGACGCGTCTTTTCGCTCGCGGCCTCCGCGGCCACAGTCTGCAGCGTGACGACAAAAGTGGCACCGCGATTTTTCCCTTCGCTTTCGACACTGATCTCGCCGCCATGCGCCGCGACCATCGCCTTGGAAATGGCGAGGCCGAGACCAAGCCCGCCGAAGCGGCGTGTGATCGAACTTTGTCCCTGCTCGAAGGCGTTGAAAACCTTGCCGATTTTCTCCGGCTCGATGCCGATACCGGTATCGGTGGTGCGAATTTCGATCTGGTCCGGCGAGGGATTGAAGGTCTCGATGATAATGCGGCCGTGTTCCGGCGTGAACTTCACGCTGTTTTTGATCAGGTTCCAAAAAACCTGCTGCAACCGCGCCGGGTCGGCCTGCACGTGCTGGCTTTCGGCGCGGAGCCGAAACTCGATCCCGAGATTTTTCGCCAGAATTTCTTCGCGACAGATTTCGTAGGCGCGCTGCAGGATCTCGTGCACGTTCACGTTCTCGAAGCTCAACTGCAGTTTGCCTTTCGCGATTCGCGTCACATCGAGCAGATCGTCAATCAGGCGCGCTTCCAGTTCGACGTTGCGCTTGATGACTTCGAGCGCGTGACGCGCCTCGGTCGAATCGGACGTGCTCGCTTCCAATTCTCCCACCATCGCGAGGACGGGCGAGAGCGGGTTGCGCAATTCGTGTGAAAGCAAGGCGAGGAACTGATCCTTGGCCGCATTGGCCCCGATCAATTCCTGCCGCAGCGTTACATCGCGCGTCTTGTCTTCGATCAAATAGAGGATGCCCTGGATGCGTTGCTCGGCACCCTGCAGGCGCAACAGGTTCACATTCACGAAGTGTGTTACGCCATTGCGGTCGGTAAATGGTTGCTCGATGAGCTGAAACGGCGCGCCGAAGGCGAGGGTGCGTTCAATCGCATCGACTGGCGCAATTTTCACTTCGTCAAAGGTCGCGTCGTAGATGTCTTTGCTCGGCTCAAGCTGGCCAAAGTTTCTCGCCATGCTGGCGAAGGCATCGTTGGCCTGAAGAAAATTCCGCGAATCCGGATCGACCAGCGCGATGCCGCTCGGCATGTTGGCTAGGATTTTTTCGTTGAAGACGACTTCGCGCTCGATCCGTCGCGCCGCCTCGGCTTGCCGCCGCGCAAACTTGCCGCCCAGCCATGCGCCGACTGCGGTGAGAATGATCAGCCAAACCGCGGGGAACGTGATTTTCGCCAGCAACTCCTTGACTGGGCGATAGGCGACGGCCTTTGGTTGCTCAACCACCGCGACCCATTGCGTGTTTTCGACTGGACTAAAAGAGTAGAGCTTTTCGCTCCGTTCCAAGTGTCCATCCTGGATCTTGCGAATCTCATCGATCGGGATGTCACTCTGCGGCGAATTCGGATTCGGATTTGCCTGCAAGTCATTTCGGAAAAGCGTCGCGCTGTGTTGGTCGATCACCTGGCAGACCGATTGATCGGCGAACTCGATTGAGGAGAGGCGCCGTCCCACGCGCTCCACCAAAACGGAAATGCCGAGGAAACCGACCACCGTCCCGTCCGGTGCCCGCACTGCGCCAACGATATCGGTCGTTAGGCGATTGTCGGAAGGCCGCGGATGAACGGAGGAAACGTACGGGGACGGCCCGGCGGCCAAATCGCGCCATTCATCGGAAGAGAATTGCTCACCGCGCTCAGCCGGGACAATCGGAATCGACGCGATGAGTTTTCCTTCGGCGTTGGCGATGAACATTCCGTCGACCCGCGGATGCGAATAAAAGGTCGAGGTTAACCAATGTTGCGCGGCCGTCTGCGGATCGGCGCTGGTAAGGATTCGCCCGATTTCCGGCTGCGTCTGGTAGTACTCAATGATTCCGGCAGTACGGCTCAGGTCGTCACCAACCAGATGCGCCACCAGTTGCACGAAGGTTTGGCGGTCACGCAGGATTTTCGATTCCAGCGTGTTCGTTAGAATGGTGTAGGAGACAACCAGCATCAAAATCGATGGCACCCAACCGGCGAGCAGAATGGCAACGACGATGTTGAAGCGCTCGAACCGGTCATGGTCCGGCCGCTCCGAAAGAGGTCGCAAGCGGTTGAAATCGGGTCGGGCCATGAAGGGCTAAAAGTCCACCGAGGCGCTGGCAGCGGCAAGGCCGGAATGTTCCTGAATTTCCAATGAGATACGCGCGCAATTCTTGCCCGTTTTGCGAGGGAAAAGTCCCATTTTTGATTTGACGGAAGCCCCGCATGCGGCATCATGTCGCCCTCGCCGGGGCCAGCAGCCGGCGCGTCTCAACACGGTTATGCACGGAAGCCTCGGATATCTCATTTGGACCATCTGTTATTTGACCGTTTTGCTAGGTCTTTCCGCCTACGGGGTTCATCGTTACTGCATCATTTATTTGTTTCTTAAACATCGGAAACGGGAGCCGCAGCCGCTGTCTCATTTTGCGCAATTGCCCAAAGTCACGATGCAATTGCCGGTCTTCAATGAGGTCTACGTGGTGGAGCGTTTGCTGAAGTCGGTGAGTGAAATCGATTATCCGCGCGAACTCTTGCAGATTCAGGTGCTGGATGATTCGACCGATGACACCCGCGAGCTGACCGCCCGTTGCGTGGCGGAATTGCGCGGTCGTGGACACAATGTGGAACTGATCCATCGCGTCGATCGCGTTGGCTTCAAAGCCGGTGCGCTCGAAACCGGGTTGGCGACGGCCCATGGAGAATTTGTCTGCATACTTGATGCCGATTTCGTTCCGCAGCCGGATTTATTGCAGAAAACAATTCATTTCTTCACGGATCCAAAAGTCGGAATGATCCAAACCCGCTGGGGTCATCTCAATCGCACCTATTCCCTGCTCACGCGCGTGCAGGCGATGTTCCTTGATGGTCATCTATTATTAGAGCAAACCGCGCGCAGCCGCAGCGGGCGCTTCTTTAACTTCAATGGCACAGCCGGACTTTGGCGGAAGAGTTGCATCGAAGCGGCCGGCGGCTGGCAGCACGACACGTTGACGGAAGATTTGGATTTGAGTTATCGCGCGCAGTTGGCGGGCTGGAGGTTCATGTTCCTGCCGAAGGTAATCACACCGGCCGAGTTGCCGGTGGATATGAATGGCTTCAAGTCGCAGCAGCATCGCTGGACCAAAGGCTCAGTCCAGACCTGCAAGAAATTGCTGCCCACGATCTGGCGGAGCAAGTTGCCTTTGCCGATCAAGGTCGAAGCTACCGCGCATCTCACCTCCAACTTCGCATACCTCCTGCTAGCTTGTTTATGTGTGCTTCTCCATCCGTCCATTGGCGGGCCGCAAAGCGGCTGGCTCCGCACGTTCCTGGTTGATGTCCCGATCTTTCTGACCGCGTCGCTTTCCGTCGGCGTCTTCTACGTCTTAGCGCAGCGCGAACTGCATCCGCGCACCTGGCTTCGCGAAATGCTGCTCCTACCGGCATTACTTGCGCTCGGCGTCGGTTTGTCTATTAATAATGCGCGTGCCGTCCTGGAAGCCGTCTTCAATCACAAGTCTGATTTCGCACGCACGCCGAAGTACGGGATCGAGCGCAAGAAACAGGTCTGGCGCAACTGCAAATACATGCCCCTCAAATCGTTTTTACCCATCATCGAAATGGGATTTGCCATCTACTTTACTTACTTCGTTTGGTTCGCCCTTCGGCATGGGCAATTTCTTTCCGTGCCGTTTCTCTTCATGTTCCAACTCGGTTTTCTCTACGTCTCGCTTAGCTCGCTCTCGCAATGGTGGCCAAAGTTTACTTTGGGGACGTCCCGGACAGAAGTAACCCTCGCCGCGTGACCATGGATTTGAAGCAAACCGCCACGATGTTTCGCCCTTTCCTTCTTCTCACTCTGCTTTCGCTAGGCCAGGCCCTTCACGCCGAGACGACTGAAGTCAAAAATTCCGTCGTCGTGAGCGTGAAGCAGCAAAAGCTAATGCTGCTGCAAAACGGAGAACGCGTCGCGGTTTATCCCGTCTCGACCTCGAAGTTCGGCACCGGCGACGGCGCCGGCACCATGACTACGCCCATCGGTTCGATGGCGGTGGCGCAAAAGATCGGCGATCACGCGCCACTTGGCGCGGTCTTTCACAATCGTCGCTTCACCGGCGAAATTCTAAAACCGAATGCGAAGGGGCGTGATCCGGTCATCACGCGCATCATCTGGTTGCGCGGACTGGAAGGCTCCACCTCCCGCGCCTTCAGTCGGTGCATTTACATTCACGGCACCCCGCAGGAACGCGCGATCGGCCGCCCCGCCAGTTACGGCTGCATCCGGATGAAATCGAAAGACGTCACTTCGCTTTATAGCCAGCTGCCGATCGGTTCTGTCGTGCAGGTCGTGCCGGATAATCTGCCCGATGTGCCAAAGGCGCGCGTCATTCAACAGATTCAGGCGCCGGACGCGCCGGTGGAAAAAGGGCGTGCGACCGGAGTGGCGAAATCGCAGAGTCGTCCGCCGAAGGACGCGTCGGCCAGCGCGAAGCGCCTGGCGAAACGCGGCTAGTTTCTTCGTTGCTCGTTGGGCGCGCGGTTGACAAAGAGTCCGCCCTCCGCGACTCTCCACGCCCGCAAATTTTTCATCATGGCCAACACCAAATCCGCCGCCAAACGCGCCCGCCAAACCGGCGCGCGCACTCTTCGCAATCGCAGCGCTCTTACTCGTTTGCGTCGCATGCAGAAAAAAGTCACGAGTAGCGGCGCGAAGGATCAAAATGCCATGCGTGCCTTGATCTCGGCGGTTGATAAAGCGGCCAAGCGCGGAATCATTCATCGTAATGCCGCCCGCCGTCGCAAGGCGCGCCTGCATAAGGCGGCACGCGCCGCCGCCTAACGAATTCAACCGGCGTTTTCGGCCGCGCAGATGTGCTTTGCATATCGCGCAGCCGCGCTACAATCAGTCGATGATCGCTGCGCTTTTTCTCATTCTTTCCGCGGTCGCCTACCGGATCGTGATCGGACTTTACGGCCATCCCGATTCGATCGGCCTGCTGAACTTCGCGCCGCTGGCCGCGATCGCGCTTTGTGCCGCCGCCTATTTCCCGCGCAACTACAAGTTCACCGTGCCGATGCTGGCCCTGCTCATTTCCGACGTGGCGCTCAACCTCCATTATCACGCCTCGTTTTTCACGCTCGACATCCTTTCGCATTACGTCGGCTTCGCGCTGGTCGGCTGCCTCGGCTTACTGTTGCAGGATCGTCCTTCGTGGAAAACGATGCTGCCGGCATCGATCGCCGCATCCCTGATTTTCTACCTCGTCACAAACACGTTCTCGTGGCTGACCGATCCGGGTTACGTGAAGAACTTGGCCGGCCTGCTGCAGTGCCTAACGACTGGTTTGCCGCAATACAGCGCCACCCCGACCTGGATGTTCTTCCGCAATTCGCTCCTGAGCGATCTCTTCTTCACTGCGATCTTCGTTGTCTGCATGAGCTTCGGACGCGCCCCGGAACGGTCCCGCGCCGCCGCGGCTTTGTCTGACGCTGCGTAAACCGGCCATGCAGCCGCCGGAGCAACGCGACGAAGTCGAGATGCTCGCGCTCATGCTGTTGATTCGGCGTTTCGAGGAACGCGCCAGCCAACAGTATCAGGCGCAGAAGATCGGTGGCTTTTGCCATCTTTACATCGGGCAGGAAGCGGTGGTGGTCGGCGCGGTCGCAGCGACACGGCCTAGCGACTACTTGATCACTGCTTATCGCGATCACGCGCATGCGCTCGCGCGCGGAACTCCAGCTGATGCGTGCATGGCTGAGCTTTTCGGCAAAGCGACCGGTTGCTCGCGCGGCCTCGGCGGTTCCATGCATTACTTCGACAAGGAACATCACATGTACGGCGGGCACGCCATTGTCGGCGCGCATGTGCCGCTGGCCTGCGGTCTCGCTTTTGCCTCCAAGTATCGCGAGGAAGATCGCGTCACGCTTTGTTTCTTCGGCGACGGCGCGATCAATCAGGGTTCGTTTCACGAGGCGCTCAATCTGGCCGCGCTCTACAAACTTCCCGTCATCTTCATCTGCGAAAACAATCTCTTCGCCATGGGGACATCGGTCGAGCGTTCGACTTCGCTCAAGGAAATTGTGCGACCGCGCGGAAGGTTACGACATTCCCGGGAACAGTGGTGGACGGAATGAATTTTCGCGAGGTGCGCGACAAACTGAGCGAGATCATCGCCATCGATTCGCAAAGATCCGCATGCGGCTTTTGTCGAAATTTGCACCTACCGTTATCGCGGACACTCCATGTCGGATCCGGCGAGTTACCGGACGAAAGAGCAGTTGGAAAAATACCGCATGGACGATCCGATCACGCGTTTGCGTGCGCAGCTTACCCGCGAAGGCAAGCTGACTAACGAGCAGTTCGACGCCATGGACAAGAAGGCCAAGGAAACCGCGCTGCTCAGTGTGAAGTTTGCCGAGGAAAGTCCGGAGCCGCCACTCGAGCGCCTTTACGATTACACCTACGTCTCATGAGCGAGATGCGCGAGATCACTTATCGCCAGGCGTTGAACGAAGCGCTCGCGGAAGAATTGGAACGCGATCCGAATGTCTTCCTCATGGGAGAAGAAGTCGCGGAGTACAACGGCGCTTACAAAGTCAGCCAGGGTCTGCTCGATCGTTTCGGACCGAAACGCATCATCGACACTCCGATCAGCGAGAATGGTTTTGCCGGCATGGGGATCGGCGCGGCCATGGTTGGTCTGCGGCCCATCGTTGAGTTCATGACCTTCAGCTTCTCGTTAGTCGCGTTCGATCAGGTGGTGAACAACGCGCCCAACATGCTCACCATGTCGGGCGGACAATTTAATGTTCCGATTGTCTTTCGCGGACCGAACGGACCGGCGCATCAACTCGGCGCGACGCATTCGCACGCCACGGAATGTTTGTACGCGAATTTTCCCGGCCTGAAAATTTGCACGCCCGCCACGCCGCGCGACGCGAAAGGTTTGCTCAAGACGGCGGTGCGCGACAACAACCCGGTGCTCGTGCTCGAGTGCGAGATGCTCTACAGCTCGAAAGGGATGGTCGAGCCGGCCGAACACGATCTCCTGATTCCGTTGGGCGAAGCGGAAGTGAAGCGGGCCGGCGACGACATCACCATCATTTGCTACGCGCAAACAGTCCCGATGGCGCTGGCCGCGGCGGACGCGCTGGCCCAAGAAGAGATCAGCGCCGAGGTGCTCGACCTGCGTTCGATCAAACCGCTCGACGAAAGAGCGATCTACAATTCCGTTTCCAAAACGCATCGCGTCGTGGTGGCAGAACAGGACCGGCCCTATTGCGGTATCGGCGCGGAAATTTGTTACCGCATCCAAAAAGAAATCTTCGATGAGCTCGACGCCCCGATCGCGCGCGTTTCCCAGGAGGATGTGCCAATGCCGTACAACGAGCGGTTGGAAAAAGCGGTCCTGCCCAATGCCGAGAAAATTATCGCGGCGGCCAGGAAAGTGTGTAACGCCTAACGAGTAATTCGCCATGCCTGAAATCCAGATGCCGAAGCTGAGCGATACGATGACGGAAGGAACGCTCATCGCTTGGAAGAAAAAGAAAGGCGATCAGGTCTCGACCGGCGACGTCATTGCCGAGATCGAAACCGACAAGGCGACGATGGAATGGGAATCGCCGGAAGACGGAGTGCTGACCGAGATTTATGTCGATGAAGGGGGCAAGGTAGAAGTCGGGCAAAGAATCGCCTTCATCGGTGAGAAGGGCGAAGCCGCGCCCGCCACTGAGAAGAAGAAGGAAGAAGCGCCGAAGGAAAAACCGAAAGCGAAGACAGAAAAACCCGCGCCGGCGAAAGAGCAGAAGAAAGAAGCTGCGCCGCCAAGAGCGGCAGAGAAGCCTGCGCCAAAACCATCGACCGATGGAGTTCGCGTTAAAGCTTCGCCGCTGGCGCGTCGTTTGGCCGCGATGGAGGGCCTCGATGTTTCGCAGGTCAGAGGCACGGGCGACGAAGGCCGCATCACCAGCACCGATGTGCGCGCGGCGCTAAAGGCCCGGTCCACCGCGAAGGCTGCGCCGCCGAAAAGACCACCGATCGTGCTAAAGCCGGGCGAAGGTTCGCGGATCAATCTTTCCGGAATGCGGAAGGTGATTGCCGAACGGCTCGTCGAAAGCAAAGGACCGGTTCCGCATTTTTATCTCAACATCGAAATCGACGCCGGCCCGCTCATGGCGGCGCGCGCGGAATTGAAAGCCGCCGGCGAAGGCAGCGACACGGCCAAGATCACGGTGAACGATTTCATTTTGAAAGCGTCAGTCGATGCGGCGGTGAAAGTTCCGAAAGTGAATTCGTCCTTCGACGACGACGCGCTCGTGCAGTACGAAAATATCGACTTAGCCGTGGCGGTGGCGATTGACGACGGACTGGTGACACCAGTCGTTAGGCAGGCGCAGAAAAAATCGCTGCGCGAAATCAGCGAAGCGGTCAAGGACCTGGCTCATCGCGCGCGCAACAAACGGATGAAGCCGGAAGAATTTCAGGGCGGCACCTTCACGGTCTCAAATCTCGGCGGCTACGGGATCGATTCGTTTTCCGCCATCATCAATCCGCCGCAGGGCTTCATCCTCGCCGTCGGCGCCGTTTCCAAACGCGCGGTGATCGACGATTGCGACAACATCGGTGTCGGCCAGCGCATGGTCATCTGCATGAGCTGCGATCATCGCGTGATCGATGGCGCGCTCGGCGCGGAATACTTGAAGGAACTGCGTCGGTTATTGGAAAATCCGACGCTGCTTTTGATCTAGCACTCGTTAGGCATGGAACCGGGCCCGGAGGAAAAGAACCTCGAGAAGATTGCCTTTTCCGCGCAAGTGGCGCGCGGGCTCATCCGCAGTCAACGGATGCGGCGCTGGACCATGTTTGTCCTTTTGATTACGGCGATGCTGATGGTGTTTGTCGGCTCGACCTTCCTGGAGGGGCCGCTCAATCCGCGCCAGCATGTCGGCTGGTTCCTGCTCTTTTGGTGCGTGTGCGCGTGGATCACCATCACCGTGCTTCTCCTCGCGATCTTTGACCTGCTGGCCTTGCGGCGCGATGCGCGGCAGGCGCGGACTGCATTCAAATCTGCGCTTAGCAAAGACGCGGACGCAGAGCGATCGCGCGACTAACGATTGCCCTCCGAGAAACGCTGGTCGCGATAAGGAGATCCGGCCTGGTAAAGCTCAAGCTGCGCTTGCAGGGACTTGGCGCGCGGTTCGTTGCCTCGCCCGTTGCTCAATTGGATGGCGCGTTCTGCCGCTTTGGTCGCTTCGCCGAAACGGCCGGTCTCGGCATAGGCGGCGGCGAGGATGCCGCTGATGACGGGATTGGTGTGTTCGGTTAACGAATCGGCGCGTTCCGCGAGCACCACGGCCAGCTGTCCGTTTCGGATTTCGTCGCGCGGCCAGGTGGCGAGAATCCACGCCATGTTGCCGAGCGCGCGTTCGTCCGCCGGATTTAATGCCACCGCCTTTTCGTACTCGGCGATCGCTTCGGTGGCACGACCGAGATCGAGATAACTATTGCCGAGATTGTAATGCGCGTCGCCCGAGTCTGGGTCCAGCTCGATCGCTTTGCGCAAATGGGTGATCGAGTTCTCGACGTCGCCCAGTTCGAAAAGCGCGAGACCGAGATTGCATTCGGCGCAGGAATATTTCGGGTCCAGTTCGAGCGCGGTCCTGAATTTCCAAACCGCATCGACGTGCCGGCCCATGGCCAGGAAAGTGATCCCCATGTTGGCGTGGACAAAGGTGGATTTGGGATCGAATTCCAGGGCTCGCTCATAGTTCGCCATCGCGTCTTTCAACTCTCCCTTGCCATAAAGTGCGTGACCGAGATTGCGGCGCGCAGCTGCGTTATCGTTTGTGACCGCGAGCGCGTGACGCCAAAGCAATTCGCTATTGCGCCAGTAACCGATCTCGGCCCGCGTGGTGACGACGAGCGCGGCGACGCCGGCTGCGGCGAGAATGGCGAACGGATACCGCGCCACGCGCCAGCGCGCACAAAGATCTCCCGCAAGCCAGACCAGCGCCAGCCAGATGCCGATGCCGGGCAGATAAGTGTAACGGTCGGCATGGGATTGTTCTCCCACCTGAATGATTCCGATCACCGGCGCGAGCATGAAAAGATACCAGAGCCATCCGGTCGTCAGGTAACGTCGCCGGTGGCAGACAAACACCACGGCGCTGATGGCAATGAGAAGGATGAGAGCAACGATGAAAGTGTTCTGTGAAACTCCGCGCGGCGGGAAGGGATAAAATGCGGCCAGGTTTGCCGGCCAGAGCATCTGGCGCAGGTAGAGCGCATACGACGTGATGGCGTTGCCCAGGCGAATGAGAATCGGCAGGCGCGCGATCTCTACGAGCGCGGTGGTCTGGGCGAAGAATGTCGCGACCGAGGCGGCGATGGAAAGTGCGACGAAAGGTATTTTCTCCAGAATAAGCCGCCCGGTTTTCTCCTTCGCGAAACGATGCAGCGGCCAATAGTCTAACAAGAGCAAGATAAACGGAACTGTGACCAGCATCGGCTTGCACATGAGCCCGAGCAGGAAAAGCAACAAGGTCACGAGGTAGCGCAGCCGCGATCTTTGCCGTGCGTAATGCGCGTAGGCCGCGAGCGTGAGCATGAAGAACAATCCGCTCAGCACGTCCTTGCGTTCCGACACCCAGGCGACTGATTCCGCCCGCAGCGGATGCACCACAAAAATCGCCGCGACGAGTGCGCTGCGCCAAAACGCCTGCGTCATTTGCAGCAGGACGAGGAAGAGCGAGATGGCGACGGCCGCGTGCAGAATGACGTTGGTCAGATGATGGCCGCGCGGATTAAGTCCGTAGAGCTGGCAGTCGATCATGTGCGAAATCCAGGTGATCGGATGCCAGTTGGCGGCGTGCGCGTGGGTAAAGGCCCAGGCGATTCCACTACTCGTTAGGCCGCGCGCCACGTGCGGGTTGTTCAGGACGTAATCCTGATCGTCGAGATTGATGAAATCGTAGGTGAGCGTTTGGCCGAAAGCGAGCCAGCTCAGTCCGGCCAGAACAAGGCAGACCGCGAGCACCATCCATGGATTGTGGCGCCTGGTCAGGTTCATCGGGAAATTTCGAACTCGAAGCTCGCTAATTTTGGAGCCTCACGAATAGTTCTGGCGTGGCTCAGGATTTACGCGGGCAATGGAAAACGCGTGAGCAGATGGAGGTGGACGAAGCGCGTGTCCTCGCACCCTTTGCGCAGAAATCTGGCGAATCGCGTGGCCGCAAGTACGCGCAGACCCGTCACGCCTACCGGACGGAGTTCCAACGCGATCGAGCACGGATTATTCACGCCCGCGCTTTTCGCCGATTAGAATACAAGACGCAAGTTTTCCTTAACGGGACGGGCGATCATTTGCGCACGCGCCTCACCCATTCCATCGAAGTGGCGTCGATCGGTCGCACGATCGCGCGAGCGTTGTCGCTCAATGAAGACCTGGCCGAAACCATCGCACTTGCGCATGACCTGGGACATTCGCCCTTCGGACATTCCGGCGAGGAAATGCTGGCCGAATGCATGCAGGGCCAGGGCGGTTTCGAGCATAACGAACAAAGCCTGCGCGTGGTCGAGTTGCTCGAGGAAGTTTATCCGGAATTTCCCGGGCTGAACCTGACCTTCGAAGTGCGCGAAGGTTTGCAGAAACATCGGAAAGTGGCGCAAGTTTCCAACTTGCCGCCTGGGGAGAGCAAGTTGGAAACTTGCACCACGCTCGAAGCGCAGATCGCGGACATCGCCGACGAAATTACCTACTACAGCCACGATCTCGACGACGCGGTCGATTTCGAAATTCTCGCGGCCGATCAGTTGGAAGAAGTCGAAGTCTGGCGGCAAAGTCACGCCAACGTCGCGAAACGTTATCCCGATGCGCGCGAACCGGAGCTGCACCAGTTCATCATTCGCGACATCATCGACATGCAGGTGCGCGATGTCGTGACCTGCAGCGCAAAGACGATCGCGGACGCCGGCGTTGCCACTGTGGATGAAGTGCGAAAACAGGAGCGGCCCTTGATCCGCTACAGCGAGGAGCGCGCCCGCGCCAACAACGAGCTGCGGCGCTTTCTCTATAAGAATGTCTATTACCATCCGCGCGTGGCCGAGGTGAACCAGCGCGCCTGTGAAATGTTGCGCGCCGTTTTTCAGGCTTACGTGGAAGCGCCGGACTTGTTAGGCAACGCCGCGACCAGAAGGATCGAAAGCGAAGGTCTCTATCGAACGGTCTGCGATTATATTGCGGGAATGACTGATCGTTACTTGATGGAAGAATACGGCCGGATCAATCGTTAGGCTGTTAGAATGTTGAATGCAAAGACCTGACCCTGATTGACGACTCGGGAAGTGTCGAGCACAAGGCCAGTCGCCGTTCGCTCGACCGACTGGTTAGGTGTGGGCGTGGTGGTCCGAGTCTGAAGAGGGAGAAGACTAGGCCAGAACTGCGAAAGCCTGCGCGAGCCAAAAGGAGGAGAGGCTATCCGCGCGCGAGAAATCGGAGCGGACGAGAAATCGGGGTCAGGATCGGAGAAATCGCAACGAGAAATCGAAATCAGCGAAATCGGGGTCAGAGCTAAGTATTGACACAAAATCATTGTCCTCGCTTGCTGTGGTAGAGACGATTGGAGACATGCGTCCAAGTCCCCATGTGTAAATGCTCTGCGATCCATTTGAGACTCACGGCAGTTTCCGCACGCAGGCGTCGCGCGATGGCAACTTTTTTTGCATCGCCCTTGCGCAGCCGCGGCAAATCGCGCTCCGTCCAGCCTGCCCGTTGCAGTTCCTCGCGCAGCAGGCGCTTGGCCTTGGCTTCCTCGGTCGCATCGCGCTCGCTCCGCGCATGCGCCTCCTTTGGTTCCACTTCAATCATCTCTACGATTCGGTCGAGGAAGTCTTCCGCGCCCAAGATCCAACCGCGTCGAATGGCTTTGAGCTCGGGCACGCTATTAGCCTTTTCCCGCATCGACTCCAGCCGGCGTGCCAACTCGCGCCGACTCCGCGCCCCGTCCTTGCTCAGCCCATGTTCACCGAACAATCGGTCCGTCCGCAGCCAGGCAGGTCGTTTCCGCGTTCCTGCCAGGTAATGAACGCAACTGCTCCACCGATAGGTGTGAACCGGCTTGCTCTTTGCGATCATGGCCGCACGCACCGGGTTGAGGTGGACGTAATCGCACACCTGCCGCAAATAATCGCCTCTCCCTCCATCCACCAGCAGGGCCTTGTAGCGTCCGCCAAAAAGATGCCCGCTCAGGCGATGTCTGCGATTGAAACGCTGCGTGTAAGAGCCCAGCAGCCACTGCATGCCCGCGCCCAGATTGGGTCGCGGCGTTTCTATGACGAGATGAAAATGGTTGCTCATCAAACAATAGGCGTGAACCTGCCAGCCGGTGCGTTGACAGACCTGGCCTAGAAGCTCCAGGAAAAGCTCCCGATCTCGATCGTCCTGGAAGATGGCCTCGCGCCGGTCACCGCGACTAAGGACATGGTAGATGGCGTCTGCATACTCAATCCGCAAGGGCCGCGCCATGAGCGGAGAGTTTGGGCCCACCGAGCCGTTGTGTCAATACTTGGCTCTGACCCCTATTCTCTTGACCCTCCCAGCGCTTTCTCCCGACGGTCGGCGGCGGAATGGCCGTGAGTGTATCAGGGACGAGTTCCCGCAGCTCCGCAGGATACGAGCCGAAACGCTCCAGATGGTGCTGCAAAGCGACACGGATGATGTCTCCGCGACGCTTGGTCTCCTCAACCTGTTCCAGCGGCCACAGGCAGCCGACGAGGAATAACGGAAGGAAGATGAGCGCAATGATGTGAATAACGCGCGCATACATCTAACGAGAATGAACTGAGCGACCGCTGGCGAGGGCGAGCGTGACAAACATTGGAAAGTTTCTATAATATCAAAGCGAGGCAACAGAGCGGCCAGCGGTTCGCTCCAGTGATTGTTAGAGGTTGGCGGTGCAACTTCAAGACGCGGACGCCTAAAGAACAACGCGAAAAGAAGGAGTGCCACAGCCAGCAGTGTACGCAGCGGCCAGCAACAGGATCATATCGCTCTGTTCGGGCTTCGGCTGTGGGTCGATCCTGAGGTGGCCCGCGACATCACTGGCGGGAACCCGGCGGGTAATAGATGGCCAACACTTCGTACGTCGTGGCGAGCAACAGTAAGATGGCAATCGCGACAAGCCACACCCTCGTCTTACGTTTCATGGCGCGCTGCTTTCCATCTAACGAGACTCAGATCAGCGACCGTGCGAGTTAGAAATGACGTTGGCATACTGCTCAACGCTAGGCATAAGGAACAGTCCGCGGTTCGCTGGATCGTTTGGTTAGACCTCAGAAGTCGAGATAGGTCGGTCGATACTCAATCAGCCGCTTGTGTTTAAACGCTGTTCGAACGGCTTTCATGTCACGGCACTCGTCTAAGCATCGCGCGACGAGAAAGGCGTCGACCGTCTCAGGCTCGATACGCGGTAAATAAAAGTGCACAACAACGACGCGAAGACCGGATGCCGTAGATCGCGTGATGACATCATAGCACACGATACAGAAATTCTCCGAGAGCGTCGCAAAGCGCAGCCGCCGATCTAAACGAGTTGTTCGGGTAGTAGCGCCAATCGGCGCGAGCTGGAAATTCCGTTCTCCTGCGATCCTAGGCGAGCAGTCGCATAACCGGCCGAGGAATTTGCTCGGGCGATGAGATGTCTTTTGCCGGTTCACGGAAAGCGCTGTCGATATAGTCTCCTTCCGCGATCTCATGCGCGAGAGGTTTCGGCGGAATTCGTCTTCGGTCGCGGTGCCCGATGCAACCGCAGCAAGCGCCACACAGAAGATGCACGTTACGGTTTCAGAGGGCAGGTGATGCTCAAGGTCTAACGAGAACAAGATCAGCGACGGCGGGCGGGGTGGCGCAGGGCCGCAGGTTGAGGGTGGAATTTCATGTAAAGTGGTGGAGCCGGGGCTGCCCGCCGTTCGCTGCATCGCAGGGTTAGATGGTTTACTAGGGCATCGTGAAGCGTGATGCGGCGTGCGAAACTGGCGCACTGTTCCGGGCTTAAAACGCCCTGACGAAACGCGTTCAAAGCAGCCTGAGTCAAGAAGAGTGGCACCCGTGCTCTTTTCCATTCTAGAACTGACATGCCAGTCTGTAATCGACTTGCCCAAAGAGAATGCCGTGACCTGTTAGCGGCTGCGACGGCTCGTACGGGTAGTCTGGTGAACTTGGTGACAACGACCTTCATCGAGTGGCGTCCTTGATCGGGGCCGAGCCAGGAGGAGCCGGAACCATTCACGCGCGGAGACAAAAGTGGGAAGTGAAATCCCAATAAGCAAAGAAAGAATAAGCTCGTGCACAGGTTGTGATGTGTAGCGTGCATGAATCTAACGAGAATTAGACGTAACTACGTCTTTAAAGGCGTAAATTTTTACATCTATCACGGCTGGGAAGAAGGAGGTGAGTCATCGACCGGGCTGCGAACGCCCAGGCCGGGACGGTTACAAACATGGGTGTAGATCATGGTGGTCGCGACATCCTTGTGACCAAGTAGTTCCTGCACAGTGCGGATATCATAGCCATTCTCCAACAAATGCGTAGCAAAACTGTGCCGAAAAGTGTGGCAACTGGCCGCTTTGTTCACGCCTGCGGCGCGAACCGCGTCCCTGACCGCGTTTTGTAGATTTCGCTCTGGCATGTGGTGCCGGCGTTTCTCGCCGCTGCGCGGATCGACTGAGATTCGATCGGCGGGAAAGACGTATTGCCAGAGCCACTCGCGTGCGGCCTTGGGATATTTGCGATGCAGGGCGCTCGGCATATAAACCGCACCTCCGCCGCGGGCGAGGTCTTGCTCATGTAATTCCTTCACACGCGCGAGATGCGCCTCGAGGGGACGGCGAAGGCGCTCGGGAAGAACAGTAACGCGTTCGCGCATGCCCTTTCCTTCGCGGATGGCGATCTGGCGGTAGCCGAAATCGATATCCTTCACGCGCAGGCGGAGGCATTCGAGGAGGCGGAGGCCGCTTCCATATAAGAGATGAGCCATTAGGCGGTAGTCGCCTTTCAGGTTGGCAAGGACAGCGCGGGCTTCGGCGCGGGTGAAGACAACGGGCAACTTAGGCGGGCGGCGAACGCGCTCCACGCCGTCGATGTATTCGAGTTTTCGATCAAAGACCTGCTGATAGAGGAAAAGCAAAGCGCTTCACCCCGTGAGATAGCGCCGTAACCGCGTCTTTAGGTAACGCTTCCCCCAAGCACTCTTTAGGTATTTCTCACGCTGCGCAGCGTCGCTCCGATTCAGACAACCTTCCCAATAGATAAGCTCGAGGGGAACTCGCGACCTTGTGGATAGGACGTTGCCCGCATTATGAGCTTTCACGCGCGCAGGCAGATTATCCGTAAGCCCAACGTAGAAGTGAGAATCCGCCAAGGAACGCAACACATACACATAGTGTTTCGCCACGTGTCTTATCTCACGGGGTAAAGGCCTGGTTCTGGGTAGAAGCGGCAACGCGTCCCTCAATCGCGAGATGACTGAGGAAGGCGGCGATCTCTTCTTCTCCCATTTCGGCGGGATGGCGTTTCTCGTGAAAAAGAATGTAGCGGCGGATCCAGTCAGTGTAGGCCTGCTCGGTGCGAATCGAGTAGCGCTTCACGCGCAGGTGCCAGCGGACGCGATCTAACAACTTTTGGCCCCGCGGTGGCGCGGAGGGCGTGAGCGGAGGAGAAGCGGCGGGAGACATACGCGCAGATTAGCGGAAGCCCCCGGATATGTTCAAGCGTTCATGGTTTGTCGGAGCGCGGAAGATTGGTGCGAATGGCTGCGGCCGGCAGGATGACAACCGTTACCGAGCAGCGACGTGGTTGGCTGTTGAAAAATTCAAACTTTCTGCGCGCTCGCGGCAGATGGCAACGGTGCACTCGGAAAAATGAATAGGCATTCGCGGCGAGTAACCGAATCGAGTTATCTAACCAGCCGACATGAAACGAAGGGAATGAGTCGTCGCAACCGCGCGCGCGCGCAGAAGAAAAAAGCGGCGATAAGAAAAACAGTCGTCGCGAAACAATCGCGTTCCGTAACGCCGGAGATTTGGTTGCTCGGCGGACTACTCGTGGCCGCGGTCGTCTTTGCTTATCAGCACGCGTGGAGCGCCGGCTACATCTGGGACGACGACATGTACGTCACCAACAATCCGTTGCTGACCGCCGGCGATGGATTGCGCCGCATCTGGTTTTCGTTCGACGCGCCGTCGCAATATTTCCCGCTCACTTACACGACGTTTCGGATCGAGCATTTCTTCTGGGGATTCAATTCCGCCGGTTATCACTGGATCAACATTCTGCTGCACGCCGCCAACTCGCTGCTGCTTTGGAAATTGCTGCGCCTGCTGAAGGTGCGCGGCGCCTGGCTGGCGGCGGCGCTGTGGGCGTTGCATCCGGTGCAGGTGGAATCGGTCGCGTGGATCAGCGAGCGCAAGAACGTGCTCATGGGATTTTTCTTTCTCCTCTCGGCCCTGGCCTGGGTGCGGTTTACCGATGAAGAAAAAAAGCACTCGTTAGGCTGGCTGGCCTTGTCGTTCTTTCTCTATCTGCTGGCGCTGAGCGCAAAGACGACCGCCTGCACCATGCCGGCGGCGCTGGTCCTGATTCTTTGGTGGCAACACAAGCCGCTAACGATGCGACGCTGGTTGCAGATCGCGCCGTTTGTTCTGGCGGGTGTGGGCGCCGGCGTCATTTCCGTTTTGTGGGAACGAATCCATCAGGGCGGACGTCCGGATTTTATTCCCATCCCATTCATCGAGCGGGTGCTGATCGGCAGTCGCGCCATCTGGTTTTACCTGAGCAAGCTCGCCTGGCCGTCGGAGCTAATCTTTAGTTATCCGCGCTGGCTTATCTCGCGGGCCAATCCGCTCGATTACCTCTCGTTAGGCGCGCTCGTTGTTTTGATCGCCGTAATTATCTATGCGCGGCGTCGTCTCGGGCGCGGACCGGAAACAGCCTTCGCGTTTTTCGTCCTCACCCTCAGTCCGCTGCTCGGTGTCGTGATTGTGGTGACGTTTCTGTATTCGTTCGTCGCCGACCATTACCAATACATGGCCTGCATCGGGCCACTGCACCTTGCTGGCCGCGGGCTGCGAATCTGGTCGGCGCGCGTTTCGCTCGCGTCGTGGCCATTGTCGTCCTGCCGGTGCTTGGATTTCTGACCTGGCAACAAACGAAAATGTATCGCGACGAGGAAACGCTTTGGCTCCGCACCATCGCGCAGAATCCCAGCTCGTGGATGTCGCACAATAATCTCGCGGCCGTCTGGGTGGAGCAGAAGCGATTCGACGAAGGGATCGATCAATATCGGAAAGTGATCGAGTTGCTGCCGAACGATCCGCTCGGTTACATGAATCTCGGCGCCGCGCTCGCGCGCAAAGGCGACACCGACGCGGCGATCGCGGAATACGAGCAGGCGCGCGCCATCCAACCGAATGACGCGCGCTTGGAACGCAATTTTGGCCAGGCGCTCTTAAGCAAAGGACAGATCGATGATGCGATCGCGCATTTCCAACGCGCGGTCGAGCTGCGCGAAGGCCGGGCGAATGTGAAGGGCCAGAACGAAGAATTGCAGGTCGAGCTGGGCAACGCGTTTCCTGCAGAAAGGCGACACCGAAGCGGCGATTTTGCATTATCGGCAAGCGCTACAAATCCGGCCGGATTACGCGACGGCGCATAACAATTTGGGCAACGCACTTCTGCAATCGGGCGCAGCGGACGAAGCGCGGCAGCATTTCGAAGCCGCGAAGAAGTTGAATCCGGAAACGGACCAGAGCGCGGATGTTTATTGCAACGCCGGAAACGCCGCGCTGCAAAAACGCGATTTCGAAACCGCGATTGCCAACTATCACCAGGCGCTGGCGATTCGGCCGACTGATCCCGAAACGCACTCGAACCTTGGCACGGCGTTCTTGCTGCAAGGAAAACTGGCGGAAGCGATGAAGGAATTTGAAGCGACGCTCGCGCTCAATCCGCAATCGCTGCTGACGCTGAATAATTACGCGCGCCTGCTCGCGAGTGCGCCGGACCAAAAGCTGCGTGACGGGGACCGCGCCGCGCGTCTCGCTCAGCAAGCCATTCAATTGAGTGGCGGTCGCGATCCGTCGAGTTTTCGCGCGCTCGCCGCCGCGCTGGCGGAGAAAGGTGAGTTCGATGGCGCGGAGAAAGCCGCCGATCAGGCGATCAATCTTGCGGGCGACAATGCCGCATTCGTCGAAGCGTTGCGGCGTGAAAAAGAAATGTATCGCAGCGGACAAAAACCGCCGGTGCGTTGATCACGCGACGGTATCGCTGCTTTCTTCGCCCAGGTATTGGATGAGCAAACGCAGTCGCTGGTTGACCGAAGTTTCCTCGAGAAGTTGCTGACGACGAAACGGATCGCCGACAAACGTAGCCGCCATCAAATCGCCGAGCATCTCGTGGTCGGTCAAGTCGGCGAGATACTGGGCAATCCTGGCCGGGAATTCGCGGCCGCTGCGCTTAAACTTTTCGTAGAGATCGAGCACCTTGTTGGCGAGAGCATCGCCTTCCACTCCGCCGTTCGTGCCTAACGAGTCGATCGCCTCGATCTGTGCGATTGGGAATGGCGTTTCCTGTTCGAAGCCGCGTGAAACGAACGCGTTGCAGACCTTGCAGAATAAGATTGGAAGTGCCGTCGCCGCGACCGACGCAGGCGCGAATCAGCCCGACGGTTGCGACGTGATGAAAATCCTCCGGTGAACGCCAATCGCTCCGTTTCATCTTGAGCAGGGCGACGCAAAACATGCGTTCGTGCGCCAGCGCGTGCGCGAGCATCTCGCGGTAACGTTGTTCAAATATATATAGCGGCAGCAGCGCGTGCGGGAAGAGGAGCGCACCGGGCAGGGGCATCACGGGAACCGCGGCGGGCAAGACGATCGGTTTGGTCATCACCTCGCGGGAATATACGCTGGCGCGGCGAAATGCGTGGCGCGATCAACGACCGATGCGCCGGAACTCGGTGAGCGAGAGTTGCCCATCCACTTGATGCGTGCCGAGATGAACGTAGTTCAAAGCCGAACCGCGCCGCGCGAGTTCGATACGTGTTTCGCGCCCCATCGCACCTGTGCCCATGGCACTGATCGACAATCGCTTCTTGTTCTCGGTGAAGAAATGAATGAGCCGCTCCATCTCTTCTTTGGTGTCTGTCCGGGTCACGATTTTAAAGATGTCGGGTTTGAGCGCGGCCGCGGTCTTGAAGAGCGCCTTCAATTCCGCCGCACCCGGCGTGTGATAAAAATCGTGCACGGAAATGATGCGGTGCACGCGTTTGGTTTCGGCTTCCTCGAGAACGGCGCGCAGTTCGGCCGCGGCCCGCAATTCGACATCGACGTAGCGCGCTTGCGGCAGGAATCGCAAAAGCAAATCGCGCCGGCGCCCCGGTGACAGGCTGTTCATTCCACCTTCGGATGAATGACGCGCGGTGATGATGAGCGGGGCGGAAAGTTTGCGCAGGAATGTTTCCGCCTCCGGCAAAACGGGACTGAGTGCGTCCAGCCGCAATTCGAAAAGATCGGGCGGATGTCGCAGTGCAGCGGCGCGGTGCAAATCCGCCGGGGAAAAAATGACCGCGACCGCGCGGGGGCCGCGCGTACGATTTTTGACCCCGCGGGAGGCTGTCATACTATAATAGTCCGCCCAATACGGGAGGCATACGCTCCAGACAGGTCATCATGCTCGCGCGCCGACAGGAAATTAACACGCAAGTCCAGCAATTGTTGGATGCGTGCCTGCTCGCATTGACGTTGATCGGGACGCACACCCTGCGGCATTACGCCACGGAGTGGTTCAAGCTGCAGGAAAGCGTCGATCCGTTTTCCAACTATCATTGGTTGATCGTCGTCGTCATGGCCTTCGGGCCGATTCTGCTGGATCTGCAAGGCTTTTACCAATCCCCGCTGACAAAAACAAAGTGGAAGTCGTTCCGGCAAATCGTGCAGGCCATGATTTACCTGAGCATCGTGGTCAGCGCTTGCGTGATTTTCCTGCGCCTGCCGCTGATCAGCCGGTCGCTCGCGCTGCTCTTTATTATTTTCGCGACGTTCATTCTCTTAATTAAAGAGCGCGTCATCGTGGCTTATGTGCGGCGACGGGCGCGACGGGGTGGTTTGCGCGAGCGGATTCTGCTCGCCGGGACGCCGCAGGATATTGCCGCTTTGGAGAGATCATTTACGCCAGAGCAACGGCTCGTGATGGAAATTGCCGAGCGGATCGACATCGAGCAGCAACCGATTTCCGATCTGGTGGAAGCGTTGCACAAGCACTCCGTCACCCGCGCAATTTTTGCCGCCGGTCATACGCAATTGAATCGCGTCGAACAGGCCATCGGTGCCTGCGAAGTCGAAGGTGTGCCGGCGTGGCTGGTGGCAGATTTCATTCAAACCTCGATTGCGAAGCCGGATTTCGACGCCTTCGCGGGACGGCCGATGCTCGTCTTCCGCTCGACTCCGGAGGTTTCGTGGGCGCTTCTAATTAAAGGTACGATTGACCGCATCGGCGCGGCGCTGGCCCTGGTCATTCTCGCCATCCCGATGCTGCTGGTTGCGCTGATCATTCGCCTCACCTCACGCGGCTCGGCGATTTTTCGGCAACAGCGTGCGGGCAAACACGGCAAGCCGTTCACGATGTATAAATTTCGTTCCATGTCCGACGATGCGGAGCAGCGCCACGCCGATCTCCTGCCCTTCAATCAAATGAGCGGACCGGTATTTAAGATAGAAGACGATCCACGCATCACCCCGTTCGGACGCTGGCTGCGGCGCACGAGCATGGATGAAACACCGCAGCTCCTGAACGTCTTGTTCGGCGATATGAGCCTCGTCGGCCCGCGTCCCCTGCCGCTTTACGAGGTGGAAAAATTCGAGAACACGGCGCAACGGCGACGCCTGAGCGTGAAACCCGGCTTGACCTGTCTCTGGCAAATTCGAGGGCGCAACGAGGTGAACGATTTCCGCGATTGGGTGAAACTCGATCTCGAATACATCGATCAGTGGTCGTTAGGCCTGGATTTCAAAATCCTCGCCCGCACCGTGCCGGCGGTCGTCTTCGGCCTCGGCGCAAAATAAGAAATCGTCAGGTCTGCGGCGCGAAGCGCGATGCCATGCGCTCGACGTATTTGGCCAGAAGATCGAACTCGACGTTGAGCTGATCGCCCACCGCGACCTTGTCCAGGTTGGTGTGACGTTTGGTGTGCGGGATTATCCAAACCGCGAAGCTGCGCGGAAGCACTTCGGCGATCGTCAAACTAACGCCGTTAAGCGCGATCGAACCTTTGTAGGCGACGTAGTGCGCGAACTCGGCTGGCAGTTCGACTTCGATCCGGTGATCGGTCCCGGTTTGCTCGAAAGCGAGCACGCGCAAGGCGCAATCGACGTGTCCCTGCACAAAATGTCCGCCCAGCCGATCGGTCGCGATCAGGGCCCGTTCGAGGTTGACCGGACTTTCGCGGCGAAGCGCGCGAAGATTTGTGCGGTCGAGCGTCTCGTGCAGAAGATCGAACGTCAGTTGTTCGTCGCGCTGTCCAGTAATCGTTAGGCAACAACCGTTGACGGCAAGGCTGTCGCCTTTGCGAATTTCCTCAAAAATCTGCGGGGCCGCGATCTGCAGTTGTGTGCCGCGCTCAGTCGCGCGAATCCAAAGGACGCGTCCAACTTCCTCGATAAGTCCGGTGAACATTTAAGCCGCTGGCAATTAATCAGCGAGGGCACGCTGCCGCAACGTCGAGTGCAAACAAAGATCGAACCGGCAGACCACGCGCGGGCCCACCATGCGTCGAACGTCTTGCACTTGTTAGGCCAGAGGAGCGAAATTTACGCGAACGGTTGGCAGGAAATTAGCTTCCGTGAACCGCTCACGTGAGCGACATGATCAAGAGAAGCGCGCAGTTATTACGGCGTATTGTGAAATACTAGTGACAGCCGCGCGGCGGGGCCGTTCAAAGTTTTTTGAAAAAAATGAAAAAAAACCTTGTCACGCCTCGCATCCTTCATTATCCCTCACTCCCAAACCTAACCAAACCAATGGAGAAACTAATGATAAGACACGTGCTTAATACGTTAGGGTTCCGTCGCTCGGCTCTCGCAGTCGGCCTCGGAGTTCCCTTCCTCGTAGCGACGAGCGCATTCGCTCAGGCGCCGGCTGAAGCAACCACCGAACGCGTGGTTGTAACCGGAACCTACATCCCAACCGCTGAAACAGAATCCGCTTTGCCGGTGACTGTTTACACAGCCGAAGTCCTGCAAAAAGCAGGATCCAACACCCCGGTGGAAGGCTTGCGCCAGTTGCCTTCTTTCATCGGTAATGCCGCGACAGAAAACGACTCAAACGGCGGTAACGGCGCGGCCACGATTAACCTTCGTGGTCTCGGACCGAACAACGTCCTCATCCTCATTAACGGTCGCCGAGCCACGCTCGGTATCACCAACAATGGGGCTCCGGACATCAACGCCATACCGATCAGCGCCATATCCCGCACGGAAGTCCTCAAGGACGGTGCGTCGGCCATCTACGGTTCCGATGCTGTGGCAGGTGTCGTTAACTTCATCATGCTCAACGGTCCGGGCGAAGCTCCTTATGAAGGGGCGGAAGCCTTTGCCTTGTATGGCAACACCACCGAAACCGACGCGCACGTGCGTCAGGTTTGGCTTAAAGGTGGCGTTAAGACCGACAAGGTGTCAGTAGCAGCGGCGGGCGAATATTACTCGCGCGCCAACCTGTTCTCGCGCGATCGCGCACAACTAGCCGGCACCGGCGACTTGAGCAACGACTCCACGGGTCTTGGCCGCGGTGGTATCAACAACAACAGCCCGACTCTGAACGGGCGTATCTCGCTGGCAGGTGCGGCGTCGGCTGGCTTCGGTCAACGGATTCTGATTAATCAGAGCACTTTCGCGCCAACTGCGGCGAGCTATCGTGAATTCGATAATCCGGGTGGTTCCGATCCAGGTCGGTTTAACTTCCGCGAATACACGCCAGCTATTCCGGCGATTGAAAAGGCTCTCTATTACATTACCGGCCGTTACAAGATCTTCGGCGAAAATCTGCAGATCTACGGCGATGTCATGTATGCCAAGACCAAGCAGGACAACGGTCTGGCTGCTTCGCCCTTTACCATTCCATTGGGCGGCTACGTCAATCCGTCGGTGATTGTCTTGAACGACACGGGAACCGCATCGCTTGGCAGCCTGGGTGGGGGCAGCACTACTTTGCAGCGCGCCATTATTCAGAACAGCCCGTTCAATCCCTTCCCCGGCAGGAACGGAGCGACCACGACTGGCTCGCTCCAGACGATGCGCTATCGCACCGTGGAAGAACTGGGTCTGCGTAAATCCTTCTACGATCACGATTACTATCGTTATGTTGGCGGGTTTAACGGCGACTTTAACTTTAAAGATAACGGCTTCATCAGCCACTTTGGTTATGACACGGGCATCGTTTATGAGCGTTACGATGAGAAGCGGACCGACAGCGGTGACGCGACACGTGGCGGCGTATATAACGAAATCATCAATACGACGGCTCAATACCTGGTCGATCCGACCTTTGCCGGCTTCAATCCGTTCGTGGGTCTCAATGCGCCTAAGGTTGGTGTAGCGCCGATTTACAACGCGGCGGGCGTGCAGATCGGAACGCGACCCTACAATAACACCCTGGCTCTACAGCGTGCCTCCTACCTCGGTCAGTCGTTCTTTTATGAGCGCGACTGGGCCTACGACGCCACGGTCAACGCGCACTTCTTCCCGAACCTGTATAACGGCGGTGTTGATTTCGCCATCGGTTACCAATACCGGCAGCTATCCAGCCATCAGGTGCCGGACCCGGTACAGAACGCGGGCGACCAGTTAGGCTTCAACGCTGCGCCCAACACGAAGTTCAAGCAGGAAGTCAATTCGGTCTTCATGGAAATGACCTTCCCGATCATTACTTCGACCATGAACATCTCGTTTGTGCGTTCACTCGAGTTCGGGGCAGCGTGGCGTTATGAGAAGTTCGAGGACAAGGACCAATACACCCATCAAACGGCGAGCTTCGACAACGTCAACGAAGATGAGAACTTCGGCGGCACGCCGCGTTTCTCGCTCCGTTATCAACCGATTCCGGACCTGACGGTGCGGGCTAACTTCAACCAGTCGTTCCTCACGCCGACGCCAGCGCAGTTGTTTAACCCGCTGACGCAGAACTTCCCGGTGATATTCGACCCGCACAATCCTTCGGGCCCGCTAACCTTGCAGCCACCCAACGGTGTCTGGCAGGGCGGCAATCCGGCCCTGCTACCGGAAAAGACCGATACGTGGTCGGCTGGTTTGGTTTGGACGCCGAAATGGCTGCCGGGCTTCACCGTCACAGCCGACTGGTATCAGATCTACACCAAGGACGTCATCCTGCCGGCCGCCAATGCGGCGCAGTTGCTCGTGACCCTCAACATTGCTGATCCGGATCCTCCGCAAGGCGGCGCCAACGGTATCACGCGCGATCCGAACGATGGCACGTTGCTCTCGGTTGACTCGGCTAATGCCAACTCGGCCAAACGCCTGGTGCAAGGCTTGGATATCACCGCGACCTACGAAATCCCGACGCAACATTGGGGCACGTTTACGTGGTCGTTTGGTTGGAACCACTTCTTCACCTGGAAGGCCGAAGCCGTCACGGGACTTGGCACGACCAACTTCCTGGGTGACTTCAACACCGCGCTGCCGCTTACGCCGGGAGGCATTCCCTTCAACAAGGCCTTCCTGCGCTTCGAATGGAACGGAATGGCGGGCTGGGCGAAAGGATTGGACTTCGTCATGACCGGTAACTACATCGGCGACTACGAAGACGATCCGAGCTTCATCCTCGGCAACGAACAGATCGGTGGCACTGATGCCAATCCAAGCTTCGCGCAGCATCACCGCATCTCGGCCTACGAGACGCTGGACATGCAGTTGAGCTACGAGTTCCTCAAGCCGGAAGTGCAGCCAGTTTACGCCAAGGATGCCAAGGACAGCAAAGGCATGGGTAAAGAAGTGGCGGGCGTGGAAAACAGCTCAATCTGGCAACGGATGCTGTGGAACACGAAGGTCACCATCGGGGTGAACAACGCCTTCGATCGTTATCCGCCAACGGTGTTGGGTGCGTTCAACGACAACTACGACACCTCCAATTACTCCATTCGTAACCGTTACTGGTACGTCAGCTTGACCAAGAGGTTCTAAGAACTTGGTTGTAGCTCGATAAAGGAGCATTAACTTGAGGCGGGCGGCAGCGATGTCGCCCGCCTTTTGCTTTTCACAACATGGCAACGGCCACTCACCACAAATCGCAGAAAAAAAGATACGGCGTCCGTTCCTTCACCCGGGAAGGTAATGAGACTCCTTCTCCCGGCGCGGCCGTGGCAGCAGCGACTTCAAGTGTAGTTGCGCCGCCCGTTAAGAAGTCTCCCTGGATCCTGGGTCGCTGGCTCGATCTTCTTCTCTTCGTTGGAACGCCGGCGGTGCTGATTCCCATTTTTATCGCCGCCCAGGCCCACTGGAGTCCTCAGGACATATTCCTCTTCGTGGGCGCCTTCGGCGCGATGGGACATCACCTGCCCGGAATGATTCGTGCCTATGGCGACAAGGCTTTGTTTCGTCGTTTTAAGACCCGTTTCATCGTCGCTCCGCTCGGGCTGCTGGCTGTCTGCATTTGGTCGACCTTCTACAACATCCAGGCGATTCAACTGGTCGCGCTCGCCTGGGGTATTTGGCATGGCCTCATGCAGACCTATGGCTTCTGCCGCATCTACGACGCGAAGGCCTCCACCAACGCCGCCGCTCACGCGCGCACGGACTTTGCGCTTTGCCTCTCCTGGTTTGTCGCCGCGGTCCTGCTTTCGCCGTTGCGGTTCCGAAGCTGCCTTGATCTCTATTATGAAAGCGGTGGCCCGGTAATCCCGACGCAGGTTATCTCTGCAATCAGGAGCGCCATGATTGGAATTGTGGCAATCGCTACGATGGCCTTCTTCTGGCGACAATGGCGTGATGCACGCGCCGGGCGCGGCATTAGCTATGTGAAGATGTTGCTCCTGGCCAGCAGCATCGGCTTCTGGTGGTACTGCAATAACGGCGCGCAAATATCAACGGCCGGTTCCGGGGTTTCTGCCACCGCGAGCATTCTAGTCGGGATTTCACTCTTCGAGGTCTTCCACGACGTGCAGTATCTCTCGATCGTCTGGATTTATAATCGTGCTCGCGTCGAGCGCGATCAAAGCATCCGTGGCTTCATGCGTTTTATCTTCCGACGAAGCGGTTCATTGCTCGGCGTCTACGTTGGGCTCGTCCTCGCTTACGGCGGCATTGGCCTTGTGTCACACGGCATTTCCGTTGAGGCGATTCGCAATACGCTGGTCGGCATTGTCACGGCGTCTGCGCTGCTGCATTTTTACTACGACGGATTTATTTGGAAGGTCCGCGAAGCTCAGACGCGCAACATGCTTGGGATCGACAGCGCGGGCGTCGCCGAAGCGGTCCGGCGACGGACGTTCCCCCTCTGGACGACGCACGCCCTGCGTTGGGCCTTACTGATTATTCCAGTCAGTGTCCTTTGCGTTGCGCAACTCTTGGGGCGCGTGGTTCCACCTTTGGAAAGATATGGGAAGGTCGTCGAGCTGCTGCCCAACGACGCGAAAGCGCAACTTAACTACGGCAAGGCGTTGCAGGATGCCGGTCGCGTGGAGGAGGCAATGACGCACTTTGATCGGGCGCTGGCTCGGGATCCATCTCTGGCTGAGGCGGAATTCTACACCGGCCTCGCCTGGAGCGATCGTGGTGACTACGACCAGGCCCTCACGCATTACGAACGTGCGCTGGTTCTCGATTCGAGAAGCGTGAAGGTCGAAGTAAATCTCGCCGGCATCTTGCGATTGAAGGGTAGAGGACCTGAGGCACGCCGGCATTACGAGAGCGCTTTGAAGCGCGATAACAATCTCGACATCGCACATAAGGAGCTGGCTGACCTGATGGTGGAAGCTGGAGAATACGAAGCAGCCTTGCCGCATTATCGCGAGGCGCTGCGGATAAATCCTGATTTCAAACCGGCGCAAGAGAACCTGGCCTTTGCCGAGTCGCTGGCGAAACACTAGTGCCGTTCGGCCGGTGACTACTCGTTAGGCAAAGTCCGAGTAGAATCCGGTCGCCTAACGAATCGAGTTTCATCGCTCGACTTCGCGTCTGCAGGCCAACCGAGAATTTCTGATCAGCAATTCTCGTCGGTGACGCCTATCCGCCGGCAAGAGGGCATGGCATAGCTGCTGCTTAAATTGGGCTATAACGCCCATGATTCTCGTAAGCATTCACCCTTTTGCTCCGAAGAAAATCCTAGCCCTGGCTGCCGTTGTCATCTGTTTGTCGACCGCTTCCTGTTTTGCTTCGGCGATTTTCTTATCCGTGGACTCTACGCCGTACGATCGCCAAATGAGCCGCATACGTCCGGTTCTCACATCTCGGACTAGCGAGCCGGATCGTGAGGTGTCTTTGGCAGTCGTCAATCAATGGATCGGAAGTTTGCGCGAAATTCCGTACGGTTATCACGCCGAATGGAAGACTCCGGCAGAAGTCGAAGCCGGGCAGGCAGCTGATTGCAAAGGCAAGGCGGTGGCACTCTACAAACGGATGCAGTCGCAGGGCGCAAAGAAGGTTCGACTCGTCATCGGGATGCGAGCCCCGACCAGCCGAGTGACCCACGCTTGGTTGACGTGGGAAACTGGCCACGGCACCTACGTGCTTGATCCGACATTCAACTGGATGGCCTGTCGGTCGGAGCAATTGAGCGAACGGTCCTACGTTCCGCTCTACGCCTACAGCGGGGCCAGGAAATTCCGGGCCGCCTCCGCGGTTCTTTACGCGAACAACTAGTTCGCGCGGCGATCGATGCGCAAGCCAGGCGGCACTCGTTAGGCGGCGGGGCGCGAGCGAAAACGCTTCATTTAATCGCGGCTGATTGGCGTTGTCGCCGATTGAGCGGGTGATGAGGGATGGTTTCGGCATTGACGAATCTCGAAGCGTTGGGCGAAGATAGCTGTTGTCAACGAAGGCCGGCACCGCGTATTATCCTTGTTGTGGTTATGGAAATTATTAAGACCCATCGGCTTGCTGTGGCTAGTTGCTCAATCGCCTTGGCCCTTGTCATTCTTGATGCGCCAAGTGTTTTTGCTGCCGACGTGAGGCTGCAAAAGGTTCCCACCCTCGCGGTTGACCAGACGCCGGCATATCCCGAGAACTTGGCGCGTTATCATCTGGGCGCACAAGTACAGACCGCGCCACTCAGTCACCCGATTGCGAATTTGCAGTTGAGCAGCAGCTCGGATGATCCGAATGCGGCGGAAGCAGCGTTGCTCTGCAGTGATCCCACGGTCGGCTATCCGCTGCCTGCGGGTAAAACGACAGTGCTGGTTTCGCTACCGAAAATCGAGAACGTCGGACGCATTTCGTTTTCGAATAATGGCGTCGTCGGCGAGGTAACGGTCGCGACTTCGAACGCGAAGTTGCCCGAGACGAGTCCGCAATGGCACACCGTTGTGCAGCAGGAATTGTCCGCCCGTGGTCTGCAAGCCGCGTTGGGACCGAGTGAAGCGAAGTACGTTCGGCTTACTTTCAACGTCAGTCGCGCAGGGCGCATCGCGGGCTTCGGCGTTTATTCCACCGGCCAGCTTTCCGATTTCACTGCTCCGCGCGCGCGCAAGCTGCCCGTGCTGGACAAATCCGACAGCTTTGCGTTGATCTCCTACAGCCTGGCGGAAATTCACGCCAAGGGACGCGCGCTTTACGTCAGTTCCGGCCGCGAACTGCGGCAGGCGAACAACATGATCGATGATCAACCCGCGACGACCTACAACTTCGCTGCGGAAGATGGCACCCCGACGGCCGTCTTCGATTTAGGGAAACAATCAAGTGTTCGTCGTCTTTCCGCAGTTTATTCTCCGCGCGCCGGCAGGATGGATTTCTATGTCCTGCAATCACTTCCTGGCAGCGTCGATCACTCGGCAACGGCGCCGGAAAACATCGCGTTGAATGACGCGGCGTTTGCGTCACTCAATTCAGTTGGGTCAGTGAGCGATGATGGAACACGCGGCCGCGCCGCGATTGATTTCCCTGCGGTAGTTGGCCGGTATGTCATGGTTCGCTGGACCCCCGCCGCGCAAGGCCAAACGGCTTTTACCGTCGCGGAAGTAGCCGCCTTCGGCGCGGACCAGGCTAATACTTTCCTCGCCCGCGATGAAGACGCCGCCGCGCGAGGTGACAACAAGACGGTGGCCGATTACCAGACTGTGCTTGAGCCGAAAGACCTCGGAGAAGCTCCGCCGCCGGCTGAAGGCCCTCCGCCTTCTCTTCCGCAACCGCCTACATTCACATTTGTGCCGTTAGTGTCGCCGAATAGCCCATAGCACTTTGGCTATTTTCTCACCCGCCGGTTGGCCAAGGCTGACCGGCGGTTTTTTTTAGAGATTGTCGCGGATGAGCCAAAAGACGGCGGTGTTTTCCAAGCTGCCTTGCAACGCATCCGTCCCGAGTCCCGCTCCCAACGCGATTGTGTCTCCACCGCCGTTTCGTGCCGCCGGAAAATAAATGGCCGCGGGCGCTTCCGGCGTTGACGGGCGCCCGGCCATGTTGGCGTTAACTGCGTCATCGCCGTTCTCTTCGCTACTCGGCGTTGGTGTCGGGTGCGGACCGGACGGGCCGGTGGCCCAGGTCACGTCCGAATCGTGCGTCTCGTCCGACGGATTCGATTCACGCGGCGGCGAACCATTCACACTGAGGCCACCGATTCCCACATCGCCACAGACGATGATCATCGATTTGGTTCCGGCGTAACGCATCGCCACCGAAACGGCGCGATCTAATTCGATCGTCTGCGCCAACGTGCGCCCGCCGTTATTTTGTCGTGCTGCCCTTCCCATCAGGGCCGCGTCCACCACGAGCAAATAACCGCCGCCATTAAATTGCAAGAGCTCGATGCTGCGACGCACCATGTCCGACAACGTTGGCTGATCGCCGCCCGTCTCCACTTCATCCGCGAAAGCAAGTTCCCCTTTTCCAAACAAGCCCAAAAGCCGGGCGCTGCGCCAGCGCGGGACGGCGTTCAATTCCCCCAGGCTTTGCACGATGTCATATCCGCGGTCGCGCAATTCGAGCGTGAGATCGCGGTCGTCGGTGCGGCGGCCGCCTTTGCGTTCCGGCAGAAAATCGGCCGCGCCGCCACCGAGCACCACGTCGATAGGTGCCTTCTCCACGAGGGTATTCGCGAGATCGGCGCGTTGGTCGATCGCCTTGGTATGCGCGTAAAATGCCGCCGCCGTCGGATCCGTCACCAGCGCGTCGGTGACAAAACCGGTCACGCGTCCGCTGCCGCGCGCCAGTTCAAAAAGAGTCGTCAAAGTTTTGCCTTCGCCATCGATTCCCACCGTGCCGTTTTTCACCTTGACCCCCGTGGCGAAGGCGGACGCGGCCGCCGCCTGATCAGGAATGGCCGAGTCTAAGGAGTAGTTGCGCAACAGCGCGGAGTTCGACAAGTAATCGATCGTCAATGGCGTGCCCGCGCCGCCGGCATAAATACGCGCCATCGGCAGACGCGAGGCATCAAGTCCTTCGCCGATGAAGAGAATGATGCCGAACGGCTTCTGCACCACCCAGTGCTGGAAATACAGCACGCCCAAAGCCAGAAAGACAATCAGGCAGGCGAGCGCGAGCAGCTGGTTCCGCCACTTCATCAGCCGATGTAGATGCGCGCACAGTTTGATGTCAACGAAAGAACCTGCTTGTGCCCCGGCGCGCCGTCGGCACAGTCGCTCAGATGAGCAAACCGGTCATGCTCCTGATTCGCGATGGCTGGGGAATTAATCCCGGCGGACGCGAAGCACGGGAGAAAAACGGCGACGCCACTTTGCTCGCGCGCACACCGGTGCACGATGAGATTTATCGGAAATATCCCGGTGCAAAACTAAGCGCGAGCGGACTGGACGTTGGTCTGCCCGAGGGACAAATGGGCAACTCGGAAGTTGGTCATCTCAACCTCGGCGCGGGCCGCATCGTTTACCAGGATCTGACGCGCATCAACAAAGCGATCGCGGACGGCGAGCTCGAAAAGAATTCCGTGCTGCAGGATGCGTTCGCGCGTGCGCGTAACGCACGGTTGCATTTTCTCGGTCTTGTCTCCGACGGCGGCGTGCACAGCCACTACGATCATCTCGTCGCGCTCGCGCAGGCGGCGAAAATAGCCGGCGTTAACGACATCATGGTGCACGCCTTCACCGATGGCCGCGACACATCACCAACCGGCGGCGCAGATTTTCTCGACTCGTTAGGCAGGAACCTCGTGTCCAGCGGTGCGCAGATCGCCACCGTGGTCGGGCGTTACTACGCGATGGATCGCGACCGGCGCTGGGATCGGACCAAACGCGCCTGGGACGCCGTTGTCTTCGGCGAAGGAGAGGTCTGCCACGGAACGCCGTCAGCCGCGCTGCGCGAGCAATACAAGGAAGGTATCACCGACGAATTCATGCCCGCGCTGATTTTCTCCCACCCTAACGAACAGCGTGTGCGCGACGGCGACGTCGTTTTTTTCTTTAACTTCCGCGCCGATCGCGCGCGCCAGCTTTCACAGGCATTCCTGAACGCGGATTTCACCGGCTTCGATCGCCGCGTCCATCCAAAGATTCACTACGTCACCCTCACGCAATACGACGCCACCTACGATTCGCCCTACGTCTTCGCGCCGGAAACGCTGGAGAAAATTCTGGGTGAAGTCGCAAGCGCAGCCGGCCTGACGCAGTTGCGCATTGCCGAAACGGAAAAGTATCCGCACGTCACTTACTTCTTTAACGGCGGCGTCGAGAAACCGTATCCCGGCGAGGATCGCAAGATCATCCCGTCACCGAAAGTCGCGACCTACGATTTGCAGCCGCAAATGAGCGCACTGGAAGTGACCGCCACCGTTCTCGAGAAAATGGCGGACTACGATTTGATCATTCTGAATTTCGCCAATCCCGACATGGTTGGGCACACCGGGGTGGTCGAGGCCGGAATCAAAGCGGTCGAAACCATCGACGAATGTGTCGGCAAGATTGTGGAGAAATTGCTCTCGTTAGGCGGCAAAGCGCTCATCACCGCCGATCACGGCAACTGCGAATTGATGCGCAATCCCGATGGTTCGCCCAACACGGCGCACACCACGAATCTTGTTCACTTCATCTATGTCGCGCGCGATGCGGAAAAGTTTCGGGTCGAAGATGGGATTCTGGCGGACGTGGCGCCCACACTTCTTTTCCTGCTCGGTTTGCCCAAGCCGGCGGAAATGACCGGGCACAATCTACTCGTTAGACTCTAGCGACCCGCGCGAGGGCGTGGACCTGTTCGAAATCGATTTCGAGCTGTTTGTTCAGGTTTCGCGTTCCGGCCTGCGCGATGCGATGAAGAAAACGCAGCCGGCTTTCCGGTGTGTTGTCGTGCCAGATCGGCTTTTGCAACAGCTCGAGTTGGTCTCGGGTTTCCACCAATGCGCCCCAGCCCAGCGGCAATTCCGGTTCGCAAAATAACTCGTTAGGCAAAACCAGATAGAACAAGTTCGCACAACGATAACGCGTCAGGCATTCAAACTTGGTCGCACCACGAATCCGATTCTGCAGCGCGCCGATTTCGCGAATGACGCGATTGTAGCTCCGATGTTCGATGGCGGTGAAATCGTGCGAATCAAATTCGGTGAAGAGCGATTCGCCGCCGCGTAACGTCGGGTAATGCACGCGCAGATGTTTCTCCAGGATCTGGCGGCGCTTGTTGACCGTTTCGAGCCGCGCGCGCGCGGAATCGCTGCAACAATTGTCGCGGCGCAAATCAGAGATGACCTGTTTGCATTCGAAGATCGCGGTCACGCCCGGCTCGCGCCCGCGCGGACGATAGGCCGCGACGTCGGCGCGATAACGGCATTGCGGCAGGCTCACTTCCACCGCGCAGGCGCTATAACCCTGCGCCTGGGCCCACAGGACGGCGAGCCGTTTCAGGCGACGATGCGCTTCGGTTTCGCCAAGTTTAGCACTCGTTAGGCGCGCGTCCATTCCGCCAGTTCCTTGGCCCAGTAGGTCACGATCATGTCCGCGCCAGCGCGTTTGAGTGAAGTCATGATCTCGAGCACGGCGGCGCGTTCCTCGAAATATCCTTTGGCCGCGCCCGCCTTCACCATCGCGAACTCGCCGCTCACGTGATAGACCGCGGTCGGTTTGCCAAATCGCTCGCGCACACGCCAGAGAATATCGAGATACGGTAAGGCTGGTTTCACCATCAAGACATCTGCGCCTTCCTCGACATCGAGCGCCGCCTCGCGCATCGCTTCGGCGCCGTTCGCCGGATCCATCTGATAAGAACGTCGATCGCCGAACTGCGGCGGGCTTTCCGCCGCTTCGCGAAACGGTCCGTAAAACGCCGAGGCAAATTTCACGGCGTAGCTGATGATGCCGGTCTCGGTCGAAACCTTGCCCATCGAGCGCTTCGCGGATCGCGCCGATGCGTCCGTCCATCATGTCGCTCGGCGCGACAAAATCGGCGCCGGCTTTCGCGTGTGAAAGGGCGGTCTTTGCCAGCAACTCGACGCTCTCATCATTCAGGACATGGAAATGATCGCCGTCGCGCTGCGTCACGCCGCAATGCCCATGACTCATGTATTCGCACAGACAGACATCCGTGATCACAACCAGATCGGGATACGCTTCCTTGATTGCGCGCACCGCTTTCTGCACCACGCCGTCGTCGCGTAAGCGCCGGAGGCCTGCTTCATCTTTTTTGGACGGAATGCCGAAGAGCAGGATCGCCTGCAAACCCAGTTCGTGCGCTCGGCGCGCTTCTTCGACCACGTCGCCTAACGAGTGCTGAAAAACGCCCGGCATGCTCGCGATTTCGCGTTTGCGCTGAAAGTTTTTCGCTGACAAAAATCGGCAGAACGAAATCGTGCGCACTGAGTTTCGTCTCGCGCACCAGATTGCGCACGCCGGCGGAACGACGCAAACGGCGCGGGCGATGCACCAGTTTTCTCACGCGCCGAAACTAAGCGCACGGCTTGACGCAGTCGAGCGCGCCGTGTAGCCGCTGAACGTCGAGTATGAGCGCTTCATTCAAAGCGAAGGCGAAAGCCGATTATCTCCTCATCGATATCAGCAATTCGTACACGAAACTCGCCCATGCGACCAGGACGCGGGTGGCGCGCGCAACCCTGATTCCAACGGCGAAGCTGACGGTGGTAGCGCTGCGAAGGATTTTTTCGGCGCGAAGAATCGGCGCCATCATCGTCTCATCCGTGGTGCCATCGCGAAATGCACTCGTTAGGCGCGCCGCGGGCCAGACGCGCCTTCTCTTCATCGGTCCGAAATCGAAACTGGGAGTCGGAGTCGATTATCCGAAACCCGCAACGATCGGCGCGGATCGTTTGGCCAATGCCGCGGCGGTGGCGAAGCTCTACAGTTGCCCAGCAGTCGTGGTGGATTTCGGAACTGCGGTCACGTTCGACGTCGTTTCGGAAAAGGGCAATTACGTTGGCGGTGTCATCGCGCCGGGTCTCGAGTCGATGACTAACTTCTTGTATCAACGCACCGCGCTGCTGCCGAAGTTGAATCTGCGCGAACCAAGCGCAGCTATCGGCCGGACGACGCGCGACGCCATGCTCTCCGGCGCGATTTACGGATATCGAGGTCTCGTTAGGGAAATCCTGCGCGCGGTTGGCGTGGAGTTTTCGACCAGGAAGAAAGTGCGCGTCGTCGCCACTGGTGGCTACGCGCAGCTAATCGCGCGTCGCATGCCGGAGATCGAAGCCGTTCATCCGAGCCTCACGTTGGAAGGTTTGCGCATCATCGCCAACCTAAACCTCTGAGCCAGGGAGTTTCTCATCTGATGGCGGAGAAATTGCTTGTGTTGCGCGCAAGGTGCAGTTTCCATGTGCCAACGCATGAAGATCCGTAAGTTCGCGACGATTTCACTTCTCGTTTTCAGCTCGTTTGCGGCCAATAACGTGGCCCCTTCCAAGACCGAGTTGGAGACGATGTATGACAAGGCTTTCAAGGAATTCGATGCGAGCAATTACGAACAGGCGCTGAAGGATCTCGACGCAATCGATGTGCGCCAGCCGGACCTGGCGGAGTCGGCCAATCTGCGCGGCGTCATTCAGATGCGGCAAAAAGATTATCCGAATGCCGAGAAGGCGTTGCAAAAAGCGCTGGCGGCTGATCCGAAATTTTGGAACGCGCGCTTCAACCTGGCCGAGATTCCATTCCTGCAAAAAAACTGGGCGGAAGCGCGCAAACGTTTCCAGGATTTGCTGACTGGTAACGCCGCTGAACTGCAAGGCGAAGCGACGCAGCTCATCCAGTACAAGATTCTGCTCACTTACCTGATGGAAGGTAAGGAGAACATGGTCGCGGCGACGATTAACAAGTTCGAACTCGCGCCCGACACACCGGCGGTGCACTACGCCAACGCCGCTATCGCCTTGAACAAGAAAGACGAAAAGGCGGCGAAGGATGCGCTCGCCACCGCGGAGAAAACTTTCTCGCCGCAACTGAACAAGCTGTTTGCGGAATCGCTTTATGAAGTCGGCTTCATGGAGAAGCCGGTCGGCCAGACGCGCGCGGCCCTGGAGTTGAATTCGGCGGCGGACAAGGCCGCGAAGACGAAAGCTTTTGCAAAAGAAAAATTCGACGAGGCCGAACAGGCCTTGCAGCAGCGTGACCTGACCGCGGCGCGCAAATTGATTGACGAAGCCGACACGGCCGATCCGAATCAGGCGCCGGTCCTGAACCTGCGCGGCGAGATTCTGCTCGAACAAAAGGATTACGACGCGGCGGAAAAGGAATTCCTGCGCGCGACGAAGGTCGATCCAAAGTATCGCGATGCGCAGTACAACCTCGCGCTCATTCCGTTTAAGAAAAAAGATTACACCAAGGCGCGCGAGCGTTTCGAAGCGCTCTTCAGTTCAACCAGTGGCGCGGACAAGGATCGCGCGGCGCAGCTGATCAAATACAAGGTTTACCTGACCTACCTGCTCGAGGGCAAAGACGCCCGCGCGCAGAAGATGATGGAGCAATTCCAATTCACGGGCGACACGCCCGCGCTCTATTACGCGCAAGCCGCCTGGGAGTTTAAGCACGGCGACACGGCCAAGGCGAACGACTGGGTCACGTCGGCGAGAAAAATTTATTCGCCCGCGCTCAACGGCGTTTTCTCGGATGCGTTTTTTGATCAGGGCTGGCTGCAAAGCCCGAACGCCGAGGCGCCCACTGCCGTGGCGGAAGCTTCGCCGACGGAAAACGCACCGGCGATCGAACCGACACCGCTCCCGACCTTTACGCTGGCGCAGAATGATCAGGTCAAGCCTACCGATCCGCTGACGCAGGCTGCACAGACGAGCCCGATCGTTCCCGGGATGGAAGCGACGACCTTGAACGCCACTACATCGCCGAGCGTCGAAACGCCGGTTGCATCGACGGCTTCACCGGCGGCGTCCAGGCCGGTGGTCGCGAATGCCTCCGAGCCGGAAGCGTCTCCTGCGGTTGAAGAACACGTGGCGCAGCCGCTGACGAGCGCGACGAGTGCTCCAGTGTCTGTAGCGGTCGCAAGCGCCAGCCCGGCCACCGTGGTCGCGCCGGAAAAAGTGCGCGAATGGTCGCAGCACAGCTGGTACGAGAACCTCGAAGGACGGACTTTGTTTGTCGCGGCCCTCGTGCTGGCCGCGATCCTGCTAATTGCGATGGCTGTGTTTCCCTTATTCCGTCGGTCCAAGCCGTCGATGCGAAGGGTGGTCGCACCGTCTTCGTCATCGGATTATGAGAATGTTGAAACGGTCACGGGCGAAGAGTTAGTAACGCCCGCTCGGCTCGCTGGCGGTCCGCCGCAAATCTCACTGCAATTGCGCGCGTCTGAGCCCTCATTGCGCCGGCCCGTCATGCCAGTGAACAAAACGGGGCGCGCCTTTGGCAATGGCCAGGGCAACGGCAACGGATCGATAACCGCTCCGGTTCCAACACCGGCGCCGGCTCCAACTTTTGTCTCGCCCGAAACATTCGCGCCCACAGTGGAGGAACCAATTTTCGAAGGCGTCGGCGAGCCGCAACCGCTGTTCAGCGAGACGGTGAGCGAACCGCCGGCCGCGTTCGCGCCAGCGCCGTTCGAAGAATTTGTTTCGGCGCCAATGCCGGCGGAAGAATTCGTTCCCGCGCCGGCTTTCACACCGGAGCCTGCGTTTGTTAGTGAACCCGAACCGCTCTTTGCACCGGCGGCGGAAATTGCTTCAACGCCGTTCGAGGAAATCCGTCCGATGGAACCGGTCTTTGCCGAGACTGAAACATTTTTCGAAGCAGCTGCGCCGGCCCCGTTCGTTACGCCAGAGCCGATTATGGAACCATTCAACCCCAGCGCCGAACCAGTCAGTGAAGAAACGGAACCAGTCGGGCAGGGAAGTCCGATTCATTATCTCACCCCGGCGGAAGCCATCGCCGAGCCTGTTCCCGAAATCGAACCACCTGCGCCGGTCATCTCGCCTGTCGAGTTCGCGACCGCCGCACTTGCGGGAATCGGCGCGGTGCGCCATTCTGTCGAAAGTTCACCGGCCTCTGCGCCCGTCGTTTCCTCCGAGCCGATGGTGCAAGAGCCGACCACACCAGTAGTAACCATGCCCCAACCGACACCAACACCCTCTCCCGTAATCCGAACTGGCCCCACTTCGCCGATGGCCGGCGCTTCACCGACCCCTGGCGCTGGCGGCATGCACACCGCCGTTCAAATCACCCTCTCCTTCGAGATCGCGTCTCTGCAACTCACGCCTTCGTTCAAGATGGGCGCGCTCCAGCTGCGGCCGACGTCGAAAATCGTCTCCATGCGTCTGTCGCCGTCGCAGCATCCGCAGCCGGCGATGAATCTGCAGGTCACCTTCGAAGTTGCGACCGTCCAGCTCTCGGGCAACTCGCTCCAGAGCATTCGTCTCACACCTTCACAACAACAGCGCCCGCACATCGCTGGCTCGCCGGCCTTCAACATCGCCGGCCTGCAGTTGGTCAGCGGCGAAGGTGCGGCCCCGGTGCAAATGACTCCGTCGCAACAAGGTCAGGCTTCGGTGCTGGTCACGGCGCCCTTCCAGATCGCGACCGTGGAATTCTCGCCGTCGTTCGACATCGCGTCCATTGTCCTGAATTCCACTTCCAAGAACGTGCACGTGCAATTGCCGGGCGCGGGCGCGGGGGCGGTTGAAGGCTCGCCGATCTTTGAGATGTCCAATGTGCAGCTCGCCGGCAATGGCGAACTCGGCATGATTCAGCTGAATCCGGTGGGCGGCGCGGCTCCGGCCCCGCGGCAGTAATTTCGGCCTAACAAGAAGTTTTCGACGGCCCGCGTGCCAGCGCGGGCCGTTTGCTTTCTAGCCTTTGCGCTTCACGAAGTTGCTCCGGTTGAGCGAGTGCAATTCCTTCGGAATAAAATCGCCGTCGCGCCGGATCAATTTGCCATCGAAGTAAATTTCACCGCCGCCGTACTCGGGCCGCTGGATGTTGACCATGTCCCAGTGCACCTGGCTGCGATTGCCGTTGTCCGCTTCTTCGTAGGCCTGACCCGGCGTGAAATGGAAGGAGCCGGCAATCTTTTCGTCGAAGAGAATATCGCGCATCGGATGCAGCACGTAGGGATTGAAGCCTAACGAGAACTCGCCGATGTAACGCGCCCCCGGGTCGGAATCCAAAATCTTGTTCAGCTTCTCCGTCTGATTTGCTTTGGCGTCGACGACTTTTCCTTCGTGGAAATCGAGTCGGATCGAATCGAACCCGATTCCCTGGTAAATCGTCGGCGCATTGAAGGTCACATGGCCTTCCACCGAATTCTTCACCGGACAGCTGAAAACTTCGCCGTCGGGAATGTTGCGATCGCCGCCGCAAATGATCGCGCCGATGTCCTTGATGCTGAAACGCAAATCGGTTCCAGGTCCTTTGATCTCCACGCGATCGGTCTTGTCCATCAAACTCTTGAGCGCCTTCATTCCAGGTTGCAGACGGCGGTAATCGAGCGTGCAGACTTGGAAATAAAAATCTTCGAATGCTTCCGTGCTCATGCTGGCTTGTTGCGCCATCGAAGGCGTCGGCCAGCGCAGCACGACCCATTTGGTTTTCTTCACGCGCTGGTCGATCACCGGCCGCATCTTTTTCGCCACCAACTTCATTTGTTCCGCCGGAACATCCGACAGCTCGGTGATGTTGTTGCTTCCGCGCAACGCGATGTAGGCGTCCATTCGTTTCATCCGCGCCAGTTCGTGGATGGCGGTGAGATTCAACTGTCGCTCCGTCGCGCTCAGTGCCAGTTCGCGCGTGACGCGGCCGTGATGGATTTGGGTGAAGGGAATCGCGCCCGCTTTTCGCGCCGCGCGCAGGAGCGCGACCGTCATTTCGTCCGGCACATCGAACGCTTCGATGAGCACAGTCTCATTGCGTTTCAGTCGCGTGGAATATCCCACCAGAACCTGGGCCAACTGGTCGAAGCGCGGGTCTTGCATAGAAGCAGACGATCACACCGCGACCGGCGGTTTCAACTCAGACGCACAAATTTTGCCGCAAAGGCGCCATCAAGGTGATCGCGAAACGGCAGGCTGGATTTCTGTTCCTCGAGGCGAAGGAACGAAAATTCCTTCAGGATGCGTGCCACCACCTGTTCGTTTTCTTCGGGTTCAATGCTGCAGGTGCTGTAAACGAGAATGCCGCCCGGCTTCAGGAGCGGGAGGACGGCGCGCACGATTTGCAACTGCTCGTTAGGCATGTGCGTGAAATCTTCCGGCCGCAAACGCCAGCGCAGATCGACCCGACGTCGCATGACGCCGGTGTTGGTGCAGGGCGCGTCGACCAGAATGCGATCGAATTTCCGGTCGCGCAATTCGGGCGATAACACGCTGTCTCGCCAATCCTGCGTAAGAATCTTCGCGTTTGTTACGCCGAGCCGGTCGAGATTTTCGCGCAGTAAAGTGAGTCGAGCAGGATCGCGATCACACGCCACGAGAGCGCCACTGTTCGTCATCAGTTCGGCAAGGTATCCGGTCTTGCCGCCAGGAGCAGCGCAGGCGTCGAGAATGGTCTCGTTAGGCTGCGGTCCGAGCAATTCGCAGGCGATCGCGGTGCTCGGATCCTGGATGTAACACTGGCCGCGCGCGACTTCGTCGGCCGGAAACGCGCTCAGTCGGAAGAAGTTCTCTTGTCCGCGAAGCTGTTCGCCATTGTTGAACTCGTTAGGCGTGATGCGCAGTCGATTCACGCGAGCGTAGATCGGCGCCGGTTGATTGTTCCAGGCGCAGAGGGCGACGATGTCCTGCTCGTCGAAGGTTTTTCTCCAGCGCTCGAGCAGGAACTCCGGATGCGACGTGCGCGTGGCCAGCGGCGCGGTCTCGGCGGCGGCGCGCAATTGATCGTGTTGTCGCAGCGCGGCGCGAAGCACGCCGTTGATCAAGCCACGATTGCGTTTGCCGCTGAGGGCGACCGTTTCGAAAACGGCGGCGTGCTCGGGAATGCGAAGAAAGAAAATCTGATAGAATCCGAGACGCAGCAGATCGCGCGAGACGTGATCGAGTTTGCCGTTGCGCAGCTGGTCGATCCAGAAATCGAGCAGAGTAAGATTGCGCAGGACACCGTAGAACAATTCGTTGACCAGCGCGCGGTCGTTGGTGCCTAACGAGTGCTGCGACAGCAGCCGTTGCAGGATGGCATCGGCAAACTGCCGGCCGCGCCGCCATTCGCCGAGCGCGGCTAGCGCCACTGCGCGCGCGTTCATGCGCAGCTATTTCGGAGCGACGCGATGCCGGCCGATGGAATGATAATGAAAGCCGAGCGCCGCCATGGTCTGCGGTTTGAAAAGATTGCGGCCATCGAAAACGATCGGCGTGGTCATCTTCTCCTTTACGATTTCGAGATCGACGTTGGCGAACTCGGCCCATTCGGTCGCAATCACGAGCGCTTCGGCGCCTTCGACCGCATCGAGCGGCGAAGCCGCGAACGTGGCTGCGGCGATCTCTTTAATTTCGCGCGCTTTTTCCATTCCTTTCGGATCGTAAACAGAAACGTGCGCGCCCTCGCGCAGCATGTCAGCGACGAGGTCGATCGCGACCGACGAACGTATGTCGTCGGTGTCCGGTTTGAAGGTCAGACCCCAGACTGCGATTTTTTTCTCGCGCAAAACCCAGAGCGTCTCGCGAATCGCGGCGAGGAAGCGATCCTTTTGCGTCGCATTAATGCGCTGGACTTCCTTGAGCAAATTGAACGGGACGCCGAGTTGCTCGCTGATCTTGATGAAAGCGGCGATATCTTTCGGGAAACAGGAACCGCCGTAACCGATGCCGGCGTTGAGAAAGTTGCGTCCGATGCGCCGATCCATCCCGATGCCGTCCGCGACTTTTTCGACATCGGCGCCGCTCGCTTCGCAAATGGCGGAGACGGCGTTGATGTAGGAAATCTTGAGGGCGAGAAACGAATTGGCCGCGTGTTTGATCAACTCGGCGCTGTTGATGTCGGTGACGAGAATCGGGGCCATGAACGGCTCGTAGATCTTCTTCATCAAACCGATGGCGCGCTCGCTTTGCGCGCCGATGACAATGCGATCGGGATGCATCAGATCGGCGACGGCGCAGCCTTCGCGGAGAAATTCCGGATTGCTCACGACATCGAACTCCGCGCCGTGGCGATTGTAACGCTTGATGGATTCCGCCACTTTCTCACCGGTCTTCACCGGCACCGTGCTCTTATCGACGATGACGCGATAATCCGTCAGCACGCCGGCGATTTCGCGCGCGACTTTCTCGATGAAGCTGAGATCGACCTGGCCATCCGGCTGTTGCGGCGTGGGCACGGCAATGAAGACAACCTGTGAGTTATCGACGCCTTCCTTGATGCTGCCGGTGAAACGCAGACGATGCGCGGCGACGTTGCGATGAATAACTTCTTCGAGTCCCGGCTCGTAGATTGGAACTTTACCGGCCTGGAGCGACTCGACTTTGCGCGGATCGTTATCGACGCAGACGACGTTGTGGCCGACGTCGGCAAAACACGCGCCGGTGACGAGACCGACATAACCTGATCCGATGATCGATAAATCCATGAGAAAAACGCAGAAAGCAGCCTAACGACAGCGCGGGAAGAAACGAGGAAATGAACGCAAATGCAACGACCTTCTCGCTTACGGATTGACGAGGCCGCTTTGCGTTCCGCCCTGTGAGCCGGGATCGAAGTTCAGATCGAAATTCAGTTTGGGCAGAGCCTTGAGCGTAAAGGTGAGGAGCACGCCGTATTCTTTCACGCCGCCGTTATCGCGGACGATCGCGCCGAGCGACGCGACCCAACTGGTCAGGTCGCGATAAATGGAATAGCGCTGTTCTTCGAGGATGTGGGTCACGGCCTCGTAGCGCTGGTAGACGCCGATGCCCCAGTTGTCGTCGATGCGATAATAAATCGCGCCGCTGTACAGACTGCTGTCAGAGAAAAATGGATTCTCGCTCAGGAAACGATGACCGAAGTCGATCTGCAGATTGGCCAGCGGTTGAAAATGGACGTTGGTGTCCACTTCGGTGAAGCCGCTGGTGAAGGCGGGCAATTGCGCGGTGACGAGGAGTGAAGCCCACGGCAACGGTGCGAAGCGCAGTCGATTGTAGAGGTTGGAGTAATCACGCCGGTCGTACGGATTGTCGAAGTTCACATCGAAATAGGTTTCGAGTTCCAGCCAGTTGATCGTGGTGTCGTCGCGCCGCGTTTGCAGACGATTGCGCACGCCGACTCGCGCAATGGTCCAGTTCTCGATCGAATCAATGGAGGTGAACTGCGGGAAATCGATCGGCCGCAATTGCGTGGAAGGTTGATAGCGATCGAACTGCAGGATCTCCGCCGGGTTCGTGTCGTTGCCCCCGATGCCGACGTAGGAAAAATTCAGGAAGGGCTGAATGATGTGACGCAACCCATCGAGTCCAAGCGCCCGGCTTTGCGCGCCTTCCCATGTGGCGCGAGATCTTGAACGAAGCCTCGACGCCCGGTGTTGATGACGGTGCGAAAGCGATCGCCACCCGGAATGAGCGGCTGGTTTTCCGAGGGGGGCGGAATGAGGAAATCCGGGATGAGCGGATTGGAGCTCGGCATAAAGGCGACGTTATCGAGGTCGCGCGTGTCGCTGTAATAGGTTCCGCGGAATCCGACCCGCGGCACGACCGACAACCAGTTGAAGTAGGTCATCGGCAAAGTGAATTGGTGGAAGGTATCGAGGCGGTAGGAGTGATAGTCCTGAAGCTCCGAGCCATCCGGTCCGGTCTGACCTGCGGCAAAATTTCGGCTCAGGTAAGCAAAGGACGATTCGCCTTCGTAAAAGATCGGCGTGCCAAAAACGCGTTGCCGGACGACGTCGAAATCGATTTCCGGCAAACGCTCGGTCGTCTCGAAGAAGTTGTTCGCCTGGAAGCGTGTCCATGCTGTCAGCGCGTAATTGGCGGGGGCCTTGGTGAATGCGACGAAATTATCTGGCTGGGGATTAACGCGGAATTCCGCCTGGTAGAAATCCTGCATCACGAATTCGTCGCTCATCTTCGTCATCGTGCTGATGGCGTAGGTATCGCTGCTGAAATTCGTCCGATCGTCGAACGTGACGCGGTAGCGCTCGTTTGGAACCGTGCCACGCGGTACCGACGTCCGGTTGATCTCCGGATTTTGATCATCGATAAAATAGGTGCGGAGACGGGCGAAGCTCGAGTCCCTCTTGCCGTACTTGAAATCAGTGTCCGATCCGAGCGCAACGCCGCGGCGCCCGCGCAGATCGAGGCGCACCGTTTCCTTGATGTTGTCGTTAATGGGAAACGTGACCCGGCTGAGGAGCGACGGTCCCCATGAACTGATGAAGGAAGGCGAGATGAGAAAGTTGAAGGAATCGTCCAGTGACTGGTAGACATACGGCCAGTAGAAGATCGGAATTTTTCCGACATAGAAAACAACGTCGCGCATGATGACGCGATCGCCTTCGTAAACGCGCATGCGCCGCGCGTGCATGCGAAAGTCGGGATTGGGCGAATCGTGCGTGGTGAAGCTGCCGTTAAGAATGAGCCGGCCGCCGTCATCCAGGCTGGTCATTTCCGAGCCGCTCATGAAGAACGGCATGGTTGTCGTACTGATTTCGTTGGTCGAAATCTTCTTGGTCTGCGTGTTGTAGGTGCCGGTTTCGCCGACGTAAAACTCGGTCCCTTTGGGTGTGCCGCGATAAATGCGCACGTGTCCCCACACGCGCACCTCCTTGGTCTCGGTGTTGTATTCCGCCTTGTCGCCGTAGATATCCGTGTCCCCGATGTGAATGGCGACGTTATCGGCCGCCGTGGCCACGTTGGTATCGTTGTCGTAATGCGTGCCGCCGCTGGCCGTGATCTCGATCGGTTGACCGGCAAGCGAACTCTTCGCTGCGGTTTGGGCCCAAACCGCCGGCGCAAGCAGCATAAAAGTTAGAAATACCAGCCGTCGCATCGGGGCTGCCGAAGGTACCGCGAGGGAAGACACTTGCAAAGGGTAATCAGGTTAACGAATGAAGACTAGCTTGCGGCAGCCAGAGTCAGGCCAGCGACCTGCTGATTTAACCCGCAGGCGGAAACAACGGCGCGGTTGGCCCTATGATTTTTCAGTCCGGGAATCGCTCGCGTCTTGAGCGCCTGCGCGGCGCAAATGACCTGCCAGATGCTGGAAGCGCCCACGCTTTCGCCCAACGCCGTCTTTGGTGCGTAGACTGGTGCGCGCTGACAATGGCGCGCGATGGCGGTGGATTCGGCGCGATCGATGAAGGTGCCGTTGGCGCTGGCGACAATGAGGTCGCTGTCGCTTGCCTTCAGGCGCGCGAAAATTTCGTCAACGCATTTCGCCGCGTCCATTTGACGAACGAAATTGGAACCGGCATCGATGGCATCGATCGAAATTTCGCCGCGGCGATCGACGAGCAGCGCGCCGGCGCCTTCGCTCAACGTCATTCGCAGACGCCAGCGATGATACGCATCGCATAGCAAGGGATCGGATTCTTCCGCGCCGACGACGAGGCATCGATCGAGGGCCGGATCGAGCATCAGGTCTTCCGCCATTTTCAGCGCGAGCAAACCGACCGCGCCGTCACCGACCAGCGTGTAACTCGCTCCCGTGATTCCGAGAATCGCGGCGAGATGACTGGCGGGCGCATTGAACACCGTCTCGGGAAAAAGCAACGGACTCGCGGCCTGCGCGCCGGTCGCGACGATGTCGTGATAGAACCGTTTCGTATAAACGACACCGCCATTCGAAACGGCGAAGATGATCGCGGTCCGTTTCGCAGATTCGGAATCGAGTTTGATTCCGGCGTCGGCCAGCGCATCGAGTCCGGCGACAACAGCGAAACGCGAGATCGCGCTTGAGCGGCGCAAGCGCGGATGGGTCGGCATGCTTGCAGTCGCTGCGGGTGGAACGCGAAAAACCCGGAAGCTGCTGCCCGGTTGCGGCCCTCGATCGATTCGGCCGTGCCCTTTTCGCCCGCCAGCAAACGCTGCCAGACTTCGCCAACGCCGCGGCCAAGCGGCGTCACCCAACCCATGCCGCCAATCGCGCAAACTCATGCGGCGTCGCAAAATCACGGAGGCGTTCGTGCCGCCGAATCCGAAGGAATTGGAAAGCACGGTGCGCAGATTTCGCGCGGCCGCGATTTGTTCGCGACAATATTCGAGCGCGAGATCCGCATCGCCCTGGCGGAAGTTGATGTTGGGCGGAAGAAACTGGTCGCGCAGTGCGAGCAAACTGATGACCGCCTCGATCGCGCCGGCTGCGCCTAACGAGTGGCCCATCATGGCCTTGGTGGAACTGATCGGCGCCTCTGCAAAAAGCTCGGCGATTGCCTTGCCTTCAGCCGCATCGTTGAACGATGTCGCCGTGCCGTGCGCGTTGATGTAATCGATTTCAGCCGCCGAAATTCCCGCGCTGCGCAGCGCTGCTTCCATCGCGCCGCGCGGCGCCGCTGCCGGATGGATCAGGCTGAGTCAGATGGTGATTATCGGTCGAAATTCCGTAGCCGATTATTTCGCCGAGAATCTTTGCGCCGCGCGCCTGGGCGTGTTCGAGATTTTCCAACGCGAGAACAGCCGCGCCTTCGCCAAGAACCATGCCGGTCCTGTCACGATCGAACGGGCGACATTTTTCCGGCGTCGACGCCTGCAGCGAATCAAAGCCGACAAAGACGAGTTCGGAAATCGCGTCGTAGCCACCGGCCAGGACGCGGTTGTATTTGCCCGAGCGCACACAAAGAAACGCGTGCCCGATCGCGTTCGTTCCAGAAGCGCAGGCATTGGCGATGATCTGGCAGGGCGCGGAAATTCCGACTGCTTCCTGCGCGTCCATGATTGCTTTTTGCGGTGTGTAATTGGCAATGAGCGACGGCACATGCCGCAGCGAAGTTGCGAGCCTGCAAAGCGCGATAGTAATCCTCGCCGAAGGTCATCCCGCCGCTGGTCGTTCCGACGACGGTTAATTCCGGCGCGAATTCCGGTGCCTGGGTCAGCATTTCGCGCAGTGCGAAAGTCATCATGCGCGCCGCCGGATGGAATCGCTGCGAGCGTTTGCTTTTCACCTCGCCCGTTAGTCGCTCTTCGGAAATCTGTCCTGCCGTCTGGCAGCGGCATCCTGCCACCGGAAAACGCTCGATCTGGCGGACGCAATCTCGCCCGGAGCGAAGGGCATCCGCCGTTTCCTCCAGGCCAAAACCCAGAGGGCTAACCACGCCTGCACCGACGATTGCGACCCGGGCGGACTTGCATTTTTGTTGCGATGGCTGGGCAACTCAGGCATTTCCGGTTCCGGGGGGTCGGGATTCCATTTGCGTTCCGGCGTGGAAAGGACTAACGATCACGCCATAAGAAAACGGTAGCTCGGGAAGTTGGTGGATTGTCAGTTGAGTTTATCAGTGGCGATTTGAAATCCGATGATCGGGAACAGTGACCGTGTTGCGTTTTCCACAGTAAACTCAGATGGGAACTAAATTATACGTAGGAAATCTTTCCTTCAACACGACGGAGACTGATCTCCAGGATCTTGTTCGCTCAGAGCGGGACCTGTGCAGGAAGTCACGCTCATGCAGGACAAGTTCACCGGCAAATCGCGCGGCTTCGCCTTTGTCACCATGACGAGCGGAGCAGACGCGCAGAAGGCCATTACGCGAATTCAACGGCAAGACGGTCGAAGGTCGTCCCTTGACCGTGAATGAAGCGCGCCCGCGCGAAGCTCGTCCGCCCGGTGGTGGCGGCGGCGGTCGTGGCTATGGCGGCGGAGGCGGCGGCTACGGTGGTGGCGGTGGAGGCTACGGCGGCGGAGGCGGCGGCTACGGTGGTGGTGGCGGGCGTCGCGATGGCGGTGGTGGCCAGCGTCGCGGCCGGTAATTACTAATTTCAGCTTTTATGGAAAGCGCTCGCTCCGGCGAGCGCTTTTTTTGTTGCGATGCTGCGGCAAGGCGCGGCACATTTTTGACACGCTAAAGGCGTTGTCCGCGCGATTCACAATAGGGAGAGCAAACCTCAACCGATTCACGACTCAAAGCATATGGACGAACAAGAAAATACCGAACCGTCACCAGAGAGCACGCCATTGAAGGAGGACGTCTCATCTCCATCTTTCGCCAAAGAGACTGCCGGTGCCGCAGCCGGTGTAGTGCTGGGCAGCGTCGCGGGTCCAGTCGGTGCGGTAGTCGGCGGCATCCTCGGTGCAGCAACCGGGAGAGTGATGGCTGGCGGTGGCACTTCTACACCCGAACCTCAAGCCGAGCCCAGTCCTGCGGCAAAGAAGCCAGCGCCGCGCCCGAAGAAAGCCGTGAAAAGAGAAGTGAAGAAGCCAGCGAAAAAATCGCGCGCCGCGAAGAAATCCCGTGGAACGAGGAAGTCTTCGCGCGGCAAGGCACGCAAGAGTGTGCGTTCCGCCAAGCGGTCAGCCAAGTCGCGTCGCGCCAAGAAATCGGTCAGACGCAAGACGGCCAGGAAACCCGCGAAAAAATCGCGGAGCAAGAAAGCTTCGCGTGTGCGCCAGACTTCACGCAAAAAATCCACCAAACGCAGCGGCAAGACCAAACGCCGGCGGCGTTAGAAGAAAATGGGCAGGAGTGGATTCGAACCACTGAAGGCGTAAGCCAGCGGATTTACAGTCCGCCCCGTTTGGCCACTTCGGTACCTACCCGGTCTGGCGCGAGCGTTGATATAGGCTCGCGCACCCAGCGTCGCAAGTTGCGATTTAGCTGAAAAATTCCGCGATCGCGTCCGCTACGTAGCGCTGCTGTTCGAGCGTGAGTTCGGGATAAATCGGCAGGGCTAGAGTCTCGGCCGCGGCGCGTTCTGTCTCCGGCAGGTCGCCCTTCCTGTATCCGAGCGGCGCAAAACATTCCTGCTCGTGCAGGCCGAGCGGATAATAAATGGCGGTGCCGATCTGTTTTTCTCTCAGGTGCGCCTGCAGCGCATCGCGGCGCGGCGTGCGAATGACATATTGATGGTAGATGTGATGATTCGTCAGGCCGAGCGCGCGATACGGCTCGTCAGGCAAAACTAGCTGACTCGTTAGGCCGCGCTGTTCGAATTCCTGCCGATACCGGTCCGCCACGGCACGTCGCGCGGCTGACCATCCGTCCAAATGCGGCAGCTTCACATTCAGCATCGCCGCCTGCAGTTCATCGAGACGGAAGTTGCCGCCGACAAAATGATGGAAGTAGCGCGGCTCCATGCCGTGTTGACGGCAAACGCGCAGTTTTTGCGCGAGCGCATCGTCGCGACAAATCACCAGCCCGGCGTCACCCGCAGCGCCGAGATTCTTGGAAGGATAAAAACTGAAGCAGCCCGACCGCGCCCATCGTTCCGGCTTTGCGCGTCTGACCGGCGAAGGCGGCATTCCGCGCCAATGGCCTGGGCGGCATCTTCGATTAGCGTCAGGTCAAATTCTTCCGCCAGTTGCTGGATCGTCTCGATCTCGCAGCACAAACCGAAGAGATGCACCGGCACGATCGCGCGCACGTTCTGCCCGCGGTCGTTCACGAGTTTCCCTGCGCGATCGCGATGGCACTTTTCCTTCAGGTAACGCGCGATCGCCGCGGTTGAGATGTTGTAACTCGACGGCTCGATATCGATGAACACCGGCGTGGCGCCGACGCGCGAGACACATCCCGCCGTAGCGAAAAATGTATAGGCCGGCGTCAAGACCGCGTCGCCCGGTCCGACCTCAAGCGCCATCAGGACAGCGAGAAGCGCATCGGTTCCCGAGGAAACGCCGATGGCATGGGACACGCCGCAGTAATCGGCCATGGCCCGCTCAAATTCCTCGACCTTCGGTCCGAGAATGAAGGCCTGGCTGTCCAGGACGGAATCAATTTCCCGGCGCAGTTCTTGGCCTAACGAATGGTATTGTTGGCTGAGATCGAGCAACGGCACTCGCATGGTGCGGAAATCATGGCAGCATCGGCACCTCCTTCAAACCCGAACTTTGCCGGGCGCGACAGCCGGTTGACCCGCGCACATCGCTAAGTTAGCGTCCATCGCATGTCTTTGCTTCGCGGGCTCTTTTGGCTCGTTCTCTTTGTCTTCTTTGCCTTCTGTTTTGTCGTGCTCTTCGAGTACGGCACGGCCGATTTTTCGAACGGCTTCAAGACCGAATTCGCCAAGGTGAAAACCTACGTGATGGAGTCGGTGCATCCGCCGCCGAAGAAGGACGAGAAGGCGAAGAAGTAGCGTCTATTCGACAAACTCGATCTCCACTTTGCGATCGAGTAATCCATTTTTCACGGCGCGGCCCAGGAATTCGCGAATGGCCGCGCGTCCGGTGTCGCCATAATCGCGCGTGTAATCGTTCACGTACATGCCGATGAACTTGCCGGCGAGTTCTGTGTCCATGTCGCGCGCGTAAGGCATGGAATGGCGCACCGCTTCGGGCCGATGATTCAATCCGTAATCGATGCTCTCGCGCATGATCTCGAGCAGATCGTGCTGCACCGGCCGCGGGATGTCGCGGCGTAGGACATTTCCACCCAGCGGCAACGGCAGACCGGTCTCGCGTCTTCCACCATTCCCCGAGATCGACAATTTTCCTGAAGCCGGCCTTCGCGTAAGTGAGCTGGCCTTCGTGAATGATGAGACCGCAGTCCGCGCGTCCATTTTTGACCGCATCGAAAATCTGATCGAACGGCACCACGATGTAATCGAACTGCGGACCGAGGAATAATTTCAGCGTGAGAAAAGCGCTCGTCATCGTTCCGGGAACGGCGATCTTCAAATTCTTCAGCGCCTCAATCGAGCACTCGTTAGGCGAAACGATCATCGGACCGTAGCCGTCGCCCATGCTCGCGCCGCACGGCATGAGCGCATATTTGTCGCTCACATATGCGTAGGCGTGAATCGAAATGGCGGAGATGTGCAATTCGCCGCGCATGGCGCGTTCGTTCAAGGTCTGGATGTCTTCCAGCCGATGCTCGAAGCGATAGCCGCGCAGATCGATTTTGTTTTCCGCCATCGCATAAAACATGAAGGCGTCATCCGGGTCGGGAGAATGTCCGAGCGTGAAAACAGGAGGCATTAGACGGCGACTCTAGCCGATGCCGTTTGCCTAACCAAATTCGTTCCGATAATCTCCGAGCGCATGGCGAAATCGGCTCTCGGCAAAGGTCTCGGTGCACTGATTGGCTCGCGGCCCGCGCCGGCCGCGATGGATCTGAGCGCCGACGCTTTGCCCGGCGAAAAAATCCACCAGATCGCGCTGACGAAAATCACACCCAGCCCGCTGCAACCGCGCAAGGAATTCGAGCCCGAAGCATTGCAAGAGCTGATGGATTCCATTCGCCAGCACGGAATCATTCAACCGCTCATTGTTCGTTCGGTGAACGGACGTTTCGAATTGATCGCGGGCGAGCGGCGTTGGCGCGCAGCGCAAAACATGGGCCTGGCGCAGGTGCCGGTCATCCTGCGCGAAGCGACCGATCTCGAAGTGCTCGAACTTTCGCTCATCGAAAATCTGCAACGCGCCGATCTCAATCCGATTGAGGAGGCGCAAGCCTATGCACGGTTGGCGGGCGAATTCGGAATGCTGCAGGAGGATATTGCGCAAAAGGTCGGGCGCAGCCGCGCCGCGGTCACAAATTCGCTCCGCCTGCTCGATCTTGATTCGCAGGTCCAAACGTGGGTCACGCAAGGTCTGCTCTCGGTGGGACACGCCAAGGTCTTGTTAGGCTTGAAAGCGCACGATGAGCAGCGTGCGGTGGCGGAAACAATTCTGCGCCGCAGCGCACCGGTGCGCGACGCCGAGCGCCTCGTCGCGCGACAACTCGGTGCTACCCGGCGGCGCAGGAAATCCGTGCAAGTTGCCTTCAGCAGCGGTGGAGGATTTGCAGAATCGTTTGCAACAACATCTCGGCACGCGCGTGAAAGTGCATCACGGCGAGAAGCGCGGCCGGATCGAGATCGAATATTACGGCAACGACGATTTGCAGCGCGTGCTCAACGCCATCGGCTTTCCGCCGAGCGAAAGTTAATGGCGCGCGTGGTCCTTTTCTGCGCGCTGGTTCTGACTGCCTGCGCCAGGACGGAAGCGCCGTTGGAGATCTGGAAAAGTTTCTCCGGCGAAAATGCACTCAAGCATGTGCAGACGCTGGTCGACTGCGGACCGCGTCCGCCGGGCACGCCGGAGATCGAATGCGCGCGAAAATACATCGTCGCGCAGCTGGAAAGTTTCGGTTGGAAAGTGACGAAGCAATCCTTCACCGACGAAACGCCGCGCGGCCCGATGAACTTCACCAACCTCATCGCGACCTTCCCGACGTCGGAAACCAAGACATCGCCTTCGTTTCTGCTTTGCTCGCATTACGACACCAAGCTTTTCGAAACCGCGCGCTTCGTCGGCGCCAACGATGGCGGCTCGAGCAACGGCCTTTTGCTCGAGATGGCGCGCGTGCTTGCGCAGGCGCCGAAGCTGGCAGCGCAGGTGGAGCTGGTTTTTTTTGATGGGGAGGAGGCCTATGTGCATTTCACCGATGACGACGGACTTTACGGCAGCCGGTATTTCGCGCGCCGGCTCGGACTTGAAGACAAGGCCAAACAATTTCGCGGCGGAATTCTATTCGACATGTGCGGTGACAAGTCGTTAGGCATCACGCTTTCCACCGACTCACCGCCTGGCCTAACGAGAGATATTTTCGCCGCGGCCGAGAAGATGAACGCGCGAAAATACTTCACCTACGCGACCGGCACGATCCTGGATGATCACACGCCACTCAACCAGGTCGGCATTCCGACAATCGATCTGATCGATTTCGATTACCCGCCGTGGCATACCCCCGATGACACGATGGACAAGATCAGCGCGGAGAGTCTTGGAATTATTGGTTCGGTGGCGGCAAGATATCTGGCCGAGACAGCATTGAAGTGAAACGACTTCTGATTATTGCCGCGTTGGTCATCGCGACGATCACTGCCGGTATTCTCGCCGCCGAACTTTTCTGGCGAACTGACTTCGGGCGAAGGATGTCCGCTCTCCGGCAGCGCGCACGGGATTGGTCGACGCATCGACCTCACAAGCACTCGTTAGGCAGGAAGCGCTGCGCCGCATGTCGAGCGGCGTGGCCGTTCCAGATGACGAAATCGACCGGAGCGGGAACCTTTTGCGCTACCAATTCGCGAACGAGACCGCTTTCTTGAATGCGCGAAATTCTTCCGGGTTCACGGCCGGGTCGCTGCGCGCTGAATTGGCCAGCCATTTGCGCGGGCTTCATTGGCTCGAAACGCAGCTCGCGGCCGAGCCCAAGGTCGATCAGTCGACTGGGCGGCGCTTTTTTGATGAGAATCAGTCACGATTCGCCCAGCAGCAGCGTTATCGCGTCAGTCACATTTTCCTGGCGGCGCCGGACGGGTATCCCGAGGAAGTCATCGCTGCGAAGCGGAGCGCAATCCAGGGTTTGTCGGTGCGAATTCTTGCCGGCGAAAATTTCGATGACCTGGTGAGCGAAGCTTCCGAAGACGAAGCGAGCAAGTCCAAAGATGGTGACCTCGGTTATTTCTCCGCGTGGCGGATGCCGCCGGAATTCATGGCGGAGCTGGAGAAGATGCATGTGAATGAAATCAGTCCGCCGATTCGTTCGCATCTCGGGTTTCACATCGTGAAATTGACCGAGATGAAAGCGGCGCGCGAAATGGGCTTTGCAGAAGTGCAAAGTGAGATCGCCTTGATGCTGACCAACGAAAAGCGAGCGGCGATGGTCGCGCGTCTGACGGAACAACTCGACGCACCGTAGGCTTGCGCGAACCGGTGTTTCCCGCGACTTTCCCGCGAACCAGTTGTTAGGCCAGGAATAATGACGGCGCGTCGCGCACAAAAAAATGTTGGCATCATCGGGCTCGGAATAATCGGCCGCCGTGTGGCCGATTGTGTTCGTCGCCGCGGCTTTTCGACTTTTGTCTGGAACCGCACGCCGCGACCGTTTCCATGTTTCGTCGGCTCGCCCACCGAAATCGCCGAACTGTGCGACTTCATTCAGATTTTCGTCTCGAATGACGAGGCGCTCCTGGAGGTGATCCAGGGCCTGAAGCCGTCGTTAGGCGCGCATCACATTATCATGGTCCACAGTACCGTCTCGCCCGCCACGATGCGGGCGGCGGCGGAAATCGTGCAGCGGCGCGGGGCGCAATTGCTCGACGCGCCTTTCACCGGCAGCAAACTCGCGGCGGAGAAAGGTGAGTTGGTTTACTACATTGGCGGCGACGACGCAGCCTACCGGCGCGCACGACCGGTGTTGCAGGCGAGCAGCAAGGAAATCATCGAGATCGGCGAGATCGGCCAGGCCACCACGATCAAGATCGCGACCAACATGGTGACGGCGGCGACGGTGCAGGTAGCGGCGGAAGCGCTCGCGCTCGTGCACAACGCCGGCCTGCCGCTGGAAAAATTTGCCGAAGCGATGGAGGGAAACGGCAGCAACTCCGGCACCTTGAAAATGAAGTTGCCCAAAATGCTGCAAGGCGACTACGAGCCGCATTTTTCGGTCAAGCACATGCTGAAGGACGTGGAGATCGCTTCGCGTATGGGACGCGCCTATGGACTTGATCTGCCCGCGACGGAGGCGGCGCGGGCCAGCTTGCTCGACGAAGCACGACAGGGTCGCACGGATGATGATTACTCCTCGGTCGCCCGTGTCTTTTTCCCTGATGGACCGCCGGGCAAGGCCGCGGAGAAGCCCGAGGAACAGCAAAGTATTCTCGCGGGACTCGATGAGGGCGGAGCGGCCGATGTCGTCGAGCGAACGGAAGAGAGCGTTGCGCGAAACGGCGATGCCGTGGCGCAGGTTGAGGTGGAAGAAATTCGAGCGCCGGAACTCCTCGCGGAGAAACCCGAAGAGCCGTTTGTTGAGCCGAAGGAAGAGATTGCGGTCGCAAAACAGGACGAGCCTGTCGTTGAAGACAAACGCGAAGAAGTGATCGTCACGCCACCGCCAGAGCTTGAGAAGCACCGAAGAAGTAATTGCGGAAAAGCCGCCGGAACCTGCGGCGCGAGAGGAGACGATCGTGGATCGGCTCGAGGCGATTATCGCGGCCAAGCGCGCGGAACTGGAAGCGGCGGCGAAAGCGGCCCAGGCAATCGAAGAAAAGCGCGAAGAACCGCCAGCTGAAAAAGCGATAATGCTAATTACCGACAAGGTTGAGGAGATCGCCGTCGCCAAGAAGGAAGAAGCGCTGCCTAACGAGAAGATTGAAGCCGTCATCGAGAAGATCGAGGAAGCGCATCCATACCGGGAGCCGATTCTTCAGTCGATCGAAGCGAAGCTTTCCGATTCACCGGAAATCTTACCGGCACCCGAACCCGCGCCGGTCGCCGCCGTGGCGAAGAACGGACAGGACGATGAAGAAGAGGAAGAACCGGCCGAACCGCGTCGCAGTTTTCTCAGCCGGCTCTTTGGGAAGAGCAGCGAATAATCCCCGCGGGGCCGAAACATGACGGCACTCGTTAGGCCGGAACGCGGCACGCTTTTCGATCTCTCGCGACGGGCGAAGTTTCGCATCACCGGCGCCGATCGTTTGCGTTATCTCAACGGGCAGATCAGCAACGATCTGCGCAAGGCGAGCGAAACAACCGCGATTCACGCCTGTGTCTTGAACGCCAAGGGAAAGATCAACGCCGATGTTTTTATTTCGGTCGACGGCGAATCATTCCTGCTCGACGCCGACGCCGAAGTTCGCGAGACGCTGCCCGCGCGTCTCGAGCGTTACATCATCGCGGATGATGTGCAGGTGGAAGATGTGACGGAACAATTCGCACTTCTGCACGTCACGGGAACGAGCGAAGTCGCGTCCGCGTTTCGCAGCGTGAATGCGCGGCGTTTCGATGGCGACGGTTGCGACCTTTGGTTGCCGCGTGATCAACACCAAACGGCGATGAAGGAATTGTCTGCGCGCTTTACCGAATGCGATGAATCGTGCGCCGAAATCCTTCGCATCGAGCGTGGCATTCCGCGCTGGGGTCGCGAGCTAAACGAAGAGATCATTCCGACTGAAGCCAATCTGGAAGCGGACGCGATCGATTACGACAAAGGCTGTTACATCGGACAGGAGGTTATCTCGCGCATCAAAATGTCCGGACAAACCAACAAGCGTCTCTGCGGCTTGGTTTCGGATCACGCCATGACGGCTAATTCGCGCCTAACGAGTGCTGAAGGCAAGGACGCCGGCTGGATCACGAGTGCGACCTGGAGTCCGGCTTTGCAGAAACATATTGCGCTTGGTTTTGTGAAGCGCGGTTTCAACCAAGTCGGTGCGAAGCTGGGCGAGGCGACCGTGGTGGCGCTGCCGTTCATCCGAGTTGGTGATTGACCCGTCCGGCTTCCGAAAGGTACTTTCACTCGCTCGCGATGGCCAAAGTCAGCGTCAAAAACGTCTTCAAGATTTACCCCGGAGAAAAGGGTGGCGACGTGACTGCGGTCAGCGATGTGAGTCTCGAGATCGCCGACCGGGAATTCGTCGTGCTGGTCGGCCCATCCGGTTGCGGAAAATCGACCACCTTACGCATGATCGCCGGGCTGGAGGAGATTTCGCGCGGCGATATTTTCATCGGCGAGCGACGGGTGAACGACGTGCCGCCGAAAGATCGCGACATCGCCATGGTCTTCCAGAATTACGCGCTCTACCCGCACATGTCGGTTTACGACAACATGGCGTTCGGATTGAAGCTGCGAAAATTTCCGAAAGCTGAAATCAAAAAACGCGTGCAGGACGCGGCGCAAATCCTCGGGATCGAGGACTTGTTAGACCGCAAACCGAAAGCGCTTTCCGGCGGGCAACGCCAGCGCGTCGCGCGTCGGGCGCGCGATTGTGCGGCAGCCGAAGGTTTTTCTTTTCGACGAACCGCTTTCCAACCTGGACGCGAAGATGCGGGTGCAGATGCGGACGGAAATCACCAAGCTGCATCAGCGTTTGCAGGCGACGATGATTTACGTCACGCACGATCAGATCGAAGCGATGACGATGGGCGATCGCATCGTGGTCATGAATGACGGCGTGGTGCAGCAGAACGACACGCCGCTCAACCTCTACCACGAGCCGAAGAATCTGTTCGTCGCCGGATTTTTGGGAAGTCCGCCGATGAATTTCATCAACGGCACGCTGAAGGAAGAGCGCGACGCGCTGGTCTTTCGCGAAATGGAAGGCGGCACCATCGAAGTGCGTTTCCCGGCGGAACGGCCGGGCGCGCGCAGATTTCATCGGCAAGCCCATGCTGCTCGGGATTCGTCCTGAAGACATCGAGGTGGCGCAGTTCGCGAAAGGCCAGGAGAAATCAGCCGGCCGCGTTCCCGGCCGTGGTCGATATCGTCGAACCGATGGGGGCGGAGACCAATCTTTATCTGCAAACCGGCGCGCACACGCTCGTTTGCCGCAGCCAGCGCTCGCTCGATCATCGCGAGGCCGGACATCGCATGCAGTTCGAGTTAAATGCGAAGAAGGCTCACCTGTTTGATCCCGTTTCGACGCTGCGAATCGCCTAGCCTAATTAGTTTTGCCGCTGACGGTTGCGGTATTTTTTGATGTTGTCTTTCAAAGAGGTTTACGGGTAATGTCTGCGCCGAAATAGGAGAAACCCCTGTGAACCAACAATTACTAGCTGAAATTGGCCGCACCCAGCGGCTCGAAATTCTAAACACGCTCAAACGCACCCGTGGCCTCTCGGTCAACGAACTCGTCTCGCGCATGAAGATGAGCTACATGGGCATCAAGCAACATTGTCTCACTCTCGAGCGAGACGGTTATCTCGATACCTGGCGGCGTCCGCAAAAAATGGGACGACCCGAGATGGTCTATCGCCTGACACGCCGCACCCACGATCTTTTCCCGTGCGATAGCAACGAGCTGACCTTGCAGCTGCTCAATTCGATCAAGGAAATCTACGGCCCAAACGCGCCGGAAAAGATGCTCTACAATGTCTTCGAGCGAAAGACCGCGTCGTTAAAGTCGAAGGTGAAAGGCGAGACCGTGGCCGAGCGCGCCAAGTGGCTGGCCAAGCACCGCGAAAGCGAAGGCTACATGTCGCAGTTCCTCGCCGAGGAACCGGAAGGCGGTCCGCAAATTCTCGAGTGTCATTCGCCGATCATGAATCTGCTCGATCAGTATCCGATCGTCGGACGCCTCGAGCAGGACTTGTTGAAGGCGTGCTCGGCACCGCGGTCCGGCGCGAAGAGACGCGCACTTCGGGTCTCTACGAGTGCGCATTTTTCTTCGCGGTGTGACACGGCGGTAACGTTTCCGTGTCGCGCGCGCGACCCGATGCCATTCCACGCCCAGATTTCGCTTTCGCCGCGAAGCAAAGTCGCTTGATTGAAAGCCCATGCCCCGGGCTTTTCCGACTGCCGTCATCGAGAATTTGCAGCCGCTCGTTGACGGTGGGCGATACCCGATCAAACGCGCCGTCGGCGATGATCTCGTCGTCGAAGCCGATGTTTTCAAGGACGGGCACGATGTGGTCGCGGCGTGCTTGAAATGGCGGGCCTTGGGCGAACCGCGCTGGCACGAGACAGCCATGACGCATCTGGGCAACGATCGCTGGCGCGGAGTTTGTTCGCTCTACGAGAACAAGACCTACGAGTACACCGTCGAAGCCTGGACCGATAGCTTCGCGGATGGCAGCATGAATTCGCGGCCAAGTTCAAGGCCGGGATCGAGAACCTAACGAGTGAAACACTGGAAGGCGCAGCCTTGATCGATGCCGCGGCGCGCCGTGCCGGGGACACCGAGGACGGTGAGCGGCTCGGCGAAATCGCGGAGCAGATCCGCGCGAGCGAGAACGAACGCGTCAACGACATCGCGCATTCCGGCGAGCTCGAAGTCCTGATGGCGACCTATCCCGATCGCGCCACCGCCACGCAATATGTGCCGCCGCCGCAGGTCACGGTCGATCGTGTCGCGGCGCGTAACGCGGCCTGGTATGAATTCTTTCCCCGCTCCGCCGAAGGTCACGGCGATCGCGGTTCTACCTTTCGCGACTGCCTCCCGCGCGTCGACGACGCGAAGGCCATGGGCTTCGACGTCATTTATTTTCCGCCGATTCATCCGATCGGTTTCGCCAATCGCAAAGGCCGCAACAATTCCGTGACCTGCGAGCCGGGCGAACCGGGCGTGCCTTACGCCATCGGCAATCGCTTCATTGATGCGCCCAACGGTGGCGGACACAAGGACGTCGAGCCCTCGTTAGGTACTCTGGAGGATTTCGATTGGCTGCAGCAGGAGATCCGCAATCGCGGAATGGAGATCGCGCTCGATTTCGCGATCAATTGTTCGCCCGATCATCCTTACGTCGCCGAGCATCCCGAGTGGTTCTACAAACGGCCCGACGGCACGATCAAGTACGCCGAGAATCCGCCGAAGAAATACGAGGACATTTATCCGCTGAATTTCCGCTGCCCGAACTGGCAGGAGCTTTGGGATGAAATGATCAGCATCATTCTGTTCTGGGCCGAGCACGGCGTGCGCATCTTTCGCGTGGATAATCCGCACACCAAGCCGGTGCCATTCTGGGAATACCTGATCTCCCGCGTGCGCGCGCAGTTTCCCGACACGATTTTTCTCTCCGAGGCCTTCACCAAACCGAAGATGATGAAGGTGCTGGCCAAGGCCGGCTTTCAGCAGAGCTACACCTACTTCACCTGGCGCGGACACGAAGCAGGAGTTCACGGAATATTTCACCGAGCTGACGCAGACCGAGATGCGCGAATATTTTCGCGGCAACCTCTGGCCGAACACGCCCGACATTCTGCCCTTCCATTTGCAGGAAGGCGGACGCCCGGCCTTCATGATCCGCGCCGTCCTCGCCGCCACGCTCTCGAGTGTTTACGGCATCTACTCGCGGCTTCGAGTTGTGCGAAAACGCGGCGCTCCCGAATCGCGAGGAGTATCTCGATTCGGAGAAGTACCAGTGCAAGGAACGCGACTGGGACGCCCCGGGCAACATCAAGGATTACATCACGCGCCTGAACCGCATCCGGCGCGAAAACCGCGCGCTGCATTACTACGACAACCTGCGTTTCTACGGCGCCGACAACGACAACATTATCTTCTACGGCAAGATGACTCCGGCGAAGGACAACATCATTCTCGTGGTCGTGAATCTCGATCCGTACGTTTCGCGTCACTGCTACATTCACGTCCCGATCGGCGAGCTAGGTCTCCTGGATTCCGACACCTATCAGGTGCACGATCTTCTGACCGACGAGCGCTACATCTGGCGCGGCAGTCGCAACTACGTCGAACTCGATCCGCACGTGCGACCGGCGCATATCTTTCGCGTGCGACGGTGGAGCGCCGGGGAGAAATTTGCCTGAGAAGATTCTTGGGTGTGCACAAGAAGAGGCGTTTGATTTTTGTGCTCAAGACGCATAACGTGCGCGCCCTCGATTGCGAGTGGGCCGGTCAAACTCCTTATGCGTCTTCGATTAACTTCCCTTCTCCTTTTCTTCGTTTCGGCGTTTCTCCTTGATAGCCATTCTCAAGCGCAAGATACGCAGACATATTATTATTGGGTCGCGCCCGGAAGCGATCCGACGACGCCATATGGTCGCGAATGGAGGCGTGAGGAAGGCTTCGTCCCGGCGCCTATACGGCAATCCTGTCTCCTGTCAGTGGTTCTAGTACAGGAATCGGTCTTATCGAACTAAACGAATATTAACCCCAGCTCAAATCATCCTACTTATGATCACGTTAGTCGTATGCCCACCTTTCCACGTGCTTAAAAGATTATTTAACCGAGTCGTTCTTGGATTAGTTCTAAGTATCTGTTTCATGACACCGCATGGAGCTTGCACTTCGGGTGATCTTTACGTCGCAAGCAGTAATAGCATCTACAAGTTTCTGCCGAGCGGCGATAAGAGCACCGTCGCCTCTGGAATCTTTCAGCCAGTTGCTTTGGCTTTCGATCGCTCCAGTAATCTCTATGTCGCCAACTCGGGCGCAGCCGCTCCGCAATCGCAACCATCAACGATTATCAAGATCACTCCGGATGGAACGCAGAGCACTTTCGCAACGATTAATTCTGATCAGCTTACTGATCTTGCCTTCGATGGCGCAGGAAACCTCTTCGTTGCTGCGGGAATCTCGATTTTGAAGATTACTCCAGCCGGGGCACAAAGTACCTTTGCAAGTCCAGTGCGCGGTCTTAGACGGCTTGTTTTCGATAGCTTAGGATATCTCTATGCGGCGGTTAGACCGTTTTTCGGCTCGAATACTATTTTAAAATTCGCGCCAGACGGCAGCAGCAGTACGTTTACCACCTTTCCCGCAGGGTCCTCTGTCACTGCGCTCGCCTTCAACACGAACGGTGAACTCTTTCTCGAATACGGCGGATCGATTTGGAAGGTCGCGCGCGACGGCAGCAGCAGCAGCGTATTTGCGCCTGGTGGCAATTTCTACACAGGGTCTCTGGCCTTCGATACGAATGGAAATCTTTTTGTCGGCGAGGAGGCATTTGGCGCAGGTGACCCGGCGATCATTAAGTTCACACCGGCGGGAACGCAAAGCACCTTTGCTTCGGGAGTTTTGTTACCTCACGGCTTCGCCTTTGAACCTGTAACGGAGAAGCTCCGCAACATCAGTGCGCGTGGCTTTGTGGGCAGCGGTAATAATACCTTGATCGGAGGTTTCATTGTCGGAGGAAGTGCGCTCGCTAACAATGCGATGCTGATACGCGCGCTCGGTCCGTCGTTGCCAGCCGGTGTCGATAATCCGTTACCGAATCCGCGCCTGGAACTGCACGATTCGAGCGGCGCGCTTATCGCGGCTAATGACGACTGGCAGAGCACCCAGGAGCAGCAGATTACGGCGAGCGGACTGGCGCCAGCCGATGCTCGCGAGTCGGCGATCTATGCCACCTTAGCGGCAGGCAATTACACCGCTGTCGTACGTAGCGCCCAAGATGGCACGAGTGGCACGGCATTGATCGAAGTCTACGGCCTTGGCCAATAGCTAGCGCTCAGCGATGCAGGTCCCGCTCGGGTAGCCGCGTCTGGCAATGATGGAGCGTTGCCTCCCACTCTTGAAGAAGTTGGGCGTCATTTCGTCTGAACAACTATGCGCCGGGCGGTGTCTCTCTCGGGGCGGTGTTGCGCCGTGAAAGTGCGCCGCCTATGATATTGCACTTAACCGGAATGAAAAAAATTCTTCTGCCGCTCGCAGCGCTGACGGGCGGCGCTTCGTCGCTTCTCGCGCAATCGCCTGCTCCCATCACTTCTGGCGGGCCGGATGTTCCCAAAACACATTCGATCCTCGATGCCATGATCCAGGCCGGTCCGGTCATGATCCCGCTCGTGGCCCTTTCCATTTTCGCGGTCATGCTCATCATCAGCTACTTCCTCAGCATTAGAAAAGGCGCGGTCGTTTCGAATGGATTCATGGCGACGGCGGATGCGCTCTTGCGTAAGCGCGATTATCTCGGGTTGCTCGCGGTTTCGAATCGTCACGGCGAAGCGATCGCGCGCGTCGTGCAGAAGATGCTCGAGTTTACGACCAAGAATCCCGGGGCGGATTTCGCCCAGGTGCGCGAGATCGCGGAGACGGAAGGAACGCGCGTCGCCTCGGCGTTGAACAATCGCGTCATCTATCTGGCCGATATCGGAATGATCGCGCCGTTGCTCGGGTTGCTCGGCACGGTGCTCGGCATCATTCGCTCCTTCGGCGCGCTCGGCGCCGACATCGGCTCGGCGCGTTATGTGCAATTGTCGAACGGCGTGAGCGAAGCGCTCATCAACACTTCGGCCGGTCTGGCCATCGGCATTCCGGCGATGATTTTCTATGCCTTCTTCCGCGGTCGCGCGCAGCGGTTGATTTCGGAATTGGAGTCCGCCGTCACGCACGTTCTCGCATTGCTGTCCTTGCAGTACAACAAACGCGCCGAACCTCGCGTGCCGGCGTTGATCGAGGATGACTTCTGAGCCAGATGCGCGATGCGCGATGCGCGATTCGAGATACGGGATTCGAGATGAAAGTTCCATCGCGTACCGCGAATCTCGTATCCCGCATCCCGCGACCCGCATCCCGTCCCCGCATGAGCTATCGTGATCTTGAGATTTGGAAACTCGCGCGGGATGTGGCGACCGCCGTACATCGCATGACGATCCAGGATTTGCCGAAGTTCGAAATGCACGAAGAAGGCAGCCAGATTCGGCGCTCAGCAAAATCAATTCGATCGAACATCGTGGAGGGCTACGGGCGGCGACGGTACAAACAGGAATTTATTCGCTTCCTTATTTTCGCTCACTCTTCCTGCGACGAGACGATTGATCATTTAGAAGGACTTTTCGAAACCGGCTCGCTGACGAACGAAACAATCTACCGAGATCTAAATGCGCAACTCGATCTTCTGGGTCGAAAGCTAAACGTCTTCATCGCGGGCGTAGAACGCGAGCATCGCACCAGCGCTATCCCGCATCCCGCATCCCGCGACTCGCATCCCGCTTCATGAATCTCCGAAAGCATGCCGTGCCGCATCATCCGGGCATACAACTCGCTCCGTTGGTGGATGTCCTCATGCTGCTCCTGATTTTTTTCCTGCTCACCTGGAACGCGGCGCGCAACGAGAACGAGCTCGACGTCAAAGTTCCGAAAGCATCCGAAGCCAGAGAGCAAAGTGCGCCGATCGGTGACGTGGTTGTTAATGTGAAGGCGGACGGCAACGTGATCGTAAATCGGCGCACTCTGAGTGGGGCGGAGTTGAATCAACTTCTGCGCAACCTGGTGCAATTGGATTCGAACCAGGCGGTAGTCATTCGCGGCGATGAGGCCGGCCAATACAAAAACATCGTCGACGTGCTGAACATTTGCAGTCAGGCCGGAATCACCAACGTCGCTTTCGCGACCGCAAAATGAAGATGCGACAGAGCGCCTCGAGCGTTCTGGCGTTGCTCCTGGTCTTCGCCGGCGCACCACTAACGAAAGCGCAGCAACGCTCCACCGAAGTTCGTCGTGCCCAACCGGCGGATGATACGCCGGTGCCGCGCGCCTTGCCGGCTGGAACACCGCGACCCTCAGCCACGCCGCGTTCGATCACGACCGAGGCGACCGATGAGCTGACTTCAACCGAGCCGCCGCCGGACGCTGAAGCGTCGGACCAGCGCCAACTCGATTACGCCAACGCTCTTTTCGGTCGGAAGCTCTATGATCTCGCCGTTCCGGAATATGAAAAGTATCTCGGCCAATTTCCCGGCGCGTCCGGTCGGGCGAGCGCGTTCTTTTACCTTGGTGAATGCTACCGCTCGTTAGGCAAAACGCCGGCGGCACGGACGGCGTTTCAGAATGTGCTCGATAATTACGAAGACAGCGAGTTTGCCGGCGCGGCCGCGTATGGCGTGGGCGAAATTCTTTTCAACCAAAAGGATTACACCAGTGCCGCGGGCGCATTTCACCGCGCGGCGGCGAAAGCGAAGGAAGGCGCGCTGACGCTTTCGGCGCGTTATTTCGAAGCGCGCTGTCTGGAGAATCTCGACCGCAAAGACGACGCGGCGAATCTCTATTTGCAGGTGGTCGATGCGAAGAATCCGAATCCGTATCGCGAAGATGCGCGAATGGCGGCCGGCACCTTGCTTTTGAATCGCGGACGAAAAGCGGAAGCATTCAAGCAGTACGAAGCGCTCGCCGGCGAAACCGGCAAGGCGGCCTTGAAAGCGGAAGCGACCGTGCGCGCCGGCATGGTAGCGAGCGACCTCTCGTTAGGCGAAAAAGGCAAGCCGGACAAAGCGATGCTGGACAAGGCGACGGCGCTGTTGCAAAAAGCGCGCACCTTACCGGAAGGCGGAAAATGGCGCGGCCTCGCCACGACCGGTCTGCTGCGATTGCTCTACAGCTCCGGTCAGTACACACAACTGCTGGCCGAGTCCAAAAAAGCGCAGGCAGACATCCCGGAGGATTCGCGCGCCGAGATGATGTTGTTGAGCGCGAACAGCGAGCGCCAACTCGGTCACGACAAGGAAGCGGAAACCATCTACGCCCAGATCGTGGCGAAGTATCCGAATCGAGAGGAAGCGAAGGACGCGCGTTACCAGCGCTTGATCAACATCTACAACGCCAACCCGACGGCGTTGATGAGCGAGGTCGATCAATATTTGACCACGAATCCGGCGGGCGAGCGCGGTGACCAGGCGCGACTGCTGAAAGCGGAAGCGCTTTATAAGCAGGGAAATTTCGCCGAAGCCGCGCCCATCTACGAAACACTGCGCGCTTCGCAGCTTTCGCCGAAGCTGCGCGCGGAGTGCGCCTACAAACTAGGCTGGTGTTACGTGCAGCAGAAGGAAACGTCGCGCGCGGTCGATGCCTTCACCTATTTCATCAAGGCATTTCCGGAGAATCCGCAAGCCGCGTCGGCGCTTACGCAACGCGCGCTGGCTTACCAGGAACAAAAGAATAACGATGCCGCGATCGCCGATCTTGATTTGCTGATCCGCGATTACGCGACGGCGAAGGAACGCGAAGCAGCCTTGCAACAGAAAGCGTTGCTGATGGGTCAGCAGGAAAATAACAAGGGAATGACCGACGCGTTCCAGCAATTACTGAAGGATTTCCCCAAGAGTCCGGCGGCGGCGCAGGCGAATTACTACATCGGCAAGGCCGCGTTCGAAGCGAAGGATTACAAGAATGCGCTGCCGGCGCTGGATAACGCGCGCAAGCTGAACAAGGACCAGTATTACACTCCGGCGACGGTGCGGATCATCTCCGCCTATTTCTACCAGAAGAATCGCGCCGCCCTCACGAGTGAGATCGACAAATTCCTGGCGGCGGCACCGGATGGGAAAATTCCCGGCGAGATCTTGCAGTCGTTGGGCATCGATTTTTATAACGAGAAGAATTACGCCGCGGCGGAAAAATACCTCAGCCTGCTGGCAAAGAGCGATCCGTCGAACGTGAATCCCGACTTCGCTTTTTATCTCGCGGATGCCCAGAGCAAGCTCGGCAAGTTCAGCGGCGCGGAAGTTTCCTACGAAAAGTTTTTGCAGAGCGCGACTGATCCGGTGGCGAAGGTGAAGGCATTGCTCGCGCTTGGCGCGACAAAAATTTCGGCGCATAAGGCCGACGACGCACAAAAAATTGCCGAACAGATCATGAGCATGCAGCCGGAAGGAAAAGTGAATGCAGAAGCGCGTTTGCTTTCAGGCGATGTGCAAATGGAGCGCGGACGCTTCGAAGAAGCCGGCAAGGCCTACATGAGCGTGGCGCTGTTGTATGACGATGCGTCGATCACGCCGCGCGCTCTGCAGAAAGCCGCGGCCGCTTACGAGAAAGCGGGGAAAAAAGTCGAGGCGGAACAGGCCACGCAGCAGTTACGGGAGAAGTACCCGGGCTTCGCGCGCAATTGATTCGTTAGGCCGCGCCTGCATCGCTGTCGCGAAGCACTGCGGGCAGGCAAGCGCGAGCGTTTCGATCGGCAACGGCGCGAGAAAATCTCTGGTGTCGTCTACTTGCAGCACCGGTTTGGCCAAATGCGCCGCGAGGTAACTGGCATCCGGTGTTTTCGCGATGCCGGCTTGCGCGACGATGTTTGCTTCGCGCAATTGCGCGATCACGCACTCGACATTCCGCCGCACATGGCGTGGGTCGGTAAATTGCACCGTGCAGATTCCCGGCGCAGTCGCTTCAATGAAGGGTGCGAGGCTAAAACCGAATTGCAGGAGCAAATCGTCGAGCAATTTTTCCTGCGCACGCAGCCGCGTTTTGATGATGAGCTGCAAATGACGGGCCAATCCCTGGCTCGGCGTCATGCCGCAACGCACGCCCACTTCTTCAGCGGCGGCATTCAATTGGATGATGAGCGGTTTTGCTTCCTGACCATCAATCAAACCGACCGGTTCAGTCGTTAGCTCTGGTTGATGACGCAAAGCGGCCTGGAGAAAAAAGTTCGGCAGATAAATGGTCGCGAACATCAACCGGCAATCGCTTCTCGCATTTTGTCGCAGGCGCCTCCCAGAGGGACACGGCTGGAACGTTGCATCTGAAACTTCAGCCGCGCGGAATTGTCTGCCGCCTGCAAATCGGCGAGGCGCCAGCGGTTTTCGAGAACGAGTTTAAGTTGCGCGCTGCTCACCATGCTGCGCCGCGTGAGTACGAGCAGCGCGGTCGCGGTCGGTTCCACCAGCCGTTGCAATCGATACCAATTGGTCTGTGGAATTTTGCGCAATTCTTCCGGCGGATTCAGCACGAGATCGAGCACGACGAGCGGGAAATTTCCATCGCGCAAAAGAAGATCGGCCCCTTTGATCGCCTCGATGGTTTTGCGGCAACGAATCCAAAACAAGTTCGCTAAATTTCCGGCGCCACCCGGATCAAAAGAATCGCGGCCATCGATGAGGACGAGAAACGTGCGTTGTTCATGCGCAGTTTGCAGCAAACGGCAAATCAGGAGCGCACTGCCGCTGCTGAGTTGCGGGCTTGTCACTTCGGTGATGCCGCCTTTCGGCAATCCGCCGCCGGCGGCCTGATCGAGCGCGGTTAAACCGGTGACGAGGTGGGTTTGCGGCGGAGTCTGCGGCTGCGGATACCGCTCACTGAGCAGATTGCGCAGGTCGATGATCGTGCTCCTCGCCGCCATGTCAGAAGCATGGCATCGGCCAGGAATATGTTCAATAGAACGTTACAACCCGGCTAGGCGCGTTTGCGCCGCGGGATCACCGCTTGCTTCCGCACCAGCGAAACCATCACTCCCTGGATCCGTAGCTCTCGCGCCGGAATCAGATTCGGATACATCGGATTTTCAGCCTTCAGATACGGGCGGCCGTGATCCGTCACGTAGCGCTTCAAGGTCGTCTCGCCATCGATCAACGCCGCCACGATGTCGCCGTTCCGCACTTCTTTGCGGTCTTCCATGATGACGATGTCGCCATCGAGAATGTGCGCATCGATCATCGAATCACCACGCACGCGCAACGCGAAGGTCGCTGTGTTTTTGGAAATGTTGGCCGTGCGTGCTATCGAGAGAAATGTGACCGTCCACCGTCTGCTCGGTCGACGTCGCCATGCCGGCGGGGATTTGTCCGTAAATCGGGATGTCGCTGATCCGCACCTTCTGCATCGGCGTGATGAGGGCGCGAGCCTTGCGCGCATGGCGGTCGAGAAAACCTTTTCGCTGCAGCGCGTCGAGGTATTGCATGACCGAGGTCTGGCTGGCGAAACCGAAATGCTTCTGGATCTCGCGCGTGCTCGGCGTGATGCCTTTCTCACGCTGTTCGCTTTGGATGAAATCGAGGACGCCTTTTTGGCGATCGGTCAGCACAGCATGTTTATCTCCCATGGAGCCAAGAATATCAAGTTCAAATGAACAGTTCACAGGCTTAGGTGTAGTTGTTTTTCCTGCAACTGTTGCAGCCAGCGATTGAGATAGGAAAACTGAAGATAGAGCGCATGCATTTCAGTTGAATCCGCCGCATCAAGCGCGGCCAGCCTAACGAGTGCTTTATTTCTCAAGTGACCGATTGTTGTCAAGAGTTTCGCAATTTTCTCCCGCATTGCAACGCGCTCGGTTTGGAGAAGCGATCGGCTGAGTGCATTTGTAGAAATGAGCAATTTCTCGGCCAGAAGATCGGCCTCCCGCGTTACAGCCGCGATTTCTGGAAAGAGCGCTTCGATTTCCGACGGCACGTTGGCCGGGGCGTTCTTCGGAATTTCGCCGCGCAGTTCCAGCAAATGGTGCAACCGGCGCTTCGGATCGCTTAATACTTGATACGCCTGATTCAGTTCCGCGAAATCAGATTCGCTTTGCGGTTTGGCGTCCGGATGCGACTGCCGCGTCCTGGCGTGGAAAACTTCCTTCAGTTGTTCCGGATCGAGCCACGGCACGCGCGGTTGATCGAGAAGGGCGAAGTAATCGATCATGCAGCGAAACTTTCGCCACAGGAACAATGCGCGACCGCGTTCGGATTCGTCACCTTGAATCCACCCTTTTGCAGATCATCGCTGTAATCGAGCAATGAACCGCTGACGAAGAGCGCACTCTTCGGATCGACCACCACACGCACGTTGGACGATTCGACCATGATGTCGCGATTGGCCGGGCCATCGACCAAATCCATTTTGTATTGCAGACCCGAGCAACCGCCGCCGATCACGGCCACGCGCAACGCGCCGCCGGGTCGCCCCTGTTTTTGCAGCAAGCCGGTGAGTTTGCGCGACGCGTTCTCGGTCACTTTGATCAGGCGCTCGTTGCCAACCTTGTAGTTAACGGCCGTCGCTTCCATTCGTTAGGCCGGAGCCAGCGTTGTTTGCAGATGCGCATGCGCGATTTCGTCCAATTCCGCTAATCGCGAGACGTGCTGGAGTTTCTCGCGCAACGCTTTGCTGCCGGGAAATCCCTTCGAGTAAGCCATCAAACGCGCGCGCATCGAACGCATGGCCTGGTCTTCATTTTTCCATTCCTGTACCGCGAGTTCGCAATGGCGTTTGATCAAACCCCAACGCTCCGCGAAATCCGGCGGCGGCAACAATTCGCCCGTGGCCAGCTCGTGTTTGATCTGCTGAAAAATCCACGGCGAACTCATGGCGGCGCGTCCGATCATCACGCCCGCGATTCCCGTTTCCTGGCGGCGCCTGACAACATCATCGGCGTTCGTGATGTCGCCGTTGCCGATGACTGGAATCCGGACCGCTTCGACAACCTGCCCGATCACCTTCCAGTCGGCCGCGCCGGAATATCCCTGCGCACGCGTGCGCCCATGCACCGCGATGGCCGCGATGCCTAACGACTCCAAAATCTTCGCGACGTTTGTCGCGTTGATCGAAGAATCATCCCAGCCGATGCGAATCTTTGCCGTCACCGGAAGAGGAGCGCATGCCTTGACGACTGCTTCGGCGACGGCCGCGAGCGTCGGACAATCCTTCAACAAAGCTGAGCCGCCATTCTTCGCCACGACCTTGTTCACCGGGCAACCGAAGTTGAGGTCGACGAAATCAGGACGAACCCAATCGATCACTTGTCGCGCCGCTTCCGCCATGTGCTCCGGGTGGCCGCCGAAAAGCTGCACGCCGAGCGGCCGCTCGCATTCGTCGAAATCGATATACTCACGCGTGCGATCGTTGCGCCGGAAAACACCTTCCGAGGAGACAAACTCGGTCACGAGCACATCGGCGCCGCGTTCCTTGCAGAGCTGGCGGAAAATTTTATCCGACACGCCCGCCATGGGCGCGAGATAAAGCGGGAAATTATTTTGCTGGAACCACGGCAAACTCATAGACGCTTCGAGTTCTAATCTAGCTCGAAAGTCTAAATCGCGCTCGGGGTGTGCGCTCCACCGAGCAGTTGCGAAACTTCCTGCTGAATCGCCTCGAGTTGATCGAGACGCAATTGCGCATCGGGCACAATGAAGACATCGCCGTTCTTGGCGTGTTCGTAGATGAGAACACGTCCGTTTTCGGTCGACTCCGTCTTCACCTGCTTCAGGACGCGCTTGCGCTCCAGCATCACCGCCAGCACGTAAACCGCATTCGGCTGTTTGTTCTCCGACAGCAATCGCCGCAGAAGTTCCTCGGCGTTTTCTTTCGCCAACGGTTCCGGCGGCGCGGGCGGCGGCGGTTCGTAGCGTGTTTTCCAAAACGAAAACGGTTGGATGTTTTCGTTTCGTTTCGTCCAGGCTTCTTCGCTCAAATCCTCCCGGCGATAGCCGGTGCCCTCGCGGAAAAGCAAAGTGTAAAACTGTTCGCCGGCGGCGAACGGACGATTGGTGGCCGCGCAGACATCGGCGCGGTGTTTGATTGGCCAGTCGTTAGGCAAAGGATTCATTGCGCGACGGTTGTTTGCCTAACGAATGGATTCAGACTGCGCGCATCACGATTGGTCGCGCGCAAATAAAGCAGCACCAGGCCGAAAATGGCGAAAAGAACATTCGGCGCCCAGGCTGCGATCCAGGCCGGGATGCGGTCGCCTTCACCGAGCGCGAGAAAAAAGTGAGTGAGAAAGTTCAAAGAAAAAACCAGCGCAATGGCGAAAGCGACATTGGAGAGCACACCGCTACGAGAATAGCCGATGGCGAGCGGCGCCGCGAGCAGGACGATAACGATACAGGCCAGCGGCAAAGCGATTCGATATTGAAAATGGGTCGCGAAAGGCGCGAGCAGCGCGTGCGGAAAATCGGAATTGAAATGCAGATACTCGCGCAACTCCGACAGGCTGAGCAATTCCGCGCGCATGTTCGAACTGGCGAGACGGAACGGCGTTTCCGACCATTCCGGCATCATGAGCGAATCGAAGGTTTGTTCCTCGGTGATGTTCCCGGCGCCGTCGTATTTCACGACTTTGACCTGCTTCAATTCCCATTCGTGCGTGTCCTCATGATAAACGGCGCTGGCCGCAAGATGGTTCATCACGATGTTGTCGTTGCTGTCCTGCTGCAGGATCTGCAGGGTGGTGAATTCGTTCTTGTCCGGTCGGAAACGCTGGATGAACCAGGTGCGGTTAGCCGAGCGGTTGCGAAAAATTTGTCCGACTAAACTAGGATCGCGCGCGTCGTCCCGCATGTCTTCGAAGTAAGCTTTCCGCGCCGATTCAGCGTGCGGAGACAGGGAATAATTCAGCGCGCTGCTCACCACGGCTGTGAGCAGCCCCATAATGAACAGCGGAACCAGGAGACGCGGCACACTCACGCCGTTCGCCAGCATGGAAACAATTTCGTTCGTGCGCGACATGCGGCTCAGGCAGAAAAGCAGGGCGAGCAGGAGCGCGATCGGCAGAACGATGACCACGATCTCGGGAAATTGTGTCAGGTAATACGCGACCACGGTGGAGAAGGCGACGCGCTCATCGAGGAAGGTCGAAATTTTGTCGCTGATATCGAAGACGAGCCAGATGGAAAAAAACGCCGCTGCGCAATAGAAGTAGGCTTGGAGAAAATTCTTCAGCACGTAGCGATCGAGCAGTCTCATCTGGTAAGTGAGCGAATAGTCAGCGATCTTTCGCTCCCACCAAAGATGACAGCAGAATGATTGCGCTCAAAGAAACTCTCGGAAGTGATTTCGTCGAGCGCATCGGAACAATTTTTTCCGAAAATGGCCTGTTAGCGAAGGCGAAGAATTTCGAATATCGCCCGCAGCAGCAGGAGATGGCCACGGCCGTGGCGCGCGCGCTGGAGGAAGAACGCCATCTCGTCGTCGAAGCGGGAACAGGCGTGGGAAAATCGATCGCCTATCTCGTCCCGGCGATTCTCTTCGCACTCGAGCAGAACAAGAAAGCGATCGTCTCTACGCACACGATCAACCTGCAGGAGCAGCTTCTCGACAAAGACATTCCAATTCTGAAAAAAATTCTGCCGGTCGAATTCGAGGCCGCGCTCATGAAAGGCCGGCAGAATTATTTGTGTCCACGCCGTCTGCAGCGCGCGATGGAACAGGCCGGCGAACTTTTCACCACATCCGAACAAGCCGAACTGGTGCGGTTGGCGGATTGGGCGACCAAGACGAAAGACGGTTCGCTGAGCGATCTCGGTTTCGAGCCGGATGCAAAAGTGTGGGCACAAGTTTGCAGCGAAGCGCACATCTGCACGACGAAAAGCTGTGGCCTAACGAGTAATTGTTTCTTCCAGCAGACGCGCAAACGCCTCCTCGCCGCGGATGTGATCGTGATCAATCACACCCTGCTCTTCATGTTGTTGGGCGGACTCGAGGAACAGGAGGAACGCGAAAGCGGTTATCTTTTTCCGAACGACTTCATTATCTTCGACGAAGCGCACACCGTCGAACAGACGGCATCGCGGGAGATCGGTATTTCCGTTTCGCAATACGGATTGCGCGCCACGATTCAGCGGCTTTACAACGCGCGCACACGCAAAGGCCTTTTCACCATCACGCGCGACGCACAAGGCGTGACGCTGGCCGCGGAACTGGCCGATGACGTCGACAAGTTTTTCACCGCCATTGGCGACGCAACCAATTTCAAGAAAGGCCGCGAAGTGCGTGTGCGCGAACCGGAACTCGTGCCGGACACGATCAGCGCGCGCCTGATCGCTTTGCAGGCGCGCATTGCCGAAGTGGTGAAGCGGACCGACGACGACTTCGTTAAGACGGAGATGCAGGAAATGGGGCGACGCATTCGCGATGCGCGCAACGCCATCGTGATTTTCCTGCAGCAAAGCGAAGACGGTTACGTTTACTGGGTGGAACGCACCGGAAAAGCGGCGCAGTTCATCACGTTGAACGCCGCGCCGATCGAAATCGCGCCCGTTTTGCGGCGCATGATTTTTCGCGACGGCTGCTCTTGTTGCCTAACGAGTGCTACGCTGGCCGTCGGACAAAAAGATCTCGCCTATCTCCGGCGCCGCATCGGTGCCGATGAAGCGGAACCGTTGCAGCTCGGCAGCCCGTTCGATTTCCAGAAGCAGATGAAATTGTTCGTCGTGCGGAAAATGCCGGACCCGCGCGACGCCCGCTACAATTCGGCGCTCGCCCAATGGGTCGGGCATTTCGTGGCGGAGACGGATGGCCGCGCATTTGTCCTCTTCACCAGCTATCGCGGCATGCAGGAACTCGCCGGCGATATGCAGCCGTTCTTCGATGAGCACGGGATGAACCTGTTCGTGCAAGGGCAGGGTGCGCCGCGCGGAAAATTACTCGAGCAATTCAAATCGACCGAGCGCAGTGTGCTTTTCGGCACAGATAGTTTTTGGATGGGCGTCGATGTCCCGGGCGACGCGCTCTCCAACGTCATCATCACACGCCTGCCCTTCGCGGTGCCGGATCATCCGCTGATCGAAGCGAAATTGGAGTTGATCGAAGCGCGCGGTGGCGATGCTTTCACCGAGTATTCTTTGCCGGAAGCGATTCTGAAATTTCGCCAGGGCGTCGGGCGTTTGATTCGAACGAAGAGCGACCAAGGGATGGTGGTCGTGCTCGATAATCGCATCGTGACGAAGCCGTACGGGCGCGCATTTCTGAACGCGCTCCCGAGTTGTCCGGTCAAAATCATCTAATCCGGGCTGGATTCCCGGCTTAGGTTATACGATCACTTGAACATATTCGATTTTGAACTTATATGAATGACGTGAAGCGATTTCTTCTTCCCGGCGGCGTGGCTCTGCTCGCGCTTTTGGCCGGGATCGCGATTGGACGACAGACTGCATCAAACACGCCGGTCGCAATCGCGAAACCAGCGGTTGCTCCCGTTTCCGCAGCCACTCCGGTCGCGGCGTTCACGCCTATTCCGATGCAAACTCCCGCGGTCATTGCGCAAGCGGACGCGACCGAGACCGAAGCGTCCGGTAATTCCGGCGCCGATATTATCTCGCGCATGAAAGCGGCGCTCGGTCGCCCGATCGGCCGCAAGACCTACACGACGTTCAGCAAGCTGGCCGATTCGATCGATGCGAAAAACGTGCGCGAAGTTTTGAGTTTCGTGGAGACGCTGCAGAAGCCGCAGGAAAAAAGCATGCTGCTCTCGCTCGTCGTCGGGCGTTGGTCGGAGATCGATCCGCAAGGCGCGATCGCATATGCGCAGGCCTTGCCCGTCGGCACGTCGCGCAATCTGGCCACGACGAGTGCTCTGGCCGGTTGGGCGGAACGCGATACCTCCGCCGCCACGACCTGGGCCCAGCAACTTCCCCCTGGTCCGCAGCGCGATCAGGCCATGCAAACGATCGTCTCCGCTCTGGCCGAAAAAGATCCGCAGGCCGCGCTGAATTTTTTGCAGACACTTCCCGCCGGACGTCAGCGCCAGGGTCTTTACTGGCCGATCTTCAGCAAATGGACTGCGTCTGATCCGATCGCCGCGGCTGAACGCGCCGCGCAACTTCCGTCCGGATCGAGTCGCGATGCGGCCATTCAAGTGATCGGATCAAACTGGGGAAATCAGGATCCGGAAGCGGCGTTTGCCTGGGCGAAGACGTTGCCGTCCGGACAAGGCCGCAACAACGCGCTGCAAAATATTCTCTCCAGTTGGGCGAACAAAGATCCGCAACGCGCCGCTACCGTCGTGAGTGAATTGCAATCCAATTCGCTGCGCGATCAGTCGATCGGAAATATCGCGCGGCAATGGGCGCTGACCGATCCGCGCGCTGCGCTCGGCTGGGCGCAGCAATTACCCGAAAGCGAAGCGCAACGAAATGCAGTGCGATTTGCCCTGACGAGTTGGGTGCAATCGGAACCGGGCGCGGCCGCGGATTACATCGCCACACTTCCGCCGGGGAAAGTTCAGGAAGACGTAACCAGCGCGGTCGCGGTGCAATTGGCCAACACCGATATCCAAAGCGCGGTGGCGTGGGCGCAAAAACTTCCGAGCGGCCAGGCGAAACAAAACGCCTTCAACAATATCATCGCGCAATGGAGCGATGCCGATCCGCAGGCGGCGGCTGATTTCGCCGCGCGCACTTCGGAAGCGGACGGACGAAAGACTTTGCTGGAAAATGTTTCGCGGCAATGGGCGCGCAACGATCCGCAGGCCGCGCTGCGCTGGGCCAACACCTTGTCAGCGAGTAACGGTCGCGATGTGGTCTTGCCGGGAATTGTCGCGGTGGTGGCCGAGGCCGATCCACGCGAAGCCGCGCGCATTGTCACGCAGATGTCCCCGGGCGAAGCGCAAAGCAACGCGACGGGGGCGATCGCATGGCAGTGGGCGGGCGACGATCCGAAAGCGGCCAGTGAATGGGCCGCGGGATTTTCCGAGGGACAAAATCGCGAACGCGCTTTCGACAGCTTGATTAATCGCTGGGCGCAAAATGATGCTTACGCCGCCGGTGCGTGGCTGGGGACTTTGCCCGCGGGCTCATCGCGCGATGCCGCCGTCGCAGCCTATGCGCGCCGCGTCGTTACCACCGATCCGCAGACCGCCGCGCAATGGGCCGAGACGATCGGCAACGAAAGCACGCGCAACAGCCAGATGGAATCGATCGCCACGACCTGGTTGAAAACGGATGCGAACCGCGCTTCCGCCTGGGTGCAAAATTCATCGCTGCCCGATGATGTGAAAGCGCGGCTGCTGCCACAACGTCGATGAGCTCGAAAGCAGGTTGTAGCAACGGCGCTCGGTCGCCGTTAAAGACGCCCCGCCAGAGCGGGGCGGCTACAGCCAAGCGCCAAATCGAACGCGCTGCGGAAATCAAAAAGATCATCGCGATTCTGCATCAGTGGGGCATCCACTCGTTAGGCCAGTTCGCGGCCTTGGAAAAAAAAGACGTCGCCCTGCGTCTCGGTCCTGAAGCAGTGCGAATGTGGGAACGCGCCAACGGAACAGCGACGCGACTTCTGAAGTTGGTCGAGCCGCCCGAATCGTTCGTCGAATCGTTCGAGTTCGAAAACGAAATCGAAACGAGCGAGCCACTGCTTTTCATGCTGCGTCGCTTTCTCGATCAATTTTCCCGGCGATTCGGTGCGCTTTATCTCGTGGCGAAAGAGCTGAAACTCCGCATCACTTTCAGGGACGGAACTTTCCACGAACGCCTCTTCAAGATTCCGCACCCGAGCAACAACATCGAAACACTTTTCCGGATGCTGCACACGCATCTGGAAAATTTTACTTCGCCCTCGCCAATCGTGGCCGTTTCCCTCGAAGCAGAACCGGCCCAACCGTCGCGGCAGCAATTCAGTTTGTTCGAAACCGCCTTGCGCGATCCGGCGCGGCTTTCCGAAACTCTCGCGCGATTAGTTGGACTGCTCGGGACGGATCGCGTCGGCACTCCGGTTCTGGAAGACACCTATCGGCCCGACGCCTTTCGGATGGAGGCCTTTCGCTGGGAATTGCCTAACGAATGCCTAACGAGTAATCTTCCGTCGCCTGCGCTGAGACGTTTTCGTTGGCCCGAATTCGTTTCCCGGGAAATAGGCGAACGCCACGGGCCTTATCTGATTTCGGGAAATTGGTGGGATGAAAAAAGCCTGGGCCCGTGCGGAATGGGATGTCGAACTCGATCGAGTGTTATGCCGCTGTCACCAAGCGAATGACGCGTGGCAGATCGATGGCATCTACGATTGAAATGAGCGCGCCATGGCCTACGTCGAACTTCATGCCGGCAGCGCGTTTAGTTTTCTCCGCGGCGGATCTTCGCCCGAGCAAATCGCCGAGGTCGCAGCCGAATTAAAACTTCCGGCGGTCGCGCTGCTCGATCGCAACGGCGTTTACGGTTCGCAGCGGTTTTCAGTCAAAGCGCGCGAGTGCAACGTGCGGCCAATTGTCGGCTGCGAATTGAGCATGGAGGACGGCAGCATTCTGCCCGTGCTGGTGAAATCGAAAACCGGCTACGCCAATCTCTGCTCGCTCCTGACCGAAACGCATCTGCGCAGCGAAGTGAAAGGTGAATGCGCGGTGCGATGGGATGAACTGCCGAATTTTAGCGAAGGCTTGGCAGCGCTTCTGGGGAGCACGGGCTGTCAGCCCGTAGTTTGCCGGAGTCTCCGGCAAACATCTTTGCACGCTAGGCGCCATGTTACGAAAGGCGACCGGCAGACTGCCGGTCGCGACGGGCTAACAGCCCGTGCTCCCCAGAATCTGCTCAAGCGCGTAAATTGCCTAACGAGTGCTTTTGGTCACGACAATGTCTATGTTGAAATTCAACGCCATTTCATTCGCGGAGAAGAAAGTCGCAATCGCGCCCGGATCGATCTCGCGCAGCAATTTGGATTGCCGGTCATCGCGACCAACGGCGTGCAGTACGCGACCCGACGGGAGCGCGAAGTGCTCGATGTTTTCACCTGCATTCGCGAGCACACCCATCTCGACATCGCCGGAAAGTTACTGACGCAAAATGCCGAGCGTCATCTCAAGAGCGATGCCGAAATGCGCGCTCTCTTTCGCGATTTCCCGGAAGCGATCGACGAACACGGAACGTCTGGCCGATCGTCTCGAGTTTTCGCTCGAAAATATCGGCTACGAATTTCCCGGATTTCCCGGTGCCGGATGGCCACGATGAATTCATTCCTGCGCACGATCGTCTGGTTCGGTGCGCAGCAGCGTTACGCAGCGATCAGCACGAAAGTGCAGCGCCAGCTCGAAGAAGAACTAGCCCTCATCACCAAACTCGGGTTCTCCGGTTATTTCCTGATCGTCTGGGACATCATCAATTTCTGCCGCGAACACAACATCATGGTGCAGGGTCGCGGCAGCGCGGCGAACAGCGCGGTTTGTTTTTGTCTCGGGATCACGCCGGTCGATCCGGTGGCGAATCAATCTCGTCTTCGAACGTTTTCTGAGCGAGAGCCGCAAAGGCTGGCCCGATATCGATCTCGATCTGCCGAGCGGCGATCGGCGCGAAAGCGTGATCCAGGAAATTTATCGGCGTTACGGCAAACACGGCGCGGCCATGACCGCGAACGTGATCACGTATCGCGGACGAAGCGCGGCGCGTGAGATCGGCAAGGCGCTGAATTTTTCACCGAGCATTCTCGATCGTTTCTCGCATCTGTTCGCCAACGGCGATTTCCCGCACACCCTGGATCTGGAAGCGCAGATCGAGCAGGCGGGATTGCCGAAAGAACATCCGCGCATGCCAGCATTCATTCGGCTGTATCAGAGCGATCTACGGTTTGCCGCGGCATCTCGGCCAGCATTCCGGCGGGATGATTATTTGTCAGAACAAACTGAGCTCATTTGTGCCGCTGGAAAATGCGTCCATGCCGGGCCGGGTCGTGGCGCAATGGGACAAGGACGATTGCGAAGATCTCGGCATCGTGAAAGTGGACTTGTTAGGCCTCGGCATGATGTCGGTCATGCAGGATGCGTTTGAGCTTTGTCGCGAACGCGGGCGGCCGCTCGATCTGGCCCACATTCCGAAAGACGATGCGGCGACTTACGACATGATGCAGAAAGCCGACACGATCGGCGTTTTTCAAATCGAGAGCCGCGCGCAAATGGCCACGCTGCCGCGGATGAAACCGAAATGTTTTTACGATGTCGTCATCGAAGTCGCGATCATTCGGCCCGGACCGATCCAGGGCGACATGGTGCATCCGTATCTCAATCGGCGCGCCGGCCGCGAAGCGGTGACCTATTTCGACGAGCGCTTGAAGCCGGTGCTCGAGCGCACACTCGGCGTGCCGTTGTTTCAGGAACAGATGCTCAAGATCGCGATGATCATGGCGAATTTTTCCGGTGACGAAGCGGAAGAATTGCGGCGCGCGCTCAGTTTTCATCGGTCGCAGGAACGGATGAACAAAGTGAGCGTGAAACTGCGCGCCGCGATGGAACGAAAACAACGTGGCGCCGGATGCGATCGAGAAAATTCATGCAAGCGATCAGCTCATTTGCGCTCTACGGATTTCCCGAATCGCACGCGATCAGTTTTGCGATTCTGGCTTACGGCAGCGCGTATTTGAAAGTGCATCGGGCCCCGGAGTTTTACGCCAGCCTGCTCAACAATCAGCCGATGGGTTTTTACACGCCCGGCCACGATCGTGAAAGATGCGCTTCGCCATGGGGTGAAAACATTGCCGGTCTGTGTGGCGCAATCGGATTGGAATTGCGCGGTGGTTTCGAACGACACGATGCGATTGGGCTTTTGCGTGGTGAATGGATTACGGCGTGAACACGCGGAAGAACTCGTTAGGCAACGAAATGCGCAGCCGTTCGCTTCGCTGAATGATTTCCGAAAGCGCGTCGCGCTCACCCAGGAAGAACTGCGCGGACTGGCACTGCTCGGCGCATTTAATTCCTTCGCCGAACATCGGCGAAACGCGCTTTGGCAGGTGGAAGCGAAAATGCCAGAGCCGCTTTTCGCGCAGAGGACACATGAGACGAACAGGCCCCATGCGCCCCTCGCGCCGATGACTTTACCCGAACGTGTGCAGGCCGATTACGAAACGATGAGCCTGACGACTGGTCCGCATCCGATGAAATTGTTGCGTGCGGAATTACCGGAAGCGTGGCGCGCAATCGATCTGCCGCAGGCGCGCCATGGCTCGATCGTGCAGATCGCGGGCAATGTGATCTGTCGTCAACGTCCCGGAACGGCGAAAGGTTTTGTCTTCATCAGCCTGGAAGATGAGACCGGTGTTTCAAATGCGATCGTGACGCCGGATCTTTTTGAGAAGCTCCGTTTGCTCATCACGGAAGAGCCGTTCCTCATCATCGAAGGCGAAGTGCAGAATGCCGACAACGTCGTGTTAATCAAAACGCAAAACATCAAACCGATGCCGCATGCACAGATCGCCGGCAGCGCGTCCCACGATTTTCATTAGCGGAACACGGCCCACAGGGCCGTGGCTACACATTACTCCGCTGCGTGGCGCTTGGACGGTTCCTTCTCCTGCGCAGGTTTTTCGCGCGGCTTCTCGTCCGACTCGAGCCACTCGGTGTGGAAGACGCCGGGTTTATCCACACGCTCGTAGGTGTGTGCGCCGAAAAAGTCGCGTTGCGCTTGCAGTAGATTCGAGGGCAAACGCGCAGAGCGATAACTGTCGAAGTAGGCGAGTGACGCGCTGAACGCCGGCACGGCGACGGCCTGTTCAATCGCCAGGCAAACTGCGATGCGCCAGTTGTGTTGCGTCTTGGCGATGATGTCGCGGAAGTAGGAATCGAGGAGCAGATTGTGCAGCTTCGGATCGCGTGCGTAAGCCTCGACGATGCGGTTGAGGAACTTCGCGCGAATGATGCAGCCGCCGCGCCAGATGGTGGCGATGTCGCCGAAGTTCAGGTTCCAGTTGTAGGTGGTGCTGGCTGCGCCTAACAACTCCATGCCCTGCGCGTAGGAAACAATCTTGGAGGCGTAAAGCGCGTCGTGCACGGCCACGACAAATTGTTTGCGATCACCGCTGAACTTCTTCACTTCGGGTTGCGGCAAAATTTTCGAGGCCGCGACGCGTTCGTCTTTGCGCGAGGAAATGACGCGCGCTTCGACCGCGGCGTTGATGGTGGAGATCACCACCGAACGTTCGAGCGCTGATTGCAATGTCCAAAGGCCGGTGCCTTTTTGTCCAGCCTTGTCGAGGATGACATCGACGAGAAACTTGCCGGTATCGGGATCTTTCTTGCGGAAAATTTGCGACGTGATCTCGATGAGATAACTCTCGAGCGCGCCGCGGTTCCATTCCGTGAAAATCTCCGCGAGCTCATCATTCGTTAGGCCGAGCGCATCTTTCAGAATGGCGTACGATTCGCAGATCAACTGCATGTCGCCGTACTCGATGCCGTTGTGCACCATCTTCACGTAGTGACCGGCGCCGTCCGGACCCATGTAACGGCAGCACGGTTCGCCATCCACCTGTGCGGCGATCTTGAGGAAGATCGGCTTGATCAATTCCCAGCCGTCACGCGTGCCACCCGGCATGAGCGACGGGCCTTTAAGCGCGCCTTCTTCGCCGCCGGAAACTCCGCTGCCGATAAAATGAAATCCGCGCGCTTCGAGATCCTTGCAGCGCCGTTGCGTGTCGGTGAAAAGCGAATTGCCGCCGTCGATGATGACGTCGCCCTTTTCCATCAGGGGCGTGATTTCGCCGATGACCTGATCGACCGGCTTGCCGGCCTTGATCATGATCATCACTTTGCGCGGCCGTTTTAGTGCGCCGAGAAATTCCGCGATCGTCCTGGTCGGCGTGATGTTTTTTCCCTTCGCGCGAGTGGCGGCGAATTTTTCCGTCACCTCGGTGGTGCGATTGAAGACCGCAACAGAGAATCCTTTCGATTCCATGTTGAGGACAAGGTTCTCGCCCATGACGGCGAGGCCGATGAGGCCAATATCACATTGCTTCGAGTTCACTTTGGGTATTGGTATCTAACACGCATGGCATCTGTCGTCTGCGAAGTTTTGCTCACGGAGAAGCCGCTCGTTGCACCTGACGACGAAGCGGGATGCGAGGTGGGGGCGATGGTGGATTTCTGGGGCGTGGTGCGGGCGACGGAGGACGGCGCGGAGATCGCAGGAATCGAATACGAAGCGCATCGGTCCATGGCCGAACATCAACTGCGCGTCATTGCCGAGGAAGGCGCGGCGCGTTTCAAATTGCAGCAGGCCATCGTGCATCACCGCGTTGGATTCGTGGCGGCGGGCGAGGCGTCGCTCTTCGTGCGCGTGGGCAGCAGACATCGCGCGGAAGGATTTCGCGCGGCACAATGGATCGTGGATGAATTAAAGAAACGCGTTCCGATTTGGAAACATCCTCGCGTAGTCGCGACACCCGCAGCACCTTCGTTGGTATGAACTGGGCCAATCGACTTACGCTGAGCCGGCTTGGCCTGACGATTCTTTTTGTCTGTGCGCTCAATTCCAAATGGCAATACGGCCGCACGCTGGCGTTGATCCTATTCATCGTGGCGGGCATCACCGATTACTTCGATGGCGAAATTGCGCGGCGTTACCGTTACGTGACCAATTTTGGCAAACTGATGGATCCGCTGGTCGACAAAATCATGATGGCCGCGGCGTTCATTTCGCTCGTGCCCTTGAAAGCCATCCCGGCATGGGCGGCCACGATCGTGGTCGCGCGTGATTTCTTAATTACCGGTTTGCGGTTGCTGGCCAGCGCGGAGGGGCGCGTGCTGCCGGCTGAGAAATTGGGCAAACACAAGACGTCGTGGCAAATCGTGACGGTGCTGTTCTTCCTGATTCTGCTCTCGCTGGATGAACTGCACTACGCGACTGACGAAACGCCCTGGTGGAACCGCGCCTGGAAGGAAGGCGGACACCTGCTGGTCTTGATCACGGTGCTGTTGACGCTCTACTCCGGGCTTGGCTATGCCTGGCGGCATCGCGCCATTATCAAGACGGAAGTGCCGGTGGCGCGCACCCCAGAGGCAGCGGCCGAATCTCGCCTAACGAGTAGTCGCAGCGCCTAGAAGAAGCTCTGCGGAACTTCGACGCGATCGCCCGGCTGCAGCTTGATATCCTGGGAAGGATCGCGGCGCGCGGCGCGCACATCGTAAATCTTCACGCTGTTGCCGCGCAAAACGCGCACCTTCCGCTGATCGGCGAAATCGTTGAAACCACCGGCGGCATTGATGGCCGCGAGCAACGTCATGTCTTCGGTAAAGGGAACGCGCGTGGCATTGCGCACCGCACCGCCGACGTTGACGAAGCGCGCGGTCGCCGCCACCACGATGGTGATGGTCGGGTTGGTGTAAATTTTGTTCGCGCGATATGCGCCTTCGATTGCGGCGGCCAGCTGCGCGGGCGTGAGTCCGTCTGCTCGAACTTTGTTGATGAAGGGAAGGTTCACACAGCCGGAACCATCCACGGTGTAGGTGTTGTTGAACTGGGCCTGCTCTTCGTTAGGCACGCCGGAGAGTTTCATCTCGATCGGGTCGCCGACGCGCAGATTCGCTTGTGCGAACGCGGAAGCGGCAGCGGCGAAAAGGAGAAGGAAAATAGCGAAGAATTTTTGCATTAGTATTCCTCGGAATCGGAGTAGCCGTTGCTCGAAGGAGTGGCAGCGGGGCTGCGCCGGGACTCACGGCGAGCTTCCCGGTCGCGCGGCGTGTAGTAGCCGTAGTAGTTCGTGTAGTAGTAGTAGTTCTGGTCGTGCTTGAGATCGACGTTGTTGAGCACGACACCGAGCACAGTGCCGCCCACGCCGAGCACGGCCTGTTTCACCCGGCTTAACATGGCGCGCGGGAAACGCCGGTGTTGCACAACGATGATGGTCTGATCGACTTCGCTGGCGAGGACGGAAGCGTCACTCACGCCGAGCATCGGCGGCGAATCGAAGAAGACGATATCGAAACGCGTTTTCAGTTCCGCGATCATGTCCGACATGCGCTGTGAGTTGAGAATCCCGACCGCATCCGAGGGCAGAATGCCGCTGGGCATAACGGAAAGATTTTCCACGGACGTGGGCAGGATGACGTCCTCGAGCCGCATGTCGGTGGTGAGATAATTCGTTAGGCCAACTTTATTGGTAAGATCAAAGAGGGAATGCTGCACCGGACGGCGAAGGTCGGCATCGACAATGAGCGTGGTGTAACCGCCCTGGGCGGAAGTGAAGGCGAGGTTCGCGAGCGTGGTGGATTTTCCTTCGCCCGGACCGCCGCTGACCATGGAGATGGCGTTGGCTTCCGGATTCTTGCGGTTGAACTCGATGTTGGTGCGCAGAATGCGATACGCTTCCGCGTCGGGGGTATCGCCCGGCTCCTTGTGCAGGAGCTTGATGTTCTTCGGCACGATCGCGAGCACGGGAACACCGAGTAGGCTTTCGACGTCCTCCATCGTCTTCACGCTGGTGTCGAGATACTCGACGAAGAACGCCAGGCCGAGGCCGACGATCAAGCCGACGAGCGCACCAAGCGCGAGGTTCAATCCGACGCGCGGACGGGCGGCGAAGGTCGGCGGTTCAGCCACCTGTTTGACGCTAACGGCCATGCGCGGCATGGCTAATTCCATCGTCTGGCTTTGCGCACGCGTGCGCACGCTATCGAGCAGCGGCTTTTTCCTTGATGTAACTGTTTTTCGCCCGCGTGTAGGTGGCGCTGAGATTTTTTTGGTTGAGCTGTTTCTGGTTGATCTGTTCGAAACGCTTGCGCAGTTCAGTCACATTGCTCTGCGCTGTGTTCATGTTTTTCTCCAGCGCGCTGCGAATGATCTGGACCTGTCCCTCGAGCTGCTTGGTGTAAACTTCTTTTTGCGCGCGCAAGGCTTTGACCTTGGGATGGTTTTCGCCGAGACCGGAATTTAGGAGCAGCGCTTCCTGCGCGACAGCGTCCTGATAAGCAGGAAGAATTTTCAGGACGGTCGGGTCCTGGATGTTCAGCGTCGGCATCATGCGCATGAGGTCGTCGCCCTTCACGTTCTTGATCTGGTCAAGCTGCGTGGCGAGACCAGCGGCTTTGGTTTCCGCTTCGTTCACTTCCGTCTCCTGCTTCACGACGATGGTGTTGAGCGGCGTCTGCGTGTCTTCGGTTCCCTCCGGATTCAAATCGACGATGCCTTCCTGATCACGAATGCGTGAAACTTCGGCGGCTGCGTCGTCGACTTTTTTCTGCTGCTTCCCGACCTCCTCATTCATGCTGAAGACAGCGCGGTTCATGATTTCTTTTTCTTCCTCGACCCGCGTGTCCTGATAAACGGCGACGATCTTGTTCGCGATGTCGGCGGCTTCCTGCGGATCAGTGCTAAAGACGCTGATCTGGAGCAGGTCGGTGTTTCGAACTTCGTCGACCTGAAGCTTGCTGCGCAGGCGTTGATAAGCTTGCTCACGCGTCGGACGAATTCCGTTCCTGGCCCACTTGTCTTGCAGCTTCAGTTCTTCGATGACCGGATAGAGAACGCCGGTGCGTTGAATGACTTGGAAAACGGTCGGGGCCAACTGCGGATCATGGATCGGCATGTTCGGGTTGGTCGTGTCGAAAATGCGGACGTTTTGCGCAGTCGATCTAACTTCGATGAAAACCGACGACTGAAATTCGCGCGGCTGGAAGTATGTGACGATCGCGGCGGTGAGAAGAACGAGGAAGAACGCGAGGAGAATCAGCACCCAGCGCACGCGGATGACTCGCCAGTAATCGAGGAAATGAAGCTTGGTTTCTTCTGTGTGTGGCATACAAAACCCGGAGATGGGGGCAGCTATGCTACCCTAAAAACCCTTGTAAGCAAAACCGCTAAAGAAGGCCCCGGTCTTACCAGCTCCAGGTCACACCGGCCCAGCCGCGGTTGCGCGTGAATTCGCGGAAGAGATTCTGATCGGAATTGACTGCCGTGTACTCATAACCGGCGTCGATTGCCCAGTTGCGATTGATCGCATAACGGAGACTGAGAGCGACGTCAAAATCATCCTCGGTGAAACCGGGGAGGTTGAACGTGCCGGCATTATCGTCATGCTCATACGCGAAAGTCAGACCGGCGGTGATCCGCGCGGTTATAGCCTGGCGGATTTGCAAAGCCGTGCGGAAGGTTGTGCGCGAAAATGACTCCGGTACGTCCGGCTCTTCCAAGCCGTAACGACTTGTCCAACTGATCGCCGTCGATTTGGAAGCCGCGTAGTTAACCGTCAACTCGCCATACGGATCGGTCTGGTTCGATTCCGGCACCATGTCATCGAACTCACGAAATTCCACGCCGCCGCGGAATGACACATTAAAGCGCGGGCTGAAGCTGTGATCGAAACCGCCGAGGATGAAATGCGACATGGAACCGCGAAAATCAGTGTCGGTGTAATCGACGAGTTCGAAGCGGTACTCCGCCACCAGAGTGGTGACCGGCGTGATCAGGAAGCGGAATTCATTTCCGAAAGTGTTCTCGAAGCGATCCTCATACCTGCTCACGATGTCGCTATCGTAGTTGACCACACCGAGCGTATAGCTGGTCATGGTGGCGAAGCGCGGTGTCCAGAGGTAACCGAGCGAGAATTTGTTTATCGAATAGAAGTAATCCTGATCCGCCCGGCCGAAGGCAACGCCGCCGTTGCTGAAGGTGTCAAAGTTCGGCTGGGTCTGGTAACTGAGATAGGTATTCGCACCCAGGGTCAAACGCGGCGTGGCCTTGTGCGTAATGGCGAAAGCAATATGGGCGTTGACGTCGTAGTCATGACTGTTGCCGATCAGAGGATCGTCTTGCTGATCCCAGTAATAAGTAAGAGCAGCACCCGCATCCAAATTGATCTGAGTGCGTGGATTGCCGGCCTGATAGGTCAATTGTCCCGCCACCGTGCTGAACCAGGAACTCCGCGTATCGAAGGAAGTAAGATCAACGTTGTCGTCGTAGCCCGTGCGAAGGGAGACCGCGATATGCCAGGGATTGGCTTTGAATTTGCCTTCACCGATGTCGTACGACTTCGTGTCGATCGATTCCTTTCCGCCCAAATCGGCTTTGCTGAATCCTTCCCCGCCGGCCTTCACGGGCAGTGACTGGAGGCATAGGAAGGTGGCCGCGAACGCCGCTGTCGCGAGCGCGGAAAGGTTAAGGCATCTCATATTACCCATGTGGTCCTTCAGGTTAGGCTGCGAGGCGTTCACTGGAAAAACACACACGCGGTCGCAGCGTAGCTGTGGCTATTTTCCGCAGCAATCTTTTTTTGAGGGCTTTCACGTAACTCAACCAGCTAGCAGTTTTTGGTCTCTTTCCTCTAGGAATTTTTCTCCGGCTCGCTCTTTGGTGGGGCGGCGGAACGTTGCCAGAGGTCGAGGTGGTTCTCGTAGTAACGACGAATGGCGATTGAATCCGGGTCCAGATTGATGGCGTCGTTATACACCTGTTCCGCTTCATCAAATCGCGTCGCCAGGTCGAGGGCCGACGCCAGTTCGAGCGCATAGATTTCTTCACGCGGCGCCAGGACGCGAGCTTGTTGCAACGCGGCGATTCCTTCTCGGTAAAACGAATCGCGCGCTTCCGCATTGTCCATCCCGGAACCGAGGAGATTTCGCGCCATTCCCAAACGGTAATATAAATCAGGATTTTCCGGGTCATATTTTAACCCGCGGAGGGCAAACATTATCCCCACCGCAGGCCGCTGATCGCGCACCGCGGTGCGGGCGCGTTCGGAAAAGTACTCGCCGGGCAGGAGTCGGACGGCCTGCGTCAGCAAAATGGCGCCGAGGACGGGAAGGAGGAATCTCCACCACCACTTGTTAGGCCGGGTCGCGCCGATCTCCTTTTCACTCAGCGTGCCATCGTTGGCGAGGACACCGAAGACGAAAGCCATGAAGAGGAGATTGCCCGGAATGTGCAGATTAAAATCGACCACCGAGTGCGCGAGGTAACTGGCCACGGCGGCGAGCGCACCGATGTTCAAGGCCAGGGCGTTGCTCAACATTAGTTGCGACAGCGCCACGCGTTTCGGCCCGAGCCGGCGAAAAGTGCGCAGTCCATGGAACAAATGGGCGCCAAGAAACAACGCCATTCCGGCCGCGCCCACCACGCCATATTCGGCGAGGAGATTGAGATAATCATTGTGCGTGTAAATCGGATCCTGCTGCACGCGCTCGGTCCGGAACAATCGTCCGTAATACAGGAAGGTGCCGCTGCCGGTGCCAAAGATCGGTTCCAATTCCCATTGCCGCAGGGCGCCTTTCCAAAGATCGACGCGCATGTTCGAGAATTCGAAGGTGTTTTGCGCACGACTCGTTAGGAACCAGCTTTTCTGCACCGCGCTCGTCACGCCCCAGGCGACAGCCAGCGCGGCCAGGATGCTGAACGCGCCTAACGACCAGGCAAGATGCCCGCGGATCCGTCGCAAGACCACCACACTAAGGAGCGCGAAGACGATAAGGCTGATCGTCGCACTCAGGTATCCGCCGCGGCTTCCCGTCAGGATAATCCCGACGTAACAGACCGCCACCACCCAGCCTAACAAGAGCTTGATCCAGTTCGGCAACCGGCTCCAGCAAACCAAACTGAGACCAATTACACCCAGCGCTTCCAGCAATCCCGCGAGGTGATTTGGGCAAACATAAAAGCCGCTCGCCCGCGTGCCGTAATCGTAGCGTTGCAACCACGAGATCGGCATGAAGTTTTTCCCGTCACGGAACTGGATCGCGCCGACCAAGACATGTCCGACTGCGAGCGCCAACAGGCAGGCGAGAAAAATCATGCGTTGCCGGCTATTCGTCATGACGCACGCGGTGTAGAAATAAACCACCAGTCCGGCCAGCACCGAGTAAAGATCGCTGCGCGCGATGTAGGGCATGGGCGAGAGATACGCGCGCGCCAGGATGTAGGCGAAGAACGCGATCGAAATACAAAGGCACCACGTTCCCGGCGCGGGCCGCATTCGGCGCAGCGAGAAAATCGCAAACAAACCAACCACTGCGATCAGGATGTAAGACGGCAGACTAAAGACCATGCGCGTCCCGCCGATCATCACCTGGATGGCGATGAAAGCAGTGACCAGCAGCAGAAGGGACAAACCTTCAAACAAGCGTGTGATTTTTTCCATTCCTCGACCCAGAATCGACGAAGGCTCTACGCGACAGAGGCGCACTTGGCAAAAACAGAAGAGCCGTTGCAGTTACGCAACGGCTCTTCGAAATCGCAATTTCGCGTCGGCCTACTTGTTAGTCACCGGCGTCACCTGACAGGCGCCCAGCGTGGCCTCGCCACTGTTGATCAGGTTTTGCGCGTTTTCCGGCGTGACGAACCGCGTCTGTCCATTCACGCACACCGCAACAACGTTGCCCTGGCCACCGCCACCGCCAACCGTACCCGGCGGAGGATTCAAATTAGTTCCGGGCGGATTCCCGAAGACGCCTTCTGTTTCCATTGGAGCCCCGCCAAACGCGCTCGCGCATGTCGGCGCAAGGCTACCAGCCAAATCCGTCAGGCTGGAGGCTGCACTGGGCGCTCCATCTATCGCACCGTGCAGAATCTGGCCGAGCAGTTTGCAATCTTGATTACCAGCGCAGCTAAACGCGCTGTGCAAAAGGTCGTTCCTCCAATCCGGGTGCGCGGAAACGGCCGCCTGCATGATGCCGCGCGCCGAAGACTTGTTATTCCTGATCGCTGCGCAAACCGCGGCCGATAGATCGGTCTTACTGGCAGTCGCAATCGTCTTGCCATGCAGCTGCGACTCGATCATCTGGGCTGCTGTCATGCCTGCCGCTTGCGCGGACGGGGTGCTGGCCGCCCAGAAGGCGGTGCCGAGCGCGAGGCCGATTAGCAAAACCATCGTTGCCTTGATCAAGCGCGCAGCGAAGTGCTCGCCGTTCGAAACCATGAGCATTTTTTTCATAGAAGAAGTGACCCTTTTAGCGGGTTGGACTGAACAGAAGCTGTTGTTATGCCGTTTGCCTGGTGTGGTCAATAAGTTTTCGGTTAAGGAAAGCGGGTGAAGGGAATCGAACCCTCGTCAGTAGCTTGGAAGGCTACAGCTTTACCATTAAGCTACACCCGCGCGCGGCCTAAGCTGGCGCGACCTTTTCGCGCTGCCAAGCTCTTTTTGGAAACTGGAGACAGCAGGTTGCCGACCACGCCGCTTGCCATCTGGGCGCGCGCTGCTAGCTACTCAATTGTGAAAACGCGCCGCCTTTCTCTTGTTATTTTCATCCTCAGCCTAACGAGTGGTGCGCGCGGTGACCTGACCATTACCCAGAAGGTCGAAGGCGCCGGTCCCGTCACTGAAATGACCATGAAGATCAAAGGCGACAAGGCCCGCGTCGATCCCAATCCGCAGATGACGACGATCATCGACAGCAAGAGCGGCGAGATGCTCAACCTGATGAATGCGCAGAAGAAATTCATGCGCATTCCGGCCGCGCAAGCCAAGGCTGTAGCCGACATGGCCATGAAATCAGATTCGAACAAAACTCCGGTGGAGAAGGCTCAACTCAAGGCAACCGGCCACAAGGAAACCATTCTTGGTTACGAAGCGGAGGAATACACCTGCGAGTCGCCTTTGTTTAAAGCGACCTACTGGATCTCGACCACGTATCCCAACGCCCAGTCGATCTTGAAACAAATGCAGGCCATGACGCCGCAATCATGGAACGTGACCGGGCGCGGCATGCCCGATTACCACGATTTTCCCGGCCTGCCCTTGCGCTCAAAGGTGACGATCGGCGGGAAGGAAATCACCAGCACGCTGGTCGCGGTGAAAGAGGATGCGCTCAATGACGCCGACTTCAGCGTCCCGAAAGATTTCGAGGAAATGAAGCTGCCCGACATGGGAGCGTTGTTGGGCGGGAAATTGGGCGGTGCGAACCCGAGCACGTCGCCGAAATAATGATTCGTTAGGCAATGGATCTGGCGCCGGTGCGTTTCATTCTCGCTTCCGGCTCTCCGCGCCGGCGTGAATTGCTGGCTGCGGCCGGTTTTGCCTTCGAAGTTGTTTCGCCCTCCGGTCCGGAAAGCGCGAATGCGTCACTCACCATTCGTGAACTGACCGTTCTCAACGCCACCCGCAAGACAGTGCTCGTCGCGCGCACGCATCCGCGCGCAATTGTCCTCGGCGCCGATACGCTGGTTGCACTCGACGGCCAGGTCATTGGCAAGCCGCGCGATCTCGACGAAGCCGCGCGCATGTTGCGGCGTCTTTCCGGCCGCGAACACCAGGTTTGCACCAGCGTTTACATTTGCGCACCGGAGAGACGCGTCAACTTTAGCGTCCTTTCACATGTTCGCTTCCACTCGTTAGGCGAAAAACAGATCCGCGATTACATGGCGCGCATCGATCCGCTCGATAAAGCCGGCGGTTACGCCGCGCAGGGTGCCGGCGCCGAAATCATCCGCGGCATCCACGGTTCCTTTACCAACGTCGTCGGACTGCCGATGGACGAAACAATTGAGACACTCGAGCGCTATTTCGGGATCGTGCGGCAACAAATTTCCAGTTTGTTGCCATCGGGATCCTCGAAGAAGAAGGCGTAGTAGTCCGGCGTGTAATCACGCACCAATTCCGGACCTTCCAGCACCTTGCCGCCGGCTTGCCGGACGACTTCGGCCACGCGATCCACTTCCTCGCGCGTATCGGCCCAGAATGAAATGCGCGTGCCGTTTGGCTTGTGATTCGGATCTTCCTCGAAACAAAAGAAGGGCGGTTTGCCTCCGCCGGGCGCATAATACGCACCCCATTCCGGGTCACTCTTTTCCTCCGTAAAACCGATCGCCGGCAGAACCTTGTCGTAGAATTGCTGCGCGCGCCCACGGTCACTCACTCGTAAATCGATATGATCAAAATAGCGCGTCTTCATTTTCTGTTTTCCCGTCGAATCATTAGTTTCAACCCCGACCAGATTTCATCAACTGCGCAAACTTTCACGTCCACGAAGCCGAGTGGCAGCGCCACTGCGCGAATCGTGTCTTCCGTAATATCCGTCGCGACTTTGGACGACTTCTTCGGCCAGGAAACCCAGAGAACACCGGCGTCATCCAGTTTCGCGCGCAATTCCCGCAACCTCGTTTCCAACTGGCTGCGCTGCCTGACGAATAGATGAACAAAAATCGGTTTCACGCTCACGCGCCTGCTGATCGTCACACCATTAGGCAAGCCTTCGAGCAGTTGCCGATAATTCTGCGGCGCGTTGAGCGCAATTAACTTCTCGTTAGGCCGAATGCCCAGCTTGCGCGCGAGCGGTGTTCCAGAATATCCAGCCATGACTTTGGAAGCTTTTCGACTTCTCGCCGGACTTTGTTTAGCTTCACGCGTTTTGCAACTCAGGCGCCTCCTCGTCCTTTCCTTTTTTCTTCTTTCCGCTTGTCAGCGCCAGACCAATTCTGTTTCCGGGACGATCGAGGTGGACGAGGTGCATGTCGCGCCGCGCATGGGCGGCCGGGTGGAAAAGATCTTTGTGCGCGAAGGCGACACGCTCCACGCCGGTCAGGTCATTATGCAACTGGACGCGGCCGAGCTGCCGGCGCAGCGCGACCTGGCGCAGGCGCAGGTCGATGGGGCCAGCCGCGATGTCGAATCGCAACAGGCGCAACTGCAATTCCTGCGCGCCGACGCAAAACGACAACAGGAATTGCTGCGCAACAAGACTGTTTCGGCTAACGAGGCCGAGCGCGCCGCCAGTGCCGCCGACGCGCAGGCGAAATCAGTCGAAGCCGCGCAGATGCGCGTGGCGCAGGCGAAAGCGAATCTGGCCGCGATCGAGACGCAGTTGAACGAAATGAAAATCGTCGCGCCCGGCGACACCATCCTCGAAATCCTGAGTGTGAAAGTCGGCGACGTGCTCGCACCTAATCGCGAAGTCGCCACGCTCATCGTGCCGAGCTATCTCTGGGTGCGCGTCTACGTGCCGGAGCCGTGGCTCGGTCTGATCAAGCTCGGCGAGGAAGTGAGGGTGAAGGTCGATTCCTGGTCTAACGAGCAGTTCAAAGGCGTGGTCGAGCAAATCAATCGCCAGGCTGAATTCACCCCGCGCAATGTGCAGACTTACGAGGATCGCATTCGCCAGGTCTTCGGCGTGAAGATTCGACTCGAGAATCGCGACGACAAACTGCGCGCCGGCATGTCCGCCGATGTGACGTTCCCGAATGTTTCGAAATGACTCGTTAGGCCATGCCTGAAATAATGATCGAGGCCGATGGCCTGACGAAACGTTTCGGCAACTTTACTGCCGTCGATCATGTCAGTTTCCAAGTCGGGAAAGGTTCCATCTTCGGATTTCTCGGGCCGAACGGTTCGGGCAAATCAACCGTCATCCGCATGCTCTGCGGAATTCTGGAGATGACGGAGGGCCGCGCGCTCATCGGCGGGCGCGACGTCGCGCAGGAAAGCGACGCGATCAAATCGATGATCGGTTACATGTCGCAAGAGTTTTCGCTCTACGACGAATTGACCGTGAATGAGAACCTCATCTTCTCCGGCAAACTTTACGGACTAGGCGGCAGCGCGTTAAAAAAGCGGCGGGACGAACTGATCGCGATCACGCATCTCGAACCTTATCTCGATCGACGCGCCGCCTTGTTGTCTGGCGGCTGGCGGCAACGTCTCGCCATGGCTTGCGCGCTGATGCACCAGCCGAGTGTGCTGTTTCTCGATGAACCGACCGCGGGGATCGATCCGGTGGCGCGGCGCGAGTTGTGGGATCTGCTTTTCGAATTCGCCGGGCAAGGCATGACGCTGTTCGTTACCACGCACTACATGGACGAAGCCGAACGCTGCTCGCATGTCGGCTATATATATATGGCGCGCTTGATCGTGTGCGGCGAACCGGACGACCTCAAGCACATGCCCGAGGTCAGCCCGCCCGGGACGCGGCGTCTCGATGTCACCTGCGATCACGTCACGACCGCGTTGCAGACCGTGCGGCAAATGCCCGGCGTGGAAAGCGCGACTGTCTTCGGGCAATCGATGCACCTGCTCGTGAACGAAACCATCACCGTTTCCGCCATTGAAGAGAAGTTGCGCGGCGTCGGCATTTCCAATCCGGAGATTCACGAGATTGGGCCGTCGCTGGAAGACGTTTTCGTCGCGCTCACGAACAAACACGCGCAGGATAAAAAAGCGGCCTAACGAGAGGTAAACATGTTCCGCGGACTTAACGCCATCCTCTTCAAGGAGTTCATCAGCATGTTGCGTGATCCGATGACGCTCTTCTTTATGCTCTTCCCGCCGCTGGTCGAGATGATCGCGTTTGGTTATGCGCTCGACAATGACGTGAAGCACATGGCCATGGCGGTGTTAAATGAGGATCGCACGGTGGAGAGCCGCCAACTGGTCGAGCGTTTCGTCAACACCGAGACGTTTCGCGTCGTCGGCGAAGTGCAGAACGTCGAGCAGCTCGCTAGTGAAATTCGCAAGGGCAAAGCCTACGTCGGTCTGCAAATCCCGCCGCATTTCACTCGCGATGTGCGCGCCGGTTATCCCGCGCAAATCCAACTCTTGATCGACGGTTCGAATTCCACCACCGCGCTGCAGGCGCTCAACACCGCGGTCGCTCTCGTCCTTTCCGATTCGGTGAAGGAATTAATGAACGTGAGCGGCGTGCGCCAGGTGCCGATCGAGGTGCGGCCGCAGATGCTTTACAACCCGACGATGCGCAGCCCGAATTTCTTTGTCCCGGGCGTGATCGGTGTCGTGCTGCAAATCGGGACGACATTTGCCACCGCCATGGCGGTGGTGCGCGAGCGCGAGCGCGGCACGCTTGAGCAACTGCTCGTTAGTCCTTTGAGCAGCTGGGGACTGATGCTCGGGAAACTGATTCCCTATCTCTGTCTCGGAATGACGATGGCGGTGCTGCTCTTCGGCATCATGCGTTTTGTCTTCGCCATTCCGATCGCGGGAAGTGTCGTGGCCATGCTGGTGGCGACGCTGGTTTACGTCTTCGCGCTCCTCAGTCTCGGTTTGCTCGTGGCGACGAAAGCGGAAAACCAGATGCAGGCGCTGCAAATCTCGATGGCTTTCATCCTGCCGAGTGTCTTTTTCTCCGGCTTTATTTTTCCGCGCGAAACGATGCCGGCGATTTTCTACGGACTCGGCGCCATCCTGCCCACGACTTACTTCATCGCGCTGATGCGCGCGATCATTCTGCGCGGCGCCAGTTTCGCCGAATACTGGCAAAAGCTCGCCATCCTGACCGGCATGGCGATTTTCCTCTTCTGCTTTTGTTCCCTGCGTTTCCGCAAGAAGATCGGCTAACGAGTCGTTCGGCTATTTCTTCTGTAACTCGGCCAGCGTCTTTAGCACTTCGTCGCTGTGCTCGGCTGGTTTCACGCCGGTGAAAACTTTTGCGACTTTTCCTTCGGGATTAATCAGGAAGGTATTTCGCGCCGCGTACTTGGTGCCGTCGCGTTCCATGACCGAGCCGTATTGCGTCGCGACCTTCGCGTCGGGGTCGGCCAGAAGTTTGAACTGCAGATTTTCCTTCGTGCAAAAACCCTTGTGCGATTCGGCACTATCAAGGCTTACGCCGAGAACAATCGCATTCGCGGCGGTGTATTTGGCGAGATCGCGCTGAAAATTCTGTGCTTCGAGCGTGCAACCGCTGGTGAAATCTTTCGGATAAAAATAGAGGACAACCCATTTGCCTTTGTAGTCTTTCAAGCTCACGGGATTTCCCTCACCACTCGTTAGGCTGAAATCCGGCGCAGCACTGTCGGGCGCGGGTTGCGTCGCCGGTTCGTTAGCGGCCATCGCCGCCATTGTCGCGGTCACAAACAAACATGAGAATATTTTTTTCATCGTTGCCTCCAGACGACAAAATAGTGATGCGGCCACCATTCCGAAAGCGAAAAGGTGGAATGCAGTTCCGTGGGCGGTGGAGGAGCGATAGGGTGCGGCGTGGCGAAGAAAAAGGCAGCGCGTAAACCGCCGGCAACGATAACGGCCGACCTCGCTTCGTGGTGGCGCGATCCGATTCTTTGGTTGGTCACAGCGCTGGCCGCGTTGCTTCTTTTTTGGAATCTCGGCGGGCGATGTCTCTGGCAGGACGAAGCGGAAACGGCGCTGCTCGGCCGAAACATTCTGCAAATGGGCAAGCCGATCGCGAGCGACGGGATTAATCTTGTTTCGCAGGAAGTCGGCCGTGAGTTCGGAGTGGACCAGGTCTGGCGTTGGTCGCCGTGGGTGCAGTTCTATCTCGCGGCTGGTGGACTGAAATTGTTTGGCGATTCGACTCTTGGCGCGCGTCTCCCATTTGCCTTGCTCGCCATGCTGGTCGTGCCGCTGACGTATTTGCTCGCGCGGCGCGCCTATCAATCGATCGTGATCGCGCGGTTCGCTGCTCTCGCCCTCGCGAGTTCGGTCTGGTTTCTTTTGCACGCGCGCCAAGCGCGATGGCATGCGCCCGCTTACGTGTTGGCCTGTTTGATTCTGCTCGGAGTTTTCGAATGCCGAAGATCAATCGGGTGGACGATTGTGCTCGCCTGCTCCGCCGCTGCGCTCTTCTACACAAATTATTTTGTCGCGATCTGTTTTCTTGCAGCTGTCGCGCTGGCCTCACCGTTTCTCGGATTCAACTGGCGAATCATCTTCGGGCTGGCGGGTGCCGCGTTGTTGTCGCTTCCGGGCCTTTTCTATTTTCAGGTGCTGGAAAAAGCGGGCGGCGGACGGATCAGCGCCTGGGCGCAATTCTGGACTTACGTTGTGCAATTCTTCGCCTTTATGGCGCCATTGCTCCTGGTGGCGATGGCAGCGAGTGACAAGCGACCCGCCACTCGCTTTCTGCTCGCGCTCGTGGCCGCGATGTGCCTGATGCTGGCCTTCGCGCCGTGGACAATGTTCCGCTATCTCACAATTCTTTTCCCAGCGGCCGCGCTGCTCATCGCAGTGGCCTTGGCCAGATTAATGCGAATGAATATTGCGGTGGGCTGGATTGCGGTCGCGCTGCTCGTCTTCACATCAATTCTGCATCGCCTGCCGTTTGGCTACACACAGCTGCGCGCCGCGAAACAATTCGATCCGACGTCGATGCCGTTATTTGCTTTCGCCGGTGAACTCCTCGCGCCCCCGCTCGAACCGGAATGTGTCGTTGCCGATTATCTGCGCGCGCACGCTGCGCCTACCGATACGGTTCTGACGACCTACGGCGATCTCGTGCTACAATTCTATACGCACATTCACGTGGTGGGCGGAATGCAGGGACAACCGTTGCCGGATTCGCCCGGGTGGATCGTTCGCCGTGCATTTGCCGTCAGCAACGAGCCGGGCAAGGACTACAGCGTCCATCAGTTCATCAACACGCAGATCGACGGCACGCATTACGAAACCGCCGCGACATTCCCGGACCCCGCCATCATCGGCAATCCCGATCCGGCCTTTCATTCTTTTCGCGATATGCCCAATGCCGCCGCCTTGCACATCTTGCATCGGAAGCCGTAGGGCCGGCGGCGAAAATCGTGAATGGACAGTTGAGCTACACCACGTTGATTTAGCGGCATCATGGCTTGGGCGATCATTGTTCACGGCGGCGCGCACACGATTACCGACGATAAGGCGGAAGCGCACAAGGTTGGTTGCGCGCGTGCGGTCGAGGCGGCGGCGAAGTTGCTCGAGGACGGAGGGACGTGTCTCGATGCGGTTGAAACCGCGATCAGGATTCTGGAGGACGATCCGACTTTCAATGCCGGTTTCGGTTCGATGTTGAACTCGTTAGGCGAAGTGGAAATGGACGCAGCCATCATGGAAGGCAGCGGTCTGCACGCCGGCGCCGTCGCCGCCATTCGCGGAGTGCGTCACCCGATTTCGGTCGCGCGCCAGGTGATGGATACGCCGCATGCGCTGCTGAGCGGAGAAGGCGCGCGCAGTTTCGCCAGGGAACGCGGCTGCGAACTGTGTGCGCCGGAAGAAATGATTCACGACGCGATGCGTGAGGAATGGAAAGCGAGCAAGGAAATGCGCGGCTCGGATACCGTCGGCGCGGTGGCGCTGGATCTTTACGGCAACTTCGCCGCCGGCACATCCACCGGCGGCTTGATGCACAAGATGCCGGGACGCATCGGTGATTCGCCGCTCATCGGGCTCGGGCTTTATGCCGACAACATGGCGGGTGGCTGTTCGCTCACCGGCACCGGTGAATCGATTATGCGACTGGCGTTGGCGCATCGCATTGCCAGCGCAATGTGCGCCGGCGAATCCGCCGATCGCGCCGCGGAAGAAGCGATCGCGGTGATGGCGCGCCGCGTGGGCGGCGAAGCCGGTTGCATTGTGCTCGACCGGCAGGGACGCATCGGCCTGGCGCACAACGCGCGGAATCTCGCGCACGGCTATCGCACGTGGGAAATGCGGGAAACGGTCGCGGACATCAAGAAGGCCATAGGCTAGGCTGCCAGTTAACGCAATTGTTACCGCGAGTGCCTTTTCGGCCGCATCCGCGGAACGATTGTTGCTTTTTATCCAGGCAACTCTGCGCCGGTTCTCCTACAGCGCTCAACTGTAATTCATAACGAGAATCGAATGAGATCCATCATCAAACACCTGATTGGTGTCGCCTGCGTGGCGGCGCTTTGCACCTATTCAACCTTCGCCGAACCGGAACATCCGCCGACGCCGACTCCAACACCGGCGGCGACTCCATCACCCACGCCCGGGGGCGGCGATGATCATCACGATGGTCCAGGCCAGGGAAGCTTTAGTTTACACGGCCTGTATCTCGGAACGACATCGGCCGGTGGCCTCGGTGTCTTTTACATTGATGGAAACACGCACATTCAAATTAACATCCTCGACGTAGCCGGTCAGTCGATCGGATTTGCCGAAGGACAAATGACGAATGGCGCCTTTGCCTTCACCCTGTCGAACGGACAAGGCATAACCGGCACGGCGAACGAGCACACGATCACCGGCACGGTCGGGAGCGCGACCTTCCAGGCGATGCGCGCGTCCGAGTTTGGTGGCGAACACAATGCGGTCGGGCGTTTCATCGGCGTCGCAGTCGGACCCGGCGGAGAAAGCCGCGTCATGTTCGTGATCGATAGCAACAAGCACATCGCCATGCTGCAAACCAGCGGCACGGCTCCGAATCTTGTGCGCACCGGCGGCTTTGGCACGATCACGCCACCGGCCACGGACGGCGCGCCGTACACCTTCACGCTCGCTCAAACCATCGGCAGTTCGAGCGCGATCACCGGTTCGTTCACCATCACGAACGGAGTATTTCAAGGAACCTTCACCACCAGTGCGGGGACCTTCACGGTCAACAGCTTCAAGTGCACGCTGGTCAATCGCATGGCGAACATTTCGACGCGCGGTTTGGTTGGACAAGGCCAGGGGCAATTGATTGGCGGTTTCATCATAACCGGCGGACCGAAGCTCGTGCTGATCCGTGCGATGGGCCCGTCCATGGCGGCGCTCGGCGTTTCGCCCGTGCTGGATAATCCGGCGATCAAACTTTTTGCCAACGGAACGCTCCTGGCGCAGAACGACGACTGGAAAACAAATGCCAACGTCGCTGACATCATCGCAATAAAGATGGCGCCTGCGAATGACTTGGAGTCGGCCTTACTCGTCCGCCTCGAACCCGGCGCCTATACGACAGTCGTGAGCGGATCGGATAGCAGCGCCACCGGGATCGCGCTGGTCGAAGTTTACGAAATGAACGACGACTAGGTCCGACACGCAGGGAATCACGGCGGCCTCGCGCTCGAAAGGGCGCGAGGCTCCTTCTTTGGTGGCCGATTGCCTAACGAGAACCCTTAACAAAGACATGCCCCCGCGCATCGCTGCGCGAGGGCACTCTTATGGCGATTGACGAAGCATCTTAGTCCCTTGTTCGCTTCGTAATGCCTCGAGTAGCGCAAGTCCTGTGCCGTTGTTCATGCTGGCCGCAGCGAGGTCATCGTCCACTAGCGCAACTGCGGACAGTGGGCTTACGTTCAATGGACTGGTCGACCAGCAGAGCGTATGCTGCGATCCCTTAATCGAGATCAGGCGGGCGTGTCGGGAGAAAAATTCAAGGCGGCCATTCGCCCGGAACTGAAAAATGCGAAGTAACAGTTTTCTTGCGCGACTCGGTTGGGTCGCGATTGCTTTTTGCGCAATGGCGGCGACGACACGCGCCTACGTTTTGGAGGGCGAAAGCTGGACACTCAATCGCACCGTGGTCATGCAGCTCTCGTTAGGCGGCAATCGCACCTTGAGCGATGGTTCCACTTCCTTCAACCAGGTGGCGCAGAGTGCGCTCGACATTTGGAACCAGTATCTGGCCCACCTGAAGTTCAGTTACGTGAACAGTTCGCCCGTGCCGCCGAATGGTTCCGACGACGAGATGTCGGTCGTGTTTTCCAATACGATTTTCGGCGACACCTTTGGTTCCGATACGCTGGCCGTGACCTTGCTCAACTCGCGTAGCAGCGCCATGGAAGAGACGGATACGCTTTTCAATACCGCGTTCACCTGGGATTCCTACCGTGGTGCGTTGCGCAACGGTGTCGAGGATTTTCGCCGCATCGCCATTCATGAATTTGGTCACACCCTGGGGCTCGATCATCCGGATGAGCACAACCAGAACGTGGTCGCGATCATGAATTCGCACGAGAGCAACATCGAGGTGCCGCAGACCGACGATATCAATGGCGTCCAATCGCTCTACGGCAACGGTCCCGCCTATCTTGCTTCGGCCAATGGACCGGTGTTGCTGAATATTTCCACGCGCGCACTCGTTGCTACCGGCCCGAATGTCTTGATCGGCGGGTTTATCATTCAGGGTTCGCAACCCGCGACCGTCATTCTGCGCGCGATTGGCTATTCACTGCGCGAAGTCGGAATCACCAACCCCCTGAGCGATCCGACAATCACGGTTTACAACGCGAACAATCAGGTGGTTGCGTCGAATGACGATTGGTTCACCGGCAACAACGCGCAGACGATTGCAAGTTACGGACTCGATCCGCACAACAGCATCGAGTCGGCGCTCTACCTGACGCTGAATCCCGGCGGTTACACCGCCGTTGTGCAGAGTTTTTCCAATGCGCAGCAACCGGCCACGACCGGCGTGGGTCTCTTCGAACTCTACGATCTTCACACCACGGGTGGACGCGCCGGGAATGTTTCTTCGCGCGGCCAGGTGCAGAGCGGTGATAACGTCCTGATCGGCGGATTCATCGTTGGTAACGGCGCGAACAAGGAACTAATTATTCGTGCTCTCGGTCCTTCGCTTTCTTCGGGCGGTGTAAACAACCCGCTGCCGGATCCGACGGTGAGTTTGTACAACGCAAACGGCACGCTGCTGCAATCGAACGACGATTGGCAGCAGGACCCGAACGCCGCCACCATCGCCAGCCGCCATCTTGCGCCCGGCAACCCGAAGGAGTCAGCTACGCTGGTGACGATTAGTCCCGGCAACTATACCGCCATCGTCAGTAGTGCGAGCGGTGGAACCGGGGTGGGGTTGGTAGAAGTTTACGACCAAAGCGCACCGCCGCCGTAGAGCTATTGTTTGCGCCTCGCGTCTTGTAATTTCACGCAGTTTCCGATAGAAGCACGGAATGATCGCGCTTCCTCATAACGGGAATTTCGCTCCCAAATCGCTTCGTCTCGTCATCGCTGCAATAACGGTTTTGGCGGCAGTTCAATTGCCGGCCCAAACCGAGTCGCTGCAAGATGCTCTGGGCCACCGCTTCTCCGGCGACAAGAATGCTGAGCCGGCGAAAATTCATCCGCATCCGAACACGGACAGCATCCATCGCTGGAACCAGATCGCGATCGATGCCAGCGGTGTCGATCACACGCCGGTGGCGCCCGGCGAAACGCGAACCTTCGGCGAACAATTAGGTCCATGTCGCGCCAGCCGCGCCATGGCCATTGTGCACATCGCCATGGCCGATTCAGTCGCCGCGCTGTGTGGAGAATTCGGAAGTTATACCGGGGTGAGAGCGCCGAACGGTCCGGTTGAAGTCGACATCGCGATTGCTCAGTCCGCGCACGATACGCTGGTCGCACTTTTTCCATCGCAGGCCGCCACTTTTGATGGATTCCTGAATGAAGATCTGCTGGGTGAACATGATCTGAAGAGGAAACTGGGTGGACAAGACCTGGGCCGGCGCGCGGCCGCGGCAATTCTGGCGCTGCGTGCGCACGATGGCTCGGAAAAAATCTGGTCGGCGACCGCGCCCTATAACGAAGCCAAGGTTGGAATCGATTACATCACCAGCAATGCGCCGGGACGTTGGCGGCAGGATCCGATCAGTCTGATTCCACTCGCCCTCGGCGCACACTGGGGTGAATGCACGCCCTTCGTCCTGAAATCATCCTCGCAATTTCGAACTCCACCGCCGCCGGCTATGAGCAGCGCGGCTTACACGATTGCTTACAGCGAAGTGAAAGACGTCGGCGGCGACGGCACGCACACCGCGACTACACGCACACCGGAACAGACATTTCTCGGCACCTTTTGGGCTTACGATGGGACGCCGAGCCTGTGCGCGCCGCCGCGGTTGTATAACCAGATCGTGGTGCACATTGGCGATCAGAAGCATCTCGAGAAGGCAGAAATGGCGCATCTACTCGCCCTCGCGAATGTCGCCATGGCTGACGCAGGTATCTCTGCCTGGGAATCCAAATATCATTGGGACTTCTGGCGACCCATCACTGGCATCCGCGAATCCGATCCCGGCACCGGTCCGACCGGCGCGGGTGATGGTAATCCCAACACGGCTGGTGATCCGAATTTCATGCCGCTCGGCGCGCCCGCGAGCAATTTAAGCGGACCCAATTTCACTCCGCCGTTCCCGGCCTATCCCTCCGGTCACGCGACGTTCGGCGGCGCCTTGTTCGAAACCCTGCGCCGTTACTTCAGGACCGACCGGGTCCCGTTCACGTTCGTCTCGGATGAATTTGACGGGAAGACGAAGGACAACACCGGCGTAGTACGGCCATACATGCCGCGCTATTTTTCCACGCTGTCACAAGCTGAGGAAGAAAATGGGCAGAGCCGCATTTTCCTAGGGATCCATTGGTCCTTCGACAAGAAGGAAGGCATCGCGCAGGGTCAGCGCGTGGCCGATTACGTCTTCGAGCACGCTTTCCGGAAGCGGTAATTGCGCGGCTTAACCACTCGTTAGGCAATCAGCCGCGCGCTATCTGCGCGCAATAAGAAGTACCTAACGAGTAGTTAGCGCCGCGCTTCCCGGCTGCAAGTAAGTGTGAATGCCGGCCGCGGCTTTGCGACTGTCGCGCACGGCGCGCACGACGAGATCCGGACCGCGCACCGAATCGCCGCCCGCGAATATGCCCGGCACGCTGGTCATCTGATTCGCGTCCACGACCACGCCGCCCCAATTGTTGACCTCAATGTTGTCCGAATTGCCAGCGGCAAAAATCGGCACCGGATCGAAACCAAAGGCAACGAGCACAACATCAATCGGCTGATCGAATTCCGAGCCTGCGATCGGTTGCGGTTTGCGACGGCCTTTCGCATCGGCTTCGCCAAGTTCCATGCGCAAGCAGCGCGCCGCGCATACTTCGCCGGCATCGTTGCCTAACAAGTCGATTGGATTCGTTAGGAACATGAAGCGCGCGCCTTCCTCGAGCGCGTTGAAGTATTCCTTCCGGCTGCCCGGCATGTTGTCGAGATCACGGCGGTAAATGCAGACGGCTTCGCGCGCGCCCGAGCGCAACGCGGTGCGCAAACAATCCATCGCCGTGTCGCCGCCGCCCAGAACCGCGACGCGTTTTCCGGCGACGTCAATCGGTGGAACGTCGGTCGTGTCGGCGAGATTTTTCTGAATCAAAAACGGCAGCGCGGCAAAAACTCCACGCAAATGATCGCCGGGAATTCCGAGCGGTTTCGGTTTTTGCGCGCCGATTGCGAGATAAACTGCATCGAATTCTGCGCGTAACTTCAGGAGCGGAATGTCGCGCCCGATGGTAACACCGCAGCGAAATGTCACGCCGCGTCGCCGTAGAATATCGAGACGCCGTTCCACGATGCGCTTCTCCAGCTTGAAGGATGGAATGCCATTCACTAAGAGACCACCAGGTCTGCCTAACGACTCGAAGATCGTGACGGCATAACCGAGTTTCGCCAGCTCGTCGGCACACGCCATTCCGCCGGGACCGCTGCCGATCACCGCAACCTTGAATCCGTTCGGCGCGGCCGCAGTCGCATCGACGGCATCGTGCGCGAAGGCGTATTCATGAATGAACTTCTCGACTGCGCCGATCGCCACGGGTTCGGAGCGCGCATTCAGGATGCACGCGCCTTCGCACAAACGTTCCTGCGGACAAACGCGCCCGCAGATTTCCGGCATGTTACTTGTCGAACGCGAGACTTCAGCCGCTTCGATAAACCGGCCGTCCGCTGCGAGCGCGAGCCATTCCGGGATTCGGTTGCAAAGCGGGCATGTCTTCGCGCAGGAAGGATCGGGGCAATTGATACAGCGGCTGGCCTGCGCGCGGACGGTCGCTTCATCGAACAGGCCGTAGATCTCGTCGAAATCGCAGATGCGTTCCGCGGCGTCGCGTTTCGGCGGCGTCGCGCGCGGGATGTAACGCCAGTTGAACTTTGCCGGCCAGGAGTGTGGCGCTGTGCTCGACATACTGGGCCAAGAATATCGGCGCGCGTGAAATCCACTGCGCTGGGGTTGCCAAAGTCTGACCGTTTATTGTTCTGTTGCGGCCCCCGATTTCATCCGCGAGCAAACATGGGTCGCAAGATACGCCCCGCTTTTGCCAATGTGCGCGTAGTGCGTTTCGCCCTCGCGCGTAAGCATGTGCAACGCATATGGCGAAATATCGGATCGCGTGGTTACCCGGCGACGGTATCGGGCAGGATGTCCTCGAAGCTGCCGACATTGTGCTGAAGAAGCTCGCGTTGGATGCCGAATTACATCCGCGGCGACATCGGCTGGGAGTCCTGGTGCACGGAGGGAGATCCCTTTCCGCCGCGCACAATCGAGCTCTTATTTCTTACACGCGTAGCCGATTGCTCAACCAGGAAAGCAAACAATTATGTTAACCGAAATCTCTCCTCGCCTGACGACCCCGGCCGCGCCGGAAAAAACAACCATGTCATTTGGGCCGCGTCGCGGTCTCTTCATCAACGCCGCCGCACGCATGGCCGAAGAAGGCGAGCCGCTCGACTCGGAGACCGTCAACCATTTCGACGCGCTCGATCTCACCTACCGCACACTTTGCGCGTGCATGTACAACTACGCACCGATGTCGGGACATCCGGGCGGCTCGCTTTCCTCCGGACGGTTTGTCGCGCGGCTCCTGTTCGACGTGATGGACTACGACCTCTCGAATCCAGATCGCCGCGATGCTGACATAATTTCCTACGCGGCTGGCCACAAGGCGCTGGGACTTTATGCGATGTGGGCACTGCGCAATGAAGTCGCGCGCATCGCTGCGCCGGAATTGTTGCCGGTCGAAGCGGGACTCCAATTCCGCCTCGAGGACTTGTTAGGCTTCCGCCGCAATCCGCGCGCGCAGACGCCGCTCTTCAAGAAATTCCGCGCCAAAGCGCTGGATGGCCATCCCACACCAGCGACACCATTCGTCAGGCTATCGACTGGTGCGTCCGGTGTTGGTCTGCCCGCTTCGTTAGGCCTGGCCTGGGCGGCCGCCGATGTTTACGGCGAGAATGCGCCGCGTGTACATATAATAGAAGGCGAAGGCGGATTGACACCGGGCCGCGTGGCCGAAGCGCTGGCCGCCGCAGGGACGGCGTCGCTCGATAACGTCGTCCTGCACATCGATTGGAACCAGGCATCGATCGATTCCAATGCCGTTTGTCGCGATGGCGAAACGCCGGGTGATTACGTGCAATGGACGCCGGCTGAGCTCGCGTATTTGCACGATTGGAATGTGATCTACGTCCCGGACGGATTTGATTGGCAGCAGATCACTTTCGCGCAGCGTCTCGCGCTCGATCTGCACAACGGCCAACCAACCGCCATCGTCTATCGCACCATCAAAGGTTGGCGTTACGGAATGGAAGGACGCGCTTCGCACGGCGCGGGACACAGCCTTTGCTCGAAAGCATTTTTCACTGCAGTCGAACCGCTCCTGCCGGAAAAAGAATCGCCTCTGCCGCATTGCGAGGGCGCGCAGCGTTGCAGTTGCGGAACCAACACGACCATTCTTGAAGAATGCTACTGGCAAGCGCTCAGCGTCATTCGCCATTCACTCGAAACGCGAGCGACGACAGTGCAAGCATTGGCGGGACAACTGCGCGCCGCGCGCACTCGTCTCGAAACACTCGCGCGCAGAAAACGCAGTGACGGACCGCAGATAGAGATCGCATATGAAAATGCGACGCACGCGAACGAGCATGCACCGACGGAACTGGCGCTGAGGTTCGGCACAAAGACAACGCTGCGCGATGAACTTGGTCGCGTTCTCAACTACTACAACCGCGCGACCAACGGCGCGTTCGTCATCGCGGCGGCTGACTTGTTAGGCTCGACCAGCATCAACAAGGCAGCGGAAACGTTTCCGGCCGGATTCTATAACCGGCAGACGAATCCGCGTTCGCGTCAGCTTTCCATCGGCGGCATTTGCGAAGACGCCATGATGGCGATGCTCTCCGGCATCTCGGCGTATGGCGCGCACATCGGAGCCGGCTCGAGCTACGGCGCATTCAGCGCACCGCTTGGTCACATCGCGGCGCGTTTGCACGCGATCGGAAACCAGGCGCGCGTTACGAGTGAAGGCGGTGCGTATCGTCCGTTCTTCCTCATTTGTGCGCATGCTGGATTGATGACGGGCGAAGATGGTCCAACGCACGCCGACCCGCAGTCGTTACAACTGCTGCAGGATAATTTTCCACTTGGCGCCATGATCACACTCACGCCGTGGGACCCGCAGGAGATTTGGTTCCTGGTTTCCGCGGCGCTCGCAAAACGTCCCGCGGTCATCGCGCCGTTCGTAACGCGGCCGCCCGAGCTGGTGCTCGATCGCGCCGCGCACGGTTTGCCGTCAGCGTCGCTCGCGGCAAAGGGCGTTTATCGTCTGCGCGCCGCGCACGGCCATTCGCAGGGCACAATTGTCCTGCAAGGAACCGGCGTCACGAATGCATTCGTGACTGAGACGCTGCCGTTGATCAACAACGCCGGCCTCAGCCTCAACGTCTACGTCGTCACGTCATCGGAATTGTTCGACCTCCTTCCACCTGACGAGCGCGAGGAAATTTTCCCCGAAGTGGATCAACAGGATGCGATGGGCATCACCGATTTCACGTTGGCCACGATGAACCGCTGGGTGCGTTCCAATCGCGGTCGCGCCTGCACGCTTCATCCGTTCCGCCACAATCATTTTCTCGGCAGCGGCTCGGGCGCGATGGTCATGAGCGAAGCCGGGCTCGACGGCGCGAGTCAGTTCCAGGCGATTCGCGATTTCATTGAGGAGTGCTGAAGGAAGAACATGTCCGCGACCGCGACAATCGAGCGCACAGGGAAGCGCGAGACATTGCCGTCCGTCGAGAACCCGATCGCGCTTTTTCAGAAATGGTTTCAGGACGCGATCGATTCCGGTTTGAAAGAGCCGCGCGCCATGAGCGTGGCGACAGTCGATGCGGATGGTGCGCCCGATGTGCGCACGATTCTGCTCAAAGGCGTGGACGAAGGCGGCTTCGTTTTCTACACGAATCTGCAAAGCCCGAAAGCGCGCAGCCTAACGAGTAATCCGCACGTCGCGCTTTGCTTCTACTGGGCGCAACTCGACAAACAGGTCCGCATCCGCGGATGTGCCGAGCGTGTGAGCGATGCGGAAGCCGATGCCTACTTCGCGACGCGACCGCGCTTAAGTCAAATCAGTGCGTGGGCTTCAAAGCAATCGCAGCCGATGAGCGGTTATTTCGAACTGGAAGCGCAGGTCGCGCGCAAGACATTGTTTTTCGGGATCGGTTCGGTGCCGCGTCCGCCATTCTGGTCAGGCTTTCGTGTCGTGCCGGAGCGGATCGAGTTCTGGACGCAGAAACCTTTTCGTCGTCACGCGCGCATCGTTTACACGCGCACGGCCAACTCGTGGGAGCGCACCTGGCTGTATCCCTAGCCGACAAGACGCGCGCGCGTGGATTCGCTAACAAGGTTGGCGAATGGCCATACGATGATACAAGGAGTCAGCGTTCCACTTGCGACCGTGACGATCGAGGCGACGACAACTTTAGCGCAACCGTTTTCATTTCTGGCCACAGTGTCGGTCGCGAGCGATGGCTCGTTTCAATTCGAAGATGGCGACGCAGTGCCGATGCGTTTTTATCGCGTCGTTTATCCGTAGCCCGAATGCGGTGGCGCGGCGCAGCGCCTCAAGCAGATTAGGGCGTGCATCAAGTTGCCGGTGGCGATGTCGATTGGAAGACCGTGCGCGAGGATTTCCCGATCCTGCGTCAACACGTGCATGGTCATCCGCTGATTTATTTCGACAACGCCGCGACGACGCAGAAGCCGCGCGCGGTCATCGAGGCGCTGCGTCATTACTACGAACACGACAATGCCAATGTGCATCGCGGTTTGCATGAGCTGAGTTCGCGCGCGACCGCCGCCTACGAACGATCGCGCGAGCGCGTCGCCGAATATTTGGGCGCGGCCAGCGCGGACGAAATCGTTTTCACCCGCGGCACGACGGAGAGCATCAATCTCGTCGCGCAGGCGTGGGGCGGAAAATTTTTGCGCGCCGACGATGTCGTTCTGCTCACCGAAATGGAGCACCACAGCAATCTCGTGCCGTGGCAATTGTTGGCGGCGCGAACTGGCGCGCGTCTTCGCTTTGTTCCAGTGAATCCTGACGGAACGCTCGCGCTCGATCAGCTTCCGGCGCTGCTTACACGCGAGGTGAAGTTGTTCGCCTTCACGCACGTTTCCAATTCGTTAGGCACAATCAATCCCGTGGCCGAGTTGTGTGAGCAGGCGCGCAGAGTCGGCGCGCTCAGTCTGGTCGATGCGGCACAAAGCGCGGGACATTTGCCGCTCAACGTTCAGGAATTGGGTTGCGATTTCCTCGCTTTCTCCGGACACAAAATGTGCGCGCCGACCGGCAGCGGCGCGCTCTACGGACGCGCAGAAGTTTTGGATGCGATGCCACCGTGGCATGGCGGCGGCGAAATGATCGTGAGCGTGACGTTGGAGAAGAGCACGTTCAAGAAAGCACCGCACCGTTTCGAAGCGGGCACGCCGAACATCGCGGGCGCAATCGGCCTCGCCGCCGCGATCGATTACATCGAACGAATTGGGCGCGCGCAGATTTTCGCGCATGATGTTGCGCTAGCCGAATACGCCAGCGAACGCATGGCCGATCTCCCGGGCTTGCGCATTCTCGGCCCGCGCGGAAAACACGGCGCGATCGTCGGTTTCGTCATGGACGCGGCGCATCCGCACGACCTCACGACCTTTGCCGATCAGCAGGGGCTCGCGTTGCGCGGCGGACATCATTGCAATCAGCCGCTCATGAAAAAATTCGGACTGCCGGGAACAACGCGGGCCAGTTTCTATTTCTACAACACAACCGACGAAGTCGATCGCATGGTCGACATCCTGCGCGACGCCATCCGTTTTTTCGCATGACTTCGGAACTGGAAGAGCTTTACCAGGAAGTGATTCTCGATCATTCGCGCCGCCCGCGGAATTTCGGCGAGTTACCTGACGCGACGACGCGCGTGCATGGCGATAATCCGGCCTGCGGCGACGAGATTCATCTGGCCGTGCGCTTCTCTCCCGATGACTCGTTAGGCGAAATCAAGTTCACCGGACATGGGTGCGCGATCAGCCAGGCTTCGGCCTCGATGATGACGACGAAGTTGAAAGGCAAGAGCCGCGAAGAGGCGACGTCTATCTTGCGTGCGTTTCGAGATTTGATCATCGGCCAAACAGAAAATCCCACGGCAAATCTCGGCGATCTTCGCCTGATGCAAGGCGTGCGAAAATTTCCGCAGCGGGTCAAATGCGCCATGCTTCCGTGGCGTGCGATCGAACAGGCGATGCAACAGCGCGACGGCGAATCGACAATCTCAACCGAAGGAGATTGAGAATGGGTTGGGCGGGACTCGAACCCGCAACCAACGCCTTAAAAGGGCGCTGCTCTACCATTGAGCTACCAACCCGTGCGGAGCTTTTCGTTTTAGTCCACTTCACCGGCAGGCGCAAGCCGGGTCACAAACGGCAAGAGATCGCGCAGCGAATTTTTCGGACGCTTCAGTTTGAACACGTGCAGGCCGGCCGCCTTCGCCCCTTGCCAGTCGCGCACCGGATCGTCGCCTGCGTGCAACGACTCGTTAGGCGTAACACCAATCTGTTGAACGGCGCGGCGAAAGATATAAGGATCGGGTTTGTCTGCGCCGACTTCACTTGAGATCACGACTTCGGAGAAAGATTTCGAGATACCGAGCTGTTCGAGAATCATGCGCAGGCGACCATCGAAATTTGAAACCACGCCGAGGAGGAATCGTGCACTGAGCGCGTCCAGGACGTCGATGACTTCGGGATAAAGCTCCCACACGCCGGCTTCGGCGAAGTGTTCGTAGGCCACCTCGAAGAAATTATCGCGATCCAATTCCTGCGTTGCCGGCGAGGCTTCCGTGAGGATGCGCTCGACGATCTCGCGCCACCAGCCTTTGTCGTCATCGTCGCGTGGCTGACCGGTGGCGGGTCGCGCCGGTATTTCCTTCCAGACGCGCGCAAAACTTCGATCGAGCGCGTGGCGTCCAGAGTGAGACCGATGTTGCGACCAATAAGCGCGTAGTGATAGCCGACACTTTTCGTGAGATGAAAAAGCGTCCCGGCCCCATCGAACAGAATCAGCTTTACGCTCACGTTGGACAATCAACCGCGGGACGGGCTTATTAAAGCGCATGCTGCCGGTCGAACATGACGATCCCGTGAACGCGAAGATTCTCGCGATCTCGGAGGACAAGATCGAAGGCTTCGTGCGCGAACCGTTCGAGGAAATCGCGCAGCGTTCTGGCCTAACGAGTGATGTGGTCATGGCGCGCATCGGTGCCATGTTGCGCGCCGGCACCGTGCGGCGCGTGCGGCAAACGTTGCTCGCGACCAACCTGGCCGATGGCGCCCTCGTCGCTTGGAAAGTAGCTCCGGAAAAAATCGACACCGCGTTCGATTACATGTTTCAGCAGGATCCGTTTTCCGGTCACGTCGTGTTGCGCTCGACGGACAGCGTCACGCCCGGTTCGGAGTACAAGTTGTGGACCACGGTCAAAGTGCCGCATGGTTTTTCGCTGCAACGCCACGGCGAACTGCTCGCGCGACGCGTCGGTGCGGAACATTTCCGCCTCATGCCGGCGAAGGGAATTTTCACTTTGGGTGTTGGACACGTGCGCCGAAAAGCGATCGAACCCGGCAGCAAAGCGAACGAACCGGCACGCATGGGCGCGGTGCATGTGGCGGAGTTAAACGAGCGCGAATGGAATGTGTTGCTCGCGCTCAAACGCGAATTCACAGCGGAAGAAATTCAGATGACGCCGTGGCGTGCGCGTGCGCAGGAAGCCGGCGTCTCGCTCGAAGAATTCTATCGCATGGCCGAATCGCTCAATGGTCGCAAAGTCATCGGGCGTTTCTCCACTTTTCTGGAGCACGTGAAACCGTCCGCGACCGGCGTGCGGGTGACGCGTTTCAACGCGCTCTTTCATTGGGCCGTTCCACCGGGCCGCGAAATTGAAGCCGGGGGCGAAGTCGGACGTCACCACATCCTGACGCATTGTTATTGGCGCGAAGCTGGTCCGGAATTCCGCAACGTGAACATCATGGCGGTCGCGCATGGCACCGACAAAGCGCTGTTGCTCGAACACAAGCGCGCCATCGACGAGCATCTCGCCGCCTGCGCCATCCCGGTCAGTTACACCAATGTGTTCTGGGGTGGACGAAGCGAGATCAAGCCCTCGGAAATTTCGCCGCAGATTTATCGCGACTGGCTTTCGCGCATGACCGCTGAAGCGGCCTAACGAGTGATGAAAGCGCTGCTCGAAAAACTGCAATACGGGATCGATCTGAACCCGAACGACGTCGCTTATGCGATGAGCGTGTTGCTTTCGGAAAAATCACCCGTGCAGGAAAAGGCGGAGTTTCTTGCCTTGCTGCACAAGAAAGGCGAGACCGCGGAAGAGATCGCGGCCTTCGTCGACCAAGTGATTAGTCGCGCGGTCGACCCGATGCTCGATCCCGAAAAACTTTCCGGGCCGATGATCGATGTCTGCGGAACAGGAGGCGCGGGCCATAATTTGTTCAACATTTCGACCACGATCACGTTCATCCTCGCGGCGGGCGGTGCGGTGGTGGTGAAACACGGGAACCGCAGTGTGACCTCGCGCTGCGGCAGTGCCGACGTCCTCGAAGCGCTCGGTGTGCGCCTGGCCTGGGAGCCGGCCGATTTGAAGGAATGCGTGGAACGGCACGGGGTGGGATTTGTTTTTGCGCGACATTATCATCCGGCGTTTCGCGCCCTGGCCGAAATGCGCGCGCAACTGACCAAGGCGAGAACGCGCACCGTTTTTAACTTGCTAGGCCCGCTGCTCAATCCGGCGCGGCCGCCGCGGCAATTGATCGGAGTCTATGCGCCGCGCCTGACAAATGTTTTCGGCGAAGTGCTGCGCCGGCTTGGACTCAAGCGCGCCTGGGTCGTGCACGGCACCGTAGAGGGTGGCGCCGGTCTGGATGACATTTCGATCGGCGGAGCGACGACCCTGGTGGAGCTTTACAATGATCGGGTCAGTTCCGCGGTGGTGGATTGTCGCTGGCTCGGCGTTCCGGAGGCGTCGCTCGACGATGTGCGCGGCGGTGATGCGACTGAAAACGCGAAAACACTCGAAGGAATCCTGAGCGGTGAAGTGAAAGGCGCGAAGCGCGATCTCGCAGTGGTGAATGCGGCGGGCGGGTTCGTCGTGGCGGGTTTGGCGCGCGATTTATCGGAAGGAATTTCCATGGCGCAGGAACAGATCGACAACGGCCAGGCTTTGAAGAAGCTGCGCGCTTTGCAGGACTACGGCGCGTAAGTCCGGTTAAGTTCGCGCAGAACCGCGACGGCTAGCGAGTGGCGATCGATGATCCCGCCGGTCAACATCGCGACCGAAATCGCACGTGTGCGTATCTCCAGCGGAAAATCGCCGAGCTCCTGATTCACGTTAATCCCGATTCCGAGGATTCCCACGTGCGCACCCGGAACGGCGCGCAGTTCCAGGAGCACGCCGGCGATTTTCTTTTCATCGACATAGATATCGTTCGGCGGTTTGACCTTTGCGCCTAACGAGTGCTGATCGCGCAATGTTTGCGCGACGCAATTCGCCGCCCAGGTGGTTAGTCTTGGCGACTCGTTAGGCGCAATTTGCGGACGAAGCAAAATCGAAAACCACAATCCCTTTCCCGCGGCCGACTCCCAGCGATTCCCGCGCTGCCCGCGACCGGCGGTTTGTCGTTCGGCGAAGACGACCAAACCTTCTGCGTTGTCCGCCGACATCTGCCAGACGACATCGTTGGTCGAGCTTGCCTCTTCCAGGACAACGATGCGATGGCCGATGCGCTGATTGCCTAACGCCGCGCGGAGCGATTCAGCCTGCAACATTCGTCAGGTCTAACGAGAGGTCGATGGCGCGCGCCGAATGAGTTAGCGCGCCGACGGAAACGTAATCGACACCGGTGCCAGCGACCTGGCGGATGTTTTTCAACGTCACGCCGCCGCTCGCCTCGAACTTCACATTCTTCTTTTTGCCCAGCGCGACTGCTTCGCGCATTTCCGCGGGCGCCATGTTGTCGAGCAGGATAATGTCGATGCCTTCCATCTCGAGGAAGGTGCGCACTTGTTCGAGGCTGTCGGCTTCCACTTCAATGCGCAAGCCGGGGCGTTCCGTCCGCACTTTGTGAATGGCGGCGGTCAGACCCGAAAAACCACTCGCGGTCGTGAGATGATTGTCTTTCAGCAGCACCATGTCGTAGAGACCGAAGCGATGATTCAAACCGCCGCCGGCGACGACCGCGGCTTTTTCCAGCTGGCGCAAACCCGGCGTGGTCTTGCGTGTATCGAGAATCTTCGCTTTGGAACGCGCGCCGATTCCGTCGGCGAATTGTCGCGTGAGCGTGGCGATGCCGCTGAGGCGCTGGAGAAAATTTAGCGCGACGCGCTCGGCGGTAAGAATCGATCGCGCGGTGCCGCGAATCTCCATGATGGTTTCGCCGCCGTTAAGCTGTGTGCCGTCGGGCTGCGCAATCTCGACGTGCAAATGAGGATCGACCCGCCGGAAAACTTCCGCGGCGGTTTGCGTTCCGGCGACGACGCAACGTTCGCGCGCGATGATTCGCCCGAAGGCCTGTAGCTCCGCCGGCACAAAATATTGCGAGGTGATGTCGCCTGGCCCGACGTCTTCCGCCAGGGCAACGGCAATCGGGTCTAACGAGTTGTTTTCCATTTCAATTCCGCTCCGGCGCCCGGTAAACCGAACGGCCGCGCACAAACGTTTCCCGGGTGGCGTGCGGTCCGCCACGATAAACGCAAAGCGCGACGATGTCGTCCTGGGATAAGTCGCTCAGGCGTTGCCGATCTTTTCCATAGGGCAGCAGGGCATCCAAATCGATCACGACCAGATCAGCTTCCTTGCCGGCGTCCAATGTTCCAATTACGGCTGATTTTCCCAAGGCGCGCGCGCCGCCGGCGGTAGCGAGATGAAGCGCCTCGCTCAAGCGCAACGCTGGAACGCCTGGTTCGTAGAAGGTGCGCGCACGTTGCACTTCGACCGCCGAGCGCATGACCTGCCACATGTTCAACTCCGGGCCGGCGGCGACATCGGAACCGAGACCAATCGCGATTCCAGCCTGACGCAGTTCGTCCATTTTCATCAGTCCGCTCCCGAGAAAAAGATTCGAGGTCGGACAGTGCGCGACGGTTGATTGCGCGGCGGCAATCGCAGCCACTTCGCGCGGTTGCAAATGAATGCAATGACCGAGCACGGTCTTCGGCGTGAGTAAGCCAGCCATTTCATACACTTCGGTGTAATCGCGCGCGGTCATGTAAAGATTACGCACCTTTTCGATCTCTTCACGATTTTCCGAGAGGTGCGTCTGGATGTAGGCGCCGAATTGTTTCGCCAGCTCAGCCGCGCTGCGCATCAATCGCTCCGAACACGTGACGGCGAAACGTGGACTAAAGGCGTACTCGATCCGGCCATCCGCTGCGCCGTGCCATTTGCGGCAGAGCCGTTCGCTTTCGAGAACCGAAACGGAGAGAATTTTTTTCGGCTGCAACGTGCCGTAGGAACCGATGTCCATCATCATTTTGCCAAGGATGACGCGCAGTCCGCTTTTCTCCGCCGCCTCGAAACCGACATCGGTACTGTCCTCGTAGATCGCCGAGTAGACCATCGCCGTAGTGGTGCCGTTGCGGGCCAGTTGCTGGAAAAACTGCGGCGCTTCGTCGCGCGCTTTCGGCCCGCTGAACTCTCGTTCGATCGGGAAGATATTTTCGCGCAACCACGGGAGGAGCGCGCTCTGGCCTCGCGCCACGGCCGGGTATTGCGGCAAGTGTGTGTGAACGTCGATCAGTCCCGGAAAAATCGCGACCGCGCCCGGATCGTGCCATTGCAGCTTCCTCCCGTACTCCGATCGGCGCACCTCCTCATAATCGCCGACAGCCGCGATGCGGCCGTTCTCGACCACGACTGCCCCGTCCGGCCGCGCACGCAACGTCCCGAATTCCGGAGCGTCGATTACATAACCGCGAAGTCCAAATAGGTGCTGTTCCATGAGCGGTCTCCGAGCAGGACAACAAACCCCCTGGGAGCTGACAATCCCGGATTACGCACGCATTGCCCGTACATAGATCCGGGCAGCGCACGTAGGAGAAACAACAAATACGAAAAACGTGCCGCCGCCCGAATCGCCTTAACCTGTGTAGTTGGACAGCGTCTCGGGCATGGCGTTCAACAAATTTCTAGAAAATAGCGCTCAAAATGACAATTCGCCCTGCCGGACGGTCCCGGCCTTGGCCTGCTCGTCCCGAACCTCCTGCAGGAGCGACCGAAATTCGCACTTTTCCATGGCTTCGATCAGGGCCGGATAGCGCGGTTGAATGCGGAGTTCGTCGATTTTGAGCGGCAAATCGATGTGGCAATCCAGTTCGACCATTTTCCGGTTCTGCAAGATCTGCTCGCGCGCTGCGGTTAGCTTCTCACGATTCCGCGCGCTTTTGACCTTGTCGATGTTGCTCAGGAGTCCATCCAATCCGCCATGTTCGCGCACGAGGGCGGCGGCGGTTTTGCGGCCAAGGCCGGCACCGGGGATGTTGTCGACCGAATCGCCGGCGATGGCGAGCACGTCGCCGATTAGGTTCGGCGGGACGTCCCATTTCGCGGTCACTTCCGCTTCGCCCAGCAAGGCAAAGCCGTCCTTCGGGCTGAGGAGATCCGCTTTCGCGGTGGAGTAAACCTTGCAGGTTGGACTAACGAGCTGAAACAAATCCTTATCGTTCGTCGCCAGGACGACTTCGATCTTGCGCTTGGCTGCGGCCATGGCGTAGCAACCCATCAGGTCGTCGGCCTCGGTATTCGGCAACGAAATGTTCCTGAAGCCAAGCAATTCCGTTAGCGTGTTTTGAATGAAATCGAGCTGCGGCACCATCGGCTGCGGCATTTCCTTGCGCGTCTCCTTGTAGGCCGGTTGCAATTTTACCCGGCGCTCCGGCAATCCTTCGTCCCAGAAAACCGCCCCGAGATCCGGTCGCAGATGCTTCATCATCAGTCGCAGCGTTTTTGTGAAACCGAAAATGGCGTTGGTCGGTTCGCCGCGGGAATTGGACAGATTGAGAATCGCGAAATAGGAGCGGTAAACGTAATAGTGACCGTCAATTAGCAGCAGCTTCATCAGGATTTACTGGATTGTCGGGCCGAGTGGCGGAACGTGCCACTTCCTCGAATGAATTCTACTGAAAGCAACGACGCGTGGTTCGTGCGCGTAGAGAGCAAGGAATACGGCCCGGTCGGGATCGACACGCTCAAGGAATGGCGCGGGGAGGGGCGTGTCATTCCGCAAAATTATCTGCGACGCCAGGACGAAAGCGCGTGGGTTCTCGCCTCATCTTTGCCGGAACTTTTTCCGCCCGCCGTTCCGCCGCCGCTTCCGCCTAACGAGTTGTTCCGCCGCCGCACGCTCGGGGAAATCTTCGCCGAGACTTTTCGCATTTACCGCAAAGGCTTTTTCCACTTCCTCGTTCTCTCGCTCTTCGTCGCCATTCCTTCGCTCGGTCTGCAAATCGCCTGGTCGTTCGTCCACTTCCCCGAGAACGGCCTCATTCCCACCGGTAGCCGCGTCGCCAGCGCCATCGGCATCGTCATGTTCGCCGTGCTCCTGGTGGCGTGGCCGATTTTTCTGGGCGGCTTGCAATTCACCGCCGAGGAAATTGCCGACGGACGCAAGGTTCAGTTGGGTCCGCTGCTGCGGCGCGCGATCAATTACTGGCCGCGTGTCGCGCGCTTGTGCGCCTTCGTTTACGGCAGCTTCCTTTTTTGGACCGGACTGCCGTTGCTTCTGGCCTTGAGTCTCGCCAGTCAGCCTAACCTTGTCAGCGCCCTGGTCGCGCTGGTCGCTGTTTGTTTTCAGGTCTACATGTTCGGGCGTCTGTTCGTTAACTTTCTCTTCTGGCAGCAATCGTGCACGATTGCCGATCTCGACGGGGTCGAGGCATTGCGGGAGAGCAAGGAACTGGCGCGCAGCCGCAAGAACGAGCCGACCTGGCAACGTCCGCTTTATCGCGGCGCGCTCATCGTTTCGCTCTGGGTGCTGGTGCTGATCGCAGTCGCCGTTACGGTTGAGCTCCCGTTCACGATCGTGCGATTGCAAGGCATCACGACCTTCGAGGACGCGTATGCGCTCGTCCAGAAACTGGCCAACGCGCCCGTGCCGGACACGATGATGATCGTGACCAATGTCTTGAGTAGCCTGGCCAACGCGGTCGTGCGTCCACTGCTCGGAATCGCGTTCGTCGTCCTTTACTTCGACGCGAAAAGCACTCGTTAGGCGATGTAGCCACGGCCCTGTGGGCCGTCTCCTCGTGCGCGCCATCGAAGCCGCGCGTGGTTGGATCCGCCGCGGGACGTCCCACAGGGACGTGGCTACATCGCACTAGCCTAACGAGAGGTAAGGCAACAAACCGTGCAGCCCGCCTTCGCGACCGAACCCGCTTTCCTTGTAACCGCCGAACGGACTCGTCGGATCAAATTTGTTGAACGTGTTCGCCCAGACTACGCCCGCGCGCAGCTTGCTCACGATTTTGAAAATCTTGCTGCCTTTGTCCGTCCAGACGCCGGCGCTCAAGTCCGTAGGCGGTGTTGTTCGCGCGCTCGATCGCCTCTTCCGGCGTGCGGAATGTCATCACGCTCAGGACCGGTCCGAAAATTTCTTCCTGCGCGATGCGATGTGATGCAGTCACACCGGTGAAGAAACTCGGCGGATACCAGTAACCTTTGTCGGGCAAACGGCAGCGCGATTGCACCAGCTCCGCGCCTTGCTGCAAGCCGCTATCGACCAGCTCGTGAATTTTATCGAGCTGCATGCGCGAATTGATCGCGCCGATGTCGGTGTTTTTGTCGAGCGGATTTCCCACGCGCAAGGTCGCGATGCGGTCGCGCAACTTGCGAATCACACTCGGGAAAATGCCTTCCTGCACGAGCAACCGCGAGCCGGCGCAGCAGACGTGACCCTGGTTGAAATAAATTCCGGCGATGATGCCTTCGACCGCCTGATCGAGCGGTGCATCTTCGAAAATGATGTTGGCCGCTTTGCCGCCAAGTTCGAGCGTCAGCTTCTTCTTCGTGCCCGCGACTGCGCGCGTCAGCATTTTGCCGACTGCGGTCGAACCGGTGAAGGCGAGCTTATCGACATCGTCGTGATCGACCAGCGCCTGACCGGTCGCGCGCGCGCCGGTCACGATGTTGACCACGCCATCGGGTAACTCCGCTTCCTGCAAAATCTCCGCCAGATGCATGGCGGTGATGCTGGTCGTCTCAGCCGGTTTCAACACACACGTGTTTCCGCACGCCAGCGCCGGCGCGAGTTTCCACGCCGCCATCAGCAACGGAAAATTCCACGGAATGATTTGCCCGGCGACGCCGAGCGGCCGCGGTGTGCGACCGGGAAACGCGTACTGCAATTTATCCGCCCAACCCGCGTAGTAGAAAAAATGCGCGGCGACCAGCGGCAGATCGATGTCGCGCATTCCTTGATTGTTTTGCCGCCGTCCATCGATTCAAGCACGGCCAGCTCGCGCGATTTTTCCTGAACCAGCCGCGCGATGCGGTAGAGATATTTGCCGCGCTCGCGTCCGGGCATTTTGCTCCAGACATTGTTGTAAGCGCGCCGCGCCGCTTTCACCGCGCGATCGATATCGTGCGCATCGCCGTCCGCGATCTCGGCCAGCTTTTCTTCCGTGGCCGGATTGATCGAGGGAAAATATTTGCCCGAATGCGGCGCGACGAATTTCCCGTCGATGTAGAGCGGATAACGTTTCTTGATTTGGATGTAGCTGTGCGTTTCCGGCGCCGGCGCATAACTCCAGCGATCGCCAAAGCTGAGCTTCCTCTCGTTAGGCGGAAGCGCCACGCGATGATCGCCGTCGAGGATTTTTTCCGGACGAGCGGTGAGAGCAGTGGTGCTGCGCGAATTTTTCTTAGCCATTTTCAATTCTCAAACATTGGATGTCAGGGCAGTGAAAAATAATCTCCGCTCTGGTAGTTACCGTCGATGGTCTTCACTATCTGCATGAGGACATCATTGACCAGTGTGCTGGCGCCGAAGCGGAACAACTCGTTACTTAGCCAGTCATCGCCGAGTGTTTCTTTCACCATCACCAGGTAGGCTAGAGCTTCCTTGGCGGTGCGGATGCCTCCGGCCGGTTTCATACCTATGCGAATGCCTGTGGCGTAGAAATAATCGCGAATAGCTTCCAGCATAACTAAGGTAACTGGCATGGTAGCAGCCGGACTTATCTTGCCTGTAGAGGTCTTGATGAAGTCGGCGCCGTTGTTCATCGCGATTTCGCTGGCGACGCGGACGTTGTCGTAGGTCTGGAGTTCGCCGGTTTCGAGAATGACTTTGAGGTGGGCGGCACCACAGGCTTCCTTGGTCGCGGCAATTTCGTCGGCGATGCGCTGATGATCGCCGGCGAGGAAAACGCCGCGGTTGATCACCATGTCGATTTCATCGGCGCCGTCGCGCGCGGCGCTGCGCACTTCTTCGAGCTTCAAACGCAGCGGCATGAGCCCGGTGGGAAAAGCGGTGGCGACAGAGGCGACCTTGACGCCGGAATCGCCGAGAAACTTTTTCGCGACGCGGACGAGATTCGGATAAACGCAGACCGCGGCGCAGGGCGGGACGTTGTAGCGCGGATCGGCCGGCTGCATCGCTTTGCGGCAAAGGAAGGCGACTTTGCCCGGCGTGTCTTTCCCTTCCAGGGTGGTCAGGTCCATCATGGAGACAGCGAGCTTGAGGCCTTCGAGCTTGGCGGAAGTCTTGATGCTGCGCTTGGCGAAAGCAGCGGCCCGTTCTTCGACCATGATCTGGTCGACGGTCGGGACACCACTCGTTAGGCGACGTGGTTGGGTCAAAGTTTTCATTCGGTCGTTTCGCTGCGCCAATCCGCGCGGGTGGCGGCGATCAGCGGCGTCATATTGATGAACGAACGGACGATGAGGCCAAGATAAATCACCAAGGCCACGACTCCAGTGAGGATGAAAATGAGATGACCATGCCGCTCGATGAAGAAATTCGGATGCGCGCGGATGCTGAGGGCGGCCACCAGTTCGAAAAGAAAAATCGCGGGAATGATGAAGCGAATGTTGAGCCGTTGATCGCGCATGACTTCTTCATAAAGACGGCGGCTGTTCGCAGTGGAGGAATCTTCGAGACGCATCCGGATCAAGCGCAGATCGTAAACGAAAATGATCCAGACGCAGAAGGCGAAGAGCGCGCCGAGCGCGAACCAGCGGAAAGGATTGGTCAGGAAAGTGAAGCCGATTACTTCGACCAGTGCGGCACCGATGTAGAGACAATTGTGGCCCAGCTCCAGCGGCCAGCGCATGAGGGTGAGGGTGTGGACTAACGAGCGGACCCAGAAGAGCAGGATGATGAGCAGACCGGCGATGACGTAAGGCCAGAATTCTGCCCGGCTGACATTGAGCACATCCTTCGCGTTCTCGGCCAGAAACGACAAGGCCACGCCCTGAATGATGCTGCTGAGCGTCAGTTCGACGTTCACGACCATGTTGTCGAGCTCGTTGCGGCTTTGGACGCGATTGCTCACTGGGCGATTCCTAGATTTTTCCGGATCGCAGTGCAAGCGAGGCAAAATTCCGCGCTACTGGCGCGAAAGCTGCATCTCTCGATTTCCGCCTAACCAGTGGTCATTTTATGAAGAGATTTTCTTTCCCGGCCTTTTGCATCGCTGCGCTCGCGGCCTCGTTTCTGGCTCGGACGACGTCGGCCGACATCGTCGTTAACGGTGGATTTGAATCGGGTGCTTTCGCGCCCGGCTGGAGCTTCACCGACGCATCGGGATTCACCTTCATCGATAATGATTCGGTCTTCGCGCACAGCGGAAACGACTATGCCTTATTGGGTGCTTCGCCCGCGCCAGGCGACGATCCGGGCACGTTGCTTCAAACCCTCACGACAACGCCGGGCGCGACTTATCAGTTGACGTTCTGGCTGGCCAGCGATCGCACCGGCACAGTGGATAATTCCTTGCAGGTGCTGTGGAATGGCGCCTCGGTCTTTTCGCAGGTCAATATCCCTGCGCCGGGATTCACAAATCCTTATGTGCTTTTCACGATCAGCAACCTGACCGCAGCAGGTGCGACCGCGACGCTCGAATTCGATTACGTGAACAACGACGATTTCTTCCGGCTCGATGACGTGTCAGTGAACGCGGTGCCGGAACCATCGACGGCGGCGCTCGCTGCCCTTGGATTCGGCATGATGGGTTTCGCCAGCGCGGCGCGACGAATCACGCGCCGTTCACGGCGGAAGTTTCAGCGCGTCTGCTTCGTTAAGTAGGCGAGAACGCGCGCGCCGTTGCGTGGCGTGGACGCGAAACAAATGGTTGATTGCCGACCATGGGTTTCTCCTTGCGGCTAGCGAGTAAAGAGGACGCGCAGGCCATCACGGAGTTGCTGAATCATTACATCGCGAACACGACCTCCAACCTCATCACCGAGTCGCGTACCATCGCGGATCAACTCGGCTGGTTTGAGCAACACACGGACACGCATCCGGTCGTCGCGGCTGAGGTTGAAGGAAAGTTAGTCGGCTGGGGCGCGCTTTCGATTTACAACGCGCGCGGCGGATATCGTCATACCGCCGAGACTTCAATTTACGTGCATCCGGATTTCCATCGACACGGGATCGGACGTGCATTGCTTTCGGACCTGATTACGCGCGCGCGTGGAATCGGGCATCACGCCCTTATCGCCATCTGTTGCGCCGAATCGACCGCCAGCATTGCCCTGCACGAGTCGTTAGGCTTTGCGCGCGTCGGGACTTTTCGCGAGATCGGACGCAAGTTCGATCGCTGGCTCGACGTCGTTCATCTGCAACTCATCCTATGAAGAAGCTCGGCATCATCGGCGGCATCGGACCGGAATCGACCATCGATTATTACCGCACGATCATCGAGATTTTCCGGCAACGAAAACCGGACGACGGTTATCCGCCGTTGCTCATCAACAGCGTCAACCTGACGAAACATCTTGGATTCGTCGAAAGGAACGACCTGCCCGGCCTGGCTGGTTTCTTATCGGAAGCGATCCAGAACCTGCAACGCGCCGGAGCGGATTTCGCTTTGCTTGCTTCGAACACGCCGCACCTTGTCTTCGACGACTTGCAAAGGGCTGCAACGATTCCGCTCATCAGCATCGTCGAAGTGACCGCAGCAGAAGCGAAACGCCGCGGGCTCAAGCGCGTCGGTTTGTTTGGCGCGGGTTTCACCATGCGCGCGCGGTTTTATCCCGACGTTTTTTCGCGCGAAGGAATCGAGGTTGTCCCGCCCGATCCAGACGAGCAACAATTCATTCACGACAAGTATATGAATGAGCTGATCAACGGCGTTTTTCGTCCGGAGACACGGGCGGGGTTGCTCGCGATTGTCGATCGCCTGAAGGAAGGCGCGCGGATCGACGGCGTGATTCTCGGAGGAACAGAGCTACCGCTCATTCTGCGCGACGAAGCGCACAACGGAATTCCATTCTTGAACACGACGCGGATTCACTGCGAGGCGGCGGTGGAGCGAATGCTATCATGAGCGAATTTGCGATTCGGCGGGCCAAAATATCGGACGCCGCCGTGATTGCGATGCATCGCGCCCGGATGTTTCAGGAAATGGGCGACGTGCCGGCGGAGAATTTCGAGGCGCTGCGCAGTGGCGCGGAACGGTGGCTGATCGAAGCATTCTCCATCGGCGAGATCCGGCGAAGAGCAGCGGCAAAGCGATCATTGGCCAGGGACCACACGCCGTTGTCATCAATGTTTTCACGGAACCAGAGTGGCGACGTTGCGGTGTCGGCGAGAGGCTGATGAAGGAAATCATCGATTACGCCAAAGCGGAGCGGCTCGACCGATTGGTCCTGCACGCGTCGAAATACGGCCGCGGCCTTTACGAACGGCTGGGCTTTGCCGCCACGAACGAAATGCGTTACGGCGGCGAATTGTCCGGGCCGTAGCGGCGATGAGCGGCCTGGGCCGGCATTTTGCTGTCCATTGCGACCGCGTTTTCACGCATATCTGCATGCGGCGAGGGGTATTTACAAAGTCCGTAAGCGTCGGCTTTTCTCGACATCTGTGGAAAATTCTGCTTCAACCGTTAGCTCCTGATGGCGAGTTCGATGGTAGCAACAAAGGAGAGCCGGCCGGTTTTCGGCTGCGCGGCGCGGGAGTTCACCGTGCGCGATGTAATTGATGCGGCTCATTTTCGGGCCGAGCTGGCCCCATTTTGGAAAGAATTCGTGACGCGCTGCCTCGCCGCACAACATGCCGATGAATCGGGAGCGACGCTGGACGATGGCGTGATTGACGAAGCATCGGTCGCGTTTCGTTACGACTACGAACTGATTACCGCCGAGGAAACCGAGGCATGGCTGGAAGCGCGAGGTCTGACACTGGCCGAGTTCGGTGAATACTTCGCGCGGCGTGAGTGGGAGAAGGAATTTGCCGCACAAATCACGGCGCCAACAAGTCCCTACCAGGAATCTTCGCCGGCAGAACGCGATCTCTTCATCGTGGACCTGACCCTTTCCGGTGAGTTGGATCGGATGGCGTCCAAGCTGGCCTGGCGCGTGGCGGCGAAGAGCGCCGATGAAGAGGGGGCGGCAGCGGAAGAACGGAAGGCATTCCTGGAGCGAACCGGTCTCGACGAAGGGAAAGTGGCGAACTGGCTGGAAGGCCTGGGGCGCGATGAAGATTGGTTGAATGAAATGCTGGCGATGGAGTCGGCTTACCACCGCCAATCCACGAAACGATTGACGCGGGAGGCGCAGGAACGCGAGTTGAGTTCGCTACGTCTGCCGTTGACCCGCTTTGAGGTGGAGGTCGTCGAACTTGAGTCGCGCGACGCGGCCAGCGAAGCCTTCATGTGCGTTCGCGACGACGGCATGACGATGGAGGATGTCGCCAAAGAGGGACGTTATCCATTTCGCCGGATGGAGGTAGTGCTGGAACAAATTCCCGATGCGCTGCAGCAGAAATTTCTTAGCTCGACACCGGGGAGCTTGCTCGAACCGACTCCGCGTAAAGACGGATTTGTCCTCACGCGCTTGCTGCAGAAAAAGGAACCTAAGCTGGATGATGCGGATGTGCGTGAGCGGGTCGAGCAACGCATCCTGTCGCGCCATTTTTCCGATCTTTCGTCCGGGCGCATTCAGTGGCGAATCCTGATGAACGGAGTGCAATGAGACTTCAGGACGAAGAAATTCTTCAGCGCACTTCGCTATTCCGGTTCCTGCCGCAGCAGTACCTTGAGCAAGTGGTTCCTCTGCTAAAGGAGGAGAACTACGAGTTCGGCGATGTCATCGTTCAGCAGGGCGATCCGGCCGATTCCTTTTATGTGCTGATGTCGGGTCGGGCGCGCGCGATCAAGACCGACCAGAGCGGAAACGAAATCGCGCTGGCGACGCTGCGGCCCGGCGATGTTTTTGGCGAAGCAGCTTTAGGCGACGGCGGAACGCGCAACGCCATGATTCGTTGCAGCACTGCGGTCGCCGCCCTGCGTTTGAATCGCTCGGATTTTCTCGCGCTGTGCGAACAGGTGCCGGAAATCAAACACCAGGTCGAGTTGATCAAACGCCATCGCGCGTTGCAGGGTTTTCTCTACGAGTTCAGCAACTTCGGCCGTCTGCCCACGCCGGCGTTGCGTAGCATGGTGGAAAAGCTTTCGCCCGTCGAAGTAGCGAAGGGAAATCTCATCATTCGCGAAGGTGATTCGGCCGGGCCGATGTACATATTAGAGAAAGGCCGGGCGCGCGCCTTCGCCGGCAACAACGGGCGCGAAACCAATCTGGCCTTTTATCGTGACGGCGATTTCTTCGGCGAACTTTCCATTCTGAATGGCTCGCCGCGCGCGGCTTCGGTCGAGGCATTTTCTGATTGTCGTCTGCTCGCCCTCGCGCCCGAGTCGGTGCAGGATTTAAAGAAGGACTTCCCTGATTTCAGCAAGCTGCTGGAAGAACGGCTGGCGCAATATCACGCCAAGACAGAAGCGCGCGTTCCACTCGATTTCTCTGAGGAGATTCTGCCGGCCGAAGTTCAAACGCACAACAAGACCGCGATCGACGAAGCTCCGCCCGCCGCAGATCGCGACGGCAGCACGGATCCATTTGCGGACGAGAAAGGTCTCTTCAAGAAACGTCCCGGGCGCATCCGGAAACTGGAACACGTCGCGCAGATCGACGAGATGGATTGTGGCGCGGCCAGTCTCGGCATGGTCTGCCGGCATTTCGGAAGGAAGGTCAGCCTAACGAGAATTCGCCAGCTTTGTCACACCTCGACCGACGGCACGAGTTTGAAGGCGATTTGTCGCGCCGCCACCGAACTGGGCCTGGCCGCGCGCGCGCTCAAAGTTTCGCTGCGCAATCTGCCGCACATGCCGCTGCCGGCGATCATTCATTGGGAAGGCAATCACTGGATGGTGCTTTTCGACGTGAACGAGAAATTCGTTCGCGTGGGTGATCCAGCGCTGGGGATTCGAAAAATCTCGCGCAAGGATTTTGAGATGAACTGGTCCGGTTACGCGGCGCTTTTCGATTACACCATCGCGTTCGAGCAGGCACCGGAGAGCAAACCATCGCTCGCCTGGATCTTGCCGTTCTTCAAAGAACATCGCGCCACGCTGCTGCAGGTCCTGTTGCTCGCCATCGCCGTCACGTTCCTGCAAATGCTCTTCCCGGTCTTCACCCAGATGGTGGTCGACAAGGTCATTGTCGAACACGACATCGGTTTGCTGAAGGTGATCCTGCTTGGAATGGCCATCGCGCTATTCTTTGTCCAGGCGTCGAACCTGATTCAGCAATACTTGCTGTCGTTCGCGGCGGTGCGGCTCGACACTTCCATTCTCGATTTTCTCAGCCGGCAATTGTTGTCGTTGCCCATGAGCTACTTTACCAGCCGGCGCACGGGCGACATTCAACGCCGGCTCGATGGCGCGCGACAGGTGCGGCAATTCGCGGTCGGACAGGGAATCGGCGCGTTACTCGCACTGGTCACGCTGATCGGCTCGCTCACCTTGATGACGCTATACAGCCCGTGGTTGATGGCGGCCTTCCTCTGCACCACGCCGCTTTACATCGGTCTGATGTATTTTTCTTTCAAGGTTCTGCGGCCGCTGTTTGCCAGCGTGGAAGAGAGTCAGGGCAAATACAGTTCGCATCAGATCGACGCCATCAAAGGCATCGAAGCGGTGAAAGCCGCATCAGCGGAAAGCGTCTTCCGCGACACGATGCTTAACGAATTCCTGGCCGTTTCGAAGAAGATTTTCCGCAGCAGTTTCATTGTGATGTCGTACGACAGCGTGCTGCAAACCATCGGCATGCTATCGACCGCGATTTTCCTGTGGGTGGGCGCGAACCAGGTCATGAATGGGTCGCTCAGCGTTGGCGGTTTTGTTGCCTTCAGTGCGCTGACCGCTCTGGCCTATGGCGGCATCCTGCGCACGCTCGGCGTGTGGGACAACATGCAGCTTGCCTCGGTCTTGTTGAATCGCCTGAACGACATTTTCGAACAGGAACCGGAGCAAGGTCGCGACCGTTCCCGTTTAACCCCAGTCCACAGCCTCGAAGGCCGCATCGAACTGCGCAACGTCAGCTTCAAGTATGGCGGACCGGAGGCGCCCAACATTCTGAGCAACATCACGCTCAACATCGCGCCGGGACGCATGGTCGCGTTCGTCGGGCGCAGCGGTTGCGGCAAGACGACGTTGATCAAACTGATCGCCGGCCTGCTCGAACCGACCGAAGGCACGATCCTTTTCGATAACGTCGATCTGAAAGCGCTGAACTACCGCGACGTGCGCCGCCACATCGGAATGGTGTTGCAGGAAAATCACATGTTTAACGAAACGATCGCGCGCAATATCGCGTTCGGCGATGCGGAACCAGACATCGATCGCGTCCTGACTGCGGCGCAAACAGCCGCGTCGCACGATTTCATCATGCGATTACCGCTCGGTTACGAAACGAAAATCGGTGAGTCCGGGCTTTCACTTTCCGGCGGTCAGAAGCAGCGGGTGGCGATCGCGCGCGCCATCTACAACAACCCGCCGGTTCTGATTTTCGACGAAGCGACCAGCGCGCTCGATACGGAATCGGAGCGCGCGATTCAGGACAATCTCGGACGGTTGATGACGGGCCGGACGACAATCGTGATTGCGCATCGATTAAGCACGATTCGCGAAGCGGATTCGATCGTCGTCCTGGAAAAAGGAATGGTGGCCGAGACCGGCAACCACGATCAACTCATGGCCCAACGTGGCTTGTATTTTTATCTCTCCAGTCAGCAACTCGGAATTTAATCGAAGATGCCCACACAAATGTCAGCACGTGATTCATTCGACAGTAGTTCGGAAATGCTGCCGCGGGATCCGCCCGCGTGGATCATGCGGACGGCGGGGTGGTTGTTGATCGCCTTTTTCGCGCTTGCGTTTCTGGCCGCCTGCCTCATCCCCCTGCCGGAAAATGTGACGGCAACGTTCGTCCTGGTGCCCAAGGATGGCGCTGACCCGATTCAATCACCTTATCTTGCTACCCTGCACAAGGTCGCGGTCAGCGAAGGAGATACGGTCACGGCGGGCACCGAGCTTTTCGTTCTTCAATCGGACGAAATCCGCAATCGCGACACGCAACAGCGGACCTTGACCGAAGATTTGCACCAACGGGAAGAAAGTTTACGTAAATCGGATTCGGCTTACGAGGCACAGGTGGAAATCAAGGACGCCGAAATCGCGCAGTCGGAGAGCGAGGTGAAATTTCGCGAGCGCCACGCGATGACAAATCGCGAGCTAGTCGATCGCGTGGAGACGCTGGCCAAGAACGGTGGCATCTCGCAGGTGGAGTTGTTGAAAATGCGGCTCGATCTGGCCGCATCTGAAAAAGATCAAAGTGTGGCGCAGCGCACCTTGCAGCAGGTGAATCTCGACCGGCAACGTCTTGAAATGGATCACTCGCGCCAGCGTGGGCAAGACACGTCTGAGATCGAAAAGATCAAATATCGACTGGCGGCTTTGCAGAGTGATCTGGAGAACGCACAAGGGAATTTGATCTCGTTGCGTGCCCCCTACGACGCAGTTGTTATCTCGGTCGCGCAACGCAATGCCGGAAGCGTGGTGCAGAACGGTCAGGAACTTTGCCAGCTTGCTCGCCTCGATTCGCAACCCCGCGCACGTCTTCTGTTGACGGAAGCGGGCATGCCCAAACTTTCTGTTGGGCAAAGGGTGCGATTCTTCTTCGACGCATTTCCCTATCAACGCTACGGCGCGGTTAACGCCAAACTGGAGTGGGTGAGTCCGTCGGTAGTGACTTCGCCCGAGGGCCCGCGCTTCGTCGCGCTCGCTTCGATTGATGAAGATTTATCGAAACGACCGAAGCCGTTGTCGGCGCGCGTCGGCATGCGAGGTCAAGCGCGCATCGTTGTCGGCACGCGCACCATGATCGAATACGCGTTCGAGCCCATCAAACAATTGCGCGAGAACACTCGCGGCTAACTAGCGCCTAACGAATGCAAGCGCCCCTCTCCGGTCTCAAACTCGAAGATCTGACCACCACGAACGAGGCAATGGCGCGTTGCCTGCAATTGGCCGCGGTGGCGTGCAAGGCCGATGTGCCGGTCGTGTTGCTCGGCGAAACCGGGACAGGCAAGACGCTATTGGCACACGCGATCCACAATTCGTCGCTTCGCGCGGGCCGGCCGTTCGTTTCCTTCAATGCCTCGGCGATGAGCGATACACTGCTCGAAAGCCAGCTTTTCGGTCACGAACGTGGCGCGTTCACCGGCGCGCAACAAACGGTGAAGGGAAAGTTTGAGCTGGCGCACGAGGGCACCCTTTTCCTAGATGAAATTTCGGAAATGAGCGCGCTGGCACAGGTGAAAATTTTGCGCGCACTTGAATACGGCGAATTCGAGCGGCTCGGTTCCGAACGAATGTTGCGCTGTGATGTCCGGATCATTTGCGCAGCAAACTGTTCGCTGCGCGAACGCGTGGCGCAGGGAAAATTCCGGGAGGATCTTTTTCATCGCCTGAACGGCGTTACGCTGCTTATTCCGCCCCTGCGCGAGCGATTGGAGGAACTGCCGGCGTTGATTGCGACCGAGCTGAAAGCGACCGCGGCCCGCGAGGGAAAGACGATCACGGCGATTCATCCGGAAGCGATGGCGAGACTCCTCGCCCATGATTGGCGAGGAAATTTGCGCGAACTCAATCACACGGTGCGGACAATGACGCTGTTTTGCGAGGGAGAAGTAATTCTGCCGCAAAATGTCGTTTTCTCACCGGATTTGCCGGCATCGACTACGCCTGCACATTATGAGAAACCGGCGGAAGCGCCTATCGTTTTGAATGGCCAGGACTTGCTGCTTTCTTCGGCGCTCATGCGCCATGTGCGTTTCGTTTTCGATCGAGCGAACAAAAATCAACGGCTCACGGCGAGGCTATTGGGCATTTCCCGTTCGACCCTGGTCCGTTATCTTCGCGACCTGCCTCAGGGCGATGCCGATGGCTCTGTTTCCGCTCCGCACGTGGCTCCAAATGAGGCCAATTCCGCAGCTCCCGTAAAATTCGCCCACGGATAAATTTCGATCAGTCGCCAAGTCGCAAACGCTTCAGGCAAAGGACTCTTTGTGTCTGCCTAACGAGACGACGACAACATCAAACGCGCATTTTTGGATGCTGGCACGCCGCATGATCATAGGAGCGCCAAGGTGAGTGCATCAAAACAAACAAAAGGTGCGCGAGCTCGAGATGAAAAAAATCAAAAGCCGGGAGGGACGAAAGAAAAACTGATCCGCTTGGACGATCTCATTCCAAAACAGAACGTTCGTGGCGGCCGTCAATTTTATTTCGGATCTTCAGACACCGAAACCAACAACCCAACAACAAAGGATAATTAGTCATGTCAAACGAAGGAACAGAAAAGAAACCGGGCGTGAAAATTCAGGACCTTAGCCCGAAGAAAGACGCCAAAGGCGGCGTGGGCGGCAAGAATCCAAACCTAAACACGGGCGGGAAAGGCTTCGATCCGAACACAGGAGGTGGAGGCGCAAATCCGAACATCGGTGGTGGAGGCGCAAATCCGAACACTGGCGGCGGCCCGACGAACGACAACTAACCAACCCTGGACTCGCTTCGCGGTCCGATCCCGCCGGCGAGTCTTGGCCTAACCAAAAGAAAAAATGCCAACCCAGAAAAAAGGTTCCAAATCGAGCGGGAAGAAGCCGCAGGTTAAAGTGCGGGACCTCAGGCCCACTAAAGATGCCAAGGGCGGCATCACCAAGTGGAAGCCGACGAACGAAAACTAACTTCAGATGCGTTGCGCGTCTCCAGCCGGGGAACTGGGGGCGCGACAATGCATTCGGTCGGCAAAATCCCGGAATGAGGCGAGCGAAATCTCGTTCCGTCCCAAAGCAGCGCGAATCTCGGCGTTGCGCAAGACGCGCAGTTCAGCTTCGCGTTCGCTAAGATAAACAGAATCCAGGCCATCCGCATAACCAGGATGGCAACCAATTTCCGTCCAGCCTGGTTCAAGGTTGTCGATCATTTCCGTCAGTCGAGTTGAAGTAATTCCGTCTGGAAAAGGGTCTCCCTCGGCCGTCTGGCCATAGAAGCTTCCCGCGTATCTTATCCCTGCGTCACACGAACGCAGGGGAACGCCCAGCGCCTCGCTCGCCCGCACCATGATCTCCAGAGCCGGCGTGGATTTGTGAATATGCTGATGCGAATCGAGATGAGTGGGACCACGTCCCATCAGGCTTTTAAAGGTCGCGAGCTGGCGCTGTAATTCTCCTTCAACTGCGGCGGCGTCGTTCGCATTTACGACTTGGTAGGCAGCTTCCCATTGTCCGTTGTGATATCGCCACTCCGCGATATCGAAATGCAATCCAACGCTGAGGTTTGGATGCGTTTGTGCCAGCTCCGCAGCCCGAACAGCCGCAGGATATCGGACCATCAGACTCGCGCTTGTTACGATTCCGCGTTCGTGAGCGTCGATAATACCGCGGTTGATCCCGTCGGTTAGGCCGAAGTCATCGGCATTAACAATTACGTATCGCGCCTGGCTACTTCCGTGCATGAGAAGCAGGCGTAGCCGGGATCGAAACGCCGGCTTCGCCAAGCAATTTTACCAGCACTTTTTTCGCATCGAAGAATTCGTGCGCTATTTTGGCCGCGCTTCGGCAATGCCGTTCGTAGTCCGTGTTAATCTGATCGATGGCTGACAAGATTTCCGCCATTTGCGAGAAGGCGAAGAGACCGTCGCCGGTTGGATAGATGTTACTGAACCCGGTTTCTTGCGTCACGACGGGACGGCCAGCGGCGAGGTAGGTTGCGGCCCGATCGCTAAACCATCCGCTACGCAAGCGGACATTCTGATCCTTCGCCACCGTCCACTCTCCACGAGACTCCAGGACATACTGCCGATAGGTGTGAGGATTCGTTGAGAACTCCAGTGCATCTCGCACGGCCCACTTCCGCGCTTCCAGCATCGTCGCATCAGCCGGCTCGTAGCTGCTCAGGGCAAGTTCGAAACGCTGCTTCGTTCGCTCCGGCAGGTCGAGGAACTTCATGAATTCATGATGCTTACTCCAGTGGTAAACTTCACCGTTAAGCGTCATTTGCCGCTGAGGCTGGTGCCAATTTGCGATGGTAGTGAATACCTCACCGCCCGATTGTGTATTCTCCCAGAAATCAAGTACCACCGGCTGACGAGTAGGAAGGAATTTGTACCGCGCCGGTGGTGTTGGAACCCGGCAATCCGCCGCCCCCAGATTCTCGCCGAAGGTGAAATAGGCGCTGTGCGCGTCGAGAAACTCGCGGGTCGCTTCGACATTGTTGTGCAATTCCACTTCCGGCGCGACCGGATCAGTCTCGAGGTAAATTAACGCACCGCTCGAACGGTGTTCCGCGCGCGGAACGGTGCCGCCGTGCAGATTAATGATCGCGGCGGCGCTTTGACAAACGCGAACGACTTCCGCCTGTTGCAAGCCGCGATACAGATTCTGCGCGTGCCACGAGTGATACGACCAGCGCACACGCAGATCGAATCGCTCGAGGGTGCGCGCGATGAACGCCGCCGCCTTTTCGCTTCCGTCAGGATCGGCCGCGCTCGTGAACATCGAGGGATAAGCGCCGTGATCCTCGATGTAATAGACCTCGAACCCGAGTCGTTGCAGTCCAACCAGATAATGGATCGTCTGCCAGATCACGCCGCCGACTGGCATCCGCGTCATCATGCCGAGGAGCACGATTATGGGGCGACGTGGAATGTGCATGACTGGATATTACTCTCGTGCCTGGAGGGATTCGAACCCCCAACCTTCTGATCCGAAGTCAGAAGCTCTATCCAGTTGAGCTACAGGCACAATCAAAGTGGAAGAAAAAGAATGACCGTTGCCGAATCCACAGGCAATGCCGGCGATCAGGTTTTGCATTAAACAACTTGCGAGGTTCACGAGTGGAAAATGCGCAAAGTGCGATTAACCTTTACCCGTGAATTCGACCGATGTCGCCACGGAGCGGCTCCGCACTAACTCCAGGATTTTCGCGTACACGCGTTGGGACGCCATTCCCGTGGGCGCCGAGCTGCTGCATTGCGCTTATTTTTTCGGGATGTTCCTCCTCTTCCCGCACACGCCGCTCTGGATCATGGTGCCGCTCGGTTTCATCTACTCGATCAGCATCTCCTGGAACATCAACGGCATTTCCCACAACTTTATTCATAATCCCTATTTTCGCTGGCCGCTTCTGAATCGTCTCTTCAGCATTCTGGAATCGATCAGCGTCGGGTTCAGCCAGGTTTTTTATGAATGCATTCACATGCAGCATCATAAAGGCAACGCCGACCGGCCAGACGAACACGGCGAGACCATCGATTGGATTTCGATTTACAAACATGGCCACGACGGCGAGGCCGAAAGTCCGTGGAAGTACACCTTCCTCAGTTTTTTTCGCGAAGATCCGGTCACGGTTTTCAAGGAACTGAAGCGCAAGAGTCCCCGCGAAGCGTTCTGGGGTGTGACCGAGCTTGTTCTCTTCGTCGGCACGTTTGTCGCGCTCGGCATTCTGAACTGGCACTACATTTGTTTTCTCCTCTTTTTTTGGTACTTCGGTCACTGCCTCTCTTACTTGAACGGCTACTACCGTCATTACGGCGGCAATCCCGATGAGCCGATCGCCTGGGGCGTGAGCAGTTACGACAAGCTCTATAACTGGACATGGTTCTACAACGGCTATCACGCCGAGCATCATTTCCGGCCGAAAGTGCATTGGACGCGTATGCAAGCGTTCCGCGATCAGATCGTCGATCAGCAACGCGCCGCCGGCGTGCGCGTGATCAAGCCGCCACACGCGCTCGGATTCCTCGATCCGGATTTACCGACGCGCGGAGCAGCTCATCCGCGGCCGGTCGAATCCGAAACCGTCGCGGCTTCAAAAACGTAGGCGGGCAAGCCGCACCCAGGTCTGGCGCAGGCCGGGTGGCCAACGGGACTCGAACCCGCAACAGCCAGAATCACAATCTGGAGCTCTACCATTGAGCTATGGCCACCAACGCAGGCCGGGACTGTAGTTTTCACTGTTCCGATTGCAAAGGCAAAGCCGCCCGTGGCACGCGGCGCGCTTTCTTTCGTAAATTGATGAATGCCGCATTGCAACCCCAGCGGCAGCGACTATCATCCGCTGCCTCTCCTTAATGAAAAAAATCCGGCTGCTTCTCCTCACCGGTTTTTTCTTCATCGGCGCGCCGCTTTGGGCGCAGTCCGATGATCCGAGCGAGGTCTTTCTCAAGGCCTACATGACTTCGCAGCAAGGCGAGAAACTGGAGCACGACAATCAGTTCAAGGCCGCGCTGACCAAGTTTCGTTTCGCCGGAAGTCTGCTCGAGGAATTGAAAAAATCGCACCCCGATTGGCAGTCTGCCATCGTTGAGTATCGCTCACGCAAAATTGGCGAGAACATCTTGCGCGTTCAAAACAAGATAGGCACGCAGGCCGACCTCGCCGCTACCTCCGAACCAACGCCGGAAGCTGTTCCTTCAACGACGCCGTTGCTTCCTCCGAACGCCGGACCCGCTGAGCCGACCGTAGAAGTCAGCGCCGGTCACGCGCGCATGCCTTCGCCGGCCCAGACCGAAACACGCACAACCGTTGCGCAGTCCGCTACGGCCGCGCCGTCTGTCTCAGCGCCGAGTGATGGCGCGATCAAGAGAGCGACCAGGGAATTGCAGGACAAAGTCGATCAGCTGCAGGCCGAGCTGCAAAAATCCCGCTCGCAATACAACTCCGTGTCGAAGGAGAAAGACACGCTCAACAGCAAACTGCAGGATTCGAATACGAAGCTTGAAAAGGCCCAGGCTGACTTGCAGAAAAGTCGCGGCGCAGAAAAGACCGCGCACGATCAACTCGCCACCGCGCAGGATTCGCTAAAGAAAATTCAGGCCGGCGGCACGACCGACACGAAAACGGCCGAAGCGTTGAAGTCTGAGATCGCGCAACTGAAGAAGGCGCTCGCGTCCGCGGAAGAAGGAAGAGCCGCGGCGGAAAAAGAGAAGGAAGCGAGCAGCGCAAAGTTGAACGACATGAACACGCAGATGGCGAGCGTGACGCAGGAACGCGATCAGTTGATCGCCGATCTCAAGAATTCGAAACAGGCGGCGGATCGCGTGCAGGCTTTGGTCGCGGAAAATTCCAACCTGCAAAAGAAGCTGTCCGAGGCTGAGCAAAAAGTGCGCGACATCACGGAGGACCGTCCGCAGAAAGAACAGGAAGTCGCGGAGGTGCGGCGGCAGGTCGAACAGTTGAAGACGCAACTCGCCGCCAGCCAGAAACAGAACCAGGAATACGAGACGAACATCGGCGAATTGCGGCAGCAGTTGGAAGACGCCAACGCGCAACTGGCGCAGGCCAAGACGACCGGCGCCAACCCGGAAGAGACAGCGCGTTTGACCAAAGAAAACCAGATGCTGCGCGCGATCGTCATGCGCGAACGGCAGGAGGAAGCGCGCCGCGAACAGGCGAAGAAGTTGATGCTGGCCGAGTTCGACAAGCTGCAAATCAAGTCTGACACCTTGAACGAGCAGATTGAATTGCTCGCGCAGCCGGTCGCGAAATTGACCGCCGAGGAACTCGCGCTGCTGAAACAGCCGCTCGTTTCCACCTCCGATACAACTGCCGGCGGCGGAATGACCGCGAGTTTCGCCATTGCCAAACCAGGTGCCGGTGCGCCCGCGGCCACGCCCGGTCCGAATGTCGAAACCGGATTCAAGCCAAGTGTGCCCGATGATTTGGTTCCGCTCGCGCGCAATGCGAAAACGAATTTCGACACCGGTAAATTCCGCGCCGCGGAAAAAGATTACGAAGACATCCTGGCCAAGAGCCCGAACAATCTTTACGCGCTCTCCAATCTCGGCGCGGTTTATTTTCGCACCGGCCGATTGAAAGCGGCCGAGCTGACCTTGAAGAAAGCCGTTACCCTCGCGCCCAAGGATGAATTTTCCCGTCGCACCCTCGGCATCGTTTATTATCGCCAGTCGAAATTCGACGACGCGGTCACGGAATTAACCCGGGCGCTCGCGATCAATCCGAAAAGTTTCATCGCGCACAATTATCTCGGTATCACCGCGAGCGAGAAGGGCTGGCAGGAAGCAGCCGAGAAAGAAATGCTCGAAGCGATCGCGGCCAATCCCGATTACGTCGACGCGCACTACAATCTGGCCGTCATCTACGCCACGAACAAACCGCCGTCGAAGGAGCTGGCCAAGCGTCATTACACCAAGGCGATGGAACTCGGCGCGGAAGCGAATCCGTCGCTGGAAAAATTGATTCGTTAGTGTAGCCACGGCCCTGCGGGCCGTCCCATTGTGCGACCAAAACCCGCGCATCAAGAATTGGGAAACAAATCCTGACGGGCCACAGGCCCGTGGCTACAGTTTCGTCGAAATTCCATGTCTCCCTTCCTGACTGCGAACTGGCGTTACCTCGCCATGCTCAATTTCGCGATCGATCCGAAATTGCTCGAGCCGCACGTTCCCGCCGGCACCGAGCTCGATTTCTTCAACGGCGAAACCTACGTCAGCGTGGTCGGCTTCCTGTTTTATCATACCGTCGTTCTCGGATTACCTATTCCGCGACATCGCAATTTCGAAGAAGTGAATCTGCGCTTTTACGTGCGCAAGAAATCAGCCGATACCTGGCGACGCGGCGTCGTTTTCATTCGCGAGTTAGTTCCGAAGATCGCCATCGCTGTCACCGCCCGCGTTTTTTACGGTGAGCCGTATCTCGCGCTGTCCATGCGCAGCGAAGTCGAAGAGAAGGACGGCATCGTTAGCGCGAAGTACGAGTGGCGTCGCGGCACAAAGTGGGAACGTCTGGCCATGACCGCGCACGGCGAAGCGCAAAATATTCCACAAGCGTCGCACGAAGAATTCATCACCGAACATTATTGGGGTTACACCGCACGTGGCGATCGCACTTCCGAATATCGCGTCGAACATCCGCGCTGGAGAATCTGGCCGGCCGATTCCTACGAATTCAAAGCCGACGTCGCCACGCTCTACGGCGAAAAATTTATCGAGCCACTGAATGCGAAACCAACTTCAGCTTTTATTGCCGATGGTTCTTTCGTGAAGGTTTTCGCTCGCGAGTCGTAGCGTGCGCCAATGGCAACTGGATCTCGAAAAGCAAAGCCGTCGACCCTCTGGTCGGAGTTCGCTACTCCGATCTTGATGCTGGTTTCATTTGTCCTCGGCGCAGGTGGCACGTGGGTCATCATGCGCTCAACTGCGCCAGACCATCCGCCCGCCGTGCCACGCTTCACCTCCGCGCCGCCATCTCCAGCCGCGACCGAACCGCCAGATGTCTCGCAGCTCACACCGGCCGAGGCCGCGCGCACCCTGGCCGATTGGAACTACGATCGGCAGAACTGGCCCCACGCCATCGAGCATTACCAGGAAGCGATCGCGCGCGGCGCCGATAACCCCGATGTGCGCACCGATCTCGGGAATTGTTTTCGCTTCCTGGGTCAAGCGCAGAAAGCGCTCGAGCAATACGAGCTTGCGCAAAAAGAAAACCCGCAGCACGAGAACAGTCTCTTCAATCAAGCCGGACTCTACGCCGAAATGCTACACGACGATCAACGCGCGCTCACGATCGCGCAGGAATTCATCAGCCGGTTCCCACAAAGCCCGAAGGCACAATCTGCGAAAGAGTTGATTAGCCGGATTCGAGGAGAAACGCGGAAAGAATAGGTGAGATCGTCAGGACGCGTTGCTCTGGCGGCGGCGACCGTGCGAAATCAATTCGCGTAGCACGAACGGCAGAATTCCGCCGTGACGGTAATAGTCGATCTCGATCGGCGTATCGATGCGCAGCTTCACCGGCACCGATTGTTTCGCGCCATCCTTACGTGTGATTTCCAACGTCACCATTTGGCCCGGCTGAATCGTGTCCGACAAGCCGGTGATGCTGAATGTTTCGGAACCATCGAGACCTAACGACTGCGCGTTTGTGCCATCGGCGAATTGCAGCGGCAACACACCCATGCCGACGAGATTCGATCGATGAATGCGTTCGAAGCTCGCGGCCACGACCGCCTTCACGCCTAACAAGCGCGTGCCTTTTGCGGCCCAGTCGCGCGATGAACCGGTGCCGTATTCGTGGCCAGCGAGAATAACGAGCGGCGTTCCTTCGCTCTGATATTTCATCGCCGCGTCGTAGATCGACATGTCCTCTCCGCTTTCCGCATTGCGATTTCCGAAATACTTCGTCACGCCGCCTTCCACGCCCGGGACCATCAGGTTCTTGATCCGCACGTTCGCGAAAGTTCCACGCGTCATGACGAGATCGTTGCCGCGCCGCGAGCCGTAGCTGTTGAAATCCGCCGGTTCGATTCCGCGCGATTTCAAATAATGACCGGCGGGCGAGGTCGGTTTGATCGCGCCCGCGGGCGAGATGTGATCGGTCGTGACGGAATCGCCAAAAATTCCGAGCGGCCGCGCGTCGCGGATGTCTTCGATCTTTCCCGCCGACATTCCGAAATCGGTGAAGAACGGCGGCTCGTGGATGTAATCGCTTTTCTCATCCCACTCATAGATTTCGCCGACGCTCGACGGAATTTCGTTCCACTTCGGATTCTGCGCGCTGAAGTCGCGATACAAACGCCGGAACACTTCCGGCGTGAGCGCGGTTCGCAGCGTGTCGCGAATTTCCTGCAAGCTCGGCCAGAGATCGCGCAGGTAAACATCCTTGCCATCGCGATCTTTGCCTAACGGGTCCTTGGACAAATTCACATCGACCCGACCGGCGAGGGCGAAGGCCACGACCAGCGGCGGCGACATGAGGAAGTTCGCTTTGATGTTCTGGTGCACGCGCGCTTCGAAATTGCGATTGCCGGAAAGGACGGAGGCCGCGACCAGATCGTTGTCATTGATCGTCTTTTCGATTTTCGGATCGAGCGGGCCGGAATTGCCGATGCAGGTCGTGCAACCGTAGCCGACGGTGTTGAAGCCGAGCTGATCGAGATATTTTTGCAGTCCGGTCTTGTTCAGATAATCGGTCACCACGCGCGAGCCCGGCGCGAGCGAAGTCTTCACTGACGGATCGACGCGCAATCCGCGCTCGACCGCTTTCTTGGCCAGCAATCCGGACGCGAGCATGACGCTCGGGTTGCTCGTGTTCGTGCAGCTCGTGATGGCCGCGATCAGGACACTGCCGTGTCCGATTTCGGAATGACCCGACTTGAATTCTTGTGCGTGTGCATCTTGCAACAAATCGGCTGGCGTCGCCGTCGGACGATTAGTGATCATTTCGGTCGCGCCGACTGTTTCGCCGATCTTCTTTCCGCCGTCGGTGGATGCGGCGACGCTCGCTTCTTCGAGATCGCCGTTGGTCGGTTTAGCCTCGCCGTTGAGATCGAGGGGGAAACGTTTGCCTAACGAGTCCTCGTTCTTGCCATAGCCGCCATCCTTCAGCGGCTTGGCAAAGAGCGCGCGGAAAGTGTCGCCGAGGTCGGGAAGATTAATGCGATCCTGCGGACGTTTCGGACCGGCCACACTCGGTTGCACGTCGGCCAGATCGAGTTCGAGATCGACGCTGTAATCGATCTCGCCCTTCTTCGGCATGCCGAACATTTTTTGCGCGCGGAAATAATTCTCGAAGGCCGCGCATTGTTCTTCGGTGCGACCGGTCGCGCGCAGGTACGCGATCGATTCGCCATCGATCGGGAAAAACCCCATGGTCGCGCCGTACTCGGGCGACATGTTTCCGATCGTGGCGCGATCGGCCACCGGCAATGAGGCCGCGCCTTCGCCGTAAAACTCGACGAATTTTCCGACGACCTTTTGCGCGCGCAGCATTTGCGTGATGTGCAATGCGAGATCGGTCGCGGTCACGCCTTCGCGCAATTCGCCGATCATGTGCACGCCGACGACTTCCGGTGTTAAGAAATAAACCGGCTGACCAAGCATGCCCGCTTCCGCTTCGATTCCTCCCACGCCCCAGCCGACGACTCCGAGACCATTGATCATGGTGGTGTGCGAATCAGTCCCGACGAGTGTGTCGGGAAAATAAGTTCCGTCCCGTTCGAGAACACCTTTGGCGAGATATTCGAGATTTACCTGATGCACGATTCCGATGCCGGGTGGAACGAGGCCGAAAGTCTTGAAGGCTTGCTGGCCCCATTTCAGAAACTGGTAACGCTCGCGGTTGCGTTTGAATTCCATTTCCATGTTCAAACGCAGCGCTTCAGCCGAGCCGGCGAAATCGACTTGCACACTGTGATCGACCACCAGATCGACCGGCACGAGCGGCTCGATAATTTTCGGATCACCGCCGAGTCGTTTCACCGCGCTGCGCATCGCGGCCAGATCGACTACCAGCGGAACGCCGGTGAAATCCTGCAAGACAATGCGCGCCACCACGAACGGAATTTCTTCGTTGGCCGGTTTCTTCGCGTTCCAATTCGCCAGGGTCTCGACATCCTTGCGTCGAACCTTTTTGCCATCGCAATTGCGCAGAACCGATTCGAGCACAATGCGAATGCTGACGGGTAGTCGCGAAATTTTTCCGACACCCTGCTCTTCCAGCGCAGGCAGGGAATGAAATTGTCCTTCGCGCCCTTTACCGGCGTCGAATTTTTGTAGCGTCTTGAATTCGTTAGGCATTATTTCAACTCCGCCAGGCGCGCTTTGATTTTCTCGAAGTTCGGCAACGCGCGCGCATCGTCGTTGCATTCCGAATATTGGATCACGCCATTACGATCGATGACGAAGACGGCGCGTTTCGGCACGCCGCCCATGGGCAAATTGCGTTCGGGCAGGAACGAGTCGTAGGCGACGTCGTAGGCGCGAGCGACTTTGTGTTCGTAATCGCTCAAGAGCGGCACGGTGATGTTTTCCTGCTTTGCCCAGGCTTCCTGCGCGAAAGGATTGTCGCCGCTGATTCCAAAAACGGTCGCGTTCAAACTGCTGTAGGCCGCGATGTCCATGCTCACGCCGCACATTTCCGTCGTGCAGGTGCCGGTGAACGCCATCGGGAAAAAGAGCAGAAGCGTATTTCCCTTCGCGAAATTTTCGCTCAGTGTGATCTGCTTCGGGCCATCGGCCGCTTTGGTGGAGAGAGTGAAATCAGGTGCTTTGCTGCCGACGGGAAGTGCCATGGGAGTTGATGATTATGGGAGAAATTCACTATAGAAACGCTGTGAGTCCGGTCAAAAGGTTTACGGTCAAACCTGCCTAACGAATGGACGTCTTCTGGTGGCTCGTCGCGATTGTGCTGATGGCAATTGGATTGATCGGCACTGTGCTGCCGGTCATTCCTGGAACGACCGTTATCGTGGCCGCGGCGGTCAGTTCATCGCATCATGGTCGGCGCCGAACATGGCGCGAGCTGGTGGTGCATCGGCGGACTTATTGTGCTGACGCTGGCTTCCTATGCGCTTGATTTCGCGAGCGGGTATTTCGGTGCGAAATATTTTGGCGCAACGAAATGGGGTGTGATCGGCGCCACCATCGGTATCATTGTCGGACTTTTCACCGGATTCGTGACGCTGCTCTTCGCACCGGTGATCGGCGCGATCGCCGGCGAAATTTTTGCCGGGAAACAACTTGTTAGCGCAGGCAAGGCCGGCTGGGGAACACTACTCGGAAGTCTCGCGGGCATGATCGGCAAACTCGCCATCGGTTTTGCTATGGTGATCTGGTTCCTGCTCGCTGTCCCATCGCCGATTTAGAAGAAAATGAATTTGAAAACCAGGAAGCCAGGATAAGAAAATGAATGTTTGGTTCTTTCCTGGTTTCCTGGCTTCCGAATTTTTTTCTCAGTAACCTGTGGTAAGCTTTACGCGATGGCAGATGATCGCTGACGAGTCGTTAGGCTTGTTGGAGGAAAGTCCGAACACCATACGGCAGCATGCCGCGTAAAACACGCGGGCGCCGCAGTTGTAAAATTGCGGCGACGGAAAGTGTCACAGAAAAGACACCGCCGGTTCTTTGAAAGAAGCACAGGTAAGGGTGAAATGGCGAGGTAAGAGCTCACCGCGCGCGGAGTAATTCGCGCGGCAGGAAAAACCCCATGCGGTGCAAGACAAAACAGAGGGAGGGCAGCCGGTCCGTTGATCCTCGGGTATCGTCGCATCACGATTACTGTAGCGGCGGTCTATGACCGCCGATCGCGGTTCTCGGGCGACTCACGCAAGTGGGTTGAGATAAATGATCATCGCTCCGGAGAAATTCGGAGGACAGAATTCGGCTTACCGCCATCGACATATGAAGGGCGCTTTCGGAAACGAAGGCGCCCTTCCGCTTTCCTGGATTCGTTAGGCCAGCGCGGACATCAGCGCCCGCACGCGCGATAATTCGACTGCGTTGGTCGCGACGCCGCCTTCCTTCAGCGCCGTCCCGACGATGAAACCGTCAGCGCAGTCGCGAAATTGTCCGATCGTTTCCGCCGTGATGCCGCTGCCGATAAACACTGGCGTCTCACCGGCGACGCCTTTGATTCGCTGAGCTTTCGCCGGATCGGTCGCCTTGCCAGTTCCGGCGCCGCTGGCAATAACGGCGTCGGCGCGACCGCGTTCGATGACGTCAGAGACTTCATCTTCAATCGGTCGTTCCGCCAGGGCGACTGAGTGTTTCACATCAACATCGGCGAGAATTTTGATCTCCTCCGCGCCTAACGAGTGGCGGTCGCGCAACAATTCGTGCGCGATTCCTTGAATCAAACCCTGGTCGGCAACACGGGCGCCGCAGAGCACATTCACGCGGATGAAATTCGCACCGGCGGCGTGTGCAATCGCCAGCGCCGCACATCCGTCATTGCGCAGGACATTAATGCCGAGCGGCAGGTCTGTTCGTTCCCGCACCGCGCAAGCCAGCGCGGTCATGTGCGCGACGACGTGCGCGGGCACTCGACCGGGATAAAACGGAACATCGCCGAAGTTCTCCATCATCAGCCCGTGCACGCCACCGTGCGCAAGTGTGTCCGCGTCTCGCAAGACGTGATCGCGAATTTCGGTCAGACTCAATCGCGCCAGCGGCGCTCCCGGCAATGCGGGCAGATGCAGCATGCCGATGACAACCTTGCGATGACTTTTCCAGGCGGGGAGAAGCGAGCTCATCGGCTATCGCGCGAGCAGCATGTGAAAGCGCTGCATGATTTGCTGCGAACTGGCTTCAGTCAGCCAGCCTTTCGCGTGCAGGGCGGTGCGGCGAATCGGCCGCGCCAGTTCGGGACAGGCGACGAGACGTTCGTCACCCCATCGCACTTCCACGCGCAAAGCGGTCAAGGCCAGGCCGGCGCGCAGTGGACAAACTAGCACCGTGGGCAAAGCCGCCAGTTTTTCGTCCTGAAGCGCGACCAGATTCGGCAACGGGGCACGCGGAACAGAAGTATAGACCGCGAGCCTCACCGGTCGTGCACTGGCAAACTTTCATTGAGCGCCAGCGTTTCGCGCACGACTGCCGGCGTATATTGTTCGCGCAAGGTCTGCGCGAGTTGCTCACGCTGATGCCGCTCTTCTTCGCGCTGCACCAGGCTCTGGATCCAAACCGAGCGCGGTTTCTCTCCGCGAAGCTCGTCGATTTTTCGATAGGTTTCGCGGCTGAGCGTGAGGGTCGCGCGATTCGGCGTGCTGACAGGCGCGCGTCGCGGCGACTTTTTGGCGACTTTCATATCATCATCTCAGCACGCTCGAAGTTATTCGTCAATTATCTCCCTTCGCCGAGGATGTCTGCGCCGTAAGTGTTATCCGAGGCAATCATCCAGACACCGCAATAAATCCGAAATGGTCTCTTCCGTTTCGTCGCCCATGTTGGAAAGGCGGAACGTCTGGCCTTTGATCTTTCCGTAGCCGCCGTCGATGACGAGGTGATGTCTTTCGCGCAACTGCCTAACGAGTGCTGCGACGTCGATGGCGCGATTGTTTTTCACGCAGGTGAGCGTTTTCGCGCGGTAACCTTCCTCGGCGAAGAAATCGAAGCCGTGACCGCGAACCCAGTCGTGCACGAGGGCGTTGGTGCGGGCGTGACGTTGGTAACGATTCGTCAGGCCCTCGGCGAAGATGTCGTCCAGCTTTGACTGCAAAGCGTGGATGTGCGCGATGCTTGGTGTCGTCGGCGTCATTCCGTTTTCCTGGTTCTTTTTGAATTCGAGAAAGTCGAAGTAGTAGCCGCGGTCTTTTTGTTTCTCGGCGCGCGCGAAAGCTTTTTCGGAAACACTGAACAAGGAAAAGCCGGGCGGCAGGGCGAGCGCTTTCTGACTGCCGGTGAGCATGACGTCGATGCCTAACGAGTCCATGTCGATCGGCACGGCGGAGAAGGATGAGACGGTGTCGAGGATAAGGGCGACCTCCGGATACTTCGCCAGCGTGCAGCAGATTTCCGGCAACGGATTCATCACGCCGGTGGAGGTTTCGCTGTGGATAAGCGTGACGGTGTCGAATTTTCCGCTGCTCAATTTCGCATCGATGTCTTTGGGATCGATGTGTTTTCCCCACTCGACCTGCAACGGCTCCGCCTCTTTGCCGCAACGCCGCGCGACATCGAGCCATTTATCGGAAAACGCGCCGCACATGCAGCAGAGCACGCGCTCGCGCACGACGTTGCGAATGGCCGCTTCCATCACGCCCCAGGCTGATGAAGTGGAAAGAAAAACCGGCTGTTTCGTTCCGAACAATTGCTGCAGCCGCGGATGGATCGCCCGATACAGTTCGCGGAAGGCTTCGCTGCGATGCCCGATCATCGGCCGGCGGAAAGCCTCCCAGGTTTTCTCGGATACTTCGACCGGGCCGGGGATGAAGAGTTTATCGTGTGGCTGCATCGGAGCGCTCAACGTCCAACGTTCAACCTACGACGTCCAACTCAGAACTAAGCCTGCTGCTTTTTGATGAAACTGATGTCGCCGCTGCGTTCGATGCGCGCGACGCGAATTCCCGCGATGTCCTCCATCCGCGCGGAAAGACGCAGGTCCTCCTCGAGGTCGTGATCGGAAATATGATTGCGTTGCATGGTGCGGCGCTGGCGTTCGCCATTTGCCACCAGCACCTCGGGTTCGCCCTTGATGAGAAAGCCGATCCAGCGAAAGCGATAAGCACCGAGGCCGAGCAAGTGATGAAAAATTACGATGACGATTGCGCCGCCGAGGGTCGGAAAGAAGGACGAGTTGCCGTTGATCGCGCGCGAAAGAACAGACGCGAGAATGACAAGCAGGATGGCGTCAAAGGCTGTCTTGCGCGCGAGTGAGCGTTTGGGGCCGGCGCGGACGATGGCCAGCGTGACCATGAAAACGAAGAGACCCCGCAGGCTGACTTGCAGGAAGGTCAGGTCTCTTGGGCCGAGGTCGAGACCAAGCAGCGCCGAGAATTGTTCGTAGAAATTGTGCATATCCATGTATCGCCAAAAGCGGCGGCTTTTGCGAGCGAGAGAGCGCGCGATCAACTGCTTGCGCGGGAAAGTATCGCGTGGCATATGAGCCACTCTCTTTTTTCACCATGCCGCCCGTGACGCGCCCTGTTTCTGACGAATCGACCGACCCCGTAATCGAGACGCAAGTCTTCTGGGTCAAGCATCGGATGGAAATCCTGATCGCGTTGCTCGTCGTCCTGGCCGCGCTGCTCGGTTACGGTGGCTATCGTCTCTATCTGGCAAAGCGCGACGCGGCCGCGGCTGATCTCCTGGCTGAGGCGAAAGGCGTGGGCGATTACCAGAAGGTTTTTGCGCAATATCCCGAGGCGCCGGCCGCGGCCACGGCTTATCTGCGTTTGGCCGAGGCGCAGAAGAAGGAAGGAAAATTTGCCGAAGCGAATGCGACCCTGCAGACGTTCATTCGCGATTATCCCAAGCGCGACGATCTGGTCGCGATCGCGAAAAGCGCGATGGCGGGAAATCTGGAGTCGTTAGGGAAGAAGGACGAGGCGCTGGAAATGTACAAGCGCGTCGCGGCGGAACATCCGCGCTCGTTCACCGCGCCGCTAGCGATGCTGGCCGAAATCCCATTGCTGAAGCAGAAGGATCAAATCGACGATGCACGCCGGGTTTGCGAAACCATTCTGACGCAATACCGCGAAAGCTTCGCTTCGATGGGCGCGCAAAGTTATTTGCGCACGCTGAAGGCGAAGGCTACGCCGGCACCAGCTGCAAGTCCGGCTCCGGCGGCGACGCCGCCTGCGCCGTAACTACTCGTTAGGCACGCCGCGTCTAGTACTTCACGCGATACAGGACAAAGACGCAGCCGTTCTTGAAGCGGCGGCATTCCCGCAGCTCGAGGTTGATCTGCCGCTTCATTTTGCGAAAGAGCGGAATGCCGGAGCCAAGCAGGACCGGATGAATGTTGAAGCCGATCTCGTCGATCAGCTTTGCTTCGAAGAGCGACTGGGCCAACTCGCCGCCGCCCATCAGACAAATCTCCTTGCCGTGCGCGCGCTTTAATTTGCGCAAAAACCTCACAGCATCTGTTGAGACAAACTCAAAGCCTTTGTTTTCGCCGGACGGCAGGGTGCGCGAGAAAACATACGACTTCATTCCCGGATAAGGATTACTTTTGCCCTTCGTCATTCGCATCGCCACCTCGTAGGTCTTTCGTCCCATCAAGACGGTATCGACTCGCTTCCAGAATTTCGCGCTGATCTCGGCTGCTTCTTTGCTCCAGCTCAGCCAATCGAGTGCATGATTTTCCCGCGCGATAAAGTTATCAAGGCTGTTGGCCAGGCCGAAGGTCACCTTGCGCATGATCGACAATGACTCTCCTTTGGCCTAACGAGTAATAACTGTCCCCCGAAAAGTCGATCATGTTCAGCACGCGGCAGGTGTTTTTTTTCACGTTGGTTTTTTGCACCGCTGTCCTGGGCGCGAACCTGGCGCTACGCGGGTTGCTGCATCTCGGCCTCGCCTTTCATTTCGTCCCGTCGTGGCCGATCAATGTTTTCGAGCGGGCGGAGGTCACGCGCCGTTACCGCCTTGCCGTCGGCGTGCTCCTTTTTTGTTGCTTCTTTTTCGCCAATCGCTTCCTGGCCAGGCGAGACTACCGATTTCCGCTGACATTGTTCGTCGGCTTCACGCTCATCATCGGCTCGAACCTTCTGCAAGGCTGGGAACACGGCTTCGTCGATCCGATTACCGCGGATGAATTTCGAGACGAACCGGCGCCGCAGTACTACCACGACGCGATCAACATCACGGACCCGGTCGTGTTCTTTCGCGACTACAATGAACTGCAACCGACCCTGCAGATGCACGCGCGCAATCATCCGCCGGGAGCGGTGCTTTTGATCTACACGCTGCTGAAGTTGCTCAAGGAACCGGCGTTGATCTCGATCGCGCTTGCCGCTTTGGCGTGCGCCTTGGCCGGATATTTCTTCTACCAACTGCTGCGGACCGAGTTGCCCGCGAGCGCGGCCGGGTTCATGACTTTTCTCTTTCTGCTCCTGCCCTCGGTACAGATCTACTATCTCGTCACGATCGATGCGCTCGTCGCGGCCTTGTTGCTTGGCGTTTTTTTGTTTTTCCAGCGCGGCGGTGCGGTGCATTTGATCGCGTCCGGCGCACTGCTGGCGGCGGCGCTGATGCTGAACTTGATTTCGATCTGGATCGTTCCGGTGCTGTTCGGTTTTGATCTGATCCGGCGCCGCAACATTCTTCGGGCGGCTGCGGTCATTACTGGCGTCGCGGTAGTTTATGTCGCGGTCGCCTTTTTCTTCAGCTTCAATCTTGTGCGCTGTTTCGAAACGGCCTCCGACCGTGGAAAATCCGCAGGGTTTCAGGTTGCTGCGTGAGCCGTTGGATTTCTTCATCACGCGCGCGCAATGCGCAGCCGAGCTGCTTTTGTTTTTCGGCCCTTATCTGGCCGTCTTGTTTGTGCGCAGCGTGCGTCAAGCGCCGTGGCGCCGATCCGGTCTTTGCCTCGCCGCCGGGCTGGCCATTGCGTCGCTGTTTTTGATGTTCGCCGCCGGGACGTTTCGCCTCGCCGAGACGGCGCGGATCTGCAATTTCATCTATCCGTTTCTGCTCATTCCAATCGCGTTGTATTTGCAGCGACGCGGAACCACGGTGGCAGAGAAGAAGCAGTTATGCCTGCTCGTCTTCAGTCAGACGATCGTGATGCAGATGGCCGGCAGTTACTTCTGGTAATTGCCTAACGAGTAATCGCGGCTTAGCGCTTCGAGAACTGGAAGCGCTTGCGCGCGCCCGGCTGGCCGGATTTCTTCCGTTCCTTCATGCGCGGATCGCGGCGCAGAAGACCTTCGGCCTTCAGCGTGCCGCGAAGGTTCGCGTCCACCTGCAGCAACGCCCGTGCGATGGCGAGACGTGCCGCGCCGGCCTGTCCGGTAGCGCCGCCGCCGGTGGCGTTGATGGAAAGGTCGTAGGAGTTGGTCAGCTTTACCGCCTGCAACGGCTGTAGCACGGTGTTCTGCAACGGAATGGTGGGAAAATATTCTTCGAACGACTTGCCGTTGATGTCGATCTTACCGTTGCCCGCGGTCATGCGAATGCGCGCGACGGAAGTTTTGCGGCGACCGGTGGCGATAAATTCTTCTGCTGTCTTGGCCATGATTCGTTAGGCTCTCGTTAGGCTAAAATGTCACCGCGGCCGGACTTTGCGCGGCGTGCGGATGGAGGTCGCCTTTGTAGACCTTCAGTTTCCGGTAAACGGCGCGGCCGAGTTTGTTGTGCGGAATCATTCCGCGAATGGCGCGCTCGACGATCAACTCCGGATGACGCACACGACGCGCCTTGACGTTCTCGCTCTTGTGCCCGCCGACGAATCCCGAAAAACTCATGTAGGTCTTTTGGTCTTCCTTCTTGCCGGTCAGGCGGACTTTCTCGGCGTTGATCACCACTACGAAGTCACCCGTGTCGCAATGCGGGGTGTAGATGGCTTTTTCTTTGCCGCGCAGGAGATTGGCGGCTTTAACCGCGACGCGACCGAGCACCTGGTCTTTGGCGTCGATGATCCACCACTTGCGCGGGACCTCGTTGGCTTTGGCTGAAAACGTCTTCATCTGGGACTGAAAGGGCACGGAAACTACGGGTGACTGACATGGGTGTCAACCGCTTCGTTGGAGGTTGAAAATCAAGCGCTGGATTGGGCGTTTTCAGAGGAGAAAACGTGCAACGCTCAACCTCCAACGTTGAACTGAAATCGCGAGCCGGGAGACCTTAGATTTTTCCCTGGCGCTGCGGCATCTTGTCGAAGATCGCCTGGACGCTCGGATCGGCGCGCAACATTGCCGCGCGACGCAAATCGCGGAATTCCTTCATGGTCTGGCGTGCGCGATCTTTCGCCGCTTGCACTGCAGGATCAGCCAGCGCCTTTTGTCGCGCGGCCATTAGCTTGGCGCGCTCATCGGGGGACAAGTTCGCCATGAATTGCGCGGCCCGGCCACGGCGCCAGCCTTGTCCGCCTTGATCAGCAGGGGATTGGGCGGAGGCGACGGGCGCAAATTGCAGCGCGGCAGTCGCCGCGAAGATGGTGAGTAGCAACTTTGTCTTCATATGTTTCTGAAGACTGAAAACCCGGCGCCGCGGGAAAGTTGCGCTTTTCGTCAGGCGCCGCCTAGGGCTTGGTGTCGGGTATCATGACCTGTTCGATCAATGCCGCAATCGATGGGTCCGCCTTGATCATGCTGGCACGGACAACGGCGCGATATTCACGAATGGCTTCATTTCTTTTTTCCATGGCCGCTTTCACGGCTGGATCTTGCGAAGCCTTTTGTTCCGCGGCTCGGATCCTAAGCTGATCTTCGACCGAGAGCTTGTTGACGCGAGCTTCGCGATCGCGCAATTGCGCGGCAATATCGCTGCCATCGATTTCCTGCGCGCGCAGGATCGGAGTGAGTTGCCACGCAGCAGTCACGGCCAGCAGGAGAAGAAAGGATTTCATGGGCGAAGAATATCACAGAAAGGCCGCTGGCGGATTCGACAATGCGCGCTTAAGTATCGCCCCCACAAAATGAGCGAAGCGAAAGCCAGGACCGCCATCACGCCACGGCGCGAAGAGGATTTTCCCGAGTGGTATCAGCAGGTCATCCGTGCGGCGGAACTGGCCGAGCCGTCGGACGTGCGTGGCTGCATGGTCATTCGGCCGTGGGGCTACGGCATTTGGGAAAACATGCAGCGGGCGCTCGATGCGATGTTTAAGGCGACCGGACATCGCAACGCCTATTTCCCGCTCTTCATTCCGCTCAGTTTCATGGCGAAAGAAGCCGAGCATGTGGAAGGCTTCGCCAAGGAATGCGCGGTCGTCACGCACAGCCGGCTGGAAGTTAATGCCGAAGGAAAATTGGTGCCGGGGAATCCGTTGACCGAGCCACTGGTCGTTAGGCCAACTTCCGAGACGATTATCGGGGCCAGTTATGCGAAGTGGGTGCAGAGCTATCGCGATCTGCCCATCCTGATCAATCAATGGTGCAATGTCGTCCGTTGGGAAATGCGGCCGCGAATTTTTTTGCGCACGACTGAATTTCTCTGGCAGGAAGGTCACACCGTGCACGAGACGGAAGCCGAAGCGCGCGCCGAAACAAAGCAGATGCTCGACGTTTACGAAAAGTTCGTGCGCGATCACGTGGCGGTGCCGGTTTTCACTGGGGAAAAATCGGAGAGCGAAAGATTTCCCGGCGCCGTGCAGACACTTTGCATCGAAGCGATGGTGCAGGATCGAAAGGCGATCCAGGCCGGCACGTCGCATTTTCTTGGGCAGAATTTTTCGCGCGCCAGCGGCATTCAATTTCAAACGCGCGACGGCAAACAGGAATTTGGCTGGACGACCAGCTGGGGCTTGAGCACGCGCATGGTGGGTACGCTGATCATGGCGCATGCCGATGATGATGGACTGATTCTGCCGCCGCGCATTGCCCCGACGCATGTGGTAATCATTCCGATCACGCCGAAGGAGGAAACGCGTGCGGCCGTTCTTGCGGCAGCCGACAAACTCGCGACAGAGCTGCGCGCGATTTCGTACTTTGGTGCGCCGCTCGAAGTGGAAGTTGATCGACGTGATCTCGGCGGCGGCGTGAAGAGCTGGGAGTGGATCAAGAAAGGCGTGCCGTTGCGGATTGAAATTGGTCCACGCGATTTGGAATCAGGCAGCGTCGCGGTCAGCCGGCGCGATCAGCCGGTGAAATCGAAGGAATTCGTGAAGAACGAAGAACTTGTCCGGCAGGCGAAGGACTTGTTAGACTCGATCCAACAGAACTTGTTAGACCGCGCGACAAAATTCCGCGACGAAAATACGCGCGAGACTAATTCGAAGGAAGAGTTCTACGACTTCTTCACGCCGAAGAACGCGGGCAAACCGGAAATTCATGGCGGCTTCGCCCTCGCGCATTGGAACGGCTCCGGCGAGGTCGAGGAACAGGTGAAGAACGATCTGAAGGTCACGATCCGCTGCATTCCCTTCGACGATCCGAAAAATCCGCCGCAAGCCGGCCAATGCATCTTCACCGGCGAACCAAGCAAACGCCGCGTGGTGTGGGCGAAGTCATATTGACGCATGGAACGCGTCTGTTTTATTTTTCTTTGTGGGCGCGGACCTAAAACTTTACAGCCGCGAATGGTGCTCGTGGTGCGATGACGCGAAGGAATATTTGACCGAGCGTGGTTACAAATTCACCGCAATCGATGTCGGTGAAGATCGGGAGGCCTACAAGGAAATGACGGAGCTTTCCGATCAGACTTACGTGCCGACGCTCGTAGCCGGCGACGAAGTGCTGGCAAATTTCGATACCGATCAGTTGGAAAAATTTCTAAGCGAGCACGGAATTAAGCCGTAATGCTGTTTGGCCTTTTGATTGTGCTGGGCGTCCTTGTGCTCAGCATCGCGTTGCGCAGTTACCAGACTTCGCTGGCGCAAAAGTCCGGCGCAGTCGGAATTCTCATCGCCACATTTCTCGCGGTTTATTTCCTGACCGACAACTGGGTCCTCGGTCTGGTCGGCGCGCTGCTATGGTTCTTTCTTCCGTGGCTCGAAATTCTTACCCGCATTCGGGCGTTGCGTTTGCCGAAGGAGAAATCATTGCGACCGAAAAGTCCGCCATCGTCCGATGTTTTTCCGACGCTGAACGAGATCACGCGCGAAATCGAAAACGAAGGGTTCGCGCACGTGAACGACGCGGGGTGGGACTGGGAAGATTACCGGCAATTCTTCCGCTTGTTTTACAAAGAGGAAGATCGTGCGCAGGCCACCATTTGTTTGAACGAGCAGAACGACCTCTCCTTTTATTATCTGCGCATTTCCTCGCGCGCGCACGACGGCACCATTTGGACGACGTGGAATTACCCGCTGTCCTACGGCCTGAAGTTAACGCCGCAGTTTCGCATCAACCGGCAGCGGCCGGATCAATCATTCTGGCAGCTTTACCAAAGTCATAAGGAGTACCTGCGACATAACCTGGTCGAAACAAAAGCGATCGATCCGATGGATGAAGATCGCATTCAGGCCGAGATCGAACGCGACCTGCGCGAACAGATCGCGCACAACGTCGCGGCCGGCGTTTTGAAATCAGCGAACGACCGCGAGGTAAAATATTCCTGGCGCGGGATGGTTTATCTTTGGTGCCAGTTCCTGTTGGACTTGGTCAGGCTGTAATATTTCGCATTCGTTAGGCACCCAAACGTTGTCATCCTGAGCCGCGCAGACGGCGAAGGATCTCACGATCATCGTGACGATCACACGAACCTCGAAAGGCTAGCCAAGAGCTTTGGCGAGATCCCTCGGCGCGCTGCGCCAGCCTCGGGATGACACCTGAAGAATCGCAGGCCTAACGAGTCGTTAAACCTTCATGACCTCGGCCTCTTTACGCTCGAGGTGATCATCGACCGACTTCACAAATTTGTCGGTCAGCTTTTGCACATCCAATTCCAGGTCGCGAATTCCGTCCTCGGTCAAAACGCCGGACGCTTTTAGTTTCTTCGCTTCATCCAACGCGCTGCGCCGATTGCTGCGCACGCGCACACGCGCTTCCTCCGCCATTTGGCGCAACGACTTCACCAAATCTTTGCGCCGCTCTTCGGACAGCTCGGGAATTGGCAGTCGAATTATTTTGCCATCGACCGCGGGCGTGATGCCAATCTTCGATTCCTTCAGCGCTTTTTCAATATCGCGCACGGTGGCGGCATCGAACGGCTGCACCACCAGCAGCCGCGGCTCCGGCGTGGTGATGAGCGCAAGCTGCTTCAATTTCATCGACGAGCCGTAAGCTTCGACATCCACGTTCTCGACCAAAGTCGGCGACGCCTTGCCGGTGCGCACGGCGGAGAATTCGTGGATCATGTAGTCCACGCTTTTTTCCATCGTGACTTCGGCTTCGAACAGAATTTCTTCGGCGGTCATGTGTGCGAACTCTCAATCAGCCGGGCGCACTCGGCAATCAATCCGTCACGGTCGTGCCGACTTTCTTGCCCAGGACGATATCGGTGAAATTGCTCGGCGTATTCATATCGAAAACGACGATGGGAATCTTGTTGTCCATGCAGAGGCTGAACGCGGTCGAATCCATCACCTGCAAGCGTTTCGTCAGGGCTTCGGTGTAAGAAATGCGATCGAAGCGTTTGGCGTTCGCGTTCGTAGTCGGATCGGAATCGTAAACGCCGTCGACTTTCGTAGCCTTGAGGATGACGTTCGCGCGAATCTCGCTCGCGCGCAGCGCGGCGGTCGTATCCGTGGAAAAATACGGATTGCCCGTCCCGGCGACAAAGATGACGACGCGATTCAATTCCAGATGCCGAATGGCGCGACCGAGAATGAACGGCTCGGCCACGTTGCGCATTTCGATCGCGCTTTGCACGCGCGTTGCGACGCCGAGTTCATCGAGCGCGCTCTTCAAAGCCAGACCGTTGATGACGGTGGCGAGCATGCCCATGTAATCGGCGGTCGTGCGATCCATCCCGCGATGACTGGCCGATAAGCCGCGCCAGATATTTCCACCGCCGATGACAACCGAAGTTTGCACACCGAGGTCGCGCACTTCCTTGATGCGCTGGGCGATGTTGCGCACGATTTGCGGTGCGATGTTTTCCTTCGCCCCCGGTTCGCGCAACGCTTCGCCGCTCAACTTGAGCACGATTCGCTGGTAGACCGGCGTTTGCATGGCGGAATCATTCAACAGAACGCCGCCGCGATGTGAAGAACTTAATCGCAGTTCGTCTGCTGTATCCAGGGATGACCGCGGGCAAAATCCGCCGCGGACATTCGTTTCTTTCCTTCCAGTTGCACTTCCTCGAGGCGCAACGCACCCTCGCGCGTGCCGATGAAAATTTCGAGATCGTTGGTTTCGATTTGGCCCGCAGACAGGTCCGAACGCGGTACGATTGCAGCGCGGAAAATCTTCAGCTTTCGCTCTTTTCCGTCCGCGTCGCGGACGTTCGTGTAACTGCCCGGCCAAGGATCGAAGGCGCGGATCTTTCGCTCGATCAGTTCGGCTGATTCGCTCCAATCGATGCGTCCGTGTTCGCGCTCCAATTTCGGCGCGTAGGTCGCGTGCGACGAATCCTGCGGAATGCGTGGAGCGTTGCCAGCGGCGAGTTGCGTAAGCGCTTCGCGCAGGGCCGCGGGCGCAATTTCACCGAGCCGATCATGCAATGATCCGCCGGTCTCGTTAGGCAAAATCGGAATGCGCGATTGCAAGAGAATGTCGCCGGTATCGAGACCCTCATCCATGTACATGACGGTGATGCCGGTTTCCTGATCGCCCGCAAGAATTGAAGCTTGTATCGGCGCGGCGCCGCGATGCCGCGGCAAGAGCGAAGCATGCAAATTTAGGCAGGCGACGCGGGGAATCTCGAGGACGCTGCGCGGCAAAATCTGTCCGTAGGCCATCACGACGATGACATCGGGCGTCAGGGCGCGAATTTGCGCGACCGATTCGTCATGCTTGATCCGTGCCGGCTGCAGAACAGGAATGGAACCACTCGTTAGGCCAGCCTTGATCGCCGTTGGTTCTGATCTGTTGGTCGCGGCCAACCGGTTTGTCTGGTTGGGTAACGACACCGACTAACGAGTGCTCACGCGTCGCTTGCAGCCAGCGAAGGGTAGGCAAACCAATTTCGCCCGTGCCGATGAAGATGACGCGCATGCCGCGTCTAGAGTCGGATTTGTTGAACGGGTCGAGAACGTCGCGGCCGTCGCGCGGTCATGGCTTCTGCCATCATTTTTTCGCCGGCGGTGACCTCGCGCGAGCCTACGGATGAAGCGCAACCGGTGCAGATGTAATCGTAAATTTCCTTGTCAGGCAAAACGAGCAGGAGTCGCTCGCGCACCGGCATCGCGGTCTTGCATTTTTCGCAGTAGAGGCTCGAGGCGGTGAAATTCTCAAACTGTTGCATGCTGCCCGTTCACGCCATTCATACTTTCGAGAATGTGCAGCAGAACTTTCGCCGGCGGCTCGGTCGCGTCAATGCAGGTGACCCGGTCCTTACTGTAATATTCAAGAACTGGTTTTGATTCCTCCTCGTAGGTGGCGAGCCGGCGCTTGATCACTTCGTCGTTCGCGTCGTCGAGGCGGTTGTCCTTGAGTGCGCGTTTTTTCAGCCGCGTATAGAGCGCCTCGCGATTCGGACAGGACAAATGGAACACTTTTTCGCACGTCGATCAGATCATCCATGATCCGGGCCTGGCCGACATTGCGCGGAATGCCATCGAGCACGAGGACATCAATGTCCGGCTTGAAACTGTGCGCATCCACCGCCGCATCGATGCGCGCTTTCCAAAGCTTCACCGTGATGTCATCCGGCACGAGCTGACCTTTGCTGGAGTAGTCGAGAAACGCGGCGCCGATTTCTGTGCGCGTATCGATCGAGCGAAAAACATCGCCGCAGGCGCAATGAAAGAAGCGCGGGATGCTGCCGAGAATTTTGCCCTGCGTGCCTTTCCCGCTCCCAGGCGGGCCAAAGAGAAGATGAGTGCGGTACTTCATTGGGGTCCTTCGGTTATAGCGCAAATGGGGACTGTGAGACAACCCACGAGATTGCCGTTGCCTAACGAGTCCGCAGACTTTCGGAAAATTCGAGGCGAATTACTTCGCCATGACCGGCTCGACGTTTACGCGCCGTCCGGCACGGTCAAAACGAACCTGACCGTCGACTAATGCAAAAATGGTGTAATCGCGGCCCAGTCCGACGTTCTTGCCGGGCAGGAATTTCGTCCCGCGTTGGCGCACGATAATGTTGCCGGCCACGACCGCCTGGCTGCCAAATTTTTTCACGCCGAGACGTTTGCTGACGCTGTCGCGGCCGTTCTTGACGCTGCCCTGTCCTTTTTTATGAGCCATGACTATTTCTTTTTCTTCGACGCGCCGCTGAGGCTGATCTCAGTGATCTTCACGCGCGTCAATTTGCGGCGATGCCCAACCGTGCGGTGATAACCTTTGCGGCGGCGATATTTGAAAGCGATGACCTTCTTGTCCTTGCGCTGCTCGAGAATTTCGCCGGTCACAGTCGCGCCTTCAACAAGAGGCGAACCGTGGGTCGATTTCTCGCCGTCACCGACAAAAAGCACGTCGGCGAAAACACCTTCCTTGCCGACCTCAGCGTCCAGAAAATCGACGTCGATAATGTCGCCTTCGGAAACGCGATGCTGCCGTCCGCCTGTTTTGATAATTGCGAAAGCCATTGGGGAAAAAGTCGCGCACAGTCACACGACTTGGCGCTGCTGACAAGTGGAAAGTCAGCCCTCTTTCCCGCGAATCAAGAGCGTGATTTCGCCCTTGGCCGGATGCGCTTCGTAGTGCGCCAACAATTCCGCCGCAGTTCCGCGCCGGAACTCCTCGAATTTCTTGGTCAGTTCCCGCGCTACGCATAGCGGCCGCTCCGGCATGATCTGAGCGCAGGCCGCGAGCGTCTTTCGAAATCTTGTGCGGCGATTCGAAAAAAACCGTCGTCTCATCCCGCTCCGCCGCCGCCCGCAATTCGCGCTCGCGCCCACCACTCTTCGGCGGCAAGAATCCGCGGTAACAAAAGCGATCGAGCGGAAAACCCGAGCCGACCAGCGCGGTTAGAATCGCCGAAGGGCCCGGAATGATTGTGTAATCCAGTCCGCGCTCGATGCAGGCACGAATCAATCGCGCACCCGGATCCGAAAGGCCCGGCATACCAGCGTCGGTAATGAGCGCAACATTTTCTCCCCTAACGAGTCGTTCCGAAAGCTCCGCCGTCCGCATCGCTTCGTTATGCTCGTGATAGCTGACGAGCGGCTTCCGAATCTCGAAATGCCGCAATAAATTCCCCGAATGTCTTGTGTCCTCCGCCGCGATTAGGTCGACCGCCTTCAGTACCTGCAACGCACGCAAAGTGATGTCGTCGAGATTTCCAATGGGTGTGCCAATAACGTAAAGCATGAGCGCTAGGGAAGCTTCTCGAGGTCGTCAAGATCCTGATGTCGCCCGGCCGCGCGCTTGTTCGTTTTGAGGTCTTCCAAACTAATGATGTCGACTTCGACGTCGTCGATCTCTGTAGTCGCGCGCCGCGCGAAGCATTCGTCGAACACGACGCCATCAATGCCGGTCAATAATTCGATCCGCATGGGCGGAACGCCCATTCTGATGACGCGGCGCGGCTGCTGCAAAAGCGCAACGCTGAGTTCCGGCACGTCGAACCCGAAATTGCGCAAGACTTCGACCAACGCTTCCGCGTTCCCGCGATCGATTGCCACCCAGATATCGAGATCGCCCGTCGCGCGCGGATAACCGTAGTGACCGACCGCGTATCCGCCGACCAGCAGATATCTAATCTTCGCCGAGCGAAGCAACCGTAAGAATTCTTTGAAGTCTGGTGCTAGCCGGATCGTAGCCATAAATACTTTGCCGCATCGACTCCAGCGCAGCCAGGCGCTCATGGGAAGTCTTACAGTGCCAAAATTCTTTATCGTTAGACTGCGCCAAGCCGACCACGGAAAAATGACCACGATCGAGTTTTCGCGAGGACGAATTGCTCATTACGCACCGTTTTTCTTTGACGAATGCTCGTGTCCCCGGTTCACGCCGAATTCCTCGCGATACATCGGCGTTGTCTCCGGCGCGAAACCGTGACGCATGATGTTTTCGGTCACGACGCGTGGGACGAGGAAGTTGAGCAGGTAATCGCCGCTGCCGGCTTTGGTTCCACCGCCGCTCATTTTGAATCCACCGAAGGGATGACGGCCGACGACCGCACCGGTGCAGGAGCGGTTGATGTAAACATTGCCGGCGACAAGCGCGCCTTTGACGCGTTCGATGTTGGCCGGACTGCGCGAGAAAAATCCGGCGGTGAGCGCGAATTCGGTGCTGTTGGCGATTTCGATGGCGTGATCGAGGTCGCGCGCTTTCAAGACGCTCAAGACTGGCCCGAAGATTTCGTTGCAGGCGAGGGTATGCTCGGGTTTTACGTCGGTGAAAACGGTCGGCGGAATGAAATAGCCTTTCTCGGGAATGTTCTTCGCCTGGTAGGCCAGCGTCGCTTCGCCCATCCCTTGTTCGATTCGTTTCTTGATCTGTTTGTAGGATTTCTCGTCAACCACTGGGCCGACGAAAATTCCCGGCGTTTCCGGATTTCCCACGCGCAAACTTCCCACTGCGGCGAGCAAGCGCTCGACTACGCGATCATAATTTTCCTCGAGAACAATTAGGCGCGAGCAGGCGGAACATTTCTGGCCTTGATAACCGAAGGCTGAATAAACCGTGTCGATGATCGCTTCATCGAGATCGGCGTCGGAATCGACGATGACACCGTTCTTGCCGCCCATTTCGCAAACGACGCGCTTGAGCTCGCGCTGGCGGGGTCTCGTTTTTCCGGCGGATTCCCAAATGCGCAGACCGACTTCGCGCGAGCCGGTGAAGGCGATCATCTCGACGTCGGGATGATCGACCAGGTGCGCGCCGACGACCGAGCCGTGACCGAAGAGCAAATTGAGAACACCGGGCGGCACGCCGGCTTCCTCGAACATTTCCATCAACATCGCGCCGGTGATCGACGATGGCTCGGCCGGTTTCATGATGACGGTGTTGCCGGTGACGAGTGCGGCCGAAGTCATTCCGGTCAAAATCGCGATCGGAAAATTCCACGGCGCGATGACGAGCGCGACGCCGCGCGGCCAGTAATGCTGATAGCTTTCCTCGCCGAGAACGTGCTGGGTCAGTGTCGGCCGTGCCGAGGATGCGCATTTGCTGCGCGTAGAAGAGAAGGAAATCGATCGCCTCGCGAATGTCGCCGTCGGCTTCGGCCCAGGCTTTGCCGACTTCGTAAACTTCGAGCGCTGAGAGTTCGAAACGCCTCCGGTCCATGATGCCGGCGACGCGTTCGAGTAACGCGGCGCGTTCGTTCACACTCGTTTGCCGCCAGGTTTTCCACGCTCGTCGCGCGGCTTTCACCGCCAGTTCGGCGTGTTCGATTTCGCCTTCGGCGACGGAACCGACAACTTCGCTGGGATTACTCGGATTAAGCGAGTCGATCCACTTCGTTGTGGTGATTTTTTTCCCGTCGATGACGAGCGGGTATTTTTTTCCAAAACGCGCGCGCACTTCGCGCAAAGCCGTGCGCATTTGTTCCTGGCTTTGCTTGTGCACCCAGTTAATAAGCGGCGAGTTTTCGTAAGTGTCCTCCGGCGGAGCCTCGCTCGCGGCGCCGTTGCGCGAATAACCATCGCTCTGCGCGTGTCGATCGATTTTCGCGGCGACTTCGCGCGAGAATTCGATCGGCGGAACATTTGTTTCCGGGCGTGTGCGTTTGTTCACCAGCGTGGCGGGATCGCGCAGGAGTTGTTGCTCGGACGCGTTGTCGGAAAATTTCGCCTTCAAGAATCCTTCGTTCGATGTGTTCTCGAGCAGGCGCCTGACGAGATACGACATGCCCGGCAGCAATTCGCCCACCGGCGAATATTCGCGCACGCGGTAACCCATCTCGACCAGTGCGCGCTTGATCGGATTGGCCATGCCGTAAAGCAGCTGAAATTCGAAACGGCTCTTGTCGATGCCGAGCTGTTCGGCCAGCGCCTGCGCGTGCGCGATGCTGCGCACGTTGTGCGAACCGAAAGCGGCGGTGACGATGTCTTCGTTCTCGAGCAGGATGCGCGTGCAGGTTTCGAAATTCGCGTCGCTCTCCGGTTTCTGTTGCCAGACCGGAACGCGCCAGCCGTTCTGCGCGGATTTGATGCGCTCGTAATCCCAGTAGGCGCCTTTGACGAGACGAACGGTGAAACGCGTGCCGCGTTGCCGCGCCCAATCGATCAGGTCGCGCAGATCGCGCTCGGCGTCGCGCAAGTAAGCCTGCACCACAATGCCGGCGTGCGGCCAACTGCGGAATTCATCCTCGGTGAAGAGCGACTTGAAGAGGTCGAGCGTGGAATTCTTGTGCGCGTAGCTCTCCATGTCGAAGTTCACAAACGCGCCGAGTTCTTCGGCGCGGCGCAAGATCGGGCGCAGCTTCGGCGCGAGATGCGCGACCGCGTCGGCCGGATCGGCTGGATTCATCTGCGAATAAAGCGCGGAAATTTTTACGGAGAGATTAACGACCGGGAACAGTTCAGTGCTTTTGCCTAACGGATCGGTCCAGCCTTTGGTTAAGTTCGCCAAACCTTCGAGCAAATGCAGGCAGCGCTGCCCGTATTCATCGGCTTCCTTTTCGCTCACGACCGCTTCGCCTAACAAGTCCACGGTGAAGCCAATTCGTTCGCGGCGTCGTTTGCGCAGAACCTTCATCGCGTCTTCCGGATTGCGACCGGTGATGAATTGGCGCGCCATGCCCGAGACGTTCCAGCGCATGAACGGACCGGCGATGACGGGGAAGATGCGCGACAAACGAATGGCCGGTTTGATGAAGGGCGTGAAGCCGTTCTCCACTCCGCTCAGGTACTCGTCGAAATGCTGGACGATGTCCTTCGGCCGATGAATCGTCGCCAGCACATCGACGAAGCGAAACATTTGCACTTTGAAGTGCTCGTCCTTCATCGAAAGCGCCATCATGCGCTGATAGAATCCGGCCTTGGTGAAAATGGACTCGGGATATCGATCGACCAGATCGAAAATCTGTTGGCCGCGCCGCGCGGTTTCCGTTTGCAGATTCATGGCCGATCATACGGCGGGCTGCCTCCTTCTTCAAAGCACGGAAGAGAGAAAAATGCCGGCGACGGAACGCGCACTTTTCATGGATCGCGCAAAGGTTTAGAAAAGGGAAGACACCGGATGAAAATGATGAAACGGCGCGGCGAAAAAGGAACGGCCGGCCATAAATTGCTGTGGTTCCTGGCCGTTCCGTTTCCCATCCTGCTGCTGTTTTTTCTCCTGCGCGGCTGCAGTTAGAGGAAGTCGTGTGTCCCGCACGGCCGCGGTTTAAGGGATAACGTCAAAGCTCTGGTGTTGCGTGGGCAGGCTGGCTGCGACCGACGCGAGGTCGGCTTCTTTTTCAAACTCGACGAACAGAGTGCGGTCGAGCAGGACGCTGAGGTTGACGTTGAGCTTCCTGAGTTCTTCGAAAACCTGGTCGCGTTCGCGCGGATATGGCCGGCTGCCACGTGCGAAGTTGCGATTGCGCTCGAAGCGCCGCCGGTAATGTCGATAGGTCGACCAGTTGGCGTAGCCCAAGAGCGGGTAGGCAAAAGGGAGCAGCACGAGTGAGGTCAGGCTGATGCGCGTCGGGTAGATTTGTTTAATGCGAAAACCGGCGAGCTTGGCCAGTCCGCGCAGCCGCTGAATACCGAGGAGGAAGTAATGCCCGAGATAAATTTCCTCATCGCCCCCATCGCTTACCATCCAGATCGAATCAATTTCGTTGGGCGGCATTTTCTTGCCGGCACATTCCGATTCGAAAGCAAAGTGGCTCAGGCGCGAGTGAAGGTTGGAATAGTTCGGCGTCGTGAGGAGCAGCGTGCCGTGTTTCTTCAGAGTGCGATTAAACTCGCGAAGAGCGCGGTATTGATCGCTGAAGTGCTCGATCCCTTCCTGGCAGAAAACGAAATCAGCCGACTCCGCCTCGACCGGCAGCCCGTGGATCACGTTTGCGCGCTCGCAGATCATGTCGCGCGGTTGGAAATATTCCGGAAACAAATCGAAGGCGCGCACGGTCGCGCCGGCTTCCTGCAAGAATTGCGCGGTCATGCCCGAGCCGGCCGGCGTGTCGATGACGATTTTGCCGGCAAAGCGGTCGCGATTTTCTGCAATGAAGCGGCGGACGTAATACTTGATGCTGCGCGGGTTGCTCGCCCAGAAATCGGTCGTGTTCGCGCCGCACGAAGGATTGTTCGACTTTCGCATTTGGCCGATCCTAACGACAGAGCGTGCGCAAAGGCGAGTGCATGCGGTTGGCGATGACACAGGCTGCGCTACAATGCGCCGATGCCGGCAGAGCGATACGACCTCGCGAGCGACAATACGGCCGGCATTTGTCCGGAAGCATGGAACGCGCTCGAGGAAGCGAACGCGGATGTCGCGGCGTCTTATGGCGATGACCAGTGGACGCGGCGCTTGTGCGATCGTGTGCGCGAAATTTTCGAGACCGACTGCGAAGTGTTCATTGTCTTCAACGGCACGGCCGCGAATGGACTCGCACTGGCGCATCTCTGCCGCTCGTATCACAGCATCATTTGTCACGAATACGCGCACATCGAGACGGATGAATGCGGCGCGCCGGAATTTCTTTCCAGCGGCGCGAAGCTGCTCACCATTCCCGGCGCGAACGGAAAGCTCGATCTTGCGCAGGTGGAAGCGACGCTGCGCAAACAGCATGAGATTCATTCGCCCAAGCCGCGCGTCGTCAGCGTGACGCAGGCGACTGAGCTCGGAACGGTTTATTCGCGCGATGAGCTGGGAACGATCGCGGAGTTCGCGCGCAACCACTCGTTAGGCTTGCACATGGACGGCGCGCGTTTCGCCAATGCCCTGGTCTCGTTAGGCTGCCGCCCGAAGGAAATTACCTGGCAACTCGGTTTCGATGTTCTTTGCCTTGGCGGAATCAAGAACGGCCTCGGCGGCGGAGAACTGGTTGTCTTTTTCAAGAAAGACCTGGCGCAGGAGTTTGATTATCGCGCGAAGCAGGCCGGCCAGCTTGCTTCGAAGATGCGTTTTCTGGCTGCGCCGTGGCTCGGATTGTTGCGCGATGACGTTTGGTTGCGTAACGCGCAGCGCAGCCATGCTGCGGCCAGGAATCTCGCGGCGAAGTTGAAAGCTTCTGCTGGTCTTGAGCCGGCGTTCGCGGTCGAAGCCAACGGGGTCTTCCTCCGGTTGTCCGATGACTTCGTGACGCAACTGCAAAGCCGCGGCTGGCAATTCTACAAATTCATCGAGCCCGACATTTATCGATTGATGTGTTCGTGGAATGTCAGTGAAGCCGTGCTCGATGAGTTCGTGGCGGACGCGCGGCAGATTCGTTCGCCTGCTTGAATGAATTGGCTGTTCCGGGCGTCCCATCTTAAAGGTAGGACTATGATGTTAGTTGCGCGTTGTTTGGTCTTGAGTGCAATCGTTTTTGCCGGTTGTCACACAGCGGAGAAAGTGGCGGTGACTTCTTTTCACGTGATCGATGCACCGGCCAAGTATGTCCGCGATCACGTTGATCACCACGACACAACGGCGGCCACGGCTAATGTCTCGGATGTTTCAACGCCGGGACGGCCGGTGAGTTCGCCACCACCGAAAACGGCGCAGCCTCAAACCACCACCGAACACCCGAAGACTGCGTCTACTCAGGCAACGCCGCGGCCGAGTCCGGCGCCTACGAAGTCCACGACGGCCAGTTCCGGTTCGACTGCTCAATTTCCCACCGCCAAGCCTGTTCCCGGAAAACCGGGTTACGTTTACAGCATCGACCCGGCTGGTGGGATCGTCGATGTGACCGGCTACAAGTCCGGCGACAAGGCCAAGGACCCCTACACCAAGCAGATTTTTGTCGTGCCCTAGAGGCGGAATTACGGCATAACGCCCGATCATCAATCCGCTTAACGAGCCGCACTTGGGCTGTGCGACCGCCAAAAAAGCCTCGTAACCAAGGCCGTTGCGTACGCTTATTGCTCTATGGGAATTATGAACCGCCTTGCCGCTACGAAAGCATCCCGGCTTTTCTCGCGCCTCGGCCTCGTGTTCATCGCCGGATTCCTGGTGCTCGTTTTCCTCTCCCAGACGGCTGGCTATGTCCTCAATGGCAAGACCTGGGCGAACGGCAGCAACATCGTTCTGCATATGGGCCTCGGCAGTCCGTCCAGTCCGCTTGCCGACGGTAACACTTCCTGGAACACAGCAGCCGTTCCCGCGTTAGCCATGTGGAATCAGGTCGTTCAACGGATCCAGCTCAGCGCCATCACGGACTCAAGCACGTCCTCGTCGTCAGGCGATCACGTCAATTCCGTCGTCTGGGCGAATAACGTTTACGGCCAGGCCTTCGGCAGCGGCACGCTCGCGGTCACTTATTACATTACGCAGGGCAACGCGATGATTGAAGCCGACGTTCTTTTCAATCGCGGACAAGCTTTCGACTCATATCGCGGTAACCTGCGGTTCGGCAGTAATGGCTATGCCATTGGCGATATCCGGCGCGTGTTTCTGCATGAACTCGGACACGCCATCGGCCTGCAGCATCAAAACGGGGACGTCGTCATGAACCCGACGACCAGTGACCGCGACACACTCGCGCCCGATGACATCGCCGGCGCGCAGGCGATGTATGGCGCGCCGCTCGCGACACCCACGCCGACGCCGACACCGGATCCGGGCACGCCGCGTCTGGCCAATATTTCCACGCGCATGAAAGTTGGCGTGGGCGATCAGGTGCTGATCGGCGGATTTATCATTTCAGGAACGACCACGAAACAAGTGCTTCTGCGCGCCACCGGCCCGTCATTGACCGCTGCCGGCGTGGCGGGCGCAATGCAGGATCCGGTTCTGGAATTGCGCGATGGCGCCGGAAATCTGATCGCACAAAATGACGACTGGCAATCCGGCACCCAGGTTGCCGCCATTTCGGCCAGCGGTCTCGCACCGGCCAACCTGCACGAGTCCGCCATTATCGCCACGCTGCAGCCGGGCAATTATACCGCGATCTTGCAAGGTCACGGCGGCACAACCGGCATCGCGCTGGTGGAAGGCTACGAACTCAACGCGCCGACGACGCGACTGGCGAATCTCTCTACCCGTGGCCGCATCGGCACCGGCGATGAAGTGCTCATCGGCGGATTGATCGTGCAAGGCAACGGCGGCAAGAAAGTCATCATCCGTGCGCTCGGACCCTCGTTAGCCGGATTGATTTCGGGGACATTGGTCGATCCGACATTGGAAATTTACAACAGCAGCGGCCAGTTGATCGCCTCGAACGACAATTGGAACACCAGCGCGCGGGTCAATGAAATTGTCGCGAGCACGCTGGCGCCGAGCAACGCCTTGGAAAGCGCCGTGGTCACGACGCTGGCGCCGGGAAATTATACCGCCATGGTGCGCGGCGTGAATGGGGGAACCGGCGTCGGCTTGGTGGAGGTTTACGATCTTGATCCCTAAGCGCGCACTCGTGGAATCCTACTCGAAATGTGTGATGTTATTTGCGGCTCTCGCGGCAGGAAAAAACATCCATCGATTGTGCATATGAAAAAATCTTTCCTGATCGCGATCTGTGCCGTTGCCGGCTTTTGTTTCGCCCGGGCCACCACAGTTATTCCGCCAAGCTTCGATGAGTTGGTCGCGCGCGCCGAAGTGATTTTCCAGGGCACCGTTACCGATGTGCAATCGCAGTGGACCGGCGAAGGCGCGGAACGCCACATCGTTACCTACGTCACGCTCAAAGTGGAAGAAGCGTTGAAAGGCGATCCGGGTGCGTCTTACACCGTGCGCATGTTTGGCGGCACGGTCGATGGCACGACCATGGAAGTGACCGACACGCCGAAGTTCAAGGTGGGCGATCGCGACATTCTCTTTGTCGAACACAACGGCTCGCAGTTCGTTCCGCTCGTCGGCATCATGCACGGACGTTTTCGTGTGCAAAAGGATGCGGCCCGCGGAACCGATATCGTTACGAAGGACAATGGCGCGGCTGTGACCGACCTCGCGCAGTTGGGTAAGGAAGATTTTCTCAACGACAACCACACAGCGCCGCAGGCACGCGGGGCTGCTTCGCTGGACGCGGCTTCATTCAAGTCTGCTATTCGCGCCAAGTTGGCCGGGAAAGCGAAGTAACTGCTCGTTAGGCGAATCAGCGACCGTAAGCGTCGCCGCTATCCTTACGCTGCGCCTGCACCTGACGTTTCACATCGGCGGCGCGGTCGAGTGAATTCTTCATCCAATCGTGCGGGCTGTTCTGCTGCGGCGCCGCGGCTTGCGCTGGCGCGGCTGCCGGCTGCACCTGTGCCGGCTTTTGTTCAGCGACAACCACGGGCGTTTCTGTCTTGTGCCGGTAGGCAAGAAAAGCTCCGACGCCCGCGACCACGAAGAGACAAACGGTGACACGCATGGTGTTAATTAGAGCAAACCGCGAGCCAGCGCGTTGCCGTGCGCCGCGCTCAATGGTAAATGTCCGCGTGGCTGCACGGCGTTTTCTCGCGATTGTATCGCTCGCTTTCCTTGCCGGGCTGGTCGGTGCGCACGCGCAGGTTTACGAAGGGCGCGAGCTGGTCAAAGCCGAGTTGCTCGCCGACACGACCGCGATCGTTCCCGGAAAACCATTCACGGTCGGCCTGCGTCTGCGCATGGTTCCCGGTTGGTACACGTATTGGAAATTCTCCGGCGACGCTGGCATTCCGACTGAGATAAAATGGGATCTGCCGCCGGGCTGGAAAGTCGGAGAAATCCAATGGCCTATTCCCGTGAAGCTGGATGAGCCCGGCGACATTCGAGTTTATAGCTATCGCGACGAAATCCTGCTCATGCAGGAAATTACTCCGCCGGCTACGTTGTCCGAACCACTCGTTAGGCTGAATGCGGAAGCGAACTGGCTCGTCTGCGAACGGCTTTGCATTCCCGGGAGCGCGAATTTGCAGATCGAATTGCCGGTGCAGAAGAGCGCGAGCGCCGCCAACGAAGACATCTTTGCGAAATTTCGCCGGATGTTGCCGCAGGCGTGGCCCAGTGCTGCTGCCGCGACGTGGTCACGCGACGCCCGCGGGTTGACCCTGCGCGTGAACAGCAAAGCGCTGGCGAATTATCCGGCGGTTGAATTCGCTCCTTTGCCGGATGACAAAACTGTCGTCGGTCATGCGGTCACTGAGCGCAGCGACGATGAGATTACCTTTCGCATTCCGATCGAGAGCGGTGACGCGAAGTCAATTTCCGGACTTGTCGTCTTCGGTTCCAGCAACGACGGCGCCGACCGAAACGCCTGGCAATTAAACAACACGCCAACCGTCGCGGCCGCACCGGTGGCGCTGCCTAACGAATCCAGAGGCCTGCTCACATTTCTTCTCTTCGGTTTCATCGGCGGTTTCATCTTGAACCTGATGCCCTGCGTGCTGCCGGTGATCTCGCTCAAGATTTTCGGCTTCATCAAGCACGCCGGGAAAGATCGACGATCGATTTTGCGCAACGGCCTGGCCTTTGTCGCTGGAATTTTCCTTTGGTTCATCGGCCTCGCCATTCTGCTTGTCATCCTAAAGAAGGCGGGACATCAGATCACTTGGGCCGCGCAATTTACCAATCCCTACTTTGTCCTTGGCCTGAGCATTCTCGTTCTGGTCTTCGCCCTCGATCTGTTTGGCGTCTTCGAAATCAATCTGCCGCAAGCCGTCATGCATCGGCTCTTGCACTCGGCCACGCGCGAAGGCGAAGCCGGCTCGTTTTTCCAGGGATTATTCGCGACGGCGCTGGCCACACCCTGCACCGCACCGTTTCTTGGCCCGGCCATCGGCTTCGCTTTCACCCAATCGTCGGCGGTTATCCTGATGATGTTCACGGCCGTCGCGGCTGGAATGAGCGCGCCATACCTCTTGCTCAGCGCGCAACCAGCCTGGCTTCGCTTCGTTCCGAAACCCGGTCCATGGATGGAACACGTGAAACAATTCATGGGCTTCCTCCTTCTCGCCACCTTGCTCTTTCTTCTTTACGTCCTCGGCGCGCAGCGCGGGATGGAAGCTGTCATTTGGACTTCGGGTTTCCTGCTCGTCATCAGCATTGTCTGCTGGATGAAAGGCGCCTTCCTCACGCCGCTCGCCTCATTCGCGACAAAATCCGTCACGCTCGTGCTCATGCTTGCGCTGTTGATCGGCAGCGGCGTTTTTTTCATCGGGAACAAGTTCGCGCAGACAAGACCCGAAGCCGTCGCGGCCTCGACCACGGGCGGCTGGCAAAATTTTTCACCGGAAAAATTAGAGGCCGAACTCGCGCAGGGTCACACCGTCTTCATCGATTTCACCGCCGCATGGTGTATCACCTGTAAGTTCAACGAAGCGACCGTGCTCGAATCCGCCGCGGTGCGTGAAGCGTTCCAGCGTCGCGGCATTGTGAAATTGAGGGCCGACTGGACCAACGCCGACCCGGTCATCACGAAATATTTGCAACAATTTGGTCGTCCGGGTGTCCCACTCTACGTCCTTTATCCAGCCGGAAAATCACCGATTGTCCTGCCGGAATTGCTGACGAAAAATATCATTTTGGAAAAACTCGAAACCATCGCGCCGCAAGTCGCGGCAGAATAATTTATGCAAACCAAACTCCTCATCACCATCCTCACCTCCGTGGCCGCCTCTGCATTGTTTGCGGCTGAATCACCCCAGGTCGGCACTGTTGCGCCCGATTTCTCCCTCACTGATGCCAGCGGGAAAAAGCACTCGTTAGGCGAAAGCAAAGGCAAATGGGTCGTGCTCGAGTGGTTCAATCCGGAATGCCCGTTTGTGAAGAAGCATTACGGCAGCGGCAACATGCAGAAATTGCAGAAAGAATTCGAAGCCAAGGGCGTCGCTTGGATGACGATCGATTCCTCCGCGCCGGGTAAGGAAGGCAACCTGACGCCGGAAGCCGCGAGCAAGAAAGTCGAAGAGTGGAAAATAGCCTCGACGCTGTTGCTCGATCCGGAGGGCAAAGCCGGCCAGGCCTATGGGGCGAAGAACACGCCGCACATGTTCGTGATCAATCCGGAAGGCAAGATTGTTTACGAAGGTGCGATCGACAGCAAAGCCACGCCGAATCCGGCCGACATTCCGACTTCGACCAATTTCGTCCGGGTCGCCCTCGACGAAGCGATGTCGGGCAAGCCGGTCACCAATCCGAATACCAAGCCGTACGGCTGCTCGGTTAAGTACTAACCACTCGTTAGGCGAAATCGCGCAGAAAAAACGTTGAACGTTTCCGGTCGAACTACCTAACGAGTAGTTCCTCCCGCTGCGTTCTAGCGTAATCGACTTTCCCCTGCGCGATGCGTTCCACGCGGGAGAAGAGCGTGTAGCGCGGATCGAAAATGAAATCGATCAGGAGCCGCGTCCACGACGTGTGGTAGCGCAGTGTGTCGTAGAACTCCGGCGCAATCGCGCGCAGGCGCGGCAATCTGTTCCAGGCGATCGATGGAAAATCGTGATGCTCGTTGTGATAGCCGACGTTTAGCGCGATGCGATTGATCGGACCGTAGTAACTCGCTGTCTCCTGTTCGCAATCGTAGGTGTAATGCTCCTGGATCCAGCGTGCACCGACCGGATGCAGACCGATCGAGAGCGCGAAGGAAAAAACCAGATAGACCAAGCCGGGACCGCCGCAGAAGTAAATGATGGCGGCGTCGTAGGCGATGGCGAAGGCGAGGTTCACAAAACTCCAGCGCGACCACATCGCGATCGCTTTGATGCGCGGCGGTCGCGTCAGTTGGAAAACCGGAAAGAAAAGCAACCAGAGTGCCTTGCGATAAGCCTTGTTGCCGATCAGGCGCGCTTCCCAGCGGCTCGCAATGTCGGCGTCGTAATCGTAATCGCCCTGGTGCGCGTGATGTTGCAGATGATAAATGCCGAAACCAATCGCGCCCGGCACCAGGTTCGGCAGATCGGCCATGATGGCGACGAGCTTGTTCCAGCTCTTGCGCTTGAAGACGAGATTGTGCGTCGCGTCGTGAATGATCACGTACGTGCAGTGATTCAGAAACGCGCCCAGACAGAAAGCGATCGTTAGGCTCAACCACCAGTAGGACCAGCCGAGCCTGCCCATGGTGAAGGCGAGCGCCGTTTGAATCGACAAGACCGCCAGCATGATCACAGCTGTGAACGGATTGCGTCCGAGCAATTGGCGCACTTCCGGATGCGCGCGCAGAATGGCCCGCGTGCGTTCCGGGTGCGGCTGATCGAACTCGCTCTGGAAAAATTCTGTCTGTCCGGCCGCGTTCATTGTCTGCACGAAGTTTGCTACCGGGCGAGGCTCGCCGCCAGTCGAAAGACGAAGAACGGCAAAGGCCGCACGAGGAGCATGAACAATTTCATGAAGAAGCCCGGCACGATCAGCGCGCGATCCTGCTCGATGCCGTTGAGTCCGGCACGCGCGACGGCTTCGACAGCGACGTGGACAAATTCCGGCGAGTTCCATTCGCCTTTGCCCGGCCGCTGCGCCACCTGGCCGAACTCCGTGTGCACCGGTCCGGGACACAGCGTCGTCACGATCACGCCTGTTCCGCGCAATTCGCTGCGCAGCGCTTCGGAAAAATTCGTCACGTACGATTTCGTCGCGGCGTAAACGGCGAAGCCGGCCATTGGCAGGAACGAGGCGCTCGAGCTGACATTCAGAATTCCACCGTTGCCGGCGCGCGATCATGGCGGGAAGCAATCGGCGTGTCAGGACCGTCGGCGCGACCATGTTTACCTCGAGCATTTGGTAGGTCTGCTTCGGATCGCTCGTTAGGAACTTTCCGCGATCACCGAAGCCCGCGTTGTTGATTAGCAGATCGATCGCGATTTTTTCCTGCTCGATCCAGCTGCACAGCCCCTCAATTTCATCCGCGCGCGAAAGGTCGGCGGAAAAAACGCGGACGTTGAGTCTGGCATCGCGCGCGCTCAGTTCGTCGCGCAATTCTTCAAGACGCTCGATGCGACGCGCGACCAGGACGATGGCAGCGGCGCGACCGCTGAGTTGGCGCGCAAATTCGCGGCCAATTCCCGACGACGCGCCGGTGATCAAAGCAACGCAGCCGTCCAGTTTCATCGCAACAACGGCTCCAAAATTCGCCAAACGTTTTCTGCGATCGTGCGATGACCTTCCGCCGTCGGATGAATCGAGTCTGGCTGATTGAATTCGCGCATGCCGCCGACGCCATCGAGCAGAAGCGGAATTAGCGCAGCATGATTGGTCTGCGCAATTTCCGGAAAGACCTGCTGAAAATCGCGCGCGTAATCCGCGCCGAGATTCGGCGGAATCTGCATGCCGGCGATGACAATTTTCACCTCGGAATTTTTCGTGCGCGCTTTGTCGATAATCGATTGCAGATTTGCCTTTAGCGCAGGAATCGGCAAACCGCGCAAGCCATCATTGCCGCCCAGCTCGATCACGAGCACGTCGATTTTGCGTTGCAGCAGCCAATCGATGCGACGCAAGCCTCCCGCGGTTGTGTCGCCGCTCAGTCCGGCGTTCTCGACTGCGAAAGGCAACTTGGCCGCGCGAATTTTCTCATCAATCAGCGCGGGAAACGACTCGTTAGGCTTGACGCCGAAACCAGCGCTCAGACTGTCGCCAAGAAAGACGACCGTCTTTGGCTCCTGGGCGGCGGCCGCGAGTCGAGCGAGGAACAGGCAAAGTGCCGCCCATCGAAAAATCAATCGTCCGCGTGCCCGTCCCTTCATTTTCGCCTAAGCAAGACGGCTTGGCCGCAAACGTCAATTCGTGCAAAGTGACATGGCCGAGCAGCAAGAACTGGCATAAGCTCCGGAAATATTCATAATGCACCCCGAACGACACTGGTTCATGAGCAAGATTTTCCTGGTGACATTGTCTCTGGCGGCAGGCCTGGGCGTGAGCACGCCGGCGGCGTTCGCTCAGTCGAGCTACATTCCGTATCAATTCAGTACCCTGGCCGGGGTCGGTCCGGGCACTGCGGATGGCACTGGCAGCAACGCCCGGTTTTATCGGCCGTATGGAGCTGCGGCGGACAAGAACGGAAATGTTTTCGTCTCGGACACTTACAATCACACCATTCGCAAGATCACGGCCGCGGGCGTGGTCACTACCTTTGCCGGCTTAGCGGAGAACGCGGGTAGCGATGATGGAACAGGTAGCGCCGCGCGCTTTAACCAACCGGACGGCCTGGCAGTCGATAACAGCGGCAATGTGTATGTCGGCGATAGCGGTAACCATACTATCCGTCAGATTAGTCGGTCAGGCGATGTTACTACCCTGGCTGGTTTGGCCGGCAATCCAGGTAGCTTTGATGGAACGGGCAGTGGCGCGCGCTTTAATTCTCCCTCCGGCGTAGCAGTAGATAACAATGGTAACGTCTACGTAGCGGATTCCCTTAACTATACTATCCGCAAGGTCTCTTCCTCAGGTGCAGTTACTACCCTGGCTGGTTTGGCTGGAAACCCTGGAAGCATTGACGGCACTGGCAGCGGCGCACGGTTCTATTACCCTGCCGGCTTGACTCGGGATGGTAGCGGTAACCTCTATACTTCGGACTACAAGAACAATACGGTGCGCAAGATTACTTCTGCCGGAGTAGTTACTACTGTAGCTGGGTTAGCTGGGGTCCAGGGTAGCAATGATGGCACCGGTAGTAATGCCCGCTTCTCCCTTCCTGATGGTATAGCTGTCGGCGCAGACGGAAATGTTTATGTCGCGGACTCCGGTAACCATATTATCCGCCGGGTTACTACGGCTGGAGTAGTTACTACTTTGGCTGGGTTAGCTGGAAACCAGGGTAGCATTGATGGTAATGGCGGCGACGCACGTTTTCGTGGTCCTGAAGGGATAGCGGCCGACTCAGCTGGCAACCTTTACGTGGCGGATACCTTGAATTGGATTATTCGCAAGATCGACACGTCGGCCAACGTTACTACTCTGGCCGGTTTGGCTGGCGCAGGCAGCGCTGATGGCATTGGCAGTCAGGCACGCTTCTACGGTCCGACCGGAGTAGCGGTGGATAAGAATGGGATTGTCTACGTGGTGGATCAGATGAATGACACCGTCCGCAAGATATCTCCCGGCGGCGTAGTTACTACGATAGCTGGGTCACCGGGTCTCGTTGGTAGCGCCGATGGCACTGGCGGCGATGCGCGCTTTAACCTACCTATCGGTGTGGCGGTGGATAACGCGGGTAATCTCTACATCTCGGATACCTTGAACTATACCGTGCGCAAGATCACGCCTGCCGGCGTAGTTACTACGCTAGCTGGTTTGGCCGGCGTAGGCGGTAGCGCCGATGGTACCGGCAGCGACGCGCGGTTCTATCGTCTGCACTGTGTCGCGGTAGATAGTGCCGCTAATGTTTACGTAGCCGATACCTCTAATCGCAACATCCGCAAGATAACTCCCGATGCGGTGGTTACTACGCTAGCCGGTTGTTCGCCCGACATCTGCGGCGCCGCAGCCGGTGGCACCGCCGATGGCCAAGGGACCGACGCGCGCTTCTCGTTCCCCGTAGGTATAGCAGTGGATGGCAACGGCTATGTCTATGTAGCTGACATCTATAACCGGACTATCCGCAAGATCACGCCCACAGGCTATGTAACTACTTTGGCCGGACTACCGACCGTGCCGGGTAGCACTGATAGCACTGGAGCGGCGGCACGCTTCTACGACCCGCAGGGCGTAGGTGTGGATAGCGCCGGCAATGTTTATGTGGCCGATACCGCGAACGATACTATTCGCAGGATCACGCCTGCGGCAGTAGTTAATACGTTAGGCGGGCTGGCAGGTAGTTATGGGAGCGAGGATGGATACGGCTACGAGGCACGCTTCCATGAACCAGAATCCGTCGTGATGGATAACGCCGGAAATCTTTACGTGGCTGATGAATTCAACCATACCATCCGCATCGGTCGCCCGGCGCCGCTGCCACGACTCCTGGCTACCAGGCAAGGCGGATTCATTCTGCTCAGCGGGCAGGCGCCGGCCAATGCTGACGTGGAGATATCTGCCGCTTCAGATTTGACCGCTTCCTTTACTCCTATCGCCACCGTGACTAGCGATGGTAACGGTAACTACCAATTCGAAGACACGCTTACGGGCGTGAGCCGTTTCTATCGCGCCGCGATTCCAATAGCGTCCGCCTCGTCGAGACAAACCAACCGCCGGGCGACAGGCCAGCGCCCCTAGGATAGCGAATAGGAATTCGCGTGGAGGCGCGAATCGTGTTCGCGTATGCCTCGCACTGTTCATGACCACGATTCTCGACGTCCAGCGTCTGACCAAGACCTATCGCACCGGCGCGGGCGCGCTCACCGTGCTGAAAGAAATTTCCTTTACGCTCCCAGCCGGCGCGACCTGTTCTATCCTCGGGCCGTCTGGCAGCGGCAAGACGACACTGCTCGGCTTGTGCGCTGGTCTGGATCGTCCGACCTCTGGCTCGGTCGTGCTGGCGGGAAATCCGCTGGCCGATTGCGATGAAGACGAACGGGCGCGCATTCGTAATCAGCATGTCGGCTTTGTCTTTCAGAATTTTCAGCTCATCCCGACGCTGACCGCCTTGGAAAACGTGACCGTGCCGATGGAATTGCGCGGCGATCGATCAGCGCGTGCGCTTGGCCTGGACTTGTTAGGCCGCGTCGGTCTGGGCGATCGCGTCGATCATTATCCGGCGCAACTTTCCGGCGGTGAGCAACAACGCGTCGCGCTGGCCCGTGCCTTTATTAATCGCCCGCAGGTTCTCTTCGCCGACGAGCCGACCGGCAACCTCGACGCCGAAACAAGCAGCGGCATCATCGAGATCATGCTCGAGCTGAATCGCAGCGCCGGCACGGCGCTGGTTCTGGTCACGCACGATCCCGATGTCGCGAAGTTAACCGAGCGCACGATCCGGTTGCGTAACGGCGAAGCGGTCTAATGCATCCGTCTTTCATCTGGAAAATGGCGTGGCGCGACAGCCGCTCGAGCCGGCGACGGCTCCTCGTCTTTTCCATATCCATCACGCTCGGGATTGCCGCGCTGGTAAGCATCGGTTCGTTTCGCCAGAGCCTGGCGCAGGCGATCGACGATCAGGCGCGCACCTTGATCGGGGCGGATTTGATCATCGAATCGAATCGCGCCTTCAGCGCCGAAGAGGAATCGTTCTTGCACTCGTTAGGCGAACCGCAGGCGCGCGAGATTCGTTTCACCAGCATGGCGTCGTTTCCTAGCGGCACGCGCCTGGCGCATGTCCGCGCGCTCGGCGGCGATTTTCCATTTTACGGCACGATGGAAACCGATCCGCCAAATGCGGCCCACGATTTTCGAGCGGGCAATCGCGCCATTGTCGAAGAGAGCCTGCTCATCCAATTCGGCGCGCACGTCGGCGACAAGATGAAAATCGGCGATGTCGAATTCATCGTGGCCGGCGCCTTGAAGAAAATGCCAGGCGAAGCGTCCGCGGCCGGTTCGTTCGCTCCGCGCGTTTACATTCCGCTGCAGGATTTGGCCGCGACGAATCTGCTCAAGCCGGGCAGCGTCGCGCATTATCGCAATTACATCAGGTTCGCACCCGGCGTCGACGCGGAACAGCGCATCGCTCCACTCGTTCCGCAGATCCAGCATTTCGGCCTCGACTACGACACGGTCGCAAAACGAAAGCACGATCTCGGCACCGCGCTCGATAACCTCTACCGCTTTCTCAATCTCGTCGGTTTCATCTCGCTTCTGCTCGGCGCGGTTGGCGTGGCCAGCGCGATCGCGGCGCATCTGCAGCAAAAACAAAAGACCGGCGCGATCTTGCGTTGTCTTGGTGCATCGGCGCGCGGCACCGTTTTTGTTTACCTGCTGCAAGCGGCCGCGATGGGATTGATCGGCGCGATCGCGGGCGCGCTGCTCGGGTTGGCGATGCAGCGAATTTTTCCGGACGTTCTCAAGTCGTTCTTGCCGCTGCCGATTTCCACCACCCTGGCGTGGCAACCGATCGTGCGCGGCATGCTGATCGGTTTTGGAATTTGCGTCCTCTTCGCGCTGCCGGCGCTGCTGCGTTTCCGGAAAATTTCGCCCCTGATCGCTTTGCGCGCGGACGTGGAACAAGAACGCCCGCGGCGCGATCGCGCCGTGTTGTTGGTCTATTTCCTGATGGCGGCGAGCGTGACCGTCTTCGCCATTTCGCAGAGCGACAAATGGTGGCGCGGTTTGATTTTCGCCACCGTGCTGGGTCTTGCCATCTTGATTTTCGCCGGCATGGCGAAGTTACTCATCGTGCTCGTGCGAAAATTCTTCCCGCACCAATGGAGTTTCGCGCTGCGACAAGGTTTGGCGAATCTCTATCGACCGAACAATCGCACCTTGCTGCTGACCGTCTCGCTCGGGCTCGGCACGTTTCTGCTGCTCAATCTTTATCTCTCGCGCGAAGTCTTGCTCGCGCAGTTCAAATCAATCGGCACGAAGGATCAGCCGAACATTTTTCTTTTCGACATTCAGCCGGATCAGAAAAGCGGCGTGGCGGAGATCGTGCACTCGTTAGGCCTGCCGGTCATTCAGGAAGCGCCCATTGTGACGATGCGGCTGACGGAAATCAAAGGCCGCCTAACGAGTGATATCCTGGCCGACAAGGCGAACAAGATTCCCGAATGGGAATTGCAGCGCGAATATCGCTCGACTTATCGCGAGACGACGAGCGAGACGGAAAAAATTGTCGGGGGCGAATGGATCGGACACGTCGATTACAAACCCGGCGACGTCGTGCCGATCTCGCTCGACAAGGAACTGGCGCAGGATTGGAAGACGAAAGTCGGCGATGAATTGGTCTTCGACGTGCAGGGCGTGCCGATCAAAACGAAGATCGCCAGCCTGCGCGAAATCGATTGGAAGAGATTTCAGACCAATTTCTTCGTTGTCTTTCCAGCGGGCGTGTTGGAATCCGCGCCGACTTTCAACGTACTGGTGAGTCGCGTGCCCGATGCGGGCGCTTCCGCGCGTTTGCAAAACGCGGTCGTGGCGAAGTTCTCGAATGTTTCCGCGCTTGACCTCAGTTCGGTGATTCAAACGGTCGATTCGATTCTGAGCAAAGTCGCACTGGTCATTCGCGTCATGTCGCTCTTCACCGTCGGCGCGGGCTTGATCGTGCTCGCGAGCACGATCTGGAGCGGACGTTATCAACGATTGAAAGAAAGCGTGCTCCTGCGCACTCTCGGCGCATCGCGCGCGCAGATTTACAAAATTCTGTGCGCCGAATACCTGATGCTCGGTCTTCTCGCCAGCGGCACGGCCATCATCCTCGCGCTCGCTTCCAGTTGGGGTTTGGCGCGCTTCGTTTTCAAACTCGATTACGCGCCGTCGCTCTGGCCGCTCTTGATCGCAGTTAGTGGCGTGAGCGCGCTGACGGTGTTGATCGGCTTGTCGACGAGCCGCGGGATCGGGACGACTCCGCCGCTTGAGATTTTGCGGACTGAGGCGGAGTAGAAAGCGAACGCAATTCACCACTCGTTAGGCTGCGCCAGTGTCCCCGTGGCAAATCGCCGAGCCGCAAATTCCCCATGCGCACGCGCACCAGTTTTTTCACGTCGTAGCCGACATCGTAAAACATCCGGCGAATCTGGCGGTTGATTCCCTGCCGCAGGATCACACGCAATTTCACCGCCGAGATTTGGTGAACGCGTTCCAGTTTCGCGCGTTGACCATCGAGCATGATGCCGCGCAATAATTTCTGCGCCGGCTGCGCCGTCCCAAGGCTTGTTGAGGGTTACTTCATACTCCTTCTCGATCTTGAAACGCGGATGCGTCAGGCGCTGCGCCAGGTCGCCGTTGTTCGTGAGAACGAGCAGCCCTTCGCTTTGCGTGTCGAGCCGCCCGACATTGAAGAGCCGTGGGAAATGCGGGGGCAACAAATCGAAAATGGTATCGCGCGCGTGCGGATCTTTTCGGGTCGAAACGAATCCGGCCGGCTTGTGCAACATGAGGTCGAGCCGCTGCTGCGGTCGCACCATTTTGCCGCCGACCTTGACGTGATCGGTCTCGTTAGGCTGCGCGCTGAAATCGGTCACGACGCGACCGTTGATGGTCACGCGACCGGCCGCGATCAATTCATCGCAATGCCGCCGCGAACCGATGCCGGCCGCCGCGAGATAGCGATTGAGGCGCAAGCTGCCTTAGGCGTCGGGCTTGGTTTTGGGAAGGCTCATGACTTTGCTGCCTTCCTTCCATTGCCCGCGTTTCTTGAGCAGCTCGACGCGCTCGAAACGCTTCAAGACATTGCGTTTGGCCGTGATGGTGCTGGCGCCTTTGAGACTGCGATGCTGAGACATAAAAACTCCGTGTGGGAAAGTGAGCGCGCACCATAGACGCATCGCTCAAATTTTCAACAGGAGATCATGGTGAAAATTTTGGCCGCCTTGTTGGTTAGGCAGCGCGATATTTGTCCCAGGCGTCCGGCAAGCGCTGCAATTTGGCCGCTGGCATTTCGATAATGGCAAGCGTCTGCCGGCAGGTGACGATCAGCGCATCATCACTGGCGCGCGTGATGCGAAACGCGCACCAGAACCGCACGCGGTCCACGCGGTCGAGCCAGCCATCGACGATGAGCTGATCGCCAAGTTTGGCCGCGCGCCGGTAATCGATCTCCGTCCGCACCACGACCGGATATATTTTCTCCTCGGTCATTTGCACCAGCGGCAGCCCGAGTTTCTCCGCCAGCAAGGTGCGGTTCGTTTCGATGAAACGCAGATAGGCGATGTTGTGGACGACCGCGCCGCAATCGGTGTCGAAAAACATCACCTGCACTTCGGTGCGCAGGCGCGGCATGTCGGGATTCATCGGACAGGATTAACAGGATTTACAGGATTGGCTTTTGTGATCCGGCACTCTTTCTGGAATCCTGAACAATCTTGTTAATCCTGTCTAAATCTTCTCGCGGATCGCGGCGATGACTTCTTCCGATGTGACCGCGTTCATGCAGCGGAAATCGAGCGGGCATTCGCGCAGGAAACACGGGCTGCATGCGACGTGATGCCGCACGACGGTGTTGCCGCGGCCGAGCGGACCCGTCAGTCGATCTTCGGTCGAGCCGAAAACCGCGACGACCGGGACTCCGAGCAACGTGGCGAGATGCATCGTGCCGGTGTCGTTGGTCAGAAGCAGCCGGCACTCGCGCAGTTCGTTGATCAATTCTTCCAGCGTCGTCTGGCCGATGCGATTGACGCATTTTTCGCCTAACGAGTTCTCGATCGTGCGACCGATCTCAGCATCGCTTTTGGTGCCGAATAAGATCCATTGCCCGTCGATGGCGGCGGCGACTTCGGCGAAACGTTCGGGCAACCAGCGTTTCGCAGGTCCGTATTCCGCCCCGGGACAAAGGCCGAATTTCAACGACTTGTTAGGCGACGGGACGGGAACGGTTGGCTGGGGCGAGATTGATGCGCCGAGTTCACCGGCCATGTGCAGGTAGCGATGAACCTGATGTTGGATCGGCCCGCGTGCATCCGGCTCCGGCACGATCTGGTTTAAGAGCCAGGAGCGATGATGACCGCGATAGCCGACGCGGCGTGGAATTCCAGCCAGCCACACTTCGAGCGCCGAGCGCAGCGAGTTCGGAAACAGAATCGCGACATCGAACGGCGCCTGCTTCTTCAAGAGCCGCGCCGTGCCGAACAACGACTTGTTAGGCAACGGAAGAACTTCATCAACTTCCGGAATCAATCTCCAGACCGGCGCGAGCTTTGCCGGCGTCGCTACCGTGACGTGCGCATCCGGGCGGCCGCCTTTGATCGCGCGCACCGCGGCGGCGCTGATGACGCTGTCGCCTAACCAGTTGGTGCCGCGGATCAGAATGCGAAACGGTTTCAACGAGGTCTCGTTAGGCACAAAGACTCCTCGTTTATATTCGCGCAAAAGAAAATTTGGCTTCGGTGTTTTCCAGCGGTTGTGCACCCAGAACCAGTCTTCCGGCGCGGCCCGGATCTGATCAGCGATAACGTTGTTGGCCTTGGCGGTGATTGCTTCGACCGAATCGCCTAACGAGTCGATGCGCGGCGTGAAAATCATGCGCCATTGTCCCGGACCGTCGGTGTAAAGCGCGGCGGCGAAGACGGCCGCGCCGGTGCGTTTGGCCAGCAAAGCGCCGAGCGGGGTGGTGGAAGCAAGCCGGCCGAAGAATGGCGTCCATAAACCCTGATCGCCGGCGTGTTGATCGGAAAGAATTCCCACGACACCGCCGCTGCGCAGATGCGCGATGGTTGGTTGAAATCCTTCGCCGCGCTCGAACAAGCGCACCCCGGCGCGAGCGCGTCGTCCTTGCACATCGGCATCCATGTATCGATTGCCTAACGACTGGTAGACGACGCCGAGCGGCGCGTAGCCGTAATGCTTTGAAAAAACTTGGGCGAAAATTTCCCACACTCCCAGATGACTGAGAATGACCACGACCGGGCGGCCGGCGCGCAATTCGCGGTGAATCACGTCGCCGTTTTCGAGCGTGACGCACTTGATCAATTCCTCCAGCGGCATGGCGCCGACCTTCATGCTGCAAAGCAGATTGGAGCCGAGGCGTTGAAAATGTCTGCGCGTGACCCGGCGTATTTCGCGCTCCGATTTTTCCGGTGCGAAAGCGATCTCAAGATTATGCCGCGCGAGCCGCCGATATTTTCCGAGGAAGATCCAGTGCAGAAAACCAAGCGCTGCGCCGATGCGATCGAGCAGACGAAGCGGGATCGCGCTTACGATGAGCAGCGCCGCGCGATACAAAAGGTAGATGCTGAAATCAAGCATGCGAGGCGCCGGCGCGAGGCAGCGTAAAATTGGCTGCGGTGGCCAGCAATCAATATAATGTCGCCGTGTTGCAGGAACCGACTTCTTCCATCGAGCCCGAAGTCGAGCAGACCATCGCTCGACTCCAGGAGGAGGTGCGTCTTTTGCAACGCCAGCTCCATACGCGCATCGCGGAACTCGAGGCGGCCGAGCGTCACATCAGCAAGCTGGAGGAGAAAGTCCTCAAGCTGAAAGAAGCGAAGAAGCAGCTGAAAATCTTGAAAGAGGAGAGGCAGGCGCTGAAGAAAGCGCCCGAACGCAAGGTCGGCCAGGTCTTGCTCGCGCCGTATCTGCTTCCGAAAAAACTGATCCGCGAGGTGCAGAAACGCCGGCAAGGTTCGACGCCGGACGAGCCGGAACAGACTTCTTATCAAGAGTGGTTCGAGCGTCATCGCGCCACGCCGAACCAACTCGAGACGATGCGCGAACAGGCGAAGAAGTTCACTCACGCACCGTTGGTCACGATCATTACGCCGGTGTTCAACACGCCGGACGAATGGTTGCAGACGGCGGTGGACTCGGTGCAGGCGCAGGTTTACGAAAATTGGGAATTGCTCCTGATCGATGACGCTTCAAGCAATGCGCAGACGCTCGAGATGCTGGCCGGCCTAACGAGTAGTGATTCCCGCATTCGTTTGATTCGGCGCGAGACCAATGGCGGCATCTCCGCCGCTTCCAACGACGGCCTGCAAAACGCCAAGGGCGAGTGGATCGGTCTGCTCGACCATGATGATGCGCTCGAACCGGACGCGATTTTTCATGGCGTGAAGTTGCTGCAGAAAAATCCGAATGTGGATTTGATCTACTCCGACGAGGACAAGATCACCGAGGCTGGTCTCGACGCGCCGTTTCTAAAACCCGATTGGTCACCCGATTTTTTTCTCTCCTACAATTACCTCTGTCATTTCACGATTTTCCGCCGGGCGCTGATCGAACAGGTTGGCGGTTTTCGATCGGAGTTCGATGGCGCGCAGGACTACGATCTGTTCCTGCGCATCGTCGAAAGGACGCAGCGTATTCAGCATGTCCCGCGCGTTCTCTATCATTGGCGACGCACGGCCAATTCCACCGCGGACAACATTCGCCGTAAACCCGAAGCGCTGGAGGCGGGTCGGAACGCGATTGGCGAACATCTGCAGCGGCGCGGCGAACCGGGTTATGTCGCGATCGATTGGCGGACCCATGGCTATTGGGTGAAACGCGAGATCACGCATGCGCGCAAGATCACCATTGTCATCGCCACGCGCGATCGCATCCCGCTCTTGTCGCGATGCATCGAAACGCTGATCGCAAAGACCAATTACCGCGAATACGAAATCGTCATCGTCGATAACGACAGCGAAACGCCGGAAGCGCGCTCGTATTTCGCGCACACGCTGCATCGGGTTTTGCGTTACGAAGGGCCGTTCAATTTTTCGGCCATGAACAATTTCGCCGTCGAACGGACCGACTCGCCCTGGCTCCTGTTCCTGAACAACGACATCGAAATCATCGAAGGCGAATGGCTGACTGCGATGGTCGAGCATGTGCAACGGGCCGAGGTCGGCGCGGTCGGGGCGCGTTTGTTGTATCCCGACCAGACCGTGCAACACGCCGGCGTGGTCATGGGCGTGGGCGGAATCGCAGAGCATGCCTTCAAACATTTCGGGGCGGAAGATCCTGGCGTTTGCCGGCAATTACAGGTGACGCGTAACTACAGCGCGGTCACGGGCGCGTGCCTGCTGACGCGGCGCGAAGTTTTCGATCAGGTCGGCGGTTTTGACGAAGCGCAATTGCCGGTGACCTTCAGCGATGTTGATCTTTGTCTAAAAATGCGGCGCGCTGGTTATCTGATTGTCTACACGCCGTTCGCGAAATTGATTCATCACGAATCGGCCACGCGGGTGCGCAGCGCCGAGCCGCGGGAGAGCGACACCATCCGCCAGCGTTGGGGCGACGTCATCGCGCGCGATCCGTATTATAATCCAAATCTTTCTCGCACCGCGGCTGACTTCTCGTTAGGCAAATAATCTTTCATGAGCAATACCGATCAGAACCTCTGGCGTGGTTTATCCGAGGAAGGGCAGGCGGCGTTGACGACGCGAAATTATGAGGCCGGCGATCTCAGGCGGCAGATTTCCGAAATAGGAATCGAAGCGGGCAAGCTGGATCGCAAAGCGAGGGAGAGCGACGCCTGGATTCCGGGGGTCGAAGTTTTCTCGAGAAAGATTTATCCGCAGCGCCATCGTGGATCGTTTGGTGAATTTGCCCGGCGCGATGAAGGCATCGTGAAGAAGATCGGTTTCTGGCCCAAGCAATGGGCGGCGGCGCGCATGTTTGCCGGGACAGCCAAAGGTTTTCATGTGCATCCCCCGAGCGTGCCTAACGAGAGCAAACCGGAAGGATGGTTCCGCAAATTGTTCGTGAAGGAGGCGAAGAATTTTTCGCTTCGCCGTTACGATGAGGAGCAGTGGGACATGATATTTTTTGTCCAGGGCGTGGCGGAAATGATTCTGCGCGATCTGCGCGCCGGGATGCGTTCGCGCACGATGCGGTTCTTCATTGATGGCGACAATCATCGCAGCGCCAATAACGCCGGCGTGATCGTGCCGCCGGGCGTGGCGCATGCCATTCGGGTGGAGGGATCGGAGGATCTGATCATGGTTTACGGAACGAGCACTTCGTTTCGACCGGAGTTTGAAGGCCGCATCGCCAGCGAGGTGGAGACGGCAGCGTTGCCGGAATCGTGGCAGAAATTTTTGTCGAAATAGCGGAGCGCATGAGCGCGCGACAGTTCGAGGCGGCAGAGCCGGAATGGATGGACCGGCCGGACGCGACCCCGGCGGACTTGGAAAATGCGTTGCGCAGTTTGCGCGGGCTCAATCGCTATTTCGGAAGCTATCGACTCGTTAGGCATTTCCTGCGCCGCTGGATCAGGCATGGCGATCAACTGCGCGTGCTCGATCTGGCCACCGGCGCCGGCGACATTCCGCAACTGGTGGCCGATCATGCGCGGGCCGTTGGCGCGAAAGTCGAAATCACTGCGGTAGATTTTCAGCCGATCACAATTCAGATCGCGCAACGATGGTCGGCTGATTATCCGGAGATTAGTTTTCGCGCGGCGGATGTTCTCGAGTATCAGAGCGACCAACCGTTCGACATCGTGACCTGCTCACTCGCTCTGCATCACTTCGCTTCCGATGACGCCGTAAAACTGCTGCGACGTTGCCGCGACTTGTCGCGTCGCTTCGTGCTCGTGTCCGATTTGCGGCGCGGGCTGGAATGCAGCGTCGGTGTTTATCTCCTGACCGCGCTGATTTTTCGTGATCCGATGACGAAGAACGACGGCCGTGTTTCTGCGTCGCGAGCTTTCTCCTCCGACGAACTGCGCGATCTGGCGCGGCGGGCCGGCTGGGAAAATTTCGGCGCGGCGAAGTTTCGTTTCGCACGACAGGCGATCTGGCTGGAATGAAGATCATCGAAACAGCGCACGACGCGCATGCATTCGCTAGGCAAGGCAGCGGGCGACGCGTGCTTGTGCCGACAATGGGGGGATTGCATCGCGGTCACATGGAATTGGTACGTGTTGCGCGCGACGCAGCGGGCGCGGACGGCGAGGTGGCCGTGAGTATTTTTGTGAATCCGCTGCAGTTCGAGCCAGGCGCTGATTTTGAAAGGTATCCGCGCCCGAAAGATGCGGATGAAAAGCTTTGTCGCGACGCGGAGGTCGATCTGCTTTTTCGGCCGTTGCCTAACGAGATGTATTTGGAAGATCGATCGACCATCGTGGACGAAACCGCGCTCTCACAATTGCTCGAGGGTAAATCGCGCGCCGGACATTTCCGCGGCGTCTGCACGGTGGTGGCGAAGTTGTTCAACCTGCTGACGCCGAATGCCGCGGTCTTTGGCGAAAAGGATTTTCAGCAACTGGCGATTATCCGCCGCATGGTGCGCGACCTGAATTTTCCGATCGAAATTATCGCGGTGCCGACCGTGCGAGAGGAAGACGGTCTCGCCTGCAGTTCGCGCAATCAATACCTCAACGGCGATGAACGAAAGCAAGCTTCTGTGATTCGCGCCGCGTTGCTTGCCGCTGCGAAAAATACAGAGACTTCTGCGCAAGCACTCGTTAGGCAAGTGCGTGCGCAGATTGAAAGAGCGCCGCTGGCGCGCATCGACTATGTGGAAGTCGTTAATGCGGAAAATTTACGGCCGATTGAACTCGTTAGGCAGAATGCACTGCTGGCGGTCGCGGTCTTCTTTGGAAAAACGCGGCTGATCGATAACATCCGATTGCCATGAAAGAGTACGATTTCGTCGTCATCGGCAGCGGCATCGCGGGACTGACCTTCGCCTTGAAGGCGGCGAAGCACGGCTCGGTCGCGGTCATCACGAAGCGCAAGGGCGCGGATTCGAACACGGCCTGGGCGCAAGGCGGCATCGCGTGCGTGACGAGCAGCGAAGATTCCTTCGAGCTGCATTTGCGCGACACGCTTGAGGCGGGCGCGGGCCTTTGCAATGAGGCGGCGGCGCGCACCATCGTCACGGAAGGTCCGGCGCGGATCCGCGAGTTGATGGAACTCGGTCTGCACTTCGATGAGCGCGAAGTGGAAGGACATCGCGAGCTCGATCTCGGGCGCGAAGGCGGACACTCGAAGCGGCGCGTCTTGCACGTGCACGACATGACCGGGCTCGAAATCGAGAAGACGCTGTTGCGCGAGCTCAGCCGCACGGAGCGAGTCGACCTGCTCGAGAACCACATGGCGGTCGATTTGATCACGGCGGGCAAACTCGGCTTCGCCACCGAAGAGCGTTGTCTCGGCGTTTATGTGCTCGATGAAATAACGACCGAGGTGGAAACGATTCGCACCGATCGATTGGTCCTGGCCACGGGCGGTTGCGGGAAAGTTTATCTCTACACGACCAATCCGGATGTCGCGACGGGCGACGGCGTGGCCATGGCGTGGCGCGCCGGAGCGACGATCGCGAACATGGAATTCATCCAATTCCATCCGACCTGTTTGTTTCACGCCGAAACGAAATCATTCCTGATTTCAGAAGCGGTGCGCGGTGAAGGCGGGATTTTGCGCAACAGTCGCGGCGAAGATTTCATGCAGCGCTATCATCCGCGCGCTTCGCTGGCACCGCGCGATATCGTGGCGCGCGCGATCGATTCCGAGATCAAGAAATCCGGGGCGCCGTGCGTCTATCTCGATATCACAAATAAGCCGCCCGAATTTTTGCGTGAGCGCTTCCCACACATTTACGAAACGTGTCTGCGTTTCGGGATCGACATGACCAAACAGTCGATCCCGGTCGTGCCGGCAGCGCATTATCAATGCGGCGGAATCAGGACCGACGTGAATGGCGCGACGACCTTGCCGGGACTCTACGCCATTGGCGAAGTGGCCTGCACCGGTTTGCATGGCGCGAATCGGCTGGCGAGTAATTCGTTGCTCGAAGGCCTGGTCGTGGCGCATCGCGCGTGTGAAACGATGTTGCGCGAGCAGCCGCCGACGCATCCGGCCCGGAAAATTTCACTGCCGGAATGGCAATCAGGCCACGCGCAGAATGTCGACGAATTGGTCGTGATCTATCACAACTGGGGCGAAATCCGGCGCTTGATGTGGGACTACGTCGGAATCGTCCGGACCGACAAACGTCTGCAGCGGGCCAGCGCGCGCTTGCGCAATCTGCAGCGGGAGATCCGCGAGTTTTACTGGAACTTCAGGGTCACGGTCGACCTGCTCGAATTGCGCAACCTGGCCACGGTGGCGGCGCTCATCGTCGATTCCGCTCTGAGCAGGAAAGAAAGTCGCGGCCTACATTTTACGCTCGACCATCCAGAAACGGTCGAGCAATACTCTCAGTCTGACACTCTGCTTAACCGGATCTGACAGCTGGAATGGATAGTGCTTTTAAGGGGCACCAAGGTTGCAATGGCTCGGAAATCGAGAGAAGTACGCCTTGCCCAGTGAGGATTATTCGAATACAAGAAGCCCCGCCATTCGCTTAATGAGGAAACTTTTCGTCTTTTTTGTCTTGCTGGGATTGAGCGGGATGACGGTCCGAGCGCAATCCATGTCGCCCTATGAAAGCGCGGCCGACTTCGCCAAGTACGCGATGAAGTTGCGCGAACAGGCGATGCTGAAGGTCGAGCCGCAGGTGTTTGTCCCGACTTCGTCGCGCACGAGCACGCAGCGTTACCCGTGGAAGACGAACATCGTCACGACCGTTTTCTGGATTGGCGAACAACCGACCGAGAATAATCCCGTCCCGAACAACAAGAGCTCGTGGGACCTGAACTGGATTTCGAGCTACGGCGGTTACGATACGCCTGATTCATCGAACCGACGCAATTACGTCCCGGTCAATTTCGTTCCACGCCAGAACCCATTTTACGTCGCGCTTCCGTATAACGACGTGACGCACGGCCAGTTCAAGCCGGAAGCGGCGCTGGTGATCCCGTGGTTCAAACAGGAATACAAGGGCCCGGGCGCATCGGTCTGCAAAGATCGCTGGATCGCGATTCGCAAAGGCAACCGCATTTGCTACGCGCAATGGGAAGATTGCGGGCCGTTCCGCACCGATCATTTCCAATACGTCTTCCAGAATGAGCGGCCGAAACCGAACTTGAACCGCGGCGCCGGCCTCGATGTTTCACCGGCGGTGCGCGATTATCTTGGCCTGGCGCCGACCGATGTGACCGACTGGCAGTTTGTCGAAGTGCGCGACGTCTCGCCCGGCCCGTGGCGCAACTACGGCGACAACAATCATTTCGTGATTGCGCAACGGCAGTTGCAGTCGCAACAGCAGCGCCTCGCGCAAGAGACAACGGACAAGCCGAAGAAGAAGTAGCGCGCCTAACCGAGCCGGGTTTTGAGCTGCGCGAATTTTTCCTTCAGTTCGGCGACGCGGCTCAGGAGCGGCTCGTAACGTTTGCGCTCCGTGATGCAGAAAATTTCGAGCGGCTGAAAGGCGTGCGCGATTTCCTGGTAAAAGAGATCGATGGCGTGCTCCATCTGTTGCTCGATCGCGCGGGTTAGTTCGTGCGTTCGTGTTTCCATTTCCTTCTCGTAGGCGTGCAGAATTTTGCGGCGCTGGCCGACGGCGAAAAATGATCCCAGCACCAGCGCCGACACGGCCACGGTGCCCGTAACGTCGGCGGCCGAGGCGCTGATCAACGCCGCCAGCACCGTCGCGATTCCGCCAACGGCTGCGACGCCGGCCGGCACCCGCAACCAGACGGCGCTTTCCTTGAACATCTTCGCCAGTTGTGCCTCCACGCTTTTGCCCGCGATTCGCTCCGCCAGGGTGAGCTGAATCGATTGCAACAGCTCGCGACGTTGCCGCGCGAAATCGGGGATCGTTTTGCTCATGCGCGTTTTTCCCTCGGAGGCAAACTGCGCTTCGATCATGTCCTGCAATTGCGGCCAGAGTCCGCGCAGATCGGTCTCGAGTAATTGGACCGCATTTTCCACCTGCGGCTGCACCGTCTGGCGCAATTTCGTTTCCACTTCGTGCTGGAAATCGCTCTGCCATTGCTCGCGACTCCAGATCAACCGCCACGCCTTGAAGAACGACAGTCTCTCTTCGATTATTTTCTTGCCGTGCGCCACGCAATCGCGGCAGGCCTGCTCTACGCCGCGCAGAAAACCGGCGACCTGTCGCAACGTTTGTTCCTTGCGCGCCTGCAGGAAAGTTTTGACCCGCGCGAGATGTTGTTCGTCGCGCTGGATCACATCGAAGCTGCTTTGCACTTCGTCTTCCACTTCGCCGAAGAGCAGGCCCGCGGTTTTCCCAGTCGATTGCAGCTTCAAAACGCGCGTGCTTTCCTGTGTCACCATTTCGTTGATCTGACTCTCCAACGGCTCGAACTGGCTCTCCTGCCAGAGCCGTTCTTTGTCCACGCCGGTCGTCTTGGCCAGGAACGCTTTGCGCGCGGAAACGGCGAAGGTCGGCGGCGTGAACCCGAGTTTTTGCAACGCCGTGTCCTGCAAATGCCGCCGGATAATTTCGACTTCCGCCGGCTCACGCAGATCGGCCTGCTGCAAGACGAAGACGACATGCTTGAGCCATTTTTTCTGCACGAAATTCAGCAGTTCCCAGGCGGATTGCGTCCACGGATTCGTGACCGAAAAAACGAAGAGGACGAGATCGGCGCGCGGGATGAAACTCTCCGTGATCGTCTGATGCTGCGCCACCATCGTGTTTGTGCCGGGCGTATCGACGACGTTGAAATCGCGCAGAAACGAAATCGGCTGATAGCGCTCGATTAATTGCGGCGAAACCTCGACGGTTTTCTCTTCGTCGCCGTAGCGAAAAATACAGACGCGATCGGTCGCCGGCAGCACGTCGACCCTGGCGAATTCCTGACCGAAGAGCGCGTTGAGCAGCGAAGATTTTCCTGCTTTCACTTCGCCGGCCACGACAAAGAGCAGCGGCTCGCGGATGTCCTTGAGCAAACCGTGCAGCGTGTCGAGGCCCGGCTGCTCGCGCCCGAGCTCGATGCTCAACTTGAGCAGATCGGCCAGCGCAGTTTCGAGCTCCGTGCGGAGCTGCAGGTAATGGTCGGCAATCATGCCGCGATTACTCGTTAGGCGCGGGCGCGGCGGGCGCTTCGGAAGGGGAAGTGACCGCTGCTCGCGGTGGGGGCGAGGACTTGGGCGGACGCGGTTTCTCCAGCGCGAGCAATTCCGAAACAGTCACGAATTTGAATCCCTTCGCTTGCAATTCATCGAAGGTCGCGGGCATGGCTTCGATCGTCGGCGGATGAATGTCGTGCGAGAGAATGATCGAACCCGGCTTGGCTTCACTGACAATGCGGTGGGTCACGACGCTCGGCCCGGGCCGTTTCCAATCCAGCGGGTCGACGTCCCAGAGGATGATGCGATAACCGAATTCCTGGTGGATCCAGTTTTTCTGTCGCGCCGTGATCGAACCGTACGGCGGTCGCATCAATTTGGGACTCGTGCCAATGGCGGCCTTGATCGCGTCGTCGGTTTTCTGCAAATCACGGCGCACGGCGTCGTCGCCCATTTTGCCGTAATTCGGATGCGACCAGCTGTGGTTTGCGATCTCATGGCCTTCATGCACGGCGCGTTTCAAGATTTCCGGATGATCGGCCGCGTTCTGGCCCACCACGAAGAAGGTGGCCTTCATGTGATGGGCCGCCAGTAAATCGAGAAGTTTGGGCGTGAGCGCCGCGCTGGGTCCGTCATCAAAAGTCATGGCCACGTATGGACCGTCGACGTGCACCGAATCCCAGGTGAGCTGGGCACTTGGCGTCGCGCTCGCGAGGCGCGGCGAATCCGAATCAGGCGGCGGAGTGGTTTGCGCATGCGCCGTTTGTAAAACGAACACGCAACAACAGATGGAAAACGCGCGGCACAAAGACATCTGAAAAAACTTCGCTGCTATTTAGCAGAGCGCTTGCGCAACGCAACAAAGCGCCCCAGCATCGTCCGCGAAAAAGCTGAGCGCGTGAGGCATCCAGTCGCCGGGCTAGCAGCGTAGAATGAGTAAAAAGGGGCGGCAGGATGGCAATTATCCTGCTGCTTTTACGGTTCAAGCGCTCGTCCGGAGGGGGACGGCGTGGCTTCTCCCACAATGAAAATTCTGCTCGTCGAAGATCACACCGACAGCCGTCGCCATTTGCAACGGCTGATCGAGCGCCGTGGCCACGAGGTGGTGGCAGTCGGCAGCGCAGAGGAAGCGGAACAGGCGCTGAACGCAGAGCGGTTCCCTTTTCTGATTCTTGATTGGATGCTGCCGGGAAAAAGCGGCGTGGAACTTTGCCGGCAATTGCGCACGCGCGAGAAGGGCGACGAAATGTTCATCCTGCTGGTGACGGCGCGGGCCGACACGGAAGATTTGCAACGGGCGCTCGAAGCCGGCGCGAATGATTACCTGACCAAGCCGCTCGATGCGGAGTTGTTCAACATCCGTCTGTCCGTGGCGGAACGTCAGATTCGCGAGCTGGCCGAACGCAACCAGGCGCGCGCCGCCTTGCAGGATTCGGCCGAGACGATGAAGAGCATTCTCGAAAACACGACGGATGGATTCTTCGCCGTCGATGGGAATTGGAGATTTACCTATCTCAATCGCGAGGCGGAGATTCTTCTCGGTCGCGAACGCGACGAACTGCTCGGCACCGATCTTTGGGAGAAATTTCCCGACCTGTGCGATTCGCTTTTCGAAATCAATTACCGCCGCGTCATGGACGACCGCGTGCCGGTCGAGTTTGAAGCGACCGATGCGCATTTCAGGAAATGGTTCGACGTCAATGCCTATCCCAGTAACGGCGGCATGTCGGTTTTCTTCCGCGACATCACCGAACGCAAGCGATCGGACGACGATCGTCTGACCAAGAGCAAGCTGGAGTCGTTAGGCACACTGGCCGGCGGAATCGCGCACGACCTCAACAACATCCTCACCGTCATTTCCGGCAACATCGGTTTGGCGCAGATTGATGCGCCGCGGGACAGCAATGGACTGCTCACGTTTCTTTCCCGCGCCGGCCAGGCCGCGCAGCATGCGGCGCATCTTTCCAGCCAGTTGCTCACTTTCTCGAAGGGCGGCGCGCCGCTCAAACGCGTCACTTCCATCGCACATCTGCTGCAACAATCGGCCGAGTTTTCGCTCCACGGTTCGAACCTGCGCAGCGATCTGGACATTCCCGGCGATCTGTGGAAATCGGAAGTGGACGCGGCGCAAATCGAGCAGGTCGTGAACGCGCTCATGCTGAATGCGCGCGAAGCGATGCCGCGCGGCGGCACGGTGCGAGTCGCGGCGCGCAACGTAGATGTGGATGAAAAAACGAACGTGCTTCTACCGGGCGGTCGCTATGTGAAAATTCTCATTACCGATCGTGGCGCCGGCGTGGCGGAGGAATTAACCACGAAAATTTTCGATCCGTATTTCACCACCAAGCCGGCCGCCAGCGGTCTCGGTTTGGCCATCAGCTACTCGATCATCAAGAAGCACGGCGGCCTGCTCCATTTGGAAACAACATCGCATGACGGTTCGACCTTCGCGTTTTATCTGCCGGCGGCGGATGAAAGCGCGACGGTGGCGCCGGCGGTTGAGCTCAGAAATCGCCCGGTTCGCTTCAATCATCCGCGTGTCCTGGTCATGGATGATGAACCGGCCATTCGCGAGCTAACCTCGCAACTGCTCGGCACCCTCGGTTACGAAGCGACCGGCGCCGCCGGACGGACTGGAGGCGATTCGCATTTACGAACGCGCCTTGCATCGCGGCGAACAATTTCACGCCGTCATACTCGATGCGACGGTGCGGGGCGGTTTGGGCGGCGTGGCCACGATCGAGCGACTGCGCTCGATTGATCCGCAGGTCAACGCCATCATCTGCAGCGGCTATTCGGATGAGGCCGCGCTCTCGGAATTTCTGGCCTACGGATTTCGCGGCGCGTTGCCCAAGCCGTTCACGCGCGGCGAACTGGCCGAGGCGGTGCAGCGCACGCTGGAGCCGAATCCGCCAACCACTTGTTAGGCCAACGACCTAACCCTTGCGCAGCCTTTCCAGGCTGGCGATGAACGCTTCCGGCGTCCCTTTCATTTCGTTCCCATTCTCAGGCAGCGCGGCATCGTAGCTGAGGGCGCCGATTTTCTTCCCTTCGCTATTGAGGACGACGATCGTCGGATATCCTTCGATCCCAAATCGCTCCGCCAGCTCGAAGTTTTGTTTCTTCTCGGCGCTGGTCTGCGGTTTGGCGCGCGGAAAATCCACTTCCAGCAAAACGAGATTCTTGCTCGCGTATTCCTTGAAGGCCGGCTGCGAGAAAACTTCGCGGTCGAGCTTGATGCACCAGCCGCACCAGTCGGAGCCGGTAAAATTCACGAGCAGGAGTTTATTATTCGCCTTGGCTTCGTCCTGCGCTTTTTTGAAATCGGTCAACCAACCGGACTTAACTTCTGCATTGGCGAAGGTGGCCAGGGCGATCGCCACGAGAAAGATTCGGAAAGATTTCACCAGGCTACTTTTCCGCATGTTCTTGCGATAAGCAACACACGCGCCGCCCTTGCCGTGAGCGGTACAGCGTAAGCCCGGCGCCGCAGCACCGGGCTTAAACCAGAACGAAATGAATTATTTCTTGATGTGTCCGGAAACGAGCTTGGTCATCTCGAACATGCTGACCTGACTCTTGCCGTTGAAGACTGGCTTGAGCGAGTCGTCCGCGTTGATCATCGTCCGTTTTTTCTTATCCTGACAACCGTTTTTCTTGATGTAATCCCAAAGCTTTTTCGTGAGTTCGGAGCGCGGCAGTGGCTTGGAGCCAACGATGGCGGCAAGTTTGTCGTCGGGCTGGACCGGCCTCATGAAGGCAGCATTCGGTTTGCGTTTCTTGGAAGTTGTTTTCGGCATAGAGGTTTGCTTAATCCCTCCCTCGGGGCAGGGCAATACTAATTTTCTCCATCGGGAAAAAAGATTTTTGCCTCTTAATTCGCGCGCCTCACCAGAATGGCGGCCACATCGTCCGGCGCGGGCTTGTCGCCGTTACCCTCCATAACGGAACGAACGACGCGGTCTAACAAGTCCACGGCGCTGGATGCGTTAGGCCGCAACGCTTCCTCGAGTCGCGCCGTAGTCAGCCGGCGCGCGTTGCCGTGCCCGATTCCGTAGAGTCCATCGGTGTAGAGGAAGAATGAATCACCGGGCGTCAGTTCCACCTCGCTCTCGGCGAATACGGTATCTTCGACCAAGCCGAGCGGCGGAGCTGAGGATGCGATCGATTCGATCTCGCCGCTTTTTCGCCTAACGAGTAGTGGCGGATGGCCCGCCCCGACCACGGTCACGCGCCCGCTCGCCGGATCAACCGCTGCGCACATCGCGGTCATGAAATTGCGCGCGCCGAAGATACTGCGGAAATCATTATTCACCGCGCGCATGATTTCGGCCGGTTGCGTGTGTTCCACGATGCCGTGATGGAAAAGCAACTTGGCCAGGGTGGTGAGCAGCGCGGCGGAAGCGCCATGGCCGGTCGCATCCGCCATCCAGAAAAGCGTTCGTCCGTCACTCATGCGCAGCCAGCCGTAAATATCGCCGCCCACCTGGATGACCGGCCGGTAAATCGCGGCCACTTCCCAGCCGTCGAGTCGCGGCGGTTTTTGCGGAATGAGTGATTGCTGCGTGAGACGCGCTGCTTCCAGATCGCGCTCCGTGTTGGTGCGCCATTCTTCCAGTTCGTCGTTCTGTTGCTGCAACTGGTCGCGCATGGAACGCAAACGCAGCTGCGTTTCGATGCGCGCGCGCAGGACCGCTTCGTTGATCGGCTTGGTCACGAAATCATTCGCGCCCGCCTCCAGGCAGAGCACTTCGCTTTCTTCGCCACCGTGACCGGTCAACATGATGACGGGAAGAAGCGCGACCGCCGCATCCTTGTCCGCGCGCAGCTGCTTCAAGACTTCGGCGCCGTCCAAATCCGGCATGTCGAAATCGAGCAGCAACAACGTCGGCGTTTCCTTGCGCAATTTTTCCAGAGCCTCGCGGCCGTTCGACGCATCGTCACAAACGTAACCGGCACTCGTCAGGGCACGGACCAGCAGACGCCGGCTCATGGGGTCGTCGTCCACCACCAGGATTCGTTCGCCGTTATGCATCGTCATGACCTGTCTTTGATTCGAAAATGGAGTGGTCTGGAAATGTATCCTCGCTGGAGAATCAGGCCTCGGCGAAGCTCGAATAAACGTTTGTCACCGTGGGCACATTGAATTAGAACGAACAAAGAGTCGTCGCACACACTATGAAATTTTCTCTTACCATTGGCTTGCTCAGTACGTTTGCGCTTGCGGCTTGTGAGAATGAACCGCCACCGCAGCGCCAGAGTCATCCGCCGGCGAAGTATCCGCAACAAACGCAGAGCCAGTATCCGACGCAGCCGCAGCCGTTCCAGGAAAGTACGCAGCCGACTCCGCCACCTGCACCGCAAGACATGACCGCGGCGCCGGAATCAAGTTCGCAGCCGGCGCCGAACGTGGCGCCGAAAGCAAAAGGCGATTATCCTTACGCAACGCCCGTGCCGGGCAAACCCGGTTTTGTGCGCAGTCCGTACTCGCCCGACAAGATGACAGATGTGCGCGGTTACGCTCCCGGCACGGAAGTCAAAGATCCCTACACCCAGAAGATTTTCCTCGTCCCGTAAGCTGACCGCGGGACGCTGAATTATTTGGCGAGGGATAAGGCGCACCGTCGCGTTGCGCGCTGGACAAGCCCGCCGATTATCCGATGCTCCAACTCGCGCCGGCGGATTTTTCTCGCGCCTGTGCCCCCATTTCATCTCGAATTAGACCCACATGGAATTCCGCGTAAAACGTGCGCCGCGCATCGATGCGGAAATCACCGTGCCCGGCGACAAGAGCATTTCGCATCGCGCCGTTATTCTGGCCGCGCTTTCCAATGGCACCTGCGTGCTGCGCGGATTTCTGCCGAGCGACGATTGTATGCGCACGGTCGCAGCCATGCGCGCACTCGGGATCAAGATCGAGCAACCCGAGCCGGAGATGCTCGTGGTGCACGGTAAGAAACGTCTGCTCACCCCGCCGCCGGGCGACATCGATTGCGGCAATTCCGGCACAACCATGCGTTTGCTCGCCGGTCTGCTCGCGGGTCAAGCCGTTCGATAGCCGCCTCGTCGGTTCCTCCGCGCTTTCCAAGCGACCGATGGATCGCGTCATCGCGCCGTTGCGCCAGATGGGGGCGACAATCACGGCGGAAGGGCCTAACGAGTCCGCGCCTCTGCGCATTACGGGCTCGAATTTGAAGGGAATCGAATACACTTCCCCGGTCGCGAGCGCGCAGGTGAAAAGCGCGCTGCTTCTCGCCGGTTTGTTCGCCAAGGGTAAGACGACCGTGAGTGAGCCGTCGCTCAGCCGCAATCACACCGAGTTGATGTTGAATTATTTTCTCGTCCGCACGGCGAAGGAAGAGGACGGCGGCATCAGCGTTTTCGGCGATCAAATCCCCGAGTCGCGCGACTTCGAAATTCCCGGCGACATGTCATCCGCCGCTTTTTGGCTGGTCGCGGCCGGCGCACAACCCGGCGGACATTTGCTCGTGCGCGACATTGGATTGAACGACACCCGCACCGCCTTGCTCGGCGTGCTCGTGCGCATGGGTGCGCAGGTGCGCGAAGCGGTCGAGGATGTCGACCAGATCGAACCGCGCGGCATTGTCGAGATCACCGGCGCTCCGCTCAGAGGCACCGTGATCCAGGGCAAAGAGATTCCACAGTTGATTGATGAACTGCCGATCCTGGCTGTGGCCGGCGCAATTGCCAGCGGTCAGACCATCATCCGGCATGCACAGGAGTTGCGGGTCAAGGAAACCGATCGGATCGCAGCGATCGCGCACAATCTTCGCGCCATGGGCGCGCAGGTTATCGAGCTGAACGACGGTCTTGAGATTCACGGGCGCGGAACGTTGCGCGGCGCGCGTGTCGCCAGTTTTGGCGATCATCGCATCGCCATGGCCTTCGCGGTCGCGGGTTTGTTCGCGGACGGCGAAACGATTGTGCAGGATGCGCAATGCGTGCAGGAGTCGTATCCGGAATTCGAAAAAGCGCTGGACGAAATCATGAGTCCGAAGCACGCCCGCGTGACAACGCCGGTCATCAGTTCGCTCAGTCCATCGCGCGTCGATGAGGAATGAACGCCGGCGCGTCGTCAGCCTACCGACAGGTTATCGCGATTGATGGGCCGGCCGCTTCCGGCAAGAGCAGTGTCGCGCGCGAACTGGCGCGACGACTCGGTTTCATCTACGTGAATTCCGGCGCGATGTATCGCGCGGTCACCTGGTACATTCTCGATCGCAGGATCGATCCCAGCGCGACCGCCCTCGTCACGAATGCGATTGAAAACGCGCGCCTCGATTGCCGGCTGAAGGGAAATGATTCGCGCATTTTCATCAACGACTTCGATCCGGTCGACCACTTGCGCGACGCCGATGTGAACGACAACGTCTCGTTAGTCAGCATCATTCCGCGCGTGCGCCAGATTCTGGTGCAGAAGATGCGGCAGTACGCGCTCGATCACGATGTGGTCATGGAAGGACGCGACATCGGGTCGGTCGTGTTTCCGGAAACGGCCTACAAATTTTACATCGACGCTTCGCCGCAGATTCGCTCGCAACGCCGCGCCGCGCAGGGGCAGGCCGATCAAATCGCGTTGCGTGACCGGGTGGATTCTTCCCGGCGCGATTCGCCGCTCATGATCGCGCCCGACGCGCATTTGATCGATAGCTCCAATCTCTCCATCGAGGACGTGCTGCTGGAAATCGTCGGGCAACTGAAAGCGAAGGGGTTCAAGAGCGCTCAAAATCCCGCGGCGTGAGCGAGCTTCCGAAACATCGCCGCCCGAATTGGTGGTATTGGGGCGGCTTTTATTTGGCCCAGGCGATCGGTCGCTTGTTTTTTCATTTTCGCGTCAAACATCGCGAGCATCGCATTCTGAAAGGTCCGCTCATCATCGCGATGAATCATCAAAGTTATCTCGACCCGCCGCTGGCCGGTGTGGCTTCGGGTCGCGAAACATATTTTCTCGCGCGCGATACCTTGCTCGATGTGCCCTTCCTCGCCTGGCTTCTGCCAAAGTTGAATGTCATTCCCATCGACCAGGAAGGAGCAGACCGGAGCGCGCTCAAGGCGCTCATTCGCATCCTGAAAAACAACGACGCCACCGTGGTTTTTCCCGAAGGCGCGCGCACGCTCGACGGCAATCTGCAGCCGGCGCTGCCCGGTCTCGGTTTCGTCATCGCCAAAACGCTCGCGCCGGTTTTGCCCATGCGAATTTCCGGCGCGCATGAAGCGTTGCCGCGCGGCGGGAACCGGCTCCGCTTTCGTCCCATCACCATCACGCTGGGCGAGCCGATTTATTTCACCGAGATCGATCTGCAACCGCGGACCAAGGAACTTTATCAGCGCCTGAGTGATCGGGTCATGAACGCGATTGCCGCGCTCGACGCGGATTAGTTCGCGGTCGATATTCCGCGCCCATGCATCCGGAGGAAGCCAAACCGAACGTGCCGCCGCCCACGCGCGCGCCGCGCCACGGTTTGCGCTTGATGGCTTTCATCCTCGTGGCCATGGCGCTGCTTTCCATCTTCGCTAATTACGAAAAGCGCCACGTCGATCGGATCGAAAAAGTCACGATCACAGTGGCGCCGCCGCCGTCTCCATCGCCGCTGCCATCGCCGTCGCCGGAGGATTAATTAAGCGCGCGAAAATCGAATAAGCGATGAATCCGAAAGTCTAACGAATGATGAAAATTCTCTCCCGGCTCGGTCTTTTCCTCGTCTGCGCGGTTCTCATCTCATGCGGGAAAAAAGAAAGCGAAGCGGAACGCAAGGCACAGGTCGAACGAGAAGTGCAGGCGCGACTGGAAGCGGAACATCGCTTGCAGGAAAACCATCGCCTCAAACAAAAAGCCGAGCTTGATACGCGCGAAAAAGCCCTCGCGGCCCGCGAAGCTGCCGTGACCAGTGCGCCGGAATCTACCGCCACACCGCGCGTGGTGGTGGCCGACCGCGAGTCAGCCACGGAAGAACAAGCGGAAACCTACGACACATTTTATCGCCGGCTCGAGCCGTACGGCCAATGGCGCGAGAGCGCGGATTACGGTTATGTCTTTCAACCAACCGCGGCAGCTGGATTCGCGCAACTGGCGCCCATACACCGACGGACGCTGGGCTTATACCGAAGCCGGTTGGACCTGGATTTCCGACGAACCTTTCGGCTGGGCCTGTTATCACTACGGACGCTGGACGCGCCTGCGCGATGTCGGCTGGGTTTGGGTTCCGGGCGAGGAATGGGCGCCCGGCCTGGGTTTCGTGGCGGACGAGCGATCAACATGTGGGCTGGGCGCCGCTCCCGCCGGAAGCGCGCTTCGAAAAACGCAGCGGCATCCAGAATTGGGCTGACAGTTATTACGACATCGACGCGGGCGAATACGTCTTTGTGCCTAACGAGGAGATGGGCGACGAAAATGTCCAGGGCGCCGTTCTTCCGCCGGAACGCAACGTCACCATCGTGAACGAGACCGTCAACGTCACCAACATCGTCTACACCAACACCATCATTGTGAATCACGGACCGGATTTCGATTTCCTGCGCGGGCGCAGCCGGCGGCCGATTGATCGTTTGCGTCTGCAACGCGAGTACGGACTGGATCAACCGAGTGCGCGCGCCGTTGTGCGTGGCGATGTCGTGCGAATGGCTGCGCCACCTTTCACCGCACGTGCGGTTGAGAAACCGCACATTTCTGCGTCGCCGATTCAACGGGGCGCGGTCGAACACATCAGGCCGCCGGGCGATGCGGCGGCACTTGAGCGTGCGCGACAAAAGATGAAAGCGGAAGCGACGCCGCCGCCGGATGCGCCGGCCAAGAAATTCGAGAAACCTGTAATGGCGGAAGCGCCTCCCGCGCCGGTTGCGACCGCAACTCCTGCAAACGCGCTCGTGCCACGCCCCGTTTCGGCGGTGCCGCTTTCGCCTGCAACCGGCGAACCAAAACCCGTGCAGGTGGAAGGACCCGATCGCAACGCGATCAAGTTGGACGAACAGCGACGGCGAGAAGAAGCGCACCAAAAATTACTGCGCGCCGTGCCCAACGCGCCAGCCGATGCGTCGCCTTCGACAAACGCGGCGCCGCGGCGTTCCGCTCCGCCCGTTCAACCTCCGGTAATGCAAACGCCTGTTCCGACTGAGACGCCGCGAAGAATCCAGCCGACACCGCCGCCAAGAACGCGACAGTTGCCCGCCGACATGACCGAAGGCACACCTTCGGGAATCGAATTGACCCCGCCGCCGAAGAAGGCGCCGCGTCCGCCGCCGCCGCGCGCCACGCCGACACCCGCGCCCTAACGCGCGCCATGCCCGCAATGCTTCGCGTAGCGATGCAGGCGCGGCCTAACGAGTAGTTGCGATCGGACCTTTGCCGCGTTCCTGCGCCAGTTGCCGCGCGTAGGAAAGCGTGTCGATCGCATCCACGGTTTTGTCGCGCCGGATGGCTTTGATGCGGGGAAAGCGCAAGGCCAGTCCGCTGGCGTGTCGACTACTCGGTTGCACGGAATCGAACGCGATCTCGAGCACGACGTCCGGTTTCACTTCGCGATAACGGCCGTGATTCACGATCGTCGTTTCTTTGAAATGCTCGGTTAGCTCCGCGATTTCGGCATCGGTCAGGCCGCTGTAGGCTTTGCCGATCGGCAACAATTCGCCGGTGGCATCATCGCGCACCGCGAAAGTGTAATCGCTCAGCACATGATTGCGTTTGCCATGTCCGAGTTCGGCCGCGACCACCACGACATCGAGCGTGGCGAGTTCTTTCTTGAGCTTGAACCAATACATTCCGCGCCGGCCGGGCGAATAGAAGCTCTCTGGATCTTTGACCATCAGACCTTCGTTCATGCGACGGCGCGCGCGCTGAAAGGCGGTTTCGATTTCCTCCGCGGAATGCACTGCCGAAACTTCGGAGACTTGGAATTGCGGCGGAAGTTTTAGCGCACGCAAATGTTCACGTCGTTCGTGCAGCGGCTTCTTCAATAGCGATTGGCCGTTCCGCCAAAGAATATCGAAGGCGACGAAGACGACCGGCACATCGGCGGAAGCCGTATCGAAGAGATCGACCACATCCGCTTTTCGTCCGAGCCTTTTTTGCAGATCGAAAAAGGTGAGTTTGCGTCCGTGTTCGAAGGCCATGATCTCGCCATCGAGAATCAATTCGTCATCGAAGCCGCGCGCACGTTCCGACCAGATCGGGAAATTGCGTCGTCATCGCACGCAGATCGCGCGAGAAAATTTCCACGCGATTCTTCCCGCGATGCAGTTGCGCGCGGATGCCGTCGAATTTGTCTTCGACGTAAACAACATTCGCTTCGGCGAAGCGCGACCAGATCGCCTCGGCCGTCGGCTCGGGACTGGCCAGCATGCATTTGATCGGGCGAAAGAGTGACAGCTCGGCGATGTGCAGTTCGCCGCGCGCGGCGAGCACTGCAGTTTGCCCGATGTCGCCTAACAACATGTTCGCCTCCTTCACGTCATCGAGCGGCGCGTCGAAGGCACTGGCGATCGCTTCTTCGACCAGACCTTCGCGCAAACCAATGCGCAGATCGCCAGTGAGAATTTTGACCACGTATTCGCCTTCGCGCGGAGAAAGTCTCGTTAGGCGTGATTGCAACAGTTCCGTTTTCGCAATTGGTCCACGCGCTTTTTGCAGATGCTCGAATAAACTCTTCGATTCGAGCAACGTGAAAGGCTCCGGGATGGCGCGGCCTTCGAGCGCGGCGAAAGCGCTCTTGCCCGCGTCGCCGAAACCACTCGCGATCTGGCGAAACTCTGGCTCGCCCAATTTTGTCGCGGCGAGGAGCGCGCGGAAGATGATGGCCCAGCCGACCTGCAAAGTGCGCGGATCGCTTTGGGCGAAGGCCTTACCGGTCAGGTAGGTAGTCGCGATGGGTAACTGCTCGTTAGGCAAACCGCGCAGATAATCGGCCAGGAGTTTTGTCTTTTGCAGTTTTGCCGGCGTGGCCGCGATCGCCTGGCCGAGTTTGGCGAACTCGCCGAATTCTGAAGTTGTAGCTGCCGTCGTCTCTGACGACAGTCTGCGTCGGGATCAGTCGGCAGTAGAATCTTATCCGTCGCCGAAATGGCCGAGCGTTAGCTCGAGTTGGTTCTCTTCTGTTAACGCCCACGCTTCCACGCCACGATCGCGCAAATCGCGCGCGAATTGGGCGGCGAATCCATGCAGGGTCAGGACGCGTTTTGGCCTAACGAGTTCTACGTAACGCAGCAAGTCCGTGTAATCGGCGTGATCGGAAAGCGGGAAGGCAGCATCAACCTGGTAGCGATAGATGGCATTCGGTTCGACCGCCCAGCCACTGATCATGGCGACACGTTTGCGCGGAATCTTTTGCAGCATGGCGCGAGCGATTCGCGCTCGGCGGACAGATGAGCACTTTGCCTGCAGACGGCGTTCGCATTGTAGCGCTCGAATTTGCAGAACGTCTGGCCGAACTGCTCGTAGATGCGCGTCATACGATGGACACTGCCGTGCAGCATGGGCGTGAGTCCGGCTTCGCCGAGCGCGCAAAGAATTTCCTGCGCTTTGCCTAACGAGTAGCCTAACAACACCGGCACCGTGTCTTCTTCCAGGGCGTCGCGACAGAAGGCGACGATCTGGGCCACGACGTCGTCGGTGGCGGGAAATCGATAACGCGGCAGACCAAATGTCGTTTCCATGATGAGCGTGTCGGCTTGCCGCCACTCGGCTGCTTCGGCGGACTTGCCGGGACGCAATTTGAAATCGCCGGTGTAGAGGAGCGAACCGGCGTCGCTTTCGAGAAAAAATTGCGCCGAACCAAAGATGTGGCCGGCGGGCAGAAGCATGATCTGCAGGCCGCGAAGACTCGTTAGGCGACCGAATTCCAGAACGTGTTCGATGCGTTCGCCCGGCATGCGCGCTTGCATCAAACGCGCGGTGCCGTTCGGAGAGGATGATCTCGCGGTGCGGCGCAATGTGATCGCTGTGCGCGTGCGAAACGAAGGCGAGTGGCCGGGCGTCGAATGGATCGAGCCACAAATCCTGCGCCGGCAGGTAAACACCGCGCTCGTAACGAACTTCAATCACAACATAAACTAACGCGTGAACGCGCTGGCCTGTCATCCTGAGCCGCGCAGACGGCGAAGGATCTCGCAATGTTTGTGTGATCACACACTTGAGGGAGATCCCTCATCGTCTGTGCGATTCGGGATGACATTGGCGCACGTTGACACGCCCAGACACCGCCCGTTTCATAAGCGCAGTGAGATTCTGTTTTTTCCTCGGAGCGTTTTTCGGCGTCGTCCTGTCTTCGTTTGGCAAACCGCGCGTGGCCGATGATTACCAGCAGTTAGCCAGGGTCGACAAACTGCCGGTGGCGCTCGATCCCGATTTTGAGTTTCGCAAGACGAAGCTCTTCTCGTTAGGCGACATTCCCGGCGGGAGCGCCGCGAAAAGATTTCAGACCGGACGGCAGGGCCCGCGCGATCCCGCAGTCGGTTTCGAGAGCTCGTATCGACTTTGGGGTGCGGTGACGGAGCTCGATAAACGGCAGCGCTACGGCGATTACTTCGATTTTTTCTGGCGCGCGAAACGCCCGGCCAACATTACGATTCGACTGGAATATCAGCAGGAAAAATTGCGTGACCAGACGCAGGCGCGCGAGGTCACCTATCCGAATGCGCACGGGCACTTCAAGACGGAGTTCGCCGTCATCGGTGATGATTTTCTCAACGACGGCCGCGTCCTGGCCTGGCGCGCTTTGCTAATCAAGGACGGGCGAATTGTGGCCGAGAATCGATCCTACCTATGGCGCTGAGGCGAAAGCGCTTCCGCACCGAGGTTTGACACTTCGGCGCCAAATCCTATATTTTTTACAGGAGATCGTGCAGTCATCTATCCAAGTCGGAGTCAACGGCAAGGCCGTTTGGGTCAAAGTCGAAGGCAAGGGGAACTTTCTTAACAGTGGTAACCTGAAGGATTTTACCCGCGAGATGGTGCAGCGCGGGTATCGGGAATTTGTCTTCGACCTGGAGAATTGCGCCATGATGGATTCCACCTTCATGGGGACCATGGCGGGTGTCGCTTTGCGCCTGAAGGAACTCGGTCATGGGCATCTTCACGTGGTGCATTGCGGGCAACGCAGCCGCGATTTGCTGACCGGGCTGGGTCTCGACCAGATTTTCCAGATTCACTCCAACGGATCGGGCGCACCGAAATGTCAGGCATTGTCGGGCGAAATGCCGCCCGATCCATTGGCGCAGAAACACGAGCAGGCCCAGCAAATGTTGGATGCGCATCAGGCGTTGTGCGAGGCCGCCCCGGAAAATTTTTCGAAATTCAAAGACGTTCTCGAATATTTAAAACAAGACCTGCACAAAGAGCCCGCCACGAAGTAGTCTTTCCCCTTCGTCATGTGGGCAACGCTTCTCTTCGGCCTGCTCGTCGCGTCGCTCGTCGTCTGGGGATTGAGCTGGCGGCTGCAGATGCATCGCATCCGGCAGCTCGAGCGTTCCAAGGAAGAAATCCAGGTCGAAGAAACGCTCGTCTTTGATTTTCTGCATGGGCTCGGCGCGGCCTTTACCGAAACGACCATCCGCGCGGCTGATCTGCATCGGCTGATCGTGGAAGGCGCCGCGCGCGTTCTCGATGCGCATGGCGGTGTGCTTTACATGGCGGACCGCACCGGAACCAAATTGGCGCCGGCTTACATCTCGAAGGGTTGTCCGCCACTGGTCGAAGTGCCGGCGCATATTTTGCAGCAGGCCGCGACCACGCCGGTGGCGCTGGAAAGCTATCTGCGCATGCACGCGGTCAACGTCGGCGAAGGAATCATCGGACGCGCCTGGCAGAATCGTCAGGCGTTTTTTGTTACCGACATCGCCGAAGCGCCGGAACTGGCCGCATTGCGCGGAACGACACTCGCCACCACTTCCGTAATGGCGACGCCGCTACTTTACGGCAAACAAAACATGGGCGTGCTCGCGCTCGGCAATGGTCCGATGAGCGCGCCGTTCACGCAGAGTGATTTCGTTGTCTTCAAATCGATTGCCGAGCAATCGGCCTTCGCGCTCTACAACGCGATCGTTTACTCGGAGGCGAACGAAAAGAAGCGACTCGATCACGACCTGCAAATCGCGCGCGAAATTCAGCGCATCATGCTGCCGGCGGAAGCGCCGGCCATCGCCGGATTCGAGATCAGCGGACTCAACATTCCCGCCAGCCAGGTGAGCGGCGATTACTTTGATTACATCCATGTCGACGACGAACGGCTCGGAGTGGCCATTGCCGACGTCTCGGGCAAAGGCGTGCCGGCGTCATTGATCATGGCGATCTGCCGCAGCGTCTTGCGCAGCCAGGCGCCGGGAAATTCTTCGCCCTCCGCGGTTCTGAAAAAAGTGAACCACCAGCTCTACCCCGACATCAAGGAAGACATGTTCATCAGCATGGCCTACCTGATTCTCGATCACGCGCGCGCCACGGTCACACTCACGCGCGCGGGTCACGATGCGCCGCTGCTTTATCGCAGCGCGACACGGGAAATCACGCCCTTGAAGCCGCCCGGGCTGGTCCTCGGAATTGACAGTGGAAGCGTGTTCGATAGGATTTCGGCCGACGTCGCCGTCCCGCTGGAAAAGGATGATTGCCTCATTCTTTATACCGACGGAGTAACAGAGGCGCTCGACGCAGCGGGGGATGAATTCGGGCTCGACCGCATGATGCATTCGGTCAAGGCCAGTGTGGACAAAGGTCCAGCCGGCGTCATCAACCGCCTGATCGAAGACGTGCGCGGCTTTGTGGGAGCGACGCCGCAACACGACGACATCACGCTAATTGTAATTCGCAAAACATGAGCAGGAAAAAAGAGACGCCGCATGGCGAGGGCGAGTCCGGTCCAGCGGAAATTGGCGACGGCGCGCCTAACGAGCAGTCGGAAGGCGAGGATCCCTACGCCGGGGTGCAGGCCGATCTCGATCGTTTCCGCGATCTCGCGCTGCGCAGCCAGGCCGATTTCGACAATTACAAGAAGCGGGCCGCGCGCGAAAAAGAGGACGCGATCAAGTATGCCAACAGCTCTCTACTCGAACGCTTGATTGCCATCGTGGACAACTTCGAGCTGGGCCTTTCCGCCGCGCGCGGCGAAGGCGAGAAGTCGCCGATTTATTCCGGCATGAACATGGTCTTGAAACAGCTCACCGATTTTCTGGCCGAGAACGGCCTGCAACCGATCGACGCCGAAGGACAGAAGTTCGATCCGAATTTGCACGAAGCCATTGCCCACGAACCGAGCGACAAGGTTCCCGAGAATGTGGTCATTCGCCAGACGCGGCGCGGTTATCGCCTGAAGGATCGCCTGCTGCGGCCATCCAGCGTGGTCGTCTCCAGCGGGCCGGCGAAGTAATTCCGAAAAAGGAATTTGAAATCCAGAAGTCCAGAAATGGTTTCGAAATAATGACTGCTTCTTTTCTGGTTTTCTGGTTTCCAAATTTATTTTCCTAAGATGCGCACCACGAAACGCGATTATTACGAAGTGCTTTCTGTCAGCCGCGAAGCGACTGAGGAAGAGATCAAGCGCTCCTACCGAAAACTCGCGGTCAAATTTCATCCCGACAAGAATCCGGACGACCCCGCGGCGGAGGAACAATTCAAGGAACTCGGCGAAGCCTACGACGTCCTCATGGATGGGAACAAACGCGCCGCCTACGATCGCTACGGTCACGCGGCCTTCGCCCAGGGTGGCGCGGGTTTCGGCGGCGGGTTCCACGATCCGTTCGATATCTTCCGCGAAGTTTTCGGCGGCGGCGGATTCGGCGGCGGCGGGGGAATTTTCGAGACGTTTTTCGGCGGCGGCGGCGCGCAGGTTGATCGCGAAGGCCGGCAACGCGGGAGCGATTTGCGTTACGACATGCAGATCACACTCGAAGAAGCGGCCTTCGGCGCGGAAAAAGAAATCGAGCTTCGCAAGCTCGACACCTGCGCGAAATGCAACGGCAAAGGCGCGGAACCGAATTCGCGCACGATCAATTGTCCGACCTGCGGCGGACGCGGCCAGGTCATCAGTTCGCGCGGATTTTTCCAGGTCTCACAAACCTGTCCGCGTTGTCGCGGCGCCGGACAGATCGTCGAGAAACCGTGCCGCGTGTGCGATGGCGAGGGACGGGTCGAGAACACCAGCCGCATCAAATTGAAAATCCCCGCGGGCATTCAGGAAGGTTCGCGTCTGCGCTCGACCAAAAATGGCGAAGCCGGAATTCGCGGCGGTCCGCCCGGCGATCTCTACGTCGTCATTCACGTGAAGGAGCACGAAGTTTTCCGGCGCGACGAAGACGATCTTTACTGCGAAGTGCCGGTTTCGTTCATGCTCGCCGCACTCGGCGGCGAAGTTGCGGTGCCGACGTTGCAAGGCAAGGCAATGCTGAAAGTTCCCGCCGGCACGCAGAGCGGCCAGATTTTCAAGCTGCGCGGCAAAGGGATCGTGAATGTGAACGGCCGCGATCGCGGCGATTTGCTCGCGCGCCTCATTGTCGAAGTGCCGACCCTGCTCAATGCCGAACAACGCCGGAAACTGGAGGAATTCGCCGCCCTCTGCGGTGAAGAAAACACGCCGATGCGCCGCAGTTTCTTCGAGCGCGCCAAGGAATTCTTCCGCTAGCAATCGCGACTGCATTCCTGCCGATATTCGCCTAACGAGTGCATTGCTTCTACATTCCCCCTAACGAATGGAATGGCCGGGTGAAGAAACAGATTTGAATTTGAAATCCAGCCGTAACGGATGCGCAGCAACGGCCGGGCCTGCAAATCCAGAAAAGGAGTTGCCGTTCCTGTTTTTCCTGCGTTCCTGATTCACCATCTTCTTTCTGGCTTTCCGGTTTCCAAATTCATTCCCTTAGTCGATGCATCGCTTCTACATTTCGCCTAACGAGTGGAATCCCGACGCTCTTCGCTTGAGCGCGGCGGAAGCGCATCACGCGCGCGATGTCTTGCGGCTCAGGGCCGGCGACAAAGTGGCCGTCTTTAACGGCCGCGGCTTCGAACTCACCACCGAGATTGTTTCGCTAGGCCCGCGCGAGATCGCGCTGCGGAAACTGCAGGAAAACGTCACGCCGCCGCTGCGCTGTCACATCACGCTCGCCCAGGCCATTCCGAAAGGAAAATACATGGAACTGATCGTGCAGAAGGCGGTTGAGATCGGCGCGGCCGAGATCATGCCGATCATGTCCGATCGCACGGTTGTGCGCCTGGAGGAAGACGAGGCCGCGCAAAAACGATCGAAGTGGCGCACGACTGCGATCGAAGCCGCCAAGCAGTGCGGACAAAACTGGCTGCCCGAAGTGCAGTCGCCGCGCACGCTCGGGCAATTCTTTGATATGAATCCGCGTTTCGATCTGCGACTCATCGGCTCGTTGCAATCGGACGCGCTTCATCTCAAGAAAATCCTCGCCCAGCATATGACCGAACACGGCGATCAACCGCGGCGCGTCCTCATGCTCATTGGACCGGAAGGCGATTTTACTCCGGCGGAATTGAATCTGGCCCGGGCCCACGGCTGCCAGCCGATCACGCTGGGTCCGATTATCCTGCGGGTGGAGACGGCGGCGATTTATTGCCTGAGCATTTTGTCCTACGAGCTCTTCGCCCCGCGCGAAATTGCGCCGCCGCCTGGCGTAGCGATGGTGTAGCGGCGGGTGTCCTCACCCGCAGGTTGAAGTGTAGCCACGGCCCTGTGGGCCGTGCTTGGCGCCGCGAAAAGCTTTCCCTCACTCCCGCACGGGCCACAGGCCCGTGGCTACACATCGCGCCAAACAAAAAAACCACGCGCCGATTTCGCGACGCGTGGTTTTCGGGAAAGCCGTTGGCGAGGGCTGCTTGACCAGCAGCAGCAAAAATCCGCTCTGCACGAATTTGGAGCCCAACGCCGAGTAGCTTCTAAATTTTCTTAAAGAACGATGCCTGCAAAGTCCCGCAGGCGGACAACCATTGTGCAGATTCTGTTGTCGCGAGCAAGATTTTTCTGCGCGTTGGCATCAAAACTGGTCACAGAAAATTCACAAAATTTCTCAAAAAAAGGATTGTCAGTATTCGCGCCGCCTGAGAATCTGAACGTATCGAACTTCCTCCCAGAAAGAGACGCGAACATATGAAGCGATCCTTAACCACTGCAGCTGCCGTTTTTCTTATCGCAATTGGCTTCGGTGCAAGTGCGAACGCCCAACTTTTCTGGAACACCAATGGTTTAAGTTCCACTTGGACTGCGACCAATTGGGGAACGTCTGCAGGTGGTCCGTTCACGACGGGTTGGACGAATAATACGGATGCTGTCTTTAATGCTAACTCCCTGATTACTTTTGTGACGAATACCCAAATCGGGAACGTCACGGTTGCAGACGGCGTCAATGTGACGATGACGGCTGCAGGCACTTACAGTAATGGAGCCAACGTTCGCACGCTGACGGTCGGTACTGGCTCAGTTTTGGATTACGCCGGCCAAAATATCTCTACCGTCGCCGGTAACGGATTCATCAAGAATGGTGCTGGAATATTTTTTAGCGCGAATGGGAACGCGTACACCGGCGGATTTACCTTGAATGCCGGGACGGTAATCATGGGTGGTGTTAACGCCATGGGTGGCGGTGGTGGCGCTTTGAACATCAACGGTGGTACTATCGCCGCTAACAACACGCGTAACGTCACGACCAGATATTCGGGTATCAATGTTGGCGGTGACTTCACGATGGGTGCGGTGACTACGGGTGTTGCGTCCGGCAATGGTAGCGCAACGGCTAACATCACATTCGCAGACAACGTGGCTCTCGGCGCTTCGACGCGCACAATCACGATTGGTTCCAACGGCACCTATTCGTTCGGCGGAATTGTTTCGGGCGCTGCGGGGACGGGCGTCAACGTTGCTGCCAGCGGTGGCGCTACCGGAATACTACAATTCACCGGCGCGAACACTTACACGGGTGACACAACCGTTAATAGCGGCACCTTCATCATTAACAACACAACCGGATCAGGAACTGGTACAGGTGGTGTTACCGTAAACGGCGGAGCTTTTGGCGGCGGAAATTCTGCGGGGACGGCTGGTTTCGCAAATGTCGGTGCTAATTCGGTCACTATTAATTCAGGTGGCACTTTGGTTCCTGGATCGCCGACGGCGGGTGGGACTCTAAGCATCACTGGTACGCAGACCGCCGCCAGCGCAGGATATACTTCAACAGTCAACATTAAGAGCGGCGCTACATTTCAATTCAATCTGGGCAGTAGCTTTTCCAGCAACCTGAACTTGACCGGCACGCTTGATATTACCGGCAGCAACATCTCGATAAACCTTGTCGCCGGGTTTACTCCGACCATTGGTAGTATGTTCACTGTTGTCACGAATGACGGGGCCGACGCTATCACCGGCACGTTTGCGCAGGCCATCGCCACCGCCGGCAACGGACAAACGTTTTCAATCGATTACGCAGGTGGAACTGGTAACGACCTGGTTTTGACGACTCTCACTGCGGCAATTCCCGAACCAGCGACCTACATGCTGATCGGTCTCGGCGCGTTGGTTTGCGGTCAGCAGTTCCGCCGCCGCAAGAAGGCCTAACGAGTCTAACAAGTCCTTTGCGAAACGCCTCTCCGATTCGGAGAGGCGTTTTTGTTTTTGGGTGTAGCCACGGCCCTGTGGGCCGTGTTCTTCCTCAGCGATAATCGAACCTAAGCAATCGGCACGGCCCACAGGGCCGTGGCTACACAGCTACACATCACTCTCGTTAGGCGCGGTCGAGCGGGATGATCTCGCCTTGATAGGGCCAACCCTCCGGACGGCTGGCGAGTCCGGCCCGTACCGGATTTTCGCAAATGTATTCCCATTTCTGACTCATACTTTCGTTGTTGCGCAGGAGATGATCGAAAAATCCTTCCTGCCAGATCTGGCCGTCGCCTCGGGATTTACCGGCAGCTTTCGCGAGCGTTTGCTTCAGCGCCGCGATCCATTGGCCTAACGAGAAGTCGTGCGATCCGCAGACGAATAAATGAATGTGATCCGGCATAACCACGTAGCGACCGACAGCAATGTTGAAATTCTTTTCCGCGCGTCGCGCGAATTTCACGAGAGCGTCGTGCACGCCTACGGAAGCGAGCCACGGTTTTCGTTCATGTGTGCATAGCGTCACAAACCAAACGGGAAAATTCTTCGCGCTGGGAATTCGAGGTGGTCGTCGCGGAAACCTTTTGCGTGTAGCCACGGGCCTGTGGCCCGTGTTTGTGCGGCTGTCCTTCACGAGTGTTGCTTCAATCTTTCTTCAAATGAGGTTCGGATATCCAAACACGGGCCACAGGCCCGTGGCTACACATGCATTCAGTAACGATAACCCTTCGGCAATCCGAAGGCGTTCTTGATCAGTTCGAGCTTTGGTTCGGCGTCGGCGGGCAGCAACACTTCCACTACATCGAAGCGGAAGAGAATGTCGGGATCGTCCAGCATGCGCAGCCAGGTAAGCGCGCCGCGCGCGATGCGCTGGCGTTGCTCGCGGCGCAACGTTTCGATCGGCCGTCCGAAGTCTTCGCTGGCGCGCGTTTTCACTTCCACGAAGACGAGCGTGTCGCCATCGCGGCAGACCAGGTCGAGTTCGCCGCCGCTGCGTCCGCGGAAATTGCGGTAGAGAATCTTGTAGCCCTGCTTGCGCAAAAAACGCGCCGCCAGTTTCTCTCCGCGCGTTCCGCGCAGGGCGCGATCGGGCGCGCCGCTGACGAAACGATTGCGCACACGTTTCGAAATCGCATCGACGGATTCGCGCAGCAAGCCCACGAATCTGTTCTAGCCACGGATCAACACGGATGAAACACGGATCTGAAAATTCTCGCTGCTCAGAATTCCAGAGGATGAATTTGAAAACCAGAAAACCAGAAAAGGAATTGCTGTTCCTGGTTTCCTGCTTTCCCGATTCATCCTCTGCTTTCTGGCTTCCTGGTTTTTAAATTCAAAACTGCTTTTCTCCATTCAATCCAAAATCGCTTCCTGCGGAATGGCGAAGGCCAGCAGCGGTTGCGCCACCGGCTCGAAGGATCGCCGATGAATCGGACACGGCCCGTGCGCGTGCAGTTTCATGAGATGCAGCTCGGTGCCGTAGCCTTTGTGCTGGCTGAAACAGTATTCCGGAAACTGCGCGCAGAATTCCCGCATGATCCGGTCGCGCGTGACTTTCGCGATCACGCTCGCGGCCGCGATGCTGAAACTGTAGCAATCACCGTCGACCACCGCGGTTTGCGGCAGCGGAAATGGATGAACGGGCAGCCCGTCGATCAGCGCGTGATCGGGTCGCGCGCCGAGGGCGCCGAGCGCGAGCCGCATCGCCTGGTGCGACGCGCGCAGGATATTGATCCGGTCGATCTCGATCGAATCGACCATGCCGACTGCCCATGAAATGGCGGCGTTGCCGATCAACTCGGCATAAATTTCTTCGCGGCGTTCCGGCAGGAGTTGTTTCGAATCGTTCAGCCGCTTGTGCTTGAAGTTTTCTGGCAGAATAACGGCCGCGGCCACGACCGGTCCGGCGAGCGCGCCACGTCCGGCTTCATCGATACCGGCGATGGCGGAAAATCCAGCGGCGCGCAGATGTCGCTCGTGACGAAATCCGCAGCGACGATAGGGACGTTTCTTGAGTGGAGGTTCGGCGGTCGGCGCGATCGGCGTTTTCACTGCACGCCGTTATGCGCTATTCCCGAACGGCTGTCGCTTCCTTGCCCTTGCGGGTGCGCAGATAATTGAGCTTGGCCCGGCGGGCGCGGCCTTCCTTTTCCACTTCCACCTTGGAAATGCGCGGGGAATGAATCGGGAACACACGCTCGACGCCTTCGCCGTAGGAGATGCGGCGCACGGTAAAAGTCTCGTTGATGCCGCGGCCTTTGCGGCCAATGACGATGCCGGCAAAAATCTGGATGCGTTCCTTGTCGCCTTCGCGCACGCGGGTGTGCACGCGCACGCCGTCGCCGACCTTGAACTTGGCCACGTCGGTCTTCAGCTGTTCTTTTTCAATTGCGTCGATGATCGTGCTCATAAGATTTCCTCTAAGTCTGTAGCCGCCTCGCTCTGTCGAGACGGACACGGCGACAGAGCGCCGAGCTACAACGAGGGGCGCACATCTTCCATCGGAAGAAGGCGAAAATCAACCGGAAGTCTGTGCATTCCAATGTAGCCACGGCCCTGTGGGCCGTCCCTTTGTGTTTGCCAATAAGCATCAACGGCAATGGATCGTCGGAATGGGACGGGCCACAGGCCCGTGGCTACAGGGCGTGGTTGCAGTCGGCGGGTTGTGAACGCACCGGCGCCCGCTATAATCGCGCCAAGCTGCGCCCGTAGCTCAACTGGATAGAGTGACAGCCTCCGAAGCTGTAGGTTGCGCGTTCGAGCCGCGCCGGGCGCACGGTCATTTCACTGATGTCCTCGTTCTTCCGCCGGAAAAAATGGCCGCGCTTTTCTGTCATTATTGCCACTTATGGCCGGTCGCGTTTCATCATTCCGACGATTGAGTCGGCGTTGTATCAGCGCCATGCGCCGTTTGAAATTATCGTCGTCGGAGACGGCTGCGCCGACGACACCGAAGAAGTTATCCGTCGAAAATTTGGGCGGCGCATCCGTTGGTTGAACCTGCCGGAGCATACCGGTTCGCAATCTTTTCCGAACAACGCCGGAATCAAGGCGGCGCGGGGCAGCCATATCGCGTATCTCGGCCATGATGACATTTGGTCGCGACAACATTTGGAATCACTCGCGAAAATCTTCTGCCAGAATCAGGCGGATTTCGCGATCAGCGGCTGCGTTTACTACGGGCCACCGGGTGCGATGTTTTACCAATTCACCGGTTTGTTTGGGGATTCGGCGGCCGGTGCGCGGGAATTTTTTCCGCCCTCATCCGTCGCGCATGTGCGCGAGATCGTCGATCGCATCGGCTGGTGGAAAGATCCGCGCGAAACGAAACCGCCGGTGGATTGCGAATTTCTCCTCCGCGCCGCGGCTGGCAGCTGCCAGTTCAAATCGACGCGCACGATCACGGCACACAAGTTCGCGGCCGGACATCGTTATCTTTCGTATCGATTTCCCTCCTGCGCGGAACAGGAGAAAATGCTGGCCAGGTTGCGGACAGCATCAGGCGAAGCGCGTGCCCTCACGCAAATCGCCAACGATCTTGCGCACGGTGCGACTTCATCCTTCATCCACTATTTTGATTTCGAGGCTTTTGCGCCGGGCGAGCTTTACCGACAGAATTTGACTGCCAAGGGCTTGCAGGACCCGGCAATCGAGTTGCTCGATCGGAAGCGAGTCTTTGTCGTCGATAATTCGGCGGCGGCGCTTGATTGGCGCCCGCTCGAGCATCACCCGCAGCACGGACCGTTTCGCTGGTCGGGACCGAATCCAAACCCGCGCTATCATTTGAATGTGCGCGGCGGGAATTCGTGCGCGCTACAAATTTACATACTCGAATTTGCGGACGAAACGTTCGTGCAATCGCTGCGGCTGGAAATCGACAACCTGGAAACGGAACTGGAACGCGAGGGCAAGCCGGACGGAAGTTTCGTTTTTCGCGCCGTCTTCCCGCACGCGATTACGAATGGGCTAACGCTGCAATTTCATTTGCCGCCTGTGCGAACCCGGAAACCAGGCGCGCGCGCGTTCTCCGGCTTCGCCCTGAGCAGAATCGAAATCGAACCGCTTAGCTAATCACCACTGATAGGGAATGATGCGTTGCGCGGCAGCGGAATCCCAAGGCAGATCGAGCGCATCCGGTTCATCATAATCGTACATGCGATCCGGCATGTTAATGACGATGGCTTCGCTGGTACCGATATTTTTCCAACCATGATAAAGATTCGGCGGTACCAGCAAAAGGCCGGGATTTTTCTCGCTCAGGACAAATTCGTTGATGGCGCCGCGCGTCGGTGAGTCGTTGCGTCCATCAAAAAGCACGATCTTTACCAATCCGCTCACGACAAAAAGACGATCGGTGTTGCGCTGGTGCAATCCCCAGCCGCGCACGCGCCCGGGTAGCGTGGTCGTGATGTGCACCTGCACCAGCGGCGCGCCGAGGATTTCCCAACTGGCGCGCGCCACTTCGGTCACGTGTCCATCTTCATGCGGCACGGGCCGGGTCGGGCGGAAAACTACGCCATCGATCGGTCGATCGCGTAGATTCCCAGCTTGATCGACCGCTGATTTTTTTTCCGCGAGTTCGGCAACGCCGATAACGTCCGGTCTCACGGCCGGAAATGATTACGCCAGCGCTTCCAACCGGCCTAACAAGTCCTTCTTGCTCGTCATGCCGGTGACCTGATCGCTCACCTGGCCGTTCTTGAAGAAGAGCAGCGTGGGAATTGCGCGGACGTTGAAGCGGAAGGCCAGACTCTGGTTGTCGTCGATATTCACCTTTGCGACTTTCACTGAGCCGGCCTTTTCCTTGGCAATTTCGTCCAGAACGGGCGCGATCATTTTGCAGGGGCCGCACCATTCCGCCCAGAAATCGACCAGCACCGGCTTGTCGCTCTTGGTTACTTCGGCTTCGAAATTCTTTTCGTCGATCGTGAGAGTCGCGGAGTTATCCATACTAGGAACTAAGGTAGTTCCAAATCTGGATAAGCAAAGTGACCGACGAAACGGCGAAGATCGTCCAGCAAACCGGCATCGGAATCGAATCGAGCATGTCGAACATTCCGGCGCCGGAAATTTTTGCCGCCGGCACAACCGGTGCGGTCGCAACCTTGACCGCAGCGGTCTGAACTTTCGCCTGCGGCGCGGCGATGAGCGGCTGCGTCTTGGTCATCTTGACCGTTGGCGCGGGCCGCGCGGCGGGTTCGGGTAAAATGTTGATGCGGGCCGTTTCTTTTTTCGGTCCCGCTTGCGCACCTGAGCCAGGATAATTCGTCGGCGCGGCGGTAACGGCGCGCGGCGGCGGCGGCAGGATGCGCGGTTTCGGAGGCATGACCGGCGCAGGTGGCGCGGGCGGCGGCGGAGTCACAACCGGTGGTGGCGGCGCGGTGGGCGTCTCCAATTTTACTGGCGCGGGAGGTGGTGGTGCCACGGGCGCCTCGGCCTTCACGGGCGCGAGGCGGTGGCGCTGGCAGACAACTTCCGATTTCACCGGCGCAGGTGGCGTTGGTGCGACAGCTTCTAATTTCGCGGGCGCCGGCGGCGGTATGAAAGTCGGCGGTGTTGGAGGTTTCGCGACGACTGGTGGAGCCGGTATTTTTGCGACTAGAGGCGCCACAGGTTTCGGCGCAAAGGAAGGCGGCGGTGGCGGTGGTGGCCGATTTGCGGTTACGCCAGACGGCGGCGGCACGGGAGGTCTTGGTGCGAGGGTGGGCGGACGAACCGCAGTGCTCGAAGGCGGCGGAACGGGAGGTCGCGCCATTGGCGGCGGCGACACTGGTCGCGAAGAAGGCGGGGGAACCGGCGGCGTGGCGCGGCGCGGAGCTTCGGCAGCGGTGCCATTGGTGGACGGACGCGTCGGCAGGTTGATTCGCTCGGTATCGCGGGGCCCGGTTTTGGCGAACGGCTTGGGTCCCGGCGGAGGAGGAAGAGTGATGCGGACGGTCTCTTTTTTCGGCTCGTTCAGGTCACTCATTGACGTCGCAATACAAACTTAAAACTTTGCTGAAACCGGCGAACTTGTCACTCGTTAACTTGCGCTCCGACGCGAAAAAAGCGCGGTGCAAGTAGGACAAAAGACCTACGCCAGCAAATCGTATCCGCGGCTGCCGGTAATCCGGCGCCTGATGAACTCGCCGACCGGCGCGGCCTGCGCCAAAATCACGCTCGTATCGACATCCGGCGCGTCCGCTTCCGAGCGGGCGACATGCGGTTGATCGACGAGCAATTTCAACTCCTGCCCCACGCGTGAGGCGGCGATCTCGCGCGCGATATTTTGCTGCAAGGTCATGGCGCGGCGATAGCGCGCGTTCTTGGTCGGCAACGGAATCTGGTTCTCCATCTTGGCCGCGCGCGAGCCGTCCTCCTGCGAGTACTTGAAAATGCCGAGCCGTTCAAAACGGGCGCGTTCCATGAAATCGAGCAGCGTCTCAAACTCGCCCTCGGTTTCGCCGGGAAATCCGACAATGAAAGTGGTGCGCAAGGCTACGCCCGGAATGGCGGCGCGCAATCGCCTAACGAGTTGTTCGATGTGCTCGCGCCCCGTCTCGCGGCGCATGCGCCCGAGCATCGCTTCATCAATGTGTTGCAACGGCATGTCGATGTAACGTGCGACCCTGTCGCATGCCGCGATCGTTTGCATGAGTTCGTCACTCCAATGCGCCGGATGGGTGTAGAGCAGGCGAACCCAGAAGTCGCCGGGAATTTCCTGAATCTCGCGCAGCAGCGCGGACAACGTCGGACCGCGGGAGGAATCAACCAGCTGACGCGGCCCGGCTTTTTCCGACCACAAATCCATTCCGTAGTAGGTCGTGTCCTGGCTGATGAGATTGATTTCCTTCACGCCTTCGGCGACGAGCGCGCGAATTTCCGTGAGCACCGACGCGGGCGAACGGCTGCGATGACGTCCGCGCATTTGCGGAATGACACAGAAGGTGCACGGATGATTGCAGCCTTCCGCGATCTTCAAATACGTGCTGTGTGACGGCGTGAGACGAAAACGCGGTGTGTCGTAATTCGGAATGTAAGTTGGCCGTGGGGTGACGAAATCGTGCGTCGCTTCATTCTGCAAAACACGTTGCGCAATCGCGCCGAGTTCCGTCACTTGATCCAGCCCGATGAAGGCATCGACCTCGGGAAGTTCGTTCGCGCAGCTCTTTCGAGAAGCGCTGCGACATGCAGCCGCTCACGATCAATTTTTGTCCATGACGTTTCGTCAGGCCGCGTTGCTGATGCGCTTCGAGAATCGCGTCGATCGATTCTTCCTTCGCGGAATCGATGAAGGCGCAGGTGTTGACGACGAGCACATCGGCGTCGGCCGCATCGCTGGTGATTTGCATGCCGTGTTGCAAGACGCTTCCGAGCATGATCTCGGCGTCGACCAGGTTCTTCGCGCAACCAAGGCTGATCATCCCGACGCGGTAGGGACGCCGCGCCGAGGCGTCCGAGGCGCCTTCGATTGGAGAGGGAACATTCATTTACGAGAAACTTCGGTCACGCGCATCGGACTGCGCAGCGCGCGGTCCCTACCTACTCCAGTCGCACGTCGGAATCACCGCGCGCGACGATCTTGCCGTTTTTCCGAATCTCGATGTCAGCCGGATCGAGAACTTTCACGGCAATGTGTTTGCCGCGCAGTTGCATCGGCGCGCTTACGTCGATCCAGCGCTCGAAGGAAGAGCGTCCGGTCTCGGTGTCGAGCGTTATCCGCACAAATGTCTTCTTCAGCGGACGAATGTCGAACCGGTTTGCCGCCGGCGAAGGGGAGGGAGACGCCGCCGCGATGGCCGCCTTGGCCTTGGCCAGATCTTCCGCATGCACCGGCTCAGCGCGACGCACTTCGAGTTGTTCTTCCGCCGGCGATGCCTGGGCGACTGCGGTTGGCTCCGGCGTTGTCACCGGCTGCGCGACAGGAATGGCCGTGGGAATCGGAGTCTGCGCGACCGCAACGTCAGCCGGCGCCGGGGTGTTATCAGCGGGCAAAGCATGCGGCGCGACGATTCCAGTGGCGGTCATTTGCGGAACGGGAGTGGCGATGACATTCGCGGCTGCGAGCGCCTGTTGATCGCGTTGCGCCGGCGAAATGCGGCGGAGATTCATCATGAATTTCAGCGCCGAAAAACCAGCCACGAGCACGACGAATCCAATCACCAGCTTCATGAGCGAACTGCCGCCGCCGCCACCGCCGCTGGCAACGGCGCGTCGCGGCAAGACTTCCACACGGCGTGGCGGCGGCGCCGGGTTGTCCTGCAAATACGAATAACCATCTACCGTCACCTGGTCGGACGTTTCAAATGCTTCCAGGTAGGGCGTGACATCGACGTTGAGAAATTTGCCGTAGATGAGCAGGAAACCTTTCGCGTAGGCGAGGCTGGGGAATTTCGAGAAATCCTCCGCTTCCAACTCGGCCAGTTTCGCCGGCCGGATCTTGGTCATTCGCGCCGCTTCTTCGAGCGTGAGGTTACGCGCCAGTCGCGCCTTTTGAAATTTTTCGCCGAGTCCTTCCATTGCGTTTCTTCTGCCCGGTTAAACCGTGGCGTCGAGGTCGACGAGAATCTCGCGCGGCTTCGCGCCTTCGCCGGGACCCAATATGCCGCGTTGCTCCAGAATATCAACGATGCGCGCAGCGCGCGTGTAGCCCAATCGCAGCCGGCGTTGCAGCAATGAAGTCGAAGCGCGTTTTTCCTGCCGGATGATTTCGAGACATTTCTCCACCAGCTCTTCGTCTTCTTCGGTTACCTCTTCTTCCGGCGGCGCGGTTGATTGCAATTTTTCATGCATGGCCAGGTCGAAGGCCGGTTTGCTTTGCGCGGAAACGAACTCGACCAGGCGATGAATTTCGTCATCGGTCACGAGCACGCCCTGCGCGCGGATTAATCGCGATGTGCTCGGCGGCAAATACAACATGTCGCCCTGGCCTAACAAACGGTCGGCGCCGTTCTCATCCAGAATCACGCGGCTGTCGATTTTGCTCGCGACTTGAAAGGCAATGCGGCTCGGGATGTTGGCCTTGATCACACCGGTGATGACATCGGCCCGCGGTGTTTGCGTGGCGACGATAAGATGAATGCCGGCCGCGCGCGCCATCTGCGTGATGCGCGCGATCGCGCTTTCCACATCGGCCGGCGCGGTCTGCATCAAATCCGCCAGCTCATCGATGATCATGACGATGTAGGGCATCTTATCGGGAATGATTTCGTCGTCGCGCTGATTGCTGGTGCAGCTGCGGCTGTCTCAGCCGCATTGCCGCTGCCATTCGCGGGTGAGACACCCGCCTCTACCTCAGCGTCCAGTTCCTTCTGCGTTTTCTTCTTCGGACGCCCGTTGAAGCTGGTGATGTTGCGCACACCGACCTGTGCAAACGTGCGATAGCGCTTTTCCATTTCATCAATCACCCAGCGCAGCGCGAGCAGCACTTTTTTCGGATCAGTCACGACCGGGATAACAAGATGCGGCAAGGTGTTGTACATCTGCATCTCCACCACTTTCGGATCGATCATGATGAAGCGCAGTTCTTCCGGCGTGAAACGGAAGAGCATGCTGGCGACGAGCGCGTTGATGCAGACGCTCTTGCCGCTGCCGGTCGTGCCCGCCACCAGCAGGTGCGGCATCTGCGCGAGATCGGCGATGATGGTTTTGCCGTAAACATCTTTGCCGAGCGCGAGCGGCAATTTCGCTTTCGTCTCCGCCCAGTCCGCCGATTGCATCAGCTCGCGCAACGTCACTTTCACTTTGCGCGAATTCGCCAGCTCGATCCCGACCGTGTCCTTGCCGGGAATGGGCGCGAGAATGTTGATGCGTTCCGCGCGCGTGGCGCGCGCCAGGTCCCGCTCCAGACTGACGATCCTGTCCACGCGCACACCTTTGGCCGGAAAAACTTCGTAACGCGTGATCGTCGGACCTTTGGTGATGTCGCCGGGCGCAACCTGAATGCCGAATTGCGCCAGCGTATCGATGAGCGTGAGTTGAATGCGCTCCAGTTCGGCCGGATCGGCGGCGACCCGGCCTTCCAGGTCGTGCTGGTCTAACAAGTCCATATTCGGCAGCGCGTAATTTGCCGGATCGAATTCTGGATTCGTTAGGCCAGCGGGAATCTTCGTTTTGCTGGAAGATTTTTCGCCGCGCAATTCCGCCAGCGAAGGTTTCTTGCGCGGCGGCGGTTCGTCCGGAAGCGCGGTGGTGTCGACAACTTTTGGCTTGGGCCGATTGGTCAATTCCTCCGGCAAGGCTGACGCCACTTCCGGAACCGGCGCGCCCAGTTTTTTCAGTCGCTTTTCCACCAGGCGCTGCTGCTTTTCCTTCTCCTTTTTTTCCAAATCGAGTCGTCCCACCAGATCGGCTTTGCGCAAGCGCCGATTGCGTTGCCATTCGCTGAAACGCTGCAGACTGCGCCGCGTATCCGCGATCGTCTGCCTAACGAGATGTATCGGCCGCAGTCCGGTCATCAGGATGATGCTCGTGATATAAAGTCCGGTGAGCAGAATCATCGAGCCGACGTGGCCCATGGTGCGTTCGAGGAAAGTTGTGCCCACGTAGTAACCGAGGAGGCCGCCAGGTCCCTGGATGTTGAAGGCCGAATGCCAGTCGCGCAGAAAGCTCGATTGCAGATGGAGCAAACACGCGCCGGAAATAACGAAAAGCACAATCCAGCCGGCGCGTTTCGAGACACGCAGCCGCGGGTGAAATAATTTCGCCGCGCCGAAGCCTAACAAGACCACCGCCAGCAGGTAGGACGCGGCGCCGATCATGAAGTAACACAAACCGGCCACGATCGCGCCGGCCGGCCCGATGAAATTTTGCGCCGGCGAATTGGGTGAAGAGACCTTGCTGAACCAAATCCCCGAGGGCAGGTCTTTCGGATCGTAGGAAATCAGCGCGAGAAAAAGCAGCACGCCGATACCGAGGAGAACCAGGGCAAAGACTTCGTTCCAGGCTGTGTTTTTCGCCGAGCGCGCCACGGCGGTCATAGTAAATCGGGCGACGCAGCTTTCAATGTAATAGCCGCCGCCGGAATTGGGCCGCGTTCTTTCCTCTTGCCGCCACTCGGAACGGATGAGTACTGTGCCGCGAATGCGAGCGTTTCTCCGTGAGATTGCCGTTGTTTCATCCGCCGTCAGCCTGATCTTTTTCTGCTCGTGCGAGCGACATCATCCCGGCGAGTTGGAAGAACACGCCGTGGCGGATTCAGGCAAGCATGAGCATTCGGCAGAAGCGCATCACGCTTCTGGCACGAAGCCTGCAGCCACTCCAGCGCAATTCTTTCCCGAAAGCACACCGCACTGATTCCTGCAGAAAATCACGATGGCTAAAGATGCCTACCTGACCAAGCCGCCGAACATCACCAAGATGCCGCCGGGCGTCCCGTACATCATCGGGAACGAAGCGGCCGAGCGGTTCTCCTACTACGGGATGAAGTCGATCCTCGCCGTCTTCATGGCCACCTACATCCTGAATAACATGGGCGTGGCCGATCCGATGTCGGAGCATGAGGCCGCCAGTTTCACCCACTATTTCGTCGCCGGGGTTTATTACCTGCCGGTTCTTGGCGCCATTCTTTCCGATGGCTGGCTGGGGAAATATTTCACCATCTTTTCGCTCTCCATCGTTTACTGCTTCGGGCATCTCACGCTCGCCTTCATGGATTCCTCCTTCGGCATCCACGTGGTCGGACAGCGCATGATGCTTGCGATTGGCCTTGGTTTGATTTGTCTCGGCGCGGGTGGAATCAAGCCGTGCGTCTCGGCCAACGTCGGCGATCAATTCGGCGAATCGAACAAACACCTGATCTCAAAAATGTTCGGCTGGTTTTATTTTTCGATTAACGCCGGCTCATTCATCTCCTCGATTCTTTGTCCGATGTTGCTCTCCAATCCGAATTGGGGACCCCGCTGGGCTTTCGGAATTCCCGGCGTCGCCATGTTGATCGCGACAATTTTCTTCTGGGCCGGCCGCAAGAAAATGGTGCACGTCCCACCGGCTGGTCTCGGTTACTTGAAGGAAACTTTCAGCAAAGAAGGACTGAAGACGCTGGGCCGCATCGCCATGGTCTATGTTTTTATTGTCTTCTTCTGGGCGCTCTGGGACATGAGCAACGGGGTCGAGTGGACGTTGCAGGCGCAGAAGATGGACCTGCGTTTTCTCGGGATGGATTTGCAGGCCGCGCAGGTGCAGACGGCCAATCCGATTTTGATCCTGCTCTTCATTCCGCTGGTCAATTACATCATCTATCCGATGATCGATCGCTTTTTCCCGCTCACGCCCTTGCGCAAGATCGGCATCGGTCTTTTTCTCACCGCGTTCTCGTTCCTCCCCATCGTTTACGCCCAGCACCTGATCGATCTCGGACAGAAACCGACGATCTGGTGGCAGATGCTCGGCTATGTGATTCTAACGGCGGGCGAAGCGATGGTCTCAATCACCGGGCTGGAGTTTTCCTATACGCAGGCCCCAAATTCCATGAAGAGTTCGGTCATGGCGCTGTGGCTTTTCGCCATCGCCTCCGGCAATATTTTCACTGCGCGGTTCAACGGCTGGATGCTGAATCCGGATGGAACAACCAAACTGACCGATCTCCAGTTCTATATGTTCTTCACCGGTCTGATGCTCGTCGCCTCGGTTTGTTTTGTGGTCTTCGCCTGCTTCTACAAAGGTCGCACTCATCTGCAATCGCAGGAACTGACCGCAGACGAAATCGCGACCGAACCGATCCTGGCCGGCGGCTCGCCGACCTAGATCGACGCCATAAGGTCCGCCATCCGCTTGCGCAACTCCTCGTTAGGCAAACGGCCCATGCCGCCTGACAAGTTGTCTTCCATGTGACGCGGATTGGCCGTGGCCGGAATCGCGCAGGTCACGACCGGATGGGCCACGATCCATTTCAGGAAAAATTGCGCCCACGAAGTGCAATCGAATTCCGCCGCCCATTCGGGCAACGCCTTCCCGCGCACACGATTGAACAAATCGCCCCGGCCTAACGGACGATTCACGATCACCGCTACGCCGCGATCTTTCGCCACGGGAAACACGCGCTTCTCCGCTTCCTGTTCCATCAGCGAGTAATTGATCTGCACAAAATCGACCTTCTCTCTTTCCAGCACGCTTGCGACTTCATCCTGGCTCGCGTCGGTGTGATGGGTGATGCCGATGTAACGGACGCGCCCGCTCGCCTTCCATTCGCGCAGCGTTTTCAGCTGCGTCGCAGTATCGACCAGATTGTGCACCTGGATCAGGTCGAGCTTTTTCCCGCCGAGCAGGTCTAACGAGTGCTCCATCTGTTTGATGCCGGCCTCGCGCCCGGTGGTCCACACTTTCGTGGCCATGAAAACCGAATCGCGCAGTTTCAATTTCTTCGCGATTTCGCCCACGACCAATTCCGCCCGGCCGTACATCGGCGATGAATCGACCAGCTTGCCGCCGCCTTTCACCAAAAGCGCGAGGACTTCTTCGACCGGTTGCCGATCGCTGGCTGAGGCGCTGACATCAAACGAGCCTGCCGTGCCGAGTCCGATCACTGGCAGCATTTCGCCCGTCGAGGGAATGGCACGTTGCACCATCGCGCGCTCGTCCGCGGCGCGCAGTGACGGTGCGATGAGCAGACCGGTCGCGCCACCGGCAATCAAACGAGTTGCTTCCCGCCTCGTCACATTCTTAGCTTACGCGCCATGAAGCTCGTCTGCACGTTCTTTGCACTCGTTAGTCTCGCCCTTTGCCCAAACATCCGCGCCACCCCGGCTGATGATGAGTTCCAGAAAATCGCCGGCGATTACATCGAGCAATACTTAAAGGCGAATCCGGAGCAGGCGACCGAGCTGGGCGATCATCGCTTCGATCATTTGCTGACCGATTATTCCGCGGAAGCGCGCGCCAAAGAATTGGCCGGACTGAAGACGCTGCTCGCCAAACTAAACGACTTCAAAGGCGCCGCTGACCTAACCGGGGCGAATAGCGTCGATCTTCGCATCCTGAAAGACAACGTCGAAGGCGCGATTTTCGAGTTGGAGGAAATGAAGGAAGCGGAATGGAATCCGCTCGTTTACAACCAGAGCCTGGCCAACAGCCTTTATCTCATCATTTCGCGCGAGTTCGCGCCGCCGGCCGAGAAAGTTCCGAACATTCGCGCGCGCATGGAAGGAATTCCCGCCGTCATTGCGCAGGCGAAAGCGAACCTGAAGCATCCGCCGAAAATTTATACTGAGACTGCGATCGAACAGGCACAGGGTGCGATTTCGTTTGTGCGCGAAGGATTGAATCCGGTGCTCGACCGCGTGCCGCAGGCGAAGAAGGAACTCGCGCCCTTGCAGGAAAAAACGGCGGTGGCACTGGAGGACTACAAGAAATGGCTCGAGACCGATTTGCTGCCGCGTTCCGACGGCGACTTCCGCATCGGCGCGGAGAAATTCCGGAAGAAGCTGCGTTTCTCCCTCGCCTCCGATTTGACGCCGGAGGAATTGATGACGCGCGCCCGCGCCGATCTTGGCCGCCACACAGAGCGCGATCTACGAAGCCGCCCTGCCGCTCTACAAAAAATATTTTCCGGACGCGAAACCGGACTCGTTAGGCGACAAGAAAAAAGTCACGACCGACGTTCTGGCCAAGCTGGCCGAGCAGCATCCCAACGACGACACCGTGGTCAGTTACGCCGAGAAATGCCTCTCGCAGGCCACATCGTTCACGAAGGAAAAGAATCTCGTCGCCGTTTTCGATCAGCCGCTCAAGGTCATCGTCATGCCGGAATTCAAACGCGGTCGCGGCATTGCCTATTGCGATTCAGCCGGACCGCTGGAAAAAAACGGCGAAACATTTTTCGCGATCGAGCCGACGCCTGACAACTGGTCGAAGGATCGCAAGGATTCATTCTTTCGCGAGTACAACAACTACATGGTGCAGGACCTGACCATCCACGAAGCGATGCCGGGTCACTTCCTGCAGCTGGCGCATTCGAACAAATTCAAGGCGCCCACACTCGTTAGGGCAATTTTCCAGAGCGGCAGCTTTATCGAAGGTTGGGCTGTTTATGCCGAGCAATTCATGCGCGAAGCCGGCTACGGCGGACCGGAGGTGAAGATGCAGCAGTTGAAGATGCGCTTGCGCGTCATTTGTAACGCCATTCTCGACCAGAGCATTCACACCGCGAACATGACCGAACAGCAGGCGCTCGATCTCATGATGAAGGAAGGCTTCCAGCAGGAAGGCGAAGCGGTCGCGAAATGGAAACGCGCCCGTCTTTCGTCCACTCAGCTTTCGACCTACTTCGTTGGCGTGACTGAGCATCTCGATTTGCGTGAGCGCGCCAAAGCGAAACTCGGCGACAAGTTCGATCTCAAGAAATACAACGACGAAGTTCTCTCCTACGGCAGCCCGCCGGTGAAATACGTGCGCGAGCTAATGGGCTTGTAGTTGGAACGAGACACACCCCGCGATGCCCAAAGTCGCCAGCTGGATTCGCCCGAAAGACGCACCGTATTTCCAGCGTGCTTTCTACGAGCACATCGAAGTGGAGATTTTGAACGCGGCCGAGCAGACCGTGCTGATGGAAGAGACGGACGGATTGCTCCTGACTGGCGGCGCGGATGTCGCCCCCGAGTTTTTGCAGCAGAAAGTTCCGGATCCGTCGGTGATCGACAAGGATGTCGATCCGTTGCGCGATCGATGGGAATTCGAGGCGATCAGGGAAGCACTCGTTAGGCAGCTTCCCATCTTCGCCATCTGCAAAGGCATGCAACTCTTCAATGTCGCGCTCGGCGGCACCTTGCGGCTCGACATTGCCGGGCACAACGCGCCGGAGATGAAGGACCACGATATTCAGCAATTACGCACCGACGCCTCCGCGCAGCATCGCCTGGAAAAAGTAAACAGCTCCCATCACCAGGCGCTCGATCGCCTTGGCGATGGCCTGGAAGTGGAAGCATGGAGCACGGAAGACGACATCATCGAGCAAGTGCGGCTGAAAAATTATTCCTTTGCCCTCGCGGTGCAGTATCACCCGGAGCGCGGCGGTGATGTTTACGCGCCGTTGTTTGCAGATTTCGTCAGGCACTTAAAGTAGTCCGCCATGACCACGCCGCAGAACACGATCGCGATCGTTTACGATTACGATCAGACGCTGAGTCCGAGCTACATGCAGGACGAAGTCGTCTTCCCGGCTTTCGGAATTAACAAGGACAGCTTCTGGCGGCGCTGTTCCGATCTGGTCGCCAGCGAAGGTTACGACAACGAGCTGGCTTACATGAAGGTCTTGTTGGACCAGCTTGGCATGGACCGCCCGACTAACGAGTTGTTGAAGTCGTTAGGCTCGAAACTCAATTTTTACAAAGGCCTGCCCGAGATGTTCGAGGAATTCGCCAATGGCCTTCTCACCGAAGAGCACGTCTCGCACGGCATCACGGTCGAGCATTACATCATTTCGTCGGGCATGAAGGTCTTGATCGAAGGCAGCCGGCTCGCGCCCTATGTGCGCGCGATTTTCGGCTGCGAATTCGCCGAGGATGAGGCCGGGCGCATCACGTTTCCCAAGCGCGTCATCAGTCACACCCAAAAGACGCAGTATCTTTTTCGCATCAATAAAGGGCTGCTCGAAATGACGCAGGACGTGAACGATCACATGGATCCCGAGGTGCGTCCGATTCCGTTCCCGAACATGATCTACATCGGCGACGGGCCGACCGACGTGCCGTGTTTCACCGTCATGCGCAAAAACAAGGGCGAGGCGATCGCGGTTTACAATCCTGATGATCCATTGCGCGCCGGTTTCAAGAAATGCTACCAGCTTTCCACGCATGCCGATCGCGTGCGGCACATCGCGCCAGCCGATTACCGCAAAGGAACGCACTTGCGCATGTTGCTCGAGCAAATGGTGGAGGAAATTGCCAACCGCATCGTGACCGAGCGCCGCGCCGCGATCGAGACCGGCACCGTGCGTGCGCCGAAGCATTAGCTCGTTCGCACGAGACGTGTTAGAAATTGCTATGCCGAAACTCCGCTTCACCAAGATGAACGGCGCGGGCAACGATTTCGTCATGCTGGACAATCGCGCCGGTAATCTCTCGTTAGGTGCGGAACAAATCTCGCGCTTGTGCGACCGGCATCGCGGCATCGGCGCGGATGGAATTTTGGTTTTGGAACCGGCAGCCAACGGCGCGGATTTTCGCATGCGTTATTACAATGCCGATGGCGGCGAAGCAGAAATGTGCGGGAACGGCGCGCGATGTTTCGCGCGTTTTGCCGATCGCGTGACCGGACCCTTGCAGAAACTTTCCTTCGAAACCCCTGCGGGCGTGATCGCCGCCGCGCTCGACGGCGAAACGGTCACCTTGCAAATGAGTGAGCCGAAGGATATGCGGCTCGGCATCGAGATTTCCGCCGCGGGGCAGAATCTTAAGTGCGATTACATCGACAGCGGTGTGCCGCACGCTGTGATTCGGGTCACCGACGTTTCGAAGGTCGACGTGCGCACCCTTGGTTCTGCGGTGCGACATCATCCGGCATTCGCGCCACGCGGCGCCAACGCCAACTTCCTCGAGAAACGCGGTGCCGATCAAATCGCGATTCGCACCTATGAGCGCGGGGTGGAAAACGAAACGCTGGCCTGCGGGACAGGGGTCGTGGCGAGCGCCTTGCTCTTTGCCACAACGGAAAATGCGAAATCGCCAGTGCGTGTCCTGGTCATGGGCGGCGATGAATTGCGCGTGGGCTTCGAGCGCGTTGGAGACAATTTCAAGGCTGTGACGCTGAGCGGTCCGGCCGATTTCGTTTTCGAAGGAACAGTCGAACTGTGATCCCGGCCTAACGAATGTTTCGCGGCACCTACACAGCGCTGGTTACGCCGTTCCGCGACGGCGCGATTGACGTCCCGGCCTTCGAGAAACTGGTCGAAGGGCAAATCGCCGCCGGAGTCAACGGCGTCATTGCTGTGGGCACGACCGGAGAAAGTCCGACGCTCTCGCACGACGAACGCGAGCAGGTGATTCGACTCACGGTCGAGATGGCGAAGGGCCGCTGTCAGGTGCTGGCCGGAACTGGTTCTTATTCGACGACTGAAGCCATCGCGGCCACGAAGGCGGCGGAGAAAATCGGCGTCGCCGGCGCTCTGATCGTGGCGCCTTACTACAACAAACCGAGCCAGGAAGGACTCTTTCGCCATTTCGCCGCGATCGCGCGTGAAACGAAATTGCCAATCATGCTCTACAACATTCCCGGCCGTTGCGGCGTGGATATCCTGCCGGAAACGGTGCAAAGGTTGGCTAACGAGTGCAAGAACATTATTGCGATCAAAGAAGCCGGCGGTAGCGTCGATAGAGTAAGTGTCTTGCGGGTCACATTGCCTAACGAATTCACGATCCTGAGCGGCGATGATAACTTGATCCTGCCTTTCATGGCCGTTGGCGCGAGCGGCGTCGTTAGCGTGGCTTCGAATCTTTTGCCGGCGGAAGTCTGCGCCCTGGTCCGTGCGTTCGACAAAGCTGACGTGGCTGGCGCGCAACGATTGCATCGCCGCATGGCGGGTTTGTTCAAGGATTTGTTCATCGAGCCCAATCCGGTTCCCGTGAAAACGGCGCTCGCGTGGCGCGGCCTGATGTCGAGCGAAGTTCGTTTGCCGCTGTGCGAAATGACGGCGGCGAACCAGGAGAAATTGCGCAAGACCCTGGCCGTGTTTGAAGCCGCTGCCGCATGAACGCTCCCGTGCGCATTCTTCTCGTCGGTGCGGCGGGACGAATGGGACAGGCCATCGCGCACGCGGCCGAATCGCAGAAGGACGTGACCATCGCGGGCCGCTGCGACATTGGCGACGCGCTCGAGGAATCTATTGGAAATTGCGATGTCGTGATCGATTTCAGTCATGCCGAGGCCACGCAACGAAATTGCACGACCTGCCTAACGAGTGGTAAACCGCTCGTCATCGGCACGACCGGGCAAAGCGCCGAACAACTGCGTGCGATCAAGGACGCGGCGAAATCGATTCCGGTTTTGTTGGCGGCGAATTTTAGCATCGGCGTGAACACGCTGTTCTGGCTGACGCGCAAAGCAGCGGAACTACTCGGCGATGGTTTCGATCTCGAGATTGTCGAGACGCATCATCGTTTGAAAAAAGATGCGCCGAGCGGAACGGCCAAGCGGCTTGCCCAAATCCTGAGCGAGGTGCGCGGCCTGAATGAAAAAAACTTCGCGCACGGACGTGAAGGCCAGGTCGGCGAACGTCCGAAAACCGAAATCGGCATCCACGCCATTCGCGCTGGCGATGTGGTCGGCGATCACACCGTTGTCTTCGGCGGGCCGGGCGAGCGCCTGGAGCTGACGCACAAAGCGTCGAGCCGCGAGACTTTTGCGCTGGGCGCGTTGCGCGCGGCGCGCTGGATCATCGGCAAGCCGGCTGGCCTTTACAGCATGGAGGACGTGCTCGGATTGTGAGAGCCGGGATCGCGGTCGGTTCTAATCTCGGTGATCGCCTGGCGAATTTGAAAACCGCGCGGCGCGCCGTAATCGGTCTTCCCAGAGTTGGACCGCCGCTTCTGGCTTCGGTCGTTTATGAAACCGAGCCGGTCGATTGCGCGCCGGGCTCGGCAAAGTTTCTCAACGCCGTGATCGAAATTGGTTACGACGGCGAGAAGGAGGAACTGCTGCGCGGTTTGCGAGACATCGAGCTAGCGCACGGACGTTCCGCTGTGCACGTGCGCAACGAATCCCGCACCCTCGATCTGGATTTGCTGTATTTCGGCGATGCGAGTGTTTCGCGGCCCGATCTGCAATTGCCGCATCCGCGCATGCGCGATCGCCGTTTTGTTCTGGAACCGTTGGCCGCGATTCGTCCCGATCTGATTCTGCCGGGCGAAACGGAAACGGTAACGCAATTGCTCGCCGGCCTCTCGAACACAACAGCGTTGGTGCAGTTTACTTCCGAGTGGTAGCCTCCCGCGTCATGCAGGATTTTCGCGCGATGAAACAGCGTGGAGAACGCATCGTTTCGCTCACGGCCTACGATTATCCGACCGCGCGGCTCCTCGACGAAGAAGGCATCGACATCATTTTGGTCGGCGACTCGTTAGGCATGGTCGTGCTCGGTTACCCGGACACCACCGAAGTGACGCTCGAGATGATGGTGCATCACACTCGCGCGGCGGCGCGCGGAGTGAAACGCGCCCTGCTCGTGGCTGATCTGCCGTTTCACACCTACGCCACGAAAAAGGAAGCGGTTGCGAACGCGCGCGAGTTGGTCGAGGCCGGCGCGCAGGCGGTGAAACTCGAAGGCGGCGTCAGTCACGCGCCACAGATCGAAGCCATCGTGCAGTCCGGTATTCCGCTGATGGCGCACATTGGCATGCTGCCGCAAAGTGTGCGCGAAGAAGGCGGCTACAAGTTGAAAGGCCGCACGCAGGCCGGCGCGGATGATCTGATGCGCGATGCCCTGGCGGTGGAGAAAGCCGGCGCGTTTTCCGTCGTGCTCGAATTGGTCGCGGCGGAAACGACGCGGCAGATTACCGAGGCGCTGAAAATTCCGACCATCGGCATCGGCTCGGGTGAAAGTTGTGACGGACAAATTCTCGTCACGCACGATCTGATCGGACTGTTTCCGTGGTTCAAACCGAAGTTTGTGAAAACGGAAGCAGATGTGGCGGGTGAAATTCGCAAGGCAGCGCGCGCATTTATCGAACGAACCCGGCCTGAATCCCGTCAAAGTGCAGAGGCATGAGAGCAAGGACGGAACCGGGCGATTTTACCGACGAAGATATCTGGTCGGGGAGCAAGCAGCGCAACTGGTTGCTCGTCGGCCTGATTGTCTCGCTCATGCTCCACGCCGCCCTGTGCGTTTATTTTTACCGGACGACTTTTCAGTCGCTCGAATCACTCATTAAGCCGAGCGAGCCGACTGCGACCTTCAAGGTCAAGAGTGTCGATTTGCAGCCGGTCGATAAGGCCAGTGCCGACCAGACGAATCCCGCGGCCAAGCCGGAGCCGGACAAGACCGATGTGCAGTTGCCCGATGAAAAGAAGTCTTTCGACAAACTGCTCGAGGAAGTTCACGCCACCACCCAGATGCCGGACGACACGAGCAATGTTCTGCCCGACAAACCGAAGGTCGATCCGAGCGCCAGTTCGATCATGAGCGAAATCGAGCGCAGCACGGCGCAGATTCTTTCCAACAGTCCGAACGCGACGCGCGAGCAGACCTTGTTGAACAACTCGGAAGTTTCCGGCCGGCCCCAGCCGGCGCTCACCGGAACTGAGCTGGCCACCAGCACGTCGATTAAGAAACCGAATGTTTTCAACAAATTGCCGGACGACAGCGCGGGACCGAATCGCGGACGCGCGCCAGGCTTCAGCGATCTCGATTCGTTGCTCTCGCAAAAAGGTCCGCTCGGCGCGGGCACGGCCATCCGTTTGCCGAGCGATCCGCTCTACGAATATGACAGCGCCGCGTTGCAGACCGGGCGCGATCAACGAATTGCAGAAACTGGCCACGCTGATCAAACGCAATCCGAAAGCGACTTTTACCATCGAGGGTTACACCGATTCGTTTGGCTCGCCGGAGTACAATCTCGATTTGAGTTCGCGCCGCGCGGAGAGCGTGCAGAAATATCTGGTCGAAGCGCTCGGGATCAATCCGACCCAAATCCGCACGCGCGGATTCGGCGCGACCAAGTTGATCATTCAACCGCGTGGCATCAATACGACCGATCAAGGGGCAGTGGAGATGGAAATCTCGCGGCAACGCCCGAATCGCCGCGTGGTGATCGTGGTAAACACCAACGGCTAGACGACTCGTTAGGCCGATTCACCAGTTCTTGATCCACTGCTGCTGGTCCGTCGGCGTTGGCGCTCTGCGTGCCGGCCGTGCTCCACAAATCAAAGGTAGGATTGTAGCCGATGCCGAGGCTCGGTTTGGCAGCGCTTCGCGGTCGAGTAACCGTAGGCGTTTCCGAACGGATCACGAATCGCTGTGATCTGACTGGTCGAAGGCGGCGCCGGCAGCAGCATGTTTGGCTTGAAAGTGAAATACGACTTCAGGCCTGAATCGAGCGATGCGGTCGCCGTCCCTGTTCTCCGGCGAGTTCCCCATACAGGAATTTGCTCGCGGTCATCGGAACTGGTGACGCCGTGGGATTGACACTTTCGGTGGCAAATCGAATCCGTCGGATAAGTTCCGTTATCGGCCTTGTAACTTTCGCAGGCTGCGGATATCGCGGCGATCTCCGCTTCGGCGCGGGAGCGCGCACCTTTCTTTTGCACGTAGCCCGAAATTCCGAGAACGAGACTGGCGAGGATGATGATGATCGCCATCACCACCAGCAGCTCGATGAGGGTGAAGCGCGCTTGCCTCTTGTTCACGTTTGTTGCTGCAATCCGCTGATGATGCTGATGAGCGGCATGAAGAGCGCGATGACGATGGTGCCGACGACGACGGCGAGAAAGACAATCATGATCGGTTCGAGCATGGAGGTCAGACCGGCCACGGCGTTATCGACTTCGTCGTCGTAAACTTCCGCGATCTTCAGCAGCATCTCCGGCAGTTGTCCGGTTTCTTCGCCGACATCGATCATGCTGATGACCATGGGCGGAAATACGCCGCTTGCTTCCAGCGGTTGCACAATGGATTCGCCCTCCTTCACGCTGTCATGCACCTGGTTGATCGCGCCGGCGATGACACTGTTGCCGGCGGTTTCGCGGGTGATGTTGAGCGCCTGCAGAATCGGCACACCGCTGGTCACGAGGGTGCCGAGCGTGCGCGAGAAACGCGAGATGGCCGTCTTGCGCAGCAGATCGCCGAAAAGCGGCACATGTAACTTCACTCGATCGATAAAGGCGCGGCCGCGCTTTGTGCGGCTGATCAATTTCATCCCAATGAAAATGGCGAAAATGACGAAGAGAATGATGCCGTAATGGTCTTTGACGGCATTGCTGACCGCGATGACGAAGCGTGTGATGCCGGGAAGTGGTTTGTCGCCGAGCATGTCTTTGAAGATTTGCTCGAACCTCGGCACGATGAAGACGAGCAGGAAAGCGAGAATGAAAATCGCGAGGATCATCACGATGATCGGATAGACCATCGCGGCCACGACCTTGTTCTTGATCTTCTGCGCCTTCTCCTGGAATTCCGCCAGGCGGGTCAGGACCAATTCAAGCACGCCGCCCAGCTTCGCCGGCGCTCACCATGTTGACGTAAAGGTCGTTGAAGATCTTCGGATGCTGCGAAAGGCCTTCGGAAAATGTGCTGCCGCCCTGCACCGCATCGGCCAGGTTGCCGATCGTCTTCTTCAAGACTTTGTCGCGTTCCTGTTTCTGCAAACACGGTCAGCGCGCGCAGCAGCGGCAGTCCGGAGTCGATCAGAGTCGCAAGTTGTCGCGTGAAGATCATCAGGATCTTCGTCTTCACCGTTTTTTTCTCGAAGAGGACAAGGCCCTTTTTCTCTTTCGCGGGCGCCGCCGCTTTAACCGCTTTGGTCTTTTGCTTTACCGCCTTCTTTTCCTGCGCGGTCGCCTTTGCCTTCCTCGAAAACGTTGGTGGGAAAAAAGCCGGCCGAGCGCAGATGCCCGATGGCTTCGTTAGTCGAATTGGCTTCGACTAAGCCGGTCGATTCCTGGCCGCGCGCATCGAGGGCGACATAGGTGTAGCGAGGCATGAGAAGACGAGGATGACTGGAAAATACGAATGACGGCCGCATGCACGGTCTGTCGATGATTTCAGGCATCTCACGTGTATTTCAGCACTTCTTCGATGGTGGTGTCGCCGTCGAAGATGCTGCGCAAACCATCCTGCCGCAGCGTGACCATGCCGAGCTCGATCGCCTTTTGTTTCAAGACCACGGTCGGCGCGCGTTCGTTGATCAACTCGCGGATCGGATCGGTGATCTTCATCAATTCGTAGATGCCCTTGCGACCTTTGTAGCCGGTCTGGTTGCAGGCTTCGCAACCTTTGCCGTAGAAGAAATTGCTTCTCGCCGATGTCGCGCCGCGAAAGTTGCAGTTGATCAAGGAACGTCTGGTTCGGCTCGTACGGTGTGCGGCAATTCGGACAGATGCTGCGCAGCAGGCGTTGGCCGAGCACGGCGTCGAGCGTCGAGGAAATCAGGAACGGCTCGACCCCCATGTCGATCATGCGCGTGACCGCGCCGGGCGCGTCGTTCGTGTGCAGGGTGGTGAAGACCAGGTGGCCCGGTGAGCGAAGCCTGGATCGCGATCTGCGCCGTCTCCAGGTCGCGCGTTTCACCCACCATGATGCGATCGGGATCCTGTCGCAGAAACGCGCGCAAGATTCGCGCGAAGGTCAGACCGATGCCTTCGTTCACCGGCACCTGCATGATGCCTTCGAGGTCGTATTCAACCGGTTCTTCCGCGGTCAGCAGTTTCGAGTCGATGGTGTTGATCTTGCGCAGGCAGGAATACAGCGTCGTCGTTTTGCCGGAGCCGGTCGGACCGGTGACGATGAAGATTCCATTCGGCCGCTGGATGACATCGAGGATGTAGGTATGGATGTAATCCGGCATGCCGAGCGCCTCGAGATCGAGGTTGACGTTCGAGCGATCGAGCACGCGCAGCACCACGCTCTCGCCGAATTGCGTCGGCAGAGTCGAGACACGCATGTCGACCACGCGGCCCGCGATATTTTTCTGGATGCGACCGTCCTGCGGCAGGCGGCGTTCGGCGATGTTCAGGTTTGCCATCACCTTCACGCGCGAGATGACCGGCAGCGCCAGATGACGCGGCGGCGGCGCCATTTCGTAGAGCGCGCCGTCGACGCGGTAGCGAATTTTGAATTCGTGCTCGAACGGCTCGAAGTGAATGTCGCTCGCGCGGTCCTGGATGGCCTGGAACAAGATCAGATCGACGAAGCGAATGATCGGCGTGGCGTTCGCTTCCGCTTCCACGTCGGCGCCGCTTCCTTCATCGCCGCGCAACTGCAGCAGCTCGCCGGTTTCACCGAGCTGCTTGAGGATGTCCTCCATGCTGGAGGTGTCGCTGCCGTAATATTTTTTGATCCGCTCCTCGATCTGGTCCGTCGGAGCGACGACAACGTGGATGTCTTTGCCCAGCGCGAAGCGCAGATCTTCCGCCGCGCGCGGATCGAGCGGATCAACCAGGGCGACGTTGATGGCGTTGTCGCTCAAACTGATCGGCAGGGCGCGATGCAAACGCGCCAGTCCGCTGGGAATCAGGCGCAAAACTTCCGGCGCAATCTCCTGACCATCGAGTGGTGTGAATTCCGTGCCTAACGAGTCGGCGATCGTCTGATAGAAGTGCGCTTCATCCAGCAAACCATTGTCGGCCATGGTTTGCGCGAGCGTCTTGCCGTTGAGATTCGCTTCCTGCAGGACGTCATCGATCTGCGACGGCTGCAAGACGTGCTGTTCGAGGAAAAGCTCGGCGACCTGGTTAGTTGATTCAGTCAGTTCGCGTCTCCCAGCGTGATCGAAATGACTTCTTCGGCGACTCGTCAGGCCGCCGAGCACTTTGCGCACGCCGTCTTCGCGCAGGGTGCGCATGCCCAGTTCGCGCGCGCGCTGGCGCAGGTGCAGGGTCGAGTTCCTTGCGGTTGATCATGTGCCGCACTTCGTCGTCGATGACGAAAATTTCGAAAATGCCCATGCGTCCGCGATAGCCAGTGCCGCGGCATTTGTCGCAACCGACCGCTTTCATGACCTGCGCTTCACTTAGCTGCGAAGCTTCCAGATTCAGGGCGCGCATTTCCGTCTCGCTCAATTCGCCCGGTTGTTTGCAGTGCGGGCAGAGTCGCCTAACGAGTCGTTGCGCCATGATCGCGCGGACTGAGGAGGCAACCAAGGAACGGCTTCATGCCGATGTCGACCAGGCGCGCAATCGCCGAAGGCGCGTCGTTGGTGTGCAGCGTGCTGAAGACAAGGTGGCCGGTGAGACTCGCGTTGGTCGCGATGCTGGCCGTCTCCAAGTCGCGAATTTCACCAATCATGATGATGTTCGGCGCCTGGCGCAGCATGGAGCGCAGCGCCGCCGGGAAAGTCATGCCGATGTCGGCGTTGACCTGCACCTGGTTGATGCCGCTCATCTGATATTCGATCGGTTCCTCCACCGTGATGATCTTGCGGTCGGGCTTGTTGATGTAATTGCAGACAGGCGTAGAGCGTGGTCGTTTTGCCGGAACCGGTCGGGCCGGTCACGAGCATGATGCCGTCGGGCAAACGCAGCAATCGCTCGAATGTTTCCTGGTCGTCGCTCAGAAATCCGAGTTCGGGCAGACCGAGGGTGAGACTCGATTTGTCGAGCAAACGCATGACCACGCTCTCGCCGTGATTGGTCGGGATGGTCGAAACGCGCAGGTCGATCGGTTTCTTCGCAATCTTCACCTGGATGCGGCCGTCCTGCGGCAAACGCTTTTCCGCGATGCTCATCGAGCCGGTCATGATCTTGAGCCGGCTGACAATGGCGGATTGCAATCGCTTCGGCGGTGCCTGCATTTCCTGCAAGACGCCATCGATGCGAAAACGCACGCGGAATTTTTTCTCGAGCGGTTCGAGATGAATATCGCTCGCGCCCAGCCGCTGCGCTTCGATCAACAACATCGAGACTAGGCGAATGATCGGCGCATCGGCTTCGTCGCCGGTTTCGAGCGGACCGCCTTCGGTAATTTCGAGACCGACATCGACTTCGCCGCCGAGTTGCTGCTGCAAAATGTCGGAAGCTTCATCGGCCGTGCCGTAGTACTTGATGAGAGCCTCGCGAATTTTTTCCGGGCTGCTGCAAACCAGTTCGATTTCGCGTTGCAGCAAAAAACTCAGGCTATCGATCGTGTCGATATCGAGCGGATCGCTCACCGCTACTTTCAGTCCGGCTTCGCCGACACTGACCGGCACGACCTTGAAGCGGCGCGCATCTTCCGCGCGGATTTGATTGATCACCTCCTGCGGAATGACGGTGGTGGAAAGGTCGATCCAATCCATGTGCGCCTGTGTGGCGAGCGTGCGCGAGATGTCGGTCTCGGAAACAATTCCGTCGCGCACGAGGACATCGACCACACTGGGCGCGCCATTCAGACGCGCGCGCGCCTTCTCGATTTGTTTATTCGTGACCAGCCCAACGTCCTCCAGGACCTTGAGCACGTAATCTTCGTTCGGGTGCAAGCGACGCTATTTTCGCCCGTGCGGCTGTGTTAAATCAAGCTCCGGCCCGATGGGAACGATGCGGGTCGGATTGATCTCGGCGTGCGTGATGTAGTAGTGCCGCTTGATGTGATCGAAATTCACCGTCTCGGCCACGCTGTCGTGCTGGTAAAGATCGCGCAGGTAGGGCCAGAGATTTTTGTAATCGACGATGCGGCGCAGGTTGCATTTGAAATGGCCGTGATAAACCGCATCGAAACGGATGAGCGTGGGAAAGAAACGCCAGTCGGTTTCGGTCATGCGCTGGCCTAACAAGTAACGCTGCGAGGCGAGACGCTGGTCGAGTTGGTCGAGCGTTTCGAAAAGTTTGCGCGCCGCGCGCTCATACGGCGCCTGCTTGGTGGCGAAGCCTGCGCGGTAAACGCCATTGTTCACGCGCCGGTAAATTAGCTCGTTCAGCTCATCGATTTGCTCGCGCAGATCGGCCGGCACGAAGTCGTAATCATTTTTCGCAAACTCGCTGAACTCGGAGTTGAACATGCGAATGATGTCGTCGTCCGAATTGCTCACGATGCGTTTCGTCTTTTTGTCCCACAACACCGGCACCGTGACGCGTTCGTCGTAGGTAGGATCGGTGGCGCGATAGGCTTCGCTGAGAAACTTGAAGCCGTTGATCGGATCTTCCGGCAAGGCCCAGCCGCGCTCGTCGCGAATCGGATCGACCACGGTCATGCCGATGACATCTTCGAGTCCCTTGAGTTTGCGCAGGATGATGGTGCGATGCGCCCACGGACAGGCGAGCGAGACGTAAAGGTGATAACGGTCGCGCTCGGGCTTGTAAGGCGTGGAGCCGTCGCGTTTCACCCAATCGCGAAAGGCGTCCTCCTGGCGATGAAACTCTCCGCTCTGCGCTTGTTCTGCTGGGAATTGCGCCATAATTGACGCAGCCTAGCACGAGTTCGCCGGCTATGAATCGAGAGACGCCAATCCGCATCGCCATGTGGTCCGGTCCGCGCAACATCTCCACCGCCATGATGCGGTCGTGGGGCAACCGGCCGGACACTTTTGTCGTGGACGAACCGTTCTACGCTTATTATTTGCGGCGAACCGAGGTCGATCATCCGGGGCGCGAAGAAGTAATCGCGCAGGGCGAGACGGACTGGAGGAAAATTGTCGCCGGCCTAACGAGTAGTCCACCGGATGGCGCGCGCATTTTTTACCAGAAACAAATGACGCATCATCTTTTGCCGGAAGTTGATCGCGAGTGGCTCCCCGGCCTAACGAATTGTTTCCTGATCCGTGATCCGGCGGAAGTGATCGCGTCCTACATCAGGAAGAACGCCGAGCCTTCGCTGGAAGACCTGGGTTTTGTGCAGCAGGCGAAAATTTTTGACTGGGTGCAGAAGCAGAGCGGCAAAGTGCCGCCAGTGATCGATGCGCACGATGTGCTGGAGAATCCGCGGCGCACATTGACGCTCTTGTGTGAGGCGATGGGCGTGGAATTCAGCGACACCATGCTTTCCTGGCCGCCCGGCCGACGCGCGACGGATGGCATTTGGGCGAAGCATTGGTATGTGGAAGTGGAGAAGTCGACGTCGTTCCAACCGCACGTAGCGCGGAAAGTGGAAGTGCCGGAACGCCTGCGCGCCATGCACGAAACCGGCAGCGAAATTTACGAACGGCTGCGTGCCTTTCGTCTCCGTTGACTCCCGATGCTGCAACAGTTCAACGAGCGAAACCGCGACCTGCTGGTCAACATCAACGGCGAGCTGATTCATCGCGACAAAGCCGGGATCAGTCCGTTCGATTCCGCGGTGCAGGGTGGCGATGCTGTCTGGGAAGGTTTGCGTCTTTACCGCGGCCGCATCTTCAAGCTGCACGAACATCTCGTTAGGCTGCGCAAATCCGCGCAGGCACTCGCCTTCGCCGTTTTCCCCTGTGATGAAGAAATCATCGGGCAGATCAAGCGCACTTTGGCCGCGAACAAGATGCGCGACGGCGTGCACATCCGGTTAACCGTGACGCGCGGGGTCAAAGTTACTTCCGGCATGGACCCGCGCCTCAATCAAAGCGGCTTCACCCTGATCGTGCTGGCCGAGCACAAACCGCCGGTTTACGCCAAGACGGGTTTGTCGCTCATCACGAGCAGGATTCGCCGGCCGCCGCCCGAGATTCTCGATCCGCAGATTCACCATGCGAATTTGCTCAACTCCATTCTGGCCAAGATCGAAGCGAACAACGCTGGCGCGGACGATGCGCTCATGCTCGACCAGCGTGGTTTCGTCGCGGAGACCAACGCCACGCACGTTTTCATCGTGCGCAACGGTGAGGTCGCCACGAGTTTTGTCCGAGCGTGCCCGGAGGGAATTACCCGCGCGACCGTCCTGGAGATTTGTGCGGCGAATCAAATCCGGTGCACAGAGGCAGACCTCTCGTTAGGCGATGTCTACGCCGCGAATGAAATGTTTTGCACGGGCACGATGGGCGAGCTGGCGGCCGTGACGAAAGTCGACGGTCGCACCATTGGCCATGGCGCCGTCGGCCCGATGACAACGCGCCTGAGCGAGCTTTTCACGCAACGCACCGCGAGCGAAGGCGTGAACGTCGTTGATTGATTATTCGCTGCGCAAGCGCCTGCGTCGGATTCACCAGTGTCGCTCGTCGCGCGGGAAACAGACACGCCAGCAAGGCCGCGGCGCCCAGGACAGTGATCGTCGCCGTGAGCAGCACCGGATTGTAGGCCGAAGTTTCATACAACTGCGTCGCGATCAGTTTCCCAATCGCGAGCGCGGCGGCGAGGCCCACCACCAGTCCAAACACGACCGGAGTCATTCCCTGCCTAACGACCAGTCGCAGCACATCCATGGTTTGCGCGCCGAGGGCCATGCGCACACCGATTTCGCTCGTGCGTTGCTCAACCGTATAGGCAACCGCGCCGTAAATTCCGACCGTGGCGAGCAGTAGCGCCACGCCAGCGAAAACGCCGAGCAGCACCATCATCAATTTCGCCTGCCCGAGCGCCTGCGCGATGATTGCAGCGACCGGTTGCGGCAAAATCAGCGCCAGGCTGGGATCAATCGTGCGCAACGCCGCCTGCACGGATTTAGTCACAGTATCCGGCGGCAGTGTGCTGCGGACAGTGATAGCGACAAAAGGAAAGTTCTCCTGCGCGAACGGCCGATAAAATTCCATGTCGTTTTGCTGATCAAGCCGTGCCGAGCGGGTATCGCCGACCACGCCGACGATCTCCACGGGGACGCTGCCGCTCGTGACGAGCAAATTCCTGCCGATCGGATTTTCGTTGCCGAACACGGTCTTCGCACCGGATGCGCTGATGAGAATCACGTTGGGATGATCGAGGATGTCCTGATCGTTGAAATCACGTCCGGCCAGCAGCGGAATCCCGAGCGTGCGCAGAAATCCCGGTGCGATGTCATTGGAAGGCGCGCCTTTTCGCTCGGCAATGGGCGGAACGTCGCCATCGGCCCGGGTGTAGAGCGTGGCACCACCGCCGCCATTGAGTGGAATACCGGCACTAGCGGTGACCTCCTGCAGACCGGGCGTGGCGCGCAAGGCCGTCAGCAATTGCTCGGCGAAACGCGTCCGCGAAGCGACGTCGGGGTATTGCGCCTGCGGCATGACCGTGAACGCGTTCCAAAGATTGTCGAACTTGAAGCCGGGATCCTGGTGACTCAGCCGTAGGAAGCTGGCGATGAGCAGCGATGCGCCGGCCAGCAACGTGACGGAAAGCGCGACCTGTGCTCCGACCAGCAATTTGCGGAAACGTTGCTGCCGCACGCTGCCCGCGGTTCCGCGACCGCCTTCTTTCAAAGCCTCAACAATATCAGCGCGCGAACTTTGCAGCGCCGGATACAAACCCATGACCAGACCAGTGAGCAACGAGAGCGCGAGCGCGAATGCGAGCACCGGAAAAGCAATCGCGGTGGCGCTTCCTTCTTCGATGGGAAGAAAATTGGCGGCGAGTTTCGGCACAAGCGGAACCAATTCCCACGCCAGGAACACGCCGAGAATTCCCGCGAGCAAACTGATCAACACGCTTTCAAAAACGAAAAGCCGCAGCACGCTCGCGCGCGTCGCGCCCAGCGCCATGCGCAATGAAATTTCCCGGCGGCGTCCGCTGAACCTGACCAGCAGTAGATTGGCGACGTTACTGCAGGCGATCAGCAACACGAAGGTCACGGCCGCGAGCAACGTAGCAAAGCCTGGTCGCAAATTTTCCGTCACCGCTTCGGGCAATGTCTTCACCACTGTTCCCGATTTGGCGTCGATCTTCTCGGGATATTGTGTGCGGTAACTCTCGGTCAGCACCTGCATCGCGGCGCGTGCTTGCTCCACGGTGATCCCGGGTTTCAATCGCCCGACCGCGCGCAGAAACGCTGTGCCGCGCATCATCCGCTCATGCGAAAAGCCTGGAATCACGAACGGCTTTGTCGTCCAGATATCGGCGTTCGGTCCCATCCACGAAACCGGCAGGGTCGGGACCACACCTACGATCGTGTGCGACACGCCATCGAGGATCAGCGCGCGACCAATCACATTCGGATCGCTGCCGAGCCGCGCTTTCCAGAAACGTTCCGTGATGACAGCGACATCGGCGCCTTCTTCTTCCTCCGGCAAGAATGTGCGGCCGCGAATCGTACGCAGACCCAGCACATCGAAGTAATTCGCGGTCGTTTTGAAAATCGGCACTTGAAACGGATCGCCAATTCCAGTCACGGTCGCCGCGACTCCATTTTCACCCGCGAAGCCATCGAAGACGGTTTGGCCGTCGCGGAAATGTATGTAGCGCGGCGCGGAAAGCGGAAAATCGACCGTCTGCTCTTTAAAATGCGAGAACACCTGGACGGCGCGCGCTGGTTGCCGGAAGGGCAGCCCGCGCAGGAACAGGTCGTTGACGAGGCTGAAAATGGCGGTGTTGAGCCCGATGCCGAGCGCCAGCGTGAGCAACGCCAGCAAAGTGAATCCGGGCGACTTGAACAATTGACGAAGCGCGAAGCGAAGATCGGTGATCATAAGCGTGAAAGCGGCGGCGAAGTTAAGACGCGCCAACCGGTACGGTTGGATTCAATAGAAAAGACGCGTCCGCGGCGAGCTTTTGTCTACTTCAACAAATAATCGCGAATGAACTGCACCGTGGCGTAGAATTGAAAATCCTGGTTCTTCTTTTTCTGGAAGCCGTGTCCTTCATCTTTGCCGACGAGATACCAGATCGGGGTGCTCTGTTGCTTTAACGTCGCCACGATCTGGTCGGCCTCGCTTTTCGGCACGCGCGGATCATTCGCGCCGGCCACGACGAACATCGGCTTGGTGATTTTGTTCGCGTTGTTCAACGCCGCGATCTTTTCCATGAACTCCGCCATTTTTGGGTCGCGCTCGTCACCGTACTCGACGCGGCGCAGATCACGCCGATAGCTCTCGGTGTTTTTCAAAAACGTCGCCAGATTGGAAATGCCAACGACATCAAGTGAGCAACGAATGCGATCGGCGTAATTCCACGAAACCTGCAGGGTCATGAATCCTCCGTACGATCCGCCCGTGACCATGACGCGATCGGCGTCCAGCTGCGGGTGTGTCTTGATCCAATCGAGCAGCGCGGAGATGTCTTTGTAGGAATCTTCGCGCATAAAGCCGTTGTCGAGTTTGAGGAAACTCTTCCCGTAACCGGACGAGCCGCGCACGTTCGGGAAAATCATGGCGCAACCGAGTTCGTTGATGAAGTAGTTGTTGCGCCCGAGAAAACCCGGGCGGAATTGCGCTTCCGGTCCGCCGTGAATGTTGATGATGACGGGACGTTTGCCGGGAAATTTGGTCTCGTTAGGCAAATAGAGAAAGCCGCTGATTTCGCGACCGTCGAAACTTTTCCATTTCACCAGCTGCGGCTGAACAAAGTTGTTCGCTGGAATTCCGCCCGTCTCGCTCGTCGTCCAGCGGGTCACGACATTTTTGCCATTGGCGGTCGACCACGAATAGACATCGGACGGCGAACGCGCGCCGTTCACGTTGAAGGCGAGAAGGCTTTGCTTGGCATCGCGGTGCCAGTGCAGCCCGCTAATCACAGCGGGCGCGAGCGGTGGATCAAAGTTTGGCTCGCTTGTCTTGTGCGACGCGAGATCCAGCATGTGCAGCGTGCTGAGGCCGTTTTCATTCAGGATGTAGGCGATGCGTTTGCCATCGGGACTGAGGTCCCAATCATCAACATCGAACTTCGCGTCGTTCAGATAGGTGTGCTTCCCATTCGCCAAGTCAATGTAGGCCAGCCGCGCAAATTCCGATTCGCGATCCGTTGTGACGTAAAGCCCTTTGCCATCCTTTGCGAAACGCGCGCGAAAATAGGCGACCGTCTCTGCGCCAGGCGCCGACCGCGGGGTTAACTCTTTCCGTTGGCCGCTCTGCGTATCGAAAAGCCAGAGATAACTTTCGTTCGCGGAAATTTCTTCGATCACGAGCAGCTGTTTGTCGTCGGGCGACCAATCTTCGATATTCCAACCGCCGCCTTTCACTTCTGCGAGCATGCGGTCGCTCTTGGTGTCGTTAGGCGACTCGAGGTAAATGTCGGTGTCGGCGCCGTTGCGACGCGTGGAAGTGTAGGCCACGAGCTTGCCGTTCGTGCTCCAGACCGGCCCGGAGTTAAGCGATTTTCCATCGGTCAGCAGCGTCACTTCGCCGGTCGCGAAATCGTAGCGGTAGTTCTGATTGAATTCGTTCCCGCCCGCGCTTTTCGCGAAGAGAAAGAAATCGCCCTTCGTCGGATCGAAGCTGCCACTGATCACGCGATCGGGGAAAAACGTCAACTGCGTGCGCGCACCGCCCGGTTGCGTCACCAGATGCACCTGGTTCGTGTCGGCGAACCGCGTCAGGATGAGCGCCTCCGCCCGCGCTGGATTCCAATCAAGGAAAGCCGCGGCCCGCGCCTCGGTGTAGCGCCCGACTTGGTCGACGACCTCAGTCGAGATCGGCGGAATGCCGTCGACGATCAGGCTATCGGGCGGCGCGATTGTTTTCGGCGCATCAGCCGCAAGCGCAACAGTTCCGAAAAAGATGAAAAAGCTAGCAGCGAAAGAAGGTTTCATTTTTGGACAGGATTAACAGGATGAACGGGATTGAAGAAAGAGCCGTGGCAGCTCTCCCCAAATCCTGTTCATCCTGTTAATCCTGTCTAAGCTTTTGTCGATGGCCGAAACGCTCACGCCCATGATGCAGCAGTATCAGCGACTGCGCGCGAGCGTGCCTGCCGACACCTTGCTGCTCTTTCGGCTGGGCGATTTCTACGAGCTGTTTTTCGAGGACGCGAAGGAAGCGTCCGCGCCTGCTCAATCTCGCGCTGACCAAACGCAATGGCGTGCCGATGTGCGGCATGCCTTATCACGCGGCGCAGAATTACATCGCGAAGCTGATCAAGGCCGGACGACGCATCGCGGTTTGCGATCAGACGAGCGATCCGCAGCCGGGCAAAATCGTACAGCGCGAGATCACGCAGATCATCACCGCCGGGACGGTGAGCGAATTGGACTTGTTAGACCAAAAGCGCGCCAATTATCTCGGTGCGGTTTACGTGGGCGCGAATGCGTTCGGCTTCGCCTATGCCGATCTGACCACGGGCGAATTTCGCCTCGCGCAATTGCCGACGATGAGTGCGCTGACTGACGAACTGGCGCGGGTCGCGCCGTCGGAAGTTTTGCGTCAGCGACGAGCAGCAGGAGCAGTTCAAGGAAATCGAGCACACGTCTCGCGCACGACAGCTACGCGTTCCTGCCGGAGCAGGCGACCTTCACTTTGTGCGAACACTTCGGGGTCAAATCGCTCGATGGATTTGGTTGCACCCAAATGCCGGCGGCGGTGGCAGCGGCGGGTGCGATCGTGCATTACCTCAAGCATCAGCTGCGGCGAAAGATCGATCATCTCACCTCGTTGCGCTGCGATGTCGCGGGCGAACATGTCGTGCTCGATCTCGCCACGCAGGCCCATCTGGAATTGGTCACGTCGCGCGGCGCGCGCGATACCAGCTTGCTCGCCGCGCTCGATCGCACGGTCACGCCGATGGGCGGACGCAAATTGCGCGCCTGGATTCTGCAACCGCTGCGCGACCTTGCCGGAACTGGAGCGGCGCCAGCAGATGATCGAGGACTTGTTAGGCGCACCGGAGCTACTGGCGGAATTGCGCACCGCGCTCAAATCGGTGCGCGATCTCGAGCGCGCCATCGGACGGCTGAGTCAGGTTTCGGGAAACGCGCGCGATCTGGTCGCGTTACGGACTTCACTCGAACAGATTCCGGCGCTCAAACGCGAATTGAAGAAGCTGAGTGAACGCGCCGTGCTTCGGGAAGGACCGCGACGCGTTGTTACACTCTGCAACTCCACGATGAGCTCCACGAAATGCCGGAGCTGCTCGCGATTCTCAAGCGCGCCTTGGTGGACGATCCACCGTTTACGCTGAAGGACGGCGGCATATTTCTCGATGGCTACGATGCCGATCTGGACGAATTGCGCCGCGCTTCGCGCGAGGGAAAAAATTGGATCAGCGAATTGCAGGAGCGCGAGATCGCGAAGACCGGAATCAAGTCGCTCAAGGTGCGGTTCAATTCTGTCTTCGGTTATTTCATCGAGGTCACGAAATCGAATCTCGCTTCCGTTCCGGAAAATTACACGCGCAAGCAAACCACCGTCGGCGGCGAGCGTTTCATCACGCCGGAGCTGAAGGAAATCGAGGCGCAAATTTTAGGCGCGGATGAACGCGCGCGCGCGCTGGAGTATCAATTGTTTCAGAAATTGCGCGACGAAACGTTGCGCGAGCTGAATGCGATCCAGACGACAGCCTCCGCCATCGCCACGCTCGATGCGCTTGGCGGTTTGGCCGAGACGGCGCGGCTCTATTCCTACGCGCGACCGAAGCTGAACGAATCGTTGCAGCTCATGATTCGCGACGGCCGGCATCCGGTGCTCGATCAAAATCTGGCGGAAGAAAAGTTTGTGCCTAACGACACCTCGCTCGACGGCGAAGCGCAACGCCTCGCCATCATCACCGGTCCGAACATGGCCGGCAAATCGACTTACATTCGACAGGTCGCGCTGATTGTTCTGATGGCGCAAATCGGAAGTTTTGTGCCGGCGGCCAGCGCGGAAATCGGTTTGGTCGATCGCATTTTCACGCGCGTCGGCGCGACCGACGATCTCTCGCGCGGGCAATCGACCTTCATGGTCGAGATGAATGAGACCGCCAACATCGTGAACAACGCGACCGCGCGCAGTCTCGTCATTCTCGATGAAATCGGCCGCGGCACTTCCACTTTCGATGGCTTGTCGATCGCATGGAGCGTGGCGGAATTTCTGCACGATCAGATCAAGGCGCGCACCTTGTTCGCCACGCATTATCACGAACTGACCAAGCTGGCCGAGGAACGCAGCGGCGTTTGTAATCTCAATGTCGCGGTGCGCGAATGGAACGAGCAGATCATTTTCCTGCGCAAGATCGTGCCGGGCGGCGCGGATCGCAGTTACGGAATCCAGGTCGCGCGACTGGCCGGTCTGCCGCGGCAGATCCTCGATCGCGCGAAAGACATTCTCGCGCATTTGGAAAAACCGAACGGGACTAACGCCGAGCCGTCGCCCAAGCCGAGACGTGCGAAAGGACTTGTTAGGCAACCGGAAAAACCGCAATTAGATTTGTTGTAAGTCATGCCGATTAAGAGCGAGAAGGAATTGAGCGAAATGCAGCGGAGCCATTGGCTAAAAGCGGTCGCCGCGATCGAGCAGCGTAATTTCGGTTACGCCATTACGCTCTTGCAGGGCATCCTCAAAAAGGAGCCGGAATTTCTCACCGGCCGTCAGCTTTTGCGCCGCACCGAAGTGACGAAGTTGAAAGCGGAGAAGAAAAAATTCTTCAACGTCTCGACCGCGTCCATCGGCGTGATGAAGGCGCAGCGCGAGCTGAAGAAAGATCCGAAACACACCATCGAACTGGTGGAGAAAGTCTTGGAAGACGAGCCTTACAATCGCCAGGCCAATATGCTTTTGAAGGAAGCGGCGGTGGCGGCGGGTTTTCCGGAAATCGGTGTGCTCGCCCTGCAGACCTTGCTCGAAGAAAAACCGCGCGACGTGAAGATTCTGCACGAGCTGGGAAAGCTTTACCACTCGTTAGGCGACAACGAAAAAGAGGTCGAGATTTACAACCGCATCAGCGAAGCCGATCCGACCGATGCGGAGGCGCAGCGACTCGGCAAGGATGCGGCCGCGCGCGGATCGATGAAGACGGGCGGCTGGCAGGAAGCGGAAAGCTATCGCGATTTGATCAAGGACAAGGAGGTGGCGATTTCGCTCGAGCAGCAAAGTCGCATGGCGCTGACCGGCGAGTCGTTAGACCAGCAAATCGCCGAGACCTACGAGCGGCATCAGGCGGAGCCGGAAAGCGTGGATCACGCGCGCAAACTCGGACAACTTTGCGAGCAGAAGGAAGATTTCGAACACGCCGTTGCCTGGTATCAATACGCGGCCGAACTGACCGGCAAAACGGACGCTGCGCTGTTGCGCAAAGTTTCCGATCTGGGCATGAAACGCTCGGAGCAGGAGATCGTGGAGAACGAGCGCTGGCTGGCCGAACATTCGGCAAGTGACGAAGGTTACGCCGAACGCGTCTCGGTCCTGGCCGAAGCGAAGAAAGCGCGCGCGGAAAGCTTCATCGACGAAGCGCGCAAACGTTCGGAACGCAATCCGACCGACCTGCAATTGCGCTTCGAGCTGGGCGAACATCTGGTCAACGCCGGCCATTATCGTGAGGCGTTGCCGGAACTGCAGCGGGCGCGGCAAAATCCGAACGCTCGGCTCAAGGCCATGAACTTGTTAGGCAAGTGCTACCAGGAACTGGGCATGCTCGATCTGGCGGTGAAACAACTCGACGAAGCCGCGCGCGAAATCCTGACGATGGACGCGATAAAAAAGGAGATCACCTACAATCTCGGCCTGGTCTACGAGAAGATGGGCGACACGCAAAATTCCATCGCCTGCATGAAACAGATTTACGAAGTGGATTACGGCTATCGCGACGTGGCCCAGCGCGTGGAAAGTTCCTATCAGGCTTCGCCGACTACTGGTTAGGCAAGTTCGCTGAAACGCGCAGGCGCAGATCGACCCGGATGGACGATTCGTTAGGCGCAAGCGATCGCGCTGGAAGATAAAGCTGGGGATCCGGCCCGGTGATCTTCAGGCGCAGAAATTCGGGATGCGGTAATCGTTCGGCGTCGCCAGCGATTCTGACCTGATCGAATTCGTCAGGCGCTTCGGCGATGAACTTTGGGATTGTGCCGCAGATTACGCGGATCGAACTCAGGTCGATGATTGTGAATGCGCTGTAGAAGTCGATGCGCAGCGGTGCAGCGCCCGCGCCGGCGGGAAGCGGCAGCGAAACCTCCTTCCAAATTCCGTGGCCGATGCGCGCGAAGACGGAATCTTCTTCGCGATGAATTCCATCACGGCGTGTAGAAAACCTGAATGCTGGTTTGCCTTCCGATGGCCGTTTCGCGAATGGAACCGTCGCGCCATTGCTGTGCGATTTTTTCCTGCAGCTCCGCAGTTCGAGCGGAATAATATCTGATCAATTGTGCGATGGCTGTTTGATGTTGGCCTAACAAGTCCTCAATCGGTGCAGGCAGCTTTTTCTCTGGCGGTTTTTGCCAGACGCCGAGGCCAGGTCCGCTCGTGAAGGTGAAAGAGCGGCCGCGTGTCTTCAGTTCTTCCCACACTTTCCAGACGCCGAAGTCGCGCGTGCGCACATTTACGTCGTGCATGAGCAAAATTCCGCCGGGCCGGATTTTCGGCAGCCACGCCTCGATGTCGTGACGGACGGCGGCTTCGGTGTGGAGTCCGTCGAGATGCAGGAGATCAATGCTCTCGGGCGCGAATTGCGGAAGGGCTTCGTCGAACGTGCGGCGCACGAGCGTGGAAAAACTTTCGTAATTCGCGCGATTGTGTTCCGAGACTTCGGCGAAGGTTGTCTCGTCGTAGCCACCGGCTTGTTCGTCGCCTAGCCAGGTATCGATCGCGAAACAGCGCGTGCCTGTTTTGTTCTCCGCGACTGACTGACAGAACGCGAAGTAGCTTTCGCCGCGATCGGTGCCGAGCTCGACACAAAGGCGTGGCCGCAGGGTCGCGATCAGATCACAGGCGAAGAAAATATTGTCCGTCCACGCGCCCACGCCATAGAGATGCGGCTGGAATTCTTGCGACGGCAAGTCGAGTTCCATTTCTTGCGAGCATACGGAGGCGCCGAGAAAAGTCAGTGGGCAAGCTTGATTCGGACACGCGCGGCGATGACTAATTGTCCGCATGCCGTTCGAACTGCCGAGCCTTGGTTTTCAGCCGAAGTTCTACACCGGCGGCGTGTCGTGTTGTCATCTCGCGTTCCTTTACGACCTGGTAGCAACGCGAAAACCGCGCAGGATTGTCACGCTCGGTTTTTCTGACGCGCAACTTCACTTCACCTTTTGCCAGGCGGTGCGAGAGCGCGAACTGGATTGCCGCTGCCTGACGATTCGCCGTGAAGCGATCCGCGATGATCAGCCGTGGCAGGCTGCAATCGCGGAAGCAGACGAATTTTATCCCGATATCAGTGAGCTGCGCTCCGGCCTAACGAGTGAAATCGTCGTGCAGGAGCCAGATGGCAGCATCGATATTCTTTTGATTGATGACTGCGACCGCGCGGAAATTGCGCGAAGCGAGTTGAACGCATGGCGATCGAAACTCGCGCCGCAGGCCGTCATTTTATTGCATGGTCTGAACCTGGAACGCGCGGATGTGTTGCGTTCTCTCTGGCAGGACCTCTCGAAGGGTCAGGCCGCGGCGGAATTTTCCAATGGAATCGGTCTCGGCGTGATCGCGGCAGGCGCAAAGAGTAATGCCGTTTTCGCTGAGCTGCTCGGATTGCCTAACGAGAGCAAAGAAATCGAGGAGTTCTACGATGCCATTGCGGTGCGGATCGATTCGACCGCGCGGGCGAAGAAGACGGAGAGAGAGAATTCCGCACTGCGGTTGCGGCAGGTCTGGCTCGATACCGTGCTGGCTGATCGCTGGAAAGCGCAGGAGGTCATGGATGATCAACTCACCCAGATCGCCAACCTGCGCGCGCACGCGGCGGAATTGCAGCGTCTGCTCGATGGAAAAACGAGCGATTTTGACGAGTTGCGGCGCGACCGGGCCAAGGCGCAGTTGATCATGGACACGCAGGCGCAGCAGTTAAGACAGATGGCGGGCGGGCCGCTGCGCGAAGAGATAGACAAGCTTAAAGCGGAGTTGGCGGCGAAGAAGCGCATCTTGAAAATGGCCAAGGACGCCTGCCGCAAGGGCGGACGCTGTTTTCAGCTGCCAACGGAAAAAAAAGACAGACCACGCCGCTCCATCCCGGAGAAAATCATCCGGGAACTGAAGCGCATCCCAGCCAATCTTGGCGGGAGAAAACGAAAGGTCGAAGGCAAATCGTCGCAGAAGATCGCGCCGAAGGTCGTGGTCGATCGTTACGCGCAATGGATTGCGCAACACGAACCCGATGCGGCCGACCTGGAAAAACAGCGTGCGGAATCCGGCAGCCTAACGAGTCGTCCAAAGATCAGTCTGCTCTTGCCGATACACGACACGCCGCGCGGTTTTCTCGATGCATTGTTCGCCTCGCTCGCGGCGCAGACCTACGACAATTTCGAGATTTGCGCGGTCGATGCCGCTTCGTCACGCGCTGAAACCATCGAGTGTTTGCAGGAATGGCAGGGCAAGGAAGCGCGACTGCGCGTCGAAACGTTGCCGGAAAATTTCGGCATCGCGGAGAACACCAACCGCGCGCTCGCACAGGCAACAGGCGATTTTGTTGTCTGCATCGATCACGACGATCTGCTCGCGTCCTTCGCGCTTTACGAACTCGCACGCGCCATGGCGCAGAATCCAACCGCGGAAATTTTTTACAGCGACGAGGATCGTCTCGGCAGCAATGGCAAGCGCCATTCGCCGTTCTTTAAACCGGATTGGAATCCGGAGCTGTTGCTGTCGTTCATGTACATCGGTCATCTGACCGCGTATCGGCGCGACCTGGTCGAGCGGGTGGGAAAATTCCGGAAGGAATTCGATCTCTCGCAGGATTACGATTTTGCGCTGCGCGCGACCGAGTTGGCGCGCGAGATCGTGCACGTTCCGCATGTGCTTTATCACTGGCGCGAACATCCCGCTTCGGGATCGGCCGGCGGAAAGCCGAATGCGCGCAAGACGAACCTCGCTGCCCTCGAGGACGCGATGAAACGACGCGGACTGGCGGCGGAGATCATGGAGTATCCGACGGCGAATCGCGTCCGCTTGCAGGTTTCGAAATGGCCCAAGGTCTCGATCGTGGTGCCGACCGATTCGGCGAGGCGCGGCCGGGAGTGCGTGGAAGAGCTGCCGCGCCTGACTTCGTATCCCGATCTGGAAATCGTGATCGTGACCAACAGCACGCTGGCGGAAGCGCTGGAAAGTCTAACGAGTGGTCAATCCAATATTCGTTTCGTTCGCTACGACAAGCCGTTCAATTTTTCGGAGAAATGCAACCTGGGCGCGACGGCTGCGTCCGGTGCGCATCTCATCTTCCTGAATGACGATGTGGCGAGCGTCCAGTCCGATTGGATTCAGAACCTGATCGAGCCGCTGCAGAATCCGCAGATCGGCGCGGTTGCGCCCAAGCTGCTTTACGCGACCGGAAAAATTCAGCACGCCGGCCTGGTCACGGGCGTGCGTGAGTTGGTCGGCACCGCCTGCCATCAATGGCCGGCGATTCGACCGACTACTTTAATTTCGCGCAATCGATGCGTGACGTTTCCGCCTTGTCCGGCGCGTGTCTGGCCATGCGCCGCGACGATTTTTTCGCGGTCGGCGAATTCGATGCCGTGAATACGCCGGTGGCGCATTCAGATTTCGATCTTTGTTTCAAAATCCGCGCCGCCGGAATGCGCTGCGTTTACACGCCATTTGTCACCATGACGCATCGTGGTCACGAATCGATCGGGGCGGAGACGGAGGAAAAAAAAATCGCGCGCGCGGAACGAGCCTCGATTTTTCTGATGAAACGATGGCCGGCTTACATCGGCCGCGATCCCTATTTCCCCGATAACATGCGCGACTGGCTTTACGCCGATTCGCCGACGCCGATCCGGATGTTTATGCCTAACGAGTACAAGAGCAACGCCAACAAGACAGGGCTGCTTCTTGTTTCGCACGATTTGTCCTTGTCCGGCGCGCCGATGATGTTGCTGCACGCCGCGCTCTGGTGCCGCAATCAGGGTGATTTTGTGGTGGTGATGGCGCCGGAAGACGGACCGCTGGGCGAGAAGTTCAAAGCGGAAGGTATTCCGCTCATCATCGATCCACTGGTGGAAGCGGAACACGAATCGTTCGGCCGATTCGCGCGCGAGTTTGATTGCGTGATTGCCAACACGGTTTTCAGCGCGCCGGCCGTGCGCGCGCTGGCGAACGAAAATGTGCCGGTCGCATTTTGGCTGCATGAACCCGGCTCGGTCGGTGAGCACTATATGCGGGCTGATCCGAGATTGCGCGCCGCGCTGCCGCAGGCCGATGTGCTGATTGCGCCGTCGGCCTGGACCGGCGCGGTTTATCAACCGTTCAACGATCGACCGGTGCGATGCCTGCGCAATGCCATTCCAGATTTTGGCGTGCAGTCATCCATGCCTAACGAGTCGTCACGACAAATTCGCTTTTTGCTTCTGGGCAGCTTCGAACCGCGGAAAGGTCAGGACATTTTTGTGCAAGCGATTGCGTCACTCTCCGGTGAGTTGCAAAACGCGGCCCAGTTTGAAATGGCGGGGCGAATTCTCGACCACGAGTTTGCGCGCAAGGTGAATGCGACGGCGAAAGGTCTGCCGAGTCTTTCCGTCACCGGCGCCCGCGACCACGCCCAGGCGCTCGTGCTTCTGGCGGATGCCGACGTGGTGGTGTCCGCGGCGCGCGACGAAGCCATGCCGACTGTCACCGTGCTCGAGGCGATGTCGCTGGGGAAGGCGATTATCGCGACGGCGGTAGGGGGAGCCCAGGAAGTGATGCGGGACGGAAAGGATTCATTACTCGTTAGGCCGGAAGATGCGCACGCCCTGGCGGAAGCGATTGGGCGACTCATCGAAGATCGAGCACTCGTTAGGCAACTCGGGGCGGAAGCACGCCGGACCTACGAGAAGAATTTTACGATCGACCGGCTGGGGAAGGAATTTCGCGAGGTCATTGCCGAAGCGATTTCAGCCCGTCGGACGGCATTGTCGTGAAACGTCCGCGCGTTCTTTTTGTCTCGCACGAATCGACCCTGACCGGCGCGCCCCTCCAGCTCCTTCATCTGGTTCGCTGGTTGAAAAGCGACGGGTGGGAGCTGGTGGTGGCAACGCCCGAGCCGGGACCGATCGCGGACGCGCTAATCGCGAGCGGCGTCGAAGTTGTGATTCATCCCGAGCTTCTGGAAAATGAGGGCCGCGAGAAGTTGCGCAAATTGTGCGGGCAAAGCGACGTGGTGCTGGCGAACACGATTATCAGTTGGCCGGCGGTGCGAGCAGCGCGCGAGGAAGGGAAGCGCGTCATTTGGTATCTGCACGAAACGCTCGTGGCCGTGCGTCTCATGCGCGAAATCGTGGAGATAATGCCGACACTGCGTCAGGCCACGCTCCTGGTTACACCGACGCGACAGACCGCGCGCATTTTTCAGGACGTGACGCAGACGCCAATCGAAGTCGTGCCATACGGAATTCCCGCGCCATCGATTCAAACGCGCAACGAATGGAATGAGCGGATTGCGTTTGTCACCATGGCCAGTCTCGAACCGCGCAAAGGTCAGGACACGCTGGTCGCGGCGATCAAGCTGCTGCCGCAGGAACTGCGAGAGACGGCGATTTTTCGGATCGTCGGCCGTCCGCTCGAACCGGTTTTTTGCGAAAAACTGAGAGCAGCCGCGGAGGGAATCAGCGACATCGAGTTCACCGGCGAACTCGATCATGCGCAGTCGCTCAAGTTACTCGGCGAATCGGACGCGCTGATCTGTTCGTCGCGCGATGAAACAATGCCGCTCGCGATTTTGGAAGCGATGAGTCTGGGCAAGCTCGTCATTAGCACGGATGTCGGCGGAATTTCGGAATGGCTGCGTGATGAGATGAACGGTCTGCTCGTCAAAGCGGACGATCCGTCGGCCCTCGCGCATGCGATCGAGCGTTCGCTGCACGATGGGCGCCTAACGAAACAAATGCGCGTGGCGGCGCGACGAACCTTCGCGCGGCATTTCACGGTGGAGAAGTGCGCGACGCATTTCGCGCGCTTGCTCACCAATCTCGCCCCCGCGGCGAAAAGTCGCGACGCGAACATTGCGAGCGGTTACGCGGAGTGGTTGCGACAAACGCAAACATTCGATGACGGAGAGTTGCGAAGGAAGTTGCGACAAATGCGACGGCAACCGCGCATCTCGGTCGTGTTGCCGGTTTACAATCCGAACCTGCAGCTGCTCGCCAGCGCGATCGATTCGATCAAGTCGCAGATCTACGAGCAATGGGAGCTTTGCCTGGCCGACGATGCTTCGACTGATGTGGAAGTTCGTCCATTTCTGGAAGAGCAGGCGCGTAGCGATGCTCGGATCAAACTGACATTTCGAGAACGGAACGGTCACATCTCGGCCTGCAGCAATTCGGCCTTGCAGCTCGCGACGGGAGAATGGTGCGCGCTGCTCGACCAGGACGACGTTGTCGCGTCGGACGCGCTTGCGTACGTCGCGCTGGAGATTGATCAACATCCCGATGCCGGTCTGATTTATTCCGACGAAGACAAGATCGATGTCGCCGGCGCGCGCTCGGAGCCGTTCTTCAAGAGCGATTGGAATCCTGAATTGTTCCTCGGGCAAAATTACATCAATCATCTCGGCGTTTATCGCGCTGATTTGCTGCGCGCCATCGGCGGTTTTCGCGAAGGTTTCGAAGGATCGCAGGATTACGATCTGGCGCTGCGTTGTGTGGAGCGTTTGCAGCCGGCGCAGGTGCGACACATTCCGCGGATTCTTTATCATTGGCGCGCCGTCGCGGGAAGTCTGGCCGCGGTCGTGGATGCGAAGCCGTATGCAAAAGAAGCGGCGCGGCGCGCAATCAACGACTCGTTAGGCCGCAGAAGAATTGCCGCGCGGGTCGAGCCGTGTCCGGAGAGTCCGGAATCGCATCGCGTCATCTACGAATTGCCGGAACCCGCGCCGCTGGTTTCGGTTGTCATTCCCACGCGCGATCGCGTTGAGTTGCTCGAACAATGCCTAACGAGTCTGCGCGAGCGAACCGATTATCCTTCGCTGGAACTAATCATTGTCGATAACGGATCGACCGAGGCGAAGGCGCGCGAATTTCTCGCAACGATTGGTCAGCAAAGCCACACGCAGGTCTTGCGCGACGATGGTTCCTTCAATTTCAGTCGCCTGATCAATCGCGGCGCGGCCGCGGCGCGGGGCGATGTTTTGCTTCTCCTGAATAACGACATCGAGGCGAGTGAGCCAGGCTGGTTGCGCGAAATGGTGAGTCACGCCATCCAACCTCAAGCGGGTGCGGTCGGCGCACGGCTCTGGTATCCCGACGGAACATTGCAACACGGCGGCGTGATTCTCGGACTGGGCGGCGTAGCCGGTCACGCTTTCCCGCACATTCCGCGCGGTCATCCCGGTTATTTCAATCGTGCCTGGCTGCAGCAGAATTGTTCGGCGGTCACCGCGCGTGCATGGCCGTGCGCAGGGAACTGTTCGTTAGGCTAGATGGCTTCAACGAAGCCGATCTCGTCGTGAGCTTCAATGACATCGATTTTTGTTTGCGTCTGCGCGCGGCGGGTTTCGAAAATGTCTGGACGCCCTACGCGAACCTCATTCATCACGAGTCGGCCACGCGTGGTCATCAACGGAGCGACGAAGAGCAGGCGCAATTCTTTCGCGAAGCGGATTACATGCAGAAGAAGTGGGGTAACGAATTGCTGCACGATCCATTCTACAACCCGAACCTCTCACTCACGCTGCCCGGCTACGAGCTGGCCTTTCCGCCGCGTGATTGTGCCGCGGCGTAATCGCGGTTGCTTTTGAGTCCGCAGCCGGAATCGTGACGCGGCATGCGTAAGACGAAGATTATCTGCACGCTCGGGCCGGCGACGGAATCGTCGGATATTCTGCGGCGATTGATGGAGCAAGGCGCGGATGTTTTTCGGCTGAACATGAGCCACGCCACGCACGAGTGGGTGCGCGAGATTGTGCCCCGCCTGCGCGGGATCGCCGCGGAAGTGAAACGTCCGGTGGCGATCCTGCTCGATACGCAAGGACCGGCCATTCGCACGGGCAATCTGCGGACCGATCTCAAGCTCAAGCCCGGCGACATTCTCGAACTGACGGTGCGCGGTGCGAAAAGCGAGGAAGCGAATTCGGTGGATGTGAATTACGACGGGCTGGTGAACGACATCTCTGTCGGCGACACGGTGCTGGTCGACAACGGTGTCATCCAGATGCTGGTGTTGGAAAAGAAACAGAATCGCATCCGGTGCAAGGTGCTCACGCCGGGTACGCTTGGCTCGCGACGCCATGTCAATCTGCCCGGTGTGCACGTGAACTTGCCGCCGTTGACGGAGAAGGATCTCGATGACGTGCGGGTCGGCGTGGAAGTGCAGGTCGATTACGTGGCGTTGAGTTTTGCCCGGCAACCGAGCGATCTCGAGGAATTGCGCGGCGTTTTGGCAAAGCTCGGGAGCCGAGCGCAAGTCATCGCGAAGATCGAAGATCAATCGGCGGTGCGCGAAATCGATGACATGATTCGCGCCGCCGACGTCATCATGGTGGCGCGCGGCGATCTCGGCATCGAAGTTCCGATGGAAGAACTGCCGATCATTCAACGGCGCATCGTTAAGCAGTGCATTCGTTTTGGAAAATCGGTCATCGTGGCGACGCACATGCTGGAATCGATGATTGAAAATCCGGTGCCGACACGCGCGGAAATCAGCGACGTTGCCAATGCGGTTTTCGAACAGACGGACGCGATCATGCTCAGCGGAGAAACGACAGTCGGGCGTTACCCGGTGGAATGTGTGGAAGTTTTCGATCGAGTGGCGCGGCGGATTGAGCGCAGTGGCGGCGCGGGCTACGCGAAGAACGCGGAGTTAAAGGATTCGCGACAGAAAACGGTTTATTCCGCGGTGGTCCTGGCTGATTCCCTGCCGCGACCGCGGCTGATCGTGTTCACGCGGCATGGAACGATGGCGCGTTATGTTTCCAATCTGCGTCCGCAGTATGCGCCGATCTTTGCCTTCACGCCTGACGAACAGGTTTTCCGGCAGCTCGCGCTTTGCTGGGGCACACATCCGGTGTTGCTACCCTTCACGGACGATCCGAATTCGACGATCGAGGCGGCAGAAAAACATTTGTCGGACGCCGGACTGACGCGCGCGAACGACAATCTGATTGTGCTGAGCGATCTGCGCGCCGGCGGAACGCAGGTGGATTCAATTCAAGTGCGACAGGCCAAGGGACCCGGCGCCGTTTCCGAGATGGAATCGATGATGGATTAACGAAAAACGCGCGGACGTTGCCATCCGCGCGTTCTTGAATTCGTTAGGCCGATCAGGCTTCGACCGGCAATTCCACGTCGACCGGGCGCTCTTTCTTGCTCAGCGCGCGACGCAGTTTCGAAAGTGCAATGTTTTGCAGCTGACGAATGCGCTCACGCGTAACGCCGAACTTCTTGCCGACTTCCTCCAGCGTCTTCGGTTTGCCGCCATCCAGGCCGAAGCGCGAGAAGATGATCTTGCGTTCACGATCATCGAGCACATCGAGCAATCCGCCGACTTCATTGCGCAGATTCTTGTCGCGCAGCAATTCGAAAGGCGTCTGCGCCTCTTCGTCACCGACGATTTCGCCAAACTCCGTCGAATCATCATCGCTGATCGGCGCGTCGAGCGAAGCCGGGCGAATCGAGACCGTCTTCAATTGCGAAACTTTGCCGGCCGCAATGCCGATTTCTTCGCCGAGCTCGTCGTCCGTGGGCTCGCGTCCGAGTTCCTCACTCATCTGCAAGGAAACGCGGCGCATCTTGGAAATTTTATCGACCAGGTGCACCGGCAGACGAATCGTCTTCGACTGGTTGGCCAAGGCGCGCTTGATCGACTGCTTGATCCACCACGCGGCATAGGTCGAAAGTTTTCCGCCCTTCGCCGGGTCGAAGCGCTCGACTGCTTTCATCAAACCGATGTTGCCTTCGGAAATGAGGTCGAGCAGCGGCAGACCAAGGTTGGCGTAATCATGCGCGATCTTGACGACCAGACGCAGGTTCGAGCGGATCATGAGGGCGCGCGCTTCGCGGTCGCCTTTCTTGATCTTGGCGGCAAGCTCGATCTCCTGCTCGGGAGTGAGAAGCGGGATTTGGCCGATCTCACGCAGGTAAATCTTTATTCCTGTATCGCTATCTTCAGCAGCCATAAAACTTTTCATGAACGGGGCAGACAGACACGCCCCGCAGCCCTTTTCTCATTGGATCGATGGGGACTGGCGGGGAGGCGTCATGTACTAGGATCAAAACTATTTAACAAGGTTAAATATTCGTTTAACTGACAGCCCCTCGTTGACTTTTGTTCAAAGATATTTGCATTTTGCATAAACCGCTGGCTGGAGAGCCTCTTGCGCAGCGGCGGACCATAGGAAACTTGATTCCGCCTCAGTCTTTTAGCTGCCAATGTGTCCCGGCGGCAAGCGTTTTGTGAGGTTTCCCATAATCTTCTGAAAAATGCCTTCAGCTCCCATTTGATCTCGCCGCATCGCTACGAGCGCCGCAAGTACGCTGCGGGATCACCGTATCTGTTGGCAACCGTGGCTGCGACATTTCGCTGATCGCGCTATGTGGCGCGCCTGCGCCGTTGGCCGTTGGGAGAAAATCTGATTGCCAGAGCCGGTGAAGATGTGGTGGAGATTCTGCGCGACATGGCCGAAGATGTGGCGCATAAGATCGAGTGTGCCCCTGGATCAATGCAGTGATTAAAGAAACCGCCCTGCCAGTGCGTGCGGCGTTTTGCGTGACAACGAAGTGACAATATGAAAAAGAAAATTCGCGTCGGCATTATCGGCGTAGGCAATTGCGCGTCGTCGCTTGTTCAGGGCATCGAGTTTTACAAGGACGCGAGCGAAGACGATTTCGTGCCGGGTTTGATGCACGTGGAACTTGGCGGATATCACATTCGCGACATCGAATTTTCTGCCGCCTTCGATATCGGTGCGACCAAAGTGGGTCGCGATCTAAGCGAAGCGATTTTCGCCGAGCCGAACAATACCGTCCGTTTTAGCGAGGTGCCGCCGCTCGGCGTGAAAGTTCATCGCGGCATGACGCACGACGGTCTCGGCAAGTATTTGAAGAAAGTGGTGAAAAAATCGCCAGCCTCGACCGATGACATCGTTGGAATTTTGAAGAGAACGAAAACCGATGTGGTCATTTCCTATCTGCCGGTCGGTTCCGAGATGGCGACGAAGTGGTATGTCGAGCAGATCCTCGAAGCCGGCTGCGCTTTCATCAATTGCGTCCCGGTCTTCATCGCCTCGCAACGTTACTGGCAACGCCGGTTTGAAGAGCGGAACCTGCCCATCATCGGCGACGACATTAAGTCGCAGGTTGGCGCCACCATTGCGCATCGCGTCCTGACCAATCTGTTCCGCGATCGCGGTGTGCGACTCGACCGCACCTACCAGCTGAACTTCGGCGGCAACACCGATTTCCTGAACATGCTCGAGCGCGACCGTCTCGAGTCGAAAAAGATTTCCAAGACACAGGCGGTCACGAGCCAGCTCGGTCACGCCTTGCCGGCGAAGGATGTGCACGTCGGCCCGAGTGATTACGTGCCGTGGCTGACCGATCGCAAGTGGTGCTACATCCGCATGGAAGGCACGACCTTCGGCAACGTCCCGCTCAATTGCGAAATGAAACTCGAAGTTTGGGATTCGCCGAACTCAGCTGGCGTCGTAATCGATGCGATTCGTTGTGCCAGGGTCGCGCTTGATCGCAAGATGAGTGGCGCGCTCGTTGGGCCGTCGAGCTACTTCATGAAATCACCGCCGTTGCAATTCACCGACGACGAAGCACGCCGGAGGACGGAGGAATTCATCCGAGGCGACGACGATCTCATGTTGCCGACCCCGCTGCGGCGCAACGGCAACGGACATCGCAAAGCGAGCAAGCCGCGCAACGGCGCGAAAGCGAAACGCTGATCAGGTTTCGCGCACGACCTCGCTCGCCTTCTTGTCATCGCGCATCGCGACGAACGTTGCGTGACGCAGATTGCCGGTTTCCGTCCATTCAACGAAGGACAACCGGCATACCAGCTTCGGTTTCAACCAGCGGCATTCCTTCATCTTCTCCGCCGTGATCGGGTCGCCGCGGCGCGATCCTTTTTTCTCCGGCAGATTGACGAACGGACAGACATCGCTGCGCAGTTTCTTGAACTTCGGGAAAATCTCATCGCGTTGTCGCGGCACGAAGCCGTCCTTCACTTTGGCGACGAAGGTCAATTTCTTGTGCTGGTAAACGCCGACGAGCAACGAATCGAACCCGCGACTGCCGGGAACATAGCCGCCGATGACGAACTCCTGACCTGCGTTGGTGACGTGCTTGATCCACGCGCCCGAGCGTTCGCCCGGTTCATAGAATGAGCCGTTACGTTTTCCCACCACGCCTTCAAGCCCGAGCTTCCGCACCGCATCCAGCACCTGACCTGATGGCGCGTCGAGTAATGGCGAGCGGCGCAACGGGTCGTTAGGCGCAGGCAACAGCTCGTCGAGCAGAGCGCGCCGCTGCTCGATGGGAAAGCGCAGGAATTCTTCGCCGTTTCGGTTCAGCAAGTCGAAGGCGTAATAGTAAACATCGAATGGTCGGCCGGAATTGTTTTGCAGCAGTTGAAATGAAGGTCTGCCTTTCTCGTCCAGCGCCACGATCTCGCCGTCAATCGCGAAGTCGCCCGGAACTTTGCGCAGGGCCTCGACCACGTTGGGAAATCGCGCGTTGAGGATATTTTCGTTCCGCGAAAAGAGTTGTACTTCATCGCCGATTTTCAGCGCCAGGCATCGATAACCATCGAACTTGATCTCGAAAGTCCAGTTGCTCTCGTTAGGCAAAGTCGGCACCGCCTTCGCTTTCATCGGCTCGACGAATTTTGGCGCTGTCGTTTTTTTTGTCGTTAGGCGCAATTTTCTTCGCGCCATTGCCGCTGGCCGATTGCTCTCCCATTGCGCGTCATTGGCCTTTGCAATCTGCGCCATGGAACGGCCAGTGATTGCAGATTTATCGTCCAGTTTCGCCGGGATCGGTTTCATCGATTCGCCGGCTTTGATCAGAAGCCAGCGACCGCTCTCCGGTTCGCGCTTGTCTTTCACCAGGATCCATTCGCCCTTCAGTTTCTGGCCGGACATGACGATGTGCATTTTGCCGCTGTGAAATGCGGCGGCATCGTTGCCGGTGATGTCCTGATAAACGCCGTAGTCCCACACCATCACCGTGCCCGCGCCGTAATTTCCCGGCGGGATCGTGCCTTCGAACTTTTCGTAATCGAGCGGATGATCCTCCACGTGCATGGCCAGGCGCGCTTCGCGCAATCTTGTCGGCGGTCCTTTCGGCACAGCCCAGGAACGCAACACGCCCTGCATTTCCAAACGCCAATCGTAATGCAAATGACTGGCCGCATGTTTTTGAATGACGAAACGATGCGGACCTGTGCGCTTGCTCTCGTTAGGCGGTTTCGGCGCCATCGGTTCCGGCGTCTGCGCCGGATCGCGTTTGGCGCGGTACTCGCGCAGGCTCTTGTCGCGCTCGCTCTTCTTGATATTGCGCGGCCAGCGACTCAACTTCGGCGCCGGACCAGACGCGAGCGCTTTGGTAAACGCCGTCGGAAGTTTCTGTTTCAGCTTCAGGACCGGTAGAAAAAGATCGCCCATTTTCTCCAGGCGCTTGATCGCGGCCTTCGGCGTGAAGTAGAGATCCTTCGCGCTCTTGCACTTCACCGCGCGCGCCAGTTCCTCCCAGGAAACCGGCATGGAAATGAAAGGCTCCGCGCCTTTCGCCCGCATGGCGTAGACAGCGACCGTCGTCTTGAAATCGGAGTTCTGGCTCCAGTCGATGAAGACTTTCCCGACGCGCAGGCTCTTCGCCATTTCCGAAACGACACGCTTCGGCATTTCATGCGCGACCAGCTCCGCCACCGTTTTGGCGAATGGTTGTGTGTGTTCGTAGGGCGCGTCGCCGTTGAGCGGCACGCTCAGGTGCAATCCTTTCGAGCCGGAAACTTTCGCGAAACATTCGAGGTCCCACGCCGCGAAAATCTTCTTCAAATGCAGCGCGATCTCGGCGCAGTCGAGAATCCCGGCGGGTTCTCCCGGATCGAGATCGAAAACAATCGAAGTCGGATGATTGATTTCCGGCACGCGCGCCAGCAGCACATGCTTCTCGATGTCGGCGAGGTTGGCCAACCAGAGCAACGTCGCGCGATCGTTGCACAGGATGTAATTGATGTCGCCGCCGCCTTCCTCGCGCGGAATCGGAAACGTCTTCACCCATGTCGGCGTATGTTTCGGCGCATTCTTTTCGTAGAAAAACTTGCCGGTCACTCCGTCCGGAAAGCGCTTCATCGTCAACGGCCGATCGCGCAGATGCGGCAGGATGACGTCGGCGATCTCGTCGTAAAACGCGATCACTTCGCCCTTGGTGAAACCGCTCTCGGGGTAAAAGACCTTGTCGAGGTTCGAGAGCGCCAGCTCTCGTCCATTGGCCTTAACGATTTTTTTCTTTTCCGGCATGCCTCCTCCACAAAGACGCGAATCTTTTGCAGAATTCGCGTGTCTACTTCCTCTTGCGACTCGCCTTGCGTTTTCTTCACGGCTAACGAGTGGTCGCCACTTTCGACAATGAACAATTCGTTAGGTGCGTGCATTTCCTTTCGGATGGCCTCGAGTAATTCCAACGGGCAAAGATGGTCGCGCGTGCCCTGCACGAAGAGAGTCGGAGTGGTAATTTCGCGCAGAATCTTGTCGCGCATCTTTTTCGGATCGCCACCGCCGCAGAGCGGATAGCCCAGACAAATGAGCGCGGCAACCTTTTCGCCGAATCCGCCAAAGGACGGACTCGTCCCGCTGGCGAGCGAGACGTGACAGCCAATTCGGCCGCCCATGCTTTTGCCGATCAGGACAATTGGGCCATCGTGCGATTCGCGGGCCGTATTCAGCGCGGCCCGATGCGCTGCGATTAAGATCGCTGGCGCGTCCGGTCGTCGTGAGCCGCTGCGCATGTAGTCGTAATCAAAGGTTCGGACGGGCCCGATGGTTTCGAGCAATTGTTTCCAATGCTGCATCCAGCGATGCGAGGACGGCGCGCCGGCGCCTGGAGCAAAAAGAAAGAGCGGCTTCATTGGTGGATCGAGCGCTCCGAGCTCGATTTAGGTTTTTCAACGCTGGTGACGCTGGCGAATCTAAATCGCGCCCGGAGCGCGCGATCCACCTTCAACCTTTTCCTGCGATTCGTTCTCTGACAACTTGGCCGCGCGATGCTGGTTAAGATTTATTCCGCGGCCGTCTACGGCATCGATGCTTACGAAGTTGAAGTGGAGGTCAATGCCGCGCGCGGCGATCCGAAAATCATTATCGTTGGTTTGCCCGACACCGCGGTGAAGGAAAGTCAGGATCGCGTCACCACCGCGATCACCAATAGTGGATATCATTGGCCGCGCGGCCGCACGACGATCAATCTCGCGCCGGCGGACATTAAGAAAGAGGGACCGAGTTTTGATCTGCCGATTGCTCTCGGCATGATCGCGGCCGCGGAAGAGTTCGAAGATGCGATTCTGGAGAAATACAGCTTTCTCGGTGAACTGGCGTTGAGCGGCGCGGTGCGCTCGGTGCGGGGAGTTTTGCCGGCGGCGATCGAAGCGCGCAAGCGCGGCAAGCTCGCGCTCTTCGTTCCGGAAGCGAACGCGCGCGAAGCCTCGATGGTTTCGGGCATCGCGATCTACGGCGTCAAGAATTTGCGGCAGACGTTTTCGTTTATTCGCGGTGAAGTGCAGTTGCAACCGACACGCGGAGATCTGACCGAGTTCTTCGCCAATCATCAAAGCTACGAGGTCGATTTTAGCGACGTGAAAGGACAAGGCCACGTGAAACGGGCGATCGAAGTGGCCGTGGCCGGCGGACACAATTTGTTGATGATCGGTCCGCCCGGTTCGGGCAAGTCGATGCTGTCGAAACGCATTGCCACGATCATTCCGCCGATGTCGCTGGAGGAAGCAATCGAGAGCACGAAGATTCATTCGATCGCAGGAATGCTGACGCCGGAATGTGCGTTTGTTTCGACGCGGCCGTTTCGTTCGCCGCATCACACCATCTCCGATGTCGGCTTGTTAGGCGGGACGGCGAATCCTTCGCCGGGCGAAGTTAGCCTGGCGCATCACGGTGTACTTTTTCTCGATGAACTCCCGGAATTCCGACGCTCGACGCTCGAAGTGATGCGGCAACCGCTGGAGGACGGGCGAGTGACGGTGTCACGCGCGGCGGGCAGCGTGACGTTTCCGTGCGAGTTCATGCTCGTGGCCGCGATGAATCCGTGTCCGTGCGGTTATTTCGGCGATCTAAAACGCGAATGCCGTTGCAGTCCGATTCAAGTGCAACGTTATCGGCAGCGCATTTCCGGTCCGCTGCTCGATCGTATTGATCTGCATATCGAAGTGCCGGCCGTCGAATTTCGCGACATCTCGAGCACGCGCGCGGAAGAAGCGTCAACGGCGATTCGCGAACGTGTCGTTAGGGCGCGCGAACATCAACAGCAGCGCTTTCGTTCCGATGCGAATACAAATTGCAATGCACGAATGGGTCCGCGCCAGATTAAACAACACTGCGCGTTGAGCGATGAATCGCAGGAGCTGATTCGGGTCGCGATGACGGAATTGAACCTGAGCGCGCGGGCTTACGATCGCATTCTTAAAGTCTCGCGCACGGTAGCCGATCTGGCCGGGTCGAACGAGATCACGTCGGAACACGTAAGCGAGGCGATTCAATATCGCACCTTCGATCGTACGCTATGGGTATGAAAACGTTTCGCATTTCCCTAACGAGTCTGATCCTGATTGGGCAACTCGCGATTGGTCTGGCCGCTGACAGTGAGGCCGCTGCGCGCACGCGGTCATGGCGCGCGGGACACGAGCGCGAAATTCTCTCGGAGTTTGTCGAGCTGCTCGCGCTTCCAAATCTCGCTTCTGATGCGCCGAACATCGAGCGTAACGCAGCGGCGATTGCCACGATGTGCGCAAAGCGCGGACTGGCGGTGCAGACGTTGCGATTGGAGAATGCGCCGCCGATTGTGGTGGCTGATCTGGTCGCACCTGGCGCGAAACGAACCATCGCGTTTTATGCGCACTACGACGGACAACCGGTGGACGCGAAGCAGTGGAAGAGCGATCCGTGGCAGCCGGTGATGCGCGACGCCGCGTTTCACGAAGTCGACTGGCGCGCGGCGAAATCGATTGATCCGGAATGGCGTCTTTACGCGCGTTCTTCCGGCGACGACAAAGCGCCGATTGTCGCGATGCTGGCGGCGCTGGATGCACTGCGCGACGCCGGAATTTCGCCGTCGGTCAATCTGCGCTTCGTTTTTGAGGGCGAAGAAGAAGGGGGCTCGCCGCACATGGCCGCGTATTTGGAAAAGTATCCGAAAGTCTTGCGACCTGATGCGTGGATCCTGTGTGACGGGCCGGTGTATCAGAGCCGGCGCCTGCTTCTGGCTTTCGGCGCGCGTGGCGAAGTCGGCCTGGAGTTAACGCTCTTCGGTCCAGTCAAAGGATTGCACGACGGCCATTACGGCAACTGGGTCGCCAACCCCGCGCTGTCGCTGGTTCATCTGCTCGCGTCGATGCGCGATGAAACGGGCCGTATTTTGATCAAGGGTTTTTCCGATCAGGTGCGTCCGCTTTCTGCGGCGGAACGCGACGCGCTGGCGAAGATTCCAAACATCGAAGCGGAGTTGCGGAAGGAATTTCAAATCGCGAGCAATGAAGGCGAGGGGAAACCGCTGAACGAATTGCTGACGCAGCCGGCGTTGAATGTGCGCGGACTCGAAGCGGGCCATGTCGGTGCGCAGGCTTCAAACACGATCCAGCCGGAGGCACACGCCTCGATTGATTTTCGTTTGGTGCCGAACCAGACGCCGGAATCAATCAAGCCGCTGGTGGAAAATCACATTCGGAAACAGGGTTATGAAATTGTGCACGAAAAACCGGATGCCGCGACGCGCCGGGCGCACGCAAAGATCGCGCAATTGGAATGGGACGCCGGTATGCCGCCCGCGCGCACCGCGCTCGATCTACCGTTGTCGCGCGAAGTGGCGGGGATCATGTCGGCGATGGGCCATGAGCCGGTGCGACTGCCGACGATGGGCGGGAGCATACCGATGTATTTGTTTCAGCAGCCTAACGACACGCCGGTCATTCTCCTGCCGATCGCCAATCACGACGACAACCAGCACGCGGCCGACGAGAACATGCGGCTGCAAAACCTGTGGGACGGGATGGAAGTTTTCGCGGCGCTGTTTGCGGAGTTGAAAGCGGAATAGGATGGAAGCGCGAACTATTCGTTAGGCGAATTCTTCTGCGCTTCGAGATGCGCCTGATACAGTTGCGCAACGGTCTCGGAACGGGGATCGCGCGAGCGCGCCACCTCAAACATCCTTCCGCTTCGGCGAAACGACCGAGCTCGTCGTAAAGTACCGCCATCTCCAGCGGATAGGCTGCCGTCGAGCGGTGCGAGGTGGCGGGCCGGTCGAATGCTTCGCAGGGCGCGCTGAGAAAGAGGCGGCACGTTCGGCGGAGTGTTCAGGTTCGTTGGGCCAGCGCAGGAGGCGCGACCAAGGTAGAGGAAGATATGGGATTGTTCTTCTCGCGAGCTCAGCGCTCCCTCCGCTGAATTGCACCGCAGCTTGCGACGGATCTTCATCGCGCAAGGCAGTACGAGTCGTTTCGGTAAGTATTCCGCCGGCAAGCAAGCGAATGCACTGAAGGCGAGGAACACAGCCGATCCGGCGAGGGAAATTCGGCGACAGTCGCGAAACGAGGCGTTCTGCGCAGTGTTCCAAACCGGGATTCGCGAGCAGTCCAAAGACGAACGCGAGCAGGAGAGCATTCGCTGGAATGTGCAGATTGAAATCGACGGCCGAGTGCACGACGTAGGCGGCGACCGCGCAGAGCGCACCGATGTTGAGCGCCAACCGATTGCTGCGCAGTGAACTTCCTGCCGCGATGCGTTTCGGACCGAGTTGAGTGAAGGCGGAAAAGCCATGGCGGATGTGCGTGCCGAGGAAAACGAGAAAGGTCAGGGCTCCCAGGATTCCGTATTCGCAAAGCAAATGCAGATAGTCGTTGTGCACCTCGACCGGATCGCTTTGCATTTGCGGCGAGCGAAATTCGCGTCCGTAGAAAAGATAGGTGCCGCTGCCGGTGCCGACGATCGGCTTTAGTTTCCATTGCTGGATGGCTGCCTGCCAAAGGTCGATGCGGCCACGATCGGCGGTGACAATGTTGTTTACCTGACGTTGCAGGACAGTGCTTCCGCGCAAGGCAAGCCAGCCGATCAACAGCGCAGCCATGATGACAGCGAGCCCGATACTTCCGAACTTTAGAAAGCGCGCGGCGCCGGCGGTGCGCAATGTGGCGAAACTGAGAAGACAAAAGAGGATCAAGCTCGTGGCGGTGCTCAAATATCCGCCGCGGCTTCCCGTTAGCGCCAACCCGAGATAGCAAGCGGCCGTGAGATAGCCGACAAGGACTCGCGACCAACTTGGCCAGCGACTCCACGCGGCCACGCCCAGACCCAGGACGCCGACAACTTCCAACAGACCGGCAAGATGGTCCGGGTCCACATAAAAACCGCTGGCTCGCTCGCTCGGTTCCACTCTGGCGAGCGAAGGAAGGAGCAGGTCGTAGTTCCGACCAAGACCGAACTGGACAACGCTGATGAGGACGTGAACGACGGCGAAGGCAAGAAGGACTGTGATCAGTACGGTGCGTCGGCCGGGTTCAGCAAGAATGGTTATGGTCAGGCCATAGAGAGTGAGCGCCGCCAAGACGCAATAAAGATCCGGTCGCGCGACGTAGGGGACGGGCGAGGTGAGTGCGCGAGCGACAACCCAGGCGACGAAAACCATGCTTGCACAGACGCAGCAAAGATTCGGTCTGGTCTCCTGCCGCCATGCGGCAGCCGCGATGAGGCTGGCGATGGCGATGGCCGCGTAGGCGCATAGACTCGAGAAGAGTTCCTTTTCGGCGCTGAGGCTTTGCAGAAAGGTCAGCGCGCTGGCAACCAGCACGCCCCCTCCTATTGCAGCGCCGCGCGAAAGCCACGCTTTTCTCACAAGCGGCACTTAGCTTGCCGGCTAACTAATAGCCAAGAAATTCCGGCGATGCCTCTGGTTGCAGAGACACTTCTGATCTCGAAACTGCGGATTAGCGCTTGGCGTCCGGGTCCTTGGTCGTCTTGGTTCCGGAGCAGGCGCCAATTGTATCGCCGTGATCCAAGTGCCGCTGATATTCCAAGTCGTTGCAGGCAAGGGTCATCGTTGTCGTACGCTTATGACAAAACGTACATTGATTGACCGCGGCGAGTCCGCTAGCGCTGGTTAAAAACCAGAACACAACGGCCACGGCGGCGACGATGGTGAAGAGCGCCGATATGCGCATTTGGGGATGGAAATCGGTGTTACGAACAGAATTCATTGGAATGAGGGGACTCTCTTTTCTACGAGAAAACCCGCGTAAGGACAAGGCCTGTTTGCCGGTTTCCGGAAATATTTCAAAGGCACGTCAAAGCAGGACGGCTCGATAGAACCTATGGCGTACGGTTGCGATGTTGGGATCGGAATCAATCACCTGAACAATATTGCCCGTGCCTGAAATCATCTCTGATCCCGGAAGGGTCGTCCACGACGCATCGGTGAGGTTGTTTTTGTACTCGACTCGATAGGATTGGCCCGCAGTCGTTGTGAAGCTGATCTGCGGGATGCCACTGCTTCGTGCGATCCCGGTAATGCTTGGGCCAAAGACGCCGGAAAGTTGGAAGACCAGCTCGGAGTTGGGAGCGTCAGGTGCATTGTTACTTCCCCAGTCGTTGGCGAAGGCCGGACTGGGACAAGCGAGGGGACCGGCAAAGCCGCAGCCGATGTCGCTTTCGCTTCCGCGAAAGCCTGAAGTAGATGTGCGCTCCCAATAGACCCGCTGGTTAGACCCATTGCTCAAGGGGCCATTGTGAAGCGCCAACCAATAGATGCCGGGCGGGAGAGAGACTGGATCGATGGCGAACGTATCGGTGAACTCTTCAGACGGCGGATCGACAAAACCGGTGGCTGCGTGATTCACACTTGCGGCAGTACCGCTGTAAAGAAGAAGGCCTGGCTCATCGGTCGCACTGTTCGCATAAATGCGCCAAAGAATTGTACCTTGGAAGACGCCGTTATTTTCCAGTTCGGAGAACTGAATGCCTTCTATGCGCGCAGCTGTAAACAGGGTGAAGTCATCGGCGACCATCCATCCCGTCATTTCGTAGCCGTGGACATGACTAGGAGGAGGAGGACGCTCTGCCGGACCATTATCATAAAGTGTTTCGGACAAACAAATAGCCGGGCAGAACATGGCCAGGAGAATGCGCCAGAACCGTCGCCCCAGGGGCGCAAGTAAGATGACTAACTGAGGCACAATGCAGGTCTAAATTGTTTTGATTTTCACAGTCGCAGCGTTCGGCCGAATCGCTCTTCGATACTATGATAGGTAAGCCGGCGGAGCGAGTCGCTTTTTGCCGAACTTCGGGCCAGCGCTTTGGATTTTACTGCAGCGTGACCCGGTAAAACCGGCGTGGATGAGACGCAAGGTCCGGATCGGGATCGCTAAATTGAATGACGTTACCGCTCCCGACGATTGTCTCAGCTCCTGGAACCGGAGCCCACGAAAGGTCACTGAGATCATTCTTGTATTCGACGCGGTAGAAGTAGCCGGCGCTGGTTGTAAAACTGATTTGCGGGGGTTGCTCGGCATAGTCAAATGCGGAGATGACCGGCGCCCCAGGTCCTTCGTACAACACCGTCACGCGATAGAATCGACTCGATTGCTCCTCTGCGGCCGCATCGGTTACGCGGATGATGTCACCGGTGCCTTCAACCCGATCCGCGCCCGGCAGCGCGTTCCATGATGGACTGGAAAGATTATTCTTGAACTCGACGCGATAGGTAATCCCGAGGCTGCTGGCGAAGCTAACTTGCGCGTTGCTGCCGGCGAGTTCCAAGCCGGGCACACTGGGCGCCGCTGCGCCGTTGACTTGGAAAGCCAGATCGGGCGGCAACTGCGGGAAAGCGTTTGTCCACCAACGACCATTGAAGGGAGCGACCCTATTTTGGCTTGCAGGGCCGTTTGGGGTCGCGCTCGCCTCCCAGTAAAAATTCCATGTTTGGTAGTCTCCACCTTGGCCATTCATCCAGTCGCCGTTATGAAGGGACAACCAGTAGCTCCCCCGTGGAAGTGAAATCGGACCGATGTCGAAGGTGGTCCAGAATTCACTGAAGGCACCGAACGCCGAATAGCCGGTGGGAACATGGCTCAGGTTTCGCGAGGTGCCGGTGAAGAGGAGCGTGCCTGGTAGTCCAGTTCCGTCGTCGGTAAAGACCTGCCAAACGATGGTGCCGGTGAAGTACCCTGGCACCTCAAAATCCCACAGCGCCAGATTCTCCAAACGTACCGGATCAGCGAGGAAAAAATTGTCGGCCTCGATCCAGTGCGTCATTTCCGAACCGTGATACTTGTCCGGAGATCCGTTGTCGTAGACAACTCCTCCGTCTCCGGTTCCGGCGGTAAAACCCAAAATACAAAGGAGAAATGCAAGAGGGCGCTTAACCGACATCTAGAACGAGGGGGGAAACGGGCGAAAGGTCAGCAGTTATGCCGTCGGTGCGGCGGTTGGGTTTGCGATGTTTTAGAGAGGAATTATTTGGTTGTTAGCCTTGGATATAGTTCTCGCGTTCGGAAGGCAAGCTTCTTTTTACGTTGATTTGCACGGAGATGAATTGATCGCGGCGCGCGATCAAAATCCCCCGTTGACCCGACCGCGCGTTTAGGCGCGCGGCTATTAGGAAACGGCAGCTGGCATCCTGCGCAGGCGATGATGCAGCAGGCAAAGGCCACCGAAGATCGGGATTGCTAACCACAACGGCGCGCCACCTTCCGGAGTTGGCGTGACCGAAATGTCGTCAAGCCTCCAGAAGTCATCATCGTGACGATATTGGAACTGCAAGAGAGAAGAGGCAGCTGCGCCGAGGACGTTGCTCAGTGAAACCTGGGTATAGATGCCCGAACCGCCAAACGTAGCGCCGGTCGTACTATAGATGAGTGAACCGCCGAAGAACGCCTGAAAAGTACTGATCGGTACGGTGGAGCTGTTAGCCAGCCAAAATGTAATGTTGTACCTTTGGGTCGTAGTTGTCAGGAGTTGCGAAAGACTTCCAACCGTCGGAGTTGCACCCAGATTGGCGTAGTTGTTCCCGCTATGGGCGAAACTCGAATCCCCGCCAACGTTAGAGTTGGAACCGGGAACACCCGGGGGCTGGTTGCCAGTCGTATCGACAACGGTCCATGACGAAGAAAACGGATGCGCTCCTAATCCATCGGCACTGGCTTCAAAGCCGGGGTCCGAGACGATGTTTTGGGCGTGCGCAGAGAGTGCAAGGCAGGTCGCTGCTACACAGGAAAGTTTGAGAATGACGGGGAGATGCTTCATATGTGTGTCGACGGTTGGTGTTTCAAATTGGTCGTAGCTCCAAGGAAACAGCAAGGGGAGTGCCATGGGCTTTGGAGTGTTTTATGTCATTGAATATCAAGCATTTAAATTTCTCTAGCCCTCGATTTTCGGAGCACTCGTTGCGAGAAGTGTAATTTATTCCGACAAATTAACGGCTTGCCGCTTAAGTTGCAGGAAGCAGCAGGTTTCAGAATCAACCAGACTACTCACACATGTCCCGCCGACGTTTGCCGGGTTGTTCGTGGTAACGCCAACCGCTCCGGACTCCGTAACTCAAATCAGAAAGAGGAGTTTCCACCTGAATTTATCCTCTCCCATGACTCGAGGTGGGCCCGATAAAGTTGAGCGACGGCGAGGGAACTTGGATCACGCAAGCGCGCCAGCGCATACATCGTTTCCGCCTCGGCGAAGTGGCCCATTTCGTCGTAGGTGAAGGCGAGATTTAGCGGATAGGTCCCATCGAGCGGGGCCAATCGCTGCGCTTGTTCGAAAGCAGCTGCCGCCGGCTGATACGAGTTGGCCCGATCTGTCGGGTGCGCTGATTGATTGGCCTGCGCGATCAAGGCGCGACCGAGATAGAAAAACGGTTCCGGATTGCACCTTTCATAAGCGATCGCCTTGTTCGCGAAGGCGATTGAGGTTGTCGGATCCTCATCGCGCAGCGCGACGCGGGCGCGTTCGGCGAAATATTCTGCTGGAAAGAGTCGGAAACACTGGACTACCAGGACTATTCCAAGAAGCGCCATTGCCAGCCGAGGAACGACAAACAACAGGGAAGGTGAAGGGCCAGATCGATAAGAGATGGCGGAATTGGCGACCAATCCAAACACAAACGCCATGAGCGCGGCATTCGCCGGGATGTGCAGGTTAAAATCAAAAACCGAATGAACTACGTACGCCGCGATTGCAGCGAGCGCGCCGAGATTGATAGCGAGTCGATTGCTTTGGGCCGCGCGTCCGCCAGAGGCAATCACACGGATCGAATGACGAACGGTACGAAATCCCTGACGCAAATGCGCGCCGAAGAAAAAAAGGAAGCTGACGGCGCCCACGATTCCGTACTCGCAGAGCAAGTGCAGGTAATCGTTGTGAACGTCGATCGGATCATTCTGCATGTCCTTCTCGCGAAACTGCCGTCCATAAAAACGGTACGTTCCGCTGCCGGTGCCGACGATTGGTTGCAAACGCCATTGTTGGAGCGCAGCACGCCACAATTCCACACGCATGTTTTTCGTATCAACGATGTTCCCCGCCCGCTTGCTGAGGAAGTTGCTTTGGTGAATGAGAAGACCACCTGTGACCAGGAGTAGCGCAATCGCGCCCAGTCCCGCCGCGCCATACTTCCACCAACCGCGGCGATGGGCCGCGCGAATTGTCACCAGGCTTAGTCCGCCAAAAGCCAGGATGCTCGCGATTGCACTCAAGTATCCGCCGCGGCTTCCCGTGAGCGCCAGTCCGACGTAGCAAACGGCGGTGGCGTAGGCGATGAGCAGCTTTCCCCACATCGGCCAGCGGCTCCAACACACGAAGCTGATGCCGAAAATCCCGAGCACTTCCAGCAATCCCGCCAGGTGATTCGGGCAAACGTAGAATCCGCTCGCGCGCTGTGCGTAATCGGCGCGCTGCAGGAAGGAAAACAGCATGAAGTTATCGCCGCGATTGAATTGGATGAATCCGATCAGGACATGAAGCAATGCGAAACCGAGTAGCCCCGCGATGATCGCGGACCGGATCGACGTCGAAGTAATGACCGTTGCGGTGAGCGTGTAGACCAAGAGCGCGCCCACGATTGAGAACAGGTCCGGCCGGGCAAAATAGGTGGGCGAGGCCAGCGCCCTGACGAGCAGATACGCGCAGAAGATTCCGGTGGCGCAGAAACAATAGAAATCCGGTCGCGTTCTTGATCGCGCGAAGATTGCCGCACCGATGAGCGCAGCAATTCCGATCAACGCCAGGCCGGGAAAAAGAAAAAGGAGCCGACGGCCGCCGATAAGGGCCTGCAGCAAAAGGAGGCCCGCCGTGACAAACGCGGCACAGAAAACCGGTCCACTCCGATCAAGCCATTTCGGAAGCGCGGGGCGATCCAACAATTTGTCGCCGGCCGCGGCCACGTTCCCCGAGCCTCGAAACGAAACTACGGATTGTCAGTCGGCGTCACCGCGCATGCACCCATCGTATCGCCGTGATCGAGATGTCTGCGGTAGTCCAGACTGTTGCACGGGAAGGAGAGAGTTTGTGTGCGCTTGTGACACACGGTGCAGGTGGAAACGCCGTCACCGTCCTGGGCTAAACCGGTTGAAAACCAAAATGCCACCGCCAGGATCGCGATGAGAGTGAGACCGGCGGGCGTTCCGAGTGACCGAGTGCGAGCTGCAATGGCATCGAGCTTTTTCATATGGGGGGATTTGGTTTCCGCATTGCTGCGGATTTCGTTAGTTAGCCCCTAAGCATGACCAATTGCCCGCTGTCCGACAATTCTTTTTTTTGTGACTTTTATGCGCCGGACGTTTTCCCGAGGCACGGCTGCCGATTCATCTCGCGTTCGTCCACCCTTATTTAATAGAGCTTGGCCCTACGAACCCATGAAGATCGCAAAGAACATCCTTTGTTTCTCGCTCCTCGGCGGGACCTTGTTAACCACGCAGGCGCAGTCCGAACTCAACCTGCCCGACGTGAGCCAGAAGGCGGCCGTTAGGCAGCGCGTCAGCGTGACCGACATAAAGATCGCCTACCACCGGCCACTCGTGAACGGACGCAAGATTTGGGGCGGGCTCGTTCCGTCAGGCCAGGTCTGGCGGGCCGGCGCGAACGAGAATACCACCATCGAATTCAGCACGCCGGTCTCCGTGGAAGGAAAAGCCCTTCCGGCCGGGACCTACGGACTGCACATGATTCCGAATGCCGACCAGTGGACGATCATCTTTTCGAAAATGGCGGTGGCGTGGGGCAGCTACACCTACAACGAAGCGGAAGACGCTCTGCGCGTGACAGTGAAGCCGCGCGATCACGAAATGCAGGAAGCGCTCCAATACTCGTTCGACGATCTGAAACCCGATTCCGTCGTCGTCACAATGGAATGGGAAAAGCTCGCGGTGCCGTTCAAGGTTTCGGTGAACGAAGCCGAGACCGTCCTCGCGAGCATTCGCAACGAATTGCGCGGACACGCCCAGTACAATTGGAACCCGCTGAACGAAGCCGCGCAGTTTACCCTCACGCAGAAAAGTCGCGCTCGATGAAGGTTTGAAGTGGGCGGAGGCCTCCATCCAAAACGAAGAGCGTTTCGAAAATCTAAGCACGAAAGCCGATTTGCTGAAGGCAATGGGCAAACCCGACGAGGCCAAGAAGGTTTGGGATCACGCGCTGGAAATCAGCACGCCCATTCAACTTTATTCCCGCGCCCGTGGTCTGCAGAGTCAGAAGCGCGACGCCGAGGCGATGGAGATGTTCCAAGCGCTGACGAAGAAGAGTCCGCAAACCGTCTTCGGTTTGCTCGCCCAGGCTCGCATCAAATCTGCAGCGGGCGATTTTGCCGGCGCGGCCGATGCGGCCAGGCAAGCCATGAACGTCGCCGTTTCCGATGCGCAAAAGACAAGCATCAAGACGCTGATCACGCGCCTCGAAACGAAACAGGACATCAACAAATAAACCAGAGCGGTTTTTGGCTGAATTTGCCCGGATGTTCCTGACACATCTGAGCTGCACGGCTTGCGGCCTGCGACTGGAATGGCAGGCATTGCAGAATCTCTGCCCCGCGTGCGGCAAGCCGCTCTTCCCGGTTTACGATCTTGCCGCCGTCGGACAGAAGCTGACGCGCGAGGCGTTGCGGACACGCGAGAAATCGCTCTGGCGTTATCGCGAAGTTCTACCGCTGCCGGATGGCGGCGAAATTGTCTCGTTAGGCGAAGGCGGCACGCCGTTGCTGCCGGCGAAACGTTTTGGTGAGTCGATTGGCCTAACGAGACTTTGGATCAAAGACGAATCGCAAAATCCAACGCAGAGTTTCAAGGCGCGGGGCATGGCTGTGGCCGTGACGATGGCGAAACATCTCGGCGCGAAAAAACTTGCCGTGCCCAGCGCGGGAAATGCCGGCGGCGCCATGGCCGCCTACGCCGCGCGTGCCGGACTCGAAGCGCATGTCTTCATGCCGCGCGATACGCCACCGGCCAACATCATCGAGTGCCGCGAAGTCGGCGCGCACGTGACCTTGATTGACGGATTGATCACTGATTGCGGAGCGGAAATTGCCAAACGCAAAGCGGCCGAAGGATGGTTCGATATGTCGACGTTGAAGGAGCCTTATCGCGTCGAAGGAAAAAAAACGCTCGGTTACGAATTGGCCGAGCAACTCGATTGGCAATTACCCGACGTCGTTCTGTATCCGACCGGCGGCGGCACCGGCCTGATCGGAATGTGGAAGGCGTTCGATGAAATGGAACGGCTTGGCTGGATCGGATCGAAACGGCCGCGCATGTTTTCCGTTCAGGCCAGCGGTTGCGCGCCAATCGTGCGCGCCTTCGAAGCCAATGAAAATTCCGCCCCGGAATTTCCCAACGCGCACACTTGCGCTTCCGGTTTGCGCGTGCCGAAAGCAGTCGGCGATTTCCTGATGCTGCGCATCCTGCGTGAATCAAACGGCGGCGGCATCACGATCGACGATGACGAAATGATTCGCATCACGCGCGAAGTCGGCGCGAAGGAAGGCGTCTTTGTTGCCCCGGAAGGCGCGGCCTGTTTCGCAGCCGCGCAGACACTCGTTAGGCAAAACAAGATTCAAAAAGAGGAGCGGGTCGTCATCTTCAACACCGGCTCCGGCATCAAGTACCTCGACTGCTACGATTGACACCGCGCTGGAAACGCGGTTCATCCTAAGCCGATGGCGAGGATTTTGATCGCGGACGACCAGCCCGATGTGCTGGAAGCGTTGCGCATTTTGCTCAAGGGCGAAGGCCACCAGACTGACTCGGTCACTTCACTGGCCGGTGTGTTTCAGGCGCTGGAGAAACGCGATTACGCGTTGCTCTTGATGGATCTGAATTACACGCGCGACACCACTTCCGGCCAGGAAGGCTTGGAGGTCCTCCCGAAAATCATGGCGATCGACAATACGCTGCCGATCGTCGTCATGACCGCGTGGGCCACGATCGATCTCGCGGTCGAAGCGATGAAACGCGGCGCGCGCGATTTCATTCCGAAGCCCTGGGATAACGAACGCTTGCTCGCGGTAGTGCGGACGCAAATCGAATTGTCGAGCGCGTTGCGCAAAGGCCGGCGACTCGAGGCGGCCAACAAGTTGTTAGGCGGAAATGTACCGAACCTGATCGCGGAATCGCCGCGGATGCGACCGGTGTTGGAATTGATTTCGCGCGTCGCACCGTCAGACGCGAACGTGCTCGTGACCGGCGAAAACGGCACCGGCAAAGGCCTGGTCGCCCGCGCCATCCACGCGCTCTCCAACCGCGCTTCGCACACCATGATCACGGTGAACATGGGCGGTTTGTCCGAGGGAATTTTCGAGAGCGAATTGTTCGGTCACGTGAAGGGCGCGTTCACCGATGCGAAGACCGATCGCGCCGGAAGATTCGAACTGGCGGACGAGAGCACGCTCTTCATGGATGAGATCGCGAACATTCCGCTTAATCTTCAGGCGAAACTGCTGCGCGTGATCGAGACCGGCGAATTCGAGCGCGTCGGTTCATCGAAAACGTTGCACACCAATGTGCGGATCATTTCGGCGACGAATGCCAACCTGCGGGACGAAGTGACGGCCGGGAAATTCCGGCAGGATGTTTTGTTTCGCCTCAACACCATCGAAGTCGCGCTGCCGCCGTTGCGTGAGCGCCGCGAAGACATCATGCCGCTGGCGAACAGTTTTCTCCGCCAGCACGCCGCGCGTTATCGCAAGGAGCTGACCGGGTTCGAAGAAAAAGCGCGCGACCAATTAATGCAGCATCATTGGCCGGGGAATGTGCGCGAACTGGATCACGTGGTCGAACGCGCCGTGCTCATGACGCCGGGACCGCTGGTCAAATCGAACGATCTTGGCCTAACGAGTGGTCACGAAGATTCGACGCGGCTCGAAGACATGAGCCTGGAAGAAGTCGAGTCCTTTCTCATTCGCAAGGCGCTCAGCCGGTTCGATGGCAACGCGCGCAAGGCGGCGGAAGCGCTCGGTTTGAGCCGCAGCGCTTTTTACCGCCGCCTGCAGCATCACGGTTTGTAGGTTCTGATGAACGAGCCCCGACCGGGACGCCGTAAGCTGCGGCATCGTCTCAGTTTCGAAGGGCACATCACGTGGCTCATTCTCGGGGCCGTTGTTCCCGGCGCCCTCGTCGCGCTGCTGATTCTTTGGTTCGGCGACTACACGCCGAAAGTGCAATGGACGCTGACGCTTTTCATCGTCGGTTGTGCGCTCGGTTTTATCATGAGCGTGCGCGAACATGTCGTTAGGCCGTTGCAGACCATGACTAATCTGCTCGCGGCGCTGCGCGAAGGCGATTACTCGATTCGCGCCCGCGGCGCGCGGGTGGACGATGCGCTGGGCGAAGTCCTGCTTGAGATTAACTCGTTAGGCGAAACGCTCCGCACCCAGCGTCTCGGCGCCTTCGAGGCCACCGCGCTTCTGCGCACGATCATGGCCGAGATCGATGTTTCCATTTTCACCTTCGACATGGATCATCGTCTGCGGCTGGTGAACCGCGCGGGCGAAAACTTGTTAGGCCAGCCGATCGACAAGTTGTTAGGCCGCCGCGCCAGCGATTTGAATCTCGACATCGTCCTGGAAGCGGACCAGGACGCACCGCTTACCCTCAGTTTCCCGGGAGGCTCCGGCCGCTGGGGCGTGCGGCGGAGCACGTTTCGCGAGCATGGCATGCCGCACGAGTTGGTGGTGCTGACCGATTTGAGCAAGACACTGCGCGAAGAGGAACGCAATGCCTGGCAACGTATCGTGCGCGTGCTCGGTCACGAAATGAACAACTCGCTCGCGCCGATCAAGTCGATCGCCGGCACCTTGGAAACTTTGCTTAAGCGCGATCCACCGCCACCCGACTGGCAGGACGATGCGCGTAGCGGCTTGAATGTGATCGCCGCCCGGGCGGAATCACTCAGTCGTTTCATGCAGGCCTACGCACGACTGGCGCGCCTGCCTCCTCCGCAAAAAGAGCCGATCCAACTTGCAGAACTCGTTAGGCGCGTAGTCGAACTGGAAACGCGTTTGCCGGTAAAGATTGCACAAGGCGCCAATATCACGATTCGCGCGGATGCGGCGCAGATCGAGCAGTTGCTCATCAATGTCTTGCACAACGCGGCCGATGCTTCACTCGAAACGGGCGGCGGCGTGGTCGTGGGCTGGCGCGAGATTTCCGATTGCGTCGAGCTTTACGTGCAGGACGAAGGACAGGGCATCATGAACCCGACCAATATCTTCGTTCCGTTTTTCACCACAAAGCCGGGCGGTTCGGGTATCGGTCTGACCTTGAGCCGGCAAATCGCGGAGGCGCATGGCGGTTCGTTGACCTTGATGAATCGCAAAGGCCGCCGCGGTTGCGAAGCGCTGTTGCGCCTTCCGAAATAAGTCCCGCTCGTGGGACAGCGAAATCCCACTAGCGGCGTTTTCGTCGGAATCGCCTTGGTTTTGCGTGAGGCATAAACAGCTGTGCAGTTGCGGTTTGTAACTATGTCGAAGGTGCTGGCACGCACATTGCAATAGCTGCGCGAGACAAACGAAAACTTTTGAATCCAACGACGATGCCACGTGCATCTCAACGGACAGAGAGAAATGAAACCCACCTGCAACACAACCGAGATTGGACGACGCGACTCAGTCACGAGCGCGCGGCGTGCGGTGCTGCCGAAGACGGACTTCCAGTTCCGCGCGAGCTCGCTTGATTTTTCGGGCCGCTGCAAAGGCGAGGGTTATCCTTCTTTCCGCCAGATCAGTGACGAGTACTTCAAGTACGAAGCGCGCCAGCACTTCGCGAGCGAAGCTGGAATTTTTGCGCTCATCGTCCTGACCGTGTCGGTTCCGCTTTTTGAGGTGGCGCACGCAGTTGTTGCCTGGGTTCTTTAACCGCCCCCTTGTAATGCAACCCAACTTAAAGCTGAAAGAAGACCACACCATCGTGCGACCGAAAGGATTCACCACGCCGAGCAATACCATGGACGTGCCGCGCGCGGGCGTAGCGAAAAAGAAAAAGCAAAAGCGAATCATGATGATCGCCGGCGGCGTGCTGGCGTTGATCGTCATCACGGTTGCTCTTTCACGTCTGAAACCGGCCGTCCCGAGCGTGGATCGCTCGACCGTGTGGATCGACACGGTGAAACGCGGGCCGATGGTGCGTCAGGTGCGCGGTCTCGGAACTTTGGTGCCGGAAGAAATTCGCTGGATCGCTGCGCGCACGGAGGGACGCGTGGATAAGATTGTTGTCAGGCCGGGTGCGCATGTCGATCCGGACACAGTGATCGTCGAATTGACCAGCCCGGAAGTCGAACAAGCGGCGCGCGATGCCGAGCTGCAATACAAAGCGGCGGAAGCAGAGCTGACCACTTTGAAAGCGACCTTGCAGCGCGAGTTGCTCGATCAGGAATCAACCGCGGCGCGCGTCCATTCCGAACGGCAGCAGGCCGAAATGGAAAACAGGACGAACGACGAGCTGGCCAAGAACGGACTCGTTTCCGATCTCGTGCACAAAACTTCGAAGATCAAAGCCGAAGACCTCGAGGTGCGTGATGACATTGAGCAGAAGCGATACGAATTCGCGAAAAATAACATCGAGCCGCAGATCGCTTCCAAGCAAGCCGCCGTCGATCAGGTCAAAGCGAATGCGCAGCTGAAAAAGGATCAGATGGAGCAACTTAAAGTGCGCGCGGATTTCACCGGCGTTCTGCAACAGCTCCCCGTCGAAGTCGGTCAGCGCGTCACGCCTGGAACCAATCTCTGTCGCGTCGCCGATCCGACGAAGTTGAAGGCCGAAGTAAAAATCGCCGAGACGCAGGCCAAGGACATTCAGATCAATCAGAAGGCGAGCATCGATACGCGTAACGGCGTGGTTGAAGGTCACGTCATCCGCGTCGATCCCGCGGTCGAGCAGGGCACCGTCAAAGTTGACGTCGCGCTCGATGGCGAACTGCCGAAAGGCGCGCGTCCCGACTTGAGCGTCGATGGCACGATCGAACTCGAGCGTTTGGACGACGTCATTTATGTCGGCCGTCCGGCCTTCGGCCAGGAGAACAACACCGTTGGTATTTTCAAACTCGAACCAAATTCTTCCGAAGCGGTCCGCACCCCTGTGAAATTGGGCCGCAGCTCAGTTAACACCATCGAGATCCAAAGCGGTCTCCAACCCGGCGATCAGGTCATCCTTTCGGACACCAGCGCCATGGATGCGCACGAGCGCATTCGTTTGAACTAAACCCGCCTATTCCAACAACACACATCCATGACCACTGAAACGACCACCGAAGAACGCCGCTCGCCGACCAACGGCACGAACGGCTCCACCCTGATCAAGCTCGAAGACGTCACCAAGGTTTTCCTCACGGACGAAGTCGAGACCCACGCGCTCTCCGGAATTCATCTCGATATCCGCAAAGGCGAATACGTCTCGATCGCCGGACCGTCGGGCTGCGGTAAGTCAACGCTGCTCTCGATTCTTGGCTTGCTCGACACGCCGAGCGGCGGCAGCTACGCGCTCAAAGGCACCGAGGTCGCGAACCTCTCCTTCCCGGAACGCGCACGCATCCGTAATCGCGAGATCGGCTTCATCTTCCAAAGCTTTAACCTCATCGGCGACCTGACCGTTTACGAAAACGTCGAGTTGCCGCTGACTTATCGCGGCATGGCCTCGAGCGAACGCAAAGAGCACGTCATCACCGCGCTCGAACGCGTCGGCATGGGCCATCGTGCGAAACATTTGCCCAGCCAGCTCTCCGGCGGTCAACAGCAGCGCGTCGCAGTGGCGCGTGCGCTCGCCGGTCATCCGGCCATTCTGCTCGCGGACGAGCCGACCGGTAACCTCGATTCGCGCAACGGCGAAGCGGTGATGGATCTGCTCAAGGAATTGCACCAGAGCGGCGCGACAATTTGCATGGTCACGCACGACGCGCGTTTTGCGCAGCATGCCGATCGCACGATCCACGTCTTCGACGGACGCGTGGTGGAAGATCGCATGGCTGCCTAACGAGTCGTTACGCCGCCAAAACCTGAACGAATGTAAGTCTGGAGCCCAACGGGAACGCTGATGAAGCGCGCGGTTGTTGTCCTGCTCTTGCTGATCGCGAACGCGATTGTCAGCTCGAAAGAGAACAAGCCGCCGCCGCGACCGGCGGAACCTGCGGGACCGGATTACTCGTTAGGCATTTTCACCGTCGTGGATGGCGCGTCCCTGACCAGGCGCAACCATTCCGCCTGTCCCTCGACCGGCAACCTGGTCTGGTCGCGTGATTCAGGAGACGAGAATTCCGATTGCCGCACGGGCGAGGACTCGAACGCGTCGTCCTTCGACGTCCGGCTATGATGCGCGATTTCCGCTTCGCGCTCCGCGTTCTTCTCAAGTCGCCGGCCTTCGCGATCATTTCCATTCTGGCGATCGCGCTCGGCATCGGTGGTTCCACCACCATGTTCTCCGCCATCAATGCGCTGCTCTTACGGCCCCTGCCGTTGATCCAGGATCAGGATCGGCTCCTGGCCGTCGCGCAATATTTCACCAAGAAGCCCGAGCTTGATGCGGGTAACGCCTACCCGGATTACGTCGAGTTCAAAAAACAAGCGACGACGCTGGAAGGCTTCGCGGCCATCGACGAAGGGACCATGATTCTTTCGGGTGGCGAAAAACCGGAACGCTATCTCGGCGCGAACATTGCGGCTGATTGCTTCAATTTTCTCGGGGTCCAGCCGATCCTCGGTCGTGGATTTCTTCCCGGTGAAGATCAACCTGACGCGCCGCCGGTTGTGCTGATCGGCTACGACGTTTGGAAAAATCATTTCGGCGGCGATTCCGGCACGGTCGGGCGAGTCGTCACGCTCAATGGCAAACAAGTCACCATCGTCGGCGTCATGCCGAAAGGTTGGCGCTTTCCGGAAGTCTCAGACCTGTGGATGCCGCTCCAGGTCGATGAAAAGAAACACCCGCGTGGAAATTTTTATCTCGATGTAATCGCGAAAGTGAAGGCAGGCGTTTCGATCGAACAGGCGCGCGCGGAACTGGAACAGATCGCGGCGCGACTGGCCGCGCAATATCCCGAAACCAACACCGGCGTGAGCATTCACGCGCGAGCCTACCGTGATGAGATCGTAAAAAACTTCCGCACCCTCACTTTACTGGTGATGGGAGCGGTTCTTTTCGTGCACCTGATCGCTTGCGGCAATGTCGCCAATCTTCTGCTCGCGCGCGGCGCGACCCGTGCGCGTGAAGTCGGAATTCGGATCGCGCTTGGCGCCACGCGCCGGCAGATCGTCCGGCAACTTCTCGCCGAAAGCGTCGTCATCGCCATCGTCGGTTGCGGACTCGGATTGATCCTCGCGGTCTGGGGCGTTGATCTGATGCTGGCCGCCATTCCGACTGAGATACCGGCCTGGATTCGGTTCGATTTCGATTGGCGCATTATTTCCTTCGCGCTTGGTCTCGGCCTCGTTTCCAGCCTGCTTTTCGGTTTGGTTCCTGCGTTGCAAATTTCTCGGCCGCACTTGGTCGATGTTTTGAAAGAAGGTGGTCGCACCGGCACGGGCGCAAGGGGACAACGCATGCGCAACGGTCTCGTCGTGGCGGAAGTCGCGCTGGCCATTGTGCTGCTCATTGGCGCCGGTCTGATGATGCGCAGTTTCAAAGTTGTGCAACGCACCGACATCGGTGCGGATCCGTCGCAAACGCTCACTTTCCGTGTCGGTCTGCCGGAAACACTTTTCCCCGACATCGAGGTCGCGCGAAAATTTTTCGAGGAACTGGTGCCGAAACTCGAAGCACTTCCCGGCGTCGAGTCAGTTGGTGGCACCACCACCTTGCCCGCTTCCGGAAACATCGGGCTCTCCGCGCTCGTCATCGACGGCGAACCGGAACCGAAACAATTGCAGGACGCGCGCCTGATGCGTTCGGTCACGGTCACGCCCGGGTTTCTTGCGCACGGCGCGCATTCAACTTCTGCGCGGTCGCGAAATTACCGCTGCGGATAACAAAGATGCGCCTGCGCGTTGCGTTGATCGATGAAGAAGCGGCGCGCGTCTGGTTTCCGAATCAGGATCCGATCGGTCATCAACTGCGCGATCTCTCGCCTAACACGGTCCATCCATGGGCCACGATTGTTGGAGTCGTTAGGCCAGTCATCTTCGATCGTATCGTCCGCACCGATGTTTATCCGGTGGTTTATTTTGCCCAGGCGCAGGATCCGGATCGTTATCTCTCCATCGTGATGCGCACGCGGACGAATCCGAAGAGTTTCGTCAATCTCGCGCGCGCCACCGTGCAAAGCGTGCACAAAGACGTCCCGATCTACCGTCCCTTTACCATGGACGAAGTCGTGGCCGAATCGTTCTGGCAGGTGCGTTTTTTCAGTTCGCTCTTCACCATTTTCGCTGGCCTTGCCTTGTTTCTCGCTTCGTTAGGCCTTTACGGCGTGATGGATTACAACGTCCGCCAACGCACCCAGGAAATCGGCGTGCGCATGGCGCTCGGCGCGCAAGCCGCGGACGTATTGCGCATGATCACCGGTCACGGCTTGCGTCTCATCGGCCTCGGTCTCGCCATCGGTGTCGTCGGCGCATTTTTCCTCATGCAACTTCTCGCCGGAAGTCTGCACGGAATTTCCGCGCACGATCCGGTCAGCTTCATTTTCGTGCCGCTGCTCCTCTTCATCGTCGGCCTCATCGCCTGCTACGTGCCGGCGCGCACCGCTATGCGCCTGAATCCCACCGAAGCGCTGCGCTACGAATGAACCGCGCTCTCTAATATATATGTACGCGCTGCGCTCATGGCTCCGCACTCCACGACTGGCCGTGACGCTGCTCGCCTGCATCGCGGTCTCCATTGGTGGAACGGCGACCGTCCTGACTTTCGTCCACGCCATTCTGATTCGGCCGTTGCCGTATCCGGAGGCCGCACGTCTTGTTAGCGTCGCGCCGGACAATCTCGGCGATACCGATCGCGCCTACGATCCGATTTCAACGGGTGCGAACGCACTCCTGCTCGCCGCGGTTGCACTTGTTGCCTGTTGGCTGCCCGCCTTGCGCGCGGCCCGGACCGATCCCATGACCGCACTTCGTGCCGAATAATTATGATGCAAGATCTTCGCCTCGCTGTCCGCAGTCTGATTCATTCGCCCGGGTTCACCTTCGTCGCGCTGATCACGGTCGCGCTGGCCATCGGCGCGAACACCGCTGTTTTCAGTCTGGTTAACGCGCTCCTCATTCGTCCGCTGCCGTATCGCGCGCCTAACGAGTTAGTTTTGCTCTGGCAAAAATTTTCCGCGCAAGGCCTCGACCGCATCCCGGTTTCCGCTCCCGAGTACCTCGATTACGCGAAGGAACTCAAAACCATGGAGATCGGCGGTTTCGATTACGTCGATCTCAACCTCACCGCCGGCGATATGCCGGAGCGAATTTCCGGCGCAGTGGTGACACCCAGCTTGTTCCAGGTTCTCGGAATTCAGCCGAGCAAAGGCCGCGTCTTCACCAATGAGGAATTTGGCGAAGGCAACGACGACGTCATCGTCATCAGCGAACGTCTGTGGAAACGCCGTTTCAATTCCGATCCGGAAATTGTCGGCAAACAACTCTCGATCAACGGTCGCACCTTCACCGTGATCGGGATGATGCCGGAGGCGTTTCAGTTTCCGCTGCCAATCTTCAATCTGCAGGGCGGAACTTTCGGTGGGAAGGTCGATATCTGGAAACCGATCGCGTTTAGCAAGAACGACCTCGAACAACGCGGCTCGCGCAGTGTCGGCATCGTCGGACGACTGAAACCCAACGTCTCGTTAGACCAGGCCCAGGCGGAAATCGATACGATCATCGCCCGTTGGTATCAGCTCTTTCCAGATAACTACGTGCCCGCGACAAAATTCGGCGCCACCCTCTACGGATTTCACGACCAGGTCATTGGCGGGATGCGCACGGCGCTCATCGTCTTGTTAGGCGCGGTCGCGCTCGTGCTCCTGATCGCGTGCGCCAACCTGACCACAATGTTGCTGGCGCGAGCCGGTGCGCGTGAACGCGAGTTCGCCATTCGCGTCGCGCTCGGCGCAGGACCGGGCCGGTTGTTGCGGCAAATGCTGACCGAAAGTGTGTTGCTGGCTGTGGCCGGCGGAATCGCCGGAGTGCTGCTCGCCTTCTGGGGACTCGATCTGCTGCGGGCCATCGGCACACAAACTGTCCCGCGGGTCGCGGAAGCGAATCTCGATCCGCGAGTTCTCGCCGTTACACTTTTGGTCTCGTTAGGCACGTGGCCTTCTCATCGGTCTTGTTCCGGCGCTGGCCAGTGCCAAGCCGGAATTGACCGAGGCGTTAAAGGAAGGCGGGCGCGGTTCGACCAGCGGTGTGCGTCGCAATCGCGTGCGTAACATGCTGGTCGTCGCGGAAGTCGCGCTCGCGCTCGTCTTACTCGTCGGTGCAAGTCTGTTGCTGAAAAGCTTCGTTCGTCTGCAAAACGTGAATCCGGGTTTCGATTCGCGAAACGTGCTCACGATGGAAGTTTCGCTGCCGGTCGCGAAATATCGCGCGCGGCAAACCGGTGCTCGGATTTTTACGCCGAATTGATCCGGCGCGTCCGAGCGCTGCCCGGGGTTGAAGCGGCGGCGATCACCAGCGTTCTTCCGCTCAGCGGCACGAACGGCGACAGCTCATTCGACATCGAAGGGCGCGATTCGAGCGTCGATAAGGTTTATCCCGACGAAGAGATTCGCAGCGTCAGCGCGGATTACTTCAAGGTGCTGCACGTTCCGCTGATCAGCGGGCGGTTCTTTGACGAACGTGACACGGCTGACGCGCCGAAGACCGTTCATCGTCAATCAGGCCTTCGCCAGGAAGTGGTTTGGCAACAAGGACGCCGTCGGCAAACGCATCACTTTTAGCGATACGAAAAAGCCCGACATCGAATGGATCACGATCGTCGGCGTGGTCGGAGACATCCACCACCAGGGACTCGATCTCGATCCCAAGCCGGAATATTATCAGCCGCATCCGCAGGCCGCTTATCGCGGAATGATCCTCGCGCTGCGCAGCAAACAGGATCCGCGCTCGCTTGCCGAGGCGATTCGGCGTGAGCTGCGCGTTCTCGATCCGGAATTACCGGCGGCCAATGTGCGCATGCTGGATGAAGTGGCCTCCGATTCGATCGCGCCGCGCCGGCTCTCCGTCGCGATGATCAGCGTCTTCGCCGCTGTTGCCCTCATTCTCGCTTCGGTTGGAATTTACGGTGTGATGTCGTTTCTCGTCGTGCAACGCACGCACGAAATCGGTGTGCGCATGGCGCTGGGCGCGCAACGTCGCGACGTCTTGTTGCTCGTGATTGGTCGCGCGGCGCGCTTGATCTCGTTAGGCACGATCATTGGCCTGGTGCTCGCGTTCCTGTCCACCCGCGCACTGCGTGCGTTGCTCTACAACGTCGGCGCCTTCGACCTCGCTAGTTTCGCCTTTGTCACCGTCGCGCTCGCGCTCGTCGCCTTGTTCGCCAGCTACATTCCCGCGCTCCGCGCCACGCGCGCCGACCCGATGATTGCGCTCACGCACGTGAATTGATGAACACATTTCTTCACGACCTTCGCTACGGCTTTCGCATGCTGCTGAAGCATCACGGCTTCACCGCCGTCGCCGTCATCGCGCTCGCTCTCGGCATCGGCGCCAACACCGCCATCTTCAGCCTGGTCAACGGCGTTCTCCTCCGTCCGCTTCCGTTTCCGGACGCCGAACGCATCATCTACTTCGAAGGCAAAAATCCTGCGGCGGGCATTACCGACAGCAACATCTCGTTTCTCGACTTTACTGATTGGTCGCAACAAACCGATCTCTTCGCGAGCACCGCCGCCTACTGGACCGGCAACGCCCAATTTGGTGCGGATGGGGCGGAGCCGGAACGCGTGCCGCGCGCCGGTGTGACGACCGGGTTCTTCTCCGTGCTCGGGGTCCAGCCTGTTCTCGGGCGAACGTTCGTTCCCGAAGACGACAAAGGGTGGCCGCAAACCGTCGCGATCATCAGCCACGGCTTATGGAAGCGCCGCTTCGGATCTGATCCGGCCATCGTCGGGAAACAGGTCCAGATGAGCTCATGGCCCCTCACGATCATCGGCGTGATGCCGCCGGGGTTTGAATACCCGGAGCAAACCCAGGTTTGGGTGCCGACCGCGGTCAATCTCAGGGACGAACCGCGCGATAACCGCGTGTGGTCGGCGATCGCGCGTCTGAATACCGGTGTCGATCTGAAGCAGGCGCAAACTCGTCTCAGCGCCATCAATGCGCAGCTCGCCAAGCAGTTTCACGAGACGAACAAAGGTTGGGACGTGTTTCTTTCGACGCTCCACGAACGGCTCGTTCGGGAGGTAAAACCGTCCCTTCTCGCGCTCCTCGGCGCCGTCGGATTCGTGCTCCTGATTGCCTGCGCGAACGTAGCCAATCTCCTCCTCGCCCGCAGCGCCGCGCGGCAAAAGGAAATTGCGATCCGGGCCGCGATGGGCGCGAGCCGCGGACGCGTCGTTCTGCGGCAGATGCTGACCGAGAGCATTCTGCTCTCGGCGATCGGCGGGGTTGCGGGACTTGCTCCTCAGCATTTGGTTAACCGATCTGCTGATGTCGATGTTGCCCGAAGGCGCACCGCGGCTCGAACAGATCGGGATTGATTATCGCGTCCTCGACGTTTGCTCTCGGCATCTCGGCGCTTACCGGCATTCTCTTCGGTCATCGTCCCCGCGCTCCAGGCCTCGAAGCTCGACGTCACCAGCGCATTGAAAGAAGGCGGACGCAGCGGCGAAGGACATCGCCGGACGAGCGCGCGCAGCCTGCTGTTGATCGGTGAGGTCGCTCTTTCGCTCATGCTGCTGGTCGGCGCTGGATTGCTCATCAAGAGCTTCCTCCGTCTTCAGGAGGTGCGGCCCGGCTTCAATGCGCACAACGTCCTCATCGCCAACCTGGCGTTGCAGGGTCCGAAATACAAAGATGATCAGCAGTGCGTGGAATTTTTCCGGCAACTGATAGAACGGCTGGAAGCGGTGCCGGGCGTGCAAGCGGCGGGAGGCAGCGTCAATCTTCCGCTCAACGCGAGTGGTTATGCGATTGGACGCGGGTTTATTCCGGAAGGCCGGCCGCTCACGGTGGACGAAGCGAAGGACGCGATGTTCTCCACCATCACGGGCGATTATTTTCGCGCGCTCCAAATTCCGTTGCTTTCCGGACGCACCTTCGAACCTCGCGACAATGCTGACGGACCGAAGGTGGTAATCATCAACGAAACCACCGCGAAGCGTCACTTCGGTTCGCCCACAGCGGCGATCGGCAAACGCCTCAGCATCTGGGCGGCATTTCGAGGGCATCGCCGCGATGAAAAATTCATGCGCGAAATCGTCGGGGTGGTCGGCGACACGAAGACCGGTTCTCTTACCGGCGAGGGCGGCATGCAAATCTACGTTCCGCACGCCCAGGACTCGCAGTGGAATTTCATGGGGCTGGTGATTCGGACGGCCGGCGATCCGGCCGCCTTCGCAACCACTTTGCGACGCGAAGTGCAGGCGCTCGACAAGGACCAGCCAATCTACAACGTCCGGACGATGGACGATGTCGTCGCGAACTCGTTAGGCACGCGGCGCGTGTCGATGCAGCTCTTCGCCGTCTTCGCCATCGCGGCCTTGCTTCTCGCCGCGATCGGCATTTACGGCGTCATGGCTTACACGGTCACGCAACGCACGCAGGAAATCGGCATCCGCATGGCGCTCGGTGCGCAGAGAAGTGATGTGCTCGCGACTAGTCGTTAGGCAGGGAATGACGCTGGCCGCGATTGGTGTTGTCGCCGGACTGGCCGGCGCCTTCGGTCTCACGCGCGTCATGGCAAGTTTGCTCTTCAACGTGCGGCCCGATGATCCCGCGACGTTTCTGGCGATTTCGTTTCTGCTTATCGCGGTCGCGTTTCTCGCCTGTTATCTGCCCGCGCGTCGCGCGGCGAAATTGAATCCAGTCACCGCGCTCGCGCACGAATAATCATGAACACACTTCTCCATGATCTGCGTTTTGCCTTTCGCATGCTGGCGAAAAGTCCTGGCTTCACCGCCGCTGCCATCCTCTCACTCGCGCTCGGCATCGGCGCGAACACCGCCGTCTTCAGTGTGGTCAATGCCGTCTTGCTCAAGACGCTGCCGTATCACGAATCGGAGCGAATCGTTCTCGTTTGGGGCGAAGAAAAAGCGCTGGGCAATCATCGTGGCCAGGTCTCGGCCACCGATGTGGCCGACTGGCGGACGCGCAATCACGTCTTCGAAGAGATCGCGACCTACTCCGATTACACGCCGGTGCTGACTCGCGCCGGCGAATCGGAGCGGATAACCGGCGCGCAGGTCGGCGACGGATTTTTCACGGTCATGGGCGCAAAGCCGTTGCTTGGTCGCGTTTTCAACGAAGAGGAACAAATCGATGGAAAAGATTTCGTCGCGGTCCTGAGCTACGGCTTGTGGCAACGCCGCTTCAATGGCGATCCGGACATCGTCGGCAAGACGATCGCGTTTAGTTCCAAGCCATACACGGTCATCGGTGTGATGCCGGCGGATTTCGAATCGTTGCCGCGCGGTCTGCTCAACGGCTACGCCCAATTTTACCGGCCGGTGGCGGAGCCGCCTGACGAGAAGCAGCGTTCCGCGCGTCATCTGCGCGCCATCGCGAGATTGAAACCGGGAGTCACGCTCGCGCAGGCGCAGGCGGAGTTGGATTTGATCGCGGCGCAGTTGTCGAAAGATCATCCGGTTGATAACGGCAACGCCGGGGTGCATCTCGTGCCGTTGCGCGAAGATCTCGTTAGTCCGGTGCGTCCTGCGTTGCTCATGCTTTTCGGCGCGGTGGCGTTTCTTCTCCTGATCGCCTGCGCCAACGTGGGTAATCTTCTGCTCGCGCGTTCGATGGCGCGCCACAAGGAAGTGGCAATTCGCGCAGCGCTCGGTGCCGGTCGCGGACGACTCGTTAGGCAATTTCTTACCGAAAGCATTCTGCTCTCGTTCTGCGGCGGCGCATTGGGTTTGCTCGGCGCAGTCTGGGGAACAAGCGTGATTCAGGCGGTAGTTTCGCGCGTCATTCCGATGCTCGGCACGATCGAACTGGATGCGCGCGTCCTCATTTTCACTTTCGCCATATCGATGCTGACCGGCGTGGTTTTTGGTTGCGCACCGGCGTTACGCGCTTCGCGCACGGATTTGAACGAAACCCTGAACGACGGTGGACGAACTCCGGGAGCAGCCGCGACGCGCAGTCCGCTGCGCAGTTCGTTGGTCGTGGTGGAAGTCGCACTGGCCATGGTGCTGTTGGTGGCGGCGGGACTTTTAATCAAGAGCATCATGCGCCTGCAGGATGTGAATCCCGGTTTCAATCCCGACCGCATCCTGACCATGAACGTCGCGCTTCCGGGCGCGAAGTATCCGAAAGGCGAGGATTGGGTGGGATTCTACGATCGGCTGATGCAGCGCCTGCAGAATTTGCCCGGCGTCGAATCGGCCGCGGTCACGAGTGTGTTGCCGGTCAGTGGAAATTTCGATCGGCGCACGATTGAAATCGAGAACCAGCCGCGCGCGCCGGCTGATCAACCGGATGTCGATAGTTACATGGTCACGCCCGATTATTTGCGCACCATGTCGATTCGGTTGCGGAGCGGGAGGGACCTGACTTTGGCTGACAAGGCCGATGCGCCGCTGGCTGTTCTCATTGGCGAAACAACGGCGCGAAAACTTTGGCCTAACGAGAATGCCGTCGGCAAACGGCTGCGCTTTTTCAATTCGGATGACAGCGACGATCCGTGGCGAACCGTCGTCGGCATTGTCGCGGACGTGAAACAATACGGCCTCGATACCGCCGAGACGATGGCGCTCTACCTGCCGCTCGCACAGATGCCAAATCCGAGCGTCACGCTCGTTGTCCGCACGAAGGCCGAGCCGACCTCGATGCTGACGGCGGTGCGGCGCGAGATTCTGTCTCTCGATAACGAACAGGCGATCTACAACATCGCGACCATGGAACAGGTGCTGTCGAAATCGATCGCGTTGCGCCGGTTCACCATGGTGCTGCTCAGCATTTTCGCCGGACTCGCCTTGCTCCTGGCCGCGATCGGAATCTATGGCGTGCTCGCGCAATCGGTCGCGCAACGCACGCACGAGATCGGCATTCGCATGGCGCTCGGCGCACAAACACGTGACGTGCTCAGGCTCATCGTTGGTCACGGAATGACGCTGACGTTTGCCGGCATTGTTGCCGGAATTTGCGCCGCATTAGGTCTGACACGGTTGATCACAAACCTGCTCTTCGGCGTGGGTGCGAATGATCCGGGCACTTTTGTCGGCATCTCGCTCTTGTTAGGCGCAGTCGCGTTTCTCGCTTGTTATTTGCCGGCGCGACGCGCGGCCAAACTCAACCCAGTCGTTGCTCTCTCGCGAACATGAGGTTGAATCGCACCATGATTGAACTCAAACATATCGAACGTTTTTATCCGCTGGCGAAGGGCCAGTTCTTTTACGTCCTGCGCGACGTCAATTTGAAGATCGAGGAAGGCGACTTCGTTTCGATCATGGGGCCGTCGGGCGCGGGCAAGTCATCGCTCCTCCACGTGCTCGGACTGCATGATCACGCCTGGACGGGCGAATATTTTTTCGAAGGCACTGCCGTCCACAGCCGGAAGCCGAAGGACCGTGCGAATCTGCGCAATGAGCAGATCGGGTTCGTCTTTCAGCAATACCACTTGTTAGACGACCTGACCGTTTACGAGAACCTCGACATTCCGCTCTCGTATCGTCACATCGGCAAGAGCGAACGCGCCGCCATCGTGGCCGACACCCTTGATCGTTTTCACATCGTCGGAAAAAAAGATCTCTATCCGCGCCAGCTTTCCGGCGGCCAACAACAGCTCGTGGGCGTAGCCCGCGCCATCATTTCATCGCCGAAGCTCATCCTCGCTGACGAACCGACCGGCAATCTGCATTCGTCGCAAGGCGAAGAAATCATGGAGCTGTTCAAACGCTTGAACAGCGAAGGCACCACGATCGTGCAGGTCACCCATTCGGAGAAAAACGCCAGCTACGGCAATCGCATCATTCAGTTGCGCGACGGTTTCATCGTCGACAGCACCAACCAGGGTAAATCACCATGATTCTCGAATCGTTTCGTCAGGACGTCCGTGTCGGACTCCGCGTTTTGTTTAAGGACAAGCTCTTTTGCATTCTCTCCGTGCTCGTGCTCGCGCTGGGGATCGGCGGCGCCATGACGCAGTTCACGGTGGTCAACGCGATCGTGCTGCGCGGGTTTTCATTTCCGCATCCCGAACAGCTCGTCAGCGTCGGGTTGATCGATCCGAAAGCGAGCGATCAGAACAACAATTTCGGCAACGGCAATATTCCGGCCGCGCAGGATTACGAGGACATGAAAGCGGCGCAGCATTCGTTCGCCATGATGGCCGGCTATCTCAACGGTTCGACCATCAACGTCACCTACAACAATAATCCGCAGCGTTACACCGGCGCCTACGTCACGGAGGACTTGTTCAAGATCATCGGCGTCTCGCCGGTGCTGGGCCGCGATTTCACGGCGGAAGACAACAAGCCGGGCTCACCGAAGACCGCGATTCTCGGCGACGAAATCTGGCGGCGCGATTTCAATGCCGATCCGAACATCGTCGGGCAAGGCGTCACCATTAATGGCAAACCCGCGACCATCATCGGCGTGATGCCGCCGTGGTTTTAAGTTCCCGATCTCGGAGGAACTTTGGACGCCGCTTTACAATGAGTGGCCGCCGACGCCGCGCGGTGAGCTGTTCCTCGGCGCGAACAGTCGCGCCCCCGCGGTCATGGGCCGGCTCAAGCCGGGCGTGACGCTCGACCAGGCGAACGCGGAGATGATCGCGATCGCGCGCAACATTGCGGCGGACAATCCGAAGACGAACCAGAATCTCACTTCGGCCAGTGTGCAGCCGCTGCATCAATGCCTTCACCGGCGTGCAACTGCGCCAGATCGTCTGGGCCATGCTCGGCGCGGTCATTCGTCGTTTTGCTGATCGCGTGCGTGAACGTGATGAACATGCAATTCGGCCGCGCCGCGTTGCGCGCCAAGGAACTGGCCATTCGCGGTGCGCTCGGTGCGACGCGTTGGCGGCTCGTTAGGCAAATGCTGACCGAAAGTCTGGTCGTCGCTGTGTTCGGCGCGATCGCCGGTTCGCTCGTCGCCTATTGGGGCGTGGATCTGTTCGACAAGGTCGATCAAGGCCGCGCCGTTTCCGCCGCCCTACTGGTGGCAATTCACCATCGACGGCCGTGTTCTCATCGTTCACTCTCGCCATCACGCTGATCGCGACGGTCGTCTCCGGATTGCTGCCCGCATTTCTCAGCTCGCAGCGGCAACGCCGCCGAAGTGATGAAGGAAGGCGGGCGCGGCAACAGCAACCGGCTGGTCAATGTCATCACGCGCGTGCTCGTGGTCGGACAAATCGCACTGACGGCGGCGCTGCTCATCGCGGCGACGTTGCAGATCAAATCGATCCGCAATCAGACGAAGCTCGACTACGGCTACGACGAGAACGGCATGTATGCCGCGCGCCTCGCCTTGATGGAAGGCGACGTATCCGAGCGAAGATTCGCGTCGCGAATTTTTCATGCGCGCCGTGCGCGCGCTGCGCGCCAATCCGCAGTTCGAAGCCGCGGCCATGACCGATCGCTTCCGCATGACCTTCGCGCCCTCCGGGCAATACGAAGTCGATGGCCAGAATTATCTGACCGATCGCGATCGTCCGCGCGGCAATTTCGAATCCGTTTCTGACGGCTACTTCACCACGCTCGGCCTCAAGATTCACGAAGGCCGCGATTTCACGATCGACGACACCGACTCGAAGCAACCGGTCGCGATCGTGAATGCCAGCTTCGCCCGGAAACACTGGGGCAACCAGAGCGCGCTCGGACATCAGGTGCGCATTTTCAATCCCGGCAAGGAACAGCCGTGGCGAACCATCGTGGGCGTCGTGCCGGACACGTTGATGCAAGGTCCGTTCGATCAGCAGACCGAGGCCGCGGGCTTCTACATGCCGCTGCTCGGCGCGTCGCCGGCCACGCAGTTCTGCCACGGTACTCGTTAGGCCGCGCGCCGGTCAGCGCGCCGATACGCTCGGGCCGGCGCTGAGCAAAGCCGTCGCCGCGCTCGACTCCAATCTCCCGACCTATTTCGCCGGAACGCCGGCGCAGTTTCACAACGAGATTCTCTCCGGCAATCGCGTGATCGCGACGCTCTTCACCATCTTCGGAGTCGTCGCCTTCATTCTTTCCGGTGTCGGCCTCTACGGCGTGATGAGTTTTTCGGTCAATCAGCGCACGCAGGAGTTCGGCATTCGCATGGCGCTGGGCGCGGATGCGCGGCGCATTTTGCGAATGGTCATGAGCCAGGGCGCGTGGCAACTCGCGATCGGGCTGGTGCTCGGCGTCGGCGGCGTCGCGCTGCTTGCTCGGCGTCGTCGCGGCCGCCGCGCTGAAGAACATTCTCTTCAAGGTCAACCCGCTCGACCCGACGATCTATTTCGCCGTCGCGGGATTGCTCACGCTCGTCGCCGCATTGTCGTGTTTCCTACCCGCGCGTCGCGCCACTCGCGTCGATCCGATGGTGGCGCTGCGCTATGAATGATCTGCGCTACGCGCTTCGCATGCTGGTGAAATCGCCGGCCTTCACGGCGGTCGCCGTCCTCACGCTTGCGCTCGGCATCGGCGCGAACAGCGCCATCTTTTCGATCGTGGAGGGAACCCTCCTGCGCCCACTGCCATTTCCGCACGCGGAACGACTCGTTAGGCTGTACGAGGCTGAGGCCGAGAGCGGTGCGCGCGGTAGCACGCTGAGCTTGAGCGAGCAAACGTTGCGACAGTGGCGCGACTTTGGAGGCGAAATCTTCGAAGGCATCGCCGCGGCCACGGAAACGAACGTCGTCCTCGGCAGCGCCAACGGCCAGCCGGCGCGCAACATCGTGGCTACGCGGATCAGCGCGAATTTTCTCACCGTGCTCGGCCTGCCGCCGGCGCGCGGACGAAATTTCACCGCGGAGGAAGATCGTGAAGGCGGGCCGGCGGTTGTAATCTTGAGTGATGACTTCTGGCGCAACAACCTCGCCGCGCGTGCGGACGTAATCGGCAGCTCGGTCACGCTCGATGGGGTTGTGCATACCGTGGTTGGGGTGATGCCGAAATCGTTTCGTCATCCTTATCGCGCCGATGTCTGGGTGCCGCTCGCGCTGCCTGCGCCATCGCCGACCGCAGGATTGAATCATTATCTCTATACACCGGCGCGGCTGCGTGCCGGACTCTCGATCGCACAAGCGGAAGAAGCGGTCCGGCGCATGTGTGTGGCCATCAACCAGACGAGTCCGAGCCCGACGAATGCCCGCGGCGCGTATATGCCGCAGTTGCGCGACAGTTTCGTGCAGGATATTCGGCCGAAGATTCTGGTTATCGTCGCCGCTGCGCTCAGCGCCTTGCTGATCGCGGCGGCCAATTTTGCCGGTTTGCTCCTCTCGCGCGTGATCGAGCGGGAAGGTGAGTTCGCCTTGCGCGCCGCCCTTGGCGCCAGCCGCCAACGACTCGTTAGGCAACAACTCGCGCAGGCCCTTCTGCTCGCCGTTCTGGGTACGCTGCTCGGTCTTTTCCTGGCAGCGTGGGCGACGCCGGCGTTGTTTGCCCTGAGCCCGGAAGGATCCGACACAACCGGGAGCGCGATGCGCGAATTCGATTATGCGGCGCGGATGGATTGGCCGGTTTTCGGATTCGCTGCCGGACTGATGATGTTGGTCGGAATCGGCTTCGGTTTGCTGCCGGCCGTGCGCGCATCTCGCACCAGTCTGCGCGACGCGATGAGCACCAGTTCGCGCGGCGCTACCCTCGATCGCGGCACGCGCCGTTTGCTTGGCTCGTTAGTAGTGATCGAGCTGGCGGTGGCCGCAGCGCTGCTCATGGCCAGCGTCACGACCACGCAATATTTCCGGCGATTGATCGACGCGCCGTGGGGTTTCGCGACGGCGCAAGGCACTATTTTCAACACGATGATCTCGGATCATCTCTTCGCGGACGCGCCGGCCAAGCAAACCGCAGTGGAGAAGACGCTGGCTGCTTTGCGCGCGCTGCCCGGCGTCAAGGGCGCGACCGCGACCTCGCCTTCGCCGATGAATGCTCCCCGCAACCTGATGAGCTTCAATGCGGAGGGCGTGCTGCCGCCGGAACCGGCGGGCTATTATTTTTCCTACGCGCGCGTCGCCCTGCCCGGTTATTTCAGGACGATGGAGGAACCGCTGCTGAGCGGCCGCGAATTTCTCGAGAGCGATACGGCGGACACGCCGCCCGTCTGCATCGTGACCGAAGCATTCGTTAGGCGTTTTTGGCCGGGGCAGGATGCAATTGGCAAACGGATCAAGTGGGGACGCCTCGATGGCCCGCGCCCATGGCTCACGATTGTGGGCGTAGTCGCGGACATGAGGGTGGTGGCTGATCCGCGCGATGGCGAAGTCATCGGGATGGTCGCGCGTCCGCTCGCGCAGGTCCTGCCGTTCGGCGCCGCGCAAATCGATGAAGTGACGTACGCCGTGCAGACGGAGACCGGCCCGCTCCCCGAGGCTTCCATTCGCGCTCTGCTGGCGCGGGTCGATCCCCGCCTGGCCGCGTACGAAATTAACTCGTTAGACCGCGCAGCCTCGGAATCGCGCTCGATCGAGCGTTTTATCTTTGTCCTTGTCTCGCTCTTCGGCGTGCTCGGCTTGATCCTTGCCGCGGTCGGGCTCTACGGATTGCTCGCGCTGCAAGTCGCGCGGCGCGAACGCGAGTTTGGAATCCGGAGCGCGCTTGGCGCAACCGCGAAGCAGATCATCGAGTTGGTCGCGCGCCAGGGCGCAACTTTGCTCGGGGTCGGTCTCGGGCTCGGCGCCGTCGTCACCTGGGGCGTTGTTCGCCTTGTGCAGAGTCAATGGTCGAACATGCCCGCGCCGGACGTAATCGCGTGGCTGGCTGGCGGCCGCGATCCTCGCCGTGGCCGTTGCACTCGCCTGCTGGTTGCCGGCGCGGAGAGCGGCACGCATTGATCCCGTCATCGCGTTGCGCGCGGAATGATGATTTAGCCTAACGACAGGTAGATCATGATAACCGATTTCAAATACGCGCTCCGGATGTTGCTCAAGACACCGGGCTTCACTTTCATCGCCGTCATCACGCTCGCCCTCGGCATTGGTGCGAACAGCGCGATCTTCAGTGTGGTCGATGCGATGCTCTTGCGGCCGCTGCCGTTCAAAGATCCGGATCGCATCGTCGCCGTTTGGGCAAAAGCGCAGGACCGCGATCGCGATGTTTTTTCGTACCCCGATTACGTCGATCTGCGCGATCAGAATCGCAGCTTCTCCGCGCTGGCAGCGTTCACGCGCACCGCTGCGACCTTGTCTTACACGGATGAATCGCAGTTGCTCGAGGGCGTCGCGATATCGCCGGAAATTTTCGACACGCTCGGTGTGGCGCCGTTGTTCGGCCGAGCCTTCACTAATGAGGACAACCACGAAAATGCTCCGCGCGTCATCGTCATCACGCACCAACTCTGGCAACGCGCTTTCGGCGGCGACGCCAGTATCGTCGGCAAAGAAGTCACGCTCGCGGGACGCAATCACACCATTGTCGGCATCATGCCATCGGGCTGGAAATTTCCCGTGGAAGACAAGCGCATCGATTACGTCATTCCGATCGGATATTTTTCGCCGTCGGTCCTGAATCGCGGCTCGCAATTCCTCAGTATCGTCGGAAAACTGAAGCTGGGCGTTTCCGTTAAACAGGCGGAAGCAGACGCGAGCGCGATCATGCATGTGCTCGCGACGGAGAAATCTCCCGAGACAAATGCAAAACGCTTCGCGGCGACGGTGCGCAGTTTGCATTCCGATGTCACCGGCGAAGTGCGTCCCGCGCTTTTGATTTTGCTCGGCGCGGTCGTGCTCGTGCTTCTGATCGCGTGCGCGAATGTGGCGAATCTTCTCCTCGCACGCGCGGCCGCCCGCAGTCGTGAAATTGCCATCCGCACGGCGCTGGGTGCGAGCCGTCCACAACTCGTTAGGCAATTGCTCTGCGAAAGTTTGCTCATCGCGCTCATCGGTGGCAGCGCAGGTTTGTTGCTCGCGTCCTGGAGCATCGTCCTCTTGCACTCGTTAGGCACAATCGGCCTGCCTTATCTCGGCGAGATTCGGGTCAACTTTTCTGTCGGACTCTTTACCTTCGCGCTCGCTGTCGGAAGCACATTGCTTTTCGGGCTGGTGCCCGCGCTGCAAGTTTCGCGCGGTGATATTAACGAAACCCTGCAGCATGGAAACAAAGGTGCCGCCGGCGGCTTGCACAGCAATCGCGCGCGCGCCTTTCTCGTGGTTTCGCAGGTTTCGTTATCGCTGCTCCTGCTCGCGGGGGCCGGTTTGTTGATCAAAAGCTTCTTCAATTTACGCGCGACTGATCCCGGCTTCGAAACGCAACGCGTCGTGACCGCTTCGCTGACTTTACCGCGCATTCGTTATCCCGAGCCACAGCAACAAATTCGTACCCACGAAAAAATTATCGAGAAAATCGCCGCGATTCCAGGTGTCGAGGTAGCCGCGCATGCGAGCACGCTGCCCTTGAGCGAGAACCATCGCATAAGCGCATTTTCGATTGCCGGCGCGCCGCCCGTTCCGCATGGCAATCGCCCGACTGCGACCTACTTCGCCGTCAGTCCGAATTATTTCCAGGCCATGCGAATTCCGTTGCGCGCCGGTCGATTCTTCACCCGCGCCGACAATGAGACCGCGCCGCCGGTGGTAATTGTGAACGAAGCCTTCGCGCGGAAATATTTTCCGGAGCGCGATGCGATCGGTCAGCGTGTAATCCTTGAGGACGAGGGAAAACCGATCCCGTGCCAGGTCGTCGGCGTCGTCGCGAACACGAAAGATCGCGCGCTCAGCGAAGAAATTGTTCCGCAATTTTTCGCGCCGTTTCCGGTGGACCCGGCCCGGACTGTCGAACTGGTCGTGCGCACCGCCGTTCCAAATCTCGCTGGTCTCAGCGCCGCCGTCCGCAGCGCCGTGCGCGAAATCGACAAAGATCTTTTCGTTCCCACACTCGAGCCGGTCAGCAATTTCATCGGCAATCAGCTTGCGCAACCGCGTTTCAACATGGTCTTGCTGGCGGTCTTCGCGGCGGTGGCAATGACGCTGGCCGCGATCGGAATCTACGGCGTGATCGCCTACAGCGTCGCGCAACGCACGCGCGAGATCGGAATTCGCATGGCGCTTGGCGCACAGCGTACACAGATGTTGCAAATGATTTTGCGGCAAAGCCTGACCCTCGTCGCTATCGGCCTAACGAGTGGTTTCGTGGTCGCGCTCGCTGCCACGCGCGTCATGCGAACGCTGTTATATGGCGTCGGTGCGAATGATTTTTCCACTTACGCGATCGTCTTCTTTTTGTTAGGCGGCACGGCCTTGCTCGCCAGTTACATCCCGGCGCGCCGCGCCATGAAAGTCGATCCAATGATCGCGCTTCGGTATGAGTAAGGTGTTCGGTCTCGCCTGCGTTGTAGCGACGGCGCTCTGTCGCCGTTCCACGCTTGGACTGCGGTCGTTACGTTCTTACGCCGACAGAGCGGCGTCGCTACAACCGCGACCTGTATGATCACTGATCTCAAATACGCCTTCCGTTCGTTAGGCAAACGCCCCGGTTTCTCGGCGGTGGCGATTCTCACCCTCGCGCTGGGCATCGGCGCGTCGACCGCCATTTTCAGTGTGCTCGATGCCGTGCTCTTGCGTTCATTGCCTTACCCAAATCAGGAGCGCCTGGTGGAAGTGCGCGAATTGAGTGACGCCGGGAAGGGAATGCCTTTTGCCGAACCGAACTTCAATGATCTGCGCGCGCGCAGCCACAGCTTTGAAGCGATGGCCAGTTATGGAATGGGACCAGAAGCGGTGGCCGGTGGAAGTGAGCCAGTGCGAACAAACGTCTGCATGGTTTCGGCGGATTACTTTCGCGTGCTTGGCGTCGCGCCGGCGCTCGGTCGTCTCATTTCCGCGGAGACGCTGCGCGAAGGAAATCAGGTCGCGGTGGTGAGCTACGGTTTTTGGAAACGAATGCTCGGCGGTCGCACGAATTTGGAAGGAACATCGCTTCGTTTTGCCAATCGAAGTTTCGCCGTCATCGGCGTGTTGCCGCCGCAGACGGAATTTCCCGCCGGCGTCGATGTTTGGTATCCGAGCGCAATTTATCCGCCGTATGAATCGCGCACCGCGCACAACTTCCGCGTCATCGCGCGCTTGAATCCCGGGGCCTCGTTCGAACAGGCGAACACCGAAGCCGCGGCGATCGGTCGCGCGTTGAAATTGGAACATGGTTCGCAAACCGACGCGGCCAGTTTTGGTTTGCTGGCGTTTCGCGAACGTTTCGTGCGCGACATTCGCAGCGTGCTCTTCGTTTTGTGCGGCGCAGTTGGATTACTGCTCGCCATCGCCTGCTCCAACGTGGCCAATCTCTTGCTCGTGCGCGCGGCGGCGCGTCGCAAGGAGGTCGCGTTGCGGGCCGCGCTTGGCGCATCGCGCGCGCGATTGGCGCGTCAATTCATTGCGGAGTCGCTCGTCCTGACGCTGGTCGCAGGAATAATTGGCGCGTTGCTCGCCTCGTGGGCCGTACGACTGATCGTTAGTCTTTATCACGGCAATCTGCCACGCGTCGGGCGAGATCGGCGTGAGCACGAGTGTCCTGCTCTTCACCTTTGCGATTTCGTTGTTGATCGCGGTTGTGCTGGGCTTCGTGCCGGTGCTGCATGCGTCGCGTCGCCAGCTGCAATCCGATTTGCAAGATGCGGGGCGTGGTAGTTCGGGATCGCACACGCGGGCGCGCAACGTCCTCATCGTCGCGCAGGTCGCGCTGACATTGATGCTCTTGATTGGCGCCGGTTTGCTCGGTCGAAGTTTTCAGCGCCTGCTCACGGTCGATCCCGGTTTTCGCGCGGAGAATGTCGTCGCCATGACGGTGTTGGTGCCGCAACCGGAGGAACCGACGGCCATGCGTGCGCTCGCGCAATTTTATCACCAATTATTTGAGCGCATCGAAGCGTTGCCCGGCGTGACCAGTGTCGGCGGCACGAGCGCGCTGCCGATGAGCGGCAACGGCGCGAACGGCACCTTCATGGAAGTCCGCAATGGCAAGGCGCCGGAGACAATGCAGGAATTCGTTCGGCAACTGGACGCGCTTTCGCCGGCGGAACGCGCGCGCGATGCGGATTATCGCGCGGCCAGCGCGGGTTATTTCGCGGCCATGGGCATTCCGCTGATTCGCGGCCGATTGTTTCAGGAAAGCGACGGACCGGATGCGACACATGTTGCACTCGTTAGTCAATCGCTGGCCAAACGTTACTGGCCCGACGTGGACGCAATCGGCAAACAAATCGAATATGGAAACATGGATGGCGATCTGCATCTGCTGACGATCGTTGGCATCGTTGGTGATGTGCGCGACAACGGTTTGGATCGCGAGGCGCGCCCGACCGTTTACACCAATTATGTCCAGCGTCCCGCCGCCACGGCGGAATTTTCCATCGTGGTGCGCGGTCAGGGCGATGTTGCCAGCCTAACGAGTGCTATGCGACGTGAAGCACGCGCCTTGAATCCGGAAATGCCGACGAAATTCGAGACGGTCGAGCAGGTGTGTCCGGCTTCGTTCGACAATCGCCGTTTCAGCATGGTCATGCTCGGCATTTTCGCCGGCGCCGCGCTGCTCCTCGCCATGGTCGGCCTTTACGGCATCATGTCCTACATCACCTCGCAGCGCACAACCGAGATCGGGATTCGCATGGCGCTGGGCGCGCAACGCGGTGCAATGCTGCAATTGATCTTGAAGCAAAGTCTGATCCTGGTCGCGGCGGGGATGATCGCGGGAATTATCCTGGCGCTCGGCGCGACGCGGGTGCTTTCGACTTTTCTGTTCGGAGTCGGTGCGACTGACTTCGCGACTTATTTCGGTGTCATGTTGTTGCTCGCGCTCGCGGCCCTGGCGGCCAGCTATTTTCCAGCGCGCCGCGCAATGCGCGTCGATCCGATGATCGCATTGCGTCATGAATAAGTCGTTAGGCGCAGGTGCGCTGTTTCTCATTTGCGCGTCGATTTTTGGCGCGCCGCTGGAAGAGCTTTCGGATCAAACCTATCCGATGCCGCCGAATGGTTCGCTCAAGGTGAAGAACATGGAGGGCACGGTCTACATTTATGCATGGCTCGAATCCACTGTGCGCATCATGTCCCGCAAGAGCGCCTACACCTCCGAAAGGTTGAAACAGCTTTCCATTAACATCTCGAACACTGCGGATGCGACGACGATCGAGACAGTTTTCCCGCCGAAACTCGAGGGCCTGAGCCTGAGAGATCGCTCCGGCACGGTCGATTACCTGATCCTGGTGCCACAAAAAGCGAGCGTGGCGGTCGAGCTTTCCACTGGTGAGATCATTGTCTCGGGAATGTATGGCGAGACGGTGAAGACGCGCCTAACGAATGGTCGGATAACTCTGCGAAACTGTTTCACGGACACACAGGCCAGCGCGACGAATGGCGAACTCGATATCACTTACGATTGGTGGGAAGCGATGCGGTTTCCTTTTTGTTGGTGAGGTTACCCGCGGCGATGCGCGACTCTTCCTGGCCACAAATGCCGCGGCGCAAATCGAAGCCGAGAGTGGTGACGGAAAAATTCTGAATCAGTTCGCATCGAAAGATGAAGCGAAGGAACAGGTCGGCCGTGTGAAGATCAAGATCGGCAGCGGAGACGGTGCGGAGTTCAAACTGAAAACCGCGCATGGCAATGTCAGGATCGCGAGGAACGAGCGGGGATGATCGGTGACATTCGTTATGCCGTGCGGATGCTCTTGAAGAGCCCCGCGTTTTTGGTGGTGGCGTTTCTCGCCATCGCGCTCGCCATCGGTGTGAACACCACCATCTTCGGCGTGGTTAACACGCTGTTGCTGCGGCCGCTGCCCGTCGGTCATCCCGGGCAGCTGGTGCAAATCTACACCCAGGACGCGCGCAACGGTCGCGCCGCCAATTCGTATTTGAATTACCGCGATTTCGCCGAGGAAAACACCGTCTTCACCGGCATCGCCGCGTATCAATTTGTGCCGATGGGTTTCGCGAATGGCGCGGAGACGACCAACATTTTCGCGCAGATGGTGAGCGGAAACTATTTCTCGCTCCTCGATGTCACGCCCGTGCTCGGTCGCGGATTTTCGCCGGAGGAAGACAGCACGCCGAACGCGCATCCGGTGACGGTGCTGGCGCATCGTTTTTGGAAAAAAATCGGCGGCGATCCGGACATCATCGGCAAGACCGTGACGTTGAATGGACGAAAATTCACCGTCATCGGTGTGGCGCCGCCAAGTTTTTGCGGCACCGATGTCGGCGTGGCGCCTGATCTCTGGGTGCCGATGGCGATGCGCGCCTGGGTCACGCCCGGGATGCTCGATTGGTATGAGAACCGGCGCGCTTTGATGCTGAATCTGGTCGCGCGTCTAAAACCGGGAGTGGGTTTTTCGGAAGCGCAAGCGCAGATGAAAACGGTCGCGCAGCAATTACGCGAGGCGTATCCGGAATTTAACGAAGACCGCAGCGTCACGCTGGTTTCACTCGAGAAAGCGAAGACGCAAAGCTTCGCCGGCGCGGGAAACGAAAATGGAATTCGAAATGTTTCCGTGCTCCTGCTGGTCGCGGCCAGCAGCATCCTGGTCATTGCCTGCGCCAACGTGGCCAACCTGTTGCTCGCGCGGGCCACGACGCGACAGCGCGAAATGGCAGTGCGACTCGCGCTGGGCGCGGGACGCGGTCGCATCCTGCGGCAATTGCTGACGGAAAGTGTAATGCTCGCCTTGCTCGGCGGAATCGGCGGCGTCGTGCTCGCCTACTGGTTAGGCGATGTGTTGGTCGCGCTCCTGCCGGCCACGCCGGTTCCGCTCGCGCTCGATCCTTCACCGGATTTTCGCGTCTTGTCCTACGCATTTCTGCTCGCCCTCGTCAGCGGCGTCATCTTCGGACTCGCGCCCGCCTTTCAAATGGCGCGCTGGGATTTGACCCAGGCTTTGCGCGAGCGCTCCTCGACCGGCGGACGCAGCGGATCGCGCTGGAACCTGCGCAATTTTCTCGTCGTGGCGCAGATCGCAGTTTCGCTGCTGCTGCTGGTTGGTTCGGGTCTTTTTCTACGCGCGTTTCACAGGGCACAGGCGATCGATCCCGGATTTCGCACGCAGAACCTCGCGCTCATGACGATCGATTTGAATCTGGCCGGCTATAACAACGCCCGCGCCGTGCAAACGGTGCGACAGGTGCTCGACGCATTGCTGCGCAATCCACAAGTGCGCGGCGCCGATGCCGGCGAATGGGTTCCGCTCGGATTCGGCGGAATCGGCAAGACCATTTTTGTCGAAGGCCGCGATTCGTCGGCGGAATTGAATCGCCGCTTCGCCAATGTCGGCGCGATTACCCCAAGTTATTTCGACACGCTCGGCATTCCACTTCTCAAGGGACGCAAGTTCACCGAGGCCGACATGCAAAAAGGCGCGGCGCCGGTCGCGATCGTCAACGAAGCGATGGCGCGGCAGTTTTGGCCTAACGAAGATGTGATCGGACGACGGTTCCGCTTTTTTCAAAGCGACGCGCTTGAGATCGTCGGCCTAACGAAAGATATCAAGGCCAGCACGCTCGGTGAAGCGCCGACCTCGATGGTGTATTTGCCGATGAACGAAGCGCCCAAAGGCGGCGTCACGATTTTCATTCACACCGTTGGCGCGCCCGGGCCAGTCCTGACCGAAGCGCATCGCATCGTGCGCAACATCGATTCGCAAATTCCGATCAGCTACGAAAAGACCATCACCGATCATATGGCCTTCGCGCTTTGGCCATCGTGGATGGGCGCGGTCTTGTTAGGCGCGTTCGGTTTGCTCGCACTGGTGCTTGCTTCGATGGGCGTTTATGGCGTGATGGCGTATTCGGTCAGCCAGCGCACGCGCGAACTCGGCATCCGCATCGCGCTCGGGGCGCAGGCTAATCAAGTCGTTAGGCTGGTTTTGCGACAAGGCATGGGGATCGCCGTGGTCGGCCTATTCGTTGGATTGCTCGCGGCTTTCATGGCGACGCGCTTGCTGGTCGCTCTGCTCTATGGCGTGAATCCAAATGACCCGCTGGTGTTTTGCGGAGTGACCCTGCTCCTCGCGCTGGCTGCTTATGCCGCTTGCTATTTTCCGGCGCGGCGCGTCGTAAAAATCAATCCCGTGATCGCGCTGCGTTTCGATTAACGGCGCAATTTTTGCAGCTCGTCGCGATAATGCCAGGCCGTGGCGAGTTGCGGATCCAGTTCAGTGGCGCGCGTGATCTGCGCGCGAGCTTCGTCGGTCTGCCCAAGCTTGCTCAGGGCATAGCCGCGCTCGAGATAGGCGCCGGCGGATTTGTCGTCCAGTATCGCCGCGCGCTCCGCGTCTTCCAGCGCCAGCCGCGGTTGCCCGATTTCATTTAGCTGCCAGGCGCGGGCGACGTAGAGCTCGGCGTTGTCGCGTTCGAGTGAAATTTCTGCATCGAGCCGGCTGATGGTTTCAAGAAACTCCGGGGAAAGACTCGTTAGGCGAAAAGGAACTTCGACGTTGAGTGCGGCGCATTCCGCCGCGCGATCCAGACCGATCAGGGCGAGCCCGCGAAACAACCGTGGCCGCATCGCCCCATCGGCCTTCTGCGCCGCCGTTTCGCTATCGATCAGCGCCATTTCGCCGTCATCGCTGCGCAGAAAGAGAAGCGCGCGATCGCACAAGAGCTGCGCATCATCTGGCGTCACGGCGAGGCGGACGTCGAGTTCGCGGATCGCATCCAGAAATGGCGCCAGTCGATCGAACAATCTTGCGCCGCGATGAACCTCCGGATCATTGGCATCAAGCGCGACGGCCTTCCGGCAATTCTCCAACGCGTCGTCCCAGCGGTGGAGTTTGCGTTGCTCCAGCGCGCGCTGCATGAGAGCGGGCGCGCTGTCGTCAGCGTGTTGCTCCGATTTGCCCGCGGCCGGCGACGATTCCTTTTTGCGTTCGCACCCCGTCGCCGCGACCAGAATGAAGGCGCACAAAAAAGACGCTTGGCGAATAATCCGTTTCAAAGAAGATGCCTTAAGTTATGCCGTCCTTCGATATCGTCTCGGAAATTGACAAGCAGGAGATCGATAACGCGCTCAATCAGGCGCGCAAAGAACTCGCGACCCGTTTCGATTTCAAAGGCAGCACCGCCGAGGTGGTTTACGAGAAGGACAAGATCACGCTCACGGCGGAAGACGGAAACCGGCTGCGCGGTCTGCGCGAGATTGTGATCGGCAAACTCGCCAAGCGCGGCGTCGATCTGCGCAACATCAAGCAGGAAGAAGCGTCGATCTCATCCATAGGTCACGCGCGCCAGGAATTGAAAATTCAACAGGGACTCGAAGGGACGAAGGCGAAAGAAATCATCCAGGCGATCAAAGGCGCGGGCTTCAAAGTGCAAAGCGCGTTGCAGGACCAGCAGATCCGCGTCACGGGCAAGAAGAGAGACGACTTGCAGGAGGTGATCCAGTTCGTGAAAGGCAAGGATTTCGGCGTCGCGACTTACTTCAAGAATTTTCGCGACTAACCTCCTTGCACCGGAGGCATAATGGCAACTTGTTCGCCAGGTCGCAAAACGTAGTCTCGCCTAACGAATTCAAGACCAACGCCGAGAAGCATGGTGTTATCCCAGCCTCGCAAATCAGGCTTTGTCGCGTAAATTGTAGCTAACAAGTCCTCAACGGTAGATCCGTCTCGGATTTCCAACTCCAGCTCGGATGTGCCGGCGATATCCTTGAGGCGCGAGAAGAACTGCACCTGCACTTTCACGATGTGATCAGGTCTTTTCGCAGGACGCCGACGCAGGGCAGGTTGCGATACCGCTCCATGTAATCGAGTCCATAACCGACCACGAATTCGTTTCCGATTTTGAACCCGATGTAGTCGGCTTTGATGGGCGCGGCGCGCGGTATTTGTTTTTCCAGCAGGACGCAAACACGCACGCTCAGCGGTTTGGCTTCTTCCAGTTTGCGACGAATGGCATCGAGGGTGAGGCCGCTGTCGAGAATGTCGTCGAGAATGAGAATATGGCGCCCGGTCACATCGGGCAGTGCCACCTGGCGAAAAACGACTTCGCCGCTCGATTTCGTTCCGCCGTGGTAACTGGCCACGCTCAGGCAATCGAGTTTCAAGCGGCAGCGGAATGCGGCGGAGCAAATCGGCCATGAAAATGAGACTGCCGTTGAGCACGGCGATCACAGTTAGTTCGCGGTCGCGATAATCGTGCACGATCTGGGCCGCGATTTCGTCCAGCCGGGCCAGGATGGTTTGCTCGTTGAAAAGAATGCGATCGAGATCGTCCTGCATAAGGCAGCTTCGTTACCTCTTGCTCTTCGAATGTTCGCGAATGATTTGCAAATCTTCCGACGTGAACGGTGCAGGATTTTCCTGCGTCATTTTCGCGAGCCATTCGAAATCTTTACGACTTTCCTCACGGTAGCCAAGAAAAGCCGGGAGCGAATTGGTCGTCAGGGCGCGCACCAATCTGATCTTGTATTCGTTAGGCGCGGCCGCCACCGCTTCGTCCATCAGCGCGACTCCGTGACGCAGTGCCTGGAGTTTGCGCGGACCGAGACCGAGGTCGCGACTGCGCAGCGTGTAGGCGCTGCCAAGATAAACACGCGCCAGTTGATTTTGCGGTGCAACCGCCAGCGCAGCGTCCAGTTTCTCTATGCACTGGTTAACGGCGTCTTTATCTCCGGCCAGACCGCGACGGTACAACTCCTGGATTTCTTTTTGTTCGTTAGGCGCGGCAGCAACAAAAAGTGCAGCGAACGAAATGAGGATCAATTGTCGCAACTCGTTAGTCTCCGGTAACGGTAACGACGACGCGGCGTTTGTGCGCGACACGACGATGTTCGAAAACGAAAACGCCCTGCCAGGTGCCGAGCTGCAGGCGCCCATCCGCAATGGGAAGCACTTCGCTGGAACGCGTCAGCGCCATGCGAATATGCGAAGTGGAATCATCGCCGCCTTCGGAAGTGTGTGTGAAATAATCGCTGTCTTCCGGGACGAGCCGCTCGAAAAATTCCGCGAGATCGACGCGCGCCGAGTGGTCGGCGTTTTCGAAAATGACGAGGCTGGCGCTGGTGTGTTGGAGGAAGACTGTGGCCGTGCCGGTGCGAATGCCGCTTTGCCTAACGACTCGTTCGATATCGTTGGTGATTTCGTAGGTGCCTTTGCCCCTGGTTGGGACAACGATTGTTTCGGAATGCGCCGCCATGGCTGCGCCGAACCTAGCGCACCTGCTTGATTGCCTCGACGAGCCGGAGCGGATCAACCGGCTTGGAGAGATATTGATCAAAGCCGACCTCGAGCGCGCGTCTTTGGTCGTGCTCGCTGGCGAACGCGGTCAATGCGATCACCGGAATGCGTTCGCGTTCCGGCGCGGTCATGGTGCGGATGGTGCGGATGAATTCGTAGCCGTCGGTTCCGGGCATGGCGATGTCGCTGACGATCACGTCCGGTCGACGTTTCTCGATCAGGTCGAGCCCTTCAACGACGGAGGCCGCGGTCGCGACTGAAGCGCCGCATTTGGTCAGGGCGAGTTTGAGTAAATCGCGCACGCTTTTTTCGTCGTCCACCACCAGGATGTGCGTGTTCTGCAATACCTGGTGCGCGACCGGATCACTTTCCCGAGACAAGCGCGTCTCGGTTTTTCCCGCGTCCTGTTCGGACGGAACGAGCGGCAGCAGAACCGTGAAACGACTTCCCAAACCTTCGCCGGGACTTTCCACTTCGATGCGGCCGCTGTGCATGACCACGAGTTGCTGGGCAATGGCGAGGCCAAGACCGAGGCCGCCGTGTTGCCGGGTGGAACTGCTGTCGCCCTGCCGAAAACGCTCGAAGATATGCGGGATTAATTCGGCACTGATGCCCTTGCCGGTGTCGGTGATTTCCACCGCGGCTTTTTCGTCGCGCGCCGCGATGCGAACCGAAATGCGGCCGCGTTTGCCGGTAAACTTCACCGCATTGGTGAGCAGATTCAGGAGAACCTGTTGCAGGCGTCGCGCGTCGGCGCGCACCAGCAAGCCGGCGGCGTCCGTCGCGACCGAAAGCGCGATTTCCTTCGCCTCGGCGGAAGGACGAACGGCGTTGACGGCGTCGATGACAAGCTCACTCAGCACGCGCACCTGTTTTTCCAGATGCAGTTTCTGATTGATGATGCGCGTGATATCGAGCACGTCTTCGATCAAATGCGCCTGTGCTTCGGCGTTGCGCATGATGCTATCGACCGCTTCGTTGCGTTCGTCCGGACTGAGCAAATCCTCCTGCATCAAGCGCGTCCAGCCGACGATGGCGTTCAACGGTGTGCGCAGTTCGTGCGAAATGGTGGCGAGAAATTGATCTTTGCGCAGGTTCTCATCGCGCATCTCGTCGCGGGCCGAGCGCAGGGCGAGCTCGACTAGTTTTTGCTCATGGATGTCGGTGCAGGTGCCGAACCAATTGGTGATGTGCCCTTCCGCGCTGCGATGGGCCAGGGCGCGCCCGAGGAACCAGCGATATTCGCCATCGCTCGCACGACGAAAACGAAACTCAATATTATAAGGCTCGCCGGTCGCCAGTGCCTCCGCCCATTTGGTATTCGCGCGATCGAGGTCGTCGGGATGAAATAGATTATCCCATTTTTCATCCGTGCCCTGGTCGATCGCCATGCCGGTGTATTCGTACCAGCGGCGGTTGTAATAAAGATGGCGGCCGTCCGGTCGCGCGATCCAGACCAACTGCGGCAGCGCGTCGGCCAATTGCCGGAGAACCTCGAGCTCTCGCGGAAAGCGTTCTTTTACCTCCATCGCGTCCCTATCCTGAACAATGAAGCCGAAGTGGCAAGCCTCGGGCATACCATTGCTGTGCAGCAGAAAACGTTCTTTCGGCTGCGTAACTTCCGCTCAATCGCGCTAAGCGCTGCGCGCTAGTTGCCTGGCGGAAAATCGCCGGGCAACGGCGCGGGCCGCGTCAGAGATTCGTTCCGGTCTGGTGACCGCGACTGTTCCAGCCACTTGATTGCGACCCGGCCGTGTTTTCAGCCTTGTTGGCGGTCGCGCTGGTTTTTGTGCCAGCCTTCGACGCCGTCTTCGTTGCCGCCGGTTTTGCGGTGGTGGGGGTTTGTGTTGTTGTTGTTTCGCACGCGGCCAGGAGAGCCAGTGCACCGATCAAGAGAGTAATTCTGCCCATTTATGAGGGCGGACGCTAGCAAACCGCGCATGGCACTCAAGCCAAATTGTTCGCGTAGAGCGCATCTACGAAACGCAACGATTTTTCGTTGGGCAAGAGCGATTGTTCCATCTGATTCATGACGTAGGCGAAGGCGATGCCGTTTTCCGGATCGGCGAAGGCGTGACTGCCGCCCGCGCCGGGATGTCCAAAAGCCAACGGCGAAGGGCCGTAAAGCCGCCGCGAGGTTTGCGGCGGGTCTTTCATAAATCCGGCGGAGAAGCTGGTCGGGATTTGAAAGACGCGATCGACGCCGGAAGTAAGCGCGGTCGTCATCTGCGCAATGGTTTCCCGGCGAAAAAATGTGCGGCCGCCGAGCGCGCCGCCGCAGGCCAGCATGGAATAGAATTTCGCGAGCGAATTTGCGCTGCCAATGCCGCCGAAAGAAACCAGCGACAGCATGCGATTTTCCGGCGCGTTCATCCCGCTGACCGAATGCAGACCAGCCGGTGAAGTGAAAGTGTTGCGGACCAAAGTTCCCGGCGTGGCCAGGTCCTGGTAAAACTGCGCCGGCCTTGGGGTGCGGCCGGCTTTCGCGGCATAGATGGTGGCGACGCGCGCGTGTTCGCTTTCCGGCAGGCCGATCCAGATGTCGAGCGAGAGCGGTTCGGCGAAAATCGTGCGCCAGTAAATTTCAATGGTATTACTCGTTAGGCGCCTAACGAGTTCATCGAGGAGAAAGCCGAAGGTGCGCGCATGATATCCGTGCGCGGTGCCTGGTGGCCAAAGCGGTGCCTGCCGTTCGAGGGCATGGATGACGGACTCGTATTCCCGCACATCAACGCGGTCATCGAACGCCGCCAGTCCGGCCTGGTGGGAGAGAAGTTGCGCGACGGTAATTTCGCCTTTCCCGTTCTGCGCAAACTCCGGCCAGAATTCCGCCACCCGACGATCGAGCGCGATTTTTTCTTCCTGCAAGACGTGCAGCAAACACGCGCTGCCCAAGTCCTTTCGTGGCCGACCAAAACAGAACCAGCGTCTCCGCTGTCCACGGCATGGTGCGATGCAGATCGCGATAGCCGCCGTGCAATTCGAGAGACCGATTGGCCGTCTCGCCAGATGGAAACAGCCGCGCCCAGTTCGCCTAACGAACGGAAATTCTCCTCAAACAACGGCGCGATCCGCGCGCGCAATGCGGCCGGCTCGAATTTCATTCGAGCGACAGTAGTCGATTAGATCAAGGCGTGCAGCGCTTTGAGATCGGGATCCTTTTTCGCCAGTTCGCGAAAACTCGAATCCATTTTGAAACTGATTTTCAAATTTTGCGTCGCGTCGTGCACATTGCCGAGCAAGGCCTCGTAGCAACCCATGTTGTAGTAATAGATCGGCTCTTTCAGCAACGCGACCGGACCCTTGATCAACAGCTCCTTGGCCTGCGCAGTTTTGCCCAGTTGGTGCAGACAGAATCCCGCATGCAGGAATCCCGTGCCGCATTCCGGCGCGACGCGGCAGAGCAGTTGGCTGACGCGCAACGCACTCGTCCAACACTTTCGCCTCATCAAATGATGCAGGCGCAACTGCAAGACCTCGGGGCGTTTCTGAAAGCGCGTCTCGATTCCATCCAATTCCGCAACTGATTCGCGCGTCATGCCCAGCTCCGCGTAACCGCAGGCCGCTTGCAATTGCCGTTCAAAATCCACGCTTGGTCTTTAGCAACTGGCTTGCCAAGACCCTTGCGCGCGCGCTTTGAGGCGGTTTAGAGAAGCTCTTCCAGCTCGGCCAGACGGCTTTCGAAAAGCGCGATGGTCGCTTCAATCGGCGCGGATGTTGTCATGTCGACGCCGGCGGCGCGCAGGGTATCGAGCGGAAATTGCGATCCGCCGGATTTGAGGAAACCGAGATATGCGTCGAGCGCACCCGGTTCGTTATTCAAGACGCGCTGCGATAATGCGACCGCCGCGGAAATGCCGGTGGAATATTTGTAGACGTAGAATGCGCTGTAGAAATGCGGGATGCGCAGGCATTCCAAATCAAGTTCCGGATCGAGCACGACGCCGTCGCCGAAGTAAGCTTGCAAGAGCGCGCGATACTCCGACTTGAAAACGTCGAGGGTAAGCGCATCGCCGCGTTCCTCGATTTGGTGAATGATCTTCTCGAACTCGGCGAACATTGTTTGCCGGAAAAGCGTGCCGCGGATGTCGTCGATCTGGCGATTGATGATGTAAGCGCGCATCTTCCGGTCGTTAGTCTGCGCGAGGAGATGATGCGTGAGCAGCTCCTCGTTAAAGGTGGAGGCGACCTCGGCGAGAAAGATCGGGTAATCGTAATCCTGAAATGTCTGCGATTTTTGCGAGAACCACGTGTGCATGGAATGACCGGCCTCATGCGCGAGCGTGTAAACATCGGAGAAGACGTCGCTCTTGTAGTTCATCAGGATGTAAGGCGGCGCGCCATAGCTGCTGGAGGAAAATGCGCCGCTGCGTTTTCCTTTCGTCTCGTAGCGATCGCACCAGCGCCCGCGCAATCCCGCGCCTAACGAGTCCACATACTCCGGGCCGAGCGGCTGGAGCGATTCGAGCACCTTCTCGATCGCCTCGTCGAAACTGACGTGCGTGTCGATTTCCGGCACGAGCGGAACGTAGGTGTCGTATTGGTGCAATTCGTCGAGACCGAGGACGCGCCGGCGCAATTCGTAATAGCGAAAGAGCGGAGCGAGACCGGCGCGCACCGACGAAATCAATCCGTCGTAAACCGCGCGCGGCACATCGTCGCGAAAAAGCGATGCTTCCAGCGCCGAGGGATAATTGCGCGCCCGCGCGCGAAAAGCATCGGCCTTGACCGAATAAGCCAGCGACGAAGCAAGCGTGTACTGGTGATCCTGGAACTCGGCGTAAAACTGATGGAAGGCATTCTTGCGCAAGGCGTGATCGCGTTTCACCAGGAACGCCCCGAACGAACTTTGCGTCAGCGGCCGTTCCTTTCCCTCGGCATCGATCAGCTGGCCGAACTTCATGTCGACATCGGTGAGCTGCGAGAAAGCGTCGTCGTAGCCGTCGAGCGCCGCGCTGCCCATGGCGAGCAGACGTTCTTCCGGTTCGGAAAGGACGTGCGGCTTGAAACGGCGAATCTTGCGCAACCGTGTCTTCCATTCGCCTAACGAGTGGTGCTCCAGGTATTGCGCAAACTTTTCGTCGGGGATCGCCTGAATTTCCGGACTGATGAATGACGCCGCTTCGCTGATCCTGGTGAGCAGATTCTGCAGTTGTCCCATGCGCGCGAGATATTCCGGATTCGCGCTGTCCTCGGAGAGTTGCAGCGAGGCGTAGTGCGAAACGCGCTCGATTTTCAGGTCTAACGACTTGTCGAATTCCAGGCAGGCCGCGAGCGTTTCGGCCGATTCACCGACACGTCCCTTCCATTCGAGAATTTTCGGATACGCCTGCTGAATCCAGGCGAAATCCTCCTGCCATTTGTCCACGCCGACGAACAAATGGGTCAGGTCCCATTTGTCGGAATCGGGAATTTCCGCGCGCGTCGGAGTGCTCGTTTCGCTCATATCGGAGCGCCTGCTATACGACAGCGTTCCGCGCGCCGCAACGCGTGCAGAAATCGGATTCTGGCGTAGGAGTTCGCATGCAACTGCGTCTCATCTGGTTCGTTGTCGCGCTGGGCGCGATCTTCGTGGGCAATGCCCCCGCGCAAACTCCTTACAAACTCCTGACCGAAATTCCGATCGGCGGCGAAGGTGGCTGGGACATTCTCAATGTCGATGCGCCGGCGCATCGGCTCTATCTCTCGCACGCGAACAAAGTGGTAGTGGTCGATACGGAGAAGAATACGGTCGTCGGGTGAAATCACCGACACGCCGGGCGTGCACGCCTTTATGCCGGTGCCGGAATTGGAGCGCGGCTTTTCGTCGAACGGCAAAGAAAACAAATCGAGCGTGGTCGATTTGAAAGCGCTGCAGACGATTTCGAAAATTGACGTCGGCGAGGGTCCTGATGCGGTCGCCTACGATTCGAAGCGCGGCGAAGTTTACGTTTTCAATAACAAGGGAAAATCCGCGACTGTAATTAATGCGAAGGATTCGAAGGTGCTCACGACGATCCAGCTTGGAGGTGCGCCGGAATTCCCGGCGGTCGATTCCGCGGCGGGCCGCGTTTATGTCAATCTCGAGGACACGAGCGAGACGGTCGCGATCGACACCGCGAAACATGAAGTCGTGGCGCGCTGGCCGCTCGCGCCAGGTGAAGAGCCAACTGGTCTTGCGCTCGACGCGGCGCATCATCGGCTTTTCGCCACCTGTCACAACAAGATGATGGTGATGCTCGATACCGAATCGGGCAAAGTCATCGCGAATGTTCCGATCGGCAGCGGCGTCGACGGCTGTGCGTTTGATGACGCAACGCACCTCGCTTTCGCATCTTGCGGGGAAGGTGTGACCACGATTGCAAAGGAGGAATCGGGGGACAAGCTGACGGTCGTGCAAACATTGCCGACGCAACGCGGCGCGCGCACTATCGCGCTCGACCCGCAAACGCACCGGATCTATTTGCCGACCGCTGAATTCTCGCCGCCGCCGTCTCCGTCGCCCGGCGCTTCGCCTGGCCGTCCCAGCATCGTGCCGAACACGATGAAAGTGCTGGTTTACGGTCCGGGCAACTAGTGCGCGGCCTAACGAGAGCTGTACCTGGCGGGGCTGCTCTTTGGCCTTGCGCGACTGGCGATGGCGCAGGGCGGTCCGCCCATGATTACCGATGATCCGGGCACGCCCGGCAACGGACATTGGGAAGATAATCTCGCCATCGCATTCGAACATCGGCCTAACGAGTGGTTGCTCGATGCGCCCGGTGTCGATCTGAATTACGGCTGGGGCGATCACATCCAGCTTACGCTGCAAACCTCGCTTGCCATTTTGAAGCGGAGCGATCACGGCGCCGTCGCCGGACCCGGCGGGACGGAAGCGGCGGTGAAGTGGCGTTTTCTCGACGAAGAGCGCAGCGGTTTCGACATGTCGATGTTCCCGCGGGTCATCTTCAACGTCGCGCAATCATCCGTGCGGCGCGGGCTCTCTGATGAGGGCACGCGATTTCAGATTCCGTTTCAGCTCGCGAAGAAGTTGGGCCAGTTCGAGCTCGATTTCGAAGCCGGACCGGTCGGCAGCACGGTCGGTCGCAGCGAATGGCTTTACGGGATTGTCGGCGGAGCGGAACTTTCCAAGACAACTTCGATCATGGCGGAGCTGCACGGCACATCGCGTCTGAACTTCGATCGACAAACGCATCACGTTAAATGTCGGATGGCGGCACAAGATCAACGAGCACTGCATCTGGATCGCTTCGTTAGGCCACGAAGTGCACACGCCTGCGGATGAGCAGCTCGCGCTCATCGGGTATTGCGGAGTGCAATTGCTTTATTGATCGATCAATGCGCTTTTGCAGCCGGCTTTTGCGGGAAAATGAGAATCAGCGCGACGATCACCACCAGGAGCACAAGCGATGCGGAATAGCGGCTGAGAGCAAGTCCTCCGTTCGCCAAAGGCTTATCGAGAAAATCGCCGACGACGGCTCCGAGCGGGCGGGTCAAAATGAATGCCGCCCAAAACAAAAGCGCGCGTGAAATGCCCGTGAAGTAGTAGAGAAGCGCGGTCAGCAGAAGCAAACCGCCGAAGACCGCGGCGGCTCCGAGGTAGCCCATTTCGTTGGTATCCGCGACCCAGTCGCCGAGGGCCGTGCCCAGCGTCTGCGAGAACATTATTGTGACCCAATAAAAGATCTCGACCTTCGGCGTACTCACAGTTTCGACCGAGATGCTGCCGGTCGACCAGCGCCACGCCAGAAGCGACGCGATGACCAGGATCAGCAAGATGGTCGAACCGCCGGTGTAACCGATGCCGAGCGATCTGGTGCAATAATCGGCCAGCGTGGTGCCGACTGTTGTCGTTGCGACAATCGTTAGCCAGTAGAGGAACGGGTGAAATTTCTTCGCCTTGATCTGCACCAGGACGGCCGCGACAAAAATAACGCCGAAGATTGCCGTGCCGATGAGGTAGCCGGTGCCTTTGGCTTCGTCCGTGGTTTCGCCAAGCCATGACATGGTGACGGCATCGCCGCCGGTTTCGCCCAGCGTGGTGGCCAGGATCTTAATGATCCAGAATATCAGCGTTACCTGCGGTACCTTGGCAACGAGCTCGGACCGCTTGTCGCTCATCGCGTTATCGGAAACCGGCCTGGCCTTCCTTGTGGATGCGCGGGCCTTTAATCTCGAGCGGCTCGGGTGCGTCTTGCGCCGGGATCTGCGGACAACTGTCGATCCATCGGTCCCGCGTGGGCGCGGCCCAGCGCACGGCGTTGCGCAGGACCTGCCTAACGAGTGGTTGATGGTAGATCGGATAAACTTCGTGGCCCGGCCCGAAGTAGAAGATTTTGCCATTGCCGCGCTTCCAGGTGCAGCCGGAACGAAAAACTTCGCCGCCTTCGAACCACGAGATGAAGATAATCTCATCCGGCGTGGGAACGACGAACGGTTCCCCGTACATCTCCGTATTTGGAATTTCAAAGTAACGACCGATGCCGCGCGCGATCGGATGCGCGGGATTGCAAACCCAGAGCCGTTCTTTCTCGCCTGCTTCGCGCCAGGTGAGCGAGCAGGTCGTGCCCATGAGCCGCTTGAACGGTTTCGAATAATGCGCCGAATGCAGGGCGATGAATCCCATTCCCTGCCAGACGCGCGTCAGGACGCGTTCGACCACGCGGTCGTTCACTTTGCCGTGCGCGGCGTGTCCCCACCAAAGGAGCACGTCGGTTTCATCGAGAACCGCTTTGGTCAGGCCGTGCTGCGGTTCCTGCAAGGTCGCCGTGCGCACATCGAAGTCGCCATTTTCCCTGATGCCTTCGGCGATCGTGGTGTGCATGCCCTCCGGATAGATGGAGCGCACGATGAGGTTCTTGCGCTCGTGCACATTCTCTCCCCAAACCGTGACCCGAAGTTTGCGCGGCATGCCGGGGGAAGATGAATCAGGAAAACAGCAAAGCAGGAAGCTGTTTTTTAGTTTCGAACCGGCGGCATCAACGACGAAAGAGCGCCATCAATAAAGTCAGCACGATGCTGATGATGATGCAGGTGACGATCGGGAAATAGAAACCGCCGCCGCCGCGCTCGACCCGGATATCGCCGGGCAACTTGCCTAACCAATTGCCGTAGCCGCTCCAAAGCAGGAGTCCGAGCAATGTCATGACAATTCCGCCAATGACGAGCAGCTTGCCAAGTTCAGGCATGCCACAGGTTCGCGCACACCGGCGGTTGCGTGCAAGAGCGGAAGCGGGAAGAATCGGCAAATGGCAGTGCAGTTCCGCGATTACTACGAGACGCTGGGCGTTTCGAAAACGGCGAGCGACGACGAGATCAAGTCGGCCTTCCGCAAGCTCGCGCGCAAATATCATCCGGATGTCGCGAAGGATAAGAAGAGCGCGGAGGAGAAATTCAAGCAGATCAACGAAGCCTACGAAGTCCTGAGCGATCCGGAGAAGCGGAAGAAGTACGATCAACTGGGCGCGGATTGGAACCAGCCGGGCGGCGGATTTCAACCACCGCCGGGTTGGGGGGCGGGCGGTCAACCGGGCGGCGGTTTCCAGCGATGGAGCAGCGGCGACGGCGGCGGTGTTGAGTTCGAATTCGGCGGCACCGGCTTCAGTGATTTCTTCGAGCAATTTTTCGGCGGCGGCCGCTCGCGCGGTGGCGCGGGTTTCGGCGCGCGACAAACAGCGGCGGAGCGCGGCAATGACGTGGAAGCCGATATCATGGTGCCGCTGGAAGAGGCGCTTAACGGCGCGAAGCGCACGGTTTCATTGCGCCGCAGCGGTTCGAAAAAAGTTGAGACCTATCAGGTAAAGATTCCGCGCGGTGTGCACGAAGGACAACGCATTCGTCTGGCTGGCCAGGGTGAAGCGGGCGAGCGCGGCGGAAAAAGCGGCGATTTGTTTTTGCGTGTGCGACTTGCCCGGCATCCGGATTTTTCGGTCGAAGGCAGCGACCTGCTTCACGAAGCGGAACTGGCCCCGTGGAACGCTGTGCTTGGAACCGATCTGCAGGTACCGACATTGGATGGCAAGGTGCGCTTGAAAATTCCCGCCGGCACGCAGGGCGGTCAGCGTTTTCGTTTGCGCGAACGCGGCCTGCCCACCGCTTCCGGTGGCCGCGGCGATCTTTATGTCGTGGCGCAGATTCGCATCCCGAAGAAAATTACCGAACGCGAGCGCGAACTTTGGGCGCAGCTCGCTGAGTTGCACGGACAATCAAAATGAAAATATCCCTCGGAACGGATCACGCCGGTTTTCGTTTGAAGGAGAAAGTGAAGCAATTGCTCGAGTCGTTAGGCCACGAAGTGGTCGATTTCGGGACTTTCAGCGAGGAGCCGGTCGATTATCCACTATTCATCAGGCCGGCGGCGGAAGCAGTCGCGAATGGCGAGTGCGAACGCGGCGTTGTCTTCGGCGGTTCCGGTAACGGCGAAGCCATGACCGCGAACAAAGTGCGCGGCGTGCGTTGCGCGCTTTGTTGGAGTGAGGAAAGCGCGCGCCTCTCGCGTCAGCACAACGATGCGAACGTGCTCTCGTTAGGCGAACGGCTCATCCCGGAGGATCTCGCCCTCAATATCGTGCGCATCTGGCTAACGACTGCTTTCGAAGGCGGCCGGCATGCGCGCCGGATCGCGATGCTCGATTCTGCGCCCTAGAACGGGAACCAGAGATCAAGGGCAACGGCGAGAACGAAGACGATCGAAACAAAGGCGTTGCTCTGGAAAAAAGCGCGGTTAATTCCCGCGAGATCGAGTCGCTCCGGCCGCGCGATGTTCGTAAATCAAGGCGATGGCGATGAGCGCCATGGCGACGAAGTAGATTAGGCCGAGTTTGGCCGCGAAGCCGAATGCAATCAGCGCGACGAACATGGCAAGGTGCAGCCATTGCGCGAAACGCAGGCTGCGTTGCACTCCCAGCCTAACGACCAGTGAATGCAAATGCTCGCGCCGATCGAAGTCGACGTCCTGCGTCGCGTAGATCAAATCGAAACCGGCCACCCAGCAGATCACACCGGCCCCGAGGATGAGGGGCGCGAGGGCGAGCCCTTCCGTTTGCGCGATCCAGGCTCCGAGCGGCGCAACCGCGAGGGCGAGGCCGAGAAAGAAATGCGACAGAGCCGTGAAACGTTTCGTGATCGAGTAGAAAAAGACGATGGCGAGCGCGAACGGCGCGAGAGCGCCCGTGGCGAAATTGATCGCGCAGGCCGACGCCATGAAGCCGATGATGCAGACAATTAGACTAACGAGTGCTGTTTTTCGGCTAACGAGACGATGACGTTCCGCGGTGCGCGGATTGCGTTGATCAAGCGACCAATCCACCAGGCGGTTAAACAGCATCGCCGCCGTGCGCGCGAAAACCATGCAGACGAGAACGAGCAAGAGCATGCGCCATGATGGCCGGCCTTTGGCGGCGACGAGCAGCGCACCCAGAGCAAAGGGCAGGGCGAAGACGGTGTGCGAAAAGCGGATGAGCCGGAGGAATCGCGCCGCGCCGCTCTGGGTTAGCGTGTTCATGTGGCTAGCAACGCGACGAGACGGTCGCGCGCGTTACTCATGATCGGTGTGCCATGCGCGAAGAGCATTCGCTCGAAATTGAAATCGAGAAGTTTGCGCAGCGATTTTCTCATCAGTTTCTGGTTGGTGCAGTATTTCGCCGGAAGAAACGTGAAACCATGCGAGCCGAAATTAATCAAGGCATCGCCGACGACGAGCGTGCCGCCATCGCCAGCGGAAAAGAGCGCGATCTCACCCGGAGCAGCTCCGTCGATGTCGATGATCTGCAAGGTGTCGCCGAGTTCCTGCGGATCGCGCGCAGAAGAAATTCCGGCTGCGGGCCGCGCGAAAATGGGCGCGGAAAATTTCGCTGAGAAGAATTCCGAAGCGCGGACGTGATTCTCATTGGTCACGACGATTGCGATCGCGGGTGGGACAATCGCCAACGTCTCGGCTGAAGAATCAATCGGATCGACCAGAATCGTACCTGCGTTCGTCGTGATCGCGGTCGAAAACAGATCGGCTTTAACCTCGGAATCGTATCGCTGCCAGATGTTTAGGCCGAAGCCAAGGTTATGAAACTCAGTCAAGGGCTGGCGATTAGGGGTCATGGGCTGGCACTATAATTGCTAGAATAAATGGCAACTACCAGAATTATGATCAGCTTCTCCTACCAAGCGCGAGACGCCTCGGGCAAGATCGTCTCCGGCATTCAGGAAGCCCTTAACGAAGACAACGCCGTGACCAGTCTCATGAGCCGCGGGCTCATGGTCCTCTCGCTGCAACAAAAGTCCGCGACGTCGCGTTCCCGGAAGAAGAATTACAAGGTCAAGGAGACCGACCTCGTTCTCTTTACCCGTCAACTTTCCACCATGATCGAGGCCGGCATCTCGCTCGTCCAGGCATTGACCGCCCTCTACGACCAGAGCGATCCGAAGCGCCAGAAAGGTCTGCGCGAAGTCATCAGCGATGTGACAACGCGCGTACAGGGTGGCGAAACTTTTCATGAATCTATCGCGAAGCATCCGCGCGTGTTCGACCGACTGTTTGTGAGCATGGTCAAAGCAGGCGAACACGGCGGTTTGCTCGCGGAGATCCTGGATCGTCTGGCCGGCTTTCTCGAAGCCAGCGCACGCCTGCGCAAGAAAGTGAAGTCGGCCATGACGTATCCGGTCATCGTCATCTGCATTGCCTTTGCCATTACCACATTCCTGATTGTGAAAGTCGTGCCGATCTTCGGCGAAATCTTCAAGGATTTCGGCGCCAAACTTCCCGCTCCCACGCAATTCCTCATCGACGTGAGCGAATTCGTTCGTGGTGAATGGTACTTCTTGATCGCGATCATGGCCGGAATCTTTTTCGGCGTCCGCACCTTCGTTCGCTCGACCCGCGGCAAACAACTCTGGGATCGCTGGAAGTTGAAGCTGCCCGTCTTCGGACCGCTCATTCACAAGATTTGCATGTCGCGTTTCTCGCGCACCTTCGCGCAATTGATTCGCAGCGGCGTTCCAATTCTCGAAGTCATCGACATCGTGGCCGGCGCGTCCGGTAATCACGTGGTCGAGACGAGCATCAAAGGCGTCGGCGAAGATGTCGAACGCGGCGACAACCTTTCGGTCGCTTTGTCCAAGAAGCCGATCTTTCCGCCTATGATGCTCCGGATGGTCGCGGCGGGCGAAGCGACCGGTAAGATTGATACGATGCTGGAGAAAATGGCCGATTTCTGGGACGAAGAAATCGAGGCCCTGCTCGACGCGCTCACTTCACTCATCGAACCAATGTTGATCGTCTTCCTCGGTGTGATCGTTGGCGGCATCGTGATTGCGATGTTCCTGCCGATCTTCAAGCTGAACGAAGTCGTCTCGCAGAACAAAACGTAACTTTCACAGAGCAAAAGCTAAGGAGAAGCCTCGCTCGGTAGCTGGAAGGGGTGGGTCGCAAGACCTGCCCCTTCTTGTTTTTGTCGAACGATGAGACTCAGCGGCCAATCGACGCGACGCGCTGAAGACCAAAGTCCCCGAAACTCTTCGCCTAAGGAGTCCACCGGATCGAAGCCGCGCTCCTTGATGAAAGCCTTGGTCGCCGACCAGGTCCGCAAATATCCCAGCGCCCGTTCGAGCGACCAATCCGCAGTCATCTGAAAATCGGGCGGATCAATTTTCGCGAACGGAAGATCGACCGTGCCATATCCGGTTTCGACGAGCGTCCGCTCGAAATCCCAAAATGGTCCGACCGTTTCTCGGTAGAAATTTTCCACCAACTCATCGATTGCCGGCGTTACCCGAAAGAGATTGTAGGTCCAAACGGCTAAGACGCCGCGCCGTTGCAAAACGCGCTCCGCCTCTGCGAAGAACTTCGCGAGGTCAAACCAGTGCAACGCCTGCGCAACGGTGATCAACGCAACTGAATGCGTTTCCAAGCCGCTCGCTTCTGCTGACGCAGTGCGGTACTCCAGGCGGGGATGTTTGGTTGCGTTTGTGATTTGCTTCTCGCTCGCGTCGGTTGCAATCACGCGATGGAAAAACTTTCCAAGTTCAACCGCCGCCTGACCATTTCCCGTCGCACAATCCCAGGCCAGCTCGCGGTTGGGCGCGAGCGATGACAGATACTCAAACAGCGCCGACGGATAATGCGGCCGATATTGCGCGTAGTCCGCCGCGTGAGCGGAGAAATGATCTTTGAATTTCATCGTGCTGCGAGATTCCCTCGCCATCGCGGACTCTGGCGAAAGGCGGCGAATTGCGCGAACGGTTTGCGTTTCGCAGGCGCGGCGACAATATCTTCCGCAAATGTATCCCACCAAATCGTACGCCGCCCAGTCGGCTACTTCACCGCTTGCGCCATTTTCTTTCGAGCGTCGCGATCCCTTGCCAGACGATGTGCAAATCGACATCGAGTTCTGCGGCGTCTGCCACTCGGACCTGCACACTGTGCGGAGCGAATGGGGCGAGAGTAAATATCCGTGCGTGCCGGGTCACGAGATCATCGGCCGCGTCGCGAAGGTCGGACGCAATGTGAAGAATTTCCGCGAAGGCGACCTGGCCGCGGTTGGTTGCATGGTCGATTCGTGCGGCGAATGCGAAAGCTGCCGGGCCGATCTTGAGCAATTCTGCGAACGCGGCGTGACCTTCACCTACAATGGTGAAGACAAACACAGCGGCGGTTACACCTTTGGCGGTTACTCGAAGAGCATCGTGGTCGATCAGGAATTCGTCCTGCGCGTGCCGACCAATCTCGATCTGGCGGCAACTGCACCGCTGCTTTGCGCCGGCATCACGACTTACTCACCGTTGCGGCAGTGGAAAGTCGGCAAGGGACAAACAGTTGGCGTCGTTGGTCTGGGTGGACTCGGTCACATGGCAGTGAAATTCGCGCATGCTTTCGGTGCGCACGTCGTTCTCTTCACCACGTCAACGGGCAAGAAAGCCGATGCGCTTCGACTCGGCGCGGATGAAGTCGTCATTTCGAAAGACGAAGACGAAATGAAAAGACGCGGCCGCAGTTTTCATTTCATTATCGATACGGTTTCCGCGCACCACGACATCGGCAGCTATCTCGATTTGCTGCGACGCGACGGTGCGCTTGTCCTCGTCGGCGCACCGCCAAAACCATTGCCGGTGTCGGCCTTCGACCTGATCGTGCCGCGACGGAAACTGGCCGGGTCACTCATCGGCGGCATCGCCGAGACGCAGGAGATGCTCGATTACTGCGGCGAAAAAGGAATCGTCTGCGACATCGAAAAAATTCCGATCGATAAAATCAACGAAGCCTACGAACGCATGCTGAAGAGCGACGTGAAATATCGCTTCGTCATCGACATGGCGACGCTGCAATAGCGGCTAGCTTTCTGGATTCACCGGAAAGTGTTTGTTCTTCAAGTGCTCCGGCACGCGCTCGGTTCGTTCCGATTCGATTTCCTCGGTCGTCGTAGCTAGCGCTTCGTAGGCTTCGCGACTTTTCTTTGCGCGGCACATGTAGCAAACCGCATGGGCGAGGGGAATGCGTGCTTCGGGTAGTCCGACGAACTCGACCGCCTGTTGCGTGGCGATGGCCAGCGGCAACGCCTGCGCATCCGCCAACCCGACATCTTCGCTCGCGAAAATTACGATGCGCCGCGCGATGAAACGAAAATCTTCACCGGCATGCAGCATTTTCGCGAGCCAGTAGATCGCGCCTTTTTCATCGGAAGCGCGCATGCTTTTGATGAAGGCACTGATCGTGTCGTAATGCGCGTCGCCCTTCTTGTCGTAGACGATCGCTTTCTGCTGAATGCTTTCCTCGGCGACCTTGACCGTGAAATGAATGACGCCTGATTCGTTAGGCGCGGTCGTGAGCACGCCGATCTCGAGCGCGTTTAAACATTTGCGCGCGTCGCCATCGCTGATTTTCGCGAGATGATGTTTCGCATCGACATCGATCCGCACCTTGTATTTCCCGAGCCCGCGTTCTTCGTCGGCTAACGCACGATCGATCAGTTCTTCGAGCTGTTCGACGCGCAACGGTTCGAGCTGAAAAACCTGCGAGCGCGAAACAAGCGCGCTGTTGACGTAGAAGAACGGATTGTAAGTCGTCGCGCCGATCAGCCGCAGATTTCCGCTTTCGACATCGGGCAACAAGATATCCTGCTGCGCTTTGTTGAAGTGATGAATCTCATCGACAAAGAGAATCGTCTTCTGTCCCGAAGTGCGAATGCGGTTGGCCGCCGCACTCACGACCTTGCGCATCTCGGCTACGTTACTTTCCACGCCGCTCAACCGTTCGAATTTCGCCCGGGTCATCTCCGCGATGATTTGCGCCAGCGTCGTTTTCCCCGTTCCCGGCGGACCGGAGAGAATGACCGAAGGCAAACGATCCGCTTCAATCGCGCGGCGCAGAAGTTTCCCTGGCGCGAGAATGTGCTGCTGTCCGACAAATTCCTCCAACGAACGCGGACGCATGCGCGTCGCCAGCGGCGAAGCGGCCGTGGGTGGCTTCACCGCTTTCACTTCCTCATCGACCTTGAAGAAATCTTGCACCGGGAAAGTTACGGCGGCTGTCTTTCATTTCCACCGCGCAGCAAAAACATCTTGGCGACGCATTTTGCCTGAGGCATTGTCGACGCGATGAAAATCTCGATTTCGCGTCTTTCCGCTTACACTGCTTCGGCGACGGCCGCGCTCGCCTCAGCCCGGGCTGGCATTGTTTATAGCGGGCCGCAGAACATCACCATCAGCCTCGGCAATTCGCAGCCGATCAATCTGGACGGCGACGCGTTCAATGACATCACGCTCAAGAATTACACCTTTGGTGGCGGCAATTATCAGGGTGCGACAGTTAATTTCGCGCCGGGCCAAACCGTCGGTTTTACCGCGGGCGGTCTTCAATATGTTTCGCGGCTCACTGCCGGGACGTTGATCAGTGCCGCGAATATTGGCCCTTCGTTTTTCGGATCGATGGCTTACGGCGCGAACAATCCGAATGCGCAATTTAACAATGTGACCGGTGCCTTTCTCGGACTGTCATTTCCTTCCGGCGGAAATACTTTCTATGGGTGGATTCGCGTCGATATCAACAACGCGACCGGCACTTTCGTCATCGATGACTGGGCTTACCAATCAACTCCGAATACAGGCATTCAGGCCGGCGCAATTCCCGAGCCGTCTTCACTCGGATTGCTTGCTTTAGGCGCGGCGGGACTCGCGGCCTATCGTCGCCGTCGTTCCGCCTAACGAGTAGTTGCACGGCTGCATGGCCCGCCGTGTTTTACTCATCGGCTGGGACGCGGCTGATTGGCAATTCATCAATCCACTGATCGAGCGGGACTTGATGCCAACGCTGGCAGGGCTACGCGAACGTGGTGCGTGGGGAAATCTGGCCACGCTCCGTCCGCCGTTATCGCCCATGCTGTGGACCAGCATCGCGACCGGACATCGGCCGACGAAGCACGGCATTCTCGGTTTCATCGAACCGTCCCCCGATGGATGCGGCGTGCGGACCGCGTCGAGCACGAGCCGTCGCGTCAAAGCGCTTTGGAATATTCTGACGCAAAACAATCTGCGCTCGAATGTCGTCGGCTGGTTTGCGACTCATCCCGCGGAAGCGATCAACGGCGTGATCGTGGCGAATAATTTTGAAACGCCCGTCGCGCCGCGCGATCAACCGTTTCCGATTCCGCCCGGATCAATTCATCCGCGGGAACTCGCGCAAACGATTTCCGATTTGCGCGTTCATCCCGCGGAATTAGATGCGGCGTCGCTTCTTCCATTTGTGCCGCGCGCCGCGGAGATCGACCAAAGCAAGGACCCGCGCGTCAAGCAGCTGGCATTTTTACTCGCACAAACCGCGTCGGTTCATGCGATCGCGACGCACTTGATCGAGCACACCGCATGGGACCTGACCGCGATTTACTACGAAGGGATTGATCGCGCGGGACATCATTTCATGGCGTTCCATCCTCCGGTCTCATCCGGTGTCAGCGCGCGCGCCGCGGAACTCTACGGCGAAGTCATGATCGGCTTCTACCGGTTCCACGACATGATGCTGGAGCGCTTGCTCAAACTCGCCGGCGCCGACACGACGATCGTTCTGGTGAGCGATCACGGATATTATCACGATGAACATCGGCCCGACCTCGATGCCGGTCCGCTTGAGTGGCATCGCTCCCTGGGAATCGCGTGTCTGGCCGGGCCGGGTATTCGTGAAGGCGCGCGTCTCTTCGGCGGTAACGTGCTCGATGTCGCGCCGAGTGTTTTGAGCCTGCTCGGTTTGCCGGCGGCGCGCGACATGGATGGCCGGCCGTGGAATGAAATCCTTTCCTTCACGGCGCCCACGCCAATTGCATCGTGGGAAAAAATTGACGGAAACGACGGACAACATCCGCCCGACACGCGCGTCGATCCCTACGATGCGTCGGCCGCGACTGCGCAATTCGTCGCGCTCGGTTATCTGGAAGCGCCGCCTAACGACCAGCGAGAAGCAGCCGAAATGGCCGCATCGCTCGCGCAACACAATCTGGCCATCGCGCATCTCGATGCGAACGAACCAGCGGCGGCGCTTCCGTTCTTGCAAAAATTGCATGAGAAAAATCCGCAGGATCACAATCTGACTTTGCAACTGGCCATCGCCTGCGCCGCGAATGGCGACGGCGCCGCGGCGCGCGCCTACGCCGAACCGCTCGCCATGCCGCGCGCGTGGCTACTTCTCGGCCGCATTGAACTTGCCGAACGAAACATTGAAGGCGCCATGCGCTGGTTTTCGAAAGCAGAAGAGGAATCGCCGAACGATGCCGAAGTTTTGTTGCGCATCGGCCAATTGCATTTGCAGGCAAAGCGCTATGCGGAAGCGACGCGTGTACTCAATCGCGCAGCAGTTTTGCGCAACGATCTTGCGCCGACTCATGATGGTCTGGCCGAGGCCTCGATCGCGCTGGGCCGTCCGCAGGATGGGTTGCGGCACGCCTTGCGCGCGACCGAGATCGCGCATTTTTTTCCGCGCGCGCATTTTCACGTCGGCCAGGCGCTGGCTGACATGCGCCAGTTTGAAAAAGCGGAACCGGCCCTCGCGCTCGCCGTGGCGCAGGCGCCAAATTTCAGCGACGCGCAGAAGACGCTGGCGGAAGTGCGCCGGCGGTTAGGCGTGGCCTAACGAGTGGTTGAATCGGGCGCGGCGACTGGCGGCGATGATGATGCGGCCGCTGGCGCTATGACGGGTGACGCTGCCGGCGTTGATGATGGTGGCGTTGCCGCTCTTCCCTTGGCGAAGACTTTCGCGCGTTGCGCCTTGTTTTCGCGCCATTCGAAATACCTCATGTCAGCCGCGACGTAGGCGGTGTGGAGCTTGCCCGCGTAACGCCAGCCGTCGAGCATGATGCCCTGCATGTAAGGCTGACCAATGCCCGTGACGACCACGACATTATGTTCACCGGAAGTTCCGATGAAGGCCTCGGCCCAGTGCAGCTCAATCGTTTGCAGCTTCAATTTGTCCAGCGCGGTCATGATGTCCTCAGCCCAGTGAAAACAGTAACCGCGTTTCCGTTTGCCCGTGGCGATGAGCATATTTTGCACGCCCGATGGCCAGACCATCTGATACTCGATGGCCAGGCGTCGCACCGTCAGGTAAGTGGTTTCGCTCAAATCCTGCGCTTCTTCCGGTGAGATGGTGGGCGAGAGTTTAACGATGCGATGGGCCAGTTCGTTGGCTTCGATTTGGTCGCCGTGAGAAAGCTGGGTCGGCGGCGCGGAGTTATAGCGCGCGGTGGCACAACTCGTTAGGCAAATCGCCACGGCGATGATGAAACAATATTTGAACATGCGGCTTCGCAACAGGTCGGCTGGATACTAGAGAGCCAGTCGCCGAGCGCAATAAGCGCCGCGCTCCTTGCGTCGCATTCGTTTCGTCGAATATTCGCCAGATGCGCAGGACAATCACTTTGCTGTTCTTGATTTTCGCCACGGCCGAACTGCGCGGGGCCAGCTTGCCATCTTCGACCGTCTTTCGCGGACAGGACCAATTCAATCGGCTGCTGAGCGAAGCGCGCGCCAACAATTGGGCTTCGCTTCCCATCGGCGAACGCACGGCGACGGTGGGACGCTCGCTCGTCGGCACGCGTTACAAATCATTCACCCTCGAAATCGACAACAGCATCGAAGCGCCTTCGGTGAATTTCACCGGACTCGATTGCTGGACGTTCTTCGAAGTTTCACTCGCCTTCGCCCGCATGCTGGACGAGCCGCAGGAAAATTGGACGCCGGAACGCATGCTCCATTACATCGAGCTTGATCGTTATCGCGGCGGCCAGTGCACCGGCGAATATCTCTCGCGCCTGCATTACCTGGAGGATTGGTTGTATGACAACGATCGGCGCGGTTTGGTCAGCGATCTCACGCGCAGTCTCGGCGGAGTGAGTGTGCCGCATGCCGCGCAGGAAATGACGCGCGGCTGGAAAAGTTATCGCTACCTGAAAGCGAATCGAAGCTTGCTTACTCCGCTTGGGCAAATGGAAGCGCGCGTCTCCAGCCGGCCGCTCTACCAGATTCCGAAGAGCCGCGTCGCTGGAATCGAACCGCAGCTACGCAGCGGCGACATCGTCGGCATTATCTCGCACGATGGCGGAATGTTTGGCACCTCGCACGTCGGATTGGCCTACCGCTCGCCTGATGGCACGCTGCATTTCATGCACGCATCTTCGCCGCACAACTCTGGCAAGGTCGTGGTCGACTCGCGGCTTTCCAGCTACCTTTATCGCTACGGCAGCGACACCGGGATATTAGTCGCGCGACCTTTAAAGTAATGGCGGAAGCGGCGGCGTGTTTGCGCGCGGCGCCAGCCTTGTAACCACTTGTTAGGCGAATAAGCGCCGCGGAAGGGCGGCTCGATCGCAATCTTCTCCGAGGCGCACATGGCCAGCGCTTCTCGCGTCCAGAGTCCGCGCACGATTGCTGACATCAAATAATTGACCGGCGCATTTTCGCGGCCGCGGTAGGAAAGGATGCGCAGGTCGCGCGTGCGTTCGCTCCCACGCGATTCCATTTCCCAGGCGCTTTCGCCTTCGCGCAAAATTGCGAGAAGCGATTCGCGCTTCCACAAGCTGAGCTGACAGCGCGTGCGGCCATCTGAATTAATCGGCACGACGCCGAAGCGATCGTTGAGCGGTTCGAAATCCTGTTCCGGTTGCGAACGCGCGCGGAGGTAAAACGCATCGACGTCATTTGTGATCGCGTAATCCAGATCGGCCGCGAGTTGTCCGCCGCGCACCGGAGCATCGAGAAAATAATCTTCCTGCAAATAGAGAACGCGCGGCGTCTCGATTTCCTGCAGCGCGCGTTTCATGTTCGACGCCCAGCCGCAATCGTCTCCGACCGGAATGGCGCGAATGAAATCCGAGCGAATCGGCAGTTCGTTCGTGATCAGGTAAACCGGGAAAGGGCAATCCGGCCAGAATTTGCGAAAGAAAAACGCGAACGGTCGCCACGCGTCGAAAAACGAATCGCAACTCGAGACGAGGATCGCGATCGACTTCACGGCAGAAACATGCGCGCCCATTCGTTCAGCACCCAGAGATTCCAGAGACGCTGTGCGTGATTGGCCCGACCGGCCTGATGTTCATCGAGCAGTTCGCCGATGGCGCGTTCCTGCAGGAACGGTTGCAAAGCGGAATGCAGCGGAAGTAATCCGGCGCGAATCTGCTCCCGCGCGCTGCCGCGCCACCATTGCGCCAGTGGAACCGAGAAACCGCGCTTGGGCGCATGCAACACTTCCGCCGGCAGATCCTTCGCCACCATATCGCGCAGGATCAATTTGCCCTGGCGGCTGTTCCCTTTCCACTCGTTAGGCAATTTGGCGCAGAACTCGACTAGCTCTTGATCGAGAAACGGAGAGCGCACCTCGAGACTGCGCGCCATGCTGGCAATATCGAGCTTGGTCAGGAGCGAATTGGGCAGCGGTTCAGTGTTGTCCCATCGCGTCATGCGCTCGAGCGGGTTCATGGTTCCAGCGTAAAAGTGCCTAACGAGTGCTCGCAGAGATTTGTTTGTCCAGTGGCGCAGGCTTTCCGTCGCGATGCGTGGCCAGAACGTGCCGGTGAAGAACTCACCGGAAAAAAGCGACGGCGCTTCCGGAATGGTGAAGTGCGCGGACCTGGGTAAATCACCGCGCATGATCCCGAGGGCGATGCGTTCGCGCAGTTCCATCGAGAGAACGGAGAAATTTTGCCATCGATGCAGGCGATTCTTGGAGTAGCCGGCAAACGCTTCATCGCCACCGTCGCCACCCAAGGCCACCTTCACGTGTTCACGCGTCAGGCCGCAGACCAGCATGGTCGGCATGATTGATTTGTCGGCGTTCGGTTCGCCGTAATGCCTAACGACTTCTGGAAGTAAACCGAGTAACTCGGTGCTGCCGTTCAAGACATGATGTTCAACCTCGAAGTATTTGGCTGAGGCTCGTGCAATCGCAGTTTCGTCGTACTCCTTTTCCGCAAAGCCGATGGTGAACGCCTGGACTTTTTGGTCAAGCCCGCGCACGAGACGCGCGAGGATCGCGTTGGAATCGATCCCGCCACTCAACAGGAGGCCAAGTGGAACATCGCTGCGCAAACGCAGCCGAATGCTTTCGTCGAGTTTGGCACGCAGTTCCTCACGCGCGTCTTCGTAGCTGCTCGTTGTCTTGGGCTGCTGCGTGTAAGTCCAGTAACGCTGAATGCTAATCTGCCCGGATTGCCAGGTGAGATAGTGGGCCGGCGGAAGTTTTTGCAGTTGCCTAACGAATGCTCGGGGCGCGGAAACAAAGCCGAACATGAGATATTCGCCCAGCGCTTCCGGATCGATTTCCCATGAAGTGAGCCTAGCGTCGAGGAGCGGCGCGATCTCGGAGCAGAAGTAGAGTTCATGGCCGACCGCCGCATAATTGAGCGGCTTCTTGCCGAGACGATCGCGCGCGAGAAAAAGCATTTTTTTGCGCGAATCCCAGATGGCGAAGGCAAACATGCCGCGCAGGAATCGCAGCATGTCCACGCCGTGATCTTCGTAAAGATGAACGAGCGTTTCCGTGTCGCTCTGAGTCGTTAGGCGATGGCCGCGCTTTTCCAAATCGGCGCGCAGTTCGACGTAGTTGTAGATTTCGCCGTTGAAGACGACGTGCACCGTTCCATCTTCGTTCGCGATCGGTTGATGACCGCCGGGCAGATCGACAATGCTGAGACGGCGCACACCAAGACCCACGCCGGGCGCGATGAAGAAACCATCGTCGTCCGGCCCGCGATGGCGGATGGCGTCCGTCATTTGCCGCAAGAGCGGCGCGTGGTCAGCCGTTTCGTCGGAGGTAACGTAACCGGCGATTCCGCACATTGGATTCGTTAGGCCCGGTAACCGAAGGCGGCGTCCAACTTCGCCACCGCGGCATTGGCGTAACTCAAGTCTTCGCCTAACAAGTAATCGTGGTAGCCGCCGACTTTGCCGCGTCGAACCTTGTACGATTCGGGATCGTTGACGTCGCCGGGTTGCAGCAACTTCGCGTCGTATTTCCGCGAGGCCTCCATTTTTCGCATGTTGCCAAACTGGGAGAATTCGAGGGCGGAGGTGAAATCCTTTTCGTCGATTTCATTTTCGCCCAGCACGTTGAGGATGCGGCGGAACTGGACCGCGGGCGCGAGATGCATGTCTTCGTAACGAACGAGGATGTGATCTTTGCGCTGACGAAATTCCGTCATCCAGCTGTTCATGGTTTCGACCATCAGGTCGATGCCGTGGATGGGATCGCGCAGGATTTCCCGCACGCCGAGTCCTTTCAATTCCGCTGCGGTCTCGGCGGTGCGCCGCGTGAGTTCGTGAAAATGCGAAACGAAGGCGTCGCGTGGATCGCGCGCGAGCAGGAGAATTTTCGCTCGCCGAATTTCCGCACGCGGGACGAGAAACTTGCTGCGCACGCGCTCCCACCTGCGGGTTTTGGTGTGGTGCTCGTAAAGATCGTGCGTGTAGGTGACGCGCGGGATGCGGCGGTCGTGGTATTGATCAGGGTCTAACGAGAAGGGATGCTGGTAGCGGGAGCAGAAATAGGCGGCGAGAAAGGTGCGGATCCAGGTGCGGCCGCTGTTCGGAATGGAAACGACAATGGCGTCGCCGCCGCTCAACATGGGCGCGCGGCTGCTGACGTTCAGGCGCAGCGGCATGATCATTCCGTGCCGTGTGAGCGCCTCAACTGCAAGGAGTTTTGCAGTTTTGGCAGCTATCCTGCTTTTTGACGCGACGTGCCGAAGTTACCGGAGACGCCACGAGCTGTTCCGCCTCCAGTCATGCTCGAATGCGTGACTCCGGAGGACCTGGCCAAACGCGCCCAGACAATCAAGGCTCTGCACGAAGCAGAAAAAAGGTATCGCTCGATTTTTGAAAACGCGGTCGAAGGGATCTTCCAAAGCACGCCGGCAGGCAAATTCGCGGTGGCCAATCCGGCCATGGCGCGAATTCTCGGTTACGAGTCGGTGCAGGAATTGATGGACGATTACGATTTGAACCGGGCTTACGTCGACCCGGCGCGGCGGGCGGAATTCCGCCGGTTGGTGGCGGAGAGTGGCGTGGTTAACGGATTCGAGTCGGAGATTTTTCGCAAGGACGGAAGCAAGGTTTGGGTGAAGGAAAATGCGCGCGAGGTGCGCAATGAAGAGAACGAAATCGAATTCTTCGAAGGCACATTCGAGGACATCACGGAAAGAAAGAAGGCGAGCCAGCGCATCCGCGAACAGGCCGAGTTGTTGAACCTGGCGCATGACGCGATCGTGGTGCGCGACCTGGACGATCGAATCGAATTCTGGAATCGCGGCGCGGAAAGACTCTATGGCTGGACGGCGGATGAAGTGCGCGGCAAGAGAATTTGCGCCCTCATCTACCAGGACGAGCAGGCATTTCTCACGGCGAAGGATGAACTGCTGCGGACAGGCGAATGGCGCGGTGAGCTACATCACGTTTGCAAAGACGGACGAAAGATTGTGGTCAACTCGCGCTGGACGTTGGTGCGCGATGAAGCCGGCGTACCGCAATCGATCCTGGCCATTTACACCGATGTGACCGACCAAAAGAAACTCGAAGCGCAATTTCTACGGTCACAGCGGTTGGAAAGCATCGGCACGCTCGCGGCCGGTGTGGCGCACGACCTGAACAACATTCTTGCACCCATCCTTCTGGTCGCGCCGCTCTTGCGCGGCGATTTGTCGCCGGCGGAGAAGGAGCAATTTCTCTCGGTGGTCCAAGCCAGTGCGGAGCGGGGCGCGGGCGTGGTGAAACAGATGCTGACTTTCGCGCGTGGTGCGGATGGCGAGCGCGTGCTGGTGCAGCCGATGTATTTGCTCGAAGAGGTAGCCAAAATCGCGGGACAAACCTTTCCCAAGACGATCACAATTCAGACGGAATATCCGCAGGACTTGGGGGTGGTGGAAGGGGATCCGACGCAGTTGCAACAAGTGCTTTTAAACCTGTGCGTGAATGCGCGCGACGCCATGCCCAATGGCGGCACCCTTCGCCTAACGAGTGAAAATTTCGAAGTGGACGAACATTACGCCAGCATGATCCCGGGCGCCTCCGCCGGTCCGCATGTGATGATGAAAGTCTCGGACGATGGCGTGGGAATTCCGCGGCACGTGATCGACAAGATTTTCGATCCGTTCTTTACCACGAAAGAAGTCGGCAAAGGCACAGGCCTTGGCCTTTCGACCGTGATCGGAATCGTGAAAAGCTACGGCGGCTTCATCAATGTTTACAGCGAGCCCGGGCACACCAGCTTTAAGGTTTTTCTCCCGACGCGCGGCGCCGGCCTGGCCGCGGTCGATTCAAGGGAGACAGCGAAATTGCCGGATGGGCGCGGCCAAACGATTTTGGTGGTCGATGACGAACCAACGGTGCGCGAAGCGGCCCAATCGCTCTTGCGGCGCTGCGGCTACAATGTTCTGGAGGCCGAAGATGGCGTCACCGCGCTGGCGATTTTCGCGCGCAACACCGAGATCGATCTCGTGCTCACCGACATGGTCATGCCGTTCATGGATGGATTCACCTTGATTCGCACCCTGCGCAAACTGAACCCGAAGACGCGAATCCTTGTCTCGACCGGGCGCGATGAAAGTTGTCGGTCCGCGGAAATGGCAGAGCTAGGCGTCGATGCCTGTCTCCTGAAACCGTACACGCGCGAAACACTTCTGGTTACCTTGGGCGAAGTTTTCCGCGAGCCGGCGGTGGCGGCTTGAAAAATAGAGCACGCACCCGTAACTTCACATTCGTTAGGGGGCGCACTGGTTTCGACTCGTAGTTCGAAGCGCAGGCGGCATGCCGAGGATGGTTCGTTGGCCTCGTTAAAATCCGGACCAAAAAAAATAAACGCAGATCACCAAGATCTCGCTCTCGCGGCTTAATTGACCGCGATGTTTTCGGTTGGACGCCTGCTACGGCCGGAAACATGGACAGCAGGCTAATCGGACGGCGGAGTGACCGCGCCGGACGGTGAAGGAATTTCGTGGACGCTCGGGAGACGAAGTGTGCCGGCGCAGCCTTCGGCTTCTTAAACTAAATCACCGGCTAAGCATGTAGAAGCTTGTGCCGAAAGCTTCGAGGACAGGGGTTCAACTCCCCTCGCCTCCAAATTTTCTCCAAATCAGATGCGCGGCGAACGAACGAACGGTTGACGTTCAAGCGCGGGCGCGTTCAGTGATGGCACAGGCCTAGCTAGGGAATAAAGTGCACATGAATCGGAAAGAGCTGCGAGTGATCGTAGTGGAAGATCACGCGGATACGGCGGAGGGATTGCGGAAATTCCTGACCAGCATCGGTTATCATGTTTACATCGCGCCGGATGCGGCCTCGGCCCGCGCGCTGGCCAAGGCGGTGGAATACGACATTCTTCTGAGTGATCTGCGCCTGCCCGACGGAACGGGCTGGGAATTGATGAAGGAGTTGAGCGCCAACCGTCACGTGCCGGCAATCGCCATGAGCGGCTACAACAGCGAAGAAGATGTGCGGCGCAGCATGCAGGTCGGTTTCCTTTATCACATCGCCAAGCCGCTCGCGCCTGAGACGCTGAGCAAAGCGCTCGATCACGCGGCCTCGACCCGGCCAAGATTGTCGGCCTAACGAACGAAGCGGAATCCGACTAGGCGGCGTCGGCGTTGGCCAATTCCCAAAGTTTCGTCTGCAATTTCCCGACCGCGCCGATGAGCTGCCGGTGGTTCGCCGGCTTATCGATAATTGCTTCGACCGCGAGGGCGTTGAAACGTTCGCGATCATCGGCAGAGAGTGTGCCGGCGAAAACAATGACCTTGCCGTGAAAGCCATGCTCGCGCGCTTTCACAATCAAACCGAAGCCGTCGAGTAACGGCATGTCCATGTCGGTGATGAGCAAATCGTATTTGCCTTTATCGGCGACGATTCTTTTGAGCGCCTCTTCGCCGTTAACTGCCCAATCGACCTGGTAGCCGTAGAATTGCAGGCTCTCGGCGATCAATTCGACCAGCTCCGCATTGTCGTCTGCGCACAAAATACGCAACGGCTGGCGGTGGCGTTTCTGGCTTTTCATCGGCGAGCTGGCCGCGGCAAAACGTTGGCTCCGCAAACGATTAGCTGAGATGAGCGTGCAAGGGGAGCGGTTTTTCTCATTGTTTTCCAAGCGAGCGCGGGGCGGTAGTTCGGTGCGGAGGCGGGTCGGGGAAGATTTCCAAGGTAAGGATGCGAAAAAACTTCTTTCCAGCGGTCATTGGGTTATCGTTATAATTACTGGAATTCGGGCCCCACCATGATTTCGTCACTCTTTCGTCCTCGATCGCTCCTATGCTTGTTGGTTTTGAGCCTGCTCATGTTCGCAGGCTGTGGCAGGGAAAAGGTCGTGCTGCTTGAGCCAAAGGAAGACGACCTCATTAGCATCAACGGCTGCGTAATTTCGGCCTGCAATTACCTCGCGCTTGTCCAAGCCCAGCATAAGCTCGAGGCGAATTTCTGGAGCAAAATCCTGCTCGTTCGCTACGAAAATCATCCGGCCGGTCACGCCTATTGTGTTTGGGAAACGGCGGGAACCATTTACGGTTACGACCGCAACTCGGGTGGATTTCCCATTCCGGTTTACACACGCGATCCACGCGCCATCGCCATCGTCCTAGCGCAGGAGTTGTCGAGAATCATGAAGGAACCGCTCTCGGTCCGCAGCGCGGAGTTTGTCGAACCGGGCAAGGTTCCTCTCTACAAATATTCGATGAGCGCCGACAAGGTGCCGGCTCCTCCCCTCGCGATCACTGCACCGATCCGCGGTGGCCAGCTTTCGCTCACCGTTCCGGTTCGTTCGCGGCCTAACGAGTGGTAGCACGTACCGCGGTGATCGCGGTCACGGCTCCCCGCTCTCGCGGCCGCCGCCATTTTCGCTCGTCGGCAACATGATGCTGACCGACGTGCCGTGCGGATTTGAATCCACATCGACGCGGCCGTTGTGATCGAAGATGGTGCGTTTCACAATCGGCAGCCCGAGTCCCATGCCGCGCGCTTTGGTGGTGCAAAACGGCGAAAAAATTTTGTCCTTCAAATCTGGCGCGATGCCTTTGCCGTTATCCTGCACGGTCACGACCACGCCGCTGGTTTCGTGACCTTTGCGAATCGACTTGGCCGCCAGGGTGATGCGCGGCTTGCTCTGGCCGACGGTCGCTTCGGCGGCGTTGGCGACCAGATGGGCGAAAGCTTCGGTCAGGGCCGTTTCGTCGCCGAGAATTTTCGGTAAGTCGTTAGGCAAATTGATCTCGACCGGCGTGCCGTTGGCATTGAATTTTTCCCGCGCGACTTCCAGCGCACGCTTGACCGAGGCCCGTAGATCGACTGGTTTCATGACCAGCTCGGGCGGATGCGCAAAGTTGTTGATCTGGGAAATGATTTTGTCGAGTCGGTCGATTTCCTGCACGACGATCTGATTGAAGTCGCGCCGAAAATCGGGGTCGTCGAAACGCTCCGGCAAGAGCTGCGCGAAAGTCTTGATCGCGACGAGCGGATTGCGAATTTCGTGCGACATGCTCGCGGCCAGATCGGTCCAAAAGGCGGCGCGGTCTAACAAGTCCTGTTTCTGGCGCAGACTTTCTTCATTGGTCAGGTCGTGAATGACGGCGACCGCGCCGAGCGGCGTGCGTTGATCGAGGAGGCGGCGCGTTTCGATATGGAGCGAGCGGCGCGTGTTGGCGTCGATCCATTGTTGCGGTGGCAAATTCGAATTTGTATCGAGCGTTTCGCGCATGAACGACGCGAGCCGGCTGCCGGCCGATTCGATCGGACGATTGAGAACCTCGGATGCATCGAGGGCGAGAATTTGTTCCGCCGTTGGATTGAACCAGCGCACGATCGCTTCTTCATCCGTGGCGACGATCCCGGGCGGGATGGACTTGAGCAGCGTCTCGGCCAGCGTTTTCTGCACCGTGACTTCTTCGTAGAGCAGCGCGTTCTCCAGAACGGTGGAAACGTGCTCGGCCAGGATCATCAGGTTCTCGAGGTCCTGGTATTCGAAGCGTTGACCGGTAATGCGATGACCGAAGAAGAGCCAGCCGATGATGCGGCCGCGCGCATGCAACGGCACAATCACTTCCGCGCCGAAAGTGTCGAGGGCGCGGCGCATGAGCGAACGCTGCGTTTGGTCGGGCGCCTGGGAAAGATTGCTGCGACAAATCAGGTGCGCGTGCAGTTCGAACCAGCGCACGAGCGGATCGCGTTCGCCGTACTCGACATCGTAGGTTTCGGGCAGGCAGCGCAGGCCCGCACGCAAGCGATAGCGATCGCTTTGCCGGATGCGTGAGAAAATTCCAACCCGCGTGACGCTGGCCGCATCGGCCACGCCTTCCACGACGCTGGCCAGCAGCGCTTCGACATTGTCGAAGCGGCGGAAGACGCGCGGAAAACGCAGCAGCGGCATCGAAGGCGCTTGTCGTTCCGGCATTAGTTCGAGACGACGCGTCGGTTCGGGAATCGGAATCAGACTCGACTGGTCGCGCAACTCGCGGTTCTCCTGCATCAGGCGCAAATGATCGAAGCCGCGCGTAACCAGTGCCTGAAAGCGTCGACGATCGAGCGCCAAATCTTCCGCGGCGTAAATGCCGGCCTGTTCCGCTTCGCGCAAAGGTTCCGAGCGCGGAGTACCGAGCGCGGTGATCAAAACTTCGGGCCATTCCTTTTGTACCTGCTCGAGCAGATCGCGCGCATCGGGCGCGCGCAGGTCCATTAGCAGCAAGGCAGGGCTAGCCTGTTGGAGAACAGCGTCGAGACGATCAGCTTCTCCTACGTGCCGAACTTGTGCGAGGACGCGAAGGAAAGCCTTCACTCTTCGCACCAGGTCGGCATCCTGCGTGTACAAGATGCAGACCGGCGGACTGGTCATGCTGCCGCAACCTCCTCCACGAAGCGGACGAGCGGCAGAAGAATGTGGAAGGAGGTTCCCTTCTTCAATTCACTTTCCACTTCGATCTGTCCACCGTGTTCCTGAATGATTCCGTGCACGACGGAGAGACCGAGGCCGGTGCCGTAATCTTTCGTGGTGAAAAACGGATCGAACACGTGCGGGATGTGATCGCTCTGAATGCCCTCACCGTTATCGCGCACGGTGATGCGCAAGACCTCTTTGGTCGTGCTCTCGCCATTGCTGCTGTTGAACAGAGCGAATTCGCTCGCTGGTCGAATTTCGGTCGCGACGGTGAGTTCACCGCCGTGCTTCATGGCATCCATCGCGTTGAGGAAGAAATTGAGAAATACCTGCTCGATCTGGTCGCCATCGGCGCGGATTGTATCAACATTGGCCTTCCACAACCTAGATAATTTGATCTCTTTTTGATAAAGCCTGTGAGCCACTAGCATGAGGGATTTCTCCAGGAGCTCGTGCACGTGCAGCGGTTTCAGGAGCGGCTTGGCCGGCCGGGCGAAGCGCAAGAGCTGATTCACGAGCGTATCGATCCGGTCGATCTCGTGTCCGATAAGGTTTGAGAACGTCTCGCGGAAATCCGAATCCTGATACCGCTCCGGCAAGAGCTGGGCAAAAGTCTTGATCGAGACCAGCGGGTTCTTGATTTCGTGCGCCATACCGGCGGAGAGCGTGCCGAGACTGGCGAGGCGGTCGCTGCGACGAATCTGCAGTTCGAGACGTTTCAAGGCCGTGATGTCGGTCAAGACCACAAGCGCACCGAGCTTGCGACCGTCTTGTCCATGGAAGATGGAACTACTGGCACGAACGATGACTGTCCCTTCGTCGGAATCCAGGGTCAGTTCTTTATTTTCCTGGCGCTCGCCGGAAGAAAGTGTTTCGCGCAGGAGGTTCTGGAGTGGCCCGGGCAGGTAAACGATCGGTTGGTCGATCAGGCCTTCACTTTTCACGCCCGTGATCGATTCGGCCTCGCGGTTGAAAACGGAGATGCGTCCGTCCGAGCCGGCGGCGACAACACCAGTCGTCAGGTTCTGCAGCAGGATCTCGTTGTAAATCTTGGCGTTCTGCACCTCGGTGAACAGCTGCGCATTTTCGATCGCTACTCCCATCTGGCCGCACAAGACCTGCAAGGCGTTCTGTTCCGTGCTGCCGTAGATGCGTCCGGAAAGACGCGGGCCCAGCAGCATCACGCCCGCCAGGTGTTCGCGGGAGAAAATGCCCATCGCGACCGCGACTTGCAGGCTTTCCATTTGCCGCGCCACACGCTCGAGTTCCGGCGTAAGTCGAATGCGATGCAATTCATCGAGAACTAGCGGCTCCTGGTGCGTCTCCAGGAAGGAAATGACCGCATGGTCCTTGGCGAACTCGATCGCAGCCAGACCGCTGCCGGGCTTGATCGAAGGATATATCTGCGCGTAACCGATCCGGCTTGGCAGCAGGATGAAGACGCGATCCGTGTCGACCGCCTCCGAAATTGTCTTGGCAAATTTCTGCAACAACTCGCTCAACGTGCTGACCGAGCGAAGGATCGCAGTTGCCTTGCTCACCATGGAACGAAAATCCAGCCGCTTGGTTCCGACAAAAAGCCGGTCAGCCAGTGTCTGCGAGAGGCCACGCGCCGGAGCCATGGCGAAGGCGATGATCACGGCTGCGACGACATGCGAGAATCCATAGGCTTTGTCACCAAGACTGGGAACAGTGACCGCCGCGACCAGCGACCAGACCAGCCCATACAAGACCAGGAGGTAGGTTGTGACCAGCGAGTAGGCGATCGCGCGGCGCAGGAAGAGACCAATCTCCATGATCTTCCGTGTCGCCATGCCGTAAGCGATGATGAGACTGAAGAGAACGATGCGAAACGGCGCGAACCAGATCAGGCGCGATTCGGCCAAATACAATCGAAGAACGAAAGCCAGGAGGAGCGTGGCGAGAGTGACGGCTGCCCCGATGAGAATGAATGCCATTTCCGCACGTTGGCGTCCGCTTACCTTTCGGATGTCGCGCACGTAGTTGACGACGACGGCCAGTCCGGCGATGGCGAAATAGGCAACGTAGACAATTACTCCGGGCCAAACGTAAATCGGAGTCAGCATCTCGGCCGTCGCCCCGGTGGCAGGGGAAAACTTCGCTCCGACCACGAAGAAATCGGTTTGGCAATAAATGGTTACCAGCAGGCCCGCCACCAGCCACATCCGGCACATCCGGAAGAGCTGGGCCCAGCGCTTTTCGGGATAACGAATCGAAAGCCGAAGAAGAGTGAAGACAACGAGAATCAACGCTCCCGCGGCCGACGCTTGCCGAATGTAGAACGCGGCCAGCGCCGGACTGTGAACAATAAAGGTAAAGTAAAGACTCCCCAGCCAGCACGCGATGACGGCCGAGAGCAGGAGAAAGCACTGGTTAGACTTCCGCCGCGGATTGGCTTGAAAAACGCCGAGGCCAAGCGCGCTTTGAATCGCGATGGCCGCCAGCGTCGGAACTGCGGCGCTATTCATCTTCCATTCACACGATTCACCGCCATCGTGCTGGCGCTACCGCCCAGACCACGCACGTTGATCAGGACGCGATTGATTTTCGCTTTGCGCGGCTTGAACCGGACGATGTCCACGTCGCAGGCCGGGTCGAGTACTTCGCAGTTGGTCGTCGGCGCGATCGTTTGATGTCGTACGGTCAAGGCGGAGGCGATTACCTGAAATGGTCCCCCGGCGGCGAGGGCATTTCCGGTCGCCCCTTTGATGGAGTTAACCGGTATCCATGACGCGCGCGCCCCGAAGAATTTTTTCACGACGTCGATCTCCGCTGCATCCAGGATCGGGTGACCCGGACCATAGGCGGAAATGTAGTCAACATCATCTGCAGTCCAGCCGGCATTTCCAAGAGCAAGGCGCATGGAATCTTCCAAGCCAGAAGCGGGCCGCTCATGGTTGCGATCGCGCTGTTTTCCGTAACTGGCGATCTCCAGATAAATGCGGGCCCCGCGGGCTTCAGCGCGTTCCATATTTTCGAGAACAACTATTCCCGCGCCTTCGGAAATCACGCCCGAATCCCGCTGCACATCGAACGGCCGGCTCGCTTTTTCCGGCTCGTCGTTGCGCTCCGAGCTTAAGCCGCTCGCGATAAAACTCGCCATGACCAGGGGCGTAATCGGAGCGTCGGTTCCACCGGCGATGGCAATTTCGGCTTCGCCTGATCGGATCAACGCCGCGGCATCCGCCAGTGCGTCCAGGCCCGATGGGCAGGCCGAGGAAACGGTCGCGGCGTTCGCACAAATCCCCAGACGATCGGCGATCACATTCGCCGGCGCTTGGGGGATGGAGGCGGCTGAAGTCGTCGGCGCCGCGCGATTGGGGCTGACGTTTTGCACGGTGTGAAAGGCGCGCTCCACCACATCCATCGCGTTCATGCTCACGCCGATGATGACCGGCGTTGGACTCGGCAGAACGAAATCGGTCAGATCCAGTCCCGCATCCTTCAAAGCCATCATGGTCGCCGCATAGGCCAGTTGGGTATGACGCGCCATGCGCTTCGGTTTGAGCTCGGGCTCGATGTAGTCGTTCGGGTCGAAATTCTTTACTTCACCTGCGATGCGGCTGCGATATCTGCTCGCGTCGAAGTGAGTAATCGGACCGATCCCGCTGCGGCCGTCCAGGAGCGATTGCCAAAAGGCGTGGAGGCCCGTTCCATTCGGAGCCAGCACTCCCATCCCAGTTATGACGACGCGATTGCGTTTCTGCATAGGCAAAACTAGGGGGAACAGCAGTTTAGATGCATTTCAACACGTGATAATCGAACGATGGTCAAGAAATATATCAGGAATTTATTAACTATTGTTCACAATGCTTGCATCTTTCGCGGCAAAGTAGTTTGTTGTGCGCTGTCGAACGCGAGCGGGAGTTAGGGAGAAACAAATTCCGCCGCGAAAACGGCATGGCCTTAGCTCTAATTGCGGCACATATCTATGACCGTTAATCCGGATCTGCCACAGGTCCTCGTCATCGATGACGAAATGGGACCGCGCGAAAGCCTGCGCATGCTCTTGAAGCCCAATTATCAGGTCCATACCGCCGATTCGGTCGAAGCTGGCATTCGCCTCCTGCGCGAAAAACAACCCGATGCCATCATAACCGATATTCGCATGCCGGGCACCAACGGCATCGACGGTTTGCGTCGCATCCGTGAAATCGATCCCCACGTTGCCGTCATCATGCTCACTGGATTTGGCGCCCTTGAAACCGCACAGGAAGCGCTACGTCTCGGTGCAAATGATTATATTAACAAGCCATTTGATGCGCGCGAAATGCGGGACGTGATCAGCCGCAATGTCGAGCGCACGCGCGTGCATCGGACTGGTGAGAATGCCGCCAGCGAAATTCGCGAGTTGAACAATCGCCTGCTCAAGGAACTGGCGCAGAAGGAACGGCTGGCCTCGTTAGGCCAGGCTTCCGCCGAATTTGTCCACGACCTCGGCAACCCGCTCACCATCGTCTGGGGTTACGTGCAGTTGCTCGCGAAAAAACTCGAGCAATCAGAGAAGGCGCAGGGCCAGGAGACATCAACCTCGGCCAAGGAATTAAACATCATCGAACAGAACGTGCGGCTTTGTCGCGAATTGCTCACCATGTGGCAGAGCTACGGCAGCGTCGAAGCTGCACCGCACAAACCAATCTCTGTTTCCGGGATTGTGTCCGAAGTGGTCAAAGGCACGGCCACGCTCGCCATGCAGAGCGGCGTTGAACTGACGAGCGACATCTGCGAAGACCCGTGCACTCTGATGGGCGATTCGGTGCAAATTTTTCGCGCCATCCAAAACGTCATCGCCAATGCCGTGCAAGCCGCCGCCGACCGCAACAAGACGGTCAAGGTTTCCTGCATGCAGAAGGATTTCTATGTCGACGTGCGCGTGGAAGATTCCGGCAACGGCATCGTGCAGGCGCAGATGAACAAAATCTTCGAGCCGTATTTCACGACCAAGCAGGCCAAGAGCGGTACCGGTCTCGGCCTCTACATCACGAAGAAGGTCGTCGAAGATCACAACGGCTCCATCAAAGTCGACAGTACGCCGCAGGTCGGCACGACCTTCACCATCCGACTGCCGCTGTTGAACGAATAATTCGGACAGCGCGCGCCGAGCGGACTTTCGCTTGTAACTAGGCGGCGTTTCGTTTTCCTGAGCGGGTGTCGAAGTACTGCGTCGCCCCGATTTTTCTCATTCGGGCCGCAGGTGTGCCGTTCGATCATCTCGATCGGCTCGCGACTCGTGATACGGCGGCGGCTGCCCGCGAACTACTCGTTAGGCGCAAAGAATTCGAAAAATCGAAAGCGACTGTCGACCTTCTGCTCCTAACGTCCGATCACGGACTTTCCGATGAGCTTTTTGCCGCGTGGCGAAAAGCCATTCGTGCGGGAACGATGCCGCCGGCCACGGATCGTGCGTCGAGCGCCTTCGGGATTTGCTGGGAATGCGCGCAAAATCAGGCAACGGCGGAAGCAAACTTCAAGGCCGCGCTGGAGCGAGAACTCAATCTCGCGCGAACCGCCTTACTCGATTCAAGCCGAAAGGTCTTGCCCGCTTATCTGGTTTTCGGCGCCGGTGAATTTCGCGAGCGATTGAGCGACATCGCTCAGATGTCAGGCACGCTGCCACCGCGCAACGCGCGAGCGCGCGAACGCGAGCGACATTTGCTTCTCTATCTACAGCGCGTTTGTGCGAAGAACGATACCTTCAGCAAATTCGGACCGTCGGCGTGGGGAAAAGCGATTGCCGATAGCAAAGGATTCGAGTTTTCCGCCGACGCTGAAATTACGAAACGCGAATCCTTTCTCGAGCGATGGACTGCGCACGCGGTCGCAGCCGCGGTTAATCAGGATCTCGAAGCGAAGGCGGAGATGGCGCCGCGTTTGAATCCGAACGGTCGCATGGAAGAGAACGCGTTCTTTCTCACCGAGACGAACGAGCGGATTCTGCTCGATCCCGAAACACTGGTCGCGTTGCGCCAATGCGACGGTAACAAATCTGCGCACAAGCTTCCGCTTTCGATGGAACGGCTGCATCAGCTCGCGCGGCAAAACATTATCCGATGGCAGCTTGAGATTGAAGCGATGGAGCCGCGCGCTTTCGAAGCAATGCTCGAAAGCATTCGTCACTGGCGCGACACACCGGCGCGGGCGCGTTGGCTGGAAATGTTGGAACCAATCGCGGCACTTCCCGCATCGTTTCTTCAAACAACGGACGTGAAGAAGCGCATCGCGCTTATGGATGATGGGCGTCAGCGCCTAACGAGTCTTGGAATCGAACAGAAAAATTCGCAACGCCATCTTTATGCGGCGGCTAATCCAATTGCCGAAGAATGTTTTCGCGATTCCAAGGTGAAAATCAGCGGCGCGATGCTGGAACAATTCGCGACCAAAGCCCAACCGTGGATTGATCTTTGGCGCGACACTTACGCGTTCGTCGCCGATCGCGTCGCAAACGGTCTGCGTCATCTGCTCGATTCCACGCCGAAGCAGGATGGTGCTGTGCCGCTGCCGGCATTTCTCCGTCACTGCGCCAATAACCAGATGCCATTGACCGCGCATGGAAGCATCACCCTGGCGCACGCTGCGTTTCAGGAAGTGAAAGAGGCGTTTCGCAAACAGGTCGAGAGTCGTGCCGAGGCGGAGGAACTGGAACTCACGACCGATGATTGCCATGTCGTGCGCAACAATTTCGATTATCCGAAGTTCGACGAATACACCTATCCGTCGGCTGATCTGCAAATTTCGGCACCATCACCTGATGCGATCGCGAACGGCGATTACCGCTGGGTCCTGGCCGAATTGCATCCGCCGCCGGCGCTGCTCCATCATTGCTTCTATTGGAGTTGTCCCGATCGTGCGGCTTTGTCCGATGCGCTCGCGAGCACGACCTACGGCAAACCAAATTTCCACTTCGGTTTCGGCGCCGCCGATTTCACAGCGCACACCACGGTGCAAATCTTCGATGCCTTGCCGGAGTTAACTTACTTCGTCGCGCCACAACGCGGCCGCGCTTCCTTTCCAAACCGTCGCGCCGGGAGAGACCGAAGTTTATGTCGATGACTCGGGTGATGTTTGTGTGCGACGCCGCGATTCCAAGATGCATCTCGGTTCTTTCGCGCGCGCCTGGCTCATTCCACTCGGCTTTCATCCGTTTCATTTTGGTCGTGCGCCGCACATGCCGCGATTGCGTTGCGGCAATGTGATTGTGCAGCGTCGCTCGTGGACGGTTGGTCTGGGTGAACTGGCGCCGGGAAATTTCTCGGGCATTTCGCGCGACCTTGTCCTGGCGGTCGAACAACTGCGCGCGGAGAAGGGCTGGCCGCGTCACATTTATGTTCGGCCGACCGAGCAAGCCTTGCGGCGCAGCGGCGCGGAAGGTCGCGACAAGGATACGAAGCCGGTCTACGTCGATCTTGAGAGCTACCTCTCGTTAGAAATTTTTCATCGTTGGTTAAGTAAATCGGGCGAACTAGAAGTGACCGAGATGTTGCCTGATCCCGATCACTTGTGCTGGCAGGAATCCGACGGGCGCCGCACTTTTGAGTTACGCACCTTGGTCGTCCCGCGCGCATGAAGATCATCGCGCTCGCGAATCAAAAGGGCGGGGTAGGGAAAACGACCACGGCCGTCAATCTCGGTTACGCTCTCGCGCAACGCGGTCAGCGCATTCTGCTCATCGACCTCGATCCGCAGGGCAACGCGACCAGTTCGTTCGGTTTGCAGGAATTGGAGGGCGAAAGTCTTTACGACGTCTTTCTTGGTGAAGCTTCGATCGAAGACAAAGTCTTGCCCACGCGATTGGACGGGATGTTTCTCATTCCGGCCGATCTCGATTTGGTTGGGGCCGAGATCGAAGTCGCGCGCCGTGAAAATCATCTCACCCAGCTCTCCCAAAGACTGGAACCGTTTCGTCAGGATCAAACCTTCGATTACATCCTGCTCGATTGTCCGCCCTCGTTAGGCATCTTGATGACGAACGCGCTTGCGGCGGCGGACGAATTGCTCACGCCAATTCAATGTGAGTTTTTCGCGCTCGAAGGTCTGGTGAAAATTGTGCGCGTGGTGGAACAGGTGCGAAACTCGGGTGCGAACGACCGCATCGAACTGGCCGGCATTGTCATGACGATGTTCGATGGCCGGACAAATCTGAGCGCGCAGGTGGTAGCGGATGTGCGCGAACATTTCGGCGAGCGCGTTTATCAAACGGTGATTCCGCGCACTGTGCGCTTAAGCGAAGCGCCCAGTTTCGGGAAAGCGGTTTTCGAATACGCACCGCACAGCAGCGGCGCGATAGCCTACAATTCGTTAGCCGACGAATTTCTCAAGCGCCACTCATTAAGCACAGCCACTCCGCGCGGCTGATCGCGAAGACGTCGGTTGGAAAGGTTTTGAAGGTCGTGTGTTTTTCAAAATGCATTCCCATTTTCTCCGCCACGCGTCGCGAGGCGTGATTGTCCGGATGAATGAGCGAAATAACGCGTTCGAGTTTCAAATCGTGAAAGGCATGATCGCGCACGGCCTGCGACGCTTCGCTGGCGATCCCGCGGTTCCAATAATCGGGATGCAGGCGATAACCGATCTCGAGTTCTTCCACCTCATCGACGCTCTGAAGAAGAAATCCGCAGTAACCGATCATCCTGGTTTCATTGCGCACGAAGACGGCGAACAGAGCCGGCAGGTTTGCGCGCGTGCGCATCATGATGCGGTTCTCGAGCAAGGCCGCGGTTTTCTCGCGATCCAGTCCGCCGCCGCCGGAGAAGCGCATGAAGTTCTCGTTCGCCGTCAGCGCGGCGAAAGCGTCGAGGTCGTCGTCGCGAAAACTTCGCAGGCGCAAACGCGATGTGGTCAATTCCGGCATCAATATTTTCCAGCTGGTTGTCGCCGGAACAAAAAAACCTGCGGCAGATAATTCCGCCGCAGGTTCTAGCACTTGTTAGGCAAACGTTAGTGAGCCGGGGAAGCAGCTGGCGCGGCCGCGGCGTCTGCCTTGGCCTTCTTTGACTTCTTCGCCGCCGGTGAAGCTGATGCCGCCGGAGCGGGCGAAGCGGCGGTAGTTTCCATCTTGCCGCCGATCTTCAGGCTTTTCAGTTCCAGCGAGCCGTCGTCGCGTTTCCAGTAAGACCCGGTCACCTTGTCGTTGTCAGTGAGATCGGAGAAATGCGCATCCTTTTCGTCCCTCGTGATCTTGGTCTGGCTGCTCGCTTTGAAGACGCGCGAGTGTTCCTTGCCCACGATGGTAAAGGTCATGGCACGATGATCGACGGACGAGGCCACGCCGCGGAACGGAATGGCGCGCGGAGCTTTGGCTGCCGGTGAAGCAGCCGCCGCGGGCGCAGCACTGGCGGCCGGCGCGGGCGAAGCCGATTTCTTGGAAGCAGCAAACGCCAGGGACGGCCCGCAGAAGACGAGCGCCGCAACGCATGCCGCCGTGATGATATGTGGTCTTGGTTTCATGGTTGAGTGTTGGATGGAGTGGTTGTGGTGAGGTTGCCCTCGACCCGGATAGGTAGACGAGTCGGCGGCGACTTTGTTCAGCGGGTATAACGAGTCGTTGCGCCAATGGCAATCTCGATTCTGTGCGTGCCGCGAACAGCGGCTATGGCGGTAAGGGGATTGGGCTCCCGCCCATCCAGAAGTGCCGCCCTCGTTTTGGATTTTTACCTCCACGCCTGCGGCTTTGGAGGTAAGGGGATTCGAACCCCTGGCCTTCTCATTGCGAACGAGACGCTCTACCAACTGAGCTATACCCCCGCGAAGCGAAACCCTAACGTGTGAAATGAAGTTCGTCTAGAATCTGCCAGTCCACCCGTTTTGCCCCCCTGACAGTCCACTCCTGTCCCAAAAAAGTCAGGGTTGAACGCTGTGAGAATCGGCTCGCCCGTTGGCTCGAATGCTTCGAAGCGCGCCGCCGCGCAGGAACCCTGCGGTTTCCGAATCAGCGCACGCTCGGTCTACGCTCTTTCACGATCTCGACGTAGGCTTTGAGCGCGGTGGAGGTGTTTTTGCTCTTCCAGGCGATGCACGATTCGGTCAGCACCGCTGGAGTTAAGGGCCGGAACACGACGTTCTCGTGCGGCAGTTTTTTTACCTGATCCGGCAAGAGCGCAACACCCAGACCCGCTCCCACCGCCTGGAGGACGGTTCGTTCGATGTCGGCATCCTGGAGAACTTTGGGAACGAACCCGGCGCGTCGACAGGTCGCGGTCAACCAATGGCGGTAGCCGGGATAGCCCCCTTCGGACATCCCGATAAAAAACATGGAGTTCAAATCCTTCAGCTTGACCACCGCTTTTTTCGCCAGAGGATCGCGTTTCGGCAGTGCCGCGACTGTTTTGTCCGAGGCAATCGAGCGGAATTGCAGACCCCGCTCTTCGATCGGCTTTCTGGATCCCACGAAACCAAGATCGATCTTGCCATCTTCCAGCGCGCGAAATTGGTCGGCGTAGGTTAGATCGAAAAGGTTGATGGCGACTGTGGGAAATTCTCGTTGGAACAAGAGGAGCGTGGATGGAAGGAGAGCGGGGAAAAGATTGGCGACATAGCCAATGTTGAGCGCGGCAATTTCGTGATCCCGTAAATGCTGAACCGACTCAACGATCTCCGCGCTGTGCGCCAGAAGCCGTTTCGCATCGGCTAGGAACGATTTTCCCTGCTCGGTCAAAGCGACCCGCTGTTTTGTCCGGTCGAGCAGGCGTACGCCGAGTTCCTCTTCCAAATCTTTGATCTGACGGGTGAGGGAGGGCTGCGCGAGATGCAACTGCTCCGCGCCTTTGGTAAAACTGAGGGCGTCCGCCACCGCCACGAAGTATCGAAGGTGACGCAGCTCCATGCAGTGGCGTAATCTGCCCGATTCTCGGACGATAGCCAGAAGGCATTACTGAGCCAGCAACAAGGTATTGGCCGATTCAGTGTGGCTTCCGTACAAGACAGCTATGTTTCAGGTCCTCTCAGAAGCGCGGGCCGTGCCTCGTTCCGTAAATCGGAAAGCCTCGGCCGTTTGGAAGGGAAGCTTTCGCGATGGTACCGGGACGATGAGCACGGAAAGTGGCGTCCTCAACGACACGCGATATTCATTCCGGAAAGGATACGACAAAGGGATCGGAACAAACCCGGATGAGCTGATTGCCGCTTCCTTTGCCGGATGTTTTTCCATGGCGCTGGCCAATGAGCTGGCGCTCATGGGTCTTCAGCCCGGATGTATCGAGAGCACGGCGATCGCGACGCTCGAAGAATTGAAAGCCGGCTGGACGCTCACTCGCATCCACCTCGATGTGCGGGCCGCGGTGCCGAATGCAACCCAAAATCATCTTATCGATGCCGCGCTGGCCGCGAAAACAAAATGCCCGGGATGGCGTCTCCTCAAGCCGAACATTTCCATGACGGCAACGTTTGACACGATGAAAGCAAAAATAGCTTCCAGAACAGGTGCCAGGAAAACGCGCTCCTGTCCGAAAGCGCGCTAAACAAACTCGCGCGAATATTTCGCACCGAGTGGTCGCTTAGAGTCCTCGCCTGCCTTGCAGCAGGTTAATGATCAAGATGACGACGGCAATCACGAGCAAGAGATGGATCAGACCGCCGCCAATGTGACCGATAAAACCCAGAAGCCAGAGCACCACTAAGATGACAATTATAGTCCAGAGCATAGGTATCCTTTCGATTTCAATAATAGCCCAAAAGCATGACTAACCAAGTAACAAGGTATTAGCGAAGGCGCATCGAGCGGTTAGGTAAGACCATATGAAACGAATGATTTATTCAGTCTGTATCGGAAGTCTTGCGCTGGCCGTGGCGGCGTGGGGCGAGGAGCCCGATGGCCATCAAAATCAGAAGGGGTCCCACAAGAAGCAGGCCGTTCAACACGCCTCGGCTCGCTCAACAAACAAAATGACCAATCACGCCAGCCAGGCGAGAAATCAGCGGACCTACCAAGGCACGCCGCGGACGCATTCAGGCTCGATGGCTCGCCAGAGCAATCCGATGAATGACCGCACGCACACGTCTCATGCGCGAAATCTGTCGAGCAGTAATCAGATTCAAGCTCGGCCCAACCGGGAGATCAATCATCAGGTAAACTCCAACGCGAACCACGTCAGAACGGTTAATACCAATGGTGAGCGGAACCTCACGGTCAACCAGCACAGGAACGTGACCGTGAGCAACAACTGGCAGGGCCAGCGCTTCAGCGGCCAGCAGTACGATGCGTTTCGGAATTATCGCCGGGAATCGCACAATAGTAATTGGTGGAGAAGTCACAACGATCGGATCATCTTCGTGGGCGGTGGCTGGTATTCGTGGGATGTCGCAGGCTTCTGGTTTCCGGCATTGGGATATGCTCGGGGATATAATTATCCCTACTACGGTCCCATATACGGCTACAACAACCTGAGCCCCGACCAGGTGGTCATCAATGTGCAGGCGCAACTGCAGCGCGGCGGCTACTACTCCGGGCCGACTGATGGAGTTCTTGGGCCGATGACGCGGCAGGCGATTGGCTCCTACCAGGCAGACCACGGTTTGGCCGTCACGTCGGCGGTGGATGAGCCGACGCTGGCAGAACTTGGTTTAGTCTAACGAAGAATCCGGAGCCGCATGACGAATCAAGCATGCGGCTCTGCACCCAAGTGTTTGACCGATTATGATCCCATTTTCCCCATCGCTGTTTCGCAACGTAGTCCCGCGCGCCCTTCTCGCGCTCCTTCTCGGCGCGACGGCAATGTCACCCCTCGCTCGTGCTCAGGCCGCGCCCACCTTTTCCACCGTCATCGTTTTTGGCGACAGCCTTTCGGATGTCGGAAATGTGCGTCAAAAAATGGAGGACAAGTTCTTCCTTTCCTATCCCGGCGGCGATTTCAACTACAGCGATGGCCGCTTCACTAATAGTTCGGATACCGATCCCAGCTCGAATGCCTACACGGGCGTCTGGCACGAGCAGCTCGCGCGTACTTTCCTGCAACTTCCCGCGCCAACGGCGAGTTTGAACGGCGGCCTCGATTACGCTTTCGGCGGCGCAACAAGCAATGACGGCAGCAGCGATCGCACGGTCTTTGATAATCCCGTGCCGTTCGGCGGCGGAAATAATTCGATCACCATCGATAATCTCGGCCGGCAAATCGATCGCTACTTGAATCAGCAGACGGTCGATCCGGCGGCGCTCTTCATCCTGTGGGGCGGCGCTAATGATTTCTTCGATGACGACAGCGCGGGCAACGTCACCGCCGCTTCGCATCGTGTGGTCACGATGGTGAACCGGCTGATTACCGCCGGCGCGAAAAACATTCTCGTGCCGAACGTTCCGCCGCTTGGTTCGATTCCGTTTTATGGCGACGATGGCAACAAGCAGGCGTCGTTGAATCGAGCCTCGGCCGCGTATCGCGATCAATTGAACGCAGATCTGGACACGAACGCTCTGCTTTATTCCGCCACCAATCCGCCGATCATTTATCGCCTCGACATCTGGTCGCTCTTCGTCCGTTTCGTGGCGAATCCCGGAAATTACGGCTTCGTCGACACGGTGCATCCGGCGCAGGGTGAGTCCGTCAATCCGGATCAATATTTATTCTGGGACAAAATTCATCCGACCACCGCCGGCCATTTCGAAATCGCGAAAGAAGCGAACCGCGTCTTGAGCGGCGCGGTCAAGCCAACCGCACGCGCCGTGAACCTATCGACGCGCGTCAACGTGCAGAGCGGCGAAAACGTCGCCATTGGCGGATTCATTATTACCGGCACGCAACCGAAGCGGCTCGTCCTTCGCGGCATTGGCCCCTCTCTTACGCAACATGATGTGCAAGGCGCGCTGGCCAATCCTGTGATCGAACTCTTCGATCAGGCGCAGACTTCCCTCGCGGTTAACGACAACTGGCGCGACACGCAGGAAGTCGAGATCGCCGCCACGAACCTCGCGCCGACGAACGACCTAGAAGCGGCCATGGTGCAAACACTCGCACCCGGTAGTTACACTGTCGTCTTGGGCGGCAAGAACAATGGTGTCGGTGTCGGACTTATCGAAATCTACGATGTCGATGGATCGGCCAATGCCACTTTCGCAAATGCCAGCACACGCGGCGCTGTCGGTCTCGCAGACGATGTCCTGATTGGTGGCCTAATTATCAGCCAGGGCGACGACGCCATTACCGTTGTGCGCGCAATCGGTCCCAGCCTAACGAGTGCTGGCCTGGCCAATCCTCTTCTCGATCCAATCCTGCAATTGTTCGACAGCAACGGCGTGCAAATTGGCGCCAATGACGATTGGCGCAGCACTCAACCGAGCGCGATCAAGGGGACGCAGCTCGCGCCGACGAACGATCGCGAATCCGTCATCGTCGCCTCGCTTGGTCCGGGAAGTTACACTGCGGTCCTGCAGGGTAAGAACAGCACGACCGGCGTCGCCCTCATCGAGTTTTACCGCATCCCCTAGACTAACCTCCGGCGAATCGTCAGAAGGTAGAGCGTCCGTGGCAGCGGGAATTCTCTTTAGTGTCCGCACGTGTCCAAGGCGTTCTTCGCGGGAAACAAACGATTCTTTCGGACGTCCAGCGTTCCGAGTTCGGCACGAGAAAATCCCACTTCCGACACGAAAGCGAGTGACGGCCTAACGAGTGGTTCAGCGCAACGCGCAATCGGGAAGCGACTTGGAACGCGTTGGGCGTAATGGCACGAGGCTTGCAAATCTCCAGCCAGAGGCACATTGACTCGCATTGTCTTCGTGCCATTTCTCCGTTTGTAGTTTTTGAACCAACCACACTCATGAAACTCGCATTCACACTACTCGTTAGTCTGCTCCTCGCCGTGCCGTCGCTGTTGCGGGCACAGGAAGTCAAACAGATGACCGCCGATCAGTTGGTCGCTAAGAACATTGAGGCGAAAGGCGGCGCGGAAGCCTTGCATGCGCTGCAAACGGTCAAGCTCACCGGCAAGATGCTGGTGAACCAGGGTCTCTTTCAACTCGCTTACACGGAGACGCGCAAACGTCCCAACATCGTGCGGGTCGAGTTTTCCTTGCAGGGCATGACGGCGGTGAACGCCTTCGATGGCACGGAAGCCTGGAAGATTTTCCCGTTCCAGGGTCGCAAGGATCCGGAGAAGATGTCGGCTGACGATACGAAGAGTCTGGTCGAGGACGCGGAAATCGGCGGACCGCTGGTGGATTGGAAGGAGAAAGGAAGCAAGGTCGACTATCTCGGGACCGAGGATGTGGATGGCACGCCAGCCTACAAACTGAAAGTGACGCGCGATAACGGCGACATCTGCTTCGTCTATCTCGACCCGGAATTTTTCCTCGAGATAAGACAGGTGACACAGCGCATGGAACACGGCGCGCTGGTCGAAATGGAGACGGACCTGGGCGATTACGAAAAGATCAACGGCGTTTACGTGCCGTTCTCGGTCGAGAGCGGGAAGAAAGGCGATCCCGACAAACAGAAGATCATTCTCGATAAAGGCGACGGCAATGTGCCGGTGGACGACGCCGTCTTCCGCTTCCCGGAAGCCAAAGCCTCGAAATAATTTCGACCTAACGACACCATGCGCATCACTTATCTTACTCTTACCCTTATCCTCTCGTTAGGTTGCCTAACGAATGCTGCCGAACAGGCCCCGTATAATTCCGCCACCGTTTCCGGGTTGGGCGCGCGCAACATCGGCTCGGCCACCATGAGCGGCCGCATCGCGGCCATCGCGGCCAATCGCGACGCGAGCGGCAAGCTCACCATTTTCGTCGGCGCGGCCAGCGGCGGCATTTGGAAATCGGAAGATGGCGGCACAATTTTCCGTCCGATTTTCGACGAGCAGCCGGTGCAATCAATCGGTGCCATCGCGCTTGATCCGAAAAATCCAAAGAACGTATGGGTGGGGACGGGCGAATCATGGACGCGCAACAGCGTCTCGATCGGCAACGGCATTTATCGCTCAACCGACGGCGGCGAAACATGGCTGCGCATGGGTTTGCCGAACTCGGAGCGCATCGCGCGAATTGTCGTTAGTCCGGAGAACAGCGACACGGTTTACGCGGCGGTGCCGGGTGCGTTGTGGAGTGATTCGGCCGAGCGCGGTCTTTACAAAACAACCGACGGCGGCGCGACGTGGAATTTGATTTTGAAAGGCGGAAATCCTTCCACCGGTTGCTCGACCATCGCGATAGATCCGAGCAATCCGAATGTCTTGCTCGCGGGCATGTGGGATTTTCGCCGCAAAGGCTGGACCTTTCGTTCCGGCGGCGACGGTCCTGACGCGCCTTCGAACAGCGGATTGTTTCGCTCGACTGATGGCGGCGCGACCTGGACGGAAATTACTCCGGAAAACAACAAGGGTTTTCCGAAGAAACCCTACGGCCGTATCGCGACCGCGTTCGCGCCTTCAAATCCGAAGCGCGTTTATGCCGTGGTCGAAGCCGTCGATAGCGCGCTTTACGTGTCCGATGACGGCGGCGCAACCTGGGACAAGCGCGACAAGAGTAACTGGATGGTGTGGCGTCCGTTCTATTTCTCCAACCTGATCGTCGATCCGAAAAATCCCGATCGCGTTTTCAAGACCGACGGCGCGCTCATTGTCAGCGACGACGCGGGCAAGAGTTTCGCCACCGTCGGTGGATTCCAGGGTGCGCATGGCGACGTGCACGATGTCTGGATTGATCCGGGCAACCCAACCAATGTCATCTCCGCCGACGACGGCGGTATCTGGTATTCCTACAACAGCGGCAGCAAATGGTGGAAAGGCGAGAACCTGCCCATCTCGCAGTTCTATCATGTCAGCGTGGATGACGCCGATCCGTATCGCGTTTACGGCGGGTTGCAGGACAACTCCTGCTGGGTCGGCCAATCGCAATACCCCAATGGCATCACCAACCATCAGTGGGAAAATGTTTGGAACGGCGATGGCTTCTTCGTTTTTTCCGATCCGGCTGATCCCGACTATCTCTACGCCGAATACCAGGGCGGTTTCGTCGGTCGCGTAAATCGCAAGACGCACGAAGGCCGCCTCATTCAGCCCACGCCGAACTACAAGGAGAAGCTGCGTTGGAATTGGAACACGCCGATGGCGCTTTCGCCTAACGAGAAAGGCACCATCTACATCGGCGCGCAGTTTTTATTCCGTTCGCGCGATCACGGCCAGCATTGGGACCGCATCTCGCCCGACCTGACCACGAACGATCCGGAGAAGCAGAAGCAGGAACAATCGGGCGGCATCACGGTGGACAATTCCGCCGCGGAAATGCACACCACGATTTATTCCATCAGCGAATCGCCCAAGGACAAGAATGTCATCTGGGTGGGAACGGATGACGGCAACGTGCAGGTCACACGCGATGGCGCGAAGACGTGGACGAATGTGGTCGGCAACATCCCGAACCTGCCGAAGAACTCATGGGTGAGCTGGGTGCAGGCGAGCAACTTCGATCCCGCGACGGCCTACGCCACTTTCGATCGCCACACTTTTGGCGACATGACCGCCTATTGCTACAAGACGAGCGACTACGGCAAGACGTGGCAACCACTCGTTAGTCCGCAGGAACTCACCGGCGTGCAGGGTTATGCGCACGTGATCAAGGAAGATGTCGTGAACAAGAACCTGCTCTTCCTCGGAACGGAATTCGGTCTCTGGATTTCGATCGATGGCGGAAAGAGCTGGGCGCAATTCAAGGGCAACCGTTTCCCCGCGGTGGCGGTGCGCGATCTCGCGATTCAACCGCGCGACAACGAACTCGTTCTCGCCACGCATGGTCGCGGTATCTGGATTGTCGATGACATCACGCCGTTGCGCGCGCTCACGCCGGAAGTGTTGCAGCAGGAAGTGGCGTTCGTGCAGGCGAAGCCGCAGACGCAGCGCATCATCGGCGCCGGCGGCTGGGCCAACGGCGATGCGGTTTTTGTTGGCGACAATCCGCCAGACGCCGCGGTCATCAGTTACTACCAGCGCTCGCGCCATCTCTTCGGAAAACTGAAGATCGAAGTGCTCGATCCTTCCGGTCGGGTGGTCGATGAATTGCCGGCGAGCAAACGTCCCGGTCTCAATCGCGTGATGTGGAACATGCGCGAAAAACCGCCGCGCGTTCCGCCCGCCGTGCAGGTGGCGTTTGCCGGAATTCGCGGCCCGCGCGTTTTGCCCGGCACCTACACGATTCGCCTGACGAAAAATGACAAGGTTTACGAAACAAAGTTGAATATCGGGCTTGATCGTCGGGCGACATTCACCGCTGCTGATCGCAAGGCGCAATACGACGCGGCCATGCGTGTGCATGCGTTGTTCGGCGAGGAGAGCGCGTTGATGGACAAGATCATGCCGCTGCGCATGGCCATTGCGAAGGCGACGGCCGCGTTGCCGGAAGGCGATGAGATGCGCAAGACGCTGAAAGATTTCGACGACAAAGTCGAAGCAGTGCGCAACCAGATTGTCGCGACCAAGGAAGGCGGCGCGATCACGGGCGAAGAACGTTTACGCGAACACACCGATCAACTTTACGGCGCGCTCCTGAGCACGGAAGGCAGGCCGGGCGATTACCAAGTCGCCTACATCGATGCTTTGAAACGCGAGCTCGCGGATGCCGTGAATGACTTTGAGAAATTGAACAAAGAAGAATTGCCGAAGGTGAACGACGCGCTCAAAGCGAAAGGCCAGCAACCGATCGCTTATGTGCCCGAGTCATCCACCGCCGAAGGAATTCTCGCGCGCTATTTCGATCACGACGCCGCCGAAAGTATGGCGACCGAGACAGATTAGTTGAATCCAAACGCCGCTTGAGCGGCATCAGACAGGTAATCCTATGTTGCACGACTTCCGGTTTGCTCTTCGGCAGCTGGTGAAGGCCAAGGGCTTCACGTCCGCTGCGGTCATTGTTCTCGCACTGGGGATCGGCGCGAATACCGCCATCTTCAGTTTGCTCGACACGATGCTCTTTCAGCCGCCGGCCTACGGGCAGCCGAACGAAATCGTGCAGCTCTTTCAGCAGGACAAAAAAAATCCGAAGAACTTCCGCGGATTTTCCTATCCGACCTACGTCGATATCCGCGAGCAGAACAGCGTCTTCTCCGGCGTCATGGCGCATAACCTCGCCATGGTCGGCCTCGGCGATAAAGCCACCACGCGACGCACCTTCGCCGATATCGTGAGCGCGAATTACTTCTCGGTCCTGGGCGTTAATCCCATGCAAGGCCGCGCCTTCACCGCCGAAGAAGAAAAACCGGGAACGAACCCGGCCGTAGCAGTCGTTAGCTACAGCTACTGGCAGAAACAAAATCTCGCGCCGGGCCTGCTCAATTCCCAGATCACGATCAACAGCCGGCCTTATACGGTGATCGGAATTCTGCCGAAAGGATTCACCGGCACGATGCAGATTTTCGCGCCGGAAGTCTGGTTGCCGATGGGTTCCTACGACGCGGTGGCCAACGATTTCGAATCGGCGAACCGCACCGCGCTCGGCGAACGCACCGGCACGCAGTTGCTCGTCATCGGTCGCTTGAAACCGGGCATGACTGCAACAGCGGCCGAGCCGGCGTTAAAGACTCTCGCTTCCAATCTCGAGCAGGCTTATCCGGTCGAGCAAAAGGATCAGACTTTCATGACCACGGCGTTGTCGCGTTTTGCCACGAGCACCAGTCCGTCCGGTGATGGCGAAATCAAAATGCTGGCGCCGATGTTGTTTGGCATGGCCGGAGTCGTCCTGCTCGTCGCGTGTTTGAATCTCGCCAACATGTTGCTCGCGCGCGGCACGGCGCGACGGAAAGAAATTGCGATTCGTCTCGCGCTGGGCGCCAGCCGCTGGCGCATCGTGCGGCAGTTGCTCATCGAAGGATTTTTCCTCGCAGTGCTCGGCGGCGTCGGCGGTCTCGTCCTTGGACTTTGGTCGTCCGATCTGCTCGTGGGCTCGTTAGGCAAAATGATGCCGGTCGATATGGTCTGGCGGGGCGGACCGAACCTTTCGCTTTTCCTGGCGACGTTTGCTTTTTGTGTTCTGGGCACGCTCGCCTTCGCGCTCGGCCCGGCGCTCAAGCTGTCGAAGGCCGCGGTGGTTGAAGACCTGAAGGAAAACGCCGGCGAAGATACATTCGTCAGGCGCTGGAAATTTCTACCGCGCAATCCGCTCGTCGTGGTGCAAATCGCCTTTTCGCTCGCGTTGCTCACGGCGGCGGCGCTTTTCATTCGCGGCGCGGGCAAGGCGGCCGGGGTGGATACCGGGTTTGCAGGTCGGGAACAATTATCTGCTCGAGGTCGACGCGAGTCTCGGCGGTTACGATCAAACGCGCGCGCTCAACGTCTATCGCGCCATCGAGGAGAAACTAGCCGCCTTACCCGGCGTGGAACACGCCAGCATTTCTTCCACCGTTCCATTCGGGATGATTTCGCTGAGCAAATCGGTGCAGCGCGCCGGTGTGAATCCGCCGCCCGATTCAAAACCGGCGACTGCGGCCGACGGCCTGGCGTTTGACGCGCGCTGGAACAGCGTCGGCGCGCAATATTTTTCCACGGTCGGTATGCCGGTTCTGCGCGGTCGCGCCTTTAACGCCGCGGAAGCAATGCACGAGAGCACCGCCAAAGTGGCGATCATTGATGAAGTGCTGGCGAAGAAATTGTGGCCGGAGGGCGACGCGCTCGGTCAGCAGATTCAATTTGCGGCCAAGGACGCGCCCAAGGCCAGCAGCGGCGGCAATGGTGGCGCGGGCCAATTCGAAGAAGGCCGCGGCACGGCCAAGGTGCCGATCGAAATTGTCGGGATCGTTCCGCACACGCGCCAGAGTTTGTTCGAGAAAGATCCGTCCGGCGGAATTTTTGTGCCGTTTGCCGGCGGATTCCAAAGCAACGTTTTCTTCCACATCAAATTCGCGCCCGGCGCCGCGCGCGATGCCATGGCGACGACGGATTTGATTCGTCGCACGGTGCGCGAAGTGGACAGCTCGGTTCCAATTCTCGAGCTGAAATCGTTCTCGCAACATCTCGACAACAATCTGCAACTGTGGGTTGTGCGCGCGGGCGCGAAATTATTCAGCGTCTTCGGTGCGCTGGCGCTCGGTCTCGCCGTCGTCGGTGTTTACGGAGTGAAAGCCTACTCGGTCGCGCGACGCACGCGTGAGATCGGAATTCGCATGGCGCTGGGTGCGCAACGCCAGACCGTGCAATGGATGATCCTGCGCGAAGGTTCCATCATGCTGGCGAGCGGCGTTGTCATCGGATTGCTGCTCGCCGTCGCCACGGGCCGATTGCTCAGCGGCGTTTTGTATGAAGTGAGTGCGCTCGATCCGCTCGCCTTCACCATGGCGCCGCTGGTGCTGGGTCTCGCGGCTTTGCTCGCCACCTGGTTGCCGGCGCGACGCGCCACGCGGATAAATCCGATGGTCGCGCTCCGCACGGAGTAACAAGACGATTACTCGTTAGGCTATTTCTTCAACTCGATCGTGATGACGTGCACGTCGGTCGTGCCGGCGTTCTGCACCGCATGCGTTTCGGCCGGACGAAACATGCATTCGCCATCCTTGAATTCACGATCGGACGGCGTGCCTTTCATGTCGACGAAGCGCAATTTCCCGCCTTTCACGACATAGACGACGTTATCGGGATGCTGATGCATCGGCATTTGCTGCTCCGCCTTCAGGACGGAATCAAGCACGCGCACTTTTTCATTATCCAGAATGACCTTGTTCATCGTCGGCGCGACCTTCGCCGCGTCCTGCGCGTAACTGCTGCCGGCCACGAATGCGTACGCACCCACGACAGAAATTATTGCGAAGAAGATTTTCATGCGCGCAAGGGTGCGTCGTTTCCTTCTCGGGTGACAAGAAGATTTGTGCCGACGTTATGAGACTTCGCTGGTGCCGAGCGGCGCGGCTTCGAGTTCGCGGTTTCCCGTGGCCGCGCGCTGGCTCTTGGTGATGACCAACGCGACCGAGCCGATGATCAAAGCTGCGGCCAGCAGCGTACGCGTGCCTAGTTTCTCGCCGGCGAAAATGGTGCCGAGCAACATCGCCACGATCGGATTTACATACGCGTAGGTCGCGACCTTGGCCGGATCGCAGTGACGCAGCAGCCAGGCATACGAAGCATAGCCGATGATGCCGCCCACGAGCACGAGATAGGCGAACGCGCCTAACGACTTCATCGTCACCTGGTGCGGATCGAAATGGCGCAATTCGCCCGTGACGATGCCGATGAGGATGAGCAGCGTCCCGCCGCAAAGCATCTGCTGCGCGGCGGCCAGAAAAGGTGACGCCGTGGTGTGCGTGCGTCGTGAATAAAGCGAACCGACCGACCAGATGAGCGAAGAGAAAAGCAAAATGGTCATGCCGATCCATGCCTGCGACGATTCGCTGCTGGAAGAAAATCGCAGCGCTGGGCCGATCAGAAAACCGACGCCGGCAAATCCGCCCGCCAGTCCGAGCGCAGTAATACCATTCGGCCGCGGTGACATGCCGAACAGCCAGCTTAGCACCGCCATGTAAATTGGAATCGTCGCGACCAGAAGAGCGGCGAGACCGGAGGGAATGTATTGCACGGAAAGGGTGACGCCGCCGTTGCCGCAGACGAGCAAACACGTGCCGACGACCGCCGCCGTGCGCCAATCGACCAGGCGCGTGCGCGGCGCACCGCTGATCCGCGCGACCGAATACAGAATTGCGCCCGCAAGAACGAAGCGCGTTCCGGCCATGAGCAGCGGCGGAATGGAACGAATGGCAAAGAGAATCGCGAGATAGGTCGATCCCCAAATTAGATAAATCGATGCGAAATGCGCGACGACCGCGAAGCGGGAATGCGGCTTCATGTCATGAACGCATCCTAGCTCGTCATCCCGAGGCTGGCGAAGTGCGCCGAGGGATTTCGCCTAACGAGCGTTAATTGCGTGAGGCAAGGGCGTTCGTGAGATCCCTCACCGTTTGCACGGCTCGGGATGACAACTCTCTCGCCTAACGAGTCGTTGCGCTAAGACTTCTTCCCGAAAATCAGCCGGTAGATGAAGAGAAGGATCATCGCGCCGATGACGGACATGATCCAGCCGGCCACGTAGTTCTCTTTGTTGAAGATGAACTGGCCGATGAACGAACCGACCCACGCTCCGGCCAGACCGAGAAGAATGGTGACAATGCATCCGCCCGGGTCGCGTCCGGGCATCAGGAGTTTCGCAATCGCGCCGACGACCAGACCAATAAAACAGGTAACAAGAATGCCGGTGATACTACTCATGCCCCAAAGGCTAATGACTGTCGGCCCCTGACGGAAGTTAAATTCGCTACAATTGAATTACCTGCGCGGAACGGATGTCTTCGCTGCCGCGGATTTTGCCTAACAAGTCGTCGTTTGGCGCGGTGTCGAGATTCAAGACCGTCAGCGCGGTGCCGCCGGCTTCGTTTCGGCTCAGCGACATGGTGGCGATGTTGACGCCGTGATCGCCCAGCAAGGTGCCGATGCGGCCGACGATGCCGGGACGGTCGGTGTTTTCCAAGACGAGAATGACGCCGTGCGGTCGCGCTTCCACGGGCCGCGCGTTAATGCTGACGATGCGCGGCGTGGCACCGAAAAATGCGCCGGCCACGGAAACGGATTTTCCTTCCAGCGCGACCGACAGCTCGAGCAGATCGGTGTAATCGCCCACCGCGCTCAAGCGCGTTTCGTTGATTTGCAATCCGAGGCTCTCGGCGTAGGCCGGCGCGTTCACTTCATTCACATCGATGCCGCCGGCTTTTTGCAGGAAACCTTTCAGGACGGAGCGCGTGATCGCGGTGGTATCGACTTCGTTCACCTTGCCGCTGTAGTTGATGTTGAGGTGATCGACATGGCTCGGCGCGAGCTGGGAAAGGAAACGACCGAGCCGTTCGCCGAAACGCAGATGCGGCCCGATGATGGCGAGCGTCTTCGCATCGAGGTTCGGCATGTTCACGGCGTTGCGAATGGTGCCTTCGAGGAGCGCGGCGCGAATCGATTGCGCGATTTCGATTCCCACACTTTCCTGCGCCTCCGCGGTCGAAGCGCCGAGATGCGGCGTGAGGACAAGATTGGGCAGGCCGCGCAACGGCGAGTCGTTAGGCAACGGTTCCGTTTCGAAAACATCGAGGGCCGCGCCCGCGACGTGACCACTCGTTAGGCATTCCGCCAGCGCCGCTTCGTCGATCAATCCGCCCCGCGCGCAATTGATGATGCGCACCCCGCGTTTCATCTTGGCGAAGCGTTCGGCGTTGATGAGATGATACGTCTCCGGCGTGAGCGGCGTGTGCAGGGTGATGAAGTCCGCTTCGCGCAGCAGATCGTCGAGCTCATCGATCAATTCGACCTGCAAACTGCGCGCGCGTGTCGCGGCTAGATACGGATCGAAGGCGAGCACGCGCATGCCGAAGGCAATGGCGCGGCGGCTCAGCTCGCTGCCAATGCGGCCCATGCCGATGATGCCTAACGACTTGTTGTAAAGCTCGACGCCCTGGAATTCTTTCCGGCCCCATTTGCCGCTGCGCACCATGGCATCGGCCTGCGGAAGTTTGCGCGCCGCACAGAGCAAGAGAGAAAAGGCATGCTCGGCCGTCGAGACGGTGTTGCCGCCCGGCGCGTTCATGACAATCACCCCGCGGCGCGTGGCCGTTTCGACATCGACGTTATCAACGCCGACCCCGGCGCGACCGACGACTCGCAGTTTCGCGCCTGCTTCCAGCACGGCCCTGGTCACTTTCGTTTCGCTACGGACCACCAAGCCAGCGAAATCGGGAATGATCTTCAACAACTCGTTAGGCGCCAGACCGGTTTGCGTCACGACTTCAAGCGCGCCGTCGCGCGACAGTTCCTCCACGCCGCGCGGCGATACCGGATCAGCGATCAGGATTTTTTGCAGAGTCATTTTTCAGAGTGTAGCCACGCCCCTGTGGGGCGTGTTCGCGCGCTACCATTGCACGGCCCACAGGGCCGTGGCACACATCGCGGCTGAAAATCGATCATCACTCGTTAGCCGAAGATGACCAGCCGGATGTCTTCTGGCAACTGCGCCGCGACATTGGTTACGACACTGCCGCGCAAGAGATGTCCGAGCGCGGTGCGTTGCGAGGCGCCGATGAGCAAATAATCCACGCCCATGGTGGCGGCGAGATCGAGAATGGCCGAGGCCGCATCTTCGCTCACCGCGAAAACCGGCAGAACACAAACGCCGCGTTCTTCGCCTTGTTTGATCATGCTCGACATGATGGCGCGAGCTTCCGGATCGTCCTTCCATTTCACACGGCCAAGCGTGGCCGGTCCGCCGCCGTAAAAGACCGCGATCTCCTTAATGTAAACCACGCACAGCACGGCTTTGCGCAATTGCGCTTCGTCGAGCGCGAACCCGAGCACGGGTGTGATGCCGCGCGCGGCCACCATGATTTTTTGTCCTTCCTGTAAACGCGGTTGCAGCGCGGTCGCGAGATCGGGCGTGACCATCTCCGCCACCTGGCGTGTAACGGTGACGGTCGTTAGGCCGGAACGTTTTTGCGTCCAGGCGCGCAACGCAAGCCCGATCCCGAGAACGCAAACCACGAAGAAGAGCGCGTCGGGTTTGGTCCGCGCCAGCGTGATCAGGACAACGGACAGGATGGTGAAAGTGACGCCGAAGAGGATGCGATCGAACAGCTTGACCGGCAGCGCGCGATTGAAACAGCACGAGCCGAGATTAACCGAGATCGCTCCGACCACACCGATGGCATAGAGTCCGGCCAATGCGGTGAAGTTGGCTGTGGTCAGGATGACCGTGATAGGCATGCCGATCGCGATGGCGAGTGGAAGAAGCGGCACGCCATGGGAATTCAGTTTGGCAAAGGCCGGCGGCATTTCCTGGTCGCGCGCCATCATGTAAAGCAGGCCGACCATGGCCACGATGGCGGTGTTGGCCGCGCTGAGCAGGAGAAGGAAGAAGACGATGCCAACAATCCAGCCAAGCAAGTCGCCAAAGTTCTGACCAAAGGTGATCGCGCCGTAATGTTCGCCGAGAAAACGCAGCGAATCTTCGTAACGCAGCGCAAGCGCTTCCCGCATGGTATGCGCGCCGTCGGCCAGCTGCACGGTCTCGTTCGGATTAACCGAAACCATGGCCCAGCCGAGTAAGGCCGTGCCGAAGACAACTTCGATCGCGATGGGCCAGAGCGCCTTGTTCGACGTGCGCGAAACTTTCGGATGATCCGGGGTGGAACCGGGATCGAGTTTCATCACGCCAGTGAGATTGGCGATCGCCTCGACTCCGCTAAGCGCAAGGATGACACCGACGAATTGCACCCAGAGATGATTGAGACTCTCATGTCGCGGCTCCAGATGCGCTGTGGTCAGATGTGGCGCGCTCAGAATGATGAGGAAGACGACGATCAACATCGTCGGTGCAGCGAGCGCGACGGCGAAACTTCCGCTGTGGCGCGGTCCGAACCAGTTGATCGCGCCCATGACGAAGAGGGCGCCGATCGTGGCGAAGATGATGTGTTCCTTCAGAAACGGAACGCTGAAGTAGCTCAAGGCCGACCAGCCGCTGAGTGCCGCGGTTACCGTCAGATCGGCCACCAGCAGCAACGCGCCGACCACCGCGAGCAATCGTCCCTGCGATCGGGCCGCGGAATAAACGCCGCCGCCGTCCGGAAAATACTTGCAGATCTCGGCGTAGTTGATCGCGACGAGAAAGGTCAGTGCGCAAACGGCCAGGATGATCCAGAGCGAGGAGAATCCCGCGGCGATGAAGGCGAGGCCGAGGACGTAGGCTTTGCTCGTGCCCCAGTCGCCATAAAGCAACGCCGCGGCGCGTTTCCAATCGACGTTGCGCGGACGGTGCACGCCCGGAGTTGCTGGAAGATCAGCCATTACGAGTAGATCGGTGAATGTCGTTGGCGCGGCGAAGCGCTGGCAAGTTCTTTTCTCACGTGTCGAGTTTGGTTGACCAACCGCGCGTCACTCAGTCCAAGTATGTTGTCACAAATGGAATCGACCCTCGCTCTCGTCACTGCCGCAACGGATTGGCTGATCATGCTGCCGTTCGCAATTCTGTTACTGGCGATCGCCTTCGGTCCGTTGATCGCGCGCTATCGTTGGGAACGTCATTACCATCAACTTTGCGTCGCACTCGCGATTGTCGTTTGTGCTTTACGAAATCCTTGTCGCTCGCGAGACCGCGGGAGTGCTGCACGCCGCGGCTGATTATCTGAGTTTCATCATCGTCGTCGGTTCGTTCTTTGTCGTTTCCGGCGGAATTCATCTGCGCGTCAAAGGACCAAGCGGGCCGGTCAAGAACACCATCTTCCTCCTTTTCGGCGCGGTGATCGCAAACCTCATCGGCACCGTCGGCGCGTCGATGCTGCTCATTCGCCCGTGGATGACGATGAACAAACAGCGTTGCACGCCGATGCACATCGCCTTCTTCATCTTTCTCGTGAGCAACATCGGTGGCGGGCTCTTGCCGGTAGGTCCGCCGCTCTTTCTCGGCTTCCTCAAAGGCGTGCCTTTCAGCTGGACCATCCAACATTGCTGGCCCGCGTGGCTCATCGCGGTCGGCCTTATTCTCGCCGTTTTTTTTGTGCTCGACCTCCTCAATTGGCGTGCCGCCGGCAAGACTGATCTCGATGCCGACGTGACCGGCTGGCAATGCAGGGGTGCGCACAATTTTGTTTTCCTCTTCGCGCTTCTCGCGGCCCTCATCGCAGTGCCAGCAGGATGGCGCGAGCCGATCGTAGTTCTAATCGCGCTTGGATCTTACCTGGGAACGCCGAAACGAATCCGCGCCGCGAATGATTTTACTTTTGCGCCGCTCAAGGAAGTCGTCTGGCTCTTCCTTGGCATCTTCGGGACGATGATTCCCGTCTTGCATTACATGGCAAGTTCAGCGGCAAAGCTTGGCCTAAATACCCCCGCCGAATTTTTCTGGGCCAGTGGCATTTTTTCCGCCCTGCTCGATAACGCGCCAGCCTATCTGGCCTTTTTTTCCGCCGCCTTGGGCTTGCATGGCCTGACTCTCGACGACCCCACTCATGTCGCCACCTTTCTCTCCTCTAATGGCCGCGAGCTGGTCGCGGTCTCGTTGGGGACAACCTTCTTCGGGGCGCTAACCTACATCGGTAATTCGCCTAACTTGCTCGTGAAAACGGTCGCGCAACATGCGCGCGTCGCCACCCCGAACTTCATTGATTACATCTGGAAGTTCGCAATTCCCATTCTGCTCCCGATCTTCGCTCTTGTTTCATTCCTGTTCTTCTCCCGATAGACGAGCCTCGGCGTCCCATCCCGTCGTTAATGTTTTTTTAACAGCTTTCCGCAACTCTTTAAGTAACACTGTGCCCAAAGCTCGCTCATTGTTCTGTCAGTTATGAGCGAATTCATTGTAGCGGGTATCATCCTTTTGGCCGGCGTTAACTGGCTGTACTCACGCTTTTGCGAGAGCGAAGATGCCTCCTTCCGCGCGTCCGCCCGGCGGACTGCGCGCCGGCCAGCAATCCGTTAAATCTTATGATCGATCTGATTTTCATCTCAGTTACCGCTGTTTTTTTCATCCTGAGCGTACTCTACGTGCGTTTCTGCGACCGGCTCTAGGGAGGACGAATGGAAACCGTCGTCGTCAGCGTCGTGGCCTTGCTGCTCTTCATCTACCTCTTCGTAGCGATGATTCGCCCGGAGAAATTCTAAGTCATGCAAGCTTCTGGTTGGATTCAGTTCGCATTTTACGTCGTCGTGCTCCTCGCGATCACGAAGCCGATGGGCTTGTACCTGATGCAGGTGCTCGATGCCAACGGCAGGACCTGGCTCGATCCAGTCCTGCGTCCGCTCGAGAACCTGACCTATCGCGTCATGGGCCTGGACAGGAATCGGGAACACGATTGGAAGCAATACACCGTCGCCATGCTGCTCTTCAGCCTGGTGAGTTGTTTGTTTACCTACGCGATTCTGCGTCTGCAATATTACCTGCCACTTAATCCGCAGGGTCTGGCCGGAGCCAGTCCCGATCTTGCCTTCAATACCGCAGTTAGCTTTACCACCAACACCAACTGGCAGAGCTACAGCGGCGAAAGCACCATGTCCTATTTCTCGCAGATGGTGGGACTCACTCTGCATAACTTTGTCTCCGCCGCCACTGGCATAGCTATCGCCGCTGCCCTCGTCCGGGGAATTGCGCGGCATTCCGCCAAGACACTTGGTAACTTCTGGGTCGACCTCGTTCGCGTCACCTGCTACCTGCTCGTCCCGATCTGCCTGGTCTTTGCCGTCGTCCTTGTTTCGCAAGGCATGATTCAAAACTTCAACGGCTATAGCAAGGCGACCCTGGCCGAGCCGATGAAGGTGCAGGTCGAGAAGAAGAACGACGCCGGCGAGACAATCAAAGATGCGGACGGCAAAGCAGTTACTGAAGAACAGACCGTGACCGAGCAAACCATCGTGCAAGGTCCGATGGCGTCGCAGATCGCGATGAAGATGCTGGGCACCAACGGCGGCGGTTACACCAATGCCAATGCCGCGCATCCCTTCGAGAACCCGACGCCGCTTTCCAACTTCCTGCAGATCCTCTCGATTTTCTCGATCGGCAGCGGACTAACCTACTACCTGGGCCGCATGGTCGGGAACCAGAAGCATGGATGGACGATCTGGGCCGCGATGGCCTCGCTCTTTATCGCCGGTGTCCTCTTATGCTGGTGGGCTGAGTCCGCCGGCAATCCTATTCATCACCACCTGGGTGTGGTCGCGGCGGACGGTAACATGGAAGGCAAGGAGGTGCGCTTTGGCGTCTTCAACTCCGCGCTCTTCGCTACGATCACAACCGATGCTTCCTGCGGCGCGGTTAACTCCATGCATGACTCCTTCACGCCGCTCGGCGGTTTCGTTCCGCTCTTTAACATCCAGCTGGGCGAAATCATTTTCGGCGGCGTCGGCGCGGGGCTCTATGGCATGCTCGTCTTTGTTGTCCTGGCGGTTTTCATCGCGGGACTAATGGTAGGCCGCACGCCCGAATACCTCGGCAAGAAGATCGAAGCCTACGACGTGAAGATGGCAATGCTCTCTTTGCTTATTCTGTCATGCTCAATCCTCGGCTTTTCGGCCTGGTCCGTAGTAAGTCAGTGGGGCCTGGGCGCCTTGAATAACAACGGCCCGCACGGCCTAAGTGAACTACTTTATGCCTATAGCTCCGGCACTGGTAACAACGGCAGTGCCTTCGCCGGCATTAGCGCGAACACGCCCTGGCTTAACACTACCATAGGCCTGGCCATGTTATTCGGCCGTTTCATCATGATCGTGCCAATCATGGGACTGGCCGGCTCGCTTGTGCAAAAGAAAGTAGCGCCACCCAGCGCAGGCACCTTCCCGGTTTCCGGCGGCACATTTTTCATCCTGCTCATCGGCACGATTCTGTTGGTGGGCGCACTCAACTTCCTGCCTGCGCTAAGCCTCGGCCCGATCGTCGAGCACTTCCTCATGCACGGCGGACAACTCTTTTGACTCGTTAGGTACTCATGAAACCGAAATCTCGTTCCTTATTTGACTGGCAGATCGCCGGGCCGGCCATTTTGGATTCGTTCAAGAAATTGAATCCCCGCCTGATGGTTAAGAACCCGGTCATGTTTGTGACCATGGTCGGTGCGGCGCTTACTACGGTCGGCATCTTTACCGCTCAACCAGATCTGCGCGGATTCGTCACGCAGCTTGCGATCTGGCTCTGGTTCACCGTGCTCTTCGCGAACTTCGCCGAAGCAGTGGCGGAAGGTCGCGGCAAGGCCCAGGCCGCGAGTTTGCGGCGCGCGCGCAAGGAAACAATGGCTCGTCGCCTAAACGATGGTCGCGAACAACTGGTGCCCGCGCCGATTTTACAGAAAGGCGACCTGGTTGTTTGCGAAACAGGCGATGTGATTCCGGCAGACGGCGACGTCGTCGAAGGAATTGCCAGCGTCGATGAAGCTGCCATTACCGGTGAGTCTGCGCCGGTTATTCGTGAGAGCGGCGGCGATCGATGTGCCGTCACCGGTGGCACGCGTGTCTTAAGCGATCGAATTGTCATTCGCGTTACAATGGAGAAAGGCGGTGGCTTTCTTGATCGGATGATCTCTTTGGTAGAAGGCGCGCAACGTCAAAAAACGCCTAACGAGATTGCCTTAACGATTTTGCTCGCGGCGCTCACCTTTATCTTCCTGCTTGTTGTAGTAACATTGAAGCCGTTTGGCATTTACTCGGCGACTAACTTCTCCATTCCAGTTCTTGTCGCACTGCTGGTTTGCTTGATTCCTACAACCATCGGCGGCCTGCTAAGTGCCATCGGCATCGCGGGAATGGATCGCGTCCTGCAACGCAATGTGCTTGCCATGAGTGGACGCGCCGTCGAAGCGGCCGGCGACGTCGATGTGCTACTCCTGGATAAAACTGGCACCATCACCCTCGGCAATCGCATGGCGGTGGCCTTTCATGCCGCGCCTGGTGTAGCTGACAACGACCTGGCGGCGTCCGCGCAACTTAGCTCCCTGGCCGACGAAACCCCGGAAGGACGGAGCATTGTTGTGCTGGCGAAGGAGAAGTTCGGTTTGCGCGCGCGCGAAATGCACGAGCTACACGCGACCTTCATTCCCTTCACCGCGCAAACGCGCATGAGCGGCGTCGATATTCACGGACCTGATAGCGAACCGACCATGCAACTGCGCAAAGGCGCGCCGGAAGCGATGCGTAGCTTTGTCGAAGGTCGTGGCGGTGTTTTTCCGCAGGGCGTGGCCAAGTCAGTCGAGGAAATCTCGCGCCGTGGCGGCACGCCGCTGGTGGTTGCTTCTGACCAACTAACTCTGGGTGTGATCGAATTGAAGGACGTGGTGAAGGGCGGAATCAAGGAGCGCTTCATGCAGTTGCGCAAGATGGGCATCCGCACCGTCATGATCACGGGCGATAACCCAATCACGGCCGGCGCGATCGCGGCGGAAGCAGGGGTGGATGATTTCATGGCCCAGGCTACGCCGGAACAAAAGCTGAAACGCATTCGTGAAGAACAAAACAGCGGCCACCTCGTGGCCATGACCGGCGATGGCACGAACGACGCGCCCGCGCTTGCCCAGGCTGACGTAGGTGTAGCTATGAACACCGGCACGCAGGCCGCGCGCGAAGCCGGTAACATGGTCGACCTCGATAGTAACCCGACCAAGTTACTCGACATCGTTGAGATCGGTAAGCAGATGCTAATGACGCGTGGTGCGCTAACTACCTTCAGCATAGCTAACGACGTGGCGAAATACTTCGCCATTATTCCCGCGATGTTGATGGCGACCTTTCCAGCTATTGCGCCGCTCAACATCATGCATTTGCAAACTTCGACCAGCGCTATCCTTAGCGCCGTTATCTTCAACGCGCTTATTATCATCGCGCTTATTCCGCTCGCGCTGCGCGGCGTGACTTACAAGCCAATTGGCGCGCTCGCCATTTTGCAGCGCAACATCGTCATCTATGGCTTTGGCGGAATCGTGGTGCCGTTCATCGGCATCAAGGCCATTGACGTCATCATCACCACTCTGGGGCTCGCCTGACTTATGAAAGAATTCTTCTCGGAAATTCGCAGTGCAGTTTTCGCGACTCTAATTCTGGCCGTCGTTTGCTGCGGTCTCTATCCACTCGCGGTTTACGCGCTTGGACAGGCGTTGTTTCATGACAAGGCCAACGGCAGCTTAATCGTGGACAAGGATGGAACCGTGCGCGGCTCCAGACTGCTCGCGCAAGGTTTCACCGATCCAAAATATTTTCATCCGCGCCCCTCCGCCGCTGGTACCGGCTATGACGCGACTAGCTCGAGTGGCAGTAATCTCGGCCCCACTTCGCAGAAGTTGAACGACGCGATCAAAGATCGCATCGCGGCCTATCGCACCGAGAACGGACTGAGCGAAACTGACCCGGTGCCGGCCGATGCCGTAACTGCTTCTGGCAGCGGACTCGATCCGCACATCAGCCTGCGCAACGCCGAGCTACAAATCCCGCGTGTCGCGAAAGCTCGCGCGCTCGAGGCAGAGAAGGTGCGAGAACTCGTTAGGCAAAATACAGCGGCACCCGATTTAGGGTTCCTGGGTGAATCGGGCGTCAACGTTCTCACTCTAAACCTGGCGCTGGATACTCTCGCCGCCCAGCCGTGATGCAAACGCCGAATAGCTCTGGCTCTGCGCGGACTAATGGGACGACAACGTACGTCTTTGTTTTTGTCCCGGTGCGAGACGTTCCGCATTTCCGCAAACGTCTGTGCGATTGTCTGGCCAGCATTTCCACTATGTTTTCGCACGGCGGAGGCGAGAAAAAGACCGAAGTGAAGGAAGACAAATATCCCTACTGGACCTGGTTCCTGCCTAACCCGTTACCGCCGCCAGTTTATCGCTCCGAAAAGCAGCCCTTAAAATGACCCACCATCGCCTGAAGCTGTTTGCAGCAGTAACTACCGCTGCGCTCTTCGCCACTCTCAAACCTGTAACCGCGGGTGAGAGTGATTCGAAAGCAGCCCCGGAGGAGAAGAAATCTCAGTTCAGCATCTACGGCTGGATAGAAACTGGCTTTACCGGCAACTTCGACTCCCCTAACGACAACCAGAATTTCGGCCGTTTTTTTGACGATCGGAGCAACGAGTTTGTCGTGAACCAGGTGGTGATCACGGCTGAGCGCACGCTCGATCCGAAGGTGGGCTTTGATTGGGGGTTCAAGTTCCAGTTACTCTTCGGAACGGATGCGCGCTACATCCACTCGTTAGGGTTGTTCAGCGGCACGATGGGCACCAGCCTTTATCAGCCGGACATTCCCGAGTTCTATCTGAACTTTCATTTCCCGATCTTTACCGAAGGCGGACTTGATTTGAAGGCCGGAAAGTTTGTCACACCGGTCGGCTTCGAGGCAATCGATCCACGCAATAATATCTTCTATTCGCACACCTACATTTTTAACTTCGGCGTGCCCTTCAATCACACGGGCGCACTCTTCACCCTGCATGCGAACAGCTGGCTTGACCTGTTGGGTGGTGTCACACGCGGAGTTAATACAAGCATCGACGACAACAACGATTCCGTTGGTTTCCTGGCCGGCTTTGGCTTGAACCTGGCCGGGGGCAAATTCACGGTAAACGGCGCGACTCACATCGGTCCCGAAACACCGAACAACAACCACGATCTTCGTTACCTGAACGACGTCTATTTCACCTGGAAGATTACCGACAAATGGACGTCGATCAGCGAGTTTAACTATATCTACGATGAAGGGGCCGACGCGGATGGTTATGGCGTTGCACAGTATCTGACCTACGCGATCAACGACAAATTCACGGTCAAGATTCGTGGCGAAGTCTGGCGCGATGACGACGGCTTCTATGTCGCTTCCTTTGCCGATCCGCACGATCCGATGCGTTCGTTGCGCGGCGAAGCAGTCATTGATCCGCGCACCGTCGGTGGTGGCGCGACCACTTATGGCGCGCTCACCGTCGGGGTTGATATCAAGCCGACCATGCCGAAACCGTTCAAAGGTCTGGTTATTCGGCCTGAGCTGCGCGTGGATCATTCGTTTAGCGATACGCGACCCTTTAACGACTCGAGCGACAAGACGATGTTCACGGCGGCAGTCGACGCCATTCTTACTTTCTAAAAGGTTCACCGCGATGGATCGGCGCAATTCACGGCCAGACCATTTCGCTCCCGCATAAAGTTGCGATAAAATGAACGCGGCCGAAGCTCTGCAAGCCGGCCTGTTCGTCGCGGTCGTCGCTCTTCTCGTTAGGCCAGTAGGTGCCTACCTCGAACGCGTCTTCGAGCGGCGAAGGACTTTGCTTGATCCGCTCCTGCTACCGATCGAGCGACTCATTCACAGGCTTATCGGTGTTGATCCTAAGTCGGAGATGGGTTGGAAGCGTTACGCGACGGCTTTCGGAGTATTCGGGCTGGTTAACGTTCTGCTTCTCTACCTGGCACTGCGCTGGCAGACATGGCTTCCGTGGTTCTTTCCGGACGTGATGACAACGCCGATGACAGCGGACCTTGCTGCGAACACGGCAGTTAGTTTTGCCACCACTACTACCTGGCAGGCCTATGGCGGGGAAAACACCGTGAGCTACTTCAGCCAGCTACTCCTGGTTGGACAAAATTTCCTCGCCGGTGCCGCCGGACTGGCGGTTGGGAGTCGCTTTCATCCGCGGCTATGCGCGAGAGAAGGCGGAAGGGCTTGGTAACTTCTGGGCCGATCTTATTCGCGCAGTCTTGTGGGTCTTATTGCCGGTCTCGTTGTTAGGTAGTGTGATTCTGATTGGGCAAGGTGTGCCGATGAATTTTTTGCCCTACACCAGCGCGCATACCTTGGAAGGCGCAACCCAGACGATCGCACAAGGACCGGTCGCGGCGCTGGAGTTCATCAAGAACCTGGGAACGCAATGGTGGCGGCTTCTTCAATGCTAATGGCGCGCATCCCTTCGAGAATCCTACGCCGCTGACTAACTTCATCGAGTTACTCGCGATCGTTGTTATACCAGCAGCATTCACTCATACCTTTGGACGCATGGTAGGCCGGCCACGCGATGGCTGGTTAATCTTCTGGACGATGACTCTGCTATTCGTCGTCGGGTTACTCGTTTGTCACTCGGCAGAGTCGGTCGCGCATAATATGGAAGGCAAGGAGGTGCGCTTCGGCATAGGTGGTTCGGCCCTCGCGGCGGTAGTTACTTCCAATGGTGCTACTGGCTCCTACAACTCCATGCATGATAGCTTCCAGCCGCTTGGTGTAACCGTAGCGCTGGTTAATATGCTTCTCGGTGAGATCGCTTACGGCGGCTTGGGGAGCGGACTTTACAGCATGATTTTCGTTGCTTTGGTCGCGCTCTTTATCGGCGGTTTAATGGTCGGACGCACGCCGGAACATCTCGGTAAGCAAATCGGTCCGACCGAAATGAAAATTATCGCTGTCTATACCCTGGTTGGACCGGCGACCATCTTGGCTTTAACCGCGCTCGCGGTCGTTACGGAAGGAGGCCTCGCCGGACTAACGACAAACACCGGCCCGCATGGTTTCACCGAGATTCTGTTTGCCTATGCCAGCGCCTTTGCCAACAACGGGCAGAGCATGGCAGGCCTAAGTGCCAACAATTCTTTTTACAACCTAACGACTATTGTCGCGATGTTGATGGGCCGGTATACCCTGGCGATGCTGGCCCTGGCCCTGGCCGGCCGCTTCGCTGCCATGCCAAGGCGAGCGCCCAGTCGCGGCACGATGCCTTCTGACGAAGTAACCTTTGGCATCTTACTTACCGGAACTGCGCTGCTCGTAGGTGCGCTTAATTTTCTTCCAGCCCTGACGATGGGTCCGATCGCTGAACACTTTTCAATTTATCCCTGAGCCGGTAGACTCTCGTCGGTAGTCTAAATGACGCGATTCAATCTTCGCCGGTTTCGCACATCGCTTCTGACGTGCAGTGGTTAGGCGGTCAGGCTAGGTTTCCGATATGAAAGAGGCCGAGCGTCCAGATCCGGATGCAATTCTCGCGCGCGTGCAGCGTGAGGAAACGGAGTCTGCGCGCGGGAGACTGAAGATTTTCTTCGGCATGTGTCCAGGTGTGGGAAAGACCTTCGCCATGTTGCAGGCCGCGCGGCAGAAGATGCTGGAAGGCTGCGAAGTTGTCGTGGGCGTGGTGGAAACGCACGGGCGCAAGGAAACCGAAGCGTTGCTCGAAGGCATGCCGATCATGCCGCGCAACGAAATGGAGTATCGCGGCACGATGATGAGCGAGATGGATCTGGATGCGATCCTCACCTGGCATCCGGGTCTCGCCGTGGTCGATGAGCTCGCGCACACCAACGTCCCCGGCTCGCGTCATCCGAAACGCTATCAGGATGTGCTCGAGCTGCTCGATGCCGGCATCGATGTTTACACGACCTTGAACGTGCAACACGTCGAGAGCCGGCGTGACGCCGTCTACCAAATCACCGGTGTACCGGTGCGCGAAACCATTCCTGATTCTGTGCTCGATTCCGCCCACGACATCGTCCTGATCGATCTGACGCCAGAACAACTGCGCGATCGTCTGGCGGAAGGAAAAGTTTATATCGGCGACCGCGCGGCGGCGGCGTCGGAAAATTTTTTCCGCGAAAGCAACCTGACCGCGCTGCGCGAGATGTCGCTGCGCCTCGTCGCGGAACATGTCGATCGCGATTTGCGCAGCATCATGCGCGAAGAACACATCACCGGTCCGTGGAAAAGCGGCGATCGTTTGCTCGTCGCGGTCAGCGCCAGTCCGTCGTCGGAGAAATTAATTCGTTATACCCGCCGTCTCGCTTCGACCATGGAAGCAAGCTGGTTGGTCGCGAACATCGATACGCCCCGGCAATTAACCGAAGCGGAACAGGTGCAATTGACGCGCCATCTCACCCTGGCGCGACAGCTCGGCGCAGAAGTCATTTCTGTGCCGGGCGAAGACGTGGCCGAAGCGCTCCTGCGCATCGCGCGGCAGCACAACGTCACGCAAATTGTCGCGGGCAAACCGTTGCGCGGGCGTTTCTGGCCGCGCCGGTCGCCGGTCGATTGGTTGATTCGGCACAGCGGCGAGATCGACATCTACATGATTCGCTCGGAGGAAACGCCACCGGACACGCGCAGTTTGGTGGAGCGATTTCGACGCGCCTACTGGCTGGAGTACGCCAGTGCCACCGGACTGGTCGCGGCGGTCACAGTCGTTAGTCTGCTCGTCAGTGGATTCACCGGCTATTGGGCGGTTGCTCTCTTTTATCTGCTCGCGCTCACCCTCAGCGCGATGCGATTGCATCTCTGGCCGGCCTTGTATCTCGCGACGCTGAGCGCGCTTTGCTGGAATTACCTTTTCATTCCGCCGCGTTTCACCTTTTACATCTCGCAACTGCCGGACTTCATCATGTTCGGCGCTTTCTTTGTCGTCGCGCTCGTCATTGGTAGCCTAACGACTCGTTTGCGCGCGCGGGAGCGTGCGGAACGCCGCCGCGAAGAACGCGCCACGGCCCTGTATCGCCTAACGAGAGATCTGGCCGCGAGCAAGACGCTCGATGAAGCGCTCTCCCGAGTGGTGCAGCTGATCAAGGAATCATTCAACGCCGAGACCGCCATCTGGTTGCGCGGCGAAGGCGGCCTCACCCTGCACGCGGCGAGCACGATTCCGTATTCCGAAAAACAGGAGAGTGTCGCGGCCTGGTCGTTTCAGAAAAAACAGGCGGCCGGTTTGTCCACCGATACGCTGCCCGATGCCGGCGCCTTGCATGTGCCGCTCATTACCGGCGATACCGCGCTTGGCGTGCTGGCGATTGCGTTCTCACCCAGCACAGAACAACGCGAACTCATCGATGCCTTCGCCGCGCAGATCGCGGTTTTTGTGAACAAGGAATTCGCGCTCGAATTTAGCCGGCGAGCACAACTCGCCCAGCAATCGGAGAAGTTGCAAAAGACATTGTTCGATTCGGTTTCGCATGAATTGAAAACGCCGCTCGCTGCCATCACGACGGCGTTGCACGAACCAAAACCGGATCGGGCCGAGATCGAACAGGCGCTGCGCCGGCTCACGCGCACAGTCGACCACTTGTTAGACGCGACCCGGCTCGAGTCCGGCATGTTGCAACCGAACCGCGAATGGTGCGATCCGGGCGAGCTGCTGCGCGAATCCGTGCAGCTCGCGCAAATTGCACCGGAGCGTGTGATCTTACGCGTTGCGCCGGGGTTGAAACCGATCTTCGTCGATGCGCGCCTTTTGCAACAGGCTTTGATGAGTGTGCTCGCGAATGCGGAACGATTCCAGCCGCGGGGCCAACGCATTTTCATCGGTGTGGCGCAGCAGGAAGATGAAATTGTTTTCACGGTCATGGATGACGGCCCCGGAATTCCCGTGGGTGATGAGGAGAGAATTTTCGAGAAGTTTTATCGGGGCGCGGGACGGACCGGCGGGCTCGGGCTCGGTCTCGCCATTGCGCGACAGCTCATTCAAATTCACGGCGGCGAAATCATGGCGCGCAATCGTGTGGAAGGCGGCGCGCAATTCATCATCCGGTTGCCGCTCGGCAAACCGATGCAAATGCCAGCCGACATCGCTTCATGAAGCTCGCCACAGGACGAGTCCGTCCCCCTGGCGGATTGCGCGCGCTCGTCATCGATGACGAAGTGCAGATCCAGCGGTTGTTGAAGGTCGCGCTCGAAGCCGCCGGCTACGAAGTGTTCCAGGCGGAGAGTGGGCAGCAAGGTCTGGCCGAAGTGGCGTATCGACGACCGGATGTCGTGCTGCTCGATCTTGGTTTGCCCGATCTCGATGGCCTGACGGTTTTGCAGCGCTTGCGCGAATGGAGTGAAGTGCCGGTCGTGATTCTTTCCGTGCGCGACGATGAGGAAGGAAAAATCGCTGCGCTCGATAAAGGCGCGGACGATTACGTGACCAAGCCTTTCAGCACGCCGGAACTTCTGGCGCGTCTGCGCGCCGCGCGCAGGAAAACGCACGCCGCCATCGACGAGCCGGTCTTCAAGTCAGGCGATCTCGTCGTCGATCTGGCGGCGCGCCGCGTCACGCGTGCCGGCGAAGAAGTAAAACTTTCCGCAACCGAGTATGCCCTGCTGCGAGTATTCGTTAGGCATCCCGGAAAAATCCTGACCCATCGCCATCTCTTGCGCGAAGTGTGGGGACCAAATCACGAAGAACACCGCCAATACCTGCGCGTTTACATCACGCACCTGCGGCAAAAGATCGAACCGGAGGCAACGAATCCGACCTTGATTCAAACCGAATCCGGCGTGGGCTATCGTTTCCGCGGCAGCGAGATCGAGTGAGGCCCAGAACGAGGCGCAGAAATAAGCTTTGGCTTTGCCCGCTTCCTGGTTTCCTTGCCGCCATGCAATTTCTCTCGGGTTTAGGTTGTCGCGTTTCGCTGTTTTTGATCATCGCGATTAACGTCGACGCAGGCGCAAACAACCAATCCGAGCGCGACTCCATCGCCCGGCGGTCTCAGCCTGCAAGTCCCCGCGAACTCTGCGACGCCGGGTCCGGCGCCGGACAGTGAAGGTCCGAAGCCGACTCCTTCGAGCGCGGTGGAGAATTCAGTCGTGAAAGTTTTTTCGTCGATGCGTGCTCCGGATCTTTCGAAGCCGTGGGCCAAGCAGGCTCCTGCGGAAGTAACAGGCAGCGGTGTGATTATTGACGGCAAACGCATCCTGACCAATGCGCACGTCGTCGCTTTCAGCAGCCAGGTGCAAGTGCAGGCGAACCAAGCCGGGGACAAACTGGCCGCGACTGTCGAGGCCATGGCGACGGGTATCGACCTCGCGATTTTGAAACTGGAGGACGAAAAGTTTTTCGACACGCATGCGCCATTGCCGCGCGCAGAAAAAATTCCCGAGATCAAGGATGCGGTGATGGTGTACGGCTATCCGACGGGCGGCACGAGCTTGTCGGCCACCAAGGGCATCGTTTCGCGGATCGAATTTACGCCCTACAATTTCCCCGATTCAGGTCTGCGCATTCAACTCGACGCGGCGATTAATCCCGGCAACAGCGGCGGTCCGGCCGTGATCGACGACAAACTTATCGGCATCGCCTTCAGTCATCTCGGCGGCGCGGAAAACATCGGTTACATCATTCCGAGCGAAGAGATCGAATTGTTCCTGCGTGCGATCACGAATGGAAAATACGCGGGCAAACCGGGCTTCTATGAAGAATGGCAGACGCTGGAAAATTCCGCGCTGCGCTCGTTCCTGAAAATTCCCGATGGCACGGAAGGCGTGGTGATTCGCCACCCCTTGAGCGACGATGCGTCGTATCCGTTGAAGAAATGGGATGTGATCACGCGCATCGGCGACACCGCGATCGACGACCAGGGCATGATCAAGATCGGGCCGAACTTGCGCGTGCAGTTTCCCTACATGGTGCAGCACAGCGTGAAGGATGGGAAAGTGCCCATGACCGTTTTGCGCGCGCAAAAAGAAATGCGCATCGATTTGCCGGCGCCGACCAACTACCCGCTGGCGCTTCCGGATTGGGGGAACAATTATCCGTCGTATTTCATCCTCGGTCCGCTCGCCTTTGCCGAAGCGACCGCGCAGATCATGGGCAGCATGAGCAAAGCGGCCAAGGGAATGGAGTGGCTGACTTTTCTGACCTACACCGGCAGCCCGATCATCCGGCGCACCGGCGACAAGGAGGAATTTTCCGGCGAGCGACTCGTCTATGTTTCATCGCCGTTCTTTCCGCACAAACTATCGAAAGGCTACGGACCGCCGGCCTTCAAGGTGGTGCAATCGATTAACCAGAAGCCGGTGAAAAATCTGGCCGGCCTGGTCGAGATCCTTCGCGATTCGACCGACGAATTTTTGCGCTTCGAATTCGGCGGACGCGGAGCGGAGATCCTGGTTTTTCCGCGCAAAGAAATGATTTCGGCGACGGAAGGAATCCTGAACGACAACGATGTGCGCAGCCAGGGCTCGCCCGACGCCATGGCGATCTGGAACGCGAAGCCGCCGAAGTAAAGCTAACTAAGAACTGCGCGGCTGGCTCTTCGTGGAGGCATGAATCTATGGAGAGTCGCCCGGCATCAGGTGTTCGTTGATCCGTCTCGTGCCTGCGGGAAGCAAATGGCCGTCCTGATCGTAGCTGAGCATCAGGACCCAATCGAAAACGGGATCGGGCCATTTTCCATCCGGCAGGAGACTCTTGGGTTTTGCGCCTAGCGCCCGGAGGAGGGCGGGAATGTCGCTGTGATGCCAGGAGATGAGAATCCGTTTTCCCTGCTCGGTTGCGCGCAGGGCAGTGGCCAGTTCAGCGGACTGATTGATGGTGAAACGCGTATCGATGGGCAAGTTCGCGGCCTTGGCGAACGGCTCGACCGTCTGCTTCGGCCGATGGCTTTGCTTGGAGTCTTTGGCGGCGAAAATGACATCGGGGATCAGCGGCTTGGTATCCACGGTGAATTTTTGGAAGTAATCTTTGTATGCTTCGGCCCGTTGCTGGCCGCTGGGTGAGAGATCGGGGCCGGAGTCGGGCTTTTCCGCGTGGCGAATAATCAGCACGACCGCGTCTTTCGGTCCGTCTTGGGAATCCGCCGCCAACGTCAGCGTGGACGCAAAAAGAACCACGGCCACAAAAGCTTTTGGAGTTCGCTGTATTGTCATTGCGTCTGTAATTCCATCTCGTAACCGCCGAACTAAGTTAGATCGTTCGCTCCGGCGCTAACGAGCAGTCCTCGGCGTTTCGTTCGATCTGCACGGTGGAGTGTTCGATCCCGAACTCCGCGTGCAACTGTTCGCAGAGATCGTGCAGGAAACAATCGTCCTGTGTGCCGTTCGGCATTTCCAGATGAACGGTCAGCGCGGTGCGCGTGGTGCTTAACGGCCAGATGTGCAAATCGTGCACCGCGGTCACACCTGACTGCGCCTCCAGAAATTTTCGCACGGCAGGCGCGTCCACATTTTCCGGGACGAGATCGAGCGCCATGGCAAGCGAGCCGCGCAACAATCCCCATGTTCCCCAAACAATCACGGCGTTGATGAGCAGACTCGCGACCGGGTCGATCCAATGCCAGTCAGTGAAGACAATGATTATTCCCGCGACCACGACGCCCGCTGAAACCGCCGCGTCAGCCGCCATGTGCAAGAATGCGCCGCGGAGATTCAGATCATGTTTGCGGCCGGCGAAGAACAACATCGCGGTCAGGCCGTTGATGACGATGCCGATAGCGGCAACGATCATGACCGTTTTTCCTCCGACTTCGCCCGGGTTACCGAAGCGACGAATCGCTTCCCAGGTGATGCCGCCGACGGCGACGAGCAGGAGAATGGCATTGCCGAGCGCGGCGAGAATCGAGGAACGGCCCAGTCCGTAAGTGCGTCGCGGAGTGGGTTGCGTTGTGGCGAGATAACTGGCGGCCCAGGCGAGAACAAGGCCAAGCACGTCGCCAAAGTTGTGACCCGCGTCGGCCAGCAGCGCGAGAGAATGCGCCGTGATTCCGAAAACAATCTGCGCGAGCACGTAGGCGAGATTCAGGCCGGTGGCGATGGCAAAGGCCATTCCGAAATCTTTCGGTGCGTGCGAATGCGAGTGCGAATGACCGGCGTGGTCGTGATCAGCGTGGGAATGCACGATTGGTTTGCGTCGTTAAAGTAAAACTTGAATAGCCTTTTCCTCAACGCGCTTCCATCTGCGCGACAACTTCGATCTCGGCGGTTTGCGGAAACATATCGAGCGGAGTGACCGCTTTGATGACGAAACGCGCGCTTAGTTCCTTCAGGTCGCGCGCGAGCGTCGCGGGATTACACGAGACGTAGATCAAGGTCGCGGGTGCGCGCTCGATCAGGGCACGACGAACGTTTGTGGGCAGACCGGTGGCGGGAGGATCGGCGATGACTGTGGTGCGCGCGAGATCGGCACGATGCAATTGTGTTTCCAGTTCTGTTTCGACGTCGCCGGCGACGTAGCTCTCGTTAGGCGCGGCTTCCCATTGCGCGGCCTCGATTGCGAAACGGTCCCATTCGATTCCGACCACGCGCTGAAATTTCTCGCGCAGGCGCTTGGTGAAAAAACCGGCGCCGCAATAGGCGTCGATGAGCAGTTCCTGTTTCGAAGGCAGCAGGTCGTCGATCAGCCTAACGAGTAGTTGCGCAACTTCGTCATTCGTCTGGGAAAAAACGCGCGGACCGGATTCGGCGCGCAATGTGTAATGACCGTCCCGCGGTTTGCGCGCGCGCAGGTCGCGCAGCGCCGCGTTCACTTCCGGTCGCGCAATCGGACAACGCTCGACATCGACCAGTTCATGCACATCGCGCCGGTAGTAGCCGACGACATCGTTCTCGCAGTGCACCGTGATACGGTTGCGATATTCATACTCGTTAGGCGAGGGAACGATCGGACGCAGCGGCAGTTCGGTGAATTTTCCGATGCGTCGCATGATCTGCTCGACCTGGTGTTGTTTAACCGCGAGTTGATGGGCGTAGCTGATGTGCTGGTAACTGCATCCGCCGCAGCGACCGAAATATGGACACGGCGCCGCGACGCGTTGCGACGATGGCTCGAGCACGTGATCTAGTTCCGCTTCGGCGAATTGTTTCTTCTCGCGCACAATCCGCGCGGCAACGCGTTCGCCTTCGATGGTGAACGGAACGAAAACGACCTTGCCTTCGGCGCGACCCACACCTTTCCCGCCGAAGGCGATGTCTTCGATCTGAACTTCCAACCTGCGCACGCGGGAAACTGTAGCGGCGATCTATGATCGCCGAAATCGAGCGGTGTTGCGGTCGGCGGTCATAAACCGCCGCGACAAAACGCAATCAGTAAGTCCGCGCGTAGGGATACTTCGATTCGTTGCCGAGCTCAGGCGGGAACTCAGTGTAGCCGGCGTGGATCCAGTGCGTGGCATCGGGCAGCACCGGATAATAGCTTCCGCGAACGACCGGCGCCGGGAAGGTAAGAATCTCGAACAAGCCGGCGCCAACGCGCATGATGCTGCGGCCCACGCCGCGAACCACGCCGTAACCGCCGGCGGCGGAATTGCCCTCAACGGTATTCACTTTCGCGATTTCATTTGGCAGTTCGGAGAAGCCGAAGAGCAGATTGGAAATGCCGCGACCGAGTTTGCGGGTCGGGCCCTGAGCATTCGATGGAGGATCGTGAATGTCTGCGCGGCAGAGGGCCGCCATTCCGAAAAGAAGCGCCGCAGCGAGGAGCGATCTCATGGCGGAAAACAGCTAACCGACTTTGCCGGCCGGAGGCAAGACCTCTTTCGTGGGATCCTTGTGACCACCGCGTGTGGCCCGCATGGAAAGAATAATGGTGGTGAGAAGAATGGCCAGGATCAAAGCAAGCGAACCCAAAGTCGGAATGTGAAAAAACGGGCCGAGGATCATTTTGATGCCGACAAAGGCAAGCACGATGGCGAGACCCGTTTTCAGGTAAACGAAGCGATCGATCACGTGCGCGAGCACGAAGTAGAGCGAGCGCAGGCCGAGAATGGCGCAGACGTTGGAAGTGTAGATGATGAATTCGTCCTGCGTGATGGCGAAGACGGCGGGAATGGAATCGACCGCAAAGATGACATCCATGATTTCGATGACGATGAGCACGAGGGCGAGGGGAGTGAGCATCCAGGCGCCATCCTTTTTCGTGATGAAATGCTGCCCGTGGTACTCGGGCGTGACGCGCATCCAGCGCCGGCATATGCGCAGGACGAAATTGCTCTCCAGGTCGATCTCCTCGCCGTGACTCGTGAGCATGCGAATGCCGGTGATGAGGAGGAAGGCGCCAAAGAGGTAGAGGACCCAATGGAAACGTTGCACCAGCGCAACGCCTAACCAGATCATGGCGCCGCGCATGATGAGCGCGCCGACGATGCCCCAGACCAGGACGCGATGCTGATATTGCCGGCGCACCTGAAAGTAGGTGAAGATCAAAACGAAAACGAAAATGTTATCGACGCTGAGCGAGTACTCGATCAGGTAGCCGGTGAAGAAATCAATCGCGTCGTCTGGCCCGCGCATGTGCCAGACGAGGAGGTTGAAGCCCAGCGAGAGCGCGACCCAAATGGCGCTCCAGATCGAAGCCTCCTTGATCCCGATGACGTGGGCTTTGCGGTGGAAGCCGACCAGATCGATCGCCAGCACGGTAAATACGCCCATGTGGAAGGCGATCCAGAACCAGAGGGGCATTGCCGACTAGCGTTTCACTTTGGGGAATTCGCCGCAACCGTAAACGGCTCTCGCCCGGCCAGCCTCCGCCTACTACGGTGAACGCCGTTTTACTATCGCCGAATTTCCATGCAAAAAGTCCGCTCCGTTGCGCTCGCGCTCCTGACGCTTTTGCTCGCACTCGTCCTGGTGCGGTTGCCCGCCCCGCCGCGCGACGATTTGGATTCGGCCTGGAGCATGACGCTGCTCTTTGCCCACCGGCATGGATTGCAATTCGGTCGCGACATCGTTTTCACTTTCGGTCCGCTCGGATTTCTGGTCTCAAAGGTCAACTACGACGGCATTCCGCTGCTCAGGTTTCTCTGGGAATTTTTGGCGAAGTTCGCTTTCGCCGTAACCGCCATCGCCATCGGCGCGCGCTTCTCCTGGCCGCGCTTTCTCGGTTACTACCTCGCGCTCATCGTCGGCGCGTTGATCGACCCCAGTCTCTTCACGGCCTTCGGCGTGCCGTTGCTCGCGCTCTGCTGGCTGCTGCCGGAAGACGCGAAGACGTGGCAAAAAATCGTGGCCGTGATCTGGATGGCGATTTTCTCCGCCATCCGACTCAACTACTGGACGCTCTCGGTCGCCGCGCTCGGCGTGCTGTGCGCGCGCGAATTTCTTCGCGGCCGTTGGCGGCAGCCGCTCGCCTTGGTCGCCGGGTTTGTCGCGATGTTTCTGCTGCTGTGGAAACTCGCGGGACAACAGGTGAGGAACTTGTCCATCTACTTCAGCAGCGGTTGGGAAATTTCCAACGGCTACTTGAGCGCGATGTCGGTGAACCAGATTCCCGCCGTCATTTGGTGGTTTGGGGCGGCGCTCTGGTTAATGACGGCCTGGTTTTGTGTGAGCGTGTGGTGGAAGAAAAATTTCGCCGCGCAAAAATGGATCGCTCTCTACTTGTGCGTCGCGTGGTTCGTTACCTGGAAACACGGTTTTACTCGCGCCGATGAAGGACACATCAATCTCTTCTTTCCCGCGGCGGCTGTTTTGTTCCTGGCGGCACGCGCAGGCTTCGGCGAACAGCGGCGCTGGAGCGTGCTCGATCTGGCCGCGGCGGTTTGTTTGCTCGGCTTCGTCTTGTCTCCGCCGGGACATTGGCGTGCGCTGCCGCAAATTTTTTCCGAGCGAGTGCGTGAGACAACAGCGCAAATTTTCCAGCGGCAGGCTTGTGCCGCGCGATTCGCCGCCGGCGAACGCGAAGATGAACTGCGGCATGGCAAACCCGATCTGCACGATGTTGTCGGCCGGCAGACCATCGATGTTTTCAATTTCGATCAGGGCGAAATCTTGCGTGAGCGCCTGAATTATCGTCCGCGTCCGATCTTCCAGAGTTACAGCGCCTACACGCCTGCGCTCCTGCGGCGTAACCTGGAGTTTTACGAAAAGAAAAAGGCGCCGCGTTTTGTTTTCGCGCGGTTGCAATCGGTCGATGATCGTTATCGCGCGCAGGACGATTCGCTCTTGCTCGAAGAATTTCCGCGCCGCTACGAAATCAGACGTCGCGCCGGCGATTATCTGCTGCTGCAGCGGCGTCACGAGCAGCCCGCGAAACCGCTCCTGCGCCAAAGCATTTTACAGCAGGACGTTTCCTTCGGTGACGAAATCCCGCTGTTGCCTAACGAGTCAGAGTGCGCCGTGGAATTGCGCGCGAATTTTCACCCGAGTCTCTATGGTCGACTGCGCACTTTTTTTGCTCAGCCGGCGCAGATGCGGATCGTCCTGACCGATTCGCGAAACCAGGAACATTCCGGTCGTCTCATTCCGGCCATGGCCGCGGCGGGTTTTCTGGTGCAACCGCTTTTGGAAACGCTGGATGACTTCACCCATTACCTCGATGGCAGCGCGTTGAGCTCGGTTCGGTCCATTCGTTTCGAAGCGGAACCCGGGACGGCGAACAGTTGGTCGAGGATCAGGATCCAACTGCTGCGCCTGCCCGATCTTCCCTTGCGAAGCGGCTCGAGCGATTGACGCGAATTTCTACTCGCGCGGCGGAGGCTTCTCCGTAATTTGAACGCCTGCTAAATGGATGCCGAATTAAAAAAGCTGGTCGAGGCGGGAAAGCTGACCGCGAAAGCGGCCGATCAACTTGAGGAACTAAAGCCGGGCACGTATTGCCTGCACAAGAGTTGGGGTTTCGGTCGGGTCGCGTCCTGGAATCTGTTGCTCAATCAGATCATCATCGATTTTCAGGGAAAAAAAGGCCACGCCATGCAGGTCGGTTACGCGGCGGAAAATCTCGCGCCGATTCCGCCGGAACATTTCCTGGCGCGCAAGGCGACCGATCTCGCCGCGATCAAGGAGCAGTTGAAGAAAGAGCCGGCGGCGGTGGTGCGGAACATTCTCGAGAGTCTCGGCGGTTCGGCCACGCTGCCGCAGATCAGCCAGTTGATGATCGGCGACCTGATGACGGAAGCGGAATGGAAACGCTGGTGGAGTTCGACGAGCAAGAATTTAAAGAAGGACGGTTACTTCCTCGTTCCGTCCAAGAAGAGCGATCCGATTCAGTTGCGCGCCGAAAAAGTTTCGCGCGGCGATGAGTTGATCACATTTTTCAATCAGGCGCGTCAGCCGAAGGAACAAACTGCCGCGCTCGATCAGATCATCCGGTTTCTCGGCGAATTCGCCGATCCGGCGGCGGAGTTGCAGCCGGTGATCGATTCGATTGAAGAAGCCGCGCAAAAGAATCAGCGTTTCAATCCCGCGCTCGCGATCGAATTGCTCATGGCCCGCGACGACTTGCTCGAGCGTTCGCCGCAATTGAAAAGCAAAAATCCCGAGCTGACGCTCAATCGCGTGATCGGCGAAGAAGAAGCGAAATTGATTACGATTTTGCCGAAGCTTCCTTCCGCGAAAGAAAAGCGCATCCTGCAAATGATGCCGGCTGCGCTCGGTCCGCAATGGACGGCGCGCGCGTTGCAGTTGATGCAATCGAATCACGCGCGCGCGGTTGCGCAAATCCCGCGCGTTTTTTCCGAGACAGGACAACAGGCGGAATTGCGCGCGCATTTGCTGCGCGGCATTCGCGAACATTCGGCCACGAGTGAGGCGCTCTATTGGTTGTGCAAGGAACGCGACGGCGAATGGCGTGATCTGGTCACGCCCGATTTGTTAGGCGCGATTCTTTCCGCACTCGAACGCGATCAGCACAACGAAAACAGCCGCGGCAGTAAATTGCGCGACATCCTGCTCGACGATCGCGAGTTGATTGCCGACATGTTTACCGGCGCAGAAACCGAAGTCGCGCGCAACGCTATGCGACGTCTGATGCTCACGCCAGTTTTCGACGAACTGACGAAACGCTCGCTGCTCGCGCGCATCATCAAACTTTATCCCGAACTCGAAAGCGTCGTCACTGGCGAGCAGAAGGAAGAGAAAACCGAATCACTGGTCGTTTCCTGGAGCAGTCTGGAGAAACGTCGCGCCGAACTCGAAGAGCTCGTGAACAAAAAAATTCCCGAGAACTCCAAGGAGATCGGCATCGCGCGTTCCTATGGCGATCTGCGCGAGAATTTCGAATTCAAAGCCGCCAAGCAAATGCAGGCGGTCTTGATGCGTCGCAAGGTGGAGTTGGAAGTGGCGCTGCATAGCGCCCGCGGAACAACGTTCGAAAATCCCGACACCTCGCAGGTCTCGATCGGAACAATCGTAACTTTGCGCGAGACGGATTCCGGAAGTGAAGAAACCTATACGATTCTCGGCGCGTGGGACGGCGATCCCGAGCAGCACATTATTTCGTATCAAACCGCCATCGGGCAGGCATTGCTCGCGCGGCGGGTGGGGGAGACCGTGACTCTGAATACCGATCACGGCTCGGGAACGTTCGAGATCAAGGCGATCGAGCCCGCCCCGGTCGATGTTGCTCCGCACGAATCCGCTTCCGTTGAAGGTGAAGCGGAGCTGGCGCCGGTCGAAGCCACTTCCTAACCGCAGCGATTTGCTGATGACATCCGGGATGTCATCGCCTAACGAGTAGTTGGTGGATCGCTTCTTCCGGCTGCGCGAAAACAAAAAGCCTAACGAAGGCGCTGAGTTGGTGTAGCGGCGGGTGTCCTCACCCGCAGGTGGCGGCCGGGGAAAATGCCGCTGAGGACAGCCGCCTCTACAAAAATTTCCGCCGATAGAGCTGCATTCCAGTTCCATCGTGCTCGGGCTCGCCTATTACTGCTTCGGTCTGCCGCATTGAATCGGCAATGACAGGAGCATCCGGCTGCATGTAATGTGCGCGCATGAGTGATCCCATTCTCATCGCGAAAGCAAAGGACCCGATCTATCTCCTCCCGAAAATGGCCAACCGTCACGGCCTCATCGCCGGCGCGACCGGCACGGGCAAGACCGTGACGTTGCAAACGCTGGCGGAAAGTTTCAGCACGCGGGGCGTGCCGGTTTTCATGGCCGATGTGAAAGGCGATCTCGCCGGGATCAGTCAGGCGGGCGGGAACAATCCGAAGATTGTCGCGCGCGCCAAGGAACTGGGCGTCACCGATTTCAAAGGCGAAGCGTCGCCCGTCGTTTTCTGGGATGTTTTCGGCGAAAACGGACATCCAGTGCGCGCGACTGTTTCTGAGATGGGCCCGCTTCTGTTAAGCCGCTTGTTAGACCTGAACGACACGCAGGAAGGCGTGCTCAACATGGTCTTCAAAATCGCGGACGAGAACGGAATGCTCTTGTTAGACCTGAAAGACCTGCGCGCGATGTTGCAGTACGTCGCGGACAACGCCGACCAATTCAAGACTCAATACGGCAACGTCTCCGCGGCCAGCGCCGGTGCGATCCAGCGCAACCTGCTCGCGCTCGAATCGCAGGGCGCGGATAAATTCTTCGGCGAACCCGCGCTTGATCTCGACGACTTGATTCAAACGCAAGGCGGTAAGGGCGTGGTCAACATTCTCGCGGCGGACAAACTCATGCAGCAGTCGCCGAAAGTTTACGCGACGTTTCTCCTTTGGTTGCTCTCCGAACTTTTCGAGCGCTTGCCGGAAGTCGGCGATGTGGAAAAACCGAAGCTGGTTTTCTTTTTCGACGAAGCGCACCTGCTTTTTGCCGACATCGAAAAGGCGCTGGAAGAAAAGATCGAACAAGTCGTTAGGCTGATTCGTTCCAAAGGTGTCGGCGTTTATTTCGTCAGCCAGAATCCGCTCGATATTCCCGACGTCGTCCTCGGTCAGCTCGGCAATCGTGTGCAGCATGCGTTGCGTGCTTTCACGCCGCGCGATCAAAAAGCCGTCACAGCCGCGGCGCAAACATTCCGGCAAAACCCGAAGCTGAACGTCGAGAAGGTCCTGACCGAACTTGGCGTCGGCGAAGCGCTCGTTTCCATGCTGGACGAAGATGGCAAACCCGACGTGGTCGAGCGCGCCATGATTGTTCCGCCGCGCAGCCAGGTCGGTGCGATCACGCCGGATCAACGCAAACAAATCATCAGCTCATCCGCGATCGCGGGACACTATGAAAAGGCAGTCGACCGTGAATCGGCCTACGAAAAATTGCAGGCGCGTGCCGGACAAACAACGGCCGGGGTTGCCGCACCTGCGGGCGCGCAACCTTCAGCGCCCGCTTCCGGAGGTGTCCTGCAAAAAGTTGGATCGATTTTCCAACCAACGATCGGACCGCGCGGCGCCATTCACGACTCCGTTGCGACGAGTATGGCGAAGAGCGCCATGCGCGCGGCCAGCAGCCAGGTGGGACGACAACTGATCCGCGGCGTGCTCGGCGGATTATTCGGCGGATCGAGCGGCCGTCGCTGACAACCGCTCATCCAGACCTAACGAGTGCTATTTTTTCGTGGCCGGACTGGCGGTTGATTTCGCCGCCTTTTCCGTCTTGGCCGCCTTCGCTTCGACCTCCGTCGCGGTCATGGTGTAATGCACGGTGACCTTGTCGCCGACCTTAACGTCAGCTGCACCTTTGGTGCTGGCATCTTTCGCAAGTTCCCAGCGGTCTTTCCCTTTCTGCACCGCGATCATGGTGTCAGTCACTTCCAGGACCGGGCCGGTGACCTGATAGTCTTTGGCGCCCGCGGCCAACGCTGCGTTGCTCAGCGCGAGGCTCACTGCAAGAACTAAGCTGGCTGTTTGTTTGATCATGGCGCGATTAGACGGAGTGCCCGCGCGCTATTCAAGCAATTACCAGAGCGCGTCGGCTACGACGCGGCACCTAACCACAGTCGCTCTTGAAATTACTCGGCCGCCGGCAACGGCATTGTCTTAAGGCCGACCCGCGCCAGGTATTCGTCGGCCTGAAGAAGATCATCGCCGGCGCGCTCGACGATCTTGAGCAGATTGTCCATGGACGAGACTTCCTCCAGTTGCTCAGTCAGGAACCACTGGAGAAAATTGACGGTGATGTGGTCGTTCTCTTTTCGAGCCAGATCGACCAAGGCGTTGATCTGTTTCGTCACGTGCACTTCCTGATCGAGCGACAATTTCACCGCGTCGCGCGGTGTCTTGAATTTCGATTTCGGGGCTTCGATCGCCGGGATCACGACATGGCCACCGGCATCAATGATATATTTCATGAAGCGTAACGCGTGGCCTTTTTCTTCCTCGGCCTGCTTGAAGAAATGCCCGGAAAGTTGCGGCAATGCTTCCGCGGCAAAATGCGCTGCGATGGCGTAATACTGCAGCGAAGCGCTGAATTCGTAGCCGATCTGTTCGTTAACGGCGCCGATGATCTTCTGGGAAGTGAGCATGAGCAAAGCTACTGCGGATTCCGCTGTTGCAAAACCTCGCGGGCAACAAGCGGCGTTTGACCGCGCGGCAGATATGCGTTTTAAGAAACGGGCAGACATTACCTCGCCATGGACAAAGCCGCGCAACGCGAACTCCGCCTCGCAAAAAAGATGGCGCGCCTCGGAACCGAGACTGCGTTTGAGGTGCTGGTGAAGGCGCGCGCGCTCGAGGCGAAAGGCCGCGACATTGTTCATCTCGAAATTGGCGAGCCGGACTTCGACACGCCGCGCAACATCATCGACGCCGGCGTTGACGCGTTGCACAAGGGTTTCACGCATTACGGACCGTCGGCCGGATTGCCGCAGTTGCGTGAGGCAATCGCGAAATACGTGAGTGAGACGCGGCGGGTCAATGTTACACCCGAGGAAGTGGTGGTGGTGCCCGGCGGTAAGCCGATCATCTTCTTTAGCATCCTCGCGCTGGCGGAAGAGGGCGACGAAGTCATCTACCCGAATCCGGGTTTCCCGATTTACGAGTCGATGATCAACTACGTCGGCGCTAAGGCTGTGCCGATTCGGTTGCGCGAGGAGATGGATTTCCGGCTCGATGTCGATGAGCTCGCAGGTCTCATCAACGATCGCACCAAGCTCATCATCTTGAACTCGCCGCAGAATCCTACCGGCGGCGTGCTGGAAAAGAAGGACATCGACGGCATCGCCCGCGCCATCGGCGATCGCAACATCATGGTTCTAACCGATGAGATCTACAGCCGCCTCATCTTTGAAGGCGAGCATCACTCGATCATGTCGGTCGATGGCATGAAGGAGCGGTGCATTCTGCTCGACGGGTTCTCCAAGACCTATGCCATGACTGGATGGCGCATGGGTTACGGCGTCATGCGCGCCGACCTGGCTACGCCCATCGCGCGACTCATGACTAACTCCAACTCCTGCACGGCTAGCTTTACCCAGGTCGCAGGCATCGAAGCATTGTGCGGCCCACAGGAATCAGTCGATACCATGTGTGCTGAATTTAAGAAGAGGCGCGATGTCATGGTAGCTGGGCTGAACAAGATCAAAGGCTTCTCCTGTAACTTGCCCAGAGGTGCGTTCTACGTCTTTCCGAATGTTAGCCGGACTGGCTGGCCATCGAAGAAGCTGGCCGATGCCTTGCTCGACGAAGCAGGCGTAGCGGCGCTTTCCGGCACGGCCTTCGGCGAGTTTGGGGAAGGTTACTTGCGCTTCAGCGTGGCTAACTCAATCGAGAACATCGAGAAAGCGCTCGAGCGCGTCGGCACCTGGGCAGCTAAGAACCTCAATTAGACAGAAGGATGAATTTGGAAACCGGAAAACCAGAAGAGGGCAGGAGGGAATTCCGGCGAAGCCGCTTGCTGGTTTTCTGGCTTTCGAATTCTCTTTTCTAGACTATGCCAGAGAAGAAACGTTTCCGTGTCTTTGCTACCTCGCACATCGGAGACCCGGCCGAGAACCGGTTGCGCGAGCGCGGCTATGACCTGGAAGTTTACCAGGGACCGGAAGCACCGCCTAAGAAGCTCATCATCGAGAAGGTAAAGAGCGGCATCGATGGCTTGATTACTACGCTGCGCGATCAAATTGACGCCGAGGTATTCGAAGCAGGCAAAGGGACGCTAAAGATCGTGGCGCAAATCGCGGTCGGTTTCGATAACATCAACCGCGCCGACGCGAACAAGTACAAGGTGCCTTTCAGTAACACTGCTGACGTCCTCACTGAAGCTACGGCGGAGTTTGCCTTCTTCATGATGGGCATGCTGGCGCGTAAGATGTACGCAAGTGAGCGCCTGGTGCGTGATCAGAAATGGCCGTCGTGGCACCCCTTCCTGCCATTCCTAGGTGACGAAGTGACCGGCAAGACCATCGCCATCATTGGCACCGGACGCATCGGGCTAGCCATGATCAAGAAGTGTTCCGGCTTCGACATGAACATCCTGTGTTATGACCCGGCCTATCATAACGACTCTTACATCGCCGGCATTCAGGAGTTAATGGACCTGCGTCACGCACGCGGGATTCAAAAGGAAAAGACCTGGATCAAATACGTCCAGTTCGAGGAAGCTCTTGCCGGCGCCGATTACGTAAGTATCCACGTGCCGCTGTTACGCGAAGGCGAGACCGACAAGCCCACCTACCACCTCGTCAACGAAAGGACACTTAAGTTGATGAAGTCGACTGCCTATGTGGTGAATACGTCGCGCGGTCCGGTCGTGGACGAGAAGGCGTTGGCCAAGGCGCTTAAGGACAAGGTTATTGCCGGAGCCGCGCTCGATGTCTTCGAGAAAGAACCTCTGCCGCCCGATTCACCACTTTTGGATCCTGAAATCGCCGATCGCTGCCGCGTCTTCCATCACTTCGCCAGTGGCGGGCAGATCACGCGACTCTCCGTTGACCCGGACAAAGGCATGGCCGGCCGGACAGCGCAGGCGGTGATCGACGTGCTGGAAGGCAACTACGGCGGCGACCCGACGAAGATGCCTTACGTGGTGAACAAGGAAGCTTTTGCGCAGCCTTCATCCCAAAGCAAAACACCCAGCATATCTCGCGACATGCTGGGTGTTTAGTTCTGGCGACGTCCTACTCTCGCACAACCTATCGTCGCACTACCATCGGGGCTGCAGCGTTTCACTTCCGTGTTCGGAATGGGAACGGGTGGGGCCACTGCGCTATGATCACCAGAGGTCCGAGCCGGTTTGCACCGACGAGGCGTCTCTGATGACTTAAAGAACCAATCGCTGATTCTCTGATATCTACATACAGGAAGTTATTTCCAACAGTTTAGCGCTTCGTTTTATTTAAAAGTCATTCCCCTCTATTTGCCGCCGCATCAGTTTTGCAACCGACACGGCGGGTTAATAGAAAAGTAAATGACCAAGCCGAACGAGTTATTAGTATCACTTAGCTCAATACATTACTGCACTTACACCAGTGACCTATCAACGTGGTGGTCTACCACGACTCTTCAGGGAGAACTCATCTTGGGATAGGCTTGGCGCTTAGATGCTTTCAGCGCTTATCCTTTCCGAACATAGCTACCCAGCACTGCCGTTGACACGACAACTGGAACACCAGCGGTTCGTCAGACCCGGTCCTCTCGTACTAAGGTCTGAACCCCTCAATTCTCCTGCGCCCACAGTGGATAAGGACCGAACTGTCTCGCGACGTTCTGAACCCAGCTCGCGTACCACTTTAACCGGCGAACAGCCGGACCCTTGGGACCTTCTCCAGCCCCAGGATGTGATGAGCCGACATCGAGGTGCCAAACCCTGCCGTCGATATGAGCTCTTGGGCAGGATCAGCCTGTTATCCCTAGCGTACCTTTTGTCCGTTGAGCGATGGCAATTCCACATTCAACCACCGGATCACTTGGACCTACTTTCGTACCTGCTCGACATGTGTGTCTCACAGTTAAGCTGGCTTCTATCCATATACTCGACACCTGATTGCCAACCAGGTTGAGCCAACCTTCGTACTCCTCCGTTACTCTTTGGGAGGATACCGCCCCAGTAAAACTAGCCGGCTGCCATTGTCCCTCACCCAGATAATGGGTTGAGGTTAGTTATTCCAATTCCGAAGGGTGGTGTTTCATTGTCGGCTCATGCTACCCCGAAAGGTAGCAATCAAAGCCTTCCACTTACGCTAAGCATCAAAATCGAAACAACAGTAACAGCGTGTAGTAAAGGTGCATAGGGTCTTTCCGTCCTACTGCGGGTAGGCGGCATCTTCACCGCCACTACAACTTCGCTGAGCTCCTCGTTGAGACAGCGGTCAACTCGTTACACGATTCGTGCAGGTCGGAACTTACCCGACAAGGAATTTCGCTACCTTAGGACCGTTATAGTTACGGCCGACATTCACGGGGACTTGGGCTCGTAGCTTCGTCTTGCGACTAACCACTTACCGTAATCTTTCCGCATTGGTCACGTGTCACACCCTATACGTCGTCTTACGACTTAGCAGAGTGCTGTGTTTTTGTTAAACAGTCGGTTGACCCATTTCACTGCGACCACCTTACGATGGCACCCCTTCTTCCGAAGTTACGGGGCTAGATTGCCGAGTTCCTTAACGAGGTTTCACTCACGCGCCTTAGTATATTCTACTCACCCACCTGTGTCGGATTACGGTACGGGCAACCGTGGGAACACCTAGGAGTTTTTCTTGATACATGTTTTAGCAGATCCACCTTGGCCGAAGCCTCAGCGTCCCCTTGCGGGACCGTCACTTTCAATCGACGGCCTGCCTCCACACATATGTCACTCTTAAGCTTAACCACAGCCGGTGCAGGAATATTGAACCTGCTGTCCATCGTCTACGCCCTTCGGCCTCGACTTAGGTCCCGACTAACCCTGGGAGGACGAACCTTCCCCAGGAAACCTTGGGTTTACGGCGGACAGGAATTTAACCTGTCTTGTCGCTACTCATGTCTGCATTCTCACTTCTAGAAACTCCACCGTTGCTTCCGCTTCGGCTTCAATGTCGCTAGAACGCTCCCCTACCAATCCGTCTGGTCGAAACCAAACGTCTTCCAGAGCTTCGGTATACCGCTTATCGCCAATCATTATCGGCGCGAGATCGCTCGATGAGTCAGCTATTACGCACTGTTTAAATGATGGCTGCCTCTAAGCCAACATCCTCACTGTCTAAGCAACCTCACATCCTTTCCACTGAACGGTATTTGGGCACCTTAGCTGCTGGTCTGGCATGTTTGCCTCTCGCGCGTGAAGCTTATCCCTCACGCACTGACTCCCAGGTTATATTGTGCGGCATTCGGAGTTTGATTGAATTCGATACCCTGGTATGGGCTCTAGTTCATCCAGTGCTCTACCTCCACACATGAACACCTGAGGCTAGCCCTCAAGCTATTTCGGGGAGAACCAGCTATCACGGGGTTTGATTAGTCTTTCGCTCCTACCCACAAGTCATCCCAGAAGTTTTCAACCTTCACGGGTTCGGTCCTTCAGTTGCGGTTAAGCAACTTTCAACCTGCTCATGGGTAGATCACCTCCGCTTCGGGTCTACTACCAGCGACTAATTTCGCCCATTTCGGACTCGCTTTCGCTTCGCCTCCATCCCAGAAGGACTTAGGCTCGCCACTGATAGTAACTCGCAGACTCATTAAGCAAAAGGCACGCCATCACCGGTTGCCCGGCTTTGACACCTTGTAAGCACATAATTTCAGGTACTATTTCACTCCGCTCACAGCGGTTCTTTTCACCTTTCCCTCGCGGTACTGGTTCACTATCGGTCGCCAATTAGTATTTAGACTTACGCCGTGGTCGGCGTGGATTCATACGAAGTTTCACGTGCATCGTATTACTCAGGAATTCCCTAGGCGTGCTCTAGTTTTCGGTTACGGGCCTGTCACCCTCTATGGAGCGATTTTCCATTCGCTTCACCTAACCTTTGCACTACCACATCGGGCTCCTACAACCCCAGCAGTAAACTGCTGGTTTGGTCTCTTCCGCTTTCGCTCGCCACTACTGACGGAATCGCTTTCGCTTTCTCTTCCTCCGGTTACTGAGATGTTTCACTTCACCGGGTGTTGCGATGCTTGTGCTATGTATTCACACAAGCTCGAGCAAGTATTACCTCACTCAGGTTACCCCATTCGGACATTCACGGGTCAAAGCGTATTTGCCGCTCACCGTGACTTATCGCAGCTTATCACGTCCTTCATCGCCTATTGGCACCAAGGCATCCATTATGTGCTCTTTGTAGCTTGATCAATCTGTTCCGGTCCCGCTTGCGCGGAACCAGAGATCTTATGATAACTGAAACTCTCACGGGCTCTGGAGATCTTAACCTCCAAGCCGTTAATTTCAGACTCAGCTCTAAAAAAGTTGTATTTACTACCCTGTATGTAGATATCAAAGAACCAACGGCTCCTGCACATTTCAGCCGACAAAAAAACCCAATCCTGTCCGACTCCAAAACGTTTCCGTTAAACAGCCGGGACAAAATTGAGTTCCAATTTGCAGTCCCAAAATATGCCAGAACACAACTCGCTCCGGCTCACGCTAGAGGAGTCCCGCTTCAGGCGGGGTCAACAACGTAGCCGTCGGATTCGGGTCGTCAACGCGCAAAACGCACTTTTTTTGAAAATTTCACTCCTGGCGGGCAAAATTCGACCCCGTCGCTTGAAATTGGATTCGCGCCCACGCCCGGCACGTCTACCTTGCGCCCGTGAATCGTCCCGACGGCCGCACGGCCGATCAAATCCGTCCGGTTAAGTTCGAGGTCGGCATCGCGCCGCACGCGAGCGGCTCGATCCTGGCCGCGATGGGAAATACGCGCGTCATCTGCGCGGTCATGATCGACGAAGGCGTGCCGCGTTGGATGAAAGAACAAAATGTCACCGGCGGCTGGCTCACCGCGGAGTATTCGATGCTTCCGTATTCAACCCAGTCGCGAAAGCCGCGCGACATTGCCAAAGGAAAACTCGATGGGCGCAGTAGTGAGATTCAACGGTTGATCGGCCGCTCGTTGCGCGCCGTGGTTGATTTGGAAAAACTCGGGCCGCGCACGATGTGGGTTGATTGCGATGTGCTGCAAGCCGATGGCGGAACACGCACCGCCGCGATCACCGGCGCCAGTCTGGCGGTGGCGATCGCGTGTGGAGGACTCGTTAGGCTGGGCAAGCTAAAGGAATCGCCGTTGCGCAAGCTCGTGGCCGCCGTCAGTGCCGGTGTCCTCGATGGAACGCCGATTGTCGATTTGAATTACGAAGAGGACAAATCCGTCACCGTCGATTTCAATTTGGTCGCGACCGAAGATGGGGAGTTCGTGGAGATGCAGGGTTCAGGAGAAGAAGCGACCTTCTCTGATTCAGAAATGAAAGCGATGCTTGACCTGGGTCGCAAAGGCATCTGCGACTTGATCGCGGCGCAGCGAGTCGTGCTGCACGAGACATCACTCGCCACCGAGCTAAAGGATTTGCCGGTCAATTAGCCTCGAGTCGATGCAGGCACGCCCGCCAACCGAGTCCGCGCTTGGCGAATTCTTCCTGCTTCTGGGTTTCCTATTCGCCGCCTTCATCGCCGCACTGGCCGGGTTTGTTTGGCTCGGTCATTTGCTCCATCTGCGCTTAACGATTGCGCAACCGCTCGCAGCTTTAGGCGGCGTCCTTCTTTTTGGAGTGTTTGCGCCGGGAAATTTTTTCCGCTGCACGCGACGTTGGAGAATTTCGGCGGCCGCAATCTTTGTCGTGCTGCTGGGATTCGCCCTTCGCGTCAGCACGTCGGTCTTTGATGTGACGTGCGACGGCCAGGGTTACCACGGCACTGCGATCATGCAGTTGGTCGAGGGTTGGAATCCAATCACAGAGCCGCAACACGCGGAGGGCCCGCAAGCGATCCTGCGCGGAGTGATCGTTCATTACGCGAAAGGACCATGGCTGATTGCGGCCGGGCTTTGTCGCCTCACCGGTAACATCGAAGCCGGCAAAGCGACCACGATTCTGCTTATGGCGGCGTGCTTTGGCCTGGCGCTTCATGGGCTGCTGGCATTCACCGCTGTTTCTCGATGGAAGGCGGTGGTGCTGGCCCTGCTCGTGGCCGTAAATCCGATCAGCCTCAGTCAAAGCCTGACTTACTATCTGGATGGCCAACTGGCAGTCCTTTTCACCTGCATGGTGGTGGCGAGTTGCCTTTGGCTGCTGGAGCGGCGCGCGGTTTATGCGGCGTTGGTCGTCATCTCGATTCTTTTGTTAATCAACGTGAAGCTGACCGCGTTGCTTTACGTTCTTGCTTTCGGAGCCGCCTTCGTGCTGGCGGCTTGTTTTTGGAAACGGTTCGATGCTTTGCCTCGCTTCGCGGCGATATACGCGAGTGGTCTGCTCCTCGGCCTCGCGCTCGGCTACAATCCTTACCTGACGAACTTCCAGTCCACCGGTAATCCTTTTTTTCCTTTCACCCTCGGCAGCATCAAAGAGGAAACGGAAGATAATTTTCTCGTTCATCAAATGCCGGTTTCGTTTCGCGGACGCAATCGCTTCGATGCTTTTTTGCATTCCGTTTTTGGGCGCTGCCAAAATGATTACGATCTCGCTTCGCTTACTTATCCTGGTGGTTCGCTCAAGCTCCCCTTCAGCGTTACGCGCGATGAAATCGCTACGTTTCACAACGTCGACACGAGAATTTGCGGATGGGGACCGCTGACCAGTGGCATCCTGCTTATTGCCGCGTGCGCGCTTTGTTTTGTGAAAGACGACGAGCGGTGGAAGCATCGCCGACTTCTTCTCGTATTAACACTTTGCATTCTCGCGACGATTTTCATTATGCCGCACCCGTGGTACGCGCGTTACGTTCCGCAGTTGTGGCTTCTGCCGGTCATGGCAGCGATTGTCCTGTGGCAGAGTAAGCACAAGACTCCGCAGATCCTCGGCGCGGTCTTGATCGTCTTGATGCTGGCGAATCTGCTTATGGTTTCGATGCCAGCCTTCAGCGAGTCGCGTCAGACCAGTCGTCTGCTGCACAAGCAATTGAAACAACTCGCCAAACGCGATCGCGTTTACCCGGTTTGTTTCGGCGACTTTCTCATCAATCGCCTGCGTTTTCGCCACGCCGGCATCCGCTACCTCGAACTGCCGACATTTCCCGAGCGCGGAAAGCAAATGCTTCTGGCCGGCGACTCGCTTCTCACTGGGAAAACTGTGCTTGTTCTGAAGGAATAAAATCTTTTCCGCCTAAAGCATTTGCCGATGAACTTGTGATACGCTAACTGCTCCGCTCGCATGAAAAAGGCGCTCATCACCGGGATTACCGGACAAGACGGCAGCTACCTCGCCGATCTGCTTTTGGAAAAGGGCTACGAAGTCCACGGCATCATTCGCCGCGCCAGCACCTTTAACACTTCGCGTATCGATCATCTTTACGTCGATCCGCACATCAACGGCGTGCGTTTGTTTCTGCACTACGGCGACCTGAGCGACTCGGTGAATCTGGTGAAGCTGCTCTACGATTTGAAACCGGACGAGGTTTATCATCTCGCGGCGCAAAGCCACGTGCGCGTCAGTTTCGACATCCCCGAATACACTTCGGACGTGAGCGGGGTCGGCACGATTCGGATTCTCGAAGCGATGCGCGAAACGGGAGTCAAACCGCGTTTTTACCAGGCTTCATCGAGCGAGATGTTCGGAAAAGTGCAGGCCGTTCCGCAGACCGAATCGACGCCCTTCTGGCCGCGCAGTCCGTACGCGGTGGCAAAAGTTTTCGCCTATTGGGCGACGGTGAACTACCGCGAGAGCTACGGCCTGCATGCCTCGAACGGAATTCTCTTCAATCACGAGAGCCCGCGGCGCGGTGAAACTTTCGTCACGCGCAAAATCACCCGCGCGGTTGCGGCCATTAAGCACGGACTGCAGAAAGAATTATTCCTCGGCAATCTCGAAGCGAAACGCGACTGGGGTTACGCGCCCGAGTACGTCGAAGGCATGTGGCGCATCGTGCAACATGACACGCCGGACGATTTCGTCCTTGCCACGCACGAAACGCATACGGTGCGTGAGTTTTGCGAGGCAGCGTTCGCTCACGCCAATCTCGACTGGAAAGAATTCGTCAAGCACGACGATCGCTACGAGCGACCGGCGGAAGTCGATCTGCTCATCGGTAACCCGGCCAAGGCGAAGAAGCTTCTCGGCTGGGAAGCGAAAGTGCGTTTCAAGGAGCTGGTCCGCATCATGGTTGACGCCGACCTGGAAAGGCTTTCGGGCCCGTCCGCGCAAAAGCATCTGGGCAAAATGCCCTAACGAGTGTCTAACGAGCGGCCGGCGCCTTCACTGATCCGGCGGCGGCCACCGCCTCTGCAGGGGCTGTCAAAGCCGGAACGGCTGCGGCGATCGGCGCATTCACGATGCAGACGCGCGCACCCTGGCCGACGATGCCGTAAAGATTGATCACGTCGCGCGACTTCATGCGCACGCAACCATAACTGGCGGGACGGCCGATGTTCCGTTCTTCCGGCGTGCCGTGAATGTAGATGTCGCGGCTGAAAGCATTCCGATTCTGCGCTTGGAGTCCGCGCAGCCAGAGGATTCGCGTCACGATTGGATCGCGTCCCGGCGCATCCGGCGCGATGACTTCGCCGGTGCGACGACGACTCTTGAAGACCGCGCCGAGCGGCGCGGCGTCGCCAATTTTCCTGGCGACTTCCATCTCACCGAGCGGCGTGCCACGACTTCCGGGGCGGTCGCTCAGCGCAAACTTGGAAGTTGAAACCGGATAGGTCGCGATCGGCTTTCCGTCCTCCAGCAAAATCATTTTCTGTTCCGGCACACTCACAACCATGCGATGGCGAGTGTCCGTTGTCGTACAGGAGGTAATCGCGAAGAGCGCCGCCAGACTAACGAGTGTTGGAAAATGTTTCATTCGCGGTGGAAATGGAAAAAACCTTGTGCGGTTGAGGTAGTCGCGCGCGCCAGTTCGTCAAGCGACATGCCGCGCGCAGCGGCGATCGATTCGGCGACGAGGCGTGTATGCGCTGGTTCGCAACGTTTTCCCCGAAACGGCACCGGCGCGAGATAAGGACAATCGGTCTCGACCATGAATTTGTTTATCGGAACCTGCGCCGCGACTTCACGCACGCTCGCGCCGTTTTTGAAAGTGACGATGCCGGTAAACGAAACGAGGTGTCCCATCCCGAGGATTTCGTCGGCTTGTTCCATCGACCCGCCGAAGCAGTGAAACACACCGCGCAATTTTCCTTCATACGAAGCGAGAATGTCGAGTGTGTCCTCCCAGGCATCGCGTTGATGAATGACCACATTCAGTCCCAATTCGACCGCCAGATCGAGTTGTTGTTCGAACAAACTCGCCTGCTTCGATTTGTAAGCGCCGTCGTGAATGCCCGCTTCGATCTGCTCCTCGGTCTCGCTTTGCAGGGCATTGCTGAAAACCTGCACCTGTTTTTCCTTCGCAATCTCTGTGCTCGGCAAACGGTGGTAATCCAGACCCGTTTCGCCGATCGCGACCACGCGCGGACTCTGCGCAATTTCGCGCAACGGCTCCATCACATCATCCGGTGTTGTTTCTTCCGAAGTCGGATGCACACCGATGACCGCGAAAATATTGCTGTGCGTTTCCGCCAGTTGCACCGCGCGCCGGCTGCTCGCGATTGAAGTGCCGATCGTGATGATGCGAGTCACACCGGCATCGGTGGCGCGTTTCAGCACCTCATCGAGGTCCGACGCAAAATCCGGATAGTCGAGGTGCGCGTGAGTTTCGATCAGCATGATTTCGGATTTTGGATTGCGGAAACCGGAAAGATTAGAATAGCAGGAATGTTTGCTTGCCGAAATCCGGTGTCGGGTTTCCGAAATCGATTCACCACTCGATGATCGAACTCGCCCAGGTCAAGCCGCCGCCGAAGACGACCATCAGGATGTAATCGCCTTTTTTCAGGCGTCCGCTGCGATTCGCTTCATCGAGCGCGATCGCCACCGCTGCGGCCGAAGTGTTCCCGTACTTGTCGAGATTCACGAAAAACCTCTCGATCGGAATTTTCATGCGATCTGCGATCGCTTCGATGATACGCAGGTTGGCTTGATGCGGAATGACGCAGGCGATGTCTTCAATCGTCAGGCCGGCTTTATCGAGCGCTTTCTTTGAAGCGTCCATCATCGAAATGATGGCCTGCTTGTAAACCTCACGGCCATTCATGTGGATCGTCTGCAGATGCTGATGCGCGTTCTCGGCGGTAATCGGCGTTTTGCAACCGCCGCCGGGCATGAAAAGAATGTCGGCGAAATTTCCATCGCTGCCGATCTGCGTGCTGATTACGCCATGTGTGCTTTGGCTGCGATGGCGCAAAATCGCGGCGCCCGCGCCGTCACCGAAAAGCACGCAGCTATTGCGATCGGTCCAATTTGTAATCGAAGTTAGTTTCTCCGCGCCGATGACCAGCACGGTTTCGTAAGTGTGTGAAGTGATGAACTGTTGACCGATCTCGAGTGCGAACAGAAATCCGGCGCATGCGGCGGAGACATCGAGACAAGCCGCGTTCTTGGCGCCGATTTTTGTCTGCACGATGCAGGCCGTGGCCGGAAACGTCATGTCGGGTGTCGCGGTCGCGACGAGAATGAGGTCGATTTCCTCCGGCTTAATTTTCGCCTGCTCCATCGCCTTGAGCGCAGCGCGCGCGGCCATGTCGCTGGTGTATTCATCTTTGGCGGCGATGCGTCGCTCCTTAATGCCGGTGCGCGTCGTGATCCATTCGTCGGAGGTGTTGACCATCTTCGACAAATCATCATTCGTCAGGCGGCGCTCCGGCGTGTAGCTGCCGGTGCCGACGATTGAGACAGTCCGCTGTGGTTTAGCGGATCGCCGGTTCGAGCGGGGCTGTCGTTTCATGATAACGGCGAACTTCCTCAACGATATGCGGGTTCACCTCGTGTTCAATCGACTCCACCGCCACGCGCAGTGCATTCTTGATCGCGAGCGGCGTGCTTGCCCCGTGCGCAATGATGCAAATTCCATTCACGCCCAGGAGGGGCGAACCGCCGTATTCTTCGTAGTTCACTTTCGCCCGAATGGCCTTGAATGCGTTCTGCGCCAGATAAGCACCGGCCATGCGCTTCGCATTTTTCGTCAGCTCGTGTTTCAGCCATTTGAAGATGGCGTCGCCGGTCGCCTCGCATGTTTTTAGAACAACGTTGCCGACGAAACCATCACTCACCACCACCTCGACCGGATCGGCGAAGAGATCGTGGCCTTCGACGTTGCCGCGGAAATTCAGCGAACTTTCCTTCAGCATCTTGAAAACTTCGCGGGTAAATTCGGATCCCTTCACGTCTTCACCGCCGATCGACATCAAACCGACGCAGGGATTTTCAAATCGCAAAACGTGGCGCGAATAAACCGAGCCCATGATCCCGTATTGCAGGAGATGAATCGGGCGCGCATCGACATTGGCGCCGGCGTCGATGAGCACGAACAGGTTGCTCTCCGTCGGAATGACCGACGCAATTCCCGGTCGCTCTACGCCCGGTAACGTTCGCAATTTGATCGTGGTCGCCGCCACGGCCGCCCCGGTGTGTCCTGCGCTTACGACCGCATCAGCCTTCTCATATTTAACCAGATCGACCGCGCGACTGATCGAGGAATCTTTTTTGCGCCGGACGGATTCGACCGGTTTGTCGCTCATCGCGACAACCTGGGTGGAGTGGACGATCTCGACGCGGCCATCGTTACAGTGCTGCTTTTTCAGCTCGACTTCGATCTGCGTCGTATCGCCGACCAGAAAAAGCTTGTCGATGCGCGGATATTCACGCAGCGCCATTACCGCACCGCTGACGAGATTGGGTGGACCGAAATCGCCCCCCATTGCGTCCAACGCGATTTTCATCGGGAAGTGAGAAACATTGCGGATTCCCGCGCGGGAATGCAAAACGAAATTAGAGGCAATCGCGCCGGATGGGCGAAAGCGGGAAGCGCGAATGACGAGCGACGGCTCGTTAGGCGCCGCTGATCGAGAGAACCTGGCGGCCTTTGTAATAACCGCAGGACGGGCAGGCGGTATGCGATTTGACCGTGCTGCCGCATTGCGGGCACTTGTTCAAGACCGGCGCTTTCCAGCGATGCGACGCCTTGCGCGTGCGCAGGCGCATCTTGGAGGTTTTGCGTTTTGGAACTCCCATACGAAGCGGCACACCAAAGCAGGAAATTGGCGAAAGGCAACTCGCGTTCCTGGCTAAAGCTTCAATTTATCCAGCGCGCTCCAATCCGGTTTACGCGCGTCGTCACTCTTCGTCTCGGCGGTTTGCACCTTCGCCCCTTTGCAAATCCGCGTCCCATCCCGATCGCAATGCGGATGCGCGGGCAAATTGAGCAGAATATCCTCCCGCATGAACGGCGTGAGATCGACCGTCTCCGGTCCGGTCAATTCCGTCACGATGGCGAAATTGGGCACCTCAACCGTGTGCACGAATCGCTCCAGACAGGAGACGCAGGAAAATTCCATCGGTTGCGACAATTTGCCGTTGGCCCAGAGAGAACCGTCGGAAACACCCAGGTCTAACGAGTAATGCGCCGGTCCCGCGCATTTGATGCCCTCCTTTTCCAATTCCGGAATCGGGCAATCTTCTTCGCCCTCCAGATGCAAACCTTCGTCAGGGATCTGACGCAGATGAACCTTCATCGTTTCAATTTCCTCGCGAACGCTTCCGCCACGCGCGGCGGGACAAAAGTCGTGATATCGCCGCCGAGCCGCGCGATCTCCTTCACGATGCGCGAGCTCAGGTACGTGTATTCCTCCTTCGGCATAAGGAAGATGGTTTCCACGCTGCCTTCCAGTTTGCGATTCATCAGCGCCATTTGGAATTCAAATTCAAAATCCGAAACGGCACGCAGTCCGCGAATGAGCGCGGTGGCTTTTTGTTGAACGGCGAAATCGACCAGCAAGCCGGGCAACGGCGCGACCTGCACGTGGTCGGCATCGCCAATGGTGGCGCGCAAGAGTGCCAGCCGTTCCTCGAGTGAAAACATCGGCTGCTTCTGGTCGTTGTAAGCCACGGCCACGATGACTTCGTCGAAAAGTTTTCGGGCCCGCTCGATCACATCGAGATGACCGTTCGTGACCGGATCGAAGCTGCCGGGATAAATCGCGCGCCGCATAGATGAGGAAGGTTCAACGTCCAGCGTCCAAGGTTCAATGTCGAAAATTCGAGCAGCGGGCCGGATCTTCATTTGAGAGTTGGACGTTGAACGTTGAGCGTTGGACGTTTCTGTCTTCCGATGTCCCCGAAGCCCTATAAACGCATCGCCGTCGCCAGCGCTTTTTCGCCGCGCTTCGAACAGGTCCTGGCCGAGGCCAAGCGCATGCGCGATCGGCTGGGCGCGGAGCTGAATCTCATTTACGTCGGCAAGAAAGACGCCAAGACGACCAAACGTTTCGCCGAGGCGTTGGCCGCCTTGGAACTGCCGGCCGATTCGCCAATCTTCTATCACGAAGGTTCGCCGGCCGACGCCATTCTCGAAGCGGTGCGCGAAAATGATGTTGAGTTGATCGTGGCCGGCGCGCTCGAGAAGGAGGTCGTGCTCCGACCGTTTCTCGGAAACGTCGCGCGCCGACTGGTCAGGGAAGCTCCCTGCTCTGTCATTCTTTTCACCAAACCGGAGCGCGAACCGAAATCGCTCAAGAGCATTGTTTTCTTTGTGCCCGATTATTCCGAGCATGCGCGCAGCGCCTTGCAACGCGCGACTTTGCTGGCCGAAAAAGAGGGCGCGGAAAATCTCTACGCTATTCGTGTTTACACCACCTTCGACGAAGCGCGGTCCAAGCGGAAAGGTGCGCAGAAAGCGCGCACCCTCGCAGAAGAAGAAAAGGCCCTGGAAGATTTCATCGAATCACTCGGTACTGATCTGCCGATCGACGCCCGCTGCCTGCGCGGCAACACCGGGTTCGTCGCTTCGGATTTTGTGCAATCGGTCGAAGCCGACCTGCTGGTCGTTCCCATCGAGCGCTCCCAGTCTAACGAGTTACCGGCCCACATCGCCTGGGTCACCGATGTGATTCCTTGCAATCTCTGGATCATCCGCTAAGCGGAAACGCTCCGCCGTTGGCCATGATCCACGAATTCCGCGCTTACAGTGCCGAGCATCTCATCGTGATGTTTGTCACGATCGCGCTTCCCTTCGTCCTGGCAGCACTCGTTAGGCGAATTGGTTCGCCCAAGGCGGAACGCGCGGTCGTTCTTGGCATTATTGTTACCCTTCTGGTTAATTACATCGTCTTCCTTTTTTTCCTGCGCGCGCAGACCGATCAATCGTGGCAGGGGAAATTGCCCATGCAGATGTGCGATTGGGCCATGTTCGTCGTCATCGTCGCGCTCCTGACCGCCAATCGTTATTGGTTTGAAGTCGCCTACTTCTGGGGAGTCGGCGGAACTTTGCAGGCGATCCTGACGCCCGACCTGCGTTACGGATTTCCCGACCTGCATTTCTTCAACTTCTTCATCAACCATGCCGGCATCATTGTCGGCGTCGTCTTTCTCATGCTCACGCGTCGCCTGCGGCCGTATCCAATGTCAGGGGTTCGCGCCTTCGCCTGGGCGGAGTTCTATTTCGTCTGTGCCATGACCGTCGACCTGCTCACCGGCCTGAACTACGGCTATCTTCTGCGCAAACCGGCGACCTTGACGCTTCTCAGTTTTCTCTCTGATTCGTGGCCGATTTATCTGCTGCAATTTCATCTGCTCGCGATCGTTTTCTTCATCGTGCTGTATTTACCCTTTGCGATTTATGACTTGTTAGGCGGACGCAGAACCGCCCTTGCCCACTCGTGAGCGCGCTCCTCACCACTTATCCGCCGTACCCGTTTCCACTCGTTAGGGGGAAAGGCGATTGCGTCTTCGACGATCGCGACCGGCGCTATTTCGATTTCTACGGCGGCCATTGCGTTTGCAGCACGGGTCATGCGCACCCGAAAATCGCGGCCGCAATATCGCGTCAGTCTAACGAATTGTTATTTTACAGCAGCGCGGCCGATGTTCCGGTGCGCACCCAGGCGGCCGAGCGGCTCATCAACTTCGCCAATTCGCGCGGCCCCGTCGGCGCCGCCTCGGTTTTCTTTTGCAACAGCGGCAGCGAAGCAAACGAAAACGCGCTCAAGATCGCGGCGAAACTTTCCGGCCGCACGCGTTTCGTCGCCTTCGAAGGCGGCTGGCACGGCCGCGGCACGTTGCCGCTTTCCGTCACTGACGATCCGAAAATTTCCGCGCCGTATTCCGCTTTTCTCGCCTCGTGCACGCGCCTGCCCTGGAACGACGAACAGGCGCTCGACGATTTCAATTTCAGCGAAATCGCTGCCGTGATTTTGGAGCCGATCCAAAGCATGGCCGGAATTCGCGTGGCCTCGGAATCGTTCCTGGAGAAACTACGCGCGCGAACTTCCGAATCTGGAACGTTCTTAATATTAGATGAGATCCAAACTGGAATCGGACGTCTCGGTGCGCCCTTCGCTGCTGCGAAATACAAGGTGAAGCCGGACTTGATTTCCTCCGCCAAAGGAATCGCGTCCGGCGTGCCGATGGGCGCGGTCTTGATGACAAATGCGATTGCCGCGCAACTGAAACCCGGCGATCTCGGCACAACGTTCGGTGGTTCGCCGCTCGCCTGCGCCGCGCTGCTTGCCACCATTGACGTGATCGAAAACGAAAAGCTGATGGAGCACGCACTCGCGGCCGAAGAAGAAATCCGCCGCGCGCTGCGCGGAACATGCGTTAGCGAAATTCACGGTGCTGGTCTCTTGTTAGGCCTGCGCGTTCCCGGCCGCGCCGCCGACTTGAAGAAGCATCTGCAAGATTCCGGTATTCTCGTCGGCGGAAGTTCCGATCCCGAAGTCTTGCGCCTGATGCCGCCATTAAATATTAGCGATGAAGCCATCCGCGCTCTCGCGGATGCGATCCGCGCCTTTCAATGAAACACGCCACGCGATTGTCCGATCTCGGGCCGGAAGTGATCGAGCGCATTCTCGCCACCGCGAAGAAGTGGAAAGAGCAGCCGCATCCGAAACATCTGCGCGACAAAATTCTCGGCATGGTCTTTTTCAATCCATCGCTTGCGCACGCGCACTTCGTTCGAAGCCGTCATGGCCCGCGGGGGCGGGAATGCCATCGTGATCGAAGCAGGCACCGGCACATGGAAACTCGAAGACCGCATCGGCGTGGTCATGAACGAGGATCGCGCCGAACATTTGCAGGAAGCCGTTCCCGTCCTGAGTCGCTACGTCGATGTGCTCGCGGTCCGTTCCTTTGCCGGCCTAACGAGTGATGATGACGACAATGCCGACGCGGTTATTCGTTCGTTCCAAAAATACGCCACGGTTCCGGTGGTCAGCATGGAAAGCGCACGCGAACATCCCTGCCAGGGCCTGGCGGACCTCATGACGATCGAAGAACAATTTGGCCTAACGAATGGTGTGCCTGTGACGTTGACCTGGGCGCCGCACATCAAGCCGCTGCCCAAGGCGGTGCCGAGTTCATTTCTGCTCACGGCGGCGGCGCGCGGTTGCGATATTCGGGTGGCTCATCCGCCGGGATTCGAGCTGCACGAGGAAGTCCGCCGCGAAGCGGAGTCGTATGCGCAAAAGAGCGGTGGCAAAATTTCCTACTTTCGCGATCAGGAATCTGCGCTAACAGGTGCGCGCGCGATTTACGCCAAGGCGTGGGGCCCGGCCACCGCCGGCGGACTCGCGCCCGATTCCGTGAAAAAGCACAGCGATTGGATGATGACGAAACGACAAATGAATTTGGCGGCGGACGATGCGATTTTTTTGCATTGCCTGCCCGTGCGCCGCAATCTCGAAGTGGCCGATGAAGTCCTCGATGGAAAATGGAGCCGCGTCATCGACCAGGCGGAAAATCGCTTCCACGTTCAGCGCGCCTTGCTTGATTGGATTTTGAATTGAAATGACCACGCGTTCTCCTTTCGATCCGCTGAAAGACGCGGCCAAGTACGTGCGCGCCTTTCGCGACAAACCGTTCGTGGTGAAAATCGGCGGCGACATTCTCGGCGATCCCGTCTTGCGCAAGAGTGTCTGCGGACAATTGGCCTTGCTGCACGGTTTCGCCATTCCGCTCGTAGTTGTGCACGGGGGCGCGCCGGCGGTCGATGCCTTGTGCGAACGTTTTGGCCTAACGAGAACAAAAGTCGGGGGTCGCCGCATCACGTCGCCGGAAGTTCTCGAAGCGTCGAAGATGGCGCTGAAAGGCACCGCGCAAATGGACCTGCTCAGCTCGATGCACGCCGCCGGATTGCACGCGGTCGGTTTGTCGGGACAGGACGCGGAGATGTTGCGCGCGCACCGCCGCCCGCCGGTCAACGTCGATGGACAAATGGTCGACTACGGTTGTGTCGGCGATATCGATTACGCCGATCCGAAATTGCTGCGGCACTTGATTGCGGGCGGTTACGTCCCGGTGGTGGCGCCGTTCACCGCGGATGCGAACCACCATGTGCTGAACACCAACGCCGACACGGTCGCGGCCGCGATCGCCGTCGCGCTCGGCGTAGAAAAACTCTTCTTCGTCGTGAAGGCACCGGGGCTGCTTTCGAATCCTGACGATCCTTCTACGCTGCAACCGCTGGTCGATCTGGCCAAAGTCGCCGAGCTGGAAGCGAGCGGCGCCATTCAAGGCGGCATGCGACCAAAGATCGCCGCGGCCCGTTCCGCTCTCGCCGGCGGCGTGCACAGCATTCACATCGTCTCGGGAGTTTTGTCCGACGCCATCCTCGCGGAGGTGTTTACCAACGAGGGCAGCGGGACAATGTTCGTCGCGGAACGTCCGCGCGAATCATGAATGCGACCAGAACTCCTGGAATCGCTGGTCAACATCCCGAGCGTTTCCGGCAATGAAGGCGCGCTGGCCGATTTTCTTTACCACTCGTTAGGCAACGAAGGTTTCGAGGTTCGCCGCGAAGGCAACAGCATCTGGTTCACACTGCGCAAAGGCGAGGGGCCGCATCTACTACTCGTTAGTCATCTCGACACCGTGCCGCCCTGCGATGGTTGGGCGGGCGATCCGTATAAGTTGCGAATCGAAGGCGAGAAATTAATCGGCCTTGGCGCCAATGACGCGAAAGGTTGCGTCGCAGCCATGATTCTGGCGGCGCGTGATTTGGAAGCCGAAGGCGCGATTACCTTCGCCTTCGTCGCGGAAGAAGAACGCGGCGGCGACGGAATTCGCGCGATAAAACCGAAACTCGGCCAAGTCGACGCCGCGATTATCGGCGAGCCGACCGGATTGGAAATCTGCACGGCGCAACGCGGCATGCTTCTGTTGCGTTGCATCGCGCACGGGGAATCGGCGCACGTCGCGCATGCGCACGTGGGCGAGAACGCAATTCATATGGCAGCGCGCGATGTCGAGCGACTTAGCGGCGATGGATTTCGGGGAGACGCGCGCGCAGGTGACGCAGATCAGTGGCGGCCTGGCGCGGAACCAGATTCCCGATCGGTGTGAATTCTTTGTCGACCTGCGCACCACGCCCAAGTCTCGATCACGCGAAAGTTTCGGCAGAAATCGACGCTGCGTTGGAAAGCGAAGTGATCGTGCATTCCGATCGCTACGTTTCCGTCGCGACCGATGAAGATGAGCCGATCGTGCGCGCCGCGCTCGTGGCCGCGAAAAAGAAAAAAGGAAGCGGTTCCGCGACCACTTCCGACTGGGCCTTCTTGAAAGGAATTCCGGCGGTGAAAGCGGGGCCGGGCGACACGCAGCGAAGTCACCGGCCTAACGAGTTCCTTCTCATGTCCGAGCTTGAAGCCGGCGCGCAATTTTATCGCTCCGCCATTCGCGCGTATTTCGAACTGGTGCACGCCCATGTCTGATCAGCTTTGGTCGAAGAACCTGCCGCTCGATGAGCAGATTCATGCCTTCACCGTCGGCGACGACCCGGTGACGGATCGGCAACTCCTGCCCTTCGACATTATCGGCAGCGCGGCGCACGCGCGCATGCTGGGCGAACGTGGGTTGTTGCCCGAGGCGGAAGCGAAAGCACTCGTTAGGCAACTGCGCGACTTAAGTAAGCGCGACATCCAAATCACGCGTGAGGAAGAGGACTGTCACACTGCGTTGGAACACGCGCTCGGTGAAGCGGGGAAGCGAATTCATCTCGCGCGCTCGCGTAATGACCAGGTGCAAACTGCGCTGCGCCTCCTGATGCGCGCGCGCTTGCTCGATCTCGCGGATGCACTGGCCGAATGCGTTTCGCAATTACTCGACTTTGCCGCAAAGCATCGCGCCTCGATCATGCCCGGTTACACCCACATGCGTCGCGCCATGCCCAGCAGTTGGGGAATGTGGAGCGCGGCGATTGCGGAAGGTTTGTTTGAGGAACTTGAACAACTGCCCGCGCTTTGGTCGCGGCTCGATCGTTCTCCGCTCGGTGCTGCCGCTGGTTTTGGCGCGCCGATGGCGATCGATCGCGAACGCAGCGCGGAGTTGTTAGGCTTCAGTCGCGTGCAACGCAATCCGGGTGACGTCATGAACAGTCGCGGTCGTCACGAACTGGCGATGGCGGCGTGGATTATTTCCGCCAGCGGCACGATCGAGAAAGCGATCTGGGATTTGCTGCTGTGGAGTACGGATGAATTTGGATTCGTTAGGCTGCCGGATGCGTTTACCACCGGCTCGAGCCTGATGCCGCAAAAACGAAATCCGGATGTGCTGGAGCTGGCGCGTGGAACTTGTCGTGAACTGCGCGGGCTGGTCGCGTTGCTCTCGCAACTGGCCGGCGGATTGCCGTCGAGTTATCACCGTGATCAACAACTCCTCAAAGCGCCGTTCCTCGAAATGCTGACGAAGGCGCAGCAGCTTTTTGAAATCGTTGCGCGACTCGTTCCCGCGCTGGAGATCGACAAGGAAAAATCAGCCGCGGCCTGCACGCCCGAGATTCACGCCGCGCGCGAAGCGTGTCGCCTGGCCGCGGAAGGAATGCCGTTTCGCGACGCTTACGCGAAGGTCGCGCAGCAAATTCAAGATGGCTCGTTCAAGGCCACGAGCGAAAAATCTTCCGGCGAAGATTTGGAGATAGAAAAACCGGCCGCCGAGTTACGAAAGACACAATCGTGGCTGCGCGACCGCCGCGGTTTCGTGGAGAGAACTACGACGCGCCTTTTCGATTGGGAATGAAAACGCTCCTCGCTTTCAGTGGCGGTCTCGACACTTCGTTTTGCGTGCTCTGGTTGCGCGAGCAGAAGCGCGAAGTGCACACCGTCACGGTCAACACCGGTGGATTTTCGCCTAACGAGTTGTCGCGCATCGAAAAACTGGCGCACGATCTGGGCGCCGCTTCGCATGTCACGATCGACGCGCGCGAAGAATTGTTTCGCGATTACCTGCGCTATCTCCTCGCGGGAAATGTTCTGCGCGGCGGTGTTTATCCGCTCTCGGTCAGCGCGGAGCGCGTTTGTCAGGCGAAAGCAGTCGTTAGGCACGGATTGCAACTCGGCGTCGGCGCGCTCGCGCACGGTTCGACCAGCGCGGGGAATGATCAGGTGCGGTTCGACGTGGCGTTTCGCACCCTCGCGCCGGAGTTGGAAATCGTCACGCCCATCCGCGATCTCGCCTTAAGTCGCGAGGAAGAGCGCAAGTATCTTTCCGATCATGGCTTCGATTTTCCAGAGAAGGTTCAGCAGTACAGCATCAACGAAGGCATGTGGGGCACGAGCATTGGCGGGAAGGAGACGCACGATTCGTGGCAAAATCTTCCGGATGCGGCGTATCCCGGCGGCGAGATCGATCCCACGCTCGCGCCGCGCGAACTGACGATCACTTTTGAGCGCGGCGTGCCGAACGATCCGGTCGCGACGATCGAGAATTTGAACTCGTTAGGCCGCGAATATGGAATCGGTCGCGGCATTCATCTCGGCGACACGATTCTCGGGATCAAAGGTCGGGTCGGTTTCGAAGCGCCCGCGGCGCAATTGCTGATCGCGTCGCATCGCGAGCTGGAAAAATTGGTCCTGACCGGGAAGCAGATGTTTTGGAAGGATCACCTGGGAAATCTTTACGGAACGCTTCTGCACGAGGGACAATTCTTCGATCCGCTAGGCCGCGACCTGGAAGCGTTCCTGGAATCAAGTCAGGCGCGCGTGACCGGAGACGTGCGGGTGAAAATTTATCCGCGCGCGTTTGCCGTCGAAGGTGTGCGTTCGCCGCACACGCTCATGCGCAAAGAAGCAAGTTACGGCGAAGGCACTACGTTGTGGAACGGACGCGAAGCGGCCGCCTTCGCGAAAGTCTTCGGTGTTCCGCAAATGCTGGCCAACAGAGAAAGCGATGCGAGTTCATCTCGATAAGATCGCGTCGGTCACGCGCAATTTGCGGCTCGGCCGGCAGGTGACATTGACCCCGGAGATCGAGGTGCGGCCCGGCGCGGTCATCGCGGGCAGGATTCGCGGGGAGAAGAACGTTTACAATCAGCTCGAAGACATTCACGGGCGCATGAGCGCATTGCACGACGGCGATGTAATTGTCGGCGCGCTTGGTCATCGCAATGCGCTGCAAGGTTACGAAGGCGCGATGCCGAAAAGCGTGAAGCCGGGCGACACGCTGCATCTGCTCAACGTCGGCGGCGTAATTGGTTCGGCGCTCTCCGCCAGTCCGGATGTGGGCAAACCGTTCGAGATCGAAGTGCTCGGACAGGTTTTGTTGTTCAATGAATTCGGGAGTCGCGTCGGGCAACCGGCCTCGATTGAAGCGGGCGCGGTCAAGGGTCAGCCGAATGCGCCGCAGGTCCCGGTGATTTTCATTGCGGGCACGTGCATGAATGCGGGCAAGACGCACGCCGCTTGTGCACTCGTTAGGCGATTGTCGCAGGAAGGATTCAAAGTCGGCGGCGCGAAGTTAACCGGCGTGAGTTTGCTGCGCGACGTGCTCTCAATGCGCGACTATGGCGCGGACGCGATTCTGGATTTCACCGATGCGGGCGTTCCGTGCACGGGACCTGAAACCTCGGCGCGGATCGCGCGCATTATTTTGGGCGAACTTGCGCAAATCGCGGGGTAGATTTGATTATCGCGGAGACGGGCGACGGCATCATGGGTGAATACGGCGTGCAAACCATTCTGGCTGATCGCGAACTGCAAGCGTGGGGAAAAGTTCACGTGCTCTGCGCGAACGATCCAGTGGGCGTGGCCGGCGCGCTCATCCATTTCCGCGACGCGTTTGGACTGAGTGTCGACGTTGTGACCGGTCCGGCGACGGATAACCGCGTCGGAACGCGTTTTGTGGAGTCGTTAGGCGTGCCGGCCAGTAACGCACGCACCAACGCAAAACAGCTGGGCGATCTGGTCCTGGCAAAAATCCGGCCGCATCTCGGCGCACCGCATGAAAATTGACGCCATCATTATTGGAGCTTCGGGTTATGGCGGCGGCGAATTGCTGCGCTGGCTTTCGCAGCATCCGAATGTGGCCAGCATTCGCGGAACGTCGCGCAGTCGTGCGGGCCAGGCGTTTTCTGAAATTCATCCGAATCTGCGCGGAATCGTTTTGGGAAATTTCGAAACGGAAATCTCCTGGAAGGATTTGGGGAAGAGCGAACAGCCGGTTGTTTTTTCTGCGCTGCCGCATGGTGAGCTGGCGAAAAATCTTTCCGACCTGGAAGAGGAATGGACGGAAGCGGGAATTGCGGACCGGCTCTTGTTGATCGATCTCGCAGCGGATTTTCGCACGGGCCCATTTGTTTACGGAATGCCGGAATGGAATCGTGCCGCCATCAAAGGCGCGCGCCGCATCGCCAGCCCGGGCTGTTTTGCCACCGCGCTGCAAATTGCGCTCCTACCGTTGCGCGGTCTGAATGTCGGTTTCATCGCGGCGACGGCGGTGACGGGTTCCAGCGGCAGCGGCACGACCGCGAGCGCAACGACGCATCATCCGCTACGTGCGAATGATTTCCGCGCCTACAAAATGCTGGCCCACCAACATATGGCCGAGGTCTCGTTAGGCATGTCGGCCTGCGCGATCGAAGGCCGGATGTCGTTCATTCCGCAAAGCGGACCATTCGTTAGGGGAATTTTTGCCACGATTCAAATCGCGACCCCGCGCCGCATGACCAATCTTCGCGGGCGGGCGGAGAAAACTTTCGAAGACTGTCCTTTCATCCGCATCGTCGAAGACAGCCCGCATGTCGCGGCGGTGGTTGGCTCAAATTTTGCCGACATCGGGCTGGTGGCCGATGCGCGCAGCGCCGCGATCATGGTGGCGATTGATAACCTCGGCAAAGGCATGGCCAGTCAGGCGGTGCAATCGATGAACATCGCGCTCGACCTGCCGGAAACGACGGGACTCTGGACAGCCGGACGATTCCCTGCTTGAGGTCAGACGGTGAAACGAACGCTGCTTAAGATCGGCAACGTCACGATCGGCGGAAAAGAGCCGGTGTTTATTCTCGGGCCGTGCGTGATCGAGTCGGAAGCATTCGTTAGGCGAATGGCGCGACGCATCGCGGACGTTTGCGCGGCGGAGAAGGCGCGATTCATTTTCAAAGCTTCCTACGACAAGGCGAATCGCACTTCGGTGAAATCTTTTCGTGGAATCGATGTGCGGAAAGGCGGCAGGATTTTGGCATCGATCCGCGATGAAATCGGCGCGCCGGTCACGACCGATGTGCATTCTCCGACGGAAGCGGAGATTGCGGGAGAGTTTGTCGATGTCCTGCAAATCCCGGCGTTTCTTTGCCGGCAAACCGATTTGCTGCGCGCAGCGGCGAAGACCGGACGCGTGGTCAATGTGAAGAAGGGTCAGTTCCTCGCGCCGTGGGATGTGCGCAACATCGCGGAGAAGTTGCAGTCATTTGGCTGCGAGAAATTCCTGTTCACCGAACGTGGCACGACTTTCGGTTACAATAATCTGGTCGCGGACATGCGTTCACTGGTTTGGATTCGCGACGCAGGCTACCGCGTGATTTTCGACGCGACACATTCTGTGCAGCGACCCGGCGGCGCGGGCGATTCGACTTCCGGCGATGGCGACCTGGCGCCGGTTCTGGCGCGCGCGGCGATGGCGGCAGGTTGCGATGGAATTTTCATGGAGGTGCACGAAAACCCGGCGCGCGCGCTGTCGGATGGAGCGAATCAGATTCCGCTAAAGCATTTGCCGAAGCATCTTCGCATGTTAAAAGCAGTGCATGCTGCCGTTTCGTAGCGGTCGCTTCCGCCAACTGGGAGCGGCAGGCTCGTTTCTTTTCTTCGTGCTTCTCGTCGGCGCGACGTTGGCGGCGCAACCAAAGCCAAAGGCGAAGAAATCCGCCAGTCCTGGTGCGACCGGCGCGAAAACTCCGGCGCCGTTGACCAGCGTGCCGTTGCCGATCGGACAGGAAGCGAAGGGGCTTGTCCTGCCGGATTTTGATATTACCGGACGGATGCGTAGCCGGTTGGAAGCAGGTGTGGCCAAGCGCATCGACGCTGATCACATGTCGTTTACGGGAATGAAGATGACCACTTACACTCCACAGAACACAGTCGATTTGCTGATCGAAATGCCGAGTTCGTTGCTCGATTTGAATACGCGTGTGCTCGTCTCACACGAACGCACCACCGTGACGCGGTCGGACTTTTACATCTCGGGAGATCAGGCGGAATTCGACACCATCGCGCGCAAAGGCACGCTCAACGGCAATGTGAAAATGGTGATTACGGATTCCTCGCAGTTTCAAAAGAAGAAACCGGCCGCAGCAGAATGAAGAGGCTGATTTTGTGCGCACTTCTATTTTCCAGCGTCGCCGTCGCGCTGTTGCCGGCGCAGGGACTGAGCAACCCGACCCTGACATCTGCCACGGCCAAGCCGAAGAAGAGCAAGGGCCCGGGAAAAAATGCGGCGCCAAACAACACCGGCCAGCCACCGGGGCCGATCACGACTGAGATTTACGCCGAGCATGCGTTTTTCGATTCGGCGAAATCGATCGGGATTTTCACCGGTCGCGTTATCGTCAAAGATCCGCGCTTCAATGTGCAGTCGGACAAGCTGACCGTTTACATGACGAAAAGCGGCACGGACCAAACGACCGGACAGCAGCAGCAGCAGCAGACACTGGAGAAAGCGGTCGCGGAAGGAAACGTCGGCGTGGTGCGTGATGCGCCGGCCGAAAATGGAGGACCGCCACAGCACTCGGTTGGTCGGGCCGACACGGCGACCTACACCGCAAGCGATGGCAATGTGGAAATGCGCGGGTCGCCGCGCGTGCAGAACGGATTGAACACGCATGTGGCCACGAGTCCCGATACTGTCATGGTCATGACGCAGGATGGAAAACTGACGACGACCGGGCCGAGCCGGACGGAAATTCACCAGGAACCAAAGGCTTCGCCATCGCCGGCCGCGGCGCCGAAACCATGAACGGAAAGATTGCAACGGAATCTCCGCCCATGCCGGATGTAACGGAACGATTGCCAGTCGCCGGCGACGAAGTCTTGAGCACGGACGAGCTGGTAAAAATTTACGGTGGTCGCGCGGTGGTGAACGGGGTGAACATCAACGTGCGCGCGGGCGAGATCGTCGGTTTGCTCGGACCGAATGGCGCGGGCAAGACGACGAGCTTTTACATGATCGTTGGACTCGTTAGGCCAAACAGCGGCCGCGTTTTGTTTTCCGGCAACGACGTCACGACCATGCCGATGTTCAAGCGCGCGCGGCTCGGCATGGGTTATCTGCCGCAGGAAGAATCGATTTTTCGCAAGATGACGGTGGAGCAAAACATCATGGCCATTCTCGAGACCCTGTCGTTGTCGAAACAACAGCGGCGCGCTCGTTGCGATGAACTGCTGCATCAGTTCGGGATCGAAAAATTGGCCAAGAACATCGCGCTCACGCTGAGCGGCGGCGAAAAAAGAAGGCTGACCATCGCACGTTCGCTCGTGACAAATCCCAGGCTTTTGATGTTAGATGAACCGTTCAGCGGCGTGGATCCGATCGCCGTTTACGATGTGCAGCAGATTGTGGTTAACCTTCGCAAATCCGGCCTCGCGATTCTGATCACCGACCACAACGTGCGCGAGACTTTGTCGATTGTGGATCGCGCCTATTTGATCTTCGAAGGCCGCGTCGAGAGCGAAGGCACGAAAGATTTTCTCATCAACGATCCGATCAGCCGCCAGCTCTATTTGGGCGAACGGTTCCGGATGTAATCGAAAGGAAGACACACGTGCTCACCGCCAACGCTCACCCCCCGGTCAAGGTCACCGGCCGCCATCTGCAAATCACCGACGCGATCAATGATTACATCACGAAGAAAATCGAGAATCTCCATCTCGATTATCCGAAGATCATCGAAGCGCACGTCATCCTCGAGGTGGAGAAATACCGGCACAGCGCCGAAGTCATTCTGGTTTGTTCGAATCACATCACGATCGAAGCCTGCGAAGAGACGAGCGACATGTATGCCGCGATCGACGCGGTGGTGGACAAGGTCGCGCGGCAGATGCGGAAGTACAAGACGCGCCTGATGAAGAAGCATCGTCCGCGCAAAGACATCGTGAAGCATCTGGAGGAGCATGTGCTGGAACCGGAGCCGGTGTCTTTGAATGGGAATGGCGACGATGACGAAGACGGCGGGCATCATCCGGTCGTGCGCAGCGAACGTTATCCGGTGAAGCCGATGTTTGTGGATGAAGCAGTGCTGCAACTGGAGTTGTCCACGCGGCAATTCATGGTTTTCCTGAACGCGCGCAGCTCGCGCATGAATGTTTTGTATCGGCGCAAGAGTGGTGAGTTCGGCTTGATCGAGCCGGCCAGTGGCTAGGCGCGCGGATTTACGCGATGGCAATTCCGTCTCACTCGGGATAATGAGTGAGCCGATGAGCGAGCCGAGTTCAATCCCACTAACCACCCGCGGCTCGCAACGCAAGAACGTGCCGGTGGTCACGGTGCAGAGCTTCTACGAAGCGCATGCGGAGAAATTACAGCTCAAGCTGGAAGGACCGCACGTCGGTTTTCATCGCAAGATCCGCGAGCCCACCATTAATCGTCCCGGTCTGGCGCTGGCCGGTTTCTTCACTTACTTCGCCGAGAAGCGGGTGCAGGTTCTCGGCGCGGCGGAGCAATCTTACCTCGAAAGTCTTTCGCCGCGCGCGCGGGTCCAGCGCTTCCGCGGATTGTGCGCGCAAAAAATTCCGTGCCTGGTCGTTTCGCGCGGCGCACATCTTTCGCCGGAACTGCTCGCGGTTGCGCAACAGGAAGAGATCGCGGTTTTTCGCACGCCGATGGTGACGATGCGCTTTATCAACGCCGCCACCATCGCGATGGAAGTCGATTTTTCGCCCACGGTGACCGAGTTCGGAAGCATGGTGGATATTCTTGGCGTCGGAGTTTTGATTCGCGGTGCGAGCGGAGTGGGAAAAAGCGAAGCGGTTCTCGGATTAATCGAGCGCGGTTACAGTTTGGTGGCGGATGATGTGACGCGGGTCACTTCCTTTGAAGGCCGCGAATTGATGGCGACGGCGCCGCCGTTGACGCGGCATCACATGGAAGTGCGCGGCATCGGCATTATTAACGTCGCGGCGGTCTTCGGTGTGGGCGCGATTCGCGAAGAGAAGCGCCTCGATCTCGTCGTGACCTTGAAGGATTGGCAGGAACTGGAGGAGGTCGATCGCATCGGGCTGGACCAGGATTTTTATGAAGTGCTGAAGTTGGCCGTGCCGCACGTGACTATTCCGGTGCGGCCGGGCCGCGACACGGCCCGTTTGATTGAAGTGGCGGCGATGGATCAAAAACTGAAATCATCCGGGCGTAACAGCGCGGTGGAATTCAACGACAAGCTGCTCAAGTTAATGGAAACCAAGCCGACGTAATGGGAATCCTGAGCCGAAAATCTTCTTCGTCGGGCGGCGGCAAAATCGAGAAGGAAGTTACGATCGTGAACCGGCTCGGCATGCACGCGCGTCCGGCCGCCCTGTTTGTGCGCATCGCCACCCGTTATCGCGCGGAAATCTGGGTGGAGAAAGAAGGGGAGAAGATCAACGGCAAGAGCATTATGGGTTTGATGATGCTGGCGGCGGGGCAGGGATCGAAGCTGAAAATTTGCTGCGAAGGCAGCGACGCCGACAAGGCGATCGCCGAGCTGGAAGAGCTGATCGCAGCGAAATTTAACGAAGACTAGAGCAAGAGCGTTTCGGCAAAAAACTGGCCTATCGCTGCGTTAAGTTGCGAGTTAATCTCGCCGCGACATGAGCAGCGAGAACAGCCCGGCCGAAGTGCGTTTCCAAGGCGTCGGCGTGTCGCCCGGCATCGCCAGCGGCGCCGCCTTCGTCGTGCGCGAAGATGACGAAGCTGTTCCGCGACACTCGATTAAGAAGGACGAGATCGCCGGTGAAATTGGCCGCTTCGAATCGGCGCTCATCCAAACGCGCGCGCAAATCTTGGAGATGCAGCAGCAAATCGCGGAAGCGATTGGCGCGAAGGACGCCGGCATTTTCGACGCGCACCTGCTCGTGATCGAGGACCGCACCCTGATCGATGAAGTTCTGCGCAAACTCGAAACCGATCTCTGCAACGTCGAGTACGTTTTCCAGGAAGTCGCGACGCATTTCGCGGAGACGTTGAGCAAGATCGACGATCCCTATTTGCGCGAACGCGCCATCGACATTCAGGACGTGACCAAGCGCGTCGTCCGCAATTTGCAGGGCAAAGCGCCGAAGGATTTTCTCGCGCTGAAGGAGACGCACGTGCTGGTCGCGCACAATCTGACGCCGTCCGACACCGCGACCATGAATCGCGAGCGTGTGCTTGGTTTTGCCACGGATCTCGGCAGCCGCACTTCGCATACCGCGATCATGGCGCGCTCGCTCGGCATTCCCGCCGTCGTTGGTCTGCACGATGTGACGGAGAAACTGCAGACCGGCCAGGAAGTTTTGGTCGATGGCTACAACGGTCTGCTCATTCTCGATCCCACGCCGGAAACGCGCTGGCATTACGGCGAGCTGAAGCATCGCCAGGAACAGGTCGCGGAACAACTGACGCAGCTGCGCGAAACCAAGTCCACCACCGCGGACGGACGGCACATCGTTTTGTCAGCGAATATTGAATTGCCTAACGAATTAGAATCCGTCGCGGCCAACGGCGCCGAAGGCGTCGGACTCTACCGGACGGAATTGTTGTACTTGAACCGGCAGACCTTGCCGAGCGAGGAAGAACAATACGAAACCTATCGCAAAGTCGCGGAAGGCGTAGCGCCGAATCCGCTCATCATTCGCACTTTCGATTTGGGCGGTGACAAGATCGCGACCGGCATGGCAGCGGAAGAAAATCCGTTCATGGGTCTGCGCGCCATTCGTTTTTGCCTGGAGCATCTCGACATCTTCAAGGCGCAATTGCGCGCCATTCTTCGCGCCAACACCGCGGGCAACGTCAAGATCATGTTCCCGATGATCTCCGGCGTGACGGAATTGCGCCGCGCGCTTTCCGTCCTGGGTGAGTGCCGCGAAGAACTGCGCGCGGAAGGACACACCCTGGAGAAGAAGGCGGAAGTGGGCGCCATGATCGAAATCCCGAGCGCGGCGATTTGCGCTTCAGCACTGGCGCGCGAAGTCGATTTTTTCAGCATCGGGACGAATGACCTGATTCAATACGCAGTCGCGGTCGATCGCGTGAACGAGCGCATCGCCCATCTTTACGAGCCGACGCATCCGGCCGTGCTTCGCCTGCTGAACATGGTGGCGGAAGCGGCGCATGCCGCGAACATTTGGGTGGGTGTATGCGGCGAAATGGCGGGCGACCTCATCATGGTGCCATTGCTCATCGGACTCGGCATGGATGAACTGAGCGTGAGCGCGTCGCTTGTGCCGCGAGTGAAACGCGCGGTGCAAACGTTATCGGTGGGCGAATGCGAACAGCTGGTGCAGGAAGCGTTGCAACTCGAAACACCATCGGAAATTCTCGCCCGCTGCGGCGCGATGGCGCAGGCGCGTTACGGCGACCTGATCGGCTAGTCTTCTTCCTCGCTCGATTCCGTTTCCGGATCGTGGTCGGGCTTGAGGCCTTCTTCCTCCATTTTGCGGAGGACGTCGCTCATGTCGTCGACTTCATCCCAGACTTCCTGGCTGACGTAGATCGGCGCCTTTTGCTGCGTGGCCATGGCGATGCAATCGCTCGGACGCGAATCCAGTTCGATGATTTTTTTCTGCTGAAGTTCGTTCTCCGCGCAGATGATCATGCGCGCGTAGTAGGTCGCGTTCTTGAGATCGTTGATAATGATGCGCTCCACTTTGGCGCCGAGCGCCGTCATCAGGTGGCCCATTAAATCATGCGTAAGCGGGCGCTCCTTTGAGACGTCGCGCATGAACATGGTGATGGCGCTCCCCACGGTTTGATCGACGTAAATGATGAACACCTTGTCCTGGTTCCCGAGAAAGACGGCGCACCCTCCGCTCGTGGGTAAAACCGCGCGGACATTGACCTCGATCACCGTTTTGTTCATCCCCGCGAGACGGTATCAGTGCGGTTACGAAAAACAAGAGTTTGCCCCGTGGAAACAGCCAGACAGATTTTTTTCCCAACGCCACTTGCATGTTGGAAACGAAGATTGAATATGGCGCTCTGCGTTAACCACGGTGACTGAAAGAGCGAAGAACGAATGGGATATTGATTCCGCGATTTCCACCTACAACGTGGATGCGTGGGGCAACGGCTATTTTTCCATTAATGCCGCCGGCAACGCCGATGTGCGTCCGCTGAAAGACGAAGGCGGTTCGATCGACATTCTCGAAGTCGTTAACGAAGCGCGTAAACGCGGCCTGAGTTTTCCGCTGGTCATTCGCTTCCAGGATTTGCTCCGGCACCGCGTCGAATCGGTCAATCTCGCTTTCCAGGCGGCCATGACCGAGTTCGGTTATCGAAATAATTATCGCGGCGTTTTTCCGATCAAGGTCAACCAGCTGCGCGAAGTGATCGAAGAGATCGTCGACGCCGGACAGCAATTTCATTTTGGACTCGAAGCCGGCAGCAAACCGGAATTGGTCGCGGCCCTGGCCATGCACAAGGACCCGGAGAGCCTGATCATTTGCAACGGCTACAAGGATCAGGCCTTCATTCGCATCGCGCTCCTCGGCCGCAAGCTGGGCAAGTCGGTCATCATCGTGGTGGAGAAACTCGAGGAGCTCGAGCAGACGATTCGCGCGGCCAGGGAAGTCGAAATCGAACCGATGATCGGCATTCGCGTGCGTTTGCACAGCAAAGGCTCGGGCAAATGGACCACGAGCGGCGGGGAAAACGCGAAGTTCGGCCTCGATACTACGAGTCTCATCAACGCCAGTGAGATGTTAAAGGAGGCCGGCCTGGCGCATTGCCTGAAGCTGGTCCATTTCCATGTCGGCTCGCAGGTTCCCGACATCTCCACCATCAAGCGCGCGGTGCGCGAAGCCGCGCGCTATTACGCGAAGCTGGCCAAGCTCGGACACGATCTCGGTTATCTCGATGTCGGCGGCGGGCTCGGTGTTGATTACGACGGTTCACGCAGCGACTTCGACAGCTCGGCCAATTACTCGCTGCAGGAATACGCCAACGACGTTGTCTGGAATATCGCCGATGTGTGCGATTCCGAAGGCGTGCCGCATCCGGCCATCGTCAATGAAGGCGGACGCGCTATCGTCGCGCATCATTCCGTGCTCGTGGTCGAAGCATTCGGTTCAATCGAAAAGACCGCGCCGAAATTGAAAGTCGAAGCGAGCGAGAAGGATCACAAGCTGGTGCGCGAAATTCTCCACGCGAAATCGCGTTTGAAACGCGGGAATCGTCTCGAAACGCTGCACGACATTCAGGAGATCAAAGACGAATCGCAGCAGAACTGGGATCTCGGTCTGCTCGATCTCGAATCGAAAGCGAAGATCGACACCGTCTATTGGCAGCTGGCGCAGCAGATCGTCACCATGCATCGCGGTCTGCGTTACATCCCGGACGAAGTGAAAGCGCTCGAGACTTCGTTAAGTGATCAATACATCTGCAACTTCTCCGTTTTCCAATCGCTCCTCGATCACTGGGCCCTCGGGCAATTGTTCCCCATCATGCCGATTCATCGCCTGACGACTCCGCCCGAGCGCAACGGCATGATCGTTGACATCACTTGCGATTCCGACGGCAAGGTCTCGAAGTTCACCGACCTGCAGGACGTGCGCGATACGCTCCCGCTGCACAAAATTATTCCCGGCGAAATTTACTACCTCGGCGTCTTCATGGTCGGCGCCTATCAGGACATCATGGGCGATCTGCACAACTTGTTCGGTCGCGTCACCGAAGTGCATGTCTTTCTCGATCCCGATGAAGAATCCGGTTGGTACATCGAGGAAGTGATCGAAGGCAGCACCATCGGCGAAGTCTTGTCCATGACGCAATGGGACAAGGTCGAGCTGATGCGTTTGCTCAAAGCGCAGGTGGACAGCGCGATCAAGACCGATCGCCTCAAGCCGAGCGACGCGATGAAGCTTCTCTCGGATTACGAGCGCTTGCTGCAGGAGTACACCTACCTTTCACTCAACGGCTCGCGCCCGTCGCCACAACCGGGCAATTGGCTGCCGCTGGGATAGCTGTCTCTCGTTTATGGTTTCACCGACACGCGTCAAAGACGCGCTGCAAAGCTCCGCGCCGGTTAAGGAAATTCTCGTGCGCGGTTGGGTGCGGACGCGGCGTGATTCGAAAGGGTTTTCGTTTGTCGAGCTAAACGACGGCTCGAGTCTGAAGAGCCTGCAAATCATCGCGCGCGATTCGTTGCCGAATTATGCGGAGATCCAACGCCTAACGACTGGTGCGTCGATCGCGGTCCGCGGCGAATTGGTCGCGTCGCAGGGCAAAGGCCAGGCCTGGGAAGTGATCGCGAATGAGCTGACGATTCTCGGTCAATCGGATGACAGCTATCCGTTGCAGAAAAAAGGACACACGCCGGAGTTCCTGCGCGAGATCGCGCATCTGCGTCCGCGCTCGAATTTGTTCGGGTCGGTCTTTCGGGTGCGCAGCCGGCTCGCCTTCGCCATTCACAAATTTTTCCAGGAACGCGGTTTTGTTTATGTGCACACGCCCATCATTACCGGCAGCGACTGTGAAGGTGCGGGCGAGTTATTTCGTGTCACGCAAATCGATCTCGCGAATCCACCGCGCACTGAGGAGGGCGCGATTGATTACGCAAAGGATTTCTTTGCGCGCTCGACTTACCTCACTGTCAGCGGACAACTCGAAGCCGAAGCTTTCGCCTGTGCCTTGACGAATGTTTACACCTTCGGTCCGACCTTCCGCGCGGAAAACTCAAACACCTCGCGACATGCGAACGAGTTCTGGATGATCGAACCCGAGATGGCCTTCTGCGATCTGAACTGCAACATGGATGTCGCGGAAGAGCTGGTGAAATATCTCATTCGCGACATTCGCGAGAATTGTCCGGATGAATTGGAGCTGTTCGGCAAATTCGTGGACAAAGAACTCATCGCGCGACTCGACTTCGTTCTGGAGCGTCCGTTTCGGCGCATCACTTACACGGAAGCTGTCGAGCTACTGACGAAAAGCGGCGAGAAATTTGAGTTCCCCGTCGCCTACGGCGCGAACCTGCAATCGGAGCACGAACGCTGGCTGACCGAGAAGCATTTCAAATCTCCCGTGACGGTTTTCAATTATCCGAAAGAGATAAAGCCGTTCTACATGCGCCTGAATGACGATAACCAAACCGTCACCGCGATGGACGTGCTCGTGCCGGGCATCGGTGAGATCGTCGGCGGAAGTCAGCGTGAAGAACGGCTCGATGTTTTGGAAAAGAACCTGCGCCATCACAAAATGGATCTGGTCGATTACAGATGGTACCTCGACCTGCGGCGTTACGGCACCGTGCCGCATTCCGGTTTCGGTCTGGGCTTCGAACGTATGCTCATGTTCGTGACCGGCGTCTCCAATATCCGCGACGTCATACCATTCGCGCGCACACCGGGTAGCGCGGAATTTTAGATTGTAGGGCGTTTCTGCGAAACGCCGTGGCGTCTCATGGGAGGTTAACCGTTCCGGCTTGCCCCGCGCCGAGAACCGTGGCCGTCGCTGCCGGACTGGTGCGCCGCCCCTCGCACATAGCGGCGGCGGCGCCCCAGCGTAACCCAACGCCGGTGCCGCTTAGTCCGGAGCAGCCAATCGCGATCCTAGTTGCCCACAAACCATAACCGCTGCCGTCGCTCTGGCCGAAGCAGTAGTAGGCGTTTTCATAAGCGTAAAACCCCGAGCCGTTGCCGGTGTTGCGTCCTCGGCAGTTGTAGCCGATCGAGACGAGAAACGCATCGGTGCCGCCGGACTCGCCGTAACAGTTCTGCGCCGTGGTGGCGTTGATCGCGGTGCCCTGGTTGCTGTAAGCGCGACAGTTCAGAGCGGTTGTGGCAGAAATGCCAATGGTGTAGCCGCTGTAGCCGTAACAGTTCAGGGCGGTGTCGGCAGAAATGCCGGGGTTGGTGCTGCTCAAGGTGCGGCCGATACAATTCTGGGCAGTGCTGGCAATAAGGCCATAGCCGTCGTCGCTGGAGCCATAACAATTGAGGGCATTACCGAGAACGGCACTAATCCCAGCGCCGATTCTGCCTTCTCCGTGGCAATCGGACACTTGCTCGCCCGAGATGCCTGTGTATCCGCAGTCAACGGCCGACGATTGTCTGACCATGTTAACGTCGATGCCGGCGCTCCCCACCGTCCACACCGTGCAGGATTCCACCACACTCGGTGAGGCGCCAAGCACATAGATGCCGTCACCGAGGCAGCCGGAAACCGAGACCCGCGAGACCAGGACATTCCCAGCCGAAGGGGCATAAATGCCAGTGTTAAAACCGGGACCGCTGTAAGTACCGCCGCTATTCGTCACGCCGCCGCGGATGTGGCCATTGGCAATCGTGATGTCCCGCACGCCATTGTTGAGCACGATGCCGTAGCCTGCGGCGCTGGGAGTCGTGGAACTGATGGTGAAGCCATTCAAATCCAGCGACACGCCGCTGGCCGCGACAGTGATGGCGTTGCCAGCGCTGACGGTTAGGTTCGCCGTCAAGTAGTAAGAGCCCGGCTGGCTGATCGTGAATGGCGCGGAGGAAATGGGCGTGCGCGCTTCGATTTGGTCGAGCGATTTCATCGTCGGCGTCGGCGCGCCCGGCGGTATGAGTGAGCCTTGCGGAAAAATGTTTGCGACCAGCGCGAGGAAAAGGGCCGCGCACACGAAAGAAAGTTTCGCGTTCATCGGAAGCCAGAGCCGCTGCTCTTTTAGCTACTTCGCGTTGGTGATGAAAGCAAAAAGGGGAAGCCTCGCGGCTTCCCCTTCTGAATTCGTTCGTAAATAACTCGCGCTACTTCTTGGGCTGACCGGGCCGGTAATCTTCCTCGGCGGCTTCGAAGGCTTTCTCCAGGCCGACCATGTCTTCGCCGGGGCGGAGATTGTCGAAGGCTTCGGATTCGCGTTTGAGTTCTTCCTCGGAATAATTTGCGGCCTTGATCGAAAGACCGATGCGGCGTTCGACCTTGTCGACTTTGATGACGCGCGCTTCGACTTCCTGACCGACCTTGAGGAAATCTTTGACCTTCGTGACGTGCTCTTCGCTCAACTGCGAGATGTGCACGAGACCGTCGATTTCATCCTGCAATTGCACGAAGGCACCGAAGCTGGCCAGCTTCGTCACCTTGCCGGTCACGAGATCACCGATCTTGTATTTCTGATCGATGTTCTTCCACGGATCGTCGCTCAGTTGTTTAATGCCGAGGCTGATTCGCTGGTTGGTCTTGTCGATGTCGATGACTTCGGCTTCGACTTCGTCGTTCTTCTTAAAGACTTCGCTCGGGTGATTGATCTTGCGCGTCCAACTCAGGTCGGAGACGTGGATCATGCCGTCGATGCCGTCTTCCAGTTCAACAAACGCGCCGTAGGCGGTCATGTTGCGGATCTGGCCTTTGACGCGGCTACCGATGGTGAACTTCTTCTCGATTTCGTCCCACGGATTGGCTTCGAGCTGACGCAGGCCTAACGAGATCTTCTGTTCTTCCTTATTCACGCCCAGGACGACGGCTTCGACTTCCTGACCCTGCGTGAGGATATCGGACGGACGCATGATGCGTTTCGTCCAGGACAATTCGGAAACGTGAATGAGTCCTTCGACGCCCTCTTCCAATTCCACGAACGCGCCGTAAGGCACAAGGTTCGTGATCTTGCCTTTGACCTTCTGTCCGGCCGGGAAACGTTCCTCGATCTGATCCCACGGATTCTTCTGCGTCTGCTTCAAGCCTAACGAGACGCGCTCTTTCTCCTTGTTGATGTCGAGCACGACAACTTCGAGCGGCTGACCAACCTTGAGCAATTCGCTCGGATGTCCGAGGCGACCCCAGGTCATGTCGGTGATATGGAGCAAGCCGTCCATGCCATCGAGATCGATGAAGGCGCCGAAGTCGGTCAGGTTCTTCACGGTGCCTTTGACCATGTCGCCGATCTTCACGCCTTCGAGGAACTTCTGCCGTTTCTCGCTGCGTTCCTGTTCGATCAGTTCGCGGCGCGAAAGCACGACGTTCTTTCGATCGTCGTTAATTTTGACAATCTTGAAGTCGTAGGTGTTGCCGACGAACTGCTGCAAATCTTTCGGCGGAATAATGTCGATCTGCGACGCGGGCAAGAACGCTTCGACGCCGATGTTCACCATCAGGCCGCCCTTCACGACCGACTTCACCTTGCCCTTGATCAAGCCGTCGCCGGCAAAAACGCCGGCGATCTTGTTCCAATTCTGGCGATAAGCGGCCTTTTCTTTCGAAAGAATGACCATGCCTTCGTCGTTCTCGAGACGCTCGAGGAGCACTTCGACTTCGTCGCCCACTTCGAGCGATTCGATGTCATCAAATTCATGCGACGGGATGACGCCTTCGGATTTGTAACCAATGTCCACGAGCACTTCGCGCGGACGAATTTCGAGGATACGACCCTTAACGATCGAACCTTCTTTGAAATCGCGATATGACTTCGCGAGCAATTCCTGCATTTGTGGCATAACGTAACTTCTCTTCGCGTCCGCCGGTGGCGAGCCGCGTCACTGGGAAAGCGAGCGGTTCCTTAGGCCGTGCTCTGCCCAGTAAAAGAGGGCGCACATTAGGCGTATTCCACTGGGAGGTCAACCCGAGTTGTTAGGCAAAAAAGGCCGGGAAACGTCCAATGTTCAATCCGCCGGTCGGACGGATCCGTCCTTCGGCGGACTTCCAACGTTTCAACTCAGAGCCAATTGGACGTTGAACGTTGGACGTTGAACGTTGAACGTTGACCGTTAGAAGCCGATGAGAGTTCTTGCCGCTGTCGTTTTATCACTGATGTCGTGCGCCGCATTCGCCGCCTCGCCGGCCGAAACGCAGGTGGCCGACGCCGTGAAAGCGCCCGGTCTAACAATTGTCCATCTGTGGGCGCCGTGGTGTTCGAATTGCCAGGCGGAACTGAAGAGCGGCGGCTGGTTGAAGATGATCAAGGACAATCCCGAGACGCGTTTCATCTTCGTCTCGGTCTGGAATGGCGGCGAAGACGGGCGCGCCATGTTGAAGAAATTCGAAATCGGCGATCAACCGAATGTCACCATCGCAGCCGATCCCGGTCCGCGTCGCGGCGAGGGAAAAATCAAAAGCTTTCTCGACTTGCCGGTGAGCTGGATTCCCACCACCTGGGTCTACAAAGGTGGCGATCTTCGTTATGCGCTCAACTACGGCGAAGTGCGTTTCGATGTTTTGCAGCAGTTTCTGGCTGACAGCACTGACGAGTGGTCGCATAACGGTGAGACTGCGACCAATCCATGACTCTTGAGCTGACTGAAATTCTCGCCGCCGAAGCGGCCCGCGGAAAACCCCCGGAAATTCTGCGGCTCATCGGCGACACGCCACTGGTCGAGCTCACGCGTTTGGACACGGGTCCGTGCCAGCTTTTCGCCAAGCTCGAAAATCAAAATCCGACCGGCTCAATTAAAGATCGCATTGCCTTGTCGATGATCGAAGCGGCGGAACGCGACGGCGCGCTTGAGCCCGGCGGCACCATCATCGAAGCGACCGCCGGCAACACCGGACTCGGTCTCGCCTTGATTGCTTCCGCCAAAGGTTATCGCTGCATCCTGGTTATTCCCGACAAGATGTCGCAGGAAAAAATCGCGCATGTGCGGGCGCTCGGCGCAGAGGTTCGCATCGTCCGCTCCGATGTCACGCGCGGTCATCCGGAATATTACCAGGATGTCGCGGCCCGATTGGCCCGGGAAATTCCCGGCGCGTTTTACGTCAATCAATTCGGTAATCCCGCCAATCCCGAAGCGCACGAGCGTACCACCGGTCCGGAGATTTGGGAACAGATGCGGCACGATGTCGATGCGGTTGTCGTCGGCGTCGGTTCGGGCGGAACGATCACCGGCCTGAGTCGATTTTTTTCGCGCGTAAAACCGCGCCGCGGCATCGAGATGATTTTGGCCGATCCGGAAGGCTCGATCCTTTACGAATACATCAAGACGAAAAAAATCGTCGAAGCGGGCAGTTGGGCAGTCGAAGGCATCGGCGAAGATTTTGTTCCCGACATCGCCGATCTCTCCTACGTGACGGACGCATTTGAAATTCCCGACTCGGAAAGCTTCGCCGTCGCGCGCGAACTCCTGCGCAAGGAAGGAATTCTCGGCGGGTCATCGACCGGCACGCTCCTGGCCGCGGCGCTGCGTTATTGCCGACAGCAGACGAAGAAGAAGCGCGTCGTCACGATCGTTTGCGACACGGGAAATAAATATCTCTCGAAGATGTTTAACGACTTTTGGATGGCGGAGCAGGGTTTTACTCACCGCCCGCCGCACGGCGACTTGAGCGATCTCATCACGCACCGCGCCGAAGCCGGGGAAGTAATTTCGGCCGGGCCTGGCGACACCTTGCTCACCGTCTTTAAGCGCATGCGCGGCGCGAATGTTTCGCAGTTGCCCGTGCTCGATGAAAACGGCCGGGCCGTTGGCATTATCGACGAATCCGATCTGCTCGTGAAAGTGCATCGCGATCCGGCGCATTTTTATGACTCAGTGAAAAGCGCCATGACCGACAAACTGGAAACGCTTTCGCCGGCGGCGACGATTCAGGACTTGTTAGGCGTGTTCGATCGCGGCCGCGTCGCCATCGTCATGGATGGAACAAAGTTTCTCGGTCTTATCACGCGCAGCGATCTGCTCTCTTATCTGCGGCTGCACATGCCGAAATCATCGGCGACGTTGGAGCGCGAATTTTCCTAGCCTTAACGCGCGGTTTTCAGGTTTTTGAGGTCACCTCGAAAAAGATATCCCCTGGAACCACAAGTTCTGCTTTCCAACTTCGAACGAATCCGGCCAGTCTCCCTGAAATGCCGACATGCCTCTACACCGAAGCCCGGGCCACTTTCCTGTGACCACCGCCTCCTCCGCTGGCAACGTCATTGGTCGGCGGCACTACGCCGGTATTTTCCTACTCTGCCTCGGCACGCTGCTGCTTGAGCTTTCTCTCACCCGCGTGATGTCCGTCGCGCTGTGGTATCACTTCGGCTTTCTCGTCATCTCCACCGCGTTGCTCGGTTTTGGGGCGTCGGGTGTGATGCTCGCGCTGTGGCGCCGACTGCGAGAGGATATCCCGCTCGATCGCGCGCTCGCTGTGCTGGCACTGCTCTTCGGCGTGCTAGCCGTCGTGTGTTTCTGGCTCCAGCAGCGCATTCCCTTCGACCCTTTCAACCTGTTGAACGATGCGCGCCAGTTTTCGTTCATGCCGCTGTATTTCCTGGTCGTCGCGCTGCCGTTTTTCTGTGCCGGCCTCGCGCTGGCTCTACTCTTCACTCGTGGCTCGGCGGTCGTGAACCGGCTCTACGCCTTTGACCTGCTCGGCGCCGGACTCGGCTGCGCGGCGATCGCGCTGGTGATGCCGCAGTTCGGCGGCGCGGGGTCTGTGGTCATCGCCGCGGCCATAGGTCTCATCGCCGCGGCCACCTTCGGTTGGCAACGAGCGCGCCCGATCGCCGTGCTCGGCGCCGGTCTCGCCGTAGGCGCGGTTGTGCTGGCGTTTTTCGCGAATTCGCTGCTGCCCATCTCGATCACGCCGAACAAGCGCTCGGCGCCAGGCAAGCCGACGTATTCCGCGTGGAATACCTTTTCGCGCATTGACTTCTTTGAGTCTCCGCCGAACCCAACTCGCCCCTACGGCCGCTTCGTCTTCGTTTTCGACGCGGGCACGGCCTTCACCGGCATGCGCGACCTGCGGCCGGATTTTCGCACCGTCGCCGCGCAGATGAAGGACCCACTCGATTTCGATTCGCAAGTGGCCTACCTCGGTCGCTCGAAACCAAGCGTGCTGATTATCGGCTCGGGCAGCGGCAGCCAGGTGCTCGATGCGGTGCAGTACGGTGCGGGCCCGATCACGGCGATCGAGGTCAACCCGATCATCAACGACATCATCACCGGGCCCGCATTCAAAGATCGCTGGGGCGGATTGTTCGACCAACCCGGGATCGAACTTGTCACGGCCGAGGGCCGCAGCTTCGTGCGACGCTCGCGGGAGCACTACGACGCGATCATCTCAGTGCACACGATCAGTAACTCCGCCATCGCCTCCGGCGCGCTTTCGCTGACGGAAAACTACGTGCTCACCCGCGAGGCGTTCGAGGATTACTTCGAACACCTCACGCCCGACGGCGTGATCTTTTTCACACGGCCGCAGAATCAGATTGCGCGGCTCATCGCAACCGGCCGCGAAGTGCTCGAAGCGCGCGGCGTGAAAGATCTGCGCGCGCACTTTTATGCTTATGGCGGTCGTCCGAATGCGGATCCCGCCAAGGCCCGCAGCAACACCTTCAGCGCGGGTTTTCTCGTCAAGTTGACGCCGTTCACCGAGGCCGAGGTCCGCGCCATGGATGCATTTCTTGGGGTCGATACGCCCGATGGAGACAACGCCCGGCTCTACACGCCGCTCGATGCACCGGCCGACACTCTTTACCAGCGCCTGCTGACCGCACCCGATGTGCGCACGGTCTACGCGGCCGAGCCGCACCAGATCCAGCCCGCCACGGACAACCAGCCGTTCTTCAACCAGCACACGCGCTGGTCGAGCATCGGCTGGGAGACGATTCGCGATCTCTTCAGCCAGGGAAAGCAGGGACGCATGGCGCTCGAAGATCGGCCGGTCGCGGAAGTGACGTTGCTCGTGTTGCTCGCCCAGACGATTGTGGTCGCAGGCGCGCTCATCGTGCTGCCGCTCGTGCGCTTTAAGCGCGACGACCTGCGCGCGCCGGGGCGCGGCCGGTTGCTGATCTACTTCGCGGGGCTCGGCCTCGGCTTCATCTTCATCGAGGTGGTCTTCCTGCAACACTTCACGCTCTTCCTCGGCCAGCCGGTCTACACCTTCGCGGTCGTGTTGGCGGGGTTGCTCATGTTCACCGGGCTGGGCGCGTATCTGGCGGGGACGCTTGCGGGTACACCGCGCGAACGGCTGCGGCGCGTGATTCCATGGTTGCTCGCGGTGCTCGCCGCGACGGCATTGCTCACCCCACTGGTCTTTCAAGCCGCGCTCGGACTACCGATGTTCCTGCGCGTCGTCATCGCTCTCGCTGTCATAGCGCCGCTCGGCGTGCTGTTGGGCATGCCCTTTCCGACCGGCCTGCGCATCGTCGGCGAGGAAGCTCCGGGTCTGGTGCCGTGGGCGTGGGGCGTCAATGGTTTCTTCACCGTCATCGGAACCATCCTCGCCTTGATGTTCGCCATGATGGTCGGCTTTCTTGCCGTCCTCGTCTTGGCTGGCGTGTGCTATCTGGCCGCCTGGTTAACGCTCGCGTGGGCCTCCCCGAAAACGGGCGCGACCCTTCAAACTCAGGCCATCGGCCCAACGGCGACAACCGCGCGACGACTTTAGCTGCGGTTTCGTCGTTCTTCCTTCCCGCAGCAATTTGCGAAAATCTGTGTAATCTGTGGCCCCGCCGCTTTCGCTATGAAAAAGAAACACGACTTCGCCACGCGCGTCATTCACGCCGGGCAGGCGCCTGATCCGAGCACGGGCGCGATCATGACGCCGATTTATCAGACCTCGACCTATGTGCAGGAAAGTCCGGGCCGGCACAAAGGCTACGATTACTCGCGTTCGATCAATCCAACGCGGCTCGCCTATGAACGTTGCGTGGCCGATCTGGAAAGCGGCACGCGCGGTTGGGCTTTCGCTTCCGGCCTCGCGGCAATGGCGACCGCGCTCGATGTGCTCGATAGCGGATCGCATGTTCTCGTGAGCGACGATCTTTACGGTGGCACGTATCGTTTGTTCGAACGCGTTCGCCGGAAATCGGCCAATCTCGATTTCACTTTCATCGACATGACCGACGCGAGTTCGATCGAGCGCTCGATGAAACCGAACACACGCATGGTCTGGGTCGAAACACCGAGCAATCCGCTGCTCAAGCTCATCGATCTCGCCGCTGTCGCGAAAATCGCGCGCGCGCATAACGCCATCAGTGTTTCCGATAACACCTTCGCCAGTCCGTGGGCGCAACGTCCGATCGAGTTCGGCTTCGACATGGTCATTCATTCCGCGACGAAATATCTGAACGGCCATTCCGATATGGTCGGCGGCGTCGCGATTGTCGGTGAAAACAAGGAACTGGCCGATCGCATGCAGTTCCTGCAAAACGCCGTCGGCGCCATCGCCGGACCGTTCGACAGCTTCCTCGCCATGCGCGGCTTGAAGACGCTCGCGCTGCGCATGGAACGTCATTGCGAAAACGCATTCGAGATCGCGCGCAGCCTGACGAGTGAAAAGAAAATCGCGAAGGTGATGTATCCGGGGTTGAAGGAACATCCGCAGCACGAGCTCGCAAAGAAACAGATGCGCGGATTCGGCGGCATGGTCACGATCGTGCTCGACACCGATCTCGCCGGCACGCGCCGTTTCCTCGAGAACACGCATTTGTTCTCGTTAGCCGAAAGCCTCGGTGGCGTGGAAAGCCTCATCAATCATCCCGCGCTCATGACCCACGGCTCCATTCCGCCGGAAATGCGCGAGTCGTTAGGCATCACCGATTCACTCGTTAGGCTGTCGGTCGGTGTTGAGGATGTAGAAGATCTGAAAGACGATCTGCGAACGGCGCTCGCCGCGATTTAATTCGCAGTCGCACGCACCCTCGCGTGCACTTTTCGACCGCCGGGCGAGAGCGATCGCGATGGCTTGTTTGTTAGGCGTCGCGCCTATATAAACGGGACATGCTCTCCAGTGCTCGAGATTCGTTCGGGCCTTATGACGCGTTTGGGTCGACGCGCTGGACGATCGTGCTGGAGGCGGCCAATTCGCAAGCCCCGGCTGATGATGCGCTAAGCGCGCTGTCCGAGCTTTGCCGCATCTATTGGCGGCCGATTTTTGTTTTCCTTCGCCGTCAGTGTTTCAGTTTCGAAGACGCACAGGATCTCACGCAGGGGTTCTTTGCCTACGTCATCGAGTCGCGCGCCTACGCGCACGCCGACCGCGAGAAGGGGCGTTTCCGTTCTTTTCTCCTCGGTGTGCTTAAGCATTTCGTGGCGCACGCGCGCGCACATGAACGAACTCAGAAGCGCGGAGGTGGGATGTCGTTCTTGCCTTTGGATGGAGCTGCCCTGCACGACGCGGAGGGACGACTGGCGGCGGCGCCGGCCAACCCGGATATTGTGTTCGACCGCGAGTGGGCGGCCGCCTTGTTGCAGCAGGTCATGCAACGTCTCGAAGAGGAATGGCAGCTGGCCGGGAAGGAGGAACTTTTTCGCGAACTTCGCCCCCATCTCTGCGTAGAACCTGATGGAGCGAGCGCATATGAAGAACTGGCCAGCCGCGTCGGTCGCCCCGTTGCGACTTTGCGGAGCGACGTGGCCCGGCTCCGTGCGCGATATCGCGATCTGCTGCGCGAGGAAGTGCGGGGTACTGTCACCGCCAATGAAACCGTCGAAGAAGAATTGCGATATCTCCGTCATGTAGTGGCTGCATAAACGAGGATTGAAAACCACAGCGAGTTCGGCGGGCGTCTGCGCGGCATGTGGAACGTCGCTCGATGAGACCTCCGCGCTCGGCTGCATGGTTTGTCTGCTCGATGCGGGGCTGGACGAACAACGCCTAACGAGTCCTGCGGAGGAGCCGCCGGAGCGCTTCGGCACCTACGTGCTGGAGCAGGATGAGGATGGGCAATTTGTCGAGCTGGGCCGCGGCGCGATGGGGGTTACATACCGCGCAATCGACACCTCACTGCAGCGTCCGGTCGCGCTCAAGATCATCGACTCGGAATGGATCAAGCGCGGCGCGGAAGCACGCGAACGGTTCATGCGCGAAGCACGCGCAGCGGCGGCGCTGCGCCATCCGAATGTCGCGACGGTCTATCAGTTCGGGGTTCACGAAGAGAGCGGCCAATACTTCTGCGCCATGGAATTGGTCGAAGGCGAGACCTTGGAGACGCGTGTTAGGCGCACCGGGCCACTCGATGCACTGACCACAGTCGAGATTGCGCTTCAGGTCGCTAGCGCGCTGGCCGCCGCAGAGAAGCTGGGCCTGGTGCATCGTGATTTGAAGCCTGCCAACCTGATGCTCGTCGGAGCGGAGGATGGGAGCTTCACGGTCAAAGTCATCGATTTCGGCGTGGCGAAGGCTCTCGCCGAAAAGCCTGACGCCATGGCTTTGACGCACGGCGGATTCGTCGGCACGCCGGCTTTCGCCAGTCCGGAGCAATTCACTGACGCACCGGTGGAAATCCGATCCGATATTTATTCGTTAGGCGCAAGTCTCTGGTTCCTGCTTACCGGACGCATGCCGTTCAGCGGCGGAAGTCTGGAAGAGATTCGCACCAGCCGGCGATCAAATGCTCCGCCGTTTGAGCAACTGAAGGCAGCGCACGTTCCCTCGCGGTTGATTGCGCTTCTTAAGTCGATGCTGGCACACGAACCGGCAATGCGCCCGGGCGTCCGAGAGCTCGCGCAACATCTGAAGGAGTCCCGCGCGAAGATCCTGGACCGTTGGGAAAAGTCGCGACGGATTGCGATCGCCGCCGCAGTGATTGCACTGATCGCCACAGTTGGCTTCGCCCTTTTCCGTCAAACCGAACGCCGGGCGACGTCGGCCGCGCTACCTGACAAAAGTATCGCGGTGCTGCCGTTCCAGAACTTAAGTGCCGATCCCGACAACGTCTACTTCACCGACGGTGTACAGGACGAAATCCTGAGTGATTTGGCGCGAATTGCGGACCTGAAGGTGATCAGCCGCACCTCGGTCATGCATTACAAGACCGATGCGGTGCGCAATCTGCGCGAGATCGGCCAGCAGCTTGGAGTAGCTCATCTCGTGGAAGGAAGCGTGCAGCGCTCCGGCAACAAGGTTCGCGTCATTGCCCAGCTCATCGACGCCCGCAACGACGCGCATCTCTGGGCGCAAACCTACGATCGCGATCTGGCCGATGTCTTCGCCATCCAAAGCGAGATCGCCAAGGCGATTGCCGATCAGTTGCAGGCTAAGCTCTCGCCTAACGAGAAGAAAGCGATCGAGCAGCCGCCCACAACTGATCTGGCGGCCTTCGACCTTTACATACGGGCGAAGTCACTTCTCCTCACGGCAGGTTTCAGCGCGACGAACGACCAAGACCTGCGGAAGGCAATTGAACTTCTGGATGAAGCGGTCAAGCGCGATCCCTCATTTTTCGACGCTTACTGCCAGCTCGCCTTTGCCCACGAACAACTTTATGCAACAAGGGGGTCTGATCACACTCCCGCCCGGCTGGCGCTGGCTGAAGCTGCGGTGCAAGCCGCGACACGACTGCGGCCAGATGCTGCCGAAACGCACTTGGCGCGCGCGCAATATCTCTGCTACGGGCTGCGCGACTATGCCGGCGCGCTCGCCGAATTGGAGATTGCGCGGCGAACATTACCCAATGATCCGCGTCTCTTCGAACTCACCGGCTACGTTCTGCGGCGGCGCGGCCAGCAGGAGGAAAGTCTGCGCAATCTGGAGCGCGCGGTGGAGCTGGACCCGCACAACTTTTTTACTCTGAAACAGATCGCGCTTCGTTACGGACAATTGCGGCGCTATGCCGAGGCGATCGCTGCGGTGGATCGCGCGTTAGCGATCGTGCCTGACAACGTCGAAACGCGGGCCAGTCGTGAACTATATTATCTCTACTGGAAAGCGGATACCCGGCCGCTGCACCAGACGATTGATGCAATTCTCGCGCAAGGGCGGGGCGTCATTGCCACCGCCGCGGACACCTGGTTCTTTTGCGCTCTGGCCGAACGCGATCCGGCTGCGGCCGAACGCGCGCTCGTCGCGTTGGGCGACAATTCTGTTTCGCTCGAGCCCCCGATTAATCTTAGCCACAGCTTTGGTGAAGGTCTGCTGGCGCGCATGACCAAAGATGAGGCACGGGCGCGCACTGCGTTTGGAGCGGCCCGCGCCCAGCAGGAGAAGATCGTGCAGGCGCAGCCGGACTACGGCCCGCCGCTTTGCGTCCTGGGCTTAATCGACGCTGCTCTTGGGCGGAAAGACCTGGCGTTGGACGAAGGCCGCCGGGCGATCGCGCTCACGCCGGTGGAAAAAGATGTCACCAACGGCAGCCGCGTCCTTCAATATTTCGCCATCACGGCAGCGTGGGCAGGCGAAAAGGAGCTAGCTTTGCAGCAATTGGAAGCTGGACTGCGTGCTCCCGTCGCCTCGCAGATGCTGAGCTACGGTGCACTAAAACTGTCGCCCTTCTGGGACCCGCTTCGCGGCGATCCGCGCTTCGAGCAAATCGTCACTTCCCTCGCGCCGAAGTAACAATCGCGTAGCCGGACCATTTTCTTTGCCACGCGCGGCAAAGTTTCGGGAAGGAATGGAAAACAGCACGACACCGCGGCCATGGCCGGGCATCGCGCTTCAACTCAAACCCTAAACCGAAAGAACAAATCAGATGAAAATTCTACACCTAGCAGGAATATCGGGCCGCACCTGTTTGCGCGCGCTCTCCCTCGTCCTTGTCATCCTCGGCACTGGCCTCGCCCTGATCCCACTGGTCGGGCAAACAACCCAAGACGCCGATTACGGAAAGAACGACGCTGTGCGCGCCTTCACGGGCGTGGTCAATGGAACCATTCCTGCAGACTTGGGCCAGCCGGTGCCTGGAACGGGTGGCTGCGTCTTTAGTTTTACCGTCCCAAACTCAGGCAGCAACACACTGATCGGAAACTACACCGGAAGCGCGAACTTCCGCCCCAACGTGTGTGACGGTAGCTATGTCGGGTCCTATGATTGGACCGGCGCGCATGGCGAGCGGATGAGCGGCCCATTCATGGGACAGCTCATTCCCACTGCGACGCAGGGAGTAAACCTCAATGTCGAATCGTCGCTCATCACTGGCGGCAATGGTCGCTTCCGGAATGCTACCGGGATGATGGCGAACTACGGCGTCGTAAATTTCGCTACCGGCACCTTTGCCATTCCCTACCAGGGAACGGTCTCATTTGATCATTAGCAGCGCCACCCCGACCAATCCGCGCACCGCGATCGGAATCTTGTCTGGTCGCGGTGCGCCTATCTCGTAGCTATCCTAAGAGCTACTTAGCGACCCCACTTTGGCTGGAGCACGGCTGAACAATACGCAACTGAACCGAAGGTAAACAAAAAA